>NZ_SSNY01000006.1 GCF_004801285.1 Ollibium composti
CAGTAACGCCATGTCTATCACTCCAAAGTCCCCTGCAATCAACCAGCAGGGGTGGGTTCAAACATGGGTCACTTCTCAATGGAAAAATCCCTCAATCCCGGGTCAGCTCTCAGCGGAAATCAACACCATGGGCGCATTCCGTCTCGGTCAGCGTCAGGATCAGTTCCCACACCGAAGCCGGCCAATCCGCATGCCGGCGTTCCTTCCAGCCGCTGGCGGCGTCGATCTTGGCCATATGCGAATCGAGCGCCGTGTAGGTTTCGTCGAAGACCACTCCGCTCGTCATGTCGAGCACGTTCTGCACCGTCGCGCCACGATAGGCGGTGGCGTCCAACTCGGGCAGGTATTCTGTGACAGGCGCCGCCGGATCGACGACGCCGCGACCGACGAGGATACCAGCGACGGTGCCGACAACCGATTTCGCCACCGATTGGGACAGATGCAGCGTGTGCGCGCTCATGCCGTTGTGGTAGCGTTCGGCGACGATCCTGCCACGATGCAGGACGAGCAGGCCGTCGTTGAAGCTGGTGCCAAGAAAGCCGGCGATCGTGTCGCGGCGGCCATCGACCTCGAAACCGACCCGGTCGATGTCCTGATGTGCCTCGGGCAGCGGGCTTGCCGGGCCCTTCCCACGCCAGACCTGCGCCGTCGGCATCATTTCGCGCACATGCTGGAAGGTCCAGCGATTCCATGGCGCACGGTCCCAGTCCGGGCGCGGGATGACCGGGGCGCCGGGATTGGCGGGGTCGCGGAACGGATAGGAATCTGTCATGGTATACGGTCTCTCGGTGGAAAACGGCATGGGTCAATCCTTGCGCAGGCAGGGGGCGCCGACGGACTCGCCGAGCATGGCGGCCATGTCGCTCATCCTGGAAAATTGTCCCGCGCCTTCGCGCTGAGCCTTGTCGGAACGGCATCGATCAACAGCTTGAGGATACGTGTCAATATGGAAGTTGGTATCCCGACATGAGGATATTCGACCGGATCGCGACGCCCCCCGTCGCGACGGTCGCAAGTCAAGACTTGGAGACGGCTCATCCGGAAGGCGTATCTTCCGCGCATCCTTCCGTTGCGGGGCGCCCGGCGGCTACCTCATTTAGCGGCCTTGTCTCTCCCCGCCATCTCCCGAAGGATGCAGTCTAGGGGCAGTCTCTGCCGCCTGGCAGGCATCGAGACCGGGACTGAAGCGGAAAGGCCGGCGACCATGCAGCTCTCGATTGCGGGACTGAGCGTATGCGCCGTCATCCTGATCGTCGCGCTCTACTCGCGTGGCACGCTGATCGTCGGGCTGCTTGCGTCGCTTGCGTTCGGCTCGACGGCCGCCATGACCCTGACGTCGCTCGGCGGCTCCTCTCCTCTCATCTATACGCTGTTCGCGATGCTGCTGGTGACGGCGGTCACCGCGAGACGCCACATCTGGTATGAGCTTGGCGGCGCACTGGGGAGCATCCGCTCGCTTTGGATTCTGATAAGCCTCATGACATACGCGGCCATCGGAGCGTGGCTGTTTCCAAGGTTCTTCGCAGGCCAGACCGCCGTCTTCGTCCAGTCGAAGACCCGGGGCGCGATCGTCGAAGCTTCCCTGGCTCCGGTCTCCGCCAACATTTCGCAGACGGGCTATTTCATTCTCGGTGGCCTCACCGCCATCGCGCTTTGCGTGCTGCTTCTGCGCGCCGACAAGATCGCCGAGCTGCGCCGCGGTTTCTTCCTCTGGTGCTGCCTGCACACGGGTATGGGACTGATCGACCTCGTCGGCAAGAACGTCGGAGCGGGAGACCTGCTCGCTCCGATCAGGACCGCCAGCTACGCCCTTCTGACGGACGCGGTCGAGGCCGGGTTCGCGCGGATCACGGGCGCCTTTTCCGAAGCCTCTTCCTTCGCCGGCGCCTCCCTCGCCTGCCTGGCATTCTGCTATACCTACTGGAGAAGGGCCGGCTCGCGCCTTGCGCAATGGCTGACCGGGCTGCTGCTGCTGCTGACCGTTCTGTCGACGTCCTCGACCGCCTATGTCGGACTGGCGGTCCTGTGCATCCCGGTCGCCCTCTCGATGTCGGTGTCGGCCTTCAAAGGGCGATTCGAGCGCGAGGAGATACAGATCCTGGTCATCGTCGTCTTGGCTGCCGTCACGGTCATGGGCATCAGCCTCTACAACGCTGGCGTCCTGGATCCTTTCGTGCGCCTGATCAACACGACCCTTATCAACAAGGCGACCTCCGCCTCCGGCGAGGAGCGGGCCTACTGGAACATCAAGAGCCTCCAGTCTTTCCTCGACACCAGCGGGCTGGGAATCGGCTTCGGCAGTTCGCGGGCATCGAGCTGGCCGATCGCAGTTCTCTCCCAGCTTGGCGCCTTCGGATCGCTGATGATGGCGATCCTGGTCGGCATCCTCGCCATCGGAACCGCAAGGATGCGGCAGTGGATGGAGCCGGAAACCTGCGCCGTGGTCGCAAGCGTCAGGAACGCTGCCCTCGCCAGCATCGTCGCCAATACCGTTTCCGGCGGCAGCGCCGACCCGGGCCTCCTCTTCTTCATCGGTTTTGCCGTTGTTTCCGCCACGAGGGTCCGCGCAAGGCGCACGGCCATCCTGCTCGGGCAGCACCGGCTGCGCATGCGCACAACCGGCTCCGTCACGATCAGGGTCGGCGGGCCGGCGGCAGGGCAAGGAATAGCATGAAAGTAACAGCGAAGCCGTCGGAACGTCTACGCGCTGTTACAATGCACCCTTATCTTTTATCGCCTTGGTATGTGCAAGACGCCAGGATGATCCAGCCGGCCGTCGCTTGTCACGCGAAGTGTCTGCGAGCACGAAAACCCAGCTTGCCGCCACAAGGCCGCCTTGATCTGGCGCTTCATATTCAAGCATTGCAAGTTGTGTTGAGGTTGTGAAAACTCGCAGGTCTTCATGCAGACACTGTCGCAGTTCTTGGCATCACATCCGGCCGGGGGAGCTCCATCGACAAGCGACTGGGGCAACAACAATCATGTCGGGGTTGCCCCGAAAGTCTACAAACCGCATTCGATCCTCTGCCGCCAGGATGATGAAAACGACACGATATTCATCGTGAAATCGGGTTGGTGCCTCCTTTACCGCGAATTGCCGGACGGAGAACGTCAAATCCTCGACACTCCACTTGCGGGCGACACTATCGGCCTGCGGTCCATGAGCGGACCACGTTTCGCGTCGCTGATGTCCATAACGGAGGTGGCCGTCTATGAAATATCGGCAAGGGTGTTGCTCGAGAATTTCCTGGCGGACGGTGATCTGGCCCGTAAGATCACCCGGTCGCTGGCGCGCCTGAACGCCATTCTTGCCGAGCACCTGGTAAATATCGGGCGACGGAACGCGATATGCAGAACCGCCCATTTCCTTCTCGAACTGGATGAGCGGCTGACCGATGTCGGCCTGTCGACCCATGAGGAATACGACTGTCCTCTCACCCAGAACGAGCTCGCGGACATCCTGGGCATGACCCCTGTCCACGTTAACCGGACGCTGAGGGAACTGCGGAAGGCCGATCTGGTCTCTTTCAAATCCGGTCATGTAAAGATGTTTGACCGCAGAAATCTTATAAAGTTATCAGGCTTCGAAAGAGAGTACTTGACCTAGTATTCTCCTCCTATTCAGTCTTTCTCCAGCTGTTTCCAGCTCGCAGATGCCGTGCGGCAATACAGTGTCGCGCTCACTGAATTTTGATCATTTCATAGATACGTTTTCGACCCAGATATTTATAAAAAATTAACCCAAGTTAGAGACCGCTGGTAAATTACCCATAGTATGTACGAGACGGTTCTTAATTCAGGCATCGGCAGGGCCGCCATCGACGTTGCGCCGATGCCATCCAGTCTCAGGCGTTCTCAGGGCGGGGTCATTCTTCTAGATCGTGGAACCAAGATTTGCCGGCCCGGGAAACGCCTTGTTCAAAAGGTGGGCGCGATGAGTTCAACAGCGGGACTTCATAGTTACACGGCCGCACGACAGCCAGTGGTTCCCATGGGGGGAACCGACAGTGCTTTCTACAAGGAATGTCTCCTCATATTGGATGGAAGGGCGCTCGATCGGGAATGTCTCGCGTCGGCTCTCGTTGATCACCAGCTCGGCATGGCGGTTGTCGCCGCCAGTTCGATCGAAGACTGGGGCGTGAAGAAGGCTTCCGCTCCTCCGCTGGTCGCCATACTTTTCAATCTTGGCGGTCGAAAGGTCACCGATCCCACCACGGCCGGCGAAATCGCCCGCATAGCGTCCGAATTCAAGGCGGTTCCCGTCGTCGTCCTGGCAGACAACGAGGATCTTGCACAGATATTGGCGGCGCTTGAATGCGGCGCAAAAGGCTATATCCCGACGTCGGTCGGCATCGACGTCTGCGTCGAGGCGATCAACCTTGCAGTGGCGGGAGGCATCTTCGTGCCCGCCAGCAGCGTCCTCTCCGTCCGGCACCTGATCGACTCGGGCCACCGCGACACGCAACCCCTGTCGAGCATGTTCACCCTCAGGCAAGCCGAGGTCGCCCAGGCGCTCCGGCGCGGCAAGGCGAACAAGATCATCGCCTATGAATTGAACCTGCGCGAAAGCACCGTGAAGGTCCATATCCGAAACATCATGAAAAAACTGAAGGCGACCAATCGCACGGAAGTCGCCTACAAGGTCAACGATCTCTTCGCCGAAGGCATGTTGACCGAAAAGTAGGCCAAGGATTTTTCGTATCGCTGGAGTCCGCGTAGGTCACGTCTTCGCGGACTCCATTGCCATGGATACGATACGGGCGACCGGCGGGATCCGCCGTCAATCGGCGGAGCAGGCAAGATCGGAGAAAGTGTGCCGGCCTACCCAGCTGACCGCTTCCTCGATCGTATCGAAATTTCTGTGCTGGCCGCTCAGACGCCCGAAACCCGTCTCGAGGAACCACTTGCCTTTTGTCGCGTATTCTTCCTCATCGATCCTGGTCAGGATCGCGACCAGCTGGTCGGACTTCCAGACAAGAACGCCGCTTTCTCCGCCCTCGACCGTACCGATACGGGCTTCATTCAGCGAAAACCCGTCCGCAAATCTTGCGTGGTCCACCTTGATGAACCCTCCCCCTCACTTCTGCATGCGTTGAAAAAATGTGCTTGTTTTGATTTTTTCTTTGCCGGCCGTTTCTGCGAACTTTATTGCGCCGGGAAATAATAAAAGTTCATTAGCAGATACGCAGATAGGTTAAAAGGGCTTTCGCCCGTCATCCACTGACATCTGCTGACGGTTTTCTTGGCGAGATGTTCATTAGAGGATTCTCGCCTTGCGGAGCGTGAAAGCCTCGGCGAAATGCTCGGGCGCGCGGCATTCCATGCCACGCAGCCTGGCAAGCCCTATAAAGGTCTCGCGGTCGAACCAGTCCTTGGAACGCTGGGTTCCGAAATGCGCATGGAGAAGCTCGACCTTGCGTTCGAGAAGCGCGGCGGCGAGCGGCACATAGGCGTTCGGCCGGCCGAGGTCGCCATCCCATTTCGGGATTTCGTATTCGAGCACCAGATGGTCGCGAAAGACGTTCCAGGTCAGCTGGTTGACCTCCCGGTGATCCTGATGGGCATCCCGCCTGGCGTGCGTGAACACCACGTCGGGATGCGTGCGCGCCCTGAGGTCGATCATCCACCGCTTGATCGACCGGCTGTTGGAGGGAAAGTAGCTGTCCTCGAAATCCGCAACGTCGACGACGGCCGACGCCGCTCCTTTCAGGAAGGCTTCCGCCGATGCGCGCCCCTCGTGCGAGCGCTCGCCGCCGGCGCTCAGCACGCACCAATGGACGTGCAGCTCGACGCCTGAATCGATCAGGGAGAGGATCGTGCCGCCGGCGCCGATCTCGATGTCGTCGGAATGGGCGCCCAGGCAGAGGATCGAAAGCTTTTCTCCAGGGCGCGCGAGGCCGAGTGCCTTCATGACGCGGCCAGCATGATGGAGCGCCTGTTCTTCTCGGCGGCGACCTTCATGTTCCACGGCATGTCGCCTTTCTCGACCATGTCTTCGAGCGACTGCCAGTCGCGCAGCGTATCCATCGAGCGCCAGAAGCCTTCGTATTTGTAGGCCATCAGCATGTTGTCGTCGATCAGCCGCTTGAAAGGCTCGATCACCAGTTCCTCGCCGTCGCGCATGTAGTCGAAGACTTCGGGCCGGAAGAGGAAGTAGCCGCCGTTGATCCAGATCTCCGAGGTTTCTGCCGGACGGATCTCGCGGACGCGACCGTCTTCGGCGATATCGGCCAGATGGTATGTCAGCGGCGCGTGTACGGCGAGGAAGCAGCCGATCTTGCCGCTTGCCTCGAACCTGGCGATCATGTCGTCGAGGTTCACGTCGGTCAGCCCGTCGGAATAGTTGGCCAGGAACATCTTCTCGTTCCTGACGTGGTCGCGCGCGGCCCACAGGCGTTCGCCGATGTTGCGCCAGATGCCCGTGTCGAGCAGCGTAACGCTCCAGTCCTTGACCGTATCGCCAAGCAGTTCGATGCTTTCCCCGCCATGCGAAACCACACAGTCGGAAAAGGTCTCCGGCCGCGTGTGCAGGAAGAAATCCTTGATGACGTTGGCCTTGAAGCCCAGACACAGGATGAACTCGTCGTGCCCGTAGTCGCTGTACCACTGCATGACATGACGCAGGATCGGCTGATGGCCGAGCGGGATCATGGGCTTGGGAATGCTCTCGGAATAATCGCGGATGCGCGTGCCGCGGCCGCCGCAGAACAAGACGACTTTCATCTCGGTAACTCCGATGGATCGATCACTGTGACGAAGGGGATCGGCACCACGAATTTCGCGTTCCATGCGGATACGTGATGCATCTGTTCGACGATCTCGGCCTTGAGATTCCACGGCAGGATCAGGATGTAGTCGGGCTTGGCATGGTCGATGGCCTCGACGGGCCTGATCGGAATGTGCATGCCGGGCGTGAAGCGGCCGTGTTTGTAGGGGTTGCGGTCGACCGTGAAGTCCAGGAAGTCGGTGCCGATGGCGCAATAGTTGAGCAGCGTGTTGCCCTTGCCCGGCGCGCCGTAGCCACAGACTTTCTTGCCTTCGTTCTTGGCCGCAATCAGGAACGCCAGCAGATCGCGCTTGGCACGCTGCGCCTTGTGGCCGAACGAGGCATAGGTGGCCATGTCCGTCAGCCCGTGCCGCTTTTCGAGATCGAGCAGCCTGCCGACCCTTTCGCCGACCGGCCTGCTGCTGTTCTCGTGGGCGAGATAGACGCGGAGCGAGCCGCCATGGGTGGGCAGTTCCTCGACATCGATCAGCCGCAGTCCGTGGCGGGCGGCCATCAGATTGATGGTCAGCAGCGAAAAATACGAAAAATGCTCGTGGTAGATCGTATCGAACTGGTTCTCGGCCATCAGCCGCTCGATATGCGGAAACTCCAGCGTGACGACGCCCTCGGGCTTCAGCAGTATCTTCATGCCGGCGACGAAATCGTTGAGGTCGGGCACCTGGGCGAGCACGTTGTTGCCGGTGATGAGATCGGCGCGGAGCCCTTCGGCCACCATCTGCCTCGCCAGCCGGACGCCGAAGAAATCGACGCGGGTGGGCACGCCCTTTTCGATCGCGGCGCGCGCGACATTGGCCGCCGGCTCGACGCCCAGCACCGGTACGCCGAGCGGCAGGAAATGCTGCAGCAGATAGCCGTCGTTGCTCGCCAGTTCGACGGCAAGGCTGTGGCCACCAAGGTCGAGCCGCTTGGCCATGGCCTCGCAATAGGCCTTCGCATGGGCCACCCAGCTTGCCGAGTAGGAGGAAAAATAGGCGTATTCGCTGAAGATCGACTCGGGGCTCATATATTCCTTGAGCTGCACCAGATAGCAGGTGTCGCAGACCAGCACGTTCAGCGGATAGTAGGCTTCCATCTGGTCGAGCTGGTCGGCCCGCAGGAAATTCTCGCAAGGCGGCGACATACCGAGGTCGACCAGAGTGTGACGCAAACGCGACCCGCACAATCTGCACCCCGCAAACGCGTGCGCGGCCTTGGCCTCGCGAACGATTTCGACTGCCTGAATATTCATTCCCCGCTCCCGCCGGCCGGTTGAAATTCGCAGGTACGCCGGCCTGGCGTCGCCTGCCGTGCCTTCGTGGGCACCTGGGCAGGCTAGGGGGGAGGAACGCGGGGTTCGATTTGCCAATCCGACGGGGGCCTTAATCCTTAATAGGGAAAGGGACAGGCGGCGGTGACGGCGCGACCGCCGAATGGTCAGGCGGCCCATCCCGCCCTACCGCTATCGGAGAAGCCGGCTAGCGCTTAGGTAGCTCTTCCGGCGCGCACCGGGCCCCCGGAAAATCGGGGCGCCGGTCGTGATCGGCCGCCGGGGGCTGGAGTGCCATGCGGTTTACCGAGACGGAATTGAAGGGCGTCTGGCTGATCGAGCCGACGCCGATGGTCGACGACCGGGGCTCGTTCACCCGCTTCTTCTGCGAAAAGGAGATGGCCGATTGCGGGCTGGTGACGCGCTTCGTCCAGCACAGCCGATCGTGTTCGACGGCCAAGGGAACGCTGCGGGGACTGCACTATCAGAGGGAACCGTATGCCGAGGTCAAGCTCGTCTCCTGCGTGCGCGGGGCGATCTTCGACGTCGTCGTCGACATGCGGCCGAACTCACCAACCCGCTACCGCTGGCTTGGCTTCGAGCTGACGCACGAGAACCGCCGGCAGCTCTACATTCCCGCCGGCTTCGCCCACGGGCTCCAGACGCTCACCGACGATACCGAGGTCTCCTACCTCATATCCCAGTTCTACACGCCGCACGCTTCGACGGGCGCGCGCTACAACGACCCCGCCTTCTCGATCGATTGGCCCGAAAGCCCAACGGCGATGTCGGAACGCGACCGGTCGTGGCCGCCCGTCCGCTAGCGCATCGGACAGAGTCTACGAAGCGGCGGCCAGCAGACCGTGCTCGACCAGGAGCCTGGCAGCGGCGGCGAGTTCGCCGAAGGGCAGGCCCGAGCGTTCCGCCATGGCGAGCAGCGAATGCTTGCCGTCGGCCAGGTTGAGCACCCACAGCAGCGCCATCGAGGTCGCGCCCGAAGCCTTATTTCCCCCCAGGGCCGCATAGAGACCGCGCCGGCCGAGTTGCGGCTCGCCCTTGGGAAAAAGGTTCAGCGGCGTCCAGTCCTCTTCGACGATGTCGATCACCCCCGTCAGGATACGGAACGAGTCCTCCAGATGTTCGGGAGCGATGAAGTCGAGATTGTCGGCCGACGTATGGTACTCGGGAAACTCGCCGTGGACGCTCCGCTGGAACATGCCGACGGGAAGATCGAAACCCGGCGAACAATATTGCCGCTCGTCATAGCCATAGGGCGAGAAATCGAGCATCCGCGCGCCGGGTTCGGTACCCAGCACATGAGCCATGACACGGTCGATGAAGGCGTCGGCGCGCCGGCTTCGCTTGTAGGCCGGCCGGCCAGCGTCGCCGACGCAGGAGACCACCAAGCCATGGTCGATGAGATGCAGCCGATCCTCGTTGCGGGACAGCCAGGTGATCGCGCCGATCGTGCCCGGCGCGAACAGGAAACGATAGCTGTAACGCGTTTTCCTTGCCCTCAGGCTTTTCGCCAGCAGCGCCAACAGGGCGAGGCCGGAGCAATTGTCGTTGGCCAGCGAGGGGTGGCAGATGTGGGCCGATAGAAGGAATTCCCGCTCCGATTGCCCGCGGTGCAGGTATTCGCCATAGGTGAGGCTGCCATCCTTGAGTTCGGCATCGATCTCCACATGGTAGAGGCCGTCGGGCAGGGCAGCGGCCTGCTCATGCGCCATGCAGAAACCCCATGCCGGCGCGTAGTAACTGGTGCGATAGGGGATCAGGTCCGGCTGGTCCGGCAGCGTATGGATATGCGCCTTCAGCTCTCCGAGCGGCAAGGCTCCCGTGAAGGGCTGGCTGTAGTTGACGACGTGCAAGTTCGAATCTGCGAAGTCGACGACCTTTTGCCCGTCCGGACCGGTGATGATCGCTGCGCGGACGGTCCATTCGGCCGGGACGACCCAGTCGAGCACCTGCGTTCCGCTGGGCACTTCGTGGCGTTTCAGATCGATATGGTCCGACAGCATGTCCAGCGTTTGCCGCACGCCGTCCCCGGTAATGCTCCTGCAGATCGGATAAAGCCGCGCGGCCAGCTCGTAGATGTCCCGGCCGATGCCCGCAGAGGCCGATTGGGCAAGCGCGCCGGGGCTGACATGCTCCATGCCGGCTACACCGCCGCCAGCAGGGCTTTCGGCGCTTCGGACAGCCGCATCCGCCCGTCGAGCAAGCCTTTGGCCATGAGATACTTGATATGGCCGATCCGCTGGAAGCGCGGCCCCTCGAAGTCCTCGAGCGTGACGTTCGATTTCCGGTAGGCCCGGTAAAGCTGCTCGGCACCCTTGCGCGCGTCCCATTGCGGCTTGAAGGCGGGTAGGGCGCGGGCGATCTTGTCGAAGCTGACGCGGTAGGAGCGCTTGTCCGGCCCGGCGTCGGAGGCGTATTCGAGCCGACAACCCGGCACCACCTCGGCGACGATCTCGGCGATGTCACGGATCCGGTAGTTATGATCGGTCCGCCCGACGTTGAAGGCCTGGTTATGGACGACCTCCCGCGGCGCTTCCAAGCCGGCGATGAAGGCCCGCGAAATGTCCTCGATATGGACGATCGGCCGCCACGGCGTCCCATCGGATTTCAGCAGGATGACGCCCTTCGTCACTGCCCAGGCGACGAGGTTGTTCAGGACGATGTCGAAGCGCAGCCTGGGCGACAGGCCGTAGGCCGTGGCCGGGCGGAAATAGACGGGCGAGAAACGGCCGTCGGCCAGTTGAGAAATATCACGCTCCGACAGAACCTTGGACCAGCCGTAGGGCGTGACGGGCTTCAGCTCGCCCGTCTCGTCCACCATGCCGTCACCCGCCTGCCCGTAGTTGCTGCACGACGAGGCGAACAGGAAGCGCGACACGCCCGCTTCCTTGGCGGCGACGGCGAAGCGGACGCTGCCCCGGTGATTGATCTCATAAGTGATGTCCGGATCGAGATTGGACAGCGGGTCGTTGGAGAGAGCCGCGAGGTGGATGACGGCGTCGAACCCTTCGAGATCGCGCGCATAAACGTCACGGACATCCTTGTGAATCGAGGGAATCGAAATCCGCGTTCCGCCCGCGACAAAGGTACAGCGCCGGTAGAGATCGCTGTCGTAGCCGGTCACCGAATGACCGGCCTGGAGCAGCATCGGCACCATCACCGAGCCTATGTAGCCTTGATGGCCGGTTACCATGACTTTCATCGCACACCTCTGGCTTGCATTGCAGGTGAGAGGCTATGCGGGCGCCGCGAAACGGAGGAGAACGCCGATGGGAGATCGACATGCGCCCTTGGAGGAAGCCGCGTCTCCGGCTCGTTCCTTTGGATGGCGCGCGCCTTCATCCGTTTGGAGGGCCCTCGCGTGTCAATGACCATGGAATCGGGGACCCGTATTTCCACGCAAAAGGGACCCCTGTTTTGGGTGAAGAAGGGCGCTGGTTAGTGTCAGGCGCCTTCTCGTTGCGCCGTCGGCGTAAGGGATCGTGTCGGAAACACTTTGGCTTGCTTTCGGCCAACTATACATGATCGCCGGCGACGTCGCTTTACGGCTGATAGTTGTGGCCGATTTGTTTGCGCCGCCTATGCCACTTGCTTCGAGGCCATGCGCTTTTCGTGCAGGCCCCATATGTACCCGAAGGCGCAGGCGTGGAAACGGGCAGATCAGATGCCAGCAGCACCGTGCGTCAGTGCGCCCTGCCCGAACTGCCGCCGCAGGGGCTCTTGGCCATGAAGGCCGTTACCACGGTCTCGGCAATGGCGACGAAGCGCGCAGCAGCGCCCGTCGGCCCGGTGCTGCGCCAGTTGAACCGGGCGCCTTCGATCAAAAGGGTCAGCGCGTCGACCAGCAGGTCCGGCTCGGCGACGCCGGCGTCGCGGCAGAGTGCGGCAAGCCGGCGCTTGTGGCCCTTGCGGATTTCCTCAACCACATGGCGCGCCGGATGGTCGCTTTCGACCAGTTGTGCGGCGGCATCGAGCAATTCGCAATTGCAATGGGCGACGGTGACGAACTCGCCGGCCCGCCTCACCCAGTCCTGGAGTTGCGCGCGTGGATCATCCGGATGCGCCGCCTTGAGGTCCGCCCAGAAACCCTCGGCTTCGGCCGCGGCCCGCTCGATGCAGACGACAACCAGATCGTCCTTCGAGCCGAAGTGACGATAGAGCGTCATCTTGTTGCTTTCGGCGGCCTCGGCGATGGCGTCGACGCCGATCCCTTTGATGCCGTGCTTGCGGAACAGGTCGCGCGCCGCATCGATGATGCGTTCGCGTGGCGGCGGCGCCAATCTGGCAGGAGCAGTCATCAGCGTTTCCTCGCCTTCAGTCTTGTCGCTGAATGGCCCTTGACAATGTTACCAACCCGTAACATTTACTGTTACTAGATAGTAACATCTGCTGTCGCAAGTCAAGATCAGACTGAGAAAGGCGGCGCACCGCATGGTGCGAAGCAGGCCTTTTTGCGTCCCGGCTCCAGGGGGCGTCCTGACTTGCGAACGATGGCTGACGGCGCCGGACTGCAAGGATCGACCCATGGTTAGGTTTTTCATCGAACGGCCGATCTTCGCCTCGGCGATCGCCATCATCATGGTGATGGCCGGCTCCATCTGCTATTTCCTGCTGCCGGTTTCGCAATTCCCCGACATCACGCCGCCGCAGATCGTGGTCGCGGCCAACTATCCGGGCGCCAGCGCGCAGGTGGTTGCTGATACCGTGACGACGCCGCTGGAGCAGCAGCTCAACGGCGTGCCCGGCATGATCTACATGTCCTCGACCAGTTCCAACGACGGTTCGGCGCGCATCACCATCTCCTTCCAGGTCGGCTATCCGATCGACACCGCGGCGATGGACGTGCAGAACCGCGTTTCCCAGGCGGCCCCCGCGCTGCCGGCCATCGTCAACCAGACGGGCGTGACCGTCACCAAGCAGAACCCGAACTTCACGGTGCTGGTCAACCTCACCTCGCCGGACAAGTCGGTCGATTTCACCACGCTCAGCAACTACGCCTACCTGCAGATCCTCGATCCCATCAAGCGCCTGCCCGGCGTCGGCGACGTGCAGTTCTTCGGCGAGCGGCGCTATTCGATGCGCGTGTGGCTCGACCCCGACCGGCTGGCCAGCCTCGGCATCACCGCCGTCGACGTCCACAACGCCATCGCCGAGCAGAACATCCAGGTCGCCGCCGGCAAGATCGGCCAGTCGCCGGCGCCAGCCGGCACGGCCTTCGAGGTGCAGGTCAACGCCGTCGGCCGGCTGAGCGACCCGCAGCAGTTCGGAGACATCGTGCTGCGCGCCGACCCGACGACGGGCGCGGCCGTGCGGCTGCGCGACGTCGCCCGCGTCGAACTCGGCGCGCTGCTCTACTCCTCCTCCTTCAGCTTCAACGGCCAGCAGAGCGTCGTGCTGGCGGTGCTGCAGGCGCCCGGCACCAACGCGCTCGACCTGCAGAACCAGGTCAAGACCAAGATGGCGCAACTGTCGAAGCGCTTTCCGGCCGGCATGTCCTACGACATGTTCTACGATACCACGCGCTTCGTCTCGGCGGCTATGGAGGACGTCGTCAAGACGCTGGTCGAGGCGCTGGCGCTGGTCGTCCTCGTCGTCTTCGTCTTCCTGCAAAGCTGGCGCGCGACGATCATCCCCACCATCGCCATCCCGGTGTCGCTGGTGGCGACGCTGACGGTGATGTACCTGCTCGGCTTCTCGCTCAACATGCTGAGCCTGCTCGGCATGGTGCTAGCCATCGGCCTTGTCGTCGACGACGCCATCGTCGTGGTGGAAAACGTCGAGCGCCAGCTTGAGGCAGGCCTGCCGCCCCTTCAGGCGGCGAAGCGGGCCATGCAGGAGGTGACGGGGCCGATCATCGCCACCACCGGCGTGCTTCTCGCCGTCTTCGTGCCGGTCGCCTTCATTCCCGGCGTCGCCGGCCGGCTCTACAACCAGTTCGCGCTGACGGTCGCCATTTCCTTCGCCATCTCGGCCTTCAATTCGCTGACGCTGAGCCCGGCGCTGAGCGCCGTCTTCCTGCGCCATCGAGGCCCGCCCCGCTTCGTCCTGTTCCGCTGGTTCAACGCCGGCTTCCACTGGCTGTCCGACGTCTATGCCGGCAGTATCAGGGGGCTTGTGCGCTGGCGCTGGGCGCTGCTCGGCGTCTTCGTGTTGGCGCTCGGCGGCACCTACATGCTGGCGCAGCGCATCCCCTCGACCTTCCTGCCGGTCGAGGACCAGGGCTATTTCTTCGTCGTCATCCAGCTTCCCGACGGCGCCTCGGTGGAGCGCACGGAAGCGGTGGCGAAACGCTCGGAGGAAATTATCCGCAGCCTGCCGGGCGTCGAATCGGTCGGCTCGGTCGTCGGCTTCTCCTTCCTCACCTTCGCCAATCAGTCCAACGCCGGCGTGCAGTTCGCGGTGCTGAAGCCGTGGAACGAACGCGGCCCGCAAGAAAGCGCCACCGCCCTGCGCGAGGCCGCACAGGCCAAGCTGATCCAAATTCCCGACGCGCTGGTGCTCGCCTTCGATCCGCCCTCCATCCAGGGCCTCGGCACCACCGGCGGCTTCGAGTTCCAGGTCGAGGACCTGACCGGGCGCGGCGCGGTGGCGCTGGACGAGGCCACGCAGGCGCTGATCGCCGAGGCGCGCAAGCAGCCGGAACTCAATCCGTTCACGCTGTTCACCACCTATTCCACCTCGACGCCGCAGTACCGCTACGACCTCGACCGCGACAAGGCCAAGCTGATGGGCCTCAGCCTGCCCGACATCTTCTCGACGCTGCAGATCTATCTCGGCTCGCTCTACGTCAACGACTTCAACCTGTTCGGCCGCACCTTCCGCGTCACCCTGCAGGCCGAGCCGCAGGCGCGCGCGGCGCCGACCGACATCTCCCGCCTCTATGTGCGCAGCGCATCGGGCGAGATGGTGCCGCTCTCCACGCTGGGCACGCTGAAACCGATGGCGGGACCGGAGACGGTGACGCACTACAACAACTATCCCTCGGCGCTGGTCAACGGCGCGGCCGCGCCGGGCTTCTCCTCCAGCCAGGCGATCGCCGCCATGCAGCGGGCGGCGGCGACGGCGCTGCCGCGGGACTTCGCCTTCGAATGGACCGGCATCACCTATCAGGAAATCCGTGCCGGCTCGATCGCCACGCTGGTCTTCGGCCTCGCCATCGTCTTCTGCTTCCTCATCCTGGCGGCGCAGTACGAAAGCTGGTCGATGCCCTTCATGGTGCTGCTTGCCGTGCCGCTGGCACTGCTCGGCGCGCTGGCGGCGCTGTGGCTGCGCGGCATGCAGATCGACGTCTATTCGCAGATCGGCTTCGTCATGCTGATCGGGCTGGCTGCCAAGAACGCCATCCTCATCGTCGAGTTCGCCAAGCGGCGGCGCGAGGAGGGGCTGGAGATCATCGAGGCGGCGGCGGAAGCGGCGAAGCTGCGCCTGCGGCCCATCCTGATGACCGCCTTCGCCTTCATCCTCGGCGTCGTGCCGCTGATGCGGGCGACAGGTGCGGGTGCGGCGAGCCGCCAGTCGATCGGCACCACCGTGTTCGGCGGCATGCTGGCGGCGACCGTGCTCACCCTCGTCTTCGTGCCGGTCTTCTACGCCGTCCTCGAACAATGGCGCGAACGGCTGTCCTCGGCGCGGGACCACGGCCATACGGCGGCCGAGCCCGCCGAATAATCGGAGTAAAACCATGCGCAACTTGAAACTCGGCATCAACGGAACGCTCATCGTCCTGGCGCTGGCCGGCGCCTACGGCCTCGGCCGGGACAATTTCGACATCTTCGGCAGCACCAGGGCCGGCGCCGCCACCGCCCCGGCGCAGGCACCGCAGGCGATGCCGGTGCCGGTCGTCGGCATCGTCAAGAAAACCATTCCGATCTATCTGGAGTATTCCGCCCGCACAGAGGCGATCCGCAACGTCACGCTGAAGGCCAGGGCTTCCGGCTACCTGAAGGAACAGCTCGCCGCCGACGGCGCGGACGTCAAGGCCGGCGCCCCGCTCTACCGGATCGACGCCAGCGACTACCAGGCCGCGCTCGACCAGGCGAAGGCACAAGTGCAGCGCGACGCGGCCGCGCTCGATTACCTGCGCGGCAAGCTCGACCGCGGCAACGCGCTGGCGACGAGCGGCTATCTCGCCAAGGACGGCTTCGACCAGCGCGCCAGCGACGTGCACCAGGCCGAGGCGGCGCTCGCCATGTCGCGGGCGGCCCAGCACACCGCCGAGCTCAATCTCGGCAACACCGAAATCTGCGCCCCCTTCGCCGGCCGGCTGGGCCGCAGCCAGGCGACGGAAGGCACGCTCGTCTCCAGCGCCGCCGGCACGCCGCTGAACGACCTGGTGCAACTGTCGCCGATCTACGTGACATTCAACCCGAGCGAGCGGGAACTGGCCGAGATCCGCAAAGCGCTGGCCGGTGGCACGGTAGAGGCCGACGTGTTCCTGCCGGGCGACGCCAAGCCGCGCCTGACGGGCGCGCTGACCTTCATCGACAACGCGGTGGAAAGCGGCACCGGCACCGTCGTCGCACGCGCCACCATCGACAATGCGGCGCTGGCGCTGCTGCCCGGCCAGTACGTGCACGTGCGCCTGCACATCAGCGAGCAGCCGGACGCGCTGATGGTGCCGCAGACGGCGCTGGGCTCCAGCCAGCTCGGCAAATACGTCTATGTCCTCGGCAAGGGCAACGTGGTCGAACAGAGGCTGGTGTCGCTCGGCCCCGTCGACGGCGATCTCGTCGCCCTCTCCTCCGGCGTCTCGGAAAGCGACCGCGTCATCGCCGGCAACCTGCAGAAAATCTTCCCCGGCGCGCCGGTACAGCCGATCGCCGAGGTCAAGCCGCAGTCCTGACAGGGCGGCGGCGTACACCCGATCCGCCTCGTTTTCACATGAGAGGACGAGGCAAAGCTGACTTTTGTCAACGACCCCACGCTGGACGATCCCGCCGCCCTGTGCGATGCCGACCTCAACGGCGGCACCCGCCGCGCCATCAGCCTCCACGAGGCGCGGCTATCGATCAGGCTACGTTCGGTGCCTTCGCTAGCCTGGTGTCTCGGCAAATAGGCCCCTCGCCTGCGCCGGATTTGATTGCCGCGCTGTCCACGCAGTTTGAGAAGATTTTCCCGATCCTGCCGGAAGTGGGAAATGCCGTTCTTTGTCAGCGGGCGCGGCATTCCCGATTTTAGGGGCAGAAGGTCCGCGCTGTCCGCGGTCGTTCATCCGAACAGGCAGGCAAACATCATGACTGAACTTTCCACGACGCTCGAGCGGTGGCTGCGGGGCACAATCACCAGACGGGCCGGCCTCGCCGCGCTCGCTGCGGCCGTGCTGGCCAGCATCGCTGCACCGGTCCCCACCTTCGCCGAAGACAAGACGACGGTGAAGGTCGGCATCATGAGCGGCGAGGACGAGGACGTCTGGCGCGTCGTCGTCGCCGAAGGCGCCAAGCGCGGCCTGACCATCGAGACGGTCCTCTTCAACGACTACACGCAGCCGAACGAAGCGCTGGAGCGCGGCGAGATCGACGCCAACGCCTTCCAGCACAGGCCCTATCTCGACAACCAGATCGAGGCGCACGGCTACCACATCGTGCCGGTGGGCTATACGGGCGTCTGGCCGATCGGACTCTATTCGAAGAAATACGCCAAGGCGGCCGACCTGCCGGACGGCGCCGTCGTCGGCGTCCCCAACGACCCGTCCAACGAAGGGCGCGCGCTGCGTGTGCTGCAGGACGAGGGGCTGATCAGGCTCGAGGACGGCGCCGGCATCCTCGCAACCGTCACCGACATCGCCGAGAACGCGAAGAACCTGGAGATCAAGGAACTCGACGCCGGCATCGTCGGCCGTTCGGTGGAGGATCTCGACGCCGCCGTCGTCAACACCGACTGGGCGCTGAAGAGCGGGCTGTCGCCGGAGAACCGCATCGCCCAGGAGAAGATCGCCGACAACCCCTACCGCAACTTCATCGCCGTCAAGACCGAGGCGAAGGACGAGCCGTGGGTCCGCACGCTGGTCGAGTCCTATCAGAACGACACCGTCAAGGCCGAGTTCGACCGCGTCTACAAGGGCACTGGCGTCAGCGCCTACTGAGCGCGCCCATCCGCCGATAAACCGACTGCTCCGGCCTGCGCCGACCTGCAGGCCGGAGCGTCCGCATTCGATGAACGCAACGGCCGCCCGCCATCCGGCGGTCGCCTCGAAAGGAACGCCATGCCGGTTGCCGACGCAGGACTTCTGCCGCCCGCTCCCGTCGCCGAGCGGCTGGCGGCCGACGCGTTTGCACCCGCCCCGTCCAACCCGGCGGGCGATGTCGTGCGCCTCACCGACATCCGCCGCAGCTTCGGCGCCACGGCGGCGCTGAACGGCGTCTCGCTCAGCGTGCGCAAGGGCGAGATCCTCGGCATCATCGGCCGCAGCGGCGCCGGCAAGTCCACCCTCATCCGCTGCCTGAACGGGCTGGAGCGGCCGGATTCGGGGCAGGTTCTCATCGAAGGGCGCGACACCACCAGGCTGTCGGAACGCGAGTTGCAGCCGCTGCGCCGGCGCATCGGCATGATCTTCCAGCATTTCAACCTGCTTTCGGCCAAGACCGTGGCGGACAACGTCGCGCTGCCGCTGAAGATTGCCGGCCAATCGCGGCGCGAGCGGCTGCAGCGGGCGGCGGAACTCCTCGATCTGGTCGGCCTGGCGGAAAAAGCGGGAAGCTACCCCTCCGCGCTGTCGGGCGGCCAGAAGCAGCGCGTCGGCATAGCGCGGGCGCTGGCGGCGCGGCCGGCCCTGCTGTTGTCGGACGAGGCGACTTCGGCGCTCGATCCGGAAACGACGCGGTCGATCCTGGCGCTGCTCAAGGACATCAACCGCCGGCTCGGCCTGACCATTGTGCTCATTACCCACGAGATGGAGGTGGTGCGCGCGATCGCCGACCGCCTCGTCGTCATCGACGCCGGCCGCATCGTCGAGGAAGGGCCGGTGTGGAAAGTGTTCGCCGAGCCGCGCTCGCACATCACGCAAAGCCTGCTCGAGGCATCGCGGCCGCGCCTGCCGCCGGCCATCGCCGGGCGGCTTTCCGACGTGCCGACCGGCGAGGCGATCCTGCGCATCGATGCGGCCGGCGAAGCGGCGGAGGCGCCGTTCCTGGCGCAACTGGCGGCGGCGGTGCCGGGCGGCTTCCGGCTGATCCACGGCGGCGTCGACCACATCCAGGATCATCCGGTGGCGAGCCTCTTCCTCGGCGTGGCGGCCGCGCATGCGTCGGAGGCCGTCGCCTTCCTGCAGGCCCGCGCCGTCAAGGTGGAACTGATCGGCCATGTCCAAGACGATGATTGACCTCTTCCTGCGCTCTCTGTGGGAGACGATCCTGATGACCGGCGCCTCCGGCTTCATCTCGCTCGTCGCCGGCCTGCCGCTGGGGCTGGCGCTGATCGCGACGGAGCGCGGCGGCATCGCCGAGAACGTCTGGCTCAACCGCCTGCTGGCCGCCATCGTCAACGGCTTCCGCTCGGTGCCCTTCATCATCCTGCTTGTCGCGCTGATCCCGCTGACGCGGCTGATCGTCGGCACCTCGATCGGCACATGGGCGGCGATCGTGCCGCTGTCGATCGCCGCCACGCCCTACTATGCGCGCATCGCCGAAGTGTCGCTGCGCGAGGTCGACCATGGGTTGATCGAAGCCGCACGCGCCATGGGCGGCAACCGCTGGACGATCGTGCGCGAAGTGCTGGTGCCGGAGGCGCTGCCCGGGCTGGTCGCCGGCTTCACCGTCACGCTGGTCACGCTGGTAGGCGCCTCTGCCATGGCCGGTGCGATCGGCGCCGGCGGCCTCGGCGACCTCGCCATCCGCTATGGCTACCAGCGCTTCGAAACCGCGGTCATGACCTGGGTGGTGATGGTGTTGATCGTCCTCGTCTGCGCCCTCCAGTGGCTGGGTGACAGGCTGGTCGCCAGACTGGACCACCGCGGCTGAACGCGAGGATGGCGCGGCGTTCGCTTCGAAGAAGAAAAACAAATTGAACTTTGACGAAGCAAGATCAGGGCGGCCATTGTTCTGTTATCTGCATTTTTCAAGCAGATCCTAAATTTCTCATGGCATCGACCTCAAAGAGGAGACGGTAGCCAGTCTCGATCCACGAGAGTATCGAGACGACCGGCCCATTCGCTCCAGGATCCGTCGTAAAGCGCACCCTGCGGCAGCCCGGCCAGGCACATGCCGAGCGTCAAGAAACGCGCACGCAATTCTTCCGGTGATCGGAAAGTGCCGTCAGGACAGAGCAGGTCCGTATAGGGCACGCTTACGGTACCTGGGATATGACCGCTACGCATTCCCACGCGCGGCTCGGAGGCCAGGCCGGAAAACGCGCGGCTGCATAAGCTTCCAGTACTAGCTCGGCCGGGCTGCGCGCCGTTATCGAGATATTGAAGGCATGACCGTTGCCATGCTGCTTCGGGCATATCTGACGATGCTCAGCCGCTTGAGCCATACCGTGCCATCATCATCATGACGGCTTCCTCAACGACCCTCTGGCATTCGGCCGAAGAAGGCGGTTCCCCAACGCCGACCACACGCAGCCACAGCAAGGGCTCGTTGAGCAGACCAAGAAACTGGCGGGCAGCAAGCTCAGCATCGGGGATGTCGAGAGACCCGTTCTCATTGATCTGTTGCAGATAGTCGATCAGGGCACGCATCGCTGGCGCCTTCCCGGCCTCGAAGAAATTGCGCGGCAGGTCGGGAAAGCGCATGCCCTCGCTGATGACCATGCGAAGGAAGGCGACCGCCACGGGCGGCTCCCAGAATTCGACCACAGCCCTGCCGAGCCGGCTGAGACCGACGGCGGGATCGCCTAGCGCCTCCTTGTCGGCCGCGATCCCAACCACGGGGAAATCCCGCCAGACACGCTCGACGGCAGCCGAAAACAGCGCCTCCTTACTCTCAAACTGATTGTAGACCGTTCGCCGTGCGGCGCCCGACTCTTTCGCGACAAGGTCCATGCTCGCGCCCTCATAACCGTGGGCGAGGAAGACACGCGTCGCTGCTTCCAGAATGGCATCCCGCTTAGGCATCTCCGCGCGAGCGGCGGCCTTGCTTGAGGAAGCGGTCTTCACCGAACGGGCGCGCGAAACGACCAAGGCAATCTTCTCCTGTTGACTGCACTGCACTGTGCAGTGTAATTACTCCAACACTGCACTGTGCAGTGCATAGGAGATACACGATGTTAGACGAAATTGCCACCACGCCCCGCTCAGATGAACGCTTCAAGCAGGGTTGCGAGCGGTTTATGGCCGTCACCGGATTTCCGGCGCAGGCCTTTCTCGACAACCTCAAGGACAGTTCTCCCGATTTCGGACGCTATCTCATCGAATGGGTCTTCGGCGATGTCTATGGCCGCGACGACCTCGATCTCAAAACCCGAGAACTCGTGGTCATAGCGGCTGGCGCCGCCCTCGGGGCAACCGGTATCGACGTCCTCAAATTTCATATTCCCAATGCGATCCGCGTCGGTGCAACCCGCGAGCAGGTTTTCGGCGCCCTTATCCAGGTTTCCATCGTTGCCGGCATCCCGATCGCGTTGGCGGCAATCACAGCGGCAGGACAAATCCTGTCCGATGTTAACGGAGCCGTCGAATGACCGCGGCGCCATCCAATCACAATCTGGGGACGCCAGTGATCGTCCTCATGGCGGTCGCTTCGGCGCTTACCGTGGCCAACGTCTATTTCAATCAGGCGCTGCTTCCGGCCATCGCGACGGATTTCGGCATCAGCCCGCGCGAGGTCGGGCTTATCGCCACGTTGTCACAACTCGGCTACGCTCTCGGCATCGTTCTCGTCGTGCCCCTTGGTGATCGAAACGAACCGCGATCTCTCGTTCGCATTCTGCTCATCGGCGTTGCCGCCGCGTTGGCGGCGGCAGCCTCTGCCCCGAAGCTGAGCATCCTGGCGGGGCTGAGCATCGTCATTTGCATGGGCACCTGCGTTCCGCAGATCGTCTTGCCGCTGGCGGCCGGCTTGACCCGTCCCGAACGGCGCGGGCGCGTCATCGCGTCGGTGCAGACGGGCCTCGTGCTCGGCATTCTGCTCTCGCGCACACTGGCAGGCATAGGTGCCAACAGCTTTGGGTGGCGCCCGGTCTACATCATCGCGGCCGGCCTCATGCTCTCGTCGGCGATCGTCCTGCCGATGGTGCTGCCCCGGCGAGGCGCTCTTTCGGCAACGGTGGCCTATCTCACGCTGCTGGGCTCGCTATGGGGTCTTGTCTGCCGTGAAGCGAAGCTTCGCCTGTCTTGTCTGCTCGGCGCCGCGATCTTTGCTGCCTTCTCGGCCTTCTGGACGACGATTCCGTTCCGGCTGCAACAACCCCCGTTCAATTCCGATCTCGCGGGCGTCGGCTACTTCGCCCTATGGGGCGGCATCGGCGGGTTGGCCTCGCTGTTCGCCGGCGGGCTGATCGATCGTTTCGGGCAGGATCGAGTAAGTGTGGCCGCCGTCGTGCTCGCGGCAGCGAGCATCGTCCTCGGCGCCATCTGGCCAAGCAGCTACATAGCGTTGGTCGCCAGCGGAAACCTGCTCAGTTTCGCGCTGTCTGCCGGCCAGATCGCCAATCAGGCACGCATCTTCTGCCTCGGCGCGGAAATCCGCAGCCGCCTCAATACCATCTACATGGCCTCGACCTTCGCGGGCGGCGCCATCGGCAGTGCCGGAGCGGGCATTGTATGGGCCTCGCACGGCTGGACCGGCGTTTGCGGCTTCGCTCTCATCTGCGTGGCGGTGGCCGCCGCCTCCCTTGCGGGAGCGGGGATCACCACTCTTCGAACGCGCAGCGCCAACGGCGAAGCGTGAATCGCCAGCTGCTATTTGCAATATGTTGATTGGCCAGGATGCCAGGAGAGGCGCTCACTGGCGCGCAGCAGGAAATCCCTGACGTAAACGACGCGCGGATGGCGCAGTGCCCCCTTGTTCCAGGCGAGGTACAGGGTATTGACCGGAGGCTCTTGCAAGGTCGGCAGCTCCACAAGTTGCCTGGACGACAGCGTGTCTTCGCAAAGGTAGTCCGGCAACACCGTCCATCCAGCACCGGCCTTGGCCATCTCAAGAAGGAGACGCAGATCGGGAGCGGTCGCGGCGGCCCTCATGTCCGGGGTTATACCGAACACATGCCGGAAGAACTCGCGGATGAGGGGCAGGTGCTCGTCATAGGCGACGCAAGGCAGGTCGCGCAGCAGGAGGTCGGTCACGGTCCGGGCCTTGACTCGTTCCGCAATGGTGGGGACCGCCACCAGCAACAGCCGCTCCCGACCAAGTTCGGCAAAGCCGTATGCCTTATGCCCGGGAAGCGAAGCCGTAACCGCAAGGTCAGCGTGCCCTTCATCCAGCGCGGCATATATATGCTCCCGATTTCCGGTCTGGATGCGTAACCGCAAACCTTCCGCGATTAACGGCGCCAGCGCCGGTGCCACGCGAAGCGAGAGATACTCGGCCGGCCCGGCCAGATGCAGCGTGCCGGTGAGATGGGCGGAGCGGGCCTGAGCGGCCACCATGGTCGCTTCGATCCCGTCGAGGTTCTCGGCGATAGCCCGGGCGAGGTCGTCGGCCGCAGGCGTCGGCGCGACGCCGCGCGCCTTTCGGATGAACAGCGGTTTGGCCAGCATCGTTTCCAGCGATGCTATATGCGCCGAGGCGGCCGGTTGGGTGATCCCAAGCCGCTGAGCGGCACGCGTCAGCGAACCCGCCCGATAGGTGTCAAGGAATGTGCGCAGATAGATCAGGTGATTCATTGCACGTCGCCAAATGGCATGCGTGGCGAGCCTGGTTCGATTGAATGAACTGAAGATCCGCCTTGGCCGAGGCACCTCGGGGGATCATAAATCCACCGTCTTTTGGAGAAAGCAGCCGAGGCCTGTGTTCCCGCATAACCAACGGCGTCGCCGATGGGCAAGTTCACGCCGGCCGACGTCGACGGGCTCGACGAGGGAACGGTGTCGGACAACGCGCGGACGGTGCCGACGACCGCATCCGAGAGGAGATAGCTGCACCGGCCGGGAGGCGCGACGGTCGAACCTGGAAGATGCCGCCGCTCACGGCACGCGCCCGCACCTTCAATCGCGAGGAGCCTTCGGCTCAGCGCACGACCAGCACGGGTGTATGGCTGTGCGCCAGCACCTCCGCGGTCTGGCTTCCCATCAGCATTCGGCTGACGCCCCGCCGCCCGTGGGAAGCCATCACGATCAGGTCGCAGTCATAGCCCGCGGCGGTTTCGAGGATCGCCGTGGCAGGATGGGCGTTTGCTACGTGAACCGTATTCGCGTCGAGCCCCAACTTGCCTGCCTCGGCCTTGACCGCCGACAGGATTTCAGCCGCGAACCGCTTCTGGCCCTCGTCGTATCGCTCGTAGTCGACAGGGCTTCCGACCCATCCGGAGCTTGTTGTCGCACCTTGTATGGGAAACCGTTCGGTGGCGATCACGACCGTCACTTTGCTGCCGAGGGCCTTTGCCAGAGACAGGCCCTGCCCGACGCCGCGCTGTGCCAAGTCTGAGCCATCGGTGGTGATCAGGATATGGTTGTACAAGGCTCGTCTCCTTCCGTACCGATCTCCCACTACGGCAAGAGGTAGGCATCCGCCGCCTATCCGACAAGCGGGTTTGCAGGATGTGGCGATACTCAAGCAAGCAGCCGCTTGCTGTACCCGTCCAAATTTCAACACGCCCGTCATTTCCGTAATGAATGCCCCGTGCGACGGGCTGTCATTTTGACAGCGGTGCCTCAGGGTCTACCATCCCGTTCGGTGCGGAGCCATGCGGGCTGCCGGCGCCGGAAAAGGAAATGACGATGTCCGAAGGAATGTATCCGACCTCCACCACAGAGCTTGCAAGGAAGCGTCGGGAACTCGCGCCCGAAACGGAAACGGCTTTCCAGGCGTTCAGCCAGAAGATTTTCGCGGAGGGCGCTTTGGCTTGCGTGTGTCCGGGACACAATTCAGCATTCAACGAACGAGGGTAAAATGAGGGAACTTGTCGTCACCGAATTCATCAGCGTCGATGGCATTCCGAGGTGGAGAAATTGCCGGACGTGACATGGAACGATGGGATGAACAGGTTCAAGGAGGAGGAACTTGCCGATCCCCATTCCATAGGGAACCACAATCCCGACACGGCAGGCACCGTGAGCGGCGCTGGAATCGCGCGTCAGCTCCGCCAGGATGCTTCGACGAAAATCTCTCGCGCCCGGGAAAGAACGCCCTTCGTCCGGAACAGGTGGCCGATCGGAGGCAGGATCGCCAGACGCGGCAGGAGACCGAAAGCAAGCCGGAACAGGCCCGCAGCCTCGCGATACTTGGCTCGAACGAGGTGCGACACGGCGGACCAATAGGCGTCGCGCGCAAGGCTCGCCCGCGCGAGCGCACGCAGCCTGTCGGATTGGCGCCCGTCCATGGCCCCGGTCGACAGGAACTTGTCGATCGCACCGTAAAGGGATTCCAGAAAGAGCCTGAAATCCTGCCAGTAAGCGCTGGAAATATTGTTGCTGTGCTCCTGCTGGATTCCCTGGACGGCGTCCGTCCTGGCGACATCTCCAAGCGCGGCCAGCCGCATCAGCATCTCGCGATCGCAGGTGAACGGCAGATCTTTCCTGTAGTGGCCGGCGCGTTTCTGGATGGTGGTGCGGACCACCGTAAAGTCGACAAAACCTTGCCGGGGGTGGCGGCAGATATTCTCGATGAATGCCGGACCGGAAACGACCGTCCAGACTGCAGGCTTCGCGGCGGACAGTTCGTCCGGCACCGCATTTCCGGCGCTGACGATATGCCCTCTGCCTTGCGCGACGGACACGGCGGGATTTTCTTCCAGGATGGCGATGGCGCGCTTCAGGCTGCCGGGCGTGAGCATGTCGTCGGCGCACAGTATCGTGAAGTAGTCGGCCTGCGCCTCATCGATCCCTTCATTGAAGGAGGCGACAACCCCGACATTGACCGGATGCGCGATGATCCTGATCCGAACGTCCGTCGCGGCCAGAGCGCGGGCCACTTCGAGACTGTCGTCGGTCGATGCGTTGTCTATGACAAGCACCCGCATGTTTTCGACATCCTGCGACAGCACGCTCCCGATACAGGCGGGCAGGTAGCGCCCGTATTGATAGTTCGGAATGATGACGTCGATGCTGGACACTGGCACGCTCCTCCCTGTCGCGGATCGTCTGCCGGTGGCGCTGGCGTGCGGACGTCGATGCGCCGACTGACCTCTGTCGTAGAGACGCCGAGACCGTCCGTCCACTCCGTCAAAGGTGGATGGGGGTTACCGCTAATTTCGGGATCGGTCAGCCGAATCCAGGGGTGGTATCGTCCGGCATATGAAATCGCGATGAGTTCCCGAACGTGCTGGAAAACGGGGGAATGCATGTCACTGAGAGCCGGCGACTGGGTGGAAGTAAGATCCAGAGAAGAAATCCTCAGCACCCTCGACAGGAACGGCCGGCTTGAAAACCTTCCTTTCATGCCGCAGATGCTTCAATATTGCGGCAAGCGCTTTCGCGTCTACAAGCGCGCGCACAAGACCTGCGATACGATAAACTTCGCCGGTGGGCGCAAATTGCCGGGCGGCATCCACCTGGAAAACCTGCGCTGCGACGGCGCCGCCTTCGGCGGCTGCCAGGCGGCGTGCCTGATCTTCTGGAAGGAGGTATGGCTGAAGCCCGCCGACCAGCCGGACGACGCAGCCGTCATGCCGGCGGCGACGGGCTGCACGGAAGCCGACCTGCTTGCAGGCACGCTTGCCGCGGACCAGCCGTCGGTCGGCGGCCCGCGATATTCATGCCAGGCCACCGAGGTCCTGGAGGCGACCACCCGCCTTCCCTGGTGGGATGTGCGCCAATACGCGGAGGATCTCACATCCGGAAACGCCAGCGCGTGGCGCCTGCTGACGGGGTCCATCTACGCCGCGGTATTCACCCTGTATTGCTACCTGCCCAGTTTCGGCCTCGGCGGCCAGGCGAAGCGCTTCACCCGCGCCTATGACGCAGCCCAACGCCTTTACGGCGGCATTCCCTTTCCGCGCTATCGGGGGACCATCCCGGCGGACCAGCAGGCCCCGAGCGCCACGCTGGATCTCCAGCCCGGCGAACTGGTCAGGGTCAAATCCTATGAGGACATCCTCAGCACGATCGACGTGAACAACAGGAACCGCGGCCTGTCCTTCGATGCGGAGATGGTTCCCTATTGCGGTCGGACCTTCCGGGTCCGCTCGCGCGTGACCACCTTCGTCAACGAGAAGACCGGGCTGATCAACAGGCTCCGGGGACCGGCCGTCATACTGGACAACGTCTGGTGCAATTCACGCTACAGCGACTGTCGCATGCAGTGCCCGAGGGCAATTTTCCCCTGGTGGCGCGAGATATGGCTCGAAAGGGTGACCGGCGACACATCCAACACAGGAAGTCAGGCGCGGGCGGACCGGGAAGAGACACGCACGCCTGTTGCGAGCGCCTCATGAAGGACGACATCCTGTCCGCCAAACGCGGCCACCACAGCCTCAAGGGCGAAGCCGTTCAAAGCGGCCTCGCCCGCATCGTGAGCCAGGGGGTGAACCTGATGCTGCGGGTGGGCTATATCGCCATACTGGCGCGGCTGCTCAGCCCCAGCGATTTCGGCCTGGTCGCGATGGTGGTTGCGCTCACCGGCATCTTCGACGTCTTCACCACGGCCGGGCTTTCCTCAGCGACCATCCAGAAGGACGAGATCTCGCATGCCGAGGTCTCGGCGCTGTTCTGGGTCAACATACTCGTCGGGACCCTGCTGATGCTTTTGTGCGCGGCAAGCGCCTACTTCATCTCCGGCTTCTACCACGACCCGCGCCTGATCTGGATCACCGTCGCGATCGCTCCGGGTTTCCTGCTCAACGCGGCAGGCGTGCAGCATGCCGCCCTGCTGGAGCGCAATCTGCGCTACGTCACCTTGAGCGGGATCGAAACCGGCGCGCTGTGCGCGGGCGTGGTGACGGCCGTCCTGCTGGCATTGAGCGGCTACGGCTACTGGGCGCTGATCGCCCCGACCCTCGTCTCCCCGGCTGTCAGCAGCCTGGGCTGCTGGATCGCAACGGGATGGATCCCCGGCCTGCCCCGGCGCGATGCCGATATCCGCTCGCTCCTGCATTTCGGCGGGGTCGTCACGCTGAACAATCTTGTCGTCTATGTCGGCTACAACGCCGAGAAGGTCCTGCTCGGGCGGTTCTGGGGCGCCGGCTCGCTCGGCCTGTATACCCGCGCCTTCCAGCTCATCGGCATTCCGACGGCCACGATCAACAGCGCCGTCGGCGCTGTCCTGTTCTCCGCCTTGTCGCGCATTCAGAACGATCCCGCACGCCTGCGGAGCTTCTACCTCAAAGGCTACTCGATCGTCATCGCGTTCACCGTGCCGATCACGATGTTCTCCTTCGTGTTCGCGCACGAGATCGTCACGATCGTGCTCGGCCCGAAATGGACGGAGGCGGCGACCATCTTTCGCCTGCTCGCCCCGACCATCCTGGTGTTCGGGATCATCAACCTCACCTATTGGCTGCTGATCGCGACCGGCAAACAGAAGCGCAGCCTCTACATGGCCTTCGTCATCGCCCCGCTCGTCATCACGTCCTACTGCATCGGAATCTCCTTCGGTCCGGAAGGGGTGGCCCTGAGCTACTCGACGGCCCTGGTGCTGTGGCTCTATCCGCACCTGGTCTGGAGCCTGCACAACACGCCGGTCTCGGTAGGGGACCTGCTCGGAACGATCGTCAAGCCGTGGATAGCGGGAACGGCTGCCTCGGCCGGCGCGCTGGCCGTCCAGCACTATCTCGGTCCGGAATCTCCGGCGCTTCTGCGGCTCATTGCGGGAGGCGCGGTGCTGGCGGGCATATACGGTTTCGTCCTGCTGTTCGTCCTTGGACAGTTGACCCTGTTCCGGGACGTGCTGCTGAGCTTTCGGCGAGAGGCGCGGGCCGGCGCGTGAAGCCACCCGGACCACCGCGACCGGGGTCATAGCCCGGTGTTGGAAATCAGAACTCTCCGGGGGGAGAAATGGCAGTCCTGGCAATCGTCCACAGCTATCCCTACGACGCGTTCTTCGGCGGCGACGGAGCCTACGTCCAGGCATTCGGGCAATATCTCCTGCGAACGGGCCACGAGGTCCACGGGTTGGTATCCGACATGACGCGCGGGAGAAGAAATCCGATCGGCAGGAGCGTCTACGAAATAGAGAAATATTCTTCGTGGCAGGTCCGCAACAGCCTCCGATTGAACCGAAGGACGTTCCTCGCGGCGGAGCAGCTTGGTCCGGCAAATCTGGCCGGATTGCTTCTTGGAAAGCGCGCCGCGCCGGCCGCCGGGATGACCGAGCAGGATTTCCCCGCAGCGGAAATCCGGTGGGTGGAGGAACGCATCGAGGCGCTCGGGCCGGACGCGGTGATCCTGTTTCACGACGCCGTGCATTTCGCTCCTTTCCTCGCGCGCAACGGCCACCGGATCTTCTCGCTCGTCGGCCACCTCAAGCAACGCCACGGCACCTCGCACCGAAAGCCGCAGCGAAGGGCAGACGAGACCGCGGCAGGGGAAACGGGATTGGTCCGCTCGCTGAAGGCGGCCGATTGTGTCGGCCTCAACAGCATGGACGATGTATCATATGCCCACGACCGACTCGGCATAAAGCGCGTGATCTCGCTCGGCATGGGTTACGGCGCCTACAGGAAGCAGTCCGACAGCGACGAACCCGTCGTCCTCTTTGTCGGAAACGCGACGACGCCCAATCATGCCGCGCTGTCGTGGTTCCTGTCGGAGGTCTGGCCGTCCGTCCGGACCGCATGCCCGACGGCAAGGTTCCGGGCCGTCGGAACCGCAGCCCTCGCGCCCGAGATCGCGTCGGTGGACGGTTTCGAGCGCGTGGGGCCGCTCCCAGACCTCGCGCCCGAATACCGGCGCGCCCGGCTTGTCGTGGCTCCGCTCGTCTCCGGCTCGGCCGGCGTCAAGGTCAAGGTGGCCGAGGCGATGTCCTACGGCCGCCCGCTGGTGACGACCTCGATCGGGGTCGATGCTGGCGACGCCAATCAACTCGACGAAGGAGCGATCGTGGCGGACGGCGCCGCCGACTTCGCGCGAGCGGTCATCGCGCTGCTGAGCGATGCGGACCTCCGGCGCCGGAAATCCGAAGGAACAGCGCGTGTCTTTGCCGAGCTCTTTTCCTGCGACGCATGCTACGGCCCGTTCCTGTCCTGGCTCGGCAAGGATAGCCGGGCGGCGGCAGACAGGCCGTCGCCGGCATTGGCCTAGTTCGCCGCCTGGGCTTCGGGGACCGCCTTTGTGTTCTCGGCCAGATAGGTGGAATATTTCGTCGCGAACTCGCTGGACGTCACGAGGCCGAGGGCGACGGACTCGCGCGTCATCACTCCCGTCCTCAGTTGATCGGAGTAGATGTTAAGCCCCGCCCCGTCGGCCTCGCGGCCCAGAAGCAGATGGTAGACGAAACGGACGTAGGCGCGGTCGGCAAGGCCGACGATGGCGTATTTCTCCATGAATTCCCGCGTCTGCATGAGTTGGACCATCATGTTGGGAACGTTGACCTTGCCCTCGTCCAGCGCCGCGGACCAGCGTTCGATGTCCTCGGCATTCGCCTTGCGCCCAAGGATCAGGCAATGGGAGAAACTCACCTTGCGGATTGTGAAGGTGACGATCCCGTCGCTGTCGGCGAGGTCGCAGTCGCGCCGCGGCTCACGCATGGGCTGCGGTCCGCGGATCAGGTCGCGGGCGGCGACGTAGGCGGCTTTGGGTCCCGCCGCACGCCACCCGTGTTCGGCCGAGCCGACGAGACGGACCAGCCCCATCGACGCCTCGAAGTCCGGCGCCCAGTAGGTTTCGTCCAGGAGCTCGTAAACATAGGCGGCTTCCACCTTGTACCTGCGTTGCAGCGCGCGCAGCCGCATCATCGACTGCGCCAGCCCCTCGGCCTGCTGCTGCTCGCCCGAGCGGCTGCCGTATGGATTGTTGAATTCCGTGACCCAGATCGGCTTGCCGTAGCCGGCGAGCACCTTGAAGGCGGGCTCGGGGTCCTCTCCGTACATATGCCATACCGAGATGTCCCACGCGATGCCGTCGCGCTTCATCCGCTCGAAGGCGCCGGTGTGACCCCATCCCGCGGTGCCGATCGCCTTGCGGATGCCGGGATCGACTTCCGTCATGCCGTCGGAAAGTCCCTTCAGGACGGCGCTAACCTTGGCCCAGCGCGGACCGAAGTAATCCAGCGCGCTGGCCCCGCCGGCCAAGCCCCATGCACAGGGATATGTGGTGCCGTCGTCGCGCTTCTCGCAGGGCTTGATGATGGCGTAGTTCTCCATCTCGTTGCCCAGCTCCCAGGTCCGGATCTCGCCCTTGAACCGGGAGCCCAGCGCGACGGCGAGCGTGCGCGCCTTGCCGTAGAGGTCTTCGACGCTGTCCTTGTCGAGGTCGATGTCACCGGGCGTGATGACAGGCAGCACCTCTATCCCTCGCTCCCTGCCCTCCGCCAGGACTGTGGCAAGGCTGTCCGCAGACGAAGCGTCGGAGACGTTGACGCGATAGGACTTCATGCCAAGGTCTTCGAGGTAGTCGAACTGGCGCTCGATCGCGATGCCCGGATAGGCCGTGATGGGATGGCCGTTGACCCCCCATAGAAGATCTGCGGCGGCGGGCGAGGCCAAAGAGAGGAAGCAGGCGGCTGCGGTCAGTACGGGTTTCAACATTGCGGCACCTTTGGTTCTCAGCGATCGGCGCCCGTCCTCATCGAAGATCGAACACGCCGAAATCGGCGTCGACCTCCACCATGAGTTCGAGGTATTTCCAGGCGATCCAACGCCAGGAATAACGGCTCGCGCGGATTTCCCCCTTGGATATCAGCCATTCGCGCAAGGTCGGGGCGAGCATGAGCAGGCGAACCTTCTCGGCCCACGAAGGAAGGTCGTCGGGGTCGGCGTAGAGCGCGCAGTCGCCGCAGATTTCGGGAAGGCACGGAGAGGTCGAGGCGATCACCGGGCAGCCCGAGGCCATCGCCTCGACGGCGGGGAGGCCGAAACCCTCGATGCGGGACGGAAAGAGAAAGCAAAGCGCGCCCTCGAGCGCTTTCTTGAAATCGTCGTCGCCGATGCGGCCGAGAAGGACGATGTTGTCCGGCACGTTCGGCGCGTAGCGGCGAATCGTGGCCTCGTCGACATCGCCCATCATCCACAGGTCGAGGCCGATCTCGTCGAGGAACGGGGCCAGCCTGACGAGCAACTCGGTGTTCTTGTAGTCCTGGTCCCGCCTGCCGAGGCATAGGACATAGGGCCTGCCACCGGCGACGTTCAACGACGATCCTTCCGCGTTCCAGCGCTGCGCGTGCTCGCTTCCGTTATAGGTGACGACGATGTTGTCCTCGGGCGCGATGCCGAACGCCACCAGATGGCTGCGCGAGAACTGCGAGACGGTGGTGATGCGGGCCGCGCGTCTACCGAGCGCTGGCAGGATCAGGCGATGGGCCCATCGGAATCCCCAGCCGTAGCTTGCCGGCATCAGCCTCGTGTGCATGTCGTGGATGCAGGCGATCTGGTGCCTGACCGCCACGGGCGCGAGGTTGCAGAAGCTCAGCAGCCCGCCCGGCACATGCCGGGGCAGTTGCGCCTGCACCCAGAACTGCGGCAGCCGCGGCCTGCTGAACTCGGGAACGAGCCGCACGGGAATGGTGTCGAGAGGCAGAGGTTCGGAAAGCGGCCGCGGCACGACGAGATCGATATCGAGGTCGCGGGCGAGCGGATGGCCTTCCAGAATGAGGGCGTCGAGCGCCATCGTGACTTCGCGGGCATAGCGCGCCACGCCGGTCGGCCTCAGCGTCGTGAAGTCGCCGTTTATGGTCCAGCGCCGCCGCTGCGCTTCGCGCTCCGTCCGCGCCGGTCGGGGATGGCCGATCAACACCTTGGCTTTTGCCACGAACGAATCCACCAGCGGGGTGTCGCCGTGATGCCCGTTCAGTTCCGAGGGCATTCCCAGCGGCATCGACTTTGCCCTGACCTCGGGCTTGCCCATGTCTATCTTCCCGGTCTCTCGGCATTCCGGGGCACACTAGCATTGCGGCAGGCACGACGATCCTCAGACGTTTGGGGTAAATCCGCGATTCGATCTCGCCTTTCCGGATGACGGACCACCTGCGGGACAGCACGATGGCCATGGTGACGCGGCTCGCCCATAGCCCCACACTGCCGGCGCGAAGGAGTGCGCGATGGCGCGGCGCTGGACGATCAACGGACGGTTTCTTTGCCAGCCGACGACAGGCGTGCAGCGCTATGCCCGCGAGGTCGCGCTTGCGCTCGATATGCTGGTCGCCGAAGGCGTGCCGCTGGCGCGCGGCCTCGAACTCGACCTGTGCTGTCCGCCCGGCGCCAGCGACCTGCCGCTCTCTCACATCGAGCGTCGCGAGGTCGGCAGAGCAGGCGGCCACATCTGGGAGCAGGTGCAGCTTCCCCTGTCCGTCGACGGCGGGCTGCTCTCGTTCTGCAACACCGGACCGCTTGCCTGCCGCAAGCAGATCGTCTGCATCCACGACGCGAACGTCTGGAACGCCCCACAAAGCTATTCGCTTGCCTTCAGGAGTTTCTACAAGGCCCTGCTGCCATGCCTCAGCAGGACCGCATGGGGCGTTTCGACCGTATCGAACTATTCACTGAGCGAGCTGGTCGGCCGTGGCGTCGTTCCCGCGCGGCGGGCGTTCGTCGCCCCGAACGGGCACGAGCATGTCAAGCGATGGACGCCCGGACATTCTGAGGCGACACGACCGGCGGCTTCGCGCAAGACCATCGTGATGATCGGCAGCGCCGCCCCGCACAAGAATGTGCACCTCGTCCTCGAAATGGCGGGTCGTCTCGCCGAGAACGGCTTCAGGATCGCGGTCGTAGGCATCCCGGACTCTCGTATTTTCCGATCGGCGCCGACTAAGGCCGAAGCACGGAACATCCACTGGCTGGGCCGCGTTTCCGATGGCGAGCTGGCGGCGCTGCTCAGGGACTCGCTCTGCCTGGCCTTCCCCTCCCTGACGGAAGGCTTCGGTCTTCCCGCCCTCGAAGCCATGGCGATCGGCTGCCCGGTGGTGGTTTCCGACCGGGCCTGCCTGCCGGAAGTCTGCGAAGACGCCGCTTTGTTCGCGCCTCCTGACGATCCGGAGGCTTGGTTCGACCGCTTCATGCAGCTCGCCGCTTCCGAACCGCTACGGCTGCGGATGACGGCGAAGGGGAAGGCGAGAGCTTCCGCCTATAGCTGGAGAACCACTGCCATGCGCTATCTCCAGGCCATGAGCATCGCTGACGGCATCGATGTGGAAGCGACGATCGTCAGGGCTCGCGAACCTCACGCCATGTCGTGAAGTTCGCGGACGGCCGCCAGCGATTCCAGAATGGCGTGGTCGAAATTCTGCTCGGAAAAGCGCTCGGCGTTCCTGGAGCAGGCGTATGGCGCGATCTTGTCACTGTTCAGCTCGAACCATTCGACCGCCTCCTTGAGCTGGCCGACCGTCTGGGCCTTGAAAAGCACACCCGTCGGCTCAGGCGCCGCGCCAAGGCGCCGCACGATGTCGACCGCTCCGCCGCGGCCGAAGGCGATCAGCGGCGTGCCACAGGCCTGCGCCTCCGCCAGCGCGATGCCGAAGTCCTCGCAGCCGGCGAAGACCATCGCCTTCGCCCGCGCGACGACGTCGATATAGTCCCGCCGCGGCAGGTAGCCCGAAAAGCTGATGTTGGGGCCGGCGAGCCCGCGCAGAGCGGCCGATTGCTGGCCTTCGCCGACGATGACCAGCCGTCGCGACGGCATCTCGTTGAAAGCGCGGATGACGAGATCCGTGCGCTTGTAGGGAGCGAGAAAGGAGGCGCAGACGTAATAGTCGTCCTTGTCTTCGACACAGGGCAGTTCCGCCAGCGCCACCGGAGGGAAGACGACGCGCGCGTCGCGCCCATAGATGTGGCGGATGCGGGAACGGACATAGTTGGAATTCGCCAGCATCAGGTCCGGACCGTGCGCTGTGCGCGTGTCCCATGTCCGGAGGCGATGCAGCATATAGCGGTAGAGCATGCCCTTCGGCCCGAAACCGAGCCCGCCCTGCTGGAGATAGGAGAACTGCTCGTCCCAGGCGTAGCGGACGGGGCTGTGCACATAGCAGAGGTGCGGCTGGTCCGGCCGGGTTATCACGCCGCGCGAGAAGGCGGCCGAAGACGAGATCACCGCGTCGAATCCCGTCACGTCGAACTGCTCGATCAGGAAGGGGCAGAAGAAAAAGAGGGATCGATAGAATTTCCGCACCATGGGCAGGCGGTTGGCGGCGGACGTGTGGAATTCCACGTCGCGGAAATACTGCTCCTTCACCTCGGCCGGAAGGAAATCGAAAAGCGTGAAAACCTCGGCGTTTGGAAACTGCTTGCAAATCTGCGCCAGCACCCGCTCGCCACCGCGGAAATTGGGACACCAGTCGTGGACGACCGCTATCCTGGCGTCGCTGCCGCCACTTGGCTCCGTAACGGGCGACAGCGCCCCGGCAGGCATGTCGACCCTGGACGCGAGCGCCAGATCGGAAGAGTGTTCGTGGAGCATGGTTGTCGCCCGGCCCTGGAAGCCTGCACTCTCCATGCCATGCCGGCATGCCGGCAAGTCGTCCGATCGGCTAGACGGTGCCGAAGGCGGCAAGCCGTCTCATCCTTATGGATGCAGCCGGCTGCCGGAGATACCCCGAAAGCCGGTGCCGGGAGGTAGGACGGGGCTGCGCCGTCTCCCTTTATGCAGGCTGCTTCGCCCCCTCTCGCAGGTCTAGGGTTTGGCGGGATCCAACAGGGACCGGCCATGAGGCTTGCAGTGATCATCCCGACCCTCGGCCGCAACGGCCAGGCGGCGCGCCTCGTCGACTATCTGGGCGACCAGACGCGGCTTCCCGACGAGGTCATACTGACGGTGCCCGAGGCAACGCATGTCGACCTGCCTGCGGACCTTCCCTTTCCCGTCTCCCTCGTTTCCGGGCCAAAGGGGCTTGCCGCGCAGCGGAACACCGCGTTGGCACCCGCGATGAGGCGCTTCGACATCATCACGTTCTTCGACGACGATTTCGTGCCGTCGGGCCAATACCTGGAACAGGTCGAGACGGCCTTCACGGAAAACGCGGACTGGGCGGTGGTGATGGGCAGGGTCGTCAGGGACGGCGCGACGAATGCCGGCCTCGGCTGGGAGGAGGCGGAGGCCGCCCTGCGGGAATCCGGCACCGAAAGGTATGACGGCCCGCCGGTGGTCGACCATGTCGGCGCCTACGGCTGCAACATGTCCTTCCGTTCCCCCCTCATCGGCGACCTGCGCTTCGACGAACGCCTCGTCCTTTACGGCTGGCAGGAGGACATCGACTTCACCAGCCAGATGCGCTCCAGGGGGCGGGTCGTGTGCGTGACCTCGATCAGGGGCGTCCACCTCGGCATCAAGTCGGGGCGCGTCAGCGGCAAGCAGTTCGGCTATTCACAGGTCGCGAACGCGATCTACCTGGTCCGCAAGGGCACAGTTCCCGCCTCCTTCGCACTTCCCCTCATGTTCAGGAATATCGCCGCCAATCTGGCGAAAAGCCTGAAGCCGGAATCGTATGTCGACAGGCGAGGCAGGTTGATGGGCAACCTGCTCGCGATCTACCATGTCGCGACGGGACGAATCGAACCCGAATACATCCTGAAAATCTGAGGTGGAAAGACCATGCGGAAGTGGCTTGTGACGATGGCGGCTGCGCTGGCGGCAACGACCGCCTGCAGCCTGCCGACGACCGCCGCCGAGTATCTCCTGGGCCCACAGGACAAGGTCAGGCTCAAGGTCTACGAGTGGCGGGCATCGCGCGACGTCATTTTCGAGTGGACGGCGCTCAACGATGATTTCACCGTCAGCGCAGACGGGACGCTGTTCGTTCCGTTCGTCGGCCAGATCCGGGCACAGGGAACCGCTCCCGGCGAGCTCGCCCGGGCGATCGGCGACCGCCTGATGCAGCAGATGGGGCTCAGCCGGCCGCCGGACGTCGCCGTCGAGATCGCCCAGTACCGGCCGTTCTACATTGTCGGCAACGTCGCGCAGCCGGGCGAATTCCCCTTCAGGCCCGGACTGACGATCCTGCAGGCGATGGGAATTGCCGGCGGCCTGAGGACGCGCGACGAGGACCTCCCGAGGCTGGAACGTGAAATGATCACCGGCCAGGGTGATATCGACCTGCTGTCGCAGTCCAGCTTCAGCCTGCTCGCCCGCAAGGCGCGGCTGGAGTCCGAGCAGGCCGGCAGCGACGATATCTCCTTTCCTGCGGAACTGACGCAGAGGGCCTCCAATCGGACGGTCGCGGTGGCGATGGAGCAGGAGCGCAAGATCTTCACGGTCCGCAGGGACGCGATGACCACGCAGCTCCGCTCACTCAACGAGCTCAAGGATTTCCTTCAAAAGGAACTGGACTCGCTGGAGCAGCAGCTGACTTTCCACGACAAGCAGATTGAACTCGTCCAGAAGGAACTGGCAGGTGTGTCGACCCTTGTCGGGAAGGGATTGGCGGCTGCGCCGCGGGAGCTTTCCCTCGAAGGCACGGTCGCCCGGATGCAGGGCGACAGGCTGGCGGCCGAGACGTCGCTGCTGCGGGTCCGCCAGGAGATCAGCAAGACCGACATCGAGATCCTCAATCTCAACAACCGCAACGCCAACGAGATCGCGGAGGCATTGCGTGAGACGCAGCAGCAGCTGAACGAGATGGCCAGCAAGACCGACACGGCCGTGCAACTGCTTCACGAGACCGAAGTGACAGCCCCCGCGCTGCTTGCCATGCAGGAACGCTCCGAAAGGGCCAGGCCGGTCTTCAAGATCGTCAGGGCGACGGCCACCGGCTCCGAAGAGATCGATGCCGACGAGACGACGCCGGTCGAGCCGGGCGATACGATCAAGATCGAAATTCCCGAGCCGCAATCGGGTATGGCCGTCCTGCCGGCGGCCAGCGGCATGCATGCGGAGATGCCGGCGGCTCAGGATACCAACTGATCGAGCACGTCCGAGAGCGGCAGCGGTGACGAACTGCTATCGCCCGTGCCACTGGAAAAGCACTGGCCCGCGCCCAATGCACAGGGGATCGTTCGGGCTTGGCCCTTGCCTTGAATTTTAGGGCCGCATATCAGTGCGATCCAATCGCTTGCGCATCCGCTCAACGGCGATTCGCCCGGCCCCAGAAACCGTCGGCCGCGTCCCGCCGAATTGCAGCGATCCTTGTCGTGTCACAAACTGGAGGTATCCGTGCTCCTGAGTGTGATCGCCGTAGCGGCGGCGGGCGTTCTTGTGGGATTGCGGTTCAAGGCGCCCGCCCTGATCGCCACGACGGCGGTGCTCCTGGCTGGAAGCCTTGTTTGGAACGGCCTCGGCTTTCCGGGCCACGTGACGATTTCAAGATTCCTGATACTGGTTTTCGCCCTGGCCTGCGCCTATGTCGTCGGCCTGCTTTTGTCGACACGCGGGCGGCGACCCTAGATCGTTTCACCGTTTCACGGAAACGGCGCAACGATCTATCTCTTTGTTTTAGCCGCATTTGTGCGACGCCAGACGATTCCGTCTGGCTGCAAAATGCTCTAAGGGTGAAAATCGAACCCGGACAGCGAGGGAACGTCAGGACGTCCTATCGAAGCGCATCACGGCGAAGATGGTCCTGAACAGGATCGAGACGTCCAGCCAGATCGACCAGTTCCGGACGTATTGGCTGTCCAGTGCGACGCGGCTGGCATAATCGACGCTGCTTCGCCCGCTCACCTGCCAAAGGCCGGTCAATCCCGGCCTGCCTTGCAGGTATTCGCTGAGATGATCGCCGTATTGCGGCAGCTCGTCCTTCACGATCGGCCTAGGGCCGACGCAGCTCATATCGCCGCGAATGACGTTGAAGAGCTGGGGGAGTTCGTCGAGGCTGGACTTGCGCAGCATCCGCCCGAGCCGCGTGACGCGGGGATCGTTCCTGATCTTGTGGGTGTTTTCCCACTCCAGGCGGATTTCCGCGTCGGTTTCGATACAGGTCTTCAGCACCTCGTCCGCATTGCAGACCATCGACCGGAATTTGTAGCACCGAAACGGCTTTCCGCCGCGCCCCACGCGGGTATGGGAAAACACGGTCGGGCCACCCATCGTGAACCGGATCAGAAGGGCGACGAGGATCATCACGGGAGCCGCCAGCGCCAGCGCGGTGGTGGCGATGACAAGATCCATGAAGCGCTTCGAGAGGCCGCCGACAACCGGATTGACCATGCCTGGCCCGGGCGCGGGCGTCAGATCGTCCAGCATGACGCCGGCATTGCTGAAATCGGACGAGGATATGGCGTTCACTGCCGCCGTCCGATTTTCTGCATCGTCGAGAGAAAAGGAGTGCACCCAGATCGGGGCATGTGGATGCAGATGTTTTTCGAAGGCGTTTGTCATGGGACGAGGCCCGTTCGAATTCGGTCTCCCCACTTTTCCAAGGCCACGGCATTGGAGCAAGAACAGCAAAGGAGGTAGCGGAAATCTCCAACTCTATCCTCCCTAATCCCAAGGAATGATCCCCTTGGCGATTTTGGGGGTTCCGGCAGGAAGGCCGGAGCGATGTGTTCAGGTCCGGCGCTGCAGGAACGTCGCCGCACGGGCTCTCGTCAGCAGCACGCCGAGGATGGGGCTCCGGCTGGTTTGCAGCGTTCTCGTCAGGTCCCGCAAGGTGTCCAGGTGCGTCTCGCCGCATTCGGCGACCATGACGACGCCGTCCAGGATCGATCCGATTTTCAGCAGGTCGGCACCGGAGGCGAGCGTCGGCATGTCGAGGATGACGATATCGTAGGCGCAGGAGGGAAGGTCGCAGGCCGTCAGCTCCGACAGGAAGGCCTCCATGTTTTTCGGCATCAACAGTTTTCTTGCGTCGATCACCGGCCCTGGAAGCAGGTCGAACGACCGACCCGGACAACTCGTGATATTCAGCCAGGCGGGATCCTGACACGGTCCACCATGGGTGCCTGAGGGGCCAAGAAGCCTGGCCGTGATCGTGTGCTGAACGTCGGCATCGATCACCAGCGTCTTCAGGCCGGACATCGAATAGAGAGCGGCGAGATTGCCGACGACCGAACTTTTCGAGCCGCCATCGGACGCTGCGGTCATGCCGAGGAACCTGATGGGGTGGTCCGTCTCCGCGAGACTGATTTCGGTGCGCGCTTTCCGAAGGCTGCCGGTGTATGGAGCATGGGGTTTCCTGAGCACTTCGTCGATGCGGCCGGTCTCTCGCCGCCTGCCAATGCGCGGCAACTCGCCGACACATTCGACCCCCAAGTTTTCACGGATCTGCCGCGCCGACCCGACTGTCCGATCGAACATATGCCTAACGAAGGACAGGCCGATCCCGAAAGCCAGTCCGGCGACCGCCGCGAAGGCCAATACCAGCTTCGGCTTCGGCGCACTCGGGGAGAGCGGCGCCGTCGCCTCGGTGATCACACGCGCGTCGGCAACCGGATACGATTGCTGGCTCACCGAATTGGTGTAGGCCTGCAGGAAGCTCTCATACATCTTCTGGTAGGTTTCGGCCGTCGTCTCCAGCTCTTCCAGGGTCGGAACGCCGCTCCCCCCGCCCTTGGCCCCAGCCTCGTCGCCGACGCTGTAGTCGTGCCGCGACCGGAACTCCTGCGCCTTCGCCATGGCCTTGTTCATCTGGTCGCGTAGCTGCTCGAGACGAGTCTCAAGCCACGCGCCGCCCTGCTTGGCGGCGTCCGCCTTGGTTTCAAGCTGCTCACGCACGAAGGCATCGGCCGTGGCGTTGGCAATCCGTGCCGCGGCCTCTGCATTGAGCGAGGTGAAGGAGATGTCGATGGCGTAGGAAACGCCCACCCGGCGGACGTCGAGGCCACCACGAAAGGTCAGCATCGCGAGCCGGCTCTTCTCGTATTCGCTGGGATTTGCCGGCGCGGCTTGCAGGACGAAGCCAAGATGCCGCCGAAGCCAGGCGAACCACATCTTGTCCCGCAGTCCCAAAGCCTCGACGAAGGTCGCCCCGAACCTCCTGACCCTCTGCAGCAAGGGCAGTTTCTGCGGGCGATTGAAATCGGGATCGTCAAGGAGCTTGAGCTGGTCGATGACCATCGTGGCGATCTTTTCAGATTGCATCACTGCGATCTGGCTCTCCATCTGGGCAGTGTCCAACGACAGGTTCACCTCGCCTGCGTCCTGGAGGTGCTGCGACACTCTGGGTTCTATCAGGATCTGCGTGCTGGCGGTGTAGGTCGAATCGGTCGTCGATACGTAAAACAGCGCTATCAGCAGGGCTGCCGCCAGCGAGACGGCAATCGTTCCGACATAGCGCCCGAGAAACCCTATTATGTCGGAAAGACCGATGAACTCCTGGTCGGCGGCAGGCAGCTGCTCGATCGCGGAGGGCCATCTGTGCGGAAACGCGCGGTCCATTCTTCCTCCTGCGGGCGTATCCCACGATTGCGGGCGCGCAGGCAGGATGCCGTTGACCGAAACCCTATCCCGGACCGCCCGGGGGAGGAGACTACGCCCGGCCTCAGGGAGGTAAACGCAGCCAATCGGCGTAGGGGTCTACACCTTAGGGGACGGGAAAAGCGGGACAGTCCCGCCTTCGCTCCGTCCGGACAGCCACCCGAGGCGTCGTGCGTCGACAGTCTCGCGAAATACAGTATTCGGCATAGTGCAGGCCACCTTCGACCGGAGCGGGGGCAGACCGGCCTTCCAGGATAGAATCCTCCGACGCTCCGGCGAGATGGCCATTCGGCGGGCGGCCGACATGCCTCTATCGGATGAGGGAGCACGCGCCGCGGAGCGGAGTTATCCGAATTCATGAAGAGGCCCGTGTCCGGTCGCGTGCTAGGACTGGTTCGACAACGGGGAGCAGACGCCGTGAGCCTGAACATCGTCGGCCAGGCCAGGCCGAACACATTGGCCTTCGAGACCAGCGCCCTCGTCAAGGCCACCGGCTTTCGCGAGTATGATGCGCGCTGGTGGTTCGGACACCCGGGGTCCGAGAAGGAGCCCGAGTTGAACCTGATGGGCGCCCAGGCGCTCGGGATGGGGCTCGGCACCTTCATCCGCCGAAAGGGCCTGCCCCCGGAAATCGTCACCGGCCACGATTTCCGCAGCTATTCCATGGGCATCAAGATGGCGCTTGTTTCGGGGCTGATGGCAGCCGGCGCGCGTGTCAAGGATATCGGCCTGGCGCTCTCCCCCATGGCCTATTTCGCCCAGTTCGCGCTCGACGCGCCGTCGGTGGCAATGGTCACGGCCTCACACAACGAAAACGGCTGGACCGGCGTGAAGATGGGGACGCAAAGGCCGCTGACCTTCGGCCCGGAGGAGATGACGGCCCTGAAGACGCTCGTGCTTGCCGGCGATTTCGACCTGGTGGGCGGCGGAAGCTACGAATTCGTGCCGGGATTCCGCGACAGGTATATCGAGGATCTGACTGACGGAAAGAAGGTCGGCAGGACGCTGAGGGTGGTGGCCGCCTGCGGCAACGGCACCGCCGGCGCGTTCGCCCCCGAAGTGCTCGAGCGCATCGGCTGCGAGGTGATCCCGCTGGACACCGAGCTCGACCATACCTTCCCGCGCTACAACCCCAATCCCGAGGACATGCACATGCTGCATGCGATCCGGGAGAAGGTGCTGGAAACGGGCGCCGACATCGGGCTCGGCTTCGATGGCGACGGCGACCGTTGTGGCGTTGTCGACAACGAAGGCAACGAGATATTCGCCGACAAGATCGGCGTCATGCTGGCGCGCGACATCTCCGCCCTGCACCCGAAATCCGTCTTCGTCGCCGACGTGAAGTCGACCGGCCTTTTCATGACCGACCCCGTGCTGATGAAGAACGGTGCGGTCACGGATTACTGGAAGACAGGGCACTCCTACATCAAGCGGCGCGTCGCCGAACTCGATGCCATCGCCGGCTTCGAGAAATCCGGGCACTTCTTCTTCAACGCGCCGATCGGGCGCGGCTACGACGACGCGCTCATAACCGCCATCGCCATATGCGAGATGCTGGACCGCAGCCCGAAAAAGACGATGGCGGATCTCTATCGCGACCTGCCGCCGACCTTCGGTACACCGACGATGTCGCCGCACTGCCCCGACGAAGAGAAATACGGCGTGGTCGACAAGGTCGTCGGCGCCTTCACGAAGATGAAGGGAGACGGGACCGCCTTCGCCGGCCAGCCGCTGGCCGACCTGGTCACCGTAAACGGCGTGCGCGTCACGACGCCGGACGGCACCTGGGGCCTCGTCCGCGCTTCGTCGAACAAGCCCGAAATCGTCGTCGTGGTGGAGAGCCCGGTTTCGCCGGAACGGCGCCGGGAGGTGTTCGAGGCGCTGGACGCGGTGCTGCGCCGCAATCCGGAAGTCGGAGCCTACAACCAGACATTCTGAGAGGGTGAACCATGCCGGACCGGATCGTCAGTTTCGTTATGAGCGGGGGCGTGGGCTCGCGGTTGTGGCCTCTCTCGCGCGAAGACAATCCCAAGCAGTTCCACGACCTTTCAGGCAATGGTTCGATGCTGGCCAGGACCGTGCGGCGGCTGAAGGCGTGGCCGGTCGGCGAGACGCCGATCTACCTGATCGCATCGGAGCGCCATGCTGATCGCATCATCTCCGACATCGCCCCCCTCGGCCTGAACGGCGGCCGGCCGATCTTCGAACCGGTCGGGCGCAATACCGCTGCGGCCGTCGCCGTGGCGACGCTCCAGGCGATCCATGAACACGGCAGCGACGCGCTCGTGCTCGTCGTCCCTTCGGACCACGAGATATCGACCGAGCTGCAATTCTGGGAAACCGTCGAGGCGGGCAGGCCCGCCGCCGAGCGCGGAAACATCGTCGTGTTCGGCATCAGGCCGACGCATCCCGAAACCGGATACGGCTATATCGAGGTAACGGCAGAAGGCGGCGGCGTGGCAGCCGTGTCGCGCTTCGTCGAAAAGCCCGACATCGAAACGGCGCAACGCTACGTGTCCTCGGGACGGTTCTACTGGAATGCCGGCATCTTCCTGTTCCATGCCGGGACGATGCGCAGCGCGCTCGTCGAGTTCCGGCCGGACATCTGGGAAGCGGCGGAGCGGGCTTTCGGCGCCGCGCGAACCGATGTCTCCGGAATCTACCTGCCGCAAAGCTTCTATGCCGCCATCCCCTCGACCTCGATCGACTACGCGGTGATGGAACAGGCGCGCGATATCGCCATGGTCACGGCTTCCTTCCGCTGGAACGATCTCGGATCGTGGCAATCGCTGCTCGAGGCGAGCCCGGCCGACGACGCCGGCAACGTCATGATGGGCGACATCGTGGCGCTGGATTGCGACAGCTGCTACCTCCGCAGCCAGGGCAGGCTGCTCACCGTTATCGGCATGAAGGACGCGGCGGTGGTGGCGACGCCGGACGCGGTGTTCGTCGCACCCGTCAGCCACAGCCAAAACGTCAAGAAGGTCGTCGAGCAGCTTGAGAAAAGCGGGCGCCTCGAAACAAAGTTCACGGCATCCGAAGACCGCGTCGTCGTCAGCGGCTCCTGGCGCAAGCGCGTCGAGCACTGGCTGTTCGACGAAACACTGCCGCTATGGTCGACGGCGGGCGTCGACCACGTCCATGGCGGCTTCCACGAGGCGCTCGGGTTCGATACACGACCGCTCTGCAAGCCGAAGCGCATGCGCACCATGGCGCGCCAGATCTATGCGTTCGCGGTGGCCAAGGAGCGCGGCTGGAGCGGGCCGGCCGACAGTCTACTCGACCACGGCATCGGCTTCATCGCCCGACATGGCCGCAGCGGCCGCGGCGGCTGGGTTCGCACCCTCCACACCGACGGCCGCGTGGCCGACCCGGCGGAGGACGCCTACGACCATTCCTGCGTGCTGCTCGCGCTTGCCCACGCGCATCGCTGCGGCCACCCGGATGCCCTGCGGCTGGCCGGCGAGACTTTCCAGTTCATCGACACCCATCTGGAGGACAACAGCCTGAACGGCTTCCTCGAAGTCCCCGGCGGCGAGGACATGCACTTCTCCAATCCGCATATGCACATGCTGGAAGCCTTCCTCGCCTGGCACGCGATCACCGGCGAGCGCGCCTATCTGCGCCGGGCGGCACGCATCATCGATCTCTTCCGCTGCCATTTCTTCGACCAGGAAAGCTGGACGCTCGGCGAGCGTTTCAACGGCGAGTGGCAGCCTCTGCCGGGGGAGGACGGGCAATGGACCGAACCGGGGCACCATTTCGAATGGGCCTCGCTGCTCGTCGCCTTTTCGCTGGCGAGCGGCCAGAAGGACCTGGTGCCCTATGCGAGGAAACTCTATTCCTCGGCCATCGCCAGCGGGCTGAACCGCGCCACCGGCCTGGCCTACGGCGCGGTGACGCGCAACGGCACCCCGCTCGACCGCATCTCCCGGAGCTGGCCGCAATGCGAGGCGGTCAAGGCCGCCGCGGCGCTCGACGGCATCGGCGGACCGGACCTGAAGCCGGAGATCGAAGCGCGCGTCGCACGGCTGTTCAGATGGCATATCGATCCCGCTCCCATCGGCCTGTGGATGGACAGGATCGACGAGCGCGGTAGGCCGGCGGCGACCGAGGTGCCGGCGAGCATCTTCTATCACCTGGTGACCGCGCTGATGCAGTATCTGGACAAGACGGCAGGACAGGTCGAGCCGTTCCCGGCGCGGATTCCGGAGAAGGATGCCGCGCAGGCCAATCGGGCCTACGCCTGACCCGAAGCGGCCGCGCGTCTGCGCTACATGCCGTCGTCGACGCGAACGAGATGGCCGGGCGCCACCTCGTCGTAGCGCCGCGTCGGCGTGACATAGCCGAGCGGCCGGACGGGGCTTTTCAGTTCGTCCACGCTGAGGTTTCGCCTGATGCCGCGCCGTGCGGGGTCAGGCACCGGCACGGCTGCCATCAGCTTCTTCGTATAGGAATGCCGGGGGTTGGAAAACACCGCCTCGCGCGGGCCGATCTCGACGATTTCGCCGAGATACATCACCGCCACGCGGTGGCTGACGCGCTCGACCACCGCCATGTCGTGCGAGATGAACAAGAAGGCGAGCTTCAGGCTCTGTTGCAGGTCCATCAGAAGGTTACAGACCTGCGCCTTGATCGACACGTCGAGCGCCGACACGCTTTCATCGGCGACGATCACCTTGGGATCGAGCGCAAGCGCCCGGGCGATGCAGATGCGCTGCCGCTGGCCGCCGGAGAATTCGTGCGGGTAGCGCTTCATCATGTCGGGGCTGAGGCCCACGCGCTTCAGAAGGTCCGCCGCCTTCTCGCGCGCCTCTGACCCCCTCGCCAGCCCATGCTCGACGATCGGCTCGGCCACCGTCGCGCCGACGCTCATGCGCGGATTGAGGCTGGCGAAGGGATCCTGGAAGATCATCTGGATCGAGCGACGGGTCCGCCGCATGGCGGCGGTGTCGAGGGTCAGCACATCCTGCCCGTCCAGCAGGACGGTACCGGCGTTCGGCTGGACAAGCCGGGTGATGGAACGGCCGGTCGTCGACTTGCCGCAACCGGATTCGCCGACGAGCGACAGCGTCTCGCCCTGCGCGAGATCGAAGGAGACGTTCTCCACTGCATGGACGGCGCCGACCTTGCGCCCCAGCACCCCGCCCAGCACATCGAAGCGGGTGGTCAGGTTCCTCACGTCCAGCACCGGGGCGCCGCGCTCGACCGTATCGGCTACCTCCGACGGTTCGCTACGCAAGCCCGTCTCGACATCGACGATGGGGAAACGCAGCGGCCACGAATGGCCGGCCATCGAACCGAGCCGCGGCACGGCCGACAACAGCGCGCGGGTGTAGGGCTGGCGGCCGTTGCGGAAGATGTCTTCCGTCGCGCCCGTCTCGATCGCCTCGCCCCGGTACATGACGATAGTGCGATCGGCGATCTCGGCGACCACACCCATGTCGTGCGTGATGAACAGGACCGACATGCCCTCCTCTTCCTGCAGCACCTTGATCAGGTCGAGGATCTGGCCCTGGATGGTGACATCGAGCGCCGTGGTCGGCTCATCGGCGATCAGCAGGCGCGGCCGGCTCGCCAGCGCCATAGCGATCATGACGCGCTGGCGCATGCCGCCGGAGAACTGGTGCGGATAGTCGTCGAAACGCGAAGCGGCGTTGGGGATGCGCACCTTTTCCAGAAGCCGCACCGTCTCGGCCCGCGCCTCGGCCTTGGCGATTTCGCCGTGGCAGGTCAGCGCCTCGGAGATCTGCCGGCCGATGGTGAAGACCGGGTTCAGGCTGGTCATCGGTTCCTGGAAGATCATCGCGGCATCCTTGCCGCGCACCTGCCGCATCTCCTTGTCGGACAGCGCCAGCAAGTCCTTACCGTTGAGCAAAATGGAGCCCTCGATGCGGCTCGACCCCTTGGCGAGCAGCCGCATGACCGACAGCGAAGTCACGCTCTTGCCCGAACCGCTTTCGCCGACGATGGCGACGGTCTCTCCGGGCATGACGTCGAAGGAGACATCCTTCACCACCGTCTTCCAGTCGCCGTCGACGCGGAAGGCAGTGGTCAGCCCACGCACCGAGAGGACCGGCTCAGCGGCTGAGGATGAAGCACCTGCGGCCGAAACCCTGCTCGTAAGTACGTCGCTCATCGCACCATCCGTTCCGGCTCCGATGCCATAGGGGCCCTCATGTTTTCGGCGGCGTGGCGAAGGAGGCCGAAGGCCGCCCCGTCGCGATGCGTTCGGCTTCGAGCGCGGCGATCTTCTCGTCGATCTCGCGCCGGTCGATGAGGCCGCTCGGATTGCGCCGCGTCGCCATCGTCTCGGCGACGTGAAGATAGCGTTCCTGGGCGACCGCATAGAGCCGGCGCAGTTCCGCCAGCGGGTCTGCATGGTCGTCGGCGTTGAGGCGAAGCCATGCATAGTCCTGGTCGCGATAGACGACGAGCGCCGCCGACTGCCGGCCGCGCTTGTCGCCGCCGGCATCCTCGCCCGCCTGCATGGCTTCGAGCAGGCGCTCGGCGAAAGGTTTCGACGCTGCCTTGCGGTAGGTCGCCAGCGTTTGCGCAATGACCTGCGGCCCCGCCAGCATGTTGCCGGCCACCGATATGTCCTCCTCGACCAGATGACCGGCCCAGTCGATGCACTGCGCGCCGGTGAAGGCGGCGTTGCGCCCGGTCGCGTCGACCAGGTGCATCTGCCGCTGGTCACGGCCTTCGTCGCGTGCGGTCAGCTCAGCCACGACGGCCTTCGGCTCCTTGCCCATCGCCAGCGCCGCCAGTCCGTCGACGCCGTAGAGCGGATTGACGAAGGCCTGCGTCGCGACGGCACCGACGCCGCCGCGAATGTGGGGCACGATGCCGCCGACGGCGAAGAAGCGGCTGGCGACGGCGACGCCGAGATGGCCGGTGGCGGGGTCGCGGGCGACAATGGACCAGGTCATCGCTACCGCCCCACCGCATAGGCCTGCATCAGGCGCGGCGTCGCTGCGGCGCGCAGCAGACCGTCGGCGTCGCGCCTGGCGGCGGTGAGCCGGCCGATGGTCCACGGGTCGGACACGGTCAGCCGGTGGCCCTTGACCTTGAGCGCGTCCAGCACCGGCTCGCCGAAATTCGCCTCGGCGATCAGGCTGCCCGGCTCGCGGGTGCGCGGATAGAAGGAGGCCGGGAAATGCGCGGTGTGAAACAGCGGCATGTCGATGGCTTCCTGAAGGTTCAGGCCGTGATGGACATGGCGCAGGAAGAAGGACAATTGCCACTGTTCCTGCTGGTCGCCGCCCGGCGTGCCGAAGGCGAGTGTCGGGCGGCCTTGGTAAAGCCCGAGCGACGGGGTGAGCGTCGTGCGCGGCCTTTTCCCCGGCTCCAGCGAGGTCGGCAGGCCGGGCGTCAGCCAGAACATCTGGGCGCGCGTGTTGAGGCAGAAACCGAGGCCGGGAATGGTCGGCGAGGATTGCAGCCAGCCGCCGGACGGCGTCACCGACACCATGTTGCCTTCGCGGTCGATGACGTCGATATGGACGGTGTCACCGCGCTTTTCCGACAGATGCGCCATGGTCGGTTCGTAGACTGCGCCGGTCTGCGAGTCGGCGTCGAGCAGCTTCATCGTCAGGTCAAACTGCTTTTCGAAGCCGGGCACCTTGCCGGGGCGCAGATCGAGCGAGGCCCTGTCCGTGATGAGTTTCCGGCGCTGGTCGGCATAGGCATCCGACAGCAGGTACTCTATCGGCACGTCGCTGAAATTCGGATCGCCGTAGTAGACGTCGCGGTCGGCGAAGGCGAGCTTCATCGCCTCGGCGACGGTGTGGACGAAGTCGGCGCCGGCAGAGTCCATGGCGCCGATGTCGAAGCCTTTCAGCAGCGACAGGCATTGCAAAAGCACTGGCGCCTGTCCCCATGGCCCGACCTTGGCCACCGTCCAGTCGTGGTAATCGTAGGTCAGCGGCTCCTCGATCGTCGCAGACCAGCCCGCCATGTCATCGGCACTCAGCACGCCCTTGTGGCGGCTGCCGCTCGCGTCCATCACTTCCGCCTTGTCGAGATAGGCCTGGATCGCCTCGGCGACGAAGCCGCGATAGAAGGCGTCGCGCGCCGCATCGATGCCGGCCTCCCTCCCCTTCTTCGCCTCCGCCTCGGCGACGATGCGCTTCCACGTCTCTGCAAGAACCGGGTTCTTCACATTGGAGTGCGGCGCCGGCGCCGAACCGCCCGGCAGCCATGTCGCGAAGGAAGTCGGCCACTCCTTCTCGAAGAACTCGGCCATGCCGGCGATGGTGGCGGCGACGCGCGGCAGCACCGGATGGCCTTGCTCGGCGTAATAGATCGCCGGCTCCAGCACATCGCGCACGCTCATCGTGCCGTAGTCGCGCAGCATCAGCATCCAGCCGTCGAAGGAGCCGGGAATGACGGTGGCGAGCAGCCCGTCGCCGGGGATCATCGACAGGCCGTCGGCCTTATAGTGCTCGATGGTGGCGCCGGCGGGCGCCGGCCCCTGCGCGCAGATGACCTCGACCTTGTCCTTCTTCTTCGAGTAGACCAGCGCCGGCATGTCGCCGCCCGGCCCGACCAGATGCGGCTCGACGATCTGCAGGACGAAAGCCGTCGCCACCGCCGCGTCGAACGCGTTGCCGCCCTTCTCCAATATGCTCATGCCGACCGCCGAGGCGATCCAGTGGGTGGAGGCGACGACACCGAAGGTTCCGAGGATTTCGGGGCGGGTGGTGAAGGCTGGCATTCTCAAATTGTCCTTTTCAGAAAATCACGCTTCACGCGGATCGAGCGCGTCGCGCAGGCCGTCACCCAGAAGGTTGAAGCCGATGACGACAAGGAAGATCGCCACCCCCGGCCACATCGCCATCCAGGGCGCCTGCGACAGGTAGTTCTTGGCAACGTTGAGCATCGAGCCCCAGCTTGGCGCCGGCGGCTGCTGGCCGAGACCGAGGAAGGAAAGGCTCGCTTCGGCGATGATGGCAGTGGCGATCGTCAGCGTCGCCTGCACGAGGATCGGCGCGAAGACGTTGGGCAGGATGTAGCGCAGGATGATCGAGGAATGCCTGAGGCCGATCGAGCGCGCGCCCTCCACATAGTCCTCGGTCTTGACCGAAAGCACCTGCCCGCGGGTGAGGCGGATGAACACCGGCATCGCCGACAGGCCGATGGCGATCATGGCGTTGGTCAGGCTGGGGCCGAGGAAGGCGGCGAGCGCGATGGCCGTGATCAGGAAGGGCATCGCCAGGAACGCCTCGGTGACGCGCGAGATGATCTGGTCGGTCCAGCCGCCGAAATAGCCGGAGATCAGGCCGAACGGAACGCCGATGGCCACCGCGATGCCGACCGAGACGACGCCGGCCAGCAGCGAGGCCTGCGCGCCCCAGATCATGCGCGAGAGGATGTCGCGGCCGATGTCGTCGGTGCCCAGCCAGTGCATCGCTGACGGTGCCTTGCGGATCGCCGACCAGCTGGTCGCGTTCGGGTCGGGGATCGGCAGCAGCGGCGCCAGAACGGCGAGCAGCGTGAAGAAGGCGATGATGACAAGCCCGACGAGCGCGCCCTTGTTCGCCTTCAGCTTGCGCCAGGCGCGGCTCGGCGAACGCTGGCCGGTGGCCGACAGATCGACCTGTTCGAGCGCGGTCAAAGGGCGGCCCTCATGCGCGGGTTGAGCAGCACGTATAGTACGTCGGCGATCAGGTTCATGACGATGAAGCCGACCGCCGTGCACAGCACCACGCCCTGCACCACGGCATAATCGCGGGTGAAGACGGCATCGACGATGAGCTTGCCGAAGCCGGGGATGGTGAAGATCTGTTCCGTCAGCACCGCGCCGGCGAGTAACTCGCCGAACAGCAATGCGCTCAGCGTCACGATCGGCAGCACGGCGTTGCGGAAAGAATGTTCCAGCACCACCGCCCATTCCGACAGGCCCTTGGCGCGGGCGGTGCGGATATAGTCGGCGCTCAGCACCGACAGCATGGCCGAGCGGGTGTGGCGCATCAAGGTGGCGGCGAGCGCGTTGCCGAGCACGAAGGCCGGCATCAGCATCGTCTGGATCGAGCGCAGCGGGTCGTCGAAGAAAGGCTGGTAGCCGGAGGCGGGCAGCCAGCCGAGCTTCACCGAAACCAGCAGGATCAGCATGATGCCGAGCCAGAAGTTGGGGATCGACAGGCCGGACAGCGCGACCACATTGGCGATGTAGTCGAGCGCGGTGTTCTTCTTTACCGCCGCCAGAATGCCCATCGGGATGCCGATGACGAAGGCGAAGATGATCGACATCACCGCAAGCTGGATGGTGACCGGCAGCTTGTCGCCGATCAGCTTCAGTACCGGCTGGTTGGTCTTCAGCGAAATGCCGAGGTCGCCCTGCAGCGCCGAACCGACCCAGCGGATGTACTGCACCGGCACCGGATCGTTGAGGTGGTATTTTTCGCGCAGGTATTCGATCGTCTGCGGGTCGCGATCCTCGCCGGCAAGCGCCAGCACCGGGTCGCCCGGAAGCAGCTTCTGCAACGAGAAGACGAAGATCGAGATGATCAGCAGCGTCGGGATGGCGACCAGCACGCGCTTGCCGATGTAGCTGTACATGATGGTCTTCCCGAGCGCGAGGTTCCGGGGAAGCGGCGCCGGCCAATGCCCGGCGCCGCCGATGCGAAAGGTCAGTCGGCCTTCTTCACGCCGGCGAGCCGGATCATGCCGTCGGGATAGGGCACGAAGCCGGTGACCTTCTTGTTCATCGCCCAAATCCACGACTGATGACCGATCCATGTCATCGGCATGTCGTCCTGGATGATGGCCATGGCGGCATCGTATTTCTGCTTGCGCACGGCCTCGTCGGGCGCCTCGCGCGCCGCATTCAGCAGCTTGTCCACCTCCGGATTGCAGTATTTGGAATCGTTCAGCGCCGCCTTGCAGGTCAGGAACTGGTGGATGTTGCCGTCCGGATCAGCGCGGCCCGACCAGTCGGCGCGGCCGACCTGATAGTTACCGGCGGTCATCTCGTCGAGCAGCGTGGTGAATTCCGTCGCCTTGAGGCTGACGTCGAAGCCGGCCTCCGCCACCATCGACTGGACGATCTGCATCATCTGCATGACGACGGGATTGTTGGTGACGATCATCTCCACCGGAACCCGGTCGAAGCCGGCCTCCTTGACTAGTGCCTTGGCTTTCTCGATATCGCGGGCGGGAACGGGGAAGTCCTTGTCGAACCATGAGCTTTGCGGGTTGAAGGGCTGGTTGCCGGCGACCGAGGTGCCTTCATAGACGATCTGGTTGGCCGCCTCGCGGTCGATCGCCAGCGAGAAGGCCTGGCGCAGGCGCTTGTCCTTGCCGATCGGCGTGGTGGCCTTGTCGCCGACGTTGAAATAGATGCCGAGCCAGCCGAGGTTGACGACGCTCTGATAGGATAGATTGGCGTCGGCCTTGACGGCGGCCGCGTCGCTCGCCGCCAGCCGCTCGATCATGTCGAGGTCGCCGGCACGCAGGTTGGCGAGCCGCACGGTGGTGTCGGGAATCGGCAGGTAGGTCACCTTGTCGATGAAGATGTTGTCCTTGTTCCAGTAGTCCTGGAACTTCTCCAGCACGATGCGGTCCTGCTGCACGCGCTCGACGAACTTGAACGGGCCGGAGCAGACCGGCTTGTTGCCGAAATTCGTGCCCTCCGCTTTGGCCGCCGTCGGCGAGATCATCATGCCGGCGCGGTCGGAGAGCGTGGCGAGCAAGGTCACGTCCGGGCTCTTCAGCGTGAACTTGACCTCGTATTCGCCGTTCGCCTCGACCTTCTCGACCGACTTCAATTCGCTCTTGCGCTTGGATTCCGGCAGCGTCATCGAGCGGGTCACGTCATAAACCACGGCGTCGGCATTGAAGGGTGTGCCGTCGTGGAACTTGACGCCTTCGCGCAGCTTCATGGTCAGCACCTTGCCGTCGTCCGACCACGCCCATTCGGTGGCGAGTTGCGGCACGATCTTCAGGTCCGGCGACAGGTCCACCAGCTTGTCGCACAGCGCCGTATAGACGATGCGGCCGACGAAGGTCTGCGACTGTGCAGGATCGAGAATGTCGGCGTCGTCCTGCAGGCCGATCTTCAGTTCGGCGGCAGTGGCCGGAAGCGCGAGCAGCGCCCCCGCCATCAACGCAGGCAAGAATTTAGCGATCTTCATGTCTTTCTCCTCCCTATGTTTGTGCAATGGCGCCTGTCGTGACGCCTTGTTTTCGTCAGGTTAGTTCCTTTTCCGCGTCGGCTTCCTGGCGATCCAGCGAAGTGATGCGCACGAGGCTTTCCTGCAGCGTCAGCAGGTGGCGGCGCATGGCCTCGCCGGCACGCACCGGGTCGTGGGCGGCGATCGCATCGACGATGGCCAGGTGCTGGGCGTTGATGAGTGGGGCGGTCCCCGCAGCGGTGCGGGCGCGCTGCCGGATCGTCTGCCATGTCGAATCCTGTCGCACCCGGTTGATGACGTCGAAGATGGCGAGGAAGAACTGGTTGCCCGCGCACCGCGCGATCTGGCGGTGGAGGGCGCCGTCCCAAAGCTCGTGGCTGTCGGCATCGGTGCTCTGCTCCGTCCTGCCGGCCAGCTCGTACAGGCGCTCGACGTCCTTGGTCCCGGCCCGCACGGCAGCCAGCTGCGCCAGCTGCGGCTCAATGCGCAGGCGTACTTCCATGACCTCCATCGGGTTCGTCCCGGCAACAAGCGAGCCGACATGCTCGCTCAACATGTCGGGGCGCGGACCGGCATAGGTTCCCGATCCCTGCCGACGCCAGACGCGACCCTCAGCCTCCAGCACTTCGAGCGCGCGGCGCACGGCACGGCGACTGACGCCGAGGGTCGTGGAAAGCTCACGCTCGGTCGGCAACCGACCGTCGGCCTCCAGAGTGCCCGAGCGCAGCAGGCTGCGCAGCCTCTCCAGCGCGTAGTTGGAATTCCCTGTCGGTTCGTCAGACGGCATCGAGGCGCTTAATGGTTCGAACCAATTCGCTATTGGTTCAACACAAACCGAAATTGACCCAGCGTCAAGGGATTTGTCGTAAATTTTGCTTTCGGCAGCATCGGCATACGGCGACAAGGGCGAGCGAAGGCGGCACGACCTTGCTTCTCTCGGCCAGACCCTATCGCCTTCCGGTCAATCCGCCCTCGATGGAGCCGACGTTTCCCGTCCCCTTGTGTGACGGGACGCAGATGACTACGACAGGTCGGCTAGACGGCCGGGCTGGTCAGGTCGCAGCCGCATTGGAACGATAGGGATATCTCCGTGTCAGTCGACGTCTTTGCCCCGATAGCGTCGCGCAGCACCATCCAGGACGGCGTCTACCGCCAGTTGCGCTATGCGCTGATGACGGGCCGCTTCGAGCCCGGCCAGACGCTGACCATGGCGGCGCTGTCGGAATCCTTCGGCACCAGCCACATGCCGGTGCGTGAGGCGCTGCGGCGGCTGGTGGCAGAGAACGCGCTCGAACTGGCGGCAAACGGCTCGGCCCGCATCCCCGCCACCAGCCGGGCCAGGCTCGACGACCTGTGCCGCGCGCGCATCGCCGTCGAAAGCCTGGCGACCGAGCTTGCCGTGCCCAACGTCACCGCCCGCGACATCGTCGAACTGGAAGACACCATCCGGGAGCATGAGACGATCGGCCTGACCGACAGCGTCTATGCCATGCTGGACAAGAACCAGGAGTTCCATTTCCACCTCTACGGCGCTTCGCGCTCGGAGGTGCTGATCCAGCTCATCGAGACGCTGTGGCTGCGCTTCGGCCCCTATATGCGCATGCTGACGCATCACATCGAGCCGCTGCTGAAGACCGACAGCGCCGGCGCCTATTCGATCCACCACCGCGAGATCGTCGCGGCGCTGAAGGGAAAGGACGTGGTCGCCGCCCGCGCCGCCATCGTCGCCGACATCGAAGCGACGCGCGACCTGCTGCGCGGCCTGATCGGCGAGGAACAGTCCTGAACAAGCGAAAATAGCCCTTCTCGGCGGGGCGCTCTCGGAAAGACCGTTCAAGCCCGGTGCCGTGCTTCTCATCGATCTGGACTCAGGCGTCCGTTCCCGGCATCGCCGCATCGGTGGCGAGGAGGCGCCGCATCGCCTCGAACTGGCGGTGGGCCAGCCCAGCGATGGCGGCCTCGTCGAATTCATTCATATGGCGCAGCGACCAGCGATCCATCGCCTGCAGCAGGGCGAACACCAGCTCGGCCTGCAGCGAGGCCGGCAGGTCGTCGCGCACCGCGCCACAGGCGCGACCGACGGCCAGCACGCGGCCGAGCCAATCGGCGACGCCAGCCAGGACCCGTTGCAACGCGGCGCTTCGTTCGGCCGACAGGTCGGGCAGGTAGAAAAGCCGGCCCAGATCGGCATACCAGTCCTGCCTGGCCGAAGCCGCCAGCGCCTGCGCCAGGAACGCCTCGACGCGATCCCAGAAATCCGCTCCGGCCAGCGTTTCGGGATCGGGCGCGTCCAGATCCCGCGCCAGCGCCGCGGACGCTTCCTCGACCACGCGGTCGAACAGCGCCTCCTTGGAGCCGAAGTAGTGGTAGAAGGAACTCTTGCTCATCCCGCAGGCGCGGATGATCGCATTCAGCGAAGCCTGTTCGAAGCCGTGGCTGGCGAATTCGCCGGCCGCCGTCGCCAGCAATCGCCTGTAGCGCTGCGGCGCCATCACGCCAGGAACCCGCTCAGTCGTTCGTTCACTCATCTGTGTAGAATAGCAGACTGGACCGACCGGTCCAGACGCACTATGAGTTTTGGACTGACCGGTCCAAAGAATAGGAGTGCGGCATGTTCGTGAAAGTTTCGTTGAAGGAACAGGTGGAGAAGCAGCGCGCCGACCGGCTGCGCGTGCTCGTCGTCGGCGCCGGCGTTGCCGGGCTGACGCTGGCGCAATTGCTGCGACGGGGCGGGCTCAACCCGGTGCTGATCGAGCGCGCCCTGGACAATGCAGACGAAGGCTACATGCTGGCGCTCATGCCGCTCGTCGATCCGGCCATGCAGGCACTCGGCATCAAGGATGAGTATCGCGCCGAAAGCGTTCCCTTCCATCACTATCGCCTGCACGGTCACAACGGACCGTTGCTGCGCGAGTACGAGATCGACACGCTGCTGGATGCCTATGGCGACTACCGGGGCCTCGCACGCGGCGAACTGCTGGAGGTGCTGGCGACGCACGGCGCGCCGATCAGCCGTGGCGCCACGCTGAAGTCAATTCAGCAGACGGCCAAGGCCATGGAAACGGTGCTGCAGGATGGCAACGGCACCGTCGAGGCAACCTTCGACGCCGTCGTGCTGGCCGATGGCCTGCATTCAGAAAGCCGAGCCATGCTTCTCGATGCCAGCCAGGTGACGACCTATGACACGGATTGGGCCGGGTGGGTCGCCTGGATCGAGACCGATGCCGCCCACGCCGATCAGGGCGACGAAATCTGGGGGGCGGATTTCTTCGTCGGCATCTATCCCGTCAAGGGCCGGGCCGGCGTGTTCGTCGGCGGCGACCGCGCCGACATGCGTGAAGGACCGGCCGCCTTCATCGCCCATATCCGCAACCAGCTGACCACCGTCGATCCGTGGTTCGAGCGGGCGCTGGCGACGGTCGAGGCCGGGAAAGACCTCTACTTCTGGAAGCTGACCGACTGCCGGGCAGACACATGGGTTGTGGGTCGCGTGGCGCTGGTGGGCGACGCCGCAGCCGGCTTCCTGCCGACCGCCGGCATCGGTGCAGGCATGGCGATGGAATCGGCGACCGTCCTCGCCCGCCACCTGCTCGACGCCGGCCCCGAAGACGTCGGCGAGGCGCTTCAAGCCTATGAGCACGCACAACGGCCACGGGCCGAGGCCGCGCAGGACAATTCGCGCCAACTGGCGAAGCTGATGTTCCGCCACAGCCGAGCGCTGGCGGTTATCCGCGACCTCGCCGTGCGGCTGGTGCCGCTAGCGACGGTGCTGGGACCGATCCGCAAACTTCTCGACCACCGGCCGATCTCGGCGTGACGCTACGGCAGGCAGTGCGCCCGTACGGATGAACCGGACTGCCGCGCCATTCCACTCCATGGGACAGGGCAGCCGAGGGTGAAGCATTGCGCCGATCTGCGGTGGCCTCAACTGTTTCAGTCCGCCGAGGAAGGCGTTGGCGTTCTGATTGCGGCCTCAGGCAGGGCTGAGCCGGTCCCGTCCGCTCAATAGGTCCGGTGCAGGTCGATGGTCAGACGCGTACGGTCGGGGTGGTGCCAGGACTCGAAGTATTCGAGCACCTGCCTGTTCTGGTCGTAGGTCACCTCGCGATTGACAGGACGTAGCTGTTCATCTCGACCTGCAGCTAGGCGGCGATGGCTTCGTCGCCGATGCGGGCAAGCTCCACCTGCCGCTTGCCGATCGTCGCCACGGCGCCATAGCGCTTGGCAAGATACTGGTAGAGTGACACAGTCTCCAGTTCGTTCGACTGCAACAGGTCGGGAAAGCGCGAATAGGGAGGTAGTTGCGAACCAGGAGGAAGACGATGCCGTCGGCGTAGCACAGCCGCTCGAGGAAGATCGCGTCATGCTCGCCGATCTGCTTGGCGACGTGCGCCGACGGGCGGATGCGCTCCGTCTCGATCAGGCTGGCGTGGGCGAGCGATTGCAGGGCCTGCCGCACGACGCTACGGATATCGGAATGCGCGATTCAGATCAAATCGGGAGCGGCAAGGTGAGTGCGAGCGAAGCTGTCATCGAGGGCGTCTCGGCGTCCAGCCACGGAATCGGGACCAACCTGCCCCAGCCGTCGAATCCCGGCATTGGTCTCACGCTTGATCCCGTCGATTCGGTCCGTGTGAACCTGTCTGCGGCGGAGCGGCGGACTTCGGCGCTGGCCGGGCGACGGACCGTGAAGAAGGACTGGCAAGCGGCGTGGCTGGTGCGCGCCATCCAGTGCATCGATCTCACCACCCTGAACGGCGACGATACGGCCGGCCGCGTGCGGCGGCTGTGCGCCAAGGCGCGCCAGCCCTTGCGGCCGGACCTGCAGAAGGCGCTGGGCTTGAGCGGGCGCAGCATCACCACCGGGGCGGTGTGCGTCTACCACCGCTTCGTCGCCACGGCTGTCGAGGCGCTGGATGGCTCGGGCATCCCGGTCGCCGCCGTCTCCACCGGCTTCCCGACGGGCTTGTCGCCGCTTTCGACGCGGCTGAAGGAGATCGAGGCTTCGGTTGCCGACGGGGCGCGGGAGATCGACATCGTCATCACCCGCGAGCACGTGCTGACCGGCAACTGGCAAGCCCTCTACGACGAGGTGAAGACCTGCAAGCAGGCCTGCGGGCCGGCGCACATGAAGACCATCCTCGCTACCGGCGACCTGCAGACGCTGCGCAACGTCGCGCGCGCCTCGTGGGTGGCGATGATGGCCGGCTCCGACTTCATCAAGACCTCGACCGGCAAGGAGGGCATCAACGCGACGCTGCCGGTGACGCTGACGATGATCCGCGCCATCCGCGACTACCGCGAGATGACCGGCCATGTCGTCGGCTACAAGCCGGCGGGCGGCATCTCCACGGCCAAGGACGCACTGGCCTACCTGGCCCTGATCAAGGAGGAGCTGGGCAATGACTGGCTGCAGCCGAACCTGTTCCGCTTCGGCGCGTCATCGCTGCTGGCCGACATCGAGCGGCAGCTGGAGCACCACGTCACCGGCCGCTACGCGGCCTTCAGCCATCATGCCATGGCATGATCCCGCAAAGTGGGAACCGGTTTGCGAACAAGATCGCGCCAAAGCAGAGAGCCGGCTTAGATAGAGAGAAAAAATGTCGATTGCTGAGATACTGGATACGATGGAATACGGCCCGGCGCCCGAGAGCGACAAGGAAGCGCGCGCCTGGATCGCCGCCCTCGGCGGCGAGACGAAGCTGTTCATCGGCGGCCAGTGGAGAAAGGCGAAGTCCGGCGAAAGTTTCGAGACGGCGTCGCCGGCGACCGGCGAAGTGCTGGTGAAGATCGCGCAAGCCGGTCCCGCCGACGTCGATGCGGCGGTCAAGGCGGCGGCAAAGGCGCAACCGGGCTGGGCCGCACTTTCCGGCCACCAGCGGGCGCGCTATCTCTACGCGCTGGCCCGTCTCATCCAGCGCCACAGCCGGCTGTTCGCCGTTCTGGAAGCGCTCGACAACGGCAAGCCGATCCGCGAGACGCGCGACATCGATATCCCGCTGGTCGCCCGCCACTTCTATCATCACGCCGGCTGGGCGCAGCTGATAGACACCGAACTCGCCGGGCGCGAGGCGCTCGGCGTCTGCGGCCAGATCATCCCGTGGAATTTCCCGCTGCTCATGCTGTCGTGGAAGATCGCGCCAGCGATTGCGCTCGGCAACACGGTGGTGCTGAAGCCGGCCGAATACACCTCGCTGACAGCACTGCTGTTTGCCGAAATGTGCCAGAAAGCGGGGCTTCCTGAGGGCGTCGTCAACATCGTCACCGGCGACGGCGCGACCGGCGAGCAAATCGTCAACCATCCCGGCATCGCCAAGATCGCCTTCACCGGTTCGACCGACGTGGGCCGCAAGATCCGCGAGGCAACAGCCGGCACCGGCAAGAGCCTGACGCTGGAACTCGGCGGCAAGTCGCCCTTCATCGTCTTCGACGACGCCGATTTGGACGCGGCCGTGGAAGGCGTCGTCGACGCCATCTGGTTCAACCAGGGCCAGGTGTGCTGCGCCGGCTCGCGCCTGCTGGTGCAGGAAAGCATCCACAACCGCTTCGTCTCCAAGCTGACGGCGCGCATGGAGACGCTGCGCGTCGGCGATCCGCTCGACAAGGCGATCGACATCGGCGCCATCGTCCATCCGGTGCAGCTCGCCCGCATCCGCGAGCTGGTCGACGCCGGCGTCAAGGAAGGTGCCGAGCTGCATCAGCCCAAGGCCGGACTGCCGGCCAAGGGCTGCTTCTACCCGCCGACGCTCTTGACCAACGTGCATCCGGCCTCGACCGTCTCGCGCGTCGAGATCTTCGGGCCGGTGCTGGTCGCCACCACCTTCCGCACGCCGGCCGAGGCGGTCGAGCTTGCCAACAACACCGAATACGGCCTTGCCGCCTCCGTCTGGTCGGAGACGCTGAGCCTCGCGCTCGATATCGCGCCGAAGCTCAAATGCGGCGTGGTGTGGGTCAACGGCACCAACATGTTCGACGCCGGCGTTGGTTTCGGCGGCTACAAGGAGTCCGGCTTCGGCCGCGAGGGCGGGCGCGAAGGGCTTGCCGCCTATTCGAAGCCGAAATGGATCGCAAAGGCGAAACCGATTACAGACAAGCCGGCGCCACAGGCGAGCGGCGACGTCGTCTCCACCGGCTTCATCGACCGCACGGCGAAACTCTACATCGGCGGCAAGCAGGCGCGGCCGGACGGTGGCTATTCGCGGCCCGTGCTTTCACCCGCCGGCGCCCTGGTGGGCGAGGTCGGCGAGGGTAACCGCAAGGACATCCGCAATGCGGTGGAAGCGGCGCGCAAGGCGGCCGGCTGGGCAACGGCCAGCGAGCACAACCGCGCGCAGATCCTCTATTACATCGCCGAGAACCTAGAGGCGCGCGCGGCCGAGTTCGCCGAGCGGCTTTCCGCCATGACCGGCAGGCGCAAGGCCGACACCGCGAGGGAAGTGGCGGCATCCGTCTCGCGCCTGTTCTCCTACGGCGCCTGGGCCGACAAGTTCGAGGGCGCCGTGCACAAGCCGCCGCTGCGCGGCGTGGCGCTGGCCATGAACGAGCCGCTCGGCATCCTCGCCATCGCCTGCCCGGAGGAACCCGGCCTGCTCGGCTTCGTCTCCACCTTCGCGCCGGCCATTGTCATGGGCAACCGCGTTGTCGTCGTGCCGTCCGCATCGCAGGCACTCGCCGCCACCGACTTCTACCAGGTGCTGGAGACCTCCGACGTGCCGGCCGGCGTCGTCAACATCGTCACCGGCGACCGGGCCGCTCTGGCACTGGAACTGGCCAAACACGAGGAGGTCGACGGGCTGTGGTGGTTCGGCAGCGCCGCCACCGCCGGCAACCTTGAAAAGGCTTCGGCCGGAAACCTCAAGCAGGTCTGGACCGAAACGGTGCAGCGCGACTGGTTCTCGCCCGCCCAGGGCGAAGGCACCGACTTCCTCGCCAAAGCAACCCAGGTCAAAAACATCTGGGTGCCTTACGGCGAATAAACAAACCGCACGACTGGCCGAGCAAGGGCGGCCCCACACATCGGGGACTGGCCGCCTGCCCGGTGCCGGCGGATCAGCCGGCGTTCTGCGCCGGGCCGTCGGTAAACGAATGGACGGTCTTGATAGCACCGTCGAGCATCTTGCCTTCGGCGTCGGCAAGGGCGGCCTCCCGCAGCCGACGCAGCCAGTCGGCCGCATCCTGCCGGCCCCGGAGCAGCGGCAGGCAGGCCAGCACATGATCGAACTTCGACTGGCCGCGCGCATGGGTGTCGGAATAGCCCTTCATGAGCCGGCGGCACTTCAGCACTTCGACGCCCAGTGCATAGTCCCTTGCGCGCTCGGCTTCGGCCAGCGCCAGCCATTCCTTGGTATGCGCGGCCTCGACCTTGTGGCGCAAAAGGCTGCGGCGGAAATGGCGCAGGCCGCCGATGACCCACAGCATGCCGAAGCCATGGATGGTGTCGGTGCGGATGCGCCGACCGCGATCGACGAAGCGGTTGAGCGTCTTCATCAGGCCCGGTCGTGCCTCGATGGCTGCGCCCAGCCCCGCCGGCATCAGGCCCACGATCTCCTCCATGCGCGGGTGGAAATATTCCGTCGTGGCGAGCGTCTGGCTGTCGGCCAGCTTCACCTCGGCGCGCACGCGGTCGGCGCGGCCGGCACGGGTCTTCAGGTCGGCGACGCGCACGATGTCGTCATAGACCATGGCGTTGGCGAGATACTTCGCCGCCTCACGCGAAAAGGCGAAATCTTGTCCCGCGTTGTCGGCAGCGACAAGCCGCTCGATCTGGGCGAGGTATTCATCGCCATAGGCGAGGTCGAGGAAGTCCACCGTCTTGCGCAGGCCGGGCTCCGCCATCTCGCGGACCGGTTCCGGCAGCGCGGCGGCGCGGCCGAGAAGCGCCTGCCAGCCTTGCGCCAGCCGCTGCGGGATGACGGTCGCGCGCGCTCCCGCAGGCTTGACTGCGGCTTCGCCATCGCCGGTCGTGCCGGCCGCCCGGTCATAGGCCAGTGCGAAGGCGGCGAGGCTCGCCTGCGCCCCCTTGCCGCCGGCGCCGACGGTGGCCTCGAACGCCTCGCGCGAAAAGGGCAGTTCGCCCGAACCGGCGAGCGCGCCGAACAGGCTGGCCGAGACGACGCTGCCGGCCTTCTTCGCCATCGTCTCCATGTCGAAATGGATGAAGCGGCGGGCGGCCTCGCCGGCGCGGCGGATCACCGTGTCGGAATCGGCGCGGCCGTCGCCCGGCACGATCTTTTCCGACACCGCCAGCATGCGGTGGCTGGAGGCGATCAGCGTCGTGCGCTCCGGCGTCACGAAGCCGCGCAGCACCGCGCGGCCGGCTTCCGCCAGTTCGGCGGCGATGAGGATATCGACGTCGCCGGGCGAAGGGCTGAGCGACAGCACCGGCTCGTCGTGCGGCCGCGCCGGATCGCGCGGCATCATCTCGACATAATAGATGGTGGCGCCGGTGCGTTGCGCCACGCCGGCGACGGAGGTGGACTGCACATGCCACCCGGCGCGCTGGGCGACGTCAGTCACCCAGCCCGACAGCACGCCGCCGCCCTGGCCGCCGACGGCGAGGATGCAGATCTTGATGATGCGGCCGGTCGTATCCGGCCCTTCAGGCAGACCGAGTTTCATGCCGCCTGCTCCCCGAAGACCGGCCGGCCGCGTTCGCGCCAGCGTTGCAGCGTCGAGATGACCCGCTGCCTGAGCCCGAACAGGAACCGGTCCCAGCCGGTCGGATTCGACACCACGTCGGCCTGGTAGAAGGAGGGGCACAGCACGGCGGCGTCCGCCACCTCGCCGCAATTGCCGCAGCCGACGCAATTCTCGTCGATGGAGGCGACCGGATCGTCGCGCAGCGGGTCGTCGAGGTGCTTGACCGTCAGCGACGGGCAGCCGGACAGCCGCATGCAGGCGTGGTCGCCGGTGCAGACGTCCTCGTCGACGCCGAACTTGGTCTTCACCATGCGCTTGCCTTCGGCCGCCATCTTCTTCTTCAGCGGCGCCTCGCGGCGCTGGCGGTTCAGCATGCACTCGGAGGAGGCTACGATGACTTTCGGCCCCTTCTCCTCGGTGGTCAGCGCCTCCTTCAACGCGTCGCGCATGGCGCCGACGTCGTAGGTGCGCTCGATGTGGCGCACCCAGTTCACACCCATGCCCTTGATCGCCTCGGTGATCGGATGCTTGGTCGATTTCGTCCGGTTGTTGGCGCGCGAGGACAGAATATCCTGCCCGCCGGTGGCGGCGGAATAGTAATTGTCCACCACCACGATGACGCCGTCGTTCTTGTTGAAGACGGCGTTGCCGATGGAGGAGGTCAGGCCGTTGTGCCAGAAGCCGCCGTCGCCGACGAAGGAGATGGAACGGCGCTTGGCGTCCGGCGAATTGAAGGCCGAGGCCGAGGCAGGGCCAAGTCCGTAGCCCATCGTCGTCGCGCCCAGTTCGAAGGGCGGCATGATCGAGAACAGATGGCAGCCGATGTCGGAGGCGATGTGGTGCTGGCCGAGTTCCTGTTCGGCCAGCTTGGTGGCAGCGAAGATCGGCCGCTCCGGGCAGCCGACACAGAAGCCCGGCGGCCGCGCCGGTACGGTCCTGGCGAGGTCGTCGTAGATCGGCGGCGCCGGCACGTTGGGCGCGCGGATTTCCGGCGCCAGCATGTCGCCGGCGTGCTGGCGCAGGAAGGCGCCGATACCGTCGAGCATCACCTGGCCGGTGTATTCGCCGGCCATCGGCAGCAGGCCCTTGCCTTCCAGCTTCACCGAGGCGCCGGCCTTGTAGAGCATGGAGCCTAGTTCCTGCTCGAGATAGTCCGGGTGGCCTTCCTCGACCACCAGAACCGCTTCCTTGTCGGCGCAGAAGCCGACCAGCTCGTCCTCGACCAGCGGATAGGTGACGTTGAGCACATGCAGCGGCACCTCGGTGTCGCCATAGGCGTCGGCGAGGCCGAGCCGCTGCAGGGCGCGGATGACGCCGTTGTACATGCCGCCCTGCATGACGATGCCGACCGGGCCGTTGCCGCCGAACGTTTCGTTCAACTTATGGCGCCTGATGTAGTCGATGGCCGCCGGCCGCCGCTTGGTGATCTTCTCCTTCTCGTGCAGGAAGGAAGCGGGCGGCAAAACGATGCGCTGGGTATCGCGGCGCGGGTTTTCCAGCGCCTCGGCCACCGTCATGGTGGGGCGTTTGTTGTCCTTGGCGGTGAAGGAGCCGTGCACGTGGCAGCAGCGGATGCGCACCTGCAGCATGACTGGCGTGTTCGAGGCTTCCGACATCTCGAAGCCGTGCTCGACGGCGGCGACGATGGAGGGCAGGTTCGGCCGCGGATCGAGCAACCAGACCTGGCTCTTCATGGCGAAGGCATGGCTGCGCTCCTGCATGATGGAGGAGCCTTCGCCGTAATCCTCGCCGACGATGATGAGCGCGCCGCCGGTGACGCCGCCGGACGAAAGATTGGCAAGAGCGTCGGAGGCGACGTTGGTGCCGACAGTCGACTTGAAGGTGGCGGCACCGCGGATCGGGTAGTGCACGGAGGCCGCCAGCATGGCGGTGGCGGTGGCTTCCGAGGCGCTCGCCTCGAAATGCACGCCGAGTTCGCCGAGGATTTCCTGCGCGTCGGCCAACACGTCCATCAGGTGGCTGATCGGCGCGCCCTGGTAGCCGCCGACATAGCCGACGCCGCATTGCAGCAGCGCCTTGGTGATGGCGAGAATACCTTCGCCGGTGAACTCCTCGCCGGCGCCGAGCTTCAGCTTCTTCACCTCTTTGGCGAACGATCTCTCGGCCATTGGGTCATCTCCTCAGATTTGTGCCGGCGCCTCAGAAGTCGTGCTTGCGGATGTTGCGCAGCATCTTCTGCAGCGTCGCCACGAAAGCGGCACGTTCCTCGGCGTCGATGCCCTTGAACATGCGCGCATAGCTCTTGCGCATCGTCGGCCACAGCGTCTCGAAGGCGGCACGCCCCGCCTCGGTGACGGAGACGCGGGTGGCGCGGTTGTCGGCGGGATCGGCGATGCGACGCACCAGCCCGTCGGCCTCCAGCGAATCCAGCGCGCGGCTCAGCGTCGATTGCTCGGCCACCGCATAGACCGCCAGTTGCGAGATCGTCGGCCCCTCGATGACGGACAGCACCGCCAGCGCCCGCATCTTCGGCGTCGTCAGGCCGAGCTTGGCAAGGTCGTGGCGCAGCGAAGCGTTGTAGCGGCCCATGATGCGGTTCATCAGGTAAGGCGCGAACTGTTGCAGGCCGATCTCGCCGAGGCGCGGGCCTTCCGCCTGTTCGCCGATGGTTGCGCGGTCGTTCATCCGAACTCCTTGGCAACGAGGAAGCCCGAGCCGCCGCCGAGGCCCGGCCCCGGATGGGTGGAGGCACCGATGTGATAGAGGGAGCGGATCGCCGTGCGGTGGTTGACCGAACCGGCGAGGGGACGCCAGACGAAGAACTGGTCGATGGTGCAGGCGCCGCCGTACGGGTCGCCGCCGACGAGATTGACGTTCATCGCCTCCAGATCGGCAGGAGAATAGGCGCGCCGCGCCAGCACGGTTTCGCGGAAGCCCTCGATGTGGTTGGCGAGGATCGCCTCGATGCGGTCGGCGAAGGCTTCGCGCGTCGCCGCATCCCAGGTCCCTTGGGTCGGGATGGTGCCTGCCGCATCGCCCTTGATGGCGCGCGGCGCGTCCGGCACCTGGATCCACAGGATCGCCTTGCCTTCCGGACAACGCGACGGATCGAGCGCCGCCGGCTGGCCGACGCACAGCGTCGGTGTTTGAGGCAGCATGCCGCGCGTCGCCTCGTTGTGCGATTTCGAGACGGCGTCGATGCCGTCGGTAAGATGGGTGAGCGCGACTTTTTCGAGCCCTTGCGTCTTCCAGCGCGGCGCGTGGTCGAGCGCATAGTGAAGCTGGAAATCGCCGCGGCCATGGCGATAGGCGCGCGTCGCCTCGCGCGCGGGGGGCGGTGCGTCGGAGCCCAGCAGCCGGCCGTAAAGCTGACTTGGCGGAACCGAGGCGATGACGGATTTTTTCGCTTCGATCTCCTGCCCGCCGGCAAGCCGCACGCCGACCGCCTTGCCGCCGCGCACCAGGATGCGCTCGACATCGGCGCTGGTCCGAATCTCGCCGCCGTGTTCCTCGATGAGGCCGCGAAACGCGTCCGCCGCCTTGCCGGCACCACCCTTGACGATGGGCGCGCCCGCCGCCTCCAGCGCGAAGGCGACGACCTTGCCCATCTCGGCCGAATAGGTGTCTTCCGGCGATAGGCCGCAATGCAGCGTCCAGGGCGCGTAGAGCGCCTGGATTTGCGGCGAGGCATAGCCTGTCTCCAGCCAGCCGCGTGCCGGCCTGAGCGCCGTGCCGAAGTAATCGACCAGCCCGCGCAGGCCGCGCCGCCAGGCCTCGCGCGCCAGCAGCTTCGCCGTGGCGAAACTCCACAACTGCCCGCCGAGCAGGCCGAACAGCAGCGGCGCATTGGCTTCGATCGAACCGACGTCGGCGGCGTGGCGGTCGCCGTCGCCCGCCGCCAGCGTGTTGAAGGCCGCGACGTTGGCGGCGCGGTCCATCGTCAGCACGGCGCTGGAGCCGTCCGGCCTGAGCACCGCCGTCGGATGCGGCGTATGGCAGAATTCGAGCCCGTGGCGGGCAAGGTCCTGACCGAGCGCGGCATGGGCCGGACCGGTCAGGAACAGCACGAAGGTGGCCGCCATCACGTCATGCGTGAAGCCGGGAAGCGTGGCGGCGCTGCTCATCATGCAGCCGCCGAGACGCTCCTCGCGCTCCAAGAGCAGCACCGACGCGCCCTGCCTGGCCAGCATCGCTGCCGCCACCAGTCCGTTGATGCCGCTGCCGATGATAACGTGATCGTGGGCCACGGTCGTCGGCCCGCGATCAGGCCCGCGGCACCAGTGCGAGCGCGCGGATCGGGCTGCCGGTGCCGTGGACGATCTTCAGCGGCGCCGCGATCAGGATAGCGCCCTTGGCCGGCAACTTGTCGAGGTTGCACAGGCTGGCGAGGCCGTAACGATTGGCCTTGTGCATTATGTTGTGGGCCGGGAAGGGCGGCGTCATGCCGCCGGCCGCGCCCGCGTCGGTGCCGATGCACTGCGTGCCCCAGCCGATGGCGCCGCGCTCGATGATGTACTCGATGCAGTCCACCGTCGGGCCCGGCGAATGCGGACCATTGGCATCGGCATTGAGGAAGGTCTCCTCCGAGCCGTTGCGCTTGTCCCAGTCGGTGCGCATGACCACCCACTCGCCCTTGCCGATGGCCCCGTGCTTGGCTTCCCAGGCCTTCACGCCGTCGGCGGTCAGCAGGAAGTCATGGTTCTTCGCCGATTCCGCCGAGCAGTCGATGACGTTGACCGGCGCCACGAAATTGCGCGGCGCGATGGTGTCGGTGTAGCCGTCGGAATAATCCTTGCCGGTGATCCAATGGTGCGGCGCGTCGAAATGCGTGCCGGAATGCTCGCCGATCTTCAGCCAGTTCCAGGCCCAGAACGGCCCGTCCTTGTCGTACTCCGAGATGGAATGGATTTCGATCTTCGGCGTGTCCTTGGCCAGTTCCGGCGGCAGCTTCAAAAGCGGCGTATCCGGTCCGAGCGGCGCCGACAGGTCGACGACCTCGACCTTTCCACTCAACAAAAGCTCGGCCAGGCTGGCGAGCGCGCTTGCTGCGGTCATGGATTTTCCTCCTGATTGCGTGTCGTGCGGACCCTGCGCCGGCTCGGCGATGCTTGCCGTTCGCGCCGGTTTTCCTCCACGAGAAGGCTAGACGAGTTTAGATGCATATGCAAATATCATTTTAGGGGTAAAATAATTCCATGGCCCAGTTCGATGCCATTTTCATTGGCGCGGGACACAACGCGCTCGCCGGTGCCGCGCATCTGACCAGGCGCGGTTGGAAGGTCGGGCTGTTCGAGGCCGCCGACCGTCCGGGCGGTGCCGTCAAGACGCTGGAACTGACGGAGCCGGGCTTCCGCCACGACCTCGCCGCCATGAACCTCAGCCTGTTCGCGGGCTCTGCTTTCAACAAGGTTTACGGCGCGGATCTGGCGAAACACGGGCTGGAGTTCGCGCCCGTGCAGGATTGTTTCGCCTCGGTGTTTCCAGGCGGGCGCTGGGTCGGCGTGTCGACCGACCTTGCCACTACTGTGGCGCGCATCCGCGCCTTTTCGGAGCGCGACGCGCGGACTTGGGAGAGCTTGGTCAAGGCGTTTCCGGCGCGCGCCGAACTGATCTTCTCGATCCTCGGCGGGCCGATGAAAAAGCGTGCACTTGCACGTATCCTGTTTTCGCTGTGGCGAAAGGCGGGACTGTCAGGCGCGCTTGAACTGGGCCGTTTCCTGCTGTCCTCGCCGCGCGCGTGGCTGGACGAGACGTTCGAGAGCGCCGAGGTGAAGGCGCTGCTCGGCGCCTGGGGCCTGCATCTCGATTTCGCTCCCGACATCGCCGGCGGCGCCGTCTTCCCCTACCTCGAAGGCATGGCCAACCAGAGCTTCGGCATGGTGCTGGGCAAGGGCGGCGCCGACACGATGGTCAAGGCGCTGGCGGCGATGGTGGAAGCCGGCGGCGGCACGATCGAATGCAACGCCCGCGTCGAGCGCGTGCTGACCGAGGGCGGCCGGGCAACCGGCGTGATGCTGGCCGACGGGCGCCGCATCGAGGCCCGTCGCGCTGTTATCGCCACCGTCGCGCCGGGCGCGCTGACGGGACTGCTGCCGCAGGGCTCGGGCGAGGCCGGCTTCGACGGCAAGATGCGCGCCTTCCGCCACGCGCCGGGCACGATGATGATCCATCTGGCGGTCGACTCGCTGCCGGACTGGTTCGATCCTGAACTCAAGCGCTTCGCCTATGTCCATGTGGCGCCGTCGCTCGACGTCATGGCGCGCGCCTATCAGGAGGCGCAGGCCGGGCTGCTGCCGGCGGAGCCGGTCATCGTCGTCGGCCAGCCGACGGCTATCGATCCCGGCCGCGCGCCGGACGGCAAGCATATCCTCTGGCTGCAAACGCGCGTCGTGCCGGCCGAGATCAAGGGCGACGCGGCCGGCGTCATCGATGAGCGCGACTGGGAAGCGGTGCGGGAAATCTATGCCGACCGCGCCATCGCCATCATCGAGCGCCATGCGCCGGGCCTTTCGGCAAAAATCATCAGGCGCACGGTGATGAGCCCGCTCGACCTCGAGCGCGGCAACACCAACCTGGTCGGCGGCGACCAGATCTGCGGCAGCCACCATCTGGCGCAGAACTTCCTGCTCCGTCCGGCGCCGGGCTTCGCCGACTGGAGCACGCCGGTGAAGAACTTCCATCTCGCCGGCGCCGCCACCTGGCCGGGCGCCGGCGTCGGCGCCGGATCGGGCTTCCTGCTCGCACGGCAACTCGCCGGCGGATGAACATGCCGGGCGGTCGCCCGGCCTCCAACGCACGGATCAGCAAGGAATAGGCAATGAAACGCAAGGCGATCAATCCCAGCAGCCTCTACCAGTCGGTGCCCTTCGGCTTTTCCCATGCGGTCGAGCAGAACGGCGGCCGCACGCTGCACCTTTCCGGCCAGGTCGCCTGGGACGGCGAGGGCAGGCTGGTCGGCGCGGGCGATCTCGTCGCCCAGACGCGGCAGGCGCTGGCCAACCTGAAGGTCGTCCTGGCCGAGGTCGGCGCGACGCCGGCCGATGTCGTGCGGCTCAGGACCTATGTCGTCAATCATTCGCCCGAAAAGCTCGGGCCGGTCACGGCCGAGATCGCCGCCTTCTACGGCGACGCGCTTCCGGCCGCCAACACCTTCATCGGTGTTCAGGCGCTCGCGCTGCCGGACTTCCTGGTGGAAATCGAGGCCATCGCAGCTCTCTGAGAAAGAGCCGGCCATCTCATCGTCAACAGGTCAATGCAAGGGGAACAACAGCATGAAACCGCATCCAGACAGACGAACGCTTCTCAAACTTGCCGGCGCCGGCGCCGTCGCGGCGGCCCTGCCGCGCCTCGCCATCGCCCAGAGCAAGGACGAGCTGACCATCGCCTACAACGTCAACCTGCCCTCCTGGGACCCGACCACCGGACCTTCCGCCGTCAACCCGACCATCCAGGGGCTCTATCAGTCGGTGTTCGACCAGTTCATCCTGCAGAAGCCGGACCTGTCATTCGCGCCCGGCCTGCTCACCGAATGGGGCTGGAGCGACGACCGCAAGCAGATCCACATGACGGTGCGCGACGGCGTCACTTGGCATGACGGCAGCCCGTTCACGGCCGAGGACATCGCCTGGTCGCTGGAGCGCGCCGGCAAGGCCGAGACCGGCAACCCGATCCAGTTCGTCTGGGCCAAGATCGGCAACATCAAGGCCGACGGCAACCGCGTGACCGCCGACGTGCTGGAATTCGAGCCGACGCTGTTCAAGTGGATGTCGTTCCTCACCGGCTACGTGCTGCCCAAGGCCTATTACGAGAAGGTCGGCCCCGAAGGCTTCGAGAAGGCGCCGATCGGCACCGGCCCCTACATGGTCGAGAAGTTCGAGCAGAACGCCTTCATGCGGCTCAAAGCCAACCCGAACTACTGGGGCGGCAAGCCGGCCTTCGAGAACGTCACCATCAAGTTCGTCACCGATGCGGCGAGCCGCGTGGCCGAGATCGAATCCGGCAATTCGCAGGTGACGCTGGAAATTCCTTACGAGGAATATGATCGGCTGATCGCCAAAGAGGGGCTGGCCGGCTCCTGCGAGACGGTATCCGACATCGGCATGATCTTCTTCAACGACATCGACGTCATGCTCGACGCCAATGTGCGCCACGCCGCCGTCATGTCGGTCGACAAGAAGCTCCTGGTCGACCGGCTGCTGCGCGGCTACGGCCTGCCGATCGACACGCTGGAGACGCCGGAATACGAGGCCTACGATCCGTCGATCAAGGTCGAGTACAATCCGGAAAAGGCCAAGGAACTGCTGGCCGCCTCCGGCTATTCGACCGACAAGCCGGTCAAGTTCACCATCCAGACGACCAAGGGCTTCAAGCCCAAGGACTACGAGATGATCCAGGCAATCGTCGGCATGTGGCGCAAGGTCGGCATCGAGGCGACGATCGAGGTCTACGAGATCGCCAAGCACTTCGAGCTGCGTGCCGCCGACAAGCTGGCGCCGGCCGCCTTCTACAACTGGGGCAATGCCGTCGGCGACCCGACCACCTCGACGGGTTTCGCCATGTATGGGCCGAGCCCGCATTCGGTGTGGGACAGCCAGGACGTCATCGACGCCATCAACCCGCTGTGGGGCGAGGCCGACGAGGCCAAGCGCATCGCCGGCTGGAAGGCGGTGTCCAAGCTGGTCGCCGACAACGCCTATGTGCTGCCGCTGTTGCAGTATGCGCAGCCGATCGTGCACGCCAAGGGCGTCAACGTGGTGCAGCACAAATCCGGCGCGTTGCTGCCGGCGCTGATGACGCCCGCCTGACCGCGGGCGCCTACGGCCCGGTTCACGCCGGGCCGTAAGCCATCAAGCCATGCTGCTTCTTCGCCTCACCCTCTCGCGGCTCCTGACCACGCTGATCACCCTGGTCGGCGTGGCCGTCATCGTTTTCGTCGTCATCCGCGTGGTGCCCGGCAATCCCATCGCCATGATGCTGCCGCCCGGCGCCTCGGCCGCCGACATCGACCGGCTGAAGGCGCTCTACGGGCTCGACAAGTCCATCGCCGAGCAATTCCTCATCTGGTTCGGCAACGTGCTGCACGGCGATTTCGGCACCTCCATCACGACCCGCCAGCCGGTTCTGTCGCTGGTGCTGGACCGGCTGCCGGCGACGCTGGAGCTGTCGATCATGGCGCTGGTCATCGCCGTCATTATCGGCGTGACGCTGGCGATCCTCGGCACGCGCCTGCGCGGCCGCAAGGCGGAAGCCGGCATCGATGTCGCCAATGGCATCGGCCTCTCCGTGCCGGATTTCCTGTGGGGGCTGGCGCTGATCCTCCTGTTCGGTGTCATCTGGCCGGTGTTCCAGATTTCGGGTCGTGTCTCGCCGCGCCTGGAATTGCCGTTCACCAGCCAGTTCTACCTGTTCGAGAGCATCGTACGGCTGCGCTTCGACCTCACCGCCGACCTGCTCAGCCATATGTTCATGCCGGCACTGGCGCTGGCGCTGCCGCTGGCGGCGATCATCTCGCAACTGCTCAAACAATCTCTCAAGGAGACGGTCAACCTCGACTATTCCGTGCTTGCGCGCACCAAGGGTTATTCGGAGACCAGGGTGATCCTGTCCGAAGCGCTGCCGAACTCGATCCTGCCGACGCTGACGCTGGTCGGCGTCCAGTTCACCTTCCTCATCGGCGGCACCATCATCGTCGAGCGGCTGTTCTCATACGAGGGGCTCGGCAACATGGCGATCGACGCCGTCATCAACCGCGACCTGCCGCTGATCCAGGGCATCGTCATCCTGTTCGCCATCCTCTTCACCTTCGTCAACCTGGCCGTCGACATGACCTACGCCTTCCTCAACCCGAAGCTGCGTCATGCTTGACGGGCGCGGCCTGATCCGCCGGCGCGCCGGCGCGCGGCTCTGGCTCTCCGGCCTGTGGCTCGCCCTGTTCGTGCTGGCCGCGGTGCTGGCGCCGCTGATCAGCCCGCAGGACCCGCTGGCGCAGGACCTGATGCTGGAGCGACTGCCGCCGGCCTGGATGGCCGGCTCGGAACCGGGCTATTGGCTGGGCACCGACAGCCTCGGCCGCGATGTGCTCACGCGCATCATCTACGGCGCGCAGGTGGCGCTTGCCGTGGCGCTGGTCGCCGGCCTTGCCACCTGCCTGATCGGCTCGGCGCTGGGACTGGTCGCCGGCTTCTATCGCGGCTGGGCCGATCGCATCATCTCACGCATCGTCGATATCTGGATGGCCTTCCCGCCGGTGCTGTTCGCCATCCTGTTGATCGCGGTGCTCGGCACCGGCCTGTCCTCGGTCATCCTCGCCATCGTCATCATCGACTGGACGCGGTTCTGCCGGGTGGTGCGGGCCGAGACGCTGAACCAGTCGAAGATGGATTACGTCCACAGCGCCAAGGTCGCCGGCTTCACCCGGCTGCGCACGCTGCTTTCCGAAATCCTGCCCAACGTGCTGCCGACCATCGTCGCGCTGCTGACGCTGGAGATGGGCATCGCCATCATCGTCGAGGCGATCCTGTCCTTCGTCAACCTGTCGATCTCCACCGACCAGTCGACCTGGGGCGGCATGATCGCCGAAGGCCGCACCTCCATCCATCAGGCATGGTGGGTACTGGTGTTCCCCCTGATCGCGCTGTTCTTCACGGTGCTGTCCTTCGCGCAGTTCGGCGAGGGCCTGCGCGAGCGCTTCGATCCGGTGCTGAGATGAGCGGCTTCCTCGAAATCCGCGGCCTGTCGGCCCGGCTCGCCGGCACCGGCCAGCGGCTGCTCCGCTCGGTGGACATTTCCTTGCCCGCCGGTTCCGTGCGCGGCCTCGTCGGCGAAAGCGGCGCCGGCAAAAGCATGATCGGCAAGGCGGTTCTCGGCGTGCTGCCGAAGGCCGTCGAGATCGTCGAGGGCGAAATCCTGCTTGATGAGCAGGACCTTTTGAAGGTGCCGCCGGCCGAGCGGCGCCGGCTGATCGGCGCCAAGGCGGCGCTGATCCCGCAGGATCCGCTGACGGCGCTCAATCCGTCGCGGCGCATCGGCCCGCAGATCACCGACCGGCTGGTCGACATTCTCGGCTGGGAGAAGGCGCGCGCCGCCAGCCGAGCGCTCGAGGTTCTGGTCGAAGTGAGCATTCCCGAGCCGGAGCGCGTCATGCGGCTCTATCCGCACGAACTGTCGGGCGGCATGCGCCAGCGCATCCTGATCGCCTCCGCCTTCGCCGCCGAGCCGAAGCTGATCGTCGCCGACGAGCCGACGACGGCGCTCGACGTCACCGTACAGAAGCAGATCCTCAAGCTGATTTCGCAATTGCAGGCGCGCCACGGCACGGCGCTTCTGTTCGTCACCCACGACCTCGGCGTCGTCTCGAAAGTCTGCGACACGCTGTCGGTGCTCTATGCCGGCAAGGTGGTGGAGGACACCACGGTCCAGCGCTTCTTCGCCGCGCCGCAGCATCCCTACAGCCAAGCCTTGCTGGCCGCGACGCCGCGCCACACCGATCCGGCAGCCTCGCTCCAGCCGGTGCCGCAGGCGGTGATCGACGCGGCGATGGCCGAGGTCGCGGCCGACGATGCCGCCTGGCGCCCGCAGGGAGGCGCGCATGGCTGACACCATCTTCCAGGTCTCCGACCTGCGCGTCGACGTGCCCGACATGACGCGCAAGCCGCTGTTCGGCGCCGCACCCCGGCTGGAAATCCTCAAGGGCGTCTCTTTCGATATCGCGCGCGGGACCGTCCTCGGCATCGTCGGCGGTTCCGGTTCGGGCAAGACGACGCTGGGACGCACGCTCGTGCGGCTTGTCGAGCCCAGCGCCGGCCGCCTGCTGTTCGATGGGCAGGACATAACGCATCTGTCCGACGCCGACATGCGGGCGCTGAGACCCCGCATCCAGATGATCTTCCAGGACCCGATGTCGTCGCTCAATCCGCGCCTGACGGTCGGCCGCACCATCGCAGCCCCCCTCGGCGCCGGGGCGGGCGATCCGCGCGTCAAGGCCGCGCTGGAGCAGGTCGGGCTGCCGGCGGCTTTCGCCCGGCGCTACCCGCACGAACTGTCAGGCGGCCAGCGCCAGCGCGTCGGCATCGCACGGGCCATCGCCATGCGGCCGGACTTCATCCTCGCCGACGAGATCGTCTCGGGCCTCGACGTGTCGTCGCAGGCGCAGGTGCTGATGCTCTTGGAGCAACTGGTGGTCGAGCTCGGCCTGACGCTGGTCTTCATCAGCCACGACCTGTCGGTCATCCGCCGGCTCTGTAGCCGCGTCATCGTGCTGCGCTCGGGCGAGATCGTCGAGGATGCTGCGACCGCAGACCTGTTCGAGCGGCCGCAGCACGCCTATACGCGCGAACTGCTGGATGCCATTCCGATCCCCGACCCATCGGTGCGCTGGTAGACGGGGCTATCGCAGCGTAAGCACGATCTTGCCGCGCACATGACCCGTATCGGAAAGGCGCTGCGCCTCGGCATAATCCTCGAAACGGAGCACCTTTTCGACGGTCGGACGGATGACGCCTGAGCGGACCCGGTCGAGCAGCGCGTCAAGCACGGCCCGATCCGGAAACACCTGCGCCACCTTCACGGTGACGCCGAAAGCCTCGTGGCGGTCCTCGAACGGCGCGGCGTTGAGGCAGGCCATGGTGCCACCGCGCTTCAGCACCGGATAGCTGCGTTGGTGGACCTCGCCGCCCATCAGGTCGAAGACGACATCCATGTCGCGGAAGACGGTTTCGAACGCCACCTCGTCATAGGCGGCGACCTCGTCGGCGCCGAGGCCGCGCACATAGGCCGCGTTGCGCGCCGAACAGGTGGCGAAGACCCGCGCCCCGGCCGCGCGGGCGATCTGCACGGCCATGCCGCCGACGCCGCCGGCCGCCGCATGAATAAGCACGCGGTCGCCAGCCTTCACGCCGGCGGTATCGACGAGGCCGATCCACGCGCTGGAGCCGGCCAGCGGCAGGCTCGCCGCGTCGGTAAAGGAGAGGTCCCCAGGGATCGGCGCCACGATTGCGGCGGGCAGGGCGATCTCCTCGACCCAGCTGCCGACGCCGCGCGGCGCCAGGAAGCAGACACGCTGGCCCTTGAGGTCGGCCGGCACGCCTTCGCCTGTCGCGATGACGACACCGGCGCCGTCGCGCCCGGTGCCGGATGGCAGGGCGGCTAGGTTGGCGCCCAGCATCCCACGGCGAATCTTGCCGTCGACCGGATTGGCGCTCACGGCATGGACCGCGACAACGACCTCGCCGGGTCCAGCGACGGGGCTCGGCACCTCGACCATCTCCAGCACCTCGGGACCGCCATGGCGGGCGAAGCGGACAGCGCGCATGGTCAGGCCCTTTCCACCAGAGCAAGATCGCCGCCGTCGTCGCGGTTCCACGCGGCGTCGGCGTCATCCGGCGGCACGGAAGCGAGCAGCGCCCGCGTATAGGCATGGCTCGGCGCCGCGAAGACCGTCTCGGTCGGGCCGCTCTCGACGATCTCGCCGCGATACATCACCAGCACTCGGTCGCACAGATAGCGCACCACCGACAGGTCGTGCGAGATGAACAGCATGGAGAAGCCGCGCTCCTGCCTCAGCCGGAGCAGCAGGTCGAGCAACTGCGCCTGCACCGACACGTCGAGGCCGGAAACGATCTCGTCGGCCACCAGAACGCGGGGAAGCGCGCACAGCGCCCTTGCGATGTTGACGCGCTGCTTCTGGCCGCCCGAAAGCTGCGAGGGATAGCGCAGCGCCGTCTCCGGTGCCAGGCCGATCTCGTCGAGCAACGCGCGCGCACGTTCGAGACGCTCCGTGCCGGTGCCACCGCCCGCCGCCTCCATCGCCTGGGTGACGATACCGGCCACCCTGCGGCGCGGGTTGAGCGCCGACTGCGGGTCCTGGAAAACGATCTGCAGATGCTCGCGCCGGAACGCCCGCTCCGACGTCCGGTTTGCCGTCACGTCCCTGCCCAGCAGGGTGAGCCGGCCCTGCGACGGGCTTTCCAGTCCGACAACGAGGCGCGCCAGCGTGCTCTTGCCGCTGCCGCTTTCGCCGACGATGCCGACGAACTCGTTCTCGCGCAAAACGAAGTCGGCCTTGTCCACGGCCCGGAACGTCGCTGGTGCCCGAAACAGCCGCCTGCGGGTGACGAAATCCTTCGAGACGCCGCTGGCCTCGAGCACGGTTTCACCGGTGACCTTGGCATGCGCAGCCGCCGGCGGCGGTTCAATGGCGGCGGTCGCCTCGGGCCGGATGCAGGCCGCCACGCGCTCGCCGTCGACTTTCGCGAGCGGCGGTTCGCTCGTACGGCATTGCGCCACGACATTGGGGCAGCGGTCGGCGAAGCGGCAGCCGGTCAGCGTCTTGATGGCCTGCAGGCCGGGCATGCGCTCGGGCAGGATGAAAAGACCGCGCCGCTCGCTGCCCATGCCCGGGCTGGCGAGCTGGAGGCAACGCGAATAGGGATGGGCGGGGCGAGCGAACACGTCGCGCGCAGGACCGTATTCGGCAGGGCGGCCGGCATAGAGGACCAGCACCTGATCGCAGATCTGCGCGGCGAGCCTGAGGTCGTGCGTGATGAAGACGACGGCCGTATCCTCGTGCTGTCGCATCTCCTCGATGAGCTTGACGATGCGCGCCTGGATGGTGACGTCGAGCGCCGTCGTCGGCTCGTCGGCCACCAGGAGCCGCGGCCGGCTGGCAAAAGCCATGGCGATCAGCACGCGCTGGCACATGCCACCGGAAAGCTGATGCGGGTACTTGTCGAGCAGTTCGGCGCCGTGCGGCAGGTGCACGGCCGCGAACATGGCAAGCGCATGCTCACGCCAGCGCGCCGGCTCCGTCTTGCCGATGCGCGCGAGATGCTCGCGCATCTGCTGGCCGATGGTGAGCACCGGATTGAGCGCCGAAAGCGGCTCCTGCGGAATGAAGGCGATGTCGCGGCCGAGAAGCCGGCGCCGCTTTTCCGGCGCCATGGTGACAAGGTCTTCCCCGGCGAAATCGAGCGTGCCGCCGGTGACCGAGAAACCGGAGGGCAGCAGTTGCGCGATGGTGCGGCCGATCATCGATTTGCCGGCGCCGGACTCACCCACCAGTCCGAGGATCTTGCCGGGCTCCAGTTGGAAGGAGAGGTCGGAAATCGCCGGGAAAGCGCTGCCGCCCCTGGTCAGCGCGACGGACAGGTTGTTTGCCGCAAGAAGGGCCATCAGCCGCGCTCCGTCTGGCTGAGGCGAGGATCGAGAGTGCGCCGCAGACCGTCGCCGAGAACGTTGAAGCCGAAGACGGTGATGAATATCGCCAAAATCGGGCAGATCAGGTTCCACGGCGCCTGGTAGATGTTCTGGCGAGCGTCGGCGACCATCTGCCCCCAGGCCGGAATGTCGGCGCCGACGCTCATGCCGACGAAGGACAGGATCGCCTCGACGACCACGGCGACGCCCATCTCCAGGCTGAGCAGGGTGATGAGCAGCGGGAAGGTGGCCGGCGCGATCTCGCGCGTCACCGTTCGCCAGTGCGAGAAGCCGAGCAGGCGCGCGGCCGCCACATAGTCGCGCCGGGTGACGACGATGACCTCCGAGCGCAGCACCCGGCAAAATCGTGTCCAGTCGACCAGCACGATGGCCAGGATGACGTTCTGCACGCCGGTGCCCAGCCCCACCATCAGGATCAGCGACAGGATGACCGGCGGAAAGGACAGCCAGATATCGACGATGCGGCCGATCAGCCAGTCGACCCAGCCTCCGAAATAGCCGGCGACATGGGCAAGCACCGCGCCGATGATCATGGCGCCGAAGGAGGCGATCAGGGCCACCGTCAGCGCCAGCCTGGCGCCGTAGATCAGTTGCGAGAGCACGCAGCGGCCGAGGCTGTCGGTGCCGAGCGGGAAGGCCGGGTCGCCGCCGTCGGCCCATGCCGGCGGCAGGAGCGTGGCGATCAGGTTCTGCTCGTTGGGATCGTTGGGCGCGAGATACGGCGCAAACAGCGCGCAGGTGACGACGAACAGCAGGATCAGCAGTCCGATCAGGACCCGGCCCGATCGCAGCCAGCGGGGCATGGCGGCTAACGTCATCGCGTCCTCAGCTTCGGATTGAGGATGAGGTAGAGGCTGTCGACCAGGATGCTGATGACCAGCACCACCACGCAGTAGGTCAGGCCGACCGCCTGGATGATCGGCAGGTCGGTGTTGCGGATCGCATCGACCATCAAGTTGCCCATGCCGGGATAGGAATAGATGATCTCGATCAGCAGCGTGCCGCCGAACAGGAAGCCGAACTGCACGCCCATGAGGGAGAGCGTCGGCAGGATGGCGTTCTTCAAGGCATGGCCGATCAGGATGCGTCGTTCAGACAGACCGCGCAGCCGCGCCTGATGGATATAGTCGTCCTGGTAGACGTCGAGCAAGCTGGAGCGCAGTACGCGCATGATCGGCGGCGAGAACGACACGCCGAGCGCGAAGGCCGGCAGGATGAGGTGCTGGACGGCGTTCCAGAAGGTGGCGAACTGGCCGGTGATCAGCGAATCGACCAGCAGGAAACCTGTGATGTCGGGCTTCTGGTACCCCGCGCTGAGGACGCCGGTGAACGGCAGGAACTCGAACCAGACGCCGAACAGCAGGATCAGGAACAGGCCCCAGAGGAATTCCGGCAGCGAAAGCAGGGCGATCGACCCGACGTCGAGCACCGTCTCGGAGCGGGTTCCACGCAGATAGAAAAGCAGAAGCCCGCCGGCGATGCCGAGCGCGGAAGCGATCGCCATGGCCAGCACGGCGAGTTCGATCGTGGCGGGGAGCGTCTGCCCGATCAGCCTGGTGACGCTGGTGCGCAACTGGATGGAGGTCCCGAAGTCGCCATGCGCGACCTGCGAGAGCCAGATCGCATATTGCTGTGGCAGCGGCAGGGTCAGGCCCATCTCGACGCGCTTGGCCTCGATCTCCTCGATCGTCGCGTTGGGCGGCAGCGACATGGCCGCCGGATCGACCGGCAGCACTCTGAGGATCATGAACAGCAACATCGAAACCAAAAGCAGGATCGGGATCGAAACGAGGATCCGCCTGGCCAGAAGCTTGGCAATCGTTGCGAACATCAGGACCCTTATGCTGCCGGTGTGGCGGGCGGAGTCGGCTGCCGCCGACCCCGCCGATGCGTTGCGCCGCCTGTTACGCCCACTTCATGGTGCTGCCGAGCAGCCAGCCGTTGCCATATTTGGTGTACTCCAGATCCTTCTTGCGCACGAGCGTCTGGACGCTTTGCAAGAGCGGAATCGTCGCGCCGATCTCCACCGCCATCTGGTTGACCTTCTGGTAGCCGGCGATGCGCTTTTCGTAGTTGGGCTCGGCGAACAGCGCCTTCAGTTCCTTGCCCGGCTCCTCGCCCTTCCACGACGAGAACGGCAGGTTGGGGCTGAGCATATAGCCGGCGAAGATTTCCGGGTCGCCCGTCGCGTTGTCCCAGATGTAGAGCGTCGCCTCGGGCAGCTTGTGGCCGCGGTTGAGCTCGAAATACTTGGTGTATTCGATCACCTCCAGATCGGCCTCGATGCCGACCTTCTTCCACATCTGCGCGATGGCGCGGGCGATGTCGTAATCGCTCGGGAAATGGCCGTTGAAGGTGGCGAACCTGAACTTGACGGGCTTGTCCTTGGAATAGCCGGCCTTGGCCAGGAGCTCGACCGCCTTGTCGGGATCGTAGGGGAAGGTGAAGCCTTCGACGAAGCCGGGTGTGCCGGGTGTTGCGGGCACCGAAAGCGGCACGGCGGCGCCGTTGTAGAAGGCTTTCGACAAAGCCTGCTTGTCGATGGCGTGGTGAGCGGCCAGCCGCACGTTCTCGTCGGCGAAGGCGAGATCGTTGCGCATCTGCAGGAGGATGAGACGGGTGAACGGATTGGCCTCGGCGGCAAGGCCCTCCTGCTTGCCCAGCCGCTCCAGCTCGCGCACCGGAACCGAGGTGGTGAGGTCCACCTGCCCGGACTGGATCGCGGCCACGCGGGCCGAGGAATCCTTGATGACGTCGACGGTGATGCGCTTGAGGGCCGGCTTCTCGCCCCAGTAGGCGTCGTTGCGCTCGAAAACGGCGCGCGAGTTCATCTGGTATTCGACGAGCTTGTAGGGGCCGGAGCCGATCGGCTTGTCGCGGAAGCCGTCCGGCCCGACCTTTTCGACATAAGCCTTGGGAACCACGAAGCTCGCCATGAAGGCCATCCACTGCGGAGCGGTCGGCGACGGCGCGCTGAAGCGAATGGTGCCGGTGGTCGGCGAGGCAACCTCGATCTCCTCGATGTTGCGCCAGGTGTTGACGATATCGAGCTTGTGCCCGGCCAGCTTGCGCTCGAGGAAGGTGTAGCGGAAGTCCGCCATCGTCATCTTCGAGCCATCATGGAAGGTGACGTCGTCGCGCAGCTCGACCGTCATCGAGCGTCCGTCGGCGGCTAGCTCCCATTTGGTCAGCAGTTCGGGGACGAGTTCCAGCTTCGGGTTCTGGCCGATCGGCTGGTTGAACACCAGCTTGTAGATCGGCTGCGCGTCCGGCACCGTGCGCTGGTTCGGGTCCCAGGAGGGGACGTCCGACGGCCAGCCTATGGTGACCGAATCCGCCGATTGCGCAAAGGCGATCGAGCTGCCCGCCAACAGCTTGCCGCCGGCGGCGCCTGCCGCCAGGAGCTGAAGCAGATTTCTGCGATTGATTTCAAACGTCATGTCTCTCTCTCCCCTGTCGGTCGGCGTCACGCCGGAAGCAACGGCATCATATGGTTCGGACCGGTGGCCGGGCCGCTTTCACACCTGCCGCCGCCACGGCGTCAGGCCTCGCCAACGTCAGCGCCAAGACTCCGGCGCCGCATCAGAAAATGCGAATTGATGCCCGAATAGGCCGGGAACTCGCGGAAATGCGCCCGCAATTCCTCCCGGACCGGCGAGAGCATGGCGGCATTGAAGGCCTCGACGCTGTCGAAGGCGACCTCGTTGCCGATCAGGTAGTCCCTGGCGGGCCAGCCGGCGAGCGCAAGGTCGCGCAGCGGAAAATAGCACATGACGGCGCGGATGCCGGGCAGATGCGCCTGGGTGGACGGGTGGCTGTCCACATAGTTGCGCACGAACAGCGCCTCGTCGGCGGCCGGGCGCGTATAGCGCACCACATAGGAGACGGGAGCATCGAGGCGGCCGTCCTGCGACGGAGCATAGAAGGTGCGGCTCAGGGCACTGACCGTCGCTTCGACGCCCTCAGGCAGCGCTTCAAGCGCCTCGCACAGCGCCGGCGCCGCGAAGGCTGCCCTCAACCCGGCTTCGCTGGCGAAAGCCGCGACAAGCAGGAGCAGCGGCGCCTCTTCCTTGCGATTGTAGGGGTCGCGGCTTTCCTCCCCGACCGGGACATAGGCGTCGAGCCGATCGAGCGACGGCAGAGCCGTCAACAGCGGACGCGCGGCCCCTGAAAGCCATGCGGCCAGCGGCGCAGTTCGATCCGGGCTTCCCGTGACGGCAACCTCACAGACCCACGACAAGCCGACCTCCCTGATGGCCGCGGATTTATTTAAGCATAAAGTACCGTCACCGAAGCCGGTGTCAAGTTAAACGTGGGAATCTGTATTCTGAAAATGCCGTGAACGATAGGGGCTTTTCGTCCCTTACCCCGAAAGCGCCGGCATATTCGGGCATTCAGACGAAAACGACGGCGAAATCAGTATACTGTCTACGCCCGAAAGCACCGTTCCTCATGACTGTCCCGAAAGGATGGAGGAGCGTCAACGCCGCCCCTTGAAGACACCAAGGTTTTCGCGGAGCGTCGCACCCTCGTAGTCGGTACGGTAGAGGCCGCGGCGCTGCATTTCAGGGACGACCAGTTCGACGAAAGCGTTGATCGCGTCAGGCAGGTGCGAGGGGATGATGTTGAAGCCGTCGGCGGCGCGCGCCGTCTTCCACTGCTCCATTTCGTCGACCACGTCGGCCGCCGTGCCGATGATGATGCGGTGGCCACGCCCCAGCGCCTGGGTCATGTAAAGCTGGCGGATCGTGTAGCCCTCGCGCTGCGCAAGCTTGTACATCGTCTCCGCCCGGCTCTTGAAGACAGGGTCCTTCGGCTCCGGCACCGGCCCGTCGAGCGGATAGTCCGACAGGTCGCCGAGCCGGTCGTAGAGCGAGGCCAGCCCGACCACAGGATCGATAAGCTCCATCAGCTCGTCATACTTTGCCTGCGCCTCCGCGCGCGTGCGGCCCACCACCGGCAGCAGGCCGGGCATGACCAGGACATCGTCGTCGGCGCGGCCGTATTTCGGCAGCCGCTCCTTGATCGACGCATAGAAGTCGCGCGCGCTGCCAAGATCCTGCTTGGCAGTGAAGACGACATCGGCCGATTTGGCGGCGATCTCACGGCCCGGCTCCGAATCACCGGCAAAGAAGATGACCGGCTCATCCTGCGGCGAGCGTGCCACATTGAGCGGGCCACGCACGGAAAAATATTTGCCTTTGTGGCCGAGCGTGTGAAGCTTCGCCTCGTCGTAGTAGAGCCCGCTTTTCTTGTCGCGCAGGAGGGCATCCGCCTCCCAGCTGTTCCAGAGGCCGCGCACCACGTCGACGAACTCGCCAGCCCGCTCGTAGCGCAGGTCGTAGTCGGGAAAATTCATGTGGCCGAAATTCAACGCATCCTCCGTGCCCCAGGAGGTGACCACGTTCCAGCCGGCGCGGCCGCCACTGATATGGTCGAGCGACAGGAACTGCCGGGCGAGGTTGAACGGTTCGCTGTAGGTGGTGGAACCGGTGGAGACGAGGCCGATGCGGCTGGTGTTGGGCGCCAGCGCCGCAAGCAGCGTGATCGGCTCGAGTTCGGCGCCGTTGCTCTGGCGGGTGCGGGCGCCGGGCGGGTTGTCGGCGCCCCTGATGGCGAGTTCGTCGGCCATGAAAACGAGATCGAACTTGCCGCGCTCCGCCGCGCGCGCGATATCGAGGAAGTAGCGGATATCCATCGACCCGTCGGGGCGGACGTTCGGATGGCGCCATGCGGCGATATGATAACCCATCCGCCACATCGACAGGCCGAGCTTGATCTGCTTCACGGTAGACTCCTCGTTTTGTCGTCGGGGCAGGACAGATTTCCGCTATTACTATATAGTATATAGTAATTCAAGGGAGAGACGAATGCAGGACCAGAAGGACGGCCGCGAGAACCTTGCCGCGAGCGCTCCCGGCGCCCCGGCCCGCGCGTCGGACACGGCCTTTCCGCTCTACCAGGTGGTCAAGCAGCAGATCACCGACGCGATCCTGCTCGGCCACTGGCCGGCCGGCACGGTGCTGCCGAACGAGATCGCGCTCGCCAACCGCTTCGGGGTCGCCGTCGGCACGCTGAGGCGAGCGCTTGCCGACCTCACCCAGGAAGGCCTGCTCAGCCGCAGGCGCAAGACCGGCACTGTGGTGACCGGGCGCACGCCCCAGCACAGCCTGCGCTTCCTGTTCCGCTATTTCCGGCTGCACGGCGCCGACGGCGCGCTGCAGGAATCCCGCTCGATCAACCTGTCGCTGGAGCGAGGACCCGCGACGCCCGAAGAGCGCGAAGGACTGGCGCTGGCGGAGGGCGGCGAGGTCATCCGCTTCAGGCGCCTGCGCAGCGTCGCCGACAAGCCGGTCATGCTCGACCTCTTCGTCTTTCCCGCGCACAGGGTCCCCGGCTTCGCCTCGCGCCCGGAGGAGGCGCCGCCGCTGCTCTACCAGCACCTGCTCGACCGCTACGGCATCCGCATCGCCGCCGTGCGCGAAAAGATCAGCGCCGAGCTCGCCGGCGAGACCGTCGGCGCGGCGCTGGAGATCGCGGCCACGGCCCCCGTGCTGATGATCGAGGAAATCGCATACGATCAGGCCAACGCACCGATGATCCTGGCGCTGCATCACGCCACCACGGCGAATCACCGCTACATCAACGAAATCCGCTGAAGGCCCCGTCCGCCGTTGGGTAAAATCCCGGCGATTGATCCCGTTGGGAGAAGCCTGTATTCATCATGTCGACAACAGGACACCGGCATGAGCGACAAGACTACGGCATCGCAGGCGGAGCGTAAGCGCGGCGAAGGGGTCAAGTTCGTCTACGACATATTGCGCGACGACATCCTCGACCTCGTCCTGCCGCCCGGCAGCCCTATCGACGAGGTGCAGCTGGCTGAGCGTCTTTCGATGTCGCGCACGCCGATCCGCGAGGCGTTGGTGCGCCTGGCTGGCGAAGGGTTGGTAACGACGCTGCCCAACCGCTCGACGGTGGTGTCGAACATCGACTTCCTCAACCTGCACACCTTCTTCGATGCGATGACGCTGATGTACCGCGTGACGACGAGGCTGGCGGCGCAGTTCCGCACCGACGCCGACCTCGTGGCCATCCGCGCCAGGCAGGCGGACTTCGCGCATGCCGTCGAGGCGCATGACGCGCTCGCCATGATCGCCACCAATCGCGACTTCCACGCCCGGATCGCCGAAGCGGGACGCAACCCTTACTACACCGGCCTGTTCTGCCGGCTGCTCGACGAGGGCCGGCGTATCCTGCGCATCTACTATTCGTCGTTCGACGACCGGCTGCCCCGCCGCTATGTGATCGAGCACGAGGACATCATCGCGGCAATCGAGGCGCGCGACGTCGAGGCGGCCGACCGGCTGGCCAGCGCCCATGCCGACCAGATCGTGCGCCAGATCCAGGACCTGATCGCGCGCGACCGCCGCCAGCAGATCACGCTTTAAACCGCTATCGCGGCCGGGTGGCCGAACGCCGCTCCGGAAAGGATTTTTCGTCTCAAATTTTCTTGTCGACAAATAAAATACAAATGGTATTATGACGACAGACTTGATTGGACGACGCCGCAACACCGACACGAGGAGACGAGAATGAGCGCGCAGGTCTTTTCCGGCTGCATGCCGGCCCTGATGACCCCCTGCAAGGACGACCGCAGCCCCGATTTCGACGCGCTGGTGCGCAAGGGCAAGGAACTGATCGCCGCCGGCATGTCGGCCGTCGTCTATTGCGGCTCGATGGGCGACTGGCCGCTACTGACCGACGCGCAGCGCATGGAAGGCGTCGAGCGGCTGGTGAAGGCCGGCGTGCCGGTCATCGTCGGCACCGGCGCCGTCAACACCGCCTCGGCCGTGGCGCACGCCGCGCATGCCCAGAAGGTCGGCGCCCGCGGCCTGATGGTCATCCCGCGCGTCCTGTCGCGCGGCTCGGTCATCGCCGCCCAGAAGAACCATTTCAAGGCGATCCTCGCCGCCGCGCCCGACCTGCCGGCGGTGATCTACAACAGCCCCTATTACGGCTTCGCCACCCGCGCCGACCTGTTCTTCGCGCTGCGCGCCGAGCATCCGAACCTCGTCGGCTTCAAGGAGTTCGGCGGCCATGCCGACCTGCGCTACGCGGCCGAGAACATCACCAGCCGCGACGACGAGGTCGTGCTGATGATCGGCGTCGACACATGCGTGGTCCACGGCTTCGTCAATTGCGGCGCCGGTGGCGCCATCACCGGCATCGGCTGCGTGCTGCCGAAGGAGGTCCTGCATCTCGTTGCCCTCAGCCAGGCGGCGGCGAAGGGCGACGTCGAGGCTCGCCAGCGGGCGCTCGAACTGGAAGCCGCGCTCGGCGTGCTCTCCTCCTTCGACGAAGGCCCGGATCTCGTCCTCTACTTCAAGCACATGATGGTTCTGAAGGGGAATCCGGAATATACGCTGCACTTCAACGAGACCGACGCGCTGTCCGACAGCCAGCGCGGCTATGTCGAGGCGCAGTTGAAGCTGTTCGACACCTGGTATGCCAACTGGTCGAGGCAGACCGGCGCGGTGCAGAAATACGCCGCCTGACGTCCAGCGTCCCCATGCGAAACGCAAGGCCCTGCGGGAGGGCCTTTTCATGGATCAGGACACGGCGTCCATTCCAAGCGCCTCCAACCGCTGCAGTTGGTCCGCTTCAGCCGCGGTGAGCGCAATGCCCTCCGCCATCGTGCGCCGGCGGGCAGCGAAGCGCCGCTGCGAGGGCAGCCGCGCACCCTGCCCGACGATAGCCTCGAACAGCGTCTCGGCGCGCTGGAATGGATCACCCGGCCGACCGGCGGCGAAACGCTCGGGCGAGAAGGCGAGGATCAGTTCGCCATGCCGCGGCGCCAGCGCCGTGCTGCCCAGCACATCCAGCGCCTCGCTGCTGGTCAGGTCGCCGATCATCGCGCCGGCCAGAAGCTCGATCATGGTCGAGATGGCCGATCCCTTGTGGCCGCCAAAGGGCAGCATGGCGCCGGCCAGTGCCGCTTCCGGCCCGGTCGTGGGCCTGCCTTCGGCGTCGAGCGCCCAGCCTTCGGGCAAGGGCCGGCCCGCCCGGCGATGCAGTTCGATCTCGCCGCGCGCGGCGACGGATGTGGCGAAGTCGAAGACGTAGGGCGGCTGCCCTCGCCGCGGCCAGCCGAAGGCCATCGGATTGGTGCCGAGCAGCGGCCGGGTCCCGCCGGCCGGCGCGACGGTCGAATAGCTCGGGCACATGGCGAGAGCCGCCACGCCCATCCCGGTCAGCACCTCCACTTCGGGCCACAGCGCCGAAAAATGCGTGCAGTCGTTGATGACCAGCGCCGCAAGGCCGAGCCGCTTCGCCCGCTCGGCGAGGATGGGAGCACCAAGCTCGAACGCCGCGCAGGAAAAGCCGCCGCCTGCCGCCACCCTGAGCACGGCCGTGCCGTCATCGTCCAGGACAGGCTCGGCATCCGCCGACACCTTGCCCGCCTTCAGCGTGCGCAGGCAACCCTCGATGCGATAGATGCCATGCGACTTGCAGCCGTCGCGCTCGCCGGCGACGATGACGCGGGAAAGCGCCGCCGCGTGCGTCGAAGACAGGCCGGCCTTGCGGAAAATCGCCTCGACCCGCCCGCTCAGCGCCTCGATGCTCAGGACCACGGTTTCATTCATCGCAGCTTCTTTCCAATCCTAAAGGTTGCATATCTGCATACATATTGTATTTAAATTGCCGACAGAATGGCAACCCCGCATCCTGCGCTATAGTGCGTTGCCCTCTCCCACCAACAGGAGCATTCCTATGAGCTTCACGCCACATGGCAAACACCTGATCGCCGGGGAATGGGTGGAAAGCGCCACGCGGTTTTCCTCTTCGCCGGCGCATGGCCCGACGCATGAGTTCTTTGCCGGCACGGCGGAGCTGGTGAACCGCGCCTGCCAAGCGGCGGAGGACGCCTTCTGGACCTATAGCGCCACATCGCGCGAGGCGCGCGCCGCCTTCCTCGACGCCATTGCCGACGAGATCGAGGCGCGTGCCGAGGCGATCACCGAAATCGGCACGCAGGAAACCGGCCTGCCGGTCGCGCGACTGCAAGGCGAGCGCGGCCGCACCACCGGCCAACTGCGCCTGTTCGCCAGCCATATCCGCAAGGGCGACTATCTCGATCGCCGCCACGACGCGGCCCTGCCCGAGCGCCAGCCGGCGCCGCGTCCCGATATCGTCATGATCCAGCGCCCGATCGGCCCGGTCGCCGTGTTCGGCGCCTCCAACTTCCCGCTCGCCTTCTCCACCGCCGGCGGCGACACGGCAGCCGCGCTGGCCGCCGGCTGCCCGGTGGTCGTCAAGGGCCACTCGGCGCATCCCGGCACCGGCGAGATCGTCGCCGAAGCGGTCAAGGCGGCGGTCGAGAAGACCGGCATGCCGAAGGGCACCTTCAGCCTGATCCAGGGCGGCAACCGTTCTGTCGGCGAAGCGCTGGTCCAGCACCCTCACATCAAGGCGGTCGGCTTCACCGGCAGCCTCGCCGGCGGGCGGGCACTGTTCGACCTGTGCGCGGCGCGGCCCGAGCCGATCCCCTTCTTCGGCGAACTGGGCAGCGTCAACCCGATGTTCGTGCTGCCGCATGCCGTCGCCAACCGCGCCGAGACGCTCGGCCAGGGCTGGTCGGGCTCGCTCACCATGGGCGCCGGCCAGTTCTGCACCAATCCCGGCATCGCCGTGGTGATCGACGGCGCCGATGCCGACCGCTTCGTCGGCGCGACCCGCGCGGCGCTGGAAAAGGTGCCGGCGCAGACAATGCTGACCGACGGCATCGCCGCCGCCTATCGCGCTGGCCAGGCGCGTTTCGCCACCCGCAACTCGATCCGCCCGGTGCTGGTGACGGAATCCGAGGGGCGCAGCGCCTCGCCGAACCTGTTCGAGACGACCGGCGCGCAGTTCCTTCGCGACCACACGATGGGCGAGGAGGTGTTCGGCCCGCTCGGCCTGGTGGTGCGGGTCGGCTCGCTCGACGAAATGCGCACGCTTGCGCTCGGCCTCGAAGGCCAGCTGACGACGACGCTGCACATGGACGACGCCGACCTCGACGCCGCGCGCGCCCTGATGCCGATCCTTGAGCGCAAGGCCGGCCGCGTGCTGGTCAACGGCTTCCCGACCGGGGTGGAAGTGGTCGATTCCATGGTGCATGGCGGCCCCTACCCCGCCAGCACCAATTTCGGCGCCACCAGCGTCGGCACTTTATCGATCCGCCGTTTCCTGCGCCCGGTCGCCTACCAGAACGTGCCGGCGGCGCTGCTGCCCGAGCCTGTGCCAGGCACAATCGATTCCCCGGCTGCCAAAGGTTGACCCGGCGCTTTCCCGCGCGATAGTTTTGCCGACTATCAATTCGGCAACACCATCCGGGGAAAGAGAGGCCATCATGAGGTTCCTGGTTCGCGTCGCGGCGGCGGCGGTCACGTCGCTGCTGGCGATCGGTTCGGCGCATGCGCTCACCGTCTATTCCAGCGTCGATGAAGAGAACGCCAAGAAGCTGCTCGATGCCTTCTCCAAGGCGACCGGCGTGGAAACGCAGATGGTGTTCCTGTCGTCCGGCCCCGCCCTGTCGCGCATCGAGGCCGAGAAGGCCAATCCGCAGGCCGACGTCTGGTTCGGCGCACCGAGCGAGAACCACATCCTGGCGAAGGAGCGCGGCCTGACCGAACCCTACGTCTCGCAGAACGCCGCCGCACTCTCCGACGAGTTCAAGGACAAGGAAGGCTACTGGCACGCCATCTATACCAACCCGCTGGCGATCGGCGTGCGCACCGACATCCTCGAGAGCCGCAAGGCGCCGGTGCCGACCTCGTGGGAGGACCTGAAGAACCCCGCCTACAAGGGGCTGATCCAGATGCCGTCGCCGCAGTCGTCGGGTACCGCCTATGCGCTCATCCTGACGTTGATCGACGAGCGCGGCGAGGACGGCGCCTTCGACTACCTGAAGGCGATCAATCCGAACGTGCAGACCTATACGCAGAGCGGCACCGCACCCTCCGGCGCGCTCGGCGTCGGCGAGACGCCGCTGGCGATCCAGTTCACGCCCGGCTTCCTGAAGCTCGCCGACGAGGGCTATCCGGTGCAGGTGGTGTTTCCCAGCGAAGGCGTCGGCTACGAAGTCGCCGCCATGTCGATCCTCAAGGGCGCCAAGAACGTCGACGACGCCAAGAAGCTGGTCGACTGGATGACCTCGGCCGACGGCCAAGGCGCGCTCAGCGCCACCAAGACCTATTTCCTGCCGATCCGCAGCGACGTCAGCGGTGGCACCGGCGTGCCGGCGCTCGACAAGATCAAGCTGGTGTCGAGCGATCCCAAGTTCGCCGCCGAGAACAAGAAGCGGCTGGTCGAACGCTGGACCAAGGACGTGCTCGGCCAGTAGGATGGCGGCCTTGTCCGGCACCGCGCGCGCGCAATTACGGCAGCTTGCGCGCGACCCGGTGCTGTTCGTCCTGTTGATGGCGATCGCCGTGTCGATCGCCGTCTTCGTCATCTATCCGCTGATCAAGGTACTGTTGGCGAGCTTCCAGGTCGACGGAGCCTGGTCGTTTGCCGGCTATGCCGAGCTCGCGGAACGGAAACTCTACCGCAACGCGCTGATCAACAGCCTCGGCGTCGGCGCTCTCGTCGGCGTGATCGGCGTCGCCATCGGCTTCGTCAACGCTTTCGTACTGACGAGGCTCGACGTGCCCGGCAAGACGCTGCTGCACTACCTCACCATCCTGCCGATCATCTCGCCGCCTTTCGTCAGCGCGGTGTCGATCCTGTTCCTGTTCGGCTTCAACGGGCTGGTGACGCGCCAATTGCTCGGCCTTCAGGATTTCTCCATCTACGGCTTCCACGGCGTGGTGCTGTCGCAGGTCTTCACCTTCGCGCCGATCGCCTACCTGTCGCTGCGCGGCGTGCTCGCCTCGCTCAGCCCGACGCTGGAGGACGCGGCGCTCAACATCGGCGCCACCCGCTGGCAGGCGTTCTGGAAGGTCTCCTTTCCGCTGGCGCTGCCGGGCATCGCCAGCGCCTTCCTCGTCGTCTTCATCGAATCGATGGCGGATTTCGGCAACCCGCTGGTGCTGGCCGGCGCCGCCTTCCCGATGCTGGCACCGCAGGCCTATCTGGAGATCACCGGCTCGTTCAACCTGTCGCGCGGCGCAACGCTGGCCATCGTGCTGCTGATCCCGTCGATGACCGCCTTCGCCATCCAGCGCTATTACCTGTCGAAGCGGCAATACATCACCGTCACCGGCAAGCCGACGGCCTCGACCTCGAAGGTCGTCAGCCCGGCCGCGAAATGGCTGCTCTACGGCGTTGCCCTTCTGTTCGCGCTGCTGGTGACGGCCTTCTACGCAGTCATCCTGGTCGGCGCCTTCACCAAGGTGTGGGGGTTCAACTACGCACCGACGATCGCGCATTTCCTCTACGTCTTCGACGTCGGATTCGAGTCGGTCAAGGATACCCTCGTCGTCGCGCTGGTGACGACGCCGGTCAGCGGCCTGCTCGGCATGCTGGTCGCGTTTCTTGTCGTGCGGCGGAACTTTCCCGGCCGCACCGCGCTGGAGTTCGGCTCCATACTGTCCTTCGCCGTTCCGGGCACCGTCGTCGGCATCGGCTACATCATGGCCTTCAACGCGCCGCCGCTGGTGCTCACCGGCACGCTGGCGATCCTGGTGGCGTGCTTCGTCTTCCGCTACGTGCCGGTCGGCATCCAGTCCGGCATCGCGGTGCTGCGCCAGATCGACCCGGCGATCGAGGAAGCGGCACAGAACCTCGGCGCCACCGGCCTGACCACGTTCCGCAAGATCACGCTGCCGCTGATCGCGCCGGCCTTCTTCTCCGGTCTCGTCTATGCCTTCGTGCGCGCCATGACGGCGATCAGCGCGGCGATCTTCCTCGTCTCCGCCAACTGGAACCTGATGACGGTGCAGATTCTCAACCAGGTCGGCTCCGGTCGGCTCGGTGTGGCCGCCGCCTTCAGCGTGGTCGTCATCGTCATCGTGCTGGTGGCGATCGTCATCATCAGCAGCCTCGTCAACCGCTGGAGCCGGCATACGTCCATGGTGAGGTTCTAGAACAATGACCGACAGCATCCGCATAGTCGGCCTGAACAAGGCCTTCGCCAGCCCCGACGGCGGCACGGTGGCCGCCGTTCGCGACATCAACCTGGAGATCGGCGCCGGCAGGCTGGTGACGCTGCTGGGTCCGTCCGGCTGCGGCAAGACCACGTTGCTCAGGATGATCGCCGGCTTCGAGGAGCCGACCTCGGGAGACATCTTCTTCGGCGACAAGCGCATGAACGACGAGCCACCGAACCGGCGCGACACCGCCATGGTGTTCCAGTCCTACGCCGTCTTCCCGCATCTCGACGTCTTCGAGAACGTCGCCTTCGGACTGAGGCTGCGCAAGCTCGGCCGCGAAGAGATCGCACGGCGCGTCGACAAGGTGCTGGAGCAGACCGGGCTCGCCAGCTATGCGCGGCGCTCACCCAGCCAGCTTTCGGGCGGCCAGCAGCAGCGCGTGGCGCTGGCGCGCTGCATCGTCATGGAGCCGCGCGTGCTTCTGTTCGACGAGCCGCTCTCCAACCTCGACGCCAAGCTGCGCGAGCAGATGCGCGTCGAAATCCGCGAGTTGCAGCAGCGCGTCGGCATCACCTCCATCTACGTCACCCACGACCAGGTCGAGGCGATGAGCATCTCCGACGAGATCGTGGTGATGAACGCCGGCGTGGTCGAGCAGGTCGGCACGCCGCACGCGATCTATGCGCGGCCCTCCAGCCGCTTCGTCGCCGATTTCATCGGCAAGGCGAATTTCCTCACCGCGACCGTCGCGGACGGCGAAACGGTGGAGATATCCGGCGTGCACCTGCCCGTCGCGGAAATGCCGGCCCGCTCGCCGGGCGAGACCGTCGCCGCGGTGCTGCGGCCAGAGGCCATCCACCTTTCGCCCGACGCCGGCCCCTTCAGGGGAACGGTCAGGCGCGTCATGTTCCTCGGCAACATCGCGGAATATCTGGTCGAAGTGGACGGTGTCGGCTCATGGATCGTCGACAGCGCCAATCCGGCCGAGGCGCCCCTACACCGCGTCGGCGAGCCGGTGTTCCTGACGCCGTCGCGGCACGCCCTGCATCTCCTGCCCTGACGCGTCGCGCGATTCCGCATTCGCGGACAACAAAAAACCGGGCCTTTGGAGCCCGGTTTCTCGTTGGGACGTCCGTTGTTGCCTAGACGGTCCGCGTACGAAACCCTGTCTCCCGGCCAGCGCGCCGCGCCCGGCCGGCTCGCCCCTACATGACGATGACCTTGGCGCCGACCTCGGCGCGATCGTAGAGGTCGATGATATCCTGGTTCATCAGCCGAATGCAGCCGGACGACATGGCATGGCCGATGGAATTCCATTCCGGGCTGCCGTGCAGGCGATAGCCGGAATCGCCGCCCTTGTTGAAGAGATACATGGCGCGCGCGCCGAGCGGGTTGGAAAGCCCGGGCGGCATGCCGTTGCGCCACTTGGCGAGTTCCGGCTGGCGCTTGATCATCGCCCCGGGCGGCGTCCAGGTCGGCCATTCGCGCTTGAGCGCGATGCGGGCGGTGCCGTGCCACTCGAAGCCTTCGCGGCCGACGCCGATGCCGTAGCGCACCGCCTTGCCGTTATCGAGGACGAAATAGAGGAACTTCTGGTTGGTATCGACGATGATGGTGCCCGGCTTCTCGCTCGTCTCGTAGCGCACGATCTGGCGACGATACTTGTAGGGCACCTTCTCGATCGGGATGCGCGGGAGGGCGTAGCCGGCGTCGGTGCGGGCGCCGTAGTCGTTGGAGAACACCTGCATCGGGCCGAGGCCCACGGTGCTGCACCCGGCCAGAACGGCCGACAACGCGGCAGCAAGAATGATCGATTTCACCCGCATGAGAACCTGTCGCCCCGCCTGAAGATCCTTCTCCCGGCCCGATTCGGACCGTATTTTGTCGCATTCATGCTGGCATTTCTTTTGCTTGCCAAGCGCGGAGCCGCTTCATACGTGTTCAACCTACGCCTGTAAGGCTGATGCTGCGACATTTCGGCAACAGGCATTCACGGATTGGTGAACAAAATCAATGACCCGCTTTCGCGCACCCGCTATCGGAGGGATCAAGCGATGAACATCGGCACCGCCGCCAGCCGTTCCGGCCTGCCGGCCAAGACCATCCGCTACTATGAGGAGATCGGCCTGATCGACCCGGCGCGCGCCGGCAACGGCTATCGGGACTACTCGGGCGACGACATCCACCGCCTCGCCTTCCTGAAGCGCGCCCGCAACCTCGGCTTCTCCATCGACGACTGCCGTCAGTTGATGGCGCTCTACCAGGACCGCTCGCGGGCCAGCCAGGACGTGCGCGCCATCGCCGCCGCCCATGTCATCGCCATCGAGGAAAAGGTACGCGAGCTGCAATCGATGCGCGCCACGCTGCAGACGCTGATCCACGCCTGCCACGGCGACCAGCGGCCGGACTGTCCGATCCTGGAGGAGATCGCGGGCGAGGGCGTTTCCTGAAACGACGGACAAGCTACGGGTTCAAATCGTGAACAGAATCGGCCATACTGGGCCATGCCCATTGTTTCTCCACTTGCCCAGAATCCGCTGATCGACGGCCGCCAGTCGGAGCGAGCCATGCTGGTGCGGCGCGGCGTGCAGCGGCTTTTGAGCGAAATGGGCGCGCATGTGCTGCCCGAACTGTCGCTCGCCACCGGGCGGCGCGCCGACCTCATCGCGCTAACCCGCCAGGGCGACATCTGGATCATCGAGATCAAGTCCTCGATCGAGGACTTCCGCGTCGACCGCAAATGGCCGGACTACCGGCTGCATTGCGACCGCTTCTTCTTCGCCACCCATCCTGGTGTTCCTGCTGACATCTTCCCGGAAGAATGCGGCTTCATCCTTTCCGACGGCTATGGCGCGGAGGTGATGCGCCAAGCGCCGGAACACCGCATCGCCGCCGCCACGCGCAAGGCGCTGATGCTGAGGATCGCCCGCGCCGGCGCCGCCCGCCTGCTGGCTGCGGAGCTCGCCGGCGTGCCGGTGGCGGCGATCGAGGGAGAGAGCGAATAGGGGAGGCAATAGGGCCTTAAGGCAGTAGGGCAGTAGGACAGTAGGAAGATGCGTTCTTACTGCCTTATTGTCATACTGCCCTATTGCCTTATCGCGGCGCCCGCTTGGCCAGGATGCGCTGCAACGTCCTGCGGTGCATGTTCAAACGGCGCGCCGTTTCCGAGACATTGCGGTCGCACATTTCGTAGACGCGCTGGATATGCTCCCAGCGCACGCGGTCGGCCGACATCGGGTTCTCGGGCGGCGCGGCACGCTCGCCGGCCGTGCGGGTCAGCGCTGCGAACACATCGTCGGCGTCGGCCGGCTTCGACAGGTAGTCGATGGCGCCGAGCTTCACCGCCGTCACCGCGGTGGCGATGTTGCCGTAGCCGGTCAGGATGATGGTGCGCGCGTCCTCGCGCTTCTCGCGGATCGCCGCCACCACATCGAGGCCGTTGCCGTCGCCCAGCCGCATGTCCACCACCGCATAGGCCGGCGGATTGGCGCGTGCCTTGGCCACCGCCTCCTCGACGCTCTCGGCCGTCTCGACGGCGAAGCCGCGCGTCTCCATGGCGCGTGCCAGCCGGGTCAGGAAAGGCTTATCGTCCTCGACGATGAGCAGCGAGGCATCCTCGCCGATCAGGGCTGCGCTGTTGGCTTCGTCACCGGTCATGATTTCGATCCCGTGTCTTTCATGACGCAGATATAGCCGCGCGACCCGAATGTCCAACGATCGGATGCGGCGCCCCGGTTCCTACGCGATGTCGAACATGGTGTCGGCGGTCGCCTCCGGGTTGACGAAGGCCGCCCGCGGCCAGGCAATGCGCACCACCGCGCCTTCGCCCAGGCCGCCGGAATTGCGGAACTCGAGCGCGGCACCCGAGCGTTCGAGCAGCGTCTTGGCGATGAACAGGCCGAGGCCCAGACCACCGCCGCCCTTCTCGGCGCCCGAACGGGTGGACATGTAGGGCTCACCGATGCGGTCGAGGATTTCGGGTGTGAAGCCCGGGCCGTCGTCGACGACGGTGAAGGTGACCTGATCCTCGTTCCAGCTCCAGCGCACGGTGACGACCTCGCGGGCGAAGTCGACGGCGTTCTCCACTAGGTTGCCCAACCCGTAGAGGACGCCCGGGTTGCGGCGGCCGACCGGCTCGGGGCCGATGCTCTCGTCCGCCTTCAACCGGATGGCGATGCCGAAATCGCGATGCGGCGCCGTCACCTCCTCGACCAGCGAGGTCAACGGCAGGCGGGCAAGGTGTTCCTCGCCGGCGCTCGACAGGCTGGTCAGCCGCTTGAGGATCTCGCGGCAGCGGTCGACCTGCGAGCGTAGCAAAGTAACATCGTCCCTGTATCTCGGATCGTCGCCCAGCGCCTTCTCCATCTCGCGGGCGACCAGCGTGATGGTGGCGAGCGGCGTGCCGAGTTCGTGCGCGGCCGCCGCCGCCAGCCCGTCAAGCGCCGACAGGTGCTGTTCGCGCTGCAGCACGAGTTCGGTCGCCGCCAACGCGTTGGCGAGCAGGCGCGCCTCCTGCGCGACGCGGAAAGCGTAGATGGCGGTGAAGGCGATGGAGGAAAACACCGCCATCCACATGCCGGCGACATAGACGAAGGGCATGAGCAGTTGCACGCCCTCGTACCAGGGCAGCGGCAGGTGGAAGAACACCAGGACGGTCGCCAGCACCATCACCAGCGTGCCGAGAAAAGCGGTAAAGCGGATCGGCAGTGAGGTGGCGGAGATGATGACCGGCACGCTCATCAGCAGCGAGAACGGATTGGTGAGCCCGCCAGTCATGTAGAGCAGGCCGGCGAGCTGCAGGCTGTCGAAGACGAGAATGCCCATTGCCGCCAACGGCTTCAGCCGGTGCGCGGCCGGAAAGCGGAAGGCGAGGAACAGGTTCAGCCAGGCCGAAGCGGCCAACAGCGCGAAGCACAGGCTGACCGGCAGCGGAAAATCCAGCCCGTAGGCGACGGCGATGATGGTGGCGCTTTGGCCGACGATGGCCAGCCAGCGCAGCCGGATCAGCGTGTTCAGCCGCAGGCCGTGGCTCTGCTGCAAATCGGGCGAGCGCTGTATGTCCATCATGGTAAAGCCTTACCGCAAGTGGCCGACAGCCTCCAGATGGCCGGCGGCATGACCGTCATCCGCCGCGCGGCTTGGCGCGACTGGTCGGCGCCGCTGCAAGCGGGTTCTCCGGCCAGACATGCTTGGGATAGCGGCCGCGCATGTCGGCGCGCACGTCGGCCCAGGAGCCACGCCAGAAGCCGGGCAGGTCGCGTGTCGTCTGGATCGGCCGATGCGCCGGCGACAAAAGCTCCAGCGTCAGCGGCACGGTGCCACCGGCGATGGACGGGTGGCGATCGAGGCCGAACAGCTCCTGCACGCGGATCGCCAGGACCGGCGCCTCCCGGTCGTAACGGACAGGCACGCGGCTGCCGGACGGCGCGTCGAAATGCGTCGGCGCGAACTGGTCGACCTTGCGCTGGAGGTCGTGCGGCACCAGCGACAGCAGGCCGGACGACAGGGCGCCCGGCGAAATCGCGGACAAAGTGGCCGCGCCGGTCAGGAACGGCGCCAGCCAGTCGTCGATACGGTCGAGCAGCACGGGTTCGCGCATGTCCGGCCATGGCTCGCCAAGGCCGCGATGCAACCAGCCGAGCCGGTTGCGCAGCGCCTCCGTCTCGCTGTTCCACGGCAGGATGGCGAGGCCGTTGGCGCGCACGGCGTCGAGGATGGCGTGGTCCGCATCGACGCCTGCGGGGGCCGGCAGCATGCGCTCGGCAAGCACGACCGCACCGAGCCGCTCCGTCTCGCGCACCCGGACCGCGCCGCGCTCGCGGTCGAAAGCCGTCTCGCGGACGATTTCGATGCGATCGGAAAGGGCCGCGCGGATGTCGGCCTCGTCCACCGCCGCCGCCCCGGTGATGCGCGCATCTCTCGCCTTGCCGGTGAGGTCGGCGACGACGAGCCACGGCGCGCCCGCCAGCGGATCGGCACCATCAAGCGCCGCACCCGAGCCGTTGGCGAGGACGAAACGGCCGCGCTCGCCGCGCGCCCGAGCGACACGATCCGGCCAGGCGTGGAGGAGAAGGGCACCGGGGCTGGCCTCTTGTCTTGACGAAGTGGCGGAGGGGTTCGCTTCTGCGTAGGGCAGCATACCCCCACCCCTGATCCCTCCCCTCAAGGGGGAGGGGAAGCTACCGCGCGCCAAGCCCCCCTCCCCCTTGAGGGGAGGGATCAGGGGTGGGGGTTCTTTCAAGCCCGTTGCCGACAAAGCACTTCTTGCCAGCCTCTCCGCCAATTGCCGCGCCGCATTGGTACGCGAGGATTTCTCGCTGCGAAACCGCATCAACCGCCGTTCCAGATCGACGGCGTCGCCACCCAGCCCGCGCTCGGTGAGCAGCACGGCAAGCTCGGCTGCTGGCCGTGCGGCACCCGCTCGCGCCGCCTCGGCCACCATATGCGCCAGCCTGACCGGGAGAGCGAGCCGACGCATGGCGGCGCCGGATTCCGTCAACCGCCCGGCCTCGTCGATGGCGTCCAACGTGCGCAGCAAGCCACGCGCCTCTGCGATAGCAGGAGCCGGCGGTGGGTCCAAAAAGGATAGGCTCGCCGGATCGGCGACACCAAAAGCGGCGCAGTCGAGCACCAGCCCCGAAAGGTCGGCTTCGAGGATTTCCGGCGGCGTGAAGGCGGGCAGCGCCGCCGTCTGCTCGGCCCGCCACAGCCGGATGGCGACGCCCGCCTGCGTGCGGCCGGCGCGGCCGGCGCGCTGGTCTGCCGAGGCCTTCGAGGCACGCACCGTCTCCAGCCGGGTCAGGCCGGAGGCGGGTTCGTATTTCGGCAGGCGCGACAGGCCGGAATCGATCACCACGCGCACCCCGTCGATGGTGATCGAGGTCTCGGCTATTGCCGTGGCCAGCACCACCTTGCGGCGGCCGGGCGGCGCCGGGCGGATCGCCGCGTCCTGTGCCTTGCCGTCGAGTTGGCCATAGAGCGGCACGACGTCCACGTCGGCGCCGGTGCGGCCGTCCAACCGCTCGGCAGTGCGCTGGATCTCGCGCTGGCCGGGCAGGAAGGCAAGCACGCTGCCGCTCTCCTCGGCAAGCGCCGCCCGGATGGCTTTCGCCACCGCGTCCTCGACCGGCTCTCCCGGTGGCCGTTCACGGTGGCGGATATCGACCGGAAAGGAGCGCCCCTCGCTCTCGACCACCGGCGCGCCGGAAAGCAGCTTGGCGACGCGCGCGCCGTCGAGCGTCGCCGACATCACCAGCAGGCGCAGGTCCGGACGCAACGCACCCTGCACGTCGAGCGCCAGCGCGAGGCCGAAATCGCCGTCCAGCGAGCGCTCGTGGAATTCGTCGAAGAGCACGGCCGAGACACCGGGCAGTTCAGGATCGTCGAGGATCATGCGCGCCAGCACGCCCTCGGTGACGACGAGGATCTTCGTCCGCGCCGAGGTGCGGTTCTCCATGCGCATGGCATAGCCGACGGTGCCGCCGACCTCCTCGCCGAGCAGTTCGGCCATGCGGCGGGCGGCGGCGCGGGCGGCGAGGCGGCGCGGTTCGAGCAGGACAATGCGGCCGTTTCCGAGCCACGGCGCATCGAGCAGAGCGAGCGGCACCAGCGTCGTCTTGCCGGCGCCCGGCGACGCCACCAGCACGGCGGCACTGCCGGCAACGAGCGCGTCCAGGAGCGCCGGCAGGGCGGCCGTTACGGGAAGCTCGGGAAGGGCGCGAACGGTCATCGTGGCGCGGGCATAGCAGCGGCGGCCGTACGGCGGCAAGACGGCGGCGGCTGCCGCCAAATCAGGATTGGCGCCGACGCAAAGATTTAGCTTCAGGGTCCGGTATTTTGGAATACCATGCTTGGTCGACATCGACATATGCGGCGATGATGCAAAAATCGTCCATTCGCTTCCCGTTGCGACCGGACGATTCCTCTGAGTGGCTTCATGCCTGTCGGCCGGGTGCGACGCGCCCGGCCTTTTTTCACTGGAGGCTTAGACCACCAGAGCCGGCTCGTGCCAGAGGCGGAAACCGCCCTTGAAGGCGTTCTCGTTGTCACCTCGCCGGGCATTCGGCGGCAAGGTGTCGAGGAAGTCGACATTGCCGCCGCCGATGACGACATAGTCGGTCTGAAGCGCGGACGAGAGGCGCTCGGTCACGTCGAACACATATTTGCGCCATTTCTTCTTGCCGCGCTTCTTCAGTCCGCGCTCGCCGACATAGGCCTCGAAGCTCCTGCCCTTCCTGTAGGGCAGGTGTGCAAGTTCCATCGGCAGAGCGACGTTCTCCACGATCATCGCCGCACCCAGGCCCGTGCCGAGGCCGAGGAACAGCATGCGCCCGCCTTCATAGGAGCCCGCCGCCTGCATCAGCGCGTCGTTGACGACCTTGACCGGCTTGCCGAAAGCCTTTTCGAAGTCGCAACCGACCCAGCCCTTGCCCAGATTGTGCGGCTCCAGCGTGATGCGGTTGCGGACCACCGGTCCGGGATAGCCGATAGAGACGACGTCGAAAGCGAGATCGCCGGCCATCTCCTGCACCGCCTCGATCATCTGAGATCCGCTCATCTCGGGACCGGAATCGACGCGGCGTTCCTCGCCGCCGCTGCTCAGCCGGATCTTGACATGCGAGCCGCCGACATCGACGGCCAGCACGACTTTTTCGCTGCCAGACCGGGCGCTTTTCGCCATCGTCGTCACTTCTCTGGATCGATCCAGCCGTTCGGCGGGGCGAAGTCCTTCATCGCCTCGGCCGGCCCCCAGGTGCCGGGCTTGTAGACGGCAGGTGCCGTCGTCTCGTCCAGCACCGGGCCAACGATGCGCCAGGCGATCTCGCTGGCGTCCTGGCGGGTGAAGAGCTGGCTGTTGCCGTTCATGGCGTCGCCGATCAGGCGCTCATAGGGCTCCATGTCGCCCCGCGCGTCGTCGAGAGCGGTCAGCTCCACCTGCTCGCCGACCATTTCGTCACCGGGCGCCTTGCGCCGCGCGCCGATGCCGATCGCCACCTCGGGGCTGATGCGGAAGCGCACATAGTTGCCCTGATTGCGCTTGAACTGGTCGAAGACGGCGAGCGGCGGACGACGGAACTGCACCACCACCTCGGTGGCGCGCACCGGCAGGTTCTTGCCGGCGCGGATGAAGAAGGGCACGTCCTGCCAGCGCCAGGTGTCGACGAAGAAGCGGACGGCGGCGAAGGTCTCCACCGTCGAGCCAGGCTTGACTCCCGGCTCCTTCAGATAACCCTCGAACTGGCCGCGCACGACATCGCCCTTCGTCAGCGTACGCACCGCCTTCAGCACCTGCACCTTCTCGTCGATCAGGTCGTCGGCCTGCTGGCTGATGGGCGGTTCCATGGCGAGCAGCAGGAGCACGTTGAGCAGATGGTTCTGCACGACGTCGCGGATGCAGCCGACCTCGTCATAGAACTTGCCGCGCCCCTCGACGCCGAAATTCTCGGCCATGGTGATCTGCACGCTCTCGACATAGTTGCGGTTCCAGATCGGCTCGAGGAAGGAATTGGCGAAGCGGAAATAAAGCAGGTTCTGGATCGCTTCCTTGCCGAGATAGTGGTCGATGCGGAAGATCGCCTTTTCCTCGAACACCAGATGCAACACCCGGTTCAGCCAGCGCGCCGATTGCAGGTCGCGGCCGAACGGCTTTTCCACCATCAGCCGGGCGCCCCTGGCGCCGCCCGACTGCTCCAGCCCTTGCACCACCGGCTCGAACATCGAGGGTGGCACGGCGAGATAGTAGAGCGGGCGATGGAAACCTTGCAGCGCTTCCGTCAACTTGTCGAAGGTGGATTGGTTGCGGTAGTCGCCGCTGACATAACGCAGCAGGCCGCCGAGCTTCTTGAACACCTTCTCGTCGACCTTGCCGACGGCGGCCTTGATGCCGTCATGGGCGCGCTCGACGAGCTGTTCGACCGTCCAATCGTCATAGGCGATGCCGACGACCGGCTCGGTCAAGTGCCCGCGCTGCACCATGGTGTAGAGCGCGGGGAAGATCTTCTTGTGGGCGAGGTCGCCGGTGGCGCCGAACAGCACCAGCACATCGGATCGCGGTTCGCTCATACTCCCTTAGCCCTTCTTCTCGACGTGGCCGCCGAAGGCGAAGCGCATGGCCGACAGGAGTTTGTCGGCGAAGGCCGACTCACCCTGCGAGGAGAAGCGGTCGAACAGCGCCGAGGAGAGCACCGGCGCCGGCACGCCGGTGTCGATGGCCGCCTTCAGCGTCCAGCGCCCCTCGCCCGAATCGGAAACGCGGCCGCCGAACTTCGCCAGCGCCGGATCGTCCTTCAGCGCGCCGGCGGTGAGGTCGAGCAACCAGGAGCCGATGACCGAGCCGTGCCGCCAGACTTCGGCCACCGCCGGCAGATCGATGTCGAACTGGTAATATTGCGGCGTCGGCAGCGGACTGGTCTCGGCGTCGGCAGCACGCTTTTCCTTGCCGGCATTGGCGGCCTTGAGGATGTTCATGCCCTCGGCATAGGCGGCCATGACGCCGTACTCGATGCCGTTGTGAACCATCTTGACGAAGTGGCCGGCACCGCTCGGCCCGCAGTGCAGGTAGCCGAAGGGCGCGGTGCCGGCAGCCTTGTCCGGCGTGGCCCCGGGATCCGCCCCGGGTGCCAGCGCGGCGAAGATCGGGTCGAGCCGCTTCACCGCGCGGTCCGGGCCGCCGATCATCAGGCAGTAGCCGCGCTCCAGCCCCCAGACACCGCCGCTGGTGCCGACATCGACGAAATCGATGCCTTTCTTCGCCAATTCGGCGGCCTGGTCGACGGCGTCGTGGTAGTAGGAATTGCCGCCGTCGACGACCGTGTCGCCATCCTCCATCAACGCCGCCACCTGGTCGGCGATCTTTGGCGTGATGGCGGCCGGCAGCATCAGCCAGGCGGTGCGCGGCTTCGAAAGCCTGGAGATGAATTCTTCCATCGTCGAGGCGCCAATCGCACCGTCCTTGACGAGGGCTGCCACGGCGTCGGCGTTGATGTCGTAGACGACGCATTGGTGGCCGGCGCGCATCAGGCGCCTGACCATGTTGGCGCCCATCCGGCCCAATCCCATCATTCCGATCTGCATGATTTCTCCTGTCCTCGACGTGGCCCGCCGCATCCACGCATGAAAGCAATGGCCGCGACAATCCCTCAACCGCAGGCTTCATGCCAGTAGAATGTGAAAGGGATGCTTCAACCGTGCGTTACCCGCAGGGTCACAAAGCCGTCGCGACGTGACGCGCCTTACGCCGTTGCGGCGTAGCCTTCGCCGGGCCTGGACGCCAGGTAGGCATGCTGCGCGAGATAGAAGCCCAGCAGGAGTTCGGCATTCAGCTCGAACACTTCCTCCATGGCCGCCAGGATGTGCGAGTGGGTGGCCACGTCGATCGTCTGCGCCAGACCGATCAGGCCGACATGCAGGACAAGCAACGTATGGTCCGCCGGGGCAAGCGCCTTCAGGCTGATGCCTTGCCAGAACCGGAACAGGGCAAAGGCGACGAGGGCGATCGACCCCGCCAGCAGGATGCCCAACCACAGCCAGGCAAGGTCGGCATTGAAATCCCGCGCCAGCCGGAAGACGAGGATCAGCAGGTCGTGGAAACCGTCCAGCTGTCCGCCGCCGTAAAGCGGCGGAGGGTCGAACCCGAAAATCCGCGATCCGAAGCTGGTCTCGTCCATCAGTTCGGCAAAGCCGAGGAGCCCGGCAATGGCGAAGGGCAGACGCAACCCCCATCGACAGATCGCGTAGGCCGATCCCGCGACGACAAGGAACAGGACAACGGCGCTCGCCATCTCGATGATACCGTCCTCCTGCAAAAGGAGAGGTCGGATGCCGGGATCGAGGATCGCGGCAAGGGCCGAGACACAGGTGATCGCGGCGATGACAACCAACGCCGCGATCAGGAAGGGAAGCTGGCCGACCGTCCGCTGCGTCGCGCCTTTCAGGCTTGCGGCATGGTCCGGGGAAAACGCCTGTGCCACTGTCATCCTCCTGTAACAGAATCGACATCGATCCGTCACATGAGCCGGCTTTCCGGCAACCGAAGGACACTTTCCATCACAAACGCCCTGCCGATGGTTTTTGTTCGTGACACCGGATAGGACCGGGCGCCGGCAGAAGTCTTCCCTTGCCCGTCGGCACCATTGGTGATTACGTCACGCCGACTGGAGAGAGACGATGCAGTACACGCACAACGAATACCTGTTCACGCGAGACCACAGGACGCCCGAGCAGGTCCGGGCAGCCCGGCGCGAGGCGGCTGCCGGCTGGATCGCGCTGATAAGCTTCACCGCCATCGTGCTCATAGCCGCCAAGATTTTCCTGTAAGTCCCTTCCGCTCCGGACAAGGAACGAAGGCAGCATCGGCATTTGGGGGCAGGACGCCGGCCTACCGGTCGGAGCCCAACCTCAGCGCAGTCAGTCGCGCTTTTCGATCACCGCGTACAGGACGTTGCGGTTTTCGCCGAAGAATACCCGCGCCTCGACGGAATTGCGGTCCACGCTGGCATTGACGATGTTCCACATGTCGGCTTCGGAACGCAGCAGCAGAACCCAGTTCATGAACGTTTCCCGGTAGCCGGCATCCGGATTGCCCTCGGCATAATTCGCGAAAAGGAAGGTTCCCCCGGGTTTCAGCATCTGGAGGCAGGTCTTGGTCAGTTTCACCGCCACCTTGTCCTGAAGATAGTCGTAGAGGCCGGAGGCGTAGACGAAGTCGAATTTGCCGAGCTTGTGGCTTCTCGCCAGAACCGTGCGCACGGAGCCGTCAACTGTCTCCACCGCGGTGCCGGCGAAATCGCGCGCGACCAGGCCGACGCTCAGCGGGTCCTGGTCGAGCGCCACCCAGCGCTTCAGCCGCCCCTCGCGCAACGCGACAGACCGGTTCGCTTCCCGCAAATGGCCGGCCGCGATCGCCAGCACCTCGGTCTCGCTTCCTTTCGTGGTGGCGATCTCGTCGACATACCGGGCGAGCAGATCCCGTCGCTCGCGCGCCGCCACGCAAGAGGGAACATTCTGGGTATAGCCGTAGAGCGCCCTGCCGACTTCGGAAGCGCTTGCGACGCTGTCGGCGACGTGCGGATCGCAATAGATATAGTCCAGCAACTCGGCGTCGCCGGAATAGCCTCGCGGCTTGTCGAACGACCACCGTGTCAGCGGGTCTTCAAGAAAATAGTCGAGGACGGGGTGATTCTGGATAATGGGCGCAAGAGCGTTCCAGACATCGGCATGAAGCCGCAGGCGCAACGCTTCGAGACGCGCCATCAGCGGCTGTATGATCTCGGCCGGCGCCTTTTGCAGGTGGATCTGCTGCTGGGTGGCATGGAGGATGAGCGCAAGCTCGGCGCGCGCCTTGTCGAAAGCTTCGCTTCGGTTATCAAGCCGCCGTCCAAGGCCGGCAGCGATCGTTTCGTCCGTAATCAGACTTTTTCCGTCAAGAGCGGTAGCCACCAGAATCCCCATGGTTAACGGTTCGCCAACAGCGTCACCGGTCCTCCCCACCAGGTTTCGCGCCCGGTAGCATTCTAACGATTTCCTTGACGTCTGATTAACCCACTTTGAGCGCACCGGGGCATTTCGCGCCGGATTCCCTGTGCGATTAACCCAACCTTGTGGCCCCTGGCCCCATTGTTTGCGAGGCGTAGAGATCGCCGTCGCACGTTGGAGTTGTTGTGCGTTGAGGGCGGAAGCAACAAGCGGGCCGCAAAAGCCCTTCCTGAGAAGTCTCTCGGCGATGAGCGACTATGCGATATCCGCGCTGGGCGATCTTGCGCCGGTGGAACCGGTCACCCAGGCCCAGGCGCTGCCCGAGGCCGCCGAATTGCGCAGGCTTTTCCACGAGCAATCGCAAGCGGCGCGCAGGGCCGCGGCGCGGCCCGGGCTCTACATCGCCGTCGTAGTCTATCTGTTCTTCGCGGTCGCCGATCTCCTGCTGGTGCCGGACGTCGCCATCTACACCATAACGGCGCGCTTCGCGGTCGGCGTGAGCGCGCTGGCCATCCTGGAAACCCTGCTCCGCTTCGACGCCCGCACGGAGTGGCTCGACGCGACCTGCGCGGGCGCGATCATTCTCGGCTATATCGGCTGGCTGCTGCCGACAGCCGCCAGCGTCAATCATGAAAGCGTCTCATATTATATGGTCTTCGGAACCATATTCATGATGAGCGCCAATCTTTTCTTCACGTTCCGGTTCCGGTTTTCGGTCGTAACGTCGCTGCTTATACTGTCCATACTGTACGTCGTGAATTATTTCGTGCCGTCGAGCTCGAACTACAAGCTGGTTTTCGGCGCTTTTTACGTATCCTGCTTCGTATTCACGTCCTACATCAACTGGAAGCTGAACCGGGAACGCTATAACGTCTTCCTGAATGCGCTCGAGGCCCGGAACCAGCACAAGGAAGCCACCGAGCGCGGCAAGGCCCTGCTCAGGCTGTCGCGGACCGATCCGCTGACCGGACTGGAGAACCGGCGTGCCGTTGACGAACGGCTCAGAGACCTCTGGAATGCCTGGCAGCTTCACGGCAGCACCTTTGCGGTTCTGCTGATAGACGTCGACTTCTTCAAGCGTTTCAACGACCACTACGGCCACCAGGAAGGCGACCGCTGCCTGACGCTGGTCGCCGACAGCCTTCGCCGGCTGGTGGAGATGCGCAATGCCTCGATCGGCCGCTACGGCGGCGAGGAATTCATCGTATTGTCGCCGCTGCAGACGCTCGAAGACGTCGCAAGACTGTCGGAGGAAATCCGGGAGGCCGTCGAGGTGCTGGGAATCACTCACAACGAGCGCCGGGACGGCACCCAGTTTGTTACGGTCAGCGTCGGCGCGGCGTTCACGCGCGACCAGGCCGGCACGAAGCTCGAGAAGATCATCCACGAGGCGGACAGGGCGCTCTACCTGGCCAAGGCCAATGGCCGCAACTGCGCGCGTCTTTTCGACCCGAACGATCCGCAAAGCAGCGACGAGAGCGAAAATATCGCGGCGCTTCTGAAGATCGCCATCGAACGCGATCTCGTTTCGCTCGTCTTTCAGCCCATCCTCAGCGTGCGTTCCGGCCAGGTGGAAGCGCTGGAGGCCCTGATGCGGCTGACCATGCCGGACGGCACGGCGGTTCCGCCCAGCCTGTTCATCCCGGTGGCGGAGCGGACGGGGGCGATCCTGGAACTGGGCCGCTGGGCGATCAGGACGGCATGCGGCGAGCTCATGGCTAACGAGCATATCCGCACGATCAGCGTCAACGTGTCCCCCGTCCAGCTCAAGGCGCCGGGCTTCGCCGCCTCGGTGGCCGCAGCCTTGGGCGAAGCGGGCGTACCCGGCAGCCGTTTGGCCTTCGAGATCACCGAAGGGCTGGAAATGGAAATGCACTCGGACGTGCTGCGCTGCATCAGCGACCTGAAGCTGCTCGGCATAAAAATCTGGCTCGACGATTTCGGCACCGGCTTCGCCGGCCTGTCCTGGCTGCGGCTGATCGATTTCGACGTGGTGAAGGTCGATCGTTCCTTCCTGCATGATTGCGTCTCGCCCCGCGGCCAGGCCATGTTCCGCGATATTGTCGGGCTGCTACGCAACCGCGGTCAGAAAATCCTGGTCGAGGGGGTGGAGAGCGAGGAGCAGATGGACCTGCTTCGGAAACTCGCCATCGACCTGGCCCAGGGTTTCCACGTCGGCCGGCCTGCCCGGGCGGAAAGCTTCCGATCGTTCTTTCCGCCATCAAGGCGACAGAAGGCGCTGGGCAATCCGCTCTGACGTATGCCAGGTCGCTTCCGGCCCGGCCCGAAGGCCCGCCCGGATCGATAGTTTCGTTGTCGGGGAGGAAACTGGTGGAGCCAATCGGAATCGAACCGACGACCTCTTGAATGCCATTCAAGCGCTCTCCCAACTGAGCTATGGCCCCACGTTCCGGCAAAGACCGGCGCCGTTTCCGGCGTATAGTTCGGCAAGGCTTGGGAACCCGACCGTCGATGCAGGCGGCTTCTAGCGCCGCCTTTGCCCGATGGCAAGCCTCAGAAAGAGGCTTTTTCGCATCGGGCGTGAGAACCGGCGCGAAAGCCGCGCCGGCACGCCATCAAACCTCGTCGTCGTCGTCGCCGACACCGATCATGTCGGAGACGTCGTCGTTCTCCTCTTCCTCGTCTTCGAGGAAGGTGTCGTCGTCGTCATCGTCCAGTTCGACATCGTCGTCGTCGTCGCCGAGATCGGGCAGATCGTCGTCGCCCTTGGCCTCGTCATCGGCCTCTTCGAGCGAAACGATTTCGGCGCCTTCCTCCTCGGAGTCGACTTCCTTCTCCTCGACCTCATCCTCCTCTTCGACGGAAGAACCCTTGCCTTCCTCGAAATAGGAACGCGGATAGCTCTTGCCCGTGTAGGGGGAGACGATCGGATCCTTGTTCAGATCGTAGAATTTGCGGCCCGTTTCAGGGTCGATGCGTTTGGTGCCAAGTTCAGGTTTTGCCACGGCAAGCCTCGTCAAGAAAGAATGGTCCCCTTAACCGCTGTTCATGGCGCTGTCAAAGCCAAAAACCGGCTCCCAAAAGCCACCTTCGCGGTCCGTTTTCGGGGTGACGCGACCGGCCCTCCATGATAGGAAAGCCGCGCAAAAACGCCACCCGGCCTGGAGCCCGGTTTCGACCAACAAGGCTCGGCCCACTTAAATCCAGGACAAGACGATGGCGCACGACGCCAAACAAATCCCCGCGACCGCGCGGCGGTCGCAAGCGCTTTCCGGCACCGCGCGCGTGCCGGGCGACAAGTCGATCTCGCACCGCTCCTTCATGTTCGGCGGCCTCGCCTCCGGCGAAACCCGCATTACCGGCCTGCTCGAGGGCGAGGACGTGCTGCGCACGGGCGCCGCCATGAAAGCCATGGGCGCGCAGATCGAGAAGAAAGGCGCCGAGTGGATCATCCGCGGCACCGGCAACGGCGCGCTGCTGGAGCCTGAAGGCCCGCTCGACTTCGGCAACGCCGGCACCGGCTCGCGCCTCACCATGGGCCTGGTCGGCACCTACGACATGGAAACGACCTTCATGGGCGACGCCTCGCTGTCCAGCCGGCCGATGGGCCGCGTGCTCGACCCCCTGCGCCAGATGGGCGTGCAGGTGTTGAAGGCCGCGCCCGGCGACCGCATGCCGATCACGCTGCGTGGCCCGAAGCACGCCGCGCCCATAACCTATCGCGTGCCGATGGCTTCGGCGCAGGTGAAGTCGGCCGTGCTTCTGGCCGGCCTCAATACGCCCGGCATCACCACGGTGATCGAGCCGGTGATGACGCGCGACCACACCGAGAAGATGCTGAAAGGTTTCGGCGCCAATCTCGATGTCGAGACCGACGAGCGCGGCGTGCGCCACATCTTCATCGAGGGGCAGGGCAAGCTCACCGGCCAGGTCATCGCCGTGCCGGGCGATCCGTCGTCGGCCGCCTTTCCGCTGGTGGCGGCGCTGATCGTGCCGGGTTCCGACATCGTCATCGAAAACGTGCTGATGAACCCGACCCGCACCGGACTCATCACCACGCTCATGGAGATGGGCGGCCGGATCGACGTCATCAACCCGCGCAGCGAGGGCGGCGAGGACGTCGCCGACCTGCGCGTGCGGCACTCGGACCTCAAGGGCGTGACGGTGCCGCCGGAGCGCGCGCCGTCGATGATCGACGAATATCCGGTGCTGGCGGTGGCGGCGGGCTTCGCCGAAGGCGAGACCCTGATGCAGGGCCTGGAGGAGTTGCGCGTCAAGGAAAGCGACCGGCTTGCCGCCGTTGCCAGCGGCCTGAAGCTCAACGGTGTCGACTGCACCGAAGGCGAGGCGACGCTTGCCGTACGCGGCATCCCTGGCGGCAAAGGCCTGGGCGGTGCCGGCAAGAGCGATGCGGTCGAAACCCATCTGGACCATCGCATAGCCATGAGCTTTCTTGTCCTGGGTCTGGCGGCGGAGAAGCCGGTCACGGTAGACGACGCCACCATGATCGCCACATCGTTCCCCGAATTCATGGGGCTTATGAAAGACCTTGGCGCAGAGATCGAACAGGAGGACTGACATGGCTGATACGAAAGTCGCGATGATCGTCGGCGGTGGCTCGGGCATGGGCGCGGCCGCAGCGCGCAAGCTGGCGGCGGACGGCTTTGCCGTCGCGGTGCTGTCGTCCTCCGGCAAGGGCGAGGCGCTCGGCAAGGAACTCGGCGGCATCGGCTTCACCGGCTCGAACCAGTCGAACGACGACCTCAAGCGCTTCGTCGATCTGACCATCGGAAAATGGGGCCGTATCGACGCGCTGGTCAACGGCGCCGGCCACGGGCCGCGCGCGCCGCTTCTCGAGATCACCGACGAGCAGTGGCACACCGGCTTCGACACCTATTTCATGAATGTCGTGCGGGCGACGCGTCTCGTCGCGCCGATCATGGTCGCCCAGAAGAAGGGCGCCATCGTCAACATCTCGACCGCCTGGGTGGACGAGCCGACGGCGCTGTTCCCCACCTCGGCCGTGGCGCGGGCGGGGCTCGCCGCCTACACGAAGCTGTTCGCCAACCAGTACGCGGCCGACAATGTGCGCATGAACAACGTGCTGCCGGGCTGGATAGACTCACTGCCCGCACTCGACGAACGCCGCGACAGCGTGCCGATGCAGCGCTACGGCACCAGCGAAGAGATCGCCGCGACCATCGCCTTCCTGGTCTCGGACGGCGCGGCCTACATCACCGGCCAGAACCTGCGCGTCGACGGCGGGCTGATGCGGTCGGTATGACCCGCCTCCTCATCGCCATCGACGGCCCGGCAGGCGCGGGCAAGGGCACGCTGGCCAGGCGGCTGGCGGATTATTACCACCTGCCGCATCTCGACACCGGGCTGACCTATCGGGCCGTCGCGCATATGCTGATCGCTAGGGGCTGGCCACTGGGCGACGCGCCGCACGCCATCGAGGCGGCGAAGCTGGTCGATCTTTCCGCGCTCGACCGCTCGGTGCTGTCGGCGCATGCGGTAGGCGAGGCGGCCTCCAAGGTCGCCGTGATTCCCGAGGTGCGCAAGATCCTGGTCGACAAGCAGCGCACCTTCGCCGCGCAACCCGGCGGCGCTGTTCTCGACGGACGCGACATCGGTACCGTCGTGTGCCCGGATGCCAGCGTGAAACTCTACGTTACGGCGAGTGCAGAAGTCAGGGCGCGGCGGCGGCTGGCCGAGATCGAGGCCAAGGACGGGTCGGGCGATTTCGCCACCATCCTCGCCGACATCGAGCGCCGCGACGAGCGCGACATGGGCCGTGCCGACTCGCCGCTGAAGCCCGCCGCCGACGCGCACTTGCTCGATACGTCGGAAATGGATATAGAGGCCGCGTTCTGCGCCGCGCGCGCCATCGTGGACGATGCGCTCGCCAAACGGGACACCGCCTGATCGGCTTTTTTGCTCCACGCCGTTGGTGACGGCAGGCAGAATATCCATATCAGGTGAAACCAGCCTGCCAGCATTCTTTTATGCGCCGGACTTGCCGCGATAGCGGCCAAAGGGCTTTCGAAGAAGCCCGGAACGCCGGCAGGCCAACCGCAACGCTAACCCACGGCGCCCGCCTCCATGAGGAGGCTTTTCAGGAGACCATATGTCAGTAGCTACCCCCACTCGCGACGATTTCGCGAGCATGCTCGAAGAATCATTCTCGCCCGGCCATTCGGGCGAAGGCCAGGTCGTGCGCGGTCTCGTCACCGCGATCGAGAAGGACATGGCCATCATCGACGTCGGCCTCAAGGTCGAAGGCCGCGTGCCGCTGAAGGAATTCGGCGCCAAGGGCAAGGACGCCAAGGAAGGCGGCCTCAAGGTCGGCGACACTGTCGAAGTCTATGTCGAGCGCATCGAAAACGCGCTGGGCGAAGCCATGCTGTCGCGCGACAAGGCACGCCGCGAAGAGTCGTGGGTGCGCCTCGAAGAGAAGTTCTCCAAGGGCGAGCGCGTCGAAGGCGTCATCTTCAACCAGGTCAAGGGCGGCTTCACCGTCGATCTGGACGGCGCCGTGGCCTTCCTGCCGCGTTCGCAGGTCGACATCCGCCCGATCCGCGACGTCACCCCGCTGATGCACAACCCGCAGCCCTTCGAGATCCTCAAGATGGATCGCCGTCGCGGCAACATCGTGGTTTCGCGCCGCACCGTGCTCGAAGAGAGCCGCGCCGAGCAGCGCTCGGAGATCGTGCAGAACCTCGAAGAGGGCCAGGTGGTCGAGGGCGTGGTCAAGAACATCACCGACTACGGTGCGTTCGTCGACCTCGGCGGCATCGACGGCCTGCTGCACGTCACCGACATGGCGTGGCGCCGCGTCAACCATCCGACCGAGATCCTCAACATCGGCCAGACGGTCAAGGTGCAGATCATCCGCATCAACCAGGAAACGCACCGCATCTCGCTCGGCATGAAGCAGCTCGAGAGCGATCCCTGGAACGACATCGGCACCAAGTTCCCGATCGGCAAGAAGATCACCGGCACGGTCACCAACATCACCGACTACGGCGCGTTCGTCGAGCTGGAGCCGGGCATCGAGGGCCTCATCCACGTCTCGGAAATGTCGTGGACGAAGAAGAACGTGCACCCCGGCAAGATCCTGTCGACCTCGCAGCAGGTCGACGTGGTGGTGCTGGAGGTCGATCCCGCCAAGCGCCGCATCTCGCTCGGCCTCAAGCAGACGCTGGAGAACCCGTGGGAAGCGTTCGCCCGCAGCCATCCGGTCGGCAGCCAGGTCGAGGGCGAGGTCAAGAACAAGACCGAGTTCGGCCTGTTCATCGGCCTCGACGGCGACGTGGACGGCATGGTGCACCTCTCCGACCTCGACTGGACGCGTCCGGGCGAGCAGGTCATCGAGGAGTACAACAAGGGCGACATGGTCAAGGCCCAGGTGCTCGACGTCGACATCGAGAAGGAGCGCATCTCGCTCGGCATCAAGCAGCTTTCGCGTGACGCGGCCGGCGATGCCGCCGCTTCGGGCGAACTGCGCAAGAACGCCGTGGTGACGTGCGAAGTGACCGGCATCAAGGACGGCGGCCTCGAGGTCAAGCTGGTCGAGAGCGGCCTGGAGACCTTCATCAAGCGCTCCGACCTGTCGCGCGACCGCGACGAGCAGCGCCCCGAGCGCTTCACCGTCGGCCAGAAGGTGGATGCCCGCGTCATCGCCTACGACAAGAAGACCCGCAAGCTGCAGGTCTCGATCAAGGCGTTGGAAATCGCCGAGGAGAAGGAGGCCGTCGCACAGTACGGCTCGACCGACTCCGGCGCTTCGCTGGGCGACATCCTGGGGGCCGCGCTGAAGAAGCAGGGCAACTAAGGCTTATGTGATACCCGGTCGCGCCGTTTTCCGCGGCGCGGCCGACAGGAATAAAAAGAACCCGCCGGAGCGATCCGGCGGGTTTTTTCGTTTCACGACGGGAAAGAGCTGTCTGTATCACGCCTGCCCGTAGAGTGGCACCAGTGCGCCGCTCATCGCCCGGTTGGCCGGCGAGGCGAGATAGACGACCGTCTCGGCCGCCGCGTCGAGCGCTACCCAGCGAGCGGGATTGGCGTCGGGCATGGCGGCGCGATTGGCCGGCGTGTCGAGCGTCGAGGGCGCGATGGCGTTGACCAGAATATCCTTTGCCTTGACCTCCTCCGCCAGCGCCACGGTCATCGCGGCCACCGCCGCTTTGCTGGCGGCATAGGCGACCATGCCGGCGCCGCGGCGCGGATCGAGGCCGGGACGGGCCGAGACGTTGACGATGCGGCCGCCGGTTTCGGCAGCCAGCATGGCGCGCAGCGCCGCGCGGCAGCACAGGAAGGCTGTGCGCACGTTGGTTTCCATCATCTCGGCGAAGGACGCGGATTCGGTCTTGTCCAGGGGAGCGGCGGCGAACCCGCCGGCAATGTGGATGGACGCCCACAGGTCCGGCACGTCGCGGTAGAACTCATCCACCACCGCCGGATCGGCGAGATAGATGTTGTGGACGAGGCGGACGCGTTCGTGCCCCTCGAAACCGAAACCGGGGGGTGCGGCGGCGTGGCTGTTCGGCACATGGCAGATCGCGCCTTCATCGAGGAGCCGCGACACCACCGCCGTGCCGAGCGCGCCGGTGCCGCCAGTCACCACAACATGCCTGCCTGCCAAAGTCGCAGTCATTCTCACTTCAATCCCGTTTTCACCCCGATAGGACCGTCGCGCCTTTTCGGTTGTCACTCAACCGAAATCTCGATGAGGCGGGGTTTTTGCGCGAGCCGGGCGCGCAGCAGCGCCTCGCCCAGCTCCGACGGGCCGGCCAGACGCTCGGCTTCGATCCCGTAGGCTTCCGCGATTTTCAGGAAATCCGGCGGCGCAGGCGACACGCCGACCGGTTCGACGCCGACGTCCCTCATCGAGGTCTCGATCTCGCGGTAGCCGCGATTGTTCCACACCACGAAGATGACGTTGGCACCCGAATCCAGGGCCGCGCCGATCTCCGGCAAAGTGAACTGGAAGCCGCCGTCGCCGGTGAGGCAGACGACCGGCGCGTCCGGAACGGCGAGTGCCGCACCGATGGCCGCCGGCGGGCCGTAGCCCAGCGCACCGAAGCCGGTCGCGGCGCTGAACCAGCCGCCGGGACGGTCATGGTCGTAATAAAGATTGGCGGCATAGACCGGCTGAGTGGAATCGCCGACGATGAGCGCGCCGGGCAGGGCGTCGCGGATCGTTCCCACGACCTTCACCTGTGCCTGCGCGGCCGGATCGATCTCCGCCCATGCGGCGTCACGCGTGGCGGCGGCGCGGGCCGCGCCGGGTGTGGCCGGACGCGCCGCGCCGCCATCGGCTCTCGCGGCGACCTGTTGTGACGCATGGTGGCCGGTCTCGTCCAGTTCCGCCAGCAGCGCCTCCAGCGCCCTCGCGCAATCCGCCTGGATGGAAACCGTGGCCGACCGCCGCGCCAGTTGCGCCGCGTCGATGTCGATACGTACCAGATTGGCCGGCAGGGCAAAGCCGCCGTCGCCATACATATCGTAGTCGGTCGGGCCGAACTCGGTGCCGGCGGCGACGACGAAATCGGCATCTGCCATCAGCGCGCGCACGGCCTTGAGGCTGGGGCTGGCGGGTACGGCGAGCGGATGGCCATACATCAGGCCACGCGCATTGGCGGTCTGCACGACCGGCGCGTCGAGCCGCTCCGCCAGGGCGCGCAGTTGCGCTTCCGCCCGCTTCGCGCCGCCACCGGCCAGGATGAGCGGCCGCCGCGCAGCTTCCACAAGCCGCGCGGCTTCGGCGACGGCGGCCGTATCGGGTGCCGCCGGCGCCGCATTGGGCCGCGACGGCACCAGCCCGTCGGCCGGCACGGTCATGACGTCGATGGGAATCTCGATGTGCACCGGTCCCGGCCGAGAGGAGGCAAACAGCGCAAAGGTGGATGCCAGTGCGCCCGGAAGCGCGCGCGCCTCGGTGATGCGGGTGGAGGCGAGCGCCACCTTCTCCGTCATGCCGCGCTGGTCGGGCATCTCGTGCAGGTAGCCCAGCCCCTTGCCGAGCGTCGGCATGGCGTTGACGCCGGAGATCACCAGCATCGGCACGGAATCGGCGCGCGCCTGCGCCATCGCGGTGACGGCATTCGTCAGGCCCGGCCCGGTGATGACGAAGGCGACGCCGGGCTTTCCCGAAGCGCGGGCGTAACCGTCTGCCATGAAGGCGGCGCCCTGTTCGTGCCGTGGCGTGACGTGGCGGATCTTCGAGCCCGCCAATCCGCGGTACAGCTCTACCGTGTGGACACCCGGAATGCCGAACACGGTGTCGACGCCGTGAGCTTCCAGCAGCGTGATGAGGGCTTCGCCGAGGGTGGTCATTGCCTGAGGATCGGCCGCGTCAGACAGGTCGGGCCGCCCTCGCAGGCAATGCAGAGCGCGTCGGCCTCGAAGGTCTGCACGGCACAGCCGGCGGCCCGCATGGCGGCAGCCGTCTTCGGGAAGCCGGCTACGGCGATCACCTGGCGCGGTGCGGTGGCCAGCACGTTGAGGCTGAGCCCGTTCGAGGCGGCGAATTCGTCGGCGTCGCCGTGGACGAGCGCGATGCCGCGCTGGCGCAGGAGCTGGTAGAAGGCGGCCGGCAGGAGCGGGGCATGGACCAGCGCCAGATCGTCGGCCAGCGGCGAGATTACCGATTGCAGATGCAGGCAGGCTTCCTCGCCCTGCCACAGCGGCAGGTCGAAACCGAGGACGGAGACGCCCTTCGGCTCCAGCAGGCCGGCGAGTTGACGGATACCGGCCTCGTTGGTGCGCACGCCACGGCCGACAGCCAGCGTCTTGGCGTCAACCCACACGCAATCGCCGCCCTCGACCTGGCCCGGCGCCTCGATGCTGCCGAGAACCGGAATGCCCATGCGCCGGTAGGCGGCGGCGTGCAGCGCCGGCTCCGGCTCGCGCAGCACCTTGCCCATCGACAGGACGATGGCACCGTGGTCGGTCATCAGCGAGGGATCGTGAGTGAAAACGGAGTCCGCCAGCCCGTCGTCGGCATCGGTCAGCCATTCGATTTCGGCGCCGCTGGCGGCGACCAGCTTCGCCAGTTCCTCATGCTGGAGCGCCGCCTTGCCAGCCTCGAAGCCCGGCCCATAGTGCCATTCCGACGCTCTGGCGCGCGGCATGGCGCTGGCGGCCGAGCGCATCAGCACGCGCCTGAGCGGTGCGGCCATGGATTGCGAACCGTAAGCTTTCACGCGCGCCTCATTCCTGAAAAAATAGGAGAAAATTTCATGTACCGGCATTTATACACTTGCATCCGACCGCCGCAAGTGCCGTAATATGCCGCGAAAATGGGGAGCGCGCCGACGGCTCTTGGGCCGCAAAGGCGCAGTCGGTGACGGGATATGCGCAGCCGGACGAGTATCCGACAACGGGGCAGGCGCCACGCGGAGGCGGCGGTTTGACGGCCGGCACGCAGGTATCCCAAGCACGGTCTTCAGGCGGACAGGCCCCCGCCGAGGCCATCCATATCGAGAACCTGCACAAGAAGTTCGGCGAGTTGCATGTGCTGAAGGGCGTGTCGCTGTCGGCGCGCGACGGCGAGGTGGTCGCCATCATCGGCGGCTCCGGCTCCGGCAAGTCGACGCTGCTGCGTTGCATCAACTTCCTGGAAAACCCGACCAGCGGCATCATCCGCGTCAACGGCGAGGAAATCCGGCTGAAGGCCGACAGCCATGGCAACAGCGTGCCGGCCGATCGCAGGCAGATCGAGCGCATCCGCTCGCGCCTCGGCATGGTGTTCCAGAGCTTCAACCTATGGAGCCACATGACGCTTCTGGAAAACGTCATCGAGGTTCCCATCCATGTCCTCGGCGTCAAGCGCGAGGAGGCGATCCGCACCGCCGAGGCGCTGCTGGCGCGCGTCGGCCTCGCCGACAAGCGTGACGTCTATCCCGCCTTCCTGTCCGGCGGCCAGCAGCAGCGCGCGGCGATCGCGCGCGCGCTCGCCATCCAGCCTCGCGTCATGCTGTTCGACGAGCCGACCTCGGCGCTCGACCCGGAACTGGTCGGCGAGGTGCTCAAGGTGATCGGCGACCTGGCGCGCGAGGGCCGCACCATGGTGCTGGTGACGCACGAGATGAAGTTCGCCCGCGAAGTCGCGAGCCATGTCGTCTACCTCTGCAACGGGCTGGTCGAGGAGGAGGGGCCGCCCGACCAGCTTTTCGGCGCGCCGAAATCCGAACGGCTCAAGCAGTTCCTGCGCAATGTCGGGTAGAGGCCGGATCGGTTGAGTGCATTCAGTTGAAACAGGACGGGAAACGTCCGCCAAGAATGGGAGAAAGACCATGAAGACATTCGTGAAGATGACGATAGCGGCGGCCGCGCTGACATTGGCCGGCGCATGGTCGGCCAGTGCCGAGGAGATCAAGGTCGGCTTTTCGCCGGAAGCCTATCCGCCCTTCTACAGCCAGGACGCCTCCGGCAAATGGGGCGGCTGGGAGGTCGACATCACCATGGCGATCTGCGCCGAGGCCAAGCTCGACTGCGTGCTGACCCCGATCCCGTGGGACGGCCTGATCCCGGCGCTCAAGTCGAAGAAGATCGACGCCATCATGAACTCGATGTCGATCACCGCCGAGCGTGAAAAGGAGATCGACTTCTCCGACAAGTACTACAACACGCCGACCGCGATCATCGGGCCGAAGGACCAGAAATTCGACGCCACGCCGGACGGCGTGAAGGGCAAGATTCTCGGCGTCCAGGTTTCGACGGTGCATGCCGCCTACGCCAAGAAGCATTTCGGCGGCATCGCCGCAGAGATCAAGGAATACCAGACGCAGGATGAGGCCAATCAGGATCTGGTCGCCGGCCGCATCGACGCCACGCAGGCCGATTCCATCGCGCTCGACGCCTTCCTGAAATCGGACGAGGGCAAGGCCTGCTGCGACCTCAAGGGCTACGTCGCGCCCGACCTCGAAGTGCTCGGCCCCGGTGTCGGCGCCGGCGTGCGCAAGGGCGACACGGAGCTGAAGGACAAGATCAACGCCGCCATCAAGGCGGTCCGCGCCAACGGCAAATACGCCGAGATCACCAAGAAATACTTCGACTTCGACATCTACGGCGACGACGCCCAGTCCAACTGACGACACCGGCCGGTCATGCACTCCGGCATGGCCGGCCGTACTTTGCCTCTGGACCGGCAGGACCGCTCCGGAGGTGACGATGCGGGGGGAGTGACCTGATCGACGCTCTGGCAGGCCTGTTCGGCAACGGCACTTTGGGGCTCCTGGCTCTGGAGCCGCCGGGACGCGGTTCCTTCCTGCTCGCCGGCTTCCTCAATTCGGTGATGATCGCCGTCGGCGCCACCGTCGTCGGCCTCTGCCTCGGCGTCTGCGGCGCCTGGTGCAAGCTCTATGGCGGGCCGGTGGCGCGCGACCTCGCCGCCGTCTACACAACCATCGTGCGCGCCGTGCCGGAACTGGTGCTGATCCTGATCCTCTATTTCGCCGGCGCCGACCTGCTCAACAAGGCACTGGCCGCCTTCGGCTACCCGCCGACCGACATCCCCGGCGTCGCAGCCGGCATCTTCGTGCTCGGCGTCGTGCAGGGCGCCTATTCGACCGAGGTGCTGCGCGGCGCCATCCTCGCCATCCCGCAGGGCCAGATCGAGGCAGCCCGCGCCTACGGCATGTCGCCGTCGCTGATCATGCGGCGCATCACCCTGCCGGCGATGCTGCCCTTCGCCATTCCGGGACTGGCGAACCTGTGGCTGATCGCCACCAAGGACACGGCGCTCCTGGCCATCGTCGGCGTCAACGAGTTGACGCAGGTGACGCGAACCGCCGCCGGCGCCACGAAAGCCTATTTCACCTTCTTCATGGCCGCCGGCGCGATCTATCTGGCGCTCACCCTGTTTTCCGGCGCCATCATCGGCCGCATCGAGCGCTGGGCGCGGCGCGGCATGCCCTCGGTCGCGGGAGCCGGCCGATGAGCGAAGCGCTGATGGACGTCAGACCGAAGCGAACGGCGACGAACTGGCTGAAGCCGCACCGCATCGCGCTGATCGCCATCGGCCTGGCGATCGTGCTGGCGTCTATCTTCCTGATGCGCTGGGACTGGCTGCCGCAATACATGCCGCTGGCGATCCAGGGCATCTGGCGGACCATCTGGCTCCTGGTGGTGACGTCGGTGCTGGGCATCTCGCTCGCCATACCTCTCGGCCTCGCGCAGGCGGCAGGGCCGGCCTGGCTCGCCGCTCCCGCCAAAGCGTTCTGCACCATCATCCGCGGCACGCCGCTTCTGTTGCAACTGTGGTTGCTCTATTACGGGCTCGGTTCGCTGTTCCCGCAGTTCCCGTGGATTCGCGATTCCTTCCTGTGGCCGTATCTCAGGCAGGCATGGCCCTATGGCGTGCTGTCGCTGACCTTGTCCTATGCCGGCTACGAGGGCGAGGTGATGCGCGGCGCCTTCGCCGGCGTGCCGCGCGGTCAGCTGGAAGCCGCACGTGCCTTCGGTATGAGCCGCTTCACCATCTTCCGCCGCATCTGGCTGAAACAGGCGCTGCACCGGGCACTGCCGACACTGGCCGGCGAGACGGTGCTGCAACTCAAGGCGACGCCGCTGGTCGCCACCATCACCATGGTCGACATCTATGCCGTCGCCTCTCGCGTGCGGCAGGACCTGTTCGTTACCTATGAGCCCTTGCTGCTTCTCGCGGCCGTCTATATGGCGATAACCGGCGTCATCGTCTTCCTGTTCCGCAAGCTCGAAGCGCGCATTCCGACGCGCATTGGCTGACAGCGGCGCAGGCAGCATAACGGATTTCGATTCGGAACCGAAACCATGCAACTGAGCCTCGAACAGGCGACCGCCCTTTGCCGCATGGCCGCCCTCGGCGCAGGCGCCGGCGAGGAGGTGGCCGACCTGCTGGCGCGCGCCACCGTGACGGCGGAAGCCGAAGGCAACGCCGCCGTCGGCCTGTCGCATCATCTCGACTATCTCGAATCGCTTGCGGCCGGCCGCATCGACGGCCATGCCGAGCCCGCCATCACCCGGCCGGCGCTCGCCGTCTTCCTGTCAGACGCCCGGCGCGGCATCGCCCATACCGGTTTCGAGCGCGCATTGGAGGACCTAGCCAAGGCGGCACGGCTGTTCGGCATCGCCGTCTTCGCGCAGAAGAACGCGTATACGTGCGGGGCGCTGGGTTGGTTCACGCGCCGGCTGGCCGAACGAGGACTGGTGGCGCTGGCCGCCACCAACGGGCCGGCGCTGCTGGCCGGCGGCGGTTCGATCAAGCCGGTCTACTGCACCAACCCGCTGTCCTTCGCGGCGCCCGTCGCCAATGGTGCGCCACTGGTCATCGACCAGGCGTCGAGCGCCACCGCTTTCGTCAAGGTCCGCCAAGCGGCCGAGGCCGGCAAGGCGATCCCCGATGGCTGGGCTCTGGACGCCCACGGCAACCCGACCACCAATCCGGCCGAGGCGATGAAGGGCGCGTTGCTTGCCTTCGGCGGCAATCGCGGCGCCAATATCGCGTTGATGGTGGAAGTGCTGGCGGCCGGCCTGTCGGGCGCCAACTGGTCGCTCGATGCCCCCGGTTTCACCGAAGGTGCCGAAAGCCCCGGCTCCGGCCTGTTCGTCGCCGCCATTTCCCCGGTTCTGTTCGATGCCGGCTTCGAGGATCGCCTCGGCAAACAGATCGAGCGGCTGAGGCGACGCTATGGCGTGCACATTCCCGGCCGCAGCGGCGCGGAGGCAGCCGAAAAGGCAGCGGCGCGCGGCCTCACCGTGTCGAAGGAGGTGGTGCAACGCATCTCCGACTTCGCCGCGCGATACGGCGGGTAGACGGCAACCCCTACAGCAGGCCCGCCCGCTCGGCCTCGTGGCGCAGGTTCTGGCGAGGACGCGGGCCGATCTGCTGGATGACCAGACCGGCGGCGAGAGAGCCCAGATCGCCGCAGTGCTTGAGGTCGAGCCCCTTGGTGTAGCCGTGCAGGAAGCCGGCGGCGTAGAGGTCGCCGGCGCCGGTGGTGTCGACCAGTTCACTGATCTGCGTCGCCTGAATGACGACCGTCTCGTCGCCGCGCACGATCACCGAACCCTTTTCCGAGCGGGTGACGGCGGCGATGCGGCAATCCTTGCGGATCTGCGCCAACGCCTCGTCGAAGGAAGCCGTCTGGTAGAGCGATTTGATCTCATGCGAATTGGCGAAGACGAGGTCGACGGTGCCGGAACGCATCAGGTCGAGGAACTCGCCGCGATAGCGGTCGACGCAAAACGAGTCCGACAGCGTCATCGACACTTCGCGCCCGGCGGCGTGGGCGATAGCCGCGGTCTGGCGGATCGCTTCCTTGGCGCGCGGCGGATCCCACAGATAGCCCTCGAAATAGGTGACGGCAGCACCTTTCGCCTTTTCCGGCTCGACATCCTCCGGGCCAAGCTCGACGCAGGCGCCGAGATAGGTGTTCATCGAGCGTTCGCCGTCGGGGGTGACGAAGATCATCGAGCGCGCGGTCGGGGCACCGCTTTCAAGAGGCATGGTGTCGAAGGCGACGCCCTGGGCGTGGATGTCGTGCGCATAGATCTCGCCGAGATGGTCCTTTGCGACCTTGCCGAAATAGGCGGCGCGGCCTCCGAAGGAAGCGACACCGGCCGCCGTGTTGCCGGCGGAGCCGCCGGATGCCTCGATCGCCGGCCCCATGCGCGAATAGAGCAGTTCGGCGCGGTGCGTGTCGATGAGGTTCATCGCGCCCTTGACGATGCCGTTCGTCTCCAGGAACGCTTCGTCGCACTGGGCGATGATATCGACAATGGCATTGCCGATGCACAGAACGTCGTATTGGCTCATCGGGCTCCCCGCGCGGTGCTGCTCACCGCGGGCGGTTCTAGCCGCTTGCACCGGATTTGCAACCCGGCGCCGCCGTCAGGCCTTGTTGCCGGCGAACAGCCCCTGCAGGTCGCCGAAGGCCATCGCCTCCCTGGCATAGTCGAAGGTTCCGGCCTCCAGCATCTCGACCGCCGCGCGCCGCACCGCGCCGAACGCCGCCGTCGTCAGCTTCGAGCCGACCGATATGCGCTTGACGCCGGCCGCCGCCAGTTCCGAAACCGAGAAGCCGGCGACGGCGAGCACGTTGACCGGCTTCGACACGGATGAGCAGACGGTGCGCACCATCTCGACGCTGGAAAGGCCGGGCGCGTAGAGAACGTCGGCGCCCGCCTTCTCGAAGGCCTGCAAACGCCTGATCGTGTCGTCAAGGTCGGAGCGGCCATGCAGGAAATTCTCGGCGCGGGCGGTGAAGACGAAATCCCGCTTCAGCGATCGTGCGGCCTCGGCGGCGGCGGCGACGCGTTCGACCGCATGCGAGAACTCGTAGATCGGCTGGCTCTCGTCGCCGGAAAAATCCTCGATGGAGCAGCCGGCAAGACCGGCGGCCTCGGCGGCGAAGATCGTTTCGGCGGCGCGCTCGGGGCTGTCGCCCTTGCCCTTTTCGAGATCGGCCGACACGGGCAGGTCGGTGGCGCCGACCAGTTCGCGGCAGTGATGGATCATCGCCTCGAAGCCGACGGCGCCGTCGGCCAGGCCGCGCGAGAAGGCATAGCCGGCGCTCGTCGTCGCCAGCGCCTTGTAGCCGAGCGAGGCGAGCAGCCGGGCGGTGCCGATATCCCAGGGGTTCGGGATGACGAAAGTGGAAGCGTGCAGATCGCGGAAAACCTTACCCTTGTCCATGGAACGTCTCCTAGAAGCTGAATTTGATGCAAGGTAGTCTTCCAGCATTGGCCGGGCAAACGAATGCGATTGGCTCAGACGCAGGCTCCTGCCATTTGCCCGAAAGCGCTTCTCGTTCTAGTCGGCGAGCCGCGCGAAAGCATCAGAATCGGGCTTGTAGCGCGCCGCGACAGCGAAAGATGCGGGAGCAGCCCTAGACGGAAATGGGGATGAGCCCTGCCAGCTTGCGCATGTCGTCGAACAGGATGCCGCCGGCCAGTTCCAGCCCGTCCGGATCGGCATAGGGGTCGCCATGATAGGAAAACACGCGCATGCCGGCGGCGATGCCAGCCATCGTGCCGGCAACGCTGTCTTCGATGACAACGCAGTCCATCGGCGCCACGCCCATCGACTGTGCCGCATGGAGGAAAAGATCCGGGAACGGTTTCGCCCGGCCGACCATCGTGGCGGAATACATGGCGTGCTCGAACAGCGGCAGTAGGCCGGTGGCGCCGAGCGTGATGTGCATCTTCGTCACCCGCGCCGAGGAGGCGACGCAATAGGGGATGCCGGCGGTGCGCACGGTATCGATGAAGGTGCGCACATGCGGCACGGCCTCGACCCGGCCGCCGAGGAGTTCCGGCAGGCCGGCGTTCCAGCGCTCGACGAAATCGGCGCCGAGGCTGGCGCCGGCGGCCTCCACCTCCTGCTGCACGGACACCATGGAGCGGCCGGAGAAATATTTGCGGCAATGCTCGAAGGTGACCGGATAGCCGGCCTCGGTCAGCCAGGCGGCCAGCCGCTCGTTGGCGATGTTCTCGGTGTCGACCAGCACGCCGTCGCAGTCGAAGATCACCAGCTTCGGCGCTGCCATGCTCACGCCGTCCCGGTCGAGCCGAAGCCGCCGGCGCCTCGCGCGGTGCCGTTGGCGAGGCTGCGTTCCTCGACCCGGATCTGCACGACCGGCGCAAAGATGATCTGGGCCACGCGCATGCCGCGCTCGACGGTGAAATCCTCGTCGCCGAGATTGACCAGCAGCACCTTGACCTCGCCGCGATAGTCGCTGTCGACGGTGCCGGGCGTGTTGAGGCAGGTGATGCCGTGCTTCAGCGCAAGGCCCGAGCGCGGCCGGACCTGACCTTCGAGTCCCTCGGGGATTTCCATCACCAGACCGGTCGGCACCAGCACCCGACGACCCGGCAGGATCAGCAGCGGGCGATCCTCCGGTACGGCGGCGCGCAGGTCCATGCCGGCCGCACCCGCGCTCTCATAGGCGGGCAGGGGCAGACCTTCGCCATGCGGCAAGCGGACGAAGCCGATCAGGGGACCGATGACGGATTGCTGGGAAGAAGCGGACATGGCGGCGATCCTATCGGCCAGGGGACGGCGCGGGTCAATCGGCGGGCGGCCGCTTTCAACGGCTTTCTCAATACCCGTCGCGACATACCGGCAGGTTGGTCGCAGCTTGCCGGCAAAGGAGGCGGAAAAATGCCGCGTTCACGCTTTTTTACCCATGATCGGCGATTCTGGTGCAGGCGTCGCGAGCCAAGGAGAGGCGATCATGTGCCGTTGGGCGGCCTATCTCGGGGAACCGGTCTTCCTGGAAGACATCGTCACCGCGCCCTGCCATTCGCTGATCGAGCAGAGCCACCACGCGCTGGAGGCGAAGACACCGACCAACGGCGACGGCTTCGGCGTCGCCTGGTACGGCGACCGGCCGGAACCCGGCCTCTACCGCGACATCCTGCCGGCATGGTCCGACCCGAACCTGAAAAGCCTGTGCCGACAGATCAGATCTGGCCTGTTCCTGGCGCATGTGCGCGCCTCGACCGGCGGTGCCACCAGCCGCGCCAATTGCCATCCCTTCATCCTCGGCCCCTGGGCCTTCATGCACAACGGCCAGATCGGCGGCTTCGAGAAGATCCGGCGCCCGCTGGAGGCCAGCCTGACCGACGACCTCTACGAACGGCTGGAAGGCGGCACCGATTCCGAACTTTTCTTCCTTCTCCTGTTTGCTGAGGGGTTAGAACAGGACCCGCAGGGCGCGATGGAACGCGCCACACGGCGCGTCATCGCGGCACAACGCGGTGCCGGCATCGAGCCGTCCTTCAAGCTCACGGCAGCGCTGGCCAACGGCGAGACGCTTCACGCCGTGCGCTACACCACGCACGCCACCGCGCCGACACTCTATGCGTCGGCCTTCGGCGAGGGCCGCTGCATCATGTCGGAACCGCTCGACCGCGACGGCTGCGACTGGCAGGCAGTGCCGCCGGGCAGCTTCGTCACGCTGAGCCGGCAAGGCATGACGGTGCGGCCGTTCGAGCCGGCAAGCGAGGACTTGGCGCTGGCCGGCTGACGGCGCCGCTCGCCCCCTGGCGATCCCGCCGTATCCGCCACGGCGGCGGAGCCATCCTGGCGATGTGAGACGGCTGAGCGCTCCCGTTTGCAGCGGTTGTGGCGTGCCGATCCTCGCCGGAGCCGCAGCATCGGGTTCCTTGCTGTTCCGGCTGCATCTCCCCGCCCCGGGATCTGCCGAAAAGCTCCCGTCCGCCCTTGCGCCGATGTCGCTGACGCCTCCGTGAATTTTCATGCTTGACTTCAATACGTACGTACGTATTATTCCGTTCATGGCTAGACAATCGCTCCGTGAAACACTTCTCGACGCCGGCTTCCGCACCATCTGGGACGCCGGCTACTCCGCCTCAGGCGTCCGCGACATCGTCGCGGCGGCAGGGGCAAAGCCGGGCTCCTTCACCAACCACTTCCCGTCCAAGGAAGCGTTCGTCGGCGAGGTGCTTGACCGCTACTTCGCCTATGTCTCCGGACTGGTGGAAACGGCCCTTGCCGCCGACGGCACGCCGCCGGTGGGTCGCCTGAAGCGCTATCTCGACGTCATCACCTCGAAGCTGGAGGCCGCCGACTGGGCGCGCGGCTGCATGATCGGAAACCTCAGTCTGGAGACCGTCGTGCACAGCGAGCCGCTGCGGCAGCAACTGGTGTCCATCTTCGAGCGCTGGCGCCAGCCCTTCGCCAACTGCATCCGCGAAGGCCAGGCGTCGGGCGAGATCGACGACCGGTTCGAAGCCGATGACCTCGCCGATTTCCTTCTGTCGTCGTGGCAGGGGGCGATGCTGCGCATGAAGGTGGAGCGCAGCCCCGAACCGCTGGAGCGGTTCAAGAGGATCATCTTCGCAACAACATTTGGAAAGGTTCCGTCATGAGTGCCGACCAGACTTTGAAGCAGCAGCGCCACGAGATCGACGTACTCGATTCGACGATGAGCTACGTCGAGGCGGGCGGAGACGGGCCGACCGTCCTGTTCCTGCACGGCAACCCGACCTCGTCCTACATCTGGCGCAACATCATTCCCCACGTCGCACCGGTCGGCCGCTGCATCGCGCCCGACCTGATCGGCTACGGGCAGTCCGGCAAGCCCGACATCGCCTACCGTTTCTTCGACCAGGTGCGCTATCTCGACGCCTTCATCGAAAAGCTGGGCATCGGCGACATGGTGCTGGTGGCGCAGGATTGGGGCACGGCGCTCGCCTTTCACCTGGCGTCGCGGCGGCCGCACCGCATTCTCGGCCTCGCCTTCATGGAATTCATCCGGCCCTTCGACCGCTGGGAGGATTTTCACCAGCGCGACGAGGCGCGCGCCTTGTTCAAGGCGTTCCGCACGCCCGGCCAAGGCGAAAAGCTCGTTCTCGAGGACAATATCTTCATCGAGCGGGTGCTGCCCGCCTCGGTGATGCGCAAGATGAGCGCCGAGGAGATGGACGCCTACCGTGCGCCCTTCCCGACGCCGGCCTCGCGCAAGCCGATCCTGAGCATGCCCAACGAAATGCCGATCGGAAGCCTGCCCGCCGATGTCGCGGCCATCAGCGCGCACGACCACCGGGCGCTCCGCCTTTCAACCTACCCGAAAATCCTGTTCCACGGAGAGCCCGGCGCGCTGGTTTCGCCCGCCGCAGCCAACGCTTTCGCGGCCACCCTGACCGACTGCAAGGTGATAAACCTCGGCCCCGGCGCGCACTACCTGCAGGAAGACCATCCCGACGCGATCGGCGCCGCCCTGCGCGACTGGGTCCCGGCAATTGCCGCGAGGGAGCACAAAGCCGCGGTGGCCTGAGGCAAAAGCTGCGCTGACACCGAACGTTGGCCGGCGGCCGCCATAGGCGCGGCTGCCGGTCCCTCAGGTGCAATTATCGTCGCGTCGTCCCGGTTCGTCATGTCCGAGCAAACAGACCAGCAAACCGGCTGAGATAGAGCGGCCAGCCCTGATCACCGGCAACGCCGTCGCGCTCGCTTTCCCAGCCCATACCGTGGCGGTCGAGGTTGCGATGCTCGATCTCGACGCGCGTTCTGCTCGGCGTCTCGGCGGTGAAGCGCACTTCCCATTCGCTCGTCTTGTCGGGGTCCATCTCGATCTGCCAGCGCGGGCTGATGTCCCAGCTCAACAGCAGGCGGGTGGGTGGTTCATAGGCCAGCACGCGCGCCCAGCGGCATTCGCTGCCGTCGGCGCCGCGGTCGTAGATATGGCCACCGACGTGCCGCTCGAAGACCGTCTCGGCGATCGGCACGGCAAGCAGGTTGTGCTCGGGCGGCTTGAAGCTGCCGAAGTCCTCGGTGAAAACCTTGAAGGCTCGCTCGATCGGCGCTTCGACGACGACGGACTGCCTCACGGTTGCGATGGGCACATGCGTGTTCATGTCTGCTCCTCTTGCGGTTGCCGTTCGCCGGGCTGCTCCACGGCGATCTTGTAGGCCGCCAGCGTCCGGCTCCAGAACCGATCGAGCCAGGCCCGCATCTGGCCAAGGCCCTCCGGGTCGATCTGGTAGACGTTGGAAGCCCCCCGGGGCTCGGCGCGGACCAGCCGGGATTCGCGCAAGACCTTGAGATGCTGGGAAACGGCCGATTGCGAAACCGTCATCGCCCGCGTGATCTCCGCCACCGACCGGGGCTTCTCGGCGACAAGCTCGAAAATCTGCCTGCGGGTCGGATCGCCGAGTGCGGTGAGTTGTGCACTGCTATTAGCCATAGCTTATCATAAGTAAAGACTTATGCCATTGTCAAGCTGGCGGAGCCGACGGCCGAAAATTCCTGTTCGACAGGCCAGCGCCCCGCCGCTATAAGCCGCGCGACAACGGATTCCTCACATGGCCGAGACGATTTCCCAGGCGGTTTCGCGCCGCCGCACCTTCGCGATCATCGCCCACCCCGACGCCGGCAAGACGACGCTGACGGAAAAGCTGCTCCTGTTCGGCGGCGCCATCCAGCTCGCAGGCGAGGTCAAGGCCAAGAAGGATCGCATCCAGACGCGCTCCGACTGGATGAAGATCGAGCGCGAGCGCGGCATCTCGGTCGTCACCTCGGTGATGACCTTCGAGTATGGCGACAACGTCTTCAACCTGCTCGACACGCCCGGCCACGAGGACTTCGCCGACGACACCTACCGCACGCTGTCGGCGGTGGACTCGGCCGTCATGGTCATCGACGCCGCCAAGGGCATCGAGCCGCGCACGCTGAAGCTGTTCGAGGTGTGCCGGCTGCGCGACATCCCGATCGTCACCTTCGTCAACAAGATGGACCGCGAGGCGCGCAACACCTTCGAGATCCTCGACGAGATCGAACAGAAGCTGGCGCTCGACACCGCGCCGATCACCTGGCCGATCGGCCAGGGCAAGACCTTTTCGGGCACCTACCACCTGGCCGACAACGCCGTGCGGCGGTCCGACACGGAGACCGGGCGCACGCCGGTCAACGGGCCGGATTCCAACCGCGTCGCCGGCCTGCTGCCCGACAACGAGCGGCCGACCTTCATCGAGGAACTGGAGCTGGCGCGGGAAGCCTGCCGACCTTTCGACCTTGATGCCTTCCGCGAAGGCCACCTGACGCCGGTCTACTTCGGCTCGGCGCTGAGGAATTTCGGCGTCCGCGACCTGATCGAGGGGCTCGGCGCCTTCGCCCCGCCGCCGCGTGACCAGGAAGCCGACACGCGCACGGTGCATGCGACCGAGCCGGGCATGAGTGCCTTCGTCTTCAAGATCCAGGCCAATATGGACCCCAACCACCGCGACCGCATCGCCTTCGTGCGCGTCTGCTCCGGCACGCTGGAGCGCGGCATGAAGGCGAAGCTGGTGCGCACCGGCAAGCCGATGAGCCTTTCGGCGCCGCAATTCTTCTTCGCCCGCTCGCGCGTCACCGCCGACGAGGCCTATGCCGGCGACGTTGTCGGCATTCCCAACCACGGCACATTGCGCATCGGCGACACGTTGACCGAGGGCGAGGAAATCCTGTTCCGCGGCGTGCCGAACTTCGCCCCCGAAATCCTGCGCCGCGTGCGTCTCGGCGACGCCATGAAGGCCAAGAAACTGAAGGAAGCCTTGCAGCAGATGGCTGAGGAGGGCGTCGTCCAGCTCTTCCAGCCGGAGGACGGTTCGCCGGCCATTGTCGGCGTCGTCGGCGCTCTGCAGCTCGACGTTTTGAAGGAGCGGCTTTCCGTCGAATACGGCCTGCCGGTGGACTTCGAAATGTCGCGCTTTTCCGTCTGCCGCTGGATCTCGGCCGACGAGCGTGCGGAACTCACCCGCTTCGTCGAGGGGCATCGCGGCGACATCGCCCGCGACCTCGACGGCGATCCGGTCTTCCTGGCCCAGCACGAGTTCTCGCTCAACTACGAGGCCGAACGCTGGAAGGCCATCCGCTTCGCCGCGATCAAGGACTACCAGGTGCGGGAAGCGGCGTAGCCGATCCCGCGCCTTGACAGCGCCGACCAGCTAAAATTAACGTGTGAAGCAAGGTGCAAACTGTCATCGGAGGACGACGAGATCGCTCCGGGTTGCCGGCGGGGGTCGTCTGTGGCACCAAACGACGCTCGAAGCCGCAAGCCATGCCGGTTGATCGTCCGGAAAGGATGATGCAGGCTGCTTGAACGGTGGCAGCCGTCGAGGGAGGACAACCGGGCAACCGGCCAACAAAACCCGGCGCTTCGTCCGGGTTATCAACGAAATGGCGGCGCCTTGCCGTTTTCCAGGGAGGAAACCATGACACTATCTCGCCGCAGCTTCGTGAAAACCACCGGCGCGCTTCTGGCTGCGCCCGCTCTGCTCAAGAGCGGCATCGCCCGCGCGCAGGATACGGTGACGCTCAAGCTGCACCATTTCCTGCCGCCGGTCTCCAACGTGCACGCCCGCCTTCTGACGCCCTGGGCGAAATCGATCGAGGACGAGAGCCAGGGCAGACTGAAGGTCCAGATTTTCCCGGCCATGCAGCTCGGCGGCAAGCCGCCGCAGCTCTACGACCAGGCGGCCAACGGCGTCGTCGACATCGTCTGGACTCTGCCCGGCAACACGCCCGGCCGCTTCCCCTCCACCGAGGTGTTCGAGCTGCCTTTCGTGGCAGCGGCCGAGGCCAAGGCCAATGCGCCGGCCTGCCAGGAATTCGGCGAGACGCATATCGCCAAGGAGACGGCCGACACCAAGATCCTGTGCTTCTGGGCGCATGACGCCGGCCTGATTCACACCAACAAGGAAATCAAGACGAAGGAAGACCTTGCCGGATTGAAGCTGCGTAACCCGACGCGGCTGGCCGGCGAGGCGCTGACGGCGCTTGGCGCCACCTCGGTCGGCATGCCGGTGCCGCAGGTGCCCGAGGCGCTGGCGCAGCGCGCCATCGACGGCTGCGTCATTCCGTGGGAGGTGGTGCCTTCGGTCAAGGTGGACGAGCTGACCAAGTTCCACACCGCCATCCCCGGCTCGCCGACGCTCTATACGACGACCTTCTTCCTGGCGATGAACAAGGGCAGCTACGAGCGCCTGTCGGACGACCAGCGCGGCGTCCTCGACAAGCTGAGCGGCATGCATTTCGCCAACCTCGCCGGTGAAATGTGGGACACTGTCGGCAAGGAAGTGGGCGACAAGATCAAGGCCGACGGCAAGGGTGTCGTCTCCTCGATTTCCGAGGAAGAGAAAGCCCGTTGGATCGAGGCCACCAAGCCGGTGCACATCAAATGGGTCGAGGACGTCAAGGCCAAGGGGCTCGACGGCGACGCACTGATCAAGACCGCGCAGGAACTGATCGCGAAATACGGCAAGGCGTGACGAACAGCGTGACGGCGCGCCAAACCGGGCGGCGGCGATGCCGTCCTGAGCGCCAGGCGGCAGGGGGTTGACCATGGAAACACCGGCACCCCCTGACAGCGCGCCAGACGTGCGGTGGATCGACCGGCTGGCCGCCGCGCTTGCGGTGGCCGGCGGCACGCTGACATGCCTCGCCGCCGCGCTGGTGACGGTCAGCGTCGTTGGTCGCTGGCTGTTCAACAGTCCGATCCCGGCCGACTACGAAATGGTCGAGATCGCGGTGGGCGTGTCCGTCTTCGCCTTCCTCGGCCAGACGCAAGCGCGCAGCGGCCACATCGCCGTCGATACCTTCACGCTCAAGCTGCCGGCCAGGGTGAACGCGACGATAGACGGCGTCTGGGATCTGGTGCTGGCGGCGTTCCTCGGCTTCTTCGCCTGGGGCCTGTTCGCCGGCGGCATGGATGCGCGCACGAACGGGCTAACGCTGATCCAGCTTCCGTGGCCAGTGTGGCCGGTCTACCTGCTGTGCTCCGTGCTTGCCGGGCTCGCCTGCGTGATCGCGGTGGCGACGGCGATCCTGAAAATCATCCACCGGCTCCCGCCCGCGGTGCATACATCGTCGGAGGTGCGCGAATGAGCGGGTTCTCCATCGCGCTGATCGGCTTCGGCGCCATGCTGGTGCTGATCGCCATCCGCATGCCGATCGCGCTCGCCATGCTGGTCGTCGGCTCCGCCGGTTATGCGTATCTCAACGGCATGCATGCGCTGATCTATTACCTGCGCGTCAATGCCTACAGCCAGTTCGCCAGCTATACGCTGTCGGTCATCCCGCTGTTCATCCTCATGGGTGCGCTGGCGGAGGGATCGGGCATGGCCTCGACCCTTTTCCGCGCGGCGGAACGAAGGTTGGGGCGCGTGCGCGGCGGCATGCCGATGGCGGTGATCGCCGCCTGCACCGGCTTCGGCGCCATCTGCGGCTCCTCGGTGGCCACCGCCGCCACCTTCGGCCGTGCGGCGCTGCCGGAACTGCGCCGCGCCAAGGTCGATCCCGGTTTCGGCACCGGCACCATCGCCGCCGGCGGCACGCTGGGCATCCTGATCCCGCCCTCGGTTATCCTGGTCATCTACGCCATCACAGCCGAGCAGAACATCGCCAAGCTGTTCCAGGCAGCCCTCATCCCCGGACTGATGGCGGCGACCTTCTACTGCATCGCCATCGCCATCATCGTGCGGCGAAAGCCCGAACTGGCGCCGCCGCTGGAGATCACGCCGCCGCAGGCGACGCCCCGCCCGGTCTGGGCACGGCCATTGGGAGCGATCGCGGTGATCGCAGCCATCGGTCTATGGTCGGTCGGCTATGCCAACACCGTCGGCGCGCTGCTGCTCGGCATCGTCGGCCTGGTTTTCCTGCTCCTCGACTTCGCCATCATCCCGGCGGCGGCGGTGGCGATCATCGTGGTCGGCGGCATCTATGGCGAGGTGTTCACGCCGACGGAAGGGGCTGCGGTGGGCGCGGCGACCATGCTGGCGATCGGCGTCGCTCAAGGGTCGCTGGACTGGAAGCGCATCAAGGTGGCTTTCCTCCAGACAGCCGAGACGACCGGCATGATCTTCCTGATCCTGCTCGGCGCGGAAGTTTTCGGCGCCTTCCTGGCACTGACGCAGATGCCGATGGGCCTGGCCGAAATGATCGGCGATTCGGGCCTGTCGCCCTATGCCGTGGTGTGGGGCATGCTGGTCGCCTACATCGTGCTGGGCGCGGTGATGGATGAACTGGCGATGATCCTGCTGACACTGCCGGTGTTCATGCCGATCGTGCTGACGCTGGATTTCGGCATGACCAGCGAAGACGTCGCCATCTGGTTCGGCATTCTGGTGCTCGTCGTCGTCGCCATCGGCCTTGCCGCACCGCCCATCGGCCTCAATGTCTTCGTCGTCAACAAGGTGGCCAAGGACGTACCGATCATCAGCACCTACAAGGGCGTGATCCCGTTCGTGCTGGCAGACCTCATCCGCCTGGCGCTCCTGACGGCCTTCCCCGCCCTCTCGCTATGGCTGGTGCATGTGCTGAACTGACACCGGCCGCGCCGCTCAGGACCGCCGGTTGGCGAGCGCCCGTTTCACGGCGAGCGTCAGCCGCTCTATATCCTCATCGTCCAGCCTGCCGATGTTCTCCGCCAGAAGGTTGGCGAGTTCGGTTGCGGCCGGTGTCAGGCCGGACGTGTCCAGCCGGACGCGCGGATGCGAGGCTTCGGCCAGCCGCTGCAGGTCCTCGGCGTCGTCCCAGATGATGTTGAAGTAACCGATGATCTTCTGGATCAGCGTCCAGGTCGGGATGCCGCGCCGGCCATGTTCCAGCGCCGACAGGTAGGCGGCCGAGACGCCGATGGCCGCGGCCATGTCCTTCTGGCTGACGCCGCGCTCGCGGCGGAGTTCCCGGATGCGTTCGCCGAGCGGCGTCACGGCCTTCTCCTCACGCCTTGACGCGGCGCAGCCGCACATAGAGCGCGCCGGTACCGCCATGGTTGCGCGCGGCGTGGTCGTGGCTGGACACCAGCGGCCGGAACAGCGGCGTCGACAGCCATGCCGGCACCGAACGCCTCAGCACGCCGTCGCCGCCCGAGGACGAGCCCTTGCCGGTGATGACGAGCACATAGCGCACGCCGCCGGCATGGGCGCGGCTGAGGAAGGAATAGAGCAGCGCGTGCGCCTCGTCCTGCGTCAGGCCATGTAGGTCGACGCGCCCCTCGATGGGCATGCGGCCTCTGGCCAGCTTGTCGTGCGTCGGTCGGTCGAGCGCGTGGATAGCGTGGCCGGCGCCGGCTTTTTCGGGCCGTTTCGATGTCGGCGGCGGTACGGGCTCGGACTTGGAAGGCGCCTTTTCCGGTTCCAGAACGACATCCGGCACCTCGACCGAGCGCTTGCCCCGCAGCGGCGTCGCGCTGCGCGCCACCAGCGACCACAGAACCCGATCCTCATCCGTCAGATTTTTTGCCGGCCGGCGGCTCATCCTCCGGCCCTCGAAACAAGCGGGCGCGGCAGCAGCGCATAGAAATCCGCGGCATGGCGCACGACGCCGGCGATCTCACCGGCCGCATCTCCCGAACCGGCGAACAGGTCGCCGCGCGCAGCGCCGACGATGGCCGAGCCTGTGTCCTGCGCGATCATCAGCCGCCGGAAACCGCCGTCGCCGAAAGCCTGCAAGGCCGGCGCGGAAATAAAGAAAGGCGTGCCGAAGGTGTGCAGCAGCCGGTCGACGGCGACCGAGCGGCCGGGCGTCAGCGGCACCTTGGCGGCGGCGACCGGGCCGAGCACCGGATCGTCCACCGGCGCCTCGCGAAAGAAGATGTAGGAGCGATTCTGCTGCAGGATCTCGTCGACGCGGTGCGGATTGTCCCGAAACCAGGCGCGGATCGACTGCATCGTCACCTTTTCCAGCGGGATTTCGCCGAGATCGGCCAGGATTCGGCCCGGCCCGGAAAAATGCTGGCCGGATTTCGCCGCATAGGTGACACGCAGCCGCCGACCGTCGGTCATGGCAAGTCGGGCCGCACCCTGCACATGGATGAAGAAGGCATCGACCTTGTCCCTGAGCCAAGCGATCTCAAGTCCGCGCCCAGCCAGCGCGCCACCTTCGATGGCCGCACGGTCGAAATACTCCACCGGCCCCGGCTGGGCATGGCGGGCGAAGGCGAGATAGGGGTCCATGCCTTGCGGCCGGTTGGTATCGTCGATGTCGATCAGATCGGCCGGTCGCGCCAGCAACGGCACGGTGAATTCGGCCGTACGGACCGCCGAAGCTTCCGCTTCCGGCTCGTAGAAACCTGTGACCAGCCCCCGATCGCCAGTGTCCGGCCTTACCAGCGCGGGTACGAAATGCTGCTCGAAGAAAGCACGCGCCTGCGACCGATTCGGCGCCGAAACGGCTCTTGCCGCCGCATGGCTTTCGGCAAAGGCGATAAGATCGACCCCGAGCGCCCCCGTCCTGTAGGGCTTGGTCAGGACCTGGAAGGCCGAGCGGCGGAAAGCTTCGAAAGCGGGAAGGAGATCGTCGTCCGCCCAACCGGGCAGATCGGCGAAGGAGACGGGCCGGAAAGCCTCGGAGAGCGGCATGGTTGCGGCCCTCCCCTGTGCCCGGCTAGTCCTCTTCCTCGGTGGCGACCAGTTTCCAGTTGGGATCGCGCGAGCGGGTATCGCGTGCGAAGGTCCACACGTCCTTGACCTCGGCGACCGTCTCGGGATCGCCGTCGATGACGGTGCCGGCCTTGTCGCGGGTGGCCGAGATCAGCTCGCTGACGATGCGCAGCGTCACATGCGCCTCCGAGCCCTTCATCTCGGCGGCGACGATGTCGGCCTTGTCGATGCCGACGAAGGAGGACTGCACCTTCTCCGACTTCGCCTCGCGCTCGCCGATTGCCGCGACGAAACCGTCATAGACCTCGCGCGACAGGAGATTCTTGAGCGTCTTGCGGTCACCGTCGGCATAGGCCATCACGATCATCTCGTAGGCCATCTTGGCGCCGTCGACGAAACCCTTCGGCTCGAAGGAAGCCTCGGCATCCTTGATGGCGCGCAGGCCGCGATTGAGATCGGTGTCCGGCTTGGCGACGGCATCGATGGAGGCGTATGCATCGGGCGCCGGCTCGCCCGGCGGGCGCTTGCGCGGCAGGGCGACGACGTTTTCGGGCGCCTGGGGGGCATCCTTGGCGTCCTTCGCGTCGCGGCGGGCGGAATAGGGATCGAAAGGCGGCCGCTCATTGCCGGTGCGACGCCCCAGCACGTTGCGCAACTGGAAAAAGATCACGACCGCCGCGACCAGGAAGAAAATCGTGCCGATGTCGAAAAATTCCATCTCTGCGCCAATCAATCCGTGGAGCGCCCGGCATGGCGTCCATTCAACAAAGCATATAGAACGCGGCTCACAATCATTCAAATCAAAGCCGGATATGCCTATCTAACGGCTTCGACGCCGGCAGCAAGCGGCTTTCGGCACAACAAGCGATAGCGGACAGAGCGTGCGCATTTCCTTCCTCCCTTTTTTCCTGCTGGCTTTGCCGCTGATGGAGATCGCCGGCTTCGTCGTCGTCGGCCGTCAGATCGGCGCGCTGGCGACGGTCGGCCTGGTGCTTCTGTCCGCCGTCGCCGGCGGCCTGCTCCTGCGCCACCAGGGTTTCGGCGTCATGGCGCGCATCCGGGCCGAGACGGAAGCCGGCCGCGACCCCAGCCGCCATCTCGCCCATGGCGTGATGATCGTGGTCGCCTCGATCCTGCTCATCGTGCCGGGCTTCATCACCGATATCGCCGGCCTTCTCCTGTTCCTGCCGCCGGTGCGCGACCTCGCCTGGCGCCGGCTCAAGGACCGCATCACCGTGGTCGGCGGCTTCGGCATGGGGCCGGGACGCGGGGGCGGCCCCGGCCGGCGGCCGGAACGGACGATCGATCTCGACAGCGACGAGTTCTCGCGCAAGCCGAACCCGGATTCGCCCTGGCGCCGCCTCGGCGACGAGTGAGCGCCGCCGTTCGGCGACAGTAGCGGCCGAACCTTGTGTTGTCAGGCCGGGCGTGATAGCGAACCCCCGGATTCACCGGGTCTTTCGGCCCGTATACACCACGTTCGACAAGGAAAAGGGCTCATGGCCGAAACCAACGAAGCACCGACGGGCGCCGCAGCCAACGGCAACGGAACGCAGCCGACGCTCAACGTGCTGGCGCAGTATGTGAAGGACCTTTCCTTCGAGAGCCCCGGCGCGCCCAACTCGCTGCGCGGCCGCGACAAGGCTCCCGGCATCGCCATCAACGTCAACGTCAACGCTAACCCGCTGTCCGACAAGCAGTTCGACGTCAACCTGACGCTGAACGCCAAGGCCTCGTTCGACAAGGATGTGCTGTTCAACGTCGAGCTGGTCTATGGCGGCGTCTTCAACATTGACGGCTTCCCGCAGGAGCACATGCTGCCGCTGCTGTTCATCGAATGCCCGCGCCTCCTGTTCCCCTTTGCGCGCCAGATCATCGCCGAGGCGACCCGCAACGGCGGCTTCCCGCCGCTGATGCTCGACCCGATCGATTTCGCGCAGATGTTCCAGCAGAAGCTGGCCGAGGACCAGGCAGCCTCCAAGGTCAAGGCAAGCTGACATCTCTTCGACCGACGAAAGAAAAACCCGGCCTCGCGCCGGGTTTTTTGTCTTTGACATCGATAGTTCGAGAAGCGGAAGGCTCCGTTTCGGGTTTCTGCCTTACTGCCGCAGCCAGAGCGCCTTTTCGCCCAGCGTCTCGACCATTTTGGCGTGCGCAGCGCGCTCGGCCTCGCTGAGGCGTGGCGCCAATGGCACCGGTCGTGCAGCGACGACGATTTCCACTGTCGCCTGCACGGCAATCGCGTCCGGACGGGCGGCGCTATCCAGGATAAGCGCGGCCTGCTTGCCGCCGATCAGTTCGATATAGACCTCGGCCAGCAGTTCCGAATCGAGCAGCGCGCCGTGTTTGGTGCGATGGCTGTTGTCGATGCCATAGCGGCGGCACAGCGCGTCGAGCGAATTCGGTCCCATCGGATGCTTGCGGCGCGCCAGCGCCAGCGTGTCCACCACGCGCTCTTGACTCACCGCCGGATGGCCGAGGCGGGCAAACTCGGCATTGATGAAGCCCATGTCGAAGCCGGCATTGTGGGCGACCAGCTTGGCACCGTCGATGAAGGCGAGGAATTTCTCAGCCAGATCGCCGAAGGTCGGCTTGCCGACCAGCTGCTCGGCGCCGATGCCGTGCACGGCCTGCGCCTCGGGGTTGATCGCGCGGCCTTGCGGATTGATGTAGTGATGGAAGGTGCGGCCGGTCGGGAACCGGTTGTCCAGCTCGACGCAGCCAAGCTCGATGATGCGGTCCTCGCGGGCGTCGAGGCCGGTGGTTTCGGTGTCGAAAATGATCTCACGCATCGAATCGCTCCGGGCCCAAGATGGAGTCTCGGCCTGCCGGGCGCAAGATCGATGAGGATTTGTCCACGGCAGCCGTCAAGCCGGCTGCCCGCTCGTCAGCGCGGCGACGATCCGTTCCACCGCGGCGCGCGTCACGTCGAAGCCCCGGCTTGTGTCGATGACGAAATCCGCCTGCCGGCGCTTCTCGGCGTCCGGAACCTGCCGGGCCAGGATGGCCTCGAATTTCTCCGCCGTCATGCCGGGCCGGGCCAAAACGCGCTCGCGCTGCACGGCGGCCGGCGCGCTGACGACAGCGACCTTGTCGACGCGCCCGCGCCCGCCCGTCTCGAACAGCAGCGGGATATCGAGCACGACCAGCGGCGCGCCGGCGGCGCGATGGCGCGCGACGAAAGCGTCGGCGTCGGCGCGCACCAGCGGATGGACGATGGCTTCGAGCGCTTTCAAGGCGGTCGGGTCGGCAAGCACGCGGGCCGCGAGGCGAGTGCGGTCGACCACCCCATCCACGACCATGCCGGGAAAGGCCACCTCGATCAGCGGCACTGCCTTGCCGGCATAGAGCCGATGCACCGCCTCGTCGGAATCGTGCACCGGCACGCCGGCCTCGGAAAACATCCTCGCCGTCGCCGACTTGCCCATGCCGATTGAACCGGTGAGGCCGAGCACGATCATGCGGCGGCCCCGAGATCGGCGACGACCAATGCCCGCAATTCCGGAGTCACCCTCGGTCGGACACCGAACCAACGCTCGAAGCCGGGCACGGCCTGGTGAAGCAGCATGCCCAGCCCGTCCACCGTCTTCAGCCCACAAGCGCGCGCGGCAGCCAGCAGCGGCGTCTCCAGCGGCACGTAGACGATGTCAGTGACGACGGCATGGGCGGGCAGAAGCGCCGGATCGGCGGGCAGTTCTTCCTTGCCCTTGCCCGCCATTCCGACGGAGGTCGTGTTGACGAGCAGGCCGGCATCGCCGAGCAATTCCGGCACGGCCTCCAGCGGATGAGCTGTGACGCCAGCGCCGAAGCGGTCGCGCAGTTCCTCGGCGCGGGCAAGGGTGCGGTTGGCGATGCGGATGTTGTTCGCCCCGCGCGTCTTCAGCGCGTGGATGACGGCTCGCGCAGCACCGCCGGCGCCGAGCACGACAGCCGCGCCGTTGCCGGTCCAGCCGGGGGCGTATTCGTCGAGGTTGGCGGCAAAACCGTAGGCGTCGGTGTTGCCACCGGTCAAAAGACCGTCCTCGAACCACAAGGTGTTGACGGCGCCGATCAACTCGGCCGCCTCATCGCGGCGCCCCGCTCCGGCGAATACAGCCTCCTTGTGTGGAAGCGTGACGTTGCCGCCGCTGAAGCCATTCCCACGCAAACCGGCGAGAAAGGCGGAGAGGTCCGCCGGCGCAACGTCGATGGCCTCGTAGCTGCCGGCGATGCCATGGGCGGCCAGCCAATGGCCGTGGATCTTCGGTGAGCGTGAATGGGCGATCGGATGGCCGATGACGAAGGCCCTTTTCCCCGGCTCAGCCATCGATGGCCCCGAGGCGGCGCAGTTCGCCAAGCACCGCCAGCAGCGGCAGGCCGACGATGGTGAAATAATCGCCTTCGATCTTGTCGAAAAGCTGGATGCCCTCGCCTTCGATCTGGTAGGCGCCGACGCTCTGCAACGCCCTGGTGCCGACGCGCGCCAGATGGCGGCCGATGAAGGCGGGATCGAGCTTGCGCATGGTGAGCGCGGCGACGCCGACATGGCGCCAGACCACGGTGCCGTCGCGCGCCAGCACGGCGGCGCTGTTCAGGTGATGGGTCTTGCCGGACAGCGCCAAAAGATGACGGCGGGCGCCTTCCATGTCGGCCGGCTTGTGAAAGATTTCATCGCCCAGCGACAGTGTCTGGTCGCAACCGAGCACCAGCCGGCCCGGATGCTTTTCCGAAACGGCGACCGCCTTGGCCTCCGCCAGCACCAACGCGACATCCTCCGCCGACGCGCCACTGTCCTTCAGCGGGGCCTCGAGCGCGCGCTCGTCCAGATCGGCGGGGATCGCTTCGACCGCGACGCCGGCGTTTTCGAGCATGGCCCGGCGAAACGGGCTGCCCGAGGCGAGGATGAGTGTTTCGGCCATGATGCGCTCCGTTGGCTCGGTTCGGCTGCGTGGGGCCGGCTTGGGCTCCCTGCCATGGCTCCTTAAAGCATTTCGGCCAGAGATTGAAACTGCCGTTTCACGGTGCGGGCCCTGTCACAGGCCGGCTCCGTATCACCATCGCGGTATCTGCGAAAAGTTCGACATTTCCACCGAGCGGGAGCCGTTCCTGCAATTCTTCAAATTCATGGCGCGGGAATAGGCGCGAGCCGGAGCCTACCTGCTCAGGATCATTTCCGCGGCACGCTGGCCGATCATCATCGACGGGGCGTTGGTGTTGCCGCCGATCAGCGTCGGCATGACGGACGCATCGGCGACGCGCAGCCCGTCGATGCCGCGCACCTTGAGCGTCGCGGGATCGACGACCGCCATGGCGTCGGTGCCCATCTTGCAGGTGCCGACCGGGTGGTAGACGGTCAGCGCCTCGGCGCGCAGATAGGCGAGGATCTCGTCGTCCGTGCGGACGTCCCTGCCCGGCAGCATCTCCTTGCCGCGTATGGCGTCGAACACCGGCGAAGCGAAGATCCGGCGCGCCACCTTGATGCCCTCGACCAGGACTTTGGCGTCCTGCTCGTCGGAGAAGAAGCGATGGTCGATCAGGACCTTACGCCCGTCTCCGCCAGAAAGCCGGATTTCGCCGATGCTTTTCGGCCGCAGCACGCAGGTGTGGATGGCATAGCCGTGGCCGTATTCGACCAGCCGGCCACGGTGGCTGCGATAGCCCGGCACGAAGTGGAACTGGATGTCGGGGAGCCCGTCGGCATAGCGCGTGCGGGCAAAACCGCCGGCCTCGACATAATTGGTAGTCAGCATGCCCTTGCGCCGGGCGAAATAGCTGAAGGGCGCCGCCAGCATCCTGGGCAGGTTCTGCACCGACAGGCCGAGCGTGAGGCTGCTCGACGACCGCACGGTAATCATGCCGTCGACGTGATCGCGCAGGTTCTTGCCGACGCCGGGCAGGTCGAGCACCGGCTCGATGCCGATCTGCCGCAGCTCCGCCGCCGGTCCGATGCCGGAGGCGAGCAGCAGCTGGGGCGAGTTGATCGCCCCAGACGACAGCACGATCTCGCGCGTGGCGGTCAGCGCCCATTCGCCACCGTCCTGCCGCACGCGCAGGCCGGTCGCGCGGCCGTCCGCCACGATGATCCCGGCGACCTCGCAGCTGCCGAGCACGGTCAGGTTCGGCCGGTCGAGAACGGGCCGGACGAAGGCGGTGTAGCTGCTGAAGCGCTGGCCGCGATCCTGCGTGACGTTGTAGACGCCGAGCCCGAACTGGCTCTCGGCGTTGAAGTCGCGATTCTCCGGAAGGCCAGCATCGGCGCCGGCCTTGACGAACATGGCCGACAACACGTTGGGGTCGCGCGGGTTGTCGACCAGAAGCTCGCCGCCGGTGCCGTGGAAGCGCGGATCCTGGCCGAGCAGGTTGCGCTCCAGCTTCTTGAACACGGGCAGCACGTCGTCATAGGCCCAGCCGGCGCAGCCGAGCCCGGCCCATTCGTCGTAGTCCTGTGCCGCGCCGCGGATATAGACCATCGAATTGATCGACGACGAGCCGCCCAACGCCTTGCCGCGGTTGACCGGTATGGAGCGGTTGTTCAGCTGCGGCTGCGGCACGCCGAAATAGCAGTAGTCGTAGTTCGGATTGCCGTAGAGCGACAGGATGCCGGCCGGGACCCTGACGCGCAGGCTGTCGTCGCTGCCGCCCGCCTCGATCAGGCAGACGCGCGCGGCCGGATCGGCGCTGAGGCGGTTGGCCAGCACGCAGCCGGCCGACCCCGCGCCGACGACGATATAGTCATAGCTATCGCTTGGCACCCGGCCCTCACCAGTTCGATGCTTCGCCTAGGCAGAAGCCGGGAGCGCGGACGATCCTGGCCGACACGCGCTATTGCAGAAGCTGCGTCCAGACCTTGGTGACGAGTTCCTGCGCCGCCGGCGAACAGGCCTGCCCCATCTTGACCGGCACCGTTGGGAACAGCTCAGGCGCGTTCTCCTTGTTGTAGAGCGCCTTGGCCGGATCGACCTTGATCGGCGAGGAATGGCCGTAATAGTTGTACTGCTCGGTGGCGTTGTCGAGCTGGGTCATGAAGTCGATGAACTTCTTGGCGTTGTCGAGATTGGCCGCGCCCTTCGGCACGGCATAGGAATCCAGCCAGCCGACCAGCCCTTCCTTCGGCATCGCATATTCGACGTTGGCATGGTCGTTGCGGCGCAGGCGCATGGTGTTGCCGTCCCACCAGAAATGCGCCGCCACCTCGCCGCTGCCGACGCGGTTCTCGATGTTGTCGCTGGAATAGGCGGCAACGAAGGGCTTCTGGGCCTGCAGGAGGTCCAGCACCTTCTTCATCTCCTGCGGGTCCTCGCTGCAATAGGGGATGCCGAGATAGTTTTCAGCCGCCGGGATCACCTCGTCCGGCTGCGCCAGGCTGGCGATCTTGCCCTTCAACTCGTCGGACGGCTCGAAATAGACCTTCCAACTATCGACCGGCCCCTTGTAGAGGTCGCGGTTGACGGTGAAGCCGGCATTGCCGAAAGCGAGCGGCACCGAATAGTTGCCGGTAGGGTCCCACCACTGCTTCTGCCAGTCCGGCAGGATGCGCTCGAAGGACGGCAGCGAGGACGCGCCGATGTCCTCCAGCAGGCCGCTGTCGACCATGATCTTCACGAAATGCTGCGAGGGCGTGACGATGTCGTAGCCGGACGAACCGGCCTGCAGCTTGGTCAGAAGGTCCTCGTTGGAGGAGAAGGCATCGACGGTGACCTTGATGCCGGTTTCCTTCTCGAACTTCGCCACCATGTCGGGCGAGATCGAATCCGCCCAGGCATAGATCGAGAGGCTGCCGTCGGCCCGCGCCGATCCGGCAAAGGCGAGGCCTGCCGCCGCAACGGCCGCGAGCAACGAGATGGAGGTTTTTCTGGTCATGGTTTTCCCCTGGAAGTTCTTGTCCCGGAGGGGACGATAGCAAACGCCTTGCATCGATAAATTTGAATTGCCCGACGCGCTGCTTAGGAAAAAGCTCGCTCCTCAACGCCGGCGCTGCACCAGGAAGGCGACCGTCGCCAGGACGACGGAGACGATCATGATCAGCGTCGATATGGCGTTGAGCTGCGGCGACACGCCCTGCTTTATCAGCGAGAAGATGTAGACCGGCAAGGTGGTGGCGCCGCCGGAATTCAACAGGTTGCTGGTGATGAAATCGTCCATCGAGATGACGAAGGCGAGCATCGCCCCGCTGAATACGCCCGGCATGATCAGCGGCAGCGTCACGCGCCGGAACGCCACCCAGCCGGACGCGTAGAGATCGCGCGCCGCCTCCTCCAGGTCGGCGTCCATGCCTTGCAGGCGCGCGCGGATGGGCAGGAAGGCGAAGGGGATGCAGAAGGTGGTGTGGGCAATCATCAGCTTCAGCAGGCCGCTGGTCAGGCCGAGCTCGGAAAACAGGATCAGCACGGCGACGGCGACGACGATCTCCGGCAGCAGCAGCGGCAGGTTGACGATGGTCTCGGAGGCGCGGCGGAAACGCACTTGCCTGCCGCGGACGATCACAAGGGCGGCCATCAGCGCAACGACGATCGACAGGGTGGTGGCGACGGCGGCGACCAGCAGCGACGTCTTGACCGCGCCGACGAGGGCCGCGTTCGACAGGGCGGTCGAATACCAGTGCAGCGAGAAGCCGCCCCAGTTGGCGACGATGCGGTTGGCGTTGAAGGAATAGAACACCACCACCGCGATCGGCAGGTAGAGATAGACGAAGAACAGCACACTCAGCGGGCCGAAGCCGGGATAGCGCCGCACGTCCGAATTGCCGCTCATGCCGCCGCCTCCGCTCTTTCCCTGCGGATCGCACGCAGGCCGCGCCAGACGAGGAAGACGAGCACGGCCGCCATCAGCACGATGGAGATGGCGGCGCCCAGCGGCCAGTTGCGGGCGGCGCCGAACTGCAGCTGGATGAGGTTGCCCATCATCATCGTCTTGCCGCCGCCGAGCAGGATCGGCTCCAGCACCGCACCCAGGCAGGGCACGAAAACCAGGATGGAGCCGGCCATCATGCCCGGCCGGCAGAGCGGCAGGATGACCCTGCGCAAGGTCGTCAGCCGGCTTCCATAGAGATCGTGCGAGGCCTCGACCAGCGCCGGATCGAGCTTTTCGATCGAGGCGAAGATCGGCAGGATCATCAGCGGAATATAGGAGTAGACGAGGCCGATCAGCATGGCCGTGTCGGTGAACAGCAGACTGCCCATGTTATCGACCAGTCCCAGCGCGTGCAGGGTCTTGGCGATGACGCCGTCGTTGCCGAGGATGATGATCCAGGAATAGACGCGCACGATCATCGACACCCAGAAGGGCAGCGTGACCAGATAGATCAAAAGCATCTTCGCCGTCGCCTTCTGCAGCGAGATGAAATAGGCCACCGGAAACGACAGGAGCAGGCAGATGAAGGTGGTCGCCGCGGCCAGGATCATGGTCCGGGCGACGACGATCAGATATTGCGGGTTGAACTCCAGCTCGCCGGTCCAGCCCTCGTTGAACAGGATCTGCCGGTAGGGCGCGGTGGTGAAGACATAGTCGAAGCCGCCATAGGGGCCGCGCGTCGAGAACGACACCAGGACGATGATGCCGACCGGCACGATCAGCGTGGCGAGCATGATCAGTTGCGCCGGCAGCAGGCCGAGCACGTTCCAGCGGGCGTTTCTCGCCTCGGCGTTCATGCTCCCAGGATCCTAACGGATTCGGCGGCGAAGCTCACCTTGATCGGCTGGCCGACTTCGAACATGCGGCCGCGCGAAGCGGCGTTGCGCTTGGAGACGCGCAGCTTCGCGGCACCCGTATCGACGACATAGTAGGTGTAGCCGCCGAGATAGTTGGCGCCCTCGATGGTGCCGTCGACAGCGATCTGGCCGGGCCGCGCCGGCAGGCTGATCTTTTCCGGACGGATCGACATCCAGGCCTGCCCGCCTACCGCCGCCCGCTTCTGCGGCGCGCTGAGCGTCACGCCGAGCGGCGTCGAGACCGTTGCGTTGTCGCCGTCCACGGAAAGGACGCCGGCTTCCAGGAAGTTGGTTTCGCCGATGAAGTCGGCGACGAAGCGGTTGGACGGCTCCTCGTAGATTGCGGCCGGCGTGCCGATCTGCTGGATCTCGCCGTCGCCGAGCACGCAGATGCGGTCCGACATGTCCAGCGCTTCTTCCTGATCGTGGGTGACGAAGACGAAGGTGATGCCGGTCTGGCGCTGCAGCGTGCGCAACTCGTCGCGCATCGCCTGCCTGAGCTTGAGGTCCAGCGCCGACAGCGGCTCGTCGAGCAGCAGCACTTCCGGCTCTGGGGCCAGCGCCCTTGCAAGCGCGATGCGCTGGCGCTGGCCGCCCGAGAGCTGCTGCGGCCTGCGTGCCGCGAACTGCTCCATGTGCACGAGACGCAGCATGTCGGCGACGCGCGCCTCGCGGCGCTCCTTCGCCCAGCCGAGGTTTTCCAGCCCGAAGGCGACGTTCTGGCTGAGCGTCATGTGCGGAAACAGCGCGTAGCTCTGGAACACCGTGTTGACGCGGCGCTTGTGCGGCGGCAAGCCCCTGATGTCGGCGCCGCGCAGCAGGATCTCGCCGCCGGAAGGTTGTTCGAAGCCGGCGATCATGCGCAGCAAGGTTGTCTTGCCGCAGCCCGAAGGCCCCAACAACGTGAAGAACTCGTTCTCGCGGATGTCGAAGGTGACCGGCTTCAGCGCCTGATAGCTGCCGAAGCTCTTCGACACGCCCCTGATCTCGACGGCCTTGGCCTGCTCAGACGAGCCGTTGTTGTCCATGCGGTTGCCCCCGACAGGGATGGGATCGCCCAAGAGGTGCGGCCCCGAAAAACGGACCGCACCGCCCTATCGGGCGGCGCGGCTTCGGTTGCTGGCAGGTTATTGCTTGACCCACTTGCCGTCCTTGACGGCGTAGGTGTCGATGACGACGTTCATCTCGATCTGGCCGTTCTCGTCGAAGGAGATGTTGCCGAGGATGCCGTCGTGATGCATCTCGCGGATTGCCTTGCTCAGCGCCTCCTTGTCCTCGATGCCCTTTTCCTTGATCGCCTCGAGCAGGATCTGGGCGGCCTCATAGGCGTATTTCGCATAGGAGCCGGCCGGCTCGGCATACTTCTTGGCTTCATAGGCCTTGTAGAAGGCGTCGAGCTTGGGGTTGTTCTGGTCCGCCGGGATGCCGACGATGGTGCCTTCGGCCGCCTTGCCGGCGATCTCGATGAACTTCGGATCGTAGATGCCGGAAATGCCGTACATCGGTAGCGAGCCCATGCCGAGATCGGCCATCTGGCTGCGCACCAAAGCTGCTTCGGTCACCACGCCGCCGAAATAGACGGCGTCGGGCGACGCCGCCTTGGCCGTCGTCAGCATGGCGCGGAAATCGGTGGTGCCGACCGCCGCCGCGTCGGAAAAGACGATCTCGCCGCCGGCGGCCTTGAAGAAGTCGCCGAACCACTTGGTGTTGGCCGCGCCATAGTCGGTGGTGTCGGAAATGATGGCGATCTTCTTGACCTTGCCCTCCTTGGCGATCGCGTCGGCGAGCGGCTTGTTCTCATTGACGAGGGTCGGCGTCACCCGCGTGACGTTGGGCATGTTCTGGTCGGTGATTTTCGGGCTGACCGCGCCCCAGACGATGAAGGGCATCTGCGCGCGGTTGAAGATCGGCATCGTCGCCAAGGCCACAGGGCTGTTCCAGTGGCCGGTCGCGGCGACGACGGCCGGATCGTTGATCAGTTTCTGCGCGGCCGAGACGCCGACGGCGGGATCGGAAGCGTCGTCGAGCACGACGGCTTCCACCTGATGCGGGTAGCCGCTTTCGTTGGCCTGGTCGATGGCGAGCAGGAAACCGTTGCGGGCGCCGAGCCCCTGCTGGGCGTTGCCGCCCGAAAGCGGCCCGATGAAGCCGAGCTTGATCTGGTCGGCTCGGGCCTGGGCAACGCCCAGCGAGACGGCGAGCACGGCGCCGGCCAGCATCGACGAGACACGAATGAACACGGTTCTCCGGTTCTGCATAGTTCCACCTCTTTTTAGATTATCGCCGCCAGCGTAGCGGCCCGTCCGATCCCGAATGTCGGTTGACGCTAAAGTATGGGCGGGCGCGGGGATGCGAAATTCGGAAATTGCGATCCGTGACTTCGGAGATTCATTATGTGCGCCCGTATGCACGGCTGGTATTCCTGCCGGCTCCAATCGGAAATGTGGCGCATGGCGGAACTGCTCATCCAGCAAGGCCTGAACTGGATCACCCTCGGCTGCATCTATGCGCTGCTGGCGATCGGCTTCAGCCTGATCTTCGGTGTCCTCAACGTCATCCACTTCTCGCATGGCGACGTCGCCATGACGGCGCCCTTCATCTGCCTGGCGCTGGCGACCGCCTTCGGCGCGACGAGTCCGACCTGGCTGGTTCTCGCGCTGGTCATCGCGATCCTCGCCGTCGGCCTCATCGGCGTCGTCCTTGACCGGGTCGTCATCCGCCAGTTCCGCGACGCGCCGGCGATGATGGCGCTGGTGTCGACGGTAGCGCTCGGCATCGTCATCCGCGAATCGATCCGCCACCTCTATCCGGAAGGCTCGAACCCGCATGCCTTCCCGCGACTGGTCTCGGGCGTCGCCTTCGAGATCGCCGGCGTGCCGGTGAACTGGTTCGCGCTGCTGGTGACGGTGCTGACCGTCGTTTTGATCGGATTGCTGTTCGTCTTCCTGCGCATGACGCCGCTCGGCCTGCGCATCCGGGCCGCCTCCGAGGACCGGGTGGTGGCGCGCATGATGGGCATCCGCGACGGGCGCGTCTTTCGCGCCACCTTCTTCATCGCCTCCGCCATCGGCGCCATCGCCGGGTTGCTGTTCGCCAGCTATGCCGGGGTGACGCGCTTCGATTTCGGCATCATGGCCGGCCTGCTCGGCTTTTCGGCGGCGGTGATCGGCGGCCTGGGTTCGATGCCGGGCGCCATCCTCGGCGGCCTCATCATCGCCGGCATCGAGGTGCTGGCGCAGACCTTCGTGCCGGACGGCGCCTCCTACCGCCTCGTCTTCGTCTTCGTGCTCGTCATCGTGGTGCTGGTCTTCCGCCCCGCCGGCCTGCTCGGCCGCCCCCTCATGGAAAAGGTGTAGCATGCAGGCCGAAGCTTCCGCCGTCGCGGCTTCCCCGGCAACGCCAAGCAAGGCGGCGGCCGCCGCCTTCGTCGTCCTCTCGCAACTCGGCGGCGCGGCGTTCCTCTATTTCCTGCTGAAGGCCGACGGCGGCTGGCAGGTCGTTGGCCTGCTCGCCGTGCTCGGGCTTGGCTTCACTCTTCTGGAAAAATTCCCGCAGGTCGCGGAGTTCGCCAGGGCGAGCCTCGCCAGCCTGCCGCTTCTCACTATCGCGGTGGCGGCCGTGGTGGTCGTGGCGTTTCCGTTCGCCGTCGGCTCCAACACCTACATGCTGCACCTTCTGATCGTGGCGCAGCTCTACGCCGTGCTGGCGCTGGCGCTCAACTTCCAGCTCGGCAGCGCCAATATTCCCAATTTCGCCACCGGCGCCTCCTACGGCATCGGCGCCTATGTCTCGGCGCTGCTCGCCATCAACTTCGGCCTGAGCTTCTGGCTGACGCTGCCGCTCGCGGCGCTGGCCGCGACGCTGTTCGGCTTCGTCATCGGCATCCCCTCGATGCGGACGCGCGACACCTATCTCGCGCTGGTCACCATCGCCTTCGGCGTCGTGGTGCAGCAGCTTCTCAACAATTTCGATTTCACCGGTGGCCCCAACGGGCTGGTCGGCATTCCGGCGCCAAGCCTGTTCGGCCATTCCTTCGCCGACCCACTGGTGATCTTCGGCCACAAGCTACCCAGCCAGGCCAATTTCTACTATCTCTCGGCGGCACTGGTGGTGGTGGCCATCGTCACCGCGCACCGGCTGCACGGCTCGCGCATCGGACTTGCCTGGAACGCGCTGCGCGCCGACGAGATCGCGGCGCGGGCGCAAGGCATCAACGTCGCCTGGTTCAAGGTGCTGGCCTTCGCGGTCGATGCCTTCCTCGCCGCCTTCGCCGGCACCATCTACGCCTTCTATGTCTCCTACATCTCGCCCGACAACTTCACCTTCCTCGTCTCCGTCACCATCATGACGATGGTCATCGTCGGCGGCATGGACAACATCTTCGGCGTCATCGTCGGCGCCTTCCTGCTCACCATCCTGCCGGAAAAGCTGCGCGCCTTCTCCGACTACCGGCTGCTGTTCTTCGGCGTCGTCATCATCGGCTTCCTGATGATCCGGCCGCAGGGCCTGTTCCCGCAGCGCATGCGCAGCTACGGAGGCCGTTCGTGAGCGCGCTTCTGACGGTCGAGGGCGTCACCATGCGCTTCGGCGGGCTGGTGGCGGTCAACAACGTCGGCTTCTCGCTGGCGAAGGGCGCGGTGCTTTCGGTGATCGGCCCGAACGGTGCCGGCAAGTCGACGCTGTTCAACGTCATTACCGGCGTCTACAAGCCGACCGCCGGCACGGTGACGTTCGCCGGCGCCGAGATCACCGGCAAGCCCGCCTACGACGTCGTCGAGCGCGGCATCGCCCGCACCTTCCAGTCGTCGCGCCTGTTCGGCGACCTCAGCGTGCTCGACAATGTCATCATCGGCATGCACACGCGCACCCGCACCGGTGTGCTCGACGCGCTGTTCCGTCCCGCGGCATCGAAGCGCGAGATGGCCGCCTGCGTCGCCAAGGCCGAGGCGCTGCTCAAGGCCGGCTCCGGCGACCTCTACGACCAGCGCTACCGCCCTGCCGGCGCGCTGGCGCAGGCCGACCGGCGGCGGCTGGAGATCGCCCGCGCGCTGGCCTCCGAACCGAAGCTGCTTTTGCTCGACGAGCCTTCCGTCGGCATGGACGAAACAGAGACGGACGCCCTGGTCGCCGACATCAGGCGGCTGCGGGTGGAAAATCCGGAGCTGGCGGTGATCCTGATCGAGCACGACATGCGGGTGGTCGAGGCCTTCCCCGACAACGTCATGTGCATCGACTACGGCAGCAAGATCGCCGAAGGCAGCTTCGCCACTGTCCGCAGCGATCCGCGTGTCCAGGAAGCCTATCTCGGAAAGGCGGCGGCCGATGCTTGAGCTGAAGGACGTGGACACCGCCTATGGCGCGGTGCCGATGCTGCGCGGCGTCACCATCAGCGTCAGGCCCGGTGAACTGGTCTGCCTGCTCGGCCCCAATGGCGCCGGCAAGACGACGACCTTCATGACCGTGTGCGGCGTCGTCAAGGCGCAGCGCGGCAAGGTCGAGGTGATGGGCAAGGACATCGCCGCGCTCGGCACGGAAAACCTTGCAGCGCTCGGCGTCGGTCTCGTGCCGGAAGGGCGGCGGCTGTTCCCCGGCCTGACCGTGCAGGAGAACCTGCGCCTCGGCTACGACGCCGTTTCCGGCAGGGGACCCGATTTCGAGCCCCAACTGGAAAAGATGTGCGCGCTGTTCCCGCGCATCCGCGAGCGGCTGCGCCAGGCGGCGGGCACGCTCTCGGGCGGCGAGCAGGCAATGGTGGCGCTGGCACGCGCGCTGATCGGCGAGCCGAAGATGGTGGTGATGGACGAGCCGTCGCTCGGCCTGTCGCCCAAGCTGATCGGCGAATATTTCGAGATCACGCAGGAAATCCACCGCCACGGTACCACCGTGCTTCTGATCGAGCAGAACGCCGAAATGGGGCTCGGCATCGCCGACCGCGGCTACGTGCTGGTCAAGGGCAAGGTGGCGCAGGAGGGACCGGCCAGGGAGCTTCTGGCGTCGAGGACGGCGCGCAGCCTCTACCTTTAGTCCGGACCGGGATTTTCGCTCCGGCCGGCATTTAGGGACAGGCTAACCACTGACACGTGAAATCGTAATTTTCGCCGTCCGGCCCCTCCGGTAAACCAGCAAGCAGACCTCCGCCGCCCCGCTACGCTTCGCGGGGAGCCAGAAAAGGACGCAGACATGTCGGTTGAAACGGTAGACACGCTCGTTGTCGGCGCTGGCCAGGCGGGTGTGGCCATGAGCGAGCACCTGAGCAAGTGCGGCGTGCCCCATCTCGTGCTCGAACGGCACCGCATCGCCGAGCGGTGGCGCTCCGAGCGGTGGGATTCGCTGGTCGCCAACGGCCCGGCCTGGCACGACCGCTTCCCAGGCATGGAGTTCCCCCGCACCGATGCCGACGGCTTCGCGCCGAAGGAAGAGGTGGCGGACTATTTCGTTGCTTATGCCGAAAAGATCGGCGCGCCCATCCGCTGCGGCGTGGAGGTGAAGGAGGTGCGCCGCAACGTCGGCCGCGCCGGCTTCCGCGTCGAGACTTCGCAGGGCGTGATCGAGGCGCGCAACGTCGTCGCCGCCACCGGGCCGTTCCAGCGCCCCGTCTGGCCGAACCTCGTTCCCGAGACGGCGGGCCTGATGCAGATGCACTCCAACAACTACCGCAATCCCGGCCAGTTGCCCGAGGGTGCCGTGCTGGTGGTCGGCGCCGGGTCCTCGGGCGTGCAGATCGCCGACGAATTGCTGCGCGCCGGCAAGCGCGTCTATCTGTCAGTCGGACCCCACGACCGCCCGCCCCGCGCCTATCGCGGGCGTGACTTCTGCTGGTGGCTGGGCGTGCTCGGCAAATGGGACATGGAGACACCAGGTCCCGGCACCGAGCATGTGACGATCGCCGTGAGCGGCGCGCGCGGCGGCGAGACGATCGACTTCCGCCGCCTGGCTCAGCAGGGAATGACGCTCGTCGGCCTCACCGAATCCTACAAGGACGGCTTGATGCGCTTTGCGCCCGACCTTGGCAAAAACGTCGCGCGCGGCGACGCCAACCTGATGTCGCTGCTCGACGAGGCCGACGCCTATGTCGCCCGCAACGGCATCGACCTGCCGGAGGAACCCGAGGCACGCACGATCGGGCCGGATCCGGACTGCCTGAAGAACCCCATCCTCGAACTCGACATCAAGGAGGCCGGCATCACCTCGATCATCTGGGCGACCGGTTACGCGGTCGACTACGGCTGGCTGAAGGTCGACGCCTTCGACGAGAAGGGCCGGCCGAAACACCAGCGCGGCGTCTCGGCCGAGCCCGGCATCTATTTCCTCGGCCTGCCGTGGCAGTCGCGCCGGGGCTCCAGCTTCATCTGGGGCGTCTGGCACGACGCCAAGCACCTCGCCGACCGCATTTCCACGCAGGGCAAGTATCTGGCCTATCACGCGGCCGCGAACCGCAAGGACGCAGACCTGGCCCGCGCCGCGAACGGCTGAGCGGCAAGGCGAGCCGAAACCCTTTCACGGGCATGCGCAGAACGGCGCGTGCCCGATCCACCCCGACGGAGAGCACCATGGCGCATACGAGAATCCGCAAGTTCAACACCAAGGACACCTATCCCGAGCAGAAGCTGGACAACGACTTGTGCCAGGCGGTGGTGGCGCGCGGCACGACGATCTTCCTGCGCGGCCAGTGTCCGCAGGACCTCGACACCGCAAAGGACATCGGCAGCCACGATCCGGTCGAGCAGACCCACAAGGTCATGCAGAACATCAGGCAGCTCATCGAGGAAGCCGGCGGCAAGATGGAACACCTGGTCAAGGTGGTGGTCTACATCACCGACGTGCGCCACCGCGAGGCGGTCTACCGCACCATGGGCGAATACATCAAAGGCGTGCATCCCGTCTCAACCGGGCTGGTGGTGACCGCGCTCGCCCGTCCCAACTGGCTGGTCGAGATCGACGGCACGGCCGTCATTCCGGACTGAGCGCCATGACCTTCTCGATCGTCGCGCGCTGCGCCAAGACCGGCATGTTCGGTGTCGCCGTTTCCTCCTCCTCGCCGGCGGTTGCGGCGCGCTGCGCCTATGCGCAGGCGAAAGTCGGTGCCGTCGCCAGCCAGAACGTCACCGACCCGACGCTGGGGACGCGCGGGCTGGAGCTGATGGCGCGCGGCGCGTCCGCCACCGAGGCCGTCGCCATCCTGAAACGCACCGGCGCCTATCCCGAATACCGGCAGGTGCTGGCGGTCGACGCGAACGGCATCAGCGCCATTCATTCCGGCCCGAAGGCGCTCGGCACCTGGGCCGAGGCGCGGGCGGAAAACGTCGCCTGCGGCGGCAACCTGCTTGCCCATGACGGCGTGCCGCAAGCCATGGTCGAGGCGTTCCTCGCCTCCGAAGGCCATCTCGGCGACCGCATCGTCGCCACCATGCGTGCCGCGCTGAAGGCCGGCGGCGAGGCCGGCCCGGTGCGCTCGGCCGGCATGAAGCTGGTGCGGGACGTCGCCTGGCCGGTCGCCGACCTGCGCTGCGACTGGACCGAGGGCTGCCCGATCGAGGAACTGGCGACGATCTGGGAGATCTACAAGCCGCAGCTCGACGCCTACGTGACCCGCGCCCTCAATCCCTCCGACGCGCCGAGCTACGGCGTGCCCGGCGACGAATAGCCGACGACACCAAGCGAGCAGGAGCCGTCATGAGCGAACTCGGCCATAAGGACTGGATCGGCAAGGCGGCGGCGATCCGCTTTCGCGACAAGGCCTTCATCGACGGCAAACCGGTCGCCGCGCGCTCGGGCCGCACCTTCGCCAGCATCAACCCGGCAACCGGCGGGACCTTGGCGGAAGTCGCCTCCTGCGGCGAGGAGGACATCGACCTTGCCGTCGCCGCGGCGCGGCGCAGCTTCGAAAGCGGCGTCTGGTCGCGCGCCGCGCCAGCGCACCGCAAGGAGGTGCTTCTGCGGCTCGCAGCACTGCTGCGCGAAAACCTGCATGAGCTGGCGCTCCTGGAGTCGCTCGACATGGGCAAGCTGGTCAACGACGCCGCGACCGTCGACGTGCCGGGCTCGGCGGCGATCTTCCAGTGGTACGCGGAGGCCATCGACAAGCTCTACGACGAGGTCGCCCCGACTGGCACCGGCAATCTTGCCCTTGTGCGCCGCGAGCCGCTCGGCGTCGTCGGTGCCGTTGTGCCGTGGAACTTCCCGCTCGACATGGCGACATGGAAATGCGCGCCGGCGCTCGCCGCCGGCAATTCGGTGGTGCTGAAGCCGGCCGAGCAGTCGCCCTTCTCGGCGCTCAGGCTGGCGGAACTCGCCATGGAGGCGGGACTGCCCGCCGGCGTCCTCAACGTCGTGCCGGGGCTCGGCGAAACCGCCGGCCAGGCGCTCGGCCGCCATATGGACGTCGACTGCCTCGCCTTCACCGGCTCGACGGCCGTGGGCAAGATGTTCCTGCAATATTCCGGGCAGTCGAACATGAAGCAGGTCTGGCTGGAGACGGGCGGCAAGAGCCCCAACCTGGTCTTCGCCGATTGCAGCGATCTCGATGCGGCGGCCGACATGGCGGCCTTCGGCATCTTCTTCAACCAGGGCGAGGTCTGCTCGGCGAACTCGCGCCTGCTCGTGCAGCGGAGCGTCAAGGACGCGCTGGTCGACAAGCTGGTGCAGCGCGCCGCAAGCATGCAGCCCGGCGATCCTCTCGACCCGGCCTCGAAGATGGGGGCCATGGTCGACGCCGGCCACACCGCCAACGTCATGCGCTTCATCGAGGCCGGCCGGAAGACGGCGCGGCTGGTTGCCGGCGGCGACCAGGTCAGCGTCAACGGGCGCGGCAGCTTCGTGCGGCCGACCATCTTCGACGACGTCGCGCCGAACGACGTGCTGGCCCGCGACGAGATCTTCGGCCCGGTGCTTGCCGTCGTCGCCTTCGACGACGAGGACGAGGCCATCCGCATCGCCAACGACAGCGTCTACGGGCTGGCCGCATCCGTGTGGACGGACAGCCTGTCGCGCGCCCACCGCATCGCCGAGCGGCTGAGAGCCGGCACGGTTTCGGTCAACACCGTGGATGCCTTGAGCCCGATGACACCCTTCGGCGGATTCAAGCAATCGGGCTTCGGCCGCGACCTGTCGCTGCACGCCTTCGACAAGTACACGGCACTGAAGACGACCTGGATCAAGTATTGAGAGCCGCCCCGGCTTGATTGCCGCCCCGTGAAGCGGCAAGAGTGCGGCTCATGCCGCTCCGTTTCACGCTCAGACAACTGGAATACTTCGTCGCCGTGGGCGAAGCCGGCTCCATCGCCAAGGCGGCCGAGCAGGTCAACGTCTCGCCGCCGTCCATCTCGGCCTCCATCGCGCAGCTGGAAACCGAGTTCGGCGTCCAGCTCTTCGTGCGCAAGCATTCGCACGGCCTGTCGCTGACGGCCGGCGGGCGTGTCTTCCTGAAGGAGGCGGCGCGGCTGCTCGCCGACGCCGAGGCGCTGCACGACATCGCCGGCGACATCGCCGACAAGGTGCGCGGCCCGCTGGCCATCGGCTGCCTGCTGACCTTCGCGCAGATCGTCCTGCCGGCGCTGCGGCTGAAGTTCGAGCAGGTCTATCCGGACGTGCGCGTCAGGCAGCTGGAGCGCGACCAGGGCCAGTTGCTGCAGATGCTGCAGACCGGCGAGATCGACGCGGCACTGACCTACGACCTCGAATTGTCGCAGGACATCACCTTCGAACCGCTGATGGTGCTGCCCGCCTACGCCATGCTGCCCGCCAACCACCGCTTCGCCGGCAAGACGGTGCTGACCGCGGAGGAACTGGTAGACGAGCCGATGGTGCTGCTCGACCTGCCGTTCAGCCGCGAATACTTCCTCTCCACCTTCCAGCAGAAGGGGTTGCGGCCCAACATCGCCGAGCGCACCGGCGATATCGCGGTGATGCGCTCGATGGTGGCCAACGGCTTCGGTTACGGCATCGCCAACATGCGCCCGCTCAACACCATGTCGCCCGACGGCAAGCCGCTGGTGTTCGTGCCGATCAAGGGCGATATCCGACCCCTCACCATGGGCGTGCTCCTGCCCAATGCCGAGCACCGCACGCAAACCGTGCAGGCCTTCATCGACCATTGCCGCCGCTTCGTCGCCGAGCAGGGCGTGTTCGGCATCGAGCGCGTGGTGAGGTAGGCCAGCCGCCCTGCCCGCCCAAGCGCGTCGCGATCTTTCAGATTCGCTCCGTACCCGAAACCGGTTCCCACTTTCGGGAGACATGCTTCAGGCAATACCGGCGGCGAGCCGCTCCACGAGCTTGTCCAGCATGTCGTCGCACCGGCGCATCTGTTCGACGCCGACGAATTCGTCCGGCTTGTGGCCCTGCGCCATCGAGCCCGGCCCGCACACCACCGTCGGCGTGCCGACATCGCGGCTGAACAGGCCTCCCTCCGTGCCGAAGGCCACCTTGATGGTGCCGTTCGCGCCGATGAGCGATTTCACGAAGGCGACGGCCTCGGAATTCGTCGGCGTGTCGAGACCCGGATAGGTGTTGAAGACCTCGATGTCGATCGCCGCTTCCGGCGCGATGGAAGACGCCTCGGAGGCGATGCGCGCGGCTTCCTTCCTGATCCGTTCAAGGATCGCCTCGGCATTGTCGGCGGCGATATTGCGGATCTCGAAATCGATCCGGCACAGGTTCGGCACGATGTTGAGCGCGACGCCGGCATTCATCCTGCCGACATGCACGGTGGTGTAGGGAATGTCGTAGTCACCGTCGCGCGCGCCGTCGCGGGTCAGCCGTTCCTGCTCCTTGCGCAAGGCGGCGACGAAATCACAGCCGAGGTGGATGGCGTTGAGAGCGAGCGGCGCCAGCGCCGAATGGCCTTCCCGCCCCCTGCAGATGGCGTGCGCGCCGATCTTGCCCTTGTGACCGGTGGCGACCTGCATCGCCGTCGGCTCGCCGACGATACACAAAGCCGGCTTTTGCGGCGCGGCGCGAAGCATCTCGACCAGGCTGCGCACGCCGATGCAGCCGATCTCCTCGTCGTAGGAAAGCGCCAGATGCAGCGGCGTCTTCAATTCCATCTTCGCGGCCTTGAGCGCCGCCGCGAGGGCGCTGGCGACGAAACCCTTCATGTCGGCGGCGCCGCGCCCGTAAAGCTTGCCGTCGCGCGCGGTCATCTCGAACGGCGGCAGCGTCCAGTCCTGCCCGTCGACGGGAACGACGTCGGTGTGGCCGGACAGCATGACGCCGGCGCCACCCGCCGGTCCGATCGTGGCAAAGAGGTTCGCCTTGTGGCCATCCTCGCTGTGGATGATCTGCGATGCGATGCCATGGGCCTCGAGCAGGCCGGCCACGTAGGAGATCAGGTCGAGGTTGGAGTCCCGGCTCACCGTCGGGAAGGCGATGAGCCTTTCAAGGATTTCGATGCTGTCCATGCTCGCGACCTCTTTTGTTCCGGTCATGTCTAGCATCCTGCCACGGCGATCCGAAACTCGCTTTTGACGACGCGCGGCATCGCCGCATCTTAATCCGCACCGCCGGTGGCACCCATTAGGACCCTCCTAATCGATGCAGAAGAAAACTTTTGTTTCCCGCTCCGTCGCACAATCTAAGAGTGACGGCGCCATCCGGCTTCACGTCCGCGGCCACGGCTTCGCCGTGCCGGACCCGCCGCGACAGCAGGAGGAGTTTCCATGCGCGACCCACGCTACGATATCCTGTTCGAGCCGATGAAGATTGGCCCGCATGTCGCGAAGAACCGGTTCTACCAGGTGCCGCACTGCAACGGCGGCGGCTATCGCGATCCTTCTGCGGCGGCGGCCATGCGCGGCATCAAGTCCGAGGGCGGCTGGGGCGTCATCTTCACCGAGCAGACCGAGATGCACCACACCTCGGAGATTACCCCCTTCATCGAGCTGCGCCTGTGGGAGGACCAGGATATCCCCGGCCTTCGCCGCATGTCCGACGCCATGAAGGTGCATGGCGCGCTCGCCGGCATCCAGCTCGCCTATTCCGGCATCAACGGCCCGAATTTCTATACCAAGGAAGTGCCGCTCGCCCCGTCCGCGCTGCCGATCCGCACCTTCACCAACGATCCGGTGCAGGCCCGCGCGCTCGACCTCACCGACATCAAAAATCTCCGCCGCTGGTTCGTCAACGCGGCGAAGCGCTCGAAGATCGCCGGCTTCGACCTGATCTGCCTCTACGGCGCCCACGGCTTCGGCATCTTCCAGCATTTCCTGTCGCGTGCCACCAACCAGCGCACCGACGAATATGGCGGCAGCCTGGAAAACCGCTCGCGCTTCGCCCGCGAGGTGGTGGCCGATATCCGCGAGGCGGTCGGCGACACGACCGCGATCACCATGCGCGTCAGCCTCGACGAGACGATCGGCGAACTCGGTTTTTCCAACGCTGAGGTCCGCGAGTTCGTCGCAATGAACGCCGACCTTCCGGACCTTTGGGATCTCGCCCACGGCGCCTGGGAGGATTGCTCCGGCCCCTCGCGCTTCAAGGAAGAGGCTGCGCAGGAGCTGCTGGTCAAGGGCATCCGCGAACTGTCGTCAAAGCCGGTCGTCGGCGTCGGCCGTTTCACCTCGCCGGACGTCATGGTGAGGATGATCAAATCCGGCACGCTCGACTTCATCGGCTGCGCCCGGCCTTCCATCGCCGATCCGTTCCTGCCGAAGAAGGTCGAGGAAGGCCGCATCGAGGACATCCGCGAGTGCATCGGTTGCAACATGTGCATCACCGGCGACATGACCATGTCGATCTCGCGCTGCACGCAGAACCCGACCTTCATGGAGGAGTGGCGCAAGGGCTGGCACCCCGAACGCATGCAGGCCAAGGGTGACAGCGAGAGCGTGCTGATCGTCGGCGCCGGTCCGGCCGGACTGGAAGCGGCACGGGCGTTGGGCTTGCGCGGCTATCAGGTGGCGCTGGCCGAAGCCGGCACCGAGCTTGGCGGACGCGTGGCGCGCGAATGCAGGCTGCCGGGGCTCTCGGCCTGGGGCCGCGTGCGCGACTATCGCCAGTACCAGATCGGCAAGATGGCGAATGTCGACGTCTATTTCGACAGCCGGCTCACCGCCGACGACATCCTCGCCTTCGGCTTCCAGAACGTGGCGATTGCCACCGGCTCGACATGGCGACGCGACGGCGTGGCGCGCGCCCATGTCGTGCCGATGCCGATTGACCCCGCCATGCCTGTCTACACCCCCGACGACCTGATGGACGGCAAGGCGCCTTCCGGCAACGTCGTGCTGTTCGACGACGACCATTACTATATGGGCGGCGTGCTGGCGGAACTAATGGCGCGGCAGGGCGCGAAGGTCACGTTGGTGACGCCTTCCGCCTATGTCTCGGACTGGACCCGCAACACGCTGGAACAGGGCGCCATCCATCGCAGGCTGGCCGAACTGGGCGTCGAGATCGTGCTGAACCGTTCCGTGACGCGGATCGCCGGCGGCGGCGTCAAGACGGCCTGCGTCTATACCGGCACCGAACAGGAGATGGATGCCGATGCGGTGGTGCTGGTGGCCTCGCGCCAACAGAACGACGCGTTGTGGCAGGAGCTGAAGGGCCGCCGCGGCGAATGGGCCGACAACGGCATCCGCTCGATCAGGGTGATCGGCGATGCCGAGGCGCCCGGACCCATCGCGTGGGCCACCTATGCCGGCCACCGCTTCGCGCGCGAGCTGGACGAACCGGACATCGGCGACGCCCTGCCGTTCAGGCGGGAAGTGACGGCATTGGCGGCGGAATAGATTCTTTCCTCACAAGTCCGGACGGAAAACCGGTTCCCACTTTTCCTGGAATTGCTCCGGCCGCTACCGCCCCTTGCCGCGCAGTCCCAGGATCGCGGCCGCCGTCTCCTCGATCGAGCGGCGGCTGACGTCGATCAGCGGCCAGCCATGGCGCGCGCAAAGCTGGCGGGCATAGGCGAGTTCTTCGGCAATCGTGGCGCGATCGACATAGGTCGCCGAATCGTAGCCCGGCGTGGTGCCGAGCAGGCGGTTCTGGCGCACATGCGAGATGCGTTCGGCGGTGGCGACGAGGCCGACGACCAGCGGGCCTTTCAGCTCGATCAGGCTTTGCGGCATCGGCACGCCGAGCACGATGGGGATGTTGGCGGTCTTGATGCCACGATTGGCGAGATAGATGCTGGTCGGCGTCTTCGACGTGCGCGAGATGCCGATCAGCACGATGTCGGCCTCGTCGAGATCGTGCTGGAGCTGGCCGTCGTCGTGCTCCATCGTGAAGTTCAGCGCATCGATACGGCGGAAATAGTCGGCGTCGAGCACATGCTGGGCGCCGACGCGGCGGCCGGCCGGCGTGCCGAGATAGGACTGGAAGACCGTCAGCACCGGCTCCAGCACCGAAACGCAGGGCAGGCCCATGGCCGCGCAGCGCTCGTCGATGCGATGCGCCAAGGCCTGGTCGACCACCGTGTAGAGGACGATGCCCGGTTCCTCCTCGATATCCTCGAACACCTTCATCAACTGCTTGTCCGTGCGGATCAGCGGATAGATGTGCTCGATGGCGCGCGCATCCTTGTACTGCGCCGACGCGGCGCGGCCGGCGGCCAGCAGAGTCTCGCCGGTCGCATCCGAAATCAGGTGCAGATGGAAGAAGCTTTGCGGTTTGTTCACGATCTTCTTTGCACCCTGTGGGCCGGTGTGGACAAAGCGGGAGAGCCGGACGGCCGCCGCCAAGGCGACTGTATCAGAAGCCGATTTGTCCACAATCGAGGCCGGATCGGTATCCTCCGGCTGGGTGGGGACAAGTTCGGGGACGAGCCGAACCGTTCCTGCACTATCCACAGGCCACAGCCTATGGAGGCGGGCTCAAGGCTTTGTATTTTCTTTGTGATTCCTGGCCATCCACCGTCTTTTCCCGAAGGCGAAATCCTGGTCGCGACACTATGGCGACTGGACTTTAAGGCGCCGGAACTGGACAGCTGCGCATTCCCGATTCAAACAGACTCTTAGAATCAGAAGATTCCTTAAAATCTCTTTTCTTTGATTTAAGGACACCTTGTGAAAGCGAGCGCGATGGCACCGGAACGGACAGTGCTGAGGGTGCTGAAGGGCGAGACGGTGTTTCCGCCGCCCCTTTGGATGATGCGGCAGGCCGGCCGTTATCTCCCTGAGTACCGTGAGAGCCGCAAGCGCGCGGGATCGTTCCTCGATCTCTGCTACGATCCGGATCTGGCCGTCGAGGTGACCTTGCAGCCGATCGAGCGATTCGGCTTTGACGTGTCCATCCTGTTTTCCGATATCCTTGTCGTGCCCCATGCGCTGGGCCGGATGCTGCGCTTCGAGGAAGGCCGCGGCCCGCAGATGATGCCGATAACGGCACGTGAGATAGACGCACTGGAGACGGAAGCGTTTCACGTGAATCTGGCACCGGTCTATGAAACGGTGCGGCAATTGCGGCAGAAACTGCCGGCCGAGACGACGCTGATCGGCTTCTGCGGGGCACCTTGGACGGTGGCGACCTACATGATCGCCGGCCACGGCACGCCGGACCAGGCGCCGGCGAGACTGTTCGCCTATCGGGAGCCGGAAGCCTTTCGTAAGCTGCTTGGACTGCTCGCGGCACAGTCGGCTGACTATCTGATCCGGCAGATCGAAGCGGGCGCCGATGCGGTGCAGATCTTCGATTCATGGGCGGGCGTGCTCGACGAGGCTTCATTTGAGGCCTTCTGCGTGGAACCGGTCAGGGAGATCGTGGCGCGGGTGAAGGCGGCGCATCCCGATGTGCCGGTGATCGGCTTCCCGAAGGGCGCCGGCGCCGGTTATGCCTCCTATCGTCAAAAGACCGGCGTGGACGGGTTGGGGCTCGACTGGACCGTTTCGTTGACGGCGGCGCAGGCCTTGCAGCGCGAAGGCGCAGTGCAGGGCAATCTCGATCCGTTGCGGCTGGTGGCCGGCGGGCGGGCGCTCGAAGACGGAGTGGATGCCATCCTGAAGGCGCTCGGCAATGGTCCGCTGATCTTCAATCTCGGTCACGGGATCGTGCCGGAGACGCCGATCGCCCATGTCGAGGCGATGGTAAGGCAGGTGCGGAGCGCGGTGCGATGACGAGCGGCAGCGGAACGGCGGACAGCGGAGCGACCGCGCTGAAGCGGGCGGCGATTGCCATTGTCATCTTCCTCGTCCTGGCAGGCCTGCTGTTCCTGTTCGGCCCGGACGATTTCTATCCCTGGGCCAAGGCCATCCATGTTATCGCCGTCATTTCCTGGATGGCCGGCATGCTCTACCTGCCGCGGTTGTTCGTCTATCACGCCGAGGCGGAGACAGGCTCGGTCCAGTCCGAGACGTTCAAGGTGATGGAACGGCGCCTGCTGCGCGGCATCATCAACCCGGCTATGGTGGTTGCCTGGGCGTTCGGCCTGTGGCTTGCCTGGAAGGGGCACTGGTTCTCCGACGGCTGGCTGCATGCCAAGCTTGCCGCCGTCATCGCGCTGTCGGCCGTGCACGGCTATCTGTCGGCGGCGGTGCGCAAATTTTCGCAGGATCGTAACGAAAAGCCGGCGCGGCACTGGCGGATCGTCAACGAAATCCCCACATTGTTGATGATCGTCATCGTCATCTTGGTGATCGTGAAGCCGTTCTGAGCGCAACGACCCCGGTGAAAAGCCCGCTTGCTCTTTGCAGGGGCCGGCGATAAAAGACGGGTCTTCCTCCCGCCATGCGCCCGCCTTTGTCTGCTTGCGGCCGCGTCGGCAATCGTCGCATTCCGTCGATCTTTCTCCCATTGCCTATTCAGAGTCCGCCTATGCAGGAAATGAAACTCGCAGAGTTCAAGAACAAGAAACCGCCTGAGCTGATCGCTTATGCCGAATCGCTCGAGGTCGAGAACGCCAGCGTCATGCGCAAGCAGGAACTGATGTTCGCGATCCTGAAGAAACTGGCGGCGCAGGACGTCGAGATCATCGGCGACGGCGTGGTGGAAGTGCTGCAGGACGGCTTCGGCTTCCTGCGCTCGGCCAACGCCAACTACCTGCCGGGTCCGGACGACATCTACATCTCGCCCTCGCAGATCCGCCGCTTCTCGCTGAAGACCGGCGATACGGTGGAAGGACCGATCCGCAGCCCGAAAGAAGGCGAACGCTATTTCGCGCTGCTCAAGGTCAACACCATCAATTTCGACGATCCCGAGAAGATCCGCCACAAGATCCACTTCGACAACCTGACGCCGCTCTACCCGACGGAGCGGCTGAAGATGGAAACGGAAGCGCCGGCTGGCAAAGATATTTCGCCGCGCGTTATCGACCTGGTGGCGCCGATCGGTAAGGGGCAGCGCGCGCTGATCAACGCGCAGCCGCGCACCGGCAAGACGGTGCTGATGCAGAACATCGCGCACTCGATCACGACGAACCATCCGGAATGCTATCTGATCGTGCTTTTGATCGACGAGCGGCCGGAGGAAGTCACCGACATGCAGCGTTCGGTCAAGGGCGAGGTGATTTCCTCGACCTTCGACGAGCCGGCGGCGCGCCACGTGCAGGTCGCCGAAATGGTGATCGAGAAGGCCAAGCGACTGGTCGAGCACGGCCGCGACGTGGTCATCCTGCTCGATTCGATCACGCGCCTCGGTCGTGCCTACAACACCGTCGTCCCCTCTTCCGGCAAGGTGCTGACCGGCGGTGTCGACGCCAATGCGCTGCAGCGGCCGAAGCGCTTCTTCGGCGCGGCGCGCAACATCGAGGAAGGCGGCTCGCTCACCATCATCGCCACCGCGCTGATCGACACCGGCAGCCGCATGGACGAAGTGATCTTCGAGGAGTTCAAGGGCACCGGTAACTGCGAGATCCAGCTCGACCGCAAGGTGGCGGACAAGCGCATCTATCCGGCCATGGACATCCTCAAGTCCGGCACGCGCAAGGAAGACCTGCTCGTTCCCCGCGCGGACCTGCAGAAGATCTTCGTCCTGCGCCGCATCCTGGCGCCGATGGGCACGACCGATGCGATCGAGTTCCTCATCGACAAGCTCAAGCAGACCAAGACGAATGCGGATTTCTTCGATTCGATGAACACCTGAGCCCGCGCCGCGAGGCACGTATCTTGGAATGAAGAACGGCCGCGCAAGCGGCCGTTTTGTTTTGGTTCCTGATGCGTGGGTCGAGATGTTGGAGATCACCGGCGGCGCAGGAGCTCGTTCAGTTCGCCCGGATCGGTGACCGGCGGCAGGCAAACCTGTCCGGTGCACAGATAAGCGCCTGGTCTGTCCACGGGCGGCATGACGTTTCCCGGCAGAAGCGGTCGATTCGCCTCCGTTCCAACTGTGAGCAGGATATCGACGCGGCGCGGATCCGGATTCCGATTCGCCACCGGAACGAGCCTTGGTGCTTCTGGTGTATCGATCACGACGAGTTTCATCGGTTCGATCGCCATGGCGCAGGCGTTGACGATGCCGGCCTGGCCATAGGCCTGTCTGGCGATGCGGCCTGCGGCATGTTCGGCGACCAGATAGGCTTGCTCGGCCAAAGCGGCGTCGCCGGTCAGGCTGGCGTAGCGGACTTGCGCTTCGATGATCTGCGCCGTCGCCGACGGGATCGCGTCGTCGACGTCGCCGCGAACGCGAAGCGGTACATCCATGCTGTCTGAGGCTGTCAGATAATACCCTGTACCCTCCTCGTCGCGGTACCAGGCATCGAGCTGTTCGAGCAGTGCACCTGCCGTTGCGACGTAGTCCTGCTCGAGGGTTGCCTCGAATAGTGCGATGGCGGCGTTGGCCATGGCGGCGTAGTCGCTGGAGAGGGCGGGATACAATCGCGCCGGACCCAGGATGGAATGCGGTAGCCGATCTTGCGCGCGCGCAGCGAGGATGTGGGCAAATGCCGCTTGCGCCGCTTCGATCCAGTCCGGCCGATCGAGACTGCGGCCGCATTCGGCAAGGGCGACGATAGCGAGCCCGTTCCAGTCGGCCAGGATCTTGTCGTCGCGACCCGGCCTGGCACGGGGTTCGCGCGCCGAGAGCAGCGCGCTTTTCAACGTCCGGACGCGTTCTGGCTCTTGAAGGCTGCGCTCGCGCTGGTCGGCGGTCTGGAAGATGATGGGACTGCCTTCCCATCCGGGCGGGCTGGCGAGGGAGAAGAATCGGTCGAAATCGGCCGGATCGACGGTCGCGTCGACCTCCGTCCGCGTCCAGGTGTAGAAAAGCCCTTCTTCTCCATCGCTGTCGGCGTCCAGGCTGGCGGCGAAGGCACCGTCACCGGTTCGCATCTCGCGCAGGAGCCAATCGATGGTTTCTTCGATTCGGGTCCGGAACAGTTTCTTTCCGGTCGCGGCATAGGCCCAGTTGCACAGGCGCAGCAACTGGGCGTTGTCGTAGAGCATTTTCTCGAAATGCGGCACCAACCATTCAGCGTCGGTCGAGTATCGGCTGAGCCCGCCGCCAATATGGTCGTATATGCCGCCGGAAAGCATGGCTTCCAGGCTGATCAGGACGGCGTCGCGATGCTGCTGGTTGCTGGAAGCTAACCATGACAACCAAAGCGTGTGAATGAAGGGCGTGTTCGGGAACTTCGGTGCGCCGCGCAAGCCGCCACGTTCGCCATCCATCATGCCGCCTATGCCCTCGGCCAAAGCGGTGAGGCTTCCGGGACCGAGTTGCGTCTTGCCGGCGTTTGCCGATAGCTGGGCATCGACATGCGCGATCAGCGCGTCGGCGCTTTGGGCAAGGCTTTCGGCCTTGTCCCGCCACGCCTTGTCGACCGCTTGCAGCACCTGGATGAAGCCTGGCCGGCCGTAGCGCGGTTCGCGCGGGAAGTAGGTTCCACCCCAGAACGGCTTTCCCTGCGGCGTCAGGAACATGGTGAGCGGCCAGCCGCCCTGCTCTCCCATGGCGGCAAGCGCAGCCATGTAGATCTGGTCGATGTCCGGCCGTTCCTCCCGGTCGACCTTGATATTGACGAACAGCCGGTTCATGACGTCGGCGACTTCGGCGTTCTCGAAGCTTTCATGCGCCATGACGTGGCACCAGTGGCACGCGGCATAGCCGATCGAAACGAGAACGGGCTTGCCGGTCGCCTCGGCTTCGGCGAGGGCTTGCCGCGACCAGGGCCGCCAATGCACGGGGTTGTCGGCATGCTGGCGCAGGTAGGGGCTCGCCTCGCGGGCCAGCAGGTTTTCCGGAGGCAGGGGCATGAGTGATATTTATCTCCGCTGAGAACTGAACGTAGGGCGGACCAGCCGGGCAGGCAAATGATCTTCTCCGATTCCATTGTCGCATTGTCGAGCGGCCGCTTGCCGGCGGGCGTCGCGGTCGTCCGCGTTTCCGGCCCCGAAACTCGATTCGTTATCGAAACGATTGCCGGAATCCTTCCTGAACCGCGCGTCGCCGTCTTTCGCCGGTTGCGTGATGCCGACGGTGGCACTATCGATCATGGGATCGTCCTTTTCTTCCCCGGACCCAACAGTTTTACCGGCGAGGATGTAGCGGAATTCCAGGTTCATGGTGGCAAGGCGTCGGTTTCCGCTCTGCTGGATCGGTTGACGGCATTCGAAGGGGTCCGCCATGCGGAGGCCGGCGAATTCACCCGGCGCGCCTTTCTGAACGGAAAGCTCGATCTTCCGCAAACCGAGGCGCTTGCGGATCTCATCAATGCCGAGACGGAAGCGCAGCGGCGCTTTGCGGCGGGCAATGCCGATGGCGCACAGGGTCGCCTTTACCAAAGCTGGCGCAAGCGGCTCATTCACGCGCGCGCGATGATCGAAGCGGAGATCGATTTCGCCGACGAAGACGATGTGCCCGGTTCGGTCGCCGATGCGGTCACGGCGGATATGGGCATCCTGATCGGAGAGATTGAGTCGCATGTCGAGGGGTTTCGGGCTGCCGAGATCATCCGCGATGGCTTCGAGGTCGTGATTCTAGGGCCACCCAATGCCGGCAAATCCAGCCTTCTCAACGCATTGGCCCGGCGTGACGTGGCCATTGTCACGGACGAACCCGGCACGACGCGCGACCTGCTGGAGGTTTCGCTCGACCTGAACGGACTTTATGTACGCATTGTCGACACGGCAGGATTGCGGGAAGCCGCAGGCGCGGTCGAAGCGATCGGTATCGAAAGGGCGAAAACCCGCGCCCGCGATGCGCATCTGGTGCTGTTGCTGCATGATATGGCCGGGGCCGATCAGATCGATCCAGCAGGGGTTGGATCCGTGCCAATCCTGCACATCGGGACAAAAGCGGACCTCGAACCCTCAGGCCGGGACAAGCCCTACGAACTCGTCCTATCGGCTAGAACCGGCGCCGGCTTGACTGAGCTGACGGATGAGATCGCGCGCCGCGCGAAAGCTCAGGTCGAAAGCGCCGGAGACATCCTTCCGTCGCGCCTCAGGCATGTCGAATTGCTCAGGGATACGCTTGGGTTTCTACGCCAGGCGGTGGAGCGATATGAGGAACGCGATGTGCAGGCAGAGATGCTGCGTCTGGCCACGGATCGGTTGGGTCGGATTGTTGGGGCGGTCGACGTGGAAGACCTTCTCGACGTGATTTTCGGACAGTTCTGCATCGGCAAGTGATTCACGTGAAACAGAGTCGCGCTATTGAGCGATGATTCACGTGAAACATCGCGATCGAGATTGTTTCACGTGAAACGGCTGGCTTGACAGGAGCGTGGCCGACGCCCAAGTGTCGCGCCCAAGGATGGAAGGACCATGACTGGAAACTACGACGTCGTCGTCATCGGCGGTGGGCATGCCGGTTGCGAGGCCGCGAGCGCGGCAGCACGTTCCGGCGCACGGACGGCCTTGGTGACGCTGCGTTTCGATACGATCGGCGTGATGAGCTGCAACCCTGCGATCGGTGGCCTTGGGAAAGGCCATCTGGTGCGGGAGATCGATGCCATGGACGGGCTGATGGGCCGTGTGGCGGATGCCGCCGGGATCCAGTTTCGTTTGCTGAACCGGCGCAAAGGGCCGGCTGTGCGCGGTCCGCGTGCCCAGGCCGATCGCAAGCTGTACCGTTTGGCGATGCAGGCTGCCATTCAGGAACAGAAAGGCCTTGAGGTCATCGAGGGCGAGGCGGTCGATTTCGAGATCACTGGCGGACAGGTCGCAGCGGTCATGCTGGCCGATGGTCAGAGGCTGTCTTGCGGCGCCGTCGTGCTCACCACCGGGACGTTCCTACGCGGGCTGATCCACATAGGTGAACGCAAGATCGTTGCCGGACGGATGAACGAACAAGCCTCCGCAGGCTTGTCGACAACGTTGACCCGGGCCGGCTTTCGGCTAGGTCGCCTGAAGACCGGCACGCCCCCTCGCCTCGATGGCCGCACCATCGGCTGGGCCTCGCTCGACATGCAGCCGGGCGATGACGAGCCCGTACCTTTCTCCTTGCTGACGGACCGGATCACGACCCCGCAGGTCGAGTGCGGGATAACACGGACGACGCCCGATACCCACGCTGTCATCCGGGCCAATCTCGGCCGGTCGGCGATGTATTCGGGGTCGATCGAAGGCATCGGTCCGCGCTATTGTCCGTCGATCGAGGACAAGATCGTCAAGTTCGGCGATCGCGAAGGCCATCAGGTGTTCCTGGAGCCGGAGGGCCTCGACGATCACACCATCTATCCGAACGGCATCTCCACGTCGCTTCCGCAGGATGCGCAGTTCGAATTGCTCAAGACCATCCCGGGGCTCGAGCGGGCCGTCATGCTGCAGCCAGGCTATGCCATCGAGTACGACCATATCGATCCGCGCGAGCTGGAACCGACGCTGGAGACTGCGAAAGTCCGGGGATTGTTCCTGGCTGGGCAGATCAACGGCACCACCGGCTATGAGGAGGCTGCCGCGCAGGGTTTGCTCGCCGGCCTCAACGCGGCAAGGTCCGCGTCCCGGTCGGAGCCGGTCCTGATCAGCCGCAGCGAGGCTTACATCGGGGTGATGATCGACGACCTCATAAGCCGTGGCATCAAGGAACCCTATCGGATGTTCACGTCGCGGGCCGAGTTCAGATTATCGCTGCGCGCCGACAATGCGGACGAGCGGTTGACGCCGAAGGCGATCGCGCTGGGTATTGTCTCAAGCGAGCGGACTGGACGCTACAGCCAAGTGAAGGCGCGGATCGATGAGGCGCGGTCGCTGGCGCTGTCCTTGCAGTTGACGCCCAATGAAGTGGCGCGCCACGGACTGGAAATCAACCAGGATGGCGTACGCCGCTCCGGCTACGATCTGCTTGCGCGGCCCGGTGTGGACGTGGCGTGGCTTGCCGGCGTCGATCCTGCCTTCGCAAAGATCGACGCCAAGACGGCGGAAGCTCTTGAAACAGAAGCGAAATATTCCGTCTATCTGGAGCGTCAGAAGGCCGACGTCGCGCAATTGCAGCAGGAAGAAGCGCGTGCCATCCCGGCCTCACTGGATTTTTCGACCGTGCCCGGCCTATCCAACGAATTGCGACAGAAGATGCGCGAGCGGCGCCCGCGCTCGGTGGCGGACGCGCAACGCATGGAGGGCATGACGCCGGCGGCGCTGGCGCTCATCGTCGCGCATGTGCGCGCCAGTGAACTGGCCGATAGGGGCGCGGCGTGAGCCTGCAGTCTCTTGAAGGACTGCAAAGGGTCGCTGGTCCCGTTTCACGTGAAACATTCGACCGCTTTGTCGAATTCGAAGCGCTTTTTCGCAAATGGAACCAGCGCATCAATCTTGCGGCTCGATCCACCGAATCGGATCTCTGGTCGCGGCATATCCTCGACAGTGCGCAGCTGGCGGTATTGCGGCCGCAAGCGCAGCGATGGCTGGATCTCGGCTCCGGTGGTGGCTTTCCCGGTCTGATTGTCGCGCTCATTGAAAAGGAACGCGGCGGTTTCGTCGAACTGGTTGAAAGCAACCGAAAGAAGGCCGGCTTTTTGCAGGCCGCGATCAGTCATTTCGCACTGCCCGCGCGCGTCGTCCCGCTTCGCATCGAGGACGCCCCGGCTGCCGTGACCCAGCCGCAGGTCGTCACAGCGCGTGCGCTGGCTTCCCTCGACGTCCTACTGAACCTTGCTTTCCCCTGGTTGTCGGCAGGCGCCACCGCGCTGTTTCACAAAGGCCGGGATTACCGGCGCGAGATCGAAGAAAGCGTTCACCGCTGGTCCTTCGATCTGTTACAACATCCGAGTCTGATCGATCCGGACGGCGTTATCCTCGAGATATCCAATCTTCACCGGGTCGAGTCCTGATATATGCAGTTCTGATATATGATGAGCATGACCGCACCCAGGATCATCACTGTCGCCAACCAGAAGGGCGGCGTCGGCAAGACGACGACGGCGATCAATCTCGCCACGGCGCTGGCCGCGATCGGCGAGCGCGTGCTGATCGTCGATCTCGATCCGCAAGGCAACGCCAGTACCGGCCTCGGCATCGATCGCCGCGACCGCACAGTCTCCTCCTATGACGTGCTGACGGGTGAACTGGATATCGAGGCGGCGGCGATGCCGACGGCTGTCCCGGGTCTGTCGATCGTGCCGTCCACGCTCGATCTTCTTGGCATCGAAATGGAGATCGCTTCGGCACCAGACCGGGTGCTCAGGCTGCGCAACGCGTTGCGCGACGCGGCCCAGCGGTCGGGCATGTTCAGCTATGTGCTGATCGACTGCCCACCTTCGCTCAACCTGCTCACGCTCAATTCCATGGCGGCTGCCGATTCGGTGCTGGTGCCACTGCAATGCGAGTTTTTTGCCCTCGAGGGCCTTAGCCAGTTGCTCGAAACCGTCGAGCAGGTGCGGGGTTCCATCAATCCGGACCTGACGATCCAGGGCATCGTTCTGACGATGTTCGATGGCCGCAACAATCTCGCCAACCAGGTGGTGCAGGACGTGCGCGCGCATATGGGCGACAAGGTCTATGAGACGGTCATTCCGCGCAACGTGCGGGTCTCGGAAGCGCCGTCCTACGGCAAGCCGGCGATCCTGTACGACCTCAAATGCTCGGGCAGCCAAGCCTATCTGCAACTGGCGTCCGAGGTTATCCGCCGCGAGCGCCGGTTGCGTGCCGCATAAACGATTCGACACCGGAACGATTCAAGAATGAATGAAGATCCTTCTAGAAAGCGGCTCGGGCGAGGCCTTGCCGCGCTGATCGGGGAAATGGACCGCCCTGCTCCCGCTCCGGAAAAGCGCGCGGCGGCCGATGGCAAGGCGCCGATCGAATTCGTTTCGGCGAACCCGAAGAATCCGCGCCGCAGCTTCGCCGAGGCCGATCTGACGGATCTGGCGCAGTCGATCCGCGAACACGGCATCGTCCAGCCTGTGGTTGTGCGTCCTTCCCCGTCGCAATCCGGGCGCTATGAGATCATCGCTGGTGAGCGGCGCTGGCGCGCGGCGCAACGCGCCGGGCTGACGGAGATCCCAATCATCGTTCGTGAGGTCAGTGACCGGACGGCGCTCGAACTGGCGATCATCGAGAATGTCCAGCGCGCCGACCTGAATCCCGTCGAGGAAGCGCAAGGCTACCAGCAGCTGATCGACGAGCATGGCTACAGCCAGGCCGACCTCGGCCAGGTGATCGGCAAGAGCCGCAGCCATGTCGCCAACACGCTGCGGCTTCTGAAGCTGCCGCCCGTCATCCGCGACATGCTGGTGGACGGCGCGCTGTCGGCCGGCCATGCCCGCACGCTGGTCACGGCGGAGGACCCGGCAGGCTTGGCCAAGCGGATCGTCGAGGAGGGCCTGTCCGTGCGCCAGGCGGAAGCGTTGGCGCAGATGCCAGCTGCCGCACAGCGCGAAGCCAAGCCCGGCGCGCCGGCCGAAAAGGATGCCGACACGCTGGCCCTGGAAAAGCTCCTGTCGGACACGCTTGGCATGAAGGTGCAGGTGGCGCACAAGGACCGGGGCGGTGAGGTTCGCATCGGCTACCGCACGCTGGAGCAGCTCGACGAGTTGTGCCGACGCCTCAAGCAGGACTGAAAGCACGCGATTTTTCGAAGTGCTCCCGGAGGAATAATGCCTCTCCGCCGTCGATGTCTCCCAACTCGCCAACCTATAATAAGCCGGCTAAATATGGAAATATTGGCATGCGCCGGTCAGTTCGCGTGCTCGGCGATCACTGACAGGAAAGCAGGACCATAACGCTCCAGCTTGGCCTCGCCGACACCGGGAACGGCCGCCATCTCGCGGCGCGACGTAGGACGCGCGGCGGCGATTTCAATTAGCGTCCTGTCATGGAAAATCACGTAGGGCGGCACGTTCTGCGCGCGGGCGATCTCCATGCGCTTTTCCCGCAACGCCTGGAACAACGCGCGATCGGTGTCGGGCAGATCGGCCGACGCCTGCTGGCGCGAAACTTTCCCCTGCCGCGCCCGCGGTGCCGCCGGCACGCGCAGCATGAGGGTCTGCTTTTCGCGCAGGAACCGCCGGCCCGCCTCTGAAATCGACAGGCCGCCGTGGCCGGCGAGATCGACATCGATCAGCCTGAGCGCGACCAGCTGGCGCAGGATCGCCCGCCACGTGCGGTTGTCGTGCTCCTTGCCGATGCCAAAGGTGGAAATGCCGTCATGGCCGAAGCGAAGGATGCGCTCGTCTTCGACGCCCAGAAGAACGTCGACGACATAGGCCTGGCCGAAGCGTTCGCCAGTCCGGTGGATACAGGAAAGCGCTTTCTGCGCCGCGATGGTTCCGTCGAACAGGCGCGGCGGCTCGGCGCAGGTGTCGCAGTTGCCGCAAGGCTCGCAGCGGTCGCCGAAATAGGAGAGCAGCGCCTGGCGGCGACAGGTCGCCGTTTCGGCAAGCCCGAGCAGTGCGTCGAGCTTCTGCCGCTCCATGCGCTTGCGCTGCTCGGGCGCTTCCGACTCCTCGATGAAGCGGCTGCGCAGCGCCACGTCCTCGGAGCCGTAGAGCATCAGCGCATCGGAGGGCAGGCCGTCGCGCCCGGCGCGCCCGGTCTCCTGATAGTACGCCTCGATGCTGCCCGGCAGGTCGATATGGGCGACAAAGCGCACGTCCGGCTTGTCGATGCCCATGCCGAAGGCGATGGTGGCGACCATGACGACGGCCTCGTCGTTCTGGAAGCGCGTCTGGTTGGCCTGGCGCGCGGCCCTGTCCATGCCGCCGTGAAAGGGAAGGGCGTCGTAGCCCTGGGCGCAAAGCCAGGCGGCGGTCTCTTCCGTCTTCCGTTTCGACAGGCAATAGACGATGCCGCTTTCGCCGGCATGGTCTTTCAGGAAGCGCGCCAACTGCCCCCGCGGGTCGTCCTTCTCGCGGATTTCATAGCGGATGTTGGGGCGGTCGAAGCCGGCGATGAAGGCGTCGCTTTCGGAAATCCGCAGATGCGCAAGAATCTCGGCCCGTGTCGGCGCATCGGCGGTGGCCGTCAGCGCCATCCGCGGCGTGTCGGGAAACGCCGCTACCAGCGCGTCGAGTTGCTGGTAAGAGGGGCGGAAGTCGTGACCCCACTGCGATAGGCAATGCGCCTCGTCGATGGCGATCAGCGACAGCGGCACTCGGCTGAGGCGCTCCATGATTTCAGGTCTGAGCAGCGTCTCCGGCGCCATATAAAGTAAGTCGAGCGCGCCCATGGCCACATCCCGCCACAAAGCGCGGCGCTCGTCGCTGGGCAGGTCGGAATTGAAGGCCGCGGCCTTGACGCCCGCCTGGCGCAGGGCCGCTACCTGATCGGCCATGAGGGCCAGCAGCGGCGAGACGACCAGACCCATGCCGGGGCGCGCCATTGCCGGAATCTGGTAGCACAGGGACTTGCCGCCGCCCGTCGGCATCAGCACGAAGGCGTTGTTGCCGGCCGTCACATGGCGGACGATGTCAGCCTGCGGTCCGCGAAAGGCGTCATAGCCATAGACCGTTTTCAGGATATGCAGGGGATCGGCGGACAAGGCGGGCTGCTTGAAGACATGGGAATTCGGCGACGAATCACTCCCTAGCAGATTCGTGCGTCGCTGCGCGAAACCGGGCGAGCCTATTTGCCGGCGGGCGGCTCGGTCTTGCAAACCAGGCGCAGGATGGTTTCCACGTTGAAGCGCAGGCGCTCCTCCAGGGCTGCCGGCGTCATCAGGTCGCGCTGGAATATGATCGAGCCGGAAAAGCGGTTGGTGAAATAATAGTAGCCGATCGCGGCGATGGTGATGTTGAGCTGCACCGGGTCGATGCCCGCGCGAAAGTCGCCGCTCTTTTCGCCGCGATCGAGCAGTGCGCCGACCATGCCGACGAACCGGCGGCTGACCTGCTCGATCGTCTGCGACTTCTTCAGGTGCCTTGCCTTGTGCAGGTTCGCGCTGTTGACCAGCGTCAGGAACTCGGGGTTCTTCAGATAGTAATCCCAGGTGAAACGCACCAGCCGCTCGAGCGCCTCGCGCGGCTCAAGCCGGTCGAGGTCGAGCTTCTGCTCGGCGGTGCGGATGTCGACATAGGCATCCTCCAGCACGCGCTGGAACAGGTCTTCCTTGCTGTTGAAGTAGTGATAGATCATGCGCTTGTTGGCCTTCGCGCGCTCGGCGATGACGTCGACGCGCGCGCCGGCGAGTCCGCTCTTGGCGAACTCCTTCTTGGCTGCGGCGAGGATCCTCGCCTGCGTCGCCTCCGCGTCGCGGATCCTCGGTCTGGGTGCGCTCTTCACCGTCATCGCCGCCTCCTGTCGCCATGGCCGGAAGGCAGCTGACCTTCCGACACGTTCCGTCTGATTCCGACAACGGGGCCATCCGGCCGCCGGAATCACTTTCGCACTGGAGATAACGTACTGGTTACTTGGCGTGCGCGCCAGTGCCGTCGTCTCCGCCCGTACCCGTTGCCGCGCAAGGGCCGTTCGTACTGGGCCTCTTCATAGGTTCTTGGAAACGGCGTTGACACTGTTTCGATAAAGAAGTAACTAGATGGTGCAATAAAGCTCCGGCGAAGACGTAAATCGAGCGATTTCCTTCGATGGCGGGGCGCGGACGAACCGGGAGGAAGGCATGTCGTTCATCAAGAAATTCATCGAGCAGGAGACGATCAACCGCCGCAACCTGCTCTTGGCCTCGGCCTATGGCCTCAGCGGCGCGGCGGCGTTGCGCATGTTCGGCGCGGGCGCCGCGCATGCCGCGGTGGAGAACCCGACGATCGCGTGGAGCTATCGCGACCGCACCAATCCGTACTGGAACTATATCGTGTACGGCGGCGAGGCCTTTGTCGAAAGTCTCGGCCTGCCGAAAAGCGCGCTGGTCAATCTCATTAACGAAGGATCGAGCGAGAAGTCGCTGGCCGACGTCAAGGCGCTGCTCGCCAAGGACGGCAACAAGGTCGCGCTGGCGATCGACGCCAACGACGCGCCGAACTGCCGCCCCGTGGTCGAGGCCGTCGCCGCCGCGGGCGCGCATGTCTCGACCATCTGGAACAAGACCGACGACCTGCATCCCTGGGATTTCGGCGACAATTACGTGTCGCACATGACCTGGTCGGACGAGGGGCCGGCGGAGCAGACCGCCCGCATCCTGTTCGACGCGATGGGCAAGAAGGGCGGCGTCGTCCATCTCGGCGGCATCGCCTCCAACAACCCCGCCGTCGAGCGCCTCAACGGCCTGAAGAACGCGCTGAAGGATTATCCCGACATCCAGCTTCTGGATGCGCAGCCGGCCGACTGGGACACGCAGAAGGCGAACCAGATCATGGCGAGCTTCCTCACCCGCTACGGCGACGAGATCAAGGGCGTCCACTGCGCCAACGACACGATCGCCTACGGCGTCCTCGAGGCGCTGCGCGCCGAAGGCATCGAAGGCATGCCCGTCGTTTCCTACGACGGCAACGAGCGGGCGGTCGAGCTCGTCGCCAAGGGCGAGATCCTGGCGACGGTCTTCACCAATCCCTACTGGGGCGGCGGCATCACGGCGGCCTTGGCCTACTATGCCACCATCGGCGCCTTCAAGCCGTCGGACGAGCCGCACGAGCATCGCGAATTCTACGGGCCGACGATCCTCATCACGCCCAAGGACGCGCTCGACTTCAAGGCCAAGTACCTCGACACCAACCCGACCTACGACTGGAAGGACTTCTGGGGTCCGAGCAACGGCCCGATCCAGTACAAGTCCTGATCTCGGACGGATGCGGCTGTTCACCGGCCGCATCGCAACACGGGGCGACGACGCTGCCGTCGCCCGCCTTTGCCGCGATAACCGGATATGGCCAACATGTTGACGCAGGACAATCTGCAGAAATGGGCGCCGCTCTTGGTGCTCGTCGTGCTCGTCGTGTTCTTCACGGCGGTCAATCCCAACTTCCTGTCGATCCGCAACTTCGCCCGCATCGCCATCGCCTCGACGCCGGCGCTGATGATCGCGGTCGGCGTTACCTTCGTCATCCTGATGGGATCGATCGACCTTTCCATGGAGGGCTCGGTCGCGGTGTGCGCGGTGTTGTTCGCCACCTTCTTCGCGGCGCTTGGCGGTTCGCTCGCCGGGCCAGGCCTGCTCGCCGTTCCGGCCACCCTGCTGGTGGGCGCGGTGTTCGGCGCCATCAACGGCCTCGTCCACGTCAAGCTGCGCATACCCTCCTTCATGGCCAGCCTGTCGATGGGTTTCGTCGGCATCGGCCTGTCGCTGCTGATCACCGGCGGCGATCGCATCCTGGTCGAGGACCCGCTGTTCCGTTCGCTGCTGACGGTCCGGCTGGGTGGGTTCCCGCTGATGACCTACGTGGCGATCGTCGCGCTGCTCGCCGGCTGGTTCATCCAGAACCACACGACGATCGGCCGTAATTTCTACGCTGTCGGCGGCGGCGAGGACCTGGCGCATGCCTCCGGCCTCAACGTCAACAAGGTGCGCGTCATCTGCTTCCTCATCGCCGGGGTATTCTATGCGCTCGGCGCCATGCTGGCGGTGGCGCAGATCGGCATCGCGGAGACGGTCACTGGCCGCAACCTGATGTTCGTCTCGATCACCTCGGTCGTCGTCGGCGGCACGGCGCTGTGGGGCGGCTCGGGTGGCGTGTGGAACACGCTGATCGGCGTCTTGATCGTCAACGTCATCGGCAACGGCATGGTGGTGATCGGCCTGCCGAGCTACGTCCAGGACGGCGTGCTGGGATTGCTCGTCATCACCGCGGTCTACCTGTCGACCGACCGCCGGTCGCTATCCTTCGTGAAGTAGGGCGCCATGTTCGAGCTCCGCAAAGTCGAAAAGCGATTCCCCGGCGTCCATGCGCTGAAGGGCATCGACTTCAAGATCGGCCGCGGCGAGATCGTCGGCCTGGTGGGCGAGAACGGCGCCGGCAAGTCGACGCTGATGAAGGTGATCTACGGCGCCTACCAGCACGACGGCGGCGAGGTGCTGGTCGACGGCAAGCCGGTCCGTTTCCACAGCCCGCGCGAGGCGATGGACCGGGGCGTCGGCATGGTGTTCCAGGAACAGTCGCTGATCCCCAACCTGACGGTGATGGAGAACGTCTTCCTCGGCTACGAGAAGCAGTTCGTCCGCTTCGGCAAGATCGACTGGAAACGCATGGCCGAGGCGACGCGCCACCAGCTCGAGAAGGTGAAGCTCGCCATCGACCCGGCCACCGTCACCTCGAAACTGTCCTTCGCGCAGCGCCAGCTCGTCGAACTCGCCAAGGTGCTGACGCTGGAAGAGCGGGTGGATGGCAACCTCGTCATCCTGCTCGACGAGCCGACGTCGGTGCTGGCCAAGGAGGAGATCGAGCTGCTGTTCACCCTGATGCGGGACCTGCGCAAGCGGGCGTCCTTCATCTTCGTCTCGCACCGGCTCGACGAGGTGATCGAACTGTCCGACCGCATCTACGTCATGAAGGACGGGGCGGTGGTCGACGCGGTCGAAAGCGGCAAGGCCGAGGTGGAAGCCATCCAGCGCAAGATGGTGGGCCGCGACATCAACCGGGAATATTACCGCGAGGAAAAGCAGCGGCCCTACGACGAAGGCAAGGTGCTGCTCGAACTCGACGCCATCAGCCTGCCCGGCCGCTACAAGGATATATCGCTCAAACTGCATGCCGGCGAAGTGCTGTGCCTGGTCGGCGTCGAAGGCGCCGGGCGCGAGGCGATCCTGCGCACGGTCTTCGGCCTGCTTGCGCCGCAGACCGGAAAAATGTCGATCCACGGCAGTCCGGCCGGCGCCGTCAGCGCCTCGCAGCGCGTGGCGCACGGCATCGGCTACGTGCCGCGCGAGCGCAAGATCGAAGGCATCGTCAGCGGCATGAGCGTCTTCGAGAACATGACGCTCTCGCAGATGGACAAATACACCAGGGCCGGCGTGCTCGACATCGCTGCCGAACGCAAGCTGGCGCGCGACTGGATCAAGCGGCTGTCGATCAAGGCGTCTTCGGAGAATGCCGATTGCGGCAACCTGTCGGGAGGAAACCAGCAGAAGGTCGTGCTCGCAAAATGGCGCAGCGGCGGCTCCGACATCATCCTGCTCGACCATCCGACGCGCGGCCTCGACATCGGCGCCAAGGAGGATGTGTACGACATGGTCCGCGAAATGTCGGCTGCGGGCGTCGGCGTCGTGCTGGTCGCCGACACGCTGGAGGAGGCCATCGGCCTCAGTCACACCATTGCCGTTGTCAAGGATGGCGAGATCAAGAAATGGTACAATTGTCCGCCCGGCGCGAAGCCGTCCCTCTACGACCTGATCCACTACATGATCTGAGGCGCACCGGCATGACGCTCGACCGGCTCAAGCAGCATTTCCCGTGGGTCACGCTCGTGGTCCTGATCCTGATCGTCGGCGCCATGGACCCCAATTTCCTGCGGCCGCAGAACCTCGTCGAGCTGGCCGGCGACATCGCGCCCCTGTTCATCATGGCGCTCGGCATGACGCTGGCGATCTATATTGGCGGCATCGACCTGTCGGCCCAGTCGGTGGCCAACATGACGACCGTGCTGGCGACGATCACGCTGCCGCTCTTCGGCGTCTTCTCGGCGCTCGTGGTGATCGCGGTGGGCTTCCTGTTCGGCGCGGTGTCCGGACTGGTGACGACGCGGCTCAAGGTGCCGTCCTTCATCGCGACGCTCGCTGTCGGCGGCATCGCGCTTTCGGTCGGCCAGTTCGCGTCGGGGCAGCGGGCGCTCTACATGGATGCCGGACAGCGCGACCGTGCGTTCGGCTGGATGCTCGGCAGCACGGCCGGCATCCCGCACGAACTGGTGCTGTCGCTGGTCCTGCTCGCCTTCGCCTGGTTCATCCAGAACAGGATGAAGGCGGGCCGCATCCTGAAGGCGGTCGGCGCCGGCGAGCTGGCTGCGGTCGCGTCCGGCCTTCGCGTCGATCGCTACAAGATCCTGGCCTTCGCGCTGTCGGGCATGTTCGCGGCGATTGCCGGCCTGCTGTTCTCGGTCAAGCTGTCCGGCGGTTCGCCGACGTTGGCGGAAGGTTTCCTGCTGCCGGCGATCGTCGCGGTGCTGGTCGGCGGCACGCCGCTCACCGGCGGCGTCGGCGGCGTGCTCAACACGCTGATCGGGGCGATGATCGTCGCCGTCGTGCGGGCGAGCATGCTCTATCTCGATATTCCGGCGACCAGCCAGCAGATCTTCTTCGGCATCGTGCTGATCGTCGCGATCGCGCTGACCATCGACCGCTCGAAGATGCGGATCGTCAAGTAGCGCGGCGGGAGGACGGCATGGAGACCATGCAGGCGGCGGTGCTCGTTGCGCCGAAGCGCTTCGAAGTGAGGGAGGTCGCCGTGCCGGCGCTCGGGCCGGACGATGTCCTGATCAAGGTGGACCGCTGCGGCATCTGCGGCACCGACATCCATATGTTCAACGGCCACTATGCCGCCGACATGCTGCCGCTGGTCCCCGGTCATGAATTCACCGGCACCGTCCACCGCGTTGGCGAGCGGGTCGCCAACCTGCAGCCGGGACAGCGCGTCGTCGCCGATATCAACATCGGCTGCGGCCATTGCTTTTTCTGCCGCCGCCACGAGGTGCTGAACTGCGCGGAGGTGCGCCAGGTCGGCATCCATCGCGACGGCGGTTTCGCCGAATATGTCGCCGTGCCCGGACGGCTGGTCATTCCCGCGCCCGACGACGTCGCGCCGCAGATGCTGGCGCTGACCGAGCCGGTCGCCTGCGTCGTCAGGGCAGCGCGCAAAGCCGACGTGCGCTTCGGCCAGTCCGTCGTCGTGCTCGGTGCCGGCCCTGTCGGCAACCTGCATATCCAGATGATGCGCTTGATCGGCGCCGCGCCCATCATCGCGGTCGAGTTGACGCCGGAGCGCGCCGCGCTGGCCGGCCGGGCCGGCGCGGACCGCGTCGTCAGCGACCCGGCGGCCACCAAAGCGACGGTGCGCGCGATGACCGGCGGGCGCGGTGCCGACATCGTCATCGAGAGCGTCGGCAATGCGGCGCTCTACGCCAGGGCCTTCGAGCTGATCCGCCCCGGCGGCCATGTCGCGGCGTTCGGCATCACCGGGCCGCAGGACAGCGTGCCGCTCAAGCTGCTCGACACGGTTCTGAGGGAGAATTCGGTGAAGGGGTCGGTCGCCGGCATGGGCGAGGACATGCACGACGCGCTGACCCTTCTGGCGCACAAGCGCTTCGATACGGAGCCGTTCACGGGTTCGACCTATCCGCTGGATTCCATCCAGGAGGCCTTCGAGACGTTGAAGGATCGCCCCGGCGCGCTGAAGACGCAGATCGCGATATAGCCGCGACGCGCTTGCAATCAGGATGAGCGGGTCTTTACCCATTGTGTAACCGCAGGATGTGCGGAGGACGAAGATGGATCAACGGGCAGCAACACTGGCATTGCCGGAAACGCCGAGAAGCTTCGGCTTCTTCGTCGACGGCCAGACGATCGAGGCGGGACCGCGCGGTCATTTCGAGCGGCGGAGCCCCGGCCACGACGTGCCGGTCACGCGGATGCCGAAATGCACGAAGGCCGATCTCGACATGGCCGTGGCTGCGGCAAGGCGTGCCTTCGAGGACGGCCGCTGGTCGCGCATCCCGGCCGTCGAGCGCGCCGACGTGCTGCTGCGCGCGGCGCAGATCCTGCGGCGCCGCACCGAAGAGATCGCCTACTGGGAGACGCTGGAGAACGGCAAGCCGATCAGCCAGGCGCGCGCCGAGGTCGGCGGCTGTGCCGGCATGTTCGAATATGCGGCGGGCGCTGCGCGCGCCCTGCACGGCGATGCCTTCAACAATCTGGGCGAAGGCATGTTCGGCGTGGTTACGCGCGAACCGATCGGCGTCGTCGGCCTGATCACGCCGTGGAACTTCCCGTTCCTGATCCTGTGCGAGCGCGTGCCCTATATCCTGGCGGCGGGCTGCACGATCGTCGCCAAGCCATCCGAGGTCACTTCGGCGACGACGCTGCTCCTGGCCGAGGTGCTGGCGGAGGCCGGGCTTCCGGCCGGCTGCTACAATGTCGTCACCGGTTCCGGCAGCACCGTCGGGCAAGCAATGACCGAGCATGCCGACATCGACATGGTGTCGTTCACCGGCTCGACCGCCGTGGGGCGCCGCTGCGTGGCCGCCGCCGCCGGCAACTTCAAGAAGCTCGGGCTCGAGCTCGGCGGCAAGAACCCGCAGATCGTCTTTGCCGACGCCGACCTGGAAGACGCGGCGGATGGCGTCGCCTTCGGCATCGGCTTCAACACCGGCCAGTGCTGCGTCAGCGGCAGCCGGCTGATCGTCGAGCGCTCGGTGGCGCGCGATTTCGAAGCGATGGTCGCCGCCAAGCTCGCCAAGGCGAAGGTCGGCGATCCGCTGGACCCTGAAACGCAGATCGGCGCCATCACCACGACGGCGCAGAACGACACCATCCTCGGCTATATCGCCAACGGCAAGCAGGAAGGCGCGCGGCTGGTATGCGGCGGCGACAGGCTCGATTTCGGCCGCGGCCAGTACATCGCGCCGACCCTGTTCGGCGACGTTACCGGCACGATGGCGATCGCCCGCGAGGAGATCTTCGGACCTGTGCTCGCCGTCATGCCGTTCGACACGATGGAAGAGGCGATCGCCATCGCCAACGATACCGTCTACGGTCTGGCCGCGAGCGTATGGACGAAAAACATCGACAAGGCGCTCACCGTTTCGCGGCGGGTACGGGCGGGACGCTTCTGGGTCAACACCACGCTGGCCGGCGGCCCCGAACTGCCGATCGGCGGGTTCAAGCAATCGGGCTGGGGCCGCGAAGCCGGTATCTACGGCGTGGAGGAGTACACGCAGGTCAAGTCCGTCCATATCGAGATCGGCAGGCGCCAGCCCTGGGTAGGATGATGCGGGAAAGCGGCTACGACTATGTGATTATCGGCGGCGGGTCGGCGGGCTGCGTGCTCGCCGCGCGGCTGACGGAAAACCCGGCCGTGCGCGTGCTCCTTCTGGAGGCGGGCGGCCGCGACCGGCATCCCTATATCCACATGCCGGTCGGCTTTTCGAAGATGACCTCCGGGCCTTTCACCTGGGGGCTGAAGACGGCACCGCAGCGGCATGCCCACAATCGCGAGATCCCCTATGCACAGGCGCGGGTGATCGGCGGCGGCTCGTCGATCAACGCCGAGGTCTATACGCGCGGCCACCCGTCCGACTACGACCGCTGGGCCAACGAGGAAGGTGCCGCCGGCTGGTCGTTCAGGGAGGTACAGCCTTACTTCCTGCGCTCGGAAGGCAACACTATCCTGTCGGGGGAATGGCACGGCACGGACGGACCGCTCGGCGTCTCCAACCTGCCCGATCCGCAGCGCACGTCGCGCGCCTTCGTGCAGGCGTGCCAGGAATACGGCATGCCCTACAATCCGGATTTCAATGGCCGCACGCAGCAAGGGGCCGGCATCTACCAGACGACGATCAGGAACAACCGTCGCTGCTCGGCGGCCGTCGGCTACCTGCGGCCAGCGCGCGGCCGGGCCAACCTGACGGTCGAGACGGGCTGCCTCGTCCGGCGCATCGTTTTCGAGGGTGTGCGGGCCGTCGGCGTCGAATATGCGAAGGACGGCCGCGCCGTCCTGGCGCGGGTCGACAGCGAAGTGCTGGTCACGGCTGGCGCCATCGGCTCGCCGAAGATCATGATGCTATCGGGCATCGGCCCGGCGGCGCATCTGCGCCAGCACGGCATCGACGTGGTGCATGACCTGCCCGGCGTCGGCGAGAACCTCAACGACCATTTCGGCGTCGACATCGTCGCCGAGCTGAAGGGGCCGACCAGCCTCGACAAATACAACAAGCTGCACTGGATGCTGTGGGCCGGCATCCAGTACGTGCTTTTCAATTCCGGACCGGTGACCTCCAACGTCGTCGAGGGCGGCGCCTTCTGGCACTCGCGGCCGGACGGGGAAGTTCCCGACCTGCAATTCCATTTCCTGGCGGGCGCGGGCGCGGAGGAGGGTGTTCCGACGGTTCCGTCGGGCTCCGGCATCACGCTCAATTCCTATACGCTGCGGCCGAAAAGCCGGGGCACGGTCCGGCTGCGTTCGGCCGACGCCGAGGCGCTGCCGGTCATCGACCCGAATTTTCTCGCCGAGCCGGACGACGTCAAGATATCCGCCGAAGGCGTGCGCATCAGCCGCGAGATCTTCCGCCAGCCATCGCTGCAGAAATACATCAAGCGCCTGCACGTACCGGGCGAAGAGGTGAGGTCGCAGGCCGATTTCGCCGACTACGCGCGCCGCTACGGGCGCACGTCCTATCACCCGACCGGCACCTGCAAGATGGGCGTTGACGCCATGGCGGTGGTCGATCCGCAGTTGCGGGTGCGCGGGCTGGACAACATCCGCATCTGCGATTCCTCGACGATGCCCAGCCTGATCGGCTCCAACACCAATGCGGCGACGATCATGATCGGCGAAAAGGCGTCCGACCTCATCCGCGGCAACAAATAGGCCGTAGCGTTGCGGTCCGGCGGCGATCCTCGGCGGATCGCCGCCTGCATTTCAGCTTCGCCCGCCTTCAATCCCACTCAGGCGCATAGGGCACCAGGTCGCGGCCGACAATGCGATAGTTGGTATGGGTCAGCGCCTCGATCCGCGCCATGTCGATGCTCGACAGGGTGAAATCCATGATGTCGAAATTGGCGCGGATGTTGTCCGGCTTGGTCGACATGGTGTTCAGCGACACCCCCTTCTGCAGTATCCAGCGCAGCACGATCTGGGCCGCCGACTTGCCGTAGAGCGCGCCGATCTCGGCGAAGAGCGGGACCTCGAACACCTTGCCGCGCGCCACCGAGCAGTAGGACGACAGCGGGATGCCGGTCTCAGTAGCGGCCGCCAGAAGGACATCCTGGTTGAGCAGGGGATGGAATTCGACCTGATTAGTCACCAGCGGGACGTCGACGATGGCCTTCGCGTCGCGCATCATCCGGGCCGTGTGGTTGGAAATGCCGATATGGCGGGCCAGCCCCTTTTCCTGGGCCTTCTGGAGCTGGCGCAGCGGCGGCGCGATGTTGCCGTCCACCGCCGGCCAGTGCAGCAGAAGGACGTCGGCATAATCCGTCCGCAACGCCTTCAGGCTGCGCTCAACCGAGGCGAGGAACAGATGGTTGGCGAAGTTTTCGACGCCGACCTTGGTGGTGATGCAAAGCTCGGCGCGCGGCACGCCGCCCCCGGCCAGCGCCTCGCCGACCTCGCTCTCGTTTTCGTACATCTGCGCGGTGTCGAAGGCGCGGTAGCCGGTCGCCAGCGCCGCCGCGATGGCCTGCCTGCAAGTCTCGCCGCGCAGCGGATATGTGCCGAAAGCGCGCTGGTATGTCTGCTGGAAATAGATGCTCATTCGGCCGTTCCCCACTCTCCGTTCGAATCCGCTATTGCACCAGATGGTTACTTATAATATGAGCATGGTCAGGCTGCAAGACGGTTCCTTGTCCGGTCCGAAACAGGTGCCGGCGACATGGAAATGCAGCCGTGAAGAATCACAGCGAGGATGCCGATGTCCAAGATCACGAACGCGGAAAACGCGGTCAAACGCATCGCCGACGGCGCTGTCGTCGCGGTGAATTCGTCGAGCGGCCTGTGCTGTCCGGATCATGTCCTGCAGGCGCTCGGCGAGCGCTATCGCGCCGAGCGGCATCCCGGCCGGCTGACGATGGTGCATCCGATCGCCGCCGGCGACATGTTCGGCACCAAGGGCATCGACCATCTCGCACAGGACGGCATGATCGACACCATCATCGCCGGCTCCTACCCTTCCGGCCCCTCGTCGGCGGAGCCGCCGCTGATCTGGCAGATGCTGGGCGAGAACAAGGTGGCGGCCTACAATGTGCCGAGCGGCATCCTGTTCGACGTCCTGCGCGAAGCCGCCGGCAAGCGGCCGGGCGTCATCACCAAGATCGGCCTCGACACCTTCGTCGATCCGGACCTCGACGGCTGCGCCATGAACGAGCGGGCGCGGGAAAAGGCGATCGTGCGCAAGATCGATTTCGAGGGCGAGGAATGGCTCTATTTTCCGACGATCGCGCCGGACGTCGCCATCATCCGCGCCTCGACGGCGGACGAACGCGGCAACCTCACCTTCGAGCACGAAGGCGCCTATCTCGGCGCGATGGAACTCGCGCTCGCTGCGCACAACTGCGGCGGACTGGTCATCGCCCAGGTCAAGCGGGTGGCGCAGGCCGGCAGCCTGAGGCCGCATGACGTGCGGGTGCCGGGCATCCTGGTCGACATGATCGTCGAGGCGCCCGACCAGTTGCAGACCACCGCCACGGACTATGACCCGGCGATTTCCGGCGAGCTGTTCCGGCCGCTCGACACCTTCCGCACGCCCGCCTTCGATCCCGCCAAGGTCATCGCGCGCCGCGTCGCGGCCGAGCTCAAGCCCGGCTGGGCGGTCAATATCGGCTTCGGCATCTCGGCCAACGTGCCGCGCATCTTCCTCGAGGAAGGCCGGCACGGCGAGGTGACCTGGGTGATCGAGCAGGGCGCGGTCGGCGGCATCCCGCTGCTCGACTTCAAGTTCGGCTGCTCCTCCAATGCCGAGGCCTTCGTGCCGTCGCCGCACCAGTTCACCTATTTCCAGGCGGCGGGTTTCGACGCCTCGCTGCTGTCCTTCCTGCAGATCGGCGCGGACGGGTCGGTCAATGTCTCGAAACTCGCGGTCAGGCCGCATGTCACCGCCGGCGCCGGCGGTTTCGTAGACATCACCGCGCGGGCGAAGAAGATCGTCTTTTCCGGCTATTTCAACGCCGGCGCGAAGCTCTCCATCGCCGACGGCAAACTGTCGATCGACAAGGAGGGCAAGGTCGCCAAGCTGGTGCCCGAGGTCGACCAGGTGTCGTTTTCCGGCAAGCGCGCCACGGCGCAGGGCCAGGATATCACCTATGTCACGGAACGCTGCGTGCTGCGGCTGATCGACGGCAAGGTGACGGTCACCGAGATCGCCCCCGGTATCGACCTCCAGCGCGACGTGCTCGACCGCGCGGCGTTCCCGCTGACCGTTGCGCCGTCGCTCAAGCCGATGCAAGCTGACCTCTTTCTGCCCGGCGGGAGCTCCGCCGGCAAGGAGGCGGCCGAATAATGTCCGACAGCGGCGTGCATCTGGAAGTCGAGGGCGGCGTGGCGCTGATCGTGCTTCGGCGCGAAGGCAAGCTGAACGCCCTCGACGCCGGCATGGTCCGCGAGCTGGCGCTGGCTTGCGCCACGATCGAGCACGATGCCGCCGTGCGCGTCGCGATCCTCACCGGCTCCGGCGCCAAGGCGTTCTCGGCCGGCGGCGACATCGAGGCGTGGAGCGGCGAGACGCCGGAAGATTTCGGCCGCTTCTGGGTGCGCGAGGGCCATGCCGCCTTCGATGCGCTGGCGCGGCTGCGGCAACCGCTCATCGCCGTGCTGAACGGCCATACGCTGGGCGGCGGGCTGGAGCTTGCGGCCTGCGCCGACTTCCGCATCGCCGAGGCACATGTGAAGATCGGCCTGCCCGAAACGGGCCTCGGCGTCATTCCCGGCTGGTCCGGCACGCAGCGCGCCGTGCGCCGCTTCGGCGCCCGGCTGGTGCGGCGCATGGCGATCTTCGGCGAGGTGTTCGGCGCCGACGAGGCGCTTCGTCTCGGGCTGGTCGATGCGGTGACCGAAAGCGGCAAGGGGCTCGAGCACGCCCGGCAGGTCGCCGCCCGGGTCTGCGCGCGCGGGCCGCTCGCCACCGAACTTACCAAGATGCTGGTCAACGCGGCCGAGGGCGAGGAAACCGACCGGGTCCTCGATGCCCTGGCCGGTATCGCCGTGGCGGGATCGGACGACCTCAAGGAAGGGCTTGCGGCGTTCCGCGCCAAGCGGTTGCCACGCTTCTGACACCGCCGCATCCGGCGAACCGCTTCTCTCCGTTGCCGTCCCGTCACTCCAAAGGAATCAAGACATGATCCGGCATTTCGTGCTCCTGCGCTTTCTCGACAGTGTCGATGTCGAAACCAAGGCGTCGATCTACAGCGACCTTCGCGGCCTGCGCGATCGCCTGCCCGGCATCGTCGGCTTCCATGCCGGCCCCAATGTCAGTGTCGAGACGGAGCTGATCCGTGGCAACGCCGATGCCTTTTGGGTCGACTTCGCTGACAGCGCCGCGCGCGATGCCTATCTCGTCGATGCCAGGCACCGCGAGATCGGCGCGCGCATCGTCGCCAATACGGTAGGCGGGGCCGATGGGGTCACCGTGGTCGATATCGAATTCTGACGGACCGCGATTAGCCGGCAAAACGATCTACCGGCGATAGACCATCAACCGGTTTTCGCCCGATTGCACGATCTCGCCCTTCTGGTTGGCGACGGCGAACCGCAGGGTAAGAATGCCGCGGTCCACCTTGCTTGTGACGCGCTTGCCGGCCACGGAGATGCGCGCCCTGATGGTATCACCGGCCAGCACCGGCCTTTCGAAGCGGAAATCCCAGCCGAGCGACGCGATGGCCCGGAACCGCGCCTCGGCCTGGTTCTTCAACCCGTCCACCAGCGACAGAACAAGCAGGCCGTGGGCGACACGGCCGGTGAAGCCATGGCGCCGCGCGGCGGCCTCGTCGATGTGAATCTCGAAGCGGTCGCCGGTCAGCGCGGCGAAGGCGTCGATCATTTCGACGCTCACCGTGCGGCCGGGCGTCTCGAACCAGTCGCCGGTTTCGACGTCTTCGTAAGACAGGCCGCCGGCTGCGGACAGTTGCCGGCCGATGGCGTCCTGCCCGGTCATGCCGGCACCGGGGCGTCCTCGCGCAGCAGCTTCCTGTGCTTCAGGTCGGCCCAGAAGTCGGCCGGGATCGGGTGGCTGAACCATTTCAGGTTCTGCTCCAGCTGCTCGACCGTGCGCGTACCGGCGCAGAAGGCCGGAATGGCGGGGTGCGCGACGACGAACTGGAGGGCGGCTGCGGGCAGCGGCACGCCGTGCTCGCGGCACACGGCTTCGATCTTCGCCACCTTGTCCATGACGGCGGCCGGGGCGGGGGCATAATTGTACTTGGCGCCCGGAATGGCGCCGGTGGCGAGGATACCGGAGTTGAAGCCGCCGCCGACCAGCACGGCCGCGCCGCGCTCCTCGCACAGCGGCAGGAAGCCGTCCAGCGCCTCCTGCTCCAGGAGCGTGTAGCGGCCGGCGAGCAGGAAACAGTCGAAGTCGCGCTGCTTCAGTGCCTCGTGGCAGACCTCCCATTCGTTGACGCCGACGCCGATGGCCTTGACGACGCCTTCCGAGCGCAGCCGCTCCAGCGCCCGCCAGCAGCCGTCCATCGCCTGCCGGAACACTTTCGGCTGCTCGTCGCCGCGCGTGAAGCGGTCGATGTCGTGGATGAACAGCATGTCGATGCGCTCCAGCGCCAGCCGCTGCAGCGAATCCTCGAAGGAACGCATGGTGCCGTCGTAGCTGTAGTCGAAGGCCATGGTGTTGGGCGCCGCGTTGTTCCACGGCGCGAAGTCGATCTCGGAACGCCTGCCGGCCTTCAGCACGCGGCCGACCTTGGAAGCGAGGACGAAGTCGTCCCGCTTCTTCCAGCGCAGTGAATGGCCCAGCCGCAGTTCCGACAGGCCGTGGCCGTACATCGGCGCCGTGTCGTAGAAGCGCACGCCGGCGTCCCAGGCGTGCTGTACCATCGCGTCGGCGGTGGGCTCGTCGATTTCGCGCAGGAAATTGCCGATCGGCGCGGTGCCGAAAGCGAAGGCGGTGACCTCGATGTTGCTGCGTCCGAACTTGCGCTTCTGCGACCGGTCCATGCTGTCCTCCCTTGTAACCATCCGGTTATTTATTACACGGACCAAGGTCTTTCGGCAAGCCGTGCCGCCGCCCGGCGTCGCCGCCGCGGAGACGCTTGACCGTGTGTGCGGTACTGCGCTATAGCAGTAACTAGATAGTTACAAACGAGGATGCCATGTACGCCAACGAGACGCAGCTTCAGGTGCGCGACATGGCGCGCCAGTTCGCCGAGGAGGTGATCCGGCCGGCGGCCGAGGGCCTCGACCGCGACGAGCGCTTTCCCGCCGAGCTCTATCAGCAGATGGGCGAGCTCGGCCTGTTCGGCATCGGCGTGCCGGAAGCGATGGGCGGCCCCGGCTTCGACACGCTTACCTACGCGCTGGTCATGGAAGAGCTGTCGCGCGGCTATGCCTCGGTGGCGGACCAGTGCGGGCTGGTCGAACTCATCAGCACGCTCCTCGTCCGCCATGGCACCGAGGCGCAGCGCGACGCCTGGCTTGCGCCCTTGATGCGGGCGACGAAGCGCGCTGCCTATTGCATCACCGAGCCGGAAGCCGGCACCGACGTTTCCGGCATCCGCACCACCGCCGAGCCGGACGGCGAGGGCTGGCGCCTCAACGGCGGCAAGATCTGGATCCACAACGCGCCGGTCGCCGATGTCGGCTTCGTGCTGGCGCGCACGGACAAGGCCGCAGGGCATCGCGGCATGAGCATCTTCATCGTTGACCTGCACGCCAGGGGTGTCGAGCGCGGCCCCAAGGAGCACAAGATGGGCCAGCGCGCCAGCCAGGTCGGCGCGTTGACCTTCACCGACGTCAAGCTGGAGCCGGAGGCGTTGCTGGGCGAAGCCGGCAAGGGCTTCCACATGATGATGAGCGTGCTCGACAAGGGCCGCGTCGGCATCGCATCGCTCGCCGTCGGCATCGGCCAGGCGGGGCTGGAGGCTGCCGTCGACTATTCCAGGCAGCGCAGGCAGTTCGGCAAGGCGATCTCGGACTTCCAGGGCGTGCAGTGGCTTTTGGCCGACATGGCCAAGGACATCGAGGCCGCCCGCCTGCTGGTGCACAGCGCCGCCGTCAAGATCGATCGCGGCGAGGAGGCGACGAAGGCCTGTTCGATGGCGAAGTGCTTCGCCGGCGATATGGCGGTCACCCGCACCGCCGATGCCGTGCAGGTGTTCGGCGGTTCCGGCTATATCCGCGGCTTCGAGGTGGAACGGCTTTACCGCGACGCCAAGATCACGCAGATTTACGAGGGCACCAACCAGATCCAGCGCATGATCATCGCGCGCGAACTCTTGAAGCACGGGGCGCAGGCATGAGCGGAACGGCGCGGCAGGCGGTCTTCGTCACCGGATCGAGCCGCGGCATCGGGCTGGCGGCGGCGCTGGAACTGGGCAGGCTCGGCTTCGCCGTCGCGCTCAACGGCCCGGCCGACGATGCCGAACTGAAGGACGCCGAGGCAGCCGTCGCGGCTCTCGGCGTGCCGGTGGTGCGGGTCGCCGGCGACGTCGCCGACATCGCCGCGCACGATGCGATGCTCGACCGTTCAGAACGCGCGATCGGCCCGCTGTCGACGCTCATCAACAATGCCGGCGTGTCGGTGCTCGCCCGTGGCGATCCGCTCGACGTCAGCGAGGAAAGCTACGACCGCTGCCAGGCGGTGAACGCCAAGGCGCAATTCTTTCTTTGCCAGGCGTGGGCGCGCCGCGTGCTGCCGCGCCGGCGCGACGACGGCCGCTTCTACGCCGTCATCAACGTGTCGTCCTCGAACGCCGATGCGGTGGCTGAATCGCGGGCGGAATACTGCGTGTCGAAGGCCGGTTCGGCGATGGTGAGCAAGGTGTTCGCCGTGCGGCTGGGTCGCGAGAACATCGCCGTCTACGACATCCGGCCGGGCCTGATCGAGACGGCGATGACCAGATCGGTGTCGGCCACCTACCAGCGGCGGATCGACGAGGAAGGGTTGACGCTGATGCGCCGGCTCGGCCAGCCGCAGGATGTCGGCCGGGTCATGGCGACGCTGGCGTCCGGCAACCTGCCTTACACGACCGGCCAGGTGATCGCGGTCGACGCCGGCATGCTGGTGCCGAGGTTCTAGATCGCTTTGTTACAACGCAATTCCGGACGGAAAACCGCTTCACACTTTTCCTGGAATTGCTCAAAAGGACCAACCATGACGATCCGGCTTCCCGACGAGAAGGGCAATTTCTCCGACTACCGGCTGAGTGGCAGGATCATTCCGTCCGCGCGGCTACCCGCCGACGCCGCCCGCATCGTCTTTTCGGCCGCGCATGTGGTCGCCGATCCGTTCGCGGCCGGCGAACCGTCCGGGCAGGCCGCTATCGACTGGAAGGCGACGATGGCGTTCCGGCGCCATCTGGACGATCTCGGCCTGGGCATTGCCGAGGCGATGGACACGGCCCAGCGCGGCATGGGGCTCGACTGGCCTGGCGCGCTCGAACTCATCCGCCGCACCAGGGCCGAGCTGCCGGACGCGCTGGTGTTCAACGGTTGCGGCACCGACCAGCTGGCGCCTGCCGATGCCCGAAGCCTGGACGACGTGCGGCGCGCCTATTTCGAGCAGGTCGAGGCGATCCAGAAGCTCGGCGGCCGCCTCATCGTGATGGCGAGCCGGGCGCTCGCCGCCGTCGCCGCTTCGTCGGACGACTATGTGAAGGTCTATCGCGACGTGCTGGCGCGCTGCGACCGGCCGGTGGTGCTGCACTGGTTGGGCGAGATGTTCGACCCGGCGCTGGCCGGCTACTGGGGCGCCGATGCGTTCGAGCCGGCGATGGAGACGGCGCTGGCGGTGATCGCGGAGAATGCCGCCAAGGTGGACGGCATCAAGATTTCGCTGCTCGACAAGGACAAGGAAATCGCCATGCGCCGCCGCCTGCCGGCCGGCGTGAAGATGTATACGGGCGACGACTTCAACTATCCTGAACTGATCGCCGGCGACGAGCAGGGCCATTCACACGCCCTGCTCGGCATCTTCGATCCGCTGGCGCCAGCCGCCGCCTACGCGGTCGCCAAGCTGGGAGAAGGCGACGGCAAGGCTTTCCGCGATACGCTCGACCCGACCGTGCCGCTGGCGCGGCTGATCTTCCGGGCGCCGACGCAGCACTACAAGACCGGGGTGGTCTTCCTCGCCTGGCTGAACGGCTTCCAAGACCATTTCGTCATGCTCGGCGGCGCGCAGGCGTTGCGGCCGCTGCCCTATTTCGTCGAAGCGTTCAAGCTGGCCGACGGCTGCGGCCTGCTGCGCGACCCGGACCTGGCGATCCAGCGCATGCGCAAGCTTCTGGCGCTCTACGGCGCCTGAGGCGGCCATGCGCGATTTCCGCCACGACCACTCCGCGCTTGCCCTCAACACCGCGACGCTCGGCCACAATGTCGAAGGGCAGGGCGCCGGCTGGCCGGTCGAGCGGGTGATCGACGCCTGCGCCGAGCGCGGGTTCGGCGGCATCGTGTTCTGGCGGCGCGAGATCGGCAAGAACGCGGTGGCGATCGGCCGGCGCGCCCGCGCCGCCGGCCTCGCGGTCGCCGGGCTTTGCCGCACGCCGTTTCTCGTCGGCCCGCTGGCGCTGCGGCCGCTCGCGACGCTGATGGACGATTTCCATGCGTCGATCGACATGGCGGCGGCGCTTGAGGCGCCTGTGCTCACCATCGTCGTCGGCGGCGTCGAACCGGAGACGAAGGGCATGGCGGACAGCCTGAAGCGGGTCGGGGAACGGGTTGCCGCAGCCGCGCCCTATGCGGCGGAACGCGGGGTGCGCCTGGCGCTCGAACCGCTCCATCCGGTCTATGGCGGCGACCGCTCCTGCCTCGTCACCGTGCGCGACGCGCTCGACCTGTGCGACTGGATCGACAGCGCCAATGTCGGCATCGCCGTCGATGTCTATCACGTGTGGTGGGACACCATGCTGGCCGACCAACTGAGGCGCGCCGGCAGGCATCGCATTCTCGGCTATCACCTGTGCGACTGGCTGGCCGAGACGCGCGACGTCCTGCTCGACCGCGGCATGATGGGCGACGGCGTGGCCGACCTGAAGGCGATTCGCGCGGCCGTCGAGGGTGCCGGCTACGACGGCGTGTGCGAGGTCGAGATCTTTTCGGCCGGAAACTGGTGGAAGCGCGATCCCGGCGAGGTGCTGGATGTCTGCGTGGAGCGTTTCCGCAGCGTTTGTTGACGATCTGCTGCAAGGACGGCGGAAGGCAGAAGCCGCGCATCGACCGCCCGGCTGACAAACAGCAAAAAGGCCCGGATATCCGAGCCTCTAAGCTATTCAAAAGTAAAAACTTTTGGAGCGGGTGAAGCGATTCGAACGCTCGACCCCAACCTTGGCAAGGTTGTGCTCTACCCCTGAGCTACACCCGCTCGCGCGGCCCGAGGCCGCAAGCCGCGCTTATATGGCCGAAGCGCCGGACGATTGCAACAGGGAAATCGACTGTTTTTTCGCGTTGAGACATCGCCTGAGAACCCCGGCCTGTGACCGGCTCCCCGCAGGGTCTTGAGCGAAGCGGAAGATGGCCGAGCGCCCGCCTTCCGGCAGGAGCGGCCTTGTCTTTGGCGCCGGCTTGCCGCAAAAGCTGCGGCAAGCCGAACGCCGGAGCGCCGCGATGCCCAAGACCGAAGCCGAATTGTCCGCATTCCTGTCGGGACTCGGCATCGAAACCACGACCCGGCGGCATCCGCCGCTGTTCACCGTCGCCGATTCGCAGGCGCTGCGCGGCGAGATCGCCGGCGGCCACACCAAGAACCTTTTCCTCAAGGACAAGAAGGACAACGTCTTCCTCGTCACGGTGGAGGAGAACGCGACGGTCGACCTGAAGCAGATCCATACGCTGATCGGCGCTTCCGGGCGCGTGTCGTTCGGCAAGCCGGAGCTTTTGATGGAACTGCTCGGCGTCGTTCCCGGCGCGGTGACGGTTTTCGGGCTGATCAACGATACCGAGGGCCGTGTCCGCGTCGTGCTCGACGAGGCGCTGATGGAAAACGAGACGATCAACGCCCATCCCCTCACCAACGAGGCTACCACGTCGATTTCCCGGGCCGATCTGCTGCGCTTCGTCGAGGCGACCGGACATCGGCCTCTCATCTTGAAAGTCTCGGCATGATCGCCACATTGGATGCGCGGCAAAAGGACAGGACAGGCGCTGCCGGCAGGGCGGCGCGGAAGGGCGGCAGATGACAGAAAACAATCCGTTCGCGACAGGCAACCAGTATTCCATGGGTTCGCCGCAGGTCACCGTCGGCAACGGCGCGGCCGCGCCTGCGGCCGGCGATCTCGTCAAGGATACCTCGACGGCCGGCTTCGCCGCCGACGTCATCCAGGAATCGCGGCGCCAGCCGGTGCTGGTCGACTTCTGGGCGCCTTGGTGCGGGCCTTGCAAGCAGCTGACGCCGGTGCTCGAAAAGGCGGTGAAGGCCGCGGGCGGCGCGGTCAAGCTGGTCAAGATGAACATCGACGAGCATCCGTCGATCGCCGGCCAGCTCGGCATCCAGTCGATCCCGGCGGTCATCGCCTTCCGCGACGGCCAACCGGTCGACGGCTTCATGGGCGCCGTGCCGGAAAGCCAGGTGCAGGAGTTCATCCGCAAGCTCGGCGGTGCCGGCAACGGCGCCGCGCAGATCGCCGAGGCGCTGGCAGCCGCCACCGAAGCGCGCGGCGCCGGTGACGCGCAGACGGCCGCCGCCATCTACGAGGCCGTGCTGGAGCAGGCGCCGGAGACGATCGAGGCCATCGCCGGCTTGGCGGAACTGTCGCTGGAGGCGGGCGACACGGAAGGCGCCAAGGCAGCCCTTGCCGCCGTGCCGGAAGCCAAAAGGGACGCGCCGGCGCTGGCCGCCGTACGGGCGCGGATGGCGCTGGCCGAGCAGGCCGCCTCGCTGGGCAATCCCGCCGAGCTGGAGGAAAGGCTGGCGAACGACCCGAAGGACCATCAGGCCCGTTTCGACCTGTCCATGATCCAGAACACGCTCGGCGAACGCGACAAGGCGGCGGACAATCTTCTGGCCATCGTCAAGGCGGACCGCGGCTGGAAGGACGATGGCGCGCGGAACCAGCTTCTGCAGTTCTTCGAGGCATGGGGCATGACCGACGAGGCGACACTGGCCGCGCGGCGCAAGCTGTCGTCGCTGCTGTTTTCCTGAGGCCGGCCCTGCCGCCGGCTTCGGGCAATCGTTGAGGATCGACCGCAGGCGAGCGACCGGCCGCGCGGTTCGTCCCGACAAGGATTGGGAGCACAATGCAGGCCGGAAACGCGCATTACCGGACCAAAGCGGATGTGCCGACGCAGGTGGCGGTGTTTCCGCTCGCCGGCGTTCTGCTGTTGCCGGGCGCCCGGCTGCCGCTCAACATCTTCGAGCCGCGCTACCTGCAGATGATCGACGAGGCCATCGCCGGCACGCGGCTGATCGGCATCATCCAGCCGGCGCTGGACGGTTCGGCGCGCGCGGACGGCGAGCCGGAGCTGTGCGCGGTCGGTTGCCTCGGCCGCATCGCCTCCTTCACCGAAACCGGTGATGGCCGCTACCTGATTGCCCTGCAAGGGGTCTGCCGCTTCCGCGTGCTCGACGAGGTCGCCGTCCGGACGGCGTTCCGGCAATGCCGCATCGCGCCCTTTCTTGCCGACCTGCCGGAACAGGCCGATGCCGGGATCGACCGCCCGGCCCTGCTCAAGGCGTTCCGGGCCTATCTGAAGGCCAACGAGCTGGATGCTGACTGGGAAAGCGTCAGCCGCGCCGACGACGCCATGCTGGTCAATGCGCTGTCGATGATGGCGCCTTACGGGCCGGCTGAAAAGCAGGCGCTGCTGGAGGCGCCCGATCTCAAGGCGCGCGCCGAAACGCTGATCGCCATAACGGAGATGACGCTGGCGCGCGAAGCCGACGATTTCGGTTCGAGCCTGCAATGATGCAGTTGGGGAAGGCGTGACCGTTTTCCGTAAGCGGTGATGCCGAGGACGGATCGGCAAGGAGAGGAACGGGCGGATGACGGCGGGACGCGACAGCGGCAGGGACGTCGACATGCGGTTGCTGGAACTGCTGGCCTGCCCGCTGACCAAGGGGCCGCTGGTCTGGAACGCCGAACGCGGCGAACTGGTTTCGAAGGCGGCCCGGCTCGCTTATCCGGTTCGCGACGGGATCCCGATCATGCTGTCCTCGGAGGCGCGCGCGCTTTCCGACGACGAAAGCTGAAGGCCTCGGAGACGCTGCAAAAGCCGCGGCTCTGCCCGGCGCGGCTTTTTGGTTTCGATCGAGTGCGCGCCCTTCACTGGAAATTGCGGCCTTTCGGCATCACCTCGCGGGCGCGCCGGGCCAGTCCGTCACTGTCGTTTCGCCATGCGGCGGGCTCGTTCGTGGGATCTGTTTGGTTTGTGCCGGGGCTGGTTCTCGGGCGTGCATCCTGCCGAGGCGGGGCTTCTTGGGGCGCGGCTTCTTCGAGCAGCACGGTCAGCCAGGGCGTCAGGTCGTCGATGCGGTCGGCGACGATGTGGATGACGTCTTGCTCCGATTGCAGTTTTCCGCTGACGCGGATGAAGCGCGCGCCCATGACGACGGCCCTGTAGCGGTCGAATATGCGCGGCCAGATGATGACGTTGGCGATCGCCTTTTCGTCCTCCAGCGTGAGAAAGATGGCGTTGCCCTTGCCCGGTCGCTGCCGCACCAGGACAAGGCCGGCGACCGAGACGCGCCTGCCGTCCGGCACCGTGGACAGGCGCTCACTGGGGGTGACGCCGAGGCGGTCGAGCCGGGTGCGCAGGAAGCCGACGGGATGCGCCTTCAGCGACAGGCCGAGCGAACGGTAGTCGTGGATGACATGCTCTCCCGCCGGCATGGCGGGTAGCGTCGTCGCCGGTTCCCTGTCAGCGAGGCGGATCTCGCTGCGGTCGAACAGCGGCAGCTTGCCGGCGCCCTTCGCCAGCGCCCGCACCGCCCACACAGCGCCGCGGCGATCGAGGCCGAACGAGCGGAAGGCGTCGGCCTCGGCCAGCCTTTCGATCTCGTCGGCATCGAGACCGGAGCGCAGCCAGACGTCGCGGATCGACCTGTAGCCGGTGCCGCGCCGTTCGACGAAGGTTTTTGCCCTGGCCTCGGCAAGGCCCTTGATCTGCCGCAGGCCGAGCCGCACGGCATGGCGTGTGCGGATGACGGTTCGCATTTCGCCATGACGCGGCACGATGCGGCCGGGATCGAAGGCGGCCGGCTCCAGCGTGCAGTCCCAGTCCGAATGGTTGATGTCGACCGGCCGGATCTCGACGCCATGGTCGCGGGCGTCGCGGATCAGCTGCGCCGGCTGGTAGAAACCCATCGGCTGCGAATTGAGGATCGCCGCGCAGAAGACGTCGGGATAGAAGGCCTTGAACCAGCAGGAGGCGTAGACGAGGATGGCGAAGGAGGCGGCGTGGCTTTCGGGGAAACCGTATTCGCCGAAACCTTCTATTTGACGAAAACACCGTTTGGCGAATTCCTCCGGATAGCCGTTTTTTTTCATTCCTGTAATTAGCCGGTCGCGATATTTCCCAACCTCGCCTGTACGCCGGAATGTCGCCATCGCACGGCGCAGTTTATCTGCTTCCCACGCTTCAAAGCCACCTGCCACCATAGCGATTTTCATTGCCTGTTCTTGAAACAGAGGCACGCCGTAGGTTTTACTAAGAATCTGCTTAAGTTCCGGTTTGTAATATTCGACGTCTTCTTTCTCTGTACGTCTACGCAGGTAGGGGTGCACCATGTCACCCTGTATGGGGCCGGGCCGCACGATCGCCACCTCGATGACGAGGTCATAGAACTCCTTCGGTTTCAGGCGCGGCAGCATCGACATCTGCGCCCGCGACTCGATCTGGAAGACGCCAAGCGTGTCGGCGCGGCAGATCATGTCATAGACGCGGCCGTCCTCCTTGGGCATCGTGGCGATATCGACGATGGGACGGCCGTCGTCTTCGCGGACGGGTCGGTAATGGCTGGTGAGAAGATCGAAGGCGCGGCGGATGCACGACAGCATGCCGAGCGCCAGAACGTCGACCTTGAGCAGGCCGACCGCGTCGAGGTCGTCCTTGTCCCATTCGACCATCTTGCGCTCGTCCATCGCCGTCTTGACGATGGGCACGATCTCGTCGAGCCGATCCTTGGTGATGACGAAGCCGCCGACGTGCTGGGTGAGATGACGGGGAAAACCCATGATCTCGTTGGCTCGGTCGATGACGTGCCGTGAAAGGTCGTCTTTCGGGTCGAACCCGCCGGCTTTGGCCTCCCGCGCCCCCAGCGTCGAGGAATGCCAGCCCCAGATGGAGCCCGACAGGGCGCCGCGCACATCGTCGGACAGGCCCATCGCCTTGGCGACCTCGCGCAGTGCGGAACGGCCGCGATAGCTGGTTACGGCGGCGGCCAGCGCGGTGTGCTTCTCCTGATACTTTTCGTAGACATAGGCCATGACCTCGTCGCGGCGCTCATGCTCGAAATCGACGTCGATGTCGGGGGGCTCGTTGCGCTCCTCGGAGATGAAGCGCTCGAACAGTGTGTCGATCTGGTCGGGGCCGACCGGCGTGATGCCGATGCAGTAGCAGACGACAGAGTTGGCCGCCGAGCCGCGGCCCTGGCACAATATGCCCTTGCTGCGGGCGAAGCGGACGATGTCGTGGACGGTGAGGAAGTAACGCGCGTAGCTCATCTTCTCGATCAGCGCCAATTCCTCCTCGATGCGTTGCGAAACCTTTTGCGGGACCCCGGGGGGATAGCGCTCCGCCGCGCCTTCGCGGGCGAGCCGCGCCAGTTCCTGCTGGGGGGTTGCGCCGTCGCGGGTCGGTTCGTCGGGATAGTTGTGCTTGAGTTCGCCAAGCGAAAAGCCGAGTTCCGCCGAAAAGCGCTCAGTCTCGGCAATCGCCTCGGGGAATTTATGGAAGAGGCGCGCCATCTCGGCGCCGGACTTCAGGTGGCGCTCGGCGTTGGCGGCAAGCTCCAGTCCGGCCTCGGCGACGGGAACGTTGAGGCGGATCGCCGTCAGCACGTCCTGCAAGGGCCTGCGTTCGCGCGCGTGACAGAGCACGTCGTTGACCGCCATCAGCGGCATCCCCGCCGCCGCCGCCATTGCCGCCGCCCGCTCCAGCCGGAACCGGTCGCCGCCGCCATAGGCGGGAGCAACGGCCAGCCGCAGCGCCGCACCGAAGCGATGGCGAAGGCCGCGCAGCAAGGCCAGCGTCTCCTCCTCATTGCAGGCAAGATCGGGCAGGACGGCGAGGGAGAGGCGATCCCCCCATTCCAGCAGGTCGGCGCGCCTGAGAAGCGTGGCGCCTTTTTCGGTCTCGTCGCGAAGGTTGGCCTGGGTCAGCATGCGGCACAGGTGTCCCCAGCCGGCGCGGTCGCGCGGATAGGCGAGGATGTCGGGCGTGCCGTCGCAAAAGACGAGGCGGCAGCCGGGATGGTAGGGCAGAAGAAACGGTCCGAAGGGTTTCTTCGATTCGCCCTCGTTCTTGCCCTTATCTTCGTCCCCGGCCTCGATGCGGATGTGTTTCGACGCGCTCCAGGCGCGCACCACGCCGGCCACCGTGTTGCGGTCGGCCAGCCCCATGCCGGCATGGCCGAGCAGGCAGGCGGCCACCACCAGTTCCTCCGGCCGCGAGGCGCCGCGCAGGAAGGAGAAGTTCGACTGCACGCCGAACTCGATGTAGCGCGGCTCGGTCGGTATGGTGCGGGGCGGCGTGTCGGAGGATTCCGTCTTCATGCGAACAGCCCATGCAGGAACCAGCGCGGCGCTTGTCCGGACAGGCCGTAGAGGCCCTGGCGGTAGAGCCAGTAGCGCCGCCCTTCGGCATCCTCGACGGTGAAATAATCCCGGCTGCGCTGCGCCAGCCTTTTGGCGGCGGCGGCCTTGCGGCGGTCTTCGTAAGTCCGCTCCTCTTCGTTTTCCTGTCTTGCGACGACGGGCAGGCTCTCCCGCCACCATTCGGGTTCGATCCGCTCCGGCCCTTCGGCGTTGACGATGCGGTAGCGGGCGCGGCGCCAGCGGAAATTCAGCGGCGGGCCGTCCGGTACCTCGGCCATGACATCGACGGGCTCGGGTTGCCTGAGCAGGCGCAGCGGCCGCTCCGGCGTCGGCGTGGCCTCGGCCGGGCCGGCCGGCATGTCCGGCGCGAAGGGCAGGAAAGCGACGGCGCGCTCCGGCACATGGCTGGCCACGGCGACCGGCCGGCGCATAACGGCGCGGCCGAGGCGCGCGCCGACGCGGTCGACGAATTCGGACAGGGTCTCGCCGGTGTCGGCGGCCTGCTCGCCAAGGTCGGCCTGTCCCGGCGGCAGGGTGCCGGCGGTCAGGACCGAAAGCCTGACGAGATCGAATCCGAAGCCGGCGTCGAGATTTTGGCCGAGCGCGTCGAGCCGTTCGTGGAAAAGCCTGGCGATCCGGTCCGGCGCGCGTGTCGGGGAGGACAGGCCGAGCGGCAGGCGGGCGACCGCGCCATCGACCCGGAACAGCAGGAGTTGCAGGGCGAGCGCGCCGGCGTCGCGCCGCTCCAGGCTTGTCCGCAAGGATTGCGCCAGGACAAGGACGATGCGTTCGACATCCTCGATCGCCATGATCGGCTCCGCCAGCCGGCGCTCGGCCGAAAGCTCCGGCACCGCCTGTCGCGGCGACAGCGCTTCCTCGATATGGCCGAGCGCCTGGTCGAGCCGCAGGATGAGCGTCTTGCCGAAGCGCCGCGCCAGCGGCGCGCGGGGCGCGGCCTTGACGGCGCCCACCGTGCGCAGGCCGACGCCGGCGAGCGCGGCGCAGGTGTCCGGTTCCAGCCTGAGCGCCGCCGGCGGCAGCGGCGCCAGCCATTCGGCCTCCATGCCGCCGGGCACCGTGGCGCTGCCGTGGAAGCGGGCAACCGCCCATGCCGCTCCCGCGGTGGCGGCGATCGCGGCGCGGGCGTCAAAACCCTGCTCGCGGAAGCGCCGCAGCATGTCCTCAAGCAGCGCCTGTTCGCCACCGAACAGGTGACAACAGCCGGAAATATCGAGGAACAGGCCGTCGGCGCCGTCGAGCGCCACCAGCGGCGTGTAACGGTCACACCAGTCGGCCAGCGCCTCCAGCAGGCGGCGATCGGCTTCCGGGTCGGCCTCGACGACGTCGATGCCGGGGTGCATGGCGCGTGCGTCGGCCAGGCCCATGCTGCGCCTGAGGTTGAGCCCCTCGGCGCGGCGGTCGAGCGCGGCCAGGCGCTGCGCGTTCCTGTCGTTATGGCTGACGACCAGCGGCGGGAAAGCGGAGCATGCCGTACGCCATGCGTGGCCGAGCCGCTGCCGCCATATCCGCTCCGTGGCGAGATAGGGAAACCAGAGCGACAGGATCCTGCATTCCGTCTTCGAAGAGGGCCGGGCGGTGTTCGAAACTGAGGGCATCGGGGTTCCATTCCAGGACGAGGCGCGTCGGCGGCGCCAGCCGGTTCTTGGCGAGCGTGACAGTGAAGCCCGGCGGCCCGATCGAGCCGGCAAGGGGCCGGCCGAGAATGTGGCGGGGCGCTGCCGGCGCGGGTGCTACGACGAACCGCAGCGGCGCCGCCGTCGGTCCGGCTTGTGCCGAATGCCGCAGCAGGAAGAACGGCCGGCCGGCGAGGGCGGCGCGGCGGTGCAGGCGGCGCGTCGCATCGAGGTCGAGCCGTTGCGGGTTGCCGGGCAGCTCGAGGACGACCGCCGCCAGCGATTTCAGCGCGGCCGCCTCTTCGGCGATCCACAGCGCGTCCACCGGCTTTTGCGCCTCGGCGAAGAGCAGCGAACCCGCCGCGATGCCGAAAAGCCGGGCAATCCCGTGCAGATGCGGAAGGCCCGCTTCGGCGAACATGTCGCCGGTGCCGATCCACAGAAGCGGGCGGCTCGCGCCTGCCTGCTTCATGAGCAGGGCGGCCAGCGCCAGTACGAAGCCGGCGCCGGCGCCGGCATCGCGCATCTGCCGGCCGTGCACCTCGGTCAGCGCCGCTCTGGGCAGGCCGCCGCCGAGCGCTGCGTCCAGCGTCGGCACGCCGGTGGCCAGCCTGTCGGCCGCGCCGAGCACCCGGCCGCTGCCGCGCACCACCACCGCATCGTCGCCGGGAGGGGCGAGCCGTTCCGCCAATCTTCCTTCGATCCTCGCGATTTCCCGGCGCAGGGCAAAAACAGTGTCCCGCGCCACGGCAGGCGTTGCCATGGCGGTCAGTTCCGTTCGATATGTTCCTGTTATGTTCTTATGGATTCCAGAGAGCGGAACGAGAGTCAAGCGGAGTCCGAAAAGAATTTATTCCTCGCCGAAGGGAAGCATCCGGCCCGTCCTGCCGCGCTCATTTGCCGAGCGCGGTGCAAAAGCCTATATGCCGCGGAGCGCAAGGATAAAGCATGGCCCGCATCTACAAGACCCGCACCTGGCATGGCGAACTGTCGCCGTCGCTGGAGGAAATGGAATTTTTGGCGCTGGAGGCCTATGCGCACCTGCCGGAGGAATTCCGCACGCTGACCGGCGAGATCGTCATCCAGGTGACGGAATTCCCGACCGACGAGATCATGGACGACCTGTCGCTGGAGACGCCGTTCGACCTGCTCGGCCTGTTCGAGGGGCGCGGCATCGCCGAGCGCTGGAACCCGGCCACCGGCGAAGGGCCGAACCGCATCACGCTCTACCGCCGCGCCATCCTCGACTACTGGGCCGAGAACGAGGAGACGCTGGGCGACATCGTCACCCATGTGCTGATACACGAGATCGGCCACCATTTCGGCCTGTCGGACGACGACATGGAGCGGATCGAGGAAGCGGCGGAGTAGGGTTCCGGCATTCTTCACCGCCGCCATACTGGGGCAGGTTTCGACCGGGACGGAAGATTTGAGAACCCGCCGCTCGTCGAGCCTGAAATGCGTCGTGGGTTTCGGGAATTTTACGACAGGAACCGGGTAACGACCCTGCCAGGGAAAATTTCCGGCCATATGTCGGGCCGCTTCGCTGTCCTTCGTCTTGTATGCGGCAGGTTATCCGACATGACGAGGGATCTTGCAGCATGGCGAAGATCGTATTCGGAATGAACCTCTCCCTCGACGGCTATGTCGATCATCAGGACTTGCCGCCGCCCGATGCCGTACTCTTCCGTCACTGGACCGAGCACGTTCACGATCTGACGGGCAGCATCTACGGCCGCCATATGTACGAAGACATGCGCTATTGGGACGACGACCATCCTGACTGGACCCGGGAACAACGAGACTTCGCGGCGGCGTGGCGACGCCAGCCGAAATGGGTCGTATCGCGCTCGTTGAAGTCGGTCGGTCCCAATGCCACGCTTGTCGCGGATGACGTCGAGGTCGCGATACGCGGGCTGAAGGCCAGGCTGACGGGAGAGATTTCCGCTTCCGGACCGGAGTTGGCGCAAAGCCTGACCGACATGGGTCTGATCGACGAATACCGCCTCTACCTTCACCCCGTGGCGCTCGGTCGCGGCAAGCCCTTCTTTGCCGGTCCCCGGCCGCCGCTCCGCCTTGTGGCCAGTGAGCGAATCGGCGGGGAGGTCATCAGGTTGACCTACATTCCCGCCTGATTACAGGCCGCGCCGGCCAGGTCCCTTTGAGGTGAAGGCTGCCGCCGCGGTGTCGCGCAATCGCCGCGACAGATTGATCGTCACGGTTGGTCCCCGGCTGTCCCGAGGACAAGGGCAAGGCTTCCATGCCCGGCAGGGGCCGGTCCGCAGCCTACCAGTCGCCCAGTTTTGTCTCGCCGGGCTTGTATTCCTCTCCGTCGACATCCTTCACCACCGCCTGGCCGCAGCGCATGATTTTTTCCTTCTTGTCGTAGGCGTAGGTGGGCGAGCCGTAGAGGTGCCAGCCCTTGTTCAGGGCCACTGTTACCTTGTGGCAGAACTTGGCGTCGTCGACTTCGGTGAGGAAACGATAGAGGCGCATGGCTTGATCCTGTTCAGGGTCGGGCTGGGTCGTGTCGGGGGCGATCATGCGCCGATGGCGGCCGCCTTCGCCAGCAGTTTTTCGGCCTGCGCCAGATGCAGGCGCTCGACCATTTTTCCATCCAGCCCGATGACGCCCTTATCGGCGTTCTCCGGCTTCGCGAAGGCCTCGCGGATGGCGCGCGCCTCGGCCAAAGCCTGTTCCGACGGCGCGAAAGTGGCGTTGGCCGGGCCGATCTGCGAGGGGTGGATGACGGTCTTGCCGTCGAAGCCCATGGCGGCGCCTTCCGCGCATTCGCGGCCAAAACCGTCGGCGTCGCGAAAATCGTTGTAGACGCCGTCCAGAAGGTCGAGCCCGCCGGCCTTGGCGGCGAGCACGAGCTGCATCAGCCACGGCATCAGGTAGCGGCGATCGGAAACGCCGGTTTCCTTGGCGAGATCGTTCGTTCCGGCAACGAAACAAGCAAGCCGCGAGGCCGGATCGCGGCCGAGTTCGGCGATGGCGCCGATGTTGAGCAAGGCCTTCGGCGTCTCGATCATCGCCCACAGTTTCACTTCGTCAGGGGCGGCAGCGTCGTCCAGCGCGTCGCCGGCTTCGAGAATGTCACGGGCGGTGTCGACCTTTGGCAGCAGGATGGCGACGGGCTGGCAGGCAAGTGCGGCGGCAAGGTCATCGGCGCCCCATTCGCTCGCCAGCGCGTTGATGCGGATCACCCGCTCGGCGCGACCGGCAGGTGCGGCGAAAATGGCGGCGAGCTTGGCGCGCGCGGCCGGCTTGTCGGCGGGCGCCACCGCGTCCTCGAGGTCGAAGATGACGACATCGGCGTCGAGGCTTGCCGCCTTGGCCAAAGCCTTGTCGTTGGAAACCGGGATATAGAGGGCCGAGCGGCGCGGCCGGCAGAGGGTCTGTTCGGTCATCTGGTCTTCTTGCCTTTGAAGCCTGGCTCTTGCAAGAGAGGGCCGCGCCGTTCCTGAAGCGGCGATCTTTTCGCAAACGGACAGGCGGCCATGGCCAATTACGACATAGTCATCATCGGCGGGGCGATCGTCGGCGCCTCGACGGCCTATTTCCTGCGCAAGGACGGCTTTTCGGGCTCCATCGCGCTGGTCGAGCGCGACCCGCAGTTCACCCATTCGGCCACCACGCTGTCGGCCGCCTCGATCCGCCAGCAATTCTCGATCCCCGAGAACATCCGCCTGTCGCAGTTCACGCTTGGCCTGTTTAGGCGGCTGAAGGAGGAATTCGGTGCCGATGCCGACATCGGTTTCCGCGAGGGCGGCTACCTGATCCTCGCCGGCGCGGAAGGCCTGCCGATCCTTGAGGCCAACCATCGCGCGCAGGTCGCCGAAGGCGCCGACATCGTGCTGGAGGATGCGGCGGCCCTCACGCGGCGCTTTTCCTGGCTGTCGGGCGAGGAGATCGCCGCCGGCGCCTACGGCTTGAGCGGTGAAGGCTGGTTCGACGCACACGCCTACCTCACCCTGTTCCGCAAGGCGCTGAGGACGATGAACGTCGATCTGATCACCGCTTCCGTCACCGGTATCGCGCGGGACGGCAACCGCGTCACCGGCGTCACGCTGGACAATGGCGAGACGCTTGCAGCCGGCACCATCGTCAACGCCGCCGGGCCGAACGCCGGCAAGGTGGCGGCGCTGGCCGGCATCGCGCTGCCGGTGGAGCCGCGCAAGCGCACGGTCTTCGTCTTCGAATCGCGCGACCGCTTCGACGACATGCCGCTCACCGTCGATCCGTCGGGCGTGTGGTGGCGGCCGGAAGGCTCCGTCTACATTACCGGCGGCGCCGAGGTCGAGGATGGAGAGCAGGCCGCCGACCCGGCCGATTTCGAGCCGGAGTGGGGCCTGTTCGAGAACGAGATCTGGCCGGTGCTGGCGACCCGCGTGCCCGCCTTCGAGGCGATCAAGATGACGCGCGCCTGGGCCGGTCACTACGACTACAACACGCTCGACCAGAACGCCGTGATCGGCCCGCACCCGGAGGTGAAAAACTTCCTGTTCGCCAACGGCTTTTCCGGCCACGGCCTGCAGCAGGCGCCGGCGGTCGGCAAGGCGCTGGCCGAGCTCGTCCTGCACGGCGGCTATCGCAGCATCGACTGCTCCGCCTTCGGTTACGAGCGGGTGGCCGAGGGGCGGGCGTTCCGCGAGCTGAACGTCATCTGAAAAATCGTGAGGCCGGGCTGCAAACGGCGTTTGGCTGCACTCCGGTGCTCACGTACTTCATGTACGCTCCGCTCCGGTGCTCGCCGAGTCACCGCTTTCGCTCCGGCCTGACGATTTTTCTCGGTTTGTGCCTGGTCGTTGCCCTACTGCGTGCGCAGCGCGAACTGGCCGATCATGCGCTTCTCGCCGATGTCGTAGACGAAGATGGCGCGACTGCCGTCGGCCAGTTCGGCGTCGATGGCGATGCGGTCGCCGGAAATCGACTGCGACACGATTTTCGCGCCGACCGGTAGCACGATGTCGCCGCTGGCCGGCTGGCCGTCCGGCGTCGGGATATCGCTTGCCGGCGCTGACGCCGGCGGCGTCCTGTACGACTTGTAGACAAGGGCGCCCACCACCACCATAAGGGCGAGGAAGATCAGCCCGAGGTTGATGCCCATGAAGCGGATGAGCTTGCGGCGCAGCCTGTCGATGCTCGGATCGAGCGGCTTTTCGTCTTCATCGTCGGCGGCGGGCCGGGCCATGGCATATCCAGCGGTTCTTAAAAGATGAGCGCTCATAACGAACGACCGGACGAATTGATAGGGGTGCCGAGGACGCTGACGGCTGACGCCGGCGCGGCCGGCCAGCGGCTCGACCAGTGGCTGGCGGCACAGCTTGCCCCCGCCCTGTCACGCAGCCGCGTGCAGGCGCTTATCAAGCAGGGGGCCGTCTCCACCAACGGCAAGACCGTCTTCGAGCCGAAACACAAGCTCGCCGCCGGCGACGCCGTCACGGTCGAGGTGCCGGAACCGGAGCCGGCCGAGCCGCAGGGCGAGGCGATCCCTCTCGACATCCTCTATGAGGACGACGCGCTGATCGTGGTCAACAAGCCGGCCGGGCTGGTCGTGCATCCCGGCGCCGGCAACTGGACCGGAACGCTGGTCAACGCGCTGATCCACCATTGCGGCGACAGCCTGTCCGGCATCGGCGGGGTGAAGCGTCCTGGCATCGTCCACCGGCTGGACAAGGACACGTCCGGCGTCATGGTGGTGGCCAAGACCGATCATGCGCACCGGGTGTTGTCGGAAGCCTTCGCCGACCACGGCCGCACCGGCGATCTGCGCCGCGCCTATGTCGCGCTGGTCTGGGGCGTCCCGACCCCCGCCGTCGGCACCATCGACGCGCCGCTCGGCCGCGCGGCGGACCGCATCCGGCGCGCCGTGGTGCCCGAGGCGCGCGACGACGCCCGCCATGCCGTCACCCATTACGCGGTCGAGGAACGGTTCGGCGAAGGCCGCAAGGATTTCGCCCCGGCAAGCCTGGTCGAATGCCGGCTGGAGACCGGCCGTACCCACCAGATCCGCGTCCACATGGCCCATATCGGCCATCCGCTGGTCGGCGACCGCGACTATGGCCAGGCCTTCCGCACCAAGGCGAACCGCCTGCCCGAGCCGTTGCGCGCCACGGTGCAGGCGTTTCCCAGACAGGCATTGCATGCCCGCCTCCTTGAATTTTCGCATCCCGATACCCATCTGATGATGCGGTTCGAGGCGCCGCTGCCGGACGACATGGAGGAACTGGCCGGCGCCTTTCGCAATTCCTGAACCCGCCATCAATAAACTTGACTCGCTTTGTTCACTTTGGCGTGACAGATTGTTTCACGTTGAACAAAAGCTGTCTTTTCTGGTTTTGTTCCTGTATAGTCCGGTTCGTCGCGCGCACGCATTTCGGGGTGCCGCGTCATAAGCCCGCCGCGTTTTGGGGGCTATCTCACGAGAGGAGGGCGCTCATCATGGCCCAGACACTACCCAGTATCGTTTCCGGTGAAGGCGGGCTGTCCCGCTACCTGGAAGAAATCCGCCGCTTTCCCATGCTGCAGCCGCAGGAAGAGTACATGCTCGCCAAGCGGTATCAGGAGCATGACGACACCAGCGCCGCGCACAAGCTCGTCACCAGCCACCTTCGGCTCGTCGCCAAGATCGCCATGGGCTATCGCGGCTACGGCCTGCCGATCGGCGAGGTGATCTCGGAAGGCAATGTCGGCCTCATGCAGGCCGTCAAGAAGTTCGAGCCGGAGCGCGGCTTCCGGCTGGCCACCTATGCCATGTGGTGGATCAAGGCTTCGATCCAGGAATACATCCTGCGCTCGTGGAGCCTGGTCAAGATGGGCACGACCGCCAACCAGAAGCGCCTGTTCTTCAACCTCAGGAAGGTGAAGGGCAAGATCCAGGCGCTCGACGACGGCGACCTGAAGCCCGACCAGATCGCCGAGATCGCCACCCGCCTCAACGTCTCCGAGGAGGAGGTGGTGTCGATGAACCGCCGCCTGTCGGGCGACGCCTCGCTCAACGCGCCGATCCGCGCGACCGAGGGCGAGAGCGGCGAATGGCAGGACTGGCTGGTCGACGACCATGACAGCCAGGAGACCATGCTGATCGAGCAGGACGAGCTGGAGAATCGGCGCGGCATGCTGTCGGGCGCCCTTTCGGTGCTCAATGATCGCGAACGCCGCATCTTCGAGGCGCGGCGCCTCGCCGAGGAGCCGCTGACGCTGGAGGAACTGTCGTCCGAGTTCGACATCTCCCGCGAGCGCGTGCGCCAGATCGAGGTGCGCGCCTTCGAAAAGGTGCAGGACGCCGTCAAGGCCGCCGCCAGGCGGCAGGCGCAGTCGCTGCGCACCATCGAGGCGCAGCCGGCGGCGTAGTCCGCTACGGCGTTGAAAAATTGCGAAGCCCGCTTCCGGAAGGAGGCGGGCTTTTTCGCATGCTTTTTGCGAAGAAAATCTATCCCCGTCTTTCAAACCCGTCCCATACTCGGCCCCAGCTTCCCGCGCGGGAACACCGGTCATGACGGTGATTGCGTGGCGGGGAGCCGGCGCCTCCGCCGGTCGTCAAACGTAGGCGATCAGCCGGGGAGGTTCCGTCCAAGGGTTCCCCTGGGGATATTACGGTCCCCGCGCGCTGGACGAGCGCTTTAAGCTTCGGCCGGTGGCGGCGCAAATGCCTTCATCGTGTGCCGTGGTGAAGCGGAACGGACGGGAACAGAAATCGCCGGACGGCGGTCTTCGGATCGCAGTTTTATAAAATTCGGCAGCGTTCCGACGACCGCCGTCTTCCCGACCTCAACCCACCGAGGTCTGTTCTTTGACAATGGCCAGGGCCGAAAGGCAGCGTGGCGAGGATGAAGCGCGCCGACTCTCCCCCTCCCCCTTGAGGGGGTCCGAAGGACGCCGCCCGAAGGGCGGTGGGAGGGGTCGCTGATCGTAAGACGAGGGCTTCATAACGTCGGAGCGGTGGAGGTGACCCCTCCCGTCAGGCCTGCGGCCTGCCACGGCCCTCCGCTATCGCTCCGGGCGTTCGTAGCTCGAAAAGCCAAGCAATTGGCTTTTCGTCCGCTACGCGGACCGCTTCTCACCCCCTCGAGGGGAGGAGAAGCCGGCGCTCTCTCACCCGACATCCAGCACGATCTTCCCCACATGCTCACCTTCCTCGAGGCGCTCGTGCGCGCGCCAGGCTTCCTTGAGCGGGAAGATCATGTCCATGACGGGGGCGACGCGGCGGGTGGCGAGCAGCGGCCAGACCTGCGCTTCGAGGGCGGCGGCCACCGCGCCCTTGAACTCGACGGTGCGCGGCCGCAGCGTCGAGCCGGTGTGGACGAGCCGCTTGACCATCAGCTTTGAAATGTCGGCATTGGCCATGGCACCGCCCATGGTGGCGATCTGGACGATGCGGCCCTCCATCGCGGCGGCGTCGTAGTTGCGGCTGACATAATCGCCGCCGACCATGTCGAGGATGACGTTGGCGCCCCGGCCGTCGGTGGCGTCCTTGACGGCGCGGACGAAATCCTGCTCGCGGTAGTTGACGGCGCTGTCGGCGCCGAGCTTGACGCAGGCCTCGCATTTCTCGGCCGAACCGGCGGTGGCAATGACGCGGGCGCCGAAGGCCTTGGCAAGCTGGATCGCGGTGGTGCCGATGCCGGACGAGCCGCCATGGACGAGCAGTGTCTCGCCTTCCTTCAGGCCGCCGCGCTCGAAGACGTTGTGCCAGACGGTGAAGAAGGTTTCGGGCATGGCCGCGGCTTCGGTCAGCGTGAAGCCCGCCGGCAGCGCCAGCGCGTTGGAGGCGTGCACGGTGACGTATTCGGCATAGCCGCCACCCGGCGTCAGCGCGCAGACCTGGTCGCCGATGCGCCATCGGGGGGCGCCCTCGCCGAGCGCCGCCACCTCGCCGGCCACTTCGAGGCCCGGCAGGTCGGAGGCGCCGGGCGGCGGCGGGTAGGCGCCCTTGCGTTGCAGGAGGTCGGGCCGGTTGACGCCGGCGGCATGGACGCGAATCAGGATCTCGCCCGGTCCCGGCTGCGGCACGTCGCGTTTTTCCGGTTTCAGCACCATCGGTCCGCCGGGCTGGGAAATCGCCACCGCCGTCATCTTCGCCGGAATTGTCTGTGCGCCTGCCATGTTTTCCTCTGTCCCCTTCGCCGTCTTTTGTCTGCCTTTTGCACCCGGCCCACGCCCTATGTATGCTGCCCGGCGCGTCAGGCAAACAGGCAATCGGAGAGCCGCGATGGCGATCTTTGAAGACGAACCGAGGAAAAAGCCGAAAGCGCATGAAATCGGCCAGGACCTTTCGCTGCTGTCCGTCGCCGATCTCAACGAACGCATAGGTCTGCTGCGCGAGGAGATCGCCCGGCTGGAGGGGGAACTGCAGGCCAAGGGCGCCACCAAGTCGGCCGCCGAGGCGCTGTTTCGCCGCTAGAGTGTGATGCCGAAAAGTTGCAGACTTTTCGGAAAACATCATGCGTCAAAAAGAATTCCAGGTGTCGTATCGCCGCCGCCGAAAAGCCCTAAACCGCCTATTGTGACGTGGGTGCACCGATTCTCCAGACGGACCTCCGATGCTCGCAGCCTACAGACCGATCCTTTCCCTCCTTCGCGGCACCGCCTTCCTGCTCGCCGCCTCCGGCCTGCACGGCCTGCTGCTGCCGTTGCGCGGCCAGGTGGAGGGGTTCTCCACCACCGCGCTCGGCCTCATGGGCACGGCCTGGGCGAGCGGCTTCGTCGCCGGCTGCTTCTTCGCGCCGCGCATCGTGCGCCGCGCCGGCCATGTGCGCGCCTTCGGCACGTTCGCCGCCGCCGGCGCCATCATCGCGCTGCTGACGGGCCTCATCATCGACGAATACGCCTGGATCGTGCTGCGCGCCTTCACCGGCTTCACCATGGCCGGCGCCTTCATGATCATCGAGAGCTGGCTGAACGAGAAGGCCACCAACGAGAACCGCGGCACCGTCTTCGGCCTCTACATGATGGTCACCTACGCCTCGATCATGGGCGGCCAGATGATCGTCGCCGGCGGCGACGTGCACTCGGCCTCGCTGTTCATGATCACCGGCATCTTCTTCTGCCTGTCGCTGATCCCGACGGCGGTGTCGACCCAGTCGACGCCGCAGCCCCTGCAGGACGTCAAGCTCGACCTCAAGGGCCTCTACGCCAACTCGCCGGTCTCGGCTGTCGGCTGCCTGCTGATCGGCGTCGCCAACGGCGCCTGGGGAACGCTGGGTGCGGTCTACGGCGCGCGCGTCGGCATCTCGACGGCGGCGATCGCGCTGATGATGAGCCTCGTCGTCATCGCCGGCGCCGTCATGCAGTTGCCGGCCGGGCGCTTGTCGGACCGCACCGACCGGCGCTACGTGCTGGCAGGAGCCGCCTTCTGTGCGGCGCTGTTCGCGCTTCTCATCTTCCTGTTCCAGCCGCGGACGGGCGCCCTGGTGCTCACCTTTGCGGCCTGCTACGGCGCTTTCGCCTACACGCTCTATTCCGTCGCCGTCGCGCATGCCAACGACCACGCCGACGCGCAGGATTTCGTCAAGGTGTCCGGCGGCCTGCTGCTGCTTTACGGCTTCGGCACCATGATCGGGCCGATGCTGGCTGCCGGGCTGATGGACTGGGTCCGGCCCGAAGGGCTGTTCCTGGCCACGGCGCTGGCGCATCTTTCGCTCGCCGGCTACACGCTCCTGCGCATCAAGGCCCGCGCACCGGTACCGATCGAGGATCGCGACGCCTTCAAGACGCAGCCTGCCGAGCGGACGCTGACGCCGGAAGCGGCGCGTCTCGACCCACGCACGAAACCCGAAACCGGAGGTTGAGATTTCCGTAACTTTGCCTCACAAATGAGGCATGACGCCAGATGCCTTCGTCGCCATCGCCGATCCCCACCGTCGCTACCTGCTGGAGGAATTGCGGCGCGGCCCGAAGACGGTGGGTGAACTGGCGTCGGGCCTGCCCGTATCGCGGCCGGCGGTCTCCCAGCACCTGAAGGTGTTGCTCGACGCCGGGCTGGTCAGCGCCGAAAGCCAGGGCACGCGCCGCCTCTACGCGGTGAGCGGTTCCGGCTTCCTCAAGCTCAACATCTGGCTCGATCAGTTCTGGGAAGGGTGAAGCCGCCACGGCTTGCGTCACCCGGTCACCGATCCTATCTTGCAACTGGTTTTTCCGCGAGATGCATCGATGCCGCTTGACCGACGCTCCGGCTGCCCCATCAACCTGTCGCTGGAAGTGTTCGGCGACCGCTGGAGCCTGATCATCCTGCGCGACATGATCTTCGGCGGCCGGCGGCATTTCCGCGAGTTGCTGAACCATTCGATGGAGGGCATCGCCTCCAACATCCTGGCCGACCGCCTCAGGCGCCTGCTCGAGCTCGGCATGCTGACCAAGGCCGACGATCCCACGCACAAGCAGAAGGCGATCTACAGCCTGACGGAAATGTCGATCCAGCTCGTGCCGATCATGGCGCAGCTCGGCGCCTGGGGGCGGGTCTGGCTGCCGGTCAGCGAGGAGCTGTCGATCCGCGCCGAACTGCTGGAGCAGGGCGGACCGGTGCTGTGGGACCGGTTCATGGACGAATTGCGGCACGAACATCTGGGTATCGGTGCGCAGAAGCCCGTCGGGGAGACGGTGCGCGCCGAGTTGCAGGCGGCTTATGAAGCCGTCGTTGCCCGGAAGACGGCGGCGGTCACGGCCTGAGGCGACGCGCCGGCAGCATATTTCCGCAAAGCTTCAGCCGTCTCGCGGGCGAAGCTGTTTCAATGCCGGCGACGCTTACCTATCTCACCGGCATATCCAATCATCGCTTTGCAACGGAGATATTTGCATGACCGCTTTGACCCTCGCCGCCGCCAAGACCATCATCGATGCCGCTTTCGCCAAGGGCGTGGAACTGGGGCTACGGCCGCTTGGCGTTTCCGTACTGGATGCCGGCGGCCACCTCGTCGCCTTCCAGCGCCAGGACGGCGCATCCTTCCTGCGGCCGCAGATGTCGGCCGGCAAGGCCTACGGCGCGGTGGCGATCGGCATGGGCGGCCGCCGCCTGGAAGCCTTCGCCAAGGACCGGCCGCATCTCATGGCCGGCATTTCCGACGTGTCGGGCAGCAAGATCCTGTCCGTTGTCGGCGGGGTGCTGATCCGCGACGGCGCGGGCACGATCCTCGGCGCCGTCGGCATATCCGGCGATTCCTCGGAGAACGACGAGGCGGCCGCGATCGCCGGCATCGAGGCGGCCGGATTCACGGCCGATCCGGGTTGAGCCCGGCAGCGGCCTGCCTCAGCTCAGATTGACGTCGCGTCCGGCCGAGCGGATCGACACCGAGAAGCCGGCCAGCACGTCGATCAGCGCGATCACCATCAAGATGAAGAAGACGGAGTGTGCGGCGCCCCTGACCAGCAGAAATTCCACCAAAAACGCGACGAAGACGAAGGTGGACAAAAGATGGTCGAGGATCGAGGCGTTCGAAGTGCGCGTCGACTTCAGGATCTCGATGAAGAAGAAGGCAAGGCCGATCAACGCCATCAGGTCGCCGAGCGTCATGGAGAAGACGCCGCCCGACATCATGGAGACGGAGAAGATCTCGTTCGCCCACGGATCGGCGCCGCCGCCGAACAGGCCGGCAAGCCCGAGATTGTAGAGGATGAAGGGGACGATCAGCAGCGGGATACTGGCGAGCATCGGAAGGTTCCGGTTTGGTCGGCCCTGTAGACCGCCGGCACCGGCCGGCGTCAAGATGTTCTATGGCGAACCCGTGCCGCACGGCACATGGCGGGAAACGCAAAAAGGACCGGCCAGGGGCCGGTCCCGCGCTATCCAGTCCTGAAAGGAGGCTATCAGCCTTCCTTCGGCTCCAGCACCTGGCGACCGCGATACATGCCGGTCTTCAGGTCGATGTGGTGCGGGCGGCGCATCTCGCCGGAGTTCTTGTCCTCGATATAGGTCGGCGCCTTGAGGGCGTCGGCCGCACGGCGCATGCCGCGCTTGGAGGGGGAGGTTTTGCGTTTCGGAACGGCCATGGATATGCTCCATCAATTCGGTCAAAGCCCGTCATTGCCCTCGTGAAAGGGCCGCTTTCGGGCCGGATTTCCAGAAGAAAGTGGCGTGCCTATACACGGCCTGCGCCGTTTTGGCCAGCGCCGGCGCGAATTTTTTTGCCGCACCGCGCCAGCCTATTGCAGGCAGCCGACATAGCCGCCGGACTTCGCCGCCCGCCGCTCGATCAGGTGGGCGAGCCGCCTGAGCCCCGGACCGGGCTTGGCCGGGTTGCGCTCATAGGGATTGGGCAAGGTGACGGCCAGAAGGGCGGCCTGCCGGCGGGTCAGGTTCTTCGCCGAAACGCCGAAATGATATTGCGCGGCCGCTTCGATGCCGTAGATGCCCGGCCCCCATTCGGCGATGTTCAGGTAGATTTCCAGGATCCGCCGCTTCGACAGCACGGCGTCGAAATAGACGGCCAGCGGCAGTTCCGCAAGCTTGCGCAGGCTCGCCAGCGGCCGCGACCACAAAAACAGGTTCTTCACCGTCTGCATGGTGATGGTGGAGGCGCCGCGCGTCGCCTCGCCGGCCAGCGCGTCGTCCACGACGCCCCTCAGCTCGCCGAGATCGATGCCGTGGTGGAAGCAGAACTGGCCGTCCTCAGACATGATGACGGAGTTGGCGAGCACGGGCGCCACATCGTCGAGCGACACCCAGCGCCGCTCGTAGCCGGAAAAGGTGGCGAGGTCCTTCAGCATCAGCGTCGAGACGGGATGGACGAAGGACGGCGCGTAGAGAACGGTCAGAACCACGGGAACGAGCGCCAGTGCCAGCGCCGTCATCACGATACGCCTGACCCAGCGCCGGGCACCGGCGCGGCTGCCGCGCTTTGCTCTCGACGCCATCTCCAGCCCTTCGGCCCCTTGGTCGCTGATCGGTTCCGCCAACCCGTTCAACCTCGATCAAACCCCCTACCGGCATAAAGGCGGTTGGCTGCTTGCGCAATGTCTGAGTGTCGGCTACCGCTCGCGGCCATGGCGAAAGACGACGATACGGCGTTCGATCAGGCAGGCTTCGACGAGGCGCTTCGGCGGCGCGCCCGGATGGTGGAGGCGGTGCTTCGGCAGGTGCTGGAACAGCGGCCGCTGGCCGGCGAAATCGCCCGGCCGCAACGGCTGATAGCGGCGATGCAGCACGGCGTGCTCGCCGGCGGCAAGCGGCTGCGTCCCTTCCTGGTGATGGAAAGTGCGGCGCTGTTCTCAGCCGACGGCGAGGCGGCCGCGCGCGTGGCGGCGGCGCTCGAATGCGTGCATTGCTATTCGCTGATCCACGACGATCTGCCGGCGATGGATGACGACGACCTGCGCCGCGGCCAGCCGACCGTGCACAAGGCCTATGACGAGGCGACCGCCATCCTGGCCGGCGATGCGCTGCTGACGCTGGCCTTCGATATCGTCGCCGACGAGGCGACGCAGCTTGCGGCCGAGCGTCGGGCGGCGCTGGTGCTTGCGCTGGCGCGCGCCGCCGGGGCCGGCGGCATGGCGGGCGGCCAGATGCTCGATCTGCAGGCAGCCGACGCACCGCCGGACGAAGCCGGCATCATCCGCCTGCAGGCGATGAAGACCGGCGCGCTCATCCGTTTCGCCTGTGAGGCCGGCGCCATCGTCGCCGGTGCGCCGGCGGCCGAGCGCGAGCGGCTGGCCGAGTTCGGCTCGGCGATCGGCCTGGCCTTCCAGCTTGCCGACGATCTTCTCGACCTCACCGCCGACGCCGGGACCATGGGCAAGGCGACGGGCAAGGACGCAGCCGCCGGCAAGGCGACGCTGGCCGCCCTGCATGGGGAAGACTGGGCGCGGCGCCAGCTTGCCGGACTGGTCGCGCAGGCGCGCGCACTGCTCGAACCTTACGGCGCACACGCGGCAATGCTGGCGGACGCCGCTTCCTTCGTGGCCGCGCGCAACAAATAGAAGCCCGGCCCGGTCTCTCTTTTAACGCATGTCTTTATCCCGAAACCGGTGCCACTTTCGGGGGGACCTGCTTCAGGCGTGCGAGAGAATGTTGACCAGTCGGCCGAACGGGTCACGCACGTAGAAGCGTTTCACGCCCCATGGCTCGTCGGCCGGGCCGTATTCGATCCGGAAACCGGCATCCTTCATGCCTTTGAGCGCAGCCTCGACGTCGTCCACCTCGATGGAAAGGTCAGGCACCGGTGTGCCGGAGCCGCCCTCTTCCATGAAGCTCAGCTGGACCGTCATCCTTTCGCCCGAACCGTATGTGGCGATCCAACCCATATCCATGAGGACATCGAGGCCGAGCAGATCGCCGTAGAAGCGCTTCGCGGCCTCCATGTCGTCGGTCGCGATGTTGGCGACAATGCGGCGCACGGTCATGCCGCACCCCGTTTGAGTGCCGTCACCTCGATCTCGATCTTCATTTCCGGCTTGTTTAGCTGGCAGGTTATCATGGTGGCGGCCGGGCGGATGTCGCCGAAATATTCTCCCAGGATGGGGAAGACCGTGTCCACGTCGGCCGGGTCGGTGATGTAGTAGTGCGCGCGCACGACGTCGGCCAGCTCGAAGCCGCCTTCCTTCAGTGCTTTGGTTATCGTGTCCAGGCAGTTGCGGGTCTGCGCCTCGATCGTGTCGGGCATGGTCATGGTGGCATAGTCGTAGCCGGTGGTGCCGGAGACGAAACACCAGTCGCCTTGCACCACGGCGCGGGAATAGCCGGCGGTCTTCTCGAACGGCGAGCCGGTGGAGATCAGCTTGCGCATCGCGTCAGTTCGGCGGCGTGAGCGCGGTGGTCATCAGGCCGCGAATGGCGGGCGGCCAGCGCTTCAATGCAGGCCATGTGTCCACACCCTTTTCGCCCTGATGCGCGAAATAGACGGCCTTGTTTCTCGTATCGATCGCCATAAAAGAATCGGCGACGCCGCAGGCGTGCGGCGTGCAGCCGTTACCGAAGACGAGCCCCATCTTGGTCGCCTCGGGCGCGCCGCTGACGCTGAGGCCGACGACGACCTCCGACATATGCTCGCCGAGCAGCTTGCGGCTCATCCGGTAGATTTCGGCATTCTTGAAAGCGTCGAGCATGCTGCTCAGCTTCGACGGGCTGAAATCCTTCCACCCGGTATTGGGCTCGGGCGAGAAGGAAAGCTCACCCGCCGTGGTCAGCCCGGCCTCGGGCGACCACGTCTGCACCAGCGCGGTGTCGCCGGGCAACAGGTAGGGCAGGAAGACGATGCGATCGTCCGACACGGAGGCCGGCGGTGCGCCGCATTCTTCCTCGCCGATGGCAATGCTTTGGATTTCGCCGCCCTTCGGCTTCCAGACCAGCACTTCGGCCGGGCCGCAGGCATTGCCGCCGTTGCCGACCGCCACCAGCGCCACGTTGACGCCGCCGACAGTGACGACCTTGTCGAAATTCACCTGGTAGTTCTTCGCCAGTTCCTTGCCGTCATAGGCAAGGGTCTTTTCGCCGTATTCTTCCTGCTGGGTGATGGTGAGCTTGCCGCCCTCGAAATCGATGGAGGTCGGCGGCTCGCCTCCGGCCACGGCGTCGTTTGGCGCGGGCTCGGCGGCGGGCGCCGGGTCCGCCGCCTGCTGGGCATGCGCAGCAATGCCCGAGAAGACGAAAAGCGCCGCCGCGCAGGTTCCGGCAAGAAACAACCGCGTCATGACACGTCTCCTAGACTTGGCCGGCACGCCGTGTCGCGCCGAAAATCACGCCCAGGGGCGGACTTCCGCGTTGCGCTTCTCGAAGGAGGCGATGGCGCCGGCCTTCTCCATGGTCAGGCCGATATCGTCGAGACCGTTCAGCAGGCAGTGGCGCTTGAAGTCGTCGAGGTCGAACTTGACCACGCCGCCGTCCGGGCCACGGATTTCCTTGGCTTCGAGATCGACCGAGATGGTGGCGTTGGCACCGCGCGAGGCATCGTCCATCAGCTTGTCGAGATCCTCGGGGCTGACGGTGATCGGCAGGACGCCGTTCTTGAAGCAGTTGTTGTAGAAGATATCGGCGAACGAGGTCGAGATGACGCAGCGGATGCCGAAGTCGAGCAGCGCCCACGGTGCGTGCTCACGGCTCGAACCGCAGCCGAAATTGTCGCCGGCGACGAGGATCTGCGCCTTGCGGTAGGCCGGCTTGTTGAGGACGAAATCCGGGTTCTCCGAGCCGTCCTCGTTGTAGCGCATCTCGGCGAACAGGCCGGTGCCGAGGCCGGTGCGCTTGATCGTCTTGAGATAATCCTTGGGGATGATCATGTCGGTGTCGACATTGACGATCGGCAAGGGTGCGGCGACGCCGGTGAGCTTGGTGAACTTGTCCATGGCCTGATGCCCGTCTTGGGTTGCGGGGATGACCCCGGATTAACATAAAGGCTGCCGCAAAGGAAAGGCAGCTTCGTGCCGCCTCAGTTGCCGCGGTTGCGTGCCGCCAGCGTCCTGAGCCTGAGCGCATTCAGCCGGATGAAGCCTTCGGCGTCCTTCTGGTCGTAGGCGCCGCGATCGTCCTCGAAGGTGACGAGGTCGTTGCGGTAGAGCGACTTCTTCGACTTGCGGCCGGAAACGATGGCGTTGCCCTTGTAGAGCTTCAGGCGCACCGTGCCCTCGACGTCTTCCTGGCTCTTGTCGATCAGGGCTTGCAGCATCAGCCGCTCGGGCGAGAACCAGAAGCCGTTGTAGATCAGTTCGGCATAACGCGGCATCAATTCGTCCTTGAGATGCGCCGCGCCCCGGTCGAGGGTGATCGACTCGATGCCGCGATGCGCCTGCAACAGAACCGTGCCGCCGGGCGTCTCGTAGACGCCGCGGCTCTTCATGCCGACGAAGCGGTTTTCCACGAGGTCGAGGCGGCCGATGCCGTTGTCGCGGCCGAGGTCGTTGAGGGCCGCCAGCATCGCCGCCGGCGACAGCGCCTTGCCGTTCAGGGCGATGGGGTCGCCCTTCAGGAACTCGATCTCGATTTCGGTCACAGCGTCCGGCGCGTCCATCGGCGAGATGGTGCGCTGGTGGACGAATTCCGGCGGCTCGACCCACGGGTCCTCCAGCACCTTGCCCTCGGAGGAGGAGTGTAGAAGGTTCGCGTCGACGGAGAATGGCGCGTCGCCGCGCTTGTCCTTGGCGATCGGGATCTGGTGCTTTTCGGCGAAGTCGAGCAGGTCGGTGCGTGACTTGAACGACCAGTCGCGCCACGGCGCGATGACCTTGATGTCCGGATTCAGCGCATAGGCCGAAAGCTCGAAGCGGACCTGGTCGTTGCCCTTGCCGGTGGCGCCGTGTGCCACGGCGTCGGCACCGGTCTCGCGAGCGATCTCGACCAATCGCTTGGAGATCAGCGGCCGGGCGATGGAGGTGCCGAGCAGGTAGAGCCCCTCGTATTCGGCGTTGGCGCGGAACATCGGGAAGACGAAATCGCGCACGAATTCCTCGCGCACGTCCTCGATGTAGATTTGCTTGGCGCCCATCATCTCGGCCTTCTTGCGCGCCGGCTCCAGGTCGCTGTCGCCCTGGCCGAGGTCGGCGGTGAAGGTGACGACTTCGGCGCCGAGCTCGGTCTGCAGCCATTTAAGGATGATGGAGGTGTCGAGGCCGCCCGAATAGGCGAGCACGACCTTCTTGACGTCTTTCAGCTTGGCCATGGGAAGTCCGTTACCGTTCAGCGCGTGTTTGGATGGCGCACTTCATAGCAGGAAAGCGCCGCGCGGCAAGCGTTCGGGCCGGTATCGAAAGTTGCACCACGAATGCGCAAACAGCCGGAAAATTACGCAAATGGTCCAATAGAGGCGATTGAGGCATTGTTAAGGGCGCGGCTTGTGTGCAATTCAGGGCGCGGCCGTCCGGCCGCCTCATCCCCTCGCCATGAAAAGCAGGAAATCACGCAAGGAATGACCATGTCGCAAGGCAACCTTCTCGATAGCGCCCTCTCCCGTCTCGACGAGGCGGCCAAGCATATCAACGTCGATCCCGACGTCATCGAGAAGCTGAAATACGCCCGCGAAACCACCAAGGTCCGATTGATGATCCGCATGGACGACGGGTCGCGAAAATCGTTCCTCGCCTGGCGATGCCGCTACGACGACACGCGCGGCCCGACCAAGGGCGGCATCCGCTTCCATCCCGACGCCACGGTCGAGGAAGTCGAGATGCTGGCCTTCTGGATGACCTTCAAATGCGCGGTCATGAACCTGCCCTATGGCGGCGGCAAGGGCGCCGTGCAGGTCGATCCGCGCCAGCTCTCCAAGGCCGAGCTCGAGCGCCTGTCGCGTTCCTACATGCAGGCCTTCTCGCGCATCATCGGGCCGGACCGCGATATTCCGGCGCCGGACGTCTACACCAACGCCATGATCATGGGCTGGATGGCCGACGAATATTCCGAGATCGTCGGGCAGGCCTCGCCGGCCGTCATCACCGGCAAGCCGATCGCGCTCGGCGGCTCGCTCGGGCGCGGCGACGCCACCGCGCGCGGCGGCTACTATCTGGTGCGGCATCTCTCCGGCGACCTCGGCCTCAAGGGCAAGCTGCGCATCGCCATCCAGGGCTTCGGCAATGCCGGCCAGCATATCGCCTCGCTGTTCGCGGCCGACGGCCATTCGATCGTGGCGGTTTCGGATTCCGGCGGCGCGGTGGCCGCTGCCGGCGGCCTCGACGTCGAGGCGCTGCTGGCCGCCAAGGCCGAAGGCCATTCGGTGGTGACGACGGCCGGCCGGCACGGCCATGAGGCCATCGCCGCCGACGAGATCGTCGGCGCCGATTGCGACATCCTCGTTCCCGCCGCGCTTGAAAACATGATCCACGAGCACAATGCCGCGACCGTCAAGGCCAGGCTGGTGCTGGAACTGGCCAACGGACCGGTCACGCCGGAGGCCGACGCGATCCTGGCTTCGCGCGACGTCGTTGTGCTTCCCGATATCCTCGCCAATGCCGGCGGCGTCACCGTCTCCTATTTCGAGTGGGTGCAGAACAAGCAGGGCTATTACTGGGAGCTGGAGGAAATCCACACCAAGCTGCGCACCATCATGGAGCGCGAGGGCCGGGCGATCCGCGAGCTTTCGGTGTCGCGCGGCATCACCATGCGCACGGCCGCCTATGTCCATGCGCTGAGCCGGTTGGCCGAAGCGATCGAGGCGCACGGCACGCAAAGCTACTTCATCAGCTAGTGATTTTCGGCTAGAGAAAGCGGGCGCCGATCCGGCGCTCGCTCCAATTCCGGTTGCCTCCCGTGACCTTCATTCCCGACCTTTCCATTCTCGTCCAGTTCGCCATCGCCAGCGTCATCCTGGCAATCACGCCGGGACCGGACATGACATTGTTCGTCTCGCGCACGCTCTCCCAGGGCCGCGCCACGGGCTTCGCCTCGATGTCGGGCGCCCTGTTCGGCACGCTGGTCCACACGACGCTGGTGGTGGTCGGCATCTCGGCACTGATCGTCGCCTCGCCGATGGCCTTTTTCGTGCTGAAGATTTTCGGTGCCGGTTATCTCGTCTTTCTCGCCTGGCAGGCGCTGACGAAGGGTTCGGCCTTCTCGCCGGAGGCAAAGGCCGGTCCGCGCATCTCGCTGTTGAGGAGCTGGATGGCCGGCCTCGGCGTCAACCTGCTCAATCCCAAGGTCATCCTGTTCTTCATGACCTTCCTGCCGCAATTCGTCTCCGCGCACGATCCGCATGCGCCGGGCAAGCTGTTCTTCCTAGGCGCCCTGTTCGTTGCGGTGTCGGTCGTGGTAACGGCGCCGATGGTGCTGGCGGCCGAACGCTTCGCCGCGGCGATGAAGGCGAGCCCGCGGGTCACCCGCGTGGTCGATTATCTGTTCGCCGGCGTGTTTTCCGCCTTCGCGCTGAAGATCCTCACGGCCCAGGCGAAATAGCGGCGGGCGCCCGCCACGACCCGGCCGTGCGGCCGGCGACCAGCCAGTAGAAAATGCCGCCGACGATGCCGCTGCCGAGGATCGTTGCCATCACGCGGGGGCTTGCGGCCTCGAGACCGGGATCGGATGCCTGATACAGGAAGGCGAGGAAGACGGCGGCGACCGCACCGCCGCCGAGCGCGTAGGTGAGCCAGTCCCGCCGTGCCAGAAACTCGCTGACCAGCACCACCGCGACCGACGGGATGAAGCCGAAATAGGCGACGAACAGGGCGACGAAGGGGACCGAAAAGATCAGCGAACCGGCCACCAAAGCCGGTGCGTCCCCGGGCTCGAAACCGGCCCAGGCGAAGACGATGGCGTGCAGGAAAGCGCTCGCCGACAGGGAGGCCGCGACATAGCCGGCCAGGATGACGACGAGGCGCAGCAGGCAGGCGAGGACGCCGCTCATGTTTCCATCGCTCGCTGGCGCGCGGCGATGAAGCGTCCCGCGCCCGCCCAATAGGCCGCGCCGCCGGCGAAGCCGCCGGGAAGGGCGGCAAGGAACGGCTCGATCATGCCGAGCAGCGAGCCGCTGTAGATGCCGAAGATGAGGAAGGACGGGACGACATCCGCCAGCCCGGCGAAGGCGTAGCTGCGCCAGCGCCGCCAGCCCAGCCGCTTGCCGAGCGTGATCGCGACGATGAAGCCCGGCAGGGCGCAGAAGAACGTCCAGAAGAAGGCGACGAAGACGATGACGGGCGCGTCGGTCAGCGCGAAGCGGACACCCGCCAACGTGCCGCTCGACATCGCCGACGGTGCAAACAGCAACGCCACCGTCACCACGGTGGCGACCGCGACGGCAAGGACATAGCCGGCGGCGATCAGCAACAGTTTCAAGAGGGCCGACCGCAGCCGGCCGGGCCTGTCGCCTTGCGCTCCGGTGGCGCCGGCGCTCACGCCTCGCCGTGTCCCGCGATCATCATCGCTTCGAGCGCCAGCCGGTCCACTTTCCGCATGCGCTCCGATTCCGACTTCAACTGGCCGCAGGCGGCGAGGATGTCGCGGCCGCGCGGCGTGCGGATCGGCGAGGCGTAGCCGGCATTGTTGATGAAGTCGGCGAAGCGCTCGATCGTCTCCCAGTCGGAGCACTGGTAGTTGGTGCCCGGCCAGGGATTGAAGGGAATCAGGTTGATCTTGGCCGGAATGCCTTTCAAGAGCGCCACCAGCGCGCGGGCGTCGTCGAGGCTGTCGTTGACGTCCTTCAGCATGACGTATTCGAAGGTGATGCGGCGGGCGTTGGACAGGCCCGGATAGGCGCGGCAGGCTGCGATCAGCTCCTTCAGCGGGAACTTCTTGTTGATCGGCACCAGCAGGTCGCGCAGGTCGTCGTTGGTGGCGTGCAGCGAGATCGCCAGCATGACGCCGATCTCCTCGCCCGTGCGGTAGATTTCCGGCACCACGCCCGAGGTCGAAAGCGTGATGCGGCGCTTCGACAGCGCCAGCCCGTCGCCGTCGGAGGCGATCAGCAGCGCCTTCTTCACCGCCTCGAAATTGTACAGCGGCTCGCCCATGCCCATCATGACGATGTTGGACACTTTCCGCCCCTCGGTTGGTACGATGGCGCCGGCCGGCGTGTCGCGGTCGGGGAAGTCGCCCAGCCGGTCGCGGGCGGAAAGCAGCTGGGCGAGAATTTCCTCGGCCGTCAGGTTGCGCACCAGCTTCTGCGTGCCGGTGTGGCAGAAGGAACAGGTCAGCGTGCAGCCGACCTGGCTGGAGATGCACAGCGTGCCGCGACCTTCCTCGGGAATGTAGACCGTCTCGATCTCCACCGGCCGGCCGGCGCCGCGCGGCGGAAACCGGAACAGCCATTTGCGGGTGCCGTCGGTGGAGATCTGCTCCTCGACGATTTCCGGCCGTGCAATGGAAAAATGCCGGTCGAGCGCGGTGCGCAGGTCCTTGGAGATGTTGAACATCAGGGAAAAATCGGAGACGCCGCGCACATAGAGCCAGTGCCAGAGCTGGCTGGCGCGCATCTTCGCCTGCTTTTCCGGCACGATGCCAGCGGCGACGAGCGCCGCGGCCAGTTCGGGCCGGGTCAGGCCGATCAGCGGGGGTTTTTCGGCAACGACGGGACGGGCAAGCGCTGCGCGCGCGTCCGGGTTGGTAAGATCGAGGGAAAGGGACATGGCCGGCCCAATATAAGCGATTTGCGGCCGATTTCAGCACCGGGCGCACGGAAAACGCGGCGCATAGCACAGGTTGGCGGAAGAGTCATCGGCCGGAGGAAGCGGCGGTCCCGGCGGCGTCAGCCATCGCGAGCCGTTGATGGGTTCAACGCGCTTTCGAGCTGTGTTACCGCTCGCCGAAACAGGCAGCTTCGACGATGGCAGTCCCGCCCCGCAAATATCCCATGCTGCGTCGCACGCGCGTGCTCTGGGGCTCGCGCCGCGTCTGGCAACCCCGCCTGGTGTTCTGGAGCGGCGCCATCGCCGTCGGCCTTATCAGCGTCCTTTTCGCGAAGCTGGCCGATCTGGCGCAACTCGGCTTCCACATGCTGGTGAATGACGGCCATGGCTGGCGCGGCTGGCTACCGCTGGTCGTCACGCCGCTCGGCTTCGTCGCCTGCGCGTGGCTCGCCTTCACCTGCTTCCCCAATTCGCAGGGTAGCGGCATCCCCCAGGCGATCGCGGCACGGCATCTTCGTTCCGACGAGGATCGTAGCCGCCTGCTCTCGCTGAAGATGGTGGTCGGTAAGATCGGCCTCACCCTGCTGGGACTGCTCTGCGGCGCCTCGATCAGCCGCGAGGGACCGACGGTGCAGGTCGGAGCCTCCGTGATGTTGCAGGCGGCGCGCTGGGGCGGCATCGCGCAGGAACGGGGGCTCATCCTGGCCGGTTCGGCGGCGGGCGTGGCGGCTGCCTTCAACACGCCGCTCGCCGGCATCGTCTTCGCCATCGAGGAGATGGGGCGTACCTACCAGGCACGCACCAACGGGCTTGTGCTGACGGCAGTGATCTTCGCCGGCCTTGCCTCCCTGGGACTGGTCGGCAACTACACCTATTTCGGCGTCGCCAAGGACAGCGTGTCGTTTGCCGACTGGCCGCTGGTGATCGCCTGCGGCGTCGTGGGCGGCGGGTTCGGCGCGCTGTTCTCGTGGCTGACGCTCAAGGCGACGCGCCGGATCCGGCGCTGGAACACGCTGCAGCCGTTGAAACGCACGCTGGTCGTCGCCGCGCTATGCGGGCTCGGCGTCGCCGTCATCGGGCTGGCAGCCGGCGGGCTGACGTTCGGCACCGGCTACAGCCAGGCGCGCGGTGCCATCGAGGGTGCTCCGCTCCCGTGGTATTTCTTCGGCGCCAAGCTGACGGCCGGCGTGCTGTCGACCGTCTCGGGCATTCCGGGCGGTCTGTTCGCGCCGTCGCTGGCCGTGGGAGCGGGACTTGGCAGCACGCTCGGCATAGCCTTCGGCTCCAGCATCGGCATCGCCTCGCTGCTCGGCATGGCCGGCTATTTCGCCGGCGTGGTGCAGGCGCCGATGACGGCTTTCGTCATCATCCTGGAGATGACCGGCAACCACGACAACGTCATCGCGCTGATGCTGGCGTCGATGCTGGGTTACGGCACGGCGCGCATCGTGTCGCACGAGCCGCTCTACCACGCCCTGTCGCGCATCTTCATCGCCGAGGCGATCCGCAGGCATCGTGCCGAGGCCGCACCGGGCGCCGAAGGCTGAGCCGTCAATCCGGCGGCCGCCGTCGACCGGCAAGCAGCCGTGAGAGCACCTACTTGCAGCTCTTGATCGAATCGAGCGCCGCCGAGATGCCCTTGAGCGAGAAGGTATAGCTGGTGGCGTTGCCGCGGCCGGACTTGGCCTCGACCTTCATGTCGGAACCGCCCTTCATGGCGGCGACCAGCACCGGCTCTTCGGCCGCGTTCTCGACCCAGGCCGACTTGCCCTTGGTGAACATCGAGAAGGACTTGCCGTTGATCGTGACGGTGGCCTTCGAGCCTTCCTGGAAGTTGTAGCCGGCGATGAACTGCGGCTCGTAGGATACCTGCTGGCCCGGCCGCTGGCTGACGAAGAAGAACATATCGCCGTGGTCGAGGCTGGGTGGCTGCTTGTCGGTCGGCACCGTCAGCACGTAGCAGACCTTGCCGTTCGCCGTCTTGTAACTGTAGGTGCCCCAGGCGCTGTGCTGGCCGATCTTGGTCGCCTGCTGGGCGAGCGCCGGAGCTGCGCCCGCGACAAGGATGAGGCTCGCAACTGTGGCTATCAATCCGCGCATCGCTTTTCCCGTATTCTCAAATGGTTCGAAAGCCAGGCCGGATCCCGCCCAGCCCGTTCGCTTCATTTTGATTTAATCTGGGTTACCAAAGGGTGAACTTCCGGGAAAGGAACCCCCACCAAAGGAAACCGCCGCCATCTCCGCGCCGCAACCCGAGAGCGGCGGCGCGATGTCCCTGACCGACTTGGAAAATAGGAAAGCGGCGAGAGTTTGACTGCGCCTGCCACGGGAGGCGCAGGGAGCGGTGCGTCGATCCGCCCCGGATCAGCTTTCGTCGGCGATCGCCTCGCGGGCGGCCAGCCGATGCGCGGGCGTGATGTGGGCGCGCACTGCGGCGATCGCCGCCGTCAGCACGGCAACGTCGTCTGTGAAGCCGAGGCCGAAGACGAAATCGGGAATGGCGTCGGTCGGCAGCACGAAATAACCCAGCGCAGCCAACAGGATACCCTTGGCGCGAAGCGGCGTGTTCTTGTCGAGCGCGCAATAATAGGCGGCCACGACATCCTCCATGAAGGGGATGTGCCGCGCGGCCTTTTTGGCGGTACGCCAGAACTTTGCACGCACTTCGGTCTCGTCGCCAGGCTTGCCGAAACGGGAAAAATCGAAGCCGGTCTGCTTCGCCATTGCCATCTCCTTTCGCCGGCCCCGAAAGGCCGTTCAACGGAAATGTGGGGAAAGTGCGCGGCCGGTGCAAGACCTCGCGGTCAGCGGCCGGTCGAACCGCCGGCTAGGCGGTCGATCTTTCCCGCCAGTTCGATATCGAGCGCGGTCAGGCCGCCCGCATCGTGTGTGTTCAAGCGAATGTGAACGGTCTTGTAGACGTTCGACCAGTCGGGATGGTGGTTCATCTTCTCGGCCGCCAGCGCCACGCGCGTCATGAAGGCGAAGGCCTCGGAGAAATTGCGGAACTCGAAAGTACGGGCAATGGACCCGCCGTCAGAGCCAAGCGTCCAGCCATTCAGCCGTGTGAGTGCTTCGTCCACCGCCGCCGAGGAGAGCTTTTCGCGTGCCATCAGCGCATGACCCCCGACAGGTCGCGCGCGTCGTCGTGCCGATCCGCGAACCGTCCTTCGCCGGCCAGCAGCGGCCACGCCTCCTCGATCACATAAGGACCGCCGCCGACCGAATCGCGCGACGACATCAGGACGAAACGGCCGACACGGAAGGGCTGGGCGGCGAAGTTGCCGCGCGCCGAAAGATAGTGTGCCACGTCGAGCGGGCTGGAATTGCGCAGCCGGGCCAGCGTGACGTGCGGCATGAACTTGCGCGGATCGGAAGGCAGGCCGAGCCGCTGGCAGATGCGCTCGATCTCGGCTTGCAGCGCGGCCAGGTCGGGCGAGGCGGCGGCTCCCGCCCACACCGCATGCGGCTTCTTGCCGCCGAAGGCGCCGACGCCCGACAGGGTCAGCGAGAAGGCGGGCCGCCGCACCCGGTCCAGCGCATCGGCGATCTCGTCGGCGACATGGCCCTCGACGTCACCGATGAAGCGCAGCGTGATGTGGTAGTTCTCGACGTCGATCCAGCGGGCGCCCGGCAGGCCACCCCTGAGCAGCGACAGCGAAAGGGCGGCGTCGCGCGGGATTTCGAGGGCGGTGAAAAGACGCGGCATGGCAAGCCTCCTGTCCTCGAATCGAAATCTTGTCCGACAGCGAATCACCGATGGCCGGCGGGAGCAAGCGGTTTGTTTTTTGCACGGGCGCCGCCGCCCGCCATCAGAACAATCGCGAAAGGGCCGGACGGTTCCGCCCGCTCACGACTTCGATTGCAAGGTCGACACCGCTTTCTCGACCATCGGCAGGATACCCTCGACGATCCGCTTCACGCCGGCGGCGTTGGGATGCATGGCGTCTTCCAATTGCAGGGCGGAATTGCCAGCGACGCCGTCGAGGAAGAACGGATAGAGCGGCACGCCGTATTTTTCAGCGAGGCGTGGATAGATGGTGCCGAAGGCCTCCCCGTAGGCGTGGCCGAGATTGGGCGCGGCCACCATGCCGGCGAGCAGCACCGGGATGTCGCGCTCTTTCAGCCGCGCCAGCATGGCGTCCAGGTTCTTGTCGACCAGTGCCGGATCGATGCCGCGCAGCATGTCGTTGCCGCCGAATTCGAGGATGACGAGTGCCGTGCCATCCGGCACCGACCAGTCGAGTCGGGCAAGCCCGCCGCTGGTGGTGTCGCCGGACACGCCGGCATTGGCGACGCTGACGTCGAAGCCCTTGTCGCGCAGGGCCTTTTCCAGCTGGTCGGTGAAGCGGTCTCCCGGCGCCAGCTGATAGCCCGCCATCAGGCTGTCGCCGAAGCCGACGATCTGCAACGGTCCGGCGCCGGCCGACTGCGGCATCAGGCCCAGCACGAGGAGCGCGAGCGCGTGAAGAAGATGTTTGAAAGCCATGTCGGCAGACCCATATGAGCGAGGCGTTTCTTGCGTCGATGTTGGCCATATAGGGCGGGTTCCGGCAGAATGTTCAATTCAGTTTCACCCCGCTCGGGACTTGTCGCGCCGTGAAGGACGCCGCGATCGCGATGCGCGACGTCTCGCTGACCCTGGGCGAGGGCGCGTCCGCCGTGAAGGTGCTCGACCGCGTCAGCCTGGAAGTTGCCGCCGGCGAGGCGGTCGGCATCGTCGGCCCGTCCGGTTCCGGCAAGTCGACGCTGCTGATGGTCCTGGCCGGGCTGGAGCGGATCGATTCGGGCACGATACGGATTGCGGGCCAGTCGCTTGCCGGGAAAAACGAAGACTGGATCGCATCGTTTCGGGGACGAAACATCGGCATCGTCTTCCAGTCCTTCCATCTCATCCCCAACATGACGGCGCTTGAGAATGTTGCCGTGCCGCTGGAGCTTGCCGGCCATGCCGATCCGTTCGGCCTGGCCGCAGCCGAACTCAGTGCGGTCGGCCTCGCCGGCCGTTTCACGCATTATCCGGGCGAGTTGTCCGGCGGCGAGCAGCAGCGCGTGGCGATCGCGCGGGCGCTGGCGCCGGCGCCGCATATCCTGATCGCCGACGAACCGACCGGCAATCTCGACCAGGCGACCGGCGCGCAGGTGGCTGACCTCCTGTTCGCCAAGGCGGCCGAACGCGGCACGACACTGGTGCTGGTCACCCACGATCCGGCGCTTGCCGCGCGCTGCGGCCGGCAGGTCGCCATGCGCTCGGGGCGGATCGTCGAGGATGCGGCGCCGGCCAGGCTGGCGAGCGCATGACCGGCCGGGCGTAGAGCGATGTCGCCTTTCCGCGCCTTCCGGCTCGCCGTCCGCTTCGCGCTGCGCGAAATGCGCGGCGGCCTGTCCGGTTTCTTCGTCTTCCTCGCCTGCATCGCGCTCGGCGTGGCGGCGATCGGCGGCGTCAATTCGGTGGCGCGGTCGATTGCGGCTGGCGTCGCCGACCAGGGTCAGGTCCTTCTCGGCGGCGACATGCGCTTCGAGCTCAACCAGCGTGAGGCGACGCCGCAGGAGCGCGCCTTCCTGTCCGGGCTCGGCCAAGTCTCCGAAAGCGCCGGCATGCGCTCCATGGCGCGCCTGCCGGACGGCTCGGATCAGGCGCTGGTCGAATTGAAAGCAGTGGACGGAGCCTACCCGCTCTTTGGGGCGCTGGAAACCGAACCGGCCTTGCCGAGCGAGGCGTTGTTCGCGGAGAGGGACGGCGCTTTCGGCGCGGCCACGCAGGACCTTCTGTTGGAGCGGCTGGGGCTGAAGCTCGGCGACCGGCTGAAGCTCGGCGACGCCGAATACGAGCTGCGGGCGCGGATCGTGAGCGAACCGGACTCGTTGTCGGATGGCTTCGGCTTCGCGCCCCGGCTGATGATCTCCCTGGACGGACTGAAGGCAAGCAGCCTCGTGCAGCCGGGCAGTCTCGTCGAGCACGTCTACAAGCTCAGGCTGCCGGCGACCATGAGCGATGCCGGCATCGAGGCGACCAAGCAGAGCGCGGCGGAACAATTTCCCGAGGCGGGATGGTCGATGCGGACGCGTGCCGCCGCTGCCCCGGCGCTGTCGGCCAATATCGAGCGCTTCTCGCAGTTCCTCACGCTGGTCGGCCTGACGGCGCTGATGGTGGGCGGCGTCGGGGTGGCCAACGCAGTGCGCGCCTATCTCGACGGCAAGCGGGCCGTCATCGCTACCTTCAAGAGCCTCGGTGCTTCTGGCGGGTTCGTCTTCGCCGTTTACCTGACGCAGATCCTGCTCATAGCCGGCATGGCCATCGTTGCCGGGCTGGCACTCAGCGCGCTGATGCCGTTCGCGGCGGACCGGGCGTTGCGCTCGCTGGTGCCGTTGCCCGCCGAAGGCGGCGTCTACCCCGGCGCGCTGGCGCTGGCCGCACTGTTCGGCCTTCTGGTGACGTTGGCCTTCGCCATCCTGCCGCTCGGCCGGGCCCGGGACGTTGCGGCGGCGGCGCTGTTCCGCGAGGCGGGGTTTGAGAGCCGTGGCTTGCCCGGCTTCCGCTATCTGGCGGCCGCGGCCGCCATTGCGCTGGCCCTTGCCGCGCTCGCCGTGCTGACGGCTGACGACCGGCGGCTGGCGACGATCTTCGTCGCCGCCGCATTCTCCTCCTTCGTTGTCCTGCGCGTCGTCGCTTTCGTGGTGCAATGGCTTGCAAGACGAGCGCCCCGCATTCGCTCCACGGTGCTGAGGCTGGCCGTCGGCAATATCCATCGGCCCGGCGCGCTGACGGCTTCGGTGGTGCTGTCGCTCGGCCTCGGGCTGACGCTGCTGGTCACGCTGGCCCAGATCGACGGCAACCTCAGGCGCGAGATTTCCGGCAGTCTTTCCGAACGCGCGCCGAATTTCTTTTTTGTCGATATCCAGGGTGCCGAGGTCGACGCGTTCTCGGCGCTGATCGCCAGGGAGGCGCCGCAAGGGGTGCTCGCCAAGGTGCCGATGCTGCGCGGGCGCATCATGGCGCTGAACGGCGTGCCGGCGGAAAAGGCGAAGGTCGCGGCGGACGGCGCCTGGGTGCTGCGCGGCGACCGCGGCCTCACCTACGATGCGCAAAAGCCGGCCAATGCGACGCTGACGCAAGGCACATGGTGGCCGACCGACTATGCCGGCGAGCCGCTGGTATCGTTTTCGGCCGAGGAGGGCGAGGCGCTAGGCCTTAAGCTCGGCGATACCGTCACCGTCAATGTGCTCGGCCGCAATGTCACGGCCAGGGTCGCCAATTTCCGCCAGGTGCAGTGGGAGACGATGGGCATCAACTTCGTCATGGTGTTCTCGCCCAACACCTTCGCCGGGGCGCCGCATGCCTGGCTGGCGACGCTGGCCGACAAGGCTTCCACCACGGCGGACGATGCGCGCCTGCTCAATGCCGTCACCCGCGCCTTCCCGACGGTGACGGCGGTGCGCGTCAAGGATGCGCTGGACGTCGTCAACCGGCTGATCGGCCAGCTCGGCACGGCGATCCGCGCGGCAGCCGCCGTGGCGCTGGTGTCGTCGGTGCTGGTTCTGGCCGGCGCGCTGGCGGCCGGCAACCGGGCGCGCATCCGCGATGCGGTGGTGCTGAAGACGCTCGGCGCTACGCGGCGCACGCTGATGGCGGCTTTCGCGCTGGAATATGCGCTGCTGGGACTGGCGACGGCGGTCTTCGCACTGGCCGCAGGCAGCGCTGCGGCATGGTTCGTCACCGCCCGCATCATGAAGCTGCCGGCGCATGTCCAGCCCGAGGTGGCGTTGGCGACGGTTGCGGCCGCGCTCCTCGTCACGGTCGGCGTCGGTCTTGCCGGGACGTGGCGCGTTTTGGGGCACAAGGCCGCGCCGGTGCTGCGCGAACTATAGTCCGGGAGCCGTCGCGGCCGCCGGCTTGGTTAAATTTGCGTAAGATTCGGCGCCTGAACGCCGGATTCGGCCCGTTTCTATCGTATCACGAGATATTACAATCAGTTATGGTCTTGTTCTCGACCGGAATAGTGCTCATATTTGCCCCAGGCATGCTGGAGCTCCGCCAGCGGCGCCTGGGCCGGTGGCCCGACACCCGACGGGGCAGAAGCGATAGAGGATCCCATGTCTGACTTCCGCAACTATCAAACCCGCGCCGTGCCCGCAGGCCACGCCGACGCGGCGATCGACCAGGGCCTGCGCGCCTACATGATCAAGGTCTACAACCTGATGGGTCTGGGCCTGCTGATTACCGGCATCGCCGCCTGGGGCGCCTTCCAGCTCGCGGTCACCGGCGACGGCCAGCTCACGGCCTTCGGCCAGCTCATCTATGCCAGCGCCTTCCGCTGGGTGGTCATCCTGGCGCCGTTGGCTGCCGTCTTCTTCCTGAGTTTCCGCATCCAGAGCATGAGCGTCGCCGCCGCGCAGACGACCTTCTGGGTCTATGCCGGCCTCGTCGGCCTGTCGCTGTCGACCATCTTCCTGGTCTATACCGGCACCTCGATCACGCAGACCTTCTTCGCCACGGCCGCCGCCTTCGGCGCGCTGTCGCTCTACGGCTATACGACCAAGCGGGACCTGAGCCCGATCGGCTCGTTCCTGATCATGGGCGTGTTCGGCCTGGTCATCGCCATGCTGGTCAACATCTTCCTGCAGTCGTCGGCACTCGCCTTTGCGATCTCGGCGATCGGCGTTCTGGTCTTCGCCGGCCTGACCGCCTACGACACGCAGCGCATCAAGGAGATGTATTACGAGGGTGACGATCAACTGGTCGCCGGTCGCAAGTCGATCATGGGCGCGCTGACGCTCTATCTCGACTTCATCAACCTGTTCATGTTCCTGCTGCAGTTCATGGGCGACCGCCGCTAAAGGCGACGACTGGACCATAGAGTTTTAAAGGGCGGCCCAACGGCCGCCCTTTTCTTTTGCCGCGCTCTCTGCTGTCATGATGGGCATCAAGAAATATTGCACAAAAAATGAGCAGAATAACGATCCGTGATGCCGCCCCTTCCGATCTCGATCGGATCGCGGAGATTTATGCCGATGCGGTCAGGCACGGAACGGCGAGCTACGAACTGGAGCCGCCGACGCGGGCGGAGATGGCCGTGCGTTTCGACAGCCTGAAGGCCGGCGGCTTTCCCTATCTGGCTGCGGTGGACGAAGCGGGCCAAGTTGTCGGCTACGCCTATGCGGGCGCCTTTCGACCTCGACCTGCCTACCGTTTCATCGTCGAGGATTCGGTCTACGTGGCGCCCGAAGCCAAGGGGCGCGGCGTCGGCCGATTGTTGATGGAGCGGCTCATCGAGTCCGTGCGGGCGCTGGGTTTCCGGCAGATTGTCGCCGTCATCGGCGACGGCCGCGCCGACAGCGCCTCGGTGAGGCTGCACGAGCGGCTGGGTTTCTCCCATGCCGGCCGGCTGGCTGGATCCGGCTACAAGCACGGGCGCTGGCTGGATACGGCATTCATGCAGCTTGAGCTGAACGGCGGCACGTCCCTGCCGCCGGACCCGGATTCATGGCCGGAGCGGTGGTTCAATGGCGCATGAGGTTACGCCTTCACCAGCGTCAGCTTGTTGTCCAGCACGTTGAGCACGCGCGCCAGTTCGTGGCCGCGCTTGAGGATACGGCCGCCAGCGGCGACGACGGAAAAGGCGCCCTGCCTGCGTGCCAGCCTGGGGTCCTTGACGATCTGGTAAAGCGGCACGTCGTGGGCGCGGCGGAAGACCGAGAAGACGGCGCGGTAGGCCAGATGATCGATGGCGTAGTCGCGCCATTCGTTGGCGGCGACCATGCGGCCATAGAGCCTGAGGATCATGTCGAGTTCGCGCCTGTCGAAGGCGACCGGCTGGTTGAGGCGTTCGCGCCGCGCCTCCGCCAGCGGGATCAATATTGCGGATGCGTCCCCATCCTCCGTGCCGCCGCGATCGGTCATGCCATGATCCTCACCGGTTTCATCGCAGGCGATTTCCTGCGCCGGCCAAAGGTCGCGCGTTCGTTGGGCAATTGCAAGGCCGGCGTCTTGCCGCCGGGCGGCGGCGCTGCAATCCGATTTGAGCGGATCCTAGCCATTCCGGCGATTCGCCGTGCGCTTGCGGTTTCCGGCCCGTCCACTCACGTTTATATATCGCATGTTGGAATTGGTGATGCCTCTGCCTTATTCCTGCCCTCTTTTATCCGCGCTGTCGCCCCAATGTCCGCCGAACTTACACCCGTTGCCTGAGACGGTTCGGTCCGGCACCGGCTCGTAAACCCCAAGCCCCCCGCCCACGGGTCTGCGTCGGATCGAACCAACCTCGGTTTTCCAGAAGGAAGATCGGGTGCGACGATCCCAAAAGAAAATCCTGAATGGCCGGCGTCAGAAGCAAGCTGACGCCGGCTTTTTCGTTGAGGTGACCAGAGTGGAATGAGGCCGCTGTAGCCGAGATTTTACTCGGGCTTCTGGATGAAGGCGGCGCCGAGAATGGGGCCGGGCAAGCCGTCCTGCCCGACTGCCTGCAAAAGCACGGCCGAGCCGCCCTGCTTTTTGGAAATCTCGCTCACCGGCAGTTCGTAGCGTTGCGCCTTGCCGTGCCACATGCCGGCCGTCTGGATGTCGGAGACGGCGTTCCAGTAGGTCAGGTTGCGGCCGTCGTTTTCGCCCTTGCCGATGGCGACTGTCTTCGGCGGGTCGAAATAGACGACGACGACATGGGCGTTCGCGTTGCCGGAGCCCGCGGCGGCGTCGCCGGTGTCGATCATGACACCGTCGCCCGAACGGGTGATCCTGATTCCGACCAGCATGCCCTCGCCTGCCTTGGCCATAGTGTCGAGCGCGCCGTCCACCGCGCCGCGGCTGGCGCCGTTGACGTGGGCGCGGCCATTGATGACGGCCTGCGGCGTGTAGACGGAGCGACTGTTGAAGGCGCGCATATAGTCATACTGCCGCTCGGTGTTCTCCTTGCGCGAAAGCGTGTCGCGCCAGCCGAGATAGTCCCAGTAATCGACGTGATAGGACAGCGCCACCAGATTGGGATTCGTAGCCAGCTCGGCAAAGAATTCATCGGCCGGCGGGCAGGAGTTGCAGCCCTGGCTGGTGAAAAGCTCGACGACGCCGAGTGGCTTTTCCGGCGTCTGGTCATCGGCTTTCGCCACGACCACGCCGCCGGCGACTATGGCCAGCGCCGCAGCCACCAGCCGGGATACCTCTCGAAAAGCCATGACCGTTCCAGTTCCAGCCGGCATTGCCGGCTCATCATGGCGAAAATTCTTGGCAGAAGCGACGGTCAAGCGGAAGTCACGTTGCGGTGAAATTTTTACGCACGCGTTCCCCTTTCATCCGCCGTGCGGATCGAACCCACCGTCGCCGCCGATGGGGCAGGAAAGGCGCCGGGCTGTCCTATCTGAGGCTCATAACCACCGGTCCGGAAACCGGATCGGTCACCCCAAGGCCGCCGCCGAGGTCTTCGAGCGTATGGCGGAACTTGTCGAGGGTGGCGATCATGCCCGGCCGCGCCGCCGCGAGCGCCTCCATGTCGGTCCATTCGGCGATGATGCAGTAGGTCTGCTCACCTGTCTTGATGATGTTGGCATGCGTGAGGCCAGGCCAGCCGGCGATGCCCTTGTGGGCGTCGAGAAAATTCTGGTCCTGCCCGGCTTTCACGCGAAAACGCACTGCGTTGAACGCACTCATGGCTGGCTCTCCGTCCGATCAGTTTCTATGTGCGCGCTATATTTTCCGGCGCGTGCCATGGCGAGGCCGCCGCGCTGCCGGCAACTCGGCCTCGGTCATGACTGTCTCGGAACAGTTCGACTTGCTTGGAAATCCACGGCAGTCGATGACCTTGCGCATCATCATGCCTCCGGAATGTAAGCGAAGGCTAATGTGACATTCCTGTACGAAGACGTCAATCGCCGAACGAGGCTCCGCGCCGTCGCGCTCGACGTTTCGGCGGTCTTTCCGGCGCCTTTACAAGGCCGGTTCGGCAGGTATTCGGCGTCCTGTCATGGCCAGCCGTTTGTCACGGCTGGCCATTTTGCCCGGGTGGAGGAAGGCGCTGCCGCCTACGCCGCGAGATCGCGCAGCACGTATTGCAGGATGCCGCCGTTCCTGAAGTAGTCCAGTTCGTCCAGCGTATCGATGCGGCACAGGATCGGCACGTTCTTCACCGTGCCGTCGCCGTAGGTGATCTTGGCCACCATCTTCTGGCGCGGCTTGATCGCCTCCAGCCCGTCGATCTCGACCAGTTCGTCGCCCTTCAGGTTCAAGGTGGCCCAGGAGGTGCCTTCCTCGAAGACGAAGGGGATGACGCCCATGCCGACCAGGTTCGAGCGGTGGATGCGCTCGAACGACTGGGCGATGACGGCGCGCACGCCGAGCAGGTTGGTGCCCTTGGCCGCCCAGTCGCGCGACGAGCCGTTGCCGTATTCGACGCCGGCGAAGACGACCAGCGGCACGCCTTCCTTCCGGTATTCCATGGCGGCGTCGTAGATCGACATCTCTTCCTTGGACGGATAGTGGATGGTGTAGCCGCCTTCCTTGCCGTTCTCGCCCAGCATGTGGTTGCGGATGCGGATGTTGGCGAAGGTGCCGCGCATCATCACCTCATGATTGCCGCGCCGCGTGCCGTACTGGTTGAAGTCGGCGACGCCGACGCCATGGTCCATCAGGTACTTGCCGGCGGGCGAGGCCGCCTTGATGGAACCGGCCGGCGAGATATGGTCGGTGGTGATCTTGTCGCCGAACAGGCCGAGCACACGCGCGCCCTTGATGTCCGACGTATGGCCGGCCTTCTTGCCCATGCCAGCGAAGTAAGGCGGGTTCTGCACATAGGTGGAGTCGTCGTCCCAGGCATAGGTCTGGCCTGCCGGCACCTTGACCTTCTGCCAGTTGGCGTCGCCCTTGAAGACGTCGGCATATTTGCGGGCGAACAGCTCGCGCGTGACGTTCTTCTCGATGAACTCCTGGATTTCCGCTGTGGTCGGCCAGATGTCCTTGAGATAGACCGGCTTGCCATCCTTGTCCTCGCCGAGGGGCTCCCTGGTGAGGTCCTTGGTCACCGTGCCGGCCAGTGCGTGCGCCACGACCAGCGGCGGCGAGGCGAGGTAGTTCGCCTGCACGTCGGGCGAGACGCGGCCCTCGAAGTTGCGGTTGCCCGAGAGCACCGCGGCGCCGATCAGGCCCTTGTCGTTGATGGTCTTGGAGATCGGCGCCGGCAGCGGGCCGGAATTGCCGATGCAGGTGGTGCAGCCGAAGCCGACGAGGTTGAAGCCGATCTGGTCGAGCTCCTTCTGCAGGCCCGACTTCTCCAGATATTCGGCAACGACCTGCGAGCCCGGCGCCAGCGAGGTCTTGACCCACGGCTTCTGCTTGAGGCCGAGGCGGTTGGCGTTGCGGGCGAGCAGGCCGGCGCCGATCAGCACCGACGGGTTGGAGGTGTTGGTGCAGGAGGTGATCGCCGCGATCACCACGTCGCCATGGCCGAGATCGTGGTCGGTGCCTTCCACGGGGTAGCGCTTGTGGATCTCGGCGGCCTTCTTGTATTCGGTCTCCATCGCCTTGGCGAAGCCGGCGGGGATGTCTTCTAGCGCTTGGCGGCCTTCCGGCCGCTTCGGGCCGGCCATCGAGGGCACGACGTCGCCGAGGTCGAGTTCCAGTGTGTCGGTGAAGACCGGATCGGCGGAGGAATCCTCGCGCCACAGGCCTTGCGCCTTCGAATAGGCCTCGACCAGCGCCAGACGGTCCTCGGCGCGGCCGGACATGGTCATGTAGCGGATGGTCTCGGCGTCGACCGGGAAGAAGCCGCAGGTTGCGCCGTATTCGGGGCTCATGTTGCCGATGGTGGCGCGGTCGGCCAGCGTCATGTTGGAGAGGCCGGGGCCGAAGAACTCGACGAACTTGCCGACGACGCCCTTCTTGCGCAGCATCTGGGTGACGGTGAGCACGAGGTCGGTGGCGGTGACGCCTTCCTTGAGCTTGCCGGTGAGACGGAAGCCGATGACCTCCGGCAGCAGCATGGAGACGGGCTGGCCGAGCATGGCGGCCTCTGCCTCGATGCCGCCGACGCCCCAGCCCAGCACGCCGAGGCCGTTGATCATGGTGGTGTGCGAATCGGTGCCGACGCAGGTGTCGGGATAGGCGGTGGTTTCGCCGTCCTCGTTGTTGGTCCACACCACCTGGCCGAGATATTCGAGGTTGACCTGGTGGCAGATACCGGTGCCGGGCGGCACGACGCGGAAGTTGCGGAACGCCTGCTGGCCCCATTTCAGGAACTTGTAGCGTTCCTCGTTGCGCTGGTATTCCAGCTCGACGTTGCGGGCGAAGGCCATCGGCGAACCGAACTCGTCGACGATAACGGAATGGTCGATGACCAGGTCAACCGGAACCAGCGGATTGATCTTCTCAGGATCGCCGCCGAGCGCCTTGATGCCGTCGCGCATGGCGGCCAGATCGACCACGGCCGGGACGCCGGTGAAATCCTGCATCAGCACGCGGGCCGGGCGATAGGCGATCTCGACGCCGGCGGTGCCCTTGTCGGCCAGCCAGGCGGCGACAGCCTGGATCGATTCCTTGGTGACGGAGCGACCGTCCTCGTTGCGCAGCAGGTTCTCCAGCAGCACCTTCATCGAATAGGGGAGCTTGGAAATGCCGGCGAGGCCGTTCTTTTCGGCTTCAACCAGATTGTAGTAGGCATATTCGGCTCCACCCGCGGTCAGGGTGCGGCGGCAATTGAAACTGTCGAGAGATTTGGCCATGGGGCTACCACCTTTGGTCTGTTCTGCGGGGGAACGGACTCCGATGGCATGCAATCACGCGCAAAGGTGCGGGTACGGTCATTTCCGCTGTCCGCTCCCAAGCGTCCCAGCCGTATGTGCGGCAGGCGCTGGTCCGGCGCAATAAAGTTTGCCTTCCCCGACCGCTGGGGTTGGTATGTCGGATATAGAGAAGTTCCTGGAATAGTTCTAGACGGTGTTTGGGCAATTTTGACGCGCCGTACCGGTGCGGCGATGCAACTTTCGGCGAAGGGGACGGAATGCGGCTGATTGCCGAAGGGCTGGCGGGAGAACGGGGCGGCGAGTCGGTGTTTTCCGGCATCGAGCTTGCGCTGGAGGACGGCGCGGCCTGCGTCGTCACCGGCCCGAACGGCTCCGGCAAGTCGACGCTGCTGCGCGTCATCGCGGGGCTTTTGCCGGCGGCCGCCGGTACGGTGAGGCTGGAGGGGGGCGGTGAGGCGTTTCCCACCGTCGCCTCCGCCTCGCATTACCTCGGCCACCAGAACGCGATGAAACCGGCGCTGACCGTGGCGGAGAATCTTGGCTTCTGGCGCGATTTTTCGGCGGACGCCGAGACAAAGTCGGGGCTGGGCGTCGATCAGGCGTTGGAGGCGGTCGAACTCGGCCGCATCGGCCACCTTCCCTTCGGCTACCTCTCCACCGGCCAGCGGCGCCGCACGGCCATTGCCCGGCTTCTGGTCTGCCGCCGCCCGGTCTGGCTGCTCGACGAGCCGACTGCCGGGTTGGACAAGGCTTCCGAACGGCGCTTCGCCGGACTGATGGGCGAGCACTTGCGCGGCGGCGGCATTATCGTGGCGGCGACGCACCTGCCGCTCGGGCTGGAAGGGACGGTGGAACTGAGGATGGTCGGCTGACATGTGGGCGCTCTACCTGCGCGACCTGCGTCTCGCCTTCCGCGCCGGCAGCGGAGCGCTGACCGGCGTCATCTTTTTCCTTGCCGTCATCGCCACCATCCCCTTCGGCGTCGGGCCGGACCTCAACCTGCTGGCGCGGATCGGGCCCGCCATTCTCTGGATCGGCGCGTTGCTATCCTGCCTGCTCGGCCTCGACCGGCTGTTCCAGGCCGATCGCGAGGATGGTTCGCTCGACCTGCTGGTACTGGAAGCCGACCGCCACATGCCGGCGCTGACGGTGCTGGTGAAATGCCTCGCCCACTGGACGGCGAGCGTGCTGCCGCTGGTGGTCGCCTCTCCCCTGCTCGGCCTGTTCATGAACATGCCGGCGGCCGGCATCGGCGCCACCACTCTCACCCTGCTTGCCGGTACGCCGGCCATCGCCTTCATCGGCGCCGCCGGTGCGGCGGTGGCGGTGGCGCTGCCGCGCGGCGGCGTCCTGATCTCGGTTCTGGTGCTGCCGCTCGCCATACCTGTGTTGATCTTCGGCGTCTCGGCGAGCTACGGCGCGGTCAACGACCCCGAACCGTTCCTGCCGCCGTTCCTGATCCTGGCCGCGCTGACGCTGTTCTCGGCCGTGGTCGGGCCGGTGGCGGCGGCGGTGGCGCTCAAATACGGCACGGATTGATCACGATCCGGTCAACGGGCCGGCCTGCGGCAGCGCGGCCGATTGCCGAGCTTTGGCCGTCTCGCTATGGAAGGCGCATGAGCGATACGACGCGTACAGGGCCGGGCTGGACCGCCATCGCAGGCCGAGGCGAAACGGCATGAGCGCACATGCGCTTTACGTGACAGCGGCCTATGCCGTGACGGCGATCGTGCTCGCCGGGCTGATCGGCTGGGTGTTGCTTGGCCTGAAGGCGCGCAAGCGCGAGCTTGCCGAACTGGAGACTGCCGGCATCCGGCGCCGCTCCGACAGGGCGGGCAAGCCGTGAGCGGGGGCCGGAACGGCGGCGCTGGGGCCGCGGTGCCGGGGGTTGGCCGGCGACGCTTGATGCTTCTGGTGCCGCTGCTGGTCTTCATCGGGCTGGCCGGCCTTTTCCTGATGCAGCTTCTGTCCGGCCGCGACTCGACCGCCATTCCGTCGGCGCTGATCGGCCAACCGGCGCCGCAGACGCATCTGCCGGCACTGGACGGGTCCGGTCTTCCGGGGCTGGATACGGCGGATTTCGCCGGCAAGGTGACGCTGCTCAACGTCTTCGCCTCATGGTGCGCGCCCTGCCGCGAGGAACATCCGGTGCTGCTGGCGCTGTCGCAGGACAAGCGCTACCGCCTGGCCGCGCTGAACTACAAGGACAAGCCCGAGAATGCCCGCCGCTTCCTCGGCGAACTCGGCAATCCGTTTGCCGCCATCGGCGTCGACGAGACGGGCCGCACCGCCATCGACTGGGGCGTCTACGGCGTGCCGGAAACCTTCATCGTCGGCAAGGACGGCAGGATCGCCTACAAGCATGTCGGGCCGCTGACGCCTGAGTCGGTGCGCGCGTCGCTGCTTCCCGAAATCGAGAAGGCGCTGGCCGCGCCGGGTTGAGCCGGTTCGTCCGGAATCACGACCAAGTCATGCCGAGGGGAATCGGAGATGGATGAGATCCGGGCCCATTTTCTCGCCCAGGCGAAGGCCTGCGACGGCCTCGGCTCGCCCTTCACCGCCAGATTGTGCCGGATACTGGCGCAGCATCTCGACGCCAGCACGCGCACGGGGCGGACCGTGCTCGGTTGGCCGGGCGACGTGCACGCCGATGCCGTGTCGTTGCGGTTGTGCGGCGGCTTGCATCAATTGGTGCTGACCCGCGCCGACGCCGAATTGGCGGCCGTCTATCCGCCTCATGATGCCGGTGACGATGAAATCGCGACGGCGGTGGCGGGTGCGATCCGTCGCTTCGACGATCGTCTCGCCGCCGGTTTCGCCAGCGCGCCGCAGACCAACGAGATCGCCCGTTCCGCCATGCTGCTGCCGGGGCTGCTGACGATCGCGCGCGAAAGCGGGCTGCCGCTTGATCTGTGCGAGATCGGCGCCAGCGCCGGGCTCAACCTGCTGTTCGACCGGTTCCATTACCGCTACGCCGATGCGGAGTGGGGCGATCCGGATTCGCCGGTCAGGCTGGCGCCGGAGGTGCGGGGCATTGTGCCGCCGCTGGCAGGAACACTGACGGTGCGGTCGCGTGCCGGCTGCGACATTGCCCCGATCGATAGCGGCGATCCCGCCGCGCGATTGCGGCTGCGCTCCTATGTCTGGGCGGATCAGGCGGCGCGGCTGGCCCGGCTCGATGCCGCACTCGCCATCGCCGCGCAATTCCCGCCGCAACTGGTAAAAGCCGATGCCGCCGATTTCGTTGCCCAGGCGCTGGCCGGTCGAACCGCAGGGGGCAGCTTCGTGCTCGGCCATTCGATCATGTGGCAATATCTACCGGATGCTGCGAGGGCGGCTATCACGGCGCATATGGAAGAGGCCGGCGCCGCCGCCACGCCGGCCGCGCCCATCTTCTGGCTGCGTATGGAGCCGTTGTCGACCAACGACCCTTTTGCCACGCTATCGCTGAGGCAATGGCCGGGAACAAGCGGACAGGGCGGCGCCACGCGCCGCCTCGCCCGCTGCGACTATCACGGGCGCTGGATCGAGTGGATCGATCAGCCGTAGATCTGCTTGTGCGCGTGGTGCAGCATGTCCGAGCGGCTGGCGCGGATGTCGGCAAGGTCACGCTCGCTCAGGCTGTTGATCTCGTTGACGAGTTGATTGTAGCGCTTGCGCTTGGCGATCGAGGCGCGGGCGCGGGAAACAAGGGTGTCGAACATGGCGAACTCCTTCGCTTTGCCGCCACGCGCCGGGCCATGGGCGCCGTGCTTGCGGGCGACAGGTTGTTCCTCCCTGGCCGTTACGCACCATGACATGGGTATTTTGCGCTGCAATAAAATATGTCGCAATGCAGCATTGCGTTGAACGCATACGCGGATGGCGGCGCAGCGCCGCTATTTTTCCGCCTGTTCCTCCAGCGAATGGCGCATGATGAGCGGCATCTGGCTGATCGTGAACAGGATGGTGATGGGCATCGTCGCCCACACCTTGAAGGCGACCCAGAAATCGGTCGAGAAGTTGCGCCACACCACCTCGTTGACGATGGCGAGGAAGAAGAAGAACAGGCCCCAGCGCAGCGTCAGCTTGCGCCAGCCCTCGGCATCGAGCCGGAAGGCCTCGTCGAAGACGTAGCCGAGCAGCGACTTGCCGAAGGCGAGGCCGCCGAGCAGCGCCGCGCCGAACAGCGAGTTGATGATGGTCGGCTTCATCTTGATGAAGACGTCGTTGTGCAGATAGAGCGTCAGCGCGCCGAAGATGAGCACGACGATGCCAGACACCAGCGGCATCACCGGCAGGCGGCGCACCAAGAGCCATGACACCGCGAGCGAGATGACGGTCGCGGCCATGAACAGGCCGGTGGCGATGAAGATCGGCTCGCCGAGTTCGGCCAGCGCCGGGAATTTTCCAGCAAGCCATTCGCCGCGCGCATTGGCGAAGAAGAACACCATCAGCGGTCCGAGCTCCAGCACCAGCTTGAGCAGCGGGTTGAGGGCTTCCTTCTTTGCCTTCTGCGGGTCGGCGGGATCGCGTTCGAGGATCGGGTTGCTCATGGCTTCCTGTTCGTATTGCGGCGGGGACGGCTACGCCACCCCGGCGATCGCTCTGGCGAAATCGTTCGCCGAGAACGGTTCGAGGTCGTCGACCTGTTCGCCGACGCCGATGAAATAGACCGGCAGTTTATGTTTGGCCGCGATTGCGACCAAAATGCCGCCGCGCGCCGTGCCGTCCAGCTTGGTCATCACCAGCCCGTTGACGCCGGCGACATTGCGGAAGATCTCGACCTGGTTGAGCGCGTTCTGGCCGGTGGTGGCGTCGACGGTCTGGAGAACCGTGTGCGGCGCTTCCGGATCGAGCTTGCCGAGCACGCGCACGATCTTTTCCAGCTCCGCCATCAGTTCGGTCTTGTTCTGGAGACGTCCGGCGGTGTCGATGATGAGCACGTCGGAGCCCGCCTCCCTGGCCTTCTCGAAGGCGTCGTAGGCGAGGCCGGCGGCGTCGGCGCCGAGTTTTGTCGCGATGACCGGCGAACGGGTCCGTTCTCCCCATATCTTCAACTGCTCGATCGCGGCAGCGCGGAATGTGTCGCCGGCCGCCAGCATCACCGACAGGCCGCCATCCGAAAGCTTCGCAGCCAATTTGCCGATGGTGGTCGTTTTGCCGGTGCCGTTGACGCCGACGACCAGGATGACGTGCGGCTTGTGCGACAGGTCGAGTTCCAGCGGCAGCGCAACCGGGGTCAGCACCTTGCCGATCTCGTCGGCCATGACGGTACGGACCTCTTCGTCGGAAATAGTCTTGCCATAGCGGCTGGAGGCGAGCGAATCGGTGACGCGCAAGGCGGTTTCCACGCCGAGGTCGGCGCGGATCAGGATATCCTCCAGGTCCTGCAGCGTCTCCTCGTCCAGCTTGCGCTTGGTGAAGACGCCGGCGATGTTGCCGGTCAGCTCGCGCGACGAGCGCGCCAGCCCGTCCCGCATGCGCTGGAACCACGATCTTTTCGGTTCCGGCGCGGGGGCGGCGACCGGCTCGGCCTTCTGCTCGACCGCCTTCGCGACGGTGACCTTGCCCGGCGCCGGCTTCTCTCCTCCCTTGAGGGGGAGATGGCCCGAAGGGCCAAAGGGGGTCGTTTCGACCGGGCTCGACGATGACAAATCACTCGCCGCTTCGCCGACCCCTCCCGACCGCTTCGCGGCCGTCCTTCGGACCCCCTCAGGGGGGAGGGGGGCAGGCGGCGCGGCTTGCTCCGGCACCTCGACCGGCACTTCGGCCGGAGTCGACTCAGGCGTAGCTGGAATCTCGACCGGCTGCGGCGCGGGGGTTTCCTGTGGCGGTGAAGGCGGGACCTCCGCCGGCGGCGTCGGTGTCTCCGGGGCGGGCGCTGGGATTTCCGGCTTTTCCGGCTGAGGCGTTGGAGCCGGAGGAACTTCCGGAGCCGGCTCAGGCTTGGGTTCCGGACGGACAGGCTCCGGCGGGACCTCCTGGGGCTTCGCCGGCGGCGTTTCCGGCTGCGGCTGAGGCGTTACCGGTTGCTCCGGCGGTGGCGCGGGCTCGGTTTCCGGGGCGGGCTCGGGCTGGATTTCCGGTGTCGGTTCGGTTGCCGCCGGCTTTTCTCCCCCCTCGAGGGGGAGATGGCCTGAAAGGCCAGAGGGGGTCGCCTCGGCCGGGCTCGGCGCTTCAAGATCAGGACCCTTCGCCGCCTCGCCGACCCCTCCCGGCTGCTGCGCAGCCACCTCTCCCTCAAGGGGGAGGGGAGCGTCCGGTGCTGGCTCTTCCGCCGGCTTCAGCGCGTCGAAATTCAGCGGTGGCAGCGGGGCCGTTTCGTCGGGCTTTTCCTCGACGACTTCCTTCCTGCCGAAGGAAAAGACCTTCTTGATGAAACCGAATGCCATGCGCGCGCCCTATGCCGCCCGTGCGGCGATGGGTGTTGCAAGAAGCTGGCCGCCGTCATGGCCGGTCACGACCGCTTCGACGATCTCGCCCGGCTGGCCGGCGTCGATGGCCGCCAGCGTGAACCCTTCCGTACGGCCGAGGCCTTCGCGCTCGACCAAGATCGATTGAGACGTTCCGGCCAGCGAGGCGAGATGCTTGCGATAGGCCGTTTCTCCGGCCGCGCGCAGGCGTGCGGCGCGCTGCTTGACCACCTCGCGCCGCACCTGCGGCATGCGCGCCGCCGGCGTGCCTTCGCGTGGGCTGAAGGGGAAGACGTGCAGGTGGGTCAACCCGCATTCCTCGACGATTCGGACAGAATTCTCGAACATGGCGTCCGTCTCGGTCGGGAAGCCGGCGATGATGTCGGCGCCGAAGACGATACCGGGCCTCAGCTTGCGCACGTCCTCGCAGAAGCGGATCGACTGGTCGCGCAGATGGCGGCGTTTCATGCGCTTCAAAATCATGTCGTCGCCGGATTGCAACGAGAGGTGCAGGTGCGGCATCAGCCGCGCCTCGGTGGCGATGGCGTCGAGCAGGTCGTCGTCGGCCTCGATGGAATCGATGGAGGAGAGGCGCAGCCGCTTCAGTTCCGGCACCTGCTTCAGGATCGTTTTGACGAGCTTGCCAAGCCTTGGACTCCCCGGCAGGTCGGGGCCGTAGCTGGTCATGTCGACGCCCGATAGAACCACCTCCGCATAGCCGTTGCCGGCCAGCCGCCTGACCTGTTCCACCACGCCGCCCATCGGCACCGAGCGCGAATTGCCGCGCCCGTAAGGGATGATGCAGAAGGTGCAGCGGTGGTCGCAGCCGTTCTGCACCTGTACGAAAGCGCGGGCGCGGCCCTCGATGGCGTCGACCATGTGCGAGGCCGTCTCGCGCACGGAGAAGATGTCGTTGACGCGCGCCTTCTCGAAGGCGTTGACGCCGAAGTCCGGCAAAGCGCGGTAGTTGTGGCGTTGAAGCTTTTCCTCGTTGCCGAGCACGAGGTCCACTTCGTCCATGGCGACGAAATCGTCCGGCTTGGTCTGCGCCGCGCAGCCGGTGACGATGATCCTCGCATTCGGGTTTTCGCGGCGGGCCTTGCGGATCGATTGTTTCGCCTGCCGCACCGCTTCGCCGGTGACGGCGCAGGTGTTGAAGATGATGGCGCCGTTCTTCAGCGCGCCAAGACCGGCGGCTTCCGCCTCGCGCTTCATGACCTCCGACTCGTAGGTGTTGAGCCGGCAGCCAAAGGTGACGACCTCCACGCCTTTCGGGTCGGCGGCCATCAGGCGGCGCTTTCGGCGTCGCGCTGCCAGGCGCCGCTGGCGGGGTCGAACCGGCCGGAGAATTCCCATTCGGCCGGGCCGGTGAGGACGACGTGGTCATCGGCGCGCCATTCCACCTGGAGCTGGCCACCCGGTACCGTCAATGCGACGCGACGGTCGGTCCTGCCGGTGCGGGCGGCCGCGACGGCGGCGGCACAGGCGGCAGAGCCGCATGCCTTCGTCAGCCCGGCGCCGCGCTCCCAGGTGCGGATGACCATGGAATCGCGCGAGGTCACCTCAGCGATGGTGATGTTGGCGCGCTCGGGGAAGATGGGATGGTTTTCGAGCAGCGGGCCGAAACGGTCGAGGTCGTAGGACCAGACGTCCCCGTCCACCCAGAAGATGGCGTGAGGGTTGCCCATGGAGACGACCGAGGGCGAGTGCAGCACCGGTGCGTCGATCGGGCCGATCTGGAGTTCGATCATGCGGGTATCGCGGAATTCCTCGGCCAGCGGAATGTCCTGCCAGCCGAAGCGCGGACGGCCCATGTCGACCGAGATCAGCCCGTCGTCATGTTCGACCGCGTTGAGAATGCCGGCGACCGTCTCAAGCGTAAAGGTTTTGAGCCCCGTCTCGGCACCAAGTGCCTGCACCACGCAGCGCGTGCCGTTGCCGCAGGCCTGCGCCCCGGACCCGTCGGAATTCAGGATGTCGATGAACCAGCCGGTGCCGGGCGTGCGGGCGTCGTGAATCGCCATGATCTGGTCGAAGCGCGTCGCCTGATCGGCGTTGAGCGCGATCGCCGCCGCCGCCGTCACACGATCGGCGCGGCCACGCATATCGGCGACGATGATCTCGTTGCCGGCACCGTTCATCTTGGCGAAGGGGGCAGTGGCTGCCATCGCATCCGAAATTCCTTTGTCCGTTCGCCGCTATATGGCGGAAACGGCCGGCAATTACCAGTGTTGCGGCAGCAGCCGGCCTTCGCCTCGCCCGCCTCAGGTGACGGCGAAGAGGCCGAGGACGACGAGCAGGAACAGGATCAGCACGATGCCGATCAGAATGCGCGCGCCGGTGGCGGCGGCGCCTGCCAGCGCCGGCATGCCGAGCAGGCTGGCGGCAGCGGCGACGATGAGCAGGATGACGATCCATTTGATCATGGGGAACCTCGGACTGATGCTGTGGGTAATGGCGCAACAACGCTTGCCCGGCGGCGGCGGTTCCTTGCGGTTCGCGGCGATCCTGCTGCCAACCGGCCTTCTTCGACCGCAGCGCGGCAAAATTGCAACAATGGGACGGCAAAACCCTATTTTAACCATATCGGGTTGAAATTCTGCCACGGTCACCATTTTGGTGACGGGAAGGCTTCGTTCTAGGCGCGATGCCCCGCAGAGGTGTGCACATGAATTTTGCAAGAACCGGCCTGGTGGCCGCATCCCTGGCCGTGCTTCTGGCAAGCGGTTGCTCGAGCACGCGCTTCTCCTCCATGGATTCGACCCAGCCGGCGCCGCTCGAGGCCGCTCCGGCCGGCACCGTGTCTTCCAGCCAGTTGCCGCCGCCGGCGCAGCCGGGGACGAACGACCCGTCGCAGTTCCCGCAGGCGCCGCAGAACACCCAGGTCGCCTCCCTGCCGCCCGACGGTTCAGCGCCGGCAGGTGCCGCCGACCTGACGCCGTCCAGCGTCGCCGGCGTATGGACCGTCAATGTCGGCGGCCAGACCTGCAAGGTGGCGACACCGCAGACCAAGTTCGGCGCCGGTTACCGGGCCGGGCCGCTGCGCTGCCCCGCTCCCGTCGATGGCGTCAAGTCGTGGAACGTCGGCGGCAAGCAGCTCACCCTTTACGACCAGAACGGCGGCACGCTGGCGCGGCTCTATTCCTCGGGCGGCGAGAAGTTCAACGGCCAGACGTCGAACGGTCTGCCGATCTCGCTCTCCCGATAGGCCGACGTTTCCAGCGACCGAACCATGCACCTGCGCGACGGCCTCCAGACCCACGCGACCGTCCGCCAGCGCTACGACCACCTGGTCGACAACGGCACGCTGCGGCGCGACGGCGCCCAGGAGGCGGTCGCCGACCACCTCGACCGGCTGATCGGCGAGATCGCCGACAAGCGCATCGCCCGCAAGTCGAGCGCGCTGGGCTGGCTGTTCGCCTCGAAGCGGCAGACCCGGGAGCCGGTGAAGGGCCTCTACATCCATGGCGGCGTCGGGCGCGGCAAGACGATGCTGATGGATTTCTTCTTCGAGCTCGTGCCGGTGCGGCGCAAGCGCCGCGTCCACTTCAACGACTTCATGGCCGACGTGCACGACCGCATCCAGAAGCACCGGCAGGCGCGCAAGGAAGGCACCGTCAAGGAAGACGATCCGATTCCGCCGGTGGCGCGGGCGCTCGCCGAGGAAGCGTGGGTGCTGTGCTTCGACGAATTCACCGTCACCGACATCGCCGACGCGATGGTGCTGTCGCGGCTGTTCTCGGCGCTGTTTTCCAACGGCGTCGTGCTGGTGGCGACGTCCAACGTCGCGCCGCGCGATCTCTATCGCGACGGCCTGAACCGGCAGCTTTTCCTGCCGTTCATCGCCATTCTCGAACGCAACGCCGAGGTGCTGGCGCTCGATTCCGACAAGGACTATCGGCAAGACAAGATGAACCGCATGCCGGTCTATCTGATGCCGGCCGATGCCGCTGCCGACCGCCAGATGGACGAGGCCTGGACAGAGATCACCGGCGGCAAGGCGGTGGAAACCACCGTCACGGTCAAGGGACGCAAGGTGACGGTGCCGCATGCGGCCGGCCGCGCGGCGCGCTTTTCCTTCGCCGAGCTTTGCGACGCACCGCTCGGCGCGCGCGACTACCTGGCGCTGGCCGAGCATTTCGATACGCTTTTCATCGACCATGTCCCGGTGCTCGACCAAACCCGGCGCAACCCGGCCAAGCGCTTCATCCTGCTTGTCGACACGCTCTACGATACGAAAAAGCGGGTGGTGATGAGCGCCGAGGCCGCACCCGACAAGCTCTATGCCGGGCGTATGGGCACTACAGAGGCCTTCGAGTTCGATCGCACCGCCTCGCGCCTGATCGAGATGCAGAGCAAGGACTGGCTGGAAGAATGGGCCGCGCGGCATGCGCGGGCGGCCGCGTCACCCCGGCAGGATGTCGCGTCGGGCGGCTGACGCCGGCCCACCATCACAAGCGCGTCATCGACGATCGGCTATCTTCTGAAACCTGGGGCTTGGGTGTAAGACTCCTCGAAAGGTGCAAAAAACTTTGACGTTTACGTAAGTCAAAATTAGTATAACCGATTGAAATTGCTGGGGCGAAAATAACCGTTGAGTATTTTTGCCGATGGCAGTAATGGGTGCGGCGAATTCGCGCGGGTTGCCGCACAGTTCCGCTCTTCTCGACGCCGTTCCGGCGCCACAGCTAAAGGAAACAATCCTGACATGGCACGCAACAAGATAGCGCTCATCGGCTCGGGCATGATCGGCGGCACGCTCGCTCATCTGATCGGTCTCAAGGAACTTGGCGACGTGGTGCTGTTCGACATCGCGGAGGGTATCCCGCAGGGCAAGGGCCTCGACCTCGCCGAGTCCTCGCCAGTTGAAGGTTTCGACGCGCGGCTGACTGGCGTCAACGATTATGCCGGCATCGAAGGCGCGGACGTCTGCATCGTCACCGCCGGTGTGCCGCGCAAGCCCGGCATGAGCCGCGACGACCTGCTGGGCATCAACCTCAAGGTGATGGAGCAGGTGGGCGCCGGCATCAGGAAGTATGCGCCGAAGGCCTTCGTCATCTGCATCACCAATCCGCTCGACGCCATGGTGTGGGCGCTGCAGAAGTTCTCCGGCCTGCCGAAGACGCATGTAGTCGGCATGGCCGGTGTGCTCGACTCGGCACGCTTCCGCTATTTCCTCGCCGAGGAGTTCAAGGTGTCAGTGGAAGACGTGTCAGCGATGACGCTGGGCGGCCACGGCGACGACATGGTGCCGATGGTGCGCTATTCGACGGTGGCCGGCGTGCCGCTGCCCGACCTCATCAAGATGGGCTGGACCTCGCAGGAGAAGCTCGACGCCATCGTCGAGCGCACGCGCAAGGGCGGCGGCGAGATCGTCGCGCTGCTCAAGACCGGCTCTGCCTATTACGCGCCGGCGTCCTCGGCGGTGGCCATGGCCGAGAGCTACCTGAAGGACAAGAAGCGGGTGCTGCCCTGCGCGGCGCATCTCAACGGCCAGTACGGCGTCAAGGACACCTATGTCGGCGTGCCCGTGGTGATCGGTGCCGGCGGCGTCGAGCGCATCCTCGAGTTGGATTTCTCGAAGGCCGAGCAGAAGATGTTCGACAAGTCGGTCGCCGCCGTGCAGGGTCTCACCGAGGCCTGCATCGGCATCGCGCCGCAATTGAAGAAATAGGTGCTAGACCGTGCGCCTGACTGCCCAGACAGCCTTAGGACTATTTGCGCTAGCTGTTAGTGCCGTCGCGCTTTGGTGGCTTCTTACCGGTGCATTGCAGTATATTTTCGGCTTGGATAAGGCCGTTGTTCCTGCAGTTATTGGTGGAATTGTAGCAATAGCACTTGCCATCTTCGCATATTGGAGAGAACGAGCGAAGGCTAGAGCAGAAGCTCATCGTGATAAGAAGATTGAAGTCTATTCGATATTCTATGATATGATTTTTGACCTTCTTAGAAATCAAAAGGATGGGATATCAGTTGATCTCGAAACAGATAGCACGTTCAGAGATAGATGGATGAGATTGACTCGTGGGGTAATGTTCTATGGCTCTCCCCATGTTGTCGAGGCAATGGCAAATTTCAAAACAAACGAAAATACAAGTCCCATAAATTCTCTGCAGCGTATTGGCGATATTTACTTGGCAATGCGAAAAGACATTGGCCTTAGCAATTGGGGGTTAACCAATGTGTCTATTCATCAAGTCTACGTCAACGACGACGTTCATTCCATCGAATCGATAGGGCCGAAGCCATGAACATCCATGAATACCAGGCGAAGCAGGTCTTGAAGGGTTTCGGGGCGCCGGTGGCCGAAGGCGTGCCGGTGTTCAAGGCAGGCGAGGCGGAAGCCGCCGCCAACAAGCTGCCCGGCCCGCTCTATGTGGTGAAGAGCCAGATACATGCCGGCGGCCGCGGCAAAGGTAAGTTCAAGGAACTCGGCCCGGACGCCAAGGGCGGCGTGCGGTTGTCCAAGTCGGTCGCCGAGGTGATCGCCAACGTCAACGAGATGCTCGGCAACACGCTGGTGACCAAGCAGACCGGCCCGGCCGGCAAGCAGGTCAACCGCCTCTATATCGAGGACGGAGCCGATATCGACCGTGAGCTTTACCTGTCGATCCTCGTCGACCGCACGGTCGGCCGCGTCGCCTTCGTGGTCTCCACCGAGGGCGGCATGGACATCGAGACGGTGGCGCACGACACGCCGGAAAAGATCGTCACGCTGGCGATCGACCCGGACAAGGGCGTCACCGATGCCGACGTTGAGAAGCTCAACGCCGCGCTGAAGCTGACGGGCGGTGCGGCCGACGACGGCGCGCTTTTGTTCCCGGTCCTCTACAAGGCCTTCGTCGAGAAGGACATGAGCCTGCTCGAGGTCAATCCGCTGATCGTCATGAAGAACGGCCGGCTGCGCGTGCTCGACGCCAAGGTGTCGTTCGACAACAACGCTCTCTTCCGCCATCCCGACGTCGTCGACCTGCGCGACACGACCGAGGAAGACGAGAAGGAGATCGAGGCGTCCAAGTACGACCTCGCCTATGTGGCGCTGGACGGCAACATCGGCTGCATGGTCAACGGCGCCGGCCTCGCCATGGCGACGATGGATATCATCAAGCTCTACGGCGCCGAGCCGGCGAACTTCCTCGATGTCGGCGGCGGCGCCTCCAAGGAGAAGGTCACGGCGGCGTTCAAGATCATCACCGCCGATCCGGCCGTGAAGGGCATCCTGGTCAACATCTTCGGCGGCATCATGAAGTGCGACGTCATCGCCGAGGGCGTGGTCGCGGCGGTCAAGGAAGTCGGCCTGAAGGTTCCGCTGGTGGTGCGTCTGGAAGGCACGAATGCCGAACTCGGCAAGCAGATCCTGCGCGACAGCAAGCTGAATGTTCAACCTGCCGACGATCTCGACGACGCCGCCAAGAAGATCGTCGCGGCCGTCGGCAAGTAAAGGTTGGGCCGGCCTCCCCGGCCCGGCCAAGGTGTGACCCAAGGTGTGACCATGAGTGCCGTCCCCTCCCTTACCCCAGACCACCGGCGCCTGCAGGCGCTGGTCGGCGCTTGGCGCGGCGAGGAGGAAATGTCGGCGACGCAATGGGCGCCGGCCGGCCGGACCTCGGCGGAAGTCGAGGCGGCGGCCGAATTCGGCGGCCTGTTCGTCACCCAGCGCTACCGGCAGATGCGCGACGGTCGCGAGAGCTTCGCTTCGCACAACGTCTTCGGTTTCGACCAGGCTGACGGGCTGACCAAGATGTTCGCCTTCGATTCGATGGGCTTCTTCCCGGCCGGTCCGGCCAGCGGCTCATGGGAGAGCGACCGGCTTGTGCTGGAGCGTCTGTCGCCGCGCGGAGCGGCTCGCGTCACCTACATGATCGATGGTCCAGACGGTTACCGCACCCACCTGGAATTCAAACCCGCCGGTTCCGAAAACTGGCAAGACATGGCGAAGGGCGCGTTCCGGCGTGTTTCGCCGTCCCAAACAACCCTCTGAGCAAGAAGGTCCGGCATGTCCATTCTCATCGACAAGAACACCAAGATCTTGGTCCAGGGCCTGACCGGCAAGACCGGTACCTTCCACACCGAGCAGGCGCTGGCCTATCACGGAACCAAGATGGTCGGCGGCATCCACCCCAAGAAGGGCGGCGAGACCTGGGAAGGCTCGAAGGGCGAAAAGCTGCCGATCTTCGCCAGCGTGGCCGAAGGCAAGGAAAAGACCGGCGCCACGGCGTCCGTCGTCTACGTGCCGCCGGCGGGCGCTGCGGCGGCCATCATCGAGGCGATCGAGGCGGAGATACCGCTGATCGTGTGCATCACCGAGGGTATCCCGGTGCTCGACATGGTCAAGGTCAAGGCGAAGCTCGACAAGTCGAAGTCGCGCCTCATCGGGCCGAACTGCCCCGGCATCGTCACGCCCGACCAGTGCAAGATCGGCATCATGCCCGGCAACATCTTCAAGAAGGGCTCCGTCGGCGTTGTTTCGCGCTCGGGAACGCTTACCTATGAGGCTGTGTTCCAGACCACCAATGCCGGCCTCGGCCAGACCACCGCCGTCGGCATCGGCGGCGATCCGGTGAAAGGCACCGAATTCATCGACATGCTCGAAATGTTCCTGGCCGACGACGAGACCAAGTCGATCATCATGATCGGCGAGATCGGCGGCTCTGCCGAGGAAGACGCGGCACAGTTCCTCAAGGACGAGGCCAAGCGTGGCCGCAGGAAGCCGATGGCCGGCTTCATTGCCGGGCGCACGGCGCCTCCCGGCCGCACGATGGGCCATGCCGGCGCGGTGATTTCCGGCGGCAAGGGCGGCGCCGAAGACAAGATCGCGGCGATGGAATCGGCCGGCATCAAGGTCTCGCCCTCGCCGGCGCGGCTCGGCACGACGCTAGTGGAAGCGATTAAAGGTTAAGGGAGTATGGGAATAGGGCTGTAGGGGAACAGGGATCGCCAACATACTGCCCTACTCCCTTATTCACCTATTCCCTTCCTACCAAGGAGATGGAGCGGAAACTCCGAGGCGTACAATGGCACGACAAGATCAAACCAACGACCAGTTCTCCCTCACTTCCTTCCTCTATGGCGGCAATGCCGACTATATCGAGGCGCTGCATGCCGCCTATGAGGACGATCCCGCTTCGGTCGATCCAGAATGGCAGGATTTCTTCGCCGCGCTGAAGGACAATGCCGACGACGTTCGCAAGAACGCACGCGGCGCCTCGTGGTCGCGGCCGAGCTGGCCGCTGGCCGCCAACGGCGAACTGGTTTCGGCGCTCGACGGCAACTGGGGCCTCGTCGAGAAGGTCATCGAGAAGAAGGTCCGCGAAAAGGCCGCCAACGGCGCCGCTGCGACCGGCAAGGCGATCTCGGAAGCCGATGTCCACCAGCAGACGCGCGATTCGGTGCGCGCCATCATGATGATCCGCGCCTTCCGCATGCGCGGCCACCTGCACGCCAATCTCGACCCGCTCGGCATCGCCGGGCAGCTCGAGGACTACAACGAGCTGTCGCCCGAGAACTACGGCTTCACCGAAGCCGACTACGACCGGCCGATCTTCCTCGACAACGTGCTCGGGCTGGAATTCGGTACCGTCCGGCAGATGCTGGAAATCCTCACCCGCACCTATTGCTCGACGCTGGGCGTCGAGTTCATGCACATTTCCGATCCTGAGGAAAAGGCCTGGATCCAGTCGCGCATCGAGGGCGCCGACAAGGAGATCTCCTTCACCGCCGAGGGCAAGAAGGCGATCCTGTCGAAGCTCATCGAGGCCGAGGGCTTCGAGCAGTTCATCGACGTCAAGTACAAGGGCACCAAGCGCTTCGGCCTCGACGGCGGCGAATCGCTGATCCCGGCGCTGGAACAGATCGTCAAGCGCGGCGGCCAGCTCGGCATGAGCGACATCGTGCTCGGCATGGCCCATCGCGGCCGCCTCAACGTGCTCTCCCAGGTGATGGCCAAGCCGCACCGCGCCATCTTCCACGAGTTCAAGGGCGGCTCCTACGCGCCCGACGACGTGGAGGGTTCGGGCGACGTCAAGTACCACCTCGGCGCCTCGTCGGATCGCGAGTTCGACGGCAACAAGGTGCACCTGTCGCTGACGGCCAACCCTTCGCACCTGGAAATCGTCGACCCGGTGGTGATGGGCAAGGCGCGCGCCAAGCAGGACCAGCTGTTCGGCCGCGGCCGCGAGGAGATCGTGCCGCTGGAGGACCGCGCCAAGGTGCTGCCGCTGCTTCTGCATGGCGACGCCGCCTTCGCCGGCCAGGGTGTGATCGCCGAGATCCTCGGCCTGTCGGGCCTGCGCGGCCATCGCGTCGCCGGCACGCTGCACTTCATCATCAACAACCAGATCGGCTTCACCACCAATCCGCGCTTCTCGCGGTCTTCGCCCTATCCGTCGGACGTCGCCAAGATGATCGAGGCGCCGATCTTCCACGTCAACGGCGACGATCCCGAAGCGGTCGTGCACGCCGCCAAGGTGGCGATCGAGTTCCGCATGAAGTTCCACAAGCCGGTCGTGGTGGACATGTTCTGCTACCGCCGCTTCGGCCACAACGAGGGCGACGAGCCGGCCTTCACGCAGCCGATCATGTATCGCTCGATCCGCGGCCACAAGACGACGGTGCAGCTCTATGCCGACAAGCTGATCGCCGAGGGTCTCATCAGCCAGGACGAGGTCGACAAGATGAAGGCCGACTGGCGCGCGCATCTCGAATCCGAGTTCGAGGTCGGCCAGCAGTACAAGCCGAACAAGGCCGACTGGCTCGACGGCGCCTGGTCGGGCCTGCGCACGGCCGACAGCCAGGACGAGCTGCGCCGCGGCAAGACCGCCGTGCCGTTGAAGGTGCTGAAGGAGGTCGGCAAGAAGCTTACCGACGTGCCGAAGGATTTCGAGGTTCACAAGACGATCCAGCGCTTCCTCGACAATCGCCGCCACGCCATCGAGACGGGCGAGGGTATCGACTGGGCGACCGCCGAATCGCTCGCCTTCGGCTCTATCCTGCTCGACGGCAACCCGATCCGGCTTTCCGGCCAGGACAGCGAGCGCGGCACCTTCTCGCAGCGCCACTCGGTGCTCTACGACCAGCGCGACGAGACCCGCTACATCCCGCTGAACAACCTTTCGGCGGCACAGGCCGGCTACGAGGTGATCAACTCGATGCTGTCGGAAGAAGCCGTGCTCGGTTTCGAATACGGCTATTCGCTGGCAGCACCCAAGGCGCTGACCTTGTGGGAAGCGCAGTTCGGCGACTTCGCCAACGGCGCCCAGGTGGTGTTCGACCAGTTCATCTCGTCGGGCGAACGCAAGTGGCTGCGCATGTCGGGCCTCGTCTGCCTGTTGCCGCATGGCTATGAAGGGCAAGGCCCGGAGCATTCCTCGGCGCGTCTGGAACGCTTCCTGCAGCTCTGCGCCGAGGACAACATGCAGGTCGCCTACTGCACGACGCCGGCCAACTACTTCCACATATTGCGCCGGCAGTTGAAGCGCGACTTCCGCAAGCCGCTCATCCTGATGACGCCGAAGTCGCTGCTGCGCCACAAGCGGGCGGTATCGACACTGTCGGAAATGGCGGGCGAATCGACCTTCCATCGCCTCTTGTGGGACGACGCGCAGTATCTCGGCGACCAGCCGATCAAGCTGGTGAAGGATTCCAAGATCCGCCGCGTCGTGCTGTGCTCGGGCAAGGTCTATTACGACCTCTACGAGGAGCGTGAGAAGCGCGGCATCGACGACATCTATCTCCTGCGCGTCGAGCAGCTCTATCCGTTCCCGGCCAAGGCGCTGATCACCGAACTGTCGCGCTTCCGCAATGCAGAGATGGTGTGGTGCCAGGAGGAGCCGAAGAACATGGGCGCCTGGTCGTTCATCGACCCGTACCTGGAATGGGTGCTCGCCCATATCGATGCCAAGCATCAGCGGGTGCGCTACACCGGCCGCCCGGCGGCGGCCTCGCCGGCGACCGGGCTGATGTCGAAGCACCTCGCCCAGCTCGCCGCCCTGCTCGAAGACGCGCTCGGCGGCTGAGCCGCCGGCGCAGACAGACCTCCAACAACGGAAACGATCCATGGCCACCGAAATCAAAGTTCCGACCCTCGGCGAATCCGTGACGGAGGCGACCGTCGGCAAGTGGTTCAAGAAGGCCGGCGACGCCGTTGCCGCCGACGAGCCGTTGGTCGAGCTGGAAACCGACAAGGTGACCATCGAAGTGCCGGCGCCGGCCGCCGGCACGCTGGACGAGATCGTTGTCAAGGAAGGCGAGACGGTCAATGTCGGCGCCCTGCTCGGTTCGATCTCGGCCGGCGGCGCTGCCGCCAAGCCTGCCGCCCAGCCGACGCCGAAGCAGGAGGCGGCCGTTGCACAGGCGTCTGCCCCGACCGCCGCCGCGAGCACGAAGGAAGCCGCCGCCCAGCAGGCCGGAACCGCAGGCGAGGGGCCGATCGAGCAGCGCAGCATGCCGCCGGCGCCGTCGGCCGCGAAGCTGCTCGCAGAGCAGAACCTTTCGGCCGACCAGGTGTCCGGTTCCGGCAAGCGCGGCCAGGTGCTGAAGGGCGACGTTCTCGACGCCATCGCCCGCGGCGCTCCCTCGCAGCCGGCCGAGCCGCCGCGCGAGCCCGCCGCTCCGGCTGCCGCGCGTGCGCCGTCGTCTCCTGACGATGCCCCGCGCGAAGAGCGCGTGCGCATGACCAAGCTGCGCCAGACCATCGCGCGCCGCCTGAAGGAGGCGCAGTCGACGGCCGCCATGCTCACCACCTTCAACGAGGTGGACATGAAGGCGGTGATGGACCTGCGCTCGAAATACAAGGACGTGTTCGAGAAGAAGCACGGCGTCAAGCTCGGCTTCATGGGCTTCTTCACCAAGGCGGTGACCCATGCGCTGAAGGAAATCCCGGCGGTCAACGCCGAGATCGACGGCACCGACATCATCTACAAGAACTTCGCCCATATCGGCGTGGCGGTCGGCACCGATAAGGGCCTCGTCGTGCCGGTTGTGCGCAACGCGGACGCCATGGGAATAGCCGATATCGAAAAGGAGATCGGCCGCCTCGGCATCGCCGCGCGTGACGGCAAGCTGTCGGTGGCGGACATGCAGGGCGGTACCTTCACCATCTCCAACGGCGGTGTCTACGGCTCGCTGATGTCGACGCCGATCCTCAATGCGCCGCAGTCGGGTATTCTCGGCATGCACAAGATCCAGGAGCGGCCGGTGGTGGTCGGCGGCCAGATCGTCGTCCGTCCGATGATGTACCTGGCGCTCAGCTACGACCACCGCATCGTCGACGGCAAGGAAGCCGTCACCTTCCTGGTGCGTGTCAAGGAAAGCCTGGAGGATCCGGAGCGGCTGGTTCTGGATCTGTAACGGCCGCACTCGGCCGGGTTTGCCAAGGAGGCCGTCATGGAAGCCGCAGCCGCATCGACCGAGATCATCGTGCTCGGATGGAGCGTCGTGCTCCTGCTCGTGCAGATCATTTTGCAGGCCGTCTCGACCTACGATCTCGGCCCTTATCTGCTCGGGCCGCGCGACGATAACCGCCAGTCCGGCAACGTCTGGGCCGGCCGGCTGAAGCGGGCGCTGGAAAACCTGCTGGAAACCTACCCGGCCTTCGTCGCGCTGGCGCTGGCGCTCGCCGTCACCGGCAAGACCGGCGGCATCGCCGCGACCGGCGCCTGGATCTGGCTGATCGCGCGTATCGTCTACGTACCGCTCTATGCCTTCGGCGTGCCGGCGGTGCGAACCCTTGCGTGGTGCGTATCGGTGGTCGGCCTCGTGATGATGCTGTTCCGGCTGATGGCCTGACCATGCCGGACTCCCTGGTCCGACGATCGGCCGGCATGCTCGTGGGTTGCGCGGCCATCCTTGCCGCGGCGTCCGCTTTCGCGGCCTGTCCGGTCGAACTTGCCGTCTATGGTGACCGCGACGACGCGGCCGGCATCGACTTCCGGCCGGCCACTGACCTCGCCGCCGTGACCAACACCTTCCGCATGAATCTCGACAAAGGCATCATGCTGGACGGTATGGTCATGTGGAGCGAAGGGACGGAGCGGCCCTACGGCACGCTCACCTACAGATGCCCGGACGGTGACGTTACCGGCGCCGAACTGGAAGCCTGCACCGTCTGGCAGGGCGTCATCTATGCGGTGGACGATGCCGGCGCGATCGACCTGCTGCCGAAAACGGGCGATGCGCCGAAGGCGTTGATCTTTCCGGACCTCGGCCCGTCGCTCAGGCTTTCGACGGCCTATGGCCAGAGCGGCTTCACGAAAGTGCCGTGGGACGTTTTCGCGCTGAAGGGTTGCCAGGAATGAACCGTCCGGCGGTGGCATTGCCGGACTGAAGATCGTATTGAGGGACCGGCCCGCGGGCCGCATCGGACAGGGATTTGCGAAATGGCATATGATGTTGTGGTGATCGGCTCCGGCCCCGGCGGCTATGTTTGCGCCATCAAGGCGGCGCAGTTGGGCTTGAAGGTGGCCGTGGTGGAGAAGCGCGAGACGTTCGGCGGCACCTGCCTCAACATCGGCTGCATTCCCTCCAAGGCGCTGCTGCACGCTTCCGAGATGTTCGCCGAGGCAGGCCATTCCTTCGACACGCTCGGTGTCGAGGTGCAGCCGAAGCTGAACCTGAAGAAGATGATGGCGCACAAGGACACGACGGTCTCGGCCAATGTCAACGGCGTCGCCTTCCTGTTCAAGAAGAACAAGATCGATGCCTTCCGCGGCACCGGCAAGGTGCTCGGCGCTGGCAAGGTTTCCGTCACCGGCGAGGACGGCAAGAGCCAGGAGATCGAAGCGAAGAACATCGTCATCGCCACCGGTTCCGAGGTCGCCGGCATCCCCGGCGTGGCAGTCGACATCGACGAAAAGGTGATCGTCTCCTCCACCGGCGCGCTGTCGCTGGCGAAGGTGCCGCAGACGTTGATCGTGGTCGGCGGCGGCGTCATCGGCCTGGAGCTTGGCTCGGTCTGGGCACGGCTCGGCGCCAAGGTGACGGTGGTCGAGTTCCTCGACTCGATCCTCGGCGGCATGGATGGCGAGGTCGCCAAGCAGTTCCAGCGCCTGCTTTCCAAGCAGGGCTTCGAGTTCAAGCTGGGATCGAAGGTGACGGCCGTCGCCAAGGGCAAGAAGGGCGCCTCCGTCACCTTCGAGCCGGTGAAGGGCGGCGCGGCCGAGACCATCGAGGCCGATGTCGTGCTGGTCGCCACCGGCCGGCGCGCCTATGCCGACGCCCTCGGCCTCAAGGAGGCGGGCGTCGAAGTGGACGAGCGCGGCCGCGTGAAGACGGACGGTCATCTCCAGACCAACGTGCCGGGCATCTGGGCTATCGGCGACGTCGTGGCCGGGCCGATGCTGGCGCACAAGGCCGAGGACGAAGGCGTGGCGGTGGCAGAGCGCATCGCCGGCCAGGCCGGCCACGTCAACTACGATGTGATCCCGAGCGTCGTCTACACCAGCCCGGAGGTCGCTTCGGTCGGCAAGACAGAAGAAGAGCTGAAGAAGGCCGGCGTCGACTACAAGGCCGGCAAGTTCCCCTTCACCGCCAACGGCCGCGCGCGCGCCATGCTGCATACGGACGGCTTCGTGAAGATCCTGGCAGACAAGAAGACCGACAAGGTGCTCGGCGTCCACATCCTGGGCTTCGGCGCAGGCGAAATGATCCACGAGGCGGCGGTGTTGATGGAGTTCGGCGGTTCGTCGGAAGACCTCGCCCGCACCTGCCACGCGCATCCGACCATGTCGGAAGCGGTGAAGGAAGCGGCGCTCGCCACCTTCTTCAAGCCGATCCACATCTGAGCCATCTCGCCCTGAATTAAAGAGCGCGGCCCGCCAATGGCGGGCCGTTTCGTTTGCGGGCTCTGTACCGGCTTACTGTGCCGGAGCCGGTGTCGTCGAATTGTTGGCGGGCGGTGTCGCCGGTGCCGGTTCGGTCGTGCCGCCGTTCGCCGGCGGATTGGCCGGAGCCGTCGAATTGTCGGCCGGCGGCGTTGCTGGAGCCGGTGCCGGTTCGGCCGGCTTCATGGTGCCGCCATCCGCGGGCGCGGGCTGGGCTGGCGCGGTCTCGCTCGCGGCCGGCGGTTCTCCAGGGGCCGGCGCTTCGGCACTGCGGCCGAACAGGAAGTAGGCGACGACGGCGAGGATGACGACCACCAGGACGATCAGCCAGGTGCCGCCGCTACCGCTCGGCTGGTTGACGACCCTGTTGTCGATGACCGGGTCGGTATCGCGCGGTGGGGTGGGGTTGAGCGGGTCGGTCAGGCGCGGATCGTTGGGATCCAGATTGCCGGGATTGGCCATGTCGTCCTCCGTGAAACCTGGTTCGGCAGCAACCAAACGCGCGAAAGGCGATTGGGTTTCACAAGACCGTGAAAGAGGAGCGGACGATGCGGGGGGGGGTCGGCTGTGCTAAATCCTGCCCAGGGCGACGAGGAGGCCGGCCAGAAACGCCAGGAATGCCAGCCCATTGAGCGCGACCAGCAGCTTGAGCGCTGGGAGCGAGGCGCGGTCGGCGAGGGCGACGAGTGGTTTCATGCCGTCCTGTCTAAGGACAAAAGACAGCGAAACAGTTAACGCCGCCCGGCAACTTGTCGATCAGGCATGGCGGCATTCAGGCGCGTGGATGCGCCGCCTCGTAGATATCGAGCAGGCGGGCGGTGTCGACGCCGGTGTAGATCTGCGTCGTCGACAGACTGGCGTGGCCGAGCAGTTCCTGGATGGTCCTGAGGTCGCCGCCACGGCCGAGCAGGTGCGTGGCGAAGGAATGGCGCAGCGCATGCGGGGTGGCGGTGTCCGGCAGGTTCAGTGCCGAACGCAGTCTGGCCATTTCGCGCTGGACGATGGCCGGGTTGAGCGGTCCGCCGCGCGCACCGCGAAACAGCGGACCTTCCATGTCGAGATGGTAAGGGCAAAGCCGGCGATACTCCGCCACCGCCGCGAAGGCGACGGGCAGCACCGGCACCAGCCGCGTCTTGCCGCCCTTGCCGGTGATGCGCAGCACGGTCTCGCGCGACGAGGCAAGATCGGCGCCGGTGAGGCCGAGCGCCTCGGAAATGCGCAGGCCGCAGCCGTAGAGCAGTGTCAGCACGGCGGCGTTGCGGGCGGCGATCCACGGTTCCTCCGCCAGTTGCTCATCGGCCGAAACGATGCGCCGAGCATCGCCCGCCGTCAGCGGCTTGGGCAGCGATTTCGGCTGTTTCGGCGCGCGCAGCGCCGCAGCCCCCGCCGCATTGGCAAGGCCGCGCCGTTCCAGGAAACGCAGGAAGGAGCGCACGCCGGCCAGCCCGCGCCCCAGCGTGCGCGGACCGGCGCCGGTGTTGCGGCGGGAAGCGAGGAAGCCGCGCAGATCCGCCGGCCTGAGGTCGGCAATGTCCTTGAGGCCGGGCGCACCGCCGCAATGGCCGGTCAGGAATTGCAGGAACTGGCGACTGTCGCGCTCATAGGCCTCGACGGTGAGCGCCGACAGGCGCCGCTCGCCGGCCAGTGCCTTCAGCCAGCTTTCGCGCGCGGCCTGAAGGTCGGGCCTGGCCGGGATGAGGAATTCCTGCATTGGCAGTTTGCATCCGATTGAATAAGGCAATGCTGAACGATCGAAGTTAGCGAGCGGTGAAGCTCCCATGCCCAAGCTGAAAAATCCTATCCAGATAGCCGTGGTCGGCGCCGCGCACGGCATCAAGGGCGAGGTGCGGGTGAAGACCTTCACCGGCGATCCGCTCGCGCTGGGCGAGTATGGGCCGCTTTACGCGAAGGACGGCCGCGCCTTCGAGATGCTGGATATCCGTCCCGCCGGCACGGTCGTCGTGGTGCGCTTCAAGGGCGTCACCGACCGCAGCGCCGCCGAAGCGCTCACCGGAACGGAACTGTTCGTCGACCGCTCGGCGCTGCCGGATGACGACGACGAAGACGATTTTTACCAGGCCGACCTGATCGGCCTCGACGTGCGGGACGACGCGGGTGCTGCCATCGGCAAGGTCGTCGCGGTGCAGAACTTCGGCGGCGGCGATATTCTCGACCTGACGCTGGGCCACGCCAAGGGCGTGCTGATTCCGTTCTCCAAAGCCGCTGTGCCGGAAGTCTCCGTCGCCGGCGGCTATATCCGCGTCGATCCGGTGGCAGCGGGGCTGGTGGAAGACGAGGACGGTGACGGCGAACCGGATATGGAAACGGCGCCCGACCGCACGGGCTTCGACGCCAAACGCCGGCCGCGCGGCCCGAAGGGCGCGGGAGGCAACCGGTGAGGTCTTGCAAAATTTTTCTGTGTGTATAGATACACATCATGCGTAGCCGTGACGTCATCAGGCGACTTGAGGCTGACGGATGGCGGGAGGTGGCGCGCAAGGCGCGCAAGGGAAGTCATGCGCAGTTCAAGCATCCGACCAAAGCGGGGCGAGTTACGGTTCCCGATCCGCGACGGAATATTCCCATCGGCACCTTGCGCAGCATCGAGAAGCAATCGGGTGTGAAGCTGGTCTGACATGGCAAATTACATCGGTCTCATCCACAAGGACGTCGACAGCGACTACGGTGTCTCCTTTCCTGATTTTCCGGGATGCGTTTCAGCGGGTCCGACGCTCGACGATGCCCGTACTGGCGCGGAGGAGGCACTGGCATTGCACATCGAGGGTATGATCGAGGACGGGGATTCTATCCCCGAGCCGTCCTCCCTTGAGGCCGTCATGGCCGCCCCCGACAACCGTGATGGCGTCGCCATACTGGTAAAGGTGCCCGATGCGGACCAGCGTTCCATCCGCGTCAACGTCACCTTTCCCGAGGATGTGTTGAGGCAGATCGATCTGTTCGCACAAGATACAGGCTACACGCGGTCCGGCTTCCTTGCTCGCGCTGCAAAGCACGAGATCGAGCGCGAGACGCGGCGCAAGACACGCGCCTGACAATGGACGACTGATGTTCCGCGCCACCGTCCTTACCCTTTACCCGGACATGTTTCCCGGCGCGCTCGGCCTGTCGCTGGCCGGTCGGGCGTTGGAGGCGGGTACCTGGGTGCTGGAGGCTGTGCAGATCCGCGACTTCGCCACCGACCGCCACCGCACCGTCGACGATACGCCGGCCGGCGGCGGCGCCGGCATGGTGATGCGCGCCGACGTCCTGGCGCGGGCCATCGACCATGCCTCGCCGGAGGGCGATCCGCGGCCGCGGCTGCTGATGAGCCCGCGCGGAAAACCGCTGACGCAGGAGCGGGTGCGCGAACTTGCCGCCGGGCCGGGCGCGGTCATCCTGTGCGGGCGCTTCGAGGGCGTCGACCAGCGCGTCATCGAAGCGCGCGGATTGGAGGAAGTCTCGATCGGTGACTTCATCCTGTCGGGCGGGGAGCCGGCGGCGTTGGTGCTGCTCGACGCGGTGGTGCGGCTGTTGCCGGGGGTCATGGGCAACGAGGCATCGGGCGACGAAGAAAGCTTCGAGAACGGCCTGCTCGAACATCCGCACTATACGCGACCGCAGGAATGGGAAAGCCGGTCGATCCCCGAGGTGCTGACCTCCGGAAACCACAAGAAGATCGCTGCGTGGCGGCGCGCCGAGGCGGAGAGATTGACCGCCGAGCGGCGGCCGGATCTGCTCGCCCAGCCGCCGAAACGGGCTACTTGACGAAGTAATAAACCGCCAGCAGCAGGCCCACTGCGATGACGATCCAGCGCATGACCGTCTGCGGCACGCGCTTGGCCACCCACACGCCGCTCCAGCCGCCGAGCGCCACGCCGGGGATCATGACGATGGCCTGAGGCCAGGCGACGACACCGCCCGAGACGAAGACGACGATGGCGACGGCGGCGATCACCACCGCCAGCATGTTCTTCAGGGCGTTGAGGCGGTGATAGTCGCCGGCCTGCGACAGGCCGAGCGAGGCCAGCATCATCACGCCCATTCCGGCGCCGAAGAAGCCGCCGTAGATGGCGGTGACGAACTGCATGGCCGTGCCGAAGAACGAGCCGACCGAGGCTTGCTGCCCAGGCTTCGGCTTCGGCTTGAGATAGGGACCGGCGGCGAACAAGGCGGTGGCGGCCAGCAGCAGCCACGGCACCAGCGTGCGGAACTGCGGATTGTCGAGCTGGAGCAGGATCCATGAACCCAGCAGCGCGCCGGCGATGGAGGCGAGCGATAGCGCGATCGCACCACGCCAGAAGGTCTTGAAATCCTCCCAGTAGGCGAGTGTCGAGGTGATGTAGCCGGGAAACTGCGTGATCGACGATGTCGCGTTGGCGACCACCGGCGGGACGCCGATCAGCGTCAGCGCGCCGAAGGACAGAAACGTGCCGCCGCCGGCCACCGCATTGATCATGCCGGTGAACACGCCGGCGACGAAAAGGAGAATGATGGTGAGAATATCCAAGGCGCGTCGATCCCCGATTTGAGGCCAAGGCATTAGGAAGGAGCGCCCGACCGCGCAAGCCACATTGCGGCCTACTTACCGGTCCAGTGACAGGCCTTGCAACCCGGCGGCTGCGGTCCGCGCCGCAAATCGCCGGGCGAAATTCGCTTTGGTGCGTGACAAGCGCGAAAATTCCCTGTATGTGCCCGCCCGAACCGGTGAAACTGCCGGGCCCGTCAACAAGGACGGTGCAATCGCCCCTGCCGAGATCGATCCGATCAAGGCATAGCCGAGCGGTCTTATGAACTGCAAGGCGAGCGCGGGCGCTCTGACTGTCGGAAGAACAAGAAGTGGATTTTGAGATGGATCTCATCCGTCAGCTCGAGGCCGAGCAGGCCGCCAAGATCGAAGCCAAGCGCAAGCTGCCCGAATTCCAGCCCGGCGATACCGTTCGCGTCAGCGTGCGCGTCACGGAAGGTTCGCGCACCCGCGTGCAGGCCTATGAGGGCGTCGTCATCGCCCGCGCCGGCGCCGGCCTCAACGAGAATTTCACCGTGCGCAAGATTTCCTACGGCGAGGGCGTGGAGCGCGTCTTCCCGGTCTTTTCGCCGATGGTCGAGGGCGTCGAGGTCGTGCGCCGCGGCAAGGTGCGCCGCGCCAAGCTCTATTACCTGCGCGACCGCCGCGGCAAGTCGGCACGCATCTCCGAGAACACCGGCGTGCGCGCCCGCAAGCTGAACGACGAGGAGCGCGAGGCGCTCGCCGCCGAGAAGGCTCGCATCGAGGCCGAGAAGGTCGCTGCTGCCCAGGCGCTGGCCGCCGAGAAGGCCGCGCAGGACGCCGCCGAGGCCAAGGCGGCGGAAGAAGCCGCGAAGGCCGCTGAATAAACAGCTTGCAGGTGTTGTTCGAAAAAGGCGGCTTTGGCCGCCTTTTTCTTTGCCGTATCATCGCGATGCGAGGCACGCGAATCCGTCTTGTCGCTTCGACGCGCATGGTTGTGGCTTGCAAGGCGGCGGCGGACGGCTAAAGTCGTTGCGACCTCGCGATCCCACATCGTTGTGGGCGCATCAGCTTCGGGGCCAATTCGGGGATTGTCACATGACCAGATCGAAACTGCTCCTGGCGGCGCTGTTTGCCTGCCTCGTCGCGCCGATGGCGGCTTTGGCCGCCGGCACGCTGCCCGATCTCCAGGGTCGCAAGGTGGTGGTGGTGACAGAGAACGCCTACCCGCCGCTGCAATTCGTCGACCCCAAGAGCGGCAAGCAGATCGGTTGGGAATACGACGCGATGAACGAGATCGCCAAGCGGCTCAATTTCGCCGTCGAGTATCAGAACACCTCATGGGACGCGATGATCCAGGCCGTGTCCGACAAGCAGTACGACATCGGCATGACCGGCATCACCATCAACGACGAGCGCAAGGCCAAGGTCGATTTCTCCGACCCGTACATGCGCAATGAGCAGTACATGCTGGTGCGCGGCGACGAGAGCCGCTTCACCGACGCCAAGAGTTTCGCCGAATTCAAGGACGGGCTGATCGGCGCTCAGCCCGGCACTTCGCCCTTCTACACCGCCGTCTATTCGGTCCTCGACGGCAACGAGCAGAACCCGCGCATCAAGCTGTTCGAGACGTTCGGCGCCACCGTGCAGGCGCTCAAGGTGGGCGACGTCGACGTGGTGCTCACCGACTCCACCGCCGGCAAGGGCTATGTCGCCGCCTCCGACGGCAAGCTGAAGCTGATCGGCGGCCCGCTCGGAACCGAGGATTTCGGCTTCATCTTCGCCAAGGGCTCCGACCTGGTGGCGCCGGTCAATGCGGCGATCGCGGCGATCAAGGCGGACGGCACCGTCGAGGCGCTGAACAAGAAATGGTTCCTCGACTACAAGATGGGCGAGTAGACGTTCATCTTGGCGTGCGACCCGTTCCATAGGCCCGACGGCGCGGCCATCCGCTGACGATGGGCCCCGTCTCGAAACCGGACTTTCCCTGGTGGCTTGCCGCCGCCGTCGCCATAGCCGCGGCGGCGGCGCTCGCGATTGCCGCCAGCGATCTCTACCGGCAGGTGTTCTCCACCGTCGTCGCAGGCATCGGCGTGACCGTCTTCGTCACGCTGGTCGCCTTCGCCATGGCCTCCCTGCTCGGCCTTGCCGTGGCGCTGATGGGCCTGTCGCAGTCGATATGGCTGAGGCAGACGGCGCGCTTCTATGTGGAGATGGTGCGCAGCGTGCCGATCCTGGTGCTTCTGTTCTGGATCGCCTTCGTCGGCGTGCCGTTGTTCGTGACGGCGTGGAACTTCATCACCGCGCCGTTGCAGGATGCCGGCCTAATGGACGCGTTGGTCGTGCGCGACGTCTCGCTTCTGTGGCGCGCCGTCATCGCGCTGACCATCGCCTATTCCTCCTTCATCGCCGAGATCTTCCGGGCGGGTATCCAGTCCGTCGCCCTCGGCCAGATCGAGGCGGCGAAGGCGCTCGGGCTCGGCCGCTACCGGCGCTTCCGCCACATCGTCTGGCCGCAGGCCTTCCGCACCATCCTGCCGCCATACGGCAACGATTTCATCGCGATGGTGAAGGATTCCTCGCTGGTCTCCATACTCGGCGTCGCCGACATCACGCAGATGGCGAAGGTCTATGCGGCCGGCTCATTCCGATTCTTCGAGACCTATTCCATCGTCGCCTATATCTATCTGTTCCTGACGGTCGGCTTGTCATTGGCGCTGAGAGGGCTGGAGAAGCGCCTGCGCAGCCCGGAGAGCCAATACGGGGACGCCGGCCGCTGACTGGTATGGGAGGAAGCCGATGACCGTCGAAAAGGCCAATGCGGCACTGGATGCCGTCTACTCCGCCCGCGATCCGCGCGAAGTCTCTGTCGCCTATGCCGGGTGGGCGGCGACTTACGACCGCGAAACGGCCGAACTCGGCTATCTGCTGCCGTTCCTGATTCCGGCGTGGGTGGCGCGCTATGTTCAGCCCGGTGGCGGGCCGCTGCTCGACGCCGGCTGCGGCACCGGGCTTTCCGGCCCGCAGCTCAAGGCGCTGGGCTACGACGACCTTGCGGGGCTCGATCTCTCCGAAGAGATGCTGGGAATAGCCGCCGGGCGCGACAGCTACGCCGAACTGAAACAAGCGACGCTGGGCGAGCGGCTGCCGTGGCCGGACGGGCATTTCCGCGCCTTCTTCTCCACCGGCGTGTTCACCATGGGCCATGCGCCGGCCGCCGGCCTGCGTGACCTCGTGCGCATCACGAAGAAAGGCGGCCACGCCATCTTCACGGTGCGCGACCAGGTTTTCGATAGCGGTGGCTTCCAGGCCGTGTTCGACGGGCTGGAAGCCGCTGGCAAATGGCGGCCGGTCGAGCAAAGCCCGTGGTTCCGCTGCTATGCGGTGGTCGAACCGGAAGCGCAGGTGAGGACCTTCGTGTTCGAGGTGTTGTAGCGGAACCGGACATTGCGCATGGCGTTATCGCCGACCCGCATTTGAGGTCCCGCATGGAATCGCTTGTCGAGGAATTCGGCCACCCGACCTACACCTCCTTCCCGGTGATCGCCGCGCGCCTGCTCCTGGCTGCCGTCTTCGGCGCGGCCATCGGCTTCGAGCGCGAATGGCAGAACCGCCCGGCCGGACTGCGCACGCATATCCTCGTATGCGTGGCGGCGGCCATCTTCGCCATCCTCACCATCGAGATCGTGCATATCCCGATGTTCGCCGAGGCCGCGACGAAGGAGGCCGTCAAGCTCGATCCGATCCGTCTGGTCGAGGCGGTGACCGCCGGCGTCGCTTTCCTCGCCGCCGGCGTGGTGATCTTCACGCGCGGGCAGGTCCATGGCCTGACCACCGGCGCCGGCATGTGGCTCGCCGGCGCCATCGGCGTGGCGAGCGGGTTGGGCCTGTGGCAGATCGCACTGCTGGCGACGTTGATCGCCCTTGTCGTGCTCAGCCTTCTGCATGTGCTGGAAAGCCGGCTCGACCTCAACGAAAGGCAGGATTTCAGCGTGTCGAGCGAGGGCGGCAAGAAGGCCGGGCGCGCGATCCGCGCCAAGCGGGACAAATCCGACGAGGTCGAGCCGCGTCGCTGACGGGGCGGTTCCGTCGCGCATCGGTGCGGCCGCCGCGTTATTCCACGGATCACTCCTTGACGATCTTGCCCGGCAGCGAAAGATCGCCGGAGGCGACGTCGTGCACTCCTGTCACGCACAGCAGCGGCGCCTTGCCTTCCGCGTTCACCTGCAATTCGGCCGTCACCGCATCGAAGGAGACGCCTTCGCCGCCTTTCACCGGCACCGTGATCTTCGCCACCTTGCCCTTCAGCAACGGCGACATGCCGGGGCTGTCGAGCGCCAACGGCAGCATCGGCGCGGTTGCCGGCAGCACGTCGACGCCCGGCGAGACGTCGCGCACCTTCAGGCCGGCGCCGCAGGCTTCGGCCTTTTCCAGAACGACCCAGTGCGAATGCCAGCCGGCGCCGTCGTTGGCCGGGTCGCCGTCGCCGTTCTCGTCGTGGAGCGGCGTGTCGTCGAAGTCCGGATGGGCGGTGATGGCGAGCGCCAGGATGCCGGATTTCTCGGCGAAGCCGACGACGGACGGGTCGAAGCCGGTCGGCCAGACATAGGCCGCGACCTTGGCACCCGGCAGCTTGCCTGTCACTTCCGGTTTCACCGACCCGGCCTCGCCGGCGACCTCCATCATGAAGGTGGCGAGCCGACCGTCGGTGGTGGCGGAAGCCGAAGTGATGTCGAAGGCAGCGGGCTTGGCTGGATCGACGGCGCTGGTGATGTCGTGCGCCGTGGCGGTTGCGGCCAGCGCAAAAAAGCCGGCGGCGGCGAGGGGAATGGTTCTCATGATTTCCTCCAATAGTATCGAGTCGATACATTGACGAATTAGCAAGATCGGCCGACCGTTGCAAGAGTGGTATAGTTACGATACTAAATTGCCATGACCGATTCCGACGGAACCATCGAGCTGGTCGAGCGGCTGGCGCGGCTGATCACCAACGAGGGTCATTCCCACGGGCTGAAGCCGGCGCAATGGGAAGCGGTGCGCTATCTGGCGCGTGCCAACCGCTTCTCGCGCACGCCGGGCGGGTTGACCGCCTATCTCGGCGTCACCAAGGGCACGGTCTCGCAGACGCTCATGGCGCTGGAGCGCGCAGGCCTGGTCGAAAAGACCGCCAATCCCGGTGACGGGCGCTCGGTCCGGCTCGATCTGTCGGCAAAGGGCCGTGCGCTGCTGGCGTTGGACGGTATGGCATCCATACGGCAGGCCTTGGCCGGACTTGCGCCGGAACGGCAGGCGGCGTTGCGCGAAGGGTTGGCGGCGCTGATGCAGGCGGCCCTTGCCGCGCGGGGTGGACGCGCCTTCGGCATATGCCGCGATTGCCGCCATTTCGCACGGGACGCACGCGGGCCCGGCGCGCATTTCTGCCGGCTGCTGGAACAGCCGCTGGAAGATGCCGAGGCCGGACAGATCTGCCAGGAGCAGCAGGCGGCTTGAGGAGGGCGTCTCGATTGCCGTTTCGGCAAAAGATTGCTATGGACGCTGCCATGGAAGAGCTTTTCGGCGACCCCGCCTACAAGAAGTTCGTGCTGCAGGACCGCAAGCGCCTGCCGGCACGCTTCTTCGCGCAGGTTTGCGGCGCCCTGACCTGCCTGCTCGGCTGATTTTCCGGCCTTCCGGCGGCGCTTGCCGGGCTCTCTCCATTCTCAAATCGACGGATTTACGCACATGAGCGCACCGCGCACCCTCTACGACAAGATTTTCGACGACCATCTGGTCGACCGCCAGGACGACGGCACCTGTCTCCTGTGGATCGACCGCCACCTCGTCCACGAGGTCACCAGCCCGCAGGCCTTCGAGGGCCTGCGCATGGCCGGCCGCAAGGTGCGGCACCCGGAAAAGACGCTGGCCGTGGTCGACCACAACGTGCCGACCACGCCTGACCGCGTCAACGGCATCAAGAATGAGGAAAGCCGCATCCAGGTCGAGGCGCTGGCGAAGAACGCCGCCGACTTCGGCGTGGAGTATTATTCCGAGAAGGACCGCCGCCAGGGCATCGTCCACATCATCGGGCCGGAGCAGGGTTTTACCTTGCCGGGCATGACGATCGTGTGCGGTGACTCGCATACGTCGACGCATGGCGCCTTCGGCGCGCTGGCGCACGGCATCGGCACCTCCGAGGTGGAGCATGTGCTGGCGACGCAGACGCTGATCCAGCGCAAGGCCAAGAACATGCTGGTGCGCGTCGACGGCCAACTGCCGGCCGGCGTCACCGCCAAGGATATCATCCTCGCCATCATCGGCGAGATCGGCACCGCCGGCGGCACCGGTTACGTCATCGAATATGCCGGCGAGGCGATCCGCTCGCTCTCCATGGAAGGGCGCATGACGATCTGCAACATGTCGATCGAAGGCGGCGCCCGCGCCGGCCTGATCGCGCCGGACGAGACGACCTTCGCCTACGTCAAGGACAAGCCGCGCGCACCGCAGGGCGAGGCGTGGGACGCTGCGCTGGAATACTGGAAGACGCTGAAGTCCGACGAGGGGGCGCATTTCGACAAGGTCGTGGTGCTCGATGCCGCCAAGCTGCCGCCCATCGTCACCTGGGGGTCCTCGCCCGAGGACGTCGCTTCCGTGCTCGGCGTGGTTCCCGATCCCGAAGAGATCGAGGACGAGAACAAGCGCAATTCCAAGAAGCGCGCGCTCGACTATATGGGCCTGACCGCCGGCACGAGGATCACCGACATCAAGCTCGACCGCGTCTTCATCGGTTCCTGCACCAACGGCCGCATCGAGGACCTCAGGGCAGTGGCGGCCGTCGCTCAGGGCAAGAAGGTCGCGCCGACGGTCAACGCCATGATCGTGCCGGGCTCCGGCTTGGTGAAGGCGCAGGCCGAGGCCGAGGGGCTGGACAAGATCTTCATCGAGGCCGGCTTCGACTGGCGCGAGCCGGGCTGTTCCATGTGCCTTGCCATGAATGACGACCGACTGGCCCCGCACGAACGCTGCGCCTCGACCTCGAACCGCAATTTCGAGGGCCGGCAGGGCTTCAAGGGTCGCACGCATCTCGTCTCGCCGGCTATGGCGGCGGCGGCGGCCATCGCCGGCCACTTCGTCGATATCCGGGACTGGAAATAGTCTCGCCAGCATTTGCCTGAACGGGCCGGCTTTCAGCCGGCCCGTTTCGTTTACATCCGCCTTCTTGACGGTTTTCGGGCAAAATCGTTGCGAAACGGGACAGGGGCGGTTATACACGCCGCGATTTCCCTTACTGGTGGCCTTGTACCACCGCCCGCGCCGGGACGCGGGCGAACGAGAAGGATTTATCTGATGGCCAACACCCTGCTCATGCCTAAGGCGACCGCCGTCTGGCTGGTCGACAACACCGCGCTCTCCTTCGACCAGATCGCGCAGTTCTGCTCGCTGCACCCGCTCGAGGTGAAGGCCATCGCCGATGGCGAATCGGCTCAAGGGATCAAGGGCATGGACCCGGTCATCACCGGCCAGCTCACTCGCGAGGAGATCGCGCGCGGCGAAAAGGACGGGGACTATCGCCTGAAACTTTCGGAGCCGAAGGTGCGCGTGCCCGAATCCAAGCGCAAGGGACCGCGCTACACGCCGCTGTCGAAGCGCCAGGACCGGCCGAACGCTATCCTGTGGCTGGTGCGCAACCATCCCGAGCTGAAGGACGCGCAGATCTCGCGCCTCGTCGGCACCACCAAGTCGACCATCGAGCAGATCCGCGAGCGCAAGCACTGGAACGCCGCCAATCTGGTGCCGATGGACCCGGTGACGCTCGGCCTGTGCTCGCAGATCGACCTCGACCTCGAAGTGCAGCGCGCCTCGCGCGGCCGTGAGGCGCCGCAGCCGACCGGCGACACGCTGCTGCCGGCAGCACTCACCGAGCGCCTCACGCCCGAGCAGCCGAAGCCGCGTGACGAGGACGAGGAGCTCGACGCCAACGCCGTCTTCGCCAAGCTGTCGGCGCTGAAGTCGAAGGACGAGGACACCGACGAGGAATAAGCCGCCGGGCGGCTTACCTTACGCGCCCCTGGCGGTCGGGCTCATGCCGTAGGCTTCGCTGCGCTCGACCGCGCGGTAGAAGTCGGCGAGCTGCTTGCCGCGCTCCGGCTTGAAGATGCGGCCGGCGATGACGACCGCGCCGATGCGGTCGATGCGGAAGGCGCGGAAATCGCCGCGCATCTCGCACCAGGCGACCAGCGTCCACACCTTGCCCCAGAACCACAGGCCGAGCGGCCTTATATCGCGTTCCGAGCCGCGGCCGGCTTCGTCGCGGTAGTCGATGGTCAGCACCTGCCGCTTTTCCACAGCGCGCTCGATCAGGTCGATATTGGCGCGGTCGGTATCGCTGACCACCCACATCGGTGTGTGGATCTCCGTGCGGGCGATGCGGTCCTTCTCGGCGTCCGGCAGCACGGCGCCGATCTTGACCAGCGCCTCGTCGGCCGCGCGTGCCATTGCCGCGCCGCCGAAGGCCCGCACCATGCGCGCGCCCGCCACAAGGGCGACAATCTCGTCACGCGTGAACATCAGTGGCGGAAGGTCGAACCCTTCCCTCATCATGTAGCCGACGCCCGCCTCGCCGTCGATCGGCACGCCGGTCGACTGCAGGTCCGCTATGTCGCGGTAGATGGTGCGTTCGGATACTTCCAGCCATGTCCCCAGTTTCTGCGCGGTGACCAGCCGGCCGCCGCGCAAATGCTGGACGATCTGGAAAAGCCTGTCGGCACGTCGCATCGTTCGTATCCCCGGTCCTTATGGTTCCAGCCATCGGCACCGGCATCGCCGGGCGGGCCTGATACCGCCGAAGCCGGCCGTGTTCAACCGAACCGCCCGACCCTTCATGACAAACGTCCTTCCGGCCCCCTGCCCAAGGCGCGCTGTTATGGCATGGCGCTCCTGACAACATCGTGTCAGGAGGCTTCGCCGTACTCCTTGCCGAACAGCGCGCGCATTTCGGCAAGTTGGGCCTGTTGTCCCGGCAGCAACGCGGCCAGGAATTCCAGTGCGAACGTGCCGGGCGCGGAGCCCGGCGCCGAGACGATGCGGCCGTCGGCAACCGCGTGCGGCACGTCGCGGTAGCGATCCCGCCCGGCATAGTCCGGCAGATGCTTGAGAATCCAGTCGCGTCCGTTGCTGGTGTGTTCGACGCCGTCGAACAGGCCGGCGCGCGCCAGCGCCAGCGTACCGCCGCAGATGCCGCCGACAAGCCCGCCACGTTGCGCGACGGCGTGCAGCAGCGGGGAAATGTCGGGCGCATCCGCGCTCGGCCATGTGTCGGAGCCGATGACCGCGACGGCGTCAAGTTCGGTATTCCCGGCGGGATCCAAGGAGCGCTCGCCGCTTAAGCGGAACCCGCCGATCGATGTCACCGGCTCGCCATCGGGCGTCAGCGCGACGGTCTTCAGGCCGAACCAGTCCGTGGCGGGACCCGACAGCAGGCCGAATTCCCAATCCGCGAAAGCGGGGATGAAAACGAAGCCGATCTTCTTCGGTTCTGACAAGCTGTCCTCCTGTTCGCTCGCCGGGGACTTTATCTGGGTTGCGGCGAGTGGTTTGCCAAGGTTTGATCTAGCGGAAATTGCGGCGGAAGCGATCGTCGTCGCGATCGGGCCAGCCGATGTCTTTCTGGACGCTGAGCGGCAGGTTGCCGAGCAGGCGGCGCGTGCGGCTCTCGTTGCGCAGCGTGCGGACCTTGCCCAGATAGGTCCTCATACCGGAAAACAGCGTGCTCTCTTTCATGACAACCTCCTGTCGATTCGATGGAGGCAGTATCGCACAAGGCTCCTGACAGCAGTCTGTCAGGACGGCACCGGGGCGAATGGAATTCTTCTGTGCGGCGTCAGCCGAAGCGCCGCGCCGCGTCGATGGCCAAGCCAAGGCCGACCGAGCCGAATCGGTCGGAACGGGACATGCGCGCCCGCTGGAAACGCGACGTGGCGGCCTTTTCCACGGCGGGCACCTGGACGCCGCCACCGGTCAGGATCACGGTTTCGATCGCGTCGGCCTTCGTGCCGGCCTGGATCAGGGCATCGTCGATGGAAGCGCCGATCCGATCGACGAGATCATGGCTCGCCGCTTCGAATTCGGCCCTGGCCACCGGCACTTCGAGCGCCAGGCCGGGTTCGCGCAGGGCGATGATCCCGGTGTCCGCGTCGGTGAGCGCGATCTTGGTCTTCTCCACTTCCGCGGCCAGGCGATGGCCGGAGCGGTGCCTGAGCAGGTGGGCGTAGCGCTCCAGTTTTTCCGGCTCGGCCGCCTCCCTGATCAGCATGCGGATGTCGTCGGCATTCCTGCGCGTATAGAGCGTATTGATGCGATGCCACGTAGCCATGTCGTTGAAGTACCAGACCGGCAGCCTGCGCTTGCCGTCGGCGGTGGAGGAGCCGAGGCCGAAATGCGGCATCGCCTTGGCGATGTTGAGCTGCCGGTCGAAATCGGTGCCGCCGATGTGGACGCCGGTGGTGGAGAGGATGTCGTCGCGGCGGTCGGCACGCTTCGCGCGTTCGGGTGACAGCCTGAGCACGGAGAAGTCCGAAGTGCCGCCGCCGATATCCACCACCAGTGCGAGCTGTTCCGCCTCTATCGCATTTTCGTGGCTCAGGGCCGCGGCGACGGGCTCGAACTGGAATTCGATGTGGCGAAAGCCTTCCATGCGTGCCGCCGCTTCGAGCTGCGCCTCGGCCTGCCGGTCGGCCTCGTCGTCCTCGTCGACGAAGCGCACGGGCCGGCCCAGCACGACCTTTTCGGGTGCCGCGCCTCTTTCGGCCTCCAGCCGGCCGCGCAGATGGCGCAGGAAGCGGCCGATGATCGCCTCGAAGCGCAGGCGCTCGCGCCCGACCTGCGTCGTATCCTTCATCAGGCTGGTGCCGAGGATGGACTTCAGCGCGCGCATGAAGCGCCCTTCGGCGCCATCCATATATTCGAAGACGGCGGCGCGGCCGAAATAGGTCCTGCCGTCCTCGAGGCTGTAGAACAGCGCCGAGGGGATGGTCAGGTTCTCTCCCTCGAGCGGCACGAGAATAGGCGCGCCGCCCGGTTCGCACAGGCCGACGGTGGAGTTGGTGGTGCCGAAATCGACACCACAGAAGGCTTCTGCCATGGTCGGAAGCTCACAATGGACGGCGCATGGCCCTGCCGGTGCTGGGATGCGCTTTCTTGGGAAGCGGACGCTCTAGCCGACCATTGCCGGAAAGGGAAGACCGTTGCGGGTCAGACCCCGATGCCCCTGGCATGCAGGGCGACGCCGATCTCATCGAGGATCGCCGGATCGTCGATGGTCGCCGGCATCTTCCATTCCTCCTTGTCGGCGATCTTCTGCATCGTGCCGCGCAGCACCTTGCCGGAACGGGTCTTGGGCAGGCGCTTGATCGTCACCACCGTCTTGAAGGCGGCGACCGGGCCGATGCGCTCGCGCACCAGCGCGATCGCTTCCTTCTCGACCGCGGCGGTGTCGCGCGAAACGCCGGAGTTGAGCACGACGAAGCCGAGCGGCACCTGTCCCTTCAGCTCGTCGGCGACGCCGACCACGGCGCATTCCGCGACATCGGGGTGCTCGGCCAGCACCTCCTCCATGGCACCGGTGGAGAGGCGATGGCCGGCGACGTTGATGATGTCGTCGGTGCGGGCCATGACGAACAGGTAGCCGTCCTCGTCGAGGATGCCGGCGTCGGCGGTCTTGTAGTAGCCGGGGAACTCGTCGAGATAGGCTTGGCGGAAACGCTTGTCGGCGTGCCACAGCGTCGGCAGGCAGGCTGGCGGCAGCGGCAGCTTCAGCACCACGTTGCCGAGCGTGCCGGTCGGCACCTCATGGCCGGCGTCGTTGAGGATGCGGATGTCGTAACCCGGCATCGGTACGCCGGGTGAGCCGTGTTTGACCGGCAGCAGACCTAACCCCACCGGATTATGGGTGATCGGCGCACCGGTTTCGGTCTGCCACCAGTGGTCGATGACCGGCACCTTCAGGTGCCGCTCCGCCCATTTGATCGTTTCCGGGTCTGCGCGCTCGCCGGCGAGAAACAGGGTGCGGAATTTCGACAGATCGTATTTCGGCAGGAAGGACGCCTGCGGGTCCTGGCCTTTGATGGCGCGGAAGGCGGTCGGCGCGGTGAACAGGGCGGCGACGCCGTGCTCGGCGATGACCCGCCAGAAGGCGCCCGCATCCGGCGTGCCGATGGGCTTGCCCTCGTACATGACGGTGGTGCAGCCGGCCAGAAGCGGCGCATAGACGATGTAGGAGTGGCCGACCACCCAGCCGACGTCGGAGGCCGCCCAGAACACTTCGCCCGGCTTCATGCCGAACTCGTTCTCCATCGACCAGTGGAGCATGACCATGTGGCCGCCATTGTCGCGCACGACGCCTTTCGGCTGGCCGGTGGTGCCGGAGGTGTAGAGGACGTAGAGCGGATCGGTCGCCTCGACATGCACGCAGTCCACCCATGCGCCGGCCGCCTTCTCGCGGGCCATTGCGTCGCCGAGGTCGACGTCGCGGCCAGGCATGAGGTCGCAGGTGAGCTGCTCGCGCTGCAGGACGAGGCAATGCTTCGGCTTGTGGCGGGCAAGCTCGATGGCGCCGTCGAGCAGCGGCTTGTAGGGCACGGTGCGGCCGGGCTCCAGCCCGCAGGAGGCTGAAACGATGACGCTGGGCTGGGCGTCGTCGATGCGGGTTGCCAGTTCGCGCGCGGCAAAACCGCCGAAGACCACGGAATGGATGGCGCCGAGCCGCGCGCAGGCGAGCATGCCGATGGCCGCCTCTGCCACCATCGGCATGTAGATGATGACGCGGTCGCCCTTGCGCACGCCGTGGTGCCACAGCACCTGCGCCAGCGCCACCACCTCGCGCTGAAGCTCCAGGAAGGTGTAGGTGCGCACCTTGCCGGTCATGGCGCTGTCGTGGATCAGCGCGAGCTGGTCCGCGCGGCCGCCCGCGACGTGGCGGTCGACGGCGTTGAAGCAGGTGTTGCAGACGCCGCCGGCGAACCAGCGGCCATAGATGCCGTCGGCCGCGTCGAACACCGTATCGAACGGCTGGTACCAGTCGATCCCCTTCGCCGCCTCGCGCCAGAAACCCTCCGGGTCGCGCTTCCAACTGTCGTAAACCTCATGATAGCGCGACGGCATCTCTTTCCTCCCAAATGCTGCTTTCGTCCCAGCTTAGCGCCACGAGGGCGAAGGCGTCCATCTGACTATGGGCTGATGTTCCGGGCCTGGATGCCGTCGACGGCGGCCGCGTTCGTCCTTTGCCTGCCGCTGCCCCTCGACAAGTGTGCGGCTCCGTGACATGGGCGGCCTATGAACAAGTCAAAGGCGGCCCGTCCCTCTCGCCCCTCGTCCGCTCCGGGCCTTGCCGCGCGCAAGGCGGCGGCGCGGCTGCTGGCGGCGGTCATCGACGCCCGTACCCCGCTCGACGGCATGACCGACGCCGAGCATGGCCATCCGCAATACCGGGCGCTCGACGGCCGTGATCGCGCGCTGGTGCGCGCCATCCTCGTCACGGCGCTGCGTCATCGGCGCACCATCGCGGCGCTGCTGGCGCGGCGGCTGGAAAAGCCGCTGCCGGCCAATGCCACTGCGCTGTCCCACATCCTGCATGTCGCGGCGGCGCAGATCCTGTTCCTCGACGTGCCCGACAGCGCCGCCGTCGATCTCGCCGTCACCCACGCCAAGGAGGACCCGCGCACGGCGCGCTTTTCCGGGCTGGTCAATGGCGTGCTGCGAGCGCTGGCGCGGGCAAAGGATGCGGAACTGACCGAGGCGCTGGCCACGACGGCCGACGCGCCGGACTGGTTCGCCGAGCGGCTGGCGGCGGCCTACGGGGACGAGACGGCCGGAAAGATCCTCGAAGCGCACCGGCACGAGGCGCCTGTCGATTTCACCGCCAAGGGCGATCCCGCGCCATGGGCTGAGCGGCTCGGCGGCATCGTCCTGCCGACCGGTTCGGTCCGCGTCGAGCGGCTCTCGGCATCCGTCCCCGAACTGCCCGGCTTCGAGGAAGGCGAATGGTGGGTGCAGGATGCCGCCGCCGCGCTGCCGGCGCGATTGCTCGGTGCCATGCGCGGCATGCGCGTGGCCGATCTGTGCGCCGCGCCGGGCGGCAAAACCGCCCAGCTCGTGCTTGCCGGCGCCGAGGTCACCGCCATCGACACCTCGCGCAACAGGCTGGCGCGGCTGAGGCAGAATCTCGACCGGCTGAAGCTGAGCGCCGAGACGGTGCAGGCTGATCTTCTGGACTACCAGCCGCCGGCCCCGTTCGACGCCGTGCTTCTGGACGCGCCCTGCTCCTCGACCGGCACGGTGCGCCGCCACCCCGACGTCCCGTGGACCAAGACGGCGGCCGACATCGCCAAGCTGGCGGACCTGCAAAGGCGCCTGCTGGAGCGCGCGGTGAGTTTCGTGCGGCCGGGCGGTATGGTGGTCTTTTCCAACTGTTCGCTCGATCCGCAAGAGGGCGAGGCGCTGCTTGCCGCCTTTCTTTCGGACCATGCCGGGATCGCGCTCGATCCGGTTCGGCCGGGCGAATTCGCCGGCATCGATCCGTTCCTGACCACCGAAGGCACCCTTCGCACCACGCCGGCCGACCTCGATCTCGGCCGGCCCGGCGTTTCCGGGCTGGATGGATTCTTCGCCGCGCGCCTTCGCATAAAGCGTTGAATCATATAACCTTGTTTGTGGGCGAAAGAGTTTTGGAGGGATGTTGGCGCTCGCAGCCGGCAACATGACGCGTCTGTGGGCGCTTGTCGCACGGGAATTCTGGCGCAAGACCCGCCGACGCATGCGCGTCGGGCCGGTTTTCCGTTGGCGTTATGCCGGGCGGACGCCCGAGCGCGTGCTGATCGCGCCGCCGGACCTCAGGCTCGCCGATCCGCAGATCGCCTCCGAGATCTATTACGGCCGCTATCCGCTGGCGGGGCATCTGGTCGAGACGGGCGGCCAGTCGCCGTTCCAGATGGAGGTGGCGAGCCGCGGCTGGGAAAAGTCGCTGCACGGCTTCCGCTGGCTGCGCCACATGCGCGCCGCCGGCACCGAGCTCGCCGCCGCCAATGCGCGTGCGCTGGTCACCGACTGGATCGCCATCCACGGCAGCCGCATGGGAGGCCCGGCCTGGGAGCCCGGCACGACGGCGAAGCGCATCATCGCCTGGCTGCAGCATTCCTCCGTGGTGCTGCAAGGGGCGGAATTTCCCTTCTATCGCGCCTTCCTGAAGTCGCTTGCCATGCAGATCCGCTACCTGCGCTCGGCCGCACCCGGCATGCCGGACGGCAAGGAACGCCTGCGCGCCCGCGTGGCGCTGGCTTTCGCGGCGCTTTCGCTGCCGGCGCCGGCCTCGGCGCTGCGCGCCGCCACGCGCCATCTGGCGGAAGAACTGGATCGCCAGATCCTGCCCGACGGCGGCCACATCTCGCGCAATCCGCTCGCCGTGCTGGAAATCCTGGCCGATCTCCTGCCGCTGCGCCAGACCTACGCCAACCAGGCCGAGCAGCCGCCCGCCGCCCTCATCGGCGCCATCGACCGCATGCTGCCGGCGCTGCGCTTCTTCCGTCACAGCGACGGCAGCCTCGCCCGCTTCAACGGCATGGGCGCCACCATCCATGACCGGATCGCCGCCATCCTGCGCCATGACGATACCGACGGCCAGCCGCTGCTGCACGCACCGCATTCCGGCTACGAGCGGCTCGCGGCGGGCGGCGTGACCGTCATCGCCGACACCGGCCCGCCGCCGCCGACCGAAGTGTCGGAAGCCGCGCATGCCGGGTGCCTGTCGTTCGAACTGTCGTCGGGGCGCCAGCACTACATCGTCAACGCCGGCGTCGACACCTACGGCGCGGCCGAGTTCCGTCCTCTGGCGCGCGCCACGGCCACCCATTCCACCGCGACGGTCGAGGATACGTCGTCGGCCCGTTTCAGCCACTCTTCCCGCATCCGCGACCTGATCGGCACACCGTTGATCGCAGGGCCGGAGCATGTGGTGAGCCAGCGTCTCGACGCCGGAGGCCGGCAGGGCTTCGTCGCCAGCCATGACGGCTATGTCCGGCGCTTCGGCATCCTTCACGAACGCGAGCTGACGCTTTCGGCCGACGGCGACCAGCTCGTCGGCCACGACCGCTTCCTGCGGCCGGACGGCAGGCCGATCCGCGACGACGGTGGCCACCGGGGCCATGACGCCATCGCCGTGCGTTTCCATATCCATCCCGATACCAGCCTGTTCCGCGACGGGCAGGACCGGCTGGTGCTGGCCGCCGAGGGAGCCGACGCCTTTGCCTTTGTGTGCGAGGACGTCGAACCCGAGATCGAGGAATCGATCTTCTTCGCCGGCCTCGGCGGCCCGCGTCGCAGCCGCCAGATCGTGCTCGCCTTCCGCGCTTCGGAATTGCCGGAGGTGCGCTGGCGGTTCGACCGGGTCGCCTTTGCCGGCCTACGCGAGCGCGGCTGATCGCTATCCGTCAGCTTGGGCGTTTGAATTATGGCTCCCATGTGCTACGGCGCGGCCCTGCTCCCATCGCTCCGGAAAGGCCCTGCCATGGCCGTCGCCACGAAGAACATTCCCGCTCCCGACCTGGTGCCGATCCGCCGCGCCCTGCTTTCGGTGTCCGACAAGGCCGGCCTCGTCGATTTCGCCAGGGCGCTGTTCCATGCCGGGGTCGAGCTGGTGTCGACCGGCGGCACGGCCAGGGTTATCGCCGAAGCCGGCATCGCGGTGCGCGACGTCTCCGACCTGACCGGTTTTCCCGAGATCATGGACGGCCGGGTCAAGACGCTGCATCCCTCCGTGCACGGCGCCCTGCTCGGCATCCGTGACGACGCCGAACACCGCGCCGCCATGGAAGCGCATGGCATCGAGCCGATCGACCTCGTCGTCGTCAACCTCTATCCGTTCGAGGAGGTGCGCCGCTCCGGCGCCTCCTATGCGGCGACGGTGGAGAACATCGACATCGGCGGTCCGGCCATGTTGCGTGCCTCGGCCAAGAACCACGCCTATGTCGCCATCGTCACCGACCCCGAGGACTACGCCGCCGTGCTGAACGCGCTGGACCTCAACGCCGGCAGCCTGTCGCTGGATTTCAGGAAGAAGCTCGCCGCCAAGGCTTTTGCTCGCACGGCCGCCTACGACGCCGCCATTTCCGGCTGGTTCGCCGAGGCGCTGGAGATCGAGCATCCGGCATGGCGTGCCTTCGGCGGGCAACTGGAAACGGTGATGCGCTACGGCGAGAACCCGCACCAGCAAGCGGGCTTTTATGTCACTGGCGAGAAACGGCCCGGCGTGGCGACGGCGCGGCAGTTGCAGGGCAAGCAACTCTCCTACAACAACATCAACGACACCGACGCGGCCTTCGAGCTGGTCGGCGAGTTCGACCCGGCGCGCACGGCCGCCGTCGCCATCATCAAGCACGCCAATCCCTGCGGCGTCGCCGAAGGCGCGACGCTGAGGCAAGCCTATTTCAAGGCCCTGGCCTGCGATCCGGTTTCCGCCTTCGGCGGCATCGTCGCGCTCAACCGCATCCTCGACGCGGAGGCGGCGGAGGAGATCGTGAAAACCTTCACCGAGGTCATCGTCGCGCCCGACGCGACCGAGGAGGCGGCGGCGATCGTCGCGGCCAAGAAGAACCTCAGGCTGCTGGTGACGGGCGGCCTGCCCGATCCGCGCGCCGCCGGGGCGATGGTGAAATCGGTCGCCGGCGGGCTTCTGGTGCAGGGCCGCGACGGCGCCGTTGTCGACGACCTCGATCTGAAAGTGGTGACGAAGCGCGCGCCGAGCGATGCCGAGCTCGCCGACCTGAAATTCGCCTTCCGCGTCGCCAAGCACGTCAAGTCCAACGCCATCGTCTATGCCCGGAGGCTGGCGACTGTCGGTATCGGCGCCGGCCAAATGAGCCGGGTGGATTCCTCGCGCATCGCCGCCCGCAAGGCCGAAGACGCGGCCGACGCAGCGGGCCTGTCCGAGCCGTTGACGCGCGGCTCGGTGGTTGCCTCCGACGCCTTTTTCCCCTTCGCCGACGGGCTGCTGGCGGCGGTCGAGGCGGGCGCCACGGCGGTCATCCAGCCGGGCGGCTCGGTCAACGACAAGGATGTGATTGCCGCCGCCGACGAGCACGGCATCGCCATGGTGCTGACCGGGACGCGGCACTTCCGGCATTGAGATCGGGCTATCTCTTCTTGTCCGCCGGATAGGGCGTTCCGGCCAGAATCCACAGGCCGGCGCCGAGGAACAGGATGATGACGGCCATGCCGAGGCGCGGCGAGCCCGACAGCGCGGTGACGGTGGCGACGAGGAAGGGTGCTGCGAAGGAAGTGGCGCGGCCGGCCAGCGCGTAGATGCCGAAGTAGCGGCCGGATTCCTCCGGCGTCACCGAGCGTGCCATGTAGGAGCGCGACGAAGCCTGCACCGGGCCGAAGGCGACGCCGATCAGCAGGCCGTAGACGATGTAGGCCTTTTCCGCCGCCGTGCCGAACAGGCCGCCGGAATCGGTGCCCGACAGCGGCAGCGCGAACAGGGTGAAGCCCGGCCCGGTCGAGACGATGCCGACGGTGGCGAGCGCAAGCAGCACCAGAGAGACCATCACCACCGCCTTGGAGCCGAGGCCGGTGTCCAGCCTTGCCGCAACCCAGCAGCCGAAGATCGCCACCACGTTGAGGATGATGCCGTAGACGCCGATCTCGGTGATCGACCAGCCGAACATGGCCGCCGCGAAGGCGCCGCCGAGCGAGAGCAGCGCGTTGACGCCGTCCTGGTAGATCATGCGGGCGACGAGGAAACGGAAGATGCCGGCGCGCTTGCGCACCTCGCCGAGTGTCGCCTTCAGTTCGGCCAGGCCCTCACGTACCGCCGGGCCGACCGGCATGCCGCGCTTCGCGTCCGGCGTCCACAAGAACATCGGCAGGATGAAGACGAAGTACCAGAGCGCCGACAGCGGGCCGGTGGCGCGTGCGTCTTCGCCTTGCGCCGGGTCGAGGCCGAACAGGGGCGTTGCGCCGACGATGGTCTTGCCGGTCTCGGGCGAGCCGGCGAGCAAGGCGACGACGAAGATCAGCGCGATCATGCCGCCGAGATAGCCGAGCCCCCAGGCAACGTTGGAGATGCGGCCGATCTGGGCCTTCGGCACCAGCCTGGGCATCATGGAATCGTTGAAGACGGTGGAAAATTCCGCCGCCACCGAGGCCAGCGAGAAGGCGAGCACGACGAACCATAGGTTCGAGCCGGGTGCCGCGAACCATAGCGTGCAGAGCGATATGATCTTGACGGCGGCGAAGAAGGCGATCCACGGCTTGCGCGGGCCGGTCTGGTCGGCGATGGAGCCCAGCACCGGCGACAGGATGGCGATGACGAAGCCGGCCGCCGCCAGGCCGTATCCCCACACCGCCTGCCCGGTCGCCGGGTCGCTGGAGAGGCGCGAGACGAAATAGGGGCCGAAGATGAAGGTGGTGACGACGGTGAAGAAGGGCTGCGCCGCCCAGTCGAAGAACATCCATCCCCAGATGCCACGCCCGGATGCGTGCTGAACGGTTGCGTCGGTCATGCTCCCTCCGGCCGCGCCCCATTGCGACGGTGCCATGTCTGCATGTTTTTGAGAACGGTGCAAAGGGGTGGCTTCCGTGATCGAGGGGATCGTTGGGTGCGAGTTTCGCCGCCGCCACGCCCGGAATCTCTTCCGTCTGGCCATTGTCAAAGAACAGACCTCGGTGAGTTGAGGTCGGGAAGACGGCGGTCGTCGAAACGCTGCCGAATGTTTGGTAACTGCGATCCGAAGACCGCCGCC
>NZ_SSNY01000007.1 GCF_004801285.1 Ollibium composti
ACGCCTACCTCGCCGACGTCATCACCCGCATCATCGCCGGCCACCCTCAAAACCAGATCGATGACCTTTTGCCCTGGGCCTATGCCCCAGCGCCACTCAAGGCCGTGGCCTGAGAACAGCGGTTACGAGAAAGGCGTCGGCATGGCCGTTGATTTATGATTTGATGAAACGACGATTGACGATATTTGGAGCGTTTCACAAAATCTTGCACTCCGCTAACATTTCTCGTGCGAAGGACCATGAAATTCCGCGCGACAAAAATGTCTATTAGGCAGAAAAATCGTTTGCCGAAATTCGATCAGACCTACGGTGCATAAAATAATTATGACCATAACGATGATACTTATATGGGCTTTGGTCCCCACCACCTAGGTGGCGTGCCGTTGCATACGACTGTTTCATGCTGCGGCGACGCAGAGCCCACGTGCGATCTGTCTCAGGCTCTTCGGTTCATTACTGGAAAGCTATTCGGTTTTCCCAGCGGCGCGAAATTCAAACCGATCATCCTGATCTGTATCCTCTTCGTAGTGGGCGCTCGACCTGCCTACCGCGCAAAGCAGGCTTTACGGGATCGTCGTGATGAGGTGATTGGCTGTAGCAGTATCGCCCAACTTGCCGTTGGTCGCGCCGGGAATGGCTGCTTCGATAGCTTTTTTCATGATGGTCGGTAGCGCTTCGCCCAGAATCCCACCGGCGCCCGACCAGAAATGACCGGCTGGCGCCGGGGCGTTCGTTTCGGTGCGGAAGACCTCGAGTTCGAGCGAAAAATGCGTGAAGACTTGGCCGATCGTTCCGGCACGCCGCCAGTCAGCAGCAAACGGCGCAGCCGAAACGCCGGTGGCGCCGTCAACGCGCGCGGTCCAGCCGGTGGTGGGCACCTCGCTCATTCCGCCGAGCAGGCCTTTTTCCGGGCGTTTGCGCAAAAGGACGGCGCCGTCGCTCCTGACCGCAACGAAGGCGGCGCCCCGGCGCAGCGGTTTTTCCGGCTTGGCGAGGCGGACGGGATAGAATTCCGGATCGCCGTTTGCCTGCGCGCTGCAATTCTCGCGCAGCGGGCACAGCATGCAGCGCGGCCGGCGCGGCGTGCAGATGGTGGCGCCGAGATCCATCGTCGCCTGGGCGAAATCGCCCGGCCTCTTGTCCGGCACCAGTCCTTCCACAATGGCGCGGACTTCCATCTTCGCCTGCGGCAGCGGCGTGGCGATGGAAAACAGGCGCGTCACCACCCGTTCGACATTGCCGTCGACGACGGCGGCCGGCCGGTCGAAGGCGATGGCGGCGATCGCGGCGGCGGTGTAGGCGCCGATGCCGGGCAGGGCGCGCAGGCTCTCTTCGGTGTCCGGAAAGGTGCCGCCTTTAACCGCGACCTGGTCGGCGCACGCCTTCAGGTTGCGCGCCCGCGAATAGTAGCCGAGCCCCGCCCACGCCTTCATGATGTCGTCGCTCGATGCGGACGCCAGAGCCGTGACGGTAGGCCATTTCCGCACAAAGCTGCGGAAATAGCTTTTCACCGCCTCCACCGTCGTCTGCTGCAGCATCACTTCCGAAAGCCAGACGCGGTAAGGGTCCGGCCTCATACCGCGCGCCAGTTCGTGCGGAGGCACGCGCCAGGGCAGGTCGCGGTGATGCGCGTCGTACCAGGCAAGCAGCCTGCCGGCGACGTCGGCGTCTTGCGGAGCAGGGTTGCGGACGGGCATGGGCGGTGTCATTGATCCTTCAATCGGACTGCGGCGGGCGGCTGGCGCTGGCAATTGGAGCACGCATGGCAGGGAAAAGGCCCTCTGGCAATCCCGTTGCGGTCAGCGATCTCGCGACCGGCATTCTCGATCCGATGCTGCGCAAGCGCGCCGGCATCTCGGTCGGCCTCGTCCAGTCGTGGGAGGAGATCGTCGGGTCGCGGCTGGCGCGCCTGTCGCGGCCGGAACGGATCCAGTGGCCGCGCCGCCTGCACGAGGACGATCCGTTCGAGCCGGCCGTGCTGGTCATCGCCTGCGAAGGCGTGGCCGCCCTCCACATCCAGCACCAAACGGGCGAGATCGTCAGCCGCGCCAATACGTTCCTCGGCTTTGCCGCCATTGGCCGCATCCGCATCGTGCAGAAGCCGGGAGCGCTCGCACCCAGGCCGCACCGGCCCGTCCTCCGGCCACTGTCGGAGACGGAAAAGAGCCGGCTGGCAGGCACGGTCGGCGGCATAGAAGATGCAAGCCTGCGCGCCTCGCTGGAGCGGCTCGGCGCTAGCGTGCTGGGTCATCGCAAATGAAACTCGCATATTCGTGATCGCGGCTGGCAAGTTTGTCCGTTGGCTTGCGCGGGCCGATGCCTTAATTCGCGCCAACTCTCGCCTTTTCGTGCCTTTGCATTGCACAATCCAGCTTCAGTCAGGTGATTCGCATGATCCGTATCTTGTCCCGCAGAAACGTCCTGTCGACGCTGGCCGCCGTGCCGGCAGTCATGGTGCTGGCGGCATGCAGCGATTCCGGCAAGGCCGAGGCTGAAACCAAGCCGGCCGAGCCGGCAAAGCCCGCCGAGGCCGCGACGCCCGCCACGCCAGCCGAGCCGGCGGCCGAGGCGCCGCAGCCGCAAGGCACCGTCGATATGGCGGAACTGCTCAAGCCGGGCGCTTTGCCGGACAAATCCATGGGCAAGGACGACGCCAAGGTCACCATCGTCGAATATGCCTCGATGACCTGCCCGCACTGCGCGCATTTCGCCGAGACGACTTTCCCGGAATTGAAGACGAAATACATCGACACCGGCAAGGTTCGTTACATCCTGCGCGAATTTCCCTTCGATCCGCGCGCCGAGGCCGGCTTCATGCTGGCGCGTTGTGCCGGCGACAACTATTTCCCCATGGTGGATGTGCTGTTCAAGCAGCAGGTCAACTGGGCGGCGGCTGAAAACGCCAAAGATGCGCTGTTCCAGCTTTCCAAACTGGCCGGTTTTACACAGGAGAGCTTCAACGCCTGCTTGACGGACCAGAAGCTTCTCGACCAAGTGAGAGCGGTTCAGAAGCGCGGTGCGGAGGAATTCAAGATCGACTCCACGCCGACCTTCTTCATCAACGGCAAGACCTACAAGGGAGCTATGTCGATTGCAGAAATGTCGGCCATCATCGACCCTCTGCTCTGACGTCTCCGTGAGCGCGGGGCGGCGCGGATGAAATTTTCGCGCCTGCGCCTGCTCGGCTTCAAATCCTTCGTCGAGCCCGGCGAGTTCGTCATCGAGCGCGGGCTGACCGGCATCGTCGGCCCGAACGGCTGCGGCAAGTCGAACCTTGTTGAGGCGCTGCGCTGGGTGATGGGCGAAAGCTCCTACAAGAACATGCGTGCGTCCGGCATGGACGACGTCATCTTCTCCGGTTCCAACACCAGACCGGCCCGCAACACGGCCGAGGTCACGCTGTTCCTCGACAACGGCGACCGCACCGCGCCATCCGCCTTCAACGACGCGGACGAGTTGCAGGTTTCGCGCCGCATCGAGCGCGAGGCAGGTTCCGTCTATCGCATCAACGGCAAGGAAGCGCGCGCCAAGGACGTGCAACTCCTGTTCGCAGACCAGTCGACTGGCGCCCGTTCGCCCTCGATGGTGGGGCAGGGGCGCATTGGCGAGCTCATCCAGGCCAAGCCTCAGGCACGGCGCGCGCTGCTGGAGGAGGCCGCCGGTATTTCCGGTCTGCACACCCGCCGCCACGAGGCCGAGCTGCGCCTGAAGGGAGCCGAGCAGAACCTTGAGCGGCTGGACGATGTCGTGGGAGAACTGGAAAGCCAGATCGAAAGCCTGAAGCGCCAGGCTAGGCAGGCTTCCCGTTTCAAGAACCTGTCCGCCGATATCCGCAAGGCCGAAGCGATCCTGCTGCATCTGCGCTGGACGCAGGCCAAGGCGCAGGAAGGTGAGGCCCGTTCGGCGCTGGCGACCGCCACCGCGCTGGTCGGCGACCGCGCGGCAAGCCAGATGGAGGCGGCGAAGGAGCAGGCGGTCGGCGCGCATCGGCTGCCGGACCTGCGCGAGGCCGAAGCCGCCGCCGCTGCCGCCTTCCAGCGGCTTTCCATCGCCAAGACGCAGATCGAGGAGGAAGCGGATCGTATCCGCGCACGCCAGACCGAGTTGGACCGCCGCCTGCAGCAGCTCGACGCCGACATCGTCCGCGAGGAGCGCATGGTGCGCGATAATGCGGAGGTTCTGGAACGCCTGGCGACCGAGGAAACGACCCTCAACGCCGAGAACGCCGGCGCGACCGATCACGAGGCGGCCACGCGCGCCGCCTTCGAACAGGCGACGCTGGTGCTCGCCGCCAGCGAGGAAGCGCTGTCGAAGCTGACGGCCAACCGCGCCGAGGCAACCGCCTCTCGTCAGCAGATGGAGCGCGCGCTGCGCGATACGGCCGAGCGCCGCGACCGCATCGCCCGCCAGCTCGGCGAGATCGACCGCGAACTGGCCGACCTGACGACGAAGATCGCCGGCCTGCCCGACCCGGTCGAAAAAAAGGCGCTGGCCGAACAGGCGTCGGCAGCGCTGGAACGCACGGAAGCGGCCGCCGTCGCTGCCGAACAGGCCGTCTTTGCCGCGCGTGCGGCAGAAACGGCCGCGCGCACGCCCTTGCAGGAAGCCAGGGCAGAACTGGCGCGCGTCGAGACCGAAGCGCGCACGCTGGCGAAAATGCTCAACGCCGCCTCCGGCGACCTTTTCCCGGCGGTGCTGGAGCAGGTCAGCGTCGAGCGCGGCTTCGAGACGGCGCTGGGTGCCGCACTCGGCGAGGACCTCGACGTACCGCTCGACCGCAGCGCCCCGGCGCATTGGGGCGAAAGCAGCATACAGCCCGGCGACCCGACACTGCCGCAGGGCGCCAAGGCGCTGGCCAGCGTTGTGCGCGCGCCTGCCCAGCTGGCCCGCCGGTTGGCACAGATCGGCATCGTCGAGGCCGCAGACGGCCCGCGCCTGCAACCCTTGCTGGCACCCGGCCAGCGACTTGTGAGTCGCAACGGCGCGCTGTGGCGCTGGGACGGCCTGACCGCCAGCGCCGACGCGCCGACGGCGGCGGCGCTCAGGCTGGCGCAGAAGAATCGGCTGGCTGAACTCGACGCTGAGGCGGTCGCGGCGACGAAAAGCGTCCGTGCCGCCGAAGAGACGCTGTCTGGCGCGGAAGCGGGCCTTCGTGGCGCGATCGAGGCCGAGAAGACGGCACGGCAGGCCACGCGCGACGCAAGGCAGGCGCTCGACGTCGCGCGCGCAGCACTTGCGGCGGCGGAAAAGGCCGCCGGCGAGCTTTCCAGCCGCCGCTCGGCGCTGACCGAGACGCGCGGCCGCATCGTTGCCGATCACGAGGAGGTCTCCGCGGCCTTTGTGCAGGCCGAGGCGGCCTTGGCCAAGGCGCCCGATCTCGGCGACTTGCAGGCTCGACTGGAGCAGGCCTCCACGCGGGTGGCGGGCGACCGCGCAGCTCTTGCCGAGGCGCGCGCCACTCATGACGGGTTGAAGCGCGAGGCGGAAGCCCGCACGCGGCGGCTCGCGGCAATCGCCTCCGAGCGCGGAAGCTGGACCGGGCGTGCCGAGAATGCGGCGGCGCAGATCGTGGCGCTTGGCGAGCGCAAGGCCGAGGCGGCGGCCGAGCGGGAAAAACTCGCCGACGCGCCCGATGAACTCGATGCAAGGCGTCGCGCATTGCTGTCGCAACTGTCGCAGGCCGAGGATTTGCGCAAGGAAGCGAGCGACCGTTTGCAGGAAGCGGAGAACCGGCAGGCGGTGCTCGACAAGGCGGCCACCGCCGCTATTCAGGCGCTGGCCGAGTCGCGTGAGCTGCGCGTGCGCGCAGAGGAGCGGCTGACCGCCGCCGACGAGCGCCGGCAGGAGGTCGAGGCGCGCATCCAGGAAGCGCTGGCGGTGCCGCCGCATCTGGTCATCCGCCACACCGGCCTGGAGGTCGACGCTTCGATGCCGGACATGGCCGAGGTGGAGCGCCAGCTGGAGCGGTTCAAGATTGAGCGCGAACGGCTGGGCGCCGTCAACCTGCGCGCCGAGGAAGAGCAGAAGGAACTGTCGGAACGGCTGGAGACGATCGTCTCCGAGCGCGAGGACGTCATCGAAGCGATCCGCAAGCTGCGTCAGGCGATCCAGAGCCTGAACCGCGAAGGCCGCGACCGGCTGCTGGCGGCCTTCGATGTCGTCAATGGCCATTTCCAGCGCCTGTTTTCGCACCTGTTCGGCGGCGGTACGGCCGAACTGCAATTGATCGAATCGGAAGACCCGCTGGAAGCCGGCCTGGAAATTCTCGCCCGCCCGCCCGGCAAAAAGCCACAGACGATGACGTTGCTTTCAGGCGGCGAACAGGCGCTGACGGCGATGTCGCTGATCTTTGCCGTGTTCCTGACCAATCCGGCGCCCATCTGCGTGCTGGACGAGGTCGACGCACCGCTCGACGACCACAATGTCGAGCGCTTCTGCAACCTGATGGACGAGATGGCGAAGTCGACCGAGACGCGCTTCGTCGTCATCACCCACAACCCCATCACCATGGCCCGGATGGACCGCCTGTTCGGTGTGACGATGGCCGAGCAAGGCGTGAGCCAGCTGGTGTCTGTCGATCTTCAAGCCGCGGAAGCGATGCGCGAGGCGTGCTGACCTACGGGCAGGCAAGTCTCGCACGCGATGCCCTATCCTGAATGTATCTCCCCTATCGCTTCGCCCTGGAAAGGCGCTCAGTTTCGCGGAATCTAGCACGATAGCGACGGCATCCAGCGTCCATCAAAAAGCTACCTTTCCGCCTTACAAAAGAATAGGAACACTAATCTTTCGCACCGATGACTATCTTCGACGGATAGTCTACGCGTTCAAAAGGGTCGAGATGAGCCGCGCTCGATGAGATTTGCCGCCAGAAATTTTCTCCTTCGCCGCCGGGTCGACAGATGGATTCTGTTCGCTGCCGGCGTCGCTCAGGCTGTCCGCTTCGGTATGTCCGGCCTTGTGACCTTTGTGTTTTCCTGCATAGGATTCTATCTTTGGGTGGCACGGCACAAATCAGCACGCTACTTCGACCAGCCTTTCCTTTGGCTGGCGCTTTGCTATGTCGCCTGGTCCTGCGGCCTGATCCTGCTGCGCAGCCATCACCCGCTTCAGGATCGCCAGATGGGCTACTCCCTGCTTTGCGGCTTTTTCGCTTTTTCAGGGGCGGGAATGGTGCTGATCACCGATCCTTTGCGAAGCTTCGTGGTGGGGTCGAGGATCGGCATCGCTGGCGCCTTCGCCGTCGGGCTGGGCTACGCGTTATTCGATCCGATCAGGCAGGGAATGGGTGGCAATGAGGCGGTCTTCGCTTTCACCGCAGCCGTTTCAACCTTGGTGGCGACCATTCCGGTGAAAAATCCGCCGCGCTGGGCACCAAACTGCCCTTTCTACCTGATCGCCGGCTGCTTTGCGGTCATGTTTTCGGAAACCAGGGCGGTCTACGTTCCGCTGCTGTTCTTCGCCCTTGTCGAGATCGCATGGGCGATACTGACGCTCCCTCGCCGCTCGAAGTCGATCGCGCTGATTGCGGCACTGGCCGGAATGGTCTTACTCGCTGTGCTGCCCGTGACGCAGCAAAACCTGGTCGCCCGCATCGACCCGTGGGTCGACTATATGACCTCCAACAAGTCGTCCGAACAGGACGGAATTTCCGAATCGGACATGATCCGGGGCTATCTCTGGGTCGGAGCGGTGAAGGTCATCGCCGCCCATCCCATCGTCGGCGTAGGCTCGGAAGCCAAAATGCAGGCGATCGTGGCTATGCAATCGTCATCTGCGGAACAGCAAATTCTTGAACCGTTTATTCACACCCACAACGCCGTCCTCGATGAACTTCTTAATGACGGGGCGGTCGGACTGCTGATCGTGATCGGTCTTTTCGGGTCGATTGCCGGATGTCTGTGGCGCGGTTGCACACGTTGCGTGGAAAAGAGAAACCTTGTCTACTTCTTCCTCATCTTCCTGTCATACGGGATGTTCCACAACCCGCTTCTGCACGAAATGACGATCGCGACGATATTCCTCTATCTTGGCGTCCTGCACGCCACCGTCGCTCGTCGGCGCCGGGAGCGTGGAATGTGTTAGCTGGACGGTTCGAAGAACCTCTGGTTTTGAACGGCAGTTTCTGATTCAGTCCCTTTTGGTTTTCGCAAGGTGGGACATGGATCAGTCGTGCTTGACATTGATGAGCGTCTTGCGCGGTTGAGCGGGCTTGGTGACCAACGCGAAGTAAGACCGTATGTCCGCTTCTGTCAGTGAGGTGGCTCGCCCCACATTGCGCGTGACCTGCACCCCGTCGGCCCAATCACGACGGCACCTTCTTCGATCCCCATCCGTCATAAGACAAGCCTCGACCGTTTCTATTTCCAATACGCCGTTTGGCAGCAGTTAATCGATGAGGGAATGACTGTAGCAGGAACTGTCAGCCATACATGAGGCTCGTGGGAATGTCGTGTGTTCGAAGGCGTCGCGGCAGTTTGCCATTTTTTCCTCGAAAGAGCATGCGTCCTTTCCGAGACATAGCTTAGGGTCGTGCATTGACTCCTCGCTAATGATGTGAGCGGTCTGTTCGCACCACGTCTGGACATAATCGCGGGGCAGTTCGCCATAATCGCGAAAGGCGTTTTCCGGTGAACGTTCAAGATCGTCGGGGAGTTTCACGATGAGGTAGGCCGCACAATCCCCGGAGCTTGTTCTGTCATCAGCGGGATAGTAGCAGTCGAGGCCGACCCGCTCGTTTTTATTGATCGTCCAGTCGAAAAATACTTGCCCCGGAGAATCTTGGTTTGCTGGTGGAAAGCACAGATGGCCAATTGTTTTACCATTCCGTTCCTTCGTCAGGCAGGCCTCCATTTGCGATCCGTGATTGTTGTTACCGATATAAACGACTGCACCTGAAATGTGTAGCGCGTGACCTTCGAAGGATCTTAGGTAGGACGTAATCAAAGGCTTCTCGTAGTGGAAGAACTGATCGTAGTATGGCATTCGGAGCAACCGAAAACGCGGGTCGCCTGCTTCATATGCTTGGTACTCGACAGTACACGTACCTACCAAGCTCTTTGCGTCATAGGTTGAACTAAGGGCACCTAGAGAACCGCAGTTGATCAGTGTCCCGTCAGGGACGAAGATAGGCGTGTTCGACAACTCGACCTGCTGCTCCCAATCTCCTGCGGGGACGAGAGTGAGATTGGCTCGTAACAGTTTTGATTTGGCCCACCTCCATAGGGTTGCCAGAGCGCTCTCGGTCGACTGCGTGCGAACGGTATTGAAACACATGGGTTCGATATAGCCACCCCGTCCAATGGTAGGGGAGTAGAGAGGCGGTTTGTCGCGCTTCAATTCAAGGCAATAATCAGCAAATCCGCCAACGAAAAAACCTGAAACCTTTATCGAGACTCGCGTGATGCTGATGTCCTGATTAAGTCGGGTCGGCTCTGAATTCTGACCGAAGACGAACTCCGCAGCATTGCCATTTCCGAGACCAAAAAACAGCAACCCAAGGATCATAGCTGCCGCCTTCACAGCTATCTCCAAATCCCAACCAAGTATTGCGCGAGTTGGCGATCTTCTAAATCTGAAACCCAAGTGGTGAAACCTTTCTGCGGGTCAAAAAAACCATCATTGCTTTGAACCGATAATAAATCCATGCAACCGTACTTGTCGATATCTTGTCTGTATCGCTATAGTCTTTGCCCGTCCTGTAGCTTGCCAGGGTCAGCGGGACGACCAGCGCCGACTATCTCTTCTTGCTCGCGTAAATAGGGTGTTTGCCGAATTTTACTGGGTTGTTGACCCTTTATTTTTCTCGACTTTCCGGATTTTTCCATAAAGGGCTGCTCAACTGAGATGTGAATAAGAACTGATAGAAGATATGAGATCAAAAGCGCGAGCCCAACCGCTTCGTACGAACTCGCATCGTTATCAATCGCCCAGTACATAACTGCATAGCCTGTAAGAGCATGCACGACATATAACGGATAACTGATATCAGCGAGATGGGAAAGGATGATGTTGGAGTAGATTCTCGCCCGAGTTCTAAACCCTATGGAGAAGATAAGTATTGCTAGGATATAACCTCCGACCAATTGCCAATTATAAACGGTTCGGTCAGAACAAAGCCACACGGCAATCACCAGAGCGGTGATGGCGCTGTTTACGACAGAGAATTCAAGTCGCGTAAGACAACCAATGAATAATAGGTGATAACTGACCCCAATGATTAATAACAGGGACGCCCAGAACTGTACCCCGGTGTTACCGACGGTGTTGTAAAAACCTGCTCGCAAGCTAAATATACTTGCAACAGAGGCGCCAGAGACGATCAATGCTGCAGTGATTAATGTACGAGGGCCGCTAAAGGCCAGCCTGGTTCCGAGTAAGGCCACGATCAGGTAAAAGACTAACTCTATTTCAAGTGTCCAGCTGATACCGTCGATTCTAGAATAACCTAGGATGCCTCGTGTCAGAATTCCATAATGAGATAGGATATGGGGGACTGAGTATCCAAAGTCAGTGCCACGATATCGCGTGATGACCCATATTGAGAAAACAACGAGACTGAAGCCGGCAGCATATGTTGGGAAAATTCGGAACGCCCGTCGTTTGAGGAACCCTAACATTCCCCCTGAAGCAATGGAGAACGGAATTACAAATCCGCTTATAATGAAAAATATACCTACGCCAAACTGACCCAAGAGCACGTCGTAGTCCGCGATGTATTTAGCGGGACCGGTTACAGAGGGCAATGTTGGCAATGCAGGGACATGCAGGAGGTCTGCGATTCCTGTGTGGTATTGGAAGAAAATCCCACATTAGTGAGCCAAGACAACAGAGAAAGCAGCAACGCCTCTAAGCATATGGGCAAATTCAATTCTCTTCGACAATGCTGCGTTCCTTGTGCCGGCAGGTTGAATCCGTACGAATCGGTAAATAGACAATCTGTCCGTAAGGACGGAGATTGAAGCCCGGTCGCGGTTCTATGTGCCAGGGTGATTATCGAACCTACTACCGCTCATTGGAACTGTAGCTTTTCGAGCCTATCTCCTGCGCGGCGGTTTGCAAGTGCGAAGTAGGTTGTCCATGGCGACAGGGAAAGCAGCCGCTCGACCAATAACGGAATGCGTCTTCACTACGCGTGACCTGCTCCCCGTTTTGTCCGCGTTTATAAGTTAGCCCTGTTCACGTTTTTGAGGTGCTCGCCGTCTTTGGATCGCCCCGGGCCGGAATTTCCGGGGTGTCTGGCTCAGGTGGCGGAAGCCGCCGATGAGCCTTTCATGAGCGAAATCGGTGGCTTGTTGCCGATCGCGCTGTGGGGTCGGACGGTATTGTAGTCCTTACGCCATTCCTCCATTTTCAAGCGGGCGTCGTCAAGCGTCAGGATCCCGTGGGCGTTGAGGCATTCGCTGCGGAACTTGCCGTTGAACGCCTCGATGAAGGCGTTGTCCGTTGGCTTGCCCGGCGCGAGAAGTCCAGTTCGACGCCACGCTGATAGGCCCACAAGTCGAGATCGCGGGAGATGAACTCCGATCCCTGGTCGACCCGGGTCGTCCTCGGATACCTCCGCGACGGGCGTTCCTTCATCCGCCTGGCGCAAAATGAATGCGATCTGCGCCTCCGAGAACTTCGACTCTTCATGGAACTCTCCTTCTCCCGTCATCGGGATCATAATTGGAAAATTCCAGCTCAGAACGGTCCGAAAAACCGGAGGCGCGTCAAGGTCAATATGAGAGAAAGTTGCAATCGAAGGGTGGGGCTACAGCCGGCGTTTTGGATTGCTTGGGTCGGCATCGTCATATCGTAGATAATCAGGTAACTTCGCGTTGCAAACCGCTGTGGGCGGTATAAGGTCACGGGCCTGCAATTCTAAAGAGCGGCAGCAGGTTTGGGCTTGTTGCTGGCAAAAAATCCGAGTGTTCGTGCTATGATCCAGCGAGACCCGCTGCGGCTTTGGATATCGAGAAACATCCAGCCTCTCGCTTTTCTGTCAGCCTATTTCGTTACCATCGTTGCTGGTAATCTGATTTATGCCACGCCGTGGGGGGCAGCATCGCTGCGCGCCAGCGGACTCGATACCGCGTTGCTAACGTTTGAAAACACGTTCACGTTCGGTTTCTGGGCTCTGCTGCTCTGCCCGTTTGTAGTGACGCCGATAACTGTTTTCCTGACTCGCAAGGTGGCCGCGGTACCCCTGAATTGGGCGTCGTCGTTCGTGTCCGACCTGACGCCTGGCACGTATGCAGCGCTGACAGTGCTCTGTTATGCTTTCGTAGGTTATCGCTTCTGGCTAGCCGATGTCGCAGCCCTTTTCATCAGCGGCACCGATGCCGTTTCCTCCGTCGAGGCACGTTTCGAGATCCTCGATAGAATAGGCTATTTCACGCTTGTTACCCTTCAGTCCTTTTTGCCTTTCCTCGCGATTTACTCGCTTATTCGAGCCACGCGCGATAGGATTCTGTTCTGGATATTGGCAACGATTTTCAACACCACGATGATGTCAATTCTTCTGATCCTTCTCAACATGAAATGGCCCGTGCTGCTATTTTATATCGGTCTTGTCATGGCGGTTTTCGTGTATTCTGCGCGATGGGCCTACCTTAAAGCTGCCGTTGGAGCGATGCTGCTAGTGATAGCCTTCCTGATGGTCTCCACCTTTGTTTTCCGTCTCGCTCCCGCTTCGGGAGTCTCGACATCGGAGTTAGATGCAGCTAGAAATGCCACGACTTCTGAGGCGATTGCCACGACTTCTGAGGCGATTGCCACGACTTCTGAGGCGGCGGCCTCCCATGCGCCGGTCCTTCTGATCGTTGCCCTCAACCGCATGGCCGTCACTTATCCTTACTACTACCAAATCTTCACTAAGGAAGGTTCGGTCTGCGGCGGTCTTCTTGCCCAATTGCATTTCGGGCAAAAATGTCGCCCAAGCACGCTTGTTTACAGTCGGATTTTCCGTGCAGATGGTTTCGAGGGGCGCGGAACTTCCCCATCGTCGGTCCACGTATCAGGATACGCTCTGGGAGGTTGGCCGATGGCCTTCTTCATGTTGATCAGTGCGTCAGTCATCCTTGGCGTCTTCGCTAGTCTTCCCCTAGACCACAGCGCGGTAGCGGGAACCGTCGCGATAGTGGGCGCGATGGCCGGGTATCATATGTCTCAACTACCGCTGGAAGGCGTGATCATCTTCGACCATGGCCTTCTATGGACGGCTCTTCTGCTACTGGTCATCTTAGTGTGGTCGGTGTATCGACGGCGTGACGTCCATAGTGGTCGCCAGTCCCTAAAGGGCATCGTTGACGGGGGCACGGTCGAATGAGGAAAGAACCTAAGTGGTGAACCCGACCCATGCGGCGAGATCCCGCGCGTGGGCAAAGTTTGTGCAATCACCGACTGCAGCGATCATCGCCGTCGCGTGAGAGGGCCAATGCCCGGCGCCGACGACAGGCGCTTTGCACCAGAATCCGCACGAGCCAGTTCAACAAATTCACGATCGAGTGCCGCGATACGGCTGTTGATCTGCCTCCGCTAAATGCCCTCGAATCGGCTTAGAGTTTTCCGCGCCATTTTTCCTGGCTGGGAGAGGAGCGGAAGCGATGAAGGCATCGCAATTTTCGGACGCGCAGAAAGCGTTCATCATCAAGCAGGGCGAAGACGGCACATCGGTAGCGGAGATCTGCCGGAAGGCCGGAATCAGCCAAGCGACCTACTTCAACTGGAAGAAGAAGTATTCCGGCATGATGCCGTCGGATATGAAGCGACTGCGCGAGCTGGAGCAAGAGAACGCCCGGCTGAAGAAGATCGTGGCGGACCTCAGCCTCGACAAGGAGATGCTGCAGGACATCGTCCGGCGAAAAATCTGAGGCCTGGCCGGAAGAGAACGCTGGTCGATGTGATGCGATCGGACTGGGCGATCTCGATCCGCCGTGCCTGTGCGGCGATCGTGTTCGATCCGAAGACCTACCGATACAAGTCACGTCGGCCCGACCAGGCCGCTCTGGAGCAGCGGATGAGGGAGATTTGTCAGACCCGCGTGCGCTTCGGCTATCGGCGCGTGCATGTCCTGCTCAAGCGGGAGGGGTGGCCAATCAACCAGAAAAAGACATATCGGATTTACAGGGAGTTGGGCATGCAACTCAGGAACAAGACGCCCAAGCGACGTGTGAAGGCAAAGTTGCGCGAGGATCGTGCCGAAGCCGTCGGCCCGAATGACGTGTGGGCCATGGACTTCGTGCATGATCAGTTGGCGACCGGTCGCAAGGTTCGGGTTCTGACCGTGGTCGACACGTTCTCGCGCTACTCGCCCGTGCTCGATCCACGGTTCAGCTATCGGGGCGAAGATGTGGTTGCCACGCTGGAGCGCGTCTGCTCACGCACTGGATATCCGAAGACGATCCGAGTGGATCAGGGATCGGAGTTCATCTCCCGCGACCTCGATCTGTGGGCCTACCAGCGTGGCGTCACGCTAGACTTCTCACGTCCCGGCAAGCCGACCGACAATGCCTTCATTGAGGCATTCAACGGCCGGCTGCGGGCTGAATGCCTTAGCGCCCACTGGTTCTTGAGCCTTGCGGATGCGGCGGAAAAGTTGGAGGCTTGGCGTAGAGACTATAATGAGCAGCGGCCACACGGCGCGATCGGGAACAAGGTCCCGGCCGCGCTCATGAAATCGGCACACGCAACCAGCCCGTGTTGCCAATGAAGGCCGGAAAACTCTAGCCCCCGCCGAGGGCGCATCGGGGAGCAGTCCAATCAATCTAAGGACTCTCCTCAAAACCGGAGGGAACTTGGGGCGCAGGTCACCCAGCTTGGTTGCCTTCCGATCTGCGTGATCCACTCCATGGCCAGCGCCACGGTAATGGTCTCTCCATGGACGGGCGTGGTCGCTGTATGGCCAACGCCTTCATCGAGCGGCCATGGCGCAGCCTCAAATACGAATGCGTCTTCCTCAGCGCCTTCGAGAGCGGAAGCGAAGCCCGCAACGGCATCAGCTCCCGGATCGACCTTTACAACCAGCAACGACCGCACTCGACCTTCGGCGACAGGACGCCCGACGAGGTCTATGCTACGGCGGAAATGACGGAGCAATTGGCGGCGTAGAAACCAACCCGATCCACCTTAGCCAGGCCGCCGAACTGTCTCACCAAGCGGGTCCACCTCAAGTCTATGGTCAAGTCCCGACACAAAAAAATCATTCAAATCAGATCGTTAGCGTTTCTCATCAGACCTTTGCAAAGAGGGTCGCATAACTCAAACCAAATGACCTACGGAACCCCGGCGCGGGTAACACCTAACGGAAACACTCCCAAACTTTACAAATTACATGTCCTCAATCTAGCGCGCGACGCAAACGATGCAACGACGCCATAACACACGGCCGCAATGGTTTCGATCACGGCAAGAATGGACAACAGGACGGCTAAACTGAGCGGCGCATGAGTAATGATGAGGCATGTCGCCGCGATGATGCTAATCCCAAGGGTTAAGCAGTTTAGTCCAAAAATAAGATCACCCCGATTGGCGACCAACAGATAACCACCCATCGCGCTAGCGGACATCTTCGCAATCACGATCACGACGCCTGGCACGAGAATCTCCCATGTGTCCAAGTGCCCCCACGGTAACAGAAAATGCGCCAATCCTATGAGAATAGCAAAGCCCATTCCCGTTAGCACGCTCACCCCGGCAAAAAGTCGCGCATAAGTTCCGCTTGTTCGCCCACCCTCAAGAATGTGAGCAAGGCGAGGGACTGCAATGCCCTGCACGATCCCCCCGGGCACCAAAGCAACGGCAATGATCGAGACTACAATACCGAGCCGAGCCACGACCTGCGTATCGGCACCGGCCGCGGCCAGCCAGAGCACGGGTCCATTGTCGATTAACGAACGGGTCACCAACGACGCTCCTATGGGCAAAGCGAGGATAATAAGGGGACCTATCCCGCGTGGAGATGCAGTCGCGGCCGTTGCGTTGGCGCGATCACCGGATGTAACCGCATAGGGGCCAAATTCAGTTACCAGAACGCCGATACAAAGCGTCGCCTCTAGCACCCCGCGCGCAACCAACCAGCCGGTAATGTGGTTGCCTCCGGCGAGTTGGGCGCCGCCATATACGACGGCTGCAAGCCCACAGCCCGCCGCGGATAAGGATGCCAACCTCGCATAATGCTGTCGCGACTGAACAACCGATGTTAGCAACAAGCGGAGCGCCATTAGAAGTGCTAATGCCGCCACTGCAGGAGTATAGATACCTATATAATTGCGTAGAAAACCGAGACGTACGGCGATCATGAAGCTGGCAACCGTGACGATACCGAAGCAGAACACAGTAAGCAGGCAGAGTTTAATTAACTGGCGACGCTGCTGGTCGGTAGGAGCAATGCCTACCCGCACCAAGGCAATCGAAGGCAACCCGAAACTGGCCATCAGTGCGCCGATCGCCGCGAGACTTTCGGCGATACGGACGATGCTGTAATCGGCGGCGCTCATTTGTGCCGCGGCAGTAAATTGTAGAAGGTAGATCGTGCCCTGAACACTGAGCAGGGCAATGCCGAACATAATTGTCTGGCGCAGCAGGCGTGAAGCCGGCACTAAGACAGAGCCTTCAGGATACGGGCACCTACAACTTTCGCGGATTTATCGGTACTTAGCAAGCGCTCTCCAGCAGCAATCCTGGCTTCGATCTCGCTCGATCCAGCTGCCAATGCCTTCTCCAGACTAGTCGCCAAGGCAATTTCATCTTGTTCGTCCAACGCGAAGAAGCAGTTAAAATACTCAGGCGGAATGCCAGGCATTCTTGTTGAGAGGATAGGCAATTTGCGTGTCATGTAGTCGAATAGCTTGGACGGAAACGAAAATTGCGCGCCCATCCACTGCGGGTCGCGAGGGTTGATAAGAAAATCTGCGGCGTCGAATTCGCGTTGCAGCGCTTCACCGACTACAAACGGTTTGATCTTTATCCGCATATCTTGCGTCGCAAGTTGCTGTAGCGCCTCAAGGTCAGGGCCGCCGCCAACGAGCACCAACTCAGCATCAAGATCAGGCCGGGCAGCAAACAACTGCACCACCCTATGGATGTGAGAAAAGCTGCCCGTATAAAGAATGCGGGGGCGGGCTTGACCTCGCGAGCGCGGGCGGCGGGATGAGGGCACAAATACGGGAGCGATCCCCTCAACAACATGGTATGGTAAGCTAGTCGGTAGCCATGATCGGGCGACGCCTTCGGTAATTGGGAAGGCGAAATCGACTTTCTCCATAAGATGCCGCAGGAGGCGATCATCCAAGCCTTTGATGGCACCGTGCAATCCCCGAGACCGCTTGCCACTCATATGCAAGGGCAGATCGGGGATGAAAACCGCAACCGGCACACGATATAGCCGTTTCAGCCACAAGGCAGCTGCCACATAAGGGGTATGCAGAGAATAGACAATAATGCCGTTGCGCCCTATCCCCCTACGAAGCATACGGCGACCGTGATAAAGGCTAGTTAGCAGCCTTATGCCAAGTTTCACCAGGGGAAGGTTAAGGGATGTGGCGAGCACGCCCGAAACGCCTCCGATGACCGTGGAAAATGGCGCCCCTATAACAACTAGGCGCTTGCAACGCGGGTATGAGGCGACCGGCAGTGCCCCGATGATGCGTATATTGGCGCCATTCGCAGCTAGGCCGTCGAGCAGAGCCATCTCGAAATTGACCGCCGACACCTGCGGCGTCGGATCACTGGAGAATGCCCGATCCAACTGCTCCCGGCCAGCCAAAAAGCCAAAGAAGAGGAACTGCGGACCCGGAACCGCCGGATGCTCTTGGGGACTGGCCAGAGACATCATTGGCGGCCAAATGCAACTGAACCGGCGACGGTCGATACATCGACATTACCATCCAGCTGGGACGTGAGCTCAGCTGCCGCTTCTGCGGTCGATGACGTTTGAATATTCATAAGCCATCTTACTCTTGTTGCGAATGCCGGGCGGTATATAAACCACTAGGGCATCCTCACGCCAGCGCCAAACCAAGCACCTGGCCGATTACATCGCAGGTCTTATCCGCTTCCATGCCCAGCAATGTCGAATGGGCTATGCCGACCGCATCGTCGTCCGCCAGGACGCCTCATCGTCGACGAGCACGCCCGTTCCTTCGGGCGCGGCGAGACGGTCTGGCACTACGTCCGGGCCCTTGCTCGAAAGCTCGAAACGCTACGCAACGGCGCACCGTTCCGGAATTGGCCTCTGCCATCGGCCACAGAGAAGGTCCGCCGCAAACTCAAGGACGCCGACGACGGCGACCGGCAGATGGTCGCCATCCCGGCCACGGTGGTCTCCGACGGGATCGAGGCCATCGAGATGGCCTGCCAAGAGGCGCTCGACCAGAACGTCTGCTCGTTGGCAGTCATCCTCAGCATCCTGGCCCACCGCCGCGATCCGGCGCCGGCGATGACCGTGCTCACTCCGGACGCAGTACGCCTGAAGCATGAGCCGTAGGCCGACTGTGCCCGTTACGACAGCCTCAGGAGGGCAAACTGATGGAAAGGACGCAGGTTTTCGAACTGACGGGCACCTTGAAGCTCTACTTCATGCGCGGCGCCTATGACGAGATCATGGCCGCAGGGATCAAGCGTCAGCACGAGCCGCCGCGGATCGTCAGCGATCTCCTATCGGCGGAGATTATAGAGAAGCAGGCGCGCTCCATCAAATACTAGCTGACCGTCGCCAAGCTGCCGCTCGCCAAGAGTCTCGTCGCCGTGCCAGTCTTCTGTCTCGATATTTCATCACGGTGAAAAGGCTGCGTCAAACCCGCTGCACTTGCATAAGCAGCATCGAACAACCGACCTTCAAGCGCAGCAGAAGCACGATCGCGGCCAACACCAGCAGGACACAATAATATCGAAAGAACGCCTTGTTATACCGGCCTCCGATCTGTTGCGAGCAACTCGTCGAACAATGCCGTCCATCGGAGACGTGCTGCCTGGCGGTCATAGAGATCATGCCTCTTTTCGCCAAGATTTTGCGCCATCTCTCGGTGTGTCACGATCACGTGCTGGATTGCTTCCAGCAATTGCGCACGTGGCACGGACCAGTCGACGGCAACCCCAATACCGCGTTCTTCAATGTAGCGCGCCAGTTCACTTTGTTTTTCGATGAAACAGAGCAGCGGAACACCAGCAGCGAGATAGGTGAAGGTCTTGCTTGGATAGGCATAGGCATACAGCCCCGGTGACAAAGAGACGATGCCCACATCGCGATCGCGGATCAGTTCGAACGCCTCGATCGCCGGTCGATAGGCGTGGAAGAACACCGACTTAATACCATCACGCAGAACCTTTTCCTCAAGCGCCTGCTTTAACCGACCTTCGCCAATTAATTCCAACCGCCCTTCCGCCGGGTCGATATCGGCAAATAGCTCTATGGTTTGTTCGAGATGCTGGAAGCGTCCAATATTGCCAGCAAATACGAACCGGCATGGGCCGTCGACAGCCGGTCGGGGCAATCCTACAGCGCTCTCTATCGCCGAGAAATTATTGATGTGGAGCAGCCTGCGAGGCACTACGCCACGCGCCTTGATTGAATCCGCCATATCGTTGGAGAGAGTCACCACGACATCAGCGCGGCTGATCGTCCAATTGTCGAGCCTAGTAATAAGCCCAGTAAACGCGCCTCTCTTTATCATCCCCATTAGAATAGCGATCTCGGGATAAATATCCTGCACAAAGTAGATTAACTGTGACCCTCGTAGCCTCGTGACGATCCGCAGCAACAGCGGCTGCAGGACGGGCGGGATTGACGTGGTCCAGACCACGCGGTGCCGGCGCCCGAACAGCACCAGCAGTGCCGCACACCAGCAAAATAACAAATTGTTTAGCTGCCTCACCAAGCCTCTTTTCCTTTCGGGCAGCAGAGATATGCGCCGCACCGTGACCCCATTCCATATTTCGCGCGTGGGGCGCTTTGGCAAACGCGCCTCTGGGTTATAACTCGGTTGGCTGGTGATAACTTCGACCTCATGGCCTGCCTCGACGAGCCAAGTGGCGATGTCATTGACCAGAACTGTCTCGGGCCAGAAATAGCGATTGACAATAACGATAGATGACATAGTAAATCTGACTTTTATTAAATGGTGATCGTCGATTGCAACAAAGCCTGCCTTTGAGGTCAATTTAGTTGTTGGGCAGCACGTCAGACGATACTGATGTATCCGTGTATGCCGTATTCATGGCGAGTGGATAAGTCAAGTTGCGTCGGCGTACTAGATCAGGGCGTCCAAACGATGTCCTGCGCGCCAAAGCCACGGTTCCGGTAGGATCAATCTAGCTGACCTGCGCCCCAAGTTCCCTCCGGTTTTGAGGAGAGTCCTTAGATTGATGTTTGGGCCTATGCGGCCTGGATTTCCAGTGCCAGATTTCTTGCGAAATCGCTGGGCGTGAGATTGCCCAGCGAGGAATGCGGTCGATGGGTGTTGTAGTCCTCCTTCCATGAGGCGATCCGGTCCTGGGCCTCGACCAATGACGAGAACAGCGTCTCGTTGAGGCATTCATCCCGGAAGCTGCCGTTGAAGCTCTCGATGAAGCCATTCTGCATCGGCTTGCCCGGGGCGATGTAGTGCCAGTCGATGGCCCGGTCCTGGGACCAGCGCAGGATCGCCATGCTGGTGAACTCGGTGCCGTTGTCGCTGACCATCGTCTGCGGACGCCCGCGCAGGGCGATGACGGCATCCAACTCGCGCACGACACGACGGCCAGACAGCGAGGTGTCAGCCACCAGTGCCAGGCACTCCCGAGTATGGTCATCCACCACCGCCAGAACCCGGAAGCGGCGGCCATCGGTGAAAGCGTCGCTGACGAAATCGAGGCTCCAGCGCTGGTTGGGCCGATCCGGCACCAGCATCGGACGCCTGGTGCCCAAGGCACGCTTGCGGCCACCTCGCCGGCGCACCTGTAGCTTCTCTTCGCCATAGAGCCGCCGCAGCTTCTTGATGTTCATGGCGAGGCCCTGGCGCTGCAGCATCACGTGGATGCGTCGATAGCCGAAGCGCCGGCGTTCCGAGGCGACGGCCTTCATGGCTTCACGCAGTACCAGGTCAGGGGCTCGGATGCTTCGATACCTGACGCTTGAGCGATCGACCTCAAGAGCTTCACACGCCCGCCGCTGGCTCACCCCATGCATCAGGCAGGCGTGCCCCACAGCCTCCCGCTTGGCGGCGGGCGTCACCATTTTTTGCAGCGACCTCCTTGAGGATGGCGTTGTCCAGCATCGCTTCGGCCAACAGCTTCTTCAGCTTGGCGTTCTCGTCCTCCAGCGCCCTGAGCTTGCGGGCATCCGACACCTCCAGGCCCCCATACTTCGCCTTCCACTTGTAGAAGGTGGCGCTGCTGATCCCATGCTTGCGACACAGATCGACCGTCCCCAGACCGGCCTCCTGCTCCTTCAATATCCCGATGATCTGCTCTTCGTTGAACCGTGAACGCTTCATCCGTCCGTCTCCTGCCTCGTGACGGACTCTACCAAAATCTGGAGGAGGATTAGGGGCTCAGGTCATGGGCTATTCGCCTGACCGACGTGCGCTGCTTCGCCCAACATGTCGCACATTTCGATCCCTTGACGGAGGTGCCGCCGACGGACGCCATACCTGCGGTTCGACGGGCGAAGCCCTATATCTACAATGACACCGAGATCGAGGCTCTGTTAGCCGCGGCACTGGCGCTGCCGCCGGCGAATGCCTTACGCCGCTGGACTTATCACTGCTTGTTCGGGCTGGTTGCGGTGGCTGTTCCCGAACATGCATGGCGGTCAGCTCAGCACCGACGGTGTCCAGTCGCTGCTGAAAAAATATGTGGCACAAGCACGCGGTGGCTGCGCTTCGCTGCGATCGAAGCGGATCTCGCCGCATGTTCTCAGGCACACCGCCGCCATGGAATTGCTGCAAGCTGGCGTCGATTGCTCGGTGATAGCACTTTGGCTGGGCCATGATTCGATCGAGACGACCCAGACCTATCTCCATGCTCACCTCGAACTCAAGGAAGCCGCCCTGGCCAAGCTCAAGCCGTACGAACGGGAAAGGGCAAAACGATTTCGGCTCAATGACCGTCTGCTTGAATTCCTGAATGCTCTTTGAGGCCCAAACTATGCCGAGTGTCAGCCGTCGTTGGTCGACGATTACATTGGGATCGGGGCTGCCTGCGCATGATGCTCGGCATAGTTCGCCGTCCGGCATAAACCGCGAAGCTCGATCACGTCGATCCCCAGGCCTGGCTCGCCGATGTGCTTGGCCGCATCCTCGGCCGCAATGCCGACTGAGCGAACTCCTACATGGAATTGGAAACGTCTATCATCGAAGGCCATCGCTGCATAGGACGAGGCTACGACCCACGGGCGAAACAAATATCGGTCACGAGACAACCGGGTTCGGGTTTTTTTTTACCAGGCTCGCAGCTGTTCGATGCGCCTTCAGATGCGTGGAATCGATCATGATGCACTCAGGCTTTGATCTTTCCGCGAAAGGCTTGCGAATATGCGGTCGAACACACCGAGCCGACTCTAGCGGATAAAACGATTGTACCGCGTCTAATGTGGACCAGTCCTTCGGCGCGTCCTTCCATTGCAAGCCGTTGCGAATGGCATAGACGATGCCGCCGACGACACGGCGGTCATCGACCCACGGCACGCCATGCGCTAGCGGAAAATGTGGCGACAGCCGCGCCATCTGATGCTCGCTCAGCAAAAACAAATCACCCATCAAAGCCTCCATATCCGGAGACTTTGAATCATGCCTCAAATAGAATTATTAGGTCCCGAGCCTAGCCTTACACCCCGATAAACACTTCTGCCGACCGCTAAAACTTGCCGCGCTCAGAATGGGACTATGGGCGAACTCCTTAGCCAAAGATCAAAAAAGTGTCCAAGAGAATTTGCTGCCCGGTCTTGATCCGCCCCGCCAATCAGTGCAGAAGGAAGATCACCTGCACTAGCCCTAGCTTGGCTGGTGCGGTGCCTTTCGAGCCTCCGAATCTCATCGAGATAATATGTTTGAAGATAAAGTCGTACTTCTAACCGGTGGTACCGGCTCATTTGGCAATGCGGTGCTGCGCCGCTTCCTCAATACCGACGTTGGTGAGATCAGGGTATTCAGCCGCGACGAGAAAAAGCAGGATGATATGCGCAAGCGGTACCGTCATCCAAAGTTGCGCTTCTATCTCGGTGACGTGCGCGACCGGTTGGGTGTCGCAGGGGCGATGCGCGGAGTCGATTTCTGTTTCCACGCGGCAGCGCTGAAACAGGTGCCCTCATGCGAGTTCTATCCTATGGAAGCTGTCCGCACAAACGTTCTCGGTACCGAGAACGTGCTGGACGCAGCAATAGCTGCCGGCGTTAAGCGTGTCATCTGCCTGTCGACCGACAAGGCAGTCTACCCGATCAACGCTATGGGTATGTCCAAGGCGATAATGGAAAAGGTGATGGTTGCAGTATCGCGCAATCTCGAAGGCATGGGCACCGTGATTTGCGGAACGCGCTACGGCAATGTCATGGCTTCGCGCGGCTCGGTTATTCCGCTGTTTGTCGATCAAATTTTGAACGGCCAGCCCATCACCGTCACCGATCCCGCGATGACGCGCTTCATGATGACGCTCGACGACGCTGTGGAATTGGTTCTTTATGCATTCCAGCATGGCGGCAACGGCGATATTTTCGTCCAGAAGGCACCCGCAGCGACGATTGCCACGCTGATACGGGCAATCGTCGAACTGATGAACAAACCGGACCATCCTGTCCGCGAAATCGGCACGCGGCACGGCGAAAAGCTTTATGAGGCTCTTCTTAGCCGCGAAGAGATGGCAGGCGCTGAGGATCTTGGGGATTATTATCGTATCCGTCCGGACGGGCGCAATCTAAATTACACGAAATTCGTCGAACAGGGAGAGCCTAAGATCAGTGCCAGCGAGGAATATCATTCTCACAACACTCGCAGGCTCGATGTCGAGGGTATGAAGGAATTACTGCTCAAGCTCGACTTCATACGCCGAATCATAAAGGGCGAATATGCCGCATTGGAGGATTGAGCCGTATGCGGATCGTCGTTACCGGCGCGAACGGATTTATCGGCCGAAACCTGATGGTCAGGTTTACCGAGCTTGGCTATGCCGATGTGGTGCCCGTTACCAGGGCGACCACAAGTGAAGGTCTTGCCGCTGCGCTCGAAAGCGCCGATTTTGTTTTTCATCTGGCTGGCACGAACCGCCCGAAGGCAGTGACGGAGTTTGCCACCGGCAATGTCGGCTTTACCAACGAACTCTGCGATGCGCTGCGCACACTTGGACGGCCGGTGCCGGTCGCCTACACGTCTTCGACGCAGGCGACGCTCCAAAATCCTTACGGCGCAAGCAAACTCGCGGCCGAAGATGCCCTACTGGCTTACGGCCGTGAAACGGGCGCGCCGATCCATATCTTCCGCCTGACCAATGTCTTCGGAAAATGGTCGCGGCCGAACTACAACTCCGCCGTTGCCACTTTTTGCCATAACATCGCGCGCGGCCTGCCGATCAAGGTCAGTGACCCGGCAGCTCCGCTGAAGCTTGTTTATGTGGACGATGTGATTGCCGCCCTCGTCGACACACTAGCGGCCGCTTCTGTCGTCAGTGGCTTTGTTGAGGTAGCGCCCGTCTACGAGACGACCGTTGGCAAAGTAGCCGATATGGTCGCGTCCTTTTCAGCCAGCCGCAAGACGATGATCACGCCACGCGTCGGCTGCGGCCTACTTCGCGCCCTGCATGCAACGTATCTCACCTACCTGCCGGTTGAAGATTTCGCCTATTCGGTGCCAGTCCACTCCGATCCGCGCGGCGAGTTCGTTGAGATGCTTAAGACTGGGGACAGTGGCCAATTTTCGTATTTCACTGCGCACCCCGGCATCACGCGGGGCGAGCACTACCATCATACCAAGACGGAAAAGTTCCTCGTCATCCGGGGGACCGCGCATTTCGGGTTCCGCAATATCAATACTGGTGAAGCCTTCGAACTGATGACCAGAGGCGGGGAGGCCTGCATCGTGGAGACGGTTCCGGGGTGGGCGCACAACATCACCAATATCGGCGACGACGAACTGATCGTTATGTTGTGGGCGAACGAGATATTCGACCGGACGAGGCCCGATACGATTGGCATGAAGGTGAAGCCTTGAAGAAGTTGAAAGTCCTCACCGTCGTCGGCACGCGGCCGGAGATTATCCGCCTCTCACGTGTAATGGCGCGGCTCGACGAGCATTGTGAGCACGTTCTGGTCCATACCGGCCAGAATTATGACTACGAACTCAATCAGGTGTTTTTCGACGACCTCGGCGTGCGCAAGCCGGATCATTTCCTTTCAGGCGCTGCCGGAACCGCGGCCGAAACTATAGGCAACATCATTATCACAGTAGACAGGGTGCTCGAGGTAGAGAAGCCGGACGCCGTGCTGGTTCTGGGCGACACCAATTCCTGCCTCTCGGTGATCCCGGCCAAGCGGCGCAAGATTCCGATTTTCCACATGGAAGCCGGTAATCGCTGCTTCGACCAGCGAGTGCCAGAGGAGACTAACCGCAGGATCGTCGACCACACGGCCGATATCAATTTGACCTATAGCTCGATCGCGCGCGAGTATCTGTTACGCGAAGGCCTCCCGCCCGACATGGTGATCAAGACCGGGAGCCCAATGTTCGAGGTTCTCACCCACTATCGGGGGCGTATCGACGCGTCCGATGTGGTAGGGCGTCTTGGGCTCGCCGAATTCGGCTATTTCGTGGTTAGCGCACACCGCGAGGAAAATATCGATGCGCCGCGCAGTTTCGCGAAGTTGGTAGCGGTTCTGAACGCGGTCGCCGAGGACCATGGCTTGCCTATTATCGTTTCGACGCATCCGCGCACGATGAAGCGCGTCGAAGCGGTTGGTGCGAAATTTCATGATAATGTACGGCTCTTGAAGCCGCTCGGCTTTCACGACTATGTTAAGCTGCAACTTTCTGCCCGTGCGGTCCTGTCTGACAGCGGTACGATCAATGAAGAATCGTCCATCTTGAATTTTCCTGCGCTTAATCTCCGCGAAGCGCATGAGCGGCCAGAGGGAATGGAGGAGGCCTCCGTCATGATGGTCGGGCTGGAGGTGGAGCGTGTGCGCCAAGCGCTTTCCATCCTGCCCTCCCAGCCGCGTGGTGAGTTGCGAGGTCTAAGACTGGTCACCGACTACAGCATGCCGAATGTTTCGGACAAGGTCTTGAGGATTATTCACAGCTATACGGATTACGTGAAGCGCGTCGTATGGCGTGACTACAAATAATGTGTGTGGATTCCAGCGGCGGCGGCCCTCTACATCGATGGAGAAAGACCACGTCGGTCGCCACTCGCATCATGGGCGGCCAACAGGGGGATAACTTGAGCCGCAGGGACAATGAGGCAGTTATCCGCCGATACCTTGATTAAAACTATGACATGAGACGTTTGCCTCTCGACTTGCATCCGCACTCGACGGTTCGAATCCAGTATGAAACGGGCGTTTGATATTATTGTATCCGGCCTTGCCGGTATCATTCTTTCACCGTTCATTGCGATGATTGCCTTACTCGTGCGCTGGCGGCTCGGCAGCCCTGTTCTGTTTCGTCAAACGCGTCCTGGAAAAAATGCTGTGCCATTCGGGATGCTGAAGTTCCGTACGATGACGGACGGCCGCGGCGCCGATGGCAATTTGCTGCCGGATGCCGAGCGGCTGACGGGGTTCGGGGGCTTCCTGCGTTCCACCAGTTTGGACGAATTGCCTGAGCTGTGGAATGTGTTGAAAGGCGATATGAGTCTTGTTGGCCCCCGCCCGTTGCTGATGGAATATCTGCCGCTCTATTCTCCCGAACAGGCCCGCCGGCATGAGGTGCGCCCCGGTCTAACTGGCTGGGCGCAGGTCAACGGTCGCAATGCGCTGTCGTGGGACGACAAGTTCGCGCTTGATGTCTGGTACGTCGACAACCGGTCGTTTTTCCTGGATTTGAAGATCGTCGCGCTCACGGTTGTCCGTGTGCTGAAGCGTTCCGGCATATCGGCCGAGGGCGAGGCGACCATGCCGCGCTTTTCAGGCACCCGAAACGGCAACGGGCGCGCCCGGTGAAACGGTCGCTGCTTGTCCTCGGTTGTGGTGGACATGGTCGCGTGGTTGCCGATGCCGCATTCGAATGTGGCTATGACGAGGTTGCCTTTCTCGACGATGTAGGATCGGCGCATCAACCTCGTGGTCTCAAGGTGCTCGGGCCATTCGCTGCGACGGCGGACTTCGCGCCTGACTGGCCGGCAGCGATTGCTGCAGTGGGAAACGGCGATCTGCGCCTGAGGCTGTTCCACGACATACGGCAGCTAGGGTTTGAGACGCCCAGCATCGTTCATCCGTCGGCCGTCGTCAGCCGTGGCGCGCTCATCGGCAATGGAGTATTCGTTGCGGCCGGTGCGATTATCAACACCGACGCGCGGATAGGGGATGCGGTGATCGTCAATACCGGCGCACGCATCGACCATGATTGTGAGATAGGCGTTGGCAGCCACATTGCCCCTGGGGCGACACTGTCTGGAAGCGTTGTCGTTGGTCAACGGACATGGCTTGGAACCGGCTGCTCGGTTCGCCAGGGAACTAGGATCGGCGAAAAGGTGATGGTCGGCGTAGGAGCTGCTGTCGTGTCGGACCTTGCTGATGGTCTAACTTATGTCGGTGTTCCTGCCCGTGTGCTTAAGAACGCCAGATAGGACCTCTGCTTATGCTCAATACGCCCTTTTCACCCTGGCCCGCCTTTTCCGAAGAGGAAGTGGAGGCCGTTGCAGGTGTCATGCGATCCAACCGGGTCAACTATTGGACCGGCGAGGAATGCCGCAAATTCGAACGCGAATTTGCGGAGTGGACCGGATCGCGCCATGCCATCGCGCTCGGCAACGGCACGCTGGCGCTCGATCTTGCTTTGCATGGCTTGGGCATCGGGCCGGGCGACGAGGTGGTGGTCACGCCGCGTACCTTCCTCGCATCGGTTTCGTGCGTGGTGAACGCAGGAGCCGTTCCGGTCTTCGCCGATGTCGATAGTGACAGTGGCAACATCACAGCCGACACCATTGCCGCAGTGTTGACCCCGCGCACCAGAGCCGTCATCCCGGTACATCTGGCCGGCTGGCCCTGTGACATGGACCCGATCATGGATCTCGCCGCCGCTCGCGGCTTGAAGATTATCGAGGACTGCGCCCAAGCTCATGGCGCCCGCTACAAAGGCCGGTCCGTCGGTTCGATCGGGCATGTCGGCGCATGGTCGTTCTGCCAGGATAAGATCGTCACCACCGGCGGCGAGGGCGGCATGGTGACGACGGACGATCCCGAAGTGTGGTCACGCATGTGGTCCTTCAAGGATCACGGCAAAAGCTGGGAGGCTGTCTACGAGCGTGCGCACCCGCCCGGTTTCCGCTGGCTGCACGAAAGCTTCGGCACCAACTGGCGCATGCTGGAGATGCAGGCTGCGATCGGGCGCATCCAGTTGCGGCGCATGAGCGAATGGACGCAGGCACGGACCCGGAATGCGATGGGGATCCGGGAGGCCTTGGAGCGCCTCGCCGGAGCGGATGGCCCTGTGCGCGTACCGGCCTTGCACCAGGACATTGCCGGCAGGAATGACGGCTCCCGCCACGCCTTCTACAAGTTCTATGCCTTTGTCCGTCCGGAGAATCTTGCAGCCGGATGGACCCGAGACCGTATCGTAAGCGAGGTCAACGGTGCCGGCGTTCCCTGCTATCAGGGATCCTGTTCAGAGGTCTATCTTGAGAAGGCGTTCGACGGCACCGGATGGCGCCCTGCCGAACCCTTGCCGATCGCGCGCGCGCTTGGCGAGACGAGCCTGATGTTCCTGGTGCACCCGACGTTGCGGAGCGAGGAAATCGCCAAGACGGCAGCGGTGGTGTCAGACGTCTTGCGCAGGGCCGCGGTCTGATCTTCCTTCGCAAGGCTAGCGACGTACGAATCCGATCCGTTTTCGATTCATGCCATCGCGGGGTTGCTTGTAAGGTCGGCCAATCCGGAAAAGATCTGATCAAGATAGTTTTTGCGGAGAGTGCTCATGAGAGTATCGGTGCCCTTTCTTCTTTTTCGGCTTCCGTCATCCAATGCGCGCCTGTAGAAGGCCAATCTATGGCACCCATACTGGATATTAGCGTCAAACTGATCGGTCTGCCGCGGCGACAGAAGCAGCTTTTCGCCCTGTTTGCCGATGTAGTGATGTCATTGGTGGCGATGTGGCTGGCTTTTTCGCTCAGGCTGGATGTGGATCACGCGCCTCGCAATTTTGAATGGGTCCCTTACGGCCTAGCTGCTTTCCTTTTCATTCCTTTTTTTGTCAGGCTGGGTCTGTATCGGGCGATTTTTCGTTATTCGGGCGCTTCGAGCCTTGCTGCCGTTGCCAGCGCCGTCTTCTTGTACGGTATCCTGTTGAGCCTTATTCTTTTCATCGCCAAATTTCCCGGCGTGCCCCGTTCGATCGGCATTCTTCAGCCTATCCTGTTCTTTACGCTTGTATTTGGTAGCCGCGTGGTCGCCTCGCAATTGCTCATTCGGGCCGTGCCGGGGGTGGCGACGGTCAAGAACGTGCTGATCTATGGTGCCGGCCAGGCGGGCGCGCAGGCTTGCGAGGCCCTGGCCATGACTCCCGAATATCGGGTCAGGGGGTTTCTTGACGACGATCCGGCAAAGCATAACTGGCGTCTGCACGGGCGTCCGGTCATCGATCCCAGGCATGCCGCCGAAGTCGTCGCCCGCTTCGGCATCAGCGATATTCTGATCGCCGTCCCGAGCGCCGGTATCGAGCGGCGGCGCCAGATCGTCGATTCGCTGGCAGCGCTCCAGGTTCGTGTGCGGACGATTCCCGGCATCCTCGATCTGGCGCGCGGTACCGCGCGGATCGACGAGATCCAGGAGTTGCAGATTATCGACCTTTTGGAACGGGCGCCGATCGTCACGCCTCTGGACAGGTCCAGGATAGCTGGCAAGACGGTGCTGGTTACCGGTGCCGGCGGTTCGATCGGCAGCGAACTGAGCCGACAGATCCTTTCACTGGGGCCGGCCGAGCTGGTCTTGTTCGATCACAACGAGTTCAGCCTCTACATGATCGATGACGAATTGCGCCGGCTGGCGCCGCAACTGAAGGTGCCGACCGAGATCGTCTCATGCTTGGGCTCCATCCGCGACGAAATCCGGGTCAGGATGGTGATGGAGGGGCACAAGCCGCAGCTCGTCTATCATGCCGCCGCATACAAGCATGTGCCGCTGGTCGAATCCAACCCGATTGAGGCGGCGACGAACAACATACTCGGTACGGCAATCGTGGCGAACCAGGCGGAAGCGGCAGGCGTCGAGCGCTTCACCCTGATTTCCACCGACAAGGCCGTCCGCCCGACGAATTTCATGGGCGCAAGCAAGCGTCTGGCCGAGCAGATCGTCCAGGGGCTGGCGGCGAAACCAGGACAGAAGACCGTTTTCTCCATGGTGCGCTTCGGCAACGTGCTGGGCAGCAGCGGCTCGGTGGTTCCGCTTTTCCGGCGCCAGATCGCATCGGGCGGTCCGTTGACCGTCACCGATCCCGAGGTCATCCGCTATTTCATGACCATCCCGGAGGCTGTCGGCCTCGTCCTCCAGTCGTCGCAAATGGCGCAGGGCGGGGAGGTCTTCGTGCTGGACATGGGCGACCCGGTCAAGATCATCGATCTTGCGCGCAAGATGATCCGCCTGTCCGGTCATGTCGAGCGCACGCCCGCCAATCCCTATGGCGATATCGAAATCAAGATCGTTGGCCTGAGGCCGGGTGAGAAGCTCTATGAGGAACTTCTTATCGGCAACGATCCGCAACGCACGTCGAATTCGCACATCATGATGGCGCGTGAGAGTTTTGTCCCGCCTGAGCAGCTTGCCGGGGAGATCGAGACCATACGCCACTGCGTCGAGAGACAGGACGTTGCCATGCTTGCTGGCGTGCTGATGCGCACGGTTGCCGGCTTCAACTGGAACGGCGAAACGGCGCCGACCGCCGCGAATAGCTGGCGTCAACCGGAAGACGAGCCGTTTCTGGACCGGAGGGCGGGCTCGTTCTGAGCTGCGGCAGCAGGGCCGCCAATGCCTGCGCTACAAAGCCCGCCAAGTAGATTCACGCCAAACGATCAAGCCGTCCTGAACGGGGAGCAAATGAGGCTGCTCTTGATGGCTTTCCGGAAAGTGGCTGGGGCGCCAGGATTCGAACCTGGGAATGTCGGTACCAAAAACCGATGCCTTACCACTTGGCGACGCCCCAACGTTCGATCACGTCGGATCGAATGTGAGCGGCCTTATAGGCAGAGCCGTCAAAAAGCACAATCACCTACGATCGCCAAAGTGCCTAATCTCCCCACACGGCCAGTTCGTTGCCGGCGGGATCGAGGAAGTGGAAACGCCGGCCGCCGGGAAAGGAAAAGATCGGTTTGACGATCGTTCCGCCGGCGTTTGTGACGGCAAGCAGCGTTTCCTCCAGCTTTTCCGAATAGAGGATCGGCAGCGGCTTTGCCGCCACCTCTGCCGCATCGGCCTGGAAGCCGCCCTCCAGCCCTTCGTCGAAGGCCGAATAGGTCGGCCCGTAGTCGGTGAAGGACCATGAAAAAGCGGCACTGTAGAACGCCTTGACGCTGTCGAGCCTGCCGTGCGCCGCCGGCAATTCCAGATAGTCGAGCTTGCCTGTCTGTTTCATGGCACCGTCCTTTTTGTTCCCTTTATGTTCTATATCTTGTATCCCGACCGGGCAAGAGCAGGGGCAAGATTTTTTCTTAATCGATTGTACGCCGCCGCACTTCTTGCCTTTCGCACCGCAGCATTCTATCGCTCCCGACGAACGTCCGCACAGGATGTCCGCCAACCTGGAAGGCTAGGGAGCGAACATGACCAAGTGGGTCTACACCTTCGGCGACGGCGCGGCCGAAGGGCGCGCGAGCGACCGCAACCTGCTCGGCGGCAAGGGAGCCAACCTTGCCGAGATGTGCAGTCTGGGCCTGCCGGTGCCGCCCGGCTTCACCGTCACCACCGAAGCCTGCAACTGGTATTATGCCAACGGCCGTTCCTATCCCGCGGCTCTCGAAGGCGAGGTCGAGGAAGCCCTGAACCATGTCGGCAGGCTTACCGGCCGCCGCTTCGGCGATCCTGGTAAGCTGCTGCTGGTCTCAGTCCGCTCCGGTGCCCGCGCGTCGATGCCGGGCATGATGGACACGGTGCTCAATCTCGGCCTCAATGACGAGACGGTCGGGGCGCTGGCCGCAGATTCCGGCGACGAGCGCTTCGCCTATGACAGCTACCGGCGCTTCATCCAGATGTATTGCAATGTCGTGCTCGGTCTCGATCACGAGGTATTCGAGGAGATCCTCGAGGATCGCAAGGCGAGCCTCGGTCACGAGCTCGATACCGATCTGACCGCGCTGGAATGGCAGGAGGTGATCGCCCTCTACAAGGCGCGGATCGAGGAGGAACTGGGCAAGCCGTTTCCGCAGGACCCGCAGGAACAGCTCTGGGGTGCCATCGGCGCGGTCTTTTCGAGCTGGATGAATGCGCGCGCCATCACCTATCGCCGGCTGCACGACATTCCCGAGAGCTGGGGCACGGCCGTCAACGTGCAGGCCATGGTGTTCGGCAACATGGGCGAAACCTCGGCTACCGGCGTTGCCTTCACCCGCAACCCTTCGACCGGCGAAAAGTCGCTCTATGGCGAATTCCTGGTCAACGCGCAGGGAGAGGACGTGGTGGCCGGCATCCGCACGCCGCAGAACATCACCGAGGCCGCTCGTATCGCCGCCGGCTCCGACAAGCCTTCCTTGCAGAAGCTAATGCCGGATGCCTTCCAGAACTTCGTCGACATATCGTCGAGGCTGGAAAAGCACTACCGCGACATGCAGGATCTGGAGTTCACCATCGAGCGCGGCAAATTGTGGATGCTGCAGACGCGGTCGGGCAAGCGCACGGCCAAGGCGGCGCTGAAGATCGCGGTGGATATGGCGAACGAGGGCCTGGTCACCCGTGCGGAGGCGGTGGCGCGCATCGATCCGGCCTCGCTGGACCAACTCCTGCATCCCACCATCGACCCGAAGGCCAAGCGTGACGTGCTGGGCATCGGCCTGCCGGCCTCGCCGGGGGCGGCCACCGGCGAGATCGTCTTTTCCTCCGACGAGGCCGAGGAGGCCAAGGCGGTCGGGCGCAAGGTCATCCTGGTGCGCGTCGAGACGAGCCCGGAAGATATCCACGGCATGCACGCGGCGGAGGGCATCCTGACCACGCGCGGCGGCATGACCAGCCATGCTGCGGTGGTGGCGCGCGGCATGGGCAAGCCTTGCGTCTCAGGCGCCGGCTCGCTGCGTGTCGATCATCGCACAGGCACGCTGATGGCGATGGGGACCGCCTTGAAGAAAGGTGACGTCATCACCATCGACGGCGGCAACGGCCAGGTGCTGAAGGGCGCGGTGCCGATGCTGCAACCCGAGCTTTCGGGTGATTTCGCCGCCATCATGGAATGGGCGGATGCTGCCCGGCGCATGAAGGTGCGCACCAATGCCGAAACGCCTGCGGACGCGCGCATGGCCCGCTCCTTCGGCGCGGAAGGCATCGGCCTGTGCCGTACAGAGCATATGTTCTTCGACGGCCAGCGTATCGTCGCCATGCGCGAGATGATTTTGGCCGATACGGAAAAGGACAGGCGTGCCGCGCTTGCCAAGCTGCTGCCCATGCAGCGCGCCGACTTCCTCGAACTGTTCGAGATCATGGCAGGCCTGCCGGTGACGATCCGCCTGCTCGACCCGCCGCTGCATGAGTTCCTGCCGAAGACCGAGGAGGAAATCGCCGAGGTCGCCGCGGCCATGAACGTCTCGGCCGACAAGCTGCGCCAGCGCACTGAGGCGCTGCACGAGTTCAACCCGATGCTGGGTCATCGCGGCTGCCGCCTCGCCGTCTCTTATCCGGAGATCGCCGAGATGCAGGCGCGCGCCATCTTCGAGGCCGCCGTCGAGGCCGGCCGCAAGGCAGGGCAACTGGTGGTGCCGGAAGTGATGGTGCCGCTGGTCGGTCTGGTCAAGGAACTTGACTACGTGAAGGCCCGCATCGACCAGGCCGCGAAGGCGGTGATGGAAGAGACCGGCGTCCACATCGACTATCTCGTCGGCACGATGATCGAGCTGCCGCGCGCCGCGATCCGCGCCAACGTCATTGCCGAGACGGCCGAGTTCTTTTCGTTCGGCACCAACGACCTCACCCAGACCACCTTCGGCATTTCGCGCGACGATGCCGCCTCTTTCCTGGAAACGTACAGGCACAAGGGCATCATCGAGCAGGACCCGTTCGTTTCCCTCGATATCGAAGGCGTCGGTGAACTGGTGCGCTTGGCGGCGGAAAAGGGCAGGGCGGCCCGGCCGGGAATAAAGCTCGGCATCTGCGGCGAGCATGGCGGCGACCCGGCCTCGATCCGCTTCTGCGAGGAGGTCGGTCTGGACTACGTGTCCTGTTCGCCCTTCCGTGTGCCCATCGCCAAGCTGGCCGCCGCGCAGGCGGCGGTGCGCGGCAAGAACTGACCGGCCGGGTTCAGGGTATCGGCCTGTCCGTCGCGGCTGCGGCCGTCGCCTCGATCGACACCTTTTCGGGGTAGAAGGCGCCGTGGCCGCGAATGGCGAGCATCTCGTCGTAGGGATGCTCGTAGGCCCACATGATATCCGGGCGCGCTTCTCCTGCCGCGATCACGCTCCAATAGCTCGCATCTCCCTTGTAGGGGCAGTGCGTCGAAGTCTCGCTGCGGCGAAGGAAGTCGAAGTAGATGTCTTCGAAAGGGATATAGAGCACGTCGGCGTGCCCGGCCTCCTTCAGGACCTTGGCGTTCTTCGAGGAAGCGATGACCGCACTTGAAAAACGCACGGTCACCACGCCATCGAACGGGTCGACCGGAATGTGGTGCGAAGGATTGCTCTTAAAACCCGGTGAAGGATTGTCCATGCGGCGTCTCCATCTTTGCCGCATAACGTGCGCCGAGCCGGCATGTTCCGCAACATCGCGGCTTCGCCGGACCGTTTGACCCATGTTTGCCTCGGTGCAGACCTTTGGAAGGGCCGTTATGCGGCCGCCTGGAAGACATCCATCAGTCCGGCATAGGAAGCGGCCAGGCTGGCGACCGGGTTCTCGCTTTTGGAGGCTGCCTCCACCTTCAGCGCCCCGCCGCTGGCGGGCAGGGTGAGCACGAGGAACTGGCGCTCGCCGCCGTCGCCAATGGACGCGGCGGCCACATGCTCGCTCTCGCCGTTTCTGTCGAGCCGCATCTTGAACAGCAACCTGCCGCCGACGGCTTCCAGCGCTCCGCCGACGACCTCGGCGAATTCGCCTTCGGAAACGGTATGAGTCTCCGGCACGAGGTCTGCCAGGCTCTCGGCCAGCTTTTCTTCCAAAGCCCCGTCTTCGAGGCTCTTGTCTTCCATGTCCTTGTCTTCGAGTTGCGCGCCCATGCGAACCTCATCCATTCGCCAACGGCACCCCGCCGGAAATTACGATTCCCGCCGACAATGGCCGGATTGTGACGCATTCTACCTTTGTTCAAGGGCCGAACAGGTCGCTGGACATTGTCGGCGTTCGCTTCACAATGCCTGAAAAAACGGGAGGAACGACATGCTCGGTCTGATGCAGGAATGGCCGCTGCTTTGCCATAAGCTGATCGACGAGGCGGCGATCCAGCACGGCAGGCGCGAGATCGTGTCGCGCTCGCTGGAAGGGCCGATCGTGCGCACCACCTATGCCGAGTTGCGCAGCCGCGCGCTTAAGGTGGCGCAGCGGCTGGAGCGCGACGGCTATGGGCTCGGCGACCGCATCGCCACGCTGGCCTGGAACACGGCCCGCCACCTGGAAGCATGGTACGGCATCATGGGCATCGGCGCGATCTATCACACGCTGAACCCGCGCCTGTTTGCCGAACAGATCGTCTGGATCATGAACCATGCCGAGGACAAGGCCGTCTTCGTCGACCTCACCTTCCTGCCGCTGGTCGAAAAGATTGCCGGGCAGGTGAAGTCGCTGCGACAGGTCATCGTGCTGACCGACAGTGCGCACATGCCTCAGACGACGCTCGCCAACGCCGTCGCCTACGAGGAATGGCTGGCCGAGGCGGACGGCGATTTCCGCTGGAAGACGTTCGACGAGGGCACCGCGGCCGGCATGTGCTACACCTCCGGCACGACCGGCGAGCCGAAGGGCGTCCTCTACAGCCACCGCTCCAACGTCTTGCACGCCATGATCGCGGCCATGCCCGATGCCATGGGTCTTTCCTCGCGCGACGTGGTGCTGCCGGTGGTGCCGATGTTCCACGCCAACGCCTGGGGTCTCGGCCAGGCCTGCCCGATGATCGGCGCCAAGATGGTGATGCCGGGCGGCAAGATGGACGGCGCCTCGATCTACGAACTGCTCGACACCGAGAAGGTGACGTTCAGCGCCGCCGTGCCGACGGTGTGGCTCATGCTGCTGCAATATCTGGAGGAGACGGGCAGGAAACTGCCCTACCTCAACAAGGTCGTCATCGGCGGCTCGGCCTGCCCGCGCATGATCACGAAGAAATTCCAGGACGACTATGGCGTCGAGGTCGTCCACGCCTGGGGCATGACGGAAATGTCACCGCTCGGCACGCTGTGCACGCTCAAGCCCGAATATGCCGGACTGGAGGGCGGCGCCCGGCTCGACGTCCAGCAGACGCAAGGCTACGCGCAGTTCGGCGTCGAAATGACTGTTACCGACGACGAGGACAACCACCTGCCGTGGGACGGCAAGACGTTCGGTCGCCTGAAGGTGCGCGGCCCGGCCGTCGCGCGTGCCTATTATGGCGGCGCCGGCGCCGAGCAGTTCGACGCCGACGGCTGGTTCGACACAGGCGACGTCGCCCATATCGACCCCAACGGCTACATGCAGATCACCGACCGCGCCAAGGACGTCATCAAGTCCGGCGGTGAGTGGATCTCGACCATCGAACTGGAAAACCTCGCCGTTGGCCATCCCGACGTGGCGGAGGCCGCGGTCATCGGCGTCGCCCATTCCAAATGGGGCGAGCGGCCGTTGCTGGTGGCCGTGCGCAAGCCGGGCCGGAAGCCGTCGCGGGACGATATATTGGATTTCATGGAGGGTAAGGTCGCGAAGTGGTGGATGCCGGACGACGTGACTTTCGTCGCCGAGATTCCGCACACCGCCACCGGCAAGATCCAGAAGACGGCGCTTCGCAAGCAGTTCAGCGACTATCGCCTGCCTACGGATTGAAGGATCGCGCGCCTTTCGGCTTCAATCGCGTCGCAAAAGCCGATAAGGCTTCGACGCGGGGTGAGTGGTGCGGCGCAGCAGATGACCGAATATCCGGAACGGCGGACGACGAGGGCGGCCGGATGGGCACGACGGACTGCGGCCTTCTCAGCCGTCCTGCTGATCTGCGTGTGGGTCGGCCACCATTTCGGCCTTGTCGAGCATCTGGCCTATCTGTGGGTGCTGGCGATCGTGGCTCTGCTCGCGGCCGTCGCGCTGATCTTCGCCGGCTTCGCCTTCTCGAAGCTGTGGCAGTACGGCGATCTCGGCGGCCGCGACCTGACGGTCGGTGCGATGATCGCCTTGCTGGTTCTGGCACCCTATGGCGTCGCGGCCTATTGGATCGCGACGTATCCGCCGCTGCGCGACATAGCGACGGATACGGACGATCCCTTGCTATTGACGACGGCGGCGGAGCGGACGCCGGACATGAACGCCCTGACGGAGCCGACGCCCGGCGAGCGGCGATTGCAGGACGAGACTTATCCGCTGGTGGCGGGGCGCCGCTACGACTTGCCGTTCGACGCGGTGGTGGATGCGGTGGCGGCCGTCCTGCAACGGCGCGGCTGGCGGCTGGCCGCACCGATCCCGCCGGCGGACGAGGCGAGCGGCGAACTGGTCATCGCCGCGGTGGCCCCGAGTTTCGTTCTGGAATTGCCGGCCGATGTGGCGATCCGGGTGGTTTCCGAAGACGACGCCACGCTGGTGGATATGCGCTCCGCTTCCCGCTATGGCCGCCACGACCTCGGCGACAACGCAGCCCGCATCGTCGAATTCCTGGCCGAACTCGACCAGCAGATCAACGGCCAGATCGGTCCCGACGCGGCCCAGTAACGGCTCAGCGCACCGGCAGGAAGACGCCGCCGAGCGCCGGTTCGCCGTCCGTTTCGACCGCGCCGCGCGCCACCAGGTCTTCCAGGTGGGCGAGCACGGAAAGGCCGGCGGCGCCGTGCAGGCGAGGATCGGTTTCGCGGTAGATCGCCGCCACGATCTCGGGGATCGTCCGGTCGCCTTTCTCGATACGGTCCAGTATGGCCTGTTCCCGCATCTTCCGGTGGGCCTTGAGGCCGCGCATGAAGACGCGCGGCTTGGTGACGGGGCCGCCGTGCCCCGGCAGCATCAGCCGGTCGTCGCGCGCCAGGAGCTTGTCGAGCGAGCGCATGTAGTCGGCCATCGCGCCGTCCGGCGGCGCCACGATGCTGGTCGACCAGGCCATGACGTGGTCGGCCGAGAAAAGGATTCCGCTACCCTCCAGCGCGAAGGCGGCGTGGTTGGCGGCGTGGCCCGGCGTCAGCACCGTGCGGATCGCCCAGCCGTCGCCCGATGTCAGCGCGTCGTCCGCCAGCGTCGCGTCGGGCCGGAAGGCAAGGTCGCCGCTGGCGTCGAGCCGGATGCCCTCGCCCGTCCGCAAGGCGCGGGCCGGCCGGTGCGGACCCTCGGCCAGCACCGTCGCGCCGGTTTCCTGCTGGAGCCGTGCGGCCAGTGGGGAATGATCCTTGTGGGTATGGCTGACGAAGATATGGCTGACCGGCCGCCCGTCGATCGCACGAAGCAGCGCTTGCAGATGGGCGTTGTCGTCGGGACCTGGATCGATGACCGCCAGCGTATCCTGGCCAACCAGATAGCTGTTGGTGCCGTGGAAGGTGAACGGGCTCGGATTGCGGGCGGTAAGCCGCATCACGCCGGGCGCCACCGCGACGGCGCTACCGTAGGCAGGATCGAAGCTGGCATCGAATTTCAGGGACATTGCAGGCTCGCGCTGGGGACGGGAGGCAAAATGGATTGCCGCAGGACGCCGGACTCAATATAGGAAAATGCGACGCCTTGTCAGGCGCCGGATTGAAATCGGGAATGGAAAGACAAATGGCTCTCGCTACGACAATGCGTCCCCTCGTTTCACTGGCCCTGCCGCAGAATCGGGCGGCGCGCCTCGCCATGCAGTTCGGCCTGGCGCTGGGCGGAACCCTGCTTCTGACCCTGTCGGCCAAGACCAAGGTGGTGCTCGGGCCGGTGGACATGAATTTGCAGACGCTGGCGGTTCTGCTGATCGCCTCGGCTTTCGGCCTGCGCCTCGGCGTTGCCACGCTTCTGCTCTACCTTGCCGAAGGCGCCATGGGCCTGCCGGTCTTCCAGAGCACGCCGGAAAAGGGCATCGGCATCGCCTATATGCTCGGCACCACCGGCGGCTATCTCGCCGGCTTCGTCGTCATGGCGGCCATCGCCGGCTGGGCGGCCGACCGTGGCTTCGACCGCAACCTCTTCAAGCTGTTCGGCGCATTCATGGCGGCCGAGGTCATCATGATGGCCATGGGCTTCGCCTGGCTGGCCACGCTGATCGGCGCGGAAAAGGCCTGGCAGTTCGGCGTACTTCCGTTCATCGTGCCGGACCTGGTCAAGCTGGCGCTGGCCGCGGTTTCCGTGCCGGCCGTATGGTCGCTGATCAGGAAATAGGCTGAAGGCCGCTTGGCGTACCGGCTTGCCGGAGCACGCGACAGCAGCGGCACACGATTTCAGATCGACACGCGGCCCGGCGATGACCGGGCCGTGTGTGTATCGGGCGCATGGTAGGAATTTGCGTCTTCGTGCCGAATGGCAAATATAATGTTCGCAAACCGGATCGATCCTGCGGGCGCCTTTCTGTAAGGGGGCATATCGACCTGCTAGAACGCGGGCACGACCGGACGCATAGTGCCGAAGGCGCCACAGTCTGTACCCGCCTAGCGAGCTTTCCAGGCCAAAGCCATGTTGACCCATCTCCAGCGCCTCGAAGCGGAATCCATCCACATCTTCCGTGAAGTTGCGGCGAACTTCTCCAAGCCGGTGATGCTCTATTCCGTCGGCAAGGATTCGTCCGTCCTGATGCATCTGGCGATGAAGGCCTTCTATCCGGCCAAGCCGCCGTTTCCCTTCCTGCATGTCGACACCACCTGGAAGTTCCGCGAGATGATCGCCTTCCGCGACGAGATGGCGAAGAAGCTCGGCTTCGACCTGCTCGTCCACATCAACGAGGAGGGGGTGAGGGATGGCATCAATCCGTTCGACCATGGTTCGAACACCCACACCCACATCATGAAGACGGTAGGGCTTCGCCAGGCGCTCGACAAATACGGTTTCGACGCCGCGCTGGGCGGGGCGCGGCGCGACGAGGAGAAGTCGCGCGCCAAGGAACGCATATTCTCCTTCCGCAATGCGAGCCACGCCTGGGACCCGAAGAGCCAGCGGCCTGAAATGTGGAACATCTACAACACACGCATTTCTGCCGGCGAGTCGATCCGCGTCTTCCCTCTGTCCAACTGGACCGAGCTCGATATCTGGCAGTACATCCTGCAGGAAGACATCCCCATCGTACCGCTCTATTTCGCCAGGCCGCGGCCGGTGGTCGAGCGCGACGGCATGCTGATCATGAAGGACGACGAGCGCATGAAGCTGAGGCCCGGCGAGCGCGTCGAAAACCGCATGGTGCGGTTCCGTACGCTCGGCTGCTATCCGCTGACGGGCGCCATCGAATCCGATGCCGACACACTGGAAGCCATCGTCGGCGAGATGCTGACGGCACGCACCTCCGAGCGGCAGGGCCGCCTCATCGACCGCGACGAAGCCGGCTCCATGGAAAAAAAGAAGCGCGAAGGGTATTTTTGACGATGCGCTCGACCGCCGAGACCCTTTCCGAAGCCCGCACGGCCGCCGGAACAGACAGCGTGCGTGACTACCTGCTCGCGCAGGAGAAGAAGTCGCTGTTGCGCTTTTTGACATGCGGCTCGGTGGATGACGGCAAGTCCACGCTGATCGGTCGGCTCCTGTCCGATACGCGCCAGATATTCGAGGACCAGCTCGCCGCGCTGGAGCGCGATTCCCGCAAGCACGGCACAACCGGCGAGGAGGTCGATTTCGCCCTGCTGGTCGACGGGCTGGAGGCCGAGCGCGAGCAGGGCATCACCATCGATGTCGCCTACCGCTTCTTCGCCACGCCGAAACGCAAGTTCATCGTCGCCGATACGCCCGGCCACGAGCAGTACACGCGCAACATGGCGACCGGCGCTTCCACCGCCGATCTTGCCATCGTGCTCGTGGACGCCCGTCAGGGCGTCCTGCGCCAGACACGACGCCATTCCATCATCGCTTCGCTGCTCGGCATCCGCCACATCGTGGTTGCGGTGAACAAGATCGATCTCGTCGGTTTCGACGAGGCGGTGTTCGCAAAGATCGCGGAAGACTATCGCGCCTTCGCGGCCGACCTCGGCTTCAAGTCCATCGTCCCTATCCCCTTGTCTGCTCGCTATGGCGACAACGTCACCGCGCGCTCGCCGCGCATGAACTGGTATGCCGGGCCGACGCTGATCGGGCATCTGGAGACCGTGGCCGTCGAGGACGAGGCACTTGCGCTGCCGTTCCGGTTCCCCGTTCAATACGTGAACCGGCCCAATCTCGACTTCCGCGGTTTCGCCGGCACGATAGCGTCAGGCAGCGTTGCCGAGGGCGACGAGATCGTCGTCGCCAAATCGGGAACGTCGGCGCGCGTGAAGCGCATCGTCACACGGGACGGTGACCTGAAGGAAGCTATGGCAGGGCAGGCTGTTACGCTGGTGCTGGACGAGGAGATCGAGGTTTCGCGCGGCAACATGCTGGTGGCGGCGGCCGCAAGGCCCCAGGTTGCCGACCAGTTCGCCGCCAACATCGTATGGTTCGACGAGCAGGCGTTGCTGCCCGGCCGTTCCTACATCCTGCGCACCGCCACCGACCAGGCGAGCGCGACCGTTTCCGAGCTGAAGCATCGGCTCAACGTCAACGACTTCGCACATGAGGCGGCGAAGTCGCTGGCCATGAACGAGGTCGGTGTCGTCAGCATCGCCACGCGCGCGCCTGTCGTCTTCGATCCCTTCGCGCAGAACAGGGCGACCGGCGCTTTCATCCTCGTCGACCGCATCACCAATGCTACCGTCGGCGCGGGCATGATCCTGCATCCCCTGCGTCGTGCGGAGAACATCCACTGGCAGTCGCTGGACGTCGGCAAGCGCGCCCGCGCCGACATGAAGAACCAGCGTCCGGCCGTTCTCTGGTTCACCGGCCTGTCGGGTTCCGGCAAGTCGACCATCGCCAACCTCCTGGAGAAGAAGCTTCACGCCACCGGCCGCCACACCTACCTGCTGGACGGCGACAACGTCCGGCATGGCCTGAACCGCGATCTCGGCTTCACCGATGCCGACCGCGTGGAAAACATCCGCCGTGTCGCGGAGGTGGCGAAGCTGATGGCGGATGCCGGTTTGATCGTCATCGTGTCCTTCATCTCGCCCTTCAAGGCCGAGCGGCGCATGGCGCGCGAGCTGATGGTCGGCGGCGAATTCGTCGAGGTTTTCGTGGATACGCCCTTCGAGGAATGCGCCCGGCGCGATCCCAAGGGCCTTTACGCCCGCGCGCTGAAGGGCGAGATCAAGAACTTCACCGGCGTCGATTCGCCATACGAGGCTCCCGAAAACCCCGAAGTCCGCCTAAAGACGCTGGGCCGCACGCCCGAAGACATGGTGGATATTCTCGACCGCTGGCTGGCGGAGCGCGACCTTGCGGAGGACAGTTACGACGATGGCGGCGGTATCTGACGACGCGGCTTTGGTGGCGCTGTTCGAGCGGCTGGCCTTGGAAGCCGGCCGCGAGGTCATGCGCGTCTATCGGGAAGGCTGTGAGGTGGACCGCAAGGCCGACGCCTCTCCGGTCACCGAAGCCGACAGGAAGGCGGAAAAAATCATCCTCGCCGGCCTGCGCGCCGCTTGTCCGCACGTCCCCTGCGTCGCCGAGGAAGAAGTTTCGGCAGGCATTGTGCCGGCCGATCTCGGCGCGGAATTCTTCCTCATCGATCCGCTCGACGGCACGAAGGAATTCGTCAATCGCCGCACCGACTTCACCGTCAACATCGCGCTGGTCCGTAACGGCGTGCCGCAGGTCGGCGTGGTCTTCGCGCCTTGCACCGGCAAGCTCTATTCCGGCCTGCCCGGCCATGCCGAGGCTGCCGAGGTCGATGCTGATTTCCGTGTCGCGGATCGCCGGCCGATCGCCGCGCGCCAGGGCGTGAAGCCGCTCGCCGTCGTCGCCAGCCGTTCGCACAACACGCCTGAAACCGAAGCCTATATCGCGAGCCTCGGCGGGGCCGAGATCGTCTCGGTCGGCTCGTCGCTGAAATTCTGCCTGGTGGCGGGCGCGGAGGCAGACGTCTATCCGCGCTTCGGCCGCACCATGGAATGGGACACCGCGGCGGGCGACGCGGTGCTGCGCGCCGCCGGCGGCGTCACCGTCACGCTGGACGGCGCGCCGCTTCGCTACGGCAAGCGCAACCAGCCCGACGACGCGGATTTCGCCAATCCGCATTTCATCGCAAAGGGCAGGTAGGGAAGGGCGCTTAGCCGAGAGCGAATCGGACGCCCGAGGCCTTGGCGGAGGGGTGCGCGGCGCTACTCCGCCGCCTCGGCCGAGTTGGAGCCGACATAATTGCGGATCGTCTCGATGATCCGGTCCTGGTCGGCTTCGCTGAGATAGGGATGCATCGGCAGGCACAGGATGTTTTGCGGCAGCGTCTCCGAAACCTTCAGCCCGGTCGGCGTGCGCGGATAGTCACGATAGGCGACCTGCTCGTGCAGCGGCTTGACGTAATAGATGACCGAGGGGATGCCCTTTTCGGTCAGGTGCGCCCTGAGCCCGTCCCGCTTCGGCGTTTCGATCGCATACTGCGCCCAAGCCGAGCGACCGTGGCCGGGATTGTTCGCGGCCTTGACCACGTCGCCCAGGCCGTCCGCATAGCGCTGCGCCACCGTCCGGCGCGCCTCCATCTCGTCTTCGATGATGGCCAGCTTCTCGATCAGGATCGCCGCCTGCAGCGTGTCGAGGCGCGAATTGATACCGACATGGACGTTGTCATATTGCGTCTCGCCCTTGCCGTGGAAAGCGAAGGAGCGCAGCCTGTCGGCAAGAGCCGCGTCGTTGGTGAACATCGCACCGCCGTCGCCGTAGCAGCCGAGCGGCTTGGCCGGATAGAAGCTGGTGCCGGCGACATGGCCGAACGCGCCGCACATCTTGCCGTCGGCCGAGCCGCCGATGGACTGCGCCGCATCTTCGATGACCAAAAGGTTCTCGCGCCTAGCGATCGCCATGATGGCGTCGTAGTCGGCGGCGAGCCCGAACAGGTCGACCGGGATGATCGCCTTCGGCTTCAGGCGGCCTTCCTTCTTCACCATGGCGATCGCCGCCTCGAGGCTTGCGAGGTCGATGTTATAGGTGTCGGCATCGACATCGACGAACACTGGCTCGGCCTTGGCCAGCGCCACCACCTCGGCGGTCGCCGCGAAAGTGAAGCTCGGCACGAACACGGCATCACCGGGTCCGATACCGGAGGCATAGAGCGGCAGGAGCAGGGCGTCGGTGCCGTTGGCGCAGGCTATGACATGCTCGACCCCGACATAGGCGGCAAGCTTCTTTTCGAACTCCGCGACCTGCGGGCCGAGGATGTAGCGGCCTTCCTCGACCACCGCATCGATGGCCGCCTTCAACCTGCTGCTGATGCGCTCGCGCTGGGCGCCGAGATCGATGAATTGCATGACGTTCCACACTTCTCAATCTGATGTGGGGTCGCTGGTAGCAGAGTTGCAGCTGTCACGAAAGGCGCAGCCCTTCGGCCGCAAGGCGCGCCTGTTACCGACTGACGGTGGAAACGGCCGGGTTCCGGCCGGATTCTCGTCTCGTCGCCAAGCTGGTGACGGCGCGCAACATATTGTGATTGGCGTGGTTGCCCCGGCTGGCTTCAGGCGATCTCGTGCCGCCAGGGTGGATTGGCGCCGGCGCGCGAAACCGTGACGGCCGCCGCGCGTGCGCCGAGGTTGAGCGCCTGCTCGATGGCGTCGCGCGGCAGGTTGCCGAGGGCTGCTTTCGTCAGCAGGCCCTGCTCATGCAGCGAGGCCAGGATGCCGGCATTGAAAGTGTCGCCGGCGCCGACGGTGTCGACGACCTCGACCTGTCGCGGCATAACGGTGACGGCATGGTTGCGTGTGTAGCCTATGGCGCCCTTGCTGCCTTGCGTCAGTACAATGAGCTTGGGGCCGCGCTCCAGCCAGCCCCGGATGACATCTTCCGCGGAACCCGCTTCCCCGAACCAGGCGAGGTCCTCGTCCGACAGTTTGACGATGTCGGCCATCGTCATCATGCGGCGGATGCGCTCGGCGTGCCTGGCACGGTCGGGAATGAAGCCGGGGCGGATGTTCGGGTCGAGCATCGTCACCCGTTTCGCGTGCTCGCGCGCCATCAAGGCTTCATAGGTGGAACCGCAGGGCTCTGGAATGAGGCTGATGGCGCCGAACAGCAGCGCCTCGACGTCGCCGGCGAGGTCGGGCAGGTCCTCGGGCGAAAGCATGCGCCCGGCCGTGCCTTCGTCGTAGAAGACGTAAGTAGCATGGCCGTCCTTCAGATCGACGAAGGCGAGCGTGGTCGGGCGCGCCGAGAAGTGGGCGTAGCGCGTGCCGGCCCTGCTTTCGGCCAGGACGCGCGCGATCTGCTGGCCGAACAGGTCGGTGGAGAGGCCGGAGAAGAATTCGACCGGCACGCCGAGGCGACCGAGCGCGATGGCCGTGTTGAACACCGCACCGCCGGCATAGGGCGCGAAGGCCGGTTCCCCGGCGGCCGAGCGGCGCGGCAGCATGTCGATGAGGGCCTCGCCGCAACACAGGATCATGATGGCCTGCTTTCTTCCATGTGGGTCGCGCCGGTGAGGGCCGTGGCGCCGAGAAGGAATCGTTCGGAAAGAGGCAGGCTCGCCCCGCCCAGCGCACGCGCATGGATGCCAACGGTTCCTTCACGCACCACCGGCAGCTTGAGGCCCTCGGCATCGATCCGGCCGACGGCTTTCGCCACCGCCTCCACCAGCCGGCGGCGCACCGCGGTCGGCATCCAGCCGTCAATGACGGCCGCCTCGAAATCGATCACCGAAGAGGCGGCGACGATGGCGTAGGCCAGCGCGTCCGCCGCGTCGGCGATCCAGGCGTCGAGTTCCGGGCCGATGTCGCCCCAGTCCTGGGGCGAGGTCCACAGATGCGACGCTTCGATCCCGCGCGCGGCGAGCGTCCTTTCCAGGACAGCGATGGAAGCCCTGTCGATGAGCTGGGTCGGCCTGCCGTCCGGCCCCGGTACCGGCATCGAGCCCAGCGCCCCGGCGTTGCCGGTCCTGCCGCCGTAGAGCCTGCCGTCTAGCACGATGCCGCCGCCGGCGAAGGCGCCGATATAGAAATAGACGAAATCGCGCAGGCTGGCTGCCTGCCCGAACACCATCTCGGCACCGCAGGCGGAGGTCGCGTCGTTCTGCAGGTGGACCGGGAAGTCGCACAGGGCCTGGATCTCGGCGCGTATGTCGCAATGGCGCCAGGCGTCCATGACCTCGCGGGGCGCGCCGGCGGCGTCGATCCAGTTCCAGAGTTCGAACGGCATGGCGATGCCGAGGCCGGCGATACGCCCGTTCTGCCTGGCGTCGAGGCCGCTGCGCAACTCCTTCAAACCGGTGGCGACGAATGCCACGGTCTCGCCGGTCGTCGGGTAGCGATAGGAATGGTGCAGCATGGAACGCACGCTGCCGAGGAAATCGATGAGCACCAGTTCGGCGCTGCGCCGGCCGATCTTGAGGCCGATGAAGAAGGCACCGTCCGGGTCGAGAGCCATCGGCACGGACGGTTGGCCGATGCGCCCGCGCACCGGTGCCTGCCGAACGAGCAGGCCGTCGGCCTCCAGCTCGCGCATGATGACGGAGACGGTCTGCGCCGAGAGCCCGGTCATGCGGGCGATGTCAGACTTGGCAAGGCTGCCGTGCTGGCGCACCAGCGACAGCACCAGCCGTTCGTTATGGGCACGCATGCCGCTCTGGTTCGTGCCGCGATGGAGCGGGCCCGTCGCGGCTTCGCGCGAACCGTGCCTGATAACGTCGCCGTCCACCCCGTCCTCCCGCCGTTGCCTTCCGCGCTGTTTTCTCGTCAAATTGCGCAAGCTTGGCAAGGCTGTCAATAATAAATAAGAGTGATTTATTTATTGTCAAACTGATGCTAAGGCGTTCCTCGCAGGCTGGCTTGGGCGCCGATCATGCAGTGCTGTCCATTGCGGTTGGCAAGATTTAAATCGATTGAAAACGACAAGAGATATCGGCTAGCATGAAACGGATGGAATGATAGAACGGGGTGAGCGGCCGCGGTCGCACCGTTTCGAAAGCCAATTACCAGAGGCCACATGGCGAGCGCAAAGACTGTTCAAATTCCACAGGCTCTCCCGGAAGATCCGGACCCTCAGGCTCTCGCCGCCGAGATCCTCAGGGTGCTGCGTTATCGCGTCGGCAAGGACACCACCGTCGCCACCCGCTACGACTGGCTGACTGCGTCCATACAGGTGGTGCGCGACCGCGTCATCGATCATTGGATGGAGGCGACCAAGGAAGCCTACGACCGGCAGGAAAAGCGCGTCTACTACCTGTCGCTCGAATTCCTCATCGGTCGTCTGATGCGCGATGCCTTCTCCAATCTCGGCATGATGGAGACGATGCGGCAGGCCCTTGTTTCGCTCGGCGTCGATCTCGATGCGATTGCCCAGCTCGAACCGGACGCTGCACTTGGCAATGGCGGGTTAGGCCGGCTCGCCGCCTGTTTCATGGAATCGATGGCCACCGTCGACATCCCGGCGCACGGCTACGGCATCCGCTACGCCAACGGCATGTTTCGTCAGGAAATCCAGGACGGCTGGCAGGTCGAGCTGCCCGAAACCTGGCTCGACCACGGAAATCCGTGGGAGTTCGAGCGCCGCGAGCGTGCCTTCGAGGTCGGCTTCGGCGGCTCGGTCGAATCCGTGACCGACAAGGACGGGCGTCTGGAGCGCCACGTCTGGAAGCCCGGCGAGCGCGTGCTCGCCGTCGCCTACGACACCCCGGTCGTCGGCTGGCGGGCCAACCGCGTCAACACGCTGCGCCTGTGGTCGGGCATGCCGGTCGACCCGATCCTGCTCGACAAGTTCAATGCCGGCGATCACATGGGCGCGCTGGCCGAAAGCAACAAGGCAGACGCCCTGTCGCGTGTGCTCTATCCGGCCGACTCGCACAAGGAAGGGCAGGAACTCAGGCTCCGGCAGGAGTATTTCTTCTCCTCGGCCTCCTTGCAGGACATCCTCCAGCGACATCTGAGTCAATATGGCGATCTCGGATCCCTGCCGGACAAGGCGGCGATCCACCTGAACGACACCCATCCGGCGGTCGCCGTGCCGGAACTGATGCGGCTTTTGATGGACGTCCACGGCATCGATTTCGATCAGGCCTGGGACATCACCAGGCGCACTTTCGGCTACACTAACCACACGCTTTTGCCGGAAGCGCTGGAAAGCTGGCCGGTGCCGCTGTTCGAGCGGCTTCTGCCGCGCCATATGCAGATCGTCTATGCCATCAATGCTGCGGTGCTCTTGGAAGCGCGCGCAACCGGCCGCTTCAACGGCGACCAGATCGCCCGCATCTCGCTGATTCAGGAAAACGGCGACCGCCGCGTTCGCATGGGCAACCTCGCCTTCGTCGGCTCGCATTCGATCAACGGCGTGTCGGCACTGCATACCGAACTGATGAAGCAGACGGTGTTCGCCGACCTGCACAGCCTCTATCCGAACCGCATCAACAACAAGACCAACGGCATAACGCCGCGCCGCTGGCTGTTCCAGTGCAATCCGGGCCTGACGGAACTCGCGCGCGAGACGATCGGCGACCGTTTCCTCGACGACATCGAGGCGATCCACGATCTCGATCGCTTCGCCGAGGATGCCGGGTTCCGCGACAAGTTCGCCGCCGTCAAGCGCGCCAACAAGGAGCGGCTGGCCACCCTGGTCGCCGAGCGGCTGGGCATCAAGGTCGATCCGTCGGCGCTGTTCGATATTCAGATCAAGCGTATCCACGAATACAAGCGCCAGCTTCTCAACATCCTCGAAGCCATTGCGCTCTACGACCAGATCCGCTCGCACCCGGAACGCGACTGGGTGCCGCGCGTGAAGTTCTTCGGCGGCAAGGCGGCGCCCAGTTACCACAACGCCAAGCTCATCATCAAACTGGCCAACGATGTGGCGAAAGTCATCAACGGCGATCCGTCGGTGCGTGGCTTGCTCAAGGTGGTGTTCGTTCCCAACTACAATGTCAGCGCCGCCGAGGTGATGATGCCGGCTGCCGACCTGTCGGAGCAGATATCGACGGCCGGTATGGAGGCCTCCGGCACCGGCAACATGAAGTTCGCGCTGAACGGCGCGCTCACCATCGGCACGCTAGACGGCGCCAATGTCGAGATCAGGGAGCGCGTCGGCGACGACAACATCTTCATCTTCGGCCTGAAGGCCGACGAGGTGGCCGAGCGGCGTGCCAACGGCTACCAGCCGCGCGCGATCATCGAAGGCTCGCGTGAATTGTCGCAGGCCATAGCCGCCGTCTCGTCCGGCGTGTTCTCGCCCGACGACCCAGACCGCTATCGCGACCTCATGAACGGGCTCTATGACAGCGACTGGTTCATGGTCGCCGCCGATTTCGACGCCTACGCCGCCGCGCAACGCTCCATCGACGACGTCTGGCGCGACAGTCCCGCCTGGTACGCCCGGGCCATCCGCAACGTCGCGCGTGTCGGCTGGTTCTCCTCCGATCGCACCATCCGCGAATATGCGAAAGATATCTGGAACGTGCCTGCGTGACCGGGAGGGGGCTGGAATAGGAAGATTGGTGTAATAACATTGTTGTAACGAACGGTGCTGCGTTCTATATGGATCAGTGAGGCAAGGAGACAGCGATGTTGAGCGCGGTGAAGAAATTCGGCAATTCGGCCGGGATCATAATCCCGAAGCCGCTGCTCGCGGAATTGGGTGCGCAAGCGGGCGACAGCGTCAACTTGCGGCTCGAGCAGGGCCGGATTGTCATCGAGCGCGCGCCGGGACCCGCCCGTAAGGGCTGGGCGGAGGATGCGCGGCGTCTCGCCGCCGAGGGGGACGACATGATTGTATGGCCGGAATTCGGCAATGACGAGGATGCCGGCCTCACATGGTGAAGCGCGGGGACGTCTGGCTTGCCGCGCTTGATCCCACGATTGGCAGCGAGATCCATAAGACTCGGCCCTGCCTCATCATATCGCCCCCTGAGATTCACGATCATCTGCGAACGGTCATTGTCGCGCCGATGACTTCGGGCAGCCGGCCGGCCGGCTTCCGGGTGCCGGTGTCGTTTCAGGGCGTCGAGGGATTGATTCTTTTGGAGCAGTCGCGGGCACTCGACAAGCGACGGCTGATCAAGTGCCTGGGCCAGGTCTCCAACGATGTGCTGGTGCAGGCTCTGCGAACGTTGCGGGAACTTTATGAGGAATAACGAGAGGGACTGTCGGATGAATTGATTCTCCTCCGATCGCACCATCCGCGAATATGCGAAAGATATCTGGAACGTGCCTGCCTGATGTGATTGCATGAGAAACGGCAACGTATTGTTGTACCCGGAAAGGGGAGCCGCTTGACGAAGAAGCCGCGTGCGACCGCGACGATGGGCGGAACGGACGGACTGGCATCAGCCGGCGATGTCTCCGCCATTGTTTCGGGCACGCATGGCGATCCGTTCGCGGTTCTCGGCGTGCAGGCTGCCGGCAAGGGTTTCGTCGCCCGCTGCTTCATTCCTCATGCCGAGCGCGTGACGGCCCACACGTTGGCCGGCAAGGCGATAGGCGAACTTTCGAAGCGTAACGAGGCCGGTTTCTTCGAGGGAAAACTGTCGATCCGCAAGCGCCAGCCGCTGCGCTATCACGCGGAAAACGCCGGCGGCGAATGGTGGCTGACCGACCCTTATTCCTTCGGTCCTGTGCTCGGGCCGATGGACGACTACTATATCGCCCAGGGCTCGCACCTCAGGCTTTTCGACAAGCTCGGCGCCCACCTGATCGACCACGAAGGTGCGGGCGGCGTCCATTTCGCCGTCTGGGCGCCGAACGCCAAACGCGTCTCTGTCGTCGGCGACTTCAACGACTGGGACGGCCGCCGCCACCCGATGCGCCTGCGCCGCGACACCGGTATCTGGGAAATCTTCATTCCCGATATCGGTGCCGGTCGGCCCTACAAATTCGAGGTCATCGGCGCGCAGGGCGTCCGGCTGCCGCTCAAGGCCGATCCCTTCGCTTTCCAGTCGGAACTGAGGCCGGCCACGGCTTCGGTGACGGCCGAGCCGTCACAGCACCAATGGGGCGACGAGGCGCACCGCACGTTCTGGCGCGGCGCCGATCCGCGGCGCCAGCCGATGGCGATCTACGAAGTCCATGCCGGTTCCTGGCAGCGCAACGAGGATGGCACATTCCTGACCTGGGATGAACTGGCCGACCGGCTGATCCCCTATGTGGTCGACATGGGCTTCACTCATATCGAGTTTCTGCCGATCTCGGAGCATCCTTATGATCCGTCCTGGGGCTACCAGACGACCGGCCTCTATGCCCCGTCTGCGCGCTTCGGCGATCCTGACGGCTTCGCCCGGTTCGTCGACGGCGCCCACCGCGCCGGCGTTGGCGTCATCCTCGACTGGGTGCCGGCGCATTTTCCCGTCGATCAGTTCGGGCTGGTGCGCTTCGACGGCACCGCGCTCTACGAGCACGAGGATCCGCGCAAGGGGTTTCATCCGGACTGGAATACGCTGATCTACAATTTCGGCCGCCGCGAGGTCATCGAATTCCTCGTCAACAACGCCCTCTACTGGGCCGAGAAATACCATGTCGACGGGCTGCGCGTGGATGCCGTCGCCTCCATGCTCTACCTCGACTATTCGCGCAAAGCCGGCGAATGGATTCCCAACGAGAAGGGCGGCCGCGAGAATCTGGAAGCCGTCGCCTTCCTGCAAAAGATGAACAAGGAGCTCTACGGCCACCACCCCGGCGTCGTCACCATTGCCGAGGAATCGACATCATGGCCGAAGGTGTCGAAACCGGTTCACGAAGGCGGCCTCGGCTTTGGCTTCAAGTGGAACATGGGCTTCATGCACGATACGCTGCAATATTTCGCGCGTGAGCCCATCCATCGCCAGCACCATCACGACGAACTCACCTTCGGGCTGATGTACGCCTTCAGCGAGAATTTCGTCCTGCCGCTGAGCCATGACGAGGTGGTTCACGGCAAGGGCACGCTGATCTCGAAGATGGCGGGCGACGACTGGCAGAAGTTCGCCACGCTCCGGGCCTTCTATGCCTTCATGTGGGGTTATCCCGGCAAGAAGCTGCTGTTCATGGGGCAGGAATTCGCTCAGCGCCGCGAATGGAGCGAGGCGAGGGCGCTCGACTGGGACCTGCTGCAATACGCCCCGCACAGCGGCATGCAGAAGGTGGTGAAGGACCTGAACCGTCTCTACCGCAACTATCCGGCTCTGCACGCGCGCGACTGCGAGCCGGAAGGGTTTGAATGGCTGGTCGTCGACGACAAGCAGCGCTCCGTCTTTGCCTGGCTGCGCAAGGCGCCCGGCGCGAATCCGGTCGCGGTCGTCTGCAATTTCACGCCGGTGCCGCGCGAGAACTATCGGCTGCCGCTGCCGCACGCCGGCGCATGGCGCGAGATCGTCAACACCGACGCCGCCGACTATGGCGGGTCCGGCGTGGGCAACGGCGCGGCCGTGAAGGCCATGGCCGAGGGCGAGAGGGCGGCGGCTCTGCTCACCTTGCCGCCGCTTGCCACATTGATGCTTGAATTCGTTTCCGAATGAGGGTCTTGGGAGGGTAACATGGCCGATATGAAACGAACCCAGCCGCTGGCCCGCGACGCGATGGCCTACGTGCTGGCAGGTGGGCGTGGCAGCCGGTTGAAGGAACTGACCGACCGGCGCGCCAAGCCGGCCGTCTATTTCGGCGGCAAGACCCGCATCATCGACTTCGCGCTGTCCAACGCGCTGAATTCCGGCATACGCCGCCTCGGCGTGGCGACGCAGTACAAGGCCCATTCCCTGATCCGTCACCTGCAACGCGGCTGGAATTTCCTGCGGCCGGAACGCAACGAGAGCTTCGACATCCTGCCGGCCTCGCAGCGCGTGTCGGAAACCCAGTGGTACGAGGGCACCGCGGACGCCGTCTACCAGAACATCGACATCATCGAGAGCTACAATCCGGAATTCATGGTCATCCTGGCCGGCGACCACATCTACAAGATGGACTATGAACTGATGCTGCGCCAGCACGTCGACGCCAATGCCGACGTCACCGTGGGCTGTCTCGAAGTGCCGCGCATGGAGGCGACGGGTTTCGGTGTCATGCATGTCGACGGCAAGGACAACATCATCGCCTTCGTTGAGAAACCGGCCGATCCGCCCGGCATCCCCGACAAGCCGGATTTCGCGCTCGCTTCCATGGGCATCTACGTCTTCCGCACGAAATTCCTCATGCAGTTGCTGCGCGAGGATGCAGCCGATCCGAATTCCAGCCGCGATTTCGGCAAGGACATTATCCCGAAGATCGTCAAGGGCGGTAAGGCGATCGCCCACCGCTTCGCCAAGTCCTGCGTGCGCTCCAGCCAGGAAGCGTTGCCATACTGGCGTGACGTCGGCACGGTCGACGCCTATTGGGAGGCCAATATCGACCTGACGGATGTGACGCCCGAACTCGATCTCTACGACCGCGACTGGCCGATCTGGACCTATGCCGAACTGAAGCCGCCGGCGAAGTTCGTGCATGACGAGGAGGGGCGCCGCGGCGAGGCGATCTCCTCGCTGGTGTCGGGCGACTGCATCGTTTCCGGCGCCTCGCTGCGCCGCAGCCTGATCTTCACCGGCGCGCGCATCAATTCCTATTCCAAGCTGGAAGAGGTGGTGATGCTGCCCGACTGCACCGTCGGCCGCAACGCGCGGCTGAAGCGCGTCGTCATCGATCACGGCGTCAAGATCCCCGAAGGGCTGGTGGTCGGCGAAGACCCGGCGCTGGACGCCAAACGCTTCCGCGTGTCGGAAAAGGGCATCTGCCTGATCACCCAGCCGATGATCGACAAGCTGGGATGACGGTTCCGGAAGCAGGCCGAATGACGGACAAAAACATGCAGGTGCTCTCCGTCGCCTCCGAAATCTTCCCGCTCGTCAAGACCGGCGGCCTGGCGGACGTCGCCGGCGCGCTGCCCATTGCCTTGAAGGGAAAGAGTGTCGCCATGCGCTCGCTCGTGCCCGGCTACCCGGCGGTGATGGAGGCGCTGAAGCAGGCAAAGACCGTGGCGGATTATCCGGCCCTGTTCGGCGGCAAGGCTTCCGTGCTGGCGGCCGAGGCCGCGGGGCTGGATCTTCTGGTGCTCGATGCGCTGCATCTGTTTGACCGCCCGGGCAGCCCCTATGGCGATGCGGCCGGCCGTGACTGGCCGGACAGCTGGCGCCGCTTCGCCGCGCTCAGCCGCGTCGGCGGCGACATCGCCGGCGGCGCCGTGGCCGGATATCACCCCGACGTGGTGCACGCGCACGACTGGCAGGCGGCGATGACGCTGGCCTATATGCGCTATGGCCGCGCGCCCGCCACGCCCTCGGTGATGACTGTCCATAACCTCGCTTTTCAGGGGCAGTTCGGCGCCGGCATCTTCGGCGAACTCGGCCTGCCGGCCGAGGCAATGACGCTGGACGGCGTCGAATATTATGGTGGCGTCGGCTACCTCAAGGCCGGCTTGCAGGCGGCGTGGGCGCTTACCACCGTCTCGCCCACCTATGCGCAGGAAATCCGCACGCCGGAATTCGGCATGGGCCTCGACGGCCTCGTCAACCTGCGCGCCGGCGATCTCCATGGCATCGTCAACGGCATCGACACCGACATCTGGAATCCGGCCACCGACAAGCATCTTGCCGCACCGTATTCGGCCAAAACGCTGAAAGCGCGCGCGCGCAACAGGGCCGCCGTTGAGGAGCGCTTCGGCCTCGACCGCGACAATAGCCCACTCCTCTGCATCGTCAGCCGGCTGACCTGGCAGAAGGGCATGGACATCCTCGCCGCCGTGGCCGACGGCATCGTCGCCGCCGGCGCGCGGCTAGCCGTGCTCGGCTCCGGCGACGCCGGGCTGGAAGGCGCGCTGCTCGCTGCCGCCGCCCGCCATCGCGGCCGCATCGGCGTGGTGATTGGCTACGACGAGGCGCTGTCGCATCTGCTGCAGGGCGGCAGCGACGCCATCCTCATCCCGTCGCGCTTCGAGCCCTGCGGGCTGACCCAGCTCTACGGCCTGCGCTACGGCTGCGTGCCGGTCGTCGCCCGCACCGGTGGGCTCGCGGACACTGTCATCGACGCCAACGAGGCGGCCGTCGAGGCAAGCGCCGCCACCGGCTTCCAGTTCGCGCCGAACAGCGGCGAGGCGCTGCTCCACGCCGTTCACCGGATGGTCGAGCTGCATCAAAACCCGGTGATCTGGGCCTCGATCCAGCGGCAGGGCATGAAAGCCGATCTATCTTGGGACAGGAGCGCGGAAAAATATGCCGGGCTCTACCGCTCGCTCCTATCGAGAAAGGCTGTTTGAAGAATGATCCGCACCGTCGCCACCAAACCTTTCGACGACCAGAAGCCGGGCACCTCCGGCCTGCGCAAGAAAGTGCCGGTGTTCCAGCAGCCGCACTATGTCGAGAACTTCGTCCAGTCGATCTTCGACGCGCTGGACGGTTTTGAGGGCAAGATGCTGGTGCTGGGCGGCGACGGCCGCTTCTACAACCGCGAGGTTATCCAGAAGGTGCTGGCGATCGCCGCCGCCAACGGCTTCGGCAAGGTGATGGTCGGACAGGGCGGCATCCTGTCGACGCCGGCCGCCTCCAACATCATCCGCAAATACAAGGCCTTCGGCGGCATTATTCTCTCGGCCAGCCACAATCCCGGCGGGCCGAAGGAAGATTTCGGCATCAAGTACAATGCCGAAAACGGCGGCCCGGCGCCGGAAAAGATCACCGACGCCATCTTCGCCAAGTCGAAGGCGATCAGCCAATACCGCATCGCCGATATCGGCGCGGTCGATCTCGACAAGGTGGGCACCGTCGAGGTCGCCGGCATGACGGTCGAGGTCATCGATCCGGTCAAGGACTATGCCGAGTTGATGGAGAGCCTGTTCGACTTCGACGCGCTGAGGGCGCTGTTCAAGTCCGGCTTCCGCATGGCTTTCGATTCCATGCACGCGGTGACCGGCCCCTACGGCAAGGAGATTCTGGAAAACCGCCTCGGCGCGCCGGTCGGCACCTGCCGAAATTTCAAACCGCTGCCCGATTTCGGCGGCCATCACCCCGATCCGAACCTCGTCCACGCCAAGAAACTCTATGACGACGTCATGAGCCCGTCCGGTCCGGATTTCGGCGCCGCCTCCGACGGTGACGGCGACCGCAACATGATCGTCGGCAAGGGCATGTTCGTCACCCCATCCGACAGCCTCGCCATCATCGCGGCCAACGCGAAGTTGGCGCCGGGTTATGCCAAGGGCATTTCCGGCGTTGCACGCTCCATGCCGACGAGTGCCGCCGCAGACCGTGTGGCTGAAAAGCTCGGCGTCGGCTGCTACGAGACGCCGACCGGCTGGAAGTTCTTCGGCAATCTTCTGGATGCTGGCAAGGTGACTCTGTGCGGCGAGGAGAGCTTCGGTACCGGCTCCAGCCATGTGCGCGAGAAGGACGGGCTTTGGGCGGTGCTGTTCTGGCTCGCCATCGTCGCCGCTCGCGGCGAGAGCGTGAAGGACATCGTCACCAAGCACTGGGCGACTTACGGCCGCAACTACTATTCGCGCCACGACTACGAGGAGGTCGAGAGCGAGAAAGCCAACGCGCTGATGAAGGATCTTGGGGCGAAACTGGATTCCTTGCCGGGAACGCAGGTGCGCGGCCTGACCGTCGAGAAAGCCGACGACTTTTCCTATCACGACCCGGTCGACGGCTCGGTCAGCGAGCATCAGGGCGTCCGCGTGATGTTTGCCGGTGGCTCGCGCGTCGTCTTCCGACTGTCCGGAACGGGTACTTCCGGCGCCACGTTGCGCGTCTATATGGAGCGCTATGAGGCGGACCCATCCAAACACGGCATCGACACGCAGGAAGCGCTTGCCGACCTGATCGCGGCTGCGGACGACATCGCCGGGATACACAGCCACACCGGTCGTGCCGCGCCGAGCGTGATTACGTGAAGTCTCTCTTCTTCTGCTGTCGGATAATCGACCCCCACTCCGTCTTGCTTCGCAAGCCCTGTTCGACGGGGGAGAGGAAGAGCGTGGAACCTTGCGGCCGGTGTTTCCTCTCCCCCGGGCAGGGGGAGAGGTGGCGAGCCTAGCGAGCCGGAGAGGGGGGGCTTCGGCCAATGCAGCAGCCATATTCACAAGGGAAGGGCTCGACCATACCCCTCGGCGCTACCGTCACCCCCGAAGGTATCCGCTTCGCCGTCTGGTCGGGTGCTGCGGAATGTGTCTGGGTCTGCCTGTTCGACGGCACGCGGGAGACACGGCTTGAGTTGAAGCCCGACGGCGAGGGCGTCCACGCGCTGTCCGTACCGGGTCTGAAAGACGGCACCCGCTACGGTTTTCGCGCGGATGGACCTTACGCCCCCGAAAAGGGCCTGTGGTTCGATCCCGACAAACTTCTGGTCGATCCCTATGCGGTCGAGATTGACCGCCCCTACATCTATGACGCGCGTCTGGCGGCGCGACGCGGCGAGGGCGGCGATACGGCCGCGCTGGTGCCAAAAGCCATTGCGCGCGCGTTGCCTGCACCGCCACCGATGCAATCACCGCTGTTCGATCCCGGTGGGCTGATCTACGAACTGCCGGTCAAGGCGTTCTCGATCCGCCATCCCGGCGTGCCGGAACAGGATCGCGGCACGCTGCGCGCTTTGAAAGCGCCGGCCGTCATCGACCATCTGAAAAAGCTCGGTGTCTCGGCCGTCGAACTGATGCCGGTTGCGGCCTGGATCGACGAGCGCCATCTGGGACCGCTCGGCCTGACGAACGCCTGGGGTTATAACCCCGTCACCTTCATGGCGCTCGATCCGCGCCTCGCGCCGGGCGGGCTCGCCGATCTTCGCGAGGCGGTTTCGGCGCTGCACGACGCCGGCATCGGCACCATTTTGGACGTGGTTTTCAACCATACGGGCGAGAGCGATGCGCAGGGGCCGACGCTGTCGCTGCGCGGGCTGGATGCGCAAGCCTACTACCGGCACGATGCCGGCGGGAAACTCGTCAACGACACTGGCACAGGCAACACGCTGGCCTGCGACCGGCCGGTCGTGCAGCAACTCATTCTCGACAGCCTGCGCCACTTCGTGCGCCATGCCGGCATCGACGGTTTCCGTTTCGATCTCGCGCCGGTCCTCGGCCGAGACGCTGACGGCTTTCATAAAGACGCGCCGCCGCTGGAAGCGATGCGCGCCGACCCGTTGCTTGGGGGTCGCATCCTGATTGCCGAGCCGTGGGACATCGGCCGGAACGGCTATCAGCTCGGCAATTTTCCTTCGCCCTTTCTGGAGTGGAACGATCGCTACCGTGACGACGTGCGCCGTTTCTGGCGTGGCGACGCCGGCGCGGTCGGGGCGCTGGCGACGCGGTTGGCCGGTTCGTCCGACGTGTTCGAGCGCGACGGCACGCCAGCCACCCGTACGGTGAATTTCCTCGCTGCCCATGACGGCATGACGCTGGCCGACCTTGTTTCCTATGCCGGCAAGCACAACGAGGCGAATGGCGAGAAGAACCGCGACGGCCACGACGAGAATTTCTCCTGGAACGACGGCGTCGAGGGCGCGACGGACGATCCCGCCGTCCGTGCACGGCGGGACATGGACAAGCGCGCGCTGCTTGCCACCCTGTTCGCCTCGCGCGGCGCCATCATGTTGACGGCGGGCGACGAGTTCGGTCGCAGCCAGCGCGGCAACAACAACGCCTATGCGCAGGACAACGAGACGACATGGCTCGACTGGGCAGGGCGCGATACCGCGCTGGAGGATTTTGTATCTGCACTTTCGGCACTGCGGCGTGCGGCGCCGGCTTTGCAGGATACGCGCTTCCTCACCGGCCGGCCGGACGAAGGGCAAGATATCCCGGATGTCGAATGGCTGACTGAAACCGGCGCCACTCTCGATGATGTGACCTGGCAGGACCCCGCGCGCCATCGCCTTGTCATGATCCTGCGAGACGGCAATCATCAGGGCGGCCGGCTGGCCGTACTGGTCAACGGCGACCGGCGTGCCTCGACCTTCGTTTTGCCGGGTCGCGAAGGCTATCGCTGGTGTTCGGCGTTCGAAGGCGGCCCGGTACCCGGTGCGGCGGTGCCGGGCAGGGCGGTGGCCTTCATGGTCGAGCGCGGTTGAGACGGGAGACGAAGATGGCAGAGGCGGCGACAAGCGAATGGTGGCGCGGCTGCGTCATCTATCAGATTTATCCGCGCTCCTATCAGGACACGACCGGCGACGGCAGCGGCGATCTCGCCGGCATCACCCGCCGGCTCGGCCATGTCGCCTCGCTCGGCGCCGATGCCATCTGGCTGTCGCCCTTCTTCAAGTCGCCGATGGCCGACATGGGCTATGACGTGTCCGACTATCGCGCCGTCGATCCGATGTTCGGAACGGAGGTGGATTTCGACGCGCTGGTCGCCGAGGCGCACCGGCTGGGCCTCAAGGTCATGATCGATCAGGTGCTCGCGCACACCTCCGAAAAGCACGACTGGTTCGTCGAAAGCCGCTCCAGCCGTGACAACGCCAAGGCCGACTGGTACGTCTGGGCCAATGCGCAGCCGGACGGCACGGCGCCCAACAACTGGCTTTCCGTGTTCGGCGGGCCGGCATGGGAGTGGGACGCGACGCGCCGGCAATACTACCTGCACAATTTCCTCGCCGCCCAGCCGGCGCTGAATTTCCACCAGGGCGCGGTGCAGGACGCGCTGCTCGATGACGTTCGCTTCTGGCTCGATCGCGGCGTCGACGGCGTCCGCCTCGACACGGTGAACTACTATTTCCAGGACCGCTGGTTGCGTTCCAACCCGCCGTTGGCCGAAAGCGTCGCCGGCACCAACGGCCAGAGCATGACCTATCTTTTTCAGGAACATCTGTTCGACAAGACGCAGCCGGAAAACCTCGATTTCCTGCGCCGCCTGCGCGGCGTGCTCGATCAGGCGGGCGACCGGGCCGCCGTCGGCGAGATCGGCGACGAGGACCGTTCGCTGGAGACGCTGGCCGCCTACACGAGCGGAAGCGACAAGCTCAACATGTGCTACACCTTCGACATGCTCGGCGCGGATTTTTCCGCCGCCCATGTGCGCGGCTGCGTCGAGGCCTTCGAGCGGGAAGCGCCGGACGGCTGGGTCTGCTGGGCTTTTTCCAACCATGACGTCGTGCGCCATGTCACGCGCTGGACGCGGCCGGGCGGCGACCCGGTCGCCGTCGCCAAGTTCGCCATCGAACTGCTTTGCTGCCTGCGCGGCTCGATTTGCCTCTACGAGGGCGAGGAACTGGGGCTGGAGCAGGCGGAACTCGCCTATGCCGACCTGCGCGATCCTGTCGGCATCCGTTTCTGGCCCGGCAACAAGGGTCGCGATGGCTGCCGCACGCCGATGGTGTGGGAAAAGGATGCGCCGAATGCCGGTTTCTCGACCGGAAAGCCGTGGCTGCCTGTGCCGGACAGCCAGCGTGCGCGCGCCGTCGACGTCCAGAGCCCGGACGTGAATTCGGTTCTGACCCATTACCGCGCCGTGCTCGGCATCCGCAGGGCGCACCCGGCGCTGGCGCGGGGCGTGATCCGCTTCCTCGATGCCGACGGTGACGTGCTTGCCTTCGTCCGCGAAGGGGAGGGCGAGAAGTTGCTGTGCGCCTTCAACTTCGGTGAGGGGACTGCGCGCTGGCCGCTGCCCGACGGTCTCGGCCCGGTCAAAGCCGTCGATTACGCCGGCTATGGAGCGGCCTTGCAGGGGAGTACCCTGTCCCTGCCAGGCTTGCGCGCCTTCATCGGCCAGATCGTATAGCGGCCTGTTCCCGCCCTACTGAACCAGCAGCGCGCGCCCGCATGTTGCGCCGGTGACGCGCACGTCGGCTTCGCCAAGCCGCACGCCGAAAGCGGCAAGGACATTGTCGAGCAGGATGTCGACCGGCTCGGTGATCGACTCGAGCAGTGTCACGACGGCCGGCTTGACGGTCCCCAGCAGTTCGGTGACGTCGAGCCCGAGACCGAGCGCGTTGACCGACAGGGACAGGTCTTTGATCAGGGACACGGTCAATGTCTCGGTGATGTTTTGGGTCGAGGTGGACTTCACGGTCTTGTTGGCGATGTCGCCGCTGTCGAAGGTCAGCATGGTCGGGCTGGTATTGGTCGATGCGGCCGAGGCCGAGCCGTCAACGCCCAGAAGGTCGAGCGTCAGAAACAGGAGCTTGAGGCTGACTTCCGCGATCCGCGCGTCGTGAAACGATTGCGGCTTGCTGAAATCGGCGAAGCCCGCCGCATCGCTTTCGGCGAGCCTGAGTGAAGCGATGCCGGGGCGTACCGCGATGGAAACCCGCGTATTGCCCTGTCCGCCGGCCGGGCAGGTAATGTCCGCGAGCCGGGCTTCGGCGGAGGCCACTTCGACATGCAGAGGCAACGTCACGGAAAGCAACTTGATGCCACCGCCGAGATTGGAAGCGCCGCCGCCAATGGTCGCTTTGAGGCGCAGCCGCGTCTGGGCGGTGCGCACCACCGTTCCCGCTTCGCCTACGGTCAGCCATGGTGACGATTGCGGCGGTTCGCCGATGGCGACGGCCACTGTGGTCGAGAGAAGGCCAGGGACCGTGGCGCCGAGGTCGACTTCGACCTGATGAGATCCGTTCGCCAGCGTTGCGGCCGCCGTCAGCAGGCCGAGCGCGCTGGCGTCGACCGGCAGGCCCGCCGGTCGCTGGCCAAGCCCGAGGCGGCCGACCGAGCCGAGGTCGATGACCTTGCTGAGGGGGATTTTCGCATCGACCGCCGAGCGGGCCGCAATGGCCTGCAAGGCGAGCTTGCCTGCTTGGCCGACTCCGCCGGTATTGGCGAGCGCCGTTGCGATCTGCCCGACCGTGGCCTTGGATTGCAGCACGTCCGCATAGGTCGCCGCCGTCAGGTGCTGTTGCACGGCAAGCGTGTCGAGAAAGGAGAGCGCGCTGACATCGGCAGCGGCCAAGGCGTTGTAGTCCATGACGCTGAGCGAGAGGCTTCCGCCGATCAGGCCGCCAAGAAGGGCGTTGAGGATACCGCCGTCGACCTTGGCCAGTCGCGATCCGACGGAAAATGCGGCTTGCGCCCGCGTGCTGGCGATGGCGGTGGTCGAGATCGTCGGCGCGTCCATGATGGCGGAGCCGAAGAACAGGGTGCCCTTCTTGCGCAGCGTCACCTTCACCGCATTGTAAGGCTGGGCCTCCGGCACGAAGCGGCTGGCTGCCGCGACCGCCGGGTCTGGCGTATAGTGGCCGCGCACGACAGTTGCCATCGGTATATCGTCCTTGGAGGCGCTCGCGGGCTGGCCGCTACTTGCGCCCTGCACGACCGCGGACGGCAAGCCATTGTCCGCGAACGTCGCAAGCACGGCCCCTTCGGCATTGCCGATATTGGCGGCGGCGGTGATGGCGGCAATGTCGACCAGCGACTGTGCTGCCCGGCGTTCGGTGTAGAGCGAGCCTTCGTCGACGGCGAAGGCTGCCAGGGTGATCGCCAGGGGAGCGGTGATCGCCGTCATGACGGCGAAGTTGGCGCGCCTGTCGCAAACGAACCGGCGGATATCCCGAAGGATCGAGTGCTGATGCATCACAGGCCCCCGATGCGGATGGTCGAGCGCTTGGCGATCGTCGTGCCGGGCAAGGGCAGGCCGCTGAGCAGATTCCAGATCGGCAGGTTGCGCGCGTCGTATTGCACCGCGACGACGAATTGGTCGGCATCGGCTGCACTGTCCTGCGCGGTGACCGAGAGGTTGCCCGGGTCGATGAACGGATAGCCGGCGGCATTGCGCTGAACGAACGCCGTCACCAGCGATTGCCGTTCGCTCTGATCCAGGCCGGACAGTGCGGTCCGGGCGGCATCGGCGGCAATCTGCTGGACCGAATGGCTTGCTCCGAAATAGATTCCATATGCAACCATTCCGAGTAAAATCAGGATGAAAATCGGTGACAGTATGGCGAATTCGATGGCCGACGTGGCCGTCCTGTCGTTTCGGAAGCGCATGAAACTGGAGCGGTAAAGAAAGGGATTGTGCATAATATCAGGATGCGCCGGTGGCGTGTTGGAAGGCTGAACCGGGAATGCAACCTGGAATTGATTTTGAGTTGTATCGATAAGGTTGTGAGAAAGAACCAAGGCGGATGGAGGTGAGCTTGCCTTGCGTCAACTAACGAGGCTGTTGAAATAAGATTTCGTCGTGTCTAGTGTCCTGACACCAGCCGCGGCCAGGGACCGACGGCTCGCCAACGAAACCGGGTGAACCGGTTCGGGGCGTCAACACTCGCAAGGCGTGTTTGAGGGGCGCACGCCGTTAGGGAGAACTTTATGCTGAAGACAATGCTCAAGGCGACCGTATTCGCCGCTACTCTGGCTGTTTCGGCCGGCGCGTTCCAGGCGCCGGCTTTCGCCGATGTGGTCTACAATCGCGGCAGTGCCGCCGAGCCCGAATCGCTCGACCCGCACAAGACCTCGACCATCTATGAAGCCAACGTCCTGCGCGACCTGTTTCAGGGTCTCGTCATGCAGGACGAGAAGGCGAACGTCATTCCCGGCGCCGCCGAAAGCTGGACGGTTTCGGACGACGGTACAGTCTACACCTTCAAGCTGCGCAAGGACGGCATGTGGTCGGACGGCAGCCCCGTGACGGCGGAAGATTTCGTCTATGCTTTCCACCGGCTGGAAGATCCGGCGACCGGCGCCGAGTACGCTTCCATGCTCTACCCGATAAAGGGTGCCGAGGAGGTCAACACCAAGAAGGGCAAACCCGAGGATATGGGCGTCAAGGCGATCGACGCCACGACGCTGGAAGTCACGCTCAAGGCGCCGACGCCCTATTTCCTCGAAATGCTGACCCACCAGGCGACCTATCCGGTCAGCAAGGCCTCCATCGACAAGCTCGGCGCCGATTGGGTCAAGGCTGGCAAGCTGGTTTCAAACGGCGCCTATACACTGGCCGAGTGGGTGCCGAACGACCACATCAAGCTGGTCAAGAACCCGAAGTTCTGGGATGCGGACACCGTCAAGATCGACACGGTGAACTACATCCCGACCGAGGATCGTGCCTCGGCGATCAAGCGCTTCGAGGCCGGCGAACTTGACAGCTACGACGACCTGCCGACCGAGCAGCTGGCGGACCTCCAGGCCAAGTTCGGCGACCAGATCAAGGTCGGCCCCTATCTCGGCACCTATTACTACGCCATCAAGACCGACAAGGCGCCGTGGGACAATGTCGAGCTGCGCAACGCCATCTCCATGGCCATCGACCGCGACTTCCTCGCCGAGAAGGTCTGGCAGAATTCCATGCTGCCCGGCTATTCCATGGTTCCGCCCGGTATCGAAGGCTACACGCCGGCGTTGGCCAAATACGCCGACATGCCGCAGATCGACCGTGAGGACGAGGCCAAGAAGATTCTCGAGAAGCTCGGCTACACGCCCGAGCATCCGCTGAAGATGGAGATCCGCTACAACACCTCGGAGAACCACAAGAACACCGCCGTGGCCATCCAGGAGCAGTTGAAGCCGCTCGGCGTCGAGGTGACGTTGCTCAACACCGACACCAAGACGCACTACAGCTTCCTGGAGCAGAAGGGCAACTACGACGTCGCCCGCGCCGGCTGGATCGCCGACTACAAGGACCCCGAGACCTTCCTCGGCATTTCGCGCAAGGCCAGCGGCAACAACTACTCCGACTTCGACAACGCTGACTTCGAGAAGGCCATGGACAAGGCCGCCGCTGCCGGCGGCAATCCGCAGGAGCGCATGAAGGACCTCTCCGAGGCCGAGCGTGTGCTGGTCGACAATGTCGGCAACATCCCGCTTCTCTACTACAGCTACCACGACATCGTTTCGCCGAAGCTGCACGGCTTCGTCGACAACGTGATGGACGTCCATCCGTCCCGCTTCATCAGCAAGGACTGATTTAGTCAGCCGCCGTTCCCAAGTCGGGAGCGGCGGCCCCTTGCTCAAGCGGGGAGGGGACGGTGCTTCTCTACGTGTTCCGGCGGTTGCTGACCGCCATACCGACGCTGTTCGTCATCGTGACACTGGCGTTCTTCCTGATCAGGGTCGCGCCCGGCGGCCCGTTCAACCAGGAGCGGGGCCTGAGCCCCGAGATCAAGGCCAACCTGGAAGCCCAGTTCGGCCTCAACGATCCGCTCTGGGTGCAATATCTCCACTACCTGAAGAACCTGGCGCACGGCGATTTCGGCCCGAGCTACAACCTGCCCGATTTCACCGTCGGCGAACTTTTCGCCAAGGGCCTGCCGATCTCGGTTCAGCTCGGTGCGTCCGCGCTCGTCCTTGCTTTGCTGCTCGGTTCGCTGCTCGGCACCGTGGCGGCGCTGAACCAGAACAAGGCGGGCGACTATTCGGTGATCGCGCTGGCCACCGCCGGTTCCACCATCCCCACCTTCGTCATCGCGCCGATCATCCAGCTCGTCTTCGGCCTGACATGGAGGCTGTTGCCGATCGGCGGCTGGGGAGACGGGGCGTTCGTCAACAAGATCGGACCGGTGCTCACGCTCGCCTTGCCGCAGATCGCCATCGTCGCGCGCCTGATGCGCGGCTCGATGATCGAATCGCTGCACTCGCACCATATCCGCACCGCCCGCGCGCTCGGCCTTTCCGACTGGTCGGTGGTCGTCAAGCACGCGCTGCGCGGCGCCGTCCTGCCGATCGTCTCCTTCACCGGCCCGGCCGCCGCGGCACTTCTGACCGGCTCCATCATCGTCGAGACGATCTTCGCCATTCCCGGCGTCGGGCGCTATTTCGTCGATGCAGCGCTGAACCGCGACTACACGCTGGTGATGGGCACGGTGGTAGTGATCGCCATCTTCACCATCGTCTTCAACCTCATCGTCGACATCATGTATGCCGTGGTCGATCCGAGGGTGCGCTATGACTGAGGTCGCCGCCGCCGCTCCCGCCGCCATCGTCGGCCGATCGCTCTGGGGCGATGCCTGGGCGCGCCTGAAGGCGAACCGCGCCGCCATGGTCAGCCTGTGCTATCTCATCCTGATGGCGATCGTGTGCATAGCCGGCCCCTGGTTCGTGCCGCACAACTACACCACCATCTATTCCGACTATGTGCGAACGCCGCCGAGCTTCTCCGCCTATCCGAAGGCGGAGATGGTGCAGGGTGCGCTGGACGACGTGCTGAAGCGCATGCGCGTCGATCTGAAGGATTGGAAGCTGGAGGACAGCCGCGCCGTCGTCACCGTCACCGCGACCCGGCCGATCGATGAGCGCTATCTGCGCTACATCGACCGCTCCGACACCTTCGACGACGCCAAGGTGGAAGCTAAATCGAATGACGGGCTGGAAATGACGTTCAGCGCCGCCGTCAGGCAGCAGTATTTCTTCTTCGGCACCGACAATGTCGGCCGCGACCTGCTGTCCCGCACCTTGATGGCGGGACGCATATCGCTGTCGATCGGCCTGCTCGCCGGCGTCGTCGCCGTCGTCATCGGCGTGCTTTACGGCTCGACTGCCGGCTTCATCGGCGGCAAGGTCGACGAGGTGATGATGCGCATCGTCGACGTGCTCTATTCGCTGCCCTTCATCTTCTTCGTCATCATGCTGGTCGTCTTCTTCGGACGAAACTTCGTGCTGATGTTCCTCGCCGTCGGCGCGGTTCTGTGGCTCGATATGGCGCGCATCGTGCGTGGGCAGGCGCTGTCGATCCGAAGGCAGGAATATGTCCAGGCAGCCGAGGCGCTGGGCGTCGGCGCGCGCGGCATCCTTTCGCGCCATGTCATCCCCAACCTGCTCGGCCCGGTGGTGATCTACATGACGCTGCTGGTGCCGCAGGTCATCATCCTGGAAAGCTTCCTGTCGTTCCTCGGCCTCGGCGTGCAGGAACCGATGACGAGCTGGGGCGTGCTGATCTCGACGGGTGCCAAGAACATCGGCACCGCCAACTGGCTGCTTCTGTTCCCGGCCTTCTTCCTCGTCTCGACGCTGTTCGCGCTGAACTTTGTCGGCGACGGCCTGCGCGACGCCCTCGACCCGAAGGATCGCTGAGATGACGGGACGCGAAACGATCCTCGATGTCCGCGGCCTCCGGGTCCGCTTCCGTACCCTCGACGGAACGGTCGAGGCGGTGAAGGGCATCGACATCCATGTCGGCGCCGGCGAGACCGTCGCCGTCGTCGGCGAATCCGGCTCGGGCAAGAGCCAGACCATGATGGCCGCCATGCGCCTTCTCGCCTCCAACGGCGAAGCCAGCGGCACGGTCGACTATCGCGGCCGCAATCTCCTGGAACTCGGCAAGTCCGATCTCAACAAGGTGCGCGGCTCGAAGATCAGCATGATCTTCCAGGAGCCGATGACCTCGCTCGATCCGCTCTACACCATCGGCAATCAGCTTATCGAGCCGATCCGCCGCCATCGCGGGCTGGGCGCCGCCGAGGCGCGCAAGGAAGCGCTCAAGCTTCTGCGCCTGGTCCGTATTCCCGACCCGGAACGGCGGATGAAATCCTATCCCTACGAAATGTCCGGCGGTCAGCGGCAGCGCGTCATGATCGCGATGGCGCTTGCCAACGACCCCGATATCCTGATCGCCGACGAGCCGACGACCGCGCTCGACGTCACCATCCAGGGCGAAATCCTGACCCTGCTGGCGGAACTGCAGCAGAAGCTTGGCATGGCGATCGTCTTCATCACCCACGATCTCGGCATCGTGCGCCGCTTCGCCGACCGCGTCTATGTCATGCGCTCCGGCGAGGTGGTGGAAGAGGGGGAAACCGAGGCACTGTTTTCAGCACCCCAGCACGACTACACCAAGATGCTTCTTGCGGCCGAACCGACGGGCAGCAAGGATCCGCCACCGCCCAATGCGCCGGTGCTTCTGGAAGGCCGCAACGTCGAGGTGACGTTCAGGATCGGCGGGGGCTTCCTGGCCGGCGAGCCGATGCTGCTCAGGGCCGTCGACCGCATCTCGGTGCGACTGAAGCGCCGACAGACCATCGGTATCGTCGGGGAGTCGGGCTCGGGCAAATCGACCCTTGGCCGTGCTCTGCTCAGGCTGCTGCCGAGTGACGGCGTCATCCGCTTCGACGACAAGGATATTTCCCATGCCGACCGGCAGGCGATGCGGCCGCTGCGGCGCGAACTGCAACTGGTCTTCCAGGACCCGTTCGGTTCGCTGTCGCCGCGCATGACAGTCGGTCAGGTCGTCACCGAAGGCCTGCTGGTCCACGAGCCTGAGCTTTCAGGCAGGCAGCGCGACCAGCGGGCTGTTGAAGCCTTGCGCGAGGTTGGAATCGATCCCAATGCCCGCAATCGCTACCCACACGAGTTTTCGGGCGGCCAGCGCCAGCGCATCGCCATCGCGCGCGCCATGATCCTGAAGCCCAAGGTGGTGGTGCTCGACGAGCCGACCTCGGCGCTCGACCGCTCGGTGCAGAAGCAGATCGTCGACCTGCTGCGCCAGCTTCAGGCGGAGCACGATCTGTCCTATCTGTTCATCAGTCACGATCTCTCGGTGGTGCGCGCCATGGCCGACTACATCATCGTCATGCGGCAGGGAAAGATCGTCGAGGAAGGGCCGACGGAGGCGATCTTCGACCATCCGCAGGACACCTACACGCAGACCTTGATGGCCGCGGCCATCGACTCGACGCGCTTTCGCGCCAGCGCGTGAAGGCAAGGTTTCGCATGGACGCGTGACACGTCACGCGTTCCGCATTCCTTTCTCAGGAAGGCGTTTTAACGCGCTGACCTGTCAAAGAAAAAGCCGCCTCAAGGGCGGCCTTCAGTCTGGTCGGAGTGGCAGGATTTGAACCTGCGACCCCCTCGTCCCGAACGAGGTGCGCTACCAGACTGCGCTACACTCCGTGGCCAGACGGCGGGCTTATAGCTGCCGTGCTGCTTTCCTGCAAGCACCAATGGCGACGATCATGGCGCAATTTGCGGCTTGCGTTGCAACCCTAACGGAAGATGAAGGTCATTCTTCATCTTCGGCTCTTCCGCTTCTGTCGTGGAGCGATATGGTCGGTCAGTCGGCTCTGGCGATGAGATTCGCTTTGCCGATCCGTATGGGCTACGGGGTGGGGTGGCAGTGGAATGAACGAGCAGGTGGTCTGCTTTGTTCTGGCGGGAGGGGCCGGAACGCGGCTGTGGCCTTTGTCGAGGCCCGAAAAGCCAAAGCAATTCCATGATCTGTGTGGCGCCGGCACGATGCTGGCGCGGACGTTGCACCGGCTGAAAGGACGACCTGAAGGAGCGACTCCTCTCTTCGTGATCGCAGCCGAGCGACATGCGGCTCTGGTGCATCGGGAAGTCGCGGAAATCGACCTTGCCGGCGGAGTCCTGCTTGAGCAGAGAGGGCGCGACACGGCCGCCGCCGTGGCTCTGGCGACGCTTGAGACCCTCCGCACCTTCGATGATTCCCTCATGCTGATCGCTCCGTCGGACCATGAGATTTCGACCGTCGGCCAGTTCTGGGAAACCGTCGAGAGCGGCATTCCGGCCGCCAATGCCGGACGTGTGGTGCTGTTCGGCGTCGAACCGCAGCATGCGGACACCGGCTACGGCTATATCGAGGCCGGCGAGCGTCATGGCGACGTTTTCGGCGTGCGGCGCTTCATCGAGAAGCCGGGGAGGGAGACCGCGGAGCGCTTTGTGCGCGACGGCGGCTTTCTCTGGAATGCCGGCATTTTCCTCTTCCATGCGGAAACCATGCGCCGAGCCTTTCAGGCTTTGCAGCCGGCGCTGTGGGCGGCGGTCGAACAGGCCTTTCAGGCTGCTACAGGCGAGAAGGCAGCGCCACGTCTTTCGATCGACTATGGGGATATTCCTGCCGTCTCGTTCGATCGCGCCATCATCGAACGGCTCGACAATTTGGCCTTGGTCCTGGCCAGATTTGCCTGGACCGACCTCGGCTCATGGGAAGCGCTTCTGGCCGCAGCCGGGCCGGACGAGAACGGCAATGTTTTTGCTGGCGACGTGGCCGCCATCGACTGTCGCGGCTCCTACCTCAGCAGCGAGGGTCGGCACCTCTCCGTTGCGGGCGCCGAGCATCTAGCCATCGTCTCGACGCCGGACGCGGTATTCGTCGCGCCGGTAGGCCGCAAGCATGAGATGGGTCGGGCTGCCGATAGCGTGAGATATCAAGGCCTGCTTCCGGAGCCGACGCGGACGGAATTGATCGGCACACAGCGCTGGGGGCATTGGCGGCCGCGCGTTCGACGCTGGTTGTTCGAGCAGGCACTGCCGCTTTGGGCGAACGTCGGCCCGGACAGGCGCCATGGCGGTTTTTACGAGGCCATCGGCTTCGATGGCGATGCGCTGGACAAGCCGAAGCGCATGCGCACCATGGCCAGACAGGTCTACGCCTTTGCCGCTGCGCGACGGTATGGCTGGGACGGTCCGGCCGATCAGTTGATCGACCAGGGTCTTGCCTTCATCTCTCGTCAGGGCAGGACCGCCGCAGGCGGCTGGGTGCGCGCGCTCGATGCCGACGGCACGGTCCTGGATCCGGTGGAGGACAGTTACGACCAAGCCTGCGTGCTGCTGGCGCTCGCCGAGGCGCATCGGTGTGGCCATCCCGGTGCGCTCGCGCTGTGTCATGAGACACTCGTTGCCCTCGACGTCAAACTACGGACTGCCGGGTCGTTCGGCTATCTGGATGCCTCGGACGCCGATCCCGCCCGCCGGCGCTCCAACCCGCATATGCACCTGCTGGAGGCCTTTCTGGGCTGGCACGAAGCGACCGGCGACGGCGGGTTTCTCACGCGGGCAGAGGAGGTGATCGATCTTTTCGCATCGTGCTTCTTCGACCCGGAAAACTGGACGCTGGGCGAATGCTCGGATGCCGGCCGGACGCCAGCCAACAGGATCGGTGAGTTCGAGCCGGGTCACCATTTCGAATGGGCGTGGCTGATCGTGGATTTCGTGCGCCGAGCGGGGCGACCCGATCTGGTCGCCTTTGCCCGTAAGCTTTATGCCACGGCCGTCGCCAACGGCGTCAACCGCGCCACCGGCCTTGCTTTGGGTCGCGTTTCGACAAGCGGCGTGCCGCTCGATCCGGTATCGCGCAGCTGGCCGCAGGCGGAGGCGATCAAAGCTGCCATCGCGCTGGATTCAGCCGGCGGAGCGGACTTGAAGCCTGAGATCGAGGAGCGCGTCGGCCGCCTGTTCGCATGGCATCTCGATCCGGCTCCCGCTGGCCTTTGGATCGACCGCATCGGACCGGACGGCGAGCCGCTGGCATCCGAGGTGCCGGCCAGCATCCTCTATCATCTGGTCAGCGCCCTGACCGCCTATCTGGATTACAGCGCGGACGCTGCTCAATAGGGCTAGCGACGTCGCCCGTCTCCACATAGACGGTCTTGATCTGAGAATAGTGCTCCAGCGCCGCCAGCGAGTTCTCGCGGCCGATGCCGGATTGCTTGGTGCCGCCGAAGGGGATTTCCACCGGTGTCAGGTTGTAGGCGTTGATCCAGCAGGTGCCGGCCTGCAATTCGGAAATCACGCGGTGGGCGCGCGGCAGGTCGCGCGTGAAAACGCCGGCGGCAAGGCCGAATTCGGTGGCGTTGGCACGTTCTATCACTTCGTCTTCATGGTCGAAGGAGAGCACGCTCATCACCGGCCCGAAGATCTCCTCGCGCGCGATGCGCATGGAATCCGTCACGCCGGTAAACACGGTCGGCTCGACGAAAAAGCCGCCTTCGAATCCTTGCAGGCTCGGAACGCCGCCGCCGCAGGCGAGCGTTGCACCTTCTTCCAGGCCGATGCCGATATAGGAGACGACCTTGTCGTGCTGCGCCTTGTTGACCAGCGGTCCCATCTGCGTGTCGGGGGCGAGCGGATCGCCGAGGCGGATTTTCTTGACACGTTCGACCAGCCGCTCCACGAAGCGGTCGTGAATGCCTTTCTGCACGAAGACCCGGGTGCCGTTGGAGCAGACCTGGCCGGCGGAATAGAAATTGCCCAGCATGGCGCCGCCGATGGCGTTTTCGATATCGGCGTCGTCGAAGACGATCAGTGGCGACTTGCCGCCGAGTTCCATCGTCGCGTGCTTCATCTTCGAGCCGGCGAGCGCCAGCACCCGGCGGCCGGTCGGCACCGAGCCGGTGACGGACACCTTGGCCGTCACCTCATGCTCGACCAGGGCGGCGCCGACGTCGCCATAGCCTTGCACGACGTTGAACAGCCCGTCCGGCAGGCCGGCCTCGGTGTAGATCTCGGCCAGCGCCAGTGCCGACAGCGGCGTGTTTTCGGACGGCTTGAAGACCATCGCGTTGCCCATCGCGAGCGCCGGGGCGGATTTCCAGCCGGCGATCTGGATCGGATAGTTCCAGGCGCCGATGCCGACGCAGACGCCCAGCGCCTCGCGCCGCGTGTAGGCGAACGGGCCGCCGAGATCGACGAATTCGCCGTTGAAGGCGGCAACCGCGCCGCCGAGATATTCCAGGCAGTCGGCGGCGGAAGGGGCGTCGGCCACCAGCGTCTCTTGCATCGGCTTGCCGGTGTCGAGCGTCTCCAGCCGCGCCAGTTCCTCGTTGCGGGCGCGCAATATGTCTGCAGCGCGGCGCAGGATGCGGCCGCGCTCCACCGGCTTCAGGCGCGCCCATGCCGGCTGCGCCGCGCGCGCTGCCTCGATGGCCAGTTCAATGATGTTGCGCGTCGCCGAATGCAGGCTGGCGATCACCTCGCCGGTGGCCGGGTAGGTGACCGGCAGCGCCGTGCCCTGCTCGTCGTCGACATAGCGGCCGTTGATGTGGTGCGAGGCTTTTGGCTGGGCTTTCATGAGACAGTCTCCATGACGTCGGCGCTGCCCCCCACCCTTACCCTCTCCCCGCAAGAACGGGGAGAGGCGGATGAGGAGTGGCACTGTCCGCGCAAGTTATCGGTCGCTTTCGCGCCACCTTGGATTGATCCATGGTTCCTGGTTCGACGGTGCGAGCGGCGTGCGGCCGAGGATATGGTCGGCGGCCTTCTCACCGGTCATGATCGACGGCGCGTTGAGGTTGCCGTTGGTGACGCGCGGGAAGATGGAGGAATCCGCCACGCGCAGCCCTTCCACACCGATCACCCGGCATTCGGGATCGACCACGCTCGTCCTGTCGTCGGCGCGGCCCATGCGGCAGGTGCCACAGGGATGCAGCGCGCTTTCGGCATGGTCGCGGATGAAGGCATCGAGGTCCTCGTCGCTCTGCACATGGCTGCCGGGCGAAATCTCCCTGCCGCGATAGGCGTCGAAGGCGGCCTGCCCGAAGATTTCGCGGGTGAGCCGGATGCAGTGGCGGAACTCGGTCCAGTCGTCCGGATGCGCCATGTAGTTGAAACGGATGACTGGCTTCGCCCAGGGTTCGGGCGAACGAAGCGTGACGCTGCCGCGCGACTTGGACCGCATCGGCCCGACATGCGCCTGGAAGCCATGCGTTTTGGCGACGGCCTTGCCGTCGTAGCGCACTGCCGCCGGGATGAAATGGTACTGGATATCGGGATAATCGATGCCGGCGGCCGAGCGCACGAAGGCGGCGGCCTCGAAATGGTTGGTGGCGCCGAGCCCGTTCTTGAAGAACAGCCAGCGCGCGCCGATCAGCGCCTTGGAAAAGGGATTCAGGACCGAGTTCAGCGTGATCGGCTGGGTCGATTCCTGCTGGATGTAGAGTTCGAGGTGGTCCTGCAGGTTGGCGCCGACGCCGGGGCGATCGGCGATCACCTCGATGCCGTTTTCCCTGAGATGCGCGGCCGGGCCGATGCCCGACAGCATCAGGATCTTCGGCGAGTTGATGGACGAGGCAGCGACGACGACTTCGCGTCTTGCCTTAACGAGTTGAATCTTTCTGTGAGCCTCGATCTCGACGCCGACGGCGCGTTGATTCTCGATCACCACGCGCCGGGCGAAGCCCTTGACCAGACTCAGGTTCTGGCGTTTGAGCGCAGGCCTCAGATAGGCGTTGGCGGTGGACCAGCGGCGACCGTTGTGGATGGTCTGCTCCATCGGCCCGAAACCTTCCTGCTTGGCGCCGTTGTAGTCGTCGGTCAGTTCGAAGCCGGCCTGCCTTCCGGCCTCGATGAAGGCGGCGTAGAGCGGATTGCGGCGCTGGCCACGCTGGACGTGCAGCGGGCCGTCTGTGCCGCGCCAGCCGTCTTCGCCGCCGTGCGAATGCTCCATGCGCTTGAAGTAGGGCAGCACGTCGGCATAACTCCAGCCGGCCGCGCCCTGTTCGGCCCAATGGTCGAAGTCGTGCGCATGGCCGCGCACATAGACCATGCCGTTGATGGAAGAGGAGCCGCCCAGCACCTTGCCGCGCGGGGTGGCGAGCACGCGGCCGCCCAGATGCGGTTCCGGCTCGCTGGCAAAGCCCCAGTCGTAGAGCGGCATGTTGAGCGGGATCGAGAGCGCCGAAGGCATCTGGATGAGCGGCCCGGCATCCGTGCCGCCGTATTCGATGACGATGACGGAATGCCTGCCGTCTTCGGACAGGCGATAAGCCATGGCCGAGCCGGCCGAGCCCGAGCCGATGATGACGAAATCCGCTTCGGCGAGAACGTCCATGCTACTCGCCCCGCGGGAAACGTTTGCTCTCCTCGAGCGTGTCGAGGTTCATATGGTTGCGCATGTAGCGCTCTGACGCCTTTTGCAGCGGCTGGAATTCCCACGGGAAGTAGGCGCCGTTGCGCAGCGCCGGATAGACCACCCAGCGGCGTGCCTGGCTGGCGCGTACGGCGGCGTCGAAGCCGGCCATGTCCCAGCGCGCGCGAACCTTCTCCATGAAGCTTTCGACCAGCGCCGCATGGGCCGGATCGGCGGCAAGATTGGTCAGTTCGTGCCGATCGGCTTCGAGGTCGAAAAGCTGCGGCGGGTCGAGCTCGCAGTGGACGAACTTGTAACGGCCTTCGCGGATACCGACCAGCGGCGCATAGCTGCCCTCGGCGGCATATTCCATCAGCACCGGCGCTTCGCGCGTCCCGCCGTCGAGCAGCGGCCTCAGCGACTGGCCGTCGGTCCACGGCATGATCGCCTCGATATCGATGCCGGCGAGGTCGCACAGCGTCGGCGTCACGTCGAGGTTCGACACCGGCTTATCGATCCGCCCGGCCGATATGCCCCTGCCGGCGATCATCAGCGGCACGCGCGCCGCGCCCTCGAAGAAGCACATCTTGAACCACAGGCCGCGCTCGCCCAGCATGTCGCCGTGGTCGGAGCAGAACAGGACGATGGTGTCGTCCAGCATCCGCGTGCGTTCCAGCACCGAGACCAGTTCACCCACCTTGTCGTCGAGATAGGAGATGTTGGCGAAATAGCCGCGCCGTGCGCGCCGGACCTGCTCGGGCCTGATGTCGAAGCTGTCGTAGTCGCTCGCCTTGTAGAGCCGCTGCGAATGCGGGTCCTGGCTTTCATAGGGGATGAAGCCGACCTCCGGCTCCAGCGCCGGGCAGTCCTCGTAGAGGTCCCAGTATTGGCGCCGGGCAACATACGGGTCATGCGGATGGGTGAAGGAGACGGTCAGGCACCACGGCCTGCGCGCGGTATCGTCGGAGGCGCGCGACAGGTCGTAGAGCTTCTGCACGGCGTGGAAGGCGACTTCGTCGTCGTATTCCATCTGGTTGGTGATTTCGGCGACGCCCGCGCCGGTGACGGAACCGAGGTTGTGATACCACCAGTCGATGCGCTCGCCCGGCTTGCGATAGTCCGGCGTCCAGCCGAAGTCGGCCGGGTAGATGTCGGTGGTCAGCCGCTCCTCGAAGCCGTGCAACTGGTCCGGCCCGACGAAATGCATCTTGCCCGACAGGCAGGTGTGGTAGCCGGCGGCGCGCAGATGATGCGCGAAGGTGGGCACGGAGGAGGGGAATTCGGCGGCGTTGTCGTAGACGCCGGTGCGCGACGGCAGTTGTCCGCTCATGAAGGATGCGCGGCCGGGCGCGCAAAGCGGCGAGGCGGTGTAGTTGTTGGAAAACCGCGCCGAGCGCGCCGCCAGCGCCTTGAGATGCGGCGCATGCAGGAAGTCTGCCGGCCCGTCCGGGAACAGGGTCCCGTTGAGCTGGTCGACCATGACGATGAGGATATTCGGCTTGGCGGTCATGCGCGGGGTGCCTGTTTGGCCAGCATGGCGTCGACATAATCTTCGACCAGCGAAATCGCGCTGGCAGGGTTCGGCAGGCCGTCGCGCAGCGCGCGGCGGATGTAGAGGCCGTCGATCATCGCCGCGATCGCCTCGGCCATGCGTTCGGCTTGCTTGCGCGGCACGAGCGGGAGAAGGCCGCTCATCAGATTGGAATGCAGCCGCCGCGCATAGACGCTGAGCAGACGGCGCAGCGGCAGCGAGTTCTGCGCTTCGACATAGAAGGCGAGCCACGCATGCACCGTTTCCTCGCGGAACTGGCTGGCGTTGAAGTTGACGGCGGCGATGGCCGACAGCCGCTGGCGCGGTGCCGTCGCCTTGCGAAGTGCTGCCACGCTGTCGCGGCCGAGATCGGCCAGCAACTGTCGCATCGTGGCGAGCAGCAGTTCTTCCTTCGGGCCGAAGTAGTGGTGCGCCAGCGCTGACGACACGCCGGCGCGTTCGGCGATTTCCGACACGGTGACGTTGAGCGAGCCGCGTTCGCCGATCGCCGAAATCGTGGCGTCGATCAGCGCCTTGCGGCGCACCGGTTCCATTCCGAGCTTTGGCATGGCGATCCTCCCACCGTCAGTTTATTTTTTATTGACTCATCAATCAATAACCCATCGGCGGTGGCTCAATCGATTCAATCACCTTCGCATGTGCGAAATCACTTTACGCGGCTGCGAAGGTGGTTCAGATTTGAACAAAGACACGCCGCAGCCCCATAAGACGCGGCGAAGGAGGCAGTCATGACCGCATGCATCGTCGGCTGGGCGCATTCCCGCTTCGGTAAGCTGGAAGGCGAGACGCTGGAGGGCCTGATCACCAAGGTGGCAGCCGAAGCGCTGGAGCACGCCGGCGTCGGGCCGGACGACGTGGACGAAATCGTGCTCGGCCATTTCAACGCCGGTTTTTCGCCTCAGGATTTCACCGCCAGTCTCGTGCTGCAAACCGATGATCGCTTGCGCTTCAAGCCGGCGACACGGGTGGAGAATGCGTGTGCGACGGGATCGGCCGCGGTGCGGCAGGGTATCCGTTCCATTGACGCCAAGGCGGCCCGCGTGGTTCTGGTGGTCGGTGCCGAGCAGATGACCACGACGCCCGGTCCGGAGATCGGCAAGAACCTCCTGAAAGCCTCCTACCTGCCGGAGGACGGCGACACACCGGCGGGTTTCGCCGGCGTCTTCGGCAAGATCGCGCAGGCCTATTTCCAGCGCTACGGCGACCAGTCGGACGCGCTTGCGATGATCGCGGCAAAGAATCACAGGAACGGCGTCGACAATCCCTATGCGCAGATGCGCAAGGATTTCGGCTATGATTTCTGCCGCCATGAGAGCGAGAAGAATCCCTTCGTCGCAGGCCCACTGAAGCGTACGGATTGCTCGCTGGTATCGGACGGTGCGGCGGCGCTTGTGCTGACCGATTCGACGACGGCGCTCGGCATGCGCCGCGCCGTCGCCTTCCGCGCCAATGAGCATGTGCAGGACTTTTTGCCCATGTCGAAGCGTGACATCCTGTTGTTCGAAGGCTGCGAGGAAGCCTGGGGCCGGGCGCTGAAGAAGGCCGGCGTGACGCTGGGCGACCTCTCTTTCGTCGAGACGCATGACTGCTTCACCATCGCCGAACTGATCGAATACGAGGCGATGGGGCTCGTTAAACGCGGCGAGGGCGCAAAACTCGCCATGGAAGGTTACACCGCCAAGGACGGCAGGCTGCCAGTCAATCCCTCGGGCGGCCTGAAGTCGAAAGGCCATCCGATCGGCGCCACCGGCGTTTCCATGCATGTGCTCACCGCCATGCAACTGACGGGCGAGGCCGGCGGCATTCAGGTTCCGGGCGCCAAACTCGGCGGCATCTTCAACATGGGCGGTGCGGCGGTGGCGAACTACGTCTCCATTCTGGACCGGATCAGATAGGCCAGGACTGCGGTGCCGGACCATAGGGCCGGTTCCTCCGGAACGGTTTTGCCGTTCTTCACCATCGGCCATTCGACCCGCACGATCCCGGAATTCGTCGACCTCCTGCGGGTCGCTGGGGTGGAGATGGTGGCCGATATTCGCACCGTGCCGCGCTCGCGCACCAATCCGCAATACAACAAGGACGTGCTAGGCGAGAACCTCGCTCCCTATCAGATCGGCTACGAGCATATTGCCGAGCTCGGCGGGCTGCGCGGAAAGGCAGGCGATGTTCCCGAGACGACCAACGCCTTCTGGGTCAACCGGAGTTTTCATAACTACGCCGACTATGCGCTGGGCGAACGCTTCCACACCGGCCTTGAGGCGCTCGTCGCGCTCGGTCGACGGCGGCGAACGGCGATGATGTGCTCGGAGGCCGTCTGGTGGCGCTGCCATCGCCGCATCGTCGCGGACTACCTTCTGTGCGGCGGCGAGACGGTCTTTCATCTCATGGGCGACGACCGTATGGAGCCGGCCACCATGACGCCGGGCGCCCGCTGCCAGTCGCCGGACCGGCTTGTCTATCCAGCCGAACCGTTGCAGGAATAAGTCTCCGAATTCCATTCCCGGGCATCAACGATGACAAACCCTGTTCTGGTCGAAGTGACCCGCGGCAATGTGGTCGAGAGCGCCCATCGCGGCGCGGTGGCCGTCTATGAGGCGGACGGCAAGCCGCTGCTGGAGATCGGCGACACCGCACGCCCTGTCTTCCCGCGCTCCGCCGTCAAGGCGATCCAGGCGCTGCCCTTCGTCGAAAGCGGCGCGGCGGACGCCTACGGTTTCGGCGAGAAGGAACTGGCGCTTTCCTGTGCTTCCCATTCCGGCGAGCCGGAGCATGTCGAACTGGCGCGCTCCATGCTGGCAAAGGCCGGCCTAGACGAAACCGCGCTGGAATGCGGCACTCATTGGCCCTCGAATCACGAGGCGACGATTGCGCTCGCCCGGTCCGGCGGCTCGCCCGGCGCGCTGCACAACAACTGCTCCGGCAAGCATTCGGGATTTCTCTGCACCTGCCGGCATCTCGGTATCGATCATCGCGGCTATGTCGCGGCCGGCCATCCTGAGCAGGAGATGGTGCGCGAGGCGATGGAGAGCGTTACCGGCGCCGTCCACGATGCCGAGCATCGCGGCACGGACGGCTGCTCCATCCCGACCTATGCCGTGCCGCTGCGCAGCTACGCCCTCGGCTTCGCCCGCATGGTGACGGGAAAGGGCCTGCCGCCCGAGCGCGCGAAGGCAGCGCAACGGCTGCTCAAGGCCTGCATGGCCGAACCCTTTCTGGTCGCCGGCACCGACCGCGCCGACGTCGCGCTGATGCAGGCCGCGCCCGGCCGTATCTTCGTCAAGACCGGTGCGGAGGGCGTCTACTGTGCCGCCGTGCCGGAACTGGGCGTGGGTATTTCACTGAAATGCGACGATGGTGCCAGCCGCGGCGCAGAAGTGATGGTCGCGGCGGTACTGAGCAAATTGCTCAAGACCGACGGGACACTGGCGGCGAAGCTGACGGAACTCGCCAATCCGGCCTTGGAAAATCGCAAGGGCCTGAAGGTCGGCGCATTGCGTCCTGCCGGGGCGCTCGCCTGAGGCTCCCAGTCGTCAACTCACATGGTTGCGCTCGACCGTGAGGTGCGCGTAGCCGGCATTGCCCAGCATCGCTAGGTCGCCGGTCACCGGGTCTGCCCAGCGCTGGCCGATGATGGCGCCATGCTGGGCGCCATCGATGACATTGTCCGAAATGATGGCCGAACCGGCGCCCTCGACGACGCTGACGACGATGCCCGTACCGGCCTTGCGGATAACGTTGCCGCTGGCGAGGACGTTGCGCAGGAAGGGTCCCCAGCCGAGTTGCAGGCCGGAAAGCGGTGCGTTCTCGACGACGTTTCCGGTGACGGTGGTGTCGGCCTCGACGCTGATGCCGGTGCCGAAGCCGCCGTTTTCGGCAGGGTAGGGGCCGACGGTCGAAAGGTTGCGCACGATGTTGCCCGAACACACCGCCATGCGGCCGCCCTCGTTGAAATTGACGATGGAGATGCCGTTGGCCGCGCCGTCGACGATGTTGTTGCCGATGACTGCGCCCTCGAAGGAAAACTCCGAATAAAGGCCCGTTTCTCCGGACCGCAGGCAGGTGTTGCCGTTGATCTGGATGTTGCTGGCGCTGTTGGCGCGAATGGCGGAGAAGGCGCAATCCGAGACGAGGTTGCCTGAAACGACGACGTTGGCGGCGCGGAAGGCGTTGATGCCGTTGCCGTTCTGCCCGGTACCGCCATTGCGCGCGCCGATGCGCTCGACGCGGTTGCCGGTCACCATCGTCCCGTCTTCTGCCGCCTGCCAGCGATGCACGAGGATGCCGCCATTGGTGCAGTCCGAAATGGTGTTGCCGGAAATGGTCAGCCCGGCCGCCTCGACCGACCAGATGCCGGCATCGGCGGCGCCGGATACGGTCGTCCGCTCTATGCGACCGGCTGCCCGCTCCAATGCCAGCCCGTTCTTGGCGCTGCCGGTGACGCTGCATTTGTCGACAGCAAGGAAAGCGGCACCGCGCAGGTCCAGCAGGCCTTCCGTATAGTCGGCCAGCCATTGATTGGTGCCGTCCAGCACCAGCCCGGTGAGTTCGAGGTGATCGAGCCGCTCGCCGCGCATGAAATGGCCGCCACCGCCATAGACGATGCGCGTGGCGCCCGGCACGCCGGAAAGGCGCACGCGGCCGGGCAGCGAAAGATTGGACACGACATAGGTGCCGGCAGGCAGGAAGATCGGCTGGTCACGCTTGGCCGCATCATGCAGCATGCGCGAGAATGCCTTGCTCTGGTCGTCGGACGTGCCGGGCCGCACGCCCAGATCCGTGGCGCTGATCGAGCCGCGCAAAGACGCGGTTTCGATCGTGCCAAGGCTCTTTGCCGCCGCCCGGGCAAGCGGAAAGCCGGTTGCCGCAAGGCTGGCGCAACCGGCAAGCAGGGCACGTCTGTTCAACATTGGCACAGTTTCCGGCGATTTGTCTTGGCGGCGCAGGAAACGTGCCAGCTTCGGCCTTTCCCGGCATGGCTTGTGGCGGATCGAGGGACGGCCTAAGCTCCTGCCATGAGCAGAGCCTTCACCCGCGAAGAAGACAACGAGGCTATTGCCGACATCGGCGAACGGCCGATCTCCCCGCACCGCAACCTGGTGACGGAGCGCGGGCTGGCGCAGATTGAAGCCGAACTGGAAAGGCTGCGCAAGGAACTCGGCAAGGGCGAGCGGCAGGAAGACCGGGAACGTCTGGCCACGGCCTCGCGTGACCTGCGCTACTGGACGGCTCGTCGAGAAAGTGCCGAACTGTCCGTGCCTGAAGCAGATAGCGACGTGGTGCGTTTCGGCATGGGCGTCACGCTGGAAGGTGAAGACGGCGGCAAGGTGCATTGGAAGATCGTCGGCGAGGACGAGGCCGATCCGGCCAAAGGCTCGATCTCGCACGTTTCGCCGATGGCCCAGGCGCTGTTCGGCAAAGGCACCGGCGACCTCGTCACCGTCAACGGCAAGGAATGGGAAATCGTCAAGCTGACGACGAGGGAGTGAGCTTACAGCTTTATCGGCACAGCGTGGTCCCGGAAGAATGCCGTGGCGCCGGGCTCGTCAATTTCGCCGGCGGCTATTCCCATTGTGAACGTATAAAGCTCGGCGTCGTTCGCCGTTAGCCCATAGCCGTTCAGCAGCAGGAAAGCACCCGCAGCGACAATCGCCGTGCGTTTATTCCCGTCAACGAAGGCGTGGTTGCGCGCAAGTCCGTAGACATAGGCGGCAGCGAGTTCATGAGCGGTAGGCGTGCCGTAAGTCGCCCTATTCTCGGGGCGGGCGAGGGCGGACTCCAAGATATTTGCGTCCCGCAAACCAACTGCGCCCCCGTGTCGACGTAGTTGTTCAGCATGGAAGGCCTCGACAACGGCCCGCGTCAGAAACTCCCAGCTCATTCTGCGAGTTTCTGAAGCGCGACCTTGTATTTGTCCATGACCTCACGTGCGGCCGCCATCTGCCGCTCGAAAGTATTGTCGACCGGCGTCAGAGATAGGCCGTTCTTCGTTTCGGCCACTTCCAACGTATCTCCGGCACGCAGATTCAGGCGCTCGAGGATTTCCTTGGGCAGGATGATTCCTTCGGAATTGCCGATCTTGCGAATGGTCGTATTCATGACACCGATCTCACGTTGTAACGGCAATTATAACGGTAAGCGCCAAATGTTGCGACGATGATTATAACGGCATCATGACCCAGTTAGCAGCCGTTCGATCAGGCGTTCCGCCGCCTCCGGGATCGCCGTGCCGGGCGGGAAGATTTCGACGGCTCCGGCGGCGCGCACGGCGTCGAAATCCTGCGGCGGGATGACGCCGCCGGCGACGATCAAAATATCCTCGCGGCCGAGCTTCTTCAGCGCAGCCTTCAGTTCCGGAATGAGGGTGAGGTGGCCGGCGGCCAGCGAGGAGGCACCGACGACGTGCACGTCGTTCTCGGCCGCCAGCCGGGCGATTTCCTCCGGCGTCTGGAACATGGCACCGACGGTGACGTCGAAACCGAGGTCGGCGAAGGCGGTGGCGATCACCTTCTGACCGCGGTCGTGGCCGTCCTGTCCCATCTTGGCGACGAGGATGCGCGGCTTGCCGCCGGTCTTCTTCTCGAAGGCCGAGAGCTTTTCCTCGAACCGGTCGAAGCTCTTGTTCTCGCCCAGCGCCTTGCGATAGACGCCGGAAATCGTCTGCACGGTGGCGACATGGCGGCCGAAGGCCTTTTCGATCGCCATGGAGATTTCGCCAACTGTCGCCTTGGCGCGCGCTGCGCGGATGGCGAACTCCAGCAGATTCTCGTTGCCTTGCGCCGCGCGGGTCAGGGCGTCCAGCGCGCTTTCGACGGCAGCGACCTCGCGCGTGCCCTTGAGTTGCTGAAGTTTCGACAACTGCCGGGCACGGACTTCGGCGTTGTCGATCTTGAGCACGTCGACCTCGATGTCCGTTTCCGGCTGGAAGGCGTTGACGCCCACCAGCGTCTGCTCGCCGGAATCGATGCGGGCCTGCGTGCGCGCCGCCGCCTCTTCGATGCGCAGTTTCGGAATGCCCTTTTCCAGCGCCGCCGCCATGCCGCCGAGCTTCTCGACTTCCTCGATATGGCGCATGGCAAGCTGCGCAAGGTCGTGCGTCAGCCGCTCGACATAGGCCGAACCGCCCCACGGATCGATGATGCGTGTCGTGCCGGATTCCTTTTGCAGGATAATCTGCGTGTTGCGGGCGATGCGCGCCGAATGGTCTGTAGGGAGCGCCAGCGCTTCGTCGAAGGAATTGGTGTGCAGCGACTGGGTGTGGCCCTGCGTCGCCGCCATCGCTTCGATCATCGTGCGCACGATGTTGTTGTAGGGATCCTGCGCCGTCAGCGACCAGCCGGAGGTCTGGCAATGGGTGCGCAGCGACAGCGAGCGCGGGTCCTTCGGCGCAAAATTCTTCGCCATCAGTTCCGACCACAAAAGGCGCGCGGCCCTCAGCTTGGCGACTTCCATGAAGAAGTTCATGCCGATCGCCCAGAAGAAGGAGAGGCGCGGCGCGAAGCGGTCGATGTCGAGCCCGGCGGCGACGCCGGCCCGGGTGTATTCGATGCCGTCGGCGATGGTGTAGGCAAGCTCGAGGTCGGCCGTCGCTCCCGCTTCCTGCATGTGGTAGCCGGAAATCGAGATCGAATTGAACTTCGGCATGTTGCGCGACGTGTAGGAGAAGATGTCCGACACGATCCGCATCGAAGGCTTCGGCGGATAGATGTAGGTGTTGCGCACCATGAACTCTTTCAGAATGTCGTTCTGAATGGTTCCGGCGAGATCCTTCTGCGCCACGCCCTGTTCTTCGGCAGCCACGATGTAGAGCGCCAGGATCGGCAGGACCGCGCCGTTCATGGTCATGGAAACGGTCATCTGGTCGAGCGGGATGCCGTCGAAAAGCTGGCGCATGTCGAGGATGGAATCGATGGCCACGCCCGCCATGCCGACGTCGCCAGCAACGCGCGGATGATCGCTGTCATAGCCGCGATGGGTGGCGAGGTCGAAGGCGATCGACAGGCCTTTCTGACCGGCGGCCAGGTTGCGCCGATAGAAGGCGTTCGATTCCTCGGCCGTCGAGAAACCGGCATATTGCCGGATCGTCCACGGCTGCTGGACGTACATGGTGGGATAGGGGCCGCGAACAAAGGGCGACAGGCCGGGGTACGTATCGAGGTCCGGCAGGCCCTTGAGGTCGGATTCGCCATAGAGAGGCTTGACCGGAATACCTTCCGGCGTCTGCCATGACGCGCCGGTGGACAGGCTGGTGGCGCGATGCGACGCTTCCCATTTCATATTGCTGAAATCGGGGATCATGGCGTCTCACTCATCTGCTGATCGAGACGCATGGGCACCATGGCCTCGCAGAACACCACGCCGTCGTTCGGGGCGGCATGCTTTTCGGCGCGGAGCGTTTCGACCGGCGATTCGCCATGCAACGGATGCAAGGTGGTGCCGACGATGGGGCGGCCGCCCGCCCGCTGGGCCTCGGCGCGGCTTTCTCGCGCGGCTTTCACCCGCGTCTGGATGTGACCGTCGCGCAGGCTGGCAAGAACGCCGCCCTCGGCGTCAATGCGCTGGAACTCCTCCCATGCGGCTTCGCACAGGCTCTCGGTCAGCGCCTCGATGCCGCCCGAGCCGGCGGCGGGGTCGGCGACGAAGCCGATATGGCTCTCGCGCGCCATGACAAGCTGCGTGTTGCGGGCGACGCGGCGGGCAAAGCCGGCCGGCAGGCCGTGCGCGATCGTATGCGGCAGGATCGAGATCGAATCGGCACCGCCCGTGGCGGCGGCGAAGCAGGCGATCGTGTTGCGCAGGATGTTGGTTTCCGGGTCCTTCGCCGTCGTCATCCGATAGGACGTCTCGGCATGGACCTCGGCTGCGGATGCCGGAATGGAGCAGACCTCCTGGATGCGCGCCCACAGGCGCCGCAACGCCCTGATCTTGGCCATGGACAGGAACTGGTTCTGGTCCACCGACAGGGCGAAACCGATATGCGGCGCGGCATAGACGAGCGCCTGGCGCGCCTCCTCGAACAGCTTGAGGTGAGAGACAGCAGAGGCGAGCATGATGCCCAGTTCCTGCGCTTCAGTCGCCCCCGCGTTGTGGAAGACGCGCCCATCCGCCTCCAGCAGAATGCCGGGGACGCCGAGCGCGAAGAAGTGCGCCAGTGACTGCGGCATCGACGCCTGCAACGCCTCGATCGACATGCGCAGCCGCCCGGTGCCCGCGAAGATCGCCGCCGGATCGATGCCGAAGGAGAGGCTGAGCTTGGAGGGATCGGCGCGCCGCTTCGTCAGCACCGCCACCAGTTCGTCCGCCATGGCGCGGCTGACGGGATGGACGTCGACCCGCAGATGAACCTGATTGAGGGATACTTGGGCGAGTACGCGCTCGAGTGTCTGCGGTGTGCCGGGCAGGCCGTAGCCGAAAGCGTTCGGCGCCCCCTCGAAGACGAGAGACAGGCCGGTGGCGCCCTGCGCGAGGTCCTCGCTCGCCTGCGCGATGGCGCGGTCCACATCAGGGTCGTCGATACGCTGGCTGACGATCCACGGTTGTGCCGGATTGTTACGCAGGCAGGGTGCTGCATCGACCGCCCGGCCATAAAGCGGTTCGACGCGAATGCCGTCGTCGGTGTGGGAAACCAGCCGGTCCTCGAAGGAGGCGCCGGCCAACGCTTTTTCGGCAAGCGCCAGCCAGCGCTGCCGCTCCGTGTTCTGCCCATCTATATCGATCGAGGCCTCGGCGCTCATCCGTTCTTCCTGTCTGCCGGCCGCACCAGCCTGGACGGCACCACTCTACGGTTCCTGTTACCATATCGCAATGCAACCAAGGCACCGAAGGTTGCACCCATGCCTTTGATTTTCACACGAGCGTCAGTATACCCTGCGGCAAATCGCCGGCCTTGAGCGGCGGCACGGCAGAAGGGCCAATAGATGGCGCAAGACACGGGCATTTTCCTGGGCGCGAGCCGCAAGCCGGACGACAGCTACCAGAAGCCCGAGGAACTGCTGCTGCGCTACGGCAACCGGCACGGCCTCGTCACAGGCGCGACCGGCACCGGCAAGACCGTCAGCTTGCAGATAATGGCGGAAGGCTTTTCGAACGCCGGCGTGCCGGTGTTCTGTGCCGACGTAAAGGGCGACCTGTCCGGCATCGCCATGATGGGCACGGCGCAGGATTTCCTTCTCAAGCGCGCCAGCGAAATCAGGCTCGATCCGTACGAATTCCAGGAATTCCCGGTCATTTTCTGGGACCTGTTCGGCGAACAGGGCCATCCCATCCGCGCCACCGTCTCGGAAATGGGACCACTACTGCTGTCGCGGCTGATGAACCTCACCGAGGCGCAGGAAGGCGTCATGAACATCGCCTTCCGCATCGCCGATGAGGAAGGTCTGCTGCTGCTCGACATGAAGGACTTGCAGGCATTGCTGGCCAACATCGCCGGGCGTGCCGACGAGATTGGCGCACGCTACGGCAACGTCACCAAGCAGTCGGTCGGCGCCATCCAGCGCTCGTTGCTGATTCTGGAACAGCAGGGCGGGGCAAATTTCTTCGGCGAGCCGGCGCTGCGCATTTCCGATCTCATGCGCACCACGCGCGACGGCCGTGGTGCCATCAGCGTGCTGGCCGCCGACAAGCTGATGATGAACCCGCGGCTCTACGCCACCTTCCTGCTGTGGCTGATGTCGGAACTGTTCGAGGTGCTGCCTGAGGTTGGTGATCCGGACAAGCCGCGGTTGGTCTTTTTCTTCGACGAGGCGCACCTTCTGTTCGACGATGCGCCGAAGGCGCTGATCGACCGCGTCGAGCAGGTCGTTCGGCTGATTCGCTCGAAGGGCGTCGGCGTCTATTTCGTCACCCAGAATCCGCTCGACGTGCCGGAAACGGTCCTGGCGCAGCTCGGCAACCGGGTGCAGCACGCGCTGCGCGCCTATACGCCGCGCGAGCAGAAGGCGGTGCGCACTGCCGCCGACACCTTCCGGCCCAATCCGGATTTCGATTGCGCCACGGCCATCACCCAGCTCGGCACCGGCGAGGCGCTGGTTTCCACGCTTCAGGAAAAAGGCGTGCCCTCGATGGTGCAACGCACGCTGATCAGGCCGCCGTCCTCGCGGCTCGGGCCGATCACGCCGCAGGAGCGGCAAAAGGTGATCGCCGCCAGTCCCGTGGCCGGGCAATATGACGAGACGATCGACCGCGAATCGGCCTTCGAGATGCTGCAGAAGAAGGCTTCCGAAGCGCAGGCGGCCGAACAGAAGGCGCGGGAGAGCGGCGGCTCGCGCTGGACCTTGCCGGATTTCGACGGTGGCGGTTCCGCGCCGGCTCCGTCCCAGCCTCGCCGCCCTGCGCCACGCCCGTCGAACCGCCAGACCGTCACCGAGGCCGCCATCAAGTCGGTGGTGCGCTCGGTCGGCTCTTCGCTTGGCCGCGCCATCGTACGCGGCATTCTGGGCAGCCTGTCGCGCGGCCGCTAACAGGGCTGAGGCGCCGGCGTATCCGGCGCCGCCATCAGATCAATAGGCGGGGCCGAGCAGTTCGGCGTCCTGCGGCACCCCGGCATCGATGGGGATGGCGCGTCTGGAAGACGTCGCCGCGATCGCCGATTCGGCGTTGGGCGTCACGATCACCGTCGCCTTGCCGGGCACCCGGCCGTAGAGATCGATGATGTCCTGGTTCATCAGCCGCACGCAGCCGGAAGAGACGGACTTGCCGATGGACGTCCATTCGGGCGAGCCGTGCAGACGGTAGAGCGTGTCCTGGCCGTTCTGGAACAGGTAGAGCGCGCGCGCGCCCAGCGGATTTTTCAGCCCGCCCGGCATGCCGCCGTTGTCGGCGCTGTATTTCCTGAGTTCCGGCTGGCGGGCGATCATCTCCTCCGGCGGCGTCCACTTCGGCCATTTCTGCTTCCATTGCACCACGGCATTGCCGGACCATTCGAAGCCGGCGCGTCCAAGTCCGACACCGTAGCGAATCGCCTGGCCGCCCGGCCGCACCAGGTAGAGAAAGTGGCTCGTTGTATCGACCACGATGGTCCCGGGCTTCTGGCCGGTCGGGTCGTCGACGATCTGTCGCAGGAATTGCGGGTCGATCTTCTGGTAGGGAACCGCCGGAATCTGGAACCCTTCGTCCTCGATTGGGCCGTACATGGTCGCATAATCAGGCAGGTCCGGCTCACGCGGCAACTGTGGCTGTGGCGGCGGTTGCGAGCCGACGGTCGTGCATCCCGCCAGCGCTACCGAGGCTGCGCCGAGCGCTGCCGTGCCAAGAAAGCCGCGGCGCGTCATCGCAGGCGGGGCAAAAATCGTCTTGAGCATGGTGGCCTTTCCGAATTCCGGGTCGAAGAGAATATGAGCCGACCCCGCTCCTTCCTCATCACATGAGAGGCGGCGATAAGTCTTGCCGATTTTGGCCAGAAGGTGGGCAAGCCGGCGATCAAAGCCGTTTTGCGCCGCAAAGAGGCCGTGACTGTGGCCGATCCGCAACGCTCGCGCCAAAGTGAGGTGTGCAATGGCCAGGAACCATCGGCAGTCAGCCGAAAGCTTGCGCCGCTTGTCCCAACGATTCCACGGCCTTGCCGGTTGACGCGGACGGCCAAGCGCCTTCCAATGTGCGCCAACGCGAACGGGATGAAGCGATGACCCTGGCAACAGCCGCGCAGACGACGACCTGGACCTATGTGGATGGCGATTGGCACGAAGGGAACGTGGCGATCATCGGGCCGCGTAGCCATGCCATGTGGCTCGGCTCGACCGTTTTCGACGGCGCCCGCTGGTTCGAGGGTGTCGCGCCGGACCTCGACCTTCACGCAAGGCGGGTGAACGCCTCGGCCGTTGCGCTCGGTCTGGCGCCGACCATGTCGCCGGAGGAAATCGTCGGCCTGACTTGGGACGGGCTGAAGAAGTTCGACGGCAAGACGGCGGTCTATATCCGGCCGATGTACTGGGCCGAGCACGGCGGCTATATGGGCGTACCGGCCGACCCGGACTCGACGCGGTTCTGCCTGTGCCTCTATGAAGCGCCGATGATTGCGCCGAGCGGCTTTTCCGTCACGGTCTCGCCCTTCCGCCGGCCCACCATCGAGACGATGCCGACCAATGCCAAGGCCGGCTGCCTCTATCCCAACAACGGCCGCGCCATCATGGAGGCCAAGGGGCGCGGCTTCGACAATGCGCTGGTGCTGGACATGCTGGGCAACGTCGCCGAGACGGGATCGTCCAACATTTTCCTGGTCAAGGACGGCCATGTCCTGACGCCGGCGGCCAACGGCACCTTCCTGTCCGGCATCACCCGCGCCCGCACCATGGCGCTGCTCGGCGATTACGGCTTCCGCGCCATCGAAAAGACGCTCACGGTGCGTGATTTCCTCGAGGCCGATGAAATCTTCTCCACCGGCAATCATTCCAAGGTCGTGCCGATCACCCGCATCGAAAACCGCGACCTGCAGCCCGGCCCCGTCGCCAAGAAGGCGCGCGAGCTTTATTGGGAATGGGCGCATTCGACTTCCGCCGGATGACCGGATAAAACGCAATCGCGCACCGGCCCGGCGTTGTCCCCGGCCGTAGCCGACCTATCTTTCTCCGGTAGACACCGGATTTTTTTGAGGAGTAGCACCATGGCTTTTGAACTGCCCGCCCTTCCGTACGACTACGAGGCTTTGCAGCCGTATATGTCGAAGGAGACGCTGGAGTATCACCACGACAAGCACCACAAGGCCTATGTCGACAACGGCAACAAGCTGGCCGCAGAAGCCGGGATGGGTGACCTGTCGGTGGAGGAGGTCGTCAAGCAGTCGTTCGGCAAGAACGCCGGCCTGTTCAACAACGCCGCCCAGCACTACAACCACATCCACTTCTGGAAGTGGATGAAGAAGGGCGGCGGCGGCAACAAGCTGCCGGGCGCGCTGCAGAAGGCGGTCGATTCCGACCTTGGCGGCTACGACAAGTTCAAGGCCGACTTCATCGCCGCCGGCACCACGCAGTTCGGCTCCGGCTGGGCCTGGCTGTTGGTCAAGGACGGCAAGCTTGCCATCTCCAAGACGCCGAACGGCGAGAACCCGCTGGTTCACGGCGCGAGCCCGATCCTCGGCGTCGACGTATGGGAGCACTCCTATTACATCGACTATCGCAACGCCCGGCCGAAATACCTCGAAGCCTTCGTGGACAATCTCATCAACTGGGATCATGTCCTCGAGCTCTACGAAAAGGCGCGTGGCTGATCGCACAGGAAAGCCCCGGCAAGTCCGGGGCTTTTTCTTTTCAGGCATCGGGAAGACGAAAATTCACGCTCGCGTGAAAGTGGCGGGAATTTCAGGGTACAGTCTTTCGTTGACGTCTGGGGCCGGATACGGTCCTCAACCGTCAACTGTGGAGCCTCCTGAATGAGAAAGCTTGTCATCGCCATCTCCATGCTCGCCTTCACCGGCGCCGCAGCGTCCGCCGATCCCATTGCGGACAGGCAGGCGCTGATGAAGGAACGCGGCAAGCTCGTCGGCACCTTGTCCAAGGTGGTGAAGGGCGAGCAGGCCTTCGACGCAGCCGCCGTCCTCGATGCGTTGAAGGGGTTGGAGGCGAATGCCGAGAAATTCGACACCGAGGCGCTGTTCCCTGTCGGCAGCGAGCAGGGCCGCGACACCACCGCCGCGCCGAAGATCTGGGAAGACAAGGCGGGGTTCAACGCCGCCGAAGACAAGTTCCTCGCAGACGTCAAGGCGGCGGTTGCTGCTCCTCCTGCCGATGTAGACGCCCTCAAGGGGCCGTTCGGCACCATTGCCAAGGATTGCGGCGCCTGCCACCAGACCTATCGCATCAAGAAGGGCTGACCTTCCCTATGGGTCGGGCCGGCAAGCTTCTCGGCGCCGTCGTGATCCTCGGCGCCGCCGCCGCGGTCGCCGGCTGGTTCCTGTCGGCGCCCGTCAGACTGGACGCCGACACGATCGCCAAGCTGGGCGCAGGCGATGCGGCCAAGGGCAAGCGAATCTTCTTCGCCGGTGGTTGCGCCTCCTGCCACGCCGGAGCGAAAGCGGAAGGCGATGCCCGGTTCGAGCTTGCCGGCGGCGTTGAACTGAAAACGGCGTTCGGCACCTTCGTCGCTCCGAATATCTCGCAGGACACGAGGGACGGCATTGGCGCGTGGTCGATGGAGGATTTCGCCAACGCCATGCTGAAGGGCGTTTCGCCCTCCGGCGAGCATCTCTACCCGGCTTTCCCCTATGCGTCCTATGCCCGCATGAAGCCGTCGGACGTGGCCGATCTCTATGCCTTCATGAAGACGCTGCCTGCTGTTTCCGGCAAGGCACCCGGCCATCAACTATCTTTTCCCTTCAACATCCGGCGCGGCATTGGCTTGTGGAAGCTCGCCTACCTCGATGACAGGCCGGTGATCGACCTGCCGGCCGACGCCCCTGAGGCGGTCGTCGCCGGGCGCTACCTTGTGGAAGGACCGGGCCATTGCGGCGAATGCCACACGCCGCGCGAGTTTGCCGGCGGGCCGAAGAAGGCTGAATGGCTGGCCGGCGCTGTCGCCGCCGAGGGTGACGGCATTGCGCCCAACATTACTTCGGGCGAGGGCGGTATCGGCGACTGGTCGGCCGAAGACATCGCATCCTATCTTGAAAACGGGCTGACGCCCGATTTCGATTCGGTCGGGGGCGCGATGGTCGAGGTGCAGCAGAATATGGCCGAACTGCCTGCGGAGGATCGGGCGGCGATCGCCGCCTATCTGAAGGCCATCCCACCGCACCCCAACGGCTATCCGCCGCGCAAGCCGCAAGGCTGAGGAATCAGCCCAACGGCCTGGCCTCCATGCGGCCTGTTACCTTGAGCGCGAAGGCGTAGGTGAAAGCGATTTCCTCCAGCCGCGAGAATCGGCCGGATGCGCCGGCATGGCCCGATTCCATGTTGATCTTGAACAGCACCGGATTGTCGCCCGTCTTGCGCTCGCGCAACCGCGCCACCCATTTCGCGGGCTCCCAATAGGTGACGCGCGGATCGGTCAGGCCGGCGACGGCCAGGATAGGCGGATAGGCAAGTGCGGCCACGTTGTCATAGGGCGAATAGCCGGCGATCAGGCGGTAGTCGGCTTCCGACTGGATCGGATTGCCCCATTCGGGCCATTCCGGCGGCGTCAGCGGCAGCGTGGCGTCCAGCATCGTCGCCAGCACGTCGACGAAGGGAACTTCCGCGACGATGCCGCCGAAGGCCTCCGGCGCCATGTTGGCAATGGCGCCCATGAGCATGCCGCCGGCTGAGCCGCCCTGCGCCACGATCCTGTCGTGCGCCGTATAGCCGGTTCCGACGAGATGCCGGGCGGCGGCGATGAAGTCCGTGAAAGTGTTGGTTTTCCTGGATCGCTTGCCGTCTTCGTACCAGCCATAGCCCTTGTCCTTGCCGCCGCGCACATGCGCGATCGCATAGACGAAGCCGCGGTCGACCAGCGACAGGCAGTTGGTGTTGAAGGCGGCCGGGATGGTGATTCCATAGGCGCCGTAGCCGTAGAGCAGGCAGGGCGCCGAACCGTCGAGCGGCGTATCCTTGTGATAGATCAGCGAAACGGGAACCAGTTCACCGTCCTCGGCCGGCGTCATCAGCCGGCGCGTGACGTAGCGATCCGGGTCGTGCCCGGAGGGCACCTCTTGCGTCTTGAGCAGGGTGCGCTCGCGCGTGCGCATATCGTAGTCGAAGACCTGCGCCGGCGTCGTCATCGACGAATAGGTGAAGCGCATCACCTCGGTGTCGTATTCGTAGGACCCCGACAGGCCGAGCGAATAGGCTTCCTCGTCGAAGGCGATCATGTGCTCGGCGCCGCTCGCCCTCTCTCGCACCACGATGCGCGGCAGGCCGTCCTTGCGCTCCAGCCGCACAAGATGGTCCTTGAAGCCGATGACGGACAGGATCAGCCGGCCCGGCTCGTGCGCCACCAGTTCGCGCCAGTTGGCGCGCGCAGGATCATCGACCGGCGCCGTCATGATCTTGAAATCCTCAGCGCCATCGGCGTTGGTCAGGATGAAGAAGACGTCGCCGCCGTCCTCAAGGTCGTATTGCAGGCCGGTTTCGCGCCCTGCCACCAGCTTCGGCTCGGCGAGCGGATCATCCGAGCGCAGCAGCCTGTATTCCGACGTCTCGTGATCGTTGATGGCGATCAGGATCCAGCGGTTGTCGCGCGTGCCGCCGACATTCATGAAGAAGCCGGGGTCCGCTTCCTCATAGACAAGGTGATCGTCCTGCCCGGCGCTGCCCAGCCTGTGGAACAGCAGTTTCGACGGGCGGTGGTTGGCATCGAGCCGCGCATAGAAGAACCCGTCATTGTCCTTCGCCCAGACGCCGGAGCCGCCGCTGTCGGCGACGCTGTCCGCCAGGTCCTGTCCGCTCGCCAGATCGCGCACGCGAAGCGTGAAGAATTCCGAGCCCTTGTCGTCATACGCCCAAAGCAGCCTGGCATGGTCCGACGAATGGTCGATGCCGCCGAGGCGGAAATAGGGCTTGCCGGCCGCTTCCACGTCCCCGTCGAGAAGGATGTGCTCGGTGCCGCCGTCACGGGGCGTGCGGAAATAACGCGGCTGCTCGCCGCCGAGCTTGAAGGAAGAGCCATAGGCGTAAGGCCCGTCCTTCATCGGCACGGACGAATCGTCTTCCTTGATGCGCCCCTTCATTTCGGAAAACAGCACTTTCTGAAGATCTGCCGTATCGGCCATCATGGCGGATTGATAGGCATTCTCGGCTTCCAGATGGGCGCGGATTTCCGGATCGAGCCGGGAAGGGTCGCGAAATACGTCCTGCCAGTTGTCCGCGCGCATCCAGGCATAGTCGTCCGTTTGGGTGATACCATGGTGCGTCTGCGAAACCGGACGCTTCTGTGCCTGCGGGGCGGCTGCTTGCGGAAAGACGGACTTGCGGGACATGGCAATTCGCTGTGCTGGTTCGGTTGAGCATCGAATGAACACGCCTCGGCGCCTTGTTCAAGGCCCGGCGTCGAAGCACAGGGCGAGTGCGACGGATTTCCAGGCATTGCCGGCTGGCGGGATCGGAGGCGGTTGTATTTGGTGACCTGCGCTCTATCACGCTGGTTGAATAAGCCGCCAAGTCGAGACGCGGCGTTATATTAGGGAGCCAAGAACGAATACGCTTGGAAATATTGGCTATACGACCCTGTCTATAATTCTCTAGATCAATTGACTTGTCAGATCATCCGGTTCATGAAAGGGCCGTACTGTGGGTCGTAAGGCCTTTATCCTGCGACATGAAAATAGCCCGACGATGGACGAACGGGCAGAAAAACACACTCACGTTGGGACCCTATAGAGATGGATATCGCCGAAACACCTCCTCGAAACAGCGACATGCTGATCGAATTGACCGCCGACGTCGTGGCGGCCTATGTCAGCAACAATCCCGTTCCGGCGGCAGAATTGCCGAACCTGATCGCCGATGTTCATGCCGCTCTGGGGCGCGTCGGCACCAGCAGCGAGCCGCCGGTGGCCGATAAGCAGAAGCCGGCCGTCAATCCGAAGCGGTCGGTGCATGACGACTATATCGTCTGTCTCGAGGACGGGAAGAAGTTCAAGTCGCTCAAGCGGCACCTGATGACTCATTACGATATGACGCCGGACCAGTATCGCGAGAAGTGGGGCCTGGACCCGAGCTATCCGATGGTGGCGCCCAACTACGCGGCGGCCCGCTCGCAACTGGCCAAGAAGATGGGCCTGGGACGCAAGCGCAAAGGCAGATAGCCACGCGGTTCCGCCTGCCCGCTTGTCGGGCCTTGTTATCGATCACGGCGCCTTCGGGCGCCGTTTTCGTTTGCCTGTCCATCTTCTGATCGCGCCATCCGCCCTGTTTCGGCACGAGGCGCTCCTGGCCGGGCGCCCGCACAGCCGATCGAGAACCTGCTTCAGGGCTATGTGCCGGTTGAGGTCGTAACCCCAGTGCCGACGCATCCCTTTCAGCCGTTCGCGCTCGATCAGGCGCTCGATGTGACGGATCAGCCTGGTTCGGCTTTCAGGCGATGCTGCGAAAGTATCGGCGATGTCGATGCCGCACAGCAGGCTGAGCGCCACCCGTTGTCGTGCCTGATCCTCTTCTTCGGTTTTCGTCCTGCCGAAGGCTTTCGCCTCCTCTTCCAGTCGTCCCATGCCCGCCATCCCGTTCAGCCAGGCGTCAACTATCGGAGCGGTAGTGGAAGCGGGGATATCGGCGATGCCGGAATTCCGTGGGAAGAAATAAAGCTTATTTGTAACAAAGGCTTAGAGCGCACCGCGCCGAATAAATGTTCTCTCTATGTTCACATGAAGGCTGTCAGGAAATATAAAGGAACTTATTCCTAATGGAGGAAGTTCCGTGCATTCGACGCCTTCGATCCTTCGTCAAGAGCCGCCGGTTGAAAGGCTTCCCGACCGTGCTGCCCCCGATGGGTTCCATCCGACGTCCAAGCGGCGGGATGAAGTGGCGATCGAGATGTGCGAATGCCTGATCGACATCGCCGCGGCCTTCTTTTCCGTATCCAGCAAGGAACTGCGCAGCGCCGGCCGCAATTCCATGACCGCATCGCGCGTCCGCCAGATTGCCATGTATGTCGCCCATGTGGTGCTCAGGCTGACGCAGGCCGAGGTCGGCCGGGGCTTCGGTCGTGACCGCACCACGGTCGCGCACGCCTGCCAGGTGATCGAGGACATGCGCGACGACCTGGAATTCGACCGCGTCGTGCTGACGCTGGAACGGATCGCGCACGCGGCTTTCCGCAGCCGGCTGGATATCTGAGCCTCGGGACCTTCAATCATGCAGCATGCAACTTCCACGCCGGACGCGGGCCGGCGCGTCTTGCGCTTTCTGTCACCCGGGCCGGCATCGATGCGGCCGGCGGCGAGCGGGACGAAACTGTTGCTCGAGGCCGGCGAACGCGGCGCCATCGCCGTGGCCGGCGATCTCATCGATCTTCTGGCGTCTCGCGGCGTCGTTGTGCGGGCTTCGCACACCGTCGGCCTGTCGGATGAAGGCCATGCCCTTGCCAAGCGGTTGCTGGCCATGCGCTCCGCAGAGCGGCAGCGCGATATCGGCGTCGTGGTTCTTCAAGGAGAGCCGGATGCGCCGGCTGTTCTGGCAAACCTGTCGGAATCGCCGCTGGGCCAGCTCGCCCGACGCCGTGCCAAGGACGGCACGCCGTTCCTGACACCGGAGGAGTACCGGGCCGGCGAGCGGTTGCGTGTCGACTATACGCGCGGCCGGATCATGCAGAGACTGGGTGCCAACTGGATCGCCAGCGTCTCTTCGGGTAAGCGCGGCGGTGCAGGCGGCATGGCCGACCTGACGGACGCGGCCCTTGCCGCGCGGCAGCGGGTTGAGAAGGCCATAGCCGCGGTCGGACCCGAACTGTCAGGCGTGCTGATCGACGTCTGCTGCTTCCTGAAAGGGCTGGAACTGGTCGAAAGCGAACGTGGCTGGCCGGTCCGCTCTGCCAAGATCGTCCTCAAGACCGCGCTCGCCGCGCTCGGGCGCCACTATTGTCCGCCGAAGCAAACGAGCCGGCCGCAGACCTTGCACTGGGGAACGCCAGACTACCGGCCGACGATAGACTGACGGCGGTTCGTGCTCAGGCAGTCTGCCGGAGTGCTGCTTCCGCGTCGCGCCGGATGCGCTTGACCATGGAGCGCAGGCCGTTGGCGCGCTGCGGTGAAAGATGTTCGTCGAGCCCGAGCGCCTTCAACGTCGCTTCGGCGTCGGTTGACAGGATCTCGCTGGCTTTTCGCCCGGAAAACAGCGCCAGCATGATGGCGACGAGACCGCGCACGATATGGGCGTCGGAATCGCCCTGGAACGTCAGCGGTGGATTGTCGCCGGAGCCGGTCTCCGTCGTCAGCCAGACCTGGCTGACGCAGCCCGGTACCTTGTTGGCCGGTGTACGCTCGGCCTCGGGGAAGGACGGCAGCGCCTCGCCGAGTTCGATCACATAGCGATAGCGGTCCTCCCAGGCATCGAGCAGGGAGAAATCGTCGTGGATCGTCTGGATCGTAATGGCCATTGCCCGGATATAGTGAGGCGGCTGCGCCGCGTCACGGAAAAAGAAAACGCCGCAGGCGCCGAGAGGGGAGGCGGCCTGCGACGGCGCTGCCCTGAAGCCAGGGCCCGCAGCGGAAATTGTCAGTTCTTTGCCGGTACGCTGCCGGTGACGGTTTTCGCGTCCAGCGTAGCTGCCTGTTGGGCGGTGTCGTCGTCCAGCATCTCGGCTGCGATCCGCGCCGTTTCCATGGCGCGGACGGTGATCGTGTGCATGGCGGACTTGCCTGTCGCGCAGACGTCGGGCTTGCGCTCGCAGATTGCCGCGATGTCGCCGACGGCGTCGCGGGCGGCGACCAGCGCCTGCAGCGGCCCGACGCTCGGCTGCCCGGCTTCATCCGAGCCCGTGCCCAGCGGCAGCGCCAGAAGCACCAGTGAAAACCAGAATGCGGCCCTGATCAGAAAACCCATGTGACTGCCCTCTCGTTGTGACGGGACGCACGGCTATCGGTGCGGCCTCCTGATTGGTCCCCATGATGACATGGACACACGAAAAGGCGTTTGACCGGCGCGCGACAATTTTCTTCAAATTTTATCGAACCGGGAAACCCCGCCTTTACCCCTTTCTCGCCGATCCTTGCTCAAGGACATTTATTTACTTAAAAGTAACCATATAAGATACTGATTATATTGATAAAATTATAGATCGCACAGTCGCGCTTGCGCATTGTCGTGGTGGCAGCGGGCAAAGGGGCGGCTAACCTGCCATTTACTATGGCGGCAATCGGTCGGGCTTTTGCCGATCGCCGTGCCGATATTTGCCGGGATGGCCGGGCTCGGTGGTCCGGCCTTATCGTTTCTTTAAAGGCTGGATGCGAGTTTCGGATTAACCAAAAGCGATCTGCAAAGCAGACAGATGCGAGTGCGTTGCGTTGAGTTCCTTGCCGACCCGAATCGTTGACTTGTGCAACGCGATGGCCGCGGGTTGCGAGCGGCTCGTTCATCCTTGCGTCGCGGGCGAGCCGCAGCGCCGTACCCAACGGCGCTTCATCGGCGTGACGATGGCCGCGCCTTTTCTTGCAGCGGGCGCGGCAGTCACATTGAGCGCCGCACGCCTCGGCGCCGACATGGCGCTCCTTGCCATCTTCGCCACGTTCGGCACCTGCTGGTTTGTTGCCCTGCTGGTTTCGTCCAGCGGGAGCCTGGCGCTGCCGTCGAAGTTGGCCGCGGGCGCGGCGAGCATCGGCCTGGCCTGCCTGATTGCCCTTGCCGGCGGTCTGGCTTCGCCGGTCGCCCTCTTGGCTCTGGCGCTGCCGATAGAAGCGGCCTGGGTGTTCGGCACGCGCCGCGCAGTGATTGGCGCGGCCGTGGCCGCCGCAATCGCTATTGTGTTGCAATTCGCTCTCGCGCCGCTCCTGCCGTTGGCTGCGGCTTCTCCCGCTGCATGGCATTGGCTGATCCCGATTGCCTGGGGGCTGTCGCTGGTTCCGCGCATGGCGCATTTCGACCTTGGCCGTGACGCCGGACATCCTGCCGAAACGTCGCTGGAGGACGTCATCGACGCGGTGGTCCTGCGCTTTGCGCGTACGGGTGAGGTTCTGGAGGCATCGACCAAGGCAGAGCCGTTGCTGGGATTGTCGCCGGACCTGCTGGCGGGGAACGGCCTGTTCGACAGGGTGCATATCGCCGACCGGGTGGCCTATCTCAGTGCGCTGGCGGACCTGCGCGAGGGCGCGGACCTGCGCAGGCTGGAACTGCGCCTTCGCATGCCGCGCGCTGCAACGGACGGGCACGGCGACCAGTATCGGCCCTTCGCGCTGGACCTTATGCGAGCCGGAGATTCGGACACGTTCGTTGCCCTTTTGCGCGCCAATGGTGAGCTTGCAGGGCTCCGTGACGAGCTGGCCGCCGCCCGGGAGGCTGCCGCCGGCGCCGATGTGGCGAAGGGCCGCTTCCTCGCCGCCGTCAGCCACGAACTGCGCACGCCGCTCAACGCCATCCTCGGTTTTTCCGACATGCTGCTGCATGAGATGTTCGGACCCTTCAAGGACGAGCGCCAGAAGGAATATGTCGGGCTGGTGCGCGAATCGGGCCAGCATCTCCTCGATGTGGTGACCTCCATCCTCGACGTGTCGCGCATCGAGGCCGGCACCTATCGGGTCCAGCCGGAGCCGTTCCGCTTCGCCGATGCCGTGGAGATGTGCCAGTCGATGATGCGCCATCAGGCAGGCTCCAAGGACATCGCGTTGGATGCCAATCTTGCGGCGGACCTGGGCGAGATCAACGCCGACCGCCGCGCCGTCCAGCAGATCCTCATCAACCTCGTTTCCAACGCGGTGAAGTTCACGCCCGCCGGCGGCAGCGTCACCGTCGATGCCCGGCGCGTCGGCTCGCGCCTGCATTTTGCGGTCAGCGATACCGGCATCGGCATCGCCGAGCACGATCTTGCCAGCCTCGGCAAGCCGTTCATGCAGATACAGAACGACTATACGCGCCGCTTCGAGGGCACCGGTCTCGGCCTGTCGCTGGTGAAGGGTCTTGTCGCGTTGCACGAGGGCACGATGTCGATCGAGAGCGCGCCGGGGGAGGGCACCAAGGTTTCGATCAGCCTGCCGCTGGATGGGCCGAAGCAGGCAGCCGACGAGCCTGTCGTCCTGCCGATGCCGGCAAGGACGGAAAAGAGGGACGATTCTCATGGCACGCTCCGCAAGACCGCCTAAGCGGGCTCCCCGCAGGCGGCGCAGCGCCTTCGGCAGCAGTGCCGTCGCGTTGGGTAGCCTTGTGGCGGCCAATCCCGTTCTGGTGGGCGGCTCGACCGCCTTCCTGGTGACGCTGTTCTACGTCTCGGCCAACGCCCTTTGGTATCAGCCGTTTCCGCATACGGGCGCCTTCTTCGCCACCCGTAGCATCGGCAGTTTTCCGAGCATGGTGCCGGACGAGCCGGAGACGACGATCAACATCGTGCGGCCGGCCCCGTCGCCGGTTGCCGCTTCCGCGCCCAAGAGCGATCCGGTGGTCGAGCAGGTCCAGGGCATATTGAAGACCCTCGGTTTCTATGGCGGGACGGTCGACGGGCTCCAGGGGCCGAACACGCAAAAGGCGATCGATGCCTATCGCCAGAAAGTCGGGCTCGCCAGCGGCGGGATCGACGATGCACTCCTGGAACAGCTCGGCGCGGCGCCCACCACGGCTTCCGTGCCGCATCCGACGCCGCGCGATCCGGCAGCTTCCGCGCCGCCCGCGCCGGCAGCAACGACTGCGCCCGCACCCCAGGGCGACGCGCGCATCATCAAGATACAGGCGGGGCTCAAGGCCTTCGGCAACGACGGCATCAAGCTGGACGGCATGGTCGGCGCCCAGACGAAAGCCGCCATCAAGGAATTCCAGGCGCTGTTCGGTTTGCCCGAGACGGGGGAGCCCGACGAGGTCGTCTACAACAAGATGCGCGAGATCGGCCTGACCAACTGACGGCGCCTTTCCACTCGCAGGCTGCATGCGATGCGGCTATGAAAAGCCGCGAAGCCGGAGTCTCATTATGCGGGTTACCACCGATCTTTGGGTATCGGCGCTGATACGCCGGGTTTTCGGCGGCGGCGGCTTTGCCGCCGTTATGAGCAAGGGTGCGCCCGAAGCGGGTGCGGTTTTCGTTCTGACCAGGGACAGACTGGGCACGGTGCAACTATTCGGCCCCGCACCGCAAACCAGTTACGACCAGGCCCGTCCCGACGAGCGCTTGTTCGTTCGTCTCGGCGACGGTGAGGACCAGGACGCGCTCCAGGCGCGGCTGGAGCGGGAGCGGAAATTCGATTCCGACATCTGGGTTGTTGAGATCGAGGCCGGGTCCGTGCCGGTGGAGCAGTTGCTGAACGTCAGCCTGCCTTGAACCTTGCGGCAGGCCGCTCTGGCGCCGCAGGCGTATCGGAGTTGGCTCTCGCGCGCCTCGCTTCGATGATCGCCTGCGAGGCGGCCTCCGCCTTCCATTCGCGCACCTGCTCCGCTGCGGCTTCGCGGTGCAGCAGCCGGTAACGGTCGAGGAACAGCCGGATCGCCTGCGGATGCGGGAAATGTGAGGGGAAGATCGCCACGGCGATCAGGAAGGCTCTGTCTTCGCCGATGTCCAGCGCCCGCAGTGCCGTCAGCAAGGCGGAATAGTCCGCCACCGACATGCGCGCCCTCACCATGGCGAAGTCGATATCGAGCGCGTCCGCCAGCGCGGTCTGGAAGAACACGGCATTGCCGGTCAGCGCCGTTTCGCGCAGCTTGGCGTAGGTGCCTGATCTGGCCGAAGGATTGAGCGAACCCTCGGCGGCCGCTTTGTCGGCCAGCATGATCGAGCGCAGTCTTTGCCTCGTCTCCTCAGCCGCTTGTCCGCGAGGCTTTTGATCGACTTTCGCCGGCACGGCAGTCTCGGCTTCCGGCGCTTCTGCGGGAGGTGAAGCGGCTTTCACCAGCGTCGGCCTTTCCAGCGCATGGATAAGATCGGCAATGGTCGGATTGAGGTCCCTGCGCCGCGCGATGGCGCGCGCATGCGGCAGGCCGTGACGGCCGATGAGGGCGATCAGGTCGATATCGGTCAGCGCCAGCGAGCGGATCAGCAACGGGGCGGCGACGTCGACGGGCGCGTCGCACAACCGGCGTACGAGTGCGGCGGGCGGATAGGCACATTCGCACAGTGCTGCGGCGGCGAAGCGGAGACCCTCGCTGGACACGCCGTCGAAAAGCGGGAGCGTCAGGTCCTCGATCTGCGCGATCTCGCGCCGCGAGGGTCGGGGCAGGCAGCAGAAGGCGGAGATCGCCGCACGGAACAGACGCTCGGCCTTTCCTGCTTCTGTCCGCGCCGCAATGTGACGGAAATCCGAAGAAGACACGAGATACGCCTTACGCCAGTCCACACTGTCCGTCGCATCGGCCTTCGACCACTTCGCGCGACGGAACATCGGTCAAATTAGCGGCGATCCGTTAGCGTTCCGTTAACCCTCTGGTGGCCTTATCAAGAGATGGAGGCGTTGCGTTGTGCTCCGGGGCAACCGAGAGGAATACGCGAACCATGGGCAGGATACTGTCTTTCACGCCGCGAACGGCGGCGACGAACCGGCCGCCGCTGACCGTTACGACGCCGGCAGCCGTCATCATCTTCCCCGGCGTGCGCTACGAGCCGCAATCGGGCGGTGGGCCGTCCGATCCGGCGAGGCCGCCGCTGAACAAGCCCGCGCCGCGGCACTGAACCGTCGAAGCGGTCAGTCCTCAAGGGTTTCGGGATCGCAGGTGGCGCCGTTGAGGAAGCGGTCGACGGTCGGCTTCCAGCTCGCGTCCGGCACGAAGGCGCGGACGACGACGATGCCTTCGCCGATGGGCGACTCGACGAAGATGGAGCCGGCATAGTCTTCCGGCAGTTGCTTGCGCACCTCGATCATCTGTGCGGGCGTCAGCACGACGGTATCCAGCTTGCCGCCGGTCGCGCTGTGGTCGTTGAAGCTGTAGATGTTGTGGCCGTTGCGGTCGTAGATCGAAACGGACCAGAAGGGCACCTGGCCCGGCGCGGTCACCTGCACCATGCCGTCGTTGAGGTCGAACCTGCAGGCGGCGGCGAAGAACAGCGGGTCCACGGACTTGACGACGGGCGGCCCGCCGGCCTCGGCGTCGAAGCGCGTCATGCGGTAGAGGTCGGATGCCATGGCGAGCCGCGACCACGCGTCCCGTTCGGAAAAATCAGGCACCAGAAGCAGTACGGCGATATGAACGATGCCGGCGCCGAACAGGCCGAGCAGGACGGCGTAGATGACCTTACGCATCGCATCGGCCCTTCACGATGCCAGGCAGCGTCACGTCGGACAGTCCGGTGCTGTTGGCGATCGGCGTGTCGTAGAAGGTCAGCACGAAATAGAGGGTTCCGGCGCCGTTGACGAGGAGCCAGTTGCCGGGAGCGGGGCGGCTGGACACCGAGATGCTGGCGGAATTATCCGTCTGGCGCAGGACCTCGTAGGAATGCAGCGCAGCCGGCCTTGCCTTGCCCGTGGCGATGACGTCCAGCGACTGGTCGGCGGCGTAGAGCGTCCAGAAGCGCGCGGTCGGGAACGCGCCTGCGATGGTGTAGGCGCACTCCCGCCGCAGTTTCCGGCCGGCCGAATCGCTTTCGGCGACGAAGGCGAGTCCTTCTGCCCGTCCGAGTGCCAATACCCCTTCCCTGGCGATGCGCGCCTGCGAATACGGGTCGGCGTTCGGCGTGCCTATATCGGGGAAGGCCGTCCACGGGCCGATGCGGATGGCGCCGACGCCGCTTTGCGCATGAAGCGCATACCAGACGCTGCCGCCGCCGAGACCGACGGCGATGGCGACCGCCAGAAGCGTCAGGAGTGCGTTCTTCAGCATGGGGAACGGCTCGGAGGACACGAAAGATGCCATGCCGCAATATCGTGACGCGGGCCGCGCTGGCAAGCGCCGGGCAGTTCGCCATCCGTGCAGCCGGGCCTGGGCGGATGCGAAGTCAAAGCGCCGACAGTGTTTCCGGCTCGGCGGCCATGGCGAGTGGCGGTGCCGCCTGGAAAAGCCGTGTCAGCTCGCGCAGCATCTGCGTGGTGCGGCTGGACAATACCGGCGGCCGCTCGGCCGCGGCCTTTGCGGCATCCGCTTCCGCCTGTTTCTTTTGCGCTTCCTCGGCCTTGGCCGCGACTGCGTCGTCGACGAAGGGGTGATCGATGCCGGGGATCGGCTTCAGGTCGATGTTCTGGTGCGCGTAGGCCATCAGCCTTTGCCAGACCATCGCCGGCAGCGATCCGCCGGTCATGTTACGGGTTTGGCTGAAGTCGTCGTTGCCCATCCACACGGCGGCCGTGTAGTTGCCTGTGAAGCCGACGTACCAGGCATCGCGATAGGATTGCGTGGTGCCCGTCTTGCCACCCGAGACGATGCCGGGCAGGGCGGCGCGGCGGGCCGTGCCGATCACCGGCACCTGCGTCAGCATGGCGTTCATCGAGCGCAACGCCTGCTCCGACAGCACGCGGTGCGGCGGTGGCGCATCCTTGGCGAAGTCGTAGACGACCTCGCCGGTGTGGGTGACCAGCTGCGTGATTCCGTGGCGGGTGCCGACAACTCCGTTCTGCGCGAACACGCTGTAGCCGGTGGCCTGGTCCATCACCGTCTCTCCCGATGTGCCGAGCACCGTTGTCTTGAAGCGTTCGATTGGCGCCTCCACCCCCATGGCCTTGGCCATATCGACGATGGCGTTGATACCCAGGTGATCCTTTGCAAGCCTGACCGGCACAGTGTTGATCGACTTCACGAAGGCGGTCAGCAGGGTGACGTTGCCGGAGAAGCCGCCGCCATAGTTGTGCGGTGCCCAGCCGCCCCAGCTGATTGGACCGCCGGAAACGATTGATTCGGGCTTGAAGCCATTTTCCATGGCGGTGGCATAGACATAGGGCTTGAAGGACGAGCCGGTCTGCCGCAGCGCCTTGGTCGCGCGGTTGAACTGGCTGGCTCCGTAGTCGCGGCCGCCGACGATGGCCCGCACGGCGCCGTTGGTCTCGATGACGACGATCGCGCCTTCGCTGACGTGGTAATCCTTGCCGTATTGCCTGAGGTGGAATTCCAGGGATTCCTCCGCCGCGTTCTGGAGGTTGGCGTCGAAGGTGGTATGCGCCACCAGCGAGTGGGTGCCGGGAGGCGCCAGGCGTTTGACCTCGTCGAAGGCCCAGTCGAGGAAATAATCGGGACTCTTGCGCTCGCCGCGGTCGACGACGTCGGCGGGGTGGATGCGTGCCTGCAGCACCTGGCCCTCGGTCATGAAGCCGCTGTCGACCAGGTTGTTCAGCACGACGTTGGCACGGGCGCGCGCCGCCGGCAGGTTGATGTGCGGCGCGTATTTCGTCGGTGCCTTGAACAGGCCGGCCAGCATCGCCGCTTCGGCGAGGCTCAGATCCTTGACGCTCTTGCCGAAATAGAAATCCGCCGCCGCCTCGATGCCGAAGGTGCCGCCGCCCATGTAGGAGCGGTCGAGGTAGAGTTGCAGAATCTCCTTCTTGGAGAGATTGGCCTCCAGCCACAGTGACAGAAAGGCTTCCTTGATCTTGCGGTCCAGTGTGCGCTCGTTGGAGAGGAACAGGTTCTTGGCGAGCTGCTGGGTAATACTCGATCCGCCTTGCACGACCGAATTTGCGCGCATGTTCTCGGTCAAGGCGCGGACGAGGCCGAACACGTCGATGCCGTAGTGCTCGAAGAAGCGCCGGTCCTCCGTCGCCAGCACCGCCTTGATGACGTGATCCGGCATCTGGTCGACCGGCACCGAATCGCGCTGGATGATGCCGCGCTGGCCGATCTCGTTGCCGTAGCGGTCGAGGAAGGTGACGGCGAAATCGTCCTGGGCTTTCCAGTCGCCCTTCGTCACCTGGAAGGCGGGCAGTGCGAGCGCCAGCATGACCACCGCGCCGCCCGCACCCATGGTGAAGCCTTCGCTGAGCAGTTCGATGAGGGCGCGCCGCCATCCCTTGAGGCGGAAGCGCCGCGAGAGGATCGTCGCCGCTTCCCAGAACTCGCCAGCCTTGAAGCGGATCTCGTAGAGCGAGGAATCGAGCCAGGCATCAACCGCCAGCAGCCACGCGGCTACGGGGCCTCTTTTCCTGCGTGGTTTGATGGGGTCGACCATGTGGCTTCCGCAATCCCTCGCCGGCAGATTGAAAACGCTTGCGGGCGATTTCAGGGCGGTAAGGCCTGCTCCTTTTCCCCGATTTCCACGACGCCGACAAGGGACAACCGATAGCTGGGTCTGGCTTCGCTGAAAAGACGGTAAAAAAGATAGGAATTTATTCTTGACACCGTGACGCTGGTCTGGTAGGGTTTCGCTATCGTCACAAAAGTGTGGGCAGCGGCAGCCGGACAGCGAAAGCGGTCGGTTATGGCTCGATGTTTGCCGGAAGCGGGGGCCGCTGGCTTTCCTCCGTCCGCCGCCCGCTCGTCCTCGTCCGAACATGGGAAAGATTTGATGGCTGCTTCGTCGGCGGTTGCCCGGCACCGTGCCCAGCGCGCAGTTGTCGAAGGCACGGATATTTCGCTTGAGCGGATCGCCGAGGCGTGCGGGCGCTCGCCCGACGGGCTGAGGGTGCAGGCCGAACGCGAAGGATGGGCTCTGCGCTCCGGTTCCGGACAGGACGTGGCCGCGCGTGTGCGGCAGGTGGCCGGCCAGCTTCTCGGCCGGCTGGAGGCGCTGGGAAGCGGCGCCGGCGAGGGAGGAAAGGGGATCAGCAAGGCCGAGATCGACGGCATCATTGCCATGGTGCGCGGCCTCGACAAGATCGGCGAAATCATGCGGCCCGACGAGGCTGCCAAAGAGAACCAGATCGGATCGGATGAAGACGTGGCCGCCGTGCTCCAGCTCATTAACGACAGAATTATCGAGCTTGCCCGTGAACTCGCAGCTTCCCTGGTTGCGGAAAGTCGGGGAGCGAAGGATCTGGTCGATCCGCAACGAGTGGTTCCGTAGCGCACGTCTGGCGCAATACCCGCTGCTGGGATCGCCCGAGACGTGGTTGCTGCTCGGCGGGCGCGGCGCCGGCAAGACGCGAACCGGCGCGGAATGGATCAACGGGCTGGCGCGTTCCATACCGCCCTTCGCTGGCCACAAGCATTTTCGTCTGGCGCTGGTCGGCGAGACGCTGGCCGATGTGCGCGACGTGATGATCGAGGGCATTTCGGGCATCGCCACGATTTCGCGGCGGGAGCGGCCGCGCTTCGAGGCGAGCCGCCGCAGGCTCGTCTGGAAGGACGGGCAGGTGGCGCTGATGTTCTCGTCCGAGGATCCGGAAAGCCTGCGCGGCCACCAGTTCGAGGCGGCTTGGTGCGACGAGGTGGCCAAGTGGCGACATGCCGAGGACTGCTTCGACATGCTGCAATTCGGTCTCCGGCTCGGTGAGCGTCCGTTGCAATTGCTGACGACGACGCCGCGCCCGACCCGGTTGCTGAAGCGCCTGCTGGCGGACCCGATGGTCGTCAAGACCCATATGACCACGCAGGACAACAGCGCCAACCTGGCCGCCGGCTTCCTCGCCGCCGTGGAGCGGCGCTATGCTGGCAGCGTGCTCGGCCGGCAGGAGCTGGGTGGTGAGTTGATCGAGGACCGCGCCGATGCGCTGTGGTCGCGCGGCCTGCTCGAAACGGCGATTGTCTCGACGCCTCGCGAACTGAAGCGCATCGTCGTGGCGGTCGATCCGCCGGCCAGTTCGCGCAAGACGTCCGACGCCTGCGGCATCGTCGCCGCCGGGTTGGACGGCGAGGGCAGGGCGGTCGTGCTCGCCGACGCGACACTGCGCGGCGCCCAGCCGCAGCGCTGGGCCTCGCAGGCCGTAGCCTTGTTTCATTCGCTGCGGGCCGATCGCCTGCTGGTCGAGGTCAACCAGGGCGGCGAGATGGCCTCGGCCGTGATCCGCACCGTCGATCCGGCCGTGCCGGTCAAGGCGGTCAGGGCGCGGCGCGGCAAGTGGCTTAGGGCCGAGCCGGTCGCAGCCCTCTACCACCAGGGCAGGGTGCTCCATGCCGGCCGCTTCGCCGAACTGGAGGACGAGATGTGCGATTTCGGCCCGGACGGGCTGTCGAACGGCCACTCGCCGGACCGGGTGGACGCGCTGGTGTGGGCGGTGACGGAACTGATGCCGGACCACGCGGCCGAGCCGCGGATACGTGAACTTCGCTGACAGGATGGGATATGGCTTGGACATGGCCTTGGCCCCGCAAGGGGAACGGCGCCGGTGTGCGCGTGGAAACGAAGGGCGGCGCCCCAGGCGGTTTCATCGCCTTCCAGGCGCAGGCCGAGGCGCGCTGGACGCGCCGCGACTATGCCGCGCTGGCGCGCGAAGGGTTCATGAGGAACCCGATCGTCCACCGCTCGGTGCGGCTGATCGCCGAAACCGCATCGGCGATCCCGTGGCTGCTCTATGAGGGGGCGGCGGAGATCGAGGAGCACCCGTTGCTGAAACTGCTCGGCCAGCCGAACCAGCGGCAGGCCGGCGCGACGTTCTTCGAGGCGCTGTACGGCCACCTTCTGCTCGCCGGCAACGCCTATGTCGAGCTGATCGAGGCGGGTGGCGATGCGCGCGAACTGCATCTCCTGCGCCCCGATCGGGTCACGGTGGAAACGGACGCAACCGGTTGGCCGGTGGCGCTCGATCATCGCGAAGGGTCGGTGCACCGCAAGATGCTGCTCGGCGCCGGCGAGGGGGGCGGAGCGCTGCATCTGAGGCTCTTTCACCCGCTCGATGACCACTACGGTTTTCCGCCGCTGGAAGCGGCCCTGATGGCGCTCGACACGCATAACGCCGCAGGCACCTGGAACAAGGCGCTGCTCGATAATTCGGCGCGGCCCTCCGGCGCGCTGGTCTATGCGCCGAAGGACGGCGGCAACCTGAGCGACGAACAGTTCGACCGGCTGAAAGCGGAACTGGAGGAAGGTTATTCCGGCGCCCGCAGGGCGGGACGGCCGCTGCTTCTGGAAGGTGGACTGGACTGGAAGGCGATGGCGCTGTCGCCGAAGGACATGGACTTCATCGAGGCGAAGCATTCGGCCAGCCGCGATATCGCGCTTTCCTTCGGCGTGCCGCCGATGCTGCTCGGCATTCCCGGCGACAACACCTACGCCAATTATCAGGAAGCCAACCGCGCCTTCTACCGGCTGACCGTACTGCCACTGGTGGCGCGCACCGCCAAGGAACTGTCGGCCTGGCTGGCCGGGCCGTTCGGCGAAGGCTTGCGTCTCTGGTACGACGCCGACCGCATCGAAGGCCTGTCCAGCGAGCGCGATGCGCTGTGGAAGCGCGTCGATGCGGCCTCCTTCCTCACCGAGGACGAGAAGCGCGAGGCGGTCGGCTACCAGCCGCGCGGTCTCGGCTGAATTACGGACCCAGGATCATGAACGATATGTCTCAAACGGCCTGGCTGTGGCTGGCCAAGGCCGGCGGCGCCGTCGCCGGTTCCGCAATCTCGCTCGCCTACATGCTACCGCATGGCAGGCGCGAGGCAGCCGCGCGCTTCGCAGTCGGCGTCGTGTGCGGAATGGTGTTCGGCGGCACGGCCGGCCTCAAGGTGGCGTCCAAACTCGAGATCGAGACAGCGATTGGCCCGACGGAGCTCATGCTGATGGGATCCGCAGTGGCGAGCCTGTGCGCCTGGTGGGCGCTCGGCTTCGTCGTGCGTGCCTTCCAGCAGAACGGGATAGGAAGCCTCTTTGGCAAGAAAAATCAGGAGAATGCCGATGATCGGTGAGGTGCGGCCGACCGAACGCAAGTTCGTCGATCTGGTGCTCGACAAGGTTGGCGCGGACGGCACGTTCTCCGGATATGCCCGATATCGGCGCCGACGCCACACCGATCGCCTTCGGTGATTTCGGCCGTGGTTATCTGGTCGTCGACCGTGCGGGTGTGAGGGTGCTGCGCGACCCGTACTCCGCCAAGCCCTATGTGCTGTTCTACACGACCAAGCGCGTCGGCGGCGGCGTGCAGGACTTCGACGCCATCAAGCTCCTGAAGTTCGGCACTGCCTGAGTGCTTCTCCCGTCCCTTTCTGAGCGGGGCGGGAGTCGATGGCGGCTCCGGTGTTTCCTCCCCGCCGGAGCCGCTTTTCCTTTCTCCATGAAGGCTGACGCATGACGCTTATCCGCACCGTAGATCCGGTCGCCGAACCGGTGACATTGGCCGAGGCAAAGGCCCATCTGCGCATCGATCACACCGACGACGACGAACTGCTCGCCGGCCTTGTCCGCGCCGCCCGACAGGAGGTCGAGCGCAGCACCGGCATGGCGCTGCTTTTGCAAAGCTGGCGGCTCGTCCTCGACGATTTGCCCGAGAGCGGCTGCGCGCTCGTCAGGATCCATCCGCTGCGCGAAGTGCAGTCCGTCACAGCCTTCGGCAGCGAAGGCGAGGGGACGATCATAGACCCTGCCACCTATCAGGTCGATGCCGTGTCGCGGCCGGCGCGCATCCATTTCAACGCCTCCGTCGCGCCGCTGCGCGCGATGAACGGGCTGGAGATCGACTTCACCGCCGGCTTCGGCGAGGCAGGTACCGACGTGCCCGATCCGCTGAAGCGGGCGATCCTGCTTTTGGTTGCGCACTGGTACGAATTACGCGCCGGCTACGGCCCGGCCGACCAGCCCGTTTCCTATCCCGCCGGCTTCGACCGCATCGTCGCCGGCTATCGCGCGGGGCGGCTGTGATGGGGAAAACCTTTGTCGATCCCGGCGCGCTGCGCACCCGGCTGGTGCTTCAGACGGTGACGGCCGTGCCGGACGATCTCGGCGGGTTTGCCGAAAACTGGAGCGACGTTGCCACCGTCTTTGCCCGCATCGAGCCGGTCTCGGCCGACAGTCGGTTCGGCGCCGGTCAGACGCTGGAGGCGGTGACGCACTGCATCACCTTGCGTCATCGCGGCGATGTCGAAGCCGACATGCGCCTTGCCGGCGGTGGCCGCTTCTTCCTGATCGTCACCGCGCACGATCCCGACGAGAGCGGCCGCTACCTTTTGTGCCGGACGCGGGAGACGACCATATGAAGGTGACGATGGCGATGACGCTCGACGGCCTCGTGCGCGCTTTGCGCTGGAAGGCGCTCGATCTGGCCGAACAGGCCGAGCGTGGCACCCTTTCGGCAAGGCAGGCGCCGATGGAAAGGCGGAACTCCGCCCGGATAACGGAATTCCGCGGCAAGGAGGATGGCGATGATCGCGGCCGCGGCTGATCTTCAGAAGGCGATCTTTTCCGCGCTGGGTGCGGAGAGCGCGCTGACGGCGCTGCTCGGCGGCGCCAAGGTGTTCGACCGGGCACCGGCAAACGTCCGCTTTCCCTACGTGACGTTCGGCATGACCGGCATTTACGACTGGAGCACCGCCACCGAAAAAGGTGCCGAACAGCTTTTCACCCTGCACGTCTGGTCGAAGACCCAGGGCAAGAAGGAAACGCTGGATATCATGGAAGCCATCCGGGCGCGGCTGGAGGAGCCGCTTGCGCTGGAGGCCCATCGCCTGGTCGCCCTGCGGCTGGACTATTCGGAGGCGCGCTATGACGAGGATCTGCTGATCCATCACGGCTTGCTGCGCTTCCGCGCCATGATCGAGGACGACGCCTGAGCGCGTCCGGTCCGATCCCATAATCGACAGCACAATCAGGAGGCCTGCATGGGCGCGCAGAAGGGCAAGGACCTTCTTCTCAAACTCGATTCCACCGGCGAAGGCAGTTTCGTCACCGTCGCCGGCCTGCGGTCGAAACGTGTCGCCTTCAACAGCGAGACGGTGGACGTCACCGATGCGGATTCGGCCGGACGCTGGCGCGAACTGCTCGCCGGCAGCGGTGTGCAGCGCGCTGCCGTCAGCGGTTCGGGCATCTTCAAGGACGCCCAGTCCGACGCGCTGATCCGCTCGAAATTCTTCGCCGGGGAAATCGCCACGTGGCAGATGGCGATTCCGGATTTCGGTATCGTCTCCGGCCCGTTCCAGATCACCTCCCTGGAATATTCCGGCGCGCATGACGGCGAGGTCACCTTCGAAATGGCGCTGGAGTCGGCGGGCGCCATCAGCTTCGCGGTGGTAGCATGAGCGCGAACCGGCGACGCGGCGAGATTTCGGCGGAACTCGACGGCAGGCCGCACCGGCTGTGCCTGACGCTCGGTGCGCTGGCCGAACTGGAGGCAACCTATGCGGCCGACGACCTGACCGCCTTGGTCGAGCGTTTCTCGGCCGGGCGGCTGTCAGCGCTCGACATGATGCGCGTCATTGGCGCCGGCCTGCGTGGCGCCGGCGAGGACATCGCGGATGAAGAGGTCGGTGCCATGCAGTGCGAAAACGGTGCCGCCGGTTTTGCGGCGATCGTGTCGGAGCTGTTGATGGCGACCTTCGGTTCCGCCGGTGGACAGGCTCCGACGCCAAACCCTTAGACGCAGCAGCGGGCGAGAGACTGGCCTTTCCGTGGGAGGAGGCGATGGCCGTCGGTTTCGGCCTGCTGCGGCTTTCGCCGGAGGTGTTCTGGGCGATGACGCCGGTCGAATTCGGCCATGCCGTGCGCGTCCGCTCGCCTGGACGCGGCCCGGTTCCCTTGCGTGCCGATCTGGTCGCGCTGATGCGTGCCTTCCCCGATCGTTCTGAAAAGGAGGCCTGATCTTGGCCGAAGACGTAACCGTTTCCGTCCGCGCCGATACATCGCCATTCGAGGCTGCGCTGGCGGATCTCGGCAAACTCTCCGAGAGCTTCGGCACCCAGATGGCCGGTGCGATGAAAGGGGCCGTCGTCAGCGGCAGGGAGTTCGACGATGTACTGCGCCGCATCGGGCTCAACCTGGCGGGGTTGGCATTGAAGCAGGGGCTGCAACCACTGCAGTCGCTGGCCGGCTCGCTGTTCTCAGGCCTCATCGGCGGGTTGTCGGGCATCCTGCCCTTCGCCAAGGGCGGCGTGCCCGGCCACGTCGTGCCGTTCGCCGGCGGCGGCGTTGTGTCGGCGCCGACCTATTTCCCGCTTGGCGGCAATCTCGGCCTGATGGGCGAGGCGGGATCGGAGGCGATCCTACCCCTGCGCCGCGGCGCCGACGGCAGCCTCGGCGTCGCCGCCGCCGGAGCGGCGGCACCGGTCAATGTCGTCTTCAACGTCACTGCGCAGGACGCGGCCTCCTTCCGCAAGTCCGAGGCACAGATCACCGGCATGCTGGCGCGCGCCGTCTCGCGCGGCACCCGAACCTTTTGAGGCTATTCGTGACCGAACTTTCCAGCTTCCATGACGTGCTGTTTCCGCTCGGTGTCTCTTTCGGGGCGACGGGCGGACCGGAGCGGCGCAACGAGATCGTCACGCTGACGTCCGGTCGCGAGAAACGCAATGCGCGCTTTTCGCAGTCGCGGCACTACTATGACGCCGGCACCGGTGTGCGCTCGCTCGACGATTTGCATGAGGTGATCGACTTCTTCGAGGCGCGGCGCGGTTCCCTGCACGCCTTCCGCTTCCGCGACCCGTTCGACATGAAATCCTGCCGGCCGGACGGTGCGCCATCCGCGCTCGACCAGGTGATTGGCGTGGGGGATGGTGCGACCGACCGCTTCGCGCTGGTCAAGGTCTACGGCATCGGTGACGACGCCTATCGCCGTCTCGTCACGAAACCGCGCCCGGCAACCCTCAGGATTGCCGTGGCGACCGTTGTGCAGGATGCGCCGTCCGCGTTCAGCTTCGACGCAGCGACCGGAGAGATCGTCTTTGCGCAGGAGCATGTTCCGGCGGCCGGGACGGTCATTACCGCAGGCTACGAATTCGACGTGCCGGTGCGCTTCGACACCGAACGCCTTTCCATCAACCTGAAGGCCTTCAAGGCGGGACAGATCCCCTCCATTCCCTTGGTCGAGGTGCCGTTGTGACGGCTTACCCTGCTGCGCTTGCCGCGCATTTCTCGCGTGAGGTCACGACGGTCTGTCATTGCTGGCGCCTGGCCCGCAAGGACGGGGTCGTTGCGGGTTTTACCGATCATGACCGCAGGTTGATGGTCGGTGGCCTGGCCTTCGAGCCGGAAACCGGCTTTTCCGCCAGCGAGGCGCGCGACACGCTGGGCCTTGCGGTCGATACGGTCGACGTCGAGGGCGCTCTTTCGTCCGACCGTATCCGCGACGAGGATATCGCCGCCGGCCTCTACGACGGCGCCAGGGTGGAAACGCTTCTGGTCAACTGGCGCCAGCCTGTGGATTTCGTGGTGATCCGCACGGCCATCATCGGCAAAATCACGCGCAGCGACGAGCGCTTCGTTGCCGAGCTGGAAAGTCTCGTGACGGCGCTCGACCAGCCGAACGGGCGCTATGTCACGCGCTCCTGCGATGCGGAACTCGGCGATGCGCGCTGCGGCTTCCTGCTTGCCCAGCCGGGTTTCACCGCAGCCGGTAGCGTCGTCGCGACCGGCGCCTCGGAGACGATGCAGGTCGCCGGCCTCGACGCTCACGAGTCCGGCTGGTTCTCGTCCGGCACGCTGACATGGACGAGTGGTGCGCGGGCGGGATGGGTCGAGCGCATCGTCGCCCATCGCAAGACGGAAAACGGAACCGTGTTCGTCCTGTTGCCGATTGTTGGTCCCGCCATCGAGGCCGGAGATGCCTTTTCGGTGACGGCCGGTTGCGACAAAAATTTTGCGACGTGCAAGGCGAAATTCGGCAATGCGCTGAATTTTCGCGGCTTTCCGCATCTGCCCGGCAACGATGCGGCCTATTCCTACGTGACCGACGGCGGAGCATTCGATGGCGGACCGGTCGTCCCATAGAATGGCAGGCGACAGTCCGCTGGCAGAGGCGATCGTCGCCGAGGCGCTGGCCTGGGTCGGCACGCCCTACCGGCATCAGGGTTGCCGCAAGGGTGTAGGCTGCGACTGTCTTGGGCTGGTGCGCGGTGTATGGCAGGCAGTCTACGGCCGGGAACTCGAACACCCCGGCGTCTACGCCGCCGATTGGTCGGAAGGCGGCGAGGGCGATCGGCTGGCCAGCGCGGCGCGCCGGCATTTCCGTGAAAAAGACATGGCGGATCTCGCGGCGGGAGACCTGCTGCTGTTTCGCTGGCGGCCGCATTGGCCGGCCCGGCATGTCGGCATAGCCGTGGGCACGGACGGTTTCGTCCATGCCTATGAAGGAGCGGCCGCCGTCGTGCGGTCGCCGCTCGTTCCGCAATGGCGCCGCCGCATCGCGGCGGTGTTCGCCTTTCCAGATAGCTGACGTCCGGGAGCCTCGATGGCGACTATTCTTCTGCAAGCGGCGGGTGCCTATCTCGGTGGCCTGCTCGGTCCTGTCGGCACGGCCATTGGCACTGCTGCCGGCGCTCTGGCCGGCTATGCCGTCGACCGGGCGCTGATCAACGGCACCAACCGCATCGAGGGACCTCGTCTCAGCGGCGCGCGTCCGTTCACCGCCGAGGAGGGCGTGGCGCTGCCGCGTCTCTACGGCACGGCGCGGCTTGGCGGCATCCTGATCTGGGCGACACGTTTCGAAGAGAGCAAGGCGACCCGGCGGCAGGGCAAGCTCGGCCCCAAGGTCACCGAATATTCCTACCACGCCAATGTCGCCTTCGCGCTATGCGAGGGTCAGATCGCCGGCATCCGCCGCATCTGGGCGGACGGTCGCGAGATCGATCGCGAGACGGTCGAGCTGCGCGTCTATCAGGGTACGGCTGAGCAACCGGCCGATCCGCTGATCGAGGCCAAGCAGGGGGCCGGCAATACGCCCGCCTATCGGGACGTCGCTTACGTCGTGCTCGACAGGTTGCCGATCGGCGACTACGGCAATCGTGTTCCGCAGATGCAGTTCGAGATCATCCGTCCGGTGGGCGAACTCCATCGCTCCGTGCGCGCCGTCGCGCTGCTTCCGGGCGCCATCGAATACGGCCTGTCGCCGGCCCTCGTCAGTCGGCAGCATCGTCCCGGCGAAGAGGATGCGGTGAACCGCAATGTCCTGTTTGCCGGGACCGATATCGCCGCCTCGCTCGACGAGTTGCAGGCGACGTGTCCCAACCTCGAGCATGTGGCGCTCATCGTTACCTGGTTCGGCGACGATCTGAGGGCAGGACACTGCCGTATCCGCCCGGCCGTGACGACCGCTAGCGGCAGCGGCTTGTCCAGCGATTGGGTCGTGTCCGGCGTCCAGCGCGCCGATGCGCCAGTCGTTTCCCGGCATGACGGCGGCGCAGCCTATGGTGGCACGCCGTCCGACCGCAGTGTGATCGACGCCATTGCCGAGATCAAGGCGCGCGGACTGGGCGTCACGCTCTACCCCTTCCTGATGATGGACATACCTGATGGCAACGGCTTGCCCGATCCCTATGGACGGCCTGCACAGCCGAGCTATCCCTGGCGCGGCCGCATCACGGCGGAACCCGCCCCCCTGCTGCCCGGCAGTGCGGACCGGACTGCTGCGGCTCGCGCCCAGGTCGACGCATTTTGCGGCGCGGCGCTGCCCGGCCAGTTTTTCGTGTCCGGCGATACGGTCATGTTTGCCGGATCGGCCAGCGACTGGGGATACCGCCGGCTGATCCTCCACTATGCCCATCTGGCCGCGCGCGCGGGCGGCGTCGATGCTTTTCTGATCGGCAGCGAACTGCGCGGGTTGACGACATTGCGCGACCAGGCGGATGCTTTTCCCTTCGTCGAGCAACTTTGTGCGCTGGCGGCGGATGCCCGGACGGTGCTCGGGGCCGGAACGCGTATCACTTATGGCGCCGACTGGAGCGAGTATTTCGGCCACCATCCGGCCGACGGCAGCGGCGACGTCTTTTTCCATCTCGATGCGCTGTGGGCGCATCCTGCCATCGATGCGGTCGGCATCGACAACTATATGCCGCTGTCCGACTGGCGCGACGCCGACTATGCCGGCGGCAATCCGGACGGCTTCGCAAGTCCCTACGATCCGGCGGGCCTTGCCGGCGCCATTGCCGGCGGCGAGGGCTTCGACTGGTACTATCCCGACGTCGCTGCGCGCGATGCCCGAGCCCGCGTGCCGATCACGGACGGCGCTTACGGCAAGCCGTGGACCTATCGCTACAAGGATATTGTGGGCTGGTGGTCAAACCGGCATTTCGACCGTGTCGGTGGGATCGAGAAAGCGTCTCCGACCGCCTGGGTGCCGCAGGCCAAGCCGATATGGATGACGGAATTGGGCTGTCCGGCGGTCGACAAGGGACCGAACCAGCCGAATGTCTTTCCAGATCCGAAATCGGCCGAGAACGGCATGCCTTATTTCTCGGGCGGCGGCCGCTCGGACGCTGCCCAACATCGTTTCCTGGAAGCGCATGCCCGCCACTGGGATGTCGCCGCCGTCGGTTTCGACGATGCGGCCAATCCGCTTTCATCCGTCTATGGCGGTCGCATGGTGGACTTCTCACGCATCTACCTCTGGGCCTGGGATGCCAGACCCTTTCCCGCCTTTCCGCTGCGCGGCGACCTATGGAGCGACGGCGCGAACTGGAACCGCGGCCATTGGCTGAACGGCCGCATCGCCAATCCGGCTTTGGGCGACCTTGTCAACGCGATTCTCGCGGACCATGGACAGCCTACGGCCGACACCGGCGCTGTGACCGGCTCCGTCGCCGGTTATGTGGTCGATGATCCCACCTCCGCGCGCGCTGCGCTGGAACCGCTGCTCGACCTGTTCGGTCTTGTCGTGGCGCAAGGGGCCGACCGGCTGGTGCTGCGGCAGACAGGCGCTTCCGGCACCGCTGCTCTGGCGGTAAGCGAATTCGTCGCGGTGTCGGACGGGCCGGTGATCGAGACCAAGCGCGAGCCTGAGCACAATCTGCCGGCCGAAGCGATCCTGACTTTCCGCGATCCGCTCGGCGAATACCAAGCGGCGTCGGTCCGCAGCGTTCGGCTTGGCGCGCCGGGGAGTCGGCAACACGCGCTCTCCTTCCCCGGCGTGCTGGAGGCCGGCCAGGCCCGAGCCCTGCTTGACGATTGGCTGAAGCGCACCTGGTACGGCCGCGAGACGACCAGCTTTTCCCTGCCGCAGCCGCAGGTCGATGTGGCTCCCGGCACCATCGTCACGGTCGCGGCATCCGGCAATCCTTCCGAGTTCATCGTCACCGAGGTCGAGGACGGTCTGGTCCGCAAGGTCTCGGCCCGACAGATCACACGCGGTGCCCCGGCGGTTTGGTCGGGCGCGCTGCCCTCGGTAAGTGTGAGCGCGCCGGCGATTGTCGGGCAACCGCACGTCCTCTTCCTGGATCTGCCGGCAGCGGTGGGAAGCGGTGCGCCGCAGGACCAGTTTCGTGTGGCCGCCTGGCAAAAGCCGTGGCGCAGTCAGGCGATTTTCGTCGCTCCCGAAGAGACCGGTTTCACGGCTCGCGCGCTCGTGACAAAGCGCGCGAGCCTCGGCCGCCTGACGGCCGCTCTGGGTTCCGGCTTTGCCGGGAGGATCGACCGTGCCGGCTCGCTTTTCGTCGAACTGTTCGATACCGGGATTGCCAGCATCAGCCGTCTCCAGCTGTTGAACGGCGCCAATGCGGCGTCCATCCGTTCGGCGACCGGCGCATGGGAAATCCTGCAATTCGAAGCCGCCGAGGAGGTGGCGCCGCAGGTCTGGAAGCTGTCCGGTTTGCTGCGTGGCCAGCTTGGCACGACCGACGCCATGGCCGCAGGTGCACCGGCAGGCGCCGATTTTGTAGTTCTGGACGATGCGGTAACGCCGGCTGGCCTGCTGGCAGGCGAGGTGGGCCTGTCGCTGAACTGGCGTGCCGGGCCGTCTTCCCTGGATTTCTCCACCGACAATTTCGTCCAGACCGCCCAGGTTGGCGGCGTACGCGCGCTACTGCCCTACGCGCCCGTTCATCTCAGGGCGAAGCGCAACGACGGCGACGTCATGCTGTCCTGGATCCGGTGCGGCCGCATCGACGCGGACCAATGGGAAGGCAGCGAAGTGCCGCTGGGCGAGGAGAGCGAGCAGTATCGAGTGGAAATCGCGCCTGTGGGCGGCCCGGTGATCCGGATGGTGGACGTGGCGGAATCGCGCTGGATCTACGACGCCGCCGCGATCGCGAGCGATTTCGGCGGCCTGCCGGCGGCTATCGACCTGACGGTTCGACAGCTTGGCACTTCGATCGGCTGGGGCCTGCCTGCCAGCCGTCGTCTGGCGCTCGTCTGAGCGACCGCACTTTTCTCAACGAAAGGACCCTGCCATGACCATTAGCAAACCCTGGTATCTGTCCCGCACCATATGGGCGTCCATCGTGACAGTCCTGACCGGCGCCGCAGGCCTTACCGGCTTACCCATCGACGGCGTCGACGGACAGGCGCTGACCGAAACGCTGCTTCAGATCGTCAGCGCCGTGTCGGGACTGGTGGCTATCTTTGGCCGGTTGTCGGCGAAGGCGAGGATAGGCTAGTGTAGGCGCAGGGGAGGCCGGGCAATGTTGCGCCCGGCTTTGTGGGACGTGATTTCAAGGCGGGTGCTTTGCGGGCGTTGCTGTGTTCATTCCATGTTCAGCACGGGTATATTAGAACGCTCGCCATGAAACGGCTGACCTCCCTTTTCGGAACTGTCGCGCTGGCCTTATGTGCCGGAGCCTTGTTCCTTGCGCAAGCCAGCGCCCTGCCGGTCGCCGTGCCGCATTATGTCGATCCGATGCAGACGGTGGCCGCCGACTGTTACGCGGTGGGCCAGCAGGTGGCCGCGCAGAATGGCGGGACGCTCGCCAAGGCGTCGTCGGCCACGCGAGGCGGGCAGGCGGTCTGCGTGATCGTGGTGCTCGTGCCGGGCAAGGAAGGCGAACGTCCGCGCCGGGCCGAGATCGTCGTGCCGCAAGGCTGAGCCGCAAGGCTCGGACCTCGTTTCCCAAGGTTTTGGAATCGCCTTATATCTGGTGTCTGGCGGGCAGAAAGGACACGATGCGCGTACTCGTCGTCGAGGATGACAAGGAACTCAACAGGCAGGTTTCCGACGCCTTGTCGGATGCCGGCTATGTCGTCGACCGGGCCTATGACGGCGAGGAGGGGCATTTCCTCGGCGATACCGAACCCTACGATGCCGTTGTGCTGGATATCGGCCTGCCGCAGATGGACGGCATCAGCGTGGTCGAGCGCTGGCGGCGCGACGGCCGCAAGATGCCGGTGCTCATCCTGACGGCGCGCGATCGCTGGAGCGACAAGGTCGCCGGTATCGACGCTGGCGCGGACGACTACGTCGCCAAGCCATTTCACATCGAAGAAGTGCTTGCCCGCCTGCGCGCGCTGATCCGCCGTGCTGCCGGCCATGCCTCCTCGGAACTGACCTGCGGCCCGCTGCGCCTCGACACGAAGGCATCCAAGGCCGACATCGATGGCGTGCCGCTGAAATTGACGTCGCACGAATTCCGCTTGCTCGCCTATCTGATGCACCACATGGGCGAAGTTGTCTCGCGAACGGAACTGGTCGAGCATCTCTACGATCAGGATTTCGATCGCGATTCCAACACGATCGAGGTTTTCGTCGGCCGCCTGCGCAAGAAGATGGGCATAGACCTCATCGAGACGGTGCGCGGCATGGGTTATCGCATGCGCGAGACGGAGGCTTGAGGCGGAACCGCTCCTGACCAGACCTCGTGCCGGACTGGCGCCGACTGTGCGTTTCTGGCTGCGCTCGCTGACTTTCAGGGTCGTCGCCTTCTCAACCGTATGGGCGATCCTGACGCTGGTCATCATCTTCACGCTCATCACCACGCTTTACCGCCAGACGAGTGAACGGGGCTTCGAGAGCCTCCTATCGGCCCACCTGTTCAATCTCATCGGCTCCGTCGGAATCTCGGATGCGGGCAATCTTACCGGCTCGCCGGACCTTGGCGATTTGAGATTCTCCCAACCGAAATCCGGCTGGTACTGGTCTGTCGAGCCCGCGTCGCCGGGGGTGAGCGGCACCTTGCGATCGTTTTCGCTGACCCAGTCTATTCCCTCGCCGAGCGTCGCCGAGGTGCCGTTCAATTCCGCCTTCCAGCGTAAATACACGACGAAAGGCCTGAACGGCGAGGAACTGGAAGTGTTCGAGAGCGAATTCGTGCTCGACGCCAAGAACCGCGCGGCCCGCTTTCGGGTCATGGGCAACCGCAGTGAACTCGAAACCGAGATCGCCACGTTCCAGCGGCGCCTGCTGACCTACCTGTCCATGTTCGGCGTCGGCATGATCGCTATCAACGCGATCGCCATCGTGCTCGGACTTCAGCCGCTACGCCGGGTCAGGAACGCGCTGGCCATGGTGCGCGAGGGAACCGCGCGTCGGCTGGACGGTCGCTTTCCGACCGAGATCGAACCGCTGGCCAACGAAACCAATGCCTTGATCGAGAACAACAAGCGCATCGTCGAGCGATCGCGCACGCAGGTGGGCAATCTCGCCCATTCCCTCAAGACACCGCTGGCGGTGCTGCTGAACGAAGGCCGCGCCCTTGGCGATGCGCGTGGCCAGTTGATCGTCGACCAGGCTGCGTCGATGCAGAAGCAGGTCGAGCACTATCTGCAGCGTGCCCGCATGGCCGCCCAGCGCGACAGCGTCGTCTACCGGACCCCCGTCGGGCAACTGGTGCAGCGGCTGGGCCGGGTCGTGCAGAAGCTCAATGCCCAGATCGCCGTTTCCTGGACGCTCCCGACCGAGGAGGTGATCTTCGCCGGTGAGCGCGAGGATCTCGAAGAGATATTGGGTAACCTGCTCGAAAACGCCGCCAAATGGGCGAAGAGCAAGGTGGCGATCGTCGTTAGCCCTGCCTTGCAGGCGGCAGACGGTATGGAATTGTTCGCGATCGCCATCGAGGACGACGGGCCTGGTATACCGGCGGACAAGGCGCGCGAGGCTCTCAAGCGCGGCAAGCGGTTGGACGAGACCAAGCCGGGCACGGGCCTGGGGCTTGCCATTGTCGCCGATCTCGTCAACGAGTATGGGGGCGAGTTGGCGCTTGAGCAGTCCGCCATGGGCGGCCTGAGAGCCGTGGTCAGGTTGCGGAGCCTGCAATGATCGCCGGGAGGAGCCTTGTGGGTAGCCCAATTTCGGCCAAATATTGGCACTACCGCGGCGCTGAAGCGTGGGACGGCGCCTTGGAAACCGGTGTGGCATGAGAATTCGTTTGTTTCTGGTTTCTGGCCTTCTTGCCGGCATTGCCGGGTGCAGCACTACTGGCTCGAACCAGGGCTCGGGTGTGTTCGCTGCGAACGCGGCCGGCGGCAAGGTTTCCTCGTCGGTCATTGCGGCCATGGGCGGCGGCCTCGTCAATGGTTCCATCGGCGCCGGCCTGAGCGCCGGGGAGAAGCGCAATGCGCTTGAGGCTGAATACAAGGCGCTGGAATACACGGCGAGCGGGCAGACGGTGGGCTGGAAGGGCGATCAGGCGAGCCATTACGGCGAAGTCGTCGCTGCGCAGCCTTATCGCGTTGGTTCTCAGGACTGTCGCCAATATGCCCAGACCGTCCATGCCGGTGGCGGCGGCTTGACCGCGCGCGGAACGGCCTGTCGCAATGCCGATGGAAGCTGGTCGCTACTGAACTGAACCGCATCGCATCGGCCATGACGGGAAGCGATCGGCCGGGATTCGGCCAAAGCGTCGCAGGACGCTGTAGTTGGCAGATCGTGGCCGCGCGTTTATTTGGGATGCCATGCTCTTTTGGATCATCGCCGCCGCCTTGACGCTGGCCGCCAGCCTGTCGGTGCTGCTGCCGCTGGCCGGCGGAGCTTCGCGCCGTCTGGCTGGCTCAAGCCCCGATGTGGCGGTGTATCGCGACCAACTCGCGGAACTCGATCGCGATCTCGGCCGAGGCTTGATCCAGTCCACCGAAGCCGAGCAGGCGCGGGCCGAGATTGGCCGTCGTCTCCTGCGTGCCGATGCAGCCGCCTCCGATGCCGGCATGGCTCGATCGAACGGAGCCGCACTCAGGGTCATCTCGGCGGCGGCCGTACTTGCCATCCCGCTGGTCAGTTGGGGCGTTTATGGGATGCTCGGTTCGCCCGATCTGCCGTCGCAACCGCTGGCAGAGCGGATGGCTAAAAATCCGGCGGACAGCTCGGTGGACGAACTGGTGGCGCGTGCGGAGGCGCATCTGGCGGCCGATCCTTCCGATGGCAAGGGATGGAACGTGCTGGCCCCGATCTATCTCCGCCTGCAGCGCTTTTCGGACGCCGTGACGGCATACCGCAACGCCATCCGCCTCGAAGGGTCGACGGCGGCGCGCCAGGCAGGCTTGGGCGAAGCATTGACTTATGTCTCGAACGGCATCGTTTCGGCCGAGGCGCAGGCCGCTTTCGAGGCGGCGCTGATGCTTGATCCCATGAATCCCAAGGCCGGCTTCTATCTCGCGATGGCCGCTTCGCAGGAAGGTCGCACGGAAGACGCCAAGGCCAGCTGGCAGCGGATGCTGGCCGCGTTGCCGGCAGATTCGCCGTGGCGCCGCGCCGCACAGGAAGCCCTGGCGGAAGCGGACGGTCGGCAGGCGCCTTCCGCCGGCGACGGCCCCTCGCAGCAGGACATGGCGGCAGCGCAAGCCATGTCGCCGCAGGATCGTGCTGCCATGATCGAGACGATGGTGGCAAGCCTAGATGAAAAATTGCGCCGCGATCCGCAAGACGCGGACGGCTGGATGCGGCTTGTTCGTTCCTATGTCGTTCTGGGCAAGACGGATCAGGCACGCGATGCGCTGACGCGCGGCCTTGCCGCCCTCGGAGCCGACAGCGACGCCGCGAAGAAAGTGTCCGCTTTTGCCGCGACGCTCGGACTGGCGGCGACGGAGTAGGCCATGACACGCAAGCAGAAGCGGCTGTCGGTGATCGTGGGAGGGTTGGTATTCCTCGCCGCGGCGACGGGACTGACCTTCTATGCATTGGGGCAGAAGGCCTCCTACTTCTACATGCCTGCCGATCTTGCCACCGCTACCGTCCAGCCCGGACAGCGCATTCGCCTGGGCGGGCTCGTCGAGAAGGGCAGCATCGTGCGCGGCCAGGGGGCCACTGTCGCTTTCGCGGTGACCGACCACGAAAAATCCGTCAAGGTGACCTACACCGGCATCCTGCCCGACCTCTTTCGGGAAGAGCAGGGCGTCATAACCGAGGGTACTTTCGGTCCGGATGGGACTTTCGTCGCCGACAGCGTGCTCGCCAAGCATGACGAACGCTATATGCCGAAGGAAGTCGCCGACGGGTTGAAGGCCAAGGGTGTCTGGGTCGAGAGTGAGAGCCAGTAGCGGCCATGGTTGAAATCGGACATTTCGCGCTCGTTCTGGCCCTCGCGCTGGCTTTGGTGCAGATGATCGTGCCGCTCGTCGGTGCGCGCGTCGGCAGCCAGCCGATGATGGCGGTTGCCGGCCCGGTCACGGTAACCGGCTTCGCGCTGACGGCGCTGTCCTTCACGGCGTTGGCGATCGCCTATGCGCGGTCCGATTTTTCGGTCGCCAATGTTTGGGAGAATTCGCACTCCCTTCAACCGCTCATCTACAAGATCACCGGCACCTGGGGAAACCACGAAGGTTCCATGCTTTTGTGGGTTCTCATCCTCACCTTTTTCGGCGCGCTGGTCGCCGTCTTCGGTACCAACCTGCCCGCCACACTAAAGGCGAACGTGTTGGCCGTGCAGGGCGCCATCGGTACCGCTTTCTTCCTGTTCATCCTCGTCACCTCCAACCCGTTCGCACGGCTTTCGCCGGCGCCGGTCGAGGGGCGCGATCTCAACCCGATCCTGCAGGATTTCGGCCTCGCGGTTCACCCGCCGCTGCTCTATCTCGGCTATGTCGGCTTTTCCGTCTGCTTCTCCTTTTCGGTCGCAGCCCTCATCGAGGGGCGCATCGACGCCGCCTGGGCGCGCTGGGTGCGTCCGTGGACGCTCGTGGCCTGGATTTTCCTGACCGGCGGTATCGCGGTGGGCTCCTACTGGGCCTACTACGAGCTCGGTTGGGGCGGCTTCTGGTTCTGGGATCCGGTCGAGAACGCCTCCTTCATGCCGTGGCTGGCCGGCACCGCGCTGCTGCATTCGGCCATCGTCATGGAAAAGCGTTCCGCCCTGAAGATCTGGACGCTGCTTCTGGCCATCCTCACCTTCTCGCTGTCGCTGCTCGGGACCTTTCTGGTGCGGTCGGGCGTGCTCACCTCTGTCCATGCCTTCGCCACCGATCCGACGCGCGGCGTCTTTATCCTGGCGATACTGATGCTGTTCATCGGCGGCTCGCTGGCGCTGTTTGCGCTGCGTGCTTCCACCTTGGCGGCCGGCGGCCTGTTCCAGCCGATTTCCCGGGAAGGCGCGCTGGTGCTCAACAACCTGTTCCTGACGACAGCCACCGCGACCGTGCTGATCGGCACGGTCTATCCGCTCGCCGTCGAGGCGCTTTCGGCCGACAAGATTTCGGTCGGCGCCCCCTTCTTCAACATGACTTTCACCCCTCTCATGGTCCCGCTGCTGCTTCTGGTGCCGTTCGGCCCGCTGCTAGCCTGGAAGCGCGGCGATGTCCTGGCCGCCGCACAGCGCCTTATGGTCGCCTTCGCGGCGGCATTGCTGGCGGCGCTGGTGACGTTGATCTTCATCGACGGCGCCTCCGTACTGGCCGCGCTGGGTGACGGTCTGGCTTTCTGGCTGATTTGCGGCGCGCTCACCGACCTCGCCGTCAAGGCCGGCGTCGGCAACGTCGCATTGAACGTCTCGGCGCGGCGGTTGGTCGGCCTTCCCCGCTCGATCTTCGGCACGGCTATTGCTCATCTCGGCCTTGGGCTGACGCTGCTCGGCATGGTCGGGACGCTGTGCTTCGGGGCGGAGCGGATCTTGTCCATGCACGCTGGCGAGACGGTCGAGATCGCCGGCCGCGCCTTGCGTTTCGATGGACTGTACCCGGCGCCCGGACCGAACTACACCGAACAGAACGGACGCTTCGTCCTCCTGAATGCGGCCGGCGCGGCCTCCGGTGAGGTCACGTCCTCGAAACGGTTCTATCCCGTGAGGCAGATGACCACGACGGAAGCTGGAATCAGGACCTTAGGTTTCAGCCAGCTCTATATTTCGCTCGGCGACGAAGGCGCAGACGGTTCCGTGGTCGTGCGCATCTGGTGGAAACCGCTGGTGACGCTGATCTGGGGCGGTGGACTGGTGATGATGGTCGGTGGCGCCATGTCGCTGGCGGATCGGCGTCTGCGTGTCGGCGCGCCGGCACGACGCCGCAACAAAACGGTCGCGGCAGGCGGAGCCGGCGTGTCGTGAATCGCGCCCGCACAGCCCTGCTTTCTTTGTCCTTGATGTTCGTGCTGGCGCTGTCGGGTGCCGCGCAGGCAGTCAAACCCGACGAGATGCTGGCCGATCCCGCGCTCGAGGCGAGGGCTCGCGCTCTATCCGAAGGGTTGCGCTGCATGGTCTGCCAGAACCAGTCGATCGACGAGTCCGACGCCGATCTCGCCCGCGATCTCCGTATCCTCGTTCGCGAGCGCTTGAAGGCGGGGGACACCGACAAGCAGGTCATCGACTATATCGTCTCGCGCTATGGCGAATTCGTCCTGTTGAAGCCGCGCTTCGAGCTTCGCACGCTGCTTCTATGGGGCGCTCCGGTGCTGCTTCTTCTGGCCGGCGGCCTGTTCGTCTTTCGCGCCAGCCGGGCCGGAAGGCCGGCTGAAGCCGAGGCATTGTCCGAGCAGGAAAAAGCCGCGATCGAGATCCTGCTCAAACGCGAATAGGCCGCGTCCTCCCCGGCTCGCGTCCTCCAACATTACGATTTTGTCATGTACCGGCCATCGCCCGGTAATGTGGTGCTCTCTATCTCTGGGACTATCGGATGCTTCCAACGCATTCTGCCCCCGAATTCCTTCTTCAGAGGAAAGAGATTGATGAACACCGCTTCCAAGCTCCCCCGCACCCGCAGCCGCCTGTTGGCCGCCGCCGCTTCGCTGGCGATCGCAGGCGCGATCGGGGTCGGCGCTGTCACCACCGGGACCGCTCCGGTCCTGGCCGACGCTGTCAAGGTCGAGGCCCCCCAGGTTCCGAGTTTCGCCGACGTCGTCGAGCATGTCTCGCCGGCCGTCGTCAGTGTCCGCGTCAAGGCAAAGATCCAGCCCGCCTCCGACGACGGCCCGGACTTCTTCCAGGGCCCCGACGGCTTGCCCGACAATCCGCAGCTTCGTCGCTTCTTCAAGGAATTCCATTTCGGCGACCGTAACGACAATCGCTGGCATCAGCGCCGCGACCGTCGCGGCGACAAGCCGCGTCCGGTGGCGCAGGGCTCCGGCTTCTTCATCTCGGAGGACGGCTACGTTGTCACCAACAACCACGTCGTCGAGGAAGGCTCTGCCTTCACCGTCGTGACGGACGACGGCAAGGAACTGGACGCAAAGCTGATCGGCACCGACCCCCGCACCGATCTCGCGGTGCTGAAGGTGGACGGCAAGGGCCAGAAATTCACCTATGTCGATTTCGCCGACGATTCGAAGGTTCGGGTCGGCGACTGGGTGGTCGCCGTCGGCAACCCGTTCGGCCTCGGCGGCACCGTCACCGCCGGTATCATCTCGGCGCGCGGCCGTGACATCGGTGCCGGTCCCTACGACGACTTCATCCAGATCGATGCGGCCGTCAACCGCGGCAACTCCGGCGGTCCCGCCTTCAACCTGAGCGGTCAGGTGGTCGGCATCAACACCGCCATCTTCTCGCCCTCGGGAGGCAATGTCGGCATAGCGTTCGCTATTCCCGCCTCGACCGCCAAGATGGTCGTGCGGGATCTCATGAAGGACGGCAGCGTCGAGCGTGGTTGGCTGGGCGTCGAAATCCAGCCCGTCACCGACGACATCGCCGAATCGCTTGGCCTGTCGTCAGCCAAGGGCGCGCTGGTGGCGAGTTCCCAGGACGGCAGCCCGGCGAAGAAGGCCGGCATCGTGCCCGGCGACGTTATCACCCAGGTCGACGGCAAGGACGTCGCCTCGACCAAGGAACTGGCGCGCCTGATCGGCGCCTATGCGCCGGGCAAGTCGGTCGACGTCTCCGTCTGGCGCAACGGCAAGGCCGAAACCGTCAAGGTCGATCTCGGCACGCTGCCGAAAAGCGACAAGCAGGCCTCCAACGACGATCAGCAGAGCGCGCCGGTGAAGCCCGACAGCCTTGCCGATCTCGGCCTCACGGTCACGAAATCCGACGATGGCAAGGGGCTCGTCGTCACCGATGTCGACCCCGACAGCGATGCCGCCGATCGCGGCATCCAGGCGGGCGACGTGATCACCGCCGTCAATTCGCAGGACGTGGCCGGCCCCGACGACATCACCAAGGCGATGGCGGAAGCCGCCAAGGCGGGCCGTAAATCCGTGCTGGTCCAGATCAGCCGCGACGACAACAACCGCTTCGTCGCCCTGCCGGTCGCCAAGGGCTGACCGGGACCCTTTTCCCATGCTGCGGTTTCAACACCCCCGAGCCGCGGCATGGGAAAGCATGGAACCGGGTACGTTTGTCAGTCATCGCATCCGGTTCCAGCGGCAGCGGGTCCCATCACCCGCTGCCGCAAAGCTTTGCGAGGTTTGAGCCATGGCTGCCGCCAGAACCGCAGGAATCGCGTATAACGATGCCATGAAGATTCTTGTCATCGAAGACGATCGCGAGGCTGCCAACTATCTGGAAAAGGCTTTTACCGAGGCCGGTCATACCGCGCACGTCGCCGGTGACGGCGAAACGGGCTTTGCGCTGGCCGATTCCGGCGACTACGACGTGATGGTGGTGGATCGCATGATGCCGCGCCGCGACGGTCTGTCGGTCATTGCCGCGCTGCGCTCCCGCGGCAATACCACCCCGGTGCTCATCCTGTCCGCGCTCGGCGAGGTGGACGACCGCGTCACCGGCCTGCGTGCCGGCGGCGATGACTATCTGACCAAGCCCTACGCCTTTTCGGAACTGCTGGCGCGTGTCGAGGTGCTGAACCGGCGTGCGAGCGCCAAGGAAAGCGAGACCGTCTATCGGGTCGGCGACCTGGAACTGGACAGGCTGTCCCATTCGGTCCGCCGTGCCGGGCGCGAAATCACCCTGCAACCGCGCGAATTCCGACTACTCGAATATCTGATGCGTCATGCGGGGCAGGTGGTGACCCGCACCATGCTCCTCGAAAACGTCTGGGATTACCATTTCGATCCGCAGACCAACGTCATCGACGTGCATGTCTCCAGGCTGCGCGGCAAGATCGAGAAGGGTTTCGACGCGCCTATCCTGCATACGATCCGTGGCGCCGGATACATGTTGAGGGGCGACTAGCTTTCATGGCGCTTTCCGTGCCCGCCATCATGAGGACGACGGCTGCGCGGCTATCGGCCCTCTATCTTCTGCTTTTCGCGCTGTGCGCCATTCTCCTCGTCTTCTACATGACCTCGCTGTCGTCGCGCATGCTGACGGCGCAGACGCAGGAAACCATCAACGACGAGGTGCTGGGGTTGGCGCGCGCCTATCAGCGCGGCGGGTTGCCGACGCTGGTGCGCGTCGTCGAGCAGCGTTCTCGCCAGCCCGGTGCCAATCTCTACTTGATTGCCGACACCAACGGCCAGATCCTCACCGGTAACGTGCGCAGCCTTGAGCCGGGCGTGCTGGAGACGGACGGCTGGACCACACGGCCCTTTTCCTATCAGCGTTACGGCGAGGGGGAGGCCGACCGCCAGCGCGGTGTCGCTTCCGCTCCTGCCGCTACCGGCCACAACGCCATAGCGGTGGTGCTGCGCCTGCCGAACCAGATGATCATGCTGGTCGGCCGCGACCTCGGCGAGCCGGAGCGTTTCCGCGCCGTCGTCAGCCGGGCGCTGATGCTGGCCGTCGGCATGATGGGGCTGGGCGGCCTGCTGATCTGGTTCTTCGTCGGCCGCGCGGCGCTGAAGCGCATCGACGGCGTTTCGGAGGCGAGCCGGCGCATCATGGGCGGCGATCTCACCGGCCGCCTGCCCGTGACGGGGGCCGGAGACGAATTCGACCGGCTGTCGGAAAACCTCAACACCATGCTCGCCCGCATCGCTATGCTCAACGAAGGGCTGAAGCAGGTTTCGGACAACATCGCCCACGACCTGAAGACGCCTCTGACACGGCTGCGCAACCGGGCCGAAGCGACGCTGGCCGGCAATCACAAGGTTGCCGACTATCGCGCGGCGCTCGAGGGAACGATTGCCGAATCGGACCACCTCATCAAGACCTTCAACGCCATCCTGATGATCTCCCGCCTGGAGGCGGGTTATTCCTCCGAACACACGACGAGGGTCGATCTCGCCGCCGCCGTGCGCGACGTGGTCGAGCTTTACGAGCCGGTGGCCGAGGAAGCCGGTGTCGCGCTCGAAGCGGACGCCGGGACAACCTGCATGGTCGACGGCAACCGCGAACTGATCGGTCAGGCGCTGTCCAACATCGTCGACAATGCCATCAAATATTCGCAGGATGCGACCGCCAAGCCCGCCGTGCGTGTCGCGCTGGCGCGCGGCGGCGGGCGAATCCGGCTGACGGTGACCGACAACGGCCAGGGCATTCCGGACGCCACCGACCGCGAGCGCGCGACCGAGCGTTTCGTGCGGCTGGAAAAGAGCCGCTCGCAACCGGGTTCCGGCCTTGGCCTGAGCCTCGCCAAGGCGGTGATGAAATTCCACGGCGGTCAGCTTGATCTTGCCCCCGCCGATCCCGGACTATCCGTGACGATGGATTTTCCTGATAAGGAAGATCGTCCGAAATAGCTGGGTCGTACACATGGCGGATACGGTGGAGCGCACGAGGGGAGGATGGCTGCTGAAGCCGACGGTGACGCTGGCGCCCCTCGATGTCGGCCGGGCCGAACGCGAACTGGCCGAGATCGCCGACGCCGCGTCGGGAGATGACCTGGCGCGCGTTGCCGGGCTGCTGACCGCGAAGTCTCCCGTCCGCGATTTCCTTGGCGCCGTCTTCGATCTTTCCCCCTTCCTACGCGACCTGGCACGCCGCCGTCCGAGCATGCTTGATGCGCTGTTCGATCGGGGTGTCGAGGAACGTCTTGCCGCTATCGTTGCCGAGATCGGCCGTTCGGGCCTCGTGCCGGACCTCACCGAACCTGCCCTGATGGCCAGCCTGCGTGAACGCAAGACCGAGGCGCATTTCCTGATTGCGCTTGCCGATCTTGCCGGCGAGGCCGACACTCAGGCAACCGTGCGGCGGTTGAGCAGGCTTGCTGACGCTTGCGTCGACGCAGCCAGCGATTTTCTGCTGCGCGACGCACATCGCCAGGGCAAGCTCAGCCTCGCCGACCCGGAAAACCCGGCTAAAGGATCGGGCTGGATTCTGCTCGGCATGGGCAAGCTCGGCGCGCGCGAGCTGAATTTCTCCTCCGATATCGACCTGATCTCCTTCTTCGATCCCGAGCGGCCGGCGATCATCGACCCTTCCGACGCCACCGACCTGTTTTCCCGGCTGACGCGGCGGCTGGTACGCATCCTTCAGGATCGCACCGAACACGGCTACGTTTTCCGGACCGATCTGAGACTGCGCCCCGATCCCGGCTCGACACCGCTGGCGATCCCGGTGCTGGCGGCGCTGAATTACTACGAGGGCCGCGGGCAGAATTGGGAGCGGGCGGCCATGATCAAGGCTCGTCCGGTGGCCGGCGATATCGAGGCGGGAACGGCCTTTCTCAAGGAGCTCCAGCCCTATGTCTGGCGCAAATACATGGACTATGCGGCGATCGCCGACGTCCATTCCATCAAGCGCCAGATCCACGCGCACAAGGGCCATGGCGAGATCGCCGTTCGCGGCCATAACGTCAAGCTCGGCCGCGGCGGCATCCGCGAGATCGAGTTCTTCGTCCAGACGCAGCAGCTCATCGCCGGCGGCCGCTTTCCCGAACTGCGCGGCCGCGAGACGGTGGCGATGCTGGCCGAACTGGCTAAACGCAACTGGATCACGGCGGAGGCGCGCGATGCGCTGACCCGCCAATACTGGTTCCTGCGCCGCGTCGAGCATGCCATCCAGATGGTCGCCGACGAGCAGACGCATACGCTGCCGGAGGACGACGAGGGGCTGGAGCGCATCGCCCACATGCTCGCCTTCGCGGATGCCGAAAGCTTTTCCCATGCTTTCCGCGCATCCCTCCAGCAGGTAGAGGCGCACTATGCCGCGCTGTTCGAAGCGGCGCCCGAGCTGTCGTCCGGCGTCGGCAATCTGGTCTTCACCGGCGACGTCGACGATCCCGACACGTTGCAGACGCTGCACCGGCTGGGTTTCCAACGGCCGAGCGACATCTGCCGCGTCATTCGCAGCTGGCATTTCGGCCGCTACCGCGTCACCCGTTCGGCCGAGGCGCGCGAACGGCTGACCGAACTGACGCCGGCGCTGCTGGAAGCCTTTGGCAAGACGCGGCGCGCCGACGAGGCGCTGATGCGCTTCGACGAGTTCCTCGCCGGCCTGCCCGCCGGCGTCCAGCTCTTTTCGCTGTTGCAATCCAATCCCGCGCTTTTGAGGCTGCTCGCCACGATCATGGGCGCGGCGCCGCGGCTGGCCGCCGTCATCACGCGGCGCCCGCACGTCTTCGACGGACTGCTCGATCCGGCGCTGCTCACGGAACTCCCCAACCGTGCCTATCTGGCCACGCGTCTCGCCGCATTCCTGGAAGGCGAGCGTGCCTACGAGGATGTGCTCGATCGGCTGCGCATCTTTGCTTCCGAACAGAAATTCCTGATCGGTGTGCGCTTGCTGGCCGGTTCGATCGACGCCGCCCACGCCGGCAAGGCGTTCTCCGATCTCGCCGACCTCACCATTGGCGCTGCGCTGGAGGCGGTGGAGGCCGAGTTTTCCATCCGTCATGGCCGTGTTCCGGGCGGCAGGATCGTGCTGCTCGGCATGGGCAAGCTGGGCAGCCGCGAACTGACGGCGGGTTCGGACGTCGACCTGATCCTGCTCTACGACCACGACGCCGATGCCGAGGAGTCCGATGGCGACAAGCCGCTGGCGCCGTCGCACTATTTCAGCCGGCTGACCCAGCGCCTCATCGCCGCCGTTTCCGCGCCGACGGCCGAGGGCGTCCTCTACGAACTGGACCTTCGCCTGCGTCCCTCCGGCAACAAGGGGCCGGTGGCGACCCATGTCGAGGCCTTTCGCAAGTACCAGAGGCAGGACGCCTGGACCTGGGAGCAGATGGCGCTGACGCGCGCGCGCGCCATCGCCGGCGAGCCGGAACTGGCGGCCGAGATCGACGCCGAGGTCGCCGCGATCCTCGCCCTGCCGCGCGATGCCGCCAAGGTGCGGGCCGAGGCGGCGGAAATGCGCGCGCTGATCGAGGAAGAGAAGCCGCCGCGCGACCTGTGGGACATCAAACTGGTTCCGGGCGGATTGATCGACCTCGAATTCATCGCGCAGGTCGCGACGCTGACGGGGCAGGTCGAAGGCGAGGGCCGCACCGCCAACACGGCCGAGACACTGGCGCGGCTCGCTCCGGCGTTTGCGGACGGATCGACGCGGCAGGATCTCGTCCGGGCGTGGTCGCTCTATCTCGCATTGACGCAGATATTCCGGCTCTGCCTGGATAGCCCCTTCGATCGCAAGGACGTGCCGCCCGGTCTGGCCGATCTGCTACTGGCGGCAACGGACCTGCCCGACTTTTCCGTGCTGGAGGCGCATCTGAAGGAGATGGCGGGCGAGGTACGCGGAATTTTCGGACGGTTGCTGAAGAAGCGGAAATAGCCGGCTCAGGCCGCCTTCTTGATCTGTCGCGGCGATGTCGGCTTCTTGCCGGCCGGAATCCGAACCGAGACGATGGTACCAGAACCTTCCGTCGAGCGGATTTTGAGCGCGCCGCCATGCAGTTGCGCGAGCGAGCGCGAGATAGCGAGGCCGAGGCCGGAACCGGTGTGGTTCTTCGAGAACTGGTTCTGCACTTGTTCGAAGGGCCGCCCGAGCTTACCCAGGGCGTCCTTCGGGATGCCGCACCCGTTGTCCTCGATTGTGAGGATCATGGCGCCGGACGCGTTGCGGGCGCGCAGCGTGATGCGGCCGCCCTGGCCGGTGAACTTCACGGCATTGGACAACAGGTTGATGACGATCTGCTTGATGGCGCGGCGGTCGGCGAACAGCGCCATGCTGTCGGCGATGCGCGTTTCCACCGTGATCGATTTCTGCGCAGCCTGGAGCGAGACGACGCGCACCGTTTCCTTGATCAGCGGGCAAAGGTCGATTTCTTCCCGCTCCATCGAGAACTGGCCGGCCTCTATCTTCGACATGTCGAGGATGTCGTTGATGACGCCGAGGAGATATTTGCCGCTGGAGTTGATGTCGTTCGCATATTCATCGTAGCGCGGCGAACCGAGCGGTCCGAACAGGGATTGCTCCATCAGTTCGGAGAAACCGATGATGGCGTTGAGCGGCGTGCGCAATTCGTGCGACATGTTGGCGAGGAATTCGGATTTGGCCCGGTTGGCCGCCTCGGCGCGGTCCTTCTCTCGCATATATTTGCGATTGAGCTCGACCAGTTCGTGCGAACGGTCTTCCTCCGCGCGGCGCGCCAGGCTGAGGTCGTGGATGGTCGCCATCAGCCGGCGCTCGCTGTCGACCAGCTTTTCCTGATGCTGCTTGATCTGGGTGATGTCGGAGCCGACCGAAACGGTGCCGCCGTCGCGAGTGCGCAACTCGTTGACCTGCAACCAGCGCCCGTCTGCCAGCTGGCGCTCGTAGGTGACGCCGCCGTTCGGCCCGTTGGCGTTGGCCAGCCGCCGCTCCGAGGCGAAGGCGAGCATGCGTTCCTCGACCTGCGCGCGCGCCGTGCCGGGCATCACGGCGCGGTCGGACAGGCCGTTGTCCTGCTGGTATTTCGAGTTGCACATCACCAGCCGTCCGGCCGCGTCCCACAGCACGAAGGACTCGTTGATGTTCTCGATGGCTGTGCGCAGCCTCAGGTCGGCGGCTTCCGAGCGGAGCGCCAGGTGCCGTTGTTCGGTGACGTCCACGGCGATGCCGATCAACTGGATTTCAGGCGCCTCCGGGTCCATCACCTGGGCGCGGGCGCGCATCCACACCCACTGGCCGTCGGCGTGGCGCATGCGGAACACCTGGTCGATCTGGTCGATTTCGCGCGCGACGATGCGGTTGGCCAGATCGAACAGGTTGCCGTCCTCGGGATGGATGATGGCGTCGACCTCGCCGAAGGACAGCATCGCCTCGCAGGGCTCGTAGCCCAGCATGTCGTACATGGAGCGCGACCAGTACATCTTGCCGCGCGCCATGTCCCAGTCCCACAGACCGCAGCGGCCGCGCACCAGCGCCATGTCGATGCGCTCATGGGCTTCGAGATACATGCGGTCGGCCGCCTGGGCGCGCGAGGCCTGGGTGAAATAGGCGTAGAGGATGACCAGAAGGACGCCCGCCGTCAGCACGAACAGCGAGACGTTCAGTGAGACGGTTCGGCGCCATTCGGTGAAGACGGCATGCTGCGGAACCATCACGGCGGCGGCGCCCTTGCCGTCCGGCTTCAGCGCGACGGCGGCGTACCAGTCGCTGCCTCCGATCCGTACCGACATCACGCCGGCCCGCTCGCCGAACAGGAACAGCGGCTGGCCGCCCGATACGATGGCATCGAGCGCCTGGCCGTGCCAGCGCGTCGACGTCGGCGAGACAGCAAGTACCTTGAAGCGGGCGTCGGTGAGCACCAGCACGTGATCCGTGCCGAGTTCACCGCGGCGTCCGACGCGTTCCAGCAGCGCTTGCAGGTCACCGGCGGACAGGTCTCCCGCGCTGGCCGCGAGTTCTCCGGCGCCGAGCGAGAGAAGGGCCTTGGCGTTGCGCTCCGCTTCGTCGTGCCAGTTCAGCAGCGACAGCAGACGCAGCGTCGCCACGACGAGCAGGAAGATGACGATGAGCGTCGGGATCAGCTTGCGCAGGAAGGGTTCGGCTGCGAGCAGCTTGCGATAGGCAGGCTCGGCGATCAGCCGCGTGTTGCCGGCAAGGCCGCGCTCGCGCAGTCCCGCCTTGCGCCGCTCAAAAACCGTCCCGCCGGGCGCGCCCCACGCGTCCGCCTTCGCCACCACTGGCTTTCTCCCCGAACTTTGCTTGACGATCCGGCAACGCCGCACTTCCGAATCTTCGCCTAAAGAATCAGAGGTGATTCGGCTTGTCCAGTGGTCCGTCGAAGAAATGATTCGCGGCCGGCGACGGCCCGCCCTGACGACGGGTGCGGCTACCCCTGCCTGTTCAGGCCAGCATCCGCTCGACGATATCGCGCAGGTCCGTGGAAAGGCCCTCTGTGCCAGAAATGGCCAGCAGCGTTGCGCGCGCCTTGTCGCGCCGTCCGGCTTCCAGTGAGCGCCACGAACGCATCGCCGTCGCCAGCCGCGCGGCCAGCTGCGGATTGCGTCGTTCGGCCTCCAGCACCATCTCGCCGAAAAAGCGGTAGCCTTCCCCGTCGGCGCGGTGGAAACCGGTCTGGTTCGCATTGGCGAAGGTGCCGACGAGCGCGCGCACGCGGTTCGGATTGCTCATCGAGAAGCCGCGATGCGACGTCAGCCGGCGCACCGTCTCGACCGTCTGAGCACCCGGCACGCTGGCTTGGACGAGGAACCATTTGTCCATCACCAGAGGATCGTTCGCGTAGCGGGACTCGAAGGACGCGAGCGCCCCAGTAGCCTGCGGCGTGCCGGAATGACGATGAGCAAGCACCGTCAGGGCTGCCGCGCGGTCGGTCATGTTGGCGGCCAGGCGGAAATGGTCGGCGGCAAGTGAGGCGCCGTCCGTCAGCAGCGCCAGATAATCGAGCAGCGCGTTGCGCAGGGCCCGCCGTCCGGCGCCGGCGGCGTCCGGGCTGAATTCGCCGTTGTCGCGCAGCCGCTCATAGAGATCACGCAGCGACGGGCCGTTCTCCTCGGCGATGCGCTTCGCCAGCGCCTCGCGGGCGGCGAAGATCGCGTCGGGGTCGATATCGTTGCCGATCTCGCGCGCGATGTCCGCTTCGCCGGGTAGCGCCAGCGCCAGTGCGCGATAAGCCTGCTCAAGAGCATCGTCACAGGCGATCTGCCCCGCCAGAGCGGAAAGCCGGTCGGAAAAGACCGGTCGTTTGCCGCCCCGAATCTGGCGGGAGGCTGCTATGAGCGCCTCGGTGAGCAGCGTGTTGAACGCCTGCCAGCGCGCCACGGGATCGCTGTCGTGGCCGGAAAGGAAGATCCTGTCTTCCGTCTTCTGTTCGACCGAAAGCGTGATCGGCGCGGAAAACCCGCGGTTGAGCGACAGGGCTGGGCGCTCGGCGATACCGGAAAAGCGGATGCTGTGGCGGCGCTTGCGCACATGGATGACGCCATCGTCCACCGTGGCACCCTCGACGCTCTCATAGACCATGTCGCGGCCATCCGCACCGACAAGGCCGAAGGCCAGTGGAATGTGCATGAGCCGCTTGCGGCTTTCAGACGGCGTCGGCGGCACCGACTGCTCGATCTCGATGGTGAACTCGCGCGCCGCCGCGTTGTAGGCGGATGAAACGGTCAAGTTCGGTGTGCCGGCCTGATGATACCACAGCGCGAACTGCGAAAGGTCGCGGCCGGAAGCGTCCTCGAACGCCTTGAGGAAATCCTCGATCGTTGCCGCCTCGCCATCGTGGCGCTTCAGGTAGAGGTCCATGCCGGCGCGGAACGCCTCCGGCCCGAGGACGGTACGGATCATGCGCACGACCTCCGAACCCTTCTCGTAGACGGTGGCCGTGTAGAAGTTGTTGATCTCGCGGTAGCGGCGCGGCCTCACCGGATGCGCCAGCGGCCCCTGGTCCTCCGGGAACTGGTGCGCGCGCAGCGTGCGCACCTCGGCGATGCGCTTGACCGGTCGCGAACGCTGGTCGGCGGAGAATTCGTGGTCGCGGAAGACCGTCAGCCCTTCCTTCAGGCAGAGCTGGAACCAGTCCCGGCAAGTGATTCTGTTGCCTGTCCAATTGTGGAAGTATTCGTGCGCGATGATCGCTTCGATATTGGCGAAGTCGGCGTCTGTCGCCGTCTCGGCGTCGGCCAGCACGTATTTGTCGTTGAAGACGTTGAGGCCCTTGTTCTCCATCGCGCCCATGTTGAAGTCGGACACGGCGACGATGTTGAAGACGTCGAGGTCGTATTCGCAGCCGAACACGTCCTCGTCCCATTTCATGGATCGCTTGAGCGCGTCCATGGCATAGTCGGCCAGCTTCTCCTTGCCGTGCTCGACGTAGATGCCCAGTTCGACCTCGCGGCCCGAGCGGGTGACGAAGCGGTCGTTGACGATGCCGAGGCTGCCTGCAACCAGCGCGAACAGATAGGACGGCTTGGGGAAGGGATCGTGCCAGACGGCGTAGTGCCAGCCGTCCGCCATCTCACCCCGCTCGAGCGGATTGCCGTTGGACAGGAGCTGCGGCGCCTCCGCCTTGGGTGCCTCGACGCGCACCGTATAGACCGACAGGATATCGGGCCGGTCGAGGAAATAGGTGATGCGTCGGAAACCTTCTGCCTCGCACTGGGTGCAATAGACGCCGTTCGACAGGTAAAGTCCCATCAGCGCCTCGTTGTGCACCGGCGCCACTTCCGTCTCGATGGTGAGCTTGAAGCGCTTGGCTTCCGGCGGGTGGGCGATCTCCAGCCTGTCCGGCGTCACCGTGTAGGTGGACTGGGCCAGCGGCGTGCCGTCGATCTCCAGTTTTTTCAGGAGCAGCCCGTCGCCGTCCAACACCAGCGGAGCGGTCGTCGCCACGCCGTCGCGCCGCTCGATGGTCAGCACCGCCTTCACCTCGGTCGCATCCGGAGACAGGCGGAAGCTCAGCTCTGTCAGAGGGATGAGATAGTCGCTGGGGCGATAGTCCTCGAGCTTGAAGACCTGGCCGGTGTCTGTGCGCATGCTGTTGTCCTGCTTGCCGACCGGCGGGACCGGAATGGCTCAAGAAAATTCAAGGTGGCGACCCATTACACGAAACCACCCCTCGACAAAACCGCGACGGGCCTTGTCTGGAAACTTGCTCCCAATCCAATTGCCGCCGCGAGCCCGCATGGCGGTAGCCACACCGAAGTTTGGCAGAGGTGTCCGTGTTGTTGGCCGCGCGGTGACCGACGCGCTTTACGGCGCCTGCGGTATCGGCCATATCGAGATGCCGGCCAAGCCGGCTCGGATTTGAGCAGCGATTGGGGGAATCGGAACAAGTGAAGACGCATGAAGCTCCCGATTCACGCGGAGCGCTGACGGCGATAGCGCTGAAGGTCCTGTCGGTCGCGATTTTCGTCTGCATGTCGTCGCTCATCAAGGCGGCGGGCACGCTGCCGGCGGGCCAGATCGTTTTCTTCCGGTCCTTCTTCGCCATCTTTCCGATCCTGCTGTTCCTCGGCGTCAAGCGCGAGCTTGGCACGGCCTTCGCCACCAAGAGGCCGATGGGACACGTGGCGCGCGGCGTCATCGGCGTCTGCTCCATGGCTTTGACTTTTTTCGCGTTGACCCGCCTGCCGTTGCCCGACGCGATCACGCTGAACTACGCGCAGCCGTTGCTGGTCGTCGTCTTCAGCTCCCTCTTCCTCGGCGAGACGATCCGCATCTACCGTTGGAGCGCGGTGGTGGTCGGTCTGGTCGGCGTGGTCATCATCGCCTGGCCGGAACTGACGCTGCTGTCCTCCGGTACCGCCATGGCCGAGGAGGAAGTGATGGGCGTCATCGCTGCCCTCGCCAGCGCCTGCACGTCCGCTGTCGCCGCCATTCTCGTGCGCAATCTCGTCCATAGCGAACGCACGGCCACCATCGTGCTGTGGTTTTCGCTGATGGCGAGCGTGCTGTCCTTGCTGTCGATCCCGTTCGGCTGGGAGGCTCTCAGCCCGCAGCAATACGGCGCGCTGATCGCCGCCGGATTCTGCGGCGGGCTCGGCCAGATTCTGATGACGTCGGCCTATCGTCATGCCGAGGTCTCGGTCGTGGCGCCGTTCGAATACACCTCGATGATCCTGGCGATCGTCGTCGGCTACTTCGCCTTCGGCGATGTGCCGACCCCTTACATGCTGGTCGGCGGGTTGATCGTCGTGGGAGCGGGCATGTTCATCATCTGGCGCGAGCGCCAGCTCGGCCTGTCTCGCGGTGCCGCGCGGCGGGTCGTCTCGCCGCAGGGCTAGGTTGAACGGTTCCTGGCCATATGCGTCAGGATCGCAGCGGTCTCCGGATCGGCCGGAAAGAACGATTCGATCGCCAGTTCGGACAGCGTGACGTCGAGCGCCGTGCCGAACACGGTGATCGTCGAGATGAACGACAGCACATCTTCGCCGACCCTCATCTGCAATAGATGGGCGATGGCCGTGCCCTCGTCGTGGACGATCCGGCCCTGCGAGACGCCGCCCGGATAGGCGCGCAGCTCTTCCTCCAGCTCTTCCAGCGATGGATCGGCGAAGGCTTCGTTCTGCCGCTTCAGCCTCGCCAGCAGGTGCGCCCGCCACTCCGCCAGATTGACGATCCTGGACGCCAGCCCCTTCGGGTGCAGGCACAGTCGCAGAACGTTGACCGGCGGTTCCATGAGTGCAGGGTCCTCGACGCCGGCAATGAGCGGGCCGACCGCATCGTTCGCCGTCACCATGTTCCAGTGCGAATCGACGGCGAAAGCGGGAAAGGGCTCATGCCCTTTCAGCACCAGTTTCACCGTTTCCAGCGCCGGCGACAGGGAAGGGTCGGCCAATGGCCGTTCGCTGTAGTGCGGCGCGAAGCCGGCCGCCAGCAGCATGCGGTTGCGGTGGCGCAACGGCACGTCTAGCCCATCCGCCAGCCGGATCACCATGTCGCGCGACGGCGCGGCGCGACCGCTTTCCAGGAAGCTGAGATGCCGCTGCGAGATATCCGTTTCGCTGGCGAGGTCGAGCTGGCTCATGCGGCGGCGGGCGCGCCACTCGCGGATGAGGTCGCCGACGGCGTTGGCATTTCCGGTCACGCTCGATCTCCCGGTTCGAAGTCGACCGAACCTATCCAACGACGGCCGCTGTTTCCATTACCTGCCAGGTAATCGCTTCGGCGCCGCGTGCCGGCCATGATCCACACATTCCGGCAGCCGAGCAATGGTTGGCCGGATGGATCGTAAAGCTGAAGGAGGCTGACATGCCGGTCACAATGACGAAATACCTGCGCACCGTTCTTTACGCGGACATCCTGTTCAGCGCAGCAGGCGCCTTGCTCATGGCCGCCGGCGCGCCTTTCCTGTCGCCGCTGCTGGGTCTGCCGTCGACACTGCTGGTCGGCGCCGGGCTTGTGCTTGTTCCGTGGGTTCTGGGGCTCGGCGTGGTCGTACGGCGTCGCCATGTACCGAGAATCGTGATGGTCGATATCCTCGCCATCAATTTCCTGTGGTGCGCCGCCTGTCTCGGCCTGCTCGCCTCGGGGGCGATCACGCCGGACGGGCTCGGCATCGCCTTCGTCGTCGCGCAGGCGCTCGTCGTCGCGCTGTTCGGCGTTCTGCAGGCCATCGGCTTGCGCGAAGCCGCGGCTGCTGCCTGACCCTACCCCTGCAGGCTGCGCAGCTTCATCTTGACTTCGATGAAGTCCCGCCAGGCCAGCCGTTTGTGCGCCGGCGTCCTGAGCAGATAGGCGGGGTGAAGCGTCGGCATCGCCGGAATGGCGGTGCCGGAGGGCGTGGTGTGGACCCGCCAGTTGCCACGCAGCCTGAGGATACCTTCGGTGGTGTTCAGCAAGGTCTTGGCTGACGGGCCGCCGAGATTGACCAGCACTTTCGGGTTCACCAATTCGATCTGCCGTTCGATGAACGGGCGGCAGATTTCCGTTTCGTGCGGCGTCGGCGTGCGGTTGCCGGGTGGCCGCCAGGGAATGACGTTGGCGATGTAGGCTGAGTTGCGGTCGAGGCCGACCGCCGCCAGCATCCGGTTCAGCAACTGCCCGGAACGGCCGACGAAAGGCAGCCCCTCCAGGTCCTCGTCGCGGCCCGGCGCCTCGCCGACCAGCATGAGGTCGGCTTCGGGGTTGCCGTCGGCGAAGACGAGGTTCTTGGCGGTGAACTTAAGGTTGCAGCCGTCGAAGGAAGCCATGGCTTCGTGCAATTCGGCGAGCGTCGATGCCTTGCCCGCCAGTTCGCGCGCCAGCGCCGCCTGTGCCTCGTCGGGGACGGCGGCTGCCGGGCGGGCCGGTGCCGGCGCGGATCGGGGTGGATTTTCAGTCCGGGCACGCGCCGGTGGCCTTGTTGTGGGCAGGCCGGGTTCTGCTCTTGCCGACGGCTCGGGCAACTGCGCCGGCCGCGATGCGACCGCCGCGAAGCGGTCGACCGGTTCTTCCGCCAGCGCCTCGTCGGCGCCTGCCTCGGCATAGAAGGCGAGGATATCGCGCAGATCGGCTCGGTGGTCGGGGGATGCGGCAGTCATGCCGCACAATCGTTCCCCGGCCATCGATTTGCAAGCGCGGAGCTGCTTTGAAAAAACCGTCGGGCAGCGTTTGCAGTCCGACCTCAAGAGGTTTTCCAAGGACTCTTAACTCGAGGGGATGCGCGGGTCCTGCACCACATAGAACGTCCAGCGCGGCGTATAGTCCGTCATCAGGAACTCGAACTGCACGGTTTTCAACGGGTCGACCTTGCCGTCCTTGAACAGCAGCTTGTCATAGGGTTCGAAATTGCGGTCGAAGTGAGCGTAGCGATCCGAGACAATGTTGTCGGGGCTTTTGTTACGCTGGTCGAAGGAGAGACCGTCGCCGAAGACGCTCGGTTGGCCGAGCGTCTCCTGAAGCTCGAACTCGAACTCCACCCAGGGTTGGCCGCTGTTGTTGAGCGCGACGATGCGCATGTACATGATGCCGTTGGCGAAGTCTCCGCTGGGATCGAAGGCCTTGATCGGCTTCGTGGTGCGGATGGTGAGCGTCACCGGCGTCGCCGATTCCAGTTCTTCGGTGATGACCAGCGGATCGTCGTGCGTACCCTTGCCCGAAGCGCCGGTGATGCGGAAGCCGCCCTCTTCGTCGGAGAAGGAGTAGGCGCCGGCCGCCCACACTTTCTGCTGGTCGGCATGGGCAACCGTGGACAGAAGCAGGGGCAAGACGGCATACATCGCGCGGCACACCGGGCGAGGCCGATACGGTAAGAGCCTGCCTTCGGACGAACCCGCCTGCTGGGTGCTCATGATCCGACTATGACCGATCCGGGCGGCGGCGGGAAGCACCTTGGATTCTCGATCAGTATTGACGTTTACGTAAATGTAAAATTATCTTGGCTGGCGCGACGATTGGTGCGGGTCTGGAACAGGGCTTGTTGCGCTTGCCTCGGTTTTCCCGCAAGCATTCCTGCGCTATGGAGCGCAGAAACCAGCAGATGCCGATGCGGCTGAGCCAGTGCGGAGGGACGAGATGAGCGACGACATCGAACGCGAGAGCATGGAATTCGACGTTGTGATCGTCGGCGCGGGTACTGCGGGCCTTGCGGCGGCGATCCGCCTGAAACAGGTCAATCCGGATCTGTCCGTCGTGGTGCTGGAAAAGGGCGGCGAGGTCGGCGCGCATATCCTGTCCGGCGCGGTGGTCGATCCGATCGGCATCGACCGGCTGTTGCCCGGCTGGCGCGAGGAGGGGGACCATCCCTTCAAGACGCCGGTGAGTGCCGATCATTTCCTCGTGCTCGGCCCGGCCGGCTCGTTCCGCCTGCCCAATTTCATGATGCCGCCACTGATGAACAATCACGGCAACTACATCGTCTCGCTCGGCAACGTCTCCAAATGGCTGGCGGCGAAGGCCGAGGCGCTCGGCGTCGAGATCTATCCGGGCTTCGCAGCCGCCCAACTCGTCTATAACGACGAAGGCGCGGTGACCGGCGTCATCACCGGCGACATGGGCGTCGAGAAGGATGGCACGCACGGTCCGAACTTCGCGCCCGGCATGGCGCTGATGGGCAAATATGTGCTGATCGGTGAAGGCGCGCGCGGCTCGCTGGCCAAGCAACTCATCGCTAAATATGGCCTTTCGGAAGGCCGCGAGCCGGGCAAGTTCGGCATCGGCCTGAAGGAGCTTTGGCAGGTCAAGCCGGAAAACCATAGGCCGGGGCTGGTGCAGCATTCCTTCGGCTGGCCGCTCGATATGAAGACCGGCGGCGGCTCCTTCCTTTATCACCTGGAAGACAACCAGGTGGCGGTCGGCTTCGTCGTTCACCTGAACTACAAGAATCCGTATCTGTCGCCTTTCGAGGAATTCCAGCGCTTCAAGACGCATCCGGCCATCGCGCCGACCTTTGCCGGCGCCAAGCGCATCGGCTACGGCGCGCGCGCCATCACAGAGGGCGGCTGGCAGTCGGTGCCGAAACTGTCCTTCCCCGGCGGGGTGCTGGTGGGTTGTGCTGCGGGTCTGGTCAACGTGCCGCGCATCAAGGGCTCGCACAACGCGGTGCTGTCGGGGATGCTGGCGGCCGAGCATGTCGCCGAGGCGATAGCGGCCGGCCGCGCCAACGACGAGCTTTCGTCCTACGAGGATGCCTGGCGCGACACCGCCATTGGCAAGGACCTGAAGAAGGTGCGCAACGTCAAGCCGCTGTGGTCGCGCTTCGGCACCATCGCCGGCATAGGCCTCGGCGGGCTGGACATGTGGATGAACACGCTGTTCGGCTTCTCGCCCTTCGGCACGCTGAAGCACGGCAAGACCGACGCGGCCTCGCTGGAGCCGGCGGCCCAGCACAGGAAGATAGACTATCCCAAGCCGGACGGCGTCCTGACCTTCGACAGGCTCTCCTCGGTGTTCTTGTCGGGCACCAACCACGAGGAGAACGAGCCGGTTCACCTCCTGGTCAAGGACATGGATCTGCAGAAACGCTCGGAGCACGACATCTATGCCGGGCCGTCGACGCGCTACTGCCCGGCAGGGGTCTATGAGTGGGTGGACAAGGACGGCAACGCCGCCGCCGATCCAACGGCCAAGGACGTGCGTTTCGTCATCAACGCGCAGAATTGCGTCCACTGCAAGACCTGCGACATCAAGGATCCGAACCAGAACATCAACTGGGTGCCGCCGCAGGGCGGCGAGGGACCTGTCTATCAGGGCATGTGATGCAGCGCCGCCGCGAGGCGGCGACGGAAAGGGATATGCGACGTTGCCGGGCGTTGAATCCTTTTGCCCCTCATGGTCTGTTTGATCGATGCTGCGGAAACAGGCCATGCGCTCGATCGCCGTTAGGACGATGCTTGCCGCCGTGGTCGGCGCTTGCCTGACCGCTCCGGTCCATGCCGGCGTCAAGGTCGTGACGCGCACGCAGACCGATCCGATCGCCGGCGGTACCGGGCAGGCTCTCGTCGACGCTATGGACCGCAACGGGCCCAGGCAAGGTTTCATGACACGCGCCATCGCCCAGACCACATACACGGTGGACTGGCGGTTCGAGGTCAGGTCGACCGGCAAGGCATGCCGCTTGGTCGCCGCCGACGGCACGTTGAACCTCACCTATATGTTCCCGCGCGTAACGTTACCCATGCCAGCGTCGCTCGCCGCCCGCTGGAAGCGCTTCTTCGCCGGTGTGCGCAAGCATGAACACACGCATGGGCGCATAGCGCGTGCCATGGTGTCCACCGCCTCGAAAGCGACGCGCGGTATCGCCTTTGACGATGACCCCTCCTGTCGGCACACGCGCCGAGAGGCGAAACGGCGCATCGATGCGGTCTATCGCACCTACGAGGCACGGCAGGTCGCCTTCGACAAGCGCGAGCATGGCGACGGCGGGCCGGTCGAGCAGTTGGTCGCTGCTTTCGTGCGGGAACGTTGACGTTTCAGCCGTTACCGCCAAGTCGGGCGATGCGCTCCGGTTCGGCCGAAACCGTGGCGGTCTGGTTCTCGTCCTGCGGCTTTTTCGGGCGCACGCTGAATTCAACCAGGATAGGCAGATGGTCGGAGCCGGCCGGCGCCAGCTTCTTCGCCGAATGGATGGTGACGCCGCCCTTGGAGAAGACCTGGTCGATCGGCAGGCCGAAATAGCGCAGAGCATCCGGCAGCCGCCGCCACAGCCAGGTGGCGCCGACGGACGGCATGATCGTGAACCCGCCCTTGCCGGCCAGCCGGTGCACCGCCGCGCTCCAGGCGGCGGCATTGCAGTCGCCAGCCATGATGGCATCGTCGCCGAAAGCAGCCAGCGGCGCGGAGATCCTGTCGATCTGCCGCATCTGGCGGATGGGCCACGGCCAGCCGAGATGCACCGCGGCGACGTCGACCGTGGTGCCGCCCAAATCCACCCTCGCCGTGGCCAATGTGCCGGACTCGTAGCAGCCCGGTTCGCTTCCCTCCACGAAGGGCCGCCGAGACAGGATCGTCGTCCCGTACTCGCCGCCGCAACGGATGCCATAGGGATAGGCATGGGCGACCAGCGACAGCTTGTCTTCCCACATCTGCGAGGTTTCCTCGAAGGTGATGATATCGGGCTGCACGGAGCCGATCAGCGACAGCACCTTTTCAGGGGCTGGATTGTTGAAGCGCAGGTTCATCTGCAACAGCCGGTAGATCGGCTGGCCATTCGCCGCGGCTATCGAGCCGGCCTGTACGGGAGCCGCCAGCCCGAACACGCTGGCGGGAAGGGTGGCGAGGCAGGCGATGGCGAAGATCAGCACAGAGCCTGCCGTCAGCCGGAATCGCGTCGCCAGAAGCACCAGAGCCAGAAGCGCCGCCGCCGCGGCGAAATGCACGCGGAAATGGCTGAACGCGTCGAGGAAGGAAGAATAGGTTCCAAAATAGCCGGCCAGAACCATCAGCGCCAACGCCAGCATGGCGGCGTAGGCGGCCAGAACAATGAGATGCGGCTTCGACGCGGTTTTCATAATGCCGGATCGACCTGAAAAATACGGCTCATTGATGGTAGGCGATAGAGCATTTTGCAGCCGGACGGAACCGCCGGGCGTCGCATAAATGCGGCAAGGGAAAATCGGCATTTTGCAGCCGGACGGAACAGTCCGGTATCGTATGAATCCGGCAAAGGACAATGGACGGGAGCGGCGGAGTGCGTTCGTCGCAATGCCGCTACTCTGGCGCTCGAAGGCTCAATGAGGCAATGAGAAGCGTCAACGGAAGACCGATCATGCCGCTTGCCCGTCTCCTGTCCTTCCTTGTATTTCTGTCGATGGTCTCCTCGCCGGTATCGGCCGACGGACAGATCGCCGAGAAAGTTGCCACCTATCCGATAACCGGAAAAACCGGCGAGGAACTCTATGTCTCCATCGGAGAGAGCGGCCCGACGGCTGGCGGCAGCCGTGCCATCGCCCACACGACTTTCGACCTCAAATGGTCGCGCAAATACGAAAAGCGCGGCAGCGCCTGCGTTCTGGCCGCGGCCAAGCCGTGGCTCACCATCACCTACACGGTGCCGAAGCCAGCTGGCCGCTTGCCGGATGCCGTTCACCGGCACTGGGATACGTTCGCTGCCGGCGTTCTGGCCCATGAAAAGGTGCACGGCGACACCATCAAGGCGATGGTCAGAACGATCGAAGGCTTTTCCGTCGGCTTCACCGTCGAGAACGATCCGAACTGCAAGGTCATCAGGCAGGAACTGACCAAGCGGCTCAAGGCCGCGTCCGACACGCAGCGCCAGCAGGGCCGCGACTTCGACCGCGAGGAATTCCGCGACGGCGGCAACATGCACCGCCTCATCCTGGGGCTGGTCAATGGCGGTTGAGGTCCGCCGTTACTGAAAGGCCGTTTCCGAAAAGCTTCTGAGCTTGCGCGAATGCAGCCGTTCCATCGGCATTTCCGCCAGCTTCTCCATCGCCCTGATACCGATGGTGAGGTGCTGCGCCACCTGTCGCTTGTAGAACTCGGTCGCCATGCCCGGCAGCTTCAACTCGCCATGCAGCGGCTTGTCGGAGACGCACAGCAGCGTGCCGTAGGGGACGCGGAAGCGGAAGCCGTTGGCCGCGATGGTGGCCGATTCCATGTCCAGCGCGATCGCCCGCGACTGCGACAGCCGCTGCACAGGTCCGCGCTGGTCGCGCAGTTCCCAGTTGCGGTTGTCGATGGTGGCGACCGTACCGGTGCGCATGATGCGTTTCAGATCGTAGCCGGAAAGCCCGGTGACTTCCTGCACCGCCTCCTGCAAGGCGACCTGGATCTCCGCCAGCGGCGGGATCGGCACCCAGATCGGCAGGTCGTCGTCAAGAACGTGATCCTCGCGCACATAGGCATGCGCCAGCACGTAGTCGCCGAGTGCCTGCGTGTTGCGCAGACCGGCGCAGTGGCCGAGCATCACCCAGGCATGCGGCCTGAGCACGGCGATATGGTCGGTGATCGTCTTGGCGTTGGAGGGGCCGACGCCGATATTGACCATGGTGATGCCGCCATGGTTGGCCTTCTTCAGGTGATAGGCCGGCATCTGCGGCAGGCGCAGCGGGGCGATGCCCGCCGAAGGCTGGCTTTCCCCGGCGCGCGTCACCAGATTGCCGGGCTCGACGAATTCGGCATAGCCTTCGCCGCCATTGGCCATCTGCGCGCGGGCGCGGGCGCAGAACTCGTCGATGTAGAACTGGTAGTTGGTGAACAGGACGAAGTTCTGGAAGTGCTGTGGGCTGGTCGCCGTGTAGTGGGTCAGCCGATGCAGCGAATAGTCGATACGCTGCGCGGTGAATGGCGCCAGCGGCCGCGATTCGCCCAGCCCCACCTCGAAGGTGCCGTTGGCGATCTGGTCGTCGGTGCCGTCGAGGTCCGGCACGTCGAACAGGTCGCGGATCGGCCGTTTGATGCGCTCGGCCGCGGTGCCGTCGACATGCGTGCCTTCGAGGAAGGCGAAATGCAGCGGGATCGGCGTTTCGGATTCCGACACCGTCACCGGGACGCCGTGGTTGCGCATGATCAGCCTGAGCTGCTCGATCAGATAGCTCTCGAACAGGTCGGGCCGCGTGATGGTGGTGGAGAAGTGCCCCGGCGTCGGCATGTGGCCGTAAGCCTGGCGTGAATCCACCAGCGTGAAGGATGTCGTTGTTACCCCGACTTCCGGATAGAAGGCCCGATAGCGCTTCGTTATGTCGCCGTCAGCGGCCAGTTTCGCGAAAGAGTCGCGCAGGAAACGCGTATTGCGATCGTAGAGCATCTGGAGTGCCGCGACCGCCTCTTTGGCGTCGTCGAAGCTATGCCGGCCGTAGGGCTCCGGCGTGACGATCGATTCGATGGCTTGAGGATAGATTCGCTTTTCCATGGCCCATTATATAGGGCCGGCGGGGCGCTGGGGAGGGGCGTGACGCAGCGTTCCTTCTGGATATGCCCAGCCTGCTCAACCGCGCTGCAGGCTGACCAGAAGGACGAGGCCGGCGCCGCTTTTCTTCATCGTCGGCGCTTCGATGGTATGGTTGGGGCCGGACTTGACGACGGGCACCGCCAGCACGGGCGCCGCCAGGCACAAAAGGATGACGGCGGTCCGCGTCAGCAGGCGGGAAATGCTTGTGATCGACTTGTTCATGATTGCCATCCTTCCGCTTCGTACTCACCGGCCATTGCGGGACGGCAACTGGCCGAGGCAGTCCACGCCGCAGCTGCGCGCGCTGGCTTCGCCCCAGTTGCGCTGCGGTCGTCCGGCCTCGGCGACCAGGATGGCGAAGAACATGCCGAACAGCGTCATCAGCAGGCAGACGATGGTAAAGCGGCGGGCGAGCATCTGTTGTCTCCTTGATATGGACACAACAATGCCGGGATCGGCCTGAACCGCCTCTGAGGTGGCCGTTCATGTGCCGTTCAAATTGATTAAACATGGCGAAAGCGGATGCGGCCGCTACGCAGACTGCCGCTGCCGGTCATGCGGGCAGCCAAAAGCAAACGGGCGAGGCTCTCGCCCCGCCCGATTATCGGGAAACTTACCTGCTCGCTTCAGAGTTTATGCCACGTCTGGCTCTTGCAGATGAGGCCACCAAGCACGCAGCCGCTCATCTTCATCGTCGCCCCGGAGATCGTCGCCTTGCCGCTGTAGGTCTTGTCGGTGGCCGGGTCGGTGATGGAGCCGGCATATTTGTTGTCGCCGGCAGCCCTGAGCGAGCCGATCGTCTTGCCTGCGTATTTGCCGGTCTTGAGCGTGATCGAGAACGAGCCGCCGCCCGCGATCGACGCCGTTTCGCCCGATTGCGTCTTCCAGTTGCCTTCGATCGGGTCGGCCAGCGCCGAACCCGTCATGATCAATATGGCTGCGAGAGCCATGCCTGCCTTGCGAAACATCGAGGACCTCCCTTGCTGCGGCCACCGGCCTGTCTACCCCTTACGCAAACGTAAGCTATTCCGGGAGCCGGCCGAGCGAAAGCCGGTGCCGCTGCGGAAGTTCGCAACATTTTTCGGGGTTGTCGTGGACGTCGGGTACGAGCTTTTCTGGACGCGGCGATCGGGGCGATGCTTTTGCGTGGTTAGCGAAGTCTTGCCTCCCGTTGTTCGCATTTTCATCGAAATCGAGACGAAATCCAGCAAAGGCACGGCTTGCCATCCTTAACGATTTGTCACGTTTACCTCTTGTTTTAGCTTTGTTTTCTCCAAATTAAGCACGCCATTTAACGCGCAATTCAAGGCTCGCCGCCATTCTCGGAAGCATCGCAAGGGCACGTCTCCAGGGGACAATGAAGACGGCTCTCGGGAGCAGACAGGGATCGGAAAAGGGGACTGGAAATGGCACGTTTCGAAATGTCTGAAGCCGGCTTCGGCGCCATGGGCACGACCGCGCAGGCCGACATTCTGTTCGAACTGGGCATGATGTATGCGACCGGCCGCGACTGCGAGACCGATGTCGTCGCCGCCCACAAGTGGTTCAACATCGCCGCGATCAAGGGCTCGGCGCACGCCGCCGAACTGCGCTCCGAACTGTCGGCGACGATGACCAAGACCGAGATCGCCCGGGCGCTGCGCGAAGCGCGCGAATGGATGACCATGCATTGATTTCTTCGGCGCCGCTTGCATGGCGGCGCCGGCACCGTGACAGGGAAGGCGGATGACACCGGGTTGCGGGGGCGCCGGGAGTGTTCGTCGGGAGAAAGCCGCGACCGGCCATCATAAGGCCGGCGCGGCTTTCTCCTTTCATTTTCACCATGTTGGCGCAGGTTCTGACCCCGAACCGCCAAACCATCTGGACATCCGCTTCCGGCGATGGAATCTTGCGGCCACAACGCCGACGCGGGCCAAGGGGGCTTCGCGCGCTTTGGGGAGGTTTGGACTATGATTGGAAAGAAATATCTGGGCGCGGCGCTGCTGGCTGCGGCGCTGTCCAGCTCGGCGGCCTATGCCGACGACATCACCTTTGCCGTTGCCGGCCCGATGACCGGTCAGCTCGCCACCATCGGCGACCAGTTCAAGCAGGGCGCGCAGGCCGCGGCCGATGCCATCAACGCCAAGGGCGGCGTCATGGGCAAGCAGATCAAACTTGAGATCGAGGACGACCAGTGCGATCCCAAGCAGGCGGTATCGATCGCCAACCGCATCCTCGCGAACGGCGTCATGTTCATCGACGGTCATGCCTGCTCCGGCTCAAGCATTCCGGCTTCGGCCGTCTATGCAGAGGGCGGCGCGCTGATGATGAGCCCGGCCTCGTCCAACCCGGTCATGACCGACGACGCAGCCGCCAAGGGCTGGAAGACGATCATGCGCCTCTACACGCGTGACGACCAGCAGGGCGCCTTCATCGGTCCGTGGATCGCCAAGAAATATGCCGGCAAGAACGTGGTTGTGCTGGATGATAAGAGCGCCTACGGCCAGGGCGTCGCCGATGCCGTCGCAAAAACGATGAACGAGAACGGCCTCAAGGAAATCCTGCGCGAAAGCATCAATGCCGGCGAGAAGGACTATTCGGCGCTGGTAACGAAGCTGAAGGAAATGAAAGCCGACGTCGTCTATTTCGGCGGCTACCATCCGGAGGCCGGCCTGATCCTGCGTCAGGCGGCAGAGCAGGGCTTCAAGTTCCAGCTCATCATGCCCGATTCCATCGCTTCGCCAGAATTCTGGCAGGTCGCCGGCCCGGCCGGCGAGGGCACCATGTTCGTCTTCCCGTCTGATCCGCAGGCCAAGCCGGAAGCCAAGGAAGCGGTCGAGAAGATCAAGGCCGGCGGTTTCGTGCCGGAAGGCTTCACGCTGTTTTCCTATGCCGTCATCCAGGCGTTCGCTCAAGGCATCGAGCGCGCCGGCAGCGAGGATCCGGCCAAGGTCGCCGAAGCTCTGAAGAATGGCGAGGCCATTCACACCGTGGTCGGCGACGTGGTCTTCGACGAGAAGGGCGACATGAAGAATGCCAGCTACGACATCAACCAGTGGCACGACGGCAAGTACGCGCCGATCCAGCCCTGATCGATAGCCGCAGGAAAACGGAAATGGCCGGGTTCGTCCCGGCCATTTGCTTTGGGGTGCGTTCTTCGAGGCTCGCTGTCGCTCGCACCTCAGGATGAGGACCGTTTGATGCTGACTTCAATAGGTGGAGTTGGCAGCTTACCTCCCTCATTCTGAGGTGCGAGCGACAGCGAGCCTCGAGGGACGCACTCTCAGCCTTCCTCTGCGAAGCGCACCAGAACGGTGCCGTCGCTGACCTGCGCGCCTTCGGTAGCGATCTCGGCGATCGTGCCGTCATGCGGAGCGGCGATGGTGTGCTCCATCTTCATGGCTTCCAGGATGAGCAGCGGCTGGCCCTTTGCCACACGCTCTCCGGCAGCGGCCCGCACGACCTTGACCAGCCCCGGCATCGGCGCGCGCAGCGAACCCGTACCGGCGCCGGCCTCGTCGGCGCTCGCCAGCGGATCGGGCACGGCAAAGGTATAGCTCACGGCTCCGTCGAAGACGGTGACATGCCCCGGCCAACGGGCGAGAGGGAGATGGCCCGCGCCTGCGCCTGTATGGTGCCGGGTCGGAGCGCCGGTGTTCATCGCCGGGGAAAGATCGACCCCATATCGACCGTCTTTTACCGAAATTCCCGCCGCGATATCTTCCTCGCCGAATTTCAGCTTGACCGTCTTCGGCACGGCATGGAAATGCGCATAGCCGGTCACTGCCGACCATGGATCGTTCGAGGCCGGCAGATCCTCGGCTCCCGAGGCTGCAAGTGCGGCCGCCGCCACTATTTCTGCGCCGGGCGGCGGCACGGTGGTCAGCGCCTCCTGCTTACGGCCGATCAGGCCGGTATCGACATCGCCGGTGGCGAAGTCGGCGTCGGCGGCCAGTGCTGCAAGGAATGCCGTGTTGACGGTCGAGCCGGCAACCTCCGTTTGCGCCAGCATTGAACTGAGCGCCGCCAGCGCCGTGGCCCGATCCGGTCCGTGCGCCACCAGCTTGGCGATCATCGGATCGTAATAGGGCGAGATGGCATCGCCTTCGCGTACGCCCGTTTCGACGCGGATTTCCGCACCTGCCGGCGCGGCAATGGGAAACCGCAGATGGTACAGCGTGCCGGTGGCCGGCAAAAAGCCCTTGGCGGCGTCTTCGGCATAGAGCCGCGCCTCGAAGGCGTGGCCGTTCAGCGTGATCTCGTCCTGCTTCAGCGGCAGGCGCTGGCCCGCGGCCACCCGCAACTGCCATTCCACCAGATCCAGCCCGGTGACCATTTCCGTCACCGGATGCTCGACCTGAAGGCGCGTGTTCATTTCCATGAACCAGAACCGGTCCGGCCTGAGCCCCTCCGACGCATCGACAATGAATTCGATGGTGCCGGCACCGGAATAGGCGATGGCCTGCGCCGCAGTGACCGCCGCCTCGGTCATCGCCGCCCGCATTTCGGCGGTCATGCCTGGCGCGGGCGCTTCCTCGATCACCTTCTGGTGGCGGCGCTGCGCCGAGCAGTCGCGCTCGTAGAGATGCACGACATTGCCGAAATCGTCGCCGAACACCTGCACTTCGATATGGCGCGGCTTCTCGACATATTTCTCCACCAGCACGCGGTCGTCGCCGAAGGCGGCCTTGGCTTCACGCCGGGCGCCGGATAGCGCCTCGGCGAAATCGTCGGGATTGTCGACGCGGCGCATGCCCTTGCCGCCGCCGCCGGCGCGCGCCTTGATCAGCACCGGATAGCCGATCTCGCGCGCCTTGGAGGCGAGCACGACGATCTCCTGCGCCTCGCCGTGGTAGCCGGGCACAACCGGCACGCCAGCCTTTTCCATCAGCCGCTTGGCGGCGTCCTTCAATCCCATCGCGCGGATCGAGGCCGCCGACGGGCCGATGAAGGTCAGGCCCGCCGCCACGACCTTGTCGACGAAGTCCGGGTTTTCCGACAGGAAGCCGTAGCCGGGATGGATCGCCTCGGCGCCGCGTATGCGCGCCGCCTCGATAATGTTTTCGGCCACGAGGTAGCTCTCGCCGACAGGTGCTGCGCCGATGCGCACCGCCTCGTCGGCCATCTCCACATGCAGCGCGTGCGCGTCCGCGTCGGAATAGACGGCGACGGTTGCGATGCCCATGCGCCGCGCGGTGCGGATGATACGGCAGGCAATCTCGCCGCGATTGGCGACCAGGATTTTCTCGAACATGGCTGTCAACTCACATCCTGAACACGCCGAACTTCGTTTCCGGCACCGGCGCGTTGAGCGCGGCGGAAAGCGACAGCGCCAGCACCTCGCGCGATTTCGCCGGGTCGATGATGCCGTCGTCCCAAAGCCGCGCCGAAGAATAGAGTGGATGGCCCTCGCGCTCGTATTTCTCCAGCGTCGGCTGCTTGAAGGCAGCTTCCTCTTCGGCACTCCAACTGCCGCCCTTGCGTTCGATGCCTTCGCGCCTGACCTGCGCCAGCACCATCGCGGCCTGCTCGCCGCCCATCACCGAGATTCGCGCGTTCGGCCACATCCACAGAAACCGGGGCGAGTAGGCGCGCCCGCACATGCCGTAATTGCCGGCACCGAACGAGCCGCCGATGATCATCGTCAGCTTCGGCACCTGCGCGGTCGCCACCGCCGTCACCAGCTTGGCGCCGTCCTTGGCGATGCCGCCGGCCTCGTATTTGCGGCCGACCATGAAGCCGGTGATGTTTTGCAGGAAGACGAGCGGTATCTTACGCTGGCAGCACAGTTCGATGAAATGCGCGCCTTTGACGGCGCTTTCGGAAAACAGCACGCCGTTGTTGGCGAGAATGCCCACCGGCATCCCGTAAAGATGCGCGAAGCCGGTCACCAGCGTGGTGCCGTAATTGGCCTTGAACTCGTCGAATTCCGAGCCGTCGACGATGCGGGCGATCACCTCGCGCGCGTCGTAGGGCTGGCGCAGGTCCGTCGGCACGATGCCGTAGAGCTCGCGCGGATCGTAAAGCGGTTGAATCGGTTTCTGTAAGGAGAGGCTTACGGCCTTGTTCCGATTCAGGTTTCTGACGATGCGTCGTACGATCGCCAGCGCATGCGCATCGTCCATCGCCAGATGATCGGCCACGCCGCTCTCGCGCGTGTGTAGGTCGGCGCCGCCAAGCTCCTCGGCCGAGACGTCCTCGCCGGTCGCCGCCTTCACCAGCGGCGGGCCGCCGAGGAAGATGGTGGCTTGCTTGCGCACCATGATGGATTCGTCGGCCATCGCCGGCACATAGGCGCCGCCGGCCGTGCAGGAGCCCATGACGCAGGCGATCTGCGGAATGCCTGCGGCGCTCATGTTGGCCTGATTGAAGAAGATGCGGCCGAAATGCTCGCGGTCGGGAAAAACTTCGTCCTGGTTGGGCAGGTTGGCGCCGCCGGAATCGACCAGGTAGATGCAGGGCAGGTTGTTCTGCGCGGCGATCTCCTGCGCGCGCAGATGCTTTTTCACTGTTATCGGGTAGTAGGTGCCGCCCTTCACCGTGGCGTCGTTGACCACCACCATCACCTCCCGGCCCTCGACACGGCCTATGCCGGCGATCATGCCGGCGGCAGATATTGCGTCGTCATACATGTCCCAGGCGGCGAACTGGCCGACCTCCAGGAACGGCGAGCCGGTGTCGAGCAGCTGGGCGAGGCGTTCGCGCGGCAACAGCTTTCCGCGCGAGACATGGCGCTTGCGGGCTTCTTCTGAGCCGCCGCGCTGGACGGTTTCGGCCTTGCCGGAAATATCGGCGACCAGCACCCGCATCTTCTCGGCATTGGCGCGAAAGGTCTCGGAGGAGGGGGAAACGGAGGAGGAGAGGACGGCCATGGCTTGCCTTTCGCGACTGCGCGGGAAGTTTGCGCCGAGTGACGGCGGGTTTGAAGCGTCTACGACGCTTCCGCCATCATCTCGCGGCCGATCAGCCAGCGGCGGATTTCACTGGTCCCGGCGCCGATCTCGTAGAGTTTGGCGTCGCGCAGAAGGCGGCCGGTCGGGTTGTCGTTGACGTAGCCGTTGCCGCCCAGCAGCTGGATGGCGTCGAGCGCCATCAGTGTCGCTTTCTCGGCGGCGAACAGGATGCAGCCGGCGGAATCCTTGCGCGTCGTCTCGCCGCGGTCGCACGATGCTGCTACCGCATAGACGTAGGCGCGCGCGGCGTTCATCGTCGCATACATGTCGGCGAGCTTGCCCTGCACCAACTGGAAGTCGCCGATCGCCTGGCCGAACTGGCGCCGCGTCTGCACATAGGGCATCACGGTGTCGAGGCATGCGGCCATGATGCCGAGCGGCCCGCCGGCCAGCACGCAGCGCTCGTAGTCGAGGCCCGACATCAGCACCTCGACGCCCCGGTTCTCGACACCCAGCACGTTCTCGAACGGCACCTCGACGTTCTCGAACACCAACTCCCCGGTGTTGGAGCCGCGCATGCCGAGCTTGTCCAGCTTCTGCGCCACCGAAAAGCCCTTCATAGTCCGCTCGATGATGAAGGCGGTGATGCCGCGCGAGCCCATCGTCGGTTCGGTCTTGGCATAGACCACCAGCGTGCCGGCGTCCGGCCCGTTGGTGATCCACATCTTGGTGCCGTTCAGGATATAGCGGTCGTTGCGTTTCTCGGCGCGCAGCTTCATCGACACGACGTCCGAACCAGAGCCGCTCTCCGACATGGCGAGCGAGCCGACCGTCTCACCCGAGCACAGCGAGGGCAGGTACTTTTCCTTCTGCGCCGCCGTCGCCCAGCGGTTGATCTGGTTGACGCAGAGATTGGAATGCGCGCCGTAGGAGAGGCCGACCGAAGCACACGCACGGGAAATCTCCTCGATTGCCACGGTCTGCGCCAGATAGCCCATGCCGGAGCCGCCGAAATCCGGGTCGGCGGTGATGCCGAGCAGGCCGAGCGCGCCCATTTCCTGCCAAAGGTGCATGGGGAACTCGTTGGAGCGGTCGGTCTCGGCCGCCAGCGGCGCGATGCGGTCCTCCGCGAAGCGGCGCACCGTGTCGCGCAGCGCCTCGATGTCCGCATCAAGCCCGAAATTCAGCGTGTTGGTGTACATGGTTTTCCTCCCGGCCTTCATTCGCGCCGACGAGGCGCATGGTCATCCTGAGATAGGTTTCGGTCACGCCCGCGACGGAAAGCCGTTCATCCGGCCGAAACCAGACGATGACGCCTGTCATCATCTGGATCAAAGCCATGGCGGTCAATTCGATATCGTCGGCTGCGAAGGCGTCTGTCGCCGCGCCGTCGCGCAAGATGGTGCGCAGTTCCTTTTCATAGGTCGTGCGCAGCTTGAGGATACGCGTCAGCCGCTCCGGCGACAGGCTGCGCAATTCCATGTTGGAGACATGCGTGGAGTGCCGCCGTGCGATATGGAAGGCGATGTGGTTTTCCACGAAGGCCGAAAGCAGCACCTGAGGCCGAGTGCTCGCCGGCCGCGCCTCCTGCCAGGCGGTAAGCAACGCCTCCATGTGCTCCAGCATCAGCGAGAACAGCAGGTCTTCCTTGGTCGGGAAATAGCGGTAGAGCGCGGCCGCTTGCACGCCGACCTCGCCGGCCAGCTGGCGCATCGACATCGCCTCGTAGCCGTGACGCGCGATCAACGCGGTCGCCGCGTCGCGGATCGCTGCCTCGGTTCTTTCGCCGTCGGATCCTGTCGTGCGCGCCATATCTATCCTCCATTGTCATTAATAAAACGAACGTTCAATTCTTTCAAGGGGTGGTGAAGCGCTTCCTTGATGGGTGGTGGCTGCCCTTGGTCGGCGCCGGCACATGCAGTCAGCGTCGATGGCTGAGGCGTGGCGGAGTTCGTCCGGAGTTATGCTGCCGGATGCCGGGGCGCCGTGCCCTTCCGGCGCAGACCGGCAAAGCCGGCGCCGCCCATCGCGACCGTCAGCATGGCGAAGGAGAGCACGCTCGGCGCATGATAAGGCACCGCGGTCCAGTCCGGCCGGATCAGACTGGCCGTGTTGAAGTCCTCGCTGCTGAACTGGCACAGCACGAAAGACGCGCCGTTGCGCACCATGTCCACGTCGATGCGCGAAACAAGCGCCTCGATATCGGCCCCGAGCGGCGAATTACGATCGTTTATGCCGCGCATGTGAACCAGCAGGGCCTGCGTGGCCGACAGGTAGGCGTGGCTGCACTCGTTGAACGGGCTCGCTTCGTCCCCCAGGCTGCCGGGGACGACACCCCACAGGCAATAGGTATACTGGATGTTGCCGAAGGTGAGCAGCCGGCGGAACGTCTCGTCGGTGCGGGCTTGCCTCGCGGCCAAGTCGAGGATTTTGCCGCGATAGTCGGCGATCACCGCCATCTGCCCATGGGTGAGGGCGGGAATGGCGATGCCGCTGTCGTCGGAATTGGCGGCGCTGCGGTGCGCTTGCGCCGTTGCTACGGGCAGAAGGACGATCAGAAGGCATGAAAAAGCCGCGGCACGGACATTAAAGATGGCGCGCCGCGGCATGGCTTCGGTCAGCGGACGGCCGTGCGCGCTGCTGCAGGCCGGTACCCGGCAAGGCTGCGTTCGGCAAGCGCCCCGAAACCGAGACCGACGACAGTCCAAAGCACCGCATGCAGGCCGAGCGATGCCGTGCGGAAATACCACAGCAGATCGGCGGGGAAGCCTTCCGGCACCTCGTTGACCGTCGGCAGGGCGTACTGCGCGATGGTCACCACCATGATGAAGGCACCGGCAGCAATGATGGAAGCGTTCCAGCCGCCCCGGCTTGCCCACAGGCGTTGCGCAAGGCCGACGGCCGCGACCGCGGCCAGCAACGACACCAGCATCATGACGAAGAACAATTCCGTCCTGGCGCCGATCGTCTCGGGGCTGCCGACTGCCGGCGGGGTCGCCGGATATTTCAGGAACGGCACTGCAACGAGTGTGATGAAGCCGCCGAGCGCCAGCAGGCCCGCAGTGGCGCGGGCGCCAAGACGGCCGATGCGTCCGTAGACATAAGCGAAGGCGAGAGAGAACAGCCCGCCGACCGCCGCGCCGTAGACGACGACGCCGGTGAGCAGGCCGATGCCGGCCTGCGTGGTGCGCGAAACCAGTTCAGGTTCCTCGGCCATCGCCTGGCTGCCGGTGGCCTGTTCGGCTGCCGCCGCCTGTTCCTCAAGCGCGATGGCGCGGTCGACCTGCGGTTCGCCGAAGACGCGGGCGAAGCCGAAAGCGAACAGCCCCGCGATCACCCCGACAATCATGCCGCGGAGCAAAAGAGACCCAACCATGTCGGCAACCCTTTTAGTGGCAGGGGAAACCGAGAAGATGGCGGCCGTCATGCACGAATTCGTGGATGTACATGCCAGAAAACAGCGATGTGGCGCCTTCCTCGGTGCCGACGAAATAGATCGCGATCAGGAAGAGAAGGCCGCCGAAAATTGCCCACGGCAGGAGTTCCCGAACCGGTATCGGGCGGACATCCGGTGTTGCGATGGCAATGTTGGACATGATTTCCTCTCCTGGGATCCAGCGTCCCGTTGCAAAAAATATACAGGGAAGATCTGACTTTCGGCGGGTCAAAAAGCGACAGCCGATCACAGTGGCGCGACCGTGCCGGATTCACACCGGCTTCCACACCTGTATATGCAAAGAACATTATGCCAGTGCGTTGCTACCTGTCAATGAAAGCCGGTATGGCGACAAATCTGTTCAGGATCGCTGCGATACGTTTCCATGATGTCGGGCGAAAAGGATGCCGAATCGAATGCGGGCGCGTCTCACCCTTATTTGCAGCGGTGTTACACCGGCGGCACGGCATGGCGCCTTTCCAGCCGACGAAGCACTGGATGACAGGATGCCGGGAATGACCGTCGCGTTGAAGCCGTTGCTGGCGCGAGCCGATCGCATCCTGACCGGTCCGGAACTGCGGGCGAGGCAGACGGCGGAGGCGCTCGGGTTGGTCGCCGCGCCGTCGGAGACGTTACGCGATCAGGATTTCGGCCGCTGGACCGGCAAGGACATTGCGGAGGTCGGACAGGCCGAACCGCAGGCGCTTGCCGCATGGCTTGGCGATCCGAATGCCGTGCCGGGCGACGGCGAATCGTTTTCAGCGGTGATGGGTCGAGTGGCGGGCTGGCTGGACGACCTGCGTGGCGCAGCCGGCCACACGGTCGCCGTCACGCATGCGGCGGTCATTCGGGCGGCTATCCTTGCCGTGATCGGCGCGCCGGCCGCCTGCTTCGCCCGCATCGACGTTACGCCGCTCAGCCTGACGGACCTGCGCGGCGATGGCCGGCGCTGGACCTTGAGGCAACAGGCTTGACGGCTCGATAGGCTCTTCAGTTGCCGCGCGCGGCGGCCAGGACGCCCGGCAATTCCTCGGCGAAGATGTCGAGTTCGTGGTCGAGGCCGACGCTGACGCGGATGCAGCGGTCGAGACCCGGCGCCATTGGCTTGCGAATGAAGACGTCGCGCGACAGCATGCCTTGCATGACCTTACCGGCGAAATCCCCGTCGCCGCCGCAATCGATGGTGACGAAATTGGTGGCGGAGGCAAGCGGCTTGAGGCCGTTCTCGTCGGCGATGGAGGCTATGCGCTGCCGCCCGGCCGCGACCTTCGCGACGACCTCGGCCAGCCAGGCCTGATCGGCAAGCGCCGCTTCGCCAGCCACCTGCGCCATGCGGCTGACGCCGTAGTGGTTGCGAATCTTCTCGAAGTCACGAATCACCTGCGCCTCGCCGAAGGCGTAGCCGCAGCGGATACCCGCCAGCCCATAGGCCTTGGAGAAGGTGCGCATGCGGATGAGATTCGGCCGCGATACGTCGACGGCCGGCAGCGCCGAGGCCGGGCCGAGTTCGCCATAAGCTTCGTCGAGCACCAGCATGGTGGTTTCGGGGAGTGCGGCGATGAAGCGGTCGATCTCGTCTGCTTCCCACCAGCTTCCCATCGGATTGTCGGGGTTGGAGAGGTAGACCAGCGGCGCCTTTTCCCGACGCACGGCGTCGAGCAGCCCCTCGAGGCTTTCGCGATCCTGTTCGTAGGGGACCGTCACCAGCCGCCCGCCGACGCTGGCGACATGGAAATTGAAGGTCGGATACGCGCCGAGCGAGGTGACGACCGCATCGCCCGGCCCGGCATACATGCGCGCCACCAGGCCTAGCAGGCCGTCTATGCCTTCGCCGACGACGATGTTCTCCACCCCGACGCCGAGATGAGCGGCGGTAGCCACCTTGAGATCGAAATTGTCGGGGTCGCAATACATCCACTGGTCGCGCGCCACCTCGGCCATGCGCGCGATCACCTTCGGCGAGGGGCCGAAACTCAACTCGTTGGCGCCGATGCGGGCGCGGAAAGGGCGCCCGCGTTCGCGTTCCTGGGCTTCCGGCCCGACGAAGGGGACGGTTTCCGGCAGCGTATCGACGACCGGTGTGAGGGGAGGGCGCTTGGGCATGGCGGTAGACCTGTCGCTTTATCGATTTCGCAGGCCGTCGGGCCTCGGGACAAAGCCTTGCTACAGCGGGCTTTTCGTGGAGGCAAGCGGGTGGGTAATCCACGCCGACCGTGGCCGCTGTCTTCGCCTTCCTCCGGGCAAGAAAAAACCCGGCGGTTGCCCGCCGGGTTCTCTTTCAAGACAGTAAGCCTGTCTTAGAAGTTGCGCTGGAAGCGGATGACGCCGCCCCAACCGTCTTCACCGGCGAGCGCGCCGTTTGCAGCGACGTTGCCGTACTTGGTGTAGTTGACTTCCGGCTTGATGATGAAGCCCGGAACCAGGCTGTAGGCAACGCCGAGCGAAGCGGCGATGTCCTTGTTGTCGTCATACGAGGCTTCGGCGTAGATCGTGGCCTTCTCGTTGGCCTTGAACGAACCGCCGCCCCAGACGGCCCAGTTGCCGCCCCACGGCTTGTAGTCGTTATAGTCGACATGATCGTCGGTGCCGTAGCCGCCCATGACGAAGAGCGAGAACTGCTCGTTCACGTTGACGTCCAGGCGAGCCTTGGCGGCCCACTCTTCCCACACGCTGTTGTAAGCGGCGACGGCGCTGATGCCGCCCCAGCCCTGCGTGAACTTGGCGCCGCCGACGACATGCGGAACATAGCTGTCGATGACGTCGGAGTCATGCTGGCCCTGTTCGAAGCCCAGGATCGCCGAGAAGCCGTTGCCGGCGTCGAAGGTGTAGCTGATCTGGTTGGTGTTGTGGTCGTCGCCGTACTGGATGAACGAGTTGTTGATCGCAGCACCGGCATAACCGGTCCAGTCGGCGAAGATCGAGTCGGCATAGCCGATCATCAGGCCGCCGAGCTTGATGTAGGCGGAGTCGAGCGCCGCGGCACCGGTGCCGATGGTTTCGTCAGCGGCGTCGAGGCCAGTGCCCCAGTTCGCCTTGATGCCGGCGTGGGTCGACAGCGTACCGTATTCGGTCTCCTGGCCGGTGTCGACGTTCAGGACGATCTTGGTCTCCTTGGACCATGTGCCCTGCATATCGCCATCTCGCTTGTCGGCGTTCCACTTGCCGTCATAGCCGTTGAACTCCGAGCCGACGCTTGCGGTGTAGCGGACGTAGCCGCTGATGCGCATGCAGGTCTCGGTGCCCGGGATGTAGAAGTAGCCGGCGCCGTACACGTCGCAGATCTTGACGTATTCAGCGGGCTCCGGCTCGGCGACGACGACTGCGTCGGCGGCGCGCGCACCGGAGACTGCGACCAGAGCCGCAGCGGAGCCGAAAAGAAGGCTCTTGATGTTCATTTTCTGACCTCCAGTCAAAAGTTTAAAAACGGGTCTGGGTATTCTTTGCTGAAGGACAGCGTTCCCTGCCCCATCCCCACTACTGAAAAAGATGCGCACCGCGCCCCTTCTTCGACCCCGACATTACCCATCGGTCGGCGTCGTTCAACAAGGATCGTGCCGGCGAAACGACAACAGGGATGCTATCCAGGGGCGATGTTGCACAAATGACACGATTTCGCCACGGCCGGAAAGGTCTCGTTAACTCTGGCCGCCCGATCGAGCGCCGCAGAAGCCTTTGAACCGGGCTTTTGGCCGGGAATCGCCCCGACGATTCGAATCCTGGATGTGTCCGGAATTGCTCGGACGCCTCGTATCGCGCCAGGATTTTGCCGCGCTGCGGCCCGATTCCTCCCCTGTGACGGCCCGATTCGCCGCACGAACTGCCATGGCCCGATATGCCGCCGCTTATTCAATGCGCCCCGCTTGATTGTGCCGGGCCTTTTCTTTATCCAGCGCCGCTAAGGAGAGGTGGCCGAGTGGTCGAAGGCGCGCCCCTGCTAAGGGCGTAGGCCTCAAAAGGGCCTCGTGGGTTCGAATCCCATCCTCTCCGCCATATTCCATATCTCACGCCAATTCGCTTCGCTTACGGCTCCGATGGGGCGCGCTGGCCGCGCGACGCCCGGTCGGGCTTGCGAACCCTGCGGGTTCGGACTTTGCCCCCCTTCTCCGCCACCCTGCTTCGTGCCGTGCTCTTCGCTTTGCTCAACGCACACGCGGGGCGGCTTGACCGACCGGCGCCCGCCCGGTCTTGCCCTTCGGGTCCAAATCTTCTGCCGGCCACCAAGCTCTTCTTCGTTCAGTTTTATATCGCTTCGATTCCGTTCCGTTGGCTCGCATGCACGCAAAGCCAAGCGTAGCAAGCGTTTGCGAGGTGCGGGCGCACGAAACTTCCGCCGCTGACAAACGCCTGCGCCGCGATTCAGACTGGAGGTCAGAAAATGAACATCAAGAGCCTTCTTTTCGGCTCCGCTGCGGCTCTGGTCGCAGTCTCCGGTGCGCGCGCCGCCGACGCAGTCGTCGTCGCCGAGCCGGAGCCCGCTGAATACGTCAAGATCTGCGACGTGTACGGCGCCGGCTACTTCTACATCCCGGGCACCGAGACCTGCATGCGCATCGGCGGCTACGTCCGCTACACCGCCGGCGTCGGCAGCGAGTTTGCCGGTTACGGCAACAATGGCAAGTGGGTGCAGGATCGGCGTACCGGCAAGTGGCAGGGTACCTGGTCGAAGGAGACCAAGATCGAGCTGACCGTCGACACCGGCCAGGAGACCGAGTACGGCACGCTGTCGACTCACATCGCTATCGATGCGTCCAACGGAACCGGCAGGAACGGCCTCTACTCTCTCGACCCGAAGACCGGTTTCATCGAGCTTGCCGATGGTAGGTATGCGACCACCAGCAACAGCGCGTGGCTTGGTTCGGCCTACATTAAGCTCGGCGGCCTGATGATCGGCTATGCCGACTCGATCTTCGCCGATTGGACCGGTTATGCCGGCGCTGCGATCAACAACTCGTTCATCCAGTACGGTGACGCGGCCAACACCAACCAGATCAGCTACACCTTCGACGCCGGCAACGGCTTCTCGGCGATCGTCGGTTTTGAGCAGGGTTACGGCGACATCATCGACAGCTACGTGCCGCATGTTCTGGCCGGCGCGAAGTTTACGCAGGGCTGGGGTGGCATCAGTGCCGTCGCCGCTTACAACAGCGTGTACGAGGAGTGGGCTGCCAAGGCTCGCCTCGACGTCAACGTGAACGAGCAGTTCTCGCTCTTCGTCATGGGCGGCTACGGCACCGACGATCACTCCAAGACGAACGATTACAAGCCTTGGGGCGGTAACTGGGCCGTCTGGGGCGGCGGTTCGTTCAAGGCCAACGAGAAGGCCACGATCTACGCCGAAGCCTCGTATGACGAGAACAAGGACGTCGCCGCTTCCTTCGGCGTCGCCTACAACCTGGTTCCCGGCTTCCTCATCAAGCCGGAAGTCAACTACACCAAGGTTGGCGGTGGTGAAGACGGTTGGGGCGGCGTCATCCGCTTCCAGCGCAACTTCTAAGACGCGCGTGTCCTAGACACGAAAATAGCAAACCCGGACGTGAGAGCGTCCGGGTTTGTTTTTAGGGCTTGGGATGAACGGGAATTGAGGCGGATGGGCGATATCTGAAACGCGTTTGCGGAAAACGGTCCTGTGTTCAAAATACCACAAGGGTCGGTTTGCTCGCAAACTGAGTTCTTGAAAGGACGCCTCCAAATGGATAGGGAGATTCTATCCATCGGGGGGTGGTACATTGATGACCAAGGATTCGCTTCGCGGAGAGGCTGTCGCGGACTACATGTCCGACTTCATTTCCGGCAATACCAAGATCCGCTACAACTTCGGGATCAAAGAGGTAAAATCTTACAGGATCGGCGAACTGTTTGCATCCTACCGCGATATACTGTGGGACGACGGTAGGCACAAATACAACGTCAGTTCATTTATCGGTGAGATAGATGAGATCTTGTGCGGTCGACGGTTCAGTACATTCGATCAGGAGACGCTGGACGGTTTGATCGCGGCACTACGCGAGCGCGGCAACAGCAATGCGACGATCAATCGCAAGATGGCCGCACTCAGCAAATTGCTGCGCAAGGCTTACAAGATGGGGGATATTCACAGCCTGCCGGAGTTCCGTCGCCAAAAGGAGCGGTCGGGACGGATTCGCTTCCTCGAACGCGACGAGGAGGAACGGCTTTTCGCCGCTATCCGCAGTCGCGACGAGAACGCTTACCGGCTATCGGTCTTTCTGGTCGACACCGGTTGCCGCCTGGGTGAGGCGATCGGGCTGATCTGGAACGATATCCAGGGCAGCCGGGTCAGCTTCTGGATCACGAAATCGGGCCGCAGCCGCACCATCCCGCTGACCGCGCGCGCCATGCAGGCGCTGGTTCTCGATGGGGATGGTCCGCGTGGCAAAGGCCCCTTCGCCATGCTGACGCAACCGCAGTTCCGAGCCGTCTGGAACGAGGCGAAGAAGGAAGTCGGCCTCGCCAGCGACGATCAGGTCGTTCCCCATATTCTGCGGCATACCTGCGCCTCGCGGCTTGTCCAGGGCGGCATCGACATTCGCCGCGTGCAGATGTGGCTCGGCCATCAGACGTTGCAGATGACCATGCGCTATGCCCATCTGGCCACGCACGATCTGGATGGTTGCGTCACGGTGCTTGAACCGCACCGCATGCCGGATCCGCCGGCCGCGGCCGGCTGGCAGGCTCAAGCAGCCGGCGCAACGCAGAGCGCAGCCGCAAGGTCGTCGAAGCCGGCGGCTCGGACCGCGGCCAAGGCGAAACCGGCAAAGGAATCCGGCAAGAAGGTGAAGAAGCCGCACCGGCCGGAATCCTCGCCTTCATCGCTCGCCGAAAACCTGGGCGCTCCACGCGCCGTCGCGAAGGCTCGCGGCAAGTAAAGCGCGCTTGATGGAAGGCCGCAGCGGGCGGATTCGGCGCCGTCCGCCGCGGACCGGTGTAAGATCGCCGATGATCGACGCTGAAAATTATACTTGCGGTTATTTCAACTGTATTTGTCGGTGAGAAGTTGCTCAGGCGCGCCCCGCGTCGTCGATGAAGCTGGCGATGGCGGCAGGCAGGTCGCCGGTTTCCAGAAAAGGCGCATGGCCTTGCCCGGCGACGGTCATTGTTTTCAATGTCGGATGCCGTCGCGCCATTTCGGCCAGCGTGGTTTTCGACAGCAGCCTGGAATTTTCGCCGCGGATCGCCAGCATCGGGATGTCGCTTAACGCGTCGAATTGCGGCCACAGCGTCGGCAAGGGCTGCGAGAAGTCGATGCCGGCCAGCGTTTCCACGAGTTTCGGATCGAAGTCGGGGATCAATCCCTCAGGCCCGGTGCGATAGAGGGCGTCGACCATGGTTTCCCAGTCGGCTTTGCCGAGCGCGGGGAAATCGGCGCCGTGCACGGCCTTCTGCGTCGCAATGGCGTCTGCTCTGGTCTGCGGTTTCGGCGCGCCCTTGCCGAGATAATCGCTGATATGACGCAGGCCGTCGCCTTCGATTGCTGGGCCGATGTCGTTGAAGACGATGGCCTTCAGCGCTGCCGGCTGCATGGCGCCAAGGAGATGGATAATCAGCCCGCCGCGCGACGTGCCGATGAAAGCGGCCTCGTTGACGCCGAGCGCCGCGAGCCCGGCCAGGATGTCGCCTGCCTCGGTAACGACTGTATAGTTGCCGATATCCGGGTCGTAGTCGGACTGGCCGCGGCCACGATAGTCGAAGGCGATCACCTGGCGCGGCACCGGGGCGTGAGAGGCAAGATGCAGCGCCAGAAGATGAAAGTCGCGCGCGTTGCGAGTCAGCCCGGGCAGGCATACCACCGGCCGGCGGCCTTCCCGCGCCTCGCCATAGATTCGGGCGTGCAGCGTCAGGCCATCGGTGGCTGTATAGAAAAAGTCGGAGAACTCCCCATCGCCGACCCTTTCAGGTGCCGAACTCACTTGCGTCCCTCGACGAGGTCGGCCGCTATGTCGAACTGGCCTGAAATGCGCATCCTGTAGACCTCGTAGTTTTCCATGACGCGCTGCACGTAGGAGCGCGTCTCAGTGTAGGGAATGCGTTCGATCCAGTCGACAACGGCATCGAGATCCATGCCGCGCGGGTCGCCGTATTTCGCCACCCACTCCCGTGCGCGCCGCGGGCCGGCATTGTAGCCGGCGAAGGTGAGCACGTAGGAGCCGCCGAAGCGGGCGAGCTGCTCGCCGAGAAAAGCCGCGCCCAGCGTGGCGTTATAGCCGGCGTCGCTGGTCAGTCGCGTCTGCGAGAAGGGCAGGCCAGCCTTGCCTGCCAGCTGTTCGGCCGTCGCCGGCATGAGTTGCAGCAGCCCGCGCGCGCCGGCCGCCGATACGGCGCCGACGTTGAATTCGCTTTCCTGCCGGGCGATCGCATAGGCGAGCGCCTTGCCGGAGCCCGAAATATCGGCGGTTTCGGGAATGACGCCGAGCGGATGCGACAGCCCGCCGACGTCGATGCCGTTGGCGACGGCGATCTTGGCGATCTTCAGCGCGAGGAAGTGGTTGCCCTGCTTTTCCGCCATTGCCGCCAGCAGCGCCAGTTCGCCGGGGCTGGTCAGCTGGCCTGCGAGGTCGAGGTAGAGCGTGCCGGCATAGCGTTCGTAACCCGCAAGTTGCAGGCGACCGATCGCCGCCACCGCCTCCCGGGCGGCAAAATTCCGCCGGTCGTCGGCGCTTGGCTGGGGATCGTCGAGGTTGAGGGTGTGCCGGCCGATCCGTTCTCCCGAAAGCTGGCCGTAGAACGTGGTGCCGTAGGCGGCCGCCTTCGCGAAATAGGCCTTGGCGTCGCCGGGACCGCCCGCTTCGGCGGCGCGGCCGAGCCAGTAGTAGCCGCGCGCCAGCGAGATCGGTCCCTGCGCAAGGCTGACGATGCGGCTGAAATGGCTGGCGGCGGTCGCCGGGTCTTTCAGGCCGCGCAGCGCATACCACCCGGCGTGGAATTCGGCCTCGACGGCGCTTGCGGGGCTTTCCGCAGCGTGCATGGCGGCGATCCGGTAGGCGGTCTTCATGTCGCCTTGGTCGGCCAGTGCGCGCGAAAGCACCCGCCGCTCCACCCACCAGGCATCCGGGTCGACGAGCGCGGCGCGGTCGGTCGGCGCCTTCATCACCACAACCGCCGCTTCCTCGAAACGCTTGCGTTTCCTTAAGTACTCGGCCTGGGCAAAGAAGTAGCCGGCGGAGCGCTGGGCGACAGGAACCGCCTTGAGCAAGGCCGGTGCAGCTTTGTCGCCGCGGATTGCGGCGCTCCAGGCCGCGGCCAGTTCCTTCGCCCCGGCAAGGGCCGCGACGCGAATGGCCGCCTCCACGCGGCCGGCATAGAACATGCGCTCCATGCGCATGCGATGGTCGGCGGCGGGAATGATCGCGCCGAATTCGGCGATGATCGCCGCTTCGTCCTTTGCCTCGAGTTTCTCCGTACGCCAGAAGGGGGTCAGCACTGACAGCGCCGCCTCGGTATTTCCCTGCGTCCGATAGGCGCGTGCCAGCAGGATGATCCCCTTCGCCGTCAGCGGCTGGCTGCTGCCGAATGCCTTTATCACCGTCTGCGGGTCGGGGTTCTCGCGATAGATGGCGCGCTCGCTGTTTTTGCGCAGTGTCGTCAACCCGGGCCAACCGGGCAGCGAAGCGGCTGTGGCAGCGATCTCGCCGCTCGGTACCTGGTCGCCGCCATAGAGCGCGATGGTCCAGGCCAGCACATGGCGGTCGAGTGAGCCGGCAGGCAGGCCGTCTCGGATGGTGCGCGCAGCGGCGATATCACGCGCGGCGAGTGCGTTCAGTCCGCTTTTCAAGGGCGCAATATCGTTGGCGTCGCTGGCGGAAGGAGGGGTGGGCTGGTCCGACGCCGTCATGGGGATGGCTGCCGTCAACTGCTGCGCATCGCCCCCGGCGTCGCCCGTTACGCCGGGCAGCAGGGTCGCTGCGGCAATCAGCAATGCCGGGTAGTAGAGCCATCTGGCGGTCATGCGCACCGTCTGTGCCGTCCCTCGTTGTCAACCATGGCGCATGCCCAATCCTAGGTCGGGGGCGTGAAGGCCCGATGAACGACGGATCGATCCGGTACCCGGAACTGGCCTCATCGTCGATTCTTGCCCGGCAACGGTGTCGAGACTATGGTGCGCGCCCCGGCTTTCGGCTAGAAGGCCCTCAACCCCGATAGGCAAGGAATCCACGGGATTCCATGGAGTAGAACGAAAATGCTGAGAGGCTCGCTTACCGCGCTCGTGACGCCGTTCGATCAGAGCGGACGTTTCGACGAGAAAGCCTTTCGCGATTTCGTCGCGTGGCAGATCAGCGAGGGCAGCAATGGCTTGGTACCGGTCGGCACCACCGGGGAATCGCCGACGCTGTCGCATGACGAGCACCACCGGGTCGTGAAGGTGTGCGTCGAGGTGGCGAAGGGCCGCGTTCCCGTGGTGGCGGGCGCCGGCTCCAACAATACGTTGGAAGCCATCGACCTGGTGCAACATGCCGAGAAGGCAGGCGCCGATGCGGCGCTGGTCGTCACACCCTATTACAACAAGCCGACGCAGCGCGGGCTTTACGAACATTTCGCGGCGGTGGCGAAGGCCACCAGCCTGCCGATCATCATCTACAATATCCCGCCGCGCTCGGTCATCGACATGAGCCCGGAGACGATGGGGCGGCTGGCGCACGACTTCAAGAATATCGTCGGCGTCAAGGATGCCACCGGCAAGGTCGAGCGCGTGTCGGAGCAGCGCGCCACATGCGGCAAGGATTTCATCCAGCTTTCAGGCGAGGATGCCTCGGCGCTCGGCTTCAATGCGCATGGCGGCGTCGGCTGCATCTCCGTCACTTCCAATGTCGCGCCGCGCCTGTGCGCGGAGTTCCAGGCGGCGACGCTTGCCAACGATAAGGACAAGGCGCTGGAATTGCAGGACCGGCTTCTGCCGTTGCACAAGGCGATCTTCATCGAGCCCGGTGTCTCGGGTGCCAAATACGCGCTGTCGCGCCTCGGCAAGATCGAGAACGTAACCCGCTCGCCGCTGGTGACGGTGGAGGAGGGGACCGCCGGCAGGATCGACGATGCGATGAAGGCGGCAGGCTTGATTAACTGACCGGCAGGCCCTACGTCGGGCCACCATGAACCAGGTCAGGAAGTCCGATCCCAACAGCAAGGTCGCCGCGGAAAACCGTAAGGCGCGCTTCAACTATGAGGTTCTCGACACGCTCGAGACCGGCCTGGTGCTGAGCGGCACCGAGGTCAAGTCGCTGCGCGGCGGTCATGCCAACATCCAGGAAAGCTACGCTTCCTTCGAGGGCGGCGAGCTTTGGCTGATCAACTCCTATCTGCCGGAATACCTGCAGGCGAACCGCTTCAACCACGAGCCGCGCCGTCGCCGCAAACTCCTGGTGTCGAAGCGCGAGCTGGCTCGCCTTGCACAGGGCGTCGAGCGCGAGGGCATGACGCTGGTGCCTCTGAAGATCTATTTCAACGACCGCGGCCGCGCCAAGCTCCTGCTCGCCGTCGCGCGCGGCAAGAAACTGCACGACAAGCGCGAAAGCGAAAAGCAGCGCGACTGGAATCGCGAGAAGGGCCGGCTCTTGAAGGAACGGGGGTGAAGACCCGGTCCGCTCGAAGAGCAGGAAGCCGTCAAGAACTCAGGCCGTGGTCGCCCGTTGCAGTTCCTGCTGTGCCTCGGCCGAAGCCGGGTCGTTCAGTTCCATGTTATGCATGCTTTCAATCAGCCATTTGCCCTCGCGCGCGGCGATAACCAGGCTAATCAGGCCGCTGCGGTCAGGCCACGCATTGCCCTTCGGGTCGCGCGCCCCGCTCATCGACCAGCGCAGATCGACCATTCCGACGTCGGCGCGGATCTGCCTGCTCGATACATCTTCTATGTTCAGCCGGCTGTCGCGGAACATCGTTGCAAAGAGAGGGGCATGGAACCGCTCGACTTCTGCGCGACCACTGGCCTTCATGCCGAAGACATTGGTGAAATCCGCGTCAGGAGCGAAAATGGACGAAAAGGCCTTCGCGTCGTGACGGTTCCATGTTTCGACGAACATGGCGGCGATCTGGCCGGCTGCATGCTGGACTGACGACATCGCTTTTCTCCATATAGTATGGTTGACATACTATATGGAGGACGAATTAGGTGCAATGTGGAACTTCCCTACACCCAGTCCCTGCTTCTCCATGCCTACCAGGCTTCGGCGCGATCCCTCGTCGGGGCTTTGAGGGAAGCCGGGCACGAGCGCATCAAGCCGAAGTACGGGGCGGTCTTCGCCAACATCGATGCCGCCGGCACCCGCGCCAGCCTGCTGGCCGAGCGGGCGGGGATCGGCAAGCCGGCGATGGGCGAGATGGTCGACGAGCTTGAGCGTATGGGCTACGTGCGCCGCATCCCGGACCCCGCCGACAGGCGCGCCAAGCTCGTTCTTCCGACCGACGCGGCCAAGGCCGTCACCGATACGGTCCACCGGTTCAATCAGGCCCTGGAAGCCGAATATCGCGGCAAGCTGGGAGACAAGGGCTATGAGGCCTTGCGCGCGGCGCTCCTTGAACTGGCTCCATCTCGGGACCCTCAGCCGCGCATGCCCCAAGGCGATGCCGATTGATCGTCGTCAGGACTGCGTGCCGTCGAGAAACGTTCGTATCCCGCTGAATACATTGACGAACATTTCTTCCGTCAGCACGCCTGTATTGGTGTTGTAGCGCGAGCAGTGGTAACTGGAGAACAGCGCCACGCCGCCGACTTCGTGGCGTCCGCCGTGCTTGAAGGGCACCGCTGCCACGCGGCCGCCCAGGGCCCGTACCGTGGATTGGTGCGCGATCGTTCCAAGCGTCAGAATGGCCCGCAGGTTGGCGAACCGCTCGATGGTCGGGATGAGGAATTGCCGGCAGGTGGCGATCTCGCCGCCGGTCGGCTTGTTTTCCGGCGGCACGCAGCGCACCGCATTGACGATGGCCGTGCCGGTCAGTCGCAGGCTGTCGTCGGGCCGCGCCTCGAATTTTCCGCGCGCGAAACCGAAGCGGTTCAGCGTCGAGTAGAGCAGGTCGCCGGCATAGTCGCCGGTGAAGGGGCGACCTGTACGATTGGCGCCGCGCAGGCCGGGCGCCAACCCGACAATCAGCAATTGCACGGCATCCTCGCCCTCCGGCGGCAGGAAGGCCGGCACCGGCGCGTTGTGCCATGCCGGCTCGCGCAGCCGCCAGCCGGCGATAAAATCGTGCAGACGCGGGCAGAGAGGGCAGTCGCGGCCCGGTTCGGGAGAGGCCATCGCCATGGCCTCAGTAGTCGTCGTCCTCGTCTTCCGGCGGCTCGGCCGGTTCCGGCTTGCGGACCGGTCGTTCGGAGGGATCGCGGCCGATTTCCGCCTTCAACGTCGTCAGGTCGATGAAATGATCGGCCTGTCGGCGCAGGTCGTCCGAGATCATCGGCGGCTGCGAGGCCATGGTCGAGACGATGGAAACCTTGCGGCCGCGCCGTTGCAGGGCCTCGACCAGCGTGCGGAAATCGCCGTCGCCGGAGAAGATGACGTAGTGGTCGACCACGTCGGCGAGCTCGAGTGCGTCCACCGTCAGCTCGATGTCCATGTTGCCCTTGATCTTGCGCCGGCCGGTGGAGTCGGTGAATTCCTTGGCTGGCTTGGTGACGACCTTGAAGCCGTTGTAGTCGAGCCAGTCGATGAGCGGGCGGATGGAAGAGTATTCCTGATCCTCGACCAGCGCGGTGTAATAGTACGCGCGCAGCAGATAGCCGCGCTTCTGGAAACTCGCCAGCAACTTGCGGTAGTCGATGTCGAAGCCGAGCGAGCGGGACGTTGCGTAGAGATTGGCGCCGTCGATGAACAGGGCGATCTTCTCGCGGGGATCGAACATGGAAAATATCCTTTGTCGAAATAGGCAGTACGATAAATATTTGGTCGCCGCGCGGGTTCCGTGTGGCGGCGCGGCTGGATTGGCTACGAAACAATCTAGTTTTGAAATAATGCCATGATCATGGCAATCCAAGCCGCCACAATGCCGCGCAAGCGATTGTGATCGCGGCCTTTCCGCTACCCGTCGGCGCAGGGCTCGTAAAGCTTGTTTTTCTGCGGCATCCGCGCTATGGAGCGCGCCAACTTTCCGTTACATCCAACGCATGAAAGGGGCATTGAATGGCCCGCGTAACCGTTGAAGACTGCATCGACAAGGTCGACAACCGCTTTGAGCTGGTTCTGCTCGCCGGCCACCGCGCCCGCCAGATCAGCCAGGGCGCGCCGATCACCGTCGGCCGCGACAACGACAAGAACCCGGTCGTGGCGCTGCGCGAGATCGCCGACGAGACGCTTTCGCCCGACGACCTCAAGGAAGACCTGATCCACTCGCTGCAGAAGCATGTCGAGGTGGACGAGCCGGAAGCGCCCGAAAGCGAGGCGATCGCCGACCAGACCGCGGCAACCGCCACCGATGTCGACGAGCCGGAAGAGAACATCGCCTTCGACCGCATGTCGGAAGAAGATCTCCTGGCCGGTATCGAAGGCCTCGTGCCGCCGGAAAAGAGCGACGACTTCTGATCTTGGATGGTTGCGGCACTTTCGTGCCGCGTCGTTCATAGCTATTTATGACATGCGCCGTAACGTCTTGCGGCGCATGTTCTATTTCTGCTCCGCGAGAAACCGCCCATGATGCGTCAGTACGAGCTTGTCGAGCGCGTCCAGCGCTACAAGTCTGACGTCAACGAGGCGCTGCTCAACAAGGCCTATGTCTATGCCATGCAGAAGCATGGCCATCAGAAGCGCGCCTCGGGCGATCCCTATTTCTCGCACCCGCTGGAAGTCGCCGCCATCCTCACCGACATGCATATGGACGAGGCGACCATCGCCACGGCGCTTCTGCACGACACCATCGAGGACACCACCGCCACCCGTGCCGAGATCGACGAACTGTTCGGTCCCGAAATGGGCAAGCTGGTCGAGGGGCTGACCAAGCTCAAGAAGCTCGACCTGGTCTCCAAGAAGGCCGAGCAGGCGGAGAACCTGCGTAAGCTGCTGCTCGCCATCTCCGAGGACGTGCGCGTGCTTCTGGTCAAGCTCGCCGACCGCCTGCACAACATGCGCACCCTCGACCATATGCCGGAAGCGAAGCGGCTGCGCATCGCCGAGGAGACGATGGACATCTATGCGCCGCTCGCCGGGCGCATGGGCATGCAGGGCATGCGCGAGGAACTGGAAGACATCGCCTTCCGCTACGTCAATCCGGAAGCCTATCGCACGGTGACCGAGCGGCTGGCCGAGATATTCCAGCGCAACAAGGGCGTGCTGGCGGAGATCGAGAAATCGCTGTCGGCGCTGTTCGAGAAATATACCATCCACGCTACCGTCACCAGCCGCCAGAAAAAGGCTTGGTCGGTGTTCCGCAAGATGGAGGCCAAGGCGCTCTCCTTCGAGCAGCTTTCCGACATCTTCGGCTTTCGTGTCGTCGTCGACACCGTCGAGGACTGCTATCGCGCGCTGGGTGCCATCCACACCACCTGGTCGATGGTGCCGGGCCGCTTCAAGGACTACATCTCGACGCCCAAGCAGAACGACTACCGCTCCATCCACACCACCATCGTGGGGCCGTCGCGCCAGCGCGTCGAACTGCAGATCCGTACCCATGAGATGAACAAGATCGCCGAATACGGCGTCGCCGCCCATTCGGTCTACAAGGATTTCGGCTCGAAGGAAGGCAACGGCAAGACCAACGGCGTCGCTCCGACGATCTCCAAGGACACCAACGCCTATGCCTGGTTGCGGCGCACCATCGAACAACTGTCAGAGGGCGACAATCCCGAGGACTTTCTCGAAAACACCAAGCTGGAACTGTTCCAGGACCAGGTGTTCTGCTTCACGCCGAAGGGCATGCTGATCGCGCTGCCGCGTGGCGCCACGCCGATCGACTTCGCCTATGCGGTGCACACCGATGTCGGCGATTCCTGCGTCGGCGCCAAGGTCAACGGCCGCATCATGCCGCTGATGACGGAACTGAAGAACGGCGACGAGGTCGAGATCATCCGCTCCAAGGCGCAGGTGCCGCCGGCCGCGTGGGAATCTGTGGTGGTCACCGGCAAGGCCCGTTCGGCCATCCGCCGCGCCACCAAGAACGCCATCCGCAAGCAGTATTCCGGGCTCGGCACCCGCATCCTGGAGCGCGCCTTCGAGCGCGGCGGCAAGCGTTTTTCGAAGGAGAGCCTGAAACCGGTGCTGCACCGGCTGGCGCGCAAGGACATCGAGGATGTGCTGACCGCCGTGGGCCGCGGCGAGATCGCTTCCTCGGACGTCCTGAAGGCAGTGTTCCCAGACTACAAGGACGAGCGCGTCACCGTCGCACCCAAGCAGCAGCGCGAAGAAGGCTGGTCGCGCATCCGCAACGCCGCCGGCATGCTGTTCCAGATTCCCGGCCGCTCGCGGCGCGACAAGACCAAGCGGCCGGAGGATTCGGCCGTTCCCATCCGCGGCGTGCGGGGCGACCTGCCGGTGCGTTTCGCGCCGGAGGGCGCGGTGCCGGGCGACCGCATCGTCGGCATCATGCAGCCGGGCTCGGGCATCACCGTCTATCCGATCCAGTCGCCGTCGCTGACCGCCTTCGACGACCAGCCGGAACGCTGGATCGATGTGCGCTGGGACATCGACGAGAACAATAAGGAGCGTTTTCCCGCCCGTGTCTCCGTTACCGCCATCAATGCGCCGGGTTCGCTTGCCGATATCGCCCAGGTGGTTGCATCCAACGACGCCAACATCCATACGCTGTCGATGATCCGCACCGCGCCGGATTTCACCGAGATGCTGCTCGACCTCGAAGTGTGGGACCTGAAGCACCTCAATCGGCTTCTGTCGCAGCTCAAGGAAAACTCCAGCGTCAGCGACGCCAAGCGCGTGAACGGTTAGGACAAGGACGCAACGATGCACAACGGCCAGACGGGAAACGGCAGCGCAATGAGCACGGAGGATGTGCTGGCCGTCTTCCGCTCCGCCGGTGCCGTGCTGGAGGGGCATTTCATTCTCACTTCCGGCCTCCGCAGTCCCGTCTTCCTGCAGAAGGCGCGCGTCTTCATGCATGCCGACAAGACGGAAAGGCTCTGCAAGGCGCTTGCCGAAAAAATCCGCGCGGAAGTGTCCGGCCGTATCGACTATGTGGTCGGTCCAGCCATCGGCGGCCTGATCCCGGCCTACGAGACGTCACGCCACCTCGGCGTGCCGGCGATCTGGGTCGAGCGTGAGCAGGGCGTGTTCAGGCTACGCCGCTTCGACATGGAGAAGGGCGCGCGCGTCGTCATCGTCGAGGATATCGTCACCACCGGCCTGTCGATCCGCGAGACGATCGAATGCCTGCGCGGGCTTGGCGCCGAGGTAGTGGCGGCGGCCTGCATCATCGACCGTTCCGCCGGCAAGACCGATGTCGGCGTGCCGCTGATCGCGCTCGCCGAATATGAGGTTCCAGCCTATCCGGCTGACGCCCTGCCGCCGGAACTGGCGGCCATACCGGCGGTTAAACCGGGTAGCCGCAACATATGAGGTGAGAAGGGCGGTCGGGCGGATGCTGTTCAGGCGTAGGAAAACGGAATCTCTTGGCGAGCGGGTTCGGCTGTGGCTGTGGCCGCGCCGCTCCTTTTCGCGCTCGCTGCAATATTTCTCCAAGCGTATCCTGCGGCTGAACGCCACGCCTCATGCGGTCGCGGCCGGCGTCGCGGCCGGCGTGTTTGCCTCTTTCTTCCCGCTCGGCCTGCATTTCCTCATCGCCGCAGCGGTCTGCTGGCTGATCGCCGGAAATCTCGTGGCCGCCCTGCTGGGGGCGGCTGTCGGCGGCAACCCGCTGACCGTGCCGCTTCTGTGGGGCGCGTCCTGGGAAACGGGCAAGCTTATCCTGCACCACCACGTCACGCATGGTCCGCCGGCCCGTCTCAGCGCCATGATGCACAACTTGAGCTTTGCCCAGCTCTGGGTCCCGGTGCTGAAACCGCTGACCATCGGCGCGATCTTGCTAGGCTTGGTCTTCGGCCTGCTGTTTTATGCCCTGACCCGCTGGGGCATGGCGGCGTTCCGTGAGCAGAGGCGCCGCCGCCTCGCCGAAAAGACGCGCCTGCGCCAGACCGGCACCCACGACGTCGGCAGCGCAGCACGATGATCGTCGGCATCGGCTCCGATCTAATCGACATTCGTCGCATCGAGAAATCGCTCGAGCGGCACGGAGAGCGCTTCGTCCAGCGCATTTTCACCGAAACCGAGCAGGCGCGCGCCGAAGGGCGGGCGCATCGCGCCGCCACCTATGCCAAGCGCTTCGCCGCCAAGGAGGCCTGCGCCAAAGCGCTGGGCTGCGGCATCGCCGATGGCGTGTTCTGGCGGGACATGGGCGTGGTCAACGAGCCCGGCGGCAGGCCGACGATCGAGCTTTCCGGCGGTGCCGTGACCCGGTTGGCCCGCCTGCTGCCTAAGGGCCACAAGGCGGCGATTCATCTCACCATGACCGACGACTATCCGCTTGCTCAAGCCTTTGTGATCATCGAGGCCCTGCCGGCCGCACAAGCGCCACAGTGATAGGACCATGCCCGTCTCATTGAACGTTGCCGGCCGCGCGCCGAGCCCTTATAGAGCCAGACCATGAAAGAGGACGACATGAGCGCGGCGGACAAGTCCGAGAAGAAATCCGGAGGCCTTGGCGAGACGGTTTCCGTCATCGTCCAGGCTTTGCTCCTGGCGCTGGTCATCCGCTCGCTGTTCTTCCAGCCTTTCTCCATCCCATCCGGTTCGATGCGACCGACGCTGCTGGAAGGCGACTATCTGTTCGTCACCAAATGGGCCTACGGCTATTCGCGCTATTCGCTGCCCTTCGGCCCGAACCTGTTTTCCGGTCGCATCTGGGGCGCGGAGCCGAAGCGCGGCGACGTGGTCGTCTTCAAGTTCCCGCCCAATCCGTCGATCGACTACATCAAGCGCGTCGTCGGCCTGCCGGGCGACCGCATCCAGATGAAGGACGGCCAGCTGTTCATCAACGGCGTCGGTGTGCCACGCGAGAAGGTCGGCCAGATCGACAATCCCGACATCACCGAGGTCAACCGCCCGGTCGACGTCTACCGCGAGACGCTGCCCGACGGCGTGAGCTACGACACGCTCGACCTGTCGCCCAATTCCATCGGCGACAACACGCGTGAATTCGACGTGCCACCGGGCCATTATTTCATGATGGGCGATAACCGCGACAATTCGAGCGACAGCCGCTTCACCGTCGGTTTCGTGCCGGCCGAGAACCTTGTCGGCCGCGCCAACATCATCTTCTTCTCGATAGCCGACGGCGCCAGCCCGCTGGAGATCTGGAAATGGCCGTCCGACATGCGCGCCTCGCGCCTGTTCCACTTCGTCAGGTGATGGCGCTGAACCGGCCGATCGGCGAGGCACTGGCGAGAGCGATAGCCGACAAGACGGGCTACGCGTTCCAGGATGTGCGCCTGCTGGAAACCGCGCTTACCCATTCCAGCGCCGCCAAGGCCAAGGCCAACAACGAACGCCTCGAATTCCTGGGCGATCGCGTGCTCGGCCTCGTCGTCGCCGACATGCTCTTCGCCCGGTTTCCCGATGCCCGGGAGGGCGAGATCGCCCCGCGCTTCAATGCCCTGGTCGATGCACGGACCTGCTCGGAGGTCGGGCTTGAGCTGGACCTGGAGCACGAGATCCGCGCCGACGCAGCACTCAAGGCCCGTTCGCGCGGCTCTGGCGGCAACTACCTGGCCGATGCGGTCGAGGCGCTGATCGCCGCCATTTACATCGACGGCGGACTGGATGCCGCGCGGCGCTTCATCCTGCGCTGCTGGGAGCCGCGCATCGACACGGTCGTCGCCAAGCCGCCGAACCCGAAATCCGAATTGCAGGAATGGATCGCCAGGACGAGCGACGCCCGTCCCGAATACGTTATCGACAGGCGCGAAGGACCGGACCATCAGCCGGTCTTCACCGTGTCGGTCCGGGTCGCCGGCTTTGAGCCCTCGACCGGCACGGGCGGTTCCCGCAGGGCGGCCGAGGAGGCCGCCGCAGCGGCGCTTCTGGTGCGCGAAGGCGTATGGAGCGCGGAAGGAACCTCTCGATGACCGCTGCCGAGGAAGCCGCCGCCCAGCCTTCGACCCGTTCCGGCTTCGTCGCCCTGATCGGCGCGCCCAATGCCGGCAAGTCGACGCTGGTCAACCAACTCGTCGGCACCAAGGTGTCGATCGTCACCCACAAGGTGCAGACGACGCGCGCGCTGGTGCGGGGCATCGCCACCCATGGCGCGGCGCAGATCGTCTTCGTCGATACGCCCGGCATCTTCAAGCCGCGCCGGCGCCTCGATACCGCGATGGTGACGACGGCCTGGGGCGGCGCCAAGGACGCCGATATGGTGCTGGTGCTGATCGACGCCGAACGCGGCATCAAGGGCGACGCCGACGCCATCCTCGACAGGCTGGCCGACGTGCGCCAGCCGAAGGTGCTGGTGCTGAACAAGGTCGACCGGGTGAAGCCGGAGGCGCTGCTGGTCCTGACGCAGGCGGCCAACGAGCGCGTCGCCTTCGAGCGAACCTTCATGGTGTCGGCGCTGACTGGGTCCGGCTGCAAGGACCTGCTCGACTATCTCGCCGAGGCGCTGCCGGCAGGGCCTTGGTATTATCCGGAAGATCAAATCTCTGACCTGCCGATGCGCCAGCTCGCCGCTGAGATCACGCGCGAGAAGCTTTATCTGCGCCTGCATCAGGAGCTTCCCTATTCCTCCCATGTCGAGACGGAGAAGTGGGAGGAGAAGAAGGACGGTTCGGTGCGCATCGAGCAGGTCATCTATGTCGAGCGCGACAGCCAGAAAAAGATCGTGCTCGGCCACAAGGGCGAGACGATCCGCGCCATCGGCGAGGCCTCGCGCAAGGAGATCGGCGCTATCCTCGAACAGAAGGTGCACCTGTTCCTGTTCGTCAAGGTCCGCGAGAACTGGGGCGACGATCCCGAGCGCTACCGCGAGATGGGCCTGGAGTTCCCGCATTAAAGCATTTTGCAGCCGACGGAATCGTCTGGCGTCCGCACAAATGCGGCTGGAAAACAGCTGGAGCAGCCGGCTGCGTTCGTCAGAACGCCGTTGCTCTGGCAGACCTTGATTTCGCCGCCGAAGCCGTCGAAGTTCCGACCATGGAGTGGCGCGACGAGGGAATCATCCTGGGCACCCGCAGGCATGGCGAAACCAGCGCCATTCTCGAGGTGATGACGCGCGCGCACGGACGCCACATGGGGCTGGTGCGCGGCGGCCGCTCGCGCAAACTCCAGCCGGTGCTGCAACCTGGCAACCGCGTCGATCTGGTGTGGCGCGCCCGGCTCGACGAGCATCTCGGCCTGTTCCAGGCCGAGGCGCTGGAGATGAACGCCGCGCGCCTGATGGACAGCGCAATCGCCGTCTACGGCATCCAGCTTCTCGCAGCGCATCTGCGCCTTTTGCCCGAACGCGATCCGCACGACGCGGTTTACGAGACTCTGGGCGTCATGCTCGGCCATCTCGACGATCCCGATGCGGCCGGCGAGCTGGTGGCGCGCTTCGAGCTTCTGGTGCTGGACGAACTCGGCTACGGCCTCGACCTGACGCAGTGTGCGGCGACTGGGACGAGCAGCGATTTGGTCTACGTCTCGCCGAAATCGGGCCGCGCCGTGTCGCGTGAGGCGGGCGCGCCGTGGCATGACAGGATGCTGGCGCTGCCGGCCTTCCTGCGCCGTGGCGCCGGCCTGCGCGGTGATCCGGTCGCGGTGGCGGAAGCCTTCCGTCTGACGGGCTTTTTCCTGCATCGCCATGTCTATGAGCCGCGCGGCATCGAGGAGCCGGGCGCGCGCGCCGGCTTTCTGGCCGCGCTTATCCGCCATCATGCCGCGCCCAAATCGGCCGACGGCGCCGCATCCGGGGAAAGTGCTGCGTGACCAGGGCGATTTTCTCGCCGATACGCACCATTCGATGACGGTTTGAGGGAACTGCCATGACCACCATACTGGATAGCCTGATCGGCCTCGCCGTCATCGTCGCGCTGTTCGTCATCCTGTCGCGGCAACGCAAGCGGCTCGACCGGGTCGAGCGCGAGCTGGCCGCCTTGCGCGGGCTGGTCCTGTCGGGCGTGCCCGCGACCGGCGCTGCCACGGCATCCGCCAAGACGAAAGAGACTGAACTGGCCTCGGCACAGCCCGATGCCGAGCCGGAAACTTTGCATGAGGTAGCCGATGCAGCCGTGGCCGAGCAGGCCGGCGCGCCGGTTCCCGGTCCATGGGCCAAGGTTCCCGCCATGGCGACGGCCGTTTCGACCGAGACGACTCCGCCGGCGCAAGCCGAAACCGAGCGGCAGGAGACACCTGCCCAATCGGCTGCTCCGACGCCGAAGGCACGCGACATCGAAACCGCGCTGGGCACCCGCTGGGCCGTCTGGGTAGGTGGCTTGGCGCTGGCTCTCGGCGGCCTGTTCCTGGTGCGCTACACCATCGAGGCGGGCGTCTTCGGCCCTGAGGTTCGGCTTGCCATGGCGGCGGTGCTGGGCCTCGTGCTGGTCGGCGGCGGCGAATTCATCCGCCGTACCGGCTTCAAAATGCCGGTTGAGGGCGCGGCAAGCGCCTACATTCCGGCAATCCTGACGGCGGCCGGCGCCTTCGTCCTGTTCGGCACGATCTATGCCGCGCACGCCGTCTATGGCTTCATCGGCCCGACCGCCGCCTTCCTCCTGCTTGGAGCCGTGGCCATCGGTACCATCGCGCTGGCGCTGGTGCACGGCCAGGCGCTGGCCGGCATCGGCCTGCTCGGCGCGCTGGCGACGCCGCTGCTCATCGATACGCAATCGCGCAACGATTGGGCGCTGTTCGGCTATCTGGCGATCGTTCTGGCGGCCGCCGGCTTCGTCGCGCGCATCAGAGCGTGGACCTTCCTGATGACGGCCGCCTTCGTCGGCATCGGCCTGTGGACGCTGCTCTATGTCGGGCAGGCGCCGGATCCCGATTATCGCATCCTGACCTTCGCTGGCCTCGTCACGCTGGCGGTCCTGGCCTTCGCCTGGCTGGGACGCGCGCAAACGGGGCAGGGCGGCTTCGACCTGCCGTCCACTGCGCCCGGCCTGTTCATCGGTCTTTCGGTGCTGGCACTGTTTTATGCGCCTGCTCTGGCCGGAACGCCGGCAATGTGGACCGGAGTGCTGCTGATCGCCGCCATGCTCGCGGTCGCGCTCTATCGGCAGCCGGCGCTGGCGCTGGTCCATGCGGCGGGCGCGACGGCGGTTCTGGTGTTTCTCGGCGTCGTGCCGTTCGTCGCTTTCTACCCGGACTTCGGCGGCGATTTCTTCATTCCCGGGCAGGGCATGGAACCGCTGTTCGACGGTGCGGTGATCGACGGCGGAATTATGCTGCGCCTCGGCGCTGTTCTCTGCGTCCTCTTCCTTGCGGCGGGGCTCTGGAGCGCCCGGCGTCTGGCGGCGGCCGTTCCGGCCTGGGCCGCGACATGGGCTGGTTGGGCCGTCGCCGTGCCTTTGGTCGTCGTGCTGACGCTCTGGGTCACCTATGGCAACATCGATCATGACTACTTCTACGCGGCCATCGCCGCGCTGCTGGTCATCGTCTTCGTCGCCGGCAGCGAATGGATCGCACGGGCCGAGCAGCCGCCGTTGGCGGGCGGCAGCGCCGTTTGCCTCGCCTTGATCGGCGCCGGTCTCGCCGCGCTGCTTTTCCTGCACATGGCCTTCGGCTCGGGCCTGACGACCGTGCTCGCGGCCGCCGCCGTCGTCGTGCCGGCCGTTGCGACGCGCAAGCGCTCCTGGCCGGTGCTCGGCTGGCTTTCGGTCGGTGCGGCGGTGGCCGTTCTGGCGCGCGTCGCCTTCGACCCGACCATCGTCGGCGCCGACGCGCTGTCGCGCACGCCCGTCTTCAACTGGCTGCTGCCGGGCTACGGCATTCCAGCGCTCGCCTTCGCCGCCTCCGCCTGGCAGCTTGCGCGCACGACGGCCGGTCGCCCTCGGCTTGCCATGGAAGCGGCGGCGGCCCTTTTCGCGCTTCTGCTGCTTGCCATGCTGGTTCGCCACGCCATGCACGGCGGCGTTATCGACGACGGCGCACTGACGCTGGCCGAACAGGCGATTTATACGCTGATTACGCTGGGCTTCGCCGCGATCCTCGTTTCGATCGACATGCGCTCGCCGAGTTCGGTGCTGCGCTACGGTTCGCTCGCCATCGGCGTCCTGTCGGTGGCCTCCATCGCCGGCAGCCATTTCCTCTGGCTCAACCCATTGTTCACCGACGAATCGACCGGCTCCATCCCAGTCTTCAACCTTCTGTTCCTGGCCTATCTGCTGCCGGCGATCGCGGCGGGGCTGCTCGCTCTCTACGTTCGCGACAAGCGGCCGAAATGGTATTCGGCCATGCTGGCGCTGACGGCGGCCCTGCTCGCCTTCGTCTATGCGACGCTGTCGGTGCGCCGCTTCTTCAAGGGCGAATATATCGGCCTGTGGAGCGGGCTAGGTCAGGTGGAAACTTACAGCTACTCCGCGCTCTGGCTGCTGCTCGGCGTCGTCGTGCTGGCCATCGGCGTCCGGCTCGGCTCGCAGGTGCTGCGCATCGCCTCGGCGGCGCTGATCGCGGCGGCGGTGCTGAAGGTCTTCCTGTTCGATATGTCGGAACTGGAAGGCGTGCTGCGGGCGCTCTCCTTCATCGGCCTGGGCGCGGTGCTGATCGGCATCGGCCTGTTCTATCAGAAGCTGTTGACCAGTGCGGCGCGCCGCAGCGGAGAACCAGCCACCTGATGAGCCGGGAATAAATGCGCCGCAGCGTTCGTTGTCTTCTCGCGCGGGATGCAGCTAAGGCCGCATCTTGCGACGGGCGACGAACCGGCGTTCAATCGGCGGTAGCAGCGGGCGGCGGGCAGGCGCGGGCGTAAACGGCAGCGATGGACGACAGGAAGGCAGCGATCGTCAGCGAGATACCGCGCCTCAGGCGCTATGCGCGCGCTTTGCTGCGCGACCGCGACGGTGCTGACGATCTCGTCCAGGATTGCCTCGAACGCGCGCTCACCCGGCTGGACAATTGGCAAAGCGGAGAAAGCCCCCGAAGGTGGCTGTTCACGATCATGCATCATCTGTTTATCGACCGGATGCGCAAGGTGAGCCGGCGCGGCGAGACGGCGATGCTGCCGCTCGATGCCGACGAGGCGCTTGCCGCGCCCGCCGAGCAGTTCGGCAACGCCGCCTCGCGCGAGATCTTCGACGCCTTGCAGGCCATCGGGCCTGATCGCCGCGCGGCGCTGGTGCTGGTCTCGATCGAAGGCTTTTCCTATGCCGAGGCCGCCAACATCCTTGGCGTGCCGGCCGGAACGCTGATGTCGCGCATCGCCCGCGGTCGAGAGGAACTGCGCGGATTGCTGGACGATTCATCCCGTCGCCGCGCCATCAGGATCGTCGAATCATGAGTGGGCGCGATTTCACCGAGCGGGATATCCACATGGCGCTCGACGGCGAACTGCCGGGCGAGGATCGCGCCGGCTACGAAGCCTGGCTGGCCGCCAACCCGGACATGCAGGCCAGACGCACCCGCTATGCCGGCGATGCCGAGGCATTGCGTTCCGCTTTCGCGGGCGTTCTCGACGAGCCGGTCCCGGCGCGGTTGACGCGCGCCGCGCTCGGTGAAAAGCCCGTGGTGGTAGAGCGCCGGCGCCCGCGCTGGTGGTTGGCCGCGGCTGCCGCCCTGCTTTTGGCCGTTGGCGGAGCCGGCGGCTACGTCGCCGCTTCGCTGGGAGGCGGGTCACATGACGACAGCGCGCAGGATCAGCTGGCCGAGGAGGCGATCGCGGCCCATGTCGTCTATGCCGCCGAGAAGCGCCATGCCGTCGAGGTCCCCGCCAGCGACCTGGATCATATGGAAACCTGGCTGTCCAACCGCATCGGTATGAAGCTGGTCGCGCCCAACCTGAGCGACGACGGCTTCCAGCTTGTCGGCGGTCGGTTGCTGCCGGCGGGTGGGCACCGTGCCGCCATGCTGCTCTACGAGGATGCGGAAGGAAACCGCATCTCGCTGTTCGTCACGACAGAGCCGGCAGCGCATGGCAAGGGCATCTACGCGCAGTCCGGCGAGGGGCCTCGCGCGGTCTATTGGCTCGACAAGGGCTACGGCTGCGCGGTCGTCGGCTCGCTTCCGGACAACCGTCTGAGCGAGGTGGCCAAACGGGCCTACGAGCAGCTCATCGCGGGCATGATCTCGTGAAGGCCGTCGATTTCGGGATGGCAGTTGAGGGTCGGAGAGGGCGCCACAATTCAGCCCGATTTCAAGCGCGATAGCGCGAACTTCGCAGGGTTTTTCGCCTTGCTTCCTGAGTCGGCAAGCCTTTCCCAGCAATCGCCTCCGAGGGTTTTAGTGCCTTCATGCCTGTCGAGATTCGCAAGGCCCGCGCATCTGACGTCGACGCCCTCGCCGCCATCGAGAATGCCGTTTTTCCCGGCGACCGTATCTCCCGCCGGTCCTTCCGCACGCTGATCGAGCGCGAGACCGCCGAGGCGCTGGTCGCGGAGGCTGACGGCAGCATTGCCGGCTATGCCATCGTTCTCCTGCGTGCCGGGTCCGGCGTCGCGCGCCTCTATTCGATTGCCGCCGCACCGGGGTTCGGAGGGCAGGGCGTCGGGCGTCTGCTGCTGGACGCTGCCGAGGAGGTGGCTTTCCGGCACGAGCGCATGCTGCTCAGGCTGGAGGTGCGCGAGGACAACGCGCGCGCCATCCAGGTCTACGAAAAGGCCGGCTATCGCCGCATCGGCCGCGAGGCGGACTACTACGAGGACGGCGCGAGCGCACTGCGCTACGAAAAGACGTTGCGCGGCGGCGTGCCGGTCACCACCACGGTGCCGTTCTACGAGCAGACCTGCGATTTCACCTGCGGCCCCTGCTGCCTGATGATGGCGATGGCGCATTTCGACCGCGCCTTCGTGCCCGATCCGGTGATGGAAATCCGCCTGTGGCGCGAGGCGACCACCGTCTTCATGATGTCCGGCCCCGGCGGCTGCGAACCGTTCGGGCTGGCCGTCGCCGGCCATGAAAGCGGGCTGGCCGCCGAAATCTACGTTTCGTTCTACGGTGCGCTGTTCCTGCAATCGGTGCGCAGCGCCGAGAAGCGGCGGGTGATGGAACTGGCGCAGGTCGATTTCCGCCGCCGCGCCGAGGGTTACGGCATTCCCGTCAATACCCGTGCTTTCGCGCTGGACGACATCCGCGCGGCAATCGGCGCGGGTAAGCTGGTGCTGGTGCTCATCAGCGGCTTCCTGATGTTCGGCAAGAAGGTGCCGCATTGGGTGCTCGCCATCGGCGACGACGGCGATCACATCCTGATCCACGATCCGTGGGTGGAGGACGAGCGGCAGGAAACCACGCTCGACGCCGCCAACATACCGGTTCCCCACGCCATCTTCATGGCCATGGCGCAGTTCGGCCGCGACGGACTGCGCGCCGCCATCATCCTCGGGAAACGTGAGCCATGACCTGGGTCGTCCTTACCGGCAGGCAGAACCATCTCGACCAGGCGGCGACGCCGCACAAGGTCATCACCAACCGCGATTACCTCGCCCATCCGGCGCTGTTTCGCGGCCAGCGCCCCAAAGTCATCAACCTGTCGAACAGCTACGCCTACCAGAGTCGCGGCTACTACGCTTCGCTGCTGGCCTCGTCACGCGGCCATCGCGTCATCCCCACCGTCGAGACGATGATCGACCTGTCCGAGCGCAAGCTCTACGAGCACGCGCTGCCGGAACTGGAACTGGCGCTGAACAAGTGCCGCAAGGACCTTGGCGGGTCCTTTCCTGCCAAGGCGCACGTCTTTTTCGGCATCGGTCCTTCAAAGGCGTGGGATCGCTTCGCCAAGCTCCTGTTCGACTGGTTCAGGGCGCCGGCATTGGAGGTTTCCATCCTCGACAGCGGCGAATGGGCATCGATCCGCAAGATCGGTTTTTGTCCGCTCGGCCGCATGAGCGAGGAAGACAAGAAGCGCTTTCTCGACGCGATGGATGTCTACACGGCCCGCGAATGGCGTGATTCGAAGGCGCGCACGCCGGCCCGCTACACCTTCGCCACGCTGGTCGATCCCCACGAGGAACTGCCGCCGTCCGAGATCGCCTCGCTGCGCCACTGGGCGCGGATCGCCGAGAAGATGGGCGTCGAGGTCGAGCCGATCACCAAGAAGGACCTCGCCCGCCTCGCCAATTACGACGCGCTGTTCATCCGCGAGACGACGACGATCTCCAACCATACCTATCGCTTCGCCCGGCGTGCCCAGCAGGAGGGTATGCCGGTGATCGACGACCCTCTGTCGATGATCCGCTGCACCAACAAGGTCTACCTGAACGAACTGATGACGGCCAACAAGGTGCCGGTGCCGCCGACGGTGATGATTGCCGGCCCCGCCGATTTCGAACTGGCGGCCGAGACGCTGGGTTTTCCGCTGGTGCTCAAGATCCCGGATTCGTCCTTCTCGCGCGGCGTCAAGAAATGCTCGACCTTCGCGGAACTGAAGACGCTCGCGAGCGAATGGATGGAGGAGTCCGACCTCTTGATCGCGCAGAAGTTCATCCCGACCGACTATGACTGGCGCATCGGCGTTCTCGGCGGCCAGCCGCTGTTCGCCATCCACTATTTGATGGCCAAGAAGCACTGGCAGATCGTCCATCACAAGGCGAGCGGTAAGCCGGACCAGGGCGGCATCAAGACCTTTACGCTGAAGGAGACGCCGCCACATGTGGTCGAGACCGCTGTCAAGGCGGCTCGCTGCATCGGCGACGGGCTCTATGGCGTCGACCTCAAGGAGACGAAGGACGGCATCTTCGTCATCGAGGTCAACGACAATCCCAACCTCGATCATGGCTGCGAGGACACCGGCGAGAAGGACGAGGTGTGGGTGCGGCTGACCCAATGGTTTCTCGACCGGCTGGAGCGGCAGGGACGCTGATCAGGCGCCTCTCAGCATATCGATTGCCGCGAAGCGCTCCATGAAGGCGCCCTGCGCCCACGTGACCGGGCGCGGCGCAAGGTCCAGCCGGTCGGCGGAAAAGCCGCGCGGCCGGCCGAAGAACTGCGTCGCCTCAGCCGTGGAGAAGCCGGCGAGCCGCGTCGCCTCGAAATAGGCGGCGATCTGGTCGGCGCGCTTGATGTCCTTTTTTAGCCCGGCCGGCGTTTCGCCGGGCAGCGAGAAGCGCAAATGGATGGCGCGTTGCAGGCGGTGCTCGCACTCCTTGTAGCTGCCGCCCATCACCGCCTTGAACGGGGAGATCATGTCGCCGATGACGTATTCGGGCGCATCGTGAAGCAGCGCGGTCAGCCGCTGGACAGGCGTCGCTTCCGGCACCAGTTGGCCGTAGATCGCCTCGACCAGCAGCGAATGCTGGGCCACCGAAAACGCATGCTCGCCGCCGGTCTGGCCGTTCCAGCGCGCCACTCGCGCAAGGCCATGGGCGATGTCGGAAATCTCGATGTCGAGCGGCGAGGGATCGAGCAGGTCGAGCCGGCGGCCCGACAGCATGCGCTGCCACGCGCGCGGCGGCGCGCCGGCGCGGTCGGCCGCCATCAGGCCTCCTCCGCGCCGGCCTGTTCGGGGAAGCGGAAGGTTGCCCAATCCGGGATCGACAGGGAGACGGCAACATCACCGGCAAGGATTTCCTTGCGCTCGTCCATCGCTGCCTTCACCCGGTCGATGCGGGCGATGGCGAGGCCGTTGCGGCCGGCACTGGAGCCGAGTGTGCCGACGCCGCGCCCGTCCACCGTCAGTTCGGTGCAGGGAAGCGGGAGGGGGCCGTCGGCCAAAACCAGCAGCACACGCCGCCGTGCCGTGCCGCGATGCTGCATGCGTGAGACGACCTCCTGGCCGACATAGCAGCCTTTCTGGAAGCCGATGCCGCCTGCCTGGTCGAGCAGGATGTCGTGGGGGAAAGCGTCGCCAAGCTGGTAATCGCTTCCGCTCTCGGCGACGCCGGAGGCGATGCGCAGCGCGTGCCATGCTCCGATGTCGCCGTCGCCGGCCTGTTGGCCGTAGCGCCGCCTGACGCTCCCGTCGGCGAAACGGCCGTCGATCACGGATATTGAATCGGATTGTGAAGCGCTTGAATCATCGTCCCATTCGACGGAGACAAACACCTGTTCCTGCTTGGAAATATCGGCCTTGGCGCGCAGCCGGTAGAGCATCAGTCGGCGGATGAAATCGTCGGCGACATCGGCGCGGCAGTCGAGCCGGAAGGTGTTGTCGCCGGCATGCGAGATCAGGAAGTCGAACAGGATCTTGCCCTGCGGCGTCAGCAGCGCACCGGGCCGCGCCTCGCCGGGCGCCAGTCCATCGAGGTCCGTGGTGAGGATGTTCTGCAAAAAATGCTCGGCGTCCGGGCCGGAGACGAGAATGACTGTACGGTCCTTGAGCAGGGCAGACGGCATGGCGGAAGCGGGGTCCAAACTTGCAAAACGGTCGGCCATTACGTAAGCCGCTGGCATTGTCCCCGCAAGAGAGCAGACCCGCCATGGCAGCCACGTTCGACTTGATCCTGACAGGCGGCACGGTGGTCAATCAGGACGGCAAGGGCGTCCGCGATGTCGGCGTCAAGGGTGGTCGCATTGCCGCGATCGGCGACCTTGGCCGGGCATCCGCCGGAGAGACGGTCGACTGCACCGGCCTGCATGTGCTGCCGGGCGTTGTCGATAGCCAGGTGCATTTCCGCGAGCCGGGACTGGAACACAAGGAAGATCTGGAAACGGGTTCGCGCGCGGCCGTTTTGGGCGGCGTCACCGCCGTCTTCGAAATGCCCAACACCAATCCGCTGACCACCAGCGAGGCCGCGCTCGCCGACAAGGTGCGGCGCAGCACCGGGCGCATGCACTGCGATTTCGCCTTCTGGGTCGGCGGCACGCGCGAGAACGCCTCTGATGTCGGCGAACTGGAACGCCTGCCGGGTGCGGCCGGGATAAAAGTCTTCATGGGCTCCTCCACCGGCGATCTTCTGGTCGAGGACGACGAGGGCGTCGCCTCGATCCTGCGCAACACGCGCCGCCGCGCCGCCTTCCACTCAGAGGACGAGTTCCGCCTGCGCGAGCGGCTGGGCGAGCGCATCGCCGGCGATCCGTCCTCGCATCCGGTCTGGCGCGACGAGATCGCGGCGCTCACCTGCACGGAGCGGCTGGTGCGCATCGCCCGACAGACCCGAGCGCGTATCCATGTGCTGCACATCTCCACCGCTGAGGAGATCGCTTTCCTCGAACGGCACAAGGATGTCGCCACCTGCGAGGCAACGCCGCATCACCTGACCTTCACGGCAGAGGACTATGCGCGGCTGGGCACGCTGCTGCAGATGAACCCGCCGGTGCGCGCCGAGCGCCATCGCGACGGCGTCTGGCACGGTATCGCGCAGGGCATCGTCGATGTGCTCGGCTCCGACCACGCGCCGCACACGCTGGAAGAAAAGCAGAAGCCCTATCCGTCCTCGCCGTCCGGCATGACCGGCGTGCAAACCCTGGTGCCGGTGATGCTCGACCATGTGAACGCCGGCCGACTCACCATCGAGCGTTTCGTCGATCTCACCAGCCACGGTCCGCAGCGCATCTTCGGCATGGCTCGCAAGGGTCGCATTGCCGCCGGCTACGACGCCGATTTCACCATCGTGGATTTGCGGCGGCGCGGCACCATCACCAATGCGCAACAAGGCTCGAAAGCCGGCTGGACGCCGCATGACGGTCGCACCGTTACGGGCTGGCCGGTCGGCACCGTCATCCGGGGTCGGCGCGTCATGTGGGAGGGCGAGATCGTCACGCCTTCGCAGGGCAGGGCGGTGGAGTTTTCCGAGGCGGTGGCCGCTGCCTGACGGCGGCGGCGTCAATCCCCCGCCACGAAGAAGGCCCAGTGGCCCTGGGGCGTGATGCCCAGCCGGTAGAAGATGTAGGCGCCGAACTGCTTCATGTCGTCGTAGTCACCGGCGGTGACGATCTTGAACAGCTCGACCCGCTGGCGCGCGTCCAGCTTGTCCAGCGGCATGGCGAAGAAATAGGGCCAGACATAGAGGTCCTGCGGCGTTCCGGCATCGAGATGTACGTAGCCGGCATTCAGCACCTCTTCCATGATGGCGAGGATTTCCTGCCCTTCCGAATCGCCGGACAGTCCCTTCAGGAAGGCGATCGCGTCGCCGTCGATTTCTGTCAGCGAAAGCTGGGTCGCCGTCTCGCCCGTGCCGATCAGCGGCCTGAGTTTCTCGATATCGCCGCTCTTGCAGGCCTCGACCAGAAGGCTGTGCATGCGCCGCACCGGTTCGGGAAGCGACTGCAGGTCGTAATGGACTTCCGGCAACGGCTGGGCGGCCTCGGGGCGCGGATTTTCGGTTTTGCCGTCGTCCGGCTTGGCCGGTTCGACCTGTTCGGGCGCCTGTCCGTCCTCGGGCGAGGCAGGTTCGCTGCCGGTGGCGGGCGGCGCTTCGACGGGATCGGGCATCGGCACCGTCATTTCCGGCTGCGACGCGTCCTCGCCGGCGGGCGGCTGATTGGGCGCGGGCAGTTCCTCCCGCTGGATTTCGGAAAGGGCAAACGCCGGGCCGGTGCAGAGGACGAGCGGGGCCATCGCGCTCAGGGACATGGCCAGCCAGAAGCGAACGGCAAGGCCGCGCCGGTTGTCTGACGGAAAAGCACGCACTGCCCGCATCTCCATGTGCCGGGCGAAAGCCCGAACGCCACCGCCTTCTCGCGGTCGGGCCGCGAGCCGGTTGCCGTTCAGTGCCGCAACTGCTCGGGGCCGAACGCGCCGGCAATCACCTTTTCACGCATCCGGTCGAGCAGGGCAAGGGCCGCCGTCTCGCCGTTGGTGCGCAGAATCTCGCCGAACGCCGTTTCCAGTGCCGCTTCGGCAATGATCTCGGGCTCGATGCCGGCCGAAAGCCCCTCGGCCCAGGCCTCGTTATGGCTTTCAACTGCGGTCAGGCGCTTTTCCTCCCTGACCAGGGCATCGATATCGCTGACACTGTGTTCCATACGCAACTACCACCCGTTTCAAGCAGCGATCCTTCAAATGCGGATCAAACTTGAGTCGTCCCTTTAATGTCCCGTTAAGACTCTAGCACAGGATGGCGCGACTGCACGCCGCCTTTGCCGGAAAAGTTAACGGCCCCTTAATTGCCATAACCCTTAATTGCCATAGCGCGAAGCGATGTCGCGCGACAGGGCCTCGCCCTCCTTCATGTAGCGATTGATGGCTTCCGTTGCGGAAGCGGTACACCGGCTGTAGCTGGAGCCGAAGGAACGGTAGCCGCGATTGAAGGAGGCGATGAAGCGAGCGCGGCGGTCCGGGTCGGGGTTTTCCGACTCCAGCAGCTTCTCCATCTCGATGCGCCACTGGTCGCCCTTTTCGCCGCACAGGTTACGCAGGAAATGCAGCGAGCCGAGGATTTCCGCCAGCCGCATCAGGCCGGGCTCGAACGGCGCCTCGACGGCCTCGGCGCGCACCGCCGAGCTGCACAGGGCGGCGGCAAGGCAGACGCAGAGAAGGGGCGAGGCGCGCATGATTAAGCCTTTGTGGCGAAACAATTTGTCGGCTGCAAGGCGGGCCGCGGCGTTAGTCTCCGGCTTTTTCGCCGTGCGCCAGCAATTCGGTTGCGATGGTAAAGACCGAATCGGCCAGCGGCAGTGCCGCCATTTCGGCCAGCGTGTAGAAGGCGGCGGTTTCGGCGTCGTCGCTGGCCTGCGGTTCGCCGCCGGCATGGTCGGCGCCGAAGACGGTGAGCCGATAGTCCACCGGATGGCCTTCCGCAGCGCCTGCGATGAAGATCGTCTCCAGCGGCCGGAAATTTCGCGCCGCGAGCGTCGTTTCCTCGATAAGTTCGCGCCGCGCCGCTTCTTCCAGCGTTTCGCCTAGCTCCACCTTGCCGCCCGGAAAGGCATAGAGCCCTTGTGAGGGCGGCAGGGCGCGCTTGACCAGCAGCACCGTGGCGCCGCGCACGACGGCGACCGAAACGGCCGGAATCTCCTTGCGCAAACCTGTCATGCCAGCCATCTGCCCAAAACCTTCTGGAGGCAGCGGCCTGTGGACCGGCGCCCGTGACCGATCTTTAGCGGTTGCACTGGCGCACTTCCATCGCCACCTTGTGGCGACTACGAATTCAGAGGCGAAATCATGTGCGGACGCTTCGCGCTGACCGCGACGCCGGACCAGACGGCGGCGTTTCTCGGGCTTGGCGAGATCGAGGATTTTCCGGCGCGGTACAACATCGCGCCGACCCAGCCGATCCTAGCGGTCCTGTCTGCCGGCCCACGCGAGCCGGGTTCCAACCTGCCGGATCGCATGGCCATGCTGGTGCGCTGGGGCCTGATCCCGGCCTGGGTGAAGGACACGCGCGATTTCCCGCTGCTGTTCAATGCGCGCTCGGAGGAGGCGGCCGGCAAGGCCTCCTTCAAGGCCGCCATGCGCCACCGCCGCGCCCTGGTGCCGGCTTCCGGCTTCTACGAGTGGAAGAAGCAGCCGAATGGCCGCAAGGGCCAGCCCTACTGGGTGCGTCCGCGACAGGGTGGGCTCGTCGCCTTCGCGGCGCTGGTCGAAACCTATGCCGAGCCCGGCGGCTCCGAGATGGATACCGGCGCCATCCTGACGACGAACGCCAATGCTGACCTCGCCGGCATCCATGAGCGCATGCCGGTGGTGATCGGGCCGCAAGATTTTGCGCGCTGGCTGGATTGCCGCAACCAGGAGCCGCGTGACGTAGCGGACCTCCTGCGGCCCGCCGATCCGGGATTCTTCGAGGCAATCCCGGTTTCGGAGGCGGTGAACAAGGTGGCCAACAGCGAACCGTCGATCCAGGAGCGCCATGTCGCGCCTGCTGCGGCGGCGGAGCCTGAAAAAGCGAAGCGCCGGAACCCCGGCGCCTCGGACGACCAGATGACGCTGTTCTGAGAACCCTTTTGGAAATTCTACTCCGGCGGTCATCTGACGGCGTTTTCTGCGCTTCCGTTGCTCACGGACCCAATGTCCGCTCCGCTACGGTTCTCGAAACCACCGCCATATGGCTCGCCTGAGCGAATTTCGAAACGGGTTCTAGGCGGCGTCGTCTTGCCTTGACCAGTTACGATCGGAGGCCGAAGTCTCAGGCCGCGCGCGGCGCGATGAATTTCTGCTCGGTCTTCTTCTTCCTGGTCACATGAAGAAGTGCGGCGGCTACCGCCGCAGGCCCGATGGCCCTGTATTGATTGGCGAGCGCCGGTTGCTTGGCGCGAACGTCCTTCTTGCTGCGTTTCATTTGCTCTGTCCCTTGTGTCCCCAGGGGAAGCTTCCCCCTTGGGCGTTGCACATGATGGGCGATTTCGCCCAAATCGTGACAGTTCTTGCAATGTAGGACCTAAATGCTCCGACACCGTGGCGGGATGCTTAACAATTTGTTTCGGCGGCTCGCCTTTCGCGACTCGGACTTGACGGCAACGGCGGCCAAGGCGATAAAGCGCGCGCATGGAAACGTCTTTCGCCATTTGCGGCATTTCGATTATTGGCTAGCGCACGCGCTGGTCCGGACGTTTTCGCCTCATCTTGATTGACAGGACAAACGCCCCGGCCAGCAGGCCGAGGGAGCTTTATGTCCGGTTTCAAGGGACTACGCCTTTACAACACCCTGACCCGCGCGAAGGAGGACTTCGTCCCCATCGATACCGAAAACGTGCGCATGTATGTCTGCGGGCCGACGGTCTACGACTTCGCCCATATCGGCAATGCGCGGCCCGTCATCGTCTTCGACGTGCTTTACCGCCTGCTGCGCCACCTCTATGGCGCCGATCATGTCACCTATGTGCGCAATATCACCGACGTGGATGACAAGATCAACGCCCGCGCCTTGCGCGATTTCGGCACCGAGATCGGCGCCGGCACCCTCACGTTGAACGAGGCGATCCGCCGCGTCACCGAAAAGACCGCCGGCCAGTTCCACAAGGATGTCGCCACCCTCGGCTGCCTGCCGCCGACGGTCGAGCCGCGCGCCACCGAGTTCGTCCAGCCCCGTGCCGACGGCAAGACCGACATGATCGGCCTGATTCAATCTCTCATCGAGCGCGGCCATGCCTATGAATCGAATGGCGAAGTGCTGTTCGACACGGCCTCCATGCCGGACTACGGCCAGCTTTCCAAGCGGCCGCTGGACGAGCAGCAGGCCGGCGCGCGCATCGCGGTGGACGCGCGCAAGAAGAACCCGCAGGATTTCGTCCTGTGGAAGCTGTCCTCGCCGGAGGAGCCCGGCTGGGAGTCGCCGTGGGGCAGGGGGCGTCCTGGCTGGCACATCGAATGCTCGGCCATGTCGTCGGCCTATCTCGGCGAGGTGTTCGACATCCACGGCGGCGGGCTCGACCTGATCTTCCCGCACCACGAGAACGAGATCGCCCAGTCGCGTTGCGCCCACGGCACGCACGCGATGGCGAATGTCTGGATGCACAACGGCTTCCTGCAGGTGGAAGGCCAGAAGATGTCCAAGAGCCTGGGCAACTTCTATTCCATCCACGAATTGCTGGAGACCGACACGTTCGGCGGTCGCAAGTGGCCGGGCGAGGTGCTCCGGCTCGCCATGCTGATGACGCACTATCGCGAGCCGATCGACTTTTCCGTGCGCAAGCTGGAGGAGGCCGAGAACACGCTGCGCAAATGGAAGCGGGCTGCCGACCTGGCGGATGACCGCGAGGCCGCCGTTCCCGCTGCCGTCCTCGAAGCCCTGTCCGACGACCTCGCCACCTACACCGCCTTCCAGGCGCTGACGCTACTGGCGGGTGAGGCCGGTGGCGCCGCCGCGTCGGCGGTCAAGGCGGCGCTCGCTTTCCTCGGCTTTGAAACCGGAGCGGCCGAGGTCGACGAGAAGGCCGTCGCCGAGGCGATCGCCCGCCGTCTGGCGGTGATCGCGGCGAAGGACTGGGCCGAAGCCGACCGCATCCGCGACGAATTGCTGGCGAAAGGCATCCAGCTGAAGGACGGCAAGGACCCGGCGACGGGTGAGCGCATCACGACATGGGAGGTAAAGCGATGATCGACCATACGGGCATTGCGGTGAAGGATTTCGATGCCGCCAAAAGGTTCTACGACGCAGCACTTGGCCCGCTCGGCGCCTCGCTGGTGATGATGGTGCCGGAGGAATACACCGGCGGCGTCAAGGTCGGCGGCTACGGCTACGACCGGCCGCAGTTCTGGCTGCACGAGTCTGGCGAAGCTGGTCCCGGCCGGCATTACGCCTTCACCGCCGATACGCGCGCTGAAGTCGACGCCTTCTACGAGGCGGCGGTTGCTGCGGGCGGCCGCGACAACGGCAAGCCCGGTATTCGCGCGCATTACCATCCCAACTACTACGGCGCCTTCGTCTTCGACCCCGACGGCAACAACATCGAGGCCGTCTGTCATAATCCAGAGTGAGATGCGATGAGCCTCGACAACAGGCCAACCTATTCCGGCGGCTGCCAGTGCGGCGCGGTCCGCTTCCGCGTCGAGGGCGCGCTGGGCGATGCCTCGGTCTGCCATTGCCGCATGTGCCAGAAGGCGTTCGGCGCCTTCTACGCGCCGCTGGTCTCGGTGCGCGGCGCGCGGCTGGAATGGACGCGCGGCCGCATGAGCACCTTCCGCTCGTCCAACCATGTGAAGCGCGGCTTCTGCAACAAATGCGGCACGCCGCTCGCCTTCACCGCGCCGGACGGCACCGCACTCGCCATCGGCGCCTTCGACCACCCCGAGGAGATCGTGCCGTCGATCCAGTGGGGCACGGAAGCGAAGCTTCCCTATGTCGATGCCATTGGCAGCCTTCCGCAGGAGGAGACCATGGCCGATCTCGGTGAAGCGCCCTATCTCGCCGACCTCGTCTCCTACCAGCATCCCGACCACGACACCGAAACCTGGCCGCCAAAGAAAGAAGCATCGAAATGACCTTGCGCACCCTCTACCCGGAGATCGAGCCGTTCGAGACCGGCATGCTCGACGTCGGCGACGGCCACACCATCTACTGGGAGCGCGTCGGAACGAAAGGCGCCAAGCCGGCGGTGTTCCTGCACGGCGGGCCGGGCGGCGGGGTTTCGCCCAAGCAGCGGCGCCAGTTCGATCCGAAGCTTTACGACGTGGTCCTGTTCGACCAGCGCGGCTGCGGCAGATCCACCCCCTACGCCTCGCTTGATGCCAACACCACCTGGCATCTGGTCGCCGACATGGAGCGGCTGCGCGAACTGTGCGGCTTCGACAAATGGCTGGTCTTCGGCGGTTCGTGGGGCTCCACTCTGGCGCTCGCTTATGCCGAGACGCATCCCGAGCGGGTCAGCGAACTGGTCGTGCGCGGCATCTACACGCTGACGCGGGCCGAGCTCGAATGGTACTACCAGTTCGGCGTGTCCGAAATGTTCCCGGACAAGTTCGAACGCTTCCAGGCGCCTATCCCGGAAGCCGAGCGCGGCGACATGATGGCCGCCTACCGCAGGATCCTGACCGGCAGCGACCGGCAGAAGCAGAGCGAGGCCGCCATCGCCTGGTCGAGCTGGGAAGGCCAGACCATCACGCTGCTGCCGGAGCCCGAAACCAGCGACCACTTCGCCGAGGCGGACTATGCGCTGGCCTTCGCCCGCATCGAGAACCATTATTTCGTCCATGGCGGCTGGTTCGAGGAAGGCCAGCTGTTGCGCGATGCCGGCAGGCTGAAGGACATCCCGGGCGTCATCGTGCACGGCCGCTACGACATGCCGTGCCCGATGAAATACGCCTGGGCCCTGCACAAGGCGTGGCCGAAGGCGGAGTTCTTCCTCGTCGAAGGCGCCGGCCATGCCTTCACCGAGCCGGGCATCCTCGACCGGCTGATCTACGCCACGGACATGTTCGCGGGGAAGAAATGACTTTGGCTCTCAGCCCGGCGCAACGACCATGAAAGAACGCCTCTACCTGTTCGACACCACCTTGCGCGACGGCCAGCAGACGCCGGGCATCGACTTTTCCGTCGAGGACAAGGCTGCAATCGCCCGGCTGCTGGACGACTTCGGCATGGACTATGTCGAGGGCGGCTATCCGGGCGCCAACCCGACGGACACGGCCTTCTTTTCTGAGAAGCGGACGCGGGCGGCGAAGTTCGTCGCCTTCGGGATGACCAAGCGCGTCGGCGTCTCGGCCTCCAACGATCCGGGCATCGCCGCCCTGATGCAGGCGAGGTCGGATGCCGTCTGCTACGTCGCCAAGAGCTGGGACTACCATGTGCGCGTGGCGCTGGGCTGCACGGAGGAAGAGAACCTCGATGCCATCCGCGCTTCCGTCGAGGCGGCCCGCGCGGCGGGCAAGGAGCCGATGGTCGATTGCGAGCACTTCTTCGACGGCTTCAAGGCTAACCCCGCCTATGCGCTGGCCTGCGCCAGGGCAGCCTTTGAGGCCGGAGCGCGTTGGGTGGTGCTGTGCGACACCAACGGCGGCACGCAGCCCGCCGAGATCCGCGCCATCGTCGGCAAGGTGATCGCCGCCGGCATTCCGGGCGAGAATCTTGGCATCCACGCTCATGACGACACCGGCCAGGCGGTCGCCAATTCGCTGGCTGCGGCCGAGGCCGGCGTGCGCCAGATTCAGGGTACGCTGAACGGCATCGGCGAGCGCTGCGGCAACGCCAACCTTATCACGCTCATTCCGACGCTGATGCTGAAACCCGCTTATGCCGAGCGCTTCGAGCTCGGCATTTCGGCCGAGCAGCTTGCCGGCATATCGCGCCTTTCCCGCGCCTTCGACGAACTGCTCAACCGCGCGCCGGAGCCGCAGGCGCCCTATGTCGGGGTCTCGGCCTTCGCCACCAAGGCGGGCATCCATGCCTCGGCGCTGGCCAAGGATCCGGCGACTTACGAGCATGTGCCGCCCGAGACGGTCGGCAACCGCCGCCGCGTCATGGTGTCGGACCAGGGCGGTAAGGCCAATTTCCTCGCCGAACTGAAGCGGCGCGGCATCGACGTGCCGAAGGATGACCATCGGCTGGACGCGCTGGTCGCCGTCGTCAAGGAGCGCGAGGCTGAAGGCTACGCCTATGAAGGCGCCGACGCCTCCTTCGAACTGCTGGCGCGCAAGATGCTGTCGGGCATCCCGGAATTCTTCGCCGTCACCTCCTTCCGCTGCATGGTCGAGCGCCGCTTCGACGCCAACGGGCATGTGAAAACCGTCTCGGAAGCCATCGTGAAGCTGCTGGTCGACGGCGAGGAAAGGATGTCGGTGGCGGAAGGCCATGGCCCGGTCAATGCGCTGGACGTCGCCTTGCGCAAGGACCTCGGCCGCTATCAGGCCGAGATCGCCGACCTCGAGCTCGCCGACTATAAGGTGCGTATCCTCAACGGCGGCACCGAGGCGATCACCCGCGTGCTGATCGAATCGCACGACGGCACCGGCGCGCGCTGGTGGACGGTCGGCGTCTCCGACAACATCATCGACGCTTCGTTCCAGGCGCTGATGGATTCCATCGTCTACAAGCTGATGAAGAATCGCGAGATGGCCGGGCTGGTGGCGGCGGAGTAGGGCCGTGGCGTCGGCATTCCCCTCCCCCTTGAGGGGAGGGTGGCCCGCGTAGCGGGTCGGGAGGGGTCGCCTCAACTGTTCCGACGCTATGAAGCCCTCGCTCTATGGTCAACGACCCCTCCCACCGCCCTGCGGGCGGCGTCCTTCGGACCCCCTCAAGGGGGAGGGGGAAGGCGGCGCACTTCTTCGTTGCCACGCCCGGATTTTCATCCGTCTGGCCATTGTCAAAGAACTGACCTCGGTGGGCTGAGGTCGGGAAGCGGGCGCGGGGGCCGTGCCTGCTAAGTTAAGTAATGGCGCGGCATCCCGCGCCCGCCGGTGTCTTGCCTCCCCGAGGGTCGCTGCCGCCTTTCGGGCGGCCCGCTGGCTCGGTCGAGGCCCGGACTTGGGGGCTCGTCACCCAGCCGCCTACCGCAGACGACCAGCCCGGCACCGTCCCCTGCCACAAGCGCCCGGTTCGCGACCCGCGTTCCCGCACAGGAGATGACGAGGAGTATGGAGCGGACGAAAAGGACGGGGATAGATTTCGGGAAGATTTTTCGCAGAGAGAAGCGCGGCGCGGGCGTCCCCCTCTCCCCGTTCACGGGGAGAGGGTAAGGGTGAGGGGCGGTGCCAACATTGCAGATGGCATGGGCTATCGCATATGGCGCTCCCCCTCTCCGTCTTGCTTCGCAAGCCACCTCTCCCCCACTTCGTGAGGGGAGAGGATGGGCACCAAGGTTGCAGCCGGCGTATCCTCTCCACCGAAACGGGGGGAGAGGTGGCGCGCCCGTAGGGCGCGACGGAGAGGGGGTAACGCGCCTATGCGATTGCCCTGCCGCAAACGGGGAGAGGAATCTCACCCATCGCCAAAAATCCATTGAGCCATCAGAAATTTGCGATGGTATCGGTGCCGGCTCTGGGCCATAGGGTTGGGCCATGACCGCACAGGCATTTTCCGCAGACACCGACAACGGCGCCCGCCGGGGCTTCGTGCTGGCCCTCGCGGCCTATTTCCTATGGGGCCTGCTGCCCTTCTTCATGAAGGCGGTGGCCCATCTGCCGCTGGCGGAAGTGGTCGCCCACCGCATCATCTGGTCGGTGCCGATCGCCGCCGCCGTGCTGGTCTGGCTCGGCCGGACGGCCGATTTCAAGGCGGCGCTCAGGTCGCCGCGCATGCTGGGCATGGCGGCCCTGACGGCGGCGCTGATCACCATCAACTGGAGCATTTACGTCTGGGCGATCGCGGTGGACCGCACCGTCGAGACCGCGCTCGGCTACTACATCAATCCGCTCGTCAGCGTCTCGGTCGGCGCCATCTTCCTCGGCGAGCGGCTGAGCCGGCTGCAGGTCGTTGCCGTCGGGCTGGCGACGGTCGCCGTGGTCGTGCTGACGATCGACAGCGGCACGCTGCCCTGGGTGTCGCTGGCGCTGGCTTTCTCCTTCGCCGCCTACGGCTTCTTCCGCAAGACACTGCCCATCGGTCCGAGCCAGGGCTTCCTGCTCGAAGTGCTGATCCTGTCGATCCCGGCGCTCGGCTATATCCTCTATCTCGCCGCGACGGGGCAGGGCCATTTCGCCACGGGCGCCTGGCAGGATACCGCGCTGCTCCTGTGCTGCGGCCCGATCACGGCGGTGCCGCTGCTGATGTTCGCCTTCGGCGCCAAGCTGCTCAGGCTGTCCACCATCGGCATCATGCAATACATCGCGCCGACCATGGTGTTCCTCATCGCCGTGCTGATCTTCCATGAGCCGTTCGGCATGACCCAGGCCATCGCTTTCGCCCTGATCTGGGCGGCGCTCGCCATCTATTCCTGGCCGATGCTGACCGCACTGGCGGGCGCGTCGCGCGGGTCGGCCTCCGGCACAACGTCCGGCACGACGCATTGACGTTGCCTCCACATCGTCTAGGCTCTCGCTTCCGAGGCGGCCGGCAAGAGCCGCATGCAACGACGGTTGGGAGTGAAGCGGCATGATCCTGACGGCATCGCTGCTTGCCGGTCTGGCTTTTGCCTGGCTGCTGATCGGGGTGATCGAGAAGATCCGGCTCGGAATCACCTTGCCGCAGGCGATTCTCTATGTTCCGCTCAAGCTCGCCTGGCGCGTCGGCGACCGGCGCATGGCACTTGCGCGCGATGCATCGGCGCCGGTGATCTATATCGTCACGCACCGTTCGCGCATCGATCCCGCCCTGATGCTGTCGCTGCTGCCGCACGACACCTTGCATATCCTCGACGAGAAATCGGCCGCCTCGACCTGGCTGGAGCCGTGGCGCGAACTCGCTCGCACCATCGCCTTCAACGCCGAGCACGTCTTCGTCAGCCGCCGGCTTGTGCGTGTCCTGAAGGGCAGGGGGCGGCTCGCCGTCTATATGCCCGAAGCCGTCGAGCCGGACGTCAAGTCGTTCCGGCTCTACCGCGCCGTCACCCGCATCGCCATGCAGGCGGAGGCCCGCATCGTGCCGATCTTCGTCGGCGGCGCGAATGCGCTGCCCTTCGCCCTGAACCCGGCGAAGGGCCTGCGTCGCCGCTGGTTCCCGCGCCTTTCGATCAGCGTGCTGGAAGCGAAGACGGTGGACGAACTGGTGGCGCTGAACGGCGACGGTTCGGCAAGCACCAGCAACGCCGTGTTCGACCGCCTGGCCGAGGCGCGCCTTGCCGCCGCCGACCTCGACCGCGGGCTGTTCCTGGCGATGCGCGATGCCGCGGACCGTGTCGGTCCTTCGCACCCGATCGTGGAAGACGTCGTTTCGGGCGCGTTGAGCTATCGCAGGCTGTTCACCAGCGCGCGCGTTCTGGGTTCGCGCTTCGAGAAGGCGACGGCGCCCGGCGAGGCGGTCGGCGTGCTCCTGCCCAACACCAATGGCCTCGTGCTCTCGCTGCTCGGCCTGTGGTCGGCAGGCCGCGTGGCGGCGATGGTCAATTACACGGCGGGGCCGGCGAGCGTCACGGCGGCGGTCCGCACCGCCGTGATCCGCAAGGTGGTTTCCTCGCGCGCCTTCATCGAGAAGGCCGATCTCGGCGATATCGTCAAAGCGATCGAAGCCGGCGGCGCCGAGTTCCTCTGGCTGGAAGACCTGCGCGCCGGTGTCGGCACGTTGGAAAAGCTGTCCGCCGCGCTTCTGTGGCGCCGGCCCTTGCAGCGGCAGGATGCGGGCAAGCCGGCGGTCATCCTGTTCACCTCCGGCTCGGAAGGCTCGCCGAAGGCGGTGGTACTGTCGCACCGCAGCCTGCTTGCCAACGCCATGCAGGCCGAGGCACGCATTTCCATTTCGCCGGCCGATGCGCTGCTCAACGTGTTGCCCGCTTTCCATTCCTTCGGCCTGACCGGCGGCACCATCCTGCCGCTGGTGACGGGCGTAAAGCTGTTCCTCTATCCCTCGCCGCTGCACTACAAGCTGATCCCCGAGATCGCCCGCAAGGTGAAGCCGACCATCATGTTCGGCACCGACACCTTCCTCGCCAACTATGCGCGCACGGCCGGGGAAGGCGACTTCTCCAGCCTGCGCTTCGTCGTCGCCGGTGCCGAGGCGGTGAAGCCGGAAACGCGAAAGGTCTGGCGCGAGCGCTTCGGCGCCGAGATCATCGAAGGGTTCGGCCTGACGGAAGCCGCCCCCGTCGTCGCCGTCAACACCGCCATACACGGCCGCGACGGTACGGTCGGTCGCCTGCTGCCGGGCATGCGCATGCGGCTGGAGCCGGTCGAGGGCATCGCCGAGGGCGGGCGCCTCTGGCTTGCCGGCCCGAATATGATGATGGGCTATATGAGCGGCGACCGGCCGGGCGAATTGCAGCCGCTGACGGACGGCTGGCATGACACCGGCGATATCGTCTCCGTCGACCGCGACGGCTTCCTCACCATTCGCGGCCGCGCCAGGCGCTTCGCCAAGATCGCCGGCGAGATGGTGTCGCTGGGCGCGGTCGAGATGCTGGTGCAGGCGCTGTGGCCGGAGGAGCGGCATGCCGTCGTCTCGGTGCCGGACAAGCGGCGCGGCGAGCGCATCGTACTGGTGACGACCGCGCGCAGTGCCGATCCGGAGGAATTGCGCAAGTTCGGCAAGGCGCATGGCGCGGCCGAGCTGATGGTGCCGGGCGATATCGTCAAGGTGGACGAGATTCCAGTCCTCGGCTCCGGCAAGACCGATTATGTGGCCGCACGCGGGCTGGCGATCAGCCGGCTCGGCCTCGGCGAGGCGGCCTGAAGCTAGTCGCGCGAGCCTTCGTCGACGTCGGGCGGCAGGATGGCCTCGCCCTCCTTCTTGGCGCGGCGGGAATAGGCGAGCACGCTGAACGGCAGGAAGATGAGGTAGGCGACCACCGAGGCGGTGAGCGTGTACCACGGATAGCTGACCAGAAGCAGGATGTAGAGCGCGACCGCGAGGATGACCAGCAGCACCCGGTCGCCCGGGATCTTCAGGCTCTTGCCCGAATAGACCGGCAGCCGGCTGACCAAAAGGAAGGCGACCAGCACGGTAAACGCGGTGGCTGCGAAGGCGATCGGCCGCGTCGGCTCCAGGCCGAGGAAGGAGAGGTAGAGCGGCAGCATGACCAGCACGGCGCCCGCCGGCGCCGGCACGCCGACGAAATATTCGTTCTGCCAGGCCGGCCGGTCCTTCTGCTCGTCCAGCACGTTGAAGCGGGCGAGCCGCATGCCGCAGGCGATGGCGAACAGGAGTGCTGCGATCCAGCCGGGCGAGCCGGCGCGGTCGAGCAGGTAGGCGTAGAGCACCAGCGCCGGCGCCACCCCGAAATTGACGATGTCGGCGAGCGAATCCATCTGCGCGCCGAACTTGGAGGTGGCCTTGAGCAGCCGCGCCAAGCGTCCGTCGATGCCGTCGAGGAAGGCGGCGAGCAGCACCATTACCGTCGCCGTCTCGAAGCGGCCCTCGAAGCCGAAGCGGATGCCGGACAGGCCGGCGCAGATCGCCAGCACCGTCACCAGATTGGGGAACATCAGCCTGAGCGGAATCTCGCGGATGCGCGGCCCACCCTGGCCGTGCGGCTCGAAGCGCTTGAACGGCTTGTCCATCGGCGGGCTCAGGAAACGCGCACCAGCGGCGCGCCCTCGGCGCCGCCGAATTCGGCGATGACGGTCTCGCCACCGACGGCCGTCTGGCCGATGGCGACGCGCGGTGCTGCACCCGCCGGCAGGTAGACGTCGACGCGCGAGCCGAAGCGGATCAGGCCGAAGCGCTCGCCGATGGCCAGCGCGCCGCCTGTCTCGGCCCAGCAGACGATGCGGCGCGCCACCAGCCCGGCGATCTGCACTGCCACAACCGTGCCGTTGGGGCTGTCGATGACCAGGCCGTTGCGCTCGTTCTCGGTGCTCGCCTTGTCGAGTTCGGCATTGAGGAAGGCGCCGGGCCTATGCTCGATGCGGCTGACGCGGCCGCGCACCGGCGCGCGGTTCACATGGCAGGAGAACACGTTCATGAACACCGAGATGCGCGTCATCTCGGCACTGCCGAGGCCGAGTTCGCGCGGCGGCACGGCAGGCCCCACCGCCGAAACGATGCCGTCGGCCGGGCTGACGACCAGCCGGTCGTCCACCGGCGTCACCCGCTCGGGATCGCGGAAGAAATAGATGCACCAGGCGGTCAGTATGAGGCCGATCCAGAACAGGATCGAGGAAAAATAGCCGAGGACCAGCGTCACCACGGCGAAGCCGGCGATGAAGGGATAGCCCTCGCGGTGGATCGGAACGAGCGTGTTCTTGATCGTGTCGACAAGAGACATCGGGCTGGGGGCGGCTCCGTTTCAGGGTGCGGCCTGTCTATCGGAAACGCCTGCCCGCCGCAACGCGACAATCGGGCAGGGAGTCAGGGGGAAAGCGGCGCGCCGGGGATGTAGAGCGCGATCGGCCGGATTTCGTAGACGGCGGTGGGGTTGGCGCCGCGCAGTTGCCGCGCCATCTCGGCCGCCGCCTCGTCGTCGGCGCAATCCACTACGTAGAGGCCGAGCAACTGTTCCTTGGTTTCGGCGAACGGCCCGTCGAGCACGGTTCCCGCGCCGGGGCCGCGCAACGTGCGGGCGTCCACCGTCGGTCCGAGCCGCGCGGCCGGTCCCATGCGGCCTTCCCTGACCAGCCGGTCGTGCACCTTGAGCAGGTCGTCCATCAGGGCTGCGTCCTCGTCCGGCGTCCAGGATTCGACGACGCCTTCGGCATGGTAGGCGAGGATGGCGTAGAACATGCGGGTGATCCTCCGTCATTCGCGATGCGCGGCGCACCATACGGCAAACGGAGGCTATGCAACACCGCCTCAGTTCACCTCGGCCGTGCGCCGGCGCACGATAATGCCTTCCTTGTCGCTTTCGCGCGCGATGCGCAGCCGCTCCTCGGCTTCCGTGGCTTCGCGCTGGCGATCCCACATGGAGGCATAGAGCCCGTGTTCCCTGAGCAACGCGGCATGAGTTCCGCGTTCGGCGATGACCCCGTCCTTGAGCACGATGATCTCGTCGGCGGAGATGACGGTGGAGAGCCGGTGGGCGATGACGATGGTGGTGCGGTCGCGGCTGACCAGGTCGAGGGCTGCCTGGATTTCCTGCTCGGTGTGCGTGTCCAGCGCCGAGGTCGCCTCGTCGAGGATGAGGATCGGCGGCGCCTTCAGGATGGTGCGGGCGATGGCGACGCGCTGCTTCTCGCCGCCGGAAAGCTTCAGCCCGCGCTCGCCGACCAGGGCGCGGTAACCGTCTGGCAGATGCTCGATGAAGGGGCCGATCTGCGCCAGTTCCGCCGCCCGCTTCACCTCCTCCTCGCTGGCGCCCGGCCGGCCGTAGCGGATGTTGTAGGCGATCGTGTCGTTGAACAGCACCGTGTCCTGCGGCACCATGCCGATGGCGGCGCGCAGGCTCTCCTGCGTGACGTCGCGCACGTCCTGCCCGTCGACCAGAACGGCGCCCGACTGCACGTCGTAGAAGCGGAACAGCAGCCGTGAGATGGTCGACTTGCCCGCGCCCGACGGGCCGACGATGGCGACCGTCTTGCCCGCCGGCACGTCGAAGGAAATGCCCTTCAGGATCGGCCGGTTCGGGTCGTAGGCGAAATGCACGTCGCGGAACGCGACGCTGCCGACGCCGACCGCGAGGGGCTTCGCATCCAGCCTGTCGGTCACTTCCTGGCGCGCGTCGAGCAGGTCGAACAACTGCTCGATGTCGGTCAGGCCCTGGCGGATTTCGCGGTAGATGGAGCCGATGAAGTTCAACGGTACGGAAAGCTGGATCAGCATGGCGTTGACGAAGACGAAGTCGCCGACGGTCTGGCTGCCGTGCATCACCTCCCACGCCGACATGCACATGACGGTGGCGGTGCCGACGCCGAAGATCAGCCCCTGTCCGAAGTTCAGCCAGCCGAGCGAGGTCCAGATGCGGGTGGCGGCGATCTCGTAGCGCGCCATGGAGCGGTCGAAGCGCTCGGCTTCCATCGCCTCGTTGCCGAAATATTTCACCGTCTCGAAATTGAGCAGCGAATCGATCGCCTTGGTGTTGGCGTCGGTGTCGCTCTCGTTCATGTCGCGGCGGATGCCGATGCGCCAGTCGCTCGCCTTGACGGTGAACCACACATAGATGACGACCGTGACGGCGACGACGGCCACGTATTTCCAGCCGTAGGTGAAGGCGAAGATGGCGGCTGTCAGGGCGAACTCCAGCACAGTCGGCGCGGTGCTGAGCATGATGAAGCGCACGATCGTCTCGATGCCCTTGGTGCCGCGCTCGATGATGCGCGACAGGCCGCCGGTGCGGCGCTCGAGATGGAAGCGCAGCGAAAGCTGATGCATGTGTATGAAGGTGCGGCGGGCCAGCTGGCGCACCGCATGCTGGCCGACGCGAGCGAACAGCGCGTCACGAAGCTGGTTGAAGCCGACCTGGGTCAGCCGCATGAAATTGTATGCGATGACCAGCGCGATGGCGCCGGTGAGGAAAGCGGGCAGCGGCGGATTGTATTTGCCGGTGCCGGCCAGCGCGTCGGTCGCCCATTTGAAGAAATAGGGGCCCGCGACCAGCACCAGCTTGGCGACGATCAAAAGCAGCGTCGCCCAGGTGACGCGCCAGCGCAGGTCCGGCCGGTCTGACGGATACATGTAGGGCCAAAGATTGCGCAGCGTCTTCAGCGTGCCGGATTCGGCGGAAACGGTCTTGTCTGCCACTGGGGTCTGCCTTGTGGTTCGTTCAGGCCGGTCAGCAGCCGGCGCAGCAGTCTTCGGTTAGCCGGGCGAGCGAAGACGAAAGGTCTTTCAGGGCCGCCCGGTCGAGTTCGTAGCGCGAGCGCTGGCGGTCGGGGGAAAAGCGCACCAGCCCGGCTTCCACCAGCACCTTCAGGTGCTGCGAGACGGTCGACTGCGCAAGGTCGAGCCGGTCCACCACGTCGCGGCAGCAGCAGGCCGGCTGGCCGGCCAGATGCCGCACGATCTCGATGCGGGTGGGATGCGCCAGCGCCGCCAGCCCTTCGGCAAGCCGTCTGGACGCGGACGCGTTGCAGTCATCGTCTTCCAGGAGAGTTTCCATCGTTCATCGCCGATAAACGATGGAATGATTTTGCGCAAGAGGCGGAAGGAAGAAAACCTATTCCGTTTTTGCCGGCGCCGTCGTCATCTGGTCGCCCAGCACGGTCAGGTCGGCGGCTTCGCCCTCACGCGATTTCTCCGGCAGCTTGAACACCTGTCCGGGCCAGATCCTGTCGGGATCGCTGATCTGGTCCTGGTTGGCGAGATAGATGGTGGAATAGCGGATGCCGTGGCCGTAGACGCGGCGCGAGATGCGCCAGAGCGTGTCGTGCCGGCGGATGATGACGGCGCTGTCGGCGTGCTCGAGCTTCGGCGCGACCGTTTCGGGAACGGCGTCCGCGGACGGCGTGGCTGCGGCCACTTCGGCCGGCTTGCTCTCGCCCGCAGGGGCGGCTCCCGGCTGTACCGGCTGCTCGGCAGGCGCGACGGCTGCGATGGCCTCGCCCGGTTCGCGCTCGAACGGCACCGTGGCGCGGGCCACCACCTTGGCGCCGTCGGCGTCGAGCGCGTCGACGCGCACATTATAGGTGCCGACGGGCAGGTCGCGGCTGGCCTCGACCAGGAAATGGCCATCGGGCGAGGTGACGGCGTCGCCCAGCAGGATCTCGTTGGCGTAGGCGCGCACCTTGCGGCCGGCATCGGCGATGCCGGCGACGAAGACCTTGCCGCCGTCGATCTCCACGGCCTCGACCACGACTTTCGCCCCGGCTGCCGGAGCGGCAGGGGAGGCAGGTTGCGCCGGGGCGGGCGTCGCCTCGGCCGCGGCAGGCGCCGAGGCTGCTTCGGCAGGCTTGGATCCGGCAGGCGCCGCCTCCGCAGCTTTGGCCTCGGCTTCGGTCGCCGGCTTGGCTTCGGGCTTGGCGGCGGCGCCGGTCGGCTGGGAGGCCGCCTCCGCCGGCGCTTCCGGTTGCTTTGCGGGTGCGGGCATGCTCAGGAGCTCGGAGGGCTTGCCGGGCTCCTCGACCATCGCCAGGACCTGCCCGTCCGGCTTCTGCGGGATCGAGACGACCGCCGTCTGCTGCGACGTGGCGGTGACGTTGTCCGGCGTGGTGGACCGCAGGGTGATCTGGTAGTCGCCAGGCTTCAGCGGCGTATCGAGCACGATGGCGAAGGCGCCGTCCGCCCCGGCCTCGGCCGAACCGAGCACCGTATCGCCGTTCAGCGCCTCCACCCTGGCTTTCGGCGCGGCATTGCCGGCGATCACCACCGACCCATTCCCCTCGACGCGCACGACGTCGAAACTCGGCACGACGCCTTGCTCGGCCGGCGCCGTGGCGGCGGCGGGGTTGCCTGCCGGCGCCGGGGGCTGCGCTTCGGGCGCGGGTGTCGCGGCCGCGTCGGTCCCCTTGGCCGGAAGCCGGTCGGTCGTTCCGGGAGCCTTCGCCGTGTCGGCCGGCTCCAGCGCCGCGATCTGCGCCGGCGGAACGCTCTGGAAAAGCGGGTCGAGCGCACCCGACACGTAGGCCGTCCCGGCCACCGCGGCGACGCCGCCGCCGGCGAACAGGAAAGCCTTCAAAGGGTTGATTGCCATGTTGTTCTTGAGCCCCCTAATTACCCGAATCCCTAGCCCGTTTTTTCAGGGGCGACAAGAAAAAGCCAAGTCTGGCCTTGACCGCGCTCCCGCGTCCCATCACCAATCTTCGCCATGAACACGATTCGATCCGTCTGCGTTTACTGCGGCTCGTCTCCGGGCCGCGACGAAGCCTATCTCGAAGCCGGCCACCTGCTCGGACGCTCCATCGCCCGCGCCGGCCTCAGGCTGGTCTATGGCGGCGGCACCAAGGGCATCATGGGCGCCGTTGCCGATGGGACGCTCAAGGCCGGCGGCACCGTCATGGGCATCATCCCGCGCTTCCTGGTCACCAAGGAAGCCACCGAGGCGGCCCTGCAACGCCTCAACCAGCTCGTCATCACCGACAACATGCACGAGCGCAAGCACAGGATGTTCGAGGAATCCGACGCCTTTGTGGCGTTGCCGGGCGGTATCGGCACCGTCGAGGAGATCGTCGAGATCATGACCTGGGCTCAGCTCGGCCATCATCGCAAGCCGATCGTCTTCGCCAACGTCAAGGGATTCTGGAACCCGATGCTGGCGCTGATCGACCACATGGCGGGAGAAGGCTTCATCCACACCGCCCAGCGGGTGAAGCCGCTGGTTGTCGACGATCCTGGGGCGATCGTCGCCGCCGTCATGGCATCCGCCAGCGCCGACCAGACGCCGACCGGCGGCGAAAGCTCCGTCATCGACAAGATGTAAAGACTGCGGCCTTCGCCCAAAAGAAAAAGCCGGCTTTTAGGGCCGGCTTGTGGAGGGAGACGGGTCGAGGGGGTTTGGGGGGACTTGGGGATGACCCGTCGCCCCAATAATGCGCGGGCGCGGCGACGGTTCCACGAAGCCGTAAAAAAAAATTTCAGGCAACCGCCCGCCGCCGTGCCGCACGCCAGTCGTGGCCGGCATGGGCGAAGACCGCGAGCAGGACGACGCCACCGCCGACGAAACTTGCCGCCGGCGGCAGTTCCGCCAGGAACAGCCAGCCGAACAGGATGGCGAACGGCACCTCAGCTGAGCCGAGCAGGCCGGCTTCCGCCGCCGGCAGCAGGCGCGCGCCTTCCGTCCACAGCACTGAGGCAACGGCGAAGGAGGCGCCGAAGGCAGCCAGCAGCCATGCGTCGCGCACCGAGACGGCAAGCGGTTCGGCCACGAACCATCCGAGCGCGAACAGCAGCAGCCCCGAAACCGCGCCCGCCCACACCACCGGCGTGTCGCGGAACTTGCGGATCATGACCATGTAGAGCGCGCTGCCGAAGGTCATCAAAAGGGCGAGGCCGTCGCCGAGCGGCCGGCCGCTGCCGAGGCCGGCGGAGACGATCAACCCGACGCCCGACAGCGAAAGCACCGCCGCCAGCAGCGTTTTCATCCGCGCCCGCTCGCCGAGGATGAGCCAGCCGAGCAGGCCCGCGATGAAGGGGGCCGTGGCATAGATGATGGCGACGTTCGCCACATAGGTATTCTTGAAGGCAGCGATGAAGGCGATGCTGGCGGCCGCTCCGACCGCCGCCATCAGCCAGCCGCGCCAGCCGAGCCGTAACGGCTCGGGCGTCCGCTCTCGCCACCGGCGCCATGCGACGTAGAGGCCGATCAGCACGCCGCCGACCAGCCCGCGCCAGCAGGTGATGACCAGCGGATCGGCATGGATTGATTTCGTCAGGACGCCGGCAAGGCCGAAGACGGCCGCCGACGCGCTGACCAGCATGATGCCCAGCGCGCGTCCAGCCTCTGCATTCAGGTCATCCACCATCACCGCCTCCGTCTTCTTCGACCATATCGGACGGCTCTTGCCAGCCTGGTGACAGGAGCGGCGCAGCGCTCCAGGAAAATGCGTGATGTCGGCCCGTTGCCGACTGCCGTGGCGGGCGAGTACAATGAAGCGGCCGAAACGGGAGCCGCAAACATGGATGTCGCTGGCTTGAAAGCGATGCAGGCGCCTTTGAAAGACGCCTATCGCGAGGACGCTTCCCGCGCGCTGATCACGCTGCGGGCGAAAGGATCGATCGACGACAAGTCTATCTCTTGCAAGGTGGAAACGGGCAGGGCGCTCGCTGTCGCCGGACTGCATCCGGCGACCGGCGGTACGGGCCTGGAGCTCTGCTCCGGCGACATGCTGCTGGAGGCGTTGGTGGCCTGTGCGGGCGTGACGCTGAAGGCAGTGGCGACGGCGCTGGAATTTCGCCTCGGTTCAGCCGAGGTGGAGGCCGAAGGTGATCTCGACTTTCGCGGCACGCTGGGCGTGGCGAAGGACGCGCCCGTCGGCTTCCGGTCCATTCGCCTGGTCTTTCACCTTGACACGGACGAAACGCAGGAGCGCGTCGATACGCTCCTCAAGTTGACCGAGCGATACTGCGTCGTTTTCCAGACGCTCGCCTCCAGGCCGGAGCTTTCCGTCGCCGCGCGACGGTGAAGCTCGGCTCAGACAAGGCGACCTTATTCCTGCGGCGTGACCTGCGCGCCGCCGTCTTCGCTCATGTCGTCGGCATAGGGCGAGGCGCTCGGAATGCAGGACACCGACCAGCCGGCGGGCACCGGCTGCTTCTGGTATTCGGTGATTGCCGAGGTGCACTGGTCGCGCGTGTCGAAGGTCGAGGGCAGCACGACCATGCCGCCCTGTGGGCCGGCAACGACCAGGTACCAGACCAGCGCAATGGTGGATGACATGGGGATTCCTCACGGTTGGATGGGAGAGTCGCGCGGACTCTAGCAATTCTCGCGAGGCGGCGGAAGCGCGGCATTGGGCAGCGGTGCCGACCCGCCTGGAAGCGACCGCGCAGGACGCCTCCCTCAAGGCGAGGGCTCGGCACGCCATCGCCTTGAATAAAGGGCATTGGAAGGTCCCGGCCGGGCCTGTGCTCACTCCGCCGCGAAACAGTAGAACAGGCCGTCGCCGCCGGTGCCTTTCAGCGCCTCCTGGCTGCAGCCGCCGCGCGAGGCGTGCGACGAGTTCCACGATTTCGCGGCCGCCGAATCGTCCAGGCCGGTGCGATCCGAATGGCCCATCATCGCTGCCCCTTCGGCGCCGCTCATGGTCCAGTCGCCGCAGGTCTGGTCGGCGATGCGGGTGCCGTCGGGCTTGGAGCCGGTCAGGATATCGTGGCGGTTCGGCGTGTCGCCGCGACCGTTGATGACCTCGCCCTTTTCGTTGAGCGCCGTCTGCTTGGTCAGCTTGTTGGCGTCCGAATGCAGCGAAGCGACGTCGTCGGCGATCTTCTCGCCCTTGGCGTTGAACCACGGCCCCTTGCCGATGCGGTCCTTCGCGTCGGTGTCGCTGGTGGAAAGATAGGCGTGCCACGTCTTGCCCTTGACGCCGGCGGCTTCGGCCAGCGAGGCGCAATGGGCGTCCGCGCCTTGCAGGCCGCCGAGGTCGGCGCCCTTGCCGGAGCCTGCGCTGGTGACGAAGAAACTCATCGTCGCGTCCTGCGCAACGGCGGCGCCGCCGGTCGCGGCGAGGATGAGGGTGGTGGCGACAAGCAATCTGCGCATGGATTTCCTCCGCTGGTTGGATGACCGCTTAACGGAAACGCGGCACGGACCGGAATTATTCCCGATCGCCGTTGGATAGTACGGAGGTTTGACGGCCCGATGTCAGGCCGGCTGCTGGTACGACACCCAGCGATCGTGCTTGGCCTGATAGGTCTGGCCGGTGCGCGTCAGTTCCGGGCTCGCCATCGGCACGATGCGGGCGGCGATCTCGGAGGGGTGCGGCAGCGTCTCGGGATCTTCGCCGGGCACCGCCTGCGCCCGCATGGCGGTGCGGGTGGCGCCCGGATCGGCGGCGTTGACGCGCAGCGGGTAATTTTTCGTCTCGTCCGCCCAGGAGCGCATCATCGTCTCCACCGCTGCCTTGGAGGCCGCGTAGGGACCCCAGAAGGCGCGCGCCGAATGCGCGGCGTTGGACGACAGGATGATGGCGCGCCCGGCATCGGACAGGCGCAACAGCGGGTCGACCGAGCGGATCAGCCGCCATGTCGAGGTGACGTTGATCGCCATCACCTTCTCGAAGGTCTTCGCCTCGATATGGCCGAGCGGCGAGATGGTGCCGAGCACGCCGGCATTCGCCACGAGGATGTCGAGCTTGCCCCAGCGCTCGTGGATGGCGCCGCCCAGCCGGTCGATGCCCTCCATATCGGCAAGGTCGAGCGGCACCAGCGTCGCTTCGCCCTTGCCGGTGCGGGCATGCTCGGCCTTGATCTCGTCGTCCAGTTCCTCGAGCCCGCCGACGGTGCGCGCCACCGCGATCACATGCGCGCCGGCCGCCGCCATGTGCCTGGCGATGAAGTAGCCGATGCCGCGCGAGGCGCCGGTGACGACGGCGAGACGGCCGGTGAGATCGGGGATTGGGTCGGGCATGATATCCGCAAACGCTGTTTTGATGTGGGGTGCGTCCTTCGAGGCTCGCTTCGCTCGCACCTCAGGATGAGGAACGTTTGGCGCTAACCTCTTTTGGGGAGGGGCGTGGCACAACCTCCCTCATCCTGAGGTGCGAGCCCCCGGGTCTTGCCTTCGGCAAGCCTAAGGACAGGCTCCGCGAGCCTCGAAGGACGCACCGGAGTCACGATCCACCCACCGCCAGCAGCGACAGCGTGCGCACATTGTCGGAATGCTCGAAATCGGCGAGGCGCGTGGGATATTGGCCGGTGAAGCAGGCATCGCAGAATTGCGGGACTTCATCGTTGCGGGCGGCCTCGCCGACGGCGCGGTATAGCCCGTCGATGGTGAGGAAGCCCAGCGAATCGACGCGGATGAATTCCGCCATCTCCTCGACCGACATGCGGGAGGCCAGGAGCTTGGATTTCTCCGGCGTGTCGACGCCGTAGAAGCAGGATGCGCGGGTCGGCGGCGAGGCGATGCGCATGTGCACTTCCTTCGCACCGGCATCGCGCACCATCTGCACGATCTTCTGGCTGGTCGTGCCGCGCACGATGGAATCATCCACCAGCACCACGCGCTTGCCCTCGATCATCCTGCGGTTGGCGTTGTGCTTCAGCTTCACGCCCATATGGCGGATGGAATCGCCGGGCGAAATGAAGGTGCGCCCGACATAATGGTTGCGGATGATGCCGAGCTCAAAGGGCAAGCCCGCTTCCTGCGAAAAGCCTATTGCCGCCGGCGTGCCGGAATCCGGCACCGGCACGACGACATCGGCCTCGACGGGATTCTCCCGTGCCAGCTCCGCCCCGATACGCTTCCTCACGTCATAGACGTTGCGGCCCTCCACGCTGGAATCCGGCCGGGCGAAATAGACATATTCGAAGATGCAGAAGCGCGTCTTCTGCGGCTCGAACGGGAACAGGCTTTCGATGCCCTTCGAGGTGATGACGACCATCTCGCCCGGCTTGATGTCGCGCACGAAGCGGGCGCCGATGATGTCGAGCGCGCAGGTTTCGGAGGCGAGGATCCAGGCGCCGTCGAGGTCGCCCAGCACCAGCGGCCGGATGCCCAGCGGGTCGCGGCAGCCGATCATCTTCTTCGACGACAACGCCACCAGCGAGAAGGCGCCCTCGACCTGCCGCACCGCGTCGATGAAGCGGGCGTTGAGGTCGCGCTCCTTCGACATGGCGACGAGATGCAGGAGCGTCTCGGTGTCGGAGGTGGAGGAGAAGATCGCGCCCTGCTTCTGCAGCGTGCGCTGCACGGTCATGGCGTTGGTGAGGTTGCCGTTATGGGCGACGGCGAAGCCGCCGTCGGCGAGCTCGGCGAAGAAGGGCTGGATGTTGCGCAGGCCGGCGCCGCCGGTGGTGGCGTAGCGCGTATGACCGATGGCGCGGTTGCCGGGCAGCCGGTCGAGCACCGACTGCTTGGTGAAGGTGTCGCCGATCAGGCCGACATGCCGCTCGACGTGGAATTGCGCGCCGTCATAGGAGACGATGCCTGCCGCTTCCTGGCCACGATGTTGGAGGGCGTGCAGGCCCAGCGTGACGATGGCCGCCGCGTCCTGCCGACCGAAGATGCCGAACACGCCGCATTCGTCGTGGAAGTGATCGTCCGCCTCGGCCGAAAGTCCGTCGTCGGAAGGCACGTCGCCTGCGTCTGCCATGGGCCGGAAGCCTCTCATCCGCTAAAGCCGCGATATAGGCTCATGACGGCCGGAAAGCAACGCATGCTACACCGCACGACCGGACGGATCAATTGTTTGCCGGCGGTGCGTCGGCGGGTGCGCTGTCGTCCGGTCCGTCGGCCGGGGCGTTGCCCTGGTCGGCAGGTGCTGCCGCGGGCGGGCTGGCCGTATCGGCGCCCGGCGTGGCGGGTTCGTTGGGGCGCAGCTTCTTCAGGATAGCGTTTTCCGGGTCTTCCGGCAGCAGGGCCTCGATCCGGTTGCCGATGGATTCCAGCAGCGGCCGGGATTTGGCGTTGGCGATCCAGCCGGGCACCTTGTCGCCGGCCAGCCAGTTGAAGAACATCAGCGCCACGGCGACGACCAGGATGCCGCGCGCCGCGCCGTAGAGGAAGCCCAGCGTGCGGTCGAGCGCGCCGACCCTGGAATCGATGATCCAGTCGGCGATCTTCATGGTGATGACGGTCACCACGATCAGCGCGATGACGAAGACGATGCCGGCAGCCGCCGCCATCGCGATCTTCTCGTTGTCGATATAGGGCTGCACATAGGGGATGACGGGCTTGTAGAAGAAGAACGCCGCCGCAGCGGCCGCCGCCCACGAGGCGATGGAAAGGACCTCGCGCGACAGGCCGCGCACCATCGCAAGCATCGCCGAGACAAGGGTGAAGCCGACGAGGATTCCGTCAAGCAGCGTAATCGGCATGTGTTCCCAACTCCATGAGCCGTCAGTCGTCACCGGTGTCGCGGCTGCGGCGGGAGCCGGCGATGCGCGCCACAAGATCGGCAAGCTCGGTCGGTCGAAAAGCGCCGGCCCCTATTCCCCCGGCTATTTCCTCGCCGCCCTTGGCACTTCCCACGGGCAGGACCGCGCTTCCAAAACCCAGCTTTTCGGCCTCCTTGAGCCTCTGCTGCGCATGCGCAACCGGCCTCACGGCGCCCGAAAGGCTGATTTCGCCGAAATAGACGCAATCGGCGGGCAGGGCAAGCCCGGTGAGCGACGACACCAGCGCCGCCGCTACTGCCAGGTCCGCCGCCGGCTCGGAGATGCGGTAGCCGCCGGCGACGTTCAGGTAGACGTCGTGCTGGGAAAACCGCACGCCGCAATGGGCCTCCAGCACGGCGAGGATCATCGCCAGCCGCGCGCTGTCCCAGCCGACCACGGCCCGGCGCGGCGTGCCGAGCGGGGAGGGGGCGACGAGCGCCTGTATTTCCACCAGCACCGGCCGCGTGCCTTCCATGCCGGCGAAGACGGCCGCACCGGGCGCCTTGGCGTGGCGCTCGCCGAGGAACAGTTCCGAGGGATTGGCCACCTCGCGCAGGCCCTTGTCGGACATCTCGAAGACGCCGATCTCGTCGGTCGGCCCGAATCGGTTCTTCACTGTGCGCAGGATGCGGTAGTGGTGGCCGCCTTCGCCCTCGAAATAGAGCACGCCGTCGACCATGTGCTCGACCACGCGCGGGCCGGCGATCTGGCCTTCCTTGGTGACGTGCCCGACCAGAACGACGGCAGCACCTGTCGATTTGGCATAGCGGATCATCGCCTGGGCCGCGGCGCGCACCTGCGTGACGGTGCCCGGCGCCGAATCGGCGAGGTCGGTCCACAGCGTCTGGATCGAATCGAGGATGACGAGGTCCGGGCGCCGGCCCTCGCCGATAGTGGCCAATATGTCCTCGACATTGGTCTCGGCCGCCAGTTCGACCGGAGACGCGGCAGCGCCCAATCTCTGCGCGCGCAGCCTGATCTGGGCGACGGCCTCTTCGCCCGAAACGTAGACGATGCGGTGGCCCTGACGGGCCAGCGCCGCCGCCGCCTGGGTGAGCAGGGTCGATTTGCCGATGCCAGGGTCGCCGCCGACCAGCAGCGCCGAACCGCGCACGAAACCGCCGCCGGTGGCCCGGTCGAGCTCGCCGATGCCCGACGCGATGCGCGGCGCGTCCTCGATGTCGCCGTCGAGCGAGGTGAGTGCCACGGCGCGGGCCTTGCGCGAACTTTTCAGCGCCCCCGGACCGGAGCCTATGCCGCCGGCCGTGCCTTCCTCGACCAGCGTGTTCCACTCGCCGCAGGCCTCGCACTTGCCTGCCCAGCGCGAGGAGACGTTGCCGCAGGCCTGGCAGATGAACTGGGTACGGGACTTGGCCAACGGACTACTCGAACCGCTCCGGCAGGTGGCTGTCGTCGGCGAGATCGGAGAAGCGGGTGAACTCGCCTTGGAAAGCGAGGCCGACCGTGCCCGTCGGGCCGTGACGCTGCTTGGCGACGATGACCTCGGCCTTGCCGCGCGCCTCGTTCATGTCGGTTTCCCACTTGATGTGCTCTTCGGTGCCGAGCTTGGGCTCCTTGTTCTTCAGGTAATATTCCTCGCGGTAGACGAAGATCACCACATCGGCGTCCTGCTCGATGGAGCCCGATTCGCGCAGGTCCGAGAGCTGCGGGCGCTTGTCGTCGCGGCTTTCCACCTGACGCGACAGCTGCGACAACGCTATGATCGGCGTCGACAGCTCCTTGGCCAGCGCCTTCAGGCCGGTGGTGATCTCGGTGATTTCCTGCACGCGATTCTCGCTCGCGCGCTTGGACGAGCCGGTCATCAGCTGGATATAGTCGATGACGATGACGTCGAGCCCGCGCTGGCGCTTCAGTCGCCGGGCGCGCGCCGCCAGCTGGGCGATCGAGATGCCGCCGGTCTGGTCGATGTAGAGCGGCAGCTTCTGCATGGTCTGCGAGCAGGCCACCAGCTTCTCGAAGTCGTGCTCGGAGATCTCGCCGCGCCTGATCTTGGAGGAGGGGATTTCCGTCTGTTCGGAGATGATGCGGGTGGCAAGCTGCTCCGACGACATTTCCAGCGAGAAGAAGCCGACGACGCCGCCGTTCGCCGCCTTGAAGGTGCCGTCCGCCTGCTGGGCGGGCACATAGGCCTCGGCGATGTTGAAGGCGATGTTGGTGGCGAGCGAGGTCTTGCCCATGCCTGGACGGCCGGCGAGCACGATCAGGTCGGACGGCTGCAGGCCGCCCATGCGCGCGTCGAGGTCGCGCAGGCCGGTGGCGATGCCCGACAGGTGGCCGTCGCGCATATAGGCGGCGTTGGCCATGTCGACGGCGGTCTTGACGGCATCGGTGAAGCTCTCGAAGCCGCCGTCGTAGCGGCCTGTCTCGGCCAGTTCGAACAGCCGCCGCTCGGCGTCCTCGATCTGCTCGCGCGGCGCCATATCGACCGGCGCGTCGTAGGCGATGTTGACCATGTCCTCGCCGACGGTGATCAGCGCGCGCCGCGTGGCGAGGTCGTAGATGGCGCGGCCGTAGTCGGCGGCGTTGATGACGGTGACGGCCTCGGCGGCAAGGCGGGCGAGATACTGCGCCACCGTCATGTCGCCGACCTTCTCGTCGGCCGGCAGGAAGGTCTTGATCGTCACCGGATTGGCCATCTTGCCCATGCGGATCAGCTCGGCCGAAACCTCGAAGATTTTTCTGTGCAGCGGCTCGTAGAAATGGCTCGCCTTGAGGAAGTCAGAGACGCGGTAGAAGGCGTCGTTGTTGACCAGCATAGCGCCGAGCAGCGCCTGCTCGGCCTCGATGTTGTTCGGCGCCTCGCGATAGAGCGGCGTCTCCGCCGCCACCGTGCCGAACTTTCTTGCCGCTTCCGCCATGATATCCCCGATTCGATCCCGCCTGTCGGTATCAGAACAATGGCCGTTGCGCGCTGACCTGGGTGCATCACCGCCGATTCAACCGACGAACTTTCCCGTGATCCACAGGATGCCCGCGCCGTCCACAGGACTGAATTCCCGTAGCCGGATTCCTGTTGACTCGAATTTTTGGCAATCCTAGCGATTTTAAGGAACATATCAAGAACATATGCGGTGGGTTGACCACCCGGATCGCGGCTTCCAAGTTACGGTCGGGCGGGGCTTCAACCGGGAGCCCTCATATGAACAGGAATAGCATCGCCGCCTTTGTCTCTATCGCTATGCTCGCCGCGTTCGGCTTGGTGCCCGTCCGGGCCGCCGAGCCGACCGCCGCGCAACGCATGTCGGAAGCGGGGCCAGAACGGCAATCGTTGGAGAAACAGACGGGCACCTGGGACGTGGTCGCCAGCATCTGGCCGGCGCCGGGCGCCCAGCCGATCGTCAGCCGCGGCATCGTCGCCGAGCGCAAGATGATCGGCTCCATCCTGCAGGAGACGATGCATCCGGGGCCGGGCTCGCAGACGCCGGCCTTCACGCGGCTGGATTATCTCGATTTCGACCGCGTCGAGGGCCGCTGGAAATACGTGTCGATGGATACCCGCTTTCCGGTCAGCATCATGCCGGCAGCGAGTTTCGGTCCTGCTGAGCACGGCAGGATCGACGTCCACTTCACCCCGCAGGGTTTTGTCGGCTTCGGGCCGGAGGTCGAAGGCCGTTTCATGGTTTCCGACATGGCGATCTCCAGCCCGGACGCGGACCACGCGCTGAAGGAACAGCATGTCCTGATGGCCGACGGAACGGGCAAGAGCTGGCTGTTCGTGCGCTACGAATACACCCGCCGCCATTGATCGTGGAGCGGCGTCGCTGTTCTACAGCGCGTCGCCCCAATCGGCGCGCCGGGCCGTCTTAAAGGCAGCGCCGTCGCGCTTGGTGAACAGCCGCTCGGTGGCGTTGCCGTCCGGTTGGCACAGTTTCAGCGTCACCTTGCCGGAGCCGGTTTTCGGCGGTGCCAGCACGCGCGAACCGTGCTCAGGGGCGGGTTGGCGCGATGCGGCGAGATAGATGAACTTCTCGTCCTCCCACGGAACGTCCGCGTCCTTGGCGAGCCGATGCAGGCGCGAGCGCGCCACGCGACGCGAGAAATGGCACCAGTCGGGTGCGGCGAGCGGGCAGGGCTCGTGGTGAGGGCAGGGCGCCAGGATATGCGCGCCGGCGGCGATCAGCTGCGCGCGCGATTCCAGCATGCGCCGCCAGCCGGCCGGCGTGCCGGGTTCGACGATGAGCAGCGTGTCGGCGGTCAGCGCCCACAACCGCTCGACCAGTTTCGGCAGGGCGGGCGGCGGCAGTTCGTCGAGCACATAGGCGATTGCGACGAGGTCCGCCGGCTGGATGCCGGTCGGAAAAAGCGTCGCGTCGCCGGAAAGCCAGTCGCAGCGGACGGGCAGGGCGGCGGCAAGCGATTGGCCTGCCGTCCGCACCGGGGCGCTGGCTTCCAGTAGCACGGCATGGCCGAGCGCCGGCCACGCATCGGCGGCGGCCCATAGCATGGTTCCGGGACCGGCGCCGACATCGAGCAGGGTTTGTGGCGAAAAATCCGGGCGGGCGGTTTCCAGCGCCTCGATCGCCGCGCGCACGGCGGCGTAGGTCGCCGGCAACCGTTGCGCCAGATAGGCTTTCACGGCGAGGTCGTCCGCCATGTGCAGGCGTCCGTCGCGCACTTCCGCGCGGTAACGGTCCGACAGCGCCTTGCCGGCAGTCCTCAGCGCGGTAAGCGGCGTGCCCTCCAGCATCGCGTCCACGCCTTGCCTGAGCAGTGCCGGCAGTTCCACGGGTCAGGCTCCGCGTGGCGCCAGAAGGATGATCGAGGCTCCGGCAATGCAGACGGCGGCGCCGATCACGTCCCAGCGGTCCGGCCGCACGCCTTCGGCCAGCCACAGCCAGGCCAGCGAGGCGGCGATGTAGATGCCGCCATAGGTCGCATAGGAGCGGCCGGCGGCGTCCGCCGGCGTCAGCGCCAGCAGCCAGGCGAAGGCCAGCAGCGACAGCGTTCCCGGCACCAGCCAGGCGGCCGATTTGCCCAGCCGCCACCATGCCCAGAACGAGAAGCAGCCGGCGATTTCGGCAACCGCCGCCGCGATGTAGAGAAGATAGGCCATGAAACCCTGCCGGTATGACGGTCCCTTATTCGTCTCCCGGCAGGTAAAGGCAAGTGTCCATGCGGGGCCGCCGCTGCGGCGCCGAGCGCGGGCCTCAGTCCTTGCCGGTCACCTTGCGGCGGCGGGGCTTTCCCGATGCCTTGGCGCCGGCCTTCGCCGCGGGTGCCGCCTTTTCGGGCGGTGTCGCGGCGGGCTCGACCGTGCTGTGGCCCATCTCGTGCAGGGCGATGGCCTTCTCGCACTTGCCGATATAGTCGCGCGTCATCGGCAGCACGTCGTTGCGGCGGGTGAGCTGGATCTGGAAATTCACCAGGTCCTGCCAGCGGAACGAGGCCTCGGAGCCGGCGAGATAGAACTCCCACATGCGGCAGAAGCGTTCGTCGTAGATCGCCTTCACCTGCTCGCGCTTCGCCATGAAGCGCTCGCGCCAGGCCTTCAGCGTCTCGGCATAGTGGAGCCTGAGTATCTCGACGTCCGTCACCATCAGGCCCGAGCGCTCGATATGCGGCATCACTTCCGACAGCGCGGGAATGTAGCCGCCGGGGAAGATGTGCTTGCGGATGAAGGCGTTGGTCGTGGTCGGCGGCCCGACCCGGCCGATCGTGTGCAGCAGCATCACGCCGTCGGGCTTGAGCAACTGGGCGCACTTGTCGAAGTAGGTCTTGTAGTGGTTGACGCCGACATGCTCGAACATGCCGACCGAGACGATGCGGTCGAAACGCTCGGTCAGGTCGCGATAATCGCGCAGTTCGAAATGCACGCTGCTTTCGAGACCTTCAGCATGGGCGCGGTCGGTCGAAACCTGGTGCTGTTCGGTGGACAGCGTGACGCCGAGCACGTCGGTCTCGAAGGTGCGGGCGATGTAGAGCCCGAGCCCGCCCCAGCCGGAACCGATATCGAGCACCGTCTGGCCCGGCTTGATCTTCAGCTTGGCGGCGATGTGGCGCTTCTTGGCGAGTTGCGCCTCTTCCAGCGTCATGTCGGGACGCTCGTAATAGGCGCAGGAGTACTGCATATCGTCGTCGAGGAACAGTTTGTAGAGCTCGCCCGACAGGTCGTAGTGGCGCTCGACATTGCGCTTCGAGCGCCGTTCGGTGTTCCACTGCTGCAGCGGCCGCGCCTTGAGGCGCATCGTATTGAGCAGCTTCCCCCAGCCCGAATCGATCCAGGAAATGCCGATGTTGCGATAGATCAGGTGCAGGAAGGACAGCACGTCGCCTTCGGCGAAATCGATCTGCTGTTCCATGTACATCTCCGGCAGCGCCAGCGAGGGATGCAGCATGATCGCCCGCTCTGCCTGATGCGTATGGATGACGAGATGGACCTTCTCACCGTCGCCGTCGCCGAAGTGCCGGGTGGTGCCGCTCGGGCCGGTGATCGAAAGGTTGCCGATGCGCACGGTGCGCTCGACGATACGTTGCAAAAACAGGTTCATGACCGCGCCCTCGCGAGAAAAGGCAATGTGACAGCCCCGCTGCCACAATCCTGCCTCAAAACCTCAGGGCTTGAAAAGTTCCATGATCACAAAAAAACCGGGCACGAAGGCCCGGTTCTTGGTCCAGATGTTCACATGTGAACAGAAGGGAATGGGGGAATAGGGGAGTATGGGAATAGGGAATACATATTCCCCTATCGCCCTATTCCCTTATCCCCTACGGCCTTATTCCTCTTCGCCGCCCTCGAACTCGGCGTTCGGGTCGAAGAAGTTCTCCGGCCGGGCGGCGTCGTTGATGTCGTCGCCGTAGATGGCTTCGGCGGTGGTCAGCGTTTCGCCCTGCGCCTGGCGCTCGGCCTCGTCGGCGGAACGGGCGATGTTGAGCGTCACCGTCACCTCGACCTCCGGATGCAGCGCGATCGCCACGTTGGTCAGGCCGATGGTCTTGATCGGGTGGTTCAGCTCGACCTGGTTGCGGGCGACGCTGAAGCCGTCGGCGGTCAGGATGTCGGCGATGTCGCGGGTCGAAACCGAACCGTAGAGCTGGCCGGTCTCGCCGGCCGAGCGCACGATGATGAAGCTCTTGCCGTCGAGCTGGTCGGCGACAGTCTGGGCCTCGCTCTTGCGCTCCAGGTTGCGGGCCTCAAGCTGCGCGCGCTGGCCTTCGAACTTCTTCTTGTTGGCTTCGTTGGCGCGCAGCGCCTTGCCCTTCGGCAGCAGGAAGTTGCGGGCGAAGCCGTCCTTGACCTTGACGGTCTCACCCATCTGGCCGAGGCGGGAAATGCGTTCGAGAAGAATGACTTCCATGATCTTGTCCTTTCAGAACCGCAAGCGGTTGAATCAGAATCTCAAGGACAGGAAGCTGAAGCGGCGGTTTCGCCGGGGTCGCTGTCCTGCCCGTTCGGGCAGTTAGGGACGGCAAACCGTCCCAACTCGGATTTTCATGCGCCTGACCGGGCCGAACCCGGAAAGGAGAGCGGGCGGCGAACCGCCCGCGTCGTTATTTAGCGAACCACGTAGGGCAGCAGGCCGAGGAAGCGGGCGCGCTTGATCGCCTGGGCGAGTTCACGCTGCTTCTTCTGGCTGACGGCGGTGATGCGCGAGGGCACGATCTTGCCGCGTTCGGAAATGTAGCGCTGCAGCAGACGCACGTCCTTGTAGTCGATGCGCGGCGCGTTGGCGCCGGAGAACGGGCAGGTCTTGCGGCGGCGATGGAACGGACGCCGGGTCGGGATCTGGTTGATGTCGACCATTATTCTGCGCTCCCTTCAAAGCTGCGCGCCGGACGCGGACCACGGTCGCCGCGATCACCGCCACGGTCGCCCCCGCGGTCGCCTCTGTCACGGTCGCCGAACGAGCGCGGACCGCGATCGCCGAAACCGCGGTCGCCTCGATCCGAGCGCTCCTCGCGCTTCTGCATCATCGCCGAAACGCCGTCCTCGTGCTTGTCGACCTTGATGCTCATGAAGCGCAGCACGTCTTCGGAGATGCCCTGCTGACGCTCCAGCTCGGCAAGCGCCGCCGGCGGGCAGGTCAGGTCCATCAGCGTGTAGTAGGCCTTCCGGTTCTTCTTGATCCGGTAGGTGAGGGACTTCAGTCCCCAGTTCTCGACCCGGCCGACCGAGCCGCCGCCAGCGGTGACGATGCCCTTGAAACGTTCAACGAGCTCATCGACCTGCTGCTGCGACAGATCCTGCCGGGCAAGGAACACATGTTCGTAAAGAGCCATAGTTCTTTTGCCTTTCTTCGTTTCTCTCCCGGTTCCCGGCGGCTAAAGCCTCTGCAACTTCTCTGATCCTTCGAGGGCCTGTGGCCGCCTCAGGAGAAGAAAGGAGCATGACGAGACGGTCGAGAGCGGAGACACGGGAGGCGGAAGCCTTGTGGCTCCACGACGAAAGCTTTGTTTTCAGGGAAAACGGCCCTCGGCCCTCCGTTCAGCCCCCAGTCGGGACCGGCAGATTGCGGCTGCGTATACAGGATTTTGGCCGCAACGCAAGCCTGCGGATCAAGTCTTGCGCTTGCGCAGCGCCAGCCGCCCGATCGCCAGCACCATATAGGCGCCGAAGAACAGCGCCAGCGACCAGCCGAAACCGGAAGGCCCGGCGATGTCCATGCCGATGCCGATGGCCTGCGGGCCGAGCACCATGCCGACCCCGTAGCACAGCACGAAGGCGGCGTTGGCCGAGGCGAGCTCGTGGCCCGAAAGCTGCGAGCCTAGATGGGCGAGCCCCACCGTGTACATCGCCGCGACGACGCCGCCCCAGACGAACAGCAGCGTCGCCATCAGGTGCCAGTTCTGCGCGAACAGCGGCATGAAGACGGTGCCGACGAGGCCGACGAAGGCGCACAGGAGCAGGAGGTAGCGGCGGTCGCCGACCCTGTCGGAGATCATGCCGATGGGAATCTGCAGCAGCACATTGCCGAGGCCGATCATGGTCAAAAGCAGTGCCGCGTCCGCTTCCGAATAGCCGATGCGGTTGCCGTAGACGGGAAACAGCGCGAAGCCGCCCGTTTCAACGGCGCCGAAGACAAGCACGGCCGCCGTCGCCGTGGGCACCAGCCAGATATAATGCAGGAAACCGCTGGTTTCCTCGCCTTCGGCGCGGATCGGCGGGCTCTCGTTGCGGGCGGCCAGAACCGGCACGGCCGCCACCGCCACCAGCGCCACCGTCACGCCGAAGGGCAGGAAGCCGGTGCTGCCGAGATGGGCGAACAGCCACGGGCCCGCGGCGAAGCCAAGCGAAAGCACGGTGGCGTAGACGCCGAGCACCAGCCCGCGCCGCGACGGCGGTGCCGAGGTGCTGATCCAGAACTCGGACAGGATGAAGAGGATGGTCAGCGACACATGCAGGAGCACGCGCAGCGGAAACCACATCCAGAACGCCGGCGCGAAATGGAAGCCGACGAAGGCGACCGCCCCGGCCGCGATCATGAGAAGCATGGCCCAGGCGACACCTATGCGCGAGGCGAGCGGCGTCGCCAGCGGCGCGCCGGCGATCGAGGCGATGCCGGCCACGGCCGTGTTGAGCCCGATCATCGAGGCCGAATGGCCGCGCGATTCCAGGATGACGGACAGAAGCGGCATGCCGAGCCCGATGGCGATGCCCACCACGCTGATCGAGGAGATGGCCGCGATGATCGACAGCCAGCGCACGCGTTCTGCGTCCTGAGGCTCGGTTGCGACCGTCATGAAAGACCCTGATGCTGAACTGACTGACTAGAGAACTTCGCGGATGAACCGCTTGCCGATCATCCGGTAGAACGGCACCTCGCCGCCGCCGGGCTTGAGCAGCGGATCGAAGGCGAGCCGCCGCTCCAGTTCTTCCAGGATCGTGCGGGTGATCGCCGGAATATCGGCCTGCCGGGCCTCCGCGAGCGGCAGCCAGACGAGTTCCTCCAATTCGTTCGTCGGCCCGCCCTGAGGCAATTCCACCGCGACGTCGCTGCGCCATGCGGCGAGGAAGCGGGTGTCGAAGCGGCGCACCCGGCCGGGCGGCGTGATCGCACGGGCGATGAAGCGCATCGCTTCCAGCGAAGGAGCGACGCCATGCTCGGCAAAACCCTGCCAGTCGCGCTTCGCGGTGCTGAACGGAGCCCGCCGGCCGATGAGCAGGCCGGCTTCCTCATAGGTTTCGCGGATGGCGGACAGCGCGATGGCCCGCGCCCGCGCCGCGCCCACTTTTCCGGCGCGCGCCGTCAGCCGCGCCTCTTCTTCGGGGGGCAGCGGCGTCGCCGCCGGGATTCGGCTGTCGGCCGGGTCGGTGCGGCCGCCGGGAAACACGAATTTCCCCGGCATGAAGGCGTGGCGCATGTGGCGCCGCCCCATCAGCACGCGGGCCGCGCTGCCTTCGCCGTCGAGCAGGATCAGGGTGGCGGCATCGCGCGGCCGCTTGGGACCCGCGCCCAATGCGATGCGTTCGACCGCGTCCACTTCCGCCTTGCTCATTCCGTGCATGCGTTCGACCTAGCCGAAAGTCGCCGGCCGGGAAAGGGGCGAATGCCTGCGGGCCATTGCACCAATGGCCACCTACAGCTCCGGATGCGTTTCGAACTCGTCTTTTTCGCCGCCGAAGCCGTGCATGTAGCAGGCCCATTGCAGGCCCACGACCGCGCCCTTGACCGGTTGCAGCAGCGCCAGCGAAAGCAGCACCGTCAACGGCGCCCAGACGGCGAGATGCTGCCACATCGCCCAATTGGAGGTCATCTCGACCGCCATGAAGCCGCCGAGCACGACATGGCCGACGATGACGATGACCAGATAGGCCGGCAGGTCGTCGGCGCGGTGGTGGGAGATGTCCTCGCCGCACACGGCGCACTTGTCGACCGTCTTGACGAAGGCGCGGAACAGCTTGCCCTCGCCGCAATGCGGGCAGCGGCCGAAAAAGCCGCGCTTCATCGCCTCCCAGATCGGCCGGGCCGGCCGTCCGGAATGGTTCTCGCCGCCGAAAACCTGCGCTTCCATGCCTGCGTTCGTTGCCATCGTTATCGTCTCCTGCCGCGCGAGCGCCCTTGTGAAGCCCGGGCGCGGCCCTTTGCCTTGTGGAACGACCGCCGCGAGCCGGGCAGGGGCTTGGGCTCCGTCAGCATCTCGAAGCGCATCGCGCCGGCCATCGGCGCCACTTCCACGAGACGGACCTCGACACGGTCCGCAAGCTGGTAGCCTTTCCCGCTGCGTTCGCCGAACAGCGATCGCGCTGTTTCATCGTAGATATAGTAGTCGCCACCCAGGGATGACACCGGAATAAAGCCATCCGCGCCGAACTGCGGCAATGTGACAAACAGCCCGGCCTTGGTGACGCCGGAGATGCGGGCGTCGAAGCGCTCGTCGACGCGCTCGGCGAGATACGCGGCGATCAGCCGGTCAACCGTCTCGCGCTCCGCCGCCATGGCGCGGCGTTCCGTCGCCGAAATCAGCACCGCCGTTTCCTCCAGCCGCGCTTCCTCCTCGCGCGTCAATCCGCCGGCGCCGAGGCCGAGGGAGGCGATCAGCGCGCGATGCACGATCAGGTCGGCATAGCGGCGGATGGGCGAGGTGAAATGCGCGTAGCGGCGCAGGTTCAGGCCGAAATGGCCGATATTGGCCGGCGAGTATTCGGCCTGGCTTTGCGAGCGCAGCACCACTTCATTGACCAGCGCCTCGTTGTCGGCGCCGCGTACCCGCTCCAATATGCTGTTGAACTGGGCCGGCCGCATCTGCGCGCCGCGCGCCAGCGACAGGCTCAGCGTCTGCAGGAATTCGCGCAGCGATTCCTGCTTGGCCAGCGACGGCGCGTCGTGGATGCGATAGATCAGCGCCTGCTTCCTGCCCTCCAGTGTCTCGGCCGCCGCGACATTGGCCTGGATCATGAATTCTTCGATCAGCTTGTGGGCGTCGAGCCGTTCCGGCACCACCACGCGGTCGACGGTGCCGTCTTCCTTGAGCAGGATTTTCCGTTCCGGCAGGTCGAGTTCCAGCGGCTGGCGCGCGTCGCGGCCGCGCTTCAGCACGGCGTAGGCGTCCCACAGTGGCTTCAGCACCGTGTCTAGGATCGGCCCGGTCTTGTCGTCGAGCACGCCGTCGATGGCCGCCTGCGCCTGGGGGTAGGCGAGCTTGGCGGCCGACTTCATCATGACGCGATGGAAGGAATGGCGGATTTTGCGGCCTTCCGCAGAAAACGTCATGCGCACGGCGATTGCCGGCTTGTCCTCGCCCTCGCGCAGAGAGCACAGGTTGTTCGAGATGCGCTCCGGCAGCATCGGCACGACGCGGTCGGGAAAATAGACCGAATTGCCGCGCTTCAGCGCCTCGCGGTCGAGTGGCGTGCCGGGCCGCACATAAGCGGCGACGTCGGCGATGGCGACCGTCACCACCACACCGCCGACGTTGTTCTCGTCGGTGTCGGGCACGGCGAACACCGCGTCGTCATGGTCCTTGGCGTCGGCCGGATCGATGGTGACCAGCGGCAGGTCGCGCCAGTCTTCGCGCTTCTCCAGCGTGACCGGCTTCAGCGCCTCTGCTTCCGCCAGCACATCCGGCGGGAATAGATGCGGGATGTCGTGGGCGTGGATGGCGATCATCGAGACCGCCTTCTCGCTGGTCAGCGAACCCAGCACCGAAAGCACCTTGGCCTTCGGCAAGCCGTAGCGCCCGGCCTTCGACGGCTCGACCTCGACGAGGTCGCCGTTCTTCGCGCCGTTCTGGAATTCCTTGTCGACGATCAGTTCGGGTTGCCGGCGCTCCACCGGCTCGATGCGGAACGTGCCGTCCTTCAGAACGCGGAAGATGCCGAGTACGGCTTCCGAGCGCTTCTCGAACAGCTTCATCACCCGCCCCGTATAGGCCGGCCCGCTCTCGTCGTCGGTCGGGAAGGTTTTGGCCAGCACGCGGTCGCCGATGCCGGGGGCAGGGCCGCCATTGCCGCGCGACGAGCGCAGCGCGACCGTCGGCGGCTGATCGCCCTGATAGTCGATCGGCCGCGCCAGAAGGCCGCCTTCGCCGTCGCGGCCGAAGATTTCGAGCACGGTGACGTGCGGCAGCGCGCCGGGGCGGATGTGGCGCTTCCGGCTCTTTTCCAAAAGCCCCTCGTCGGCGAGGTCGCGCAGCATGTCCTTCAACCAGATGCGATCGTCGCCGCGCAACGCGAACGCCTTGGCGATCTCGCGCTTGCCGGAGCGGTCCGGGTTTTCCGCGATGTAGCGCAGGACCTCGTCGCGCGAGGGGCGGTAGGCGTCCTTGCCGCGACGGGTATCGGTAGCGCGCGGATCGCCGTGGTGCCGTCCGGAGATCCTGCGTGCCAAGCCGCTACTCCTTCTTCTTTTTGGCGGCGGGCTTCTTCGCCGCCGCCTTGCGCGCCGGCTTCTTGCCGCCGCTCTTGGCGGCCCTCTCGGCGATCAGCGCAAGCGCTTCCTCGACCGTCACCGACTGCGGGTCCTTGCCCTTGGGCAGCGTCGCGTTGACCTTTTCCCAGTTGACATAGGGGCCGTATTTGCCGTCGCGCACGGTGATCTTGCCGCCGTCGGGATGCTCGCCGAGCTCCTTCAGCGCCGCCGGCGTGCCGCCGTTGCGGCCGCCCTTGCCCTTGGCCTGCTTCTCGGCGATCACCGAGACGGCACGGTTCAAGCCGATGGAGAACACGTCCTCGATCGATTCGACATTGGCGTAGGTGCCGTCGTGCAGAACGAACGGCCCGTAGCGGCCGAGCCCGGCCGAGATCATTTTGCCGGTTTCGGGATGCTTGCCGACGTCGCGCGGCAGCGACAGCAGCGCCAGCGCCTTCTCGTGGTCGATGGAATCGGCCGTCCAGCCCTTCGGCAGGCTGGAGCGCTTGGCTTCCTTGCCTTCGCCGCGCTGCACATAGGGGCCGAAGCGGCCGGAACGCAGCGTGATCTCCTCGGCGGTGTAGGGGTCCTTGCCGAGCACCTTGGCGCCGTCGACCGCGCCGCCGTTCTCGCCGTTGCCGTTGGCCTCGCCGCCGAGCTGGCGGGTGTAGCCGCATTCGGGATAGTTCGAGCAGCCGACGAAGGCGCCGTACTTGCCGAGCTTGAGGGACAGGTTGCCGGTCCCGCATTTCGGGCATATGCGCGGATCGGAACCGTCTTCGCGGGCGGGGAACACCAGCGGCGCCAGTTCCTCGTTCAGCGCGTCGAGCACGTCGGTGACGCGCAATTCCTTGGTCTCGTCGACATGCGCCGAAAAGTCCTTCCAGAAGTCGCGCAGCACGTCCTTCCAGGCGAGCTTGCCGTCGGAAATCTCGTCCAGCTTCTCTTCCAACGAGGCAGTGAAATCGTATTCGACATATTTGTCGAAGAAGTTCTCGAGGAAGGCTGTGACCAGCCTGCCCTTGGCTTCGGGGATCAGCCGGCGCTTGTCGATCACGACATATTCGCGGTCTTCCAGCGTCTTCAGCGTCGCCGCGTAGGTGGAGGGACGGCCGATGCCGAGTTCCTCCAGCTTCTTGATCAGCGAGGCTTCGGAATAGCGCGGCGGCGGCTCGGTCGTGTGCTGCGTGGCATTGACGGCCTCGCGGTCGAGTGCCTCGCCCTGGCGGATTTCCGGCAGGCGGCGGTTTTCCTCGTCTTCCGAATCCTCGTCCTTCTGGTCGGTATAGGCGGCGATGAAGCCGTCGAAACGGACGACCGAGCCGACGGCGCGCAGGCCAGCGGTGCGGGAGCCGTTGACGGCCTCGATCTCGACCGTCGTGCGCTCGATCTCGGCAGCGTTCATCTGGCTGGCGATGGCGCGCTTCCAGATCAGCTCATAGAGCCGCGCCTGGTCTGCATCGAGATATTGGCGCACGGAAGCCGGCGTGCGGAAGAAGTCGGTCGGGCGGATCGCCTCGTGCGCTTCCTGCGCGTTCTTGGCCTTGGTGGTGTAGTGGCGCGGTTTCTCCGGCAGGTACTTGTCGCCGAATTCCTTGCCGATCGCGGCACGGGCCGCCTCGATCGCCTCCGGCGCCATCTGCACGCCGTCGGTACGCATATAGGTGATGAGGCCGGCCGTTTCGCCGCCGATGTCCATGCCCTCGTAAAGGCGCTGCGCCACCTGCATGGTGCGGTTGGCCGAGAAGCCGAGCCGCGAGGAGGCGGCCTGCTGCAAGGTGGACGTGGTGAAGGGCGGCGCCGGGTTGCGCCTGGTCGGCTTGGCTTCCACCGACAGCGCGCGGAAGGAAGCGCCCTCCAGCATCGCCTTGATGCCGTCGGCCTGGTCCTTGTTCTTGATGTCGAGCTTCTGGAGCTTCTTGCCCTCATAGGCCGTCAGCCGCGCCTCGAACGTGTCCTTGCGCGGCGTGCCGAGGATGGCGGCGATGTTCCAGTATTCCTCGCGGACGAAGCGCTCGATCTCCGATTCGCGGTCGCAGACGAGGCGCAGCGCCACCGACTGCACGCGGCCGGCCGAGCGGGCGCCGGGCAGCTTGCGCCACAGGACCGGCGACAGCGTGAAGCCGACCAGATAGTCGAGCGCGCGCCGCGCCAGATAGGCGTCGACCAGCGGCGCGTCGATCTCGCGCGGGTTGGCCATGGCGTCGAGCACGGAATTCTTGGTGATGGCGTTGAAGACGACGCGGCTGACCTTCTTGTCCTTCAGCGCGCGCTTCTGCTTCAGCACTTCCAGCACATGCCAGGAAATCGCCTCGCCCTCGCGGTCCGGGTCGGTTGCGAGGATCAGCCCGTCGGCGTCCTTCACCGCCTTGGCGATGTCGGCCAGCCGCTTGCCCGAGGCCGTGTCCACCGACCAGGACATGGCGAAATCCTCGTCGGGCTTGACCGAGCCGTCCTTGGCCGGCAGGTCGCGGACATGGCCGAAGGAGGCCAGAACCTTGTAGTTGCGGCCGAGATATTTGTTGATTGTCTTCGCCTTTGCGGGCGATTCGACGACGACGACGTCCATGGATGCTCTTGGTGCAGGCGCTGCGGCAGGTGACGAGCCGCGGGCGAATTGTCATTCGGATCGCCCGTCAAATGGCCGTGCTTTTCGATCCGGTCAAGAGCCAGGGCGAAAATGGCCTCGTCCTCGCTATACAACCATTGCGCGATTATCATTAAAGTTTGCAATTTTAGATAATGGGAATAGATTGTCCCTGCCTTGGCGAAAGCGCTTCCGATTTGGCCAGGGCGACGACGCAGACGGCAGGCGAGGACGTCCGAAATGCGGCAGATCTATACCAGAAGGCGGACCGAGACGCTCGACTACATGCAGTCCATGCTCGGCCAGTTGCGCACCATGGCGGAAGCCGAACGCTGCGACATGCTCGCCTACCTGATCGAGATGGCCTATCTCGAGGCCTCCGACATCATCCGCGGCGAGCGCCCGGCGCGCGTCCAGCAAGGCGGGCGGCGGGGAGTGGCCTGACGATGGCACCCTCCGCCGCGCTGGGGCGAGCCGGCAGCTAATCCTTATGGGCGAATTGATGGATCGCGGGCTTGAGCCCATGATACGGGCTTCGGCGGTCCCTGCGCTGCCTTGCCCGGCCAGCCTCACCGGCATGTGAGCGGCCGGGCATCATCTTGAGGCGGATCAATCGGCCTTGGCGATGTGCCAGACGTCGCCGACGCCGTCTCCTGTCGTGTCGCCGGCCTTCTTGTCCTTGATGAACGTATAGAGCGGGTGGCCCTCATAGGCCCACATGGCCGTGCCGTCGGTGCGCTTGACCACGGTCCATTCGCCTTCGTCCTTGGCGTCGGCCTCGGCTTTCAGCGGCGGCCAGTTGGTCGCGCATTTGTCGTAGCAGTTGGACTTGCCGGCCTCGTCCTTGTCGTAGGTGTAGAGCGTCATGCCGTTGGCGTCGGTGTAGATCTTGGCGCCGTTGACCTCGGCTTCCTTCCAGGCGTCGGCGGCTTGGGAAGCGGCTGTGCCGGCCAGCAACATGGCGAAGCCAAATGCGATCGCTTTCATCGAAAATCTCCCTGTCTGGACAACCGCGAGGATCGCGGCCCACGCAGGGTAAACGTCGCGGGCGCGATGTTTCGTCCCTGACGGGATATTCGGCGGCGGATATGGTCGCCCGGCCGCGAATTTCGGGTGCGACTGGCCTGTTTGCCCTGCCGTCGATTGGACCAGGCGTCGCGGCGCTTGCCGCCATGTTGCGGCTCTGGTTCTGTCTGCGGATGCAACACTCCTTGTCGATCTTCCGTGGTCCGCTTTTCATGATCCTGTCGACAGGGTCGTACATCATCAACGACACGCTGATGAAACTCGCCACCGAGGGGCTTCCGCCCTATGAGGTGCTGTTCCTGCGCGGCGCGGCGGCGACGCTCTGGGGCATTCCGATGTTGTTCGTTCTCGGGTACGGCAGGCAGCTTCCGCTCCTTGTCGAGAAGCGCGTGCTGGCCAGGAACCTGTTCGAAACGGCGGCGATCCTCGCCTATGTCGTGGCGCTGGCCAACATGCAGATCGCCGACTCCACCGCGCTCGGCCAGGTCACGCCGTTGCTCGTCCTGCTCGGTGCTTCCCTGCTGTTCGGCGAACGCATCGGTGGCCTGCGCATGGCGCTGATCGGCGTCGGCTTCGCGGGCGCGCTGATGATCGCGCAGCCGACCATGCAGGGAATTTCCGTCTACGCCCTGCTGGCACTCGCCAATGCCGCGCTTTCGGCCGCGCGCGACCTGACCGGGCGTCGCGTCGCCGCCGAGATACCCGGCATGATCGTGGCGATTTCCGCCGTGCTCGTCGTCCTCGTCGGCGCCGGCTTCGCCCATCTGGCCACCGAGCGCTGGATCATGCCGTCCGCCCATCATCTGTTGCTGATGGCGGGCGCGGGGTTCTTCCTGATCTTCGGCCACTTCTTCATCTTCATGGCCTATCGCGTCGGGCCTACCGGCGTGGTCGCGCCATTCTATTATTGTTTCACCGTCTGGGCGGTGATCTCGGGCCTGCTGGTATTCGGCCAGTTTCCGAACGCGCTCGCCGTCGTCGGCATCCTGCTGGTCGTCGCCAGCGGGCTGACGATCGTGCTCCTTGACGGGCGCAGGCGGCGACTGGCGATCGTCGCCTGAAGCGTGCCGCGACGTTGCGGCGCGGGCACGGGATGGTGATTGGCGTGCCGTAGTGACTGCGGCTATATCGCGGTCGCGAAACTGGAGCGGCACAATGGCATTGGATATCGGCTACGTCAGCGCCGTCGGGGCGGGAGCGCTGTCGTTCCTGTCGCCTTGCGTGCTGCCGCTGGTGCCGCCCTATCTCTGCTACATGGCCGGCGTGTCGGTGGACGATTTCCGCGGCGACGCAGGCGTGGCGGCAAGGTCCGGCGCGCGCGGCGCGCTGCTCGCCGCTTCCGTCGCCTTCGTGCTCGGCTTCTCCACGGTGTTCGTCGCGCTCGGCGCCGGCGCATCGACCATCGGCCATTTCCTCAGGGTCTGGCAGGAACAGTTGGCGTTTGCCGCCGGTATCCTCATCATCGTCATGGGCCTGAATTTCCTCGGCATCCTGAAGATCCCGCTTTTGTCGCGCGAGGCGCGCTTCCAGAGCGAGGGCAAGCCGGCGAGCGCGGTAGCGGCCTATCTGATGGGCCTCGCCTTCGCCTTCGGCTGGACGCCATGCATTGGCCCGGTGCTGGGGCCGATCCTGACGCTGGCCGGCGGGCGCGAGACGGTGGGCGAGGGGGCGGCACTCCTTGCCGCCTATTCGCTCGGCCTCGGCATTCCCTTCCTCGTCGCGGCCCTGTTTTCAGGCGCCTTCATGCGCTTCCTGCAAAAATTCCGGGTCCATCTCGGCCGCGTCGAGAAAGTGATCGGCGGCCTGCTGGTCGTGGCCGGCGTTTTCTTCCTCACCGGCGGCGTGCAGAGCCTGTCCTATTGGTTGCTGGAGAATTTCCCGGTCCTCGGCCAACTCGGATAGTTGCGGTTGCTCACCCGAATTTAACCGCATTGGTGGACAAACAAGCCAATGCTATTGAGCTTTGCGATTCCCACCGTCCCGGAACCGGTCCAACTTCATGAATAGTCGTTCGTGCCTGTCCATTGTTCTTGCCGCAGGCGAGGGCACCCGCATGAAAAGCGCGCTGCCCAAGGTGCTGCACAAGGTAGCCGGCCTGCCGATGGTGGCGCATGTGGTCAGGGCGGCGGAAGCCGCGGGCGCCGGCGAACTGGCGCTGGTGATCGGCCACGGCGCCGACGAGGTGCGTAAGGCGGCGGAAAAATTCGCGCCGGCGGCGAAGCTGTTCGTGCAGGAAAAGCGCCTCGGCACCGCCGACGCCGCGCTCGCCGCGCGCGAGGACATCGCGGCCGGCTACGACGATGTCCTGGTGATGTTCGGCGACACGCCGCTGATCGACGCGGGCGCGCTGGTCGCGGCGCGCGAAAAGCTGGCCGAAGGCGCAGCCGTCGTCGTGCTCGGCTTCCGTGCCGACGAGCCGACCGGCTACGGCCGCCTGATCGAGAAGGACGGCAAGCTGCTCGCCATCCGCGAGGAGAAGGACTGTTCCGAGGAGGAGCGCCGCATCACCTTCTGCAACAGCGGCCTGATGGCGATTGCAGGCGCCCATGCGCTGGCGCTGCTCGACGCGGTCGGCAACGACAACGCCAAGGGCGAATATTACCTCACCGACATCGTCGAGATCGCCGGCGGCCAGGGGCTTTCGGTCGTCGCCACCGAAGCGAGCTTCGAGAATGCGCTGGGCATCAACAACCGCGTCCAGCTCGCCGAGGCCGAGGCGATCTGGCAGAAGCGCCGCCGCGAGGCGGCCATGCTGTCGGGCGTTACCCTGATCGCGCCGGAAACGGTGTTTTTCTCCTTCGATACCGAGATCGGCCCGGACACCGTCGTCGAGCCGAATGTCTTCTTCGGCCCGGGCGTCACCGTCGGAGCGGGCGCGAAAATCCATGCCTACAGCCATTTCGAGGGCGCGAACATCGGCCCCGGCTGCGACATCGGCCCCTTCGCGCGCCTGCGTCCGGGAGCGGCCCTGAAGGCCAGGGCCAAGGCCGGCAATTTCGTGGAGATCAAGAACGCCACGGTGGAGGAAGGCGCCAAGGTCAACCACCTGACCTATATCGGCGATGCGCGCATCGGCGCCGGCGCCAATATCGGGGCGGGCACCATCACCTGCAATTACGACGGCTATTCCAAGTTCTTCACCGACATCGGCGAAGGCGCCTTCGTCGGCTCGAACTCCTCCCTGGTGGCGCCGGTCTCTATCGGCACGGGCGCCTATATCGCTTCGGGAAGCGTCATCACCGAGTCCGTTCCGGATGACGCGCTGGCGTTCGGCCGCGCCCGCCAGAAGACGCTGCCCGGCAAGGCGAAGGAACTGCGCGCGCGCCGCGCGGCGGCCAAGAAGGCATGAAGGCGCCGGCTGGACTTGGGCTCAGGCCTGCCATAGTGAGGCCGCAGACGCGGCGTCTTGCCGATACGAAGCGAAACGTAATGTGATTTCAACACTGCCGTGCCGCCTCCTAGATAGGCGCCACAGAGCTTTCATCGGGGGCAGTCCATGTGCGGAATTGTAGCGATTGTCGGCCATACGCCGGTGGCGCCGCTTATCGTCGACGCGCTGAAGCGGCTTGAGTATCGCGGCTACGATTCCGCCGGCGTCGCCACCATCGAGCGCGGCGAACTGGGCCGCCGCCGCGCCGAGGGCAAGCTGGTCAACCTCGAGCGCCGGCTCCAGGACGAGCCGCTCGCCGGCACCATCGGCATCGGCCACACCCGCTGGGCCACTCACGGCGTGCCCAACGAGACGAACGCGCATCCGCATTTCTCCAACGGCGTCGCCATCGTCCACAACGGCATCATCGAGAATTTCGCCGAACTGCGCGACGAACTGAAGAAGGACGGCTACGAATTCGCCTCGCAGACCGACACCGAGGTGGTCGCCCATCTGGTGTCGCGCGAAGTGGCGCGCGGGGCTTCCCCGACCGAGGCCGCGCACAGGGCGCTGAAGCGCCTGCAGGGCGCCTTTGCGCTGGCCATCATGTTCAAGGGCGACGAGGACCTGATCGTCGGCGCTCGCAACGGCCCGCCGCTGGCCGTCGGCCACGGCGAGGGCGAGATGTTCCTAGGCTCGGACGCCATCGCGCTGGCGCCGTTCACCAACGCCATCACCTATCTGGAGGACGGCGACTGGGCGGTGGTGCGCCGCAACGAAGTCGCCATCTACGACATCGACGGCAACAAGGTGGAGCGCAAGCGCCAGCAGTCGCTCGGCACCAGCTACATGGTCGACAAGGGCAATCACCGGCACTTCATGGAAAAGGAAATCCATGAGCAGCCGGAGGTGATCTCGCATACGCTGGCGCATTACCTCGATTTCGCCAACGGCACCTCGAAGCCGCTCGACCTGCCGTTCGACTTCGCCAGGATCGATCGCCTGGCGATTTCGGCCTGCGGCACTGCCTATCTGAGCGGCCTGATCGGCAAGTACTGGTTCGAGCGCTTCGCCCGCCTGCCGGTGGATATCGATATCGCCTCGGAGTTCCGCTACCGCGAGATGCCGCTGTCGAAGAACGCGGCCGCGCTCTTCATTTCGCAATCCGGCGAAACGGCCGACACGCTGGCCTCGCTGCGCTATTGCCGCAGCCAGGGCCTGCTGATCGGCGCCGTCGTCAACGTGCGCGAATCCACCATCGCTCGCGAAAGCGACGTGACGCTGCCGACTCTTGCCGGCCCCGAGATCGGCGTGGCGTCCACGAAGGCCTTCACCTGCCAGCTTTCGGTGCTGGCCTCTCTGGCGCTGAAGGCGGCGGAAGCGCGCGGCACCGTCTCGGCCGCAGAGGCGAAGGCGATGGTGCGCCAGCTTGCTGAGGCGCCGCGCTTTGCCAGCCAGGTGCTGAAGCTCGATGCGCAGATCGAGAAGGTCGCGCGGGAATTGTCCCACTACAAGCACGTGCTCTATCTCGGCCGCGACACCAATTTCCCGCTCGCCATGGAAGGCGCGCTGAAGCTCAAGGAAATCTCCTACATTCACGCCGAAGGCTACGCGGCGGGTGAACTGAAGCACGGCCCGATCGCGCTGATCGACGAGAACATGCCGGTGATCGTCATCGCCCCGCACGACCGCATCTTCGAGAAGACCGTCTCCAACATGCAGGAGGTCGCCGCGCGCGGCGGCAAGATCATCCTCATCACCGACGCCAAGGGAGCGGCCCACTCGACGGTGAACACGCTGGAGACGATCGTGCTGCCGGACGTACCAGAGATCATCGCGCCGATCGTCTACGCGCTGCCGATCCAGATGCTGGCCTATTTCACCGCCGTCTTCATGGGCACCGACGTCGACCAGCCGCGCAACCTGGCGAAATCCGTGACGGTGGAGTAGGCGTATCATCGGGTGATACGAAGTTGTTGACTCATCCATGTATCGGTGTATGATACATAGGAGTTGAGCAGCAATGATCGTTTCATACAAAGGCAAAGCTGTTGAGGCGATCGCGGCTGGAAAGGCGCCGAAGGGATTTCCGTCGGATTTGATTGCCCGCACTGAACGCCGTCTGCGAGCCGTCGCTAATGCAGTAGACTTGAGGGACCTTCGTTCGCCTCCGGGAAATCATCTCGAGGCTTTGAAAGGGGATCGCGCCGGACAGCATTCTATCCGCATCAACGAGCAATGGCGTATCTGTTTTCGTTGGACGGAAGCTGGCGCCGAGGACGTGGAGATCGTCGACTATCATTGATCGGGCTCTTGCCCTGACCGTCGAGGAACAGATGCTTAAATTCGCTCGTCCCCTTCATCCCGGTGAATTCCTCCGCGAGGAATATCTGGTGCCGCTGAACATGAGTGCCGGAGCATTGGCGCGCAAACTCAATCTGCCACGCACCCGTATCGAGCGAATCGCAAAGGAAGAGATCGGCATAACGCCGGATACGGCTCTCCGGCTGGCTCGGTTTTTTGATACGACCCCCGAATTCTGGATGAATTTCCAGCAGACATACGAACTGGAAACCGAGGCCCGGAAACTAGCGCCTGAACTCGACAAGATCGAGCCGCTGAAAGCCGCATGAGGCTCGGCCGGGAAACTTCCCGGTTCCAAACTTCGCCCCGCTCCCCTAATGTTGCGGCGCAACGAGACGGCGGGGCATGTCGGATACTCTGAAACCTTCTGCGATGACGCGGCTGAGGAACTATTTCCTCACCGGCTTCATCGTCTGCGCGCCGCTGGCGATCACTGCCTACATCGCCTGGTCGTTCATCGGCTGGGTCGATTCGTGGGTGAAGCCCTATATTCCAGCCCGCTACAGCCCGGACACCTACCTCTCGTTCCGTATTCCGGGCTTCGGGTTGATCGTGGCGCTGGTGCTGATCACGCTGATCGGCTTCCTCACCGCCAACATCGTCGGCCGCGCCGTCGTCGGCTTCGGCGAGCGCCTGCTCGGCCGCATGCCGCTGGTGCGCGGCATCTACGGCTCGCTGAAGCAGATCTTCCAGACCGTCTTTTCCGACAAGGGCAATATGTTCAGCCAGGTCGCCATGGTGGAATATCCACGCAAGGACGTCTGGTCTCTGGTCTTCGTCGCCGGTGAGAAGGAAACCGAGATCGGCGAGAAACTGAACAAGCCCGGCGATCCGCTGATCGCCGTTTTCATGCCTTGCACGCCCAACCCGACCACCGGTTTCCTGATGTACGTGCGCAAATCCGAGATCGTCATGCTCGACATGAGCATAGAAGACGGCGCCAAGCTGATCGTCTCGGCCGGGCTGGTGGCGCCGCCGGTCAAGAAGAAGGTGCTCGGCCCGGACGGCCTGCCGATCGAACTCGCCAATCCGGAGGAAGGTAACTTGCCTCAGCCGGCCCGCAACAGGCGCACCGCCTCGTCGCGGCCGAACAGGTAGAGCAGCAGGCGGATCGCCTCGCCGCGTTCGGATTGCAGTTCGGGATCGCGCGACAGGATGAGGCGGGCGTCGTCGCGCGCGGCTTCCAGCAGGTCCGAGTGGAACTCGATGCGCGCCACCTGGAAGCCCGGCGTGCCGGATTGGCGGGTGCCCAGCAACTCGCCTTCGCCGCGCAGTTTCAGATCCTCCTCGGCGATGACGAAGCCGTCCTCCGTCTCGCGCATCACCGAAAGCCGGCGCTTCGCCGTCTCGCCCAGCGGATCCTTGTAGAGCAGCACGCAGGACGATGGCTTCGAGCCGCGCCCGACTCGCCCGCGCAACTGGTGCAACTGGGCGAGGCCGAAGCGTTCGGCGTGCTCGATCACCATGATCGTGGCGTCCGGCACGTCGACGCCGACCTCGATGACGGTGGTGGCGATCAGCACGCGCGTCTCGCCGTCCTTGAAGGCGCGCATCGCCTCGTCCTTCTCGGCACCCTTCATGCGACCGTGGACGATGCCGAGTTGATCGCCGAAAACGGGCTGGAGCGCGGCGAAGCGCTCTTCCGCCGACATCAGCTTCACCTCCTCGGATTCCTCGACCAACGGGCAGATCCAGTAGATTTTCTGGCCCTCGGCCACCGCGTCGCGAATGCGGCCGACGAGTTCGGAAAGCCGTTCCATCGGCAGCGTGACGGTGCGGATCGGCTGTCGGCCGGCGGGCTTTTCGGTGAGCTTGGAGGTGTCCATGTCGCCGAAGGCGGTCAGCACCAGCGTGCGCGGGATGGGGGTGGCCGTCATCACCAGCATGTCGGGCGCATCGCCCTTGGCGGTGATGGCGAGCCGCTGGTGGACGCCGAAGCGGTGCTGCTCGTCGACCACCGCGAAGACGAGGTTCCTGAAGGTCACGGCCTCCTGGAACAGCGCGTGGGTGCCGACGACGATGTCGATCGAGCCGTCCGCCAGCCTGGACAGTGTCTCGCCGCGCTCGCGACCCTTTTCGCGCCCCGTCAGGATTGCCGTGCGCAGGCCGGCACGGGCCGCCAGCGGCGCGATGGTGGCGAGATGCTGGCGCGCCAGGATTTCAGTCGGCGCCATCAGCGCGGCCTGCCCGCCGGCTTCCACCGCGCGCGCCATGGCCATCAGCGCCACCACCGTCTTGCCCGAGCCGACATCGCCTTGCAGCAGGCGCAGCATGCGGTCCGGCTCGGCGAGATCGGCGAGGATTTCGGCAAGCGCGGCCTCCTGCGAGCCGGTCAGCGAATAGGGCAGGGCGGCGCGGAGCTTTTCGACGATGCGGCCGTCACCGGCCAGCGGCCGGCCGGACAGGCGCCGCACCTTGGCGCGCACCAGCGCCAGCGAAACCTGTCCGGCGAGGAATTCGTCATAGGCCAGCCGGCGCCACGCCGGATTTTCCGGCGAGGCGTCGAGCGGGTTTTCCGGATTATGCAGGCGGGCGAGCGCGGCATCGAAGGACGCAAAACTGTGCTTACGCATGAAGGCGGCGTCGAGCCATTCCGGCAGCGTCGGCACGCGCTCGACCGCCTGGCCGATGGCCCGGCGCAGCACCTTGGCCGAAAGCCCCGCCGTCAGCGGATAGACCGGCTCGACCAGTGGCAGGCTTTCCGCTTCGCTGGCCAGCGCGATATGGTCGGGATGCACCATGGACGGCCGCCCGTTGAACCGCTCCATGCGGCCGGACACCACGACCTGCTCACCCTCGGGCAACTGCTTTTCCAGATAAGCGGCGTGGGCGTGGAAGAAGGTCAGCGCGATGTCGTCGGTGTCGTCATGGGCGTAGACACGGTAGGGGACCGAGCGGTTGCCGCGCGGCGGCGGCTGGTGGCGGTCGATGGTGAGGTCGAGCGTGACGATCTGGCCGTCGATGGCGTTGGCGATGCCGGGGCGGCTGCGGCGGTCGATGACGGAATTGGGCAGCACGAACAGAAGATCGCCGACGCGCGTCTCGCGGCCGCCGAGATCCAGCGGCAGCACGCGCTCGATGAGGGCAGCCATTTTCGCGCCGACGCCGGCAAGCGTGGTGATGGGTGAAAACAGCGGATCGAGCAGGGCAGGGCGCATCCTGTCAGTCTATGGCGCCACAATGCTTGCGCAAAGGCTGACACCTTCGCCTATCCACGCTATATCGCGCCCGTAACCGAGGATCGTGTCATGACCGGAACGGCAGAAGCGGCAAACCCCGTGACCGGCGACCTGCATCCCCGCCGCAAGAAACTCCTGTTCCGCTCCTGGCATCGCGGCATGCGCGAGATGGATTTCATCCTCGGCCGCTTCGCCGATGCCGAGATCGCCGGCTTGACCGACGACGAACTCGACCAATATGAAAAGCTCCTCGACTTTCCCGACGACCAGTTCTTCCTGCTGGTGACCGGCGACCTGCCGGTGCCGGCGCATCTGGACTGTCCGCTGCTCGACAGGATTTTGGCTTTCGGCCGGACATCTCAAATCTGAAACCACGCAAATGAAGCTCATTCCCTCCATCGGCCTGCCGAAAGGCCGCGCCGGCTCCTTCATCGTCGATGAGGTGGCCGACGGCTACGAAGCCTTCGCGTTGGCCGCAATCGCCGGCGAGATCGCGCCCGACCGGCCGCTGGTCTTTGTCGCCCGCGACGGCCAGCGCCTGCCGGCCATCGTCGAAGCGCTGGCCTTCGCCGCGCCCGACCTGCCGGTGCTGGAGCTTCCGGCATGGGACTGCCTGCCCTACGACCGCGTCTCGCCAGGCTCCGACGCGGCCGCACGCCGGCTCGACGCGCTGGCTGGCATGGCGGCGCTGGCGGCCAAGCCGCACCGCGCCGTCGTGCTCACCACCGCCAACGCGCTGTTGCAGCGCGTGCCGCCCGCAGCATCGATCGAAGCGCAGACCTTCCGGGCCAAGCCCGGCAACCAGATCGACATGAAGGTGCTGATTGCGCGGTTGGAAACCTCCGGTTTCGAGCGCGTGCCGACGGTGCGCGAGGTCGGCGAATTCGCCGTGCGCGGCGGCATCCTCGACCTGTTCGTGCCGGGCGCGGAGGACGCGCTGAGGCTCGATTTCTTCGGCGACACGCTGGAATCGATCCGCGCCTTCGATCCCGCCAGCCAGCGCACCACCGGCCAGCGCAACCAGCTCGTGTTGCAGGCGATGAGCGAGGTGGCGCTGACGCCAGACACGATCAGCCGCTTTCGCCGCGCCTATATCGAGACGTTCGGCGCGCCCTCGCGCGACGACGCGCTCTATGCCGCCGTCAGCGAAGGCCGCCGCTTCGCCGGTATGGAGCACTGGCTGCCCTTCTTTTACGAGCGGCTGGAGACGGTGTTCGACTATCTGCCGGAGGCGCCGGTGGTCTTCGATCATCTGGCGCACGAGGCGCTGGCCGAGCGCCGCAAGCTGATCCTCGATCACTTCGACGCGCGCCGCAACCAGGGCGCACTCAAGGACGCGGTGCCCTACAAGCCGGTGGCGCCGGACCTGCTTTATCTCTCGCCGGAGGGCGTCAACGAGGCGACCGCCGGCCGCGAGGCCATCGAACTGACGCCGTTCGCGGCACCTGAAGCGAGCGACCGGAAGGTCTTCCACGCCGGCTCGCGCGCCGGCCGCAGCTTCGCCGAGGAGCGCGCCGACCCCAACGCCAACGTCTTCGAGACGGCGGTGAAGCACATCGCCGACGAGCGGGCGAAGAAGCGCCGCGTCGTCGTCGCCGGCTGGACCGACGGCTCGCTCGACCGGCTTGGCCAGATTCTCGCCGAACATCATCTCGGCAAGCTGAAGATCGTCGCCACGCTGGCCGAGGTGGAGAGACTGGAGACGGGGCAGGCGGCACTTGCGGTGCTGCCGCTGGAAACCGGCTTCGAGACGGACGGTCTCGTCGTCGTCGCCGAGCAGGACATCCTCGGCGACCGGCTGGTGCGGCGTTCCAAGAAGCGCAAGCGCGCCTCCGACTTCATCGCCGAGGCCGCTTCGCTTTCGGCCGGCGACATCGTCGTCCACGCCGACCACGGCATCGGCCGTTTCATCGGCCTGCGGACCATCGAGGCGGCGGGCGCGCCGCACGACTGCCTGGAGATCCACTACGCTGGCGACGACCGGCTGTTCCTGCCGGTCGAGAACATCGAGCTTCTGTCGCGCTACGGCTCGGATTCGGCCGAAGCCACGCTCGACAAACTGGGCGGCGGCGCCTGGCAGGCACGCAAGGCGCGCATGAAGAAACGCCTGCTCGACATGGCGGGCCAGTTGATCCGCATTGCCGCCGAGCGGCAGATGCGCTCCGCCCCGACCATGATCCCGCAGGACGGGCTCTATGGCGAGTTCGCCGCCCGCTTCCCCTATGAGGAGACGGACGACCAGCAGAACGCCATCGATGCCGTCGCCGGCGACCTCTCGGCCGGCCGGCCGATGGACCGGCTGGTGTGCGGCGACGTCGGCTTCGGCAAGACCGAAGTGGCGCTGCGCGCCGCTTTCGTCGCCGCCATGGAAGGGTTCCAGGTGGCGGTCGTGGTGCCGACCACGCTCCTGTCGCGCCAGCATTTCAAGACCTTCCAGCAGCGTTTCGCCGGCCTGCCGGTGCGCGTGGCGCAGGCCTCGCGCATGGTCGGCGCCAAGGAGCTTGCTCAGGTCAAGAAGGAGGTTGCCGAAGGTACCGTCGACATCGTCGTCGGCACCCATGCGCTGTTGGGTTCCTCGATCTCGTTCAAGCGCCTCGGCCTGCTCATCGTCGACGAGGAACAGCATTTCGGCGTCAAGCACAAGGAGCGGCTGAAAGAGCTTAAATCCGACGTGCATGTGCTGACGCTGTCGGCGACGCCCATCCCGCGCACCCTGCAACTGGCGCTGACGGGCGTGCGGGAGCTTTCGCTGATCGCCACGCCGCCGGTCGACCGCATGGCGGTGCGCACCTTCATCTCGCCTTTCGACCCGCTGGTGATCCGCGAGACGCTGCTGCGCGAGCGCTATCGCGGCGGCCAGTCCTTCTATGTCGTGCCGCGCATCAGCGACCTTGCCGAAATCCACGACTTCCTGAAGGCGGAAGTGCCGGAACTGAAGGTCGGCGTGGCGCACGGCCAGATGCCTCCCGGCGAGCTGGACGACATCATGAACGCCTTCTACGACGGCCAGTACGACGTGCTTCTGTCCACCACCATCGTGGAATCCGGCCTCGATATCCCGACTGCCAACACGCTGATCGTGCACCGCGCCGACATGTTCGGCCTGGCGCAGCTTTACCAGCTGCGCGGCCGCGTCGGCCGTTCGAAGCTGCGCGCCTATGCCCTGTTCACACTGCCGGCCAACAAGAAGCTGACCGACACGGCGGATCGACGCCTGAAAGTGCTGCAATCGTTGGATACGCTGGGTGCCGGCTTCCAATTGGCCAGCCACGACCTCGATATCCGCGGCGCCGGCAATCTTCTGGGCGAGGAGCAGTCCGGCCACATCAAGGAGGTCGGTTTCGAGCTTTACCAGCAGATGCTGGAGGAGGCCGTGGCCGAGGTAAAGGATTCGGGCGAGACGCTGGACACCGGCTGGTCGCCGCAGATCGCCATCGGTACCGCCGTCATGATCCCGGAAAGCTACGTGCCGGACCTTCAGCTCAGGCTGGCGCTCTACCGGCGCATCGGTGACCTGGAGACACCGGAGGAGATCGACGGCTTCGGCGCCGAATTGATCGACCGCTTCGGCCCGCTGCCGGAGGAGGTCAAGCACCTGTTGAAGATCGTCTTCATCAAGGCGCTGTGCCGCAAGGCCAATGTCGAGAAGCTGGACGCCGGGCCGAAGGGCGTCGTCATCCACTTCCGCAACAAGACCTTCGCCAATCCGGCCGGGCTGGTCAAATACATCGGCGACCAGGGCTCGCTGGCCAAGATCCGCGCCGATCATTCCATCGTCTTCATCCGCGACTGGCCGAATGCGGAGAAGCGCCTGTCCGGCTCCGCCGTGGTCATGACCCAGCTGGCGAAGCTGGCGGGGTAGTTTTTGGTGCGTCCTTCAAGGCTCGCGTCGCTCGCACCTCAAGATGAAGGCCGTTTTGTATTGAACCTAGAGCATTTTGCAGCCCGACGGAATCGTCCGGCGTCGCACAAATGCGGCTAAAACAAAGAGATAGATCGTTACGCCGTTTCCATGAAACGGTGAAACGATCTAAGAAAGTGAAGCCGAGCAAACCACCTCCCTCATCCTGAGGTGCGAGCACAGCGAGCCTCGAAGGACGCACCTGAGGGAAAAGGCGAAATCCGACAAAGAAGGCGTGTTATTCCGCCTTTTCCAATTCTCCGCGCGCCTTTGCAGCCGAAATCTGGCGGATGGCGTCTGCCAGCACGCCGGGCTCCTGCGCGCCCATGACGGCGTATTTTCCCTCCAGCAGGAAGCAGGGCACGCCGGTGATGCCCATGCGCGCGGCGGTGTTGATCTCGGCGCGCACCGCATCGGCGTCGGCGTCGGTCGGCAGGAGCGTCTCGACCACGGCGGTGTCCATCCCGGCCACCTTTGCCGCCTCGATCAGCACGCCGGCGTCGCCGGTATTCTCGCCGCGCTCGAAATAGCGGCTGAACAGTTCTTCGACGAGCCTGTTCTGCTCGGCCTCGCCCATCGTCCCGGCCCAGCGGATGACGCGGTGGGCGTCGAGCGTGTTGGGGGAGACGCGAATGGCGTCGAAGTCGAAGGAAATGCCTTCGACGGCGCCGAGCGAAGTCAGGTTGGCATGGATCTGATGCAGCCGGTCGCCGTCGCCGAACTTGGCGCGCATGTAGTCCTTGCGGTCCTTGCCTTCCGGCGGAATGGTCGGGTCGAGCTGGAACGGCCGCCAGCGCACGGTGACGTCGACGTCGCCGACCGCGGCGATGGCCGCCCTGAGGCGCTTTTCGCCGAGGAAGCACCAGGGACAGACGACGTCGGACACCACGTCGATGCTGATTGAATTGTCGCTCATGGCTTGTCCTTTCGCCGCTGGCGATCAATTCGCCTTCCGCCACCACGTCGGCAACTGGTAGCCGTAGAGCGACGTCTTGTCAGGATGGGCCATATAGGCCCAGTACGCAATCCACTGCTCGGTATTGTGCTGCATCGGCACCATGTAGTTGCCCGAGATCAGAAGCCGGTCGAGCACCCTGACGGCGGCGACGAAGTCGTCCTTCTGGCGCGCGTTGAGCATCGCCTCGATCGCCGCGTCGACGGCCGGATCGGCGACCCCGGCGAGGTTGAACGAGCCCTCGGCATTGGCGGAGGCCGAGCCCCAGCGGCCGATCTGCTCTATGCCCGGCGACAGCGAATTGGTGAAGCCGGTGGAGCCGATCAGCACATCGAAGTCGAAGCGCTGCTTGCGCGACTGGATCTGGTCGCCGTCCAGCGCGCGGATCGTCACCTCGATGCCGAGCTTGGCCAGAGTGCGCTGGTAGAGCGCGGCCAACCGCTCTTCCTCCTGGCTGGACGTCAGGATCTCGAAGCCGAAGGGCTGGCCCTGCGGATCGACCATATTGCCGCCTTCGATGTGGTATCCGGCGGCTTTCAGCACGTCGAAAGCGGCCTTCAGCACCTTGCGGTCCTGTCCGGAACCGTCCGTCACCGGCGGCCGCCATGTGCCGTCCATGACGTCCGGCGGCACGCGGCCGGGGAAGGGGGCGAGCAGCGCCTTTTCCTTTTCGCTCGCCGGATGGCCGAGCGCCGACAGTTCCGAACCCTGCCAGTAGCTCATGGTGCGGGTGAACTTGCCATCGAACAGGTTCTTGTTGGCCCATTCGAAGTCGTAGAGCATGCCGAGCGCGCGCCGCACGGCCGGATCGGCGAACTTCTTCAGCCGCGTGTTGAACAGGAAGCCGTTCACCACCGGAGGTATGCCGGACTGGAACGTCTCGGCCACGACCTTGCCCTGCTTGTAGGCGGGGAAATCCAGGTCGCGCTCGCGCTTGACCGGGTCCGTCTCGGTGTCGATGGCGCAGATGCCTTTCTTGAAAGCCTCCGTCATCGCGTTGGCGTTGAGGAAATACTGGATGGTGATCTGGTCGTAATTGTCGAAGCCGCGTTTGGCCGGAATGTCCTTGCCCCAGTAGTCGGGATTGCGCTTGAAGACGATGCGGTCGCCGGGCTTCACCTCCGCGATCGTGTAGGGCCCGGAGCCGATGACCGGCTTCAGAGTCGTGCGGTCGAAGGTTTCCTTGTCGAAGGCGTGCTTCGGAATGATCGGCGTCATCGCGATAATCAGCGGAAATTCGCGGTCGGCCTTGTCGTTGAAGGTGAACTTGACGCTGCGCTCGCCGGTCTTCTCCAGCTTCGCCACCTTCTTCATGCGGTCGGAATAGGGCGGCCGGCCCTTTTCGGTGTAGGTGTCGTAGGTGAACAGCACGTCCTCCGGCGTTACCGGCTCGCCGTCCGACCACTTCGCCTTCGGATCGAGGTGGAATTCGATCCACTTTCGGTCGGGATCCATCTTCACGTCGTCCGCGAGCAGGCCGTAGAGGCCGAACGGTTCGTCGTAGTTGCGCGCCATCAGCGTCTCGAAGACGAGATTGCCGTAGATGATGTCGATCACGCCGCGCGCGGTGGTGCGCAGGCTCTTGATGATGAACGGGTTGAGGTTGTCGAAAGTGCCGACCACGCAATAGGTGATCGCGCCGCCTTTCGGCGCGTCCGGATTGGCGTAGGGAAAATGCGTGTAGCCGGGCGGCAGTTCGGGTTCGCCCTGCATGGCGATGCCTTGCGCTGCCCGCGCCGGGATGGCGGCGAAGAAGGCTGAAAGGACGGCGGCAGCCAGCCGGAAAGAGATGCGGCGCATGACCGGTTTGCCTCGATGTTCGAACGGGTGATTCGGTTTCGAAACTAGCATGCGCACCCTGACGGCATCTGCCAAAGAAATGAAGCCGGTGGACTGGATTCGACGGCGCGGGCAGTGTAACACGCCGCGCAAGTCATTCTGTTGCCTCATTTCGGCAAGAGGTAGCACGTCGCGAGGCGCGCAAAGCCGGCACGACCATTTCAGAGGATTGCACCATATGACGAGCCTGAACAGCAACGCATTCCGCCTTTCGCTCGTGGCCGCCGGCGTGGCCGGCGTGCTTGGTGCTGCCGTTCCCTCGGCCTCGGCTCAGCAGCAGCAGATTCCGCAGGGCTGGTTCAAGGCCTGCACCAAGCAGGAAGACGTCGACATCTGCAACGTGCAGAACATCACCACCGCCGGCAACGGCCAGCTCATCACCGGCGTCAGCCTGATCGACCTGCGCGGCAAGGTGAACCGCAAGGTCTTCCAGGTCACCGTGCCGACCGGCCGTCTGGTGCAGCCCGGCATCGGCCTGCAGGTCGACGGCGGCAAGACGCAGAAGCTCGACTACGTCATCTGCTTCCCCGACCGTTGCGTGGCCGAGGTGCCGCTGACCGACCAGCTCGTCACCTCCTTCAAGAAGGGCCAGCAACTTACGCTGACCTCGATCAATTTCCAGAACCAGCCGAACCCGATCAAGGTCGCCCTGACCGGCTTCAGCGAAGCGTTCGACGGTCCGGCCTTGAAGCAGTCCGACATCGAGGACCGGCAGAAGAAGCTGCAGGACTTCGTTGCCAAGAACAACGAGGACTTCGCCAAGAAGCTCAAGGAAGAGCAGGAGAAGGCCAAGGCCGGCAACTGATCCCGGGAGCCGCCGATTTTGCGGCGGTTCGAAACGGCATGAAAAAAGGCTCCGGTCCGCGCCGGAGCCTTTTTCGTCGGCGAACGCAAATTCTCCTGCCGACAGGATGCTGTCAGCAGCCGCGACCGCTCCGTCTTGCGTGGCGTGGCGTTCGGCTTACTTGGCGGACATGCCTGCCGCACGTCATCGAACCGGTTCGTCCCGCATCCCTTACGCTTTGGCCGTGGTGACGACCAGCTTCGGCTTCGTCGTCGTCCAGCTCGACATATCCGTCGTCAACATCGCCCTGACACGGATCGGCGCGGCGTTGTCGACGAATGTGGCGGGCCTGCAATGGGTGGTCGACGGCTATGCGCTGGTCTTTGCCGCGCTGTTGATGGCGGGGGGGGCGCTCGGCGATCGCCTCGGCTCACGGCGCATCTTCAGCCTCGGCATGGCCGTCTTCACCCTCGCGTCGCTCGGCTGCGGCCTTGCCGCGAATGGCGCCGTGCTGGTTGTTGCGCGAGCCGTGCAGGGAATAGGCGCGGCGATGCTGATGCCGTGTTCCCTGGCGCTGCTCAGCCATGCCAGCAACGGCAACAACGCGCTGCGGGCGAGGGGCGTTTCGATCTGGACGGCGGCGGGCGCGGCCGCCTTCGCCGCTGGCCCGCCGCTCGGCGGCCTGCTGGTCGACCGGTTTGGCTGGCAGAGCATCTTCCTGTTGAACTTGCCGATCGGCATCGCAGCCATCGCGATGGCGATGGCCTTTCTCGACGAGACGCCGGTGAAGCCGGAGCGGCCGCCCATCGACATCGCCGGCCAGGCGCTCGCCGTCCTTGTGCCGTTCATCCTGACGGCGTCGGTCATCGAGGGCGGCACGTCCGGTTTCGGTGCTCCGCTCGTCCTTTCAGCCTTTGCCGTGGCTGCCGGTGCCGGCGTGGCCTTCATCGCTGTCGAGCTCCGTGCCCGCCATCCGTTGCTGCCGCTCGGCCTTTTTCGCATTCCCGCCTTCGCCGTTGCCAATTTCGTCGGGCTGGCGGTGAACATGACCACCTACGGCCTGATCTTCCTGCTGAGTTTCTATTTCCAGCAGGTGAAGGGCTATCCGCCCATGATCGCCGGCGCTGCCTTCACGCCGTTCCTTGCCGCCGTCATCGTCGCCAACGTGGCGGCCGGCCCGGTGGTGGCTCGCTATGGCGTGCGTCTGCCGCTGATCGTCGGTCCCGCCGTCGCTATGCTCGGCTTCGCCCTGCTTCTGTCGGTGGATGCTGCGACGCCCTATGCATCGCTGATCTGGCGCCTTCTGGTGCTCACCATTGGCACCGGTCTTGCCGTGCCGGCAATGACGACCGCGGTCCTGGAAGCCGTGCCGCCCGGCATGGCCGGCATGGCGTCCGGCGTTCTCAACACGATCAGGCAAACCTCCGGCGCCATCGGCGTGGCTCTGTTCGGCGCGCTGACGTCCTTCGGTCTCGTTGCCGGTATGCACATGGCCCTGGTCATCTCGGCGGTGCTGATGGGGTTCGCAGCCGGTGCCGTCGCGATCTTTCTGGCGCGTTCCGGCGAAGCGGAAGAGCCCGCGTAACGCCATATCGCGTGCCGGACATACGAAAAAGGCCGCCCGAAGGCGGCCTTTTTTGAATTGATGGCAGTCCTTGAAACGCTGCCCTTCGCTATGGCTCCGGGCGTTCGGTTTCTGCTGAATGTCCACCGGACATTCAGCTCGGCCTTGCGGCCGATCGAAACCTCACCGCTTCGAGAACTGGAACGAGCGGCGAGCCTTGGCCTTGCCGTACTTCTTGCGCTCGACCACGCGGCTGTCGCGGGTCAGGAAGCCGCCCTTCTTGAGCACGCCGCGCAGCGTCGGCTCGTAGTAGGTCAGGGCCTTGGAGATGCCGTGGCGAACGGCGCCCGCCTGGCCGGACAGGCCGCCGCCTGCGACGGTGGCGACGATGTCGTACTGGCCGTCACGGTTGGCCGCGACGATCGGCTGCTTGAGGATCATCTGCAGCACGGGACGGGCGAAATAGGCGCCGAATTCCTTGTCGTTGATGATGATCTTGCCGGAGCCGGGCTTCACCCAGACGCGGGCGATGGCGTCCTTGCGCTTGCCGGTGGCGTAGGCGCGGCCCGACTTGTCGAGCTTCTGGACGTGCACGGGGGCGGCCGGCTGCTCAGCAGCGACGGCGGTGCCCAGTTCTGCGAGCGAGGAAAGCTCAGCCATTACGAAGCCCTCTTGTTCTTGGCGTTCAGCGCGCCGACGTCGAGCGTCTCGGGCTGCTGGGCGGTGTGCGGATGCTCGGCGCCAGCATAGACGCGGAGGTTCTTCATCTGGCGACGGCCGAGCGGGCCGCGCGGGATCATGCGCTCGACGGCCTTCTCGACGACGCGCTCGGGGAAGCGGCCCTCGAGCAGCTGGCGCGCGGTGCGCTCCTTGATGCCGCCGGGGTGGCCGGTGTGCCAGTAGTAGACCTTGTCAGTGTACTTCTTGCCGGTGAAAACCACCTTGTCGGCATTGATGACGATGACGTTGTCGCCGTCGTCGACATGCGGAGTGAAGGTGGGCTTGTGCTTGCCGCGCAGACGGTTGGCGATGACGGTGGCGAGCCGGCCGACGACGAGACCCTCGGCGTCGATCAGCACCCACTTCTTCACCACGTCCGCAGGCTTCTGCGAAAAGGTTGCCATGGTTCGTGCTCTCTTTGGGACCCTCCGCCCGAAGGCCGAAGGCGTTTCTTGTTGCTTGGCTTGGCGGCCTGCGCCGTCAATAACAAAACGGCGGCCTTTTCGGGCCGCTGTTTCGGTGGTGCTTATAGGGGAGGGCGAGAGCAGCGTCAAGCGCCTGAAATATGATATTGACGAGAGAATCTTTTTGAAATCAATGCATTAGGAATGAGGTATTATTTTACCTCATATAAGCTTAATGCTTGGCTTCGATTTCCCGCCGCGCCGCACTCGCCAGGAAAGCCGAGCGGGTCAGGCCTCGATCGTGGGCTGCGGCGTCAATGGCGCGCAGCATGCCGCGCTCGAAAGTGACGTTGGCGCGCACGACTGCGCTGTCGTTGTCGATGAGGGGCACCGAAATCAGATAAGCTCCTTTCGCCAGCGCCTCGCGGACATCGGCGTCGGCAACGATCTGTTCGTGCGGTGAAGGGGCCGGAAGCGGCATGTCTTCTGCCCACAATTGCAATGCTTCCACCGCTTGCGCGACGACGTCATCCTGTTGATCTGCCGCGGAAAAAACCCCCGGAATATCGGGAAAGCGTACGCCGAACGCGCTGTCCTTGTCCTTCTCGACCAAGGCGAAATAGGTTTTCATGGCAAAGTCCTATCGAATCCAGCCCGCCAGCCTTGAGATTGCCCGTGCCGTGCCGATGGGCAGGTCCTTTTTCGGATGAGGCACGATCAGCACGATATCGCCTTTGCGGAACTTATGATGCGAGCCGCGAACCGAGATCAGTTCGAAGCCTTCCTGCTTTAGACGCTTGACGATCTCTCTGCTGTCCCGCTCCATCTCTTTCGCCGATGCGCAATTATATACGCATTCCCTTTCCGATTTCCAGATGGATCATGCCGTTCTTTTCGGCGGGATCGAATAGGTGCCGGTCGCATGCGCTACCGTTTCCCCGTCCGGTCCGGCCATGATGTCGATGTCGAACACCATCAGGGTCTTGCCGAGCTTGAGGATACGGCAGCGGCCGTCGATCGGCCCGGCTTCGGCCTTGCGCATGAAGTTGATGTCCAGGTTCACGGTGACCGACAGCGCGTCCGGCCCGGCATGGGAGAGCACGCAGGCGTAGCCGCCGATGTCGGCCAGCGTGAACAGCGCCGGGCCGGATACCGTGCCGCCGGGCCTCAGGTGCCGCTCGTCGGCGTTGAGGCGGACCGTGCAGCCGCCGGGAAAGACCTCGATGGCCTCGTAGAAATGGCCGCCCCGGTTGAGCTGGGGGAACGCCGAGGCCATGAGATCGTTAACTTCTTTCGCCGTCAGCACCGGTGTCAGGTTGGCCTGCGCGGGCATGTCGTCTCCTTTTGTTCCGCTGCCTATATGGCGATGCCGGGAACGTTCGTCCAGCGCGCCTTTGGTTCTGGCACAGACGAACACGGTTGGACCTCGCGGACGGGCGTACTAATGTCGGGCCATCCAGCCGCCGTCGCAGCCATGGAGGAGAAATTGGCAGAAGTCGTCGCCATCAAGCGCCAGGATGCGCAAGGCCCCATAATCATCGAGCAGACAGGCGGCACCTTGCGCCTGACGCTGGCCAATCCGCCGGCCAATGCGCTGTCGCTGGCCATGATGGCCGCCCTCCAGGCCGAGATCGAGCGGGCCGGCGCCGACAGGTCGGTGCGCGTCGTCGTCCTCGCCGCGCCGGGAAAAGTGTTCTGCGCCGGTCATGACCTCAAGGAATTGACCGCGCACAGGGCCGACGCCGACCGGGGCAGGGCGTTCTTCGAGCGCACCTTCGCCGACTGCTCGGCGCTCATGCAGGCCATCGTCCACTGCCCGAAGCCGGTCATCGCCGAAGTCGAGGGGCTGGCCACCGCCGCCGGCCTGCAACTGGTGGCGAGCTGCGACCTCGCCGTTGCCGCGCACGAGGCGACCTTCTGCACGCCGGGCGTCCATATCGGCCTGTTCTGCTCGACGCCGATGGTGGCGCTGTCGCGCAATGCCAGCCGCAAGCAGGCGATGGAGATGCTGCTGACAGGCGAGACGATCGACGCCGCGACCGCCAAGGAGTTCGGCCTCGTCAACCGCGTCGTGCCGCGCGAATATTTGAATCAGGTCGTGAACAAATATGCCGAAACCATTGCGTCGAAATCGCCTTTGACGCTGAAGATCGGCAAGGAAGCCTTCTATCGCCAGGTCGAGATGGGGCTTTCCGATGCCTATGACTACACCGCCGGCGTCATGGTCGAGAACATGCTGGCGCGCGACGCGGAGGAGGGCATCGGCGCCTTCGTCGGCAAGCGCAAGCCGGAGTGGAAGGGCGAGTGATGGAACCCCGCATCTCCATCGTCACTATCGCCGTTGACGATCTCGACCGCATGGCAGCCTTCTACGAGGCGATGGGCCTGGTGCGCCACCGTATCCGCGACGGCGTTGCCTTCTTCCAGATGGGCGGCGCGATCCTCGGGCTTTTTCCGCGCGCTAGCGCCGAGGCGGATGCCGGCATTGGCTTCGGCTCCGCGCCATCGCGCGTCTATCTAGCCTACAACACCCGCTCGGATGCCGAGGTGGATGACGTTTTGACTGAGGCCGAGAAGGCCGGAGGTCGTATCGTGAAACCGGCCGGTCGCGCCTTCTGGGGCGGCTGGTACGGCTATTTCGCCGACCCGGAGAACAATCTCTGGGAGGTCGCCCACAATCCCGATTTCCCGATCGACGCGGAAGGCCGTATAGCGTTGCCCGCATGAATCACGACAGTTACGACAACGCCTACATCGCCGGCATTCTCAATTCAGTGCGGACGATCGCCATCGTCGGCGCCTCGGCCAACGAGGTGCGACCGAGCTTCTTCGTGCTGAAATACCTGCTGGCCAAGGGTTTCGAGGTCTTTCCCGTCAATCCCGGCCAAGCCGGCAGGGATATCCTCGGACGCATGGCCTATGCCAGGCTGGCGGATGTCCCGGCGGCCATCGACATGGTCGACATTTTCCGCGCCTCCGCCGCCGTCCCGCCGATCGTCGACGAGGCGCTGGCGCTCGACCCGCTGCCCAAGGTCATCTGGATGCAACTCACCGTGCGCAACGACGAGGCGGCGGCGAAGGCGGAGGCCGCCGGCGTCAAGGTGGTGATGAACCGCTGCCCGAAGATCGAATATGGCCGGCTGTCCGGCGAGATCGGCTGGAACGGTGTCTCTTCCGGCGTCATTTCTTCGAAGCGGCCCATCATGCGCGGCGGCTTCCAGAGTTTCGGCATCCGGCAGAAATAGTCGGAAGAAATTTCCAAGATCGGCCATTCCGTCGCTTCGATCTGCGTCGAAATATCCGGCTTCGGGAAATTTTCTCCTTTGCATTCCGGCGGCGGCTTCGCCAAGAATGCGCCGCGAGTTCCGTGCAGGGGTAGAGGGAGATTTTTCATGAACCAGCGCGCACCAGGCTTCAACACGCTTGCCGTCCATGCCGGCGCCAAGCCCGATCCGGCCACCGGCGCGCGCGCCACGCCGATCTACCAGACGACGTCCTTCGTCTTCGACAACGCCGATCACGCCGCCTCGCTATTCGGCCTCAAGGCGTTCGGCAATATCTACACCCGCATCATGAACCCGACCCAGGCGGTGCTGGAGGAGCGCGTCGCGGCGCTCGAAGGCGGCACGGCGGCGCTCGCCACCGCCTCGGGCCAGGCCGCGCACCTTCTGGTCTTCCACACGCTGATGAGCCCCGGCGACAACTTCGTCGCCGCGCGCAAGCTCTATGGCGGCACGATCAACCAGTTCGGCTCGTCCTTCCAGAGCTTCGGCTGGGAAGTGCGCTGGGCCGACGTCAACGACCCGTCGAGCTTCGACAAGCTGATCGACGACCGCACCAAGGCGATCCACATCGAAAGCCTTGCAAACCCCGGCGGCGAGTTCGTCGACATCGCCAAGATCGCCGAGGTCGCGCGCAGGCACGGCCTGCCGCTGGTCGTCGACAACACGCTGGCCTCGCCCTATCTGGTGCGGCCGATCGAGCACGGCGCCGACATCGTCGTCCACGCGCTGACCAAGTTCATCGGCGGTCATGGCAATTCGATCGGCGGCATCATCGTCGACGGCGGCACCTTCGACTGGTCGAAGTCGGGCAAGTATCCGCTCCTGTCGCAGCCGCGTGCCGACTATGGCGGCATGGTGCTGCACGAGACCTTCGGCAACTTCGCCTTCGCCATCGCCGCGCGCGTGCTCGGCCTGCGCGACCTCGGCCCGGCGATTTCGCCCTTCAACGCCTTCCTGATCCTCACCGGTCTGGAGACGCTGCCGCTCAGGATGCAGCGCCACTGCGACAACGCCGCCACCGTCGCCGCCTGGTTGTCGAACCATCCCAAGGTGGCCTGGGTGTCCTATCCCGGCCTGCCGAACGACAAGAACCACGCGCTGCAGCAGAAGTATTCGCCCAAGGGCGCCGGCGCGGTGTTCACCTTCGGCCTCAAGGGCGGCTACGACGCCGGCATCAAGCTGGTCGAGTCGCTGGAGCTGTTCTCGCACCTCGCCAACATCGGCGACACCAAGTCGCTGGTCATCCACCCGGCCTCGACCACGCACCGGCAGCTTTCGGACGAGCAGCGCGTCGCCGCCGGCGCCGGACCGGAAGTGGTGCGTCTGTCCATCGGTATCGAGGACGTCAACGACATCGTCGCCGACCTCGACCAGGCGCTGGCGAAAGCCTGATATCAAGGCGGGGTGCGTCCTTCGAGGCTCGCTCCGCTCGCACCTCAGGATGAGGACCGTTTGGCGCTAACCTCTCCTGAGAAGCGGAGCTCCGGCTTCCCTCATCCTGAGGTGCGAGCGGAGCGAGCCTCGAAGGACGCACCCCGATACTGGATTGGAATGTCGATGAGTCTGCCAAGCTTCCTTTCCATCGATACCGCCGGCGTCACGCCGGAGGAGGGAGCGCCCGCACCGGATCGCCTGGTCGCGGGCGATCCGAAATTCCGCACCTGGAATGTCGAGGAGCGCGACGGCGGGCTTTATGCCGGCATCTGGGAAGCGACGCCCGGCAAATGGCGCATCGAATACGACGAATGGGAATTCTGCCACATTCTGTCCGGCGTCTCGGTGATCGCGGAGGACGGCGGCGAGGCGCGCACGGTGCGCGCCGGCGATTCCTTCGTGCTGAGGCCCGGCTTCAAGGGAAGCTGGGAAGTCGTTGAAACGACCCGCAAGGAATACGTGATCCGTCTTTGAATCTTGACGGAACCGTCACCCCGCTGTCATCGCGCATGGGTAGCTCCGGCTTGTCCCCCAACAAGCAAGGAGACCGCCATGATTACCCGTCGCACCGTTCTCAAGGCCGGCGCCGCGGCCGCGCTGGTTACGCCCTTTTCGGGCTTTGCCGTCACCTCGGCCGGCGCCCAGGACGGCCCGCTGTTCCGCTTCGGCATCGTCGCCGATCCGCAATACGCGCCGGTCGTCCCCAACCTGAAGCTCAACCGCTACTATTCCAACAGCCTGTGGAAGCTGTCGGAGGCGATCGAGGCCTTCAACAAGGAGGACCTGCAGTTCGTGGCCACGCTGGGCGACATCATCGACCGCCATTGGGACAGCTACAACCACATCCTGCCGCTCTACGACAAGCTGCGGCACGATCACTTCTTCCTGCTCGGCAACCATGACTTCGATATCGCCGCCGAGTACCTGACCTCGGTGACCCGCACCGTCGGCATGGAGAAGGCCTATTACGATTTCGCCGGCGGCGGCTATCGCTTCATCGTCCTCGACGGCAACGACGTCAGCCTGTTTGCGCCTCCGAAGGACGATCCGCGCCGCGAGGTCGCGGCCAAGCGCCTGGCGGAACTGGAGGCCAGCGGCGCGCCGAACGCCCAGACCTGGAACGGCTCGCTCGGCGACAAGCAGTTCGCCTGGCTGGAAGAGACCATGAAGAAGGCCCAGGCCGCCGGCGAGAAGGCCATCGTCATGGGCCACTACCCGGTCTTCCCGCAGAACGAGCACAACATGTGGGACAGCGAGCGGGTCGTCGATCTGCTGAAAGGCTTCGACAATTTCGTCGCCTACTTCAACGGCCATAACCATGCCGGCAACTACGGCGAGGTTGCCGGCAAGCACTTCCTGAACTTCAAGGGCATGGTCGATACGCCGGACCAGTCCGCCTTCTCGGTGGTTGAGGTCTATGCCGACCGGCTGGAAGTCCGCGGCTTCGGCCGCGAGGAGAACCGCACGCTGAATATCTGAGCGGCGGAGCGCCGGGGAGCGGCCGGGCCTGCCTGGTCCGGCCGTTTCCGTCAGGCAGACACTGGAAGCGCCTCCAGCCCGTGGAAATGATAGCTGTCGCGGAAGCGCGGCTCGCTGGCCAGCTTTATGCCGGGCAGGCGCTCGAACAGCACCTTCAGCGAGACCTGCAATTCCAGCCGCGCCAGCGGCGCGCCGATGCAGAAATGGATGCCGGCGCCGAACGACACGTTCTTCTGGTCGGCGCGGCCGGGCAGGAAGGCGTGCGGCTCGGCGAAGGCGGCCGGGTCGCGGTTGGCCATGCCGAGCAGCAGGCCGATCTGCTCGCCGGGCTTCACCGTGATGCCGGGCGCCGCCTCCATCTCCTGATAGGCGTAGCGGTTAAACATATGCAGCGGCGCCTCGAAGCGCAGGCATTCCTCGACCGTGGCCGCCGTCTCTTCGGCCGTTGTGACGAAGCGGCGTGGGTCGCCGCCCTGTTGGAGGACCGCGCGCACGGCGTTGCCGGTCTGGTGCACGGTCGCTTCGTGGCCGGCGTTGAGCAAGAGAATGACGGACGAGACCAGTTCGTCCTCGGAAAGCTTCTGGTCGCCTTCATGCGCCGCGATTAGCAGCGACAAGAGATCGTCGCCCGGCGCGTCGCGCCGTTCGGCGACATAGCCGCGCAGGAAGGCGGAAAACTCCCGAGCCGCCTTGTTGGCAATCTCCTCGGTCTCGCGCGTGCGGCCGAGCGTGTACATCGCCACCAGTTGATGCGACCAGTCGAGCAGTTGCGGCCCCATTTCGACCGGCACGCCGAGCATCTCGGCGATGATGGTGATGGGCAGCGGCGTCGCATAGGCGGGGATCAGGTCGAACGGTTCGTCCTTGGGAAAGCCGTCGATCAATTCGTTGGCCAGCGCCTCGACGCGCGGGCGAAGCCGTTCCACCTGCCGGGAGACGAAGGCGCGGTTGACCAGCGTGCGCAGCCTCGTGTGCACCGGCGGCTCCAACTCGAGCATCGAGTTGGCCTCGACCGCGTCGAAGGAAGCGAGATGGCTGCGGTCCTGATCGACGCCGCGGCTGTCCGGCACGCCGGCCGGGTTCTGCCGCCCGAAGCGCCGGTCGCGCAGCAACCGGTTGACGTCGTCGTAGCCGCCGAAACACCAATGGCCGTAGTCTTCCCAGAAGAAGGCGGGGCTCGCCGCATGCAGGAATGCATAGGCCTCGTACGGGTTCTGCACGAAGGCCGGCTCGCGCGGCGAGAGCCTTACGCGGCGGCTCGCCGGATCGAAGGAGAGGTAGGGCGGAGGCACGGCTTTCTCGGTCATGCCGGATCATTAGCCCGGTTTGCCGCGCCTGTGCCAGACCGTATCGTGATGCCACGTTCCCGCGCCACGAGGGCGTACGATCCTATGCGGCTTTCTGCGCTTCGATCCTCAGTCGTCGCAGTGGCGGCGGATGTGCACGCGCCGCCAGCCTTCCGAGCCTTCCTGGACCAGCACCTTGCGGGCCACGCGCTGGTAGGACGGCGGCACTTCGACCAGGCGCCGCTGCTCAGGCTGCACCACCACCTGTTCTTCCACAGTTTCGTAGCGGGCCGGGATGACGTAGCGCTCGGTGCGTTCCGGGCTGACCATCACCTTGCGCTTTCGGTAGCCGTATTCGGCGGGCACGGTTTCGTAGACGGTGCGGGCCTCGCGCACCACCACCGTCTCGGCGACGCGCTGGTAGCGGGCCTTGCGCTTGACCTTGCACAGCACCTTGCGGCCGTCGATCCAGCGCCATTCCCAGTCGTAGCCGCCGTCGGCGACCTTGACGGTGCGGTAGCGGGTGCGCACTTCCGCCGGGATCGTGCGCGCCACCCTGGTGGCCGGATAGATCTCGACCCGCTCGCGCTGGTAGGCGTATTCGGCCGGGATGGTGCGGTAGCCGACGCTTTCCTCGCGCACCACGACGGTGCGGCTGCGCGTGCCGTAGATTGCCGGCGTCACCTCGACCCGGCTGTAGCCGGGATTGACCTCGACGTTCTCATAGACCGTATCGTAGACCGGCGCGGTCCGGTAAGGCTCGTAGCAGGCGACCGCCCGCCCGCCCGCCGCCGTTTCCGATACCGTGCCGAGCACGGCGAGCGCCGATACGGCGATCATCAGCTTCTTCGTCGACATTGCGCCACCCCTTGAACGCGAACTGAAACTCCTTTTTCAACCTAAGCGGACAGGCGGACGGCGGAAAAGCGGATTCGTTAAAATTCGTTAACGGGCAACCTTAACCGGAAGGCGGTTCCGGTCGGCCTTGCGCAAGGGTGAGGGGCCATCCTATCTACGCATCAGGGCTCCTGCGCCCCGATTCGGCCTCAGCCTCAATCCTGCGTGTCAAGGGACAGTCCATGAAAGATCCGTATGAAACCTACATGAACCTCGTCCCGATGGTGGTCGAACAGACCAACCGTGGCGAGCGCGCTTACGACATCTTCTCGCGCCTCCTGAAGGAGCGCATCATCTTCATCACCGGCCCCATCGAGGATGGCATGGCCTCTTTGGTGTGCGCGCAGCTTCTCTTCCTCGAGGCGGAAAACCCGAAGAAAGAGATCAACATGTACATCAATTCGCCGGGCGGTGTGGTGACGTCGGGCCTGGCGATGTACGATACCATGCAGTTCATCAAGCCGCCGGTGTCGACGTTGTGCGTCGGCCAGGCGATGTCGGCGGGCTCTCTGCTCCTGACTGCCGGTGCCAAGGACATGCGCTTCTGCACGCCGAACGCCCAGATCATGATCCACCAGCCGTCGGGCGGCTATCAGGGCCAGGCGACCGACATCATGATCCACGCCCAGTTCACCGAGCGGCTCAAGCGGCGGCTGAACGAGATCTACGTCAAGCACACCGGGCAGGATTACGAGACGATCCACAACGCCATGGAGCGCGACAACTTCCTCACCACCGAGCAGGCGCTGGGTCTCGGCCTGATCGACAAGGTGATGACGTCGCGCGACGAAAACGAGGGCGAGGCCAAGGCCTGAGCCGGACTTTGCCTCCGGGCTGGCCGACAAAGGCCGGCCGGTCCGGAACTTTTGCGTGGATTTGCGGCATTTCCGCCACAATTGGCTGTTCCCTCGGGAAGCCCGACCGCCTACGTTAAGGCTCTATTGAGCTTCGGCGGCTTAGCTTTTTCGCCGGGGAACTGCGAATCGGCTGGCGCTTTCCGGGTTGTGCCTTGTACGGAATGCGCTACGGGGGCCGGGTACTGGAAAAGGCGGTTTCCCGCGATAGGTTATCGGGTGTGTCCGCTTGGCGGGTGCCCATGAAAAGGACTGGACGATGAGCAAGGTCAGCAACGGCGGCGGTGATTCCAAGAACACCCTCTACTGCTCGTTCTGCGGCAAAAGCCAGCATGAGGTTCGCAAGCTCATTGCCGGCCCCACCGTCTTCATCTGCGACGAGTGCGTCGAACTGTGCATGGACATCATCCGCGAGGAGAACAAGACCTCGATGGTGAAGTCGCGCGAAGGCGTGCCGACACCGCAGGAGATCCTGAAGGTTCTCGACGACTACGTGATCGGCCAGCCCTACGCCAAGCGCGTGCTGTCGGTCGCCGTCCACAACCACTACAAGCGCCTCGCCCACGCCGGCAAGAACAACGACGTCGAACTGGCGAAGTCGAACATCCTTCTGATCGGCCCGACCGGCTGCGGCAAGACTCTGCTGGCGCAGACGCTGGCGCGCATCATCGACGTGCCTTTCACCATGGCCGACGCCACCACGCTGACCGAGGCCGGCTATGTCGGCGAGGACGTGGAGAACATCATCCTCAAGCTGTTGCAGTCGGCCGACTACAATGTGGAACGTGCCCAAAGGGGTATCGTCTATATCGACGAGATCGACAAGATTTCCCGCAAGTCCGACAATCCCTCGATAACCCGCGACGTGTCGGGCGAGGGCGTCCAGCAGGCGTTGTTGAAGATCATGGAGGGCACGGTCGCCTCCGTGCCGCCGCAGGGCGGCAGGAAGCATCCGCAGCAGGAATTCCTGCAGGTCGACACCGCCAACATCCTGTTTATCTGCGGCGGTGCCTTCGCCGGCCTGGACAAGATCATCTCGGATCGCGGCCGCAAGACCTCGATCGGTTTCGGCGCCACCGTGGCCTCGCCGGAGGACCGCCGCAGCGGCGACCTGTTCCGCCAGGTCGAGCCGGAGGACCTGTTGAAGTTCGGCCTGATCCCCGAGTTCGTCGGCCGCCTGCCGGTGCTGGCGACGCTGGAGGATCTCGACGAGGCCGCGCTGATCCAGATCCTGACCGAGCCGAAGAACGCGCTGGTCAAGCAGTACCAGCGGCTGTTCGAGATGGAGAGCGTCGACCTGACCTTCCACGAGAACGCGCTGTCGGCCATCGCCAAGCGCGCCATCGAGCGCAAGACCGGCGCACGCGGCCTGCGTTCCATCATGGAGGCGATCCTGCTCGACACCATGTTCGAGCTGCCGGCGCTGGAAGGCGTGCGCGAGGTCGTCATCTCGGAGGAAGTGGTTACGGGCAGCGCCCGCCCGCTCTACATCTACTCCGACAGCAAGGAAAAGAAGGGCCCGGTCAGCGCCTAGAGCATTTTGCAGCCAGACGGAATCGTCTGGCGTTGCGCAAATGCGGCTGAAGAGACGGGCGCTGCTGCCTTTCCCTTGGAATGCCTGGCGGCGCCGAAAGGCGCCGCTTTGCTGTGCGGCTGCCGCTTCCGTTCCGTGCGGGGCAAGTTAGTCGCCTGCCATTTGCCCTTGATCTTTCCGTCGCCAGCATCCACCTATCGACGGAAGGCCGATGGGCTGCATTCCGTGCTGACAAACTCCCGTCACAAAGGATGATAGGCGGAACGACCCGCGGTCGTTAATATGAGATTCGCGATTGGCTTAGAGCGGTCGCGACAGAAAGGTTGGACAATGGCCAAAACTTCCAGGTCCCCCGCCGACGGCGTCTTCGCGGTCCTCCCGCTGCGCGACATCGTCGTCTTCCCGCACATGATTGTGCCGCTGTTCGTGGGCCGCGAGAAATCCATCAAGGCCCTTGAAGAGGTGATGGGGCAGGAAAAGCAGATCCTGCTCGCAACCCAGAAGAATGCCGCCGATGACGATCCGGAGCCGGACGCCATCTATGACGTCGGCACGCTCGCCAACGTGCTTCAACTGCTGAAGCTGCCGGACGGCACCGTCAAGGTGCTGGTCGAGGGTGCTGCGCGTGCGCGCATCTCGGAATTCACCGATCGCGGCGATTTCCATGAAGCCCGCGCGACCATGCTCAACGAGCCGGGCGAGGAGGAAGTCGAGATCGAGGCGCTGGCGCGCTCGGTGGTCTCCGACTTCGAGAACTACGTCAAGCTGAACAAGAAGATCTCGCCCGAGGTGGTGGGGGCGGCGAGCCAGATCGAGGATTACTCGAAGCTGGCCGACACGGTCGCATCGCATCTCGCCATCAAGATCCCCGAGAAGCAGGAAATGCTCGCCACGCTCTCCGTCAAGGAGCGGCTGGAGAAGGCGATGGGCTTCATGGAAGCCGAAATCTCCGTCCTGCAGGTGGAGAAGCGCATCCGCTCGCGCGTCAAGCGCCAGATGGAGAAGACCCAGCGCGAATACTACCTCAACGAGCAGATGAAGGCGATCCAGAAGGAGCTCGGCGAGGGCGAGGACGGCCGCGACGAGGCCGCCGAGATCGAAGCGCGCATCAAGAAGACCAAGCTCTCCAAGGAGGCCCGCGAGAAGGCGGAAGCCGAGTTGAAGAAGCTGCGTTCGATGTCGCCGATGTCGGCGGAATCGACGGTCGTGCGCAACTATCTCGACTGGCTCTTGTCGATCCCGTGGGGTCGTAACTCCAAGGTCAAGCAGGACCTGAACTTCGCCCAGGAAGTGCTCGACGCCGATCACTTCGGCCTCGACAAGGTCAAGGAGCGCATCGTCGAGTACCTGGCCGTGCAGAGCCGCCAGAAGAAGCTGAAGGGGCCGATCCTGTGCCTCGTCGGTCCTCCCGGCGTCGGCAAGACCTCGCTCGGCAAGTCGATCGCCAAGGCGACGGGGCGCGAGTTCGTGCGCATGGCGCTTGGCGGCGTGCGCGACGAGGCCGAGATCCGCGGTCACCGCCGCACCTATATCGGCTCGATGCCCGGCAAGGTCATCCAGTCGATGAAGAAGGCCAAGAAGTCCAATCCGCTCTTCCTGCTCGACGAGATCGACAAGATGGGCCAGGACTTCCGCGGCGATCCGTCTTCGGCCCTGCTCGAGGTCCTCGACCCCGAACAGAACGCGACGTTCATGGACCATTACCTGGAGGTCGAATACGACCTGTCCTCGGTGATGTTCGTGACGACGGCGAACACGCTGAACATCCCTGCGCCCCTGATGGACCGCATGGAGATCATCCGCATCGCCGGCTACACCGAGGACGAGAAGGTCGAGATCGCCAAGCGGCACCTGATGCCGAAGGTGGTCCGCGACCACGCGCTGCAGCCGAAGGAGTTCTCGGTTTCCGAGGACGCCATCCGCGGCATCATCCAGACCTACACGCGCGAAGCGGGCGTCCGTTCGCTCGAGCGTGAGCTGATGAAGCTCGGCCGCAAGGCGGTGACGGAGATCCTGAAGACCAAGAAGAAGGCGGTGAAGATCACCCAGGACAACCTGGCCGATTATCTCGGCGTGCAGCGCTACCGCTTCGGCATGGCCGAGACGGACGACCAGGTCGGTGTCGTCACCGGGCTTGCCTGGACCGAGGTCGGCGGCGAATTGCTGACGATCGAGGGCGTCATGATGCCCGGCAAGGGCAAGATGACGGTGACCGGCAACCTGCGCGACGTGATGAAGGAATCGATCTCGGCGGCGGCCTCCTATGTCCGCTCCCGCGCCATCGATTTCGGCATCGAGCCGCCGCTCTTCGACAAGCGCGACATCCACGTGCATCTGCCCGAGGGTGCCACGCCGAAGGACGGTCCGTCCGCAGGTGCCGCAATGGCCACGGCCATCGTTTCGGTGCTGACCGGCATTCCGGTGAAGGCCGACGTGGCGATGACCGGCGAGATCACGCTTCGCGGCCGCATCCTGCCGATCGGCGGCTTGAAGGAAAAGCTGCTGGCGGCACTACGCGGCGGCATCAAGAAGGTGCTGATCCCGGAGGACAACGCCAAGGATCTGGCGGAGATTCCGGACAACGTGAAGAACGGCATGGAAATCATCCCGGTCTCGCGGGTCGGAGAAGTGCTGCAGCACGCGCTGGTGCGGGTGCCGGAGCCGATCGAATGGGTGGAGCCGGCCACGACGCCCGGCCCGGTCGATGCGGCCGAGGACGCCGGCAAGTCGCTCGCTCATTGAGTGTTTTGCGACGCTGCATTGCAACAAATGGAAAGCCGGGCTTCGCGCCCGGCTTTTTCATGTGAAAAAGCCCGGATTTCCGGGCTTTTTTCGCCTTCCGGCCAGCATTTCCGCTTGGTTGTCGCAGCGCTTCTCCATAAAGTCCGGGCCCAGCCGGATGAGTCGACGTGTTCCGGCATTCTCATGGAAGGGAAACCTTATGAACAAGAACGAACTGGTGTCCGCCGTCGCCGATGCGGCCAAGATTTCCAAGGGTGACGCTCAGTCGGCGGTCGATGCGGTTTTTTCCGTCATCACCGGCGAGTTGAAGAAGGGTGGCGATGTCCGGCTGGTCGGCTTCGGCAATTTCAGCGTCTCGAAGCGTGCGGCTTCGACCGGCCGCAATCCCCAGACCGGCGCCGAGGTGAAGATCCCCGCGCGCACCGTGCCGAAGTTCTCGGCCGGCAAGGGCCTCAAGGACGCGGTCAACTAAGATCGCCTTCCTTCGGTTCCATGCAGGAAGCCGGGCATTGCCCGGCTTTTTGTTTGCCGGGGGCACGCGAAAGGGCGGGGCGGGAGGAGGTCACTCAGGCTGGAGCAGGCCGCGCCTGCGGCCCAAGTTTTCGCCCGCCCCGTCGGAAGCGTGAGCGAAGCGAACTGCCGTGAGATCAGGTAAAGAACCGGAACGAGGCCGCGACCGCGGCCCGGGCTTTCGCCCGCCCCGTCGGAGGCGTGAGCGAAGCGAACTGCCGTGAGATATAAAATGGTGGGCGATGACGGGCTCGAACCGCCGACCCTCTCGGTGTAAACGAGATGCTCTACCAACTGAGCTAATCGCCCGCGGGTCGGAGCTTTAAGCGGTTGATCTCCGCTTCGCAAGGACAAATACGGCGTATCCCTCGCAGGACACCGCCACTGATGAGGTCGAAATCGCTTCTTTTCCGGGCGTGCCGGCCGGGTGAAAGGCGGATGCCGCGATGGGCGCGGAACGGCGTCGTGGAAAAAAGCTTCGGCCGGTGAGAATAGCGCCAAAGGTGCGCTTGACACCCAGCGGTGAACCCCTTATCCACCGCGCAACGACGCACCGGACGTGTCCTGTGCGCCGCAAGCGCGGGTGTAGCTCAGTCGGTTAGAGTGCCGGCCTGTCACGCCGGAGGTCGCGGGTTCGAGCCCCGTCACTCGCGCCATTCTTTCAAAGGCTTAGCTACCATCTTCCCTCGAAAAAGTTTGAACGCCAGACCGGCAATTCAAACTTTCGGCTCTATTTGTTCCCACGAAGGGCCTTCCTACCCTCCAGTCGAGCCGCATCGGCCCGCCTGACCATTTCGACTTGAACCGGCACGTAGGTCTGTTCGAGCTTTTTCGATTCGCTCAACGAGTTTGCCAGCTTCGCGGAAAGGGCTGTACCTTCCACGCCGCCGGCGACGGCCTCAGCGCTACCCGACCGCCGGAAGTCGAGCATCATGCGAGTATCCCCTGGGAACTCGACGGATCGAACGGTGCGGAAGTCTTCGGAGAAAGAATTGCGCGTGTAGGGAGCGCCTTGACGTGGTCTGCCGCCCTTCGATCCTGGCGCCGGTGTAAAGCCTTTGGTCTGGAACAGTCGAACGCCTGCCAGAGGTTCAGCATCGCCAAAGCGGTGATGCATATACCATTCCAGCAACCGCGCGCTTCGTTTGGACAGTGTCAGAACGGCGTCACGTCCCGATTTCGCACGGCTCAGCTCGAACCAGCACCCTTTCCCGTCTCGGCGGAATTGACCGTAGGTGAGGGACCTGGCATCGACTGGTGATACTGAGCCGTCCCACATGCAGGCCAAGGCCGCCGCCAAGCCGAAATAGCCCATGCGGAAGGCGCGTTTCACCAAGCGAACGGCCTCACCTTCGGACCAAGTCTCGCTGCGCCCCTTCGGCTCTGTGTTTGCCACCGCAAGAGACGGATCGCCTTCCAACTGGCAGTATTTGAGCGCAGCCATGACCTTCCAGAGCGCGCGCCAGATTTTCAGCGCCCGATGGGCTTCTCGCAGACTGATGTCGTCCTCAATGCCTTGACGCCAGGCTGAGATCGTCGGCATTGTCACCATGGCAGGCGAGTACCGCCCGAAAACAGGCCCTATATACTTCCAGGCACGCTCCCAATCCTCGCGCGTTCGAATGGCCTTTTTCGCCCATTCGTTGGTGCCTCGATAGACGTCAAACGCCTCGCTGTTGATTTCCGCTGAGAGCTGACCCGGGATTTTCGCCGAGAAGTGACCCGCCTTCATGTATGGTTTGGGTCTTAGGTTTTGGTCAAGGGGCGGCTTTCTCCTTCTTGCTCGTTGCGGCCTGTGCTGAGCTGTTCTTGAAGCGGAAGCTGTCGTTTCCGGTTTCCAAGATGTGGCAATGATGGGTGAGGCGATCGAGCAGCGCCGTCGTCATCTTGGCATCACCGAAGACGGTCGCCCATTCGCTGAAGCTGAGGTTGGTGGTGATGACGACGCTGGTGCGCTCGTAGAGCGTGCTCAGTAGATGGAACAACAGCGCCCCGCCTGACGCGCTGAAGGGCAGATATCCGAGTTCATCGAGGATGACGAGATCGGAATGGGCGAGCCGGTTGGCGATCTGGCCTGCTGCCGGTTTTTCGGACACGGGGTTAAGCTAACATAGCTTTCTCCTCGAACTCGACGGGGCTCATATAGCCCAGTGTCGAGTGCCGTCGCCGGGGATTGTAGAAGCGCTCGATGTAATCG
>NZ_SSNY01000008.1 GCF_004801285.1 Ollibium composti
CGATGCCGAGACGGTCGCAAGTCTCGAAGAGGTCATCGCGCTGCTCACGCGCCAGAGCCGCCGCATCGAGGGCGAGATCGCCTCGTTGATCGACGACGACCCGCTGTGGGCCAGGCTCGATCGGACCTTCCGCTCGATCAAGGGCGTGGCTTCGCGCACCGTGGCCCGCCTGCTTGCTCAATTGCCCGAAATCGGCATCCTTTCCAACAAGGCAATCGCCAAGCTCGCCGGGCTGGCGCCGATGGCCAACGACAGCGGCAGGCGTAGCGGCCGACGTCACCTGCGCGGTGGCCGCGCCGGGCCGCGCGGTGTGCTCTTTCTCATCGCCAGGCTCGCCGCCAAATACGACCCGCATCTCGCCGCCTTCCATCAGCGGCTGCAGGCCGCCGGAAAAGAGAAGATGGTCATCCGCATCGCGCTCGCCCGCAAGCTACTCGTCATCCTCAACGCAAAAGCACGCGACGCGCGCACCGAGTTCGCAAATGCAACTTGACACCTCAGATAGTCGCTCCCCTCAAGGGGGAGGGAAAGACGCCATCACGATCAGCCCGACCACCGGCTCGCCGCGATCCAGCCGCAGGACGTGCTCCTCCAGCCACAGCACGTCCAGGCCGTTTTCGCCCAGAAGGCGGCGGACATACGGCTCCGAATGCGCGTAGCGGCGGGACGGCTGGAGGGCGAAATCGCCCTCTCCCGCCAGCCGCTCGACCGAGAAGGCGAACAGGCCCCCCGGCGAAAGCAGGCCGGCGACGGTTTTCGCCACACGCTCCAGCGCGCCGAGATAGATGAGGACGTCGGCGGCAACGATCAGGTCAGGCCGACCTCCTTCGTAGCGGAAATCCTGCAAGTCTGCCTTTTCCAGCCGGTCGTAGATGGCACGCGCGCGCGCCTTGGCCAGCATTCGGGCCGAAATGTCGAACCCTTCCAGGCGCTCCACATGGGGCCGCAACACTTCGCCCATCAGGCCGGTGCCGCAGCCGAGGTCGAGCGCCAGCCGGAACGTGCCGCGCCGCTGCATATGGACCGCATCGGAAAGCAGCGCCGGCACGCGGTAGGCGAGCTTTTCCACCAGCGCGGCATCGAAGGTGTCGGCATACTGGTCGAACAGCGCCTCGACGAAAGCGCTGGACGATGTCTCGGCCGACGGCGCGCGGCCGATCACTGCCAGCTTGAGGGCCGCGCCCGACCGGTCGCGCGGATCAAGCTCCAGCGCCGTCGTCCAGGCTTCGGCGGCCGCGTCGAGCGCGCCGGCGGCCTCGCGCATCTCGCCCAGCCTGAACCAGCCCAGCGCCCAGCCGGGCGAAAGGTCCAGCGCATCGCGCATCAGGTCGGCGGCGGCGGCATGGTCGCCGGAAGAAAACAGCATTTCCGCATAGCCGGCACGACGATCGGCAAGCACGTCACCGGACGAAGCCTGAAGCGGTTTCATGGTCGAGGTCTCTAGGGTCCGCCGGCGAGAAGCGCCGGGGCGCTCGCTATGATCCAACTTTCTTCAACTTGCAAGCGGGGAGTCAGGAGCGTTGCGCGGGCAGCTTTTCGCCGGTGAATAAAAGCCTATCCTTGCCGCATGCGCGCGAAGGACCTGCTCTGCCCCCGCCCCGAAGGCCTCTACTGTCCGCCCGGCGATTTCTTCATCGATCCCGTGCAGCCGGTGGCGCGGGCGCTGGTCACGCACGGCCATTCCGACCACGCGCGCTCCGGCCATGGCGCGGTGATGGCGACGCGGGAGACGCTGGACATCATGGGGCTGCGCTGCGGCGAGGATTTCGCCGGCACGACGCAGCCGGCCGCATTCGGCGAGACCCTTCACGTCAACGGCGTCGCCGTCACCTTCCATCCGGCCGGCCATGTGCTCGGCTCGGCGCAGATCGCGGTCGAGCACGGCGGCATGCGCATCGTCGCCTCCGGCGACTACAAGCGCATCCCGGACGCCACCAGCGAGCCGTTCGAGGTGGTTTCCTGCGACGTCTTCATCACCGAGGCGACCTTCGGCCTGCCGGTGTTCCGCCATCCGCCGGCCGAGGAAGAAATCGCCCGGCTCCTGAAATCAGTGGCGCAGTTCCCCGAGCGCACCCATCTGATCGGCGCCTATGCGCTCGGCAAGGCGCAGCGCGTCATGCGGCTGCTGCGCGACGCCGGCTACGACAGGCCGATCTATATCCACGGCGCGCTGACGACGATTTCGGACTATTACCAGAGCCGCGGCATCGACCTCGGCAGGCTGGAGCCCGCCACCGTCGAGACCGGCTCGAAGGGCGATTTCGCCGACGCCGTCGTCATCGGCCCGCCATCCGCCTTCCAGGACCGCTGGGCGCGGCGCTTTCCCGACCCGCTGTCCTGCTTCGCGTCGGGCTGGATGCGCATCCGCCAGCGCGCCAAGCAGGGCGGCGTGGAACTGCCGCTGATCATCTCCGACCATTCCGACTGGGACGAACTGACCGACACCATCCGCGACACCGGCGCATCCGAGATCTGGGTCACGCATGGCCGCGAGGAAGCGCTGGTGCGCTGGTGCGAGCTTCAGGGCATCGCCGCCCGGCCGCTCAATCTGGTCGGCTACGAAGACGAGGGCGACTGATGGCGTTGTCAGGGGTAGCGCCCTCAGGGGTAGGGCTTGCGCGCTTCCGCCTCATCGAGCTTCTTGCCGGCGGCATCGAAGGCGGTCGCCTTCCACCGATAGGTATGCCGCCCGTTCGGCGGGCACGGGCTGCGGTAGGTGAAGGCGCCGGCCGCTATGGCGGAGCCTCCCCTGTAGGCGACCTTGCCGCCGCCATGAGGATAGTTCGGCACAGCGAGGTCCGTCATCGTGAACTGGATCGCCACCGTGCCTGCTGGCACGCCACGCAGCCTGAACCCGGGACTGGGAACGGTGCTCGGATTTCCGCTGGTGCACGTCTTGAGATTGCCCCAGTCGAACCCGATCGAGAAATCGGCGGCGGAGGCGCTCGACGCGGCCATCGCGACCGGCAACAGCAAAGCACGCAGGATCTTGAGGTTCATCGGCCGGGCTCCGGAACCCGAGGGCTGGGACGAAAGATGTTGCAGGGTGCCGACCTGTCAAGCGCCGGTGGGCCGAAATGAACCGCTTCGCGGAACTCCTCGACCGGCTGGTGCTGACGCCGTCGCGCAACGGCAAGCTGACCTTGCTGACCGACTACTTCCGTTCGGTGGAAGACCCTGACCGGGGCCTGGCCCTGGCAGCGATCACCGGCGACCTCACCATCGCGTCCGTCAAGCCCGCCGTGCTGCGGGCGCTGGTGGAAGAGCGCATGGACCCGGTGCTGTTTTCCTATTCCTACGACTATGTCGGCGACCTAGCGGAAACCGTTTCCCTCGTCTGGCCAGAGCGGAATACCCCCACCCCTAACCCCTCCCCGCAAGGGGGAGGGGAAGCTGCCGCGCCCTTGTCCCCCTCCCCCTTGCGGGGAGGGGTTAGGGGTGGGGGTGACAACGATGGAACAGCCCCAACGTTGGCAAACGTCGTCTCCGCCCTGCAATCCGCCAGCCGCTCGGACGGCCCGAAGATACTCGCCCGGCTGCTCGACAGCGCCGGAACGTCCGCCCGCTTCGCCATCATCAAGCTGGTCACGGGCGGGTTGCGCATCGGCGTTTCGGCACGGCTCGCCAAGCAGGCGCTGGCCGCCCTCGGCAAGGTCGACGTGGCCGAGATCGAGGAGCTCTGGCACGGCCTTTCACCGCCCTATGCCGACCTGTTCGCCTGGCTGGAAGGCAGGGCGCCGAAACCCGAAACGGCAGCGAAAGGCCTGTTCCGGCCGGTGATGCTCGCCCATGCCGTCGAGGCCGGCGATTTCGACAAGCTCGATCCGGCCGACTACGCCGCCGAATGGAAATGGGACGGCATCCGCGTGCAGGTCGTGGCGGAAGGAGGCGGGGTACGGCTTTATTCGCGCACCGGCGACGACGTCGCAGGTGCCTTCCCCGACCTGGCGGGCGCCGTCGATTTTTCCGGCGTGCTCGACGGCGAACTGCTGGTCGGCACGCCGTCCGCCACCGGCACCTTTTCCGACCTGCAACAGCGGTTGAACCGCAAGAGCGTGTCGGCGGCGATGCGCGAGCGCTATCCCGCCTTCGTGCGCTGCTACGACCTGTTGCAGGCGGGCGATGAAGACCTGCGCGCCCTCGCCTTCCGGCAACGGCGCGAGCGGCTGGAAGCGTTCGTCCCCACGCTCGACCCGGCCCGCTTCGACCTGTCGCCGCTGGTCGCCTTCGCCGGCTGGGACGAACTGGAGCGCAGGCGCACCGCACCGCCGCATCCGATCATCGAAGGCGTGATGCTCAAGCGATGGGATTCGCCCTATCTCGCCGGGCGGCCGAAATGCCCGTGGTTCAAATGGAAGCGCGACCCGCACACCGTCGACGCCGTGCTCTTGTATGCCCAGCGCGGCCACGGCAAGCGGTCCTCCTTCTATTCCGACTACACCTTCGGCGTCTGGTCCGGGCCGGAGGGCGCGGAGGAACTGGTGCCGGTCGGCAAGGCCTATTTCGGCTTCACCGACGAGGAACTGCGCAGAATAGACAAATATGTCCGCGACAACACCGTCGAGCGCTTCGGCCCGGTGCGTTCGGTGCGCGCCGACAAGACGAACGGACTGGTGATCGAGGTCGCTTTCGAGGGGCTGGCGCGTTCCACCCGGCACAAGTCGGGCGTCGCCATGCGCTTCCCGCGCGTCTCGCGCCTGCGCTGGGACAAACCGCCGGCCGAGGCCGACCGCATCGAGACACTGCAGGCACTGCTCGACTGAGCAGTACCCTACTCGACGACCGACACCCTGATCTCGTAGATATCGACCGACTTGCCCTGCCCGTCGAAGTCGGAATTGACGGCGATGGCGCCGGCGGCGCCGGGACGCTTGTCGGGGAAGTCGACGTCGAACAGATATTCGTTCTTCTCGTGGCCGACCGCATAGCGCTTGCGGCCGCAATCGCCGAGTTCGCCGAAATTGCAGTCGATGGACATCTGCGTGTCCTTGCCTTCCTCGGCGCGGGCGACGATGTCGAAGACGGCATGCTTGCCGGCCAGTTGCTCCAGCACGCCCTGGCCGACGTCGAAGCTGACGGCCGAGCCGGAACTGCCGGAACGGACACGCAGGAAGGAACCGCTGTCGTCCTGCATCACCTCGGCCTTGGCATCCGAAGGGGCGTTGACATGGGTGGGATCGTTCGGCGCGAAGACGGTGATCCAGTTGCGCTGATCCGCCTCGCCCGGCTTCTGCAAGGTGCCTTCCGCCGGTGCCGTCGCCTGATCCCCATCTTCCCCTGCCGGCCGCGACGAACCGATTTCTCCCGGCAGCCTGAACAGGCCGGACTGCACGGCCCACCACGCCCCGGCGGCAATGGCCGCAAGCAGGAGCACGCCGACGACCAGACCGGTGGGAAAGCGGCGGCGGGCCCGCCGCTCGTCGCGGTCAGGCGCCACGTTCGCGGCCGCCTCGGAAGGCGCGCTGCCGGCCAGCGCCGGAGCAGGCGTGATGTCGGCGACGGACGGCTCGACGCGCGCCCGCGCCGCTGCGGCGCCGGAAGCCTGCTGCGGCGAAAACTCGGGCTCGACGCGATCGCCCTTCCCCTGCGGCCGCCCGGTCTCGACCGAAGGCGACGCGGAAGCGCCGCCGACGGGCGGCATTTCGATCGACGGGACCTCGCCGGAGCCCGCCCCGGAAACCTCGACGGCTGGAGCAGGTGTGGACGACGCGTCTTCCGATCGCTGCCCGCCGATATCGACGGCGGGCGCCGCATCGTCGGCGCCTGGTGCCGGCGGGGCGCTGTCCACGGCAGGCAGGAACTCCGATTCGATCTCGGCGATCTTGGCCTGCATGGCCTTGCGGCGGTTGATGGCCGCCTCGACCGTCACGCCCGGATTGGCCTGCAGGGCACGGTCGAGCGCGGCGAAGGCCGAGCGATACACCTTCTCGCGGAACGCCCTGTCGTCGGCATTGCCCTTCTCGAAGGCGTTGCGGATCGCTTTCTCGATCGGATCCAAGCACCAATCCTCTACGCGGCGTCAGAAACATGATGGTTAAACGCAGCCGGGCAATCAATCAACGGGTGTGGACCGCATAGCCGGCAATCCGGCCTGCCCGCGCACCGTTTTCCTGCGGCGCGAAAGCCGCGCACAATAGCCGACGACGCATCTTGAATTTGCGCCCGCTTGCGGCTATCACCGCCGCATTCTCGGAGCGCCACGCTCCGCAGGCCGCTTTAGCTCAGTTGGTAGAGCATCGCATTCGTAATGCGAGGGTCGCGTGTTCGAGTCACGCAAGCGGCACCATTTGTTCGATCTCACGCCAGTTCGCTTCGCTTACGGCTCCGATGGGGCGCGCTGGCCGCGCGACGCCCGGTCGGGCTTGCGAACCCGAAGGGTTCGATTCGACACTCCAAACCGAAGGTATGACCCACGGCTTGCGGTCAGGCGGCGGCCTTCTTCGCCAGCCTGGCCTTGATGCTGTCGACGTCAGCGCGGGGCGTGGCCGCGAACAGCGTCTTTGTGTAGCTGTGCTGCGGGTTGGAGAAGACCGCGTCGCGGCTGCCGTATTCCACCGCCTCGCCGAAATACATCACCATCACGTCGTCGGCGATGTAGCGCACGACCGAGAGATCATGGCTGATGAAGACGTAGGTGAGCTGGAACTCGTCCTGCAGGTCGGCAAGCAGGTTGAGCACCTGCGCCTGAACGGACAGATCGAGCGCCGAAACCGGCTCGTCCAGCACAAGCAGGCTCGGCCTCAGCATCAGCGCACGCGCGATGGCTATGCGCTGGCGCTGGCCGCCGGAGAACATGTGCGGATAGCGGTTGAAGTGCTTGTCCTCCAGCCCGACCTTGCGCAGCATGTCGTAGGCACGGTCGCGCCGCTCGGCCGCCGGCGTGTCGGTGTTGATGACCAGCGGCTCCATCAAAACGTCGCCGATCTTCTGGCGCGGATTGAGCGAGCCGTACGGGTTCTGGAAGACGATCTGCACCTTGCGGCGCAGTTCCGGCGTCGGCCGCCCGGCCGCGATATCGACCTTGTGGCCGTCGAGCAACAATTCGCCGGAGGTCGCCGGGTCGATCAGCGTGATGATGCGCGCCAGCGTGGACTTGCCGCAGCCCGATTCGCCGACGATGGCCAGCGTCTTGCCCTTCTCCACCTTGAAGGAGACGCCCTTGACCGCGTGCACCGTGCGCGCCGGCTTGAACACGCCGCCCGGCACGATGTAGTCGCGCTTGATGTCGCGGCCCTCGACGACGATTTCTGCGCCGGCGCTCATTGCGAGGCCGCCACGGATGCGTTGCCTTCCAGCATCAGGCCGGCGATGGTCGGCAGCCGGTCGCCGGTGGCGTTGTCGGGAAGAGCCGCCAGCAGCGCGCGCGTATAGGCGTTCTTCGGTGCCTCGAATAGCGACAGCACGTCCGCCTCCTCCATCTTGCGTCCCTTGTACTGGACGATGACACGGTCGGCCGTCTCGGCCACCACGCCCATATTGTGGGTGATCATGATCATGCCCATACCGTTCTCGGCCTGCAGGTTCATCAACAGGTCGAGGATCTGCTTCTGGATGGTGACGTCGAGCGCCGTGGTCGGCTCGTCGGCGATCAGGAGCTTGGGATTGCAGGCGATGGCCATGGCGATCATGACGCGCTGGCACTGGCCGCCCGACATCTGGTGCGGATAGGAGGACAACCGCTCCTCGGGGTTCGGAATGCCGACCTGCGTGAACAGTTCGACGGCGCGCGCGTGCCGCTTCTTCCTGTCGAGGCCGAGGTGGAAGCGCAGCACCTCCTCAATCTGGTAGCCGACGGTGAAGCACGGGTTGAGGCTCGCCATCGGCTCCTGGAAGATCATGGCGACGTCGCGGCCGACGATGCGGCGGCGCTCGGACTGGCTCATGCCCAGCATGTCCTTGCCGTTAAACAGCGCCTTGTCGGCGGAAACCTTCGCCGTCCACGGCAGAAGGCCCATGATCGCCAGCATCGACACCGATTTGCCGGAACCGGACTCGCCGACGATCGCCAGCACCTCGCGCTCGTCGACCTTGAGCGATACGCCGTCCACCGCGCGGAACGGGCCTGATGCCGTCTCGAACTCGACGACGAGGTTTTCGATCTCAAGTAGGGCCATGGTCACGACCTCTTCATCTTGGGATCGAGCGCGTCGCGCAGGCCGTCGCCCATGACGTTGATGGCGAGCACGGTGATGAGGATGGCGAGGCCGGGCAGCGTCACCACCCACCAGGCGCGCAGGATGAACTCGCGCGCCTCGGCCAGCATGGTGCCCCATTCCGGCGTCGGCGGCTGCGCGCCCATGCCGAGGAAGCCGAGGGCCGCCGCATCGAGGATGGCGTTGGAGAAGGAGAGCGTCGCCTGCACGATCAGCGGCGCCATGCAGTTGGGCAGGATGGTCCTGAACATCAGGCGCAGCGGGCCGGCGCCGGCGACGCGGGCGGCAATCACATAGTCGCGCGTCTTTTCAGACATCACCGCCGCGCGCGTCAGGCGCACGAAATGCGGCTGGTAAACGAGCGCGATGGCGATCATCGCGTTGTCGAGGCCCGGCCCCAGCACCGCCACCAGCGTCAGCGCGAGGAGCAGCGAGGGGAAGGCCAGGATGATGTCCATCAGCCGCATGATGACGGTATCGACCCAGCCGCGGAAATAGCCGGCGACGACGCCGATCAGGATGCCGGCGACCAGCGCGATGGCCGTGACGACGATGCCGATGAACAGCGAATAGCGTGCGCCGAACAGAAGGCGCGAGAGGATGTCGCGGCCGACCGCGTCGGTGCCGAGCAGGAACTCCCAGCGCCCGCCGTCCTGCCACACCGGCGGCACCAGCACGGCGTCGCGGTACTGCTGGTAAGGCTCGTGCGGCGCGATCAGCGGCGCCAGAACCGCCACGATGATGAGGGCAAGGACAAACCACAGGCCGATGACGGCGCCCTTGTTCTCCGAAAAATAGAACCAGAACTCGGCGAGCTGGCGCCGGCGCGGCGACATCTCGTCGAGGGAGGAAGCGGTCTTGGCGGTCGTGTCAGCCATCGTCCTCTCCTCAATGCCGGATGCGCGGGTTGACCAGCCCGTAGAGCAGGTCAACGATCAGGTTGACGATCATGATGATGGCGGCGATCAGAAGCAGCCCGCCCTGGATGACCGGATAGTCGCGCTTGAACACCGAATCCACCATCCACTTGCCGATGCCCGGCCAGGAGAAGATCGTCTCGGTCAGGATCGCGCCGGCCAGCATCACGCCCACCTGCAGGCCGATCGTGGTGATGACCGGGATCATGGCGTTGCGCAGCGCATGGATGCCGACGACGCGGAAGGGCGAAAGGCCCTTGGCGCGGGCGGTGCGCACATAGTCCTCCGACAGCACTTCCAGCATGGCCGAGCGCGTCTGGCGCGCGATGACGGCGAGCGGAATGGTGCCGAGCACGATGGTCGGCAGGATGAGGTGGCTGAGCGCGGAGGTGAAGGCGCCCTTCTGGCCCGACAGCAGCGAGTCGATCAGCATGAAGCCGGTGACGGATGGGAAGAAATAGAGCAGGTCGATGCGGCCCGACACCGGCGTCCAGCGCAATATGCCGGAGAACAGGATGATCAGCAGCAGGCCCCACCAGAAGATCGGCATCGAGTAGCCGACCAGCGCCGCCCCCATCACCGACTGGTCGAAGAAGGAGCCGCGCTTGATGGCGGCGAAGACGCCGGCCGGAATGCCGAGCACGATGGCGAAGATGATGGCGCAGACGGAGAGTTCCAGCGTCGCCGGGAACAGCGCGAAGAACTGCTGGATGATCGGTCGCTTGGTGACGATGGAGGTGCCGAAGTCGCCCTGCAGGATGCCGCCGATATAGGAAAGGTACTGCACGACCATCGGCCGATCCATGCCGAGTTCGTGCATGATCTGGGTGTGGCGCGCCGGGTCCATGACGCGTTCGCCCGACATCAGCATGACCGGATCGCCCGGCAAAAGGCGGATGAAGGCGAAGGCGATGATCGAGACCCCGATGAAGGTGGGGATCAGGACCAGCAGCCGACCGAAGAAGAATTTGAGCATGGATGTCCTATGACATCTCGCCCCGGCCGGAGCAACCGACCAGGGACGGATAAGCAAGCGCCCGGCCGGAGCCGGGCGCTGTTTGGAGGATTACTCGGCGATGTCGACGTTGTCGAAGCGATGGATGCCGAGCGGGTCCTGGGTGTAGCCGGTGACCTTCTTCGACATCGGCATGAACACCGTCGAGTGGTCGATCGTGGCCCAGGGCGCCTCCTTCTTGAAGACCACCTGCGCCTGCTCGTAGAGCTTGGCGCGTTCGGCCTGGTCGGAGGTCTGCTTGGCCTTCTTCACCAGATCGTCGAACTCCTTGTTGCACCACTGGGCGCGGTTGTTGCCGCCGACGGCGGTGCAGCCCAGGAGCGTGTCGAGGAAGTTGTCCGGATCGCCGTTGTCGCCGGTCCAGCCGAGGATGACGGCGCCGTCGCGGTCCTTGTCGGACGAGCGCTTCAGGTACTCGGCCCACTCATAGGAGACGATCTCGGCGGTGACGCCGACCTTGGCGAGGTCCGCCTGCATCAGCTCCGCCGCACGGCGGGCGTTCAGCATGTAGGGACGCGAAACCGGCATCGCCCAGATCTTCATCTTGAGATCCTTGACGCCGGCCTTCTCCAGCGCGGCCTTGGCCGCGTCGGGGTTGTATTCGTCATCCTTCACGTCGTTGTTGTAGGACCACATGGTCGGCGGGATCGGGTTCTTGGCGACCTGCGCCTGGCCCTCGAAGACGGCGTCGACGATCGCCTTCTTGTTGATCGCCTCGTTCAGCGCGCGGCGCACTTCCGCCTTGTCGAAGGGCGCGACCAGCGTGTTGTAGGCGAGATAGGCGACGTTGAGGCCGGCCTGCTCCTCGACGTTCAGATCCTTGTTGTCCTTGAGCGCCTGGACGTCAGCCGCGTTCGGATACGGATAGATCTGGCATTCGCCGGCTTCCAGCTTCTGCCGGCGCACCGAGGCGTCGGTGGTGATGGCGAAGACGAGATCATCGATCTTCGGCTTGCCGTTCCAGTAGCTGTCATTGGCCTTGTAGCGGATCGCCGCATCCGGCTGGTAGGCGACGAAGGTGAAGGGGCCGGTGCCCAGCGGCTGCTGGTTCATCTGCTCCATCTTGCCGTCGGCGGCCAGCTTGTCGGCATATTCCTTCGACAGGATCGAGGCGAAGTCCATGCCGAGGTCGGCCATGAACGGCGCCTCGGGATGGTTCAGCACGAACTTGACGGTGTGGTCGTCGACCTTCTCTATTCCCTTGATGAGGTCGGGGAAGCCCATGCCGGCCGAATATTCCCAGGAAGCGCCGGCGACATACTTGTTCCACGGATTGTCGGCCTTGAGCTGGCGCTCGAAGGAGTAGATCACGTCGTCGGCGTTGAACTCGCGCGTCGGCGTGAAGAAGTCGGTGGTCTGGAACTTGACGCCCTGGCGCAGCTTGAAGGTGTATTCCAGGCCGTCATCGGAAATCGTCCAGCTCTCGGCGAGGCCGGGCTCGAGCTCGGTGGAGCCGTGCTTGAACTCGACGAGGCGGTTGTAGACCGTGCGCGAGGACGCATCGAACGTCGTGCCGGCGGTGTAGAGGCCGGGGTCGAAGCCTTCCGGCGACCCTTCCGAACAGTAGACCAGCGTCTTTGCGTTGGCCACGCCTCCCAGCACCGTTGCGGCCAGCAACGCAGCCGCAAAAGCCATTTTCTTTTTCATTGAGAACTCCCTGAAGTTTTTCCAAGCCCCTCTATCAGGCTCGCGGAGGCCGCATATAAGCATCGTTTTCAAAGCTTTGGAACACCCAGTTTGCTTACCGCACGGCATGCGGAACGACGTTCCAAGAAAAGCCATATTCTTAGCAAAACCGTTCCTCGTCGAATATATCACGCAGTTTTCATGGCTGTCTTTTTCGCGTGATAAGCAAAATTTTCTCCGCCTTTCCTGCCTACCGACAGCGCCGGCGAAACCTGCGCCCGACCGCATCCGCGACGAAAGACGCGGTGCGACGAATTCCTTGCCGGCCTGCCCTTGGGGCAAGACTTGCGCAGCTTTGGGATTGTCGCGATAGATAGTCCGCAAGGATGCGAGGCTGGCAAATCCCGGCCCCGCATCCACCGGGACACCTATCGGGGAGGAGCAGGTGGCGAAGTCAGCCGGCACGACGGCCAGGAAGAAGGCGGCGGACACAAAAAGGCAGGCAGGCGCCAAGCCGGCGACGGATGCCAAGCCGGCAGTCGCAAAGCGGACGGCCGCCAAGCCGGCGGCGAAAGCCGCAGCCAAGCCTGTCGCCTCCGCCAAGGCGAAGGCTGCGCCGGTCGCCGCGCGCAAGCAGGCGGCGCAGACAGCACCCAAGGCCCGGACGGCGCCCAAGTCGTTGCCGAAGGCAAGCGCTGCCATCGCATCGGGAGAGGCGGCCAAGCCGTGGCTGGCGAGCTATCCGGACATCATCCCGGCCGAGATCGGCCCGCTGCCCGCGTCCTCGATCGGCGCGCTTCTGGTGGAGGCCTGCCAGCGTTTCGCCAGCCGCCCGGCCTTCACCTGCATGGACAAGACCATCAGCTACGCCGAGACGGAGCGGCTGTCGGCCGATTTCGGCGCCTTCCTGCAATCGCGCGGTCTGGCGAAGGGCGCGCGCGTCGCCATCATGATGCCGAACACGCTGCAATATCCGGTGGCGATGATGGCGGTGCTCAGGGCCGGCTACGTCGTGGTCAACGTCAACCCCCTCTACACGCCGCGCGAACTGGAACACCAGTTGAAGGATTCCGGCGCCGAAGCCATCGTCATCCTGGAGAACTTCGCCTCGACCTTGCAGTCCGTGGTGGCCAAGACGGCGGTGAAGACCGTCGTCGTCGCCTCGCTCGGCGAAATGCTGGGTGGACTGAAGGGGACGATCGTCAATTTCGTCGTGCGGCGGGTGAAGAAGCTGGTGCCGGCGTGGTCGCTGCCCGGCCATATAAAGTTCGCCGCCGCGCTCAAAGCCGGACGCGCCGGCACCTTCATGCCGGCCGAGGTGTCGGCCGACGATGTCGCCTTCCTGCAATATACCGGCGGCACGACGGGCGTTTCCAAGGGCGCGACGCTGCTCCACCGCAACGTGCTGGCCAACGTGGCGCAGAACGCGCTGTGGGTGGAAACGGCCTTCATCAAGCGGCCGCGGCCGGCCAACCTCGTCTATGTCTGCCCGCTGCCGCTCTATCACATCTACGCGCTGACGGTGAACGCGCTGATGGGCATGCAGCAGGGCGCGCAGAACCTGCTCATCACCAACCCGCGCGACATTCCGGGTTTCGTCAAGGAACTGGCGAAGTACAAGGTCAACATCTTCCCCGGCCTCAACACGCTGTTCAACGCGCTGCTCAACAACGAGGATTTCCGCAAGCTGGACTTCAGGCCGCTGGTGCTGACCTTCGCCGGCGGCATGGCCGCACAGAAATCCGTCGCCGACCGCTGGAAGGAACTGACCGGCTGTATGATCTCGGAGGGCTACGGCCTGTCGGAGACCTCGCCGGTGGCGACCGCCAACCGCTTCGATGCAGACGCCTTCACGGGCACCATCGGCCTGCCGCTGCCTTCCACCGAACTCTCGATCCGCGACGACGACGGCGAACCGGTGCCGCTCGGCGAAGTCGGCGAGATCTGCATCCGCGGGCCGCAAGTGATGGCCGGCTATTGGCAGCGGCCCGACGAGACGGCCAAGGTGATGACCGCCGACGGCTTCTTCAAGACCGGCGACATGGGTTTCATGGACCCGCAGGGCTACACCAAGATCGTCGACCGCAAGAAGGACATGATCCTGGTCTCGGGCTTCAACGTCTATCCGAACGAGCTGGAGGAAGTGGCGGCGCAGCACCCCGGCGTGCTGGAAGTGGCGGCCATCGGCGTGCCGGACGAGAAGTCCGGCGAGGTGCCGAAGCTTTTCGTCGTCAGGAAGGACCCGGCGCTGACCGAAGCCGACCTGCTCGCCTTCTGCCGCGAGCGGCTGACCGGCTACAAGCGCCCGCGCCACGTCGAGTTCCGCACCGAACTGCCGAAGACCAATGTCGGCAAGATCCTGCGGCGGCAGCTGCGGGGGTGAGGATTGGGGGGCGGGGCTGTCATATACGGAATTTTTTCAGGCCCTGCGCGTACTTCCTCCTGAAGGCAAGGGCATCACATAGGTGTTTCCCCCTCTCCGTCTCGGGCTACGCCCGAGCCACCTCTCCCCCACTTCGTGAGGGCGAGGATGGGCGCCAAGCCTGCGACCGGCCTATCCTCTCCACCCGGAACGGGGGGAGAGGTGGCGCGCGTAGCGCGACGGAGAGGGGGCTACGCCATATGCGATAACACTGCCGTGTAAGGACGGGGTACCGCGACAGGCCCAGCTGGCAAACTGCCTCAATAATTCACACTAACCAGAAACAGCCCGTCCGGCGGCGCGACCTGGCCGCAGGCGGCGCGGTCGCGGGCGTCAAGCGCGGCCTTCAGGTCGGCGGACGTCCATGCGCCCTCGCCGACCTTCTTCAGAGAACCGACCATGGAGCGGACCTGGTTATGCAGGAAGGAACGCGCCGAGGCAAAGACCTCAATCGTATCGCCGCTGCGCATCACATCCAGCCGGTCGAGCGTGCGCAGCGGACTGTTGGCCTGGCATTGCGCCGAGCGGAAGGTGGTGAAGTCGTGCCGGCCGAGAAGTTGTTTCGCCGCCGCATCCATGGCCTCTGCATCAAGGCGCTTCGGCACCCACCACACCTTGCCCTTGTCCAGCGCCGGCGGGGCGCGGCGGTTGGCGATGCGGTAGACGTAGTGCCGGGCCCTGGCCGAGAAGCGGGCGTCGAAATCCTCGGTGACGACGCTTGCGGCAAGGACGGCGACGCGCTCGCCGGCCTGTTGCAAATGCGCATTGACGGCGTCGCGCACCGTATCCGGCCGCCAGTCCTTCATGAGGTCGATATGGGCGACCTGACCGGTGGCATGGACGCCGGCATCGGTTCGGCCGGCGCCGCGCAAGGTCACCGCCTCGCCGCAGAACTTTTCCAGCGCCTGCTCGATGGCCGCCTGCACCGAATGCTGACCGGCCTGCCGCTGCCAGCCGGCATAGGGGCCGCCGTCATATTCGATGTCGAGGCGGAAGCGCGGCATCCGGAAAAGGGATCAGGCAGCCAGCGCGGAGAAGGCCGGCGCGTAGACCAGTTGCCCGCCTTCCGGCGCCTCACCCCAGGCCAGCGCCTGCAAGGCCTCGCCCTGGTAATCGCTGTCGAAGCCGGCGGCGCGCTGATGGCTGTAGCCGAAGCGGCCGTAATAGGCCGGGTCGCCGAGCACGATGGCGAGCTTCTCGCCCGCCTCCTTCAGCCTGAGATGCGCCTCGCGCACCAGAGCGCCGCCGATGCCGGTGCCGTGGAAGGACGGCTCGACCGCCAGCGGCGCCAGCGCCACGGCGGGGAAAGACTTGCCGCCGTTGCTGACGGCGAGCCGCGAAAACAGGATGTGGCCGACCACCTGGCCCTCGTCCACCGCGACCAGTTCCAGCACCGTATCGCCGCCGCCGACCAGCGCGTCGACAAGACCCGCCTCCGCCTGCTGGCCGAAGGCATGTTCCTCGACGAGGCGGATCGCCTCGCGGTCGCGCGGCGTGGCCGCGCGGATCGACATCATGCTCATGACAGTCTCGTTCCTTTTTCCAGTCTCGTGCCGCGCAGGAAATCGTCGGCGGCTGCGGGCTTGCCACCCGCTCTTTGCACTTCGGTGAGCCTTACGGCGCCGTTGCCGCAGGCGACCGTCAGCTGCCCATCCAGGATCTCGCCCGGCTCGCCGGCCTGCATCCCGTCCGCCAGCGTCGAGCGCAGCAGCTTCAGCCGCTCCGGCTTGCCGCCGACAAGAGCCTCGCACCATGCGCCGGGGAACGGCGACAGGCCGCGAATGGCGTTGTGAACCCCCGTCGACGGCCGGGTCCAATCAATGCGGGTTTCGCCTTTATCGATCTTTTTTGCGTAGGTCACGCCTTCTTTTGACTGTTCGGTAAAAGAAAGCGCGCCGGTTTCAAGCCGCCGAAGCGCCTCGACCATCAGCGCGGCGCCTGCGTCCATCAGGCGATCGTGCAGGTCGCCGGCGGTCATGTCGGCACGAATAACCACTTTTTCAACCAGCCCGACCGGACCGGTGTCCAGCCCCTCCTCCATCTTCATCACCATCATGCCGGTCTCGACGTCGCCGGCCATGATGGCGCGCTGGATGGGGGCGGCGCCGCGCCAGCGCGGCAGAAGCGAGGCATGGCCGTTGAGGCAGCCGAGACGGGGCGCGTCCAGCACCGGCTTCGGCAACAGAAGGCCATAGGCGACGACGACGGCGACGTCGGCGTTCAGCGCGGCGAAGGCCTGCTGCTCGGCCTCGCCCTTCAGCGAGACGGGCGTTCGCACCTCGACGCCCAGCCGCTCGGCCTCGCGCTGTACCGGCGACGGCGTCAGTTCCAGCCCGCGCCGGCCGGCGGCGCGCGGCGGCTGCGTGTAGACGGCGGCGATCTCGTGACCGGCCCCGGCCAGCGCGCGCAAGGTCGGCACCGAGAAATCGGGCGTGCCCATGAAGACGATGCGAAGCGGCATTTCTCTCCCCGGCTTCGATCCGGTGGGGACGGTTTGAACGGCTTTCCACACCCCGGGTCAAGCCGCTGGCGAGAAATGGCAGGAACCTGCGTGCGACTTATCCACGGTCCTCTGCACGGCCTTACCCTCAAGGCATCCGATATCGAAGGAGTTGCGCCATGGGCAAGCAGCGCGAATCTCGTCCTGCCCTGCATTCCGCCATCGCAGGCGTGGAAGCACGTGACACACAATACAGGGCCGGCGTCGCCGAGACGGTCCGGCATCGCACATTGGTGCTGCGCATCCGGCCGCTCGGCCTGTGGATGGTGGTGGCGCTGGCACTGGCGCCGAGCCTATGGCCATGGCTTGTCGCCCTTGGCCGGCTCGGGCTGCAATGGCTGGCGGCGATCCTGTCGTGAGGCCGGATCACCCCACCAGGCGGCCGGGGGCCTTGTCCTTGGCCAGTTTGCGGAACTTCTTCACCACCATGTCGCGCTTCAGCTTGGAGATATGGTCGATGAACAGGACCCCGTTCAGGTGGTCGATCTCGTGCTGGAGACAGGTCGCCATCAGCCCCTCGGCCATGATCTCCTGCTCCTTGCCGTCGCGGTCGAGATATTTCACCCGGACCGAGGCCGGGCGCTCGACCTCGGCATAATAGTCCGGGATCGACAGGCACCCCTCCTCGTAGACCGAGCGGGCGTCGGCGCTTTCGAGGATTTCCGGGTTGATGAAGACATGCGGCGCGGGCGTCTCGTCTTCCTTGGCGAGGTCGATGACCAGCAGCCTGAGCGGCTCGCCGATCTGGATGGCCGCCAGCCCGATGCCGGGCGCGTCGTACATCGTTTCCAGCATGTCGTCGGCGAGTTGCCTGAGCGGCGCGTCGACGCGCTCCACCGGCTTGGAAAGCTGGCGCAACACGGGATCGGGAAGGATGATGAGCGGCTTGATCGACATGCGCCTCACCTAAGACCTCGGCTGGCGAGCGTCAACGGCAATGATTGTTCACGTTTTGATCTTTCGACACCGGGCGAATCGTCTATGCTGGCGCAATGAACGAAAGCGCCGCCTTCCTGTCCGCCCCGCTTTTCCGCCTCGGCGCCAGCACCGTCACGGTGGGCGGCGCGCTGGCGTTCGCGGGCGTGCTGCTTTTCATCCTGCTTGCTTTGCTCGTCGCCGCCGTCTGGCGCGCCGGCAAGGCGCGGGCAACCGCTGCGGCCGAGCAGGCGGCGGCAGCGCGCGAAGCCGAGGCGCGCATGGCCGGCATCCTGCAGGCGCAGGCCGAGATGCAGGGGCGCATGGGGACGCTGGCCGAGGTGTTCGGCTCGCGTCAGGCGGAACTGACGCAGGCGATCGGCAACCGGCTCGACGCCATGACAGGACGGCTCGGCCAGTCGATGAGCGAGCAGGCCCGCTCGACGCACGAAAGCCTCGCCAGGTTGCAGGAGCGGCTAGCCGTCATCGACACCGCGCAGGGCAACATCCAGTCGCTCGCTGGCCAGGTAGTGCAGTTGCAGGCGATCCTGTCCAACAAGCAGACGCGCGGCGCCTTCGGCCAGTCGCGCATGGAGGCGATCGTCGCCGACGGCCTGCCGCACGGCGCCTACGAGTTCCAGGCGACGCTGTCGAACGGCAGCCGGCCGGACTGCATCATCAGGATGCCGAACGACACGCCGTCGCTGGTCGTCGACGCGAAATTCCCGCTGGAGGCGTGGAACGCCATCCGCGCCGCCGAGGGCGAGGCGGCGCAAAAGGTCGCCTCACAGGCCTTCCGCCGCGACATCGAGGTGCATATCCGCGATATTTCGGAAAAGTACCTCATCCAGGGCGAGACGCAGGACACGGCCTTCATGTTCGTACCCTCTGAATCGGTGTTCGCCGAGATCCACGAGAATTTCGAGGCGCTGGTGCAGCGGGCGCATCGCGCCCGCATCGTCATCGTCTCGCCGTCGCTGCTGATGCTGTCGATCCAGGTCGTGCAGGCGATCCTCAAGGACGCGCGCATGCGCGAGCAGGCGCATCTCATCCAGGGCGAGGTGGTGCGGCTGATGGAGGACGTCAGCCGCCTCGACGAGCGCGTGCGCAAATTGCAGGCGCATTTCGGCCAGGCGGCGAAGGATATCGACGACATCCTCGTCTCGTCGTCCAAGGTGACGAAGCGCGGCCAGAAGATCGAGGCGCTGGAGTTCGGAACGGCGGACGGCGGGGAAGACGAACCACGCCAGCCGGCGGCAGCCGGCACGCGCGTCGCCGATTCCAAGACCGGGCAGCTCAGGCTGCGGGTGGTGGAAGGCGACGAGTGACGGATTTTTCGCATTGGGTCACGCGAAGCGTGTCCCGCACGCTGCCCCCTCTCCGTCTTGCTTCGCAAGCCACCTCTCCCCCCGTTCCGGGTGGAGAGGATAAGCCGGCCGCAAGCCTTGGCTCCCATCCTCTCCCCTCACGAAGTGGGGGAGAGGTGGCTCGGCGAAGCCGAGACGGAGAGGGAAGGCCATACGCGATCACCCATACCCGCAGGCGCCTAGCTCTGCCTCTCCACCGCCTCCAGCCCGTCGAACTCCGGCAGCCAGTGCAGCGCCGAGCGGTGCCACGTCTGGCGTCGCGGGATAAGGTCCTGCCGCTGGCGCGCGGTGCCGACGCGGATGCCGTAGACTTTCGGGCCGTCGCCGACCGAGGTCGAATAGAGCTGCGAGCCGCAGTCGGCGCAAAAACCCTGTGCGCGCTTGGCGCCGCTTTCGGCGACCTTGATGTATTCCTTCGGCGTGCCGGCGGTGATGCGGTAGTCGCTTTCCGGCGCAAAGTCGGTGACGCGGAAGGCCGTGCCGGTGATCTGCTGGCAATCCGTGCAATGGCAGATGGAGGTCTTTTCGGGATCGACCTCCGCTTCATAGGTGATGGCGCCGCAATGGCACCCGCCGTCGATCTTCATGTCACATCTCCCGGGTCTGGTTTCCTCGCCCCTCCGCCCTTGGTTCACACCTCGTCATCCGAGGCATCGGCCATTTCCTGCCGGCGCCTTTCCCATGTCCGCGTCGTCTGCGGCTTGACGAACAGGCTTTTGACCGTCGGCACCTCGGCCTTCAACCGCGCCTCGATGCGTTCGACGCAGGCCTCGATCTCGGGGGCCGCGACATGGTCCTCGAACTCGACGCTCAGGCCGGCGATGATCTCCTCGGGGCCGATATGCACGCTGACGAGACCGTTGGCCCGCTGCACGGCCGCGTCCTGCTGGGCGATCGCCAGCACCTTCGCCTGCACCTCGCGCGATGCCGGCTCGCCGAGCAGTAGGCCCTTGCTCTCGCGCGCCAGGAAGATAGCGGTCGCTCCCAGGATGGCGGCGATGCCGAGCGAGGCGACGCCGTCGAATTCGGGTATGTCGAAGACCTCGGCAGCCGAAATGCCGGCGAAGGCGACGAGAAGGCCGAGCAGGGCGGCGCTGTCCTCGAACAGCACCGTGTAGACGCTCGGGTCCTTGCTCAGCCGCACCGCCTGGAACCAGCCGAGCCGGCCCTTGGTCTTGTGGAACTCCTTCAGCGCCACCCACCAGGAACCGCCCTCGAACAGCAGCGAGAAACCAAGGACGACATAGTTCACCATCGGGTTGGCGACCGACTCGGGCGCCATGATGTGCATGACGCCCTCGTAGAACGAAACGCCGGCGCCCAACGCGAACACCAGGAGTGCTACGATGAAGCTCCAGAAATAAAGCTCGCGGCCGTGACCGAAGGGGTGCGTGCTGTCCGCTGGCCGTGCGGCGCGGTGCATGCCATAGAGCAGAAGCCCGCCATTGCCGGTATCGACCAGCGAATGCACGCCCTCCGACAGCATGGCCGACGAGCCGGTGAAGAAGGCGGCGGCGAACTTGGTCAGCGCGATGGCCAGGTTGCCGGCCAGCGCCGCATAGATCACCCGTCTCGAGCCGCCGTGTCCTGCCATGGTGCCATCCGTCGAACGATCTTACCAACATAGCGCCCGCAAGGCGGATGCACAGTGAGTTTCGCAACCGCGCTGCAACATTGCCGACACGGCCGGTTTTGCGGGCGGCGGTTCTTTATCCCTCTTGCGGTCGGCCGCAACTCTTGCTTGATTCCGTTCCCCACAGACTGGAGGACAGGCCATGGCCAAAGGCGCAATGAAGGCGAAGAAGGAAGTCCGAAAACCCAAGAAGGACGCCAAGAAGCCGGCGGCAGCGGGAAAGACGCCGCCGCCTTCCGTTCAGGCGATCCGCATCAAGGAGAAATAGGCGCCCTTCGGCGGCTCGACAGCCGGTTCATTGAACCCGCTGCCTGCCTCCCTTATATCGAAGGCGCGGGGACGACCCCGCGCCGGGGCTTTTGCCCTTGGCTCGATACACGGCTGGACGGCCCGCCATTTCACAAGGAGCGGCCAATGCCGTGGACTCTTCTTTTTCTCGCGGGTCTTTTCGAAGTCGGTTGGGCAATCGGCCTGAAATATACGGACGGCTTCACCAGACCGATACCGACAGTGCTGACGATCGTGTCGATGATCATCAGCATGGGCCTGCTTGGCTTGGCGCTGAAGGACCTGCCGGTCGGAACCGCCTACGCGGTTTGGACGGGTGTCGGCACGGTCGGCACAGCGATCCTGGGCATGTGGCTGCTCGGCGACCCGGCGACCGCCGTCAGGATCGGCTGCATTGCCCTGATCGTCTGCGGCATCGCCGGCCTCAAGCTGGTGGCCTGACCGGAGCAGCCGGCCTTCCGGCGCGCACGATCCCGCTGCTCCGGATTGATCCGGTCAGCGCGTCCGCGCGGCACCGGACGACGCGGTCCGGCCGCAAATGCTGAAACGCCAAAAGCCCGGCCAGCGTTCGGTGGCCGGGCTTGTTTCAAATCCGAAACAAATCAGCGGGCGGAGAAGCCCGGAGGCGTGCGGCCGACGCGGGCCTTGCGCGCCGCGTAGCGGGCGTCGCGCTTGGCCTTGCGGGCCGCTTCGTCGGCGAGCTCGCCGGCGAGCCGTTCGGCCTCTTCGGCCGCGCGGACCTTAGCCTCTTCCGCGGCCTTGGCCTCGGCCTCGGCACGCAGGCGCGCCTCTTCGGCCTCGCGGGCAGCCTTTTCGGCCGCTTCGCGCGCCAGCTTCTCCTGCTTCAATTTCGCCTTTTCGGCCTCGCGGATGGCACGGGCTTCCAAAATAGCCTTGCGTTCCGCCTGACGGGCCAGCACGGCCGGGTCGTCCGCCGCGGGTCTTGCCTTGAAGCGCTCCAGAAGCGCCTTCTTTGCCTGATTTGCGGCATTGCGCCGCTCGAAGATGTCTTTTTCCCTGTAGATAGCCAAGTGTCATTCCCTGAAGTCAATTCGCGACGCTTACATACGCGCGATAATGGCAAGTTCAAGCGCCAAAACGGTATGCCAGCCATGAAAATCCGTGAATTGGCTGCGACTTTGGGAGGGGGACGGAACCTTGCCCGGGCAGCGGCGTTCCTGCGCACGGCCCGACAATGGAACCGGGAGGACTGACGGCGGCCGCATCGCCGGGGGATTTGGCGAAGCGCATGGGCGTTCTAGCCGCCATCCCCGCACGGCCTTCCCGACGGCGCCTGTCTGTGAGGGGGGAAGCCATTGACGACGAATTCCGAAATCCGCCGCGAAGCAGCCGCTGCCCCGCCGGAGGCGGCGAACGGCGACCTCACCCGCATTGCCGTGCCGCCGGTCGTCACCATCGTCGGCGTCACCGCCATCCTCTATCTCGGCAAGGACGTGCTTTTGCCGCTGGCGATCGCGATCCTGCTGACCTTCGCGCTGGCGCCGATCGTGTCGGCGCTGCGCAAGATGGCGGTGCCGAAGGTGGTCGCCGTGACGCTCACCGTGCTCTCGGCCTTCATCGTCATCGCCTGCTTCGCCTTCCTGGTGGCCTCGCAGGTTTCAAACCTCGCCCAGAACATCCCGACCTATCAGACCAACGTCGTCGAGAAGATCCGCTCGCTGAAGGAACTCGGTGCCGGCGGCGGCCTGATCGAGCGCCTGACGGGCGCGGCCGAGCGCGTCGGCCAGGAACTCCAGGCCGGCACGCAAAGCGCCGAAACGCCGGAACAGAAGCCGCTGCCGGTCGAGATCGTCTCGCACCAGAGCCCGCTCGATATCCTCAACAACATCGTGGTGCCGCTGATCAGCCCGTTCTCGATGGCGGGCCTCGTCATCGTCGTGGTGGTGTTCATGCTTTTGGAGCGCGAGGACTTGCGCGACCGCTTCATCCGGCTGGTCGGCTATGGCGACCTGCACAAGACCACCGAGGCGCTGCAGGACGCCGGCAAGCGCGTCGGCCGCTACCTTCTGATGCAGCTGGTCATCAACACGATCTACGCGGTGCCGATCACCGCCGGCCTGTGGCTGCTCGGCATCCCCAACGCGCTTTTGTGGGGCGGGCTGACGCTGGTGCTACGCTTCGTGCCCTATATCGGGCCGGCCATCGGCATGCTGATGCCGCTGCTGCTCACGCTGGCGGTGTCGCCGGGCTGGGCGCCGCTGCTGTGGACGGCTGCCCTGTTCATCGCCATGGAACTGATCTCCAACAACGTGCTGGAACCGTGGCTATACGGCTCGGAAACGGGCCTGTCGCCGCTCGCCATCATCGTCGCGGCGATCTTCTGGGCATGGCTGTGGGGGCCGCTCGGCCTGGTGCTGTCGACACCGCTGACGGTGTGTCTCGTCGTGCTCGGCCGGCACGTCTCGCAGTTCGAGTTCCTCGGCGTGCTGCTCGGCAACGAGCCGGTGCTGGAGCCGCACGCCCGCGTCTACCAGCGGCTGCTTGCCGGCGACCCCTATGAGGCCGCCGACTATGCGGAGGACTATCTGGAAGACGAATATCTCGTCGATTTCTACGACGAGGTGGCGCTGCCCGCCCTGGTGCTGGGCGAGGTCGACCGCCAGCGCGGCGTCATGACCCACGAGCAGCGCGTGCGTTTCGCGACGGCCGCCGGCACGCTGGTTCAGGAGCTCGCCGACCTCGCCGAAGACGAGGTGGAAGAAAACGGCGCCGATGACGAGGCCGGGAAAAACGAAGCCGGAGCGGACACCGAGGACGGCGAAGACGACGCCGGCCCCGACCTGCCGGACGGCGAAGGCCGCAGCCTTGTCTGCATCGGCGGACGCGGCGAGATCGACGACGCGGCCGCCGCCATGGTGGCGCAGGTGCTGGAAATCCAGGGCGCGGAGACAGCGATCGCCGGTTATCAGACCTTCGAGCCGGAACGCTTCGGCGCCCTGGCGCTGGGCGAGGCCGACACCGTCGTCGTGACCTATCTCAACGCCGCTTCGCTGGCGCAGGCTCGCCACGCGGTGCGGCGGCTGAAGCGGCGCAAGGCGAAGCTTCGCGTCGGCCTGCTGGTGCCGATGGAAGCCGACGGCAACCGGCGGGGCTCGATCACCGAGGACGGGACCGGAGCGGATTTCGTCACCACGACGATCGCGGAAACGGTACGGCGCGCGCTTGCGCAGGAAAGCGCCAAGCCGTTGAAGGCCCTGCCGAAGCGGCGGCCGGTACGGCGCCGGCGTCCCGCTAAGGCGGTTTCCGGCAAGCAGGAGACGGCCAAGCCCGCCGCGAACGGACGCACTGCGCGCAAGCCGGCGCCGGCCAGGCAGACCCAGAAAGCCTGAGCGCATCGGCGGGCGCGCATGGCCGGTCCGCGCGCGTTCGCTTGCGCCCTCGCCGCCGCGCCCCCATATGGTCGCGAGCACCGGAGATTTTCGCATGACAGCCCTGTCCGTCCTCGACCTGTCCCCCATCGTCGAAGGCGGCACCGCCTCGCAGTCGCTCGCCAACTCGCTCGACCTCGCGCGCCATGCGGAACGGCTTGGCTACAACCGCTACTGGCTGGCCGAGCACCACAACATGCCCGGTATCGCCAGCGCCGCCACCGCCGTCGCCATCGGCCATGTCGCCGGCGGCACAAGCAAAATCCGCGTCGGTGCCGGCGGCATCATGCTGCCCAACCACTCGCCGCTGGTGATCGCCGAGCAGTTCGGCACGCTGGCCGCGCTCTATCCCGGCCGCATCGACCTTGGTCTCGGCCGCGCACCGGGCACGGACATGCTGACCGCCCGGGCGCTGCGCCGCAACCTCGACGCCGGCGTCGACAATTTCCCGCAGGACGTGGTCGAGCTGATGGGCTATTTCCAGCCGGCCGAAGAAGGCCAGCGCATCCGCGCCGTGCCCGGCGAAGGCCAGGACGTGCCGGTGTGGATCCTCGGCTCAAGTCTCTACGGCGCCCAGCTCGCGGCCCTGCTCGGCCTGCCCTATGCCTTCGCCTCGCATTTCGCGCCGGCCGAACTCGACAATGCGCTTTCCGTCTACCGCTCGCGCTTCCAGCCGTCGGAGCATCTCGACAAGCCGCATGTCATGCTGGGGCTCAATGTCGTCGCCGCTCCCACCGACGCCGAGGCGAGCTTCCTGTTCACCTCGCTGCAGCAGGCGTTCGTCAACCTGCGCAGCGGCAGACCGGGCAAGCTGCCCGCCCCCGTGGAAGGCTATGACCGCGACCTCGACGCCAATGCCCGCGCCATGCTCGGCCATGCGCTGGCGCAGGCGGTGGTGGGCTCGCCCGAAACGGTAAGGCGCGGCGTCGAGGCCTTCATCGCCCGCACCGGCGCCGACGAACTGATGGTGACGGCGCAGGTGTTCGACCACGCGGCGCGCGTACGCTCGTTCGAGATCCTGGCCGACGTCCACAAGGAGATGGCGGCGGCGGCGTAGCGCCCTTTCCTCTCCCCGTTTACGGGGAGAGGGTGGCCCGAAGGGTCGGGTGAGGGGCAGCGCCCACTCGCGAAAGCTTGTACTGCCCCTCATCCGGCTGCCGCCACCTTCTCCCCGTAAACGGGGAGAAGGAAGTCACTTCACCGCCTTGACCAGGTCCTCATCGGGGAAGCAGGTGGCGGCGCGGCCGTTCTTCTGCTGCCACTCGCCGATGGAGCGGCGCGTCTTGAAGCCCGGCAGGCCGTCGGCGCTGCCGACGTCGTAACCCTTTTTCTCCAGTGCCCGCTGCATGGCGGCGATGTCGGAGCGGTAGAGACCGCCGACGGCGCCCCAGTCGGCCGAGAACCGCCTGTCGCCATGGGCGATGCGGTCGGCGGACAGGCCGATGAACAGGGCGTAGAGATCCGAGGTGTTGTATTCCTTCAGGACGTAGAAGTTCGGCGTGACGATGAAGGCCGGGCCATGGCGGCCGGCCGGCATCATGAGATACCCTTCAGCCTTCGCCTCGCTGGCCGGAAACGGCTTGCCGCCGACGCGCGCGATGCCGAACTTGCCCCAGTCGGCAATCTTCCTGCCGCGATCCGGGCCTTCGAGCGCGCACGAAACGCTGTCCGGCACCGTCACCTCGAAACCCCAGTCACGCCCCCTCACCCAGCCGTAGTCGGCGAGATAATTGGCGATGGAAGCCAGCGTGTCGGGAACCGAATCCCAGATGTCGACGCGGCCGTCACCATCGAAATCCACCGCATGCTTGAGGAAGGAGGTCGGCATGAACTGCGGCTGGCCGAGCGCGCCGGCCCATGACGACTTCATCGCGCCCACCGGCTCCAATCCCTTCTGGACGATCTCCAGCGCGGCGATGAGTTCGGTGCGGTACATGTCGCGCTTGGTGGCCGAGAGGAAAGCGCGCGTGCCCAGCACCTCGAAGGCGTCGTAGCGCAGCCTGGCCGCGCCGTAGCCGGTCTCGCGCCCCCAGACGGCGAGCACGATGACGCCCGGCACGCCGTAGCGCTGCTCGATCCTCGCAAGCGTGGAGGCATACCGGCCGGCGCGGGCGCGTCCGCCGGTGGCGACCGGCGCCAGCGTCTTTTCGGCGAAGTAAGGCCCCGGCGAGCCGAATTCCGCCTGGTGCTGGACCTTGGGCGTCGAAGGCTTTTCGCCGGGCATGACAAGGTCCGGCAGCTTGAGGTTCGGCTTCACCCCGTCGAAAGCCTGATTGAAGGTCTTGCGCGAGATCCCCCTTGCCTCGGCATCCGGCCAGAGGTCGGTCTGAAGCCAGGCGCGGAATTGCCCGTCGACCTTCGCGGCGGCGGCCGGGGCGGCAAGGACCAGCAAGACCGATGCGGCTTGAAGCAGGAACCCGAAGAACCCGGCGTGGCGGAACTTGTCACCAAAAGTCACGACGCGCTCGCCCCCGCTCAAAACGCCGTCCGCGATTTCAGCGCCGCGGCAAGCGTGCCCTCGTCGAGATAGTCGAGCTCGCCGCCGACCGGCACGCCATGCGCCAGCCGCGTCACCTTGACGTCGAAATCGGCAAGCTGGTCGGTGAGGTAATGCGCCGTGGTCTGGCCCTCGACGGTGGCGTTCACCGCCAGGATCACCTCCTTGACCTCGCCGCCGGCAACACGGTCGACAAGCGCGCGGATGTTGAGCTGCTCCGGGCCGATGCCGTCGAGTGGCGACAGCGTGCCGCCGAGCACATGGTAGCGCACGTTCATGGCCGAGGCGCGCTCCAGCGCCCACAGGTCCGACACGTCCTCGACGACGATCAATGTCGCGGCATCGCGGCGCGGATCGGTGCAGATCATGCAGGGATCGGCGGTGTCGACGTTGCCGCAGGTCGAGCAGACGCGCACCTTGTCCACCGCCTCGCCCATGGCATCGGCCAGCGGCGCCAGCAACTGCTCCTTCTTCTTGATGAGATGGAGCGCCGCGCGGCGCGCCGAGCGCGGCCCGAGCCCCGGCACCTTGGCCAGAAGCTGGATGAGGCGTTCGATCTCGGGGCCGGCGATTCGCTTCGACATGGGAGAGCATATAAGCCGAATGCCGGGCACTGGGGAGTGGGCCGGGAACGGAACCGCACAAACGCGCGGTTCCTCGCGGTCGCGCCACGGCGACCCGTGTCGTGCTACTGGGCGAAGCTCATCGAGACGCCGGAATCGTCGTCGCGGCCGAAGCGCGAAGCCAAGGGCTCTTCCTCGGCAACCAGCACGGCCTGCGCCTTGGCCGGCTTCGAGGGCTTGGCGGACGCCGCCTTCACCATGCTGGCCCGGGCCGTCGGCAACGGCACGGAATCGATGATCTTCTTCTGCGCCTTCGGCGACGGCTCGGCGGAAGCCACGTCGACCGCAGCCTGCGGGGCGGGCGCGGCCACACGGCTGCGCTTCTTCTGCGCGGCCTTGGGTGCTGCCGCCTGGGGCGCCGCATTGTCGAAGCCGTCGGCCATTGCCTCGTCGGAGGAGGCGAAAGCGAAGGGGCTGTTCTGCGGCAGCGGCGCGGGATCGGCGGATGCGACCGCGACCGGCTTTTCGGCAGGCCGCGCAGCCGGCCTCGCCGCAGCGGTCATCACCGGCGCGGTGTCGGGCAGGTCGACCTGCTGCACGCCCGGCAATCCGCCGGCATCGCTCGCCGGCTCGGCCGAGGCGACCGTGATCGCCTTCCCCGCGGCATCCGACGTATCGCCGGCGAAGGCGACCATCGTCTGCTGCTCGTCAGGCAGCGGCTGCCAGTTGCGGCCGCGCTTCTCGTAGAAGGCGTTGCCGCCGGCGACCAGCACATAGTGCATGTTCTTGTAGGGGAATTTCAGGCCGGCGGTGTGGAAGAACATGGCGTTCTTCAGTTTCTTCGAGCGCTCGCCCTTCAGCACCGCCTCGGCGGCTTCCTGCACGTCGGGCATGGCGCGGGAGTTCATCTTGCGCGTCATCACGCCGGGCGCGAACTGGTTGCGCTCGCCGACCACGCCGCAGATGGTGTTGCCGTGTTTGCCCGATCGCAGCCGGTTCATCACCACGGTGCCGACAGCGACCATGCCGGCGCGGCTGGAGCGGTTGGATTCGAAGAACATCGCCCGTTCAAGGCATTCCTTGTCGCGGGACGTGTAGCGATAGGGGCGGACGCGGGTCGAACCGTCGGCGGAAGGCAGGACGGAACTGGCGAGACTGGCAACGGACATGCCGTGGGATGTCGTCTGGCTGCAACCGGCCAGAAGAAACGGCGAAAGCGCGGCGCACAGCAGGGCTGGCACCTTCCATCGCTGGCTAGTCAATTGATCCGCCTCACTGTTGCTGCTGCTCCCGTCCCCCGAAATCCTGGCGAGCCAAGTCGTGGCAAGAATGAGATCGTTTCGGGCAGAAAGATGGCCAAATGGTTAGCGATCAGCTTACAGGCCGCCTTGCAAGGCCTTGGACGCGATCAACAATCCGCTCGCGTCGTTACAAGGCGTGATAACAGGGCAAATTGTGGCAGACCGCGAGGCTCGATCCGGCAAATCCGCCAGACCGGTCCGCAACCGGTGTTCGTCTGCGCTGCGGCGCCTGCCATGCACCGTTTTCGCCGCGGCCCGGCAATATCTCGGGCGGCCTGTCAGAACGGCAGTTTCATGCCGGGGGGCATCGGCAGGCCGGCGGTCAGTTCCCTGGTCTTTTCCTGCATCACCTGCTCGACCTTGGCCTTGGCGTCGTTGTGGGCGGCGAGGATCAGGTCCTCCAGGATCTCGACCTCGTCCTCCTTGAACAGCGAGGGGTCGATCTTCAGCGCCTTCATCTCGAACTTGCCCGTCAGCGTCACCGAAACCAGCCCGCCGCCGGCCTGGCCGGAGGCCTCCATGACGGCGATCTCCTCCTGCATGGCCTGCATCTTGGCCTGCATTTCCTTCGCCTTGCCCATCAGCCCGAGCAGATCCTTCATGGTCGTATCCTTCCTTTCGTCACATCGCCGGCCGCGGCCGCGGCGCTATTCGTCGTCGTCGACCGCCGGGTCCACGGGGTCCTCCGGCAGGCCGTCGGTGTCGTCCCCGTCATCCTCGGCCGCTGCATCGTCGACCGCTTGGGGAATACGCACGTCGATGATCCTGGCGCCGGGGAAACGGGCGAGGATGGCCGCCACCGTGGGGTCGGAGCGCGCGTCGAGGAAGGCGCTTTCGCGCCGGGCGGATTCCATCTCGGCCAGCGTCTGGCCGCCTTCTTCCTTCGACAGCGATACCAGCCAGTTGCGGCCCGTCCAGGCGCGCAGCTTCGTCGTCAGGTCGTTGAGCAGCGTGCGCGGCGCGTCCTCGGTCAGCGCCACGTCGAGCCGGCCGGGCTCCATCCTGACCGGGCGCACGTAGCGCCGCAGCATCGCCTTGACCAATCCGTCGCGATGCTGCTCGGCCAGCGCGACGATGTCGGCCAGCGATTTCAGCGCCGGCGCCGGGGGTTCCTCGACGGCGGGCCGGACTGCGGCGACCGGCACCGGCGGCGCGACCTCCGGCTGTGCCTCGACCAGCCGCATCGCCTGGGCGGAGCCGCCACCGCCGGACGGCATGCGCGCCTGCGCAACCGCGCTGGCCGCGCCGCCCGATACCGGCGCCGACGCAGAGGAAGCCGGGCGGGACGGTGCCGACGGCTGAGAGGCGGTGCCGCCGCCCTCCAGCGTCTTCAGCGCCTCGTCCAGCGTCGGCAGGTCGGCGGCATGGGCGAGGCGGATCAGCACCATCTCGGCCGCCGCCAGCGGCCGGTTGGAATTCTGGACCTCGGGGATGCCCTTCAACAGCATCTGCCATGTGCGCGACAGCACCCGGACCGACAGCTTTTCGGCAAAGTCCCTGCCCCGCCGGCGCTCCTCCTCCGACAGGGTGGCATCGTCGGCGGCTTCGGGCACGAAGCGCAGGCGGGTGACCAGATGGTTGAACTCGGCAAGGTCGGTCAGCACGGCGGCCGGATCGGCGCCGACGTCGTATTGCTGGCGCAGTTCAGTGAGTGCTGCGGCAATGTCGCCCTTCATGACGTGCTCGAACAGGTCGACGATGCGGGCGCGGTCGGCCAGCCCGAGCATGGCGCGCACGGCGCCGGCATCCACCTTGCCGCTGCCGTGGGCGATCGCCTGGTCGAGGATGGAGAGCGAATCGCGGGCCGAGCCCTCGGCGGCGCGGGCGATCATCGCCAGCGCCTCGGCGTCGACGGCGATGCCTTCCTTTTCGGCGATCGAAGCGAGATGCCCGACCAGCGCGCCGGCGTCGATGCGGCGCAGGTCGAAGCGCTGGCAGCGCGACAGCACCGTGATCGGCACCTTGCGGATCTCGGTGGTGGCGAAGATGAATTTGACGTGCGGCGGCGGCTCCTCCAGCGTCTTCAACAGGCCGTTGAAGGCGGGCGTGGAGAGCATGTGCACTTCGTCGATGATGTAGACCTTGTAGCGCGCGGCGACAGGCGCGTAGCGCACACGGTCGATGATGTCGCGGATGTCGTCGATGCCGGTATGGGAGGCGGCGTCCATCTCGATGACGTCGACATGGCGGCCTTCCATGATGGCCTGGCAATGCTCTCCGGGCACCGAGAGATCGACGGAGGGGCGATCGACGTCGGCCGTCTTGTAATTCAAGGCCCGGGCGAGGATACGCGCCGTGGTCGTCTTGCCGACGCCGCGCACGCCGGTCAGCATCCAGGCCTGGGCGATGCGGCCGGTGGCGAACGCGTTGGTGAGCGTGCGCACCATCGGCTCTTGGCCGATCAGTTCGGAGAAATCGGAGGGGCGGTATTTTCGCGCCAGGACGCGATAGGCGCCGGACGTCTTTTCAGTCACGCCCTTTTCCGATTCGCTTGGTCCGGCTTCGCTCATCGGCCTCGACGGGTTTTGTGCTGAGGCCGCCTCGGCAGCCGATTCCGCAACGAGTTTCGCCCGCGTGCCGATGCGCCGTCAACATCACCAAAGCGGTCGCCGAACGGAGGTCGCAGGAGGAGAAGGCGGGAGGCTGGAACAATGACCCGTTCCGGGCTCGTTAGGGCTGCTTCCTTCCGGACCTGACCCGGTTGGCGAGTGGATCGTCCACCACCAACCTCCCGTCTTCCATATCGTCAATCCGGCGCGAGAATGCAAGGCCCGGCAAAAATCAGCATGGGCTTGCCGTTGTCCCCTCATGAATCGCTTGCGGGGGGCGTGGCGCCGCAATAGCCTCGTCACAAACGAGGGAAACGCCGATGATGCCTGGCCTCAAGGCCGGATTCACGCTCGACGCCCGGCTGGAAGCGGACAGCGAGCCGTTGCTATGGCTGGGCCTGTGCGAGTTGAGGGTGATGAACGACCGCCGCTGGCCCTGGCTCATCCTGGTTCCGCAGCGGCCGGGCATCGAGGAAATCCACGACCTCACCCCGCTCGACCAGGCGATGCTGACCTTCGAGGTCAACATGGTGGCGCAGGCTTTGAAAAAGACCACCGACTGCACCAAGATCAACACAGCGGCCCTCGGCAACATCGTGCGGCAATTGCATATCCACGTGGTGGCGCGCTCGGAGGGCGACCCCGGCTGGCCCGGCCCGGTCTGGGGCCACGGCCTGCGCGAACCCTACCAGCGCGCGGATTTCCACCAGTTTGCCCAGACCGTGAAGGCGGCGCTATAAGAGCTACCCCGCCAACCGAACACATCCTCCGACAGCCGCCATGACCTTTGCCCTTTTCGACGCGCCTTCGGCCGAGCCCAGCCAGTTCGTCGGCTTCGCCGGCAACCAGATCGACCGGCAGTCGGAAAATCGCGCCGACGACTGCGTCGAGAAGGCACTGGCCGATCCGCGCACGCGGCTGATGCTGCTCGGCGACGGCCGCATCTGCCTGAAGCTCGACGGCGGCACCTTCGATCCATGGTACGGGCTGGCCGAAAGCGAGGCATTCAAGCCCCGCCTCGGCGAGGCCGTGCTTCTGGGCTTCGACGCAAGCGGCCCCATCCTCGCCGCATCGGCCGGCATCGGGGCGGACGACCTGCCAGCGACGGTCAAGGCCATCGACTATCGCTCGGTCTATATGCAGGGCCTCATCGATCCGGCCGCGCTCGGCGCGCTGGCACAAGGGGCGGCGCTGCTTGCCTGGAACGCCAGCCATCGCTTCTGCTCGAAATGCGGCCATGCCAGCGAAACGCGCGCCGGCGGCTACCGGCGCCACTGCCCCTCCTGCGGCGCCGACCATTTTCCGCGCACCGACCCGGTGGCGATCATGCTGACCGCGACGCGCGAAAAATGCCTGCTCGGGCGCAGCCCCCACTTCGCGCCCGGCTCCTATTCGGCGCTGGCCGGCTTCATCGAGCCGGGCGAGACGATCGAGAACGCGGTGCGGCGCGAGACGATGGAAGAGGCCGGCATCCGTCTCGGCCGCGTCGTCTACCACGCCAGCCAGCCGTGGCCGTTCCCCTATTCGCTGATGATCGGCTGTTTCGGCGAACCGCTCAACGAGGATATCCAGCCAGACCTCGGCGAGTTGGAGGACTGCCGCTGGTTCTTCCGCGACGAGGTGCGGCAGATGCTGGCGCGCGAGCATCCGGGCGGGCTCATCACGCCGGCGAAAGGCGCGATCGCCCACACGCTCATCCGCGCCTGGGTCGAAAACGGCATCTGAACCGGCGGGTCTTTGTTCCCTGCCGGCAGGCTGTCGGATCGGGCGCTGTACCCCCACCCCCAACCCCTCCCCGCAAGGGGGAGGGGGATTATGCGGCGCTTCCATATCCACCAACGTTGCCGGTTTTGGACGAAACGGCGATGTCGGCGTCCCCCTCCCCCTTGCGGGGAGGGGCCAGGGGTGGGGGTATCGGCCCGCAGTGCTTTTTCAGCCGAACGCCGGCTCGGCCAGCCGCCGGGCATGGTCGCGCAGGTCCGCCGGCCATGGCTCGGACACCGCAAGGAAGCGGTCCCGGTTGCCGGCGTAGAGCGCGCGCGCGGCTTCCTCGTAGCCCGGCCGGTTGCCCAACATCGCCGCCATGAAGCGGTCGGCCGCCTGTTGCGCCGTCCGCGCGGCCGCCTTGCCGGCATCGGCGGCGCGGGCGGCATCGACCAGCTTGCGCAAGGTCACCGAAGCGCCGCCCGGCTGCTCGGCCAGCCATTGCCAATGGCGCGGCAGAAGCGTGACCTCGCGCGCCACGACACCGAGCTTCGGCCGGCCGGCACCGCGCCGCGCGGCCGGTTCGCCGGGGTCGGCGCCGTCCTGTGCCGGCGCCAGCCGGGCCACGATCTCGGCGTCGGTTCCGCTCAGGTCGAAATCGACCTGCCGGCCGCTGCGGTCGTCGAAGGCCAGCAACGGCACGTCGCCGGGCATGGCGGCGGCCGCCTTCAGGGCAAGCGCAACCTCGGCCGGCTGCCCGGAGGCGAAAAGCCGGTCGCCGGCAAAGGCTGTGACGGTGATGATGTTCTGTTCCATGCGGCGCATTTAACAGTCCGACGCGCGCCCGTCAATATTACCCGGGTAAATTTATGGAAGCGGGCTCACGACGATCTCCTCGTTCTCCCGGAAGACGATTGCAGCGCGGCGAAGATCTGCTTTGGGATGACGAAAGCAGAGCGAAAAAAATCTTCCGGAAACTTATCCCCGTGAACCCGTCCCATACTCATCCCAGCTTCCCGCGCGGGAACACCGGTCATGACGGTGATTGCGTGGGAAGGGATCGGCGCCTCCGGTGATCGTCAAACGTAGACGATTGCCCGGGGAGGGTGAGAAGCCGGTTTCGAGCGCAGCGAGAAAATCATGATGCCAGTGGCATCATGATAGGCGCCGAACGCCCTGAGCCCTAGCGAAGGGCCGTCCAAGGGCCCTGCCGGGCGTTCATCACTCGAAAAGCCAAGCAATTGGCTTTTCGTCCGCTGCGCGGACCGCTCTTCACCCCCTACGGGTATTACGGCCCGTGTGCGCTGGACGAGCGCTGTAAGCCATCGGCCGGTGGAGGTTTTTGCAAGAAAACCGAAGCCGTGAGCTGCGGTGAAGCGGAACGGACGGGAACAGAAATCGCCGGACGGCGGTCTTCGGATCGCAGTTTTATAAAATTCGGCAGCGTTCCGACGACCGCCGTCTTCCCGACCTCAAGCCATCGAGGTCAGTTCTTTGACAATGGCCAGGGCCGAAAAGGCAGCGTGGCGATGAAGATGTTTGCGATGAAAGACCCCTCTCCGTCTCGGCTTCGCCGAGCCACCTCTCCCCCAAAAGGGGCGAGGAACCGGAACCCGCGAACGTCGCGCTCTGCGAGTATCGAGGCATCACGCAGTTTCCACATGGCACCGATCCAACAGGACTTGGGTTCCTCGCCCCTCTGGGGTTGAGGAACGGTCCGCGTAGCGGACGAAAAGCCAATTGCTTGGCTTTTCGAGTGACGAACGTGGCTCGGCGAAGCCGAGACGGAGAGGGGTTGTTGGCCGTAGAGCGAGAGTTTCTTCGCGTTGGAGTGGTTGAGGTTACCCCTCCCGACCGGGCTTCGCCCGGCCACGGCCCTCCGCTATCGCTCCCAGCCCTTCGGGCGCTCAAGACCTTCAAAACGTCCACCGGACGTTTTGATCCGCCCGAGGGCGAACCGGTCTTTCACCGTTCGTCGCTCGAAAAGCCAGGCAATTGGCTTTTCGTCCGCTGCGCGGACCGCTTCTCACCCCCTCAAGGGGGAGGGGAACGACGGCGCTCAGTTCCGGCCCAATTCCTCCAGGAACGCCGGCAGGTCGGCCACCGAGTCCAGCACCACGTCGGCCATCGGCGCCAGCGAGGCGCGCGTGCCGGTGCCGGACAGAACCCCCACCGCCAGGCCGCAGCCGCCCGCACGCGCCATATCGAGGTCGTGGCGGTTGTCGCCCACCATGGCGATCTCGGCCGGCTTCAGTCCGGTCAAGTCGCAGAAGGACAGCACCACGTCGGGCGCCGGCTTGGGGTTGGCCACGGCGTCGTAGCCGTAGGCGGCGTCGAAAAGCTGGGCGATGCCGAGGGCCAGCAGCGTCTTTTCCGCGCCGCTGGTGGAATCGTTGGTGGCGACGCCCAGCCGGTAGTCGCGCCCGTGCAGCGCCGCCAGCGCTGCTGGTATGCCCGGCAGCGCCACCGCCTTGCGCGATCCTTCCACGGCCGTGATCTCGTTGAAGCGGGCAAGGGCGGCGCCCTGCTCCTGCCGCGACAGCTGCGGAAACCACGCCTCCACCACGTCGCGGTTGGTGCCGGCGGCGAAGATCGAGTCGGCCTTGAAACGCCGCGCATCGAAATCGTAGCCGGCCACGGTGAGCAGTTCGTCGGCCGCCGGCCGGTCGCCGTCCGCCGCCTCCATCGCCATGAAATCGGCGACCGCCGACCAGGTGGCGTTGAAATCGACCAGCGTGCCGTCCTTGTCGAACAGGATCCCCTTGATGGTTGCCAATTGCCGCCTCACCCCTTCGCGCCCAGCCGCCGGATATGTCCCACCAGGCCGGCGGTCGAGGCGTCCCTGCCTGCGGCACTCTCCTTGCCTTCCACGACAGGCAACAGCTGCGTGGCGAGCTCCTTGCCGAGTTCCACGCCCCACTGGTCGAAGGAGTTGATGTCGTAAAGCACGCCCTCGACGAAGACGCGGTGCTCGTAGAGCGCGATCAGCCGGCCGAGCGTGCGCGGGTCGAGCTTCTCGTAGAGGATGGTGACCGAGGGCCGGTTGCCGGAAAAAACCCGCTGCGGGGCTATGCGGTCGACGAAATCGGGCTTTTGCCCCTTGGCCAGCATCTGCGCCCGCGCTTCCTCCAGCGTGCGGCCCTTCATCAGAGCTTCCGACTGCGCAAGGCAGTTGGCGAGCAGCAGGTCGTGGTGGTGCCTCAGGTTCGGCTCATGGCCGATGGCAGCGGCGAGGAACTCGACCGGGATAATGTCGGTGCCCTGGTGAAGCAGCTGGAAAAAGGCGTGCTGGCCGTTGGTGCCGGGCTCGCCCCACACCAGAGGCCCCGTCGGCGTCGTCACCGGCTTCGAATCGACGGTGACGCTCTTGCCGTTCGATTCCATGTCGAGCTGCTGGAGATAGGCCGGCAGGCGCGACAGGCGCTGGTCGTAGGGGATGACGGCGCGGGCCGGATATTTGCACACCACGCGATGCCAGAAGCCGACGAGGCCGAGCAGGAAGGGCAGGTTCTTCTGAGGCGGCGTATCGCGGAAATGGGCGTCCATCTCGGCGCCGCCGCGCAGGAAGGCGCGGAAGTTCTCCGGGCCGACGGCGATCATCACCGGCAGGCCGATGGCGCCCCAAACCGAATAACGGCCGCCGACCCAGTCCCAGAAGCCGAACACACGCTCCTGCCGGATGCCGAACTTCGCGACGAGGTCGAGCGCGGTGGAGACGGCGGCGAAATGGTGGCCGACAGCCTCCTTGCCGAGCTTTTCCTGGATCCAGTGCCGGGCCGTCTCGGCATTGGTCATCGTCTCGACCGTGGTGAAGGTCTTGGAGGCGATGATGAACAGCGTCGTCGCCGGATCGAGCCCCTTCAGCGTGTCGTGGATATGGGCGCCGTCGATGTTGGAGACGTAATGGCTGCGCGGCCCGTCGTGATAGGGCGCCAGCGCCAGCGTGGCCATGGCCGGGCCGAGGTCGGAGCCGCCGATGCCGATGTTGACGACGTCGGTGATCGCCTTGCCGGTCGCGCCGGCCGCCTTGCCGGAACGCACGGCATCGGCGAAATCCGCCATGGCGGCGAGGACGGACTCGACGTCCTTCTTCACGTCCTGCCCGTCGACATGCAAGCCCTTGCCGTCGAGGTCGCGCAGCGCCGTGTGCAGCACGGCGCGGTCCTCGGTGATGTTGATGTGCTTGCCGGAAAACATCGCGGCGCGCTTTTCCTCGACGCCGGCTGCACCTGCAAGTGCTACGAGTTGGCGCATCGCCTCCTCGTCGACCGCGCATTTCGACCAGTCGAGCAGCAGGTCACCGTCGGTGGCGGAGAATTTCTCGAAACGCTGCGGGTCGGCGGCGAAGGCATCGCGCATGTTCATCGACAGCGAAGCGCGGTGTTTGCCGAGCGCGGCAAGCTGCTTGGCGAAGGCTTTGTGATCCACGGCAGGACTCCTCAGCGGTTTGCGGCGCAACTTAGCAGACCGCGTGCCACCGGCGGGAGGCCGGTAACGCGGTTTTGTCCCGCCGCGGGCGGGCGCGGACTATCGGCGGAATTTTCAACCGTTTCAACCGGCCGCGATCGGTTCCCGGGCCGGCTGATGGATCATTGGCATAAATCGGAGAAATCAGAAAAATTGATTGGCGCAATCGCTTATGCCAAGCATACAGTCCACTGGTCCACCAAGATTAAAAAGACTGACCATCGAGGAGAGCTTTTATGCCACAGCGTAATGACACGGCCATCTGGTCGGGCCTGTTCCGCATCTCTGCCGAGTCGGGCCAGACGCTGCAGGCGCAGATCAGGCAGGCGATCGTCGCCGCCATCCTCGACCGCCAGATCGCCGCGTCCATGCCGCTTCCCTCCTGCCGCATCCTGGCGGAGAAGCTCGGCGTGGCGCGCGGCACGGTGGTGCTCGCCTTTCAGCAGCTGGTCGACCAAGGTTTCCTGGTGGCGCGCGAGCGGCGCGGCCATTTCGTCAACCCGGAAGTGCTCGCCACGCCGGCCAAGCCGCAGAAGTCGCCCGAGCAGCAGAACGAGATCGACTGGAAGGCACGCCGGCAGATCGCCGCCTCCGACATGCCCCCGCCCAATAAGCAGGAGAACTGGATCAAGTCGTCCTATCCGTTCGTCTACGGTCAGTTCGACCCCGCGCTTTTCCCGACCGCCGAATGGCGCGAATGCAACCGCATGGCGCTGGCGGTGCTGGAGATCCGCAACTGGGCGTCCGACATGGTCGACCGCGACGATCCGCTCTTGATCGAGCAGATCCAGGCGCGGCTGTTGCCACGGCGCGGCATCTTCGCCAATCCCGACGAGATCATCGTGACGCTCGGCGCGCAGAACGCGCTCTACATGCTGGCCTCGCTGTTGATGACCAAGGGCTCCAAGGTAGCGATGGAAGACCCCGGCTATCCCGACGCGCGCTCCATCTTCAAGCTGGCGGGCGCCGACGTGCAGCCGGTGCCGGTCGACGAGTCCGGCATCGTGACCTCGGCCATTCCGGCCGATTCCGGCTTCGTCTTCGTCACGCCCAGCCATCATTGTCCGACCATGGTGCCGCTTTCGGCGGAACGGCGGCAGGACCTTCTGGCGCGCGCCAACCGCAACAACCAGATCATCATCGAGGACGGCTACGACAGCCAGCTGCTCGACGAGGCGCCGCAGCAGGCGCTGAAGAGCGTCGATCGCTCGGGGCGCGTCATCTATGTCGGCTCGATGTCGAAGACGTTGGCGCCGGGCCTCAGGCTCGGCTACATCGTCGCCTCCGCCGGGCTGATCGCGGAACTCAGGGCGCTGCGCCGCTTCATGCTGCGCCATCCGCCGGCCAACAACCAGCGTGCCGTCGCCCTGTTCCTGTCGCTCGGCCATCACGAGGCGCTGGTGCGCCGGCTTTCGGCGGCGTTCGAGGAGCGGCGCAAGCGGCTGGTGCATGCGATCGACGCCTTCCTGCCGGAATGGCGCTCGACCGATTCGGCCGGCGGCACCTCACTGTGGCTGGAGGGGCCGCGCGGCACGGATTCGCGCGATCTCGCGGCGGCGGCGGCCAGCCGCAGCGTCATCATCGAGCCGGGCGACCGCTTCTTCGACCGTTCCGACCGGCCGTCGCGCTTCATGCGCCTCGGCATCTCCTCGATCGCGCTGCAGCACATCGAGCCGGGCATCCGCGAGCTTGCGACGGCGGCAGGGCGCCGGCCCGCGGCGGCCTGAGCATCGCCTTCCGTTGCGCGACAGCTGACGCAAGGGCTGGCCCATCCGGCGGAATCGGCTGGCTCATGCTGATGGGCCAGACATGACGGCATAGTCCGATGCGGGAACAGAGCTGGACCAAGGCGGATCAACCGCTACCGGCCGGCTTCGCCGCATGGGTGGAGTTGTCGTGATGTCTGAGACTGCCGAGAAGCTCGACGCGCCGGGAGAAGAACATCGTTCACGCCGGTCCGGCGGGCGCGAAGCGCGCCGGGCCATGCGAGCCGCGCCGCTGGCCGACGACATCAGGCCCGTGCGCGCCGGCCTCGAAGGCGGGCGCTACGCACCGCTTTCGCAGAACGACCTCGAGCGCATCCACGAGGCGGTGCTGACGCTGCTGGAAACCGTCGGCTTCGCCAACGCCATTCCCTCCTGCATCGAGGCCCTGACCGGTGTCGGCGCCACATTGGGCGAGGACGGGCGGCTGCGCTTCCCGCGTAATCTCGTGCTCGACACTATCAAGCGCGCGGCGCGCAATTTCACGCTGCACGGCCAGGACCCGAAGCACGACATGGTGATCCAGGGCAAGCGCGTGCATTATGGCACGGCGGGCGCGGCCGTTCACCTCGTCGATGTCGAGAAGCGCGTCTATCGCGAATCGCTGTTGCAGGACATCTACGACGCCGCCCGCATCGTCGACGGGCTGGACAACATCCATTTCTTCCAGCGGCCGATGGTGCCGCGCGACATTCCCGACCCGCTCGACATGGATTTCAACACGCTCTACGCCTGCGTGATGGGAACATCCAAGCATGTCGGCACGTCGTTCACCGTGCGCGAGAACGTGAAGCCCGCGCTGGAGATGCTCTACGCGATTGCCGGCGGCGAGGAGAATTTCCGCGCCCGGCCCTTCGTCTCCAATTCCAACTGCTTCGTCGTGCCGCCGATGAAATTCGCCGAGGATGCCTGCGGCGTGCTGGAAGCCTGCGTGGAAGGCGGCATCCCGATCCTGCTGCTCTCGGCCGGACAGGCAGGTGCGACGGCGCCGGCAGCGATCGCCGGGGCCGTGGTGCAGGCAGTGGCCGAAGTGCTGGTCGGGCTGATCTACGTCAACGCGATAAAACCCGGCCATCCGGCGATCTTCGGCACGTGGCCGTTCGTCTCGGACCTCAGGACCGGCGCCATGTCGGGCGGTTCGGCCGAGCAGGCGCTGCTGACCGCCTGTTGCGCGCAGATGGCGCAGTTCTATGACCTGCCGGGTGGCTCGGCCGCCGGCATGGCCGATTCGAAACTGCCCGACATCCAGTCCGGCTTCGAAAAAGGCATCACCGACGTCATGGCAGGCCTGTCCGGCCTTAATCTCGTATATGAATCGGCCGGCATGCACGCCTCGCTGCTCGGCTTCTGCCTGGAAAGCCTCATCATCGACAACGACATGCTCGGCATGTGCCAGCGCTGCGTGCGCGGCATCGAAGTGACGGATGCGGCGCTCTCCGTCGACACCATCGCCGATGTCTGCCTCAACGGTCCCGGCCACTATCTCGGCCACGAGCAGACACTGAAGCTGATGCAGACGGAATATTTCTATCCCGCCGTCGGCGACCGCTTCTCGCCGAAGGAATGGAACGAGAAGGGCAAGCCGGACATTCTCCAGCGGGCCATCGCCGAGAAGAAGCGGGTGCTGGCCGAGCGTTTCCCGCGCCACGTGCCGCGCAGCGTCGACGAAAAGCTGCGCGTCCGCTTCGGCGATCTCATTCAGTTACCGCGCAGCGGCATGGGCGGCTGAAAGGCCGTCTCAGGCAATCCGGCCGAGCAGGCGTAGTAGCGTCGAGGCCTCGCGCTGAGTCAGCGGCGCCAGCGTCTCGTAGGTGATCGCTGCGGCGAGCGGCACCAGGCGCTCGATCAGGTCGCGCCCCTCCACCGTCAGGCTGACCAGCAGGCGGCGCTTGTCGGCGCCGTCCTTGCCGATCTCGACCAGGCCGCGCGCCTTCAGCCGGTCGATGACGCCCTTTACCGTTGCAGCATCCATGGCGATCAGGCTGCCGAGCTGGTTCTGCGAGGTCTCGCCGACCTCCTTGAGCTTGGCGAGCGCAGCGAACTGCGGCGGCGTCAGGTCGCCGATGCGCGCCGAAAAGATGGCCAGATGGCGCTGGTTGGCCTTGCGCAGGACAAAGCCGATCTGCTCCTGCAGATGATAGCCGCCATCCGGGCCGACGGTCATCGCTGGCCGTCCCAGACCTTGATGTCCTTTGCCTCCAGCCCGCCCATGCGGTTGTGGATGCGCGGGCCGCAGGCCATGGCGAGGCAGAACAGAATTTCGTCCGGCCGCGGCCCATCGGCGGCGCGCACCTCGACGGCGTCGAAGTGGCTGCGCACATAGGCGGCGTTGGTGTGGCCGAGCGGCACGTCCAACGTGGCGCCGGCGCCGCCGACCTTCATGGCCGACGGCACGATGGCCTTCGCCTGGCCGAGGCGCTCGCGCATCGCATATCCGCCCGGCACGTGCCACAGCGCGCCATGCTCGATCTCGCCTTCGGTGCCGACGATAGCGCCTTTGCCGTAGCCGTCGATGGCCGCGATGTCGCCGCCGAGCGCCGCAATCAACCGGTCGGTCAGGTCGAGGCCGAGCGGTTTCAGGTCCTCCATCGCCGGTTGCAGGTCTTCGACATAACGGCCGGCGAAGGGGTTTTTCACGATGCCTAAGGCGACCGCGCGTCGGCGCGGCTGCCTGGCTACCGGACCGCCTTCGTGAAAAATGTCTTCGATCTGGACCGCGATCCTGCGGATGGGGAATTCAGGCATGGGCGAGTTCTTTCTTTTCTGTCGAATGGGAGACAGCCGGAAGCGATATCGGGCCGCTGATGCGGGATTGCCCGGCAAGGAACAGCGCCGACGCGGCGATCAGGCCGCGATGGCGCAAGTCTTCGGCGACGGCCATGCCGCGCTCCAGCGCCGCGCCGACTTCGGCCGGAGACAAGACACCGACGCCGATGGTCACAAACCGCTCGCCAAGGTCGCTGTCGGGCGCGAGGTCGCAGGCCGGCTGCCGCGTAACGGCCGGATGGCCGGGCAGGTCGACGGCGTTGGCGACGATCGTGGCCGCCGCGTCGGCCTCGGCGCTGGTCCGGGCAAGCACGGTGACGGCATCGGCGATACCCAGCGAGAACGAACGACCGCGCCAGCCGCTGGTGGCGACGCCGCGCACCGGGTCTTCGGCCCGGATCGTGACGCGGTCGGCGAGGTCATGGCCGGTGCCGGCAATCGCCAATTGCATGGATTGGCCCTCGGCGAGGTGCAGCGCGCAATCGCCGCCATTGTTGACATAAGCGCGGTCGAGCCGGCGGCCGGCAAGCATCGCCGCCAGAATTTCGTCGGCGACGGCGCCCGCGACCGCCGCCATCGGCGTGATGAAGGTTTCGGCCAGCGGGGCGACGGCGGCCGCCATGCGCCGGGCGGTGGAGCCTGTGAAAGGCGACGACGAAAGCGCCTGCCCACCCCCACCCCTGCCCCCTCCCCGCAAGGGGGAGGGGAAGCTGCCGCGCGCTCCCTCTTTCTCTTCTCCTCCCCCCTGCGGGGAGGGGTCAGGGGTGGGGGTGGCGACGAGAGCCGGCTTACGCAACTCCGGCAACTCCGCCACCAGTTCGGTCAGGATCGTCTGGAAGCGCTCGACCGCCTGCGCATAGGCTGCTTGCCGTTCCCCGGCCGCCCCGAAGGCTTCCACGATCAGGTCGATGGGGCCGTGGTTGAGGTGCAGCCGCCGCCCGTCGTCCAGCCAATGCGCCTGCGGGCCGTTCATCGCTCCGGCCCCTCGCGCCGGCGCGCCTGCACCAGCGGCGGCCACGGATTGTCCGCCGGCGCGCCGGCGGTGTGGCGAGGGTTCAGGTATTCGCCGCCGCGTGCCAGCACATCCCCGACGCTGCGGATTTCGGCCTCGTAACCGCCGAGCCTCAGATAGTTGTCGCGGCGCAAGGTGAACTCGATGGGGGCCACCAGCGCCGGCGTCGGTACGTAACCGAATGCGTTGTCGGGCATGCGGCTGACATCGACCATCAGCGTGATGCCGCCGCCCGGCCAGACATAGCAGGGTGCGCCGCCGACCGTGACGTAGGTCTGCAGGCCATGCACGGAGCGGGTGAGATTGACCGGGTTCTCCGTGACGCCGGCGCGCAGCGAGCCCCCCGCCCCGCCGACGAACAGCACGGTACACAGGGCAGGCTCGCAATTGTCCTCGATCAGGTCGACCGATTTGCGCAGCCGCTCGGGAAATGGCTTTTCGACCGGCTTCAGATCGTCATCCAGCTCGTAATAGGAAAACTGCTCGCCCGTAGTGGAGACCATCAGAAGCGACAGGCCCGGCCGCGCGCCCTTCTTGGCGTTCCATTCTCCGAGGATCGACAAGGGGTCGGAGATCGTCGTGCCTCCCCAGCCCAGCCCCGGCTCCGACACCTTGAAATAGCGGCCGGGCGTGGAGCGGCGGCCGAGGATTTTTATGCCGGTATCCTGCCAGCCCAGCACCTTGCCGGCCTGATGCTCGGAAACGACGCCGGTGATGTGGTCGTCCACCACAACCACCTCGTCCACCAGCCCGCGCCATTGCGTGGCGAACATGCCGATGGTGGCCGAGCCGCAGCCGACGCGCATGCGGTTTTCCGCCTTGCCGTCGATGACCGGCGGGCGGCCCGCCTGCACGACGACGGTGGCGCCGCCGTCGATGGCAAGTTCGACCGGCTCTTTGTTGCAGAGCGCCAGCATGGCGTCGCAGGTGGCGCGGCCCTCGGCCTTGGAGCCGCCGGTGAGGTGATGCACGCCGCCGAGCGACAGCATCTGCGAGCCGTATTCGCCGGTGGTGACGTGGCCGATCGCCTCGCCGCCGGCGCGCACGACGGCCGTTTCATCGCCGATATGGCGGTCGGTGTCGATCTTCACCTTGACGCCACAATAGGAGAAAATGCCCTCCGTCACCACCGTCACCAGATCGACGCCCTCGACCTCCTGGCTGACGATGAAAGGCGCCGGCTTATAATCAGGATAGGTGGTGCCGGCACCGATGGCCGAGACGAAGCGGCGGCGCGTGTCGACCAGTTCGCCGTCCCACGCCTCGCCGTCGTCGAACGGCACGACGGCGGCGCCGGTCTCGGCGGCGTGATCGAGGATGGTCAGCGGGTCCATGCGCACGATGTTGCCCCCGACATTGCCGTAGCGGTCGCAGGCGCCGGTGCGGCCCTCGGCGATGTAGCACATGACCGGGCAGGCATCGCAGCGGATCTTTTCCGCCACTTTTTTCTCGCCGGGGTCATGCGTGTCGAAGCGTTCGGAGAGTTCGCTCATGACCACGCCTCCCTTATCGCGGCGAGCACGCGCGACGGCGTCGCCGGTACCTTCTTCACCAGCGCGCCGGTGGCATGGCGGATGGCGTTGAGGATCGCCGGGGCGGTCGGGATCAACACATGCTCGCCCAAACCCTTGGCGCCGAACGGCCCTTCCGGATCGGCCACTTCGACCAGGATCGTTTCAATCGGCGGCACATCGCCGATGGTGGGAATGAGATAGTCGTGCAGGTTTTCGGTGCGGCCGGGGATGTATTCCTCCATCAGCGCCAGCCCGATGCCCTGGGCGATGCCGCCCTCGATCTGGCCTTCCGCCAGAAGCGGGTTGATCGCCTTGCCGACATCATGTGCGGCGGTGATCTTTATCAGCTTCACCGTGCCGAGTTTCATGTCGACCTCAAGCTCGGCGACCTGCGCGCCGTAGCCGTAGACGGCATAGGGCTTGCCCTGCCCCTTCTCGTCCAGCGGCAGGGTCGGCGGGTCATAGCTTTCCTGCGCGACGAAGGCCAAACCATCAGCATCGGCAGTCAATTTCGATAGGTCGATGCGGCGGGTGGCTTCCCCTTCGCGGATGACGAGCGCGCCCGCCTCCAGCGCCAGCTGCGCCTCGCCCGAGACATTGGCGAAGCGCAGGATTTTGTCCCGCAGTGCCTTGCCCGCCTTCTCGGCCGCCTTGCCGGTGACGAAGGTCTGGCGCGAGGCGGAGGTCTTGCCGGCGTCGGGGGTGATGGCGGTGTCGGCGCCCTTCAGCCGGATCGCCGCCAGCGGCAGGCCGAGCGCATCGGCGGCGATCTGGGAAATCACCGTGTTGGAGCCTTGGCCGATATCGACCGCGCCCTGATGCAGCACCACCTCGCCAGCGGCGGAAATGCCGATCTTGATGGTCGAGGGATTGGGCAGCGAGGTGTTGCCGCAGCCATACCAGCATGACGCCACGCCGACGCCGCGCTTGCGGTCCGCGTTCGCGGCGTTGAAGGCTTCCGCCTCGGCCAACGCGCGATGCCAATGCGGCTCCAGCGCCTCCAGGCAGGCGGCGATGCCGACGCCTTCGAGCCTCTGCCCGGTGACGGTCTCGTCGCCGTCGCGCAGGCAGTTGGCGAGACGGAAGGCCAGCCGGTCGATGCCCAGCCTGTCCGCCAGTTCGTCGTAAAGGGTCTCCTGCATGATCGTCGCTTGCGGCACGCCGAAGCCGCGAAAGGCGCCGGAGATCGGCCCGTTGGTGTGGATGGCGCGGCCCTCGGCGCGGTAGTTCGGCGTGCGGTAAGGGCCGGAAGCGTGAACCGGCACGCGGTTGGCCACCGTCGGCCCCCAGCTCGCATAGGCGCCGGTGTTGAAATCGCCCTCGAACACCATGCCGGCGATACGGCCTTGCGCATCCGCGCCGATACTTGATCGCATGACGGCGGGGTGGCGCTTGGTGGTGGACATCATCGATTCGGAGCGCGTGTAGGTCAGTGCCGCCGGCCGGCCCGTCTTCATCGCCACCAGCCCGATCAGCGGTTGCAGCGAGACGTCGAGTTTGGAGCCGAAGCCACCGCCGGTGGCGGTCGGCATGATGCGCACCTTGTCCGGCGCGAGGCCGAGCACCTTGGCCGTATCGTCGCGGTCCATGTAGGGCGCCTGGGTGCAGGCAACGACGGTCAGCGTGTCACCGTCCCATGTCGCATAGCCGGCTTCCGGTTCGATATAGGCGTGCTCAACATAGGAGGTTTCGATGACCTGCGCGGCGGTGACGGCCGCCCCCGCCAGCGCCGCCTCCGGGTCGCCGCGCTCGACGAAGCCCTTCGTCAGCAGATTGCCAGGCCGGTTGGCATGGATCAGCGATGCGCCGTCCGCCTGCGCCTCGGCCGGTTGCAGCATGGCCGGCAGTTCGGTCCATTCGACCGGGAAATCCGACAGGTCGAGGCCAGCCACCGCGTCGCGCTCGGCGGCCACGATGGCGATCGCTTCGCCGCGGAAGCGCGCCACGCCTTCGGCCAGTGCCGGCTGGTCGGCGAAGGGCGCGATGACGCCGAAACAGTTTTTGCCCGGAATGTCGGCGGCGGTGAAGATGCCGACGACGCCGGATTTGGCCTGTGCCCAAGCATCGAGATCGCCGAAGGCGAAGCGGGGGTGGTGATGTGGCGAGCGCACGACCAGCACGGCAAGCGCATCGGCGGGGAAGGAATCGCCGCCAAAGGCTTCGGTACCGTTGATCTTGGGTACGCCGTCCAGTCTGGCAATACGCGCGCCGACGGCGTGACCGGAGGCCGGGAGGTGGCGATCGATGCCGCCGGCGTTTGAACCGTAGTCCGCCGCGTCCATCACAGCCGCGACGATCTTGCGGTAGCCGGTGCAGCGGCAGAGCACGCCGCCCAGCGCATCCTGCACTTGCGCCTCGCTCGGATGCGGCTCCTTTTCCAGGAGCGCCGTGCCGGCGACCAGCAGGCCGGGCGTGCAGATGCCGCATTGCGCCGCGCCACGGGCGAGGAAGGACGCCTGCAAGGCCGACAACGCACCGTTGGCCAACCCTTCCACCGTTGTCACCGCAGCGCCGTTCACCAAGGCCGCCGGCGTCAGGCAGGCGCAGACCGGCTCGCCGTCGAGCAGCACGGTGCAGGCGCCGCAGTCACCGGCGTCGCAGCCGACCTTGGTGCCGGTGAGGCGCAACTCGTCGCGCAGCAGCGCGGACAGCCGCCGAACCGGCGGCACGGCGAGCGAGACCGGCGCGCCGTTGACGTGGAAGGCGATATTGATGCGCCCTTCGCTCATGCCGCCCGCCTCCCTTCGTCCAGCGCTGCGGCAGCAACCACCGCGCGGGCCACGATCTCGCGCGCGGCTTCGATGCGATAGGCGGCGCTGCCGCGCACATCATCGATCGGGGAAAGCTCGTCCATGGGTGCCGCCAGAACCGCATCGCGCAAGGCGGGAACAGGCATACCGCGCAGCGCGGCCTCGACGCCGGCCAGCCTTCGCGCCACCGCCGAGCAGGCACCGACCGCGACGGCCGCCTCGCGGACAACGCCTGTTTCCACTATGATTCGAGCGGCCGCCATGCCGATGGAAATCACCAGATAGCGACGCGCGCCCAGCTTGACGAAAGCGGAACAGCCGGCGGCCGAAGACTTCGGCACGCGGATGGCGGTGACCATCTCGCCGATGCCGAGCGCGGTGCGGCGATTGCCGAGGATGAAGGCCGACAGCGGCAGGCGACGCGTTTCCGTCGCCGAGCGCAGTTCGACCTCGGCGTCGAGCGTAAGCAGCGCCGGCACGCCATCGGCCGCCGGCGATGCGTTGCAGAGATTGCCGGCAACGGTGGCGACGTTCTGGATCTGCGGCGAGCCGACCTCGCGCGCCGCCTGTCGCAGCGCATCGAAGGCGGCCGGAAATTGATGGCGGGCGATATCCGTCCAGGTGGTGCGCGCGCCGATGACCCAATGGTCACCGCTGTCGGCGATGCCGCGCAGTTCAGCCAGTCCGTTGATGTCGAGCACATCCTCCTTCAGCGGGCGGTTGCCGAGAGCCGGATAGAAATCCGTGCCGCCGGCCAGCAGCCGCCACGGCCGCTCGCCGAGCAAGGCCAGCGCCTCACTGAGAATGGTGGGTTTCGCGTAACGCGTCACGCTCTGCCTTCCCGTCGCTCCTTCCCTCGCAAGGAGCTGCCGGTACGTGGCCGGCAATTCATTTGTATACGAATGATATCAAGCCGCTCGCCATTGTCAAAGACAACCCGCGCGAGCACGTTCCGGATTCGGCGGGTTGACGCGGCGCGCCATCTGGTCAAGTTTCGACCGCCGCCGGCGGCTCGACCGGCATCCACACAGGACAGGAGGCTGGCTTGGCCGGGGAAGCGCTGATCGTCATCGACCTGCAGAACGACTTCTGCCCCGGCGGCGCGTTGGCTGTCGTCGGCGGCGACGAGATCGTGCCGCTGGTCAACGACCTGATCCGCCATGCCGACCACGTTGTCATGACGCAGGACTGGCACCCGGCCGGCCATTCGAGCTTCGCTTCCAGCCACGCCGGACGGCAGCCCTTCGAGACCATCGACATGCCCTACGGGCCGCAGACGCTGTGGCCGGATCACTGCATCCAGGGAAGCGCCGGTTCGGATTTCCATTCCGGCCTCGCCTGGACCAAGGCCGAGCTTGTCATCCGCAAGGGTTTCAGGGCAGCCATCGACAGCTATTCGGCCTTCTTCGAGAACGACCACAAGACGCCGACCGGACTTGCCGGGTATCTGCGCGAGCGCGGCATTGGCGCCGTCACCTTCGCCGGGCTGGCCACCGATTTCTGCGTCGCCTATTCGGCGCTCGATGCCGTCACACAAGGGTTCGAGGCCACGGTGCGGCTGGACGCCTGCCGCGGCATCGACCTGAACGGTTCGGTCGAGGCGATGCTGAAGCGCATGCGCGAGGCCGGGGTGCGGCTGGTTTGATGGTGCCGATTGTGCGTCCTTCGAGGCTCGCTTCGCTCGCACCTCAGGATGAGGGAGGTCGTGCTCACCGCCCAAGAGAGGCTGGCACAACCGGTCCTCATCCTGAGGTGCGAGCGAAGCGAGCCTCGAAGGACGCACGACGATCGATTAAGGGGGACAGAGTGCATCCAGTAAAAATCCTGGCGACGTTGATTGCCGTGTTGACCGCCGGTCCGGCATTTGCCTCCGAGGGCTTGCCGGGCGCCACCATGTCGCTTTGGTGGGCACTGCCCTTCGCCGGGCTGCTGTTGTCCATCGCAACAGGCCCGCTGCTCTTCCATCACACATGGGAACACCATTACGGCAAGATCGCCGCCGTCTGGGCCGCGCTGGTGGTGGTGCCGCTGGCTTTCGCCTTCGGCCCGCATCTGGCGACCGAAGCGGTGCTGCATGCGCTGCTCACCGAATACATGCCCTTCATCATCCTTCTGTTCGCGCTGTTCACCATTGCCGGCGGCATCCTGGTGGCGGGCAACATCCATGGTACGCCGCTCACCAATGTCGGGCTTTTGCTGATCGGCGCGCTGATGGCCTCGGTGGTCGGCACCACCGGCGCCTCGATGATCATGATCCGGCCGATCATCCGCGCCAACGACAATCGGCCCTTCAACGCCCATGTCGTGGTGTTCTTCATCTTCCTCGTTTCCAACATCGGCGGCTCGCTGACGCCGCTCGGCGATCCGCCGCTGTTCGTCGGCTTCCTGCGCGGCGTCGATTTCTTCTGGACCACCATCCATATCCTGCCCGACACGCTTTTCGTCGGCGGCGTGGTGCTGGCGGCGTTCCTCGTTCTGGATATCATTCTGCATCGCCGCGAGGGCGGCCTGCCGAAGGTCAAGGACCCGACGCCGGACTCCAAGGTGCGCGTGCGCGGCCTGCCGAACCTGCCGCTTTTGGCCAGCGTCATCGCCGCCATCCTGCTTTCCGCCTACTGGAAGCCAGGCGTCAGCGTTTCGATCTACGGCGTCGCGCTGGAGTTGCAGAACCTGGTGCGCGATGCGCTGATCCTGCTGCTGGCGCTCGCTTCGCTCGCCGTCTCGCGCAAGGAATACCGCGAGGCGAACGGCTTCAACTGGGGACCGATCGCCGAGGTGGCAAAGCTGTTTGCCGCAATCTTCGTGTGCATCGTGCCGGTGGTGGCGATCCTCCAAGCTGGCAACGAGGGGGCGCTGAAGCCGCTGGTGGCGATGGTGACGACCGCTTCGGGCGGGCCGAACGACCTCGCCTATTTCTGGCTGACGGGCGTGCTGTCGTCCTTCCTCGACAACGCGCCGACCTATCTGGTGTTCTTCGAACTGGCCGGCGGCGACGCGCAGCACCTGATGACGGACATGGCGACGACGCTGGCGGCGATCTCGGCGGGCGCCGTCTTCATGGGCGCCAATACCTATATCGGCAACGCGCCCAACTTCATGGTCTACGCTATCGCCCGCCAGCGTGGTGTGAACATGCCGAGCTTCTTCGGCTACATGGCGTGGTCGGGCGTGGTGCTGATCCCGACCTTCATCCTGTCGAGCTGGATCTTCTTCGACTGAGGCTGCCTATCTGGCCGCCTCGGCGGCGGCGCGGATGGCATCCATGTTGGCGCGATAGGCTGCGGCGGTGCCGCCCTTGAAGACGGCGGAGCCGGCGACGAAGGTATCGGCGCCGGCACTGCTGAGAAGCGGCGCCGTCTCAGGCGACACGCCGCCGTCGATCTGGATGCGGATCGGCCTGTCGCCGATCATCGCCTTAATGCGCTTCACCTTGTCGATCATCGCGGGAATGAAGGCCTGGCCGCCGAAGCCCGGATTGACGGTCATGATGAGAATCATGTCGAGCCGGTCGAGCACGTATTCGACGGCGCTCTCGGGCGTTCCGGGATTGAGCGAGACGCCGGCCTTCTTGCCGAGGTTGCGGATCGTCTGGAGCGAGCGCTCGAGATGCGGGCCGGCCTCGGCATGTACCGTCATGCCGTCGCAGCCGGCATCGGCGAAGGCGGCGAGGTAGGGATCGGCGGGCGCAATCATCAGGTGGCAGTCGAAGAACCTGTCCGTGCGATTGCGGATCGCCTTGATGACGGGCGGACCGAAGGTGATGTTGGGCACGAAATGCCCGTCCATTACGTCGAGGTGGATCCAGTCGGCGCCGGCGGCAGCCACCGCCTCGACCTCCTCGCCCAGCCTGGAAAAATCCGCCGACAGCACCGACGGCGCGATCACGATTCCTTCAGCCATTCGCCTTCGTTCTCCCAAAAAGCCGCCCACGCCGTAACGACCCGTGCTGCGCTTGTCGACTGGAATCCGCAGGAACCGGAGCCCTCCCGCTTCATTCCCCGCCGCCACAGCGGAAACCGTCGATGCAATGCCCGGCAGGATGCGCTCTTGACGACGATCGCCCGGTCACGGTCAATAGCGCAGGATGAGCGACCCCGGTCGCGGAAACGGAGGCCAAGATGCGTGCGAGTCTGATAGTTCTGCCGCTGTGCCTGTTTCTGGCGAGTTGCGGTTCCGATTCGTTGGTGGGACACCAGGAACGCAACATCATGTCGTCGCTGCCCTATGACAGCACGCCCTGCAACACCCTTCTGGCCAAGCGTCAATCGCTGATGAGCCGCTACAACCTCGATGAGAACGCCAAGCCGGTCGTCAGCGCGACGCCGCTGGGGCTCGGGCCGGTGGTGCCCGACACGCGCTCGAAGGCGCAACAGGCGGTCGAGCAGGCGCGCGGCGAGATCGACGCCATGAACCGCTCGATGGTGCGGCGCAAGTGCATCCCGGCACCACCCAAGGCGTGAGCCGGGCTTCCGAGGCTCAGTAACCGGCCTCGCGATCCACAAGGTCCCGCAAGGGCTCGCCGCGTTCGAACGCGTCCATCTGCCGAAGGATGATCGGGACCAGATGGTTGGGGTCCGAAGTGGCTGCGGCATGCGGCGTGACGAACACCTTGGGATGAGCCCAGAGCGGGCTGGTCTTCGGCAGTGGCTCGACCTCGAACACGTCGAGGCTCGCTTCCTTCAGCGTGCCGTCCTCCAGCGCGCGCACGATATCGGCATCCTTCTGCAACCGGCCGCGGCCGGCATTGATGAGCACCGCGCCGCCCAGCCCGTTGCGCCGCCGCAACTGCCTGAGCAGGCCATAGTCGACGATGCCCCTGGTGGCCGGGGTCAGCGGCAAAAGCACCACGAGGATATCGGTCGCGTTGAGAAAGGGGATCAGCCCAGCCTCGCCGGCGAAGGTAGAAACGCCTTCGACGGCCTGTTCGCGTCGCGACCAGCCGTTGACGCAAAATCCGAGCGACTTGAGGATCGACGCAGCCGCGCGGCCGAGCGTGCCCATCCCCATGATGCCGACGGAAATGTCGCCCGCCGGGCGCTGCGGCGCCTCATGCCAGATCTTCTTCGCCTGCTGGCTACGGTAAAGCATGGCCTGGCGATGATGGTCGAGCACGCGCCACACAACATATTCGGTCATGTGTTGGGTCAGGTTGTCGGCGACGATCTTGACGATCGGAACGTCGGGCAGGCCGGGATCGGCGAAGACATGATCGACGCCGGCGCCGATGGAAAAGATCACCCGCAGATTGGGCAGCGACGTCAGAAGGTTCGGCCGGTGTTTCCACACCACCGCATAGGCGATGGAGGGGTCGGTCGGCCCATCCGGCTCCAGCACCACCTCACGCTCCGTCGACAGAAGCTCATGCCAACGCTGCGGGTGGAAGCCAGTCAGCGCCAGAAGAACGCGGCCTTTGTCCATGACGGGCATTTCGTGTTCCCTCAATCCTTTATTCGTTCACCGCGCCGCTCGGTGCCGTCTCGATGCGGAACGCGGCCGATATCAGGGCCCGAGTATAGTCGGTTTGCGGATTTCCAAAAATCTGATCGGCTGGTCCAGCCTCGACGATGCGGCCGTTTCGCATGACGATGACGTCGTTGGCGAGCGCGCGGACCACCTTCAGGTCGTGGCTGATGAAGAGATAAGCGAGGTCGTGCCTGGCCTGGAGCCCGCGCAGCAGGTCGACCACCTGCGCCTGCACGCTCATGTCGAGCGCCGACGTCGGCTCGTCCAGCATGACGAATTTCGGGTTGAGCACCATGGCGCGCGCGATGGCGATGCGCTGGCGCTGGCCGCCGGAGAATTCATGCGGGTAGCGGAAGCGGGTGGCCGGATCGAGTCCGACCTCGTTCAGCGCGTCGACCACGCGGCCGTCGCGGGCATCGGCGCCGAGCTTCGGCTCGTGGATGCGCAGCCCCTCCTCGATGATCTCGGCCACCGACATGCGCGGGCTGAGCGAGCCGTAGGGGTCCTGGAAGACGATCTGCAATTCGCGCCGCAGCGGGCGCATGGCGTTGAAGGACAGCTTGTCGATGTCGCGGCCGTCGAAGCGGATTTCTCCTTTCGACGAGATCATGCGGGCGAGCGCCAGTCCCAGCGTCGTCTTGCCGGAGCCGGATTCACCGACGACGCCCAGCGTCTGGCCGGCGCGCACGGTCACGTCGATGCCGTCCACCGCCTTCACATGGTCCACCACCTTGCGGAAGAAGCCCTGCTTGATGGGGAACCAGACCTTGACCTGCTCCCCGATCATCACCGGCCTGGCGTCGGGATCGGGCGCCGGCGGCTTTCCCTTCGGCTCGGCGGCGAGCAGGTGGCGGGTGTATTCGTGCTGCGGGTTGTCGAAGATTTCCTTCGTCGGTCCGGTCTCGACGATCTTGCCTTTGGTCATGACACAGACACGGTCGGCGATTTTGCGCACGATGCCGAGGTCGTGTGTGATGAACAGCATCGACATGCCGTTCTTCTGCTTGAGCCTGGCCAAGAGTTCGAGGATCTGCGCCTGCACCGTGACGTCGAGTGCCGTCGTCGGCTCGTCGGCGATCAGAAGTTCAGGCTCGTTGGCGAGCGCCATGGCGATCATGACGCGCTGGCGCTGGCCGCCGGACAACTGGTGCGGATAGGCGCCGAGCCGCTTTTCCGGTTCGCGGATGCCGACCTCGTTGAGCAGTTCCAGTGTTCGCGCCCGCGCCTGCTCATCGCGCATGCCCTGATGCAGGGACAGCACCTCGACGATCTGCTGTTCGATCGTGTGCAGCGGGTTCAGCGAGGTCATCGGTTCCTGGAAGATCATGGTGATCTTGTTACCGCGCACCCGCCGCAGGTCCTTCTCGCCGAGCGCCATCAGGTCCTTGCCGTCGAAGCGGATTTCGCCCGACGGGTGGCTGGCCGACGGATAGGGCAGAAGCTTCAGCACCGACAGCGCCGAGACGGACTTGCCCGAACCGGACTCGCCGACCAGAGCCAGCGTCTCGCCTTTGGCGATGTCGAACGAGACATGGTCGACGGCGAGGCTTTCCGCGCCGCCCTGCGTGAAGGCGACGGACAGATCGCGGATGGAGAGGAGGGGTTGGGCGCTCACTTGAACGTCTTCCTCGGGTCGAAGGCGTCGCGGGTGGCCTCGCCGACGAAGATCAGCAGCGACAGCATGATCGAGAGCGTAACGAAGCCGGCGATGCCGAGCCACGGCGCGTTGAGGTTGCGCTGGCCCTGCTTCAACAGTTCGCCGAGCGAGGCCGAGCCCGGCGGCAGGCCGAAGCCGAGGAAGTCGAGCGAGGTGAGCGTCGAGATCGAGCCGTTGAGGATGAAGGGCAGGAAGGTCAGCGTCGCAACCATGGCGTTGGGCAGGAGATGGCGGAAGATGATCGTGCGGTTGGGGACGCCCAGCGCACGCGCCGCGTTGACGTATTCGAAGTTGCGGGCGCGCAGGAACTCCGCCCGCACCACGCCGACGAAGGCGACCCAGGAAAACAGCAGCATCAACCCCAGCAGGATGAAGAAACCGGGCGGCAACACCGCAGCGACGATCAAGAGCAGGTAGAGGACAGGGATGGCCGACCATATTTCGATGAAGCGCTGGAACAGAAGGTCCACCCAGCCGCCGAAATAGCCCTGTATGGCGCCGGCCGAGACGCCGATGACGGCCGAGCCCAGCGTGAGGATCAGGCCGAACAGAACCGACACGCGAAAGCCGTAGATGACGCGCGCCAGCACGTCGCGCGCCTGGTCGTCGGTGCCCAGCCAGTTCCAGTTGCCGACGATGCAGTCGGGATCGTTCTCGCCCTCGGGGTACTGGGCGCAGCGGGTCTTGACGTCATATTGCCACGACGGCCTGGATGGTGCGGCCTCCGGCACGGCGTTGTTGACGGTGCGATAGGAATAGCGGATCGGCGGCCAGATCATCCAGCCATTGGCCTCGATCTCGTCGCGGATCACCGGGTCGCGATAATCGGTGACGGCATAGAAGCCGCCGAATTTCTCTTCCGGGTAGGCCACCAGCACCGGGAACAGGATCTCGCCCTTGTAGGAGACGATGATCGGCTTGTCGTTGGCAATGAACTCGGAAAACAGCGTCAGCACGAACAGCGCGAGGAAAATCCACAGCGACCAGTAGCCGCGCCGGTTGGCCTTGAAATTGGCCCAGCGGCGCTTGTTGAGCGGCGACAGCCACGGCCGTTTCACCGGGCGGGCGCCGACTTCCTCGCGCTGCGTTTCCACGGCTGCCTTCAACTGGACATCCGACATCAGACGTCCCTCCGCTCGAAGTCGATGCGCGGATCGATCCAGGTGTAGGTGAGGTCGGAGATCAGGCTTATGAACAGGCCGATGAGGGAGAAGATGTAGAGGTTGGCGAAGACCACCGGATAATCGCGATCGACGATCGACTTGAAGCCGAGCAGGCCCAGCCCATCCAGCGAGAAGATGTTCTCGATCAATAGCGAGCCGGTGAAGAAGGCCGAGATGAAGGCACCGGGAAAACCGGCGATGACGATCAACATGGCGTTACGGAAGACGTGGCCGTAGAGCACCCGGTGCTCGGACAGGCCCTTGGCGCGCGCGGTGACCACGTACTGCTTGCGGATCTCGTCGAGGAAGGAGTTTTTCGTCAGCAGCGTCGTGGTGGCGAAGGCCGACAGCACCATCGCGGTAAGCGGCAAGGTGAGGTGCCAGAAATAGTCGAGGATGCGGGCCGGCCAGGAGAGTTGGCTCCAGTTGTCCGAGGTCAGGCCGCGCAACGGGAACAGGTCCCAGAACGAGCCGCCGGCGAACAGGATCATCAACAGGATGGCGAACAGGAAGCCGGGAATGGCGTAGCCGACGATGACGATGGCGCTGGTCCAGGTATCGAAGGACGAGCCGTCCTTCACCGCCTTGCGGATGCCGAGCGGGATCGAGATCAGATAGGAAATCAGCGTGATCCACAGGCCGAGCGAGATCGATACCGGCATCTTCTCCAGGATCAGGTCGACCACGGAAACGTCGCGAAAATAGCTCTGGCCGAAATCGAAGCGGGCATAGTTCCAGATCATCAGGCCGAAGCGCTCAAGCGGCGGCTTGTCGAAGCCGAACTGCTTCTCCAGCTTGGCGATGAATTCAGGATCGAGCCCCTGCGCCCCACGATATCGCGAATCGGCACCGCCGCTTGCCTCGAAGCCGCCGCCGGCGGTGACGTCGCCACCACCACCGCCGCCCAGACGATCGCCGGAATCGCCGCCCTGGTTGGTCAATTGGGCGATGACGCGCTCGACAGGGCCGCCCGGCGCGAACTGGACGATGACGAAGGACACAGCCATGATGCCGAGCAGGGTCGGGATCATCAAAAGGAGGCGACGCAGGATATAGGCGCCCATCAGGCCTCGCCCCTCATGTCCGGCCTCCAATGACCGTGCCTCTTGGGCCGATCCGCTTTTCAGGCCTTGCCAATCTTCGCCGCCCTCTCCTTGTCAAACCACCACAGGATCTCCGCCGGGAAGCCGTAGTCGGGCTTCGGCTCGACGAAGCCGAACATGTCCCAATAGGCGACGCGGTGATTCGCCAGGTAGTATGTTGGAATCCAGTCGAGGCGCGTGCGCAAGACCCGGTCGAGCGCCTTCAGCGCCGTGGTCAATTCCGCGCGGCTTTGCGCCCGCCCGGCTGCGGCGACAAGCGCGTCGACGGCAGGACTTTGGGTGCCGGGATAATTGCGCATGCCGGGCATCGTGGCCGAGCGAGAATGATAGAGGACTTCCAGCGAATCCTCCGTCGGGGTGGCGCCGATCGACCAGTGCAGCAGGATGAAATCGAAATCGTAGTCGTTCTGCCGCTGTTCGTATTGCGCCTGGTCTACCTGCCGGATGGTGGCGTCGATGCCGATCGTGCGCATCTTTTCCATCCACGGCGTGAACAGCCGCACCAGCCCGTCGTCCTCCGCCAATATCTCGACCTTCAGCCGCTCGCCCTTATCGTCGACGAAGAACTCGCCCGAGCGTTTCCAGCCGGCCTCGGTGAGCAGCTTCACCGCTTGGCCGAGTATCTTGCGGTCACGCCCGGAGCCGTCCGACACCGGCTGCAAAGGCGGCTCGCCGAAAACCTCGGCCGGCAGTTCGGCGCGGAACGGCTCCAGCAGTGCCAGTTCCTGTGGCGAAGGCAGGCCTTCCGCCTTGTAGTCGGATTTCTCGAAATTGGACTGCGCGCGGTCGTAGGAGCCGTAGAACAGCGTGCGCTGCGTCCACTCGAAATCGAAGCACAGGCCGATGGCGCGGCGCACCCGCACGTCCTTGAACTGCGGCCGGCGCTGGTTGAGCGCGACCGCCTGCATGTCGGGCCACTTTTCGCCGGGAAACTCGCGCTTGACGACCCTGCCTTGCGTAAGCGCCGGAAAATCGTAGCCGGTCGCCCAGACGCGCGCCGTGAACTCCTCGCGGAAATGCGTGTCGCCCTTCTTGAAGGCCTCGAAGGCTGCCTGGCGGTTCTGGTAGAAGTCTATGCGGATGCGGTCGAAATTATAGAGGCCACGATTCACTGGGAGATCGCGTCCCCAATAGTCGGCGAAGCGATCGTATTCGACGAACTGCCCGGCCGAGACGCGGCCCATCTTGTATGGCCCCGAACCCAGCGGTGGCGCCATCGTCGCCGCCTCGAAGTCGTTGGCGGTGTAGTAGGCCTTCGAGACGATCGGCATCTGGGCGACGGCAAGGATGTTCTGGCTCGATTGCTCGCCGCTGAAGGTCAGGCGCACCGTCGCGGCATCGACGGCCGCGGCGTCGGTCATCCAGCGCAGCGCCTGCGACAGGTTGGGATGGCCCTTTTCCTTGTAGAGTTTCAACGCGAAGACGATGTCGGCGGCCGTCAGCGGCGACCCGTCGTGCCAGCGCGCCTCGGGCCGCAGGGCAAAAGTGTAGGTGTTGCGGTCGGCCGAAAGCGTCACGGATTCGGCCAGCAGCCCGTAGACCGCGTCCGGCTCGTCCAGCGCGCTCACCATCAACGAATCGAAGCAATATTCGGTACGCGGCGGCGAATCGCCCTTCAACACCAGCGAGTTCAGTGTGTTGAAGGTGAGGAAGCTCTGGTTGAAGGTGGAATTCGGCGGGGCGAAATTGATGGTTCCGCCCTTCGGCGCATCCGCATTGACGTAGCCGAAATGGCTGAAATCGGCCGGATATTTCAGCTCGCCGAAGGCCGAAAGCCCGTGCAGTTTCGTTTCCGTCGGCGTATTGGCGAAAGCGCGGGCGGGCAGAAGCGCGGCCGCGGCGGCCGCCCCGCCCAGCGCCATCAGGCTCCGCCTGGAAAGACGCACCTCGCCGCCCATCAATCGACGCTCTTGTACTTGGCCGCCAGCGCCTTCTCCTTCTCAGGATCGATCCACCACGATTCGATGTCCGGCCCGATATAGGTCGGCTGCTTGTCGGGGATGCCGAACTTGTTCCAGTAGGCCAGCCAGACGTCCGGCCGGGTGAACTGCGGCACGACATAGAAATTCCACAACAGAACGCGGTCCAGCGCATGGGTGGCCGCTGTCAGCTCGTCACGGCTCCTGGCGAAGATCACCTTGTCGACGAGCGCATCGACGACCGGGTCCTTGATCCCTTCGTAATTGCGCGACCCGGGCGAATCGGCCGCCTTCGAGGACCAGAAGTCGCGCTGCTCATTGCCGGGCGAATCCGACTGCGGCAGCACTACCGTGGTCATGTCGAAATCGAAGTCGTTGAGGCGATTGACGTATTGCGACTGGTCGACGAAGCGCAGCGTGGCGTCGATGCCGATCTTCCTGAGCATGGTGACGTAGGGCATCATCGTCGCTTCCGCGCCCTGCCGGAAGTCGAGGATCTCGAAGCGGAACGGCGCACCGGTCTTGGCATTCACCATCTTGCTGCCCTTGATCACCCAGCCGGCCGAGGCCAGCAGGTCGACGGATTGCTTGAGGATCTTGCGTTCGGCCTGAGGCTTGTCGAAGGCGGGCAGGCTCCATTCCTGCGTGAACAGTTCCGGCGGCAGCTTGTCCTTGTACTGGTTCAGAAGCTCCAGTTCCTCGCCCTGCGGCAGGCCGCTGGAGGCAAGGTCGCTGCCCATGAAATAGCTGGTGATACGGGTGTTCAGGCCGAAGGACTGCGTGCGGTTGATGGTGTCGAAGTCGTAGAGATAGGACAGCGCCTGGCGCACGCGCCGGTCCTGGAACAGGGGCCGGCGCGTGTTCATGGCGAAGCCCTGCATGTTGGCGCGCGATTGCGCCTTGAATTCCTTCTTGATGACGTCACCGGCCTTGATCGCCGGGAAATCGTATTTGGTCATCCAGCCGCGGCCGCTGTTTTCGGGATTGATGTCCTGCCAGCCGCCCTTGATGAAGGCCAGCCATTCGGCACTCTCGTCGAGGAAATAGGTGTAGCGGCGGGTATCGAAATTCTCGCGGCCGACTTTGACCGGCAGCTTGGCCCCCCAGTAGTCCGGCACGCGCTCCCAGATGATCTCGGAGCCCGGCTTGAAGCTCTTGATCTTGTAAGCGGCGGAGCCGAGCGGTATTTCCAGCGTCGGCTTGGTGATATCGCGCTTCTTGCCGCTGGCGTCGGTGCCTTCCCACCAGTGCTTCGGCAGCACGACGAGGTCGCCGAGGATGTTCGGCAGTTCGCGGTTGCCCTTCTGGTTGAAGCGGAACTCGACCTCGCGGTCCGAAACCGCCACCGCCTCGGTGACGTTCTCGAAATAGCGGTTGTACATCGGGCTGTTGGCCTTCAGCACGTTGAAGGACCAGACCACGTCGTCCACCGTGATCGGCTGGCCGTCGTGCCAGCGGGCGGCGGGATTCAACCGGTAGGTGACGGAGGAATAATCGGCGGGGAACTTGTAGGCCTCCGCCACCAGCGGGTGGTAGACGCTGCCCTCGTCGATCGCCTGCTCCATCAGCGTATCGTAGAGCAGTCCGCCGCCGAACTGGGAAAAACCGGCGGCGGGGGAGCCCTGGACGACATAGGGGTTGAAGCTGTCGAAAGTGCCGACCACGGTGGAATTCAGCGTGCCGCCCTTCGGCGCATCGGGGTTCACGTAGTCGTAACGCTGGAAGTTGTCACCGTACTTGGATTCGCGGATCAGCCAGCCCGAGGTGCGCCATTCGTCGGCGGAAGCGGCGGCCGCAACGCCGAGCAGGAAAACGACGGCGAGGCCCGCCAGCGCGGGAAACGTCTTCGGTATCGCCTTCATCCTGCTCCTCGTCCCGTGGCCGATTGCAACAATCTAGTCCATCCGGCGCATGTGGAAACCGCATCAGGGCGTTTTGCGGCGCCTTATGCGCGTTTTCTAACAGAAAAGCCGGGACGAACCCGGCTTTTTCAAGAATTCAGCTCTGACAAATACGTTATTGCGCGGGCGCCGGCGCCGGTTCGGCGGGCTTCTCACCCTCTGCCGGAGCCGCAGGCTTTTCCTCGGCCGGCTTCGTCTCGGCAGGCGCCGCACCTTCAGCCGGCTTGGAAGCATCGGCAGCCGGTGCCGCAGCGGCCTCCGGCAGCGGCTTCGGGCTATCCGACAGCGTGCGCAGATAGGCGAGCAGATCGGCGCGGTCCTCGTCCTTCTTGAGGCCGGCGAAACCCATCGCCGTGCCCTTTACGAAAGCCTTCGGCGACAAAAGGAAATGATAGAGATTGTCGTAGGTCCACTTCTCCGAACCGCCCTTGGAGAATTCCTTCATGCCGGCCGAATAGGAGAACCCTTCATGCTCGGCAACCGGGCGGTCGACGATGTCCCACAGGTCGGGGCCGACCTTGTTCGGGCCGCCCTTCTCGCCGGAATGGCAGGCTTCGCACTTCTTGAAGATGGCGGCGCCCTTGTCGGCGCTAGCCGCCGGCAGCAGTTCGGCGACAGGCTTCGGGCCAGCGGCCTCGCCACCAGCAGCGCCGCCGGCAGGCTCTTCAGTGGCCTCGATGACAAAGCCCGGCTTCTCGGGAGAAGGCGAGGCGAACAGGGCGTCGGACACCAGACCGACCGAGAAAACCACGAAAACGGTTCCCAGCAGGCCGCCGATCACCTTGTTGATCTCGAAAGAGTCCATGCACCCCATCTCCCTTGTCCGGCGGGACCGAATCCGTCCATCCGTCCGTCGGTATCGCGGCCGCGCGCAAGGCGGCCAAATCGGGCGGAAACTAGGTCTTTTGCTTGGGCGTTGCAACACCTATAAGAGCGCAGCCAGTGAGACTTTTTGACACTTTCCACGCTCTTCTTCGACGCCCTAGCCAACCATGTCCACACTTCTTCTCATCCCGGCCCGCATGGCCTCGACGCGCCTGCCGGGCAAGCCGCTCGCCGATATAGCCGGCGCCCCGATGATCGTGCATGTGGCGCGCCGCGCCGCAGAAAGCGATCTCGGGCGCGTCGTGGTGGCCACCGACACGAAGGCGGTCGCCGAGGCTGTGCGCGCGCACGGCTTCGAGGCCGTGATGACGCGCGCCGACCACCAGTCGGGCTCCGACCGCATCTTCGAGGCGCTGACAACGCTCGATCCGGCCGGCCAAGTGGAGACGATCGTCAATGTGCAGGGTGACCTGCCGACCGTCGAGCCTGCCGTCATCAAGGCGGCGCTGAAGCCGTTCGAGGAAGCGGTCGTAGACATCGCCACGCTCGGCGTCGAGATCATCGACGAAGACGAGAAAACCAACCCGAACGTGGTCAAGATCGTCGGTTCGCCGCTTTCGCCCACCCGGCTGAAGGCGCTCTACTTCACCCGCGCCACCGCGCCGTGGGGTGACGGGCCGCTCTATCATCACATCGGCCTCTACGCCTATCGCCGCGCAGCGCTGGAGCGATTCGTCGCTCTCAAGCAGTCGCCGCTGGAGACGCGCGAGCGGCTGGAACAGTTGCGCGCGCTGGAGGCCGGCATGCGCATAGACGCCGAGATCGTGCGCTCGGTGCCGTTGGGCGTAGACACCCCGCAGGACCTCGAGCGGGCCCGCCAGATTCTTTCAAACTGAGACGAGACGATGCCGGAAAAGACCAACAGGATTTCCTTTCAGGGCGAGCCGGGAGCCAACTCCGACAGCGCCTGCCGCGACATGTATCCCGGCATGGAACCCCTGCCCTGCCCCACCTTCGAGGAAGCCTTCAACGCGGTCGAGACGGGCAAGGCGGATCTGGCAATGATACCGATCGAGAACACCATCGCCGGCCGCGTCGCCGACATCCATCATCTCCTGCCCGAATCGAAGCTGCACATCGTCGGCGAATATTTCATGCCGATCCACTTTCAGCTCATGGTGCTGCCGGGCGTGAAGCGCGACGAGATCAAGACCGTGCACAGCCACATCCACGCGCTCGGCCAATGCCGCAAATACATTCGCAGGAACGGCTGGAAGCCGGTCATCGCCGGCGATACGGCAGGTGCGGCGAAGCTGGTTTCGGAGGAAAAGCAGCGTTCCATGGCGGCGCTGTCGCCGGCGCTCGCCGCCAAGCTCTACGGGCTGGACGTCATCGAGGAGAACGTCGAGGACATCGAAAGCAACACCACCCGCTTCGTCGTGCTGACCAAGTCCAAACAGTGGGTCGAGCGGCCGACGCCGGACGCCCGGATGATGACGACCTTCCTCTTCCGCGTGCGCAACGTGCCGGCGGCGCTCTACAAGGCGATGGGCGGCTTCGCCACCAACGGCGTCAACATGACCAAGCTGGAGAGCTACCAGCTCGGCGCCTTCACCGCGACCCAGTTCTATGCCGACATCGAAGGCCACCCGGACGATCCGGGGGTGAAGAACGCGCTGGAGGAACTGCGCTTCTTCACGCGAGAGGTGCGCATCGTCGGCGTCTACCCGCGCGCGGATTCGCGCGAGCAGTGGAAGCTGGCGGACTGACCCCCTCAGGACTGGCGCCGCTCACTCCGCGACGGTGATGCCGAGCAGTGCCTGCAGGGCGAACAGGACGGCCAGCGAGCCGACGAACATGCCGACGAACACGGCCGTGGCGATCGCCGCGCCCTTGCCGACGGCGGCGTTGGTCATGCGCCAGGTGAAGACCATGGTCAGCAGGAACAGGGCGAGCGACAGCAGGACGGCGAACTGGTCGGTCGCCGGCGCGACCAGCCTGACCAGCGCAGCCGGCAGCATGATCCAGGCGACGATGGCCGAGGCCCAGTTGCTGGCCACGACATAGTGCACGAAGCGGTCGCCGATGCCGACGCGCCGGCCGAGGAAGGCCAGCCCGCACAGCGGCAGCACCCAGGTTCCGAGGTCCACCACCGCCAGCCGCAGCACCATGGAAAGGCGCGAGGCCACCGCGTCCGGATCGCCGATCTCGCCGGCGACCCCGACCCAGCCGACAGCCATGGCCGGAAGGGCGACGACGATGGCGAAGAAGGAATTCCAGAAGCCGTCGGCGGAAAGATCGAGCAGGCGCAGGCCGTCGGCCTTGCCCAGCATCAGCCGCCACGCCCCCGAAAGGGAGGCCGATATGTCCTGCCCCGACAGCATGGCGCCGCTACCCGAACCAGTCCTCGAGGAAACGCTGGTATATCTGCGTCAGCGTCTCGAGATCGGCAAGGGCGACGCGCTCGTCAACCATGTGCATGGTCTTGCCGACAAGGCCGAACTCGACGACCGGGCAATAGTCCTTGATGAAACGCGCATCGGAAGTGCCGCCGGACGTGGACAGTTCCGGCGTCGCGCCGACCACCGCGTGCACCGATCCCGACAGCGCATCGACCAGCCTGTCGTCGCGGGTGAGGAAGACATGGCTCGGCCCGTCCTTCCAGACAAGATCATAGTCCACCGGCTCCTTGCGACCCTTGCGGTAAGTCTTGCGCCGCGAGGCAGCGTCGAGGCGGTTGTGGATTTCCGCCTGCAGGCTCTCCGCCGTCCAGGTGTCGTTGAAGCGGATGTTGAAAGTGGCGGTCGCTTTCGCCGGGATGACGTTGGTGGCCGGGTTGCCGACGTCGACGGAGGTCACCTCCAGATTGGTCGGCTGAAAATCCTTGGTCCCCTCGTCGAAAGCCGGGACGAGCAGGGCATCGACCAGCGCCATCAGGCCGCGCACCGGATTGTCGGCCAGATGCGGATAGGCGGCGTGGCCCTGCCTGCCGTTGACGGTGACAACCCCGGACAGTGAACCGCGGCGGCCGATCTTGATCATGTCGCCGAGTTTGTCCGGATTGGTCGGCTCGCCGACGAGCGCCGCGTCCCACGTCTCGCCGCGCCCGGCGGCCCATTCGAGCAGCTTGACGGTGCCGTTGATCGCCGGTCCTTCCTCGTCGCCAGTGATCAGCAGCGAGACGGACCCTTTCAGCGCGCCATTCTTCTCGACATGGCGGGCGACAGCGGCGACGAAGCAGGCGATGCCGCCCTTCATGTCGACGGCGCCGCGGCCGTACATTTCGCCCTTGGCGACCTCTGCGGCAAAGGGCGGATGTGTCCAGGCCGCCTCGTCGCCAACCGGCACGACGTCGGTATGGCCGGCGAACATCAGGTGCGGGCCGTTGCCGGAGCGTCGGGCATAGAGGTTTTCGATGTCCGGCGTGCCTCCTTCGGAAAAGACCGGCCGCTCGACGGCGAAGCCCAGAGGCACCAGCATGGCCTGAAGCGCCGCCAGCGCGCCGCCTTCGGCGGGCGTCACCGACGGACAGCGGATGAGGGCGGCGAGGTTCTCGGCGGGATCAACGGGCAGCGTCATGGGCGAAGGGTTAGAACAAAGCGCGCGACCTGTCACGATGGGCTGTTGGGCCAGCATGACCCTGCCGACAGTCCGGCCGCGATTGTGTATCGTCGCCGGCCATGGAGGCACGGAAGATCGACATGGACGCCCATATCGTCGTCGCCGGCGCGGGCGGAATAGGCTGCTATGTCGGCGGCTGTCTTGCCCTTGCCGGACGAAAGGTAACGTTCCTGGCCCGGCCGCGAATCGGGCAGGCATTGCGCGAGAACGGGCTGCGCATCTCCGACCTCGACGGCCACGACCGCCTGCTGGCGCCCGATGCCGTCGATGCGAGCGCGGACCCGGCTGTGCTGGCCGGGGCCGATGTCGTGCTGGTCACCGTCAAGAGCGGGGCGACGGAAGAGATGGGCAAGCTGGTCGCTGCGCATGCGCGGCCCGACGCCATCGTCGTCAGCCTGCAGAACGGCGTCGACAATGCAGACCGCATCAGGAGCCTGACCGCTCCCCGTCCGGTCCTTGCCGGAATGGTGCCGTTCAACGTGGTGCAATCCAGCGAGGGCGAACGCCCGCTCCGCATGCACCGGGCCAGCGAGGGAACGGTGCTGGTCGGCGCCGGCGTGCCGGGACTGGCTGAACTGCTGTCAGTCGAAGGCTGCGTGAGCGCGGCTCACGCCGATATCGAGGACGTTTTGTGGGGCAAGCTGCTCTTCAATCTCAACAACGCTCTCGTGGCGCTGTCGGACCTGCCGCTCGCGGCCGAACTGGCCGACCGGCGCTGGCGGCTCGTGCTGGCCCGCCAGATGGACGAGGCGCTGACGGCCATGAAAGCGTCCGGCATCCGGCCGGTGGCAGCGGCAGGCGGTGCGCCCCCTGCCCTTTTGCCGTCCATCCTGCGCCTGCCCGACTGGCTGTTCGCGCTGCTCGTCCGGCGCATGCTGGCGATCGACGGGAAAGCCCGGTCTTCGATGTGGGACGATCTCCAACGCGGCCGGCCAACCGAGGTCGATGCCTTGCAAGGAGCCGTGCTCAGGCTGGCAAAACGGGCCGGCACGGCGGCACCGACCATCGAACGCACCATCGCGCTTGTCCGCGCCGCCGAGCGGGCCGGGTCCGGCGCGCCGCGACTTGCTCCGGACGCTTTCGACTGATGCTCAGGCCGGCGCGTTGGTGCGGGAACCGTAGCGATTCGGCCTCGGATCGCCCGGAAACAGGCACAGCACGAGGAACGCGACGATGGAAACCACCGGCACGAACAGGACGAACGCCATCATGCCGGGCTTGCCGAGATCGTGCAGGCGCTTGATGGCCAGCGCCACGTTCGACCATAGCGAGCCGAGGAAGGCCACCATGAACAGCAGCGCCCATGTCTCGCTTTCGGCCGTGCCCTCCGGCACCAGCGTGAAGCGATAGAGCGGGAAAGCCTGCGCGATGGCGACCAGCAGGCCGCCAAGAAAATAGGCCGCGCGACTGACGCGGCCCGAGGTCCTGAAGAAAAGCCAGGAGAGTTGGATTCGATCAGACAAGGCTGGCCATTTTCCGCTGGAGAAACGCTGCCGTCACAGAGGCGGCTGCGCGTATCCCCGCTGCTGTTGCGAAAGACCGTCCCGAATCTGGCCGAGGCGGTCGAACATCCCGAAGATCACGATATAGAGTTCGCACATCACCCGCCACAAGAGCAGGCCCAGCACCGATCCGACGAGCGACAAGAGGCCGGCGCCGAGCGACCCGGAGAGCAGGCCCATGAAGAAGCTGGCGACGCCGAACACAAGCAGGACGGCGATGCCCAGCCAGTAGACGATCTTGATGACGCTCGGCGTTATGAGTTTCTCGAAACTGAAAAAATCGCTTAGCTGCATTGTTCCCTCTCACAATTCGAAGCGGCGGCAGCTTGCTTGCGCCGACTTCGAGGGTCAATCCCGCAGAAGTTCGTTGATCGAAGTCTTGGAGCGGGTTTTCGCGTCGACCCGCTTGACGATGACGGCGCAGTAGAGGCTCGGCCCCGGCTCGCCATTCGGCAAGGGCTTGCCGGGCAGCGAACCCGCCACGACCACGGAATTGGCCGGCACCTCGCCGTAGAAGACCTCGCCGGTGGCGCGGTCGACGATCTTTGTCGACTGGCCAATGAAGACGCCCATGCCGAGCACCGAGCCCTCGCGCACGATGCAGCCTTCCACCACCTCCGAACGCGCGCCGATGAAGCAGTTGTCCTCGATGATGGTGGGACCTGCCTGCATCGGCTCCAGCACGCCGCCGATGCCGACGCCGCCCGAGAGGTGCACGTTCTTGCCGATCTGGGCGCACGAACCGACCGAGGCCCAGGTGTCCACCATCGTTCCCGAATCGACATAGGCGCCGACATTGACGAAGGACGGCATCAGCACCACGCCCGGCGCCACATAGGCCGCGCGGCGCACCACCGCCGAGGGGACGGCCCGAAAGCCGGCCTTCTCGAAGTCCATCGCTCCCCAGCCCTCGAACTTCGAGGCCACCTTGTCCCACCAAACGGCGTTGCCGGGGCCGCCGGCGATGACCTCCATCGGATTCAGCCGGAAGGACAGAAGCACGGCCTTCTTCAGCCACTGGTTGACGTGCCACTTGCCGTCGGCCTGCCGTTCGGCAACGCGCGCGACGCCTTTGTCGAGCAGGTCGAGCGCCGTTTCAATGGCATCGCGCACCTCGCCGCGCGTGGCGGTCGAGACGCCTTCGCGCTCCTCGAAAGCCTTGTCGATGGTCGTTTCGAGGCTGGCCAGGTCTGGCTTCGACATGATCTCTCCGTTACCAAGCTGTTAAGGGGCGGCTCTTAACCTGTCTGAAAGGCGGGCGGACCCTATTTGAAGGCAGTATGGGGGTCAATCGCGACGGCGTCACGGGACGGCGTCGGCAGAGCAGATTTGGGGATAAGCGACATGGATCCGATGGAACCGACGGGCTGGACGCCTCTGCCGCACTCCGGCGAGGATCTGGAGCGAGTCAAGAGCGTGCCGGACACGCCGCAGACGCGCGCCGCCACCTACCGTCTGGCCTGGAACGACGAAGACTTCATGACGCGGCGCGAGCTGCGTCCGGTGCGCCTCCAGCTCGAACTGCTGAAGCCCGAGATGATTCTCGCCGAGCGCGGCATCCGCTCGACCGTCATCCTGTTCGGCGGCGCGCGCCTGCCCGAACCGGGCGGTGCCGCCTGGGCGGCCAAGAACGAGACGCAGAAGAAGAACCTCGAGGCCAACAGCAAATATTACGACGAGGCGCGCAAGTTCGCGCGGCTGTGCTCGCAGCATTCCGCCACGTCCTACTATCGCGAGTTCGTCGTGGTGACCGGCGGCGGACCGGGCGTGATGGAGGCCGGCAACCGCGGCGCCGACGACGTCGGCGCGCCTTCCATAGGCCTCAACATCGTGCTGCCGCATGAGCAGGCGCCGAACGCCTATGTGACGCCGGAACTGTGCTTCAACTTCCACTACTTCGCCATCCGCAAGATGCACTTCGTCATGCGCGCCAAGGCCGTCGCCGTCTTCCCCGGCGGCTTCGGCACGATGGACGAGTTCTTCGAGACGCTGACGCTGATCCAGACCGGACGTATGGAACGCGTGCCGGTCATTTTGTTCGGCCGTTCCTTCTGGGAAAAGGCGCTCGACCTCGACTTCCTCGCCGAGCAAGGCACCATCACCCCCGGCGACCAGGACATTATCGACTACGCCGAGACGGCTGACGAAGCGTGGGAGATCATCAAGCGCTTCTACAAACTGTAGAACCGTCCTGCTCTTCCGCTTCGAGCGGTCGCGGCCGGTGCACGAGGCTGACCAGCACGAAGGAAATGATCATCAGCAGGAACCAGGAGCCGAGCTTGGCTATCGAAACCGGCGTCCAGCCGTCCGCCTGGTCCGGATAGAGCCAGGCGCGCGACCATGTACCGACGTTCTCGGCAAACCAGATGAACAGCGCTACCAGGAGGAAGCCGACCAGCAGCGGCATCCGATGCCGGAAGCGGAAGACGCGGTAATGAACGACCGTGCGCCAGTAGAGCAGCACCGTTGCCGCGAACAGGCCATAGCGCAGGTCGACGATGAAATGGTGAGCGAAGAAGTTTCCATAGATCGCCGCGCACAGTACGACCGTCGTCCATAGCGGTGGGTAGTTCGAATAACGCATGTCGAAGATGCGGCCGATACGGGCGAGATAGGAGCCAACGGCGGCATACATGAAGCCGGAAAACAGCGGCACGCCGCCGACGCGGAAGAAACTCTCCTCCGGATAGATCCACGATCCCGCCGACGTCTTGAACACCTCCATGACGGTTCCGACGATGTGGAAGACCAGGATGACCTTGGCTTCCGCCGTGGTCTCGAGGCGGAAGAGCAGCATGGCAAGCTGGATTGCCAGTGCCGCCAGGAAGAGAAAGTCGTAGCGGGCCAGCGCCGCGTGATCCGGCCACAGGAAGCGCGTGACGAGGATGAGGCCGAGCATCGCGCCGCCAAACAGGCAGGCCCAGCCCTGTTTCAGGCCGAAGACGAGGAATTCGATGGCAGCTGCCGAGATGCCATTCGCCGGCAGCCGGTCGAGCACCCGATGGGCAGCCGCATCGATGGCCGCCTCGACCGAAGTAAAACGCCTCAAACGGGCGCGCCCACGATGGCAGTGAGGAAGCCGGACAGATCGTCGGTGACGAAATCGACGACGTCGTCGTTGTCCGGATCGCGTTCCCATATTTCGGAAAAGGTCGGCTCGAAATTGCGCGGCACGATCAGGACCGTCGTCATGCCCAGCGCCTTGGGCACGGCGAGATTGCGGGCGAGATCCTCGAACATCACCGTGTTGTAACCGGTGACCGCATGGAGGGCCGCGAACTTCTCGTAAGTCTGGCGCGCCGGCTTCGGCGTCAGGCCGGCGGCGACGATGTCGAAGATGGCGTCGAAATGATCGAGGATTCCGAGCTGCCTTGCGGCGCGCTCGGCGTGGCCGCGGTCGCCGTTGGTAAAGATGAACTTGCGCCCCGGCAGCTGGCGGATGGCGGCGCCGAGGGTAGGATCGGGCACCAGCCAGGAATAGTCGATGTCGTGCACCTTTTGCAGGAAATCGTCGGGATCGATGCCGTGGCGCGCCATCAGCCCGCTCAGCGTCGTGCCGTACTCAAGATAGAGCTCCTTCTGCAGCCTGCGCGCGTCCTCGCGCGACAGTGAGAGCAGTTCCGAGACATAGGCCGTCATCTTCACGTCGATCTGCGAAAACAGGTTCGAGTGATGCGGATAGAGGGTGTTGTCGAGATCGAACACCCAGTCGGTGACGTGGGAGAAGCGGGCGGGATCGGGAAACTCGGTCATGGACTGCTTATGGCACGAAACTGCCTTCTGGACAGCGGGCATTATCCACAACCTTTGCGAGCGGACTTAGGCAAAATTGGCGCGGTCGTTCAAATTTTATCCATCGCCGAAAGCCGGTCTTCAGACCCCCAATGCGAAGCGGGCGGCAAGGAGGACCTGCGGATGATTCGGATTGCCCTGCGCGCCACTGCCGTAACCATCGCCGCCATCGCCATCTCGGTGTCGATCTGCGGATTCGTCCTGTCGTCCCTCGGCGGCCGGCTCGACGGCGTGGCCCTGTGGCTGTGCATCGCCTGCCCTCTCATCACGGCCTGGCCGGTGAGTGCGCTCATGTTCAGCCAGAGCGCGCGCCTCAAGGCGGCCCATCGCGACCTCGCCCGCGCGCACGCCCAGCTCGCGGCGGCGCATCGACGGCTGGCCGAAAAGGCCCGGCGCGACGACATGACAGGCATGCTCAACCGGGAAAGCTTCTTTGCCATGCTTGAACGATCGCGCCGCAAAGCGGACCGTGGCGCGCTGCTGATCATCGACGCCGATCATTTCAAGTCGATCAACGACAATTTCGGCCACCTCACCGGTGACGAGGCGTTGCTGCTGATTGCCGCGGCGATCAAGCGCGGCGTGCGCGCCGGCGACGTACTCGGCCGCATCGGCGGCGAGGAATTCTGCGCTTTCCTGCCCGGCACGGACGAACGGGAAGCCAGCCAGATCGCGGAGCGCATCCGCCGCGAAGTCGAAGCCATCCGCTTCCAACCGGACGGCGAGCAGGCCATCCCGCTCACCGTCAGCATCGGCGGCGCGCTTTGTCCCCAGGGAGCGAAGATACCGGACCTGATGCGCAGCGCCGACCGCCGACTCTACGAGGCAAAGCACAGCGGCCGGAATCTGGTGATCGTCGAGGCCGTGCCGAAGGCGGCTTGAACCCTCCCGCCGGCTATCGAGGCAACGTTGCGTCTTGCCCCTCCAGGGCTTATAGTCAGATTGTCGAAACATTTGAAAAATTGATATTTCCGCCATGGAAGTAAGACTATCCGGCGAAGTGCGCGACGGTCTGCTGGACGCCATCGAACATGCCATCATGCGCTGGCAAGACGAGACGCAGGCCTATGACGATGCCGTTGGCGAGATGAGCGGCCTCAGCCTGGGCGAACGGCGTTGCGTCAGCATGCTCTACAACGGGCCGCAGACGGCCGGCACGCTGGCAACGGTGTCGGGCCTTACACCAGCAGCCGTCACCGCGCTGACAGACCGGCTCGAGGCGCGCGGCCTGGTGAGACGCAAGCGCGATCCCGACGACCGGCGCAAGGTGATCGTCGAGGCGACGGAAGACACGCAACGGCTGTGCGAGCGCTACTATGGCGATCTCGCCCGCGAGGGCCGGCGGCGCCTGCAGGCCTTCAGCGACGTCGAACTCGGCACGGTCCTGGAATTCCTGACCTCGGCTGCCGATCTCCAGCGCGAACAGCTTGCGCGGCTGCATCCCAAGGGACGTGCCCTCAGGGCATAGCGGCGGCCGGCCGAAACTTCACACGATAGCGGGGTCGAGCGCCGGCTTTTCCTTCCAGCGTCCGACGATGGCCGTAAGGTCGGCCTTGCCGAAGGCATCCTTCAGGGCATCGAAGGACGGCAGCACGAAATAGGCGCGCTGGAATTTGTCGATCTCGTAGCCGGTGCGCATCACCGTCTCCAGGTCGAAGGGCACATGATGGGCATCCGCGCCTTCGACGGCGAACTGAAGCTCGGTAAAGGAAGACATCAGCCCAGCGCCGAAAGCCTTCAGCGGCTGGCCCGGTTCCTGCATCAGCCCGTATTCGGCCGTGTACCAGTAGAGCCGGGTAATCATCTCGTCGCCTCCCAGCGCGATCGCATCGCCGGCCTTGTCGCCATACATCTGCATGAAATCGGCAAAGACCGGCTGGGTCAGGATCGGCACGTGGCCGAAGAAATCGTGGAACATGTCCGGCTCGACGATGTAGTCGAGCTCTTCCTTCGTCCGCAGCCAGTTGGTGACGGGAAAACGACGGTTGGCGAGATGATCGAAGAAGGGTGCGGCCGGGATCAGGCCGGGCACGGCGACGATCTCCCAACCCGTCAGTTTCCGCAACTTGCCGCTCACCTCGCCGAAATCGGGAATGCGGTCGAGCAGGCCGAGCGCATCGATGCCGTCCAGGTAGGACTTATGCGCCAGCCAGCGCGTCAGCCTGGTCTGGCGATCGCACAGCGTGCGCCACACGTCCTGCTCTTCGGCGCTGTAGTCGTATCCTTGCGCCACCGTGAAATCGGAACGGCAGACGGCGTAGTTGCCGCGCAACCCCTGCGCGGCGCATTCACGGGCATAGTCGGCGACGCTGATCGACATGGCTTCCTCCTCGCGGGTCGTTCTGATCGGTGCAAGGAGGATAGCGCGGCGAGGCGAGGCAAACCTGCCTCAGTTCTGGCGCGAAGGAGGTTATCGAGTTAGAATCCACTAGAAACAGCTTTTCTGGAGGTTGAATTGCCTCAATTCGATGCTTTCGAGATCAAGATGCTCGATACCCTTCAGCGTGACGGCCGCAAGCCGATATCGGAACTGGCACAGGAAATCGGCCTCTCCACGACACCGTGCGCGCGGCGTTTCGAGGCCTTGCAGCGAAGCGGCGTCATCAAGGGTTTTTCAGTCCAACTCAGCCGCCGCGCGCTGGGGCTTGCGGTGGAGGTGTTCGTCCAGGTCCGGCTCACCAGCCACAGCGACGAGTCGCCGGAAATCTTCATCAACGCGGTGCAGCGCATGGACGAGGTCTCGGCCTGCTGGACGATGACCGGCGACCACGATTTCCTGCTGCACGTCATGGTGCCTTCGGTGGACGAATTGAATACCTTCGTCATGCACCGGTTGATGCGCTTGAAGGGTGTGCGCGACGTGCACACGCAACTGGTTCTACAAAACATCAAGGGCCCCGGCCATGTGCCGCTGGGCCATTTGCGGGGCTGATTATTCGGCGGCGGCTTTCGCCTTCGGGCGGGTTTGGTCGCCGCGCCCAGCCAGAAGGCCTTCAACCGAGATATCCTCGTCGAGTTCCTCCCAATGCAGGCCGCGCGTGCTGATTTCGACATCCGCGCGCTGTTCGGGACTGGCATGGAGCAGTCGCGGGAACCACGCGAGCGGCACACCAAGGCGGCGGCCGTCCGACAGGTCGACCCACATGCTGTCCTCGTCGAAGCCGACGGCTTTCGCCTTAACCAAAATGCTCATCCCAAGCTACCGCGATCTCGTCGCGGTGTTGTTCTATGATGCCGGTCAGTTCACGCAGGACCCGTGCGCTATACCCGTCATTATAGGCTACCACAACGTCCGGCCACAGCCAAAACTTCGCGTCAATGCCATCCTTCAGCACATGGACGTGCTGTGGCTCACGCGGATCGCCTTCGTTGGAATAGAAATGAAAGCGATAACCGTTACGCCGGAAAACGACAGGCACGCTGATCGTGCCTCACGGCACGATCAGCGTGCCGGCGCCATGCTCGGTGAAAAGTTCCAGCAGCACGGCGTGCGGCGTCTTGCCGTTCAGGATGACGACGCCCTCGACGCCACGGTCGATGGCCTCGATGCAGGTTTCGACCTTGGGGATCATGCCGCCAGAGATCGTGCCGTCGGCGATCAGCGCGCGCGCCTGAGCCACCGTCAGCTCGTCGATCAGCTTCTTGTCCTTGTCGAGCACGCCCGGCACGTCCGTCAAAAACAGCAAGCGCTTCGCGCCGAGCGCGCCGGCGATGGCCCCGGCGAAGGTGTCGGCGTTGATGTTGTAGGTGTGGCCGTCGCGGCCGGGCGCCACCGGCGCCAGCACGGGGATCATCTCCGAGCGGGCGAGCAGGTCGAGCAAGGTGCGGTCCACCTCCACCGGTTCGCCGACAAAGCCGAGGTCGAGCACGCGCTCGATGTTGCTGTCGGGGTCCCGGACGCGCTTCTGGGCCTTCTCGGCGAACACCATGTTGCCGTCCTTGCCGCACAGGCCGATTGCCCATTCGCCCTCGGCATTGATGAGGGCGACGATCTCCTTGTTGATGGAGCCGGCCAGAACCATCTCGACGATCTCGACGGTCTTGGCGTCGGTGACGCGCAGACCGCCCTCGAACTTCGATTCGATGCCCATCTTGTCCAGCATGGCGCCGATCTGCGGCCCGCCGCCGTGGACGACGATCGGGTTGACGCCGGACTGCTTGAGCAGCGCGATGTCGCGGGCGAAGGCCTTGCCGAGGTCGGCGTTGCCCATGGCGTGGCCGCCGTATTTGACCACCACGGTCTTGTTCTCGTAGCGCTGCATGTAAGGCAGGGCGGCCGAAAGCAGCGCGGCCTGCGCCTCGGCGGTGGCGGCAATGTCCGTCATGGCAAACGTCCCGATTGGCTGGGGGAGGATGGCGCGGTCATACCGGCAAATCCCGGCGAGGGCAACCGATCCCGGCGCCATCGGGTCTTGTCTTTGCATTGCCTGCGGCGTCATCTGCCAGCGACGGAGCTTCAAACATGACCACAGGCGATTTCGACGCGAGAACCCACTGGCAGGAGGTCTATGCGACGAAGCCGGTCACCGGCGTAAGCTGGTATCAGGAAGAGCCGGCGCCCTCGCTGGACCTGTTGAAAGAAGCCGGCGCGACGTCCGACAGCGCGGTCATCGACATCGGCGGCGGCGCTTCGGTTCTGGTCGACCGGCTGCTGGCGCTCGGCTACGGCGACCTCACAGTCCTCGACATATCGGAGGTGGCGCTGGCCTCGGCAAGGAAACGCACGGGCCCCGAGGCCGACCGCATCGACTGGATCGTGACCGACGTCAGGAAATGGCAGCCTGCCCGCACCTACGACATCTGGCACGACCGCGCCGCCTTTCATTTCCTGGCCGATGCCGAAGACCGGAAAGCCTATGTGGAACGTCTACATTCGGCGCTGCGCAAAGGCGGGCACGCCATCATCGGCACCTTCGCGCCGGACGGACCGGAGCGATGCAGCGGCCTGCGGGTCTGCCGCCACGATGCCGAAAGCCTCGCTATGACACTGGGGGTAGGTTTCCGCCTCGTCGACAGCCGCCGCCATGAACACGCGACGCCTTGGGGCGCGATACAGCGCTTTCATTCGGCACTTTCCGCAAGGAGACGTAACAAACGCCCGTCCTGCCGCGAATGTGAAGAACAGCCGGTCGCCCTCACCCGCAATTGATTTCCCCGCGAACCGGGAAACTGGCAAGAAACGACAGGAAGGATCGAACCGATGAACCGCCGCAACTTTCTTCTGAACGGTGCCGCCGGCATCGCCTTCGTGGCCGGTGGCGTTTCGCTGCTGCGCATGGGGCGTCCCGAGCCCGCCCGCGCCGCCACGGCCGAAACGTTCGAAGTGACCAAGACCGACGCCGAATGGAAGGCGCAATTGACGCCGGCGCAGTATGACGTGCTCAGGCACGAAGGCACCGAATATCCCGGCTCCAGCCCGCTGCTCGAAGAGCATCGCAAGGGCGTGTTCGCCTGTGCCGGCTGCGACCTGCCGGTCTATTCCTCCGACAAGAAATTCGAATCCGGCACCGGCTGGCCGAGCTTCTGGCAGGAGATCCCCAAGGCTGTAGGCGAGCGCAAGGACACGACGCTCGGCATGGTGCGCACGGAAGTGCATTGCCGGCGCTGTGGCGGCCACCTCGGCCACGTCTTCAACGACGGTCCGCCGCCGACCGGGCTTCGCCACTGCATCAACGGCGTGGCGCTCACCTTCAAGCCGGCGACCGCCTGATCCTATTCGTGCCCGTATTGCAGCGCCTGCGTGTCGATCTCCGGCTCGCGGCCAGCGACGAGGTCCGCCAGCACCTTTCCCGAACCGCAGGACGTGGTCCAGCCGAGATGGCCGTGGCCGGTGTTCAGGTAGAGGTTACGATAGCGCGCACGGCCGATGACGGGAACCGAACTCGGCATCATCGGCCTCAAACCGGCCCAAAGCTCGGCCTTCTTCTCGTCGAAGGAGCCGGGGAACAGGTCATGCGCGGCCCGAAAGATCGAGGCGAAATCGCGCGGCTTCCAGTTGCGGTCGAAGCCGGTGAACTCGGCGGTGGACGAAACCCTCAGCCGGTCGCCCAGGCGCGAATAGCCGATCAGGCTGTCCTCATCGGCACCACCCATGGTCGGCCCCTTAGACGGGTCTTCGAGCGGAACGGTCATGGCATACCCCTTCACCGGATAGACCGGCAGGTCGAGACCATGGCGACGGCCGAGCAGGCCGCTCTCCGGCCCCATGCAAAGCACAACGGCGTCCGCCTCCAGCGGCCCGGACGAGGTGCGCACGGCACGTACCCGGTCTCCCTCGGTGTCCAATGCCTCGACCGTGGTGCCGAAGCGGAAGACGACGCCGAGTTTGTCCGCCGCGTAGGCCGCGAGGCGCTCGGTGAACTGGCGCGAATCGCCCGTCTGGTCGACCGGCGAATAGATGCCGCCGGCGATCTTGTCCTTCACCGCCGCCAGCCCCGGCTCGATCTCTGCGATGCGGTCGCGGCCGACGATCTCGATGGGCAGGCCATGTTCGCCGAGGAAGCGATAGTTGGCCGAGCCCGTGTCGAAGCTCCGTTGGGAGCGGAAGAAATAGAAGATGCCGCGCTTGCGCTCGTCGTAGCCGATGCCGGCCTCGGCCGACAGTTCGTTGATGCAGTCGCGCGCATAGAGCGCCAATCTGAGCTTGGCGAGACTGTTGGCACGCAGGCGCGGTGTCGTGCATTGGCGCAGGAAGCGCAGGCTCCAGAGGTAGAAATAGGGATCAGCTCGCAGCCTGACGCGGATACCTAGATTGTGGTTGAAGATGCCGCGGAAGAACGTCTTCAGCGCTTCCGGCGAAGCCCAGGCCGTCGCGTCGCCTGGCGAGACGAGGCCGGCATTGCAATAGGAGGTGCCGCGCGCCACCTGATCGTGCCGCTCGACGACCGTCACCTCGTGACCGTCCCTGGCGAGATACGCGGCCGCCGCCGTGCCGACGACACCGGCGCCCAGAACCAGAATTCTCATGCAATCCTCACGCAAGATCATGCGCGGCCCACCGGCACGCCGACAATCCCATAGCGTGTCTTAATCGCCGTTTCGAGCCTCGGCGGCTGGTCCAGCCGCTGGATTTTAGCCGCATTTGTGCGACGCCAGACGATTCCGTCCGGCTGCAAAGTGCTTCAGAAAATCAGGCTCGGGCGGAGTTCCTGGTCGTCAGCGCGCGCTCCCAGTTCAGCGCGTCCTTGACGATCAGGTCGAGATCGTCGCGTTGCGGCTTCCAGCCGAATTCGCGGCGGGCAAGATCGGAATTGGCGACCACGGCGGTCGCGTCGCCCGGCCGCCGCTCGCCCATGCGGACGTCGAAATCGCGGCCGAAGACGCGGCGCACGGCCTCGATCACCTCCAGCACCGAATAGCCGTGGCTGTAACCGCAATTGGCGATCAGGCTCTCCCCGCCGGCGCGCAGGCGCTGCAGGGCAAGCCTGTGAGCAGCGGCGAGATCGCTGACATGGATATAGTCGCGGATGCAGGTGCCGTCCGGCGTCGCATAGTCGGTGCCGTACACCTGCATGAACGGCCGCTTGCCGAGCGCCGTCTCCGAAGCGACCTTGATGAGATGGGTGGCGCCCGGCGTCGACTGGCCGGTGCGGCCTTTCGGATCGGCGCCGGCGACGTTGAAATAGCGCAGCGCCGTGTAGCGCAGATCGTGCGCGGCGGCGGCGTCGCGCAGCATCCACTCGCTCATCAGTTTGGACAGGCCGTATGGCGATTCCGGCGCCAGCCGCGCGTCCTCGCGCACCGGCTCCATCCCGGCGCCGCCATAGACGGCAGCAGTGGAGGAGAAGATGAAGTTCTTCACGCCCTGCCGCACCGCCGTCTCGATCAGGGTGCGGGTCTTGCAGGTGTTGTTCTCGTAATAGGCGAGCGGATCGGCCATCGATTCCGGCACGATGATCGAGCCGGCGAAGTGGATCACGGCATCGACGCCGTTCTCGCGCATCACCGTGGAGACAAGGTCCCTGTCGGCGACGTCGCCAACGACCAGCCTGGCTTCCGGCGCCACCGCCCAGTCGAAACCGGTGGACAGGCGGTCGATGACGACGACCTCCTCGCCGGCATCCAGCAACTCCCAGACCATGTGGCTGCCGATATAGCCGGCGCCGCCCGTCACAAGAACCGCCATCTGGACCTCTTTGCTCGCGTGAAAACTGTATCAAGCCGTTCGCCGCTGTCCTCCTAGCGCAAAAGCCTTAAGAAGCGGTGGTAACATTGCGCTGCATCCGGAAGCATCGTCGTGAAACCCAGTTGCCGGAAAGCCTGCAATAAGCGCCCCGCCGGCGTCGTTATCACCTGTGGCAGGCGTGGCATTTTGACCGAAAGCGCGGAATGGACGACGGCCGGCCCCATGCTTATGATCCCGCGCAAACTTGGGAAGACGACATGAACTATCAGCGGTTCTTCGAGGATGCTATCGACCAGCTCCACGCGGAGCGGCGCTACCGGGTCTTCGCCGACCTGGAGCGCATCGTCGGCCAGTTTCCCCGCGCACTGTGGCGGGCCAACGGCCGGACGCAGGAAATCACCGTTTGGTGCTCCAACGATTATCTCGGTATGGGCCAGCATCCCGATGTCGTGGCGGCCATGCAGCAGGCGGCCGGCGGCATGGGCACCGGCGCCGGCGGCACCCGCAACATTTCCGGTACCAGCAATCCGCTGGTGCAACTGGAAACCGAACTGGCCGACCTGCACGGCAAGGAGGCGGGGCTGGTCTTTACCTCCGGCTTCATCTCCAACGAGGCGGCGATCTCCACCATCGCCCGGCTCCTGCCCAACTGTCTCATCATCTCGGACGAACTGAATCACGCCTCGATGATCGAAGGCGTGCGCCGTTCCGGGGCCGAGAAGAAAATTTTCCGCCACAACGACGTGACGCATCTGGAAAGCATCCTGCAGACTGCGGGCCGCGAGCGCGCCAAGCTGATCGTCTTCGAGAGCGTCTATTCGATGGACGGCGACATCGCGCCGATCGCGCAGATCGCCGACCTTGCCGACAAATACAACGCCATGACCTACATCGACGAGGTGCATGCGGTCGGCATGTACGGCCCGCACGGCGGCGGCATCACCGAGCGCGAGGGGCTGGCGCACCGCATCGACGTCATCGAAGGCACGCTTGCCAAAGCGTTCGGCACGCTGGGCGGCTACATCACCGGCACGCAGAGCGTCATCGACGCCGTGCGCTCCTATGCGCCGGGCTTCATCTTCACCACGGCGCTGCCGCCGGCTGTCGCCGCAGCCGCCACCGCCGCCATCCGCCATCTCAAGGCCTCGCAGGTCGAACGCGAAGCGCAGCAGCGCCAGGCCCGGCGCACCAAGGACGTGCTTGCCGGCGCCGGCCTGCCGGTGATGGACACGCCGACACATATCGTGCCGGTGCTCGTCGGCGACCCGGAATTGTGCAAGATGGCCAGCGACCGCCTGCTCGGCGTGCATGGCATCTATATCCAGCCGATCAACTATCCGACGGTGCCGCGCGGCACGGAGCGGCTGCGCATCACGCCAAGCCCCTTCCACACCGACGCGCTGATCGCCGAGCTTCAGGCCGCTCTGGTCGAGACCTGGGACGCACTGGGCATTCCCTACGCCGCCGCCGGCCGCCCTGCCGTCGCCGAGAGCGAGCGCATCATTCCGCTTTTGGTGCCGACGTCCGGCGGCTGACACGCCGGCTTTGCCCACAATCAGGCGGCGCTTCACCAACGCGACAACAAAAACCCCGGCCGTAGCGGACCGGGGTTTTCTGTTCGGATCGCGAGGTGCCGCCGATCAGGCGCGCTTGGCCAGCAAATCGCGAATCTCGGTGAGCAATGCAACGTCGGCCGGCGGCGGTGCGGCTGCAGGCGCCGGCTTTTCGCGCTCGAGACGGCGGCGCATGTTGTTCACCGCCTTGACCATGATGAAGATGATCCAGGCGAGGATGAGGAAGTTGAGAACCACGGTGATGAAGCTGCCATAGGCGAAGACGGCACCCTGCTTCCTGGCTTCCGCCAGCGTGGTGGCAGTGACGGTCGAGCTTAATCCGAAGAAATAGTCGTTGAAGTCGAGCCCGCCGAAGATGGCGCCGACAATCGGCATGATGATGTCGTTGACCAGCGAATCGACGATCTTCCCGAAAGCTGCGCCGATGATCACGCCGACGGCGAGATCCATCACATTGCCTTTGGAAATGAATTCCTGAAACTCTTTGAGCATGCGGTCCTCCGTATCCCCTTGCTTTCGTCTGCTGCCGCCCCATTCGTACGCATCCGGCAGCAACGCCGCCGCACAATAGCAAAAAGCGGACGCCGCACCATCGGCAAAAGGTCATGCCGATTTTGATTATCCTACGCTAATATTTACGCCCCAGCGCCGGCGCGCGACCACGCCCAAGGTCGCGATAGACTCGCCCGCCCCGCTGTGATTGCCTGCAGGACAAGGGAGGTTCTTGCGGCGTGCAAGGCTGGTTCATCGTCTTCATCGCACTGCTCTACGTCACGCTGTTGTTCGGCGTGGCGAGCCTCGGCGACCGCCGCTCGGCCGTGCATGGGCCGGGCAAGGCGCGCCCCTTCATCTATGCGCTCAGCCTCGCCATCTACTGCACGTCGTGGACCTTCTTCGGCTCGGTCGGCCTCGCCTCCGAGCGCGGGCTCGAATATCTCGGTATCTATATCGGCCCGGCAGCGGTCTTCCTGTTCGGCTTCCCGCTGCTGAGGCGCATCGTCAGGCTCGCCAAGGCCGAAAAGATCACTTCGGTCGCCGATTTCCTCGCCGCACGCTACGGCAAGAGCTCGGCCGTGGCGGCCATCGCGACGCTGATCGCCACCATCGGTGCGGTTCCCTATATCGCCCTCCAGCTCAAGGCGATCTCCGGCTCGGTGAGCCTTATGGTCGAGCACTATACCGGCTCGCCGCCGTCCTTCGACCCGTTCGTCAGCGACATATCGCTGATCGTCGCCATGCTGCTCGCCCTGTTCGCGGTGTTGTTCGGGACGCGTCACGCCGACGCCACCGAACACCAGGACGGGCTGGTTCTGGCGGTCGCGGTGGAATCGGTGGTGAAGCTGGCGGCATTCGTCGCCATCGGCCTGATGGTGACGTTCGCCGTCTTCGGCGGGCCGGGCGACATGATCGGAACGCTGGCGGCGGACCCGCAGGCGCGCCGCGCGATAGGCACCGGCACGTCGCTCGCCACGTGGCTGGTGCTCGGCGGGCTGTCCGGCTTTGCCATGCTGATGCTGCCGCGCCAGTTCTATGTCGCCATCGTGGAGAACCGTTCGGAGGCGGAATTGCGCACCGCCACCTGGGTCTTCCCGCTCTATCTCGTCGCCATCAACCTCTTCGTGCTGCCGATCGCGCTGACCGGGCTGGCGCAAGTCGGCGCCGGCACCAGCAGCGATCTCTACGTCCTGTCGCTGCCGCTGCTTTCCGGCCATGACGCGCTTGCCATCGTCGCCTTCGTCGGCGGCTTGTCCGCCGCCACCGCCATGGTCATCGTCGAAAGCGTGGCGCTGGCGATCATGATCTCCAACGACCTCGTCATCCCGCTGTTCGTGCGCCGCGTCATCAAGACGGCGGCTTCGGAGAGCGGCGACTGGTCGACGCTGATCCTCAACGTCAGGCGCGCCTCGATCTTCGCGATGCTGTTCATCGCCTTCCTCTACTACCGCGCCAGCACCGACAGCGTCCGGCTCTCCTCCATCGGCCTGATGTCGTTCGCCGCCATCGCCCAGTTCGCGCCGGCATTGATCGGCGGGCTGATCTGGCGCGGCGCCAATGCGCGTGGAGCGGCCCTCGGCATGACGGCCGGCTTCCTGGTGTGGGGCTATACGCTTCTGTTCCCCTCGCTCGCCGCGCCCGACAACACCGTCGTCGCGAACGGCCTGTTCGGCTGGGCCGCCCTGAAGCCCCAGGCATTGTTCGGGACGCTCGCCGAACCGCTGAACCACGGCGTGCTGTGGAGCCTGTCGATCAACATCCTTTTCTACGTGCTGGGTTCGCTGTCGCGCGCCGCGGCGCCGCTGGAGCGCATACAGGCCGCCATCTTCGTGCCGCGCGAAGCGAGCCCGATGCCTTCGCTCAGGCGCTTCCGCACCGCCACCACCGTCAACGATCTCAAGGATACCATCTCGCGCTATCTCGGCGTCGAGCGCACCGAGCGCTCTTTCCAGAGCTTCGCCAGCGACGGCGGCATCGCGCTGCACGGCAACGAGCCGGCGAGCATGGACGTGATGCGCTTTTCCGAACAGTTGCTGGCGAGCGCGGTCGGTTCGTCGACGGCGCGGCTGGTGCTGTCGCTGCTCATCAGGCGCAACGACCGCGAGACCAAGGACACGCTGCGGCTGCTCGACGACGCGACGGAAGCGCTCCAGCACAATCGCGACCTTCTGCAGATCGCGCTCGACCAGATGGAACAAGGCATCACCGTCTTCGACAAGGATTTCCGGCTGACCTGCTGGAACCGGCAGTACCGCGCGCTGTTCGACCTGCCCGACGAGATGGGACAGGTCGGCGTCTCGCTCGACCATGTTTTGCGCCATCTGGCGGCGCGCGGCGACATCGCCCCCGACCAGCATGTCGGCATCCTCAACCGCTTTACCGCCTTTGACGGCCCCTGGCAGATGACGCTCACAACCAGCGGCCGCACCCTGGAGCTGCGCTCGAATCCGATGCCGGACGGCGGTATCGTCGCCACCTATGCCGATATCTCGCCGCGCGTGGCGGCAGAGGAGGCATTGAAACGCGTCAACGAATCGCTTGAGCAGCGGGTGGCGCGCCGCACCGCCGAACTGACCAACGTGAACGAGGAACTGGCGCAGGCGCAGATGCTGGCTGAGGAAGCCAATCTCGGCAAGACGCGCTTCCTCGCCGCCGCCGGCCACGACATCCTGCAGCCGCTCAACGCTGCCCGGCTCTATTGCGCCTCGCTGATCGAGAAAGCCGGCAAGGGACCGGCCGGGCAGGCCGCGGCCAACATCGAATCCTCGCTGGAATCGGTGGAGACGATCCTGGGCGCGGTCCTCGACATTTCCCGGCTCGACGCGGGCGCGCTGAAGCCGGAGGAGACGACGTTCCGGCTGGACGGGCTGTTGAAGCAGATCGGCACGGATTTCCGCCCGATGGCGGCGGGCAAGAAGCTCGAACTCGTCATCGTGCCGTCTTCGCTCAGCGTCGCCACCGACCGCAACCTCCTCAGGCGGCTGATCCAGAACCTCGTCTCCAACGCGATCAAGTATACGCGAAGCGGCCGTATCCTTGTCGGGGTGCGGCGGCGCGGATCCCTTGCCGAAGTGCAGGTGATCGACACCGGCATCGGCATAGCCGGCGACAAGCTCGGCACGGTCTTTCGCGAGTTCACCCGCCTGGACGAGGGGGCGCGCGAAGCGAGCGGCCTGGGGTTGGGCCTGTCCATCGTCGACCGCATCGCGCGCGTGCTGAGGCTGGAAATCCGCATCTTCTCGCTGCCGGGCAAGGGCACCCGCTTTTCCGTGCTGATGCCGGTGACGGCGCAGGTCACGGACGACGAAGCGAAGGCAGCATCCCGGTCGCGCCCCGCCAGTTCACTCGCCGGGCTCAAGGTCACCTGCATCGACAACGATGCGCGCATCCTGGAAGGCATGCGGCTGTTGCTGGAGGGCTGGGGATGCAACGTGACGACGCTTTCAGGCTCGCGCGGGATCGGCGCCGGCCTGAAGCGCCCGGATATCGTGCTGGCCGACTACCATCTCGACGGCGAGACCGGGCTGCACGCCATCGCGGCGATCCGCGCGCTGCACGGCGAGCAGGTTCCGGCCGTGCTGATCACCGCGGACCGGACGGGCGAGGTGCGTGCCGCCGCGGCGGAACTGGACGTGCCGGTGGTCAACAAGCCGCTCAAGCCGGCGGTGCTGCGTACGATGATGGCGCGCGTTCGCCCTCTCGCATCGGCGGCGGAATAGGCTTTGGATCAGTCTGCCGCCTGCAGCGGGTCGCCGCCGATCCTGGACAGCCGGATCACCGCCTGAGTGCGGCTGTCGACGTCGAGCTTCTGCAATATGGCCGAGACATGCGCCTTGATCGTCGCTTCGGAAACGCCGAGTTCATAGGCGATCTGCTTGTTGAGCAGGCCCTCGGCCAGCATGCCGAGAACGCGGGTCTGCTGCGGGGTGAGTGTCTGCAAGCGCTTGATGAGGTCGGAAACCTCGGGATCGCGCTCGACGCCGAGGTCGATGCCGACGGGAGCAGCGATATCCCCGGACAGCACCGCCTCGATGGCAGAGCGGATCTCTTCCATACTGGCGGACTTGGAGATGAAGCCGGAGGCGCCGAGGTCGAGCGCGCGCCGGATCGTCGCCGGGTCGTCGTGCGCCGAGACCACCACAATCGGCACCGTCGCATGGATGCCGCGCAGCGAGATGAGGCCGGACAGGCCGCTCGCTCCCGGCATGTCAAGGTCGAGCAGGACGAGGTCTATGTCGCCATTGGAAAGAAGCAGCGCCTTGGCGCTTTCGAAGTCGCCGGCCTCATGGATGGCGGCAACGGCGCCCGTGCCTGCGATCGCCTCGCGCAAGGCACCTCGGAACAGGGGATGGTCGTCGGCGATGACGAAGCGGTGGCCGCCAGGCATGGTCCCTCCCAATCCCCATTCTTGTTATGTCCTGGGATCAGCGATCGGATTATGAGGCCACGGTCGGCGTTTTCAAGCGGCAAAGACTGGAATTGCCGCTTTCAACAAGCTCCCTTTCACGTTTTCTGCGGAGCAGGCTCTTCCTTTTCCATATCCTTGACGATCCCCATGAAGGACCGCAGGAAGCGTTCCATGTAGCTCATCGTCTTGTTGAAATCCTCCTCGCTGGGCAGGCTCGATTCCAGCTTCTGCGACAGAGAATTCTCCAGTTTCGATACACGCTCGTCGAGACCCTTCACCTTGTCCTGGAGCCGGTCGATCTCGTCCTGGAAGGCACTGCGCTCGTCGGCGGCGACGCGGCAGACGAGTTGGCCTTCCTTCTCCTCGCAGATCGACATGGCGCCGGTCTGGGTGTCCATGCGCACGTAGCCGTTGGCGGATTTCTCCAGTCTGTAGCGCTCGGCATCGTTGGCGTGGGCGGGAACCGCGACAAGCGGCATCAGGGCAAGGCAGGCAGCAAGGCTGGCAAAACGCATCTCTTCCTCCTTCGTCCGATACCCGTTTCAGCGAGTTTCATGACAGGGCTTTGCGCCCGAAATGGGGACAACGCCGCCCTGCCCTTTTCCGCGCCGGACATTCGCATTATAGGGCGGCAATGTCCGCGATCATCTACAAGATAGTCCCTCAGGCGCTGTGGCGCGAGGCCGAAGCGAAAGGCCGGTTCGACGGCGCGCCCGTGGACCTTGCTGACGGCTTCATCCATTTCTCCACCGCCGACCAAGTGCGAGAGACGGCGGCACGACATTTCGCCGGGCAATCCGGGCTGCTGCTGGCCGCGATCGACGGACACAGGCTCGGCCCGGCGCTGCGCTACGAACCGTCGCGCGGCGGCGCGCTGTTCCCGCATCTCTACGGCCGCCTCGCCCTCGACACGGTGTCGTGGGTGAAGTCGCTGCCGCTCGGCGCCGACGGATCACACATCTTCCCGTCGCTGGAGGACGAATGAGCGCCTTCGACGCGATCGGCCGGCGCCTGCTGTTCTGCCTCGATCCGGAGCGCGCGCACGGCCTGTCGATCACCGCGCTGCGCTCAGGCTTGCCGGTCGCCGTTCGACCGGTGCCCGACAGCCGACTCGCGGTCTCGGCCTGCGGGCTGACCTTTCCCAATCCGCTCGGCATGGCAGCCGGTTACGACAAGAACGCCGAGGTGCCGGACGCGCTGCTTTCGCTGGGCTTCGGTTTCGCCGAGGTCGGCACGATCACCCCGCTTCCGCAACCGGGCAATCCGAAGCCGCGCATCTTCCGGCTGACCGAGGACGGTGCCGTCATCAACCGACTGGGCTTCAACAACGAGGGCCATGCGGCAGCCGAACGGCGGCTGATCGCGCGCAAGCGGCGCGGCGGCATCGTCGGCGTCAACATCGGCGCCAACAAGGACAGCGCCGACCGCGTCGCCGACTACGAGGCCGGCGTCGCCCGCTTCGCAGCACTGGCCTCCTACCTCACCGTCAACATCTCTTCGCCGAACACGCCGGGCCTGCGCACCATGCAGGGGCGCGAACAGCTTGCCGAGCTTCTTTCCCGCGTCGTGGCCGCGCGCGGCAAGGCCGCCGCACAGCCGCCCGTCTTCCTCAAGATCGCGCCCGATCTCACCGAAGCCGACCTCGAAGACATCGCCGCCGAAGTGACCGAAAAGGCCATCGAAGGGGTCATCGTCTCCAACACCACCATCGCGCGGCCGCCGCTGAAATCGGCTAAAGCGGCGGAAACAGGCGGCCTCTCCGGCCGGCCGCTGTTCGAGCGCTCCACCGCCATGGTGGCCCGCATGCGCAGGCTGCTCGGGCCGGATCGCATCCTCATCGGTGTCGGCGGCGTCGATTCAGCCGAGACGGCATTGGAGAAAATCCGTGCCGGCGCCGATCTCGTACAGTTCTACACCGGCCTGATCTATGGCGGGCCGGCGCTGCCGGGCCGGATCGTTTCGGGCCTGAGCCGCGCGCTCGACCGCGAGGGCGCGGCCTCGATCCGGGATCTGCGTGATACCCATCTCGACGCATGGGCAGCCAAGCCAATCAGCGCATGACGCTTTCTGCGCCAAAAGCACCGGTGTAGCTCTCCGCCATAGCGCGAGCGGCCGCCTCGGACGACCGCAACTGGTCGAACTCGGCTCGCTGGATGCGGCGGGTAAAGCCGTCCATGTCCGGCAGCCGGTGCAGCAGCGAGGTCATCCACCAGGAGAAGCGCTCGGCCGCCCACACCCGCGCCAGCGCGTGCGCCGAATAGGCGTCGATGCCGGCCGCCGAACGCTCCGCATAGAACTCGACCAGCGCATCGGCCAGCAGGCCGACGTCACCCGCGGCCAGATTGAGGCCCTTGGCGCCGGTGGGCGGAACGATATGGGCGGCGTCGCCGGCGAGGAATAGCCGGCCGAAGCGCATCGGTTCGGCAACGAAGGAGCGCAGCGGGGCGATCGATTTTTCCATCGACGGGCCGGTGGAAATCCTCTCAGCCGTTTCGGCGTCGAGGCGGCGGCGCAACTCGTCCCAGAAGCGGTCGTCGGACCAGTCTTCCACCCGCTCGTCCAGCGAAACCTGCACATAGTAGCGGCTGCGATGGCGCGAGCGCATGGAGCAGAGCGCGAAGCCGCGCTCGTGGTTGGCATAGATCAGTTCGTCGGAAACGGGCGGCTTCTCCACCATCAGGCCGAGCCAGCCGAACGGATAGACGCGCTCGAAGGTTTGCAGCGCCCCGGCCGGCACGCTGGCGCGCGACACGCCATGGAAGCCGTCGCAGCCGGCGATGAAGTCGCAGGCGATCTCGTGGCCGACGCCGTCCTTGACGTAGCGAACTTTTGGCGAAGCGCCGTCGAAACCGTGTAGCGACACGTTTTCGGCCTCGTAGAAGGTTGCCGCACCGGACGCCGCGCGCGCGTCCATCAGGTCGTGCGTCACCTCGGTCTGGCCGTAGACCGTGACGGTGCGGCCGACGAGGGCGCGGAAATCGATGCGATGGCGCTCGCCGTCGAAGCTCAGTTCGACGCCGTCATGCACCAGCCCTTCCTCATGCAGCCTGTGCGAAACGCCGGCTCGCTCCAGCAGTTCGACCGTTTTCTGCTCCAGCACGCCGGCGCGGACGCGGCCGAGGACGTAGTCAGCGCTGCGGCGCTCGAGGATGACGGTTTCGACGCCGTGGTTTTCGAGCAGGCGACCAAGCAGCAGGCCGGCGGGACCGGCACCGACAATGACGACTTGCGTGCGTATTTTATTCCCCTCCCCCTCGGCCTGCCGGCTCAGTCGTATCGGTCCACGGCGCGCGACGGCCGGATGCGCAGCGCCTTCACCAGTCCGCGCGCGGCCGTCAGCCCGGCCGCCGTCGCTATCGCCATCTGCGGCAGCACCAGCCATTCCAGCGTCCACGCCGCCCCCGAACGTTCGTTCTCGTGCACCAGCGCCTGGTTGAGCGTACCGAGCAGGCCGGCATTGAAGCGGGCGAGCGCCACCAGCACCTCCGCCGATACGGGATTGGCTTTATGCGGCATGGAAGACGAGCCGCCTGCCCCGGAAATCTCGGCCTCGCCGACCTCGCTCTGCACCATCAGCGCGACATCCTGCCCGAGCTTGCCGAGCAGGCCCGAGGTCAGCGACAGCCACGCGGCGAAACGGGCGATCCGGTCGCGCTCGGAGTGCCAGCAAGGTGCGTCGGCAAGGCCGAGCGCATTCGCCATTTCCCGCGCAACAGCGTCTCCCTTGCCATCGAATCCGCTGCGCGTGCCGATCGGGCCACCGAGTTGTATCGCGAAGATCGACGGACCAACTCGCCGCAGTTCTTCGGCCTGCCGCGCGAGCGGCGCGCGCCATGTCTCGATCTTGTCGGCGGCGGTGAAGGCAAGGGCTACCTGCATGCGCGTATGCGCCATCAACGGCACGGCACCGTCGCGGGCGGCCAGGTCGCGCAGGCCGGCCACGAGAGCGTCCAGCCGCTTCTCCACGATGCCTGCGACGCGTTTGAGTCGCAGCATCAGCGCTGTATCGACGATATCCTGGCTGGTCGCGCCCTTGTGCACCGCAGCGGCATACGGCTCACCGACCGCCTCGCGCAATTGACGCACGAGGTCCGGCACGACGACGCCGTCGCGCGCAAGGCCCTCGGCCAGCCTCTGCCGATCCGGCGAGAACGTCCGGCATACGTCGCCGATGCGGGCGGCGGCCTCCACCGCGATCAGGCCCGCCTTCGCCTCGGCGTCGGCAAGCGCTGCTTCTACAGCCAGCAACGCCGCCAGCTCGACCTCGTTCGAAAACAGCGCCTCGACCTTCTCGTCGCCGACGAGCGCCGCAAGGAACGGCCGGGACGAGGCACCGGTCACCGGGTCGCTCCGGGAGTTTCTGAAAGCTCGGTCATGGTCAGCTTTCCCACAGCGGATCGTCGCTCAAACGTCGAAAAACACGGTTTCCTTCTCGCCCTGCAAACGGATGTCGAACGTATAGGCCACGCCATCCTTGCCTTCGCTACGCGGCGCGATCAAGGTCGGCACGCGTACCTTGTGCTCGACGCGCGCCAGCACCGGGCACTCTGCGTTGGCCGCTTCCTCGTCGGCGAAATACATGCGCGTATGCAGGCCGATATTGATGCCGCGCGCGACGATCCAGAAGGTGATATGCGGCGCTTGCAGGCGACCGTCCTTATAGGGCACGCGGCCGGGCTTGATCGTCTCGAAGCGGAACTCGCCGGTCACGCCGTCGGTCGGCTGGCGGCCCCAGCCGGAAAAATGGGGGTCGGCCGCACCGCGCCGTTCCACCGGGCTGTTGTGCAGGCCGGCGGCATCGGCCTGCCAGATCTCGATCAGCGCGTCCTTCAGCGGCGTGCCGCTGCCGTCCAGGACCCGACCAGTGACGGTTATGCGCTCGCCCTCGGCCTGCGGCCCGACCATGACGCGGCCGAGATCTTCGGGGTAGACGCCGTCGATACCGCACCAGTTCGGCGTCAGGCCGATATGGACGTAAGGTCCCGCCGTCTGTGAGGGTGTTTCCTTCAGCATGTCGAGCTTCTGCACCATCAGTTGCCCTCCATGCGGTTCTCGAACAGGGTCGAGCGGCGGCCGCGCAGCACAATGTCGAACTTGTAGGCGAGCGCGTCCATCGGCAGCGTGTTGTTGCGGTCGAGGGCCGCGATGAGTTGCTCCGCCGCCGCGCGGTCGGGAATGGTGGAGACGATCGGACACTGCCAGATCATCGGGTCGCCCTCGAAATACATCTGCGTGATGAGGCGCTGGGTGAAGGCGTGGCCGAAGATGGAGAAATGGATATGGGCCGGACGCCAGTCGTTGACGCCGTTCGGCCATGGATAGGCGCCCGGCCGGATGGTGCGGAACCAATAGCGGCCGTCGTCGTCGGTGATCGTTCGGCCGCAGCCGCCGAAATTGGGATCGAGCGGGGCGAGATAGGCTTCGCGTTTGTGGCGGTAGCGGCCGCCGGCATTGGCCTGCCAGAATTCCAGTAACGCGCCGGGCACCGGGCGCCCGTTCTCGTCCAGAATCCGGCCATGGACGATGATGCGCTGACCGATCGGCTCGCCATCCCTGGAAAAATTATGGATCAGGTCGTTGTCGAGCGGGCCGAGCTGGCCATGGCCGAAGCGCGGACCGGTCATTTCCGACACGGTGCCTTCCATCGACAGCAGCGCGTGCTGCGGCGAGCGCAGCACCGAGGTCTTGTATTGCGGCGTGAAGGCCGGCGGATGCCAGGCCCTGTCGCGCTGGTAGAACGATCCCATGTCGCGGATCGCGTTCGTGTCCTTGTCCGCCAAAGAAGCGCCCTCCCCGCCTACCGTTCCGCTCCGTCCGCGATCTCAGCATAGACCGTGCGGGCGATCTTGAAAGCATGGTTGGCGGCCGGCACGCCGGCATAGGCGGCGACGTGCAGCAGCGTCTCGCGCACATCGTCGACCGTCGCGCCGGTGTTGCGGGTGGCGCGGATATGCAGGGCGAGTTCGTCGTCATGGCCGAGCGCGGCCAAAAGGGCGATCGTGACGATGGATCGCTCGCGCAGCGAAAAATGCGGTCGGGTCCACACCGAACCCCAGACGCCTTCGGCGATGAAGGTCTGGAAATCGCGGTCGAGATCGCCAGCCTGCGCGCCAGCGCGATCGACATGTGCATCTCCCAGCACCTTGCGGCGGATGGCCATGCCGGCCTCGTAACGAGTGTCGTCGTCAGCCATGGCCGGCCTCGCGCAGATGGTTGTCGATCAGCTCCGCCAGCACACCCGGTGCCTCCACGCTGGGAATGTGGGCAGCGTCCCCGATCACCGTGAAGCGGGCACCGGGGATGAGGTCGGCGGTGGCTCGCACCAGGTCCGGCGGCGTCGAACCGTCGTGAGCACCCGCCACGCACAGCGTGGGTGCTGCGATGCCGCCGGCATCGACGTGCAGGTCCGCATCGCGGAGCGCGGCGCAGGTAGCATTGTAACCTTCGACCGGCATGCGCGCCAGCATGTTGCGCCAGCCGGCGTAGTCAGCCGTACGCTCGCCGCGGAAGCCCGGCGTGAACCAGTTCACCAGGATCGCGTCGGCGATGGAGGCGATGCCGCCGGCCTGGATGGCCTCGACGCGCGCGGCCCAGCTTTCAGCCGTGCCGATCTTCACCGCGGTGCTGCACAGGACCAGCGCCTTGACCCGTTGCGGCGCCCGCGCGGCGAGGCGCTGGGCAATCATGCCGCCGACCGAGACACCGACGACGGCGGCGTTGGCGATGCCGAAATGATCGAGCAAGGCAAGCAGGTCGTCTGTGTGGTCGTCGATCGTGTACGGGCCGGGCGGCGCGTCGGAGAGGCCGTGCCCGCGCTTGTCGTAGAGGAGGATGCGATAGCGTCCACCCAGGCGGTCCGCGACTTCCTGCCAGATGCGGAAGTCGCTGCCCAGCGAATTGCTGAAGACGATGGCGGGCTTCTCAGGCCCACCGCTATCGGCGACATGAAAGGCAAGCCCGTTTGCCTGCACGAACGCCATGGTCAGCGCAGCCCGACGCGGTGGAACTGAAGGAGCGGAACGATCCGGACGGCATCGCCCTTGGAATTGAACCGCAAACGACCTCTCCGCGCCCTTCTTCGGATCGGCAATGTGCGCATGGCGAACATTGCAAGACAATACGAACAAAAGCTACCGCTACCGCCCTAGCTGTCAAGAGCGCAGCCAGCGGGAGGCGTCACCGCATGCGTTACGACTTGGCCGCCCTGAGCAGCATGCCGAAGAGATCGCGCGGCTCGTCGGGATCGGCGAGCAGGTCGAGTTCCTCGTAGAAGCCTGTGGACGCCAGCTTGTCGCGCACGTAGCGCAAGGCGGAAAAATCCTCGGTGGCGAAGCCGACCGAGTCGAACAGGGTGATCTGCTTGGTCGCCGTGCGGCCTTCGGCCTTGCCAGTCATCACCTGCCAAAGCTCGGTGACGGGGTGGTCCGGCGCGAGCTGCTGGATCTCGCCCTCTATGCGCGTCTGCGGCGGATATTCCACGAAGATGTCGGAGCGCAACAGGATGTCCCTGTGCAACTCGGTCTTGCCGGGACAGTCGCCGCCCACGGCGTTGATGTGGACGCCCGAGCCAACCATGTTGTCGGTAAGGATGGTGGCGTACTGCTTGTCCGCCGTCACCGTGGTGATGATGTCGGCGCCTTCTACCGCCTCCTGTCCGGAAGCGCAGATCACCGTCTCCAGCCCGAGGCCGGCGAGGTTGCGCGCGCATTTTTCCGAAGCCGAGCGGTCGATGTCGTAGAGCCTGACCGTATCGATGCCGACGATCGCCTTGAAGGCCACGGCCTGGAATTCCGACTGCGCGCCGTTGCCGATGATGGCCATGGTGCGCGCGCCCTTCGGCGCCAGATATTTCGCCGCCACCGCAGACGTCGCCGCGGTGCGCAGCGCCGTCAGCATGGTCATTTCGGTGAGCAGCATCGGATAGCCGGAGCCGACATCGGCCAGTACGCCGAAGGCGGTGACGGTCTGGCGCCCCTCGCGCATGTTCTTCGGATGGCCGTTGACGTATTTGAAGCCGTACAGCGTGCCGTCGGAGGTGGGCATCAGCTCGATCACGCCGTCATGGCTGTGCGAGGCGACGCGCGGTGTCTTGTCGAAGGCTTCCCAGCGCAGGAAGTCCTCCTCGACATAGGCGACAAGCTCGGTCAGGAACCGCTCCACCCCGACCGCCAGCACGAGTTTCATCATCGAATCGACGCTGACGAACGGAACGATGGCAAGGCGTGAGGGCTGGGTCATGGTCAGTGTCTCCCGGAATGGCTGCGGGTCGGGCGGTCCATGATGCGACGGCCCATGAGGCTCGCCGTCAGGTCCACCAGCAGCGTGGCGGTGCGGCCGCGCTCATCGAGGAACGGATTGAGTTCGACGAGGTCGAGGCTGGTTACAAGCCCGCTGTCGCTCAACATCTCCATCGCCAGATGCGCCTCGCGCAATGTAGCGCCGCCAGGAACGGTGGTGCCGACCGCCGGCGCGATCGAGGGATCGAGGAAATCGACGTCGAGGCTGACATGCAGCATGCCGTCGGCCTTGGCGACGCGATCGAGAAAGGCCCGGAGCAATGCGCCGATGCCGTGTTCGTCAATGGCGCGCATGTCGTGCACCGTAACGCCTGCCTGCTTGAGCGCCGTGCGCTCGGCCGGATCGACACTGCGCAGGCCGAGCGTACAGACCCGCTCGGGATCGACCGGGACGGCAAGGTCAGGGAAATAGTTGCGGAAGCCGGGCTGGCCGCAGGCATAGGCGAGCGGCACGCCGTGCAGGTTTCCGCTTGTCGTCGTGTCCAGCGTGTGGAAGTCGGGATGCGCGTCCAACCACAGGACGAACAGCGGGCGTTTCAGATCGGCAGCGCGGCGGGCGACGCCGGCAAGCGTGCCGGCGGAAATGGAATGATCGCCGCCGAGGAAGATCGGCATGGCGTCTTCGCTTGCCGCATAGGCGGCTTCGGCGATCGCCGCCGTCCAGGCAGAGATTTCGGGCAAGGCCTTGAGCGCCGGATTCGCGTGCGCCATGGGTCGGATCGCGCCCGGCTGGATGCCGCCGATATCCTCGACCTCATGGCCGAGATCCCGCAACGCCGAGACGATGCCGGCGACACGCAGGCTCGATGGCCCCATGTCACAGCCGGGATAGGAATTGCCCTCCTGAACCGGCGCTCCAACAATCCTGCATCGCATCGTGTCGATCTCCTGCGTCAGACCGAGTCAAACACGATCGTCCGTCGGATCGAACAGCGATAATTGCCAATTTGTCAGATATAGTTTGCAATATGATTGGCATCTTTATCATAATGAAAAGATGGATACGCTTGACCAGAAACTGATTGCGCTGCTGCGCCACGACGCGCGGCGCAGCATCTCCGACCTCGCGGTCGACCTCGGCGTCTCCCGCGCCACGGTCAAGGCGCGCATGGAGCGGCTGGAAAAGTCGGGCGACATCGTCGGCTATACGGTGATCCTGCGCGCCGATGCGGTCGACCAGCGCATACGCGGCATCATGATGATCGAGATCGAGGGCCACGCCGCCGACCGGGTGGTGCGCGCGCTGGGCGGATTCTCGGAAGTCTCGACCATCCACACCACCAACGGCCGGTGGGACCTCGTGGTCGAGCTCGGCACGTCGAGCCTCAGCGATTTCGACGCCGTGCTGCGCCGCATCCGGCTGATCCCCGGCATCACCGGCAGCGAGACCAGCCTGCTCCTGGCGACACCACGCAGCACCAAGGCGTGGATCTGAAAACCATCCGGGCGACCGGCGTCCTCAAGCGATTGCACCTGAAGCGCGGACGCCTCAGGATCACCTTCGTCCTTCCCGCTTCGTGCGATCGTCGCCGTTACTCGGCCCGGACGCCGCTTCAGACAAAACAGTCCGGGTAGGTTTCACGCAACAGTTCGACGTCGGGGATGACGGCGCTGAGATGGACCTTCATACTGGCGCAGGCGGCCGCCACATCATGGGCGGCGATGGCGTCGCGGATCGTCTGGTGCTCGCCGATGACGTGCTCCATCCGGCCGAGCGCAGGCAGGGTCATGCGCCGCGCCCGGTCGATCTGCACCTTCACAGGCCGCAGATAGTTCCAGATGCCGGGATATCCCGCGATGCCGGCAATCACCTCATGAAAGGCCTCGTCGGCCTCGTGGAAGCCGTTCGTGTCCTGCCGTCCGGCAAGGAAGCGCTGCCTTGCCAGAATATCATCCAGTCGCGCCACGTCGTCGGCGCTCGCGATGGTGGCCGCCCGCTCGACGGTGGCACCTTCCAGCGCCTTGCGGATGACCACGGCCTCGGGAATGAGCGAGGTGGGAATAGGCGCCACGAAGGTACCCGACTGAGGGTAGACTTCGACCAGTCCGTCCTCGACGAGTCGGATGAGCGCCTCGCGCACCGGCGTGCGGCTGACACCGAAACGCTCGGTCAGCGCCTTCTCGTTCAACGGGTTGCCCGGCCTGAGTTGCATGGAAACGATAGCCGCGTGCAGTTCGCGGTAGATGGCGTCGGCGGCCGTGGTGCGTACGATCCCAGCCGGACGCGCCTTGGCGCGGGGCGCAGTGCGGGCGGCAACCGCGCCGGCTTCCTGCGCTGCCTGTTCCGCCTTCATCGTTTCCATGACCCGAATCCCATCTTCATCCCGGTTGACATACTAATATATTATTCCCTACCCTTAGCCAACACTCGCAAACGCGCCATGGACAAAATATGCCCGGAAGCGGGCATTTCCGACAAGCCGCTTGCCGCCGGTCCGGACCAGAGGATACCCGTCATGCCGCTCCACCCCGACAGGCTTTTTCCTGCCGAACCCGCAAAGCGGGATATCGCCAGACTGCTCTACGGGCATGTACGCGACCTGCCCATCGTCTCGCCGCACGGCCATACCGATCCTACGTGGTATGCCGAGGACATGCCGTTTCCGGACCCCGCGACGCTGTTCGTCAAGCCCGACCACTACATCTTCCGCATGCTCTATTCGCAAGGCATCGCGCTGGAAGCGCTCGGCGTGCCCCGGCCCGACGGCACACCGGTCGAGACGGACGGGCGCAAGATATGGCGGCTCTTCGCCGACAACTACCACCTGTTTCGCGGCACGCCGTCGCGCCTGTGGTTCGAGCACTCGCTGGAAACGGTGTTCGGCATCGGCGAGCGCCTCGGTGCGGACAATGCCGACAGGCTCTACGACAGGATTTCGGAACAGCTCGCCGATCCGAGCATGCGGCCGCGCGCGCTTTACGAGCGCTTCAATATCGAGGCGATCTCGACCACCGACGCCGCCACCGACGCCCTGGCCGCGCATGAAGCGATCCTCGCCTCGGGCTGGAAGGGCCGGGTGGTGCCCGCCTATCGGCCCGATGCCGTGGTCGATGCATCGCGCACCGGTTTTCACACAGCCGTCGAAGAACTCCTTGGCCTTGCCGAAACACCAGCGACCTTTGCCGGCTATCTGGAGGCGCATCGCCGCCGCCGCACCTATTTCAAGGCGCGCGGTGCGACCTCGACAGACCACGGCCACCCCACGGCTCTGACGGCGAACCTTTCGCAAGCCGACGCCGCAGCATTGTTCGACCGTGTGATGAAGCCGGAAGTCGATGCCCGCGATGCCGAACTGTTCCGGGCGCAGATGCTGACCGAAATGGCGCGCATGAGCATCGAGGACGGGCTGGTGATGCAGATCCATCCCGGCTCCTTCCGCAACCACAACCCGCAACTCTTCGAGACGTTCGGCTTCGACAAGGGAGCCGACATCCCGACCCGCACGGATTACGTGCGCGATCTCAAGCCGCTGCTCGACCTGTTCGGCAACGACCCGCGGCTGACGCTGATCCTGTTCACGCTGGACGAGACGACCTACGGCCGCGAGCTTGCGCCGCTCGCCGGCCATTATCCGGCGCTGCGGCTGGGGCCGGCATGGTGGTTCTTCGACAGTCCCGACGGGATGCGGCGCTTCCGCGAACTGACCACCGAGACGGCGGGCTTCTACAACACCGTCGGCTTCAACGACGACACGCGCGCCTTCTGCTCCATCCCTGCACGTCACGACATGGCGCGCCGCATCGACTGCGCCTATCTGGCTGAACTGGTTTCCGATCATCGGCTGGAGGAAGACGAGGCGTACGAGGTCGCCCACGATCTCGCCTACAATCTGGCAAAAAAGGCATACCGGCTGTGAGCGCGACGGTTCGGCTTTCCAACGATCGCCTGCGCGATCTGCCTTCGACCGTAGCCCAGCCGGGCTACGACCGCAGCCGGATGCAGACCGGCATCGTGCATATCGGTATCGGCGCCTTCCACCGCGCGCACCAGGCCGTCTACACGGACGCCGTGCTTGCCGATGGCGATCTCGACTGGGGTATCGTCGGCGCATCCCTGCGCAGCGCCGACACGCGCGACGCACTGGCGCCGCAGGACGGGCTCTACACGGTGGCGGCGCGTGACGGTGGCGGCGAGCGCCTTAGCGTGATCGGCTCCAGCGCCGGCCTGCTGGTCGCGCCCGAAAACCCGCAGGCGCTGCTGGCGGCCATGACCGATCCGCAGGTCAGGATCGTCTCCCTGACGGTGACTGAAAAGGGCTATTGCCATTCGCCGGCCAGCGGCGAACTGGACGAGGCTCATCCCGACATCCGCCACGATTTCGCTTCACCGAACCTGCCGCGCAGCGCAATCGGCTTCATCGTCGAGGCGATCGCGCGCCGGCGTGCCGCAGGCGTTCGGCCGTTCACACTGCTCTCCTGCGACAACCTGCCGGCCAACGGCCGAACGCTGAAACGTGTCGTCAGCCGCTTCGCCGCGTTGCGCGACGCCGATCTCGGCCGCTTCGTCGCCGGCGAAATCGTCTGCCCCTCGACGATGGTCGACCGCATCGTGCCGGCTACCACCGACGCCGACCGCGCCGCCGTTTCCCGCGCGCTGGGCATGGAAGACGCATGGCCGATCATGACCGAACCGTTTTCCCAATGGGTGATCGAGGACGACTTCCCGGCTGGCCGGCCGGCGTGGGAGATGGTCGGGGCGACGTTCGTGAGCGACGTCGATCCCTACGAGTTGATGAAGCTCAGGCTGCTCAACGGCAGCCATTCGACGCTGGCCTATCTCGGCTATCTGGCCGGTCATGAGACGGTTTCCGACACCATGGCGGCACCCGGCTTTGCGACGCTCGTGCGCTCGATGATGGACGAGGAAGTGACGCCGACCCTGCCGCGGCTGCCCGGTATCGACCTCGAGGCCTACAAGGCCGACCTTCTGGCACGCTTCCGCAATCCGGCCCTGCGCCATCGCACGTGGCAGATCGCCATGGACGGCTCGCAGAAACTGCCACAGCGGCTGCTCGGCACCATCCGCGACCGGATCGCGGCGGGGGCGCCCTTCGCCAAACTGGCGCTCGGCGTGGCGGCATGGATCCGCTATGCCGCCGGCACGGACGAAAAAGGCGCGCGCATCGACGTGCGCGATCCGCTCGCCGAGACCATGAGAGAACGGACCGAGGGCTGCGCCTCGGCGGCGGAGTTGACGGCGGCGTTCCTGGAACTGGAACAGGTCTTCGGCCTCGACCTTCCGGCCAATCCCCACTTCGTAGCGGCTGTCGAGGCGGCACTGGACGACCTTCTGGCGAACGGGGCGGCTGCCAGCGCGGCGCGTATGGCCGCCGCCTGAACCTATAAGGACGCAGAAAGCGATTGCGCTTGCCAACTGATAGACTAATATATTACTAGTGAAGCCGCGCTACGGGAGAGGCGGCACAGGGAGGAGAACAAGATGCACAAGATCACCCGCAGACAGGCATTGGGCGGCATGGCCGGTATCGCGGTGTTGCCTGCGATGGGCGCCTTCGCGCAGTCCAAGGCGCCGGCTTCGCCCGTCGCCCTCAACATCGTCGATGTCGCCGGCAACCTGGCGCTGACGCAGAAGGCGATAGAGAACTACAAACAGGCCAAGCCGGAATTCGTTTCCAACATCTCTTTCACCAAGGCGCCGGCGCCGGAACTGCCCGGCAAGCTGAAGGCGCAGCAGGACGCCGGCCGCGTCGATATCGATCTCGTGCTGACGGGAACCGACGCGCTTTCCGCCGGACTGGAAATGGGGCTGTGGGTGAAGCTCCTGCCCGACGACAGCGGCGCACTGCCCAAGCTGGCGGATGTCTACCAGGAGCCGGCTGCACGCATGCAGACGCTGGCGCAGGATCACGGCGTGGTGGTGACCTATTATCCGTCCGGCCCGCTCATCGAATACATGCCCGACAAGGTGAAGACCCCGCCGACCACGGCCGAGGAACTGCTTGCCTGGGCGAAGGAGAACCCCAACCGGTTCCTCTATGCCCGCCCGGCCAATTCCGGCCCCGGCCGTACCTTCCTGATGGGCCTGCCCTATCTGCTCGGCGACACCGATCCCAAGGATCCGGTGAAAGGCTGGGACAAGACCTGGGCCTACCTGAAAGAACTGCACAAATACATCGAATACTATCCGACCGGAACCGGCGCCTTGATGAAGGAGCTCGGCGAAGGCACGCGCGACATGACGGTGACGACGACCGGCTGGGACATCAACCCGCGCGTCCTCGGCGTCGTGCCGAAGGAGGCAGCAGTCGGCGCGCTGAAGGGCTTCCACTGGGTGGCCGACGCGCATTACATGTGCGTTCCGAAGGGCGTCAGCGACGAGAAGCTCGCCGTGCTCAAGGACCTGATGGCCTTCCTCCTGACGCCGAAGCAGCAGGCCTTCACCTACGACGAGGGCTATTTCTATCCCGGCCCGGCGGTCAAGGACGTCACCCTCGACATGGCGCCGCAGGAAAGCCAGGACGCGATCAAGGAATTCGGCCGCGCCGAATATGCCGACCTGATCGCCAACAACCCGATCGAGCTGCCGCTGGAGCCTTCGGCCATGGTCACCGCGTTCCGCATCTGGGACGAGCAGGTCGCCGCCGCGCCGAAATGACGGCTGCCGCCTGACATTTTCGTTCAAGGTCCGGCCTGGGTACGGCCGGACTTCCCTCTACAGTGGAGCCACGACGGATGCTGCTTGCCTCGTCGCAATTCGACGAACTCCGTCTCGACCGCATGAGCCGTTCGTTCGGAACCGTGAACGCGCTCAAGGACATTTCGCTGACCATCCGCAAGGGCGAGTTCATCGCCCTGCTCGGCCCCTCGGGCTGCGGCAAGTCGACCGCGCTCAACTGCCTGGCCGGCCTTCTGGCGACCACCGGCGGCAGCATTTACCTCGACGACCGCCGCCTCGACCAGTTGAAGCCGGAGGATCGCGGCTTCGGCATGGTGTTCCAGAATTACGCGCTGTTTCCGCATATGACGGTCAAGGCCAATGTCGGTTTCGGGCTGAAGATGCGCGGCATGGCGAAGGCCGAAGCAGCGCGGCGGGTGGACGAAGCGCTGGCGCTGGTTCGGCTGGAAACGCAGGGCAACAAGCTGCCGGGGCAACTGTCCGGCGGCCAGCAGCAACGCGTCGCCATCGCCCGCGCCATCGTCATCGAGCCGCCGCTGGTGCTGATGGACGAACCGTTGTCCAATCTCGACGCCAAGCTCAGGCTCGAAATGCGCGCCGAGATCAGGCGCATCCATAACCAGCTCGGCGCCACCACCGTCTACGTGACGCACGACCAGGACGAGGCGCTGTCGCTCGCCGACCGCATCGTGGTGCTGCGTGACGGCACCATCCGGCAGATGGGCTCGCCCCGCGACCTGTATGAGAATCCCGACCACCTCGACGTCGCCGAGTTCATGGGCTACCGCAATCGCCTCGCCGGTACGCTGGTCGACCGCGACGGCGCACGCGGGACGGTCGATGTCGGCGGCGTCAAATTGTCCGGCACGGTGCGCGGCGACATCGCCACCGGCGGATCGGCCATCGTGGTGGCGCGGTCCGACGACATCACCGTGACCGACAGCAAGGCGAACGCGCTGGCGGCGACGGTGGAGACGATCGAATACCGCGGGCGCGAATATGTCGGCACCGCGCGCAAGGCGGACAGCGCGGAAGTCGTCTTCCACGCCGCGCGGCCGGTTTCGGTCGGGAATCCGGTGTCACTCTCGGTCGACGCCGGCCGCACGCTGATCTTCCCGGCGTAAGGCAAGCGACGATGGCCGACCCACAGCCTTCCCTGCGCCAACGCCTTGCCCTGAGGGGCATCGACGGCGTGACGCTTCTGGCGCTGCCGGCAATCCTGTTCGTGCTCGCCGTCTTCATCTATCCCTTCGCCTACGGCCTGCTGCTCTCCTTCGAGCCGAAGGAAGGCGGCGCGCTTGCCAACTACCAGCGCTTCTTTTCCGATCCGTTCCTTTACAGGACCATCGCCACGACACTGTGGCTGGCGATTCCCGTCACCGTCATCAGCCTGGCGCTGGCGGTACCGATCGCGCTTCGAGTCCGGCTGATGACACGCCAGCGCCTGCTGACCACCATCCTCGTCCTGCCGGTCACGTTGGGCACGGTGCTGGTTGCCGAAGGCCTGCTCAACTATCTCGGGCCGCAGGGCTGGTTCAGCCGCACGCTCATGCTGTTCGGCGTCATCGAACATCCGTTGAAGCTTACCAACAACTACTGGGGTGTGTTCGCGTCCCTTATCATCACCGGCTTTCCGTTCACCTTCCTGTTGACGCTGTCCTATGTGACGGGCATCGACCCGGCGCTGGAACATGCCGCAGCCACGCATGGCGCCGGCGCCTGGCAGCGCTTCCGTCACGTCTTTTTGCCGCTGTTGGCACCAGGGCTCGCCATCTCGGCCTGCCTGTCCTTCGTGCAGGCCTTCGCCGTCTTTCCTTCGGCCATTCTGCTCGGCGCGCCGGCGGGACCGACGCGCGTCATCTCGATCGCCGCCTATCAGGCCGCCTTCGAGCAGTACGACTACTCGATGGCCTCGGCCATCGCCATGATCATGGCCGCCGTTCAGATGGTCATCGTCGTCGCCATACTGGCGTTCCGCAACCTGTTCTACCGCGGCTCGACGGCCGGCGGGAAAGGCTGAGGTGATCCGATGATCCGCGACACGACCATCGGCGCGAAATTGTGGATCACCGCGGTCTGGGCGGTGGTGATCTTCTTCGTCCTCAACCTCGCCGCCATGATCGTCGCCGTCATCCTGTCGTCCTTCGGCACCCGCTGGCTCGGCACATGGCTGCCCGCCGGCTTCACCGATCGCTGGTACTTCGCCGCATGGTCGGAATTCCAACTGCATGACGTGCTGATCGTCACCTTCCAGATCGCCTTCATCGTCGTCGCCCTGTCCGGCCTTCTGGGGGTGACCGCCGCCTATGCGCTGGCACGGCGCGACTTCCCCGGCAAGAAGCTGGTGATGCTGCTGTTCCTCCTGCCGCTGCTGGTGCCGCCGATCACCTTCGGCATTCCGCTGGCTACCGTGCTCTATCAGGCCGGTGTCGGCGGCACCTTCTGGGGTGTGGTGATCGCAAACCTGGTGCCGACCGTCCCCTTCGTCATCCTGGTGATGATCCCCTTCATCGAGCAGATCGATCCCAAGATCGAGGCGGCGGCCCGCGTCTTCGGCGCCAACACCTTCAAGCTCTTCATCCATGTGCTGCTGCCGATGCTGGTGCCCGGCATCCTGGCGGCGCTGCTCCTGGTGCTGGTGCGCACGGTCGGCATGTTCGAGCTGACCTTCCTGACCGCCGGGCCGACCAGCCAGACGCTGGTTGTCGCGCTCTATTATTCGGTCTTCGCCTCCGGCGTGCGCGCCGTGCAGTCGATCGACGCCATGGCCGTCATCTACATGATCACCACGCTCGTCTGGCTGCTGATCGCGCTGCGCTTCGTCAATCCGACGCAGATCGTCGCCCGCGCCAAGCAGGCGCCCGCGCAACAATAGACGTCATGTCGGCCTGATTGAGGTTCGGCCGGAACGATCGCTCAAGGCGAGAAGTAGTGATTGATGGAGACCTCGCCCCGGAATCGAACCGGGGATCGAAGGATCTGCGGTCCTTTGCCTCGCCACTCCACCACGAGATCGGATCGCGACGCGATATAATCCCGTCCGTTAAGTAATTGTTTACGGATGGATCGCCAGCCAACAGCGCCGACCGGTCAGACGCGATGGCGGTAGGCCTCAATGGACGCCGGCTTCATCTCGATGGAGAAGCCCGGTGTCGCCGGCGGCATGTAGGCCGCGTTACGGATGACGCAAGGATCGAGAAAGTGTTCGTGCAAGTGATCGACATATTCGATCACCCTGCCCTGCTTCGTGCCGGAAACGGCGACATAGTCGATCATCGACAGGTGCTGGACATATTCGCACAGGCCGACCCCGCCGGCATGCGGCCAGACCGGCAGATCATACTTGGCCGCCATCAGGAGCACCGCCAGCACCTCGTTCAGGCCGCCCATACGGCAGGAATCGATCTGCACCACATCGATGGCGCCGCCGGCGATGAATTGCTTGAACAGGATGCGGTTCTGGCACATCTCGCCGGTCGCCACCTTCATCGGCGCCACCGCCTTGCGGATTGCCGCATGACCGGCGATGTCGTCTGGGCTGGTCGGCTCCTCGATGAAGAAGGGCTTGGCGAAGGCAAGGTCCTTCAACCAGTCGATGGCCTCATCGACCTCCCAGACCTGGTTGGCGTCGATCATCAGGAAGCGATCCGGGCCGATGACGTCGCGGGCGATCTTCAGCCTGCGGATATCGTCGGCGCGGTCGCGGCCGACCTTCAGCTTGATGTGATCGAAGCCCTGCTCGACCGCCTCACGGCAAAGCCTGGCCAGCTTCTCGTCGGAATAGCCGAGCCAGCCGGCCGAGGTCGTATAGCAGGCATAACCCTCGCGCTCGAGCGCGGCGATGCGCTCGGCTTTTCCGGCTTCGGCTTTCTTCAGGATTTCCAGCGCCTCGCCGGGGGTGATCGCGTCGGTGAGATAGCGGAAATCGACGATACGCACGATCTCCTCGGGGCTCATCTCAGCCACCAGCCGCCACACCGGCTTGCCCGCCTCCTTCGCCCACAGGTCCCAGACGGCGTTGACGACGGCGCCGACGGCCAGATGCATCGCCCCCTTGTCGGGGCCGATCCAGCGCAACTGGCTGTCGCCGGTGACGTGACGCCAGAAGCGGCCCGGGTCCTGCTTGACCCAATCGAGGTCGAGCCCGACGACGAGATGCCGCAACGCCTCGATCGCGGTACAACAGACTTCGTTGCCGCGACCGATGGTGAAGGTCAGCCCATGCCCTTTCAGGTTGGCCATGTCGGTGTCGAGGATGATGTAGGCGGCCGAATAGTCCGGGTCCGGGTTCATCGCATCGGAGCCGTCGAGGCTTTGCGAGGTCGGAAAGCGCAGGTCGAAGACGCGCAGACCGGTGATGCTGGTCATGCCGATGGTCCGCCTAGACGTCCGCCCGGAAGGTCTGCTTCTGCGTGCCCAGCCCCTCGATGCCGAGTTCGACGACATCGCCGGCCTTGAGGTAGCGCGGCGGCTTCATGCCGAGGCCGACGCCGGGCGGCGTACCGGTCGAAATGACGTCGCCGGGCATCAGCGACATGAACTGCGACAGGTAGGAGACGAGGAAGGCGACGCCGTAGACCATGGTTTTGGTCGAGCCGTTCTGCCGCGTCTCGCCATTGACCGTCAGCCACATCTTCAGGTCCTGCGGGTCCTTGATTTCGTCCTTCGTCACCAGCCAGGGACCGATCGGCCCGAAGGTGTCGCAGCTCTTGCCCTTGGTCCACTGGCCCTGCCGCTCGGCCTGGAAAGCACGCTCCGAGACGTCGTTGGTGAGGCAGTAGCCGGCGACATAGTCCAGCGCCTCGGCTTCGGAGACATATTTGGCCTTCCGGCCGATGACGACGGCAAGCTCAACTTCCCAGTCGGTCTTTTCCGACCCGCGCGGGATCAGAACATCGTCGTTGGGGCCGACGATAGCCGAGGTCGCCTTCATGAAGATGATCGGCTCGGGCGGCACGGTGGCGCCCGTCTCGGCGGCATGGTCGGAATAATTGAGCCCGATGCAGATGAACTTGCCGGTGCCCGCCACGCAGGCGCCGAGGCGCGGTGTTCCAGCAACGACGGGCAGGCTTTTCGCATCGAGCTTCGCCAGCGCCGCGAGCGAGGTCGCGTCAAGCGCGCCGCCGCCAATGTCGGCGACATGGGCCGACAGATCGCGGATGACGCCGTCCGCATCGAGAAGACCCGGTTTTTCGGCACCCGGCTCGCCATAGCGAAGAAGTTTCATCTTTTCTCTCCTGATTGAATCGCGGCCGGGAAAGGCCACTTGAGATCGTTTCGCCCATCCTGCCGAAGCAGGGACTTGAATGCCTTCCTAGATCGACCAGCCGCCGTCGATATTGTAGGCCTGTCCCGTCGTATAGGTCGCGCCGGCCAGATAAACCGCCAGATCGGCGATTTCCTCGGCCTTGCCCAGCCGACCCATCGGCTGGCGGGCGATGAAGGCGGCGCGGGCCGTTTCGTAGTCGCCCTGCGCGCGCATGCGGCCTTCCAGCGACGGGCTTTCGACCGTGCCGGGGCAAATGGCGTTGCAGCGGATGCCTTTGGCCACATAGTCGGCGGCGACCGCCTTGGTCAGGCCGATCACGGCAGCCTTGGTCAGGCCGTAGACGAAGCGGTTGGGCACGCCTTTCTGCGAACTCGCGACCGACGACATGTTGATAATCGCGCCGTCTTCCCGTTCCAGCATGCCGGGCAGGACCGCGCGGATGGTGCGGACCATCGCCTTCACGTTGAGGTCGATGGCGAAATCCAGGTCGCCCTGCTTCATGTCCAGTACCGAGCCGCCATGCACGAAGCCGGCGCAGTTGAACAGGACGTCGACCCGCCCGATCTCGGCGAACGCCGCCTTGACCGCGGCGTCGTCCAGCACGTCGAGCCGGCGCGTGACGAGCCTTGGCGTGCCGCTCAGTTCGGCAAGCGCCGCCTCGTTGATGTCGGTGGCAATCACGTTGGCGCCGGCAGCCGCGAACGCCAGCACCGATGCCCGTCCGATACCCTGCGCGGCGGCGGTGACGACCACCGTCTTGCCTTTCAAATCCTGTGACACGTCCTGTCTCCTTGCTGCGTCAAGCCGGCTTGGTTCGCCGCTCGACGATATAGATGTGATCCGCCGCCAGCACGACCTCGCCGTGCTGGTTGACGACCTCGATACGCTCGATCAACCGGCCGGAGCCGGCTCGCTTCGGATCGTCCTCCTTGGCGGCGATGGTGGTGCGGGTATGGATGGTGTCGCCGATAAAGACCGGCTTGATGAAGCGCAACCGGTCGTAGCCGTAGGAAAAGGCGACGGGGTTGATGACACTCGCCGTCAGCCCGACGCCGACGGAAAACACCAGCGTGCCATGGGCGATGCGCTGGCCGAAGGGCGTTGCCTTCATGAACTCGGCGTCCATGTGATGCGGGAAGAAATCACCGGTGTGGCCGGCATGGACGACGAAATCGGTCTCGGTGATGGTGCGCCCGCTGGTCTTGCGCGATGCGCCGATCTCGTAGTCCTCGAAATATGTGGTCTGTTCCATCAGGGTTTCCTCGCCAACGGCGTGGCGGGCGCGGCGCTCGACCGGTACGCCGCCTCGACCAGCGCCATCGTGTTCCAGGCGTCCTCGACGGAACTGACCAATTCTGCGTCCTCGCCGGCGGCAAAGCGCTGGACATTGGCCATGCGGCCGACGAAGGCGTCCGGGAACCATGCGCCAGACAGTGGAACCGGGACCCAGCCGTCGCCGCCCTTCGGGTAGATTTCGAGGATATCCGGCTCGCCGCGCGGATAGTCGAGATTGACGCCGAGTTGCAGCCAGGCCGCGCCTTCGGTGCCCGAGATGCGAAACTCGCAGGCCTGATGGCGGCGGCCGAACTTGTGGTCGTGGTTGATCGACAGCGAACAGCGCACGGTCTCGCCGTAGTCGAGGATGGCGCTGGTGCGCGTCTGCGCCACCGTATGGTTCGGATGCCCAAGCGTCCTGGCGTGAACGCCGGCCGGATCGCCGAGCAGTTGCCGGATCAGGTCGAGATAGTGGATGGAGTGCATGGCGATCTCGACGCGCGGCGCCTTGAGCAGGAATTCCCAGAGCTGCCATGGCGTGTCGAGCGCCAGCCAGGCGTCGAAATCCACCACCTCGCCGAGCCAGCCCTTCGCGATCGCATCCTTCAGCGCCAGCATCATCGGCGCGAAGCGAAGCTGGAAATTGACCGCCGCTGAAAGCTTCTTCCGCCGGCAGATTTCCAGGATTTCTGTCGCCTCTTCGAGGTTGTTGCCCATCGGCTTCTGGATCAGGGCGACCGCGCCATCCGGCAGCGCCTCCAGCACCCCGGCATGACGGGCCGGCGGCGTGGCGAGATCGAAGATCGCGCCCTCGACGCTCGCTGCCTCGGCCACCGAGGTGAAGGCGCGGACGTTCCACTCGGCAGCCAGTTTCCGCGCTTTGGCCTGGTCCGGGTCATAGAGGCCTGCGACCGGGAAGCCGGCTTTTCTATAGGCCGGGAAGTGCGCGTCGCCGACGATGGAGCCGGCACCAAACGTCACGATCGGGCGCGGCTTCGACGGCATCGGCCACGATTGCGAAAAGGAGGCCGGATCGAAACGGTCAGTCATGATGGAACACTTCGTCCATCGACGCCCACCAGTCGCCCTCCTTGCGGGTCTCGAACGGCTGCTGCAGCGGCATGCAGATGGCCCACCATTCCTGCGTCTTGGGATCGGCAGCCATCTTGGCCATATCGGCTGCGAAATCGGTGCCGTGATATTCGAAAGAGGCGAACAGCAGGTTTTCCGGCTGCCTGAGATAGATCGAATAATTCTTGATGTTGCAGGCCGAAATGGTGGCCAGCACCTCCGGCCAGACGGCGGCGTGCAGGCGCACATATTCCTCGATCTTTTCCGGCTTGAGGCCGAGCACCATGCCCATGCGTTGCATCTCAGTTTCTCCGCTCGGTGACGATAGCGTCGAATTCGGCAATACGGCGCGCCTCGATGGCGTCGAAATCCCAGTCGATGCCGAGGCCGGGCTCCTGCGGCGCCAGCGCCTGACCATTCTCGATGCGCATCTTCCTGTCCGTCAGGTCGTCGAGCTGGGGAATGTACTCGACATACTTGCCGTTCGGGATGGCACAGACCAGGCTGACATGCAGCTCCATGAGGAAATGCGGGCAGACCGGCATGTCGAAGGCCTCGGCCATGTGCGCCACTTTCAGCCAGGGCGTGATGCCGCCGATGCGGCCGACGTCAACCTGCACGATGGAGCAGCCGCCCTTCTGCATATATTCGCGGAAGTGGCGGATCGAATAGAGTGACTCGCCGACCGCTACGGGCGTCGCCGTCGAGCGGGAAAGCCGCACATGGCCGTCGATGTCGTCGGCAGGCAGCGGCTCCTCGATCCAGGCGAGGTCGAGGTCGCGCAGCCGCTCGGCGCGGCGGATCGCTTCATCGACGGAGAAGCCCTGGTTGCAATCGGTCATGATCTCATAGCCGTCGCCGACCGCCTTGCGCACGGCGGAAAGCCGGGCGAAATCCTCGGCGCCGTGCGGCCTGCCGATCTTGACCTTGGAACCGGTAAAACCCTTGGCCTTGGCGGCCAGCGCGTCCTCGACGAGCGCTTGCGTGTCGATGTGCAGCCAACCGCCCTCGGTGGTGTAGAGCGGGCAGCGGTCCTTGGCGCCGCCGGCGAGCTTCCACAGCGGCAGGCCCTGTTTCTTCGCCCTGAGATCCCACAGAGCGGTATCGATGGCTGCGAGGGCGATGGCCGTGATGGCGCCGATGGTGGTGGCGTGCGTGGCGAATTCCAGCTCGTGCCAGATTGCCTCGATCCTATCCGCGTCGCGGCCGATCAGGCGCGGCGCCAGATGATCGGCCAGAAGCCGCATCACCGACGAACCGCCGGTGCCGATGGTGTAGCTGTAACCCATGCCGACCGCGCCATCGGCGTCGGTGATCGTGACGATCGGCGTCTCCTGCGAAACAAAGCTCTGGATGGCGTCGGTGCGCTTGACCTTCGGCTTCAAGTCGACCATGCTGAGTTCGACTTTTTCGATCCGGGCCATGGTCAGGTCCTCAGTGACTTGCCGGTTTCGGCGGAGAACAGGTGCGCCTGGGAAAGATCGAAGCTCATGGCGACGCGGTCGCCGGCCTTCAATGGTTTCGGGTTCAACATACGCGACACCCAATCGCGGCCGTCGAATTCGGAAAACACCAGCGTCTCGTTGCCGAGCGGCTCGGTGACCGTCACCGGCAATTCCAGCTCATGCACGTCGGCCGCATCGCCTGACTGGAGACCGTGGCCGACCGGATAGAGGTCGTCGGGGCGCAGGCCGAACACCACCTTGTCGCCGGCGCTGACGGTGGCCTTGAAGCGGCCGGGCAGCGGCAGGCTGCCGCCGCCGGAAAAAACCAGCCTGCCGTCCGCAACCGTTGCCTCGTGCAGGTTCATCGGCGGCGATCCGATGAAGCCGGCGACGAAACGCGTCGCCGGCCGCTTGAATACCTCGTCGGGTGTACCGACCTGCTCGATATAGCCTTCGCGCATGATGACGATGCGGTCAGCCAGCGTCATCGCCTCGACCTGATCGTGGGTGACATAGATGACGGTGGACTTCACCTTGGCGTGCAGCTTCTTGATCTCGGTGCGCATCTGCGTGCGCAGCTTGGCGTCGAGATTGCTGAGCGGTTCGTCGAACAGAAAGACGTCCGGATCGCGCACGATGGCGCGGCCCATGGCAACGCGCTGGCGCTGGCCGCCGGACAATTGCGAGGGGCGGCGCTCCAGCAGCGCATCGAGGCCGAGGATGGCGGAAGCCTCGGCGACGCGCCTGTCCGTCTCCTCCTTGGCGACGCCGGCGATCTTCAGCGAAAAGCCGAGGTTCTCGCGCACCGTCATGTGCGGATAGAGCGCGTAGGACTGGAACACCATGGAAATGTTGCGCGAGCGCGGCGGCAGGTCGTTGACGACGCGCTCGCCGATCTCGATCGTGCCACCCGAAATCTCCTCCAGCCCGGCGATCATGCGCAGCGTCGTCGACTTGCCGCAGCCGGACGGGCCGACCAGCGCGATGAACTCGCGGTCGCCGACATCGAGGTCGATGCCGTGGACGATCTCCATCGTGCCATAGCGCTTGGTCAGTTTCTTCAGGGATACGGTCGCCATGAAATCAACCTTTCACCGCGCCGGAGGTCAGGCCGCCGACGAGGTGCTTCTGGACGATGAAGGTGAGGAGCAGCGCCGGTACGATCATCACCACCGCCAGCGCGCACATGCCGCGCCAGTCGATGGTGAACTCGGCGGTGTAGTCGAGCAAGCCGACCGGCAGCGTCTTGGAGTTGATCGAGCGCGTGAGTTGCGAAGCGAGGGCGAATTCGTTCCACGAGGTGAGGAAGGCGAAGATGCCCGAAGAGGCGATACCCGGCCCGGCGAGCGGGAACTCGACCTGCCAGAAGGCCTGCCAGCGCGTGCAGCCGTCAATCTGGGCCGCTTCGGCGAGATCCTTCGGCACCTGCCTGAAGAAGCCGTCGATCAGCCAGATGGTGAACGGCACGTTGAGCGCGACATAGGCCAGGATCAAGCCGAAATGCGTGTCGATGATGTCGAGCTTGGCATAGACGAAGAACAGCGGCAGCGAGAGCGCGATGCCGGGCACCGTGCGCGTCAGCATCAGGCCGAGGAACATCGCCGACTTACCGCGGAAGCGGTGGCGGGCGAAGGCGTAGCCGCCGGCCATGCCGATGGCGATGGCGATCACCGTCGAGGTGATCGAGATAATCAGCGAGTTGCGGAAATAGTCGAGGACGGGAATGCCGCCCTTGCCGACGCCCGAAAACATCGCGACATAGGCGTCGAACGAGACCTGCTGCGGGATCCACACCGGCGGCTTGGCCATGATCTCGACGGTGGGCCTCAACGAGGAAAGCACGATCCACAGGCCGGGCAGGCAGATCACCAGCATGGCAAGGAACAGGCCGACGCGGTGGGCGACCGTGGCGATGCGGCGCTTCAGGCGGGCGGATGCGTTGGCGTCCATCGTCACCACTCCGCGCCGATCTGCGTGCGCGCCGCGGCAAGCTTCCTGAAGAAATAGACGGTGAAGACGATCGACAAAAGGATCGAGAAATAAGCCATGGCGTTGGCCTGCCCCATGCGCGCGTCGCTATAGGCGGTGCGCGCGATCAGCGTCCACAGGAGCTCGGTGCGGCCGGCAGGCCCGCCGTCTGTCATGATCTTGACGATGTCGTAGGCGCGCGCCACGTCGAGCGAGCGGATCGTCATGGCGATGTAGGCGAACGGCATGACGAACGGCAGGGTGACATAGCGGAACGTCTGCCAGGGCGTGCAGCCGTCGACGCGTGCGGCCTCCACCGGTTCCTTGGGCATGGCAAGCAGGCCGGCGAGAATGAGGATGGCGAAGATGGACGTGGAGGACCAGATTTCGGCGATCGAGATGGCGGCGAAGGCGAGCTTGCCGTCGATCAGCCAAGGGATGGCCCGTTCGGTCAGGCCGAGCGATTGCAGGGCGTTGTTCACCAGGCCGATATTGTCGTTGAACATGAACTTGAACTGGAAGCCGACGAGGATCGGCGAGAACATCATCGGGAACATCATGATGGTGCGCAATACACGCTGGCCGCGCGTCGCCTTCTCGACCAGCAGGGCCAACCCCAGGCCGAGCAGCATCTCAAGGTTGAGCGCCACCGTCAGCAACAGCACCGTGCGGCCGAAGGCGACCCAGAAATTCCAGTCGGAGAGGATGCGCTGGTAGTTGCGCAGGCCGATGAAGGTGAAGAAGGTCTCCGGCCGGGTCAGGCGGAACGGCGTGAAACTGGAATAGAACGACAGGATGAGCGGCACCACGACCACCGCCGCCAGCACGATCACGGCCGGCAGCAGCAGGAGGGTGGGTGCGGATAGCCGCCTGGCTTTCATGCAAAGACAATCCCTGGGGCGCCACGCGAACGGAGCACGGGGCGACGCCCCTGCTCGATGCAGACTATCGGCGCTGGGGCGAAAAAAGGAAGCGGCGCCGGGCAATCGCGACGGCGCCGCGTAAAGGACAAATCAGAGCTTGCCAGCATCCTCGAGGATCTGCGTCGCCTTGGCAGCCGCGTCGTCCAGCGCCTGCTTGGACGTCTTGTCGCCAAGGATAGCAGCCTGGAGCTCAGGATAGACAGCGTTGGAAATCTCGATCCACTCGGCAGTCTGCGGCACCGGGAAGGCGTTCTTGGCGGCTTCCTGGAAGGCCTGCAGCACTTCGGTCTTGTAAGGATCGGACTTCGCCTGCTCGATATCCCATTCCCACACGGCGGTGCGGGTCGGCAGCGGGCCGGCGGCGGCTTCCAGCTTCTGGCTGTCCTCGTTGGTCAGCCACCAGACGAGCGAGGCAGCAGCCTCCTTGTTGGCGCAGTTCTCGGTCACCGAGAAGCCGTGCGCGCCCGACCAGCCGGAACGCTTGCCCGACGAGCCCTTGGGCTGCACCTTGACGCCGACATTGCCGGCTACCTTGGACGACTTCGGGTCGTTGAAGAAGCCGGCCCAGCCCGGCCAGTCGAGGTTGAGCGCGACGGTGCCCGACGCAAAACCCTGGCCGAGATCGTCCCACAGGTAGTTGGTGGTGCCGGCCGGCACGGCCTTGGCCTTGTAGAGGTTTACGAACCAGTCGAGCGCCTGCACGCCGGCCTCGGAATTGAAGGCGGGCTTGCCGTCCTTGTCGAGATACTCGCCACCGTCGGCCACCAGCATCTCGTAGAAGCGGCCGTTGATGGCCTCTTCCTTGCCGGCGAACTGCGTGCCGTAGAAATCCGGCGGGTTGGCGAAGAATTCAGCCTGCTGGGCCATCTCGTCGAACGTGTCGGGCGGCGCCAGTTCCTCGCCGTACTTCTCCTTGTAGGCCTTCTTCTTGGCTTCGTCCTGATAGAGGCTCTTCTGGTAGTAGAGCGCCGAAACGTCGAACTGGGCACGCGGCAGCATCACCAGCTTGCCGTCCAGGGTCGCGGCGGCGATGTTGGCCGGAACGAAGGCGTCGATCTCCTCCTTCGGCAAGAGCGTGTTCAGGTCGACATAGATGCCCGGATATTGCGGAGCGAACGAGGTGTGGTTGGAGCCGACGCACCAGGTGATCGAGTTGGAGGCGATGTCCGACTTGATTTCCTTGTCGAGGTCGAAATGGTTCTTCTTCGACAGGACGTTGACCTTGGCGCCGGTCGCCTTCTCCCATTCACCGATGCGCTCGTAGAGCTTCTCGTATTGCTGGCCGCCGATCAGCTTGGCGTCGATGGTGACGCCGGGAAACTTGCCGGGCAGATCGGCCGCCTGTGCCATGCCCACGCCCGACACCAGCAGCAATGCACCGGCGGCGACGCCGGAAAGCAGTCTGTTCATGAATATCCTCCCTGGGGCATCCGTCGGCTGCCCATGATTTGAAGCCGTTCACTTGCTTCATTCATATGCAAACAAAATATTTACGACCGGTCAAGCCAAATATCTTCCCAACGCCGACCGTTTGCGTATATGAAGATTGAAATTCACCAGAGAGGCCATGGTGCAGGACGACGAGGACGACCGCTACCGCGCACCGGCGCTCGACAAGGGGCTGGACATCCTCGAGCTGCTGGCCAGCGTGGACAGCGGCCTGACTCAGGCCGAGATCGCCAAGCGGCTGGACCGCAGCCCGAACGAGTTCTACCGGATGCTCGACCGGCTGGTGAAACGCGGCTACGTCACGCGTCCCGACGGCGACCGCTACTCGCTGACCCTGAAGTTGTTCGGGCTCGCGCAACTGCACGCGCCGGTGCGCCGGCTCGTCTCTTACGCCACCTCGATCATGCGCGAACTGGCCGAGACCTCGTGGCAGGCCAACCAGCTCGTCGTGTTCGACCGTGGCAACGCCGTCGTCATCGCCCAGCAGGAGGCGCCTCACTACTGGGGCATCTCGATCCGCGTCGGCTCGCATATCAGCCTGTTCGACACTGGCTCCGGCCATGTGTTGCTGGCGTTCCGCTCGCCTGAGGAGCGCGCAATGATGATCGCCGAACACCTGCGCAGCAACGAAGAGATGAAGCAGTCGCCGGACTTCTTCGCCCGGCTCGACCAGGTGCGCCAGCGCGGCTACGAGATGATGGCCTCGCTGCAGACGGCGGGCGTCTATAATCTGTCCGCACCGGTCCTCGGCTCGGACGGGCGCGGCATCGCGGCGCTCACCATTCCCTACATCACGCTGGTCAACGCCCCAACCGCCCCGGACATTACCAAAACGATCGCCCTGCTTCAGGAGGCCACTGCCCGCCTGTCGAAGCTGGCGGGCTCAGACGTCGGGACGACGCCCTAATTCCGCTCAGACCGGCGCTTGGAAAAGCTGCCGCAAAAGAGGCGATTCAGGTCCGCGATCACGGCCGCAGCCGGCTTTTTCGCTGAAAGGCCTTCATTGATGGCGTCGGACGCCGCTTGCTGGAAGGCCATGTAGCCGTCGTGGCGCGGGCGCACCCAGGCGCCTTCGAGCGTGGCGCGCGTGGCGCGATAGAAATCGCCGGTGGCGGCGTTGACCGCACCGTCCTGCCAGGCGTCGGCATGGCCAGGCTGGCCGCCGGCGGCGGCATAGGGACCGCGCTGCACGGCACCGCTGGCAATCCAATAAGCGAAGTCGATGGCCGCGTCCCTCGCCGTGGAAAGGGCCGATACGGCGATGCCCGTGCCGCCGAGCGCGGAGCCGACCGGACCGTCGCCACCTGCCGCCGGAATGTCGCTGAAGGCCAGCCGGTGCGGCCGGAAGCCAGCCATCGCATAGGAAACATAGCCGTAGATCAGCGGCGCGCAGGCAATTTGCGAACCGGCCTCGGCCATCTTTTCCGACACCGCGATCGGGTCCATCGCAAGACAGTGCGGATCGACCAAAGCCGCCATTTCGGCGAGCATGGCAAAGGCCGTTTCGCCGGTTTCGCGGTCGATCAGGTCGCCCGGTCCTTCAACGGCGCAGGGCCGACCGAGATTGGCGGCGAGCGTATAGAACGCCATCAGAGAATGCGGTGGCTTGAGCGGCAGTAGCACTCGTCCCTGCCGGGCAAGGGCCAGCGCGTCCGCCCATGTCGCCGGCGGCGCATCGATGAGGTCCGGCCGCCAGGCCTGCACCTGTGCGGCCGCATCGATGGGAAAGGCCCATTGCCGGCCCTGCCATCGGTAGCTCGGATAGGAGCGTCCGACGCTTCCGGCGGCCAGCGCTTCACGTTCCGCCTCGCGTCCCACCACATCTAGCGGCGCCAGACAATTCTCGGCGGTGATCTGGCCGACATGCGGATGATCGATGACGATGAGGTCGTAGGCGCGCGCCAGTTCTTCCACCGGGAAGGATTCGAAGTCCTGCAGCGAGCGCTTTTCCCATGTGATGGAAACGCCTGTCTTGGCCTCCCAGAGCGCGGAACAGGCGACCATCGGGTCATAGCCGCGCGGATGGCTCCAGGTCATGCCTTTCAAGCGCACGCCGCTCACAGGCCGAACTCCATGCGGATTTTTTCGCTGTGCTCGCCGATGCGCGGCGCCGCCCGCTCGACCTTTGCCCGTACGCCGTCGACCCTGAGCGGCGAGCGCGTGGTGTGGATCGCGACGTCATCGTCGCGCGTCACCGTCTGCAACAGGTCGAGCGCCTTGAAGCCGTCGCTGTCCAGCATCTCGCGCCAGTTCAGAACCCTAGCGCACCAGACGTCGGCTGGCTCGAGGATCGCCAGCCATTCATCGACGGTTTTCTCGGCAATGCGCCGGGCGATGATGGCCTTGATCTCGTCGCGCGCGGTGAACCAGGTCGCGGGTTCGTCGCGATAGGGCGCAAGCGCCTCGATCTGCAAGAGATCGGCGAGCTTCGAAATGGGCATCATTGCGAGCGCCAGGAAGCCGTCGCTCGCTGGATAAACGCCGTAGGGCGCAGCCAGATAGGCATGGGCGCTGCGGAAGGAGGAGCGGCGCGGCAGGCGCTGCCCGTCGTTGAGGTGGGTGGTCAGCACCTCGAACTGGAAATCGATCAGCGCCTCGAACAGGCTCGTCTCGACATGACCGCCCTTGCCAGTGATGCCGCGCCGCACCAGGGCAGCGAGAATGCCCTGCGCGCAGGCGGCGCCCGCCAGCATGTCGGCCACCGCCAGGCCGAACGGCACCGGCCCCTGCTCCTCGTCGCCGTTCAGCCACATGATGCCGGAACGCGCCTGGGCGAGCAGGTCCTGGCCCGGCCGCTTCACCCACGGCCCCTCCTCGCCGTAGCCGCTGATCGAGGCATAGACCAGACGCGGGTTGAGCGCCTTGACGTGCTCGTAGTCGAGGCCGAGGCGCTCGATGACGCCCGGCCGGAAGTTCTGGATCAGCACGTCGGCATGCGCGAGAAGCCCACGCAAGGCCGCCAGATCGTCCTCGTTCTTCAGGTCGACGGCAAAGCTTTCCTTGGCCCGGTTGATGGCGTGGAAGATGGTGGAATCGCCGCCGATCTCGGTATCGCTGAGATAGAGCCGGCGCGACAGGTCGCCGCCGTCCGGCCGCTCGACCTTGATGACGCGGGCGCCGAGGTCGAGAAGCCTGAGCGAACAGTACGGCCCCGACAGGAACTGGCTCATGTCGACGACGACGAGGCCGGCCAGGGGCAGATCGGCGAGCGGCAAGTCAGCGGCGGCCATCGTCACTTCTCCGTCTTGCCGGCGAAATCGGCCGGGTTCCTGTACTTCACCGTCTGCAGATGCTCGCAATAGAGCACCAGTTCGCCCTCGCCCTTGAACACCTCGTAGCTGGCGCGGATCAGGCCCATGTCCTTGTAGCGAGGGGTTTTGTCCAGGTTGGTGCGGATCGAATAGATGGTGTCGCCGATGAAGACCGGCTTGATGAAGCGCAATTTGTCGTAGCCGTAGGAAAAGGCGTTGACGCAGTTGGTGGCGACGAGGCCGAGACCGGCGGAAAAGACGAAGGCGCCGGCAACCAGACGCTTGCCGAAAATGCCCTCGCGCTCGGCGAACATCTGGTCCTGCACGTAAGGGTGGATGTCGAGCACCAGCGCATTGAAAAGATGGCTGTCGCCTTCGGCCATGGTGCGGCGCAAAGAGCGGATCTTCTGGCCGACCGGCCAGTCCTCGTAGAACCAGTTCTCGGCGTTCCACACCGGCAAGTCGGCATGGTCGGCCGGCATGTCGGCGGGATGGGTGGAGGCGACGCCAACGGTCGGCGCGAAGCTGGTCATGAGTTGTCCATCCGCTGCGGGGAAAGCATGCATCGCACCGGCGTGGCGCCGCGCGACCGCATGACGATCCTCCCAATCTTCTCTTGTAAAGATCATATTCACATATGAGTTTGAAAGGCAAGCGAACAAACCGGCGTCGCAAGGCCGCGTGCCATCGCGGCCGAACGCACGGCTCAAGACAGGTCGATCCGACCGGCGAGCGATCGTGCAATCTATTTCGAGAGGGGCGAATAGGCCGACAGGATCAGGCGTTCTGCCTGGCCTAGATAGGTCTCGAGCGCCTGTGCGGCTTCCGCCGGCCGGCCGTCCTCGAGCAGGCCCAGAATGGCCCGGTTGCGGTCAACGAAGGGCGCGTGCAGGTGCTCGGCATTCGGCAGCAGGCCGAAGACGAGCCTCAGTTCCAGAAGAACCTGCCCGAAGAAGGCCGAAAGACGGGGGCTGTCGGCCAGTTCCACGATAGCCGCGTGGTAGGCGATGTCAGCGCTGCCGACGCCGAGCCAGTCGCCGATGCCGCGACAGCGCTCGGCCTCCTGCAAGGCGGCGCGCATGTGGATCGCGCCCGGGTGTCCGGCATAACCCTGGGCAAGCGCCGCGCACTGCACCAGCCGCCGCACACGGTAGACATCGACAATGGTCTGTGTGCTCGGGATCGAGACGAACACGCCCCGATTCACCTCATGGTTCAGGATGCCTTCCTTGGCGAGCACCCGGAACGCCTCCCGCAAGGTGTTGCGCGAGACGTCCAGTTCCTCGCTCAACGCCGCTTCGGACAGATGCGCACCCGGCTTGAGCGTGCCGGCGACGATGCGCTCGCGAAGACGTGCCGCGATGCGGTGGGATTGGGCGACGCCGGTCGCCCGCCGCTCGACAAGGGAGGAGAGCGAGCCGGCCGCATCGGCGTCAGGGCGAGCAGTCACTGTGCGCTCCATCATGGCGCCGATCTCCGAGGAACCGGCAGGGCCGAGACTTACGATCTGACCGGCCCTGCTTCAACCCGGTCCGGGAACACAGAACACCAAATAGGCAGCCGTCGCTTCCCATATTGTATACTACTATAATTAAGATTGTTGAACAATATGGACAAGCCAGTCACTTTCTGCTAAGGGATGCCAGGAAAGATGGAGACCTTGGGAGGGGTCGGTTCGATGGCGCTCATCGGCATTCACGCTTTTTGTCCTGGTTGCAGCCGCTCGCTCCGGATGCCCCAAGGCTGCCTTTGCCGCGATGGAGCCCCGTCATGCCGGTGATCGACATCAACAGCGACCTGGGTGAAAGCTTCGGCGCCTGGACGATGGGCGACGACGCAGCGATGCTGGACATCGTCAGCAGCGCCAACGTGGCGTGCGGCTTCCATGCCGGCGATCCAGCCGGCATCCTGCGCACGCTCAAGGCGGCCGGCCGGCGCGGCGTCGCCATCGGTGCGCATGTCGGCTACCGCGACCTTGCCGGCTTCGGACGCCGCAACATGGACCCGTCGAGCGAGGAACTGGTCGGCGACGTCATCTACCAGATCGGCGCGCTGAAGGGTCTGGCGGCGGCGGCCGGCACGACCGTCACCTATGTCAAGCCGCACGGGGCGCTCTACAACACCATCGCCCACGACCAACGGCAGGCGAGCGACGTCATCACCGCCATCCGCAGCGTCGATCCCGGCCTCGTCCTGATGGCGCTGGCGGGATCGCCGCTGATCGCGCAGGCCCGCGCTGCTGGCCTGACCGTCGTGGCGGAAGCCTTCGCCGACCGGGCCTATACCGCCGACGGCCAGCTCGTCTCGCGGCGCGAGAAGGGTTCGGTGCTGCACGACCCGCAGGAGATCGCGCAAAGGATCGTTCGCATGGTGAAGGACGGCGTGATCCGGTCGATCGACGGCAGCGACGTCGCCATCGACGCCCAATCCGTCTGCGTCCATGGCGACAGCCCCGACGCTGTGGCGATCGCCCGGCACCTGCGGGCCGGGCTGGAAGAAGCCGGCCTGTCCGTGCAGCCGTTTTCCGGCAAGGCCGAGGCGCGGTGACCGCGCTGGCGAAAACATCGCCTCCTGGAGCCGCTGGCTCGCCGATCGCCGGCCGGCACCCGGCACTGCGCTTTCTTCCCGTCCGCGCAGGCCGTATCCTCGTCGAACTCCCCGACCTGGAAACGACGCTCGCCCTGCTTGCTTCGCTCGAGAACGAGCCGATTGCCGGGATTTCGGAGCTCATCCCGGCGGCGCGCACCCTGCTCGTCGCATTCGACCCCGGCGAGCTAACGCCAGCACGTCTGGTCGAGGAGATTTCCGGCCGTGACCTTTCGGCCGCACCGGCAGCGACCGGCCCGCTGGTCGAAATTCCGGTTCGCTACGACGGTGAGGATCTTGCAGAGGTCGCCGCATTGCTGGGCATGAGCGAAGCGGAAGTCGTGCGGCGCCACACAGGCGCCGACTACACGGTTGCCTTCACCGGCTTTGCGCCCGGCTTCGCCTACCTCGCCGGCGGCGATCCGCTGCTCGACGTTCCGCGCCGCAAGACACCGCGAACGCAGGTGCCGGCGGGAGCCGTAGGACTGGCGGGAACATTCAGCGGCGTCTACCCGAAGACCAGTCCCGGCGGCTGGCAGCTGATCGGCTCGACGCCGCTCGCCATGTTCGATCTGGAGCGCGATCCGGCGACGATCCTGCAACCGGGATATCGCGTCGGCTTCGTCGACATGGCGGGTTCGCACCACCCTACGGCAATCGCCGCACACCGACGCAAGGCACCGAGGCAAGCGGCGCGCAAGGATGTCGTGGCCGCGCAGATGCACGTCCTCGACGCTCCATTTCCGGTTCTCCTCCAGGACCTCGGGCGCCCCGGTCAGGCCAGCCAGGGCGTCAGCATTTCCGGCGCGGCCGACAAGGTGAGCCTCAAGGCTGCCAATCGGCTGGTCGGCAACCCACCGGGCACGGCGGCGCTCGAAATCACCTTCGGCCGGTTTCGTTTCAGGATGAAGGGCGCCGGCGTCATGGCGCTGACCGGCGCACCGGCCTCCATCACCATCGAGGCGACGGACGGGACGACCATCGCCGCCACCAACGATGCGGCGATAGCGCTTGAAGACGGCGACACGGTTTCGATCGGCGAGGCGACGCGCGGCTTCCGCTCCTATCTGGCCTTGCGCGGCGGCTTCGCCGTCGAGCCGGTGCTGGGCAGCGGCTCCAGCGATACACTGGCGCAGATCGGGCCGCGCGCGCTCTCGACAGGTGATCGTGTCGACGTTCTGGCAGCGCCGGTGGGTGCGCTCGTCTCGACTGTCCAGACGATCCATCCCGACCTTCCGAAAGCCGGCGAGGTGGTGACGCTCGACGTCACGCTGGGGCCGCGCACGGACTGGTTCACGCCGCAGGCCGTTGCAAGCTTCCTGTCACAGGACTGGGAGGTTACGCCGCAATCGAGCCGTGTCGGCATCCGCCTGAAGGGCTCCGCTCTCGAACGCAGCGACACGCGCGAACTGCCGAGCGAGGCCACCATGCAGGGCGCCATACAGGTGCCGGCGAGTGGCCAGCCGGTACTGTTCCTTGCCGATCATCCGCTGACAGGCGGCTATCCGGTCATCGCCAACGTGGCAGCCCACCATCTCGATCTTGCCGGGCAAGTCCCCATCGGCGCCAAGCTGCGCTTCAACGCGCTCGGCCCCTTTGCCGAGATCGGAGCCGCGCCATGAAGAAGGTGCTGATTGCCAATCGTGGCGAAATCGCCGTGCGCATCATCCGGGCCTGCAAGGATGCGAGTCTCGCTTCGATAGCAGTCTACGCAGACGCCGATGCTGGTGCGCCGTTCGTGCGCATGGCCGACGAAGCCTACGCGCTGAACGGACAGAAGGCTGGCGAGACCTATCTCGACATCGGTAAGCTGATCGCTATCGCAAAGCGCTCCGGCGCGGATGCCGTCCATCCGGGCTACGGCTTCCTGTCGGAGCGAGCCGAGTTCGCGCAAGCGGTCATCGATGCGGGCATGACCTGGATCGGGCCGGATCCGAAGGTCATCGAGACGCTGGGCGACAAGCTTCAGGCACGCGAGATCGCCCGTGCCGTCGGCGCGCCGCTGGTCGCCGGCAGCGACGGGCCGGTCGCCACCGCCGCCGAGGCGCTCGCCTTCGCCCGAAAATTCGGCCTGCCCATCGCCATCAAGGCCGCCCATGGCGGCGGCGGGCGCGGCTTGAAGATCGCGCGCGCGATGGACGAAGTGGAGGAGCTTTTCGATTCCGCCACCCGCGAAGCCACAGCCGCCTTCGGGCGCGGCGAATGCTTCATCGAACAGTTCCTCGACCGGCCGCGCCACGTCGAGGCGCAGGTGCTGGCCGACAGGCTTGGCAACGTCGTCGTCGTTGGCACGCGCGATTGCTCGATGCAGCGCCGCAACCAGAAGCTCATCGAGGAGGCTCCGGCGCCGTTCCTGACCGACGAACAGCGCGAACGCGTCGAGCAGGCAGCGCGCGCCATCTGCAAGGCGGCTGGTTATACCGGCGCCGGCACGGTCGAGTTCCTGCTTTCCGCCGACGGCGTGATCTCCTTTCTCGAAGTCAACACCCGCCTCCAGGTCGAGCATCCGGTGACCGAGGAAACGACCGGCGTCGACCTCGTGCGCGAGCAGTTCCGCATCGCCGAAGGCCTGCCGCTCTCCTTCACCGAGACGCCGAGACCGCGCGGCCATGCGCTGGAGTTCCGCATCAACGTCGAGGACCCCGGCCGCGGCTTCCTGCCGATGGCCGGTGCGATTTCGCTTTTCGCCCCGCCGTCGGGTCCGGGTGTTCGGATCGACTGCAGCGTCGAAACGGGCTCGACGGTGCCGCCGCTGTTCGATTCCCTCATCGCCAAGCTGATCGTCTGGGGATCGACGCGCGACGAGGCCATCGCCCGGGCGCGGCGGGCGCTCGGCGAGTTCCGCATCGAGGGCGTGCCGACCGTCCTGCCCTTCCACCGCGCCGCACTAGGCCATCCGGATTTCTCGAAAAACTTCGCCATCCACACCCGCTGGATCGAGACGGATTTTGCCGGGGTATTGGACGCCGGCAGGCGTCCGGCGCCAGTGGTCGAGGCCGGCATGTTGCGCGGCAGGATCGAGATCGACGGCAGGCTCGTCGAGATCGGCATTCCCGACGCGCTGCTCGGTCTGCTCGGACGACCAGCAGCTACCCCGGTCGAACCCTCTTCGCCCACGCCGGACGAAAATGCCGTACGCGCGCCGGTTCCGGGCGTGCTCGCACTGTGGCGCGTATCGGATGGAGATCGTGTCGAGGCGGGCGACGTGGTTGCCGTGATGGACGCCATGAAGATGGAAACGACCGTGGCGGCGCGGCACAGCGGCAGGATAACGCTTTTGGCGAAGGCGGGATCGTTGCAGACTGCCGGTGCGGTCATCGCGCGGATCGCGCCGGCCGATGCCGGCACGACCGGAACCGATGCCTCGGAGGTTCAGGAATGATCGATCCGATCCTGTCGATCGAGGGCCTCAGCGTCGAGTTCGGCGCCAGCCGCGTGGTCGACAACCTGTCCTATTCGGTCGAGGCCGGCCGCACGCTTGCCATCGTCGGCGAGTCCGGTTCCGGCAAGTCGGTGACAGCCCTTTCGATCATGCGGCTGGCCGACATGGCCGGCGCCCGCTTCGCTGGCGGTAAAATCCTTTTCCAAAGCAGCAATGGACCGGTCGATCTTCTGGCGCTCAGCCAGGACCAGATGCGCTCGATCCGCGGCAAGGAGATCGCCATGATCTTCCAGGAGCCGATGACCTCGCTCAATCCCGTCTTCTCCATCGGCGACCAGATCAGCGAGGCGCTGATCCTGCACGAGCGCCTGACCGGCGCGCAGGCGCTGGAGGCGGCGGCGGAGCTGTTGGCCAAGGTGCGCCTGCCCGACCCGAAGGGTCAGTTGAAGCGCTATCCGCACCAACTGTCAGGCGGCATGCGCCAGCGCGTGATGATCGCCATGGCGCTGGCCTGCAAGCCGAAGCTGCTGATCGCCGACGAGCCGACCACGGCGCTCGACGTGACAATCCAAGCGCAGATCCTCGCCATCCTCCGCGACCTGCAGAAGGAATTCGGCATTGGCGTCATCTTCATCACCCACGACATGGGCGTGGTGGCGGAAATGGCCGACGACGTGGTGGTGATGCGAAACGGCCGCAAGGTCGAAGAAGGCGACGTCAGGACCATCTTCGCCAAGCCCGTGCAGCCCTACACCAAGGCGCTGCTCGCCGCCGTGCCGAAGCTCGGCGCCATGCAGGGCAAGGACCTGCCCCTGCGCACGCCGCTGACCGCCGCAACCGACGACGGCGTGACGACCGCGGCCGAAGAGGAGCGCATCCAGGATACTGCCCGCGAAGACGCGGCGCCGCTTCTGGAAGTGCGCGACCTTGTCGTGCGCTTCGACGTCAAGCGCGGCCTGTTCGGCGGCGTCAGCCATCGCGTCCATGCCGTCGAGAAGGTCGGCTTCACCATCTATCCGGGCGAGACGCTGGCGCTCGTCGGCGAATCCGGATCGGGCAAGTCGACCATCGGGCGCACCATCCAGCAATTGCAGGCTGCTACTTCCGGCACGATCTCGTTCCGCGGCCGCCAGCTGACGGACCTGAACAAGGCCGAGCGTCACGCACTGCGGCAGAAGATCCAGTACATTTTCCAGGACCCGTTCGAATCGCTCGACCCGCGCAAGACCGCCGGCTTCTCCATCGCTGAGCCGATCCTGACGCACAGGCTGATGTCTGCCGCCGATGCGAAGCGCAAGGTGCATGAGTTGCTGGAGCGCGTCGGGTTGACGGCGGCGCATGCCGGGCGCTATCCGCACGAGTTTTCCGGCGGCCAGCGCCAGCGCGTCTGCATCGCCCGCGCCCTCGCCTGCGATCCGGAACTCATCGTCGCCGACGAATCCCTGTCGGCGCTGGACGTCTCGATCCAGGCGCAGATCATCAACCTGATGATGGACCTGCAGGCCGAGCGCGGCCTGGCCTATCTCTTCATCAGCCATGACATGGCGGTGGTGGAAAAGATCAGCCACCGTGTCGCCGTGCTCTATCTCGGCCAGATCGTCGAACTCGGCCGGCGCCGGCAGGTGTTCGAGACGCCCGCGCACAGTTACACCAAAAGGCTCTTGTCGGCGGTTCCGGTCGCCGATCCCACGGTCCGCCGCGATACGCCGGTCCCCACCGGCGAGATCCCGAGCCCGCTTCGCCCGGTCGGCGACGAGCCGGCCATCGTCACCATGAGCGAAATCGAAGCCGGCCATTTCGTCGCCGGTTAGGAACAATCCACAGGAGGAACCAACGCATGGAACTCAAATTCACCCGGTCGCTTCTCGGCGCGCTGGCACTGTCCACCGCCCTGATTGCCGCTTCGCCGTCCCTCGCCGCCGGCAAGCTGACCGTTTCGCTGTCTCAGGACCCCGGCAGTTGGGACCCGGTCGATACCTTCCTCGTGGCCTGGGCGACCGTGGCTACCAACATCTTCGATGGCCTGACCTATCGCGGGCCGGACCTGAAGCTGGTTCCCGGCCTTGCCGAGTCCTGGCAGGTCTCCGAGGATGGCAAGAAGATCACCTTCAAGCTGCGCCAGAACGTCAAGTTCCACGACGGCGAGCCCTTCAATGCCGACGCCGTGAAATTCACCTTCGACCGCCTGCTCGGCGACGAAGGCTCGAAGGGGCCGCAGAAATCCAACTACGCGGCGATCGAGAAGGTCGAGGTGGTCGATCCCTCGACCGTCGATTTCATCCTGAAGAGCCCCGATCCGGTGCTTTTGACCAAGCTCGCGGGCTATGGCGCCATGATCGTGCCGCCGAACTACATCAAGGAAAAGGGCGAGGATTACTTCAACACCCACCCGGTCGGCACCGGCGCCTTCAAGTTCATCTCCTACGAGCCGAAGATCGGTGTGAAGCTCGAGGCCAATCCGGACTATTGGGGCGGTGCGCCGAAAATCTCCGAGCTCGACTACAAGTTCATCACCGAGCCGGCCACCGCCGTCGCCGAGTTGCAGGCCGGCCGCGTCGACATCGTCGTGCCGCCGATCATCCCGATCTCGATGGTGCCGACCATCAAGGGCGATTCCCGCCTCGAACTGATGAGCGTTCCGGGGCCGACGGTCGATGCGCTGCGCTTCAACACCCGCGACGGCATCACTGCTGACGTGCGCGTGCGCAAGGCGATCATCATGGCCGTCGACCGCAAAACCATCGTCGATGCCATCCTGGCCGGCCAGGCTTCGGAGATCGTCAGCTTCCAGAGCTCGCTCTCGCTCGGCTACGATCCGGACCTCAAGGGCCTGCCCTTCGATCCGGAAGGGGCGAAGAAGCTTCTGGCCGAGGCCGGCGTGAAGCCGGGCGCGCCGCTGCAGATCGACATCCGCGGCAATGACGCGACGATGAACGAGGTGGCGCAGGCAGTGAGCAGCTACCTGCAGGCCGTCGGCCTGAACCCCACCATCAAGCCCTATGAATTGAACGTGCTGCTCAACGACATCATCCCGCAGGGCAAGACGGGCGCGCTGTTCCAGCAGAAGTGGGGCGGCTGGACCTTCGACTACGACAACACCGCCTATTCGATGTATCACAGCGGCGAGAAGTGGAACCCCTACGAGAAGGACGCCGAGCTCGACAAGCTGCTGGAATCGCAGCGGCCGATGACCGATGCGGCCGAGCGCGAGAAGGTGCTCAAGCAGATCGCCGCCTATGTGAACGACAAGGCGCTGGAACTGCCGCTCTACAATTCCAACGCCATCTACGGCGTCAACAAGCGGGTGAAGAACTTCACGCCCGCCCCCGACAACCGCATCAAGCTCAACGAAGTGACTGTCGACTAGGCGTGACCACTGCGGACGCCGCGCCCATTGCGCGGCGTCCTGACTAAACCCGGAGCGGCCCCGTGATCGGCTTTCTGACCAAACGCATCCTGCAGGCGATCTTCACTGTTCTCGTGGTGACGCTGGTCGTCGCTTTCGCCATACGCCTCACCGGCGACCCGGCGCTGATCAGCGCGCAGGGCGGTGGCACCGTCACCGAGGCGGACCTGCAGCGCATCCGAGTCGCGCTGGGCGTCGACCGGCCGTTCTACGTGCAGTATTTCGGTTTCCTCAAAGGGCTGCTGACGCTCGATTTTGGTCGCAGCTTCGTCGGCGGCACGCCGGTATCGCAACTGATCGGCACGGCGCTGCCGGCGACGCTGACGCTTGCCTTCGCCTCGCTCTTCGTCTCCATCGTGCTGTCGATTCCGCTCGGCGTAAAGGCCGCCACAACGCGCGGCAAATGGCCTGACCAGGCGATCCGTATCTTTTCCTTGATCGGCCTGTCCTTCCCGAATTTCTGGCTGGCGACGATGCTGGTGCTGTTGTTCGCCATCGCGCTGCAATGGCTGCCGCCGTCCGGCTATGACGGCTTTTCCAGCTACATCATGCCGGCCGTCACCATGGGGCTGATCTTGACGGCGACCAATGTGCGGCTCGTGCGCACCACCATGCTCGACACGCTGCGCTCGCAATATGTCATGGTCGCCCGCGCCAAGGGGCTCAGCGAAACCAAGGTGCTCTACAAGCACGCTCTGCGCAATTGCGCCATCGTGCTGCTGACCTTCCTCGGCGTGCAGTTCGGCGGCCTGCTCGGCGGCATCGTCGTGGTCGAGCGCGTGTTCAACTGGCCGGGCATGGGCACGCTCGCCTTCGACGCGGTCGCCGCGCGCGATTATCCGGTGCTGCAATCCGTCATCACCGTGCTCTCGGCTCTCATCATCGGCGTCAACCTTCTGATCGATCTTGCTTACGGGTTGATCGACCCACGCATCAGGACGCAGTGAAATGGCCAATGCAACGACATCCGGGCGTCTCAACCGCTTCAAGGCGATGGAATTCGTCGTCGGCATCCTTTTGTTCGGCACGATCTGTCTGGCCGTCCTGTTCGCGCCGCTGCTGTTTCCCGACGGCGGCACCAAGATCGACCTCGCCGCCCGCCTGACGGCACCGTTCCAGAGCTTCGCGCATGTGCTGGGCACCGACCCGCTCGGCCGCGACGTGCTGGCGCGCGTGGTGACCGGCGGCAAGGTCTCGCTGGTCGTCGGCTTCGCCTCGGTGGTCGGCTCGATCTTCGTCGGCGTGGCGATGGGGCTGGTCGCCGGCTACTATCGCGGCGCCTGGGACGCGCTCCTGATGCGCTTCGTCGACGTGCAACTCGCCCTGCCCTTCATCCTGCTCGCCATCACCTTCTTCGCCATCCTCGGCGGCAGCCTGATCAACACCATCGTCCTGCTGATCGTGTCACAATGCGTGCAATATGCCCGCCTCGTCCGCGGGTCGGTGCTGTCGCTGCGCGAGCGCGAGTTCATCCTGTCGGCGCGCGCCATCGGGGTGGCCGACCGCAACATCATCCTGCGCCATCTTCTGCCCAACCTGCTAGGTCCGGTGATCGTGCTGGCGACGTTGAACTTCGCCAACAACATCCTGCTCGAAAGCAGCCTGACCTTCCTCGGCCTCGGCGTCGATCCGACCATTCCGAGCTGGGGCGGCATGCTGGCCGATGCACGCACCTATCTGCAGACGGCATGGTGGGTCAGCGTTTTCCCCGGCCTCGCCATCCTGCTCACCGTGCTCGGCCTCAATCTCCTGGGCGACTGGCTGCGTGACAGCCTCGACCCGACCGGAAGGACGTCGCGATGACCATGCTGCTCGACAAGCGCTTCGAGCGCACGCTGGATGCCGTCCTCAAGGCTGAGCGCGGCACCTCCACACTGGAGCTGTGGACATTCGACGACCGCAGGCATCGCCGCGAGGCCGAGGCGCGTTTCGCCAAGGCCAGCATTTCCGCGCGCTGCCGCAGCGCCTACAAGCCCCTGCTCCACTTCTTCCTGGAGGAGGTCGAGCGTACCGAGTTGGCCGCCGCAAGGATCGCCTATCCCGTGCATGAACAGGCCGCGGCGAACCGGTTCCGGCTAGAGGCCTATCCTCTTGCCGGTCTGCTCGAAGGCGTCGACCTCGCTTTCGAGCCACGGCAGGGCGATGGTTTCGTCTACGACGTCGAGTTGCGTTTCAAGGATGGCCGGCGCCAAACCCATTCGGTGCTGGCGCCCAACCGTCTGCATGGCGACGCGCAGGACCGGCCGACGGTATCGCCGACGGGCTGGATCGTCCGTGACGGCAAGGGTCCCGGCGAACGGCTGGAGACGGACTACGAGCGGCTGTTCGAGGCAATCTGCTTGGCGGCGACAAACGCCGATTGGCCGAAGAGCGAGCCGTTCTTTCCCGAGCTCGCCATCGACGTTGCCTATCCCGCCGAAGACGAGGCGCTCGACTTCTCGCACGAGGTCGTGAGCCTCAGGGAAGCGCTGCACGAGGACCTTTATTTCACGCTGCTGGATGTCTTTCATAGGCGTTCCGGCCGCGCGCCGGGAGACCGGACGCTGCAACCCGGCCGCATCGTGCCGATGGTCGTCGGGCGAGGAGAAAAGGTCAGCGCGCGTGTCGAGGTGCGGCCGATCCGCCGCTTCGCGACCAAGGCGAACGACCGGCCATCGGAACCCATCCGCTCGGCACCGGGTTTCGCGCGCATCGCGGCCGAGTTGACGAAGGTGGGCGGCACACCGTTCGAGGTGCGTTCGGTCGGCGGCCGCAGGATCGTCGCGCACCATGTGTCGGGGAGCGACGTGCCGGTCATGGTCAGCGGCGGGCAGCATCCGAACGAGGTGACCGGGGTGCTCGGCGCGCTGTTCGGCGGACAGGCGCTGGCAAGCAAGCCCAACGCGCATTTCACCGTTTCGCCGGTCGAAAACCCGGACGGCTATGCGCTGCACCAGCGCCTGTGCCGCGATAACCTGAACCACATGCACCACGCCGCGCGCTACACCGCGCTGGGCGATGACATGGAATACCGGTCATCGGGCAAGCTGTGGGAGAAGGAAATCCGCGTCGCTGCCCAGCGGCTCACCGGTGCGACACTGCATGTCAACCTGCATGGCTACCCGTCGCATGAATGGACCCGGCCGCTTATGGGTTACATTCCGCGCGGCTTCGAGATGTGGACGCTGCCGAAGGGTTTTTTCCTTATCCTGCGCTACCACCCGGGATGGGAAGAGCCGGCCATGACGATGCTGGACAGCGTGACCAGGCGACTGGGCAAGGTGCCAGGCCTCACCGACCTCAACCGCAGGCAGATCGCCCTTTACGAGATCCATGCCGGCGATGCAGGCTTCCAGATGATCAATGGCTTTCCATGCCATTGTTCGCTGGACGAGCGCTCCAGCGTGCCGGTGACTCTGATCACCGAATACCCGGACGAGACGATCTACGGCGACGCTCTGGTAGCCGGCTACAAGGCGCAGGCGGAAACGGTCGTCGCGGCCTATGACGCCTGGCAGGTCTGCGCGCCGGAGGCCTGAACCTGCTGCCGGCGCCCCGCCCTGACGCTGTACCCAGCTTCAGCGGGTGAAGCTCTGGGCGTTACCGGCATCGACGTTGACGATGTTTCCGGTGGATTTGGCCGACATATCGGACGCGAGGAAGTAGACCGCCTCGGCGATGTCTTCGGGGAAGACCGAGCGCTTGAGCATGGAGCGCTTGCGGTAGTGCTCTTCCAGTTCGTCCGGCTGCATCGAATAGGCGGCCGCGCGCTGCTCGCGCCATTCCCCGGTCCAGATCTTCGAACCGCGCAGCACGGCGTCGGGATTTACGGTGTTGACGCGGATCTGATGTTCCGCCCCTTCCAGCGCCAGGCATCGCGCCAGATGGATTTCAGCAGCCTTGGCGGTGCAGTAGGCGGCTGCGTTCGGCGAAGCGGCAAGGCCGTTCTTCGAGGCGATGAAGACGACGTTGCCGCCGATCGCCTGCCGCTTGAAAAGCCGGAAGGCCTCGCGCGAAACCAGGAAGTAGCCCTTGGCGAGAATGTCCATGTTGCGGTTCCACATCGACAGTTCGGTGTTTTCGATGGGAGCCGAGGACGAGATGCCGGCATTGGAGACGAGGATGTCGAGGCCGCCGAATTCGACCACCGTCGAGGCGAAGCCGGCGGCGACGTCCTCTTCGCTGGTGACGTCGAGCCTGATGGACCGGACGAAGTCCTTGCCGAACGCCGTGCCGAGCTCGCCGTTCGCGACCTCCAGCGCCGTCGCGTCGATATCCGCAAGCACCACGCAGGCGCCTTCGCGCAGGAGGCGGATCGCCGTCGCCTTGCCGATGCCGCCGGCGCCGCCGGTCACCAGCGCGACACGGCCGGCGAGCGATTTCGGCTTGGGCATGCGTTGCAGCTTGGCTTCCTCGAGCAGCCAGTATTCGATGTCGAACGCCTCCTGCTCCGGCAGGCCGACATAGTCGGACACCGCCGAAGCGCCGCGCATGACATTGATCGCGTTGACGTAGAACTCGCCTGCGATGCGGGCGGTCGCCTTGTCGGCGGCGAAGGTGAGCATGCCGATGCCGGGTATCAGGTAGACGACGGCGTTGGGATCGCGCACGGCGGGCGAATTGCCGTGCCGGCAACGGTCGTAATAGGCCTGATAGTCCGCCCGGTACGCAGCCACGTCGTCGGCCAGCCGCGCCGCGACGGCTTCGACATCCGGCCTGGCCGGGTCGAAGTCGATCACCAGCGGCCTGATCTTGGTGCGCAGGAAATGGTCGGGACAGGAGGTGCCGAGCGCCGCCAGCGGGCGCAGCTTTTCGGAATTGACGAATTCCAGCACCGCCTCGGAATCGTCGAAGTGGCCGACCTTGCTGATCGCGCCGGAAATCATGCCGCGAATCTTCGGCATCAGGCGGGCGGCGACGGCGCGCCGCTCCTGCGGCGCCAGCGCCTTGACGGCGGCTCCGCCGAAGGCCGGCTTGCCGCTGGTCTGCCCGTCGAACCATTCGATCGCCGCATTGATCGTGTCGATCGTGGTCCGGTAGCATTCTTCTGGCGTGTCGCCCCAGGTGAACAGGCCGTGGCTCTCCAACACGACGCCCTTGGCCTTCGGATTCTCCTTGCAGAATTTCTCCAGCCACAGGCCGAGCTCGTAGCCCGGCCGCCGCCAGGGCAGCCAGCCGATCGCATCGCCGAAGACGGTCTTCGTCAGCGCCCTGGAGTCCTTCGCCGCGGCGATGGCGATGATGGCATCGGGATGCATGTGATCGACGAACGGCTTCGGCACATAGGCGTGCAGCGGCGTGTCGATGGAGGCGGCGCGAGGGTTGAGGTTGAAGGTGCAGTGCGGCAGGTAGCCGACCATCTCGTCCTCGTGGTCGGGTCCGCGATAGAGCCCCTTCAGCGCCCGCAGCTTGTCCATGTAGAGCGTGGCGAAACCGTCCAGCTTGATGGAGGCGCTGTCGCCGCCGGACCCCTTGACCCACAGGACTTCCACCATCTCCCCAGTCAGCGGGTCCTTCTGCATGATCTTCGAGGACGTGTTGCCGCCGCCGTAATTGGTGACCCGCTTGTCGGAACCCAAAAGGTTCGAGCGGTACACCAGACGCTCGGGCTCGCTCATGGCGGCCGCCTTCTTCTCATCCCACAGGTTGGCGAGCAGCGCTGAACGTTTGTCGGGCATGATTGGACCTCCGGATGGCGCCGTGCGCCCTCGCTCTATTCAGAAGCATGCGTGCAAAAAGTCAATCATCAAAAGATGGAAATAGCTCATTTTGCAGCGCAATGTAATCGTATTGCATTGCAAAATGATTGAAGTCTCTCAAAACAGGCTTGCCAATGACGCCAGATTGCGTAACTTGGATCAGGGCTGGGAGGATTGCCGGCCAAGGAGGATAATTTGAACGATTTGGCCCGCCAGCGGCAGATCGTCGAGCTTTTGCGGGATCGCCCTTTCGCATCGGTTCGCGAGTTGCAGGAGCGCCTCGGCGTCTCCGCCGCGACGGTGCGCCGCGACATCGACAAGATCGACGAGTCCGGTGATGCGCGGAAGGTCTATGGCGGCGTATCCGCGCTGGAGACGTCCGGCGCCGTCTTCGCCCGCCCCTATGACGAGAACCGCGATCTCGCGGTCGAGGCGAAGCGGCAGATCGCCGATCTCGCCGCCACGATGGTGAAGGACGGCGACGCCGTTATCGTCAACGGCGGCTCGACCTGCTTCCATCTCGGCGTCAAGCTCGCCGACCGCAACATCCGCCTGTTCACCAATTCGATGCCGCTGGCGGCCTATCTCGGCGAGAACGGTTCGTGCAGCCTGACCGTGGCCGGCGGCGACCTGCACCGCGAGCCACGGGTGATTTATTCCTCCTCGGCGCCAACGGCTTTCTACGGCTCCAAGTTCTTTCTCGGCGCGCAAGGCATCAGTGCCGAGGGCCTGCTCGAATCCCATCCGCTGATGGTCCGCTCGATCCAGGAACTGAGCCAGACGGCGGACCAGATCGTCGTGCTGGCCGACAGCCGCAAATTCTCGATCCACGCCCGCAACGTCGCGCTGCCGCTCGCGCGGGTCGGCACGCTGATCACCGACGACGGTCTCAGCGACGCTGCCGCCCGCATGCTGGAAAGCGCCGGCGTCGCCGTGAGAATTGCCGGAGGGGCGCCATGAGCGGTGCGCTGGCGGTCTTCGATCTCGGCAAGACGAATTCCAAGCTGTTCGTCTTTTCGCGCGACGGAGCCGTCCTCGACGAGCGCCGCACCAAGCCCGTCTGGCTGACACATCGCGGCAGGAGCGTGCTCGATGCCGAGCGGCTCGAAGCCTGGATGCGGGCGGAACTGGCCGGCGCAGTCGAGCGGCACGGCGTCGAGGCCGTCATCGTCTCCGCCCATGGCTGTACCTTCGCGCTGGTCTGCGGCGACGACGACCTCAGGCATCCGATCCTCGACTACGAACAGGAAATCCCGCCCTCCGTCGCCTCCGAGATCGATCCGCAACTGCCGGACTTTTCCGAAACCTTCACCCCGCGCCTGCCGCTCGGTTTCTGCATCACCCGCCACATCTACTGGCTGCAGAAGGAAGAGCCCGAAGCCTTTGCCGGCGCCGACACCATCTTGTGCTATCCGCAATATTGGGGCTGGCGGCTGACCGGCCGCAAACTGTCGGAATATTCCTACCTCGGCGCGCACACGCAGGCCTGGGCGCCGCTGAAGCGCGACTACAGTTCCCTTGTCCATAAGCTCGGCTGGCGCCATCTGTTTCCGGAAATCGCCCCCGCCGGAGCGGTGGTCGGTAGCGTGACCGTGCCGCTTGCCGACGGAACGGCGCGCGAACTTGCCGTGCATAACGGCGTGCATGATTCCAACGCGGCACTCGCCTACTACCGCATGACGGGCCTTTCCGGCTTTACCCTTGTGTCGACCGGCACCTGGGTCATCCTCATCAACCTCGACTGCCCGCTGTCGGCGCTCCAGCAGGAGCGCGACATGATCTCCAACGTCACGGTGCGGGGCGAACCGGCGCCGTCGCTGCGGTTCATGGGCGGGCGCGAATACGACGACATCGCCGGGGGCTGGAACAAGCCGATCGGTCCGGCCGCCGTCGAAGCTGTGATACGGCACGGCGTCTACGCCATGCCGTCGTGGACCGCCGGCGGCCCCTTCCCCGAAACAACCGGAGAAATCGTCGGCGGCGAGGTCAGCGGCGAGGAGCGCGCGGCGGTCGCGGCACTCTATGTGGTGATGATGACCGACTTCTCGCTGGATCTCATCCGCTCCGACAATACGGTGATCGTCGATGGCGGGCTCGCCCGCATCGATCTTTTTGGCGCAATGCTGGCGCAGCTGCGGCCGGCGCAGCGCTTCGTGCGCTCGGCCATGAGCGAAGGTTCGGCGACCGGAGCTGCGGCGCTCGCCTTCGACGCGCTCGGCCATCATCCCTTCAAGGATGAAACGCAGGCTATCACGGCCAGCGCCATCGCCGGGCTCGAAGCCTATCGCGACGCCTGGCGCGCGCGGGCCGAGGCGCGCCGCGACGACGCCCGCCGAAATGCGAAGGGAGCCAGGGCATGAGCGCGGACACGCCTTTCGTCACGCTCTCCGGCGTTTCCAAGGCCTTTGCCGGCGTGAAGGTGCTGAAGGACGTGAGCTTCGACGTGCGGGCGGGCGAGGTCCATGCGCTGCTCGGCGAGAACGGCGCCGGAAAATCGACGCTGATCAAGATCCTGTCCGGGCTCTATACGCCGGACGGCGGCACGATCACGGTCGACGGGCGGCAGATGAAACTGACCTCGCCGCGCGATGCAACCGCTGCCGGCATCGCCACCGTCTATCAGGAACTGCTACTGTTCCCCGAATTGTCGGTCGCCGAAAACATCTTCCTCGGCCACTATCCCCGCACCTCTTCGGGCGCCATCGACTGGAGCGCCGTGCGCAGCCGCGCCCGCGACCTGCTCGACCAGCTCGACACCCGCGAACTGGACGTCGACACCAAGGTGCTCACGCTTTCCGTCGCGCAGCGGCAAAGGGTGGAGATCGCCAAGGCGCTCTCGCGCGACGCCAAGATCCTCATCATGGACGAGCCGACGGCCTCGCTGGTCGAAGCCGACGTGCAACGGCTGATGGGGATCGTGCGCCAGTTGCGCGAACGCGGCGTCGGCATCGTCTATGTCAGCCACCGCCTGCCCGAAATCTTTGCGCTGGCCGACCGCGTCACCGTGCTGCGCGACGGCGCGCATGTGGCGACCAGGGACATCGGCGAGGTGGACGAGCGCCAGCTTGTCTCCCTCATGGTCGGCCGGCCGATCGACAGCCTGTTCCCGAAGGTCGAAGCGGCGATCGGCGACACGGTCCTTCAGGTCGACGGGCTGAACCGGGGCCGGCAGGTGCGCGACATCTCGTTTTCGCTGCGCAAGGGCGAGATCCTCGGCATCGCCGGGCTGGTCGGCAGCGGCCGCACCGAACTGGCGCTGACGCTGTTCGGCATGACGCCCGCCACGTCCGGAACGGTTGTGCTCGACGGTAAGCCGGTGGCGATCCGCTCGCCGCGGCAGGCGCGCGACCTCGGCATCGCATACGTTCCCGAGGACCGAGGCCTGCAAGGCCTCGTCAAGCCGATGGCGATCCGCAAGAACATCTCGATGGCGACCATCGACCGGCTGTCCTCCGGGATCTTCATCCGCGCGGCCCAGGAGGCCAGACGAGCGACGGAAGCGGTCAAGCGGCTCGGCGTGCGCTGCCGCAGCATCGGTCAGCCGGTCGGCGAACTGTCCGGCGGCAACCAGCAAAAGGTCGTCATCGCCAAATGGCTGGAAACCAGCCCCAAGGTGTTGATCCTCGACGAACCGACGCGTGGCGTCGATGTCGGCGCCAAGGCCGAAATCCACACCATCATGGGCGAACTGGTCAGGCAGGGCGTGGCGATCCTGATGATCTCGTCCGAATTGCCCGAGGTGCTGGGCATGAGCGACCGCGTGCTTGTCATGGCGGGCGGGCGCATCATGGAGGAACTGAGCCGCGAAGAGGCGACGCCCGAGCGGGTCGGAGCCGCCATGACCGCGCACAAGGAGGCCGCGTGATGGCGATGAGCGGCGTCGACCTGCCTCCCGTGCGACCGCAGACCAGCCTGCAGCGGCCGGGCTTCCTGCGCCGGCTTATGGCCGACTACGGCCAGGAACTCATCGTACTGTTGGCCATCGTGGTGCTGTTCGTCGCGGTGACAGCCGTCAATCCGCGATTCATCTCGGCCAACAACCTGACGTCGATCTTTTCCGGCAACGCCTATATCGCCGTCGCCGCGATCGGCATGGCGATGGTCATCATCACCGGCAACATCGACGTCTCGATCGGCGCACTGATCGGCGTGCTGGCGACGATCTCCGGCACGCTGGCGGTCGCCGGCTATCCGATCTGGGTCGCCTGGTTCTTCCCCGTCCTGGTCGGCATGGCGATCAACGGGCTGATCGGCATCCTGGTCGCCTATTTCCGCATTCCCTCCATCGTGGTGACGCTCGGTGCCCTGTCGATCCTGCGCGGAGGGCTGATCTCGGTCACCGGCGGGACCTGGATCAGCGACCTGCCGCCGGCCTTCCTGATCGCCCAGCAGAAATGGCTCGGCCTGCCGGTGCCGCTGGTCGCGATGATCGTGCTGACCGTGCTTGCCGCGCTGTGGATGCGCTACTCGGCCTTCGGCCGTTCTCTCTATGCGGTCGGCGGCAACCCGGAGGCGGCCGTCGCCACCGGTATTCCGATCGAGCGCCGCATCGTCGCGGTCTTCATCCTGAACGGCTTCTTCGCCGGGCTGGCGACGATCCTGTTCGCCACCCAGTTGCAGGTTATCCAGTCGACCGTGCCGCCGAACCTGGAACTCACCATCATCATGGCCGCCGTCATCGGCGGCGTGTCGATCCTGGGCGGATCGGGCACTGTGATCGGCTCGACGCTGGCGGCGATCCTGTTCGCCACCATCGGCTCGGCGCTGATCTTCGTCAACGTCTCGGCCTACTGGCTGCGCGCGGTGATCGGCCTGCTGATCCTGGCGACGGTGCTGGCCGACATGCTGCGCCGCCGGCGGACCGTGTAGGAGCCGGCGATGACGCTTCGATCCTTCATCCGCCACGAGACGTTCCTGGCCATCCTGCTGGTGCTGGCGCTGTTCGTTCTGTCATGGCAGTCGGACAGGTTCTTCACCGTCGCCAACCTGTTGAACCAGGGCCGGCTGATGACCGAGACCGGCCTGATCGCCATTGCCATGACCTTCGTCATCGCCACCGGCGGCATCGACCTTTCGGTCGGCTCGATCCTCGGCCTGACGGCGATCCTGACCGGCGTATTCTGGAAGAACCTCGGCGTGCCGCTGCCGGCCGCAGCAGTGGCGGCGATCGCCGTCGGCACCTTCGCCGGCTACGTCAACGGCCTCATCATCACCCGTTTCCGGGTTCCGGCACTGATCGCCACGCTGGCGACGCTGGCGCTCTATCGCGGACTTGCCGAAGGCGTCAGCCAGGCGCGCTCGGTGCGCGGCTATCCGGACTGGTTCTACGTGCTCGGCCAGGGCGAGGTGCTGGGCGTGCCCACCCAGCTCTGGATCCTGCTGATCGCGGCGGTCGTCGCGGCCGTCATCCTGGCCTATACGCGCTGGGGCCGCACCACCTACGCCATCGGCTCGAACGAAGTGGCGGCGCGCTTTTCCGGCCTTTCGGTCGAAGGCACGAAACTCGCGCTCTACACGATGTCGGGATTCGCCGCCGCCGTCGCCGCCGTCATCTTCGTCTCGCGCGTCTCGACGACGCGCTCGGACATGGGCTCCGGCATCGAACTCGACGCCATCACGGCGGTGGTGCTGGGCGGCACGTCTATCTTCGGCGGGCGAGGCACGGTGCTCGGCACGGTGCTCGGGCTGTGCCTGATCCAGGCGCTGAAGAACGGCCTGTCGCTGGCGGGCGTCAAAGGCGACGGTACGATCATGTTGATCGGCATCGTGCTTATCCTGGCGGTCCTCGCCAGCGCGATCTTCGAGAGGAGCGGCACTCGATAAATGGGAGAAGACCGTCCTTCACTGCCGCTCATCAGTGTCCGGACGATTATTTGGAGGATGAAATGCACAAAATCGTACTTTCCGCGCTTCTTGCCTTGTCATTCTCGACAAGCCTGAGCCACGCCCAATCCGCCTGGACGGGCGGCGACGACCTGCCGACCAACCCGCTCGCCTGCGACGCCACGCCCGCGACCGCCGAGGCGAAGCCCTACGACGGCGGCCAGCCGACCAACCCGCCCGACCGCAAGGGCAAGACACTGACCGTGGTGGACGTGCCCAAGCTCGTCGGCATCGGCTATTTCAACGCGACGTCGAAGGGCATCGCCGACGCCGCCAAGGAAATGGGCACGATGAACGCCAAGACCGACGGTCCGAGCAAAGCCAACATCGACGACCAGATCACGCTGATCGACAACTACATCACCAGCGGCGTCGACGGCATCCTGTTCGCCGCCAACGATCCCGTCGCCATCTCGCCGGTGCTGAAGAAGGCGCTTGCGGCCGGCATCAACGTCGTCGGCTACGACGCCAATTCGGAGCCAGACGCGCGCCAGTGGTTCGTCAACCAGGCCGAGTTCAACGGCATAGCCAAGGCGATGGTCGATTCCATGGCCTCCGAGATCGGCGAGGAAGGCTCCTTCGCCATCGTCACCTCCACCTTCACCACGCCCAACCAGGCGCGCTGGATTTCGGAGATGGCGGCCTACCAGGCGAAATGCCATCCGAAGATGAAGTGGCTTGAGACGGTCGAGGCGCAGGAAGACAACATCCTGTCGTTCAACCAGTCGAACACGCTCATCAACAAATATGGCGATGAGCTGAAGGGCATCTTCGGCATGACCTCGGTGGCGACGCCGGCGGCAGCCGACGCGGTGACACAGGCCAAGAAGTGCGGCAGCGTCGCCGTCGTCGGCCTGGCCACGCCGAATGCGATGAAGCCCTACGTCTCGGCGGGCTGCGTCAAGTCCGTGGTGCTGTGGAACCCGGTCGACCTCGGCTATGCCGCCGCCTACGTGCTGCGGGCCGCCGCCGACGGCACGCTGGCGCCCGGCGCGACCTCGGTCAAGGCCGGCAAGCTCGGCGACCTGTCAGTGATCAACGGCTCGGAAATCCTGCTCGGCGCGCCGTTCGTCTTCACCAAGGACAACATCAACGATTTCGACTTCTAGGTCGAAGCGGGAGGCGCGCCAGCGCCTCCCGCCCCTTTTCTCTCGTGCCCCGAAAACTCACGACCGAACCATGACAAGCGCACCCGATACCGCCGACCTGCAAGCCGAAATGGCGGCGTTGCGCGCCTTCTCGGCGGCCGTCGGCTCCGACCCGTCGCTGACGCAGGCCGCCGGCGGCAACACCTCCATCAAGGACGGCGACACGCTCTGGATCAAGGCATCCGGGACATGGCTGGCGCACGCGCTGGAGCGCGACATCATGGTGCCGGTGGAAATGATGCCGCTGCTCGCGGCGGTCGAAGCCGACGACCCAGCCGCCGAACAGGCGCATCGCTTCACCATCGCCGCACGCAACCCTTCGGGCCTCAGGCCGTCGATCGAGACGACCGTGCATGCGCTGATGCGGCAGCGCGTCGTCGCCCATGTGCATTGCGTCGACACCATCGCGCTGGCGGTCCGCACCGACGCGGTTGCCGAACTCGGCCAACGCCTCGATAGCTTCAACTGGGCCTATGTGCCGTATCACCGGCCCGGCCTGCCGCTGGCGAAGGGAATTGCGCTGCACCGCGCGCAACGCCCCGACGTGCTGATCCTCGGCAACCACGGCCTTGTCGTCGCCGCGGAAAGCGTCGCCGAAGCGGAAGCGCTGCTGCGGACGGTCAAGCAGCGCCTGAGGCAGGACGCACGGCCCACACCGCCGGCCGATACGGAACGGCTTTCGCAACTGGCCGCTGGCGGCTACCGCTTGCCGACCAGCGACGCAGCCCATGCGGTTGCCCTCGATCCCACTGCCACGAAGATCGCGGCTGGCGGCAGCCTCTACCCCGACCACGTCATCTTCCTCGGCGTCGGCTCGGCCGTCGCGCAACCGGGCGAAACGCCCGCCGATGTCCAGAGCAGGATCGAATCGGCACCGGCTTCCATCCTGTTTCCGGGCCTCGGCGTGTTGATGCGCGAGGATGCCAGCGCCGGCGCCGATGCCATGGCGCGCTGCCTCGCCGACGTCACCACGCGCATCCCGAAAGGCGCGCCACTGCGCTATCTGAGCGAAGACGAGAATCACGAGCTGACCAACTGGGACGCCGAAAAATACCGTCAGAAACTCGACGCTGCGGCGGCGAAGCGATGACGACGGACCTCGTCATCGGCATCGATGTCGGCACCTCCGGCGTGCGGGCGGTGGCGATGGACGCCGCCGAACGGCTCGCCGGGCAAGGCGCTTGCGCAATGGATGCGGCGGGACCCGATCCGCGCCATCCGCAGACATGGCTGCGCGCCGTGGAACTCGCGCTGACGGAACTGCTCGGCACGATTTCCCGCCATGCGGTGCGGGCGCTCGCCGTGGACGGGACCTCCGGCACCACCCTTCCCGTCGATGCGGCCGGCACTCCGCTGAACGCCCCGCTGATGTACAACGACGCCGTTCCCGATACCGCGATCGTCGAGCGCATCGCATCGATCGTCCCGGCGGAGTCGGCGGCGAACGGCCCGACCTCCGGCCTCGCCAAGGCGCTTCACCATCAACCGGTGCGCGGCCTGAAGCGTGTGCTGCATCAGGCCGACTGGATCATGGGCCAGTTCACCGGCCGCTTCGACACGACCGACGAAAACAATGCGCTCAAGACGGGCTACGATCCTATCGGCGCGCTCTGGCCGGACTGGATGGCGGCGACAGGGCTCGATATGGCGCTGCTGCCCCGCGTCGTCGCGGCCGGCGCGCCCGTCGGCCGCATTTCCCGGCTGGCAGCCGACCGGTTCGGCCTGCCGGTCGATACGCTGGTGGTGGCGGGAACGACGGACGGCTGCGCCTCCTTCCTGGCGACGGGGGCGAGCGCGCTGGGCGACGGCGTCACGGCGCTCGGCTCGACGCTGACGCTCAAGCTTTTGTCGGACAGACCGATCTTCGCCCCGGCTTACGGCATCTACAGCCATCGCATCCTCGGCATGTGGCTGGCCGGCGGCGCCTCCAACAGCGGCGGCAAGGTTCTGGGGCAATTCTTCGACACCAACCGCATCCGCGCCCTCAGCGCCGAAATCGATCCCGAGACCGACACCGGGCTCGACTACTATCCGCTGCTTAAGCCCGGCGAGCGTTTTCCGATAGCCGATCCGGTCTATCCGCCTCGGCTCACGCCGCGCCCGGAAAGCGACGCAACCTTCCTGCAAGGAATGCTGGAAGGCATCGCGGCCATCGAGGCGCTTGGCTACCGCCGGCTGGCCGAACTCGGTGCGCCACAACTGAAATCGATGCGCAGCGTCGGTGGCGGCGCGGCAAACGCCGCCTGGACTCACATCAGGCAGCGCAGGCTCGGCGTTCCCTTCCTCGACGCCCGGTCGCAGGAAGCGGCGGCCGGCACCGCGCGGCTTGCCCTGGCCGGCGCGCGTGCGGCGGGCCTTCTGGCATGACCGCGCCCATCGCTCTTTCCGGCATCGGCGCCCTGGCCGACCGTTTCGATGTCTTCTTCATCGACCAGTTCGGCGTGCTGCACGACGGCACGGCCCCCTATCCGGGCGCAGTCGACGCGCTCGCACGGCTGACGGCATCGGGCAAGACGACCGCGCTGTTGTCGAATTCCGGCAAGCGGTCGGCACCCAACGAGGCGCGGCTGGTCAAGCTCGGTTTTAAGCCGGGAAGCTGGTCGCATTTCCTCTCGTCCGGCGAGGTCGCCTGGCGCCAGCTTGCCGATGCCGGCCAGTCAGGCCGCCGCTGCCTGCTGGTGGCACGCGACGGCGACACGTCGGCGGTCGACGGGCTGCCGCTGCAGCTTGTCGACGACGGCGCGCAGGCGGATGTGGTGCTGTTATCGGCCTCCGAGAGCGACCGCCACGACCTTGCGCACTACCAGAAGCTGCTTGGCCCGGCGGCGCGGCGCGGCGTGCCCTGCCTGTGTACCAATCCCGACAAGATCATGCTGACGCCGTCCGGCCCCAGCTTCGGCGCCGGACGGATCGCCGAACTTTACGCCGAACTCGGCGGGTCGGTGACCTGGATCGGCAAGCCGTTTCCCGAAATCTACACGGCGGCACTGGCGCTGGCCGGGAACCCCGATCCCGCGCGTGTCGTTTGCGTCGGCGACAGCGTCGAGCACGATATCGCCGGCGGCGCCGAAGCCGGTCTGGCGACGGCGCTGGTCGAGACCGGCATCCTGGCGACTAGCCACGAGAACGAGAGACGGCGGCTCTACGAACGATACGGCGTCGTGCCCGGCTTCACCCTGCCGGGATTCTACTGGTGACGAGGACAAGACGATGGAAGCGATGATTGCCGAAGACGGCGTCGCGAAAAGCAACCAAAACCGGGAAAAGGCCATGCGCGCCGACTACGCCGCGCTCGGCGAACAGCTCGACCGGCGCGGCATCGCCATCGACGCCATCCTGAAAAAGGTGGAAGCCTTCGGCGTCGCGGTTCCCTCCTGGGGCGTCGGCACCGGCGGCACCCGCTTCGCCCGCTTCCCCGGCGACGGCGAACCGCGCGACATCTTCGACAAGATCGAGGATTGCGCCGTCATCCAGCAGCTCACGCGCGCCACGCCGACCGTTTCGCTGCACATTCCCTGGGACAGGGCGGACCCGAAGCGGCTGAAGCAGGCGGCCTCGCGCTTCGGGCTGGGGTTCGATGCGATGAATTCCAACACCTTTTCCGACGGCGCGGGGCAAAGCCTGTCCTACAAGTTCGGATCGCTGTCGCACACCGACGCCGCCACGCGCCGCCAGGCGGTCGAGCACAACATCGAATGCATCGAGATCGGCAAGGAACTCGGCTCCAAAGCGCTGACGATCTGGATCGGTGACGGCTCGAACTTTCCCGGCCAGGTGAATTTCGCCCGCGCCTTCGAGCGCTATCTCGAGGCGGTCAAGGCCATCTACGCCGAATTGCCGGACGACTGGCGGCTGTTCACCGAGCACAAGATGTACGAGCCGGCCTTCTATTCGACCGTGGTGCAGGACTGGGGAACCAATTACATCATCGCCAGGGAAACAGGCGAGCGGGCCTATTGCCTGGTCGATCTCGGCCACCATGCGCCGAACGTCAACATCGAGATGATCGTGTCGCGGCTCATCCAGTTCGGCAAGCTGGGCGGCTTCCACTTCAACGATTCCAAATACGGCGACGACGACCTCGACGCCGGCTCGATCGATCCCTACCGCCTGTTCCTCGTCTTCAACGAACTGGTCAATGCGGAGCTTGCGGGAGCGAAAGATTTCCGCCCCGCCCACATGCTCGACCAGAGCCACAACGTCACCGACCCGATCGAAAGCCTGATGCTGTCGGTCGCCGAGGTGCAGCGCGCCTACGCGGCGGCGCTGCTGGTCGACCGCGAAGCGCTCGCCGGCTACCAGCAGGACAACGATGCGCTGATGGCAACGCAGACGCTGAAAACCGCCTTCCGCACCGACGTCGAGCCGATCCTAGCGATGGCGCGCTTCAATCGCGGCGGGGCGATCGATCCCATCGCGGCCTATCGCGCCAGCGGCTATCGCAGGAAGGTGGCCGGCGAGCGGCCGGCCGTCGCCTCGGGCGGTGGCGGCATCGTCTGACGCGCCGCCTGCAAGCGGGTTCGGTTGCCGGCGTCAGGCCTTGCGCGGCCGGGCGACGTCGTTGGAGCCTTCCGCCTCCGGGCCGAGGCCGTAGCTCATGCGCTTCATCTGGTCGATGACGCGTCCCATCTCCTCGTCGGAGAGAACCGGCGGCTCGCCGAGGGTGAGCGCCTGCACATAGATGCGCGACAGCGTCTCCACCTCGATGGCCAGCCAGAGCGCGCCTTCCATGTTGGTGCCGAGCGAAATCTGGCCGTGCTGGCCGAGCAGGCAGGCCTTGCGGTCCTTGAGCGCAGCCAGCGCATTGTCGGACAGCGCCTGCGTGCCGAAGGTGGCGTATTCGGCGCAGCGTATGGTGGTGCCGCCGGCCACGCCGGTCATATAGTGGAAGCTCGGAATGGTCTTGTGATGGCAGGCCAGCGTCGTGGCGTAGACCGAGTGGCAGTGCAGCACCACGTTCATGTCGCCGCGTTCCTTCAGGATGTCGCGGTGGAAACGCCATTCCGACGACGGGCGGCGGCCGACATAGGTGCCGTCGAAGCCCATCTCGACAATATCGTCGGGCGTCATCGTGTCGTAGGGCAATGACGACGGCGTGATGAGGAAGCCGTCGCCGGAGCGTACCGACAGGTTGCCGGCGGTGCCCTGGTTGATGCCGCTGGAATTCATCCGCCGGCAGATCGCCACCATCTCTTCTCGCAAAGCGCGCTCGTCACTCATATCTTCATCCTGTTCGTGGTTGTGTGCCGGTCGCACGGCACGGCTAGATCGGGTCTTGGGTAAGCCGGGCAAGTTCGTAGAGTTTCGCCTGGCGTCGGGACAGGGCCTGCCATGCCGGATAGGCTGCCGGGTCCGGATCGAGTTGGCCCGCCGTGCGGGTCATCGCTGCGGTGGCCGCGGCGAAATCAGCATGCCAGCCGGCGCCGACTGCAGCTGCCATGCCCGCCCCCAACGCCGAAGCTTCGTCCGACAGGCTGCTGACCACCGACAAGCCGGTGGAGTCGGCGAGCATCTTGCGCCACAGGCGGCTGCCGGCACCACCGCCGATGGCGAGGATGCGGTCGGGCTGCAAGCCCATCGACCTCATCTGCTCGAGCGCGCGGGCGAATTCGAGGCTGATCGCTTCCAGCGAGGCGCGATAGAGATGGCGCATGCCGGTCGTCGCGCCCATGCCGGTGAAGGTGGCGCGCGCGTTCTCGTCCCAATGCGGGTCCATGCAGCCGAGCAGGTAGGAGCAGACCATGACGCCTTCGGACCCGATTGGCAGCCGGCTCGCCTCTTCCTCCATCCGGGCGAAGATGGACGGATCCGCCCGTCCTCCCGCAAAGGTGTCGAGCAGCCAGTTGACGAAATAGGCGCCGCCGCGCTGGCAACTTTCCAGAAGATAGCCCTCGCCGGTGGGCGAAACCAGCGTGCGCCAGAAACGGCTGATCTGCGGCGTCGGCGACCACATGCCGCCGACCACGGCCGTGCCGAGGTTGAGATAGACGATGCCGGGGCTGATGGCGCTGACCCCAAGTGCTGCGCAGTGGCCGTCGCCGCCGGCAGCAAACACAGGCGTGCCGGCCCGCAGACCCGTTGCGGCGGCCGCTGAATCGCTCACCGTGCCGATCGCCGAGCCGGGCCGGTGCAGCGCCGGCAGTTTCGTCTCGTCGATGCCGAGCGCGTCGAGGATAGGCTTCGACCATTCCTTAAGCCGGATGTCGAAGATGCCGAACGGGTCCGCGCTGGTCCAGCTGGCAGAGGCGTGGCCAGTCAGCTTCATGGTCAGGAAGTCGTGGACGCTGAAGATCCATCTGGCGCGGTCGAGCAAGTCGGGCTGGTGCTCACGAAAATAGCGCAGCCGATAGACGCAAGGGATCACGTCCACCGGCTTGCCGGATATGGCGTGCAGTTCCTCTCGCCCGACCTCGGAAGCCAGAACGTCGACCATCTCGTGCGCCCGCCCGTCGAGCCACAGTGTCGCCGGCGCCAGCGGCCGCTCGTCGGCGTCGAGCAGCACCATCGTCTCGCGCTGGTTGGAGATGGCAATGCCGTCGATCAGGCCGGGATCGACCTGCCCGGTCACCATGCGCAGGGCGGCCTGGGCGGCGGTCCACCAGTCGTCGGCGTTCTGCTCGGCATGGCGCGGCGCGGGCGTGCTGATGGCATGCGGGGCGCGGCCTTCCGCACGCGGCGTCCCGTCCGCGGTCCAGGCGATCGCCTTGACCGACTGGGTCGATGAATCCATGCCGACAACGTAACGCTCGCCAGGCATGCGGTTCTCCTTCCAAACATGGCGCCACGGCCGGCGTCGTGCTCGCACCCGGCGAACGGCTCAACCGGCCAGCAACGCCTCTCCCGTCGCGACGTCGGTGACGAAATGCGTGGCATAGCCGGCCTCGAGCGTGGCCCTGATGGCCGCGATCTTGACCGGGCCGCCGGCAACGCAGATGCGGCTTTCCACCTGTTTCAGTTCATCCAGCGAGATACCGACCATGCGCTCGTCGTGGTCGCCGCCGATCGGCCGGCCCTGGCTGTCGATGAAGCGGCCGATGATGACGGCGACCGCCCCATGCCGCACATAGGCATCCATCTCGGCGCCGCTGGCGATGCCCGAGCCGCGCACCGTCGAGCCCGGCCCGATATCGCCGACGCCGAACAGGATGCGGTTGGTCGAATGGATCAGCTCGAACTGCTTCTTCAGCACCGGTTCGTCGAGCAGCATGGCCTTCAGGCCGCGCGTCGACAGAACGGCCGGTGCGAGCAGGTTGACGCAACGCGCATGGATGCGGTTCGACAGGACCGAGGTGCAAAGTTCCGGCGAGAATTCAGGCTCTCCGGTCGAGCTTCCCGAGACCTGCACGACGGTGACGTTCCTGACTGGCTTGCGCAGCACGATCTGCTCCGCCACGGCAAGAACCGTACGGCCCCAGGCGACGCCGATGGTGTCGCCGTCCTCGATCTGGTCGGCCAGCACGCGGGCGCCGGCATCGCCCAGCCGGCGCACAAGGCTCTGCTCCTCGCCGTTCGGGATGACGAAGACGCCCTGAAGCCCGAACCGACTCATCAGATCGCGTGCGATCGCCGTACGGCCGCTCGCCTGCGGGCTTATGTGGACCGAGACGATGCCGCGGTCGCGCGCTTCCTGGAGGTAGTTGACGATGGTGGCGCGCGACACCTGGAGGCGCTTGGCGATCTCGCTCTGCGTCATACCGTCGGCATAGTAGAGCCAGGCCGACCAGGTGACGGCGTCGGCGAATTCGGTCGGCAGCCTTGCGTCGACTTCCCTGCCGTCCCTGCTTGCCGCCTTGATGCTCGCCATTCGCAATCTCTGGTCCATCGCCCCGCCATTTGTCAACGGCATTTGTCTTATGTCTTGACTTCTGCCAATATCTGCTGTCGTTTGTTAAAAAGCGAGATCGGTACGGTCGGCATGATACAAAGCGTCCAGAAACAGAGCGGCGACACGGACAGGCCGGCTGGCGGCTGGACCGCCCTGATCGACGACGTTCTCGCCGGGCGCTGGGTCAATCCGGAGACAGGCAAGACGCCGCGCATGCCCTACGACCGGATCGTCATCGAGGAAAACCTCGACGGCGCCGAAGCCGACCTCATCGACAGCCTCAAGCTCGGCGAACGCTTTACCGTCGTCGCCGATGCGGCGACCTGGGACGCCATGGGCGCGCGGGTCGCCCGGCGGCTGGAGCGGCTGGGGCCAGTCGATACGGTGATCCTCGATCATCCGCACGCCGATATGGCCAACATCGCGGCGCTGAAGGAACGGCTCGCCGGTGCGGAAGGCGTCGTCGCGGTCGGCTCGGGCACCATCAACGACCTGTGCAAATACGTCACTGGGCAGGACGGCCGCCGTTACGCGGTCTTCGCCACCGCCGGCTCGATGAACGGCTATACGTCGACCACCGCCTCCATCACGCTGGAAAACGGCCTCAAGGTATCGCTGCCGTCGCACGCGCCGACGGGTTTCTTCGTCGATCTGTCGGTCAGCGCGTCGGCACCGCGCCACCTTTCGGCGGCCGGTTTCGGCGACTGCCTCGTGCGCTCCGTCGCGCAGGTGGACTGGTGGATGTCGCACCGAATGCTGTCGACCTACTATTCCACGGTGCCCTACCTGCTCCAGGACAAGGACGAGGTGGAGCTCAACAAGCGCGCCGCCGGCCTCGCCGAGGGCGATATCGCCGCCAACGGCTATCTGTACCGGGTTCTCACACTGTGCGGGCTTGGCGTCTCCTTCACCGGCGTGTCGCATCACGGCTCAATGGGCGAGCACCTGATTTCGCATTACATCGACTGCTTCGCCGGCGACAGGCATCCCGGAACCCTGCACGGACAACAGGTCGGCGTCGCCACCCTCACGCTCGCCCGGCTGCAGAAGATGTTCCTCGACAGCGACAAGGCCCCGGTGATCCGGCCGACGCGCATCGACGCGGCCGGCATGGCGCGACGGATGGGCGACGAGATCGCAGCCCAATGCCTGGGTGACATCGCACCGAAGATATTCGACGACCGCGCGGCGGCGGCGATAAACGAGAAGTTCAGCGAGCTGTGGCCGACGCTCAGGCGCGAGCTCCAGGCCTTCACCATCCCGGTCGAGGAGATGGAACGGCTGCTCGCGGCGACGGGTGGGCCGATGAGCGCCAAGGACCTCGGCCTGCCGGTCGACTTCTACCGCGAGGCCGTCGTTCATTGCCGCGAGATGCGCAACCGCTATTCCTTCCTCGACATCGCCGCCGATGCCGGCATGCTGGAAGACTTCGCGGCGGGCGAGGTCTGACATGAAGCCGGTCGCAGCCATGCCGCTCGACGTCGCCGCCCGGATCTCGGTCGTGCTTACCGACATCGACGACACGCTGACCAACGAGGGACGTTTGCCGGCGGCCGCCTATGCCGCGCTGGAGCGGCTGAGCGAGGCGGGTATCGCCGTTGCGCCAATCACCGGCCGGCCGGCCGGCTGGTGCGACATGATCGCCCGCATGTGGCCGATCGCCGGTGTCGTCGGCGAAAACGGCGCGTTCTATTTCTCCTACGATGCGCAGGGGCGGCGCATGCGGCGCGTCTTCGCCATTCCCGCCGAACAGCGCGCAGCGGACCGCGCCCGGCTCGAGCAGTTGCGCGAACGCATCCTGGCAGCCGTTCCGGGGGCCGCTGTATCGGCCGACCAGCTCTATCGCGAAGCCGATCTCGCCATCGACTTCTGCGAGGACGTGCCGGCCCTGCCGCCCGAGGACGTCGACCGCATCAAGCGCATCTTCGAGGAAGGCGGCGCCGTCGCCAAGATTTCGTCCATCCATGTCAACGGCTGGTTCGGCAGCTACGACAAGCTGTCGATGACGCGACGCTTCGCCGCCGAAATCCTGAACATGGACATCGATGCCGAGCGCGAGCGCGTGGTCTTTGCCGGCGACAGTCCAAACGATGCGCCGATGTTCGCCTTTTTTCCGAACGCCTGCGGCGTGGCCAACGTCCGGCGTTTTGCCGGCCGCATCGAGGCCGAGCCAGCCTACGTCGCCTCGAGCGAAGGCGGCTTCGGTTTCGTCGAGATCGCCGACCGCCTGATCGAGGCGCGGAGCGAGGCCGCGCGGCGCGGCGCGGCGGAATAACCGGCCCGCCGCTCACGGGAGGGCGGAAGGCGGCGGGAGAGAAAGAAGACGGCCGGTGACGCAAAAGCGCATCGAGCCAGGGAGGAACAACGATGACCGTTGCGCAAGTCAGGCGCATGTCTGTCTCGGATTCGCCGATACCCTGGCTGCTGCCGCTGGTTGCCCTGCTGCTCGTCTTCACGGTCTATCCGCTCATCTACAACATCTGGCTCAGCTTCCACGAATACGTGCCGCGCAGGCGCGCACTGGAGTATGTCGGCCTCTCCAACTGGACGCAGCTGTGGGAGGACGCGCGCTTCTGGCAGTCGCTCACCATCACCTTCGTCTATTTCGCCGTCGCCCTGGCGATCGAACTGGCGCTCGGCATGGCGATCGCACTGCTGCTCGACAGCGACGGCTTCGGCTTCGGCTTCCTGCGCGGCCTTTTGACGATGACGCTGGTCATCCCGCCGGCCATCGCCGGCATGATGTATCTTCTGATGGAAGACCCGCAGTTCGGCGTCATCAGCTACTTCCTGCAATGGACCGGCCTTCTCGATCCGGCCCACCCGATCCTGGCGACCGCCTCCACCGCGCTTGCCGGCGTGCTGTTGCCCGAGATCTGGCAATGGACGCCGTTCATGGTGCTGATCTTCCTTGCCGGCCTCAGGGCCCTGCCGCCCGAACCCTACGAGGCGGCGATGATCGACGGCGCCTCGCAGTGGCAGATCTTCCGGCGTATCACGCTGCCAATGATGTCGAAGGTGATCGCCATCGCGGTGCTGATCCGCGGCATCGATCTGTTCAGGGTGTTCGACTACGTCTTCGTCATGACCTCCGGCGGCCCTGGGACGTCGACCTACACGCTGTCGCTCTATGCCTGGCAGCAGACGTTCAGCTTCGTCAAATGGGGCTATGGCGCGACGCTTAGCCTGGTCACGCTGGCCATCATCCTTGTCGTCGCCAGCCTGTTCATCAAGATTGCCAAGGTGAGGTGGTGAGATGAACGCTTCGGTCGCATCGCGCACGCTGCGCACGCTCGCCGCCTGGGTCGTCGTCGGGCTGTTCTTCTTCCCGATCTACTACTGGACATCGGTGGCGTTCAAATACGGCAACGACATCTTCAGCCGGCCGCCGAATTTGTTCCACTTCACGCCGACCTTCGACAATTTCCAAAAAGTATTCGGCATCTCGCTCGGCAGCGGCGGCGTGACCGTGACGCCCGGCGGCGGCAATTTCTTCATGGCACCGCGACTGTGGGATTCGATCGTGGTGGCGACGCTGTCGACGCTGGTGGCCATCGTCATCGCCACGCTTGCCGCCTATGCCCTGTCGCGGATGAACTTCCGCGGTCGCCACCAGTTCGTCAACTGGGTGCTGTCGACGCGCATGATGCCGCCGGTCGCCGTCGCCGTGCCGATGTTCTTCATCTATAAGGGTTTCGGCCTGCTCGACACCTTCACCGGCATGGTGCTGATCCATGCGCTGATGAACCTGCCGCTGGCCGTGCTGTTGATGAAGAGCTTCTTCGACGACATACCGGCCGAAATCGACGAGAGCGCCATCGTCGACGGCGCCAGCCGCTTCACCATCTTCCGGCGCATCGTCCTGCCGATGGCCAAGGGCGGCATCGCCGCCACCGCCGTGCTGTGCTTCATCTTCTCCTGGACCGAGTTCCTGTTCGCGCTGACGCTGACGACCACCGGACTGAAAACGGTGCCGGTCGTGTCGTCGACCTTCGTCACTTCAATCGGCACGGCCTGGGGCAACATGGCGGCACTGGGCGCGGCCTCCATCATCCCGGCATTCATCTTCATTCTGTTGGTTCAGAAGCACCTGGTGCGCGGGCTCACCATGGGATCGCTGAAGCAATAGAGGGGAAAGGCTCAAATTCGCAGCCTTCGCAAACGCGAATTGAAACGGAGGAGTACACAATGAAAGACAGTATGAGAAAGGCCTACCTCGCCTCTGTCACCGACCGCTTCGTCAAGGGGCAGATGGACCGCCGTTCGTTCCTTCGCGCAGCCGGCAAGCTCGGCCTCGGCGCCGGCGCGCTCGGCATGGGTCTCGGCGCGCGTCCGTTCTGGACGATGAGCCAGGCGCAAGCACAGGACCAGGAGTTGAAGCCGAACGCCGACGTCATGAAGTGGCTCGCCGACGTCGGCAAGCCGTTCGCCGGCACGACGCTGAAACTGGCGACGGAATCGACGCCGCCTTCCAACGCCATCGCCACCCAGCTCAAGCAGTATTTCGAGGAAGCCTCCGGCATCAAGATCGAGATCGAGGTGCTGCCGCTCGAGCAGGTGCTGCAGAAGCTGACGCTGGACGTCGCCTCCAGCCTCGGCACCTACGACCTCTACTACATCGACCAGAGTTGGGCGGCCAATTTCAGCCAGGACGTGTTCGACCCGCGCGAGCAACTCAAGAACGCCGACCTGGCGATGCCGAACTACAACATCGACGACTTCCTCAAGCCGCTGGTCGACGGCATCGCCATGTACAAGGACACGATGGTCGGCGTGCCCTACGACATCCCGATCTTCATCATGCAGTACCGCAAGGACATCTGGGACGAGTTGAAGCTGCCGGCGCCGACGACGATGGAAGACCTGCTCAACGCGTCGAAGGCCATCACCGACGCCAAGGGACCGAACGTCTACGGCACCAGCGGCCAGATGAAGTCGGGCCACTACAGCCTCGAATGCGACTGGACGGCATGGCTTTGGGGCCATGGCGGCTCGATCTTCGACAAGGACGGCAAGTTCTGCGGCAACGACGAGCGCGGCCTCGAGGCGATGGCCTACTGGGACAAGCTCAAGGCCACCATGCCGCCCGGCGTCAACGGCTGGACATGGGACGGCGAAGGCCAGTCGGTGGCGCAGGGCGTCGCCGCCTCGATGCTGTCGTGGGGCGAGTTCTTCCCCTTCTTCGACGACCCCAAGGCATCCAAGGTCTCAGGCCTGATGGAAGCGATCGTGCCGCCGAAACCCACCACCACGCTGAGGACCGTGCAGGAAACCGCGTTCGGCGAAATCCCCGGCGTCGGCCATCAGGGCGGCTCGTCACTGGCGGTGTCGAAATACTCGAAGGCACCGGACGCGGCCTGGATCTTCATGCAGTGGGCGACCTCAGCCGACACCCAGGCACTGATCACCGTGCTTGGCGGCGGCACCGGTCCGACCCGCAAGAGCGTCTATGACGATCCGCGCGTCAAGGCCAACGCCCGTGTCGGCGCCGGCACCACGCGCCACCTGCCGGTGGTGCGCGAAACCATCGCCAACTACATGGGCTCCGAGCCGGATCTTCCGGCCTGGGCGGAAATCTCCAGCGACACGATCCCCGTCGCGCTCGGCAAGTATTTCGCCGGCCAGTTGGGCTCCGCCAAGGAGACCATGGACGCGCTGAAGTCGCAGGTCGACGAGATCGTCGCCAAGGGCTGAATTCTGACCATCGGGGCGGCGCTCGCCGCCGCCCCGGCATAGCCAATCACGCAAGAGGGTATCATGGCCGACAAACCATTGGTGGCAGTGACGGGGGCAAGCTCGGGCATCGGCGAGGCCGTCGCCAAGGCCTTCTCGGCCGCCGGCCATCCGGTGCTGATGATGGCGCGCCGGCTGGAGCGCATGCAGGCGCTGAACCTTCCCAACAGCATGGCCCGCAAGGTCGACGTGCGCGATCGCGCTGAAATCGCCGCGGCCGTGAAGGAAGCGGAGGAGAAATACGGGCCGGTGGACATGATGTTCGCCAATGCCGGCATCGCCCGGCTCGCCGACATCGGCCGCCAGCCGCCCGAAGAATGGGACGAGATGATCGACATCAACACCAAGGGCATGCTGAACACCGTCCATGCCGTGATGTCCGGCATGATGGCGCGCCGCCGCGGCACGCTGTTCATGATGAGCTCGATCGCCGGCCGCAAGGTTTACCCCGACCATACCGTCTATTGCGGCACCAAGTTCTTCGTCCATGCGATCTCGGAATCGCTGCGCGACTACCTTTCCGATTACGACGTGCGCGTCATCGTGCTTTCGCCCGGCGTCATCGAGACGGAGGTGTTGAGCGGCGTGCTCGATCCGATGACGCTTGCCAACTACAAGGCCAACAAGGTCAAGATGGGCGGCGGCATCGGGCCGGAGCATGTCGCCAACATTATGCTGCACGCCTACCAGATGCCGCAGAACGCACTGGTCCAGGAAATCGTCATCACGCCGACCCGCCAGAAATACTGACGCGACGGTTCAGATCCCGACGCCAAGGAAAAAACGGAACACTCACATGGCGACAGTGGAATACCGCAAGATCGGCAAGTCGTTCGGATCGATCAACATCCTGCGCGACATCTCGTTCCGCATCGGCGACCAGCAGTTCGTCGTCCTGCTCGGCCCCTCCGGTTGCGGCAAGACGACCCTGCTTCGCATGACCGCCGGCCTCGAGAGCGTTTCCGAGGGCGACCTGATGATCGGCGACAAGCGGGTCAACGACGTCCATCCGCGCGACCGCGACATCGCCATGGTGTTCCAGAACTACGCGCTCTATCCGACGATGAAGGTCTATGACAACATCGCCTTCAGCCTCGAAGTGGCGAAGATGCCGGCCGCCGAGATCAAGAAGCGGGTCGAGCATGCGGCCGAAATCCTGAACCTGACGGACTACCTGCAGCGATACCCCAAGCAGCTTTCCGGCGGGCAGCGCCAACGCGTCGCGATGGGCCGCGCCATGGTCCGCGAGCCCTCGGTGTTCCTGTTCGACGAGCCGCTGTCCAACCTGGACGCCAAGCTCAGGGCGCATATGCGCACCGAAATCCGGCAGCTCCACAACCGGCTGAAGACGACCACCATCTATGTCACGCACGACCAGATCGAGGCGATGACGATGGCGGACACGATCGCCGTCATGCGCGCCGGCAAGATCGAGCAGATCGGCAGTCCCGACGAGATCTACGACCATCCCGCCAGCAAGTATGTCGCCGATTTCGTCGGCGGATCGGCCATCAATTTTCTGCCGGGCACGATGGTCGCGGGCGCGGGCGGACCTGCCGCCGATACGGCGAGCGGCCGCATCGTGCTGAATGGCGAGGTGTCGGCGAAGCCCGGCCAGAAAGTCATCCTCGGGTTGCGGTCGACCGACGTGACGGTCGACAGCAACGGCCCGATCGCGGCCCGGACCGTGCTTCTGGAGCGGCTGGGCCACGACGCGCAATTGTTCTGCAACGGTCCTGACGGTCAGTTCGTGGCGGTGGTCGAAAAGGGTCTGCGTTTCGACGAAGGCAGCGAGGTCCGCTTCGCGATCCCGCCCGCCAAGGTTCACGTCTTCGACGCGGAGACGGAAGCGCGCCTCTAGGGCCATTGTGGTCAGGCACGCTGCCGTCCGAAACCGTATTGGAAAGGCTTGCACCGACCGCGCCGAGCGCGGCCGCAAGGGAAAGGGTTTGTCATGAAGTCGCGCTGGTCGGACAGTGAATTCGCCACCGTCGTGGATGGCTATGTCGGCAAGGGGATCAACCGCGATCTCGCCATCCGCACCTACACGACGCGCCTGCTCGGCGGCGATCCCGAACTGGTCCTGCATGGCGGCGGCAACACGTCGGTGAAGACCACCTTCACCGATATGGACGGCACGGCGGTCGATGTCCTGTGCGTCAAGGGCAGCGGCTGGGACATGGGCACGATCGAGCCACCCGGCCTGCCGGCCGTCCGCCTCGACCCGCTGAAGGCTATGGTCGGTTTCGATACATTGAGCGACGACGACATGGTCATGCTGCAGCGCCGCCTGCTGATGGACCCGGCCGCGCCCAATCCGTCTGTCGAAGCGATCCTGCATGCGATCCTGCCGTTCCGGCATATCGACCACACCCACGCCAACGCGATCGTCTCGCTGACCAACCAGCCGCACGGCGAAGACCTCGTGCGCGAACTGTTTCCCGATTCGATCATCGTTCCCTATGTCATGCCGGGCTTCGTCCTGGCCAAGGCATGCGACGCCGCCTTCCGGGCCAATCCGAAAGGCGACGGCATGATCCTGCTGAAGCACGGCATCTTCACCTGGTCCGCTGATCCGCGCGAAGCCTACGAGGCCATGATCGCCAAGATCGACCGCGCCGAGAAGCGCCTGGCGAAGGGTCGCGCCAAGCCGTTCAAGAGCGCTGCCATCCCGGCCGGCATTGCCGACGCCGCCGACATCGCGCCGATCCTGCGCGGCGCTATCGCCATCGAGGGTGCCGTCGAAGGCGTGCCGAAACGGTTCGTCCTCGAACATCGGGCCGGCGAGAAGGTGCTCGATTTCTGCAATGCCGAAAACGTCGGCAGCCTGACCCGGCGCGGCAACGCGACACCGGAGCACGTCCTCCACATCAAGCGGTTCGGCGTGGCGCTGCCGGCGCCTTTGGCCGACGATCTCGACGGCTGGGCGCGCACGGTGCGCGAAGCGGTGGCGGCCTATCAAGCCGAGTACAAGGCCTATTTCGAGCGCAACAACCAGCGCGCCGGCGGCGGCAAGCGCATGCTCGATGCGATGCCGCGCGTCTTCTACGTCGCAGGCATGGGCCTGTTCGCCGCCGGGGCGGCGCGCAAGAACGCGCTCGTCGCCGCTGATGTCGCCGAAGCCACCATCGACGTCATCACCAAGGCGGAAGGCATCGAATCCTTCGAGGCCTTGTCGGAAGCCGATCTCTTCGACATCGAATACTGGTCGCTGGAACAGGCCAAGCTGGCGAAGCAGCTGGAAAGGCCGCTGAGCCGGCAGGTGGCGGTCGTCACCGGCGGCGCCGGCGGGCTGGGCCTCGCCGTCGCCGAGGCGCTGAAGGCGGAAGGCGCCGAGATCGCCCTGATCGACATCGCCGAAGAGGCGCTGGAGCGCGAGGCGAAGCGCCTCGGCGGGATCGGCGTCGCCTGCGACGTCACCGATCCGGCGGTCGTTGACGCGGCCATCGCCAAGATCGTCGACCGCTATGGCGGCATCGACATCCTCATCTCCAACGCTGGCGCCGCCTTCCAGGGCAAGCTGGTCGAAGTCGACGAAGCGACCTTCCGCAAGGCCTTCGACCTCAATTTCTGGAGCCACCACTATGTGGCTCGCGCCGTCGTGAAAGTCATGCGCAGGCAGGGAACCGGCGGTGCGCTGGTCTTCAACGTATCCAAACAGGCGGTCAATCCGGGCGCCGACTTCGGCCCCTACGGCACGTCGAAGGCGGCGCTGATGGCGCTGATGCGCCAATATGCCGTCGAGCATGGTGGCGACGGCATCACCTCAAACGCCGTCAACGCCGACCGCATCCGCACGGGCCTGATGACCGACAAAATGGTGCTTGAGCGCAGCAAGGCGCGCGGCGTCACGCCGGAAGCCTATATGCGCGGCAACCTCGTCGGCCGCGAGGTGACCGGCGCCGATGTGGCGGCCGCCTTCGTCCATCTCGCCAAGGCGCGCACCAGCACCGGCGCGGTGATCAGCGTCGACGGCGGCAATGTCGCTGCGATGATGCGCTAGCGGGTAAAACGAACGAGCGAGGAAAGCCGATGGCGACGATCCTGATCCTTGGCGCGGGCGTGATGGGTAGCGCGCTGGCCGTGCCCGCGGCCGACAACGGCCATACGGTGCTCCTTGCCGGCACGCCGGTCGACACCGACATCATCGCGCGCATCGGCAAGGCTGGCGGCGTGCACCCGAAACTCGATCAGCCGCTGCCCGGCAATGTCAGGCCGATCGCCAACGCCGATCTCTCAGATGCCGATGTCGAGGCCGCCGACATGATCGTCGTCGGCGTCAGCAGCCCCGGCATTTCCTGGGCGGTGGAGCGGCTCGCCGGCGCGATGAAGCGGCCGCGCCGAATCGCCTTCGTTACGAAAGGATTGGACAAAGCCGGCTCGTCGCTCGTCACCCTGGCGGGCTCCTTGCCCTCGCGACTGCCGCAGATGAGCGCCTTCCTCGGCATCGGCGGGCCCTGCATCGCGCGCGAGCTCGCTAATCGCAAGCCCAGCGCCTGCGTCTACGCCTGCGCCGACCGGCAGGCGGCGGGCGAGTTCGCAGCGCTGATGACGACGGACTACTACCGGCTTTCGACCACGGACGACGTCGTCGGCGTGGAAGCCTGCGCGGCGCTCAAGAATTTCTACGCGATCGGGGTGGCGGCAATGCAGACGCGCTATCCGGATTCGGCGCGCGCCGATGCGCAGTCGAAGAACCCGACCGCCGCCGCCTTCACACAGGCGACGCGCGAGATGGCGCGCCTGTGCGAACGCTTCGGTGGCAGGCGCGACACCGCTTTCGACCTCGCCGGCCTCGGCGACCTGCATGTGACGGTCGGCGGCGGACGCAACAGCCGCCTTGGCCATGAACTCGGCAGGGATCGCACCGTTTCCGACGTAATGGCAAAGGAACTTGCCGGCGAGACCGTCGAGGGCATAGACACCGCGCGCATGCTATCGGCCTGGCTGCAGCCGACACCGGGACTCGAACCGATCGGCCCTGACCGTTTCCCGCTCGCCTACGCCATCATCGACGCGGTGCTTCAGGACACGCCCTTCAAGTTCGATTTCGCGACGCTGACGATTTCCTGAGGACCGGCCTCAGGCATCGGCGAGACTGTCGGCCATGGAACGGATGACGGTGACCGCCGACGCCGCTCCCGGGTCGACGTGACCGAGCGAGCGGTCGCCGAGGCGTGCCGCCCTGCCCTTGGTGGCGGCGAAATTCCGGGTCGCCTCGGCGCCCTGTTCGGCGGCGTCGGCGGCCGCTGCCAAAGCGGCCGGCAGGGAGGCGCCGGCGGCTCGGGCCTGCCGGGCGGCTTCGGCGGCGGGCAACCAAGCATCGATCATGGTCTTTTCACCCGGTTCGGCCTTGCCGCGATCCTGGATGCCTTTCGCCATGGCCGCGAATGCATCGACCATGTCGTCCGCCTCAAGCTTGGCCTTGCCCTTCACGGCCGCGCCCGCGCGCATGAAAGCGGTGGCGTAGAGCGGTCCACAGGAAGCGCCGACCGCGTTGAGGAAGGCCTTTGCGGCCGCGTTGAAGACGACGGTGGGGTCGGCGTCATCGCCAAGCGCTGCGGTGGCGTCGCGGGCGGCGGCGAAGCCGAGATCCATCGCTATGCCATGGTCGGCATCGCCGATGACGCCGTCGAGCGCGCACAATCGGTCCTTGTCGGCCTCGATCGCAACGGCGATTGCAGCAAACATCGCCTTGAGCCTGTCGGTCGAGATCGTCATCAGCCCGCCCTGAACATCGCGCAGTCGCAGGGATGGTCGAGCATCGACTGCAACTCGCCATCGAGGCGATGCAGCGTGATCGAAGCGCCCGCCATTTCGAGCGAGGTGCAATAATTGCCGACCCAGGTGGCATGGGTTTCGACGCCGCGATCCGCGAGGCGGGCCGCCACCCTGCGGTTCATGATGTAGAGTTCCATCAGGGGAGTGGAACCCAGCGAATTCACCAGAACGGCAACACGGTCGCCGCGCGATGGCGCCATCTCGGCGAATATCTTGTCGATGATGTCGTCGACGATCTCGTCGGCCGTGCGCAGCGGGCCGCGCTCGACGCCCGGCTCGCCGTGGATACCCATGCCGATTTCCATCTCGTCCGGACCGATCTCGAAATTCGGCCGACGAGTCTGCGGCAGCGAACAGGGAGCGAGCGCGACGCCGACCGTATAGGTCTGGTCGTTGGCCTTGCGCAGAATGCGTTCGCATTCGTCCAGCGGCAGCATCCTGTCGGCGGCGGCACCTCCCGCCTTGAAGACGAAAAAGTTGCCCGCCACGCCGCGGCGTTTTTCGCGTTCGCCGGGCGGGGCAGAGGCGACGTCGTCGGTGCTGAGCACGGTGCGCACCTCGATGTCCTCCATCGCCAGCATTTCGGCCGCCATGTCGAAATTCATGACATCGCCGGCGTAGTTGCCATAGGCGAAGAGAATGCCGGCGCCGCCGTCCACGGCCTTGGCGCATTCGACGATCGGATCGGGCGGCGGCGAGGCGAAGACGTTGCCGACGGCACAGGCATCGGCAAGGCCCTTGCCGACGAAACCGAGGAAAGTCGGTTCATGGCCGGAGCCGCCGCCGATAACCAACCCCACCTTGCCGGGGCGCGGCCCGTTCAGGGAGACGATCGAGCGCGGGCTGCCTTCGACCGCGCGGATATGGCGCGGATGGGCGGCAAGCACGCCTTGCAGCATCTCCTCGACGGCCCTGGCACCATCGTTGACGATCTTCTTCGTCTGCACGATCAACCTCCCCTTGGCGGCACCGCATCCGGACATGCTGGCCTTCCAAGCAAGGTAGCGAGGGAAAGCCGAGGTGTCACGACGGCTTGTTGCCGTCCAGCCGGTCGATGGCCGCGACATTGCCGGCCGACGGGCCGGCGGGGTCGAATTCCGAAGCCAGCCAGGTATCGGCGATCGCCTTGGCGAGTTCGGGGCCGATGACCCGTGCGCCCATGGTGATGATCTGCGCATTGTTGGACTTGGCGGCGCGTTCGGCCGAATAGGTGTCATGGGTGAGCGCGGCGCGGATGCCCGGCACCTTGTTCGCCGAGATGCAGACGCCGATGCCGGTGCCGCAGAAAAGGATGGCGCGGTCGTAAGCGCCTTCGAGCACCTCCTTGCCGACCGACGCGGCAAGATCGGCATAGTAGCCGCTCTGGCTGAGGTCCGTCACGTCAAGGTCTTCGCGTCCCTTCAGATGCGCGGCGATGACGTCGAGCAGCGGTTTTCCGGCGCTGTCTGCTCCGAGGGCGATCTTCATGGCCTGATCTCCTGTGTGTTGGTTTGATCGCGTTCGCGCACCGCCGCGAGAACGCGCTCTATAATGTCCATATAGCCCTCCGCGCGCCATGCGGCACGGCCAATGAACAGGCCGTCCACATTGGGCTGTCCGCTCAGTTCTGCACAGTTGTCCGCGTTCACGCTGCCGCCGTAGAGAACCGGCGGCGGTGCGGCCAGATACCGGCCCGCCACCGCGCGGATGAACGCCTGCTGGCCATCCGCATAATCGGCGGAAGCGGGCATGCCTTTTTCGCCGATGGCCCAGACGGGCTCGTAGGCGAACAGGACCGCGGCCGAGCGCGCCTCACCTTCCAGCGCCGCGAGCGCTCCCTCGACCTGTCGCTCCAGAACCGCCCGAGCGCGTCCGTCTTCGCGCTCCTCATATATCTCGCCGACACAGATCAGCGGCGTCAGGCCATGGCGCACGGCCGCCGCTACCTTGAGACCCACGGTAGCATCGGTTTCGCCGAAATGCTGGCGCCTTTCGCTATGCCCGAGTTCGACGAGATCGGCGCCGCAATCCTTCAGCATCACCGGCGAAATCTCGCCGGTCCAGGCGCCGGCATCGGCCCAATGCATGTTCTGCGCCCCGACCCTGACTCCGGTGCCGGCCAGCGCCGCCGCGACCTCGCGCAGGCAGGTGAAGGGCGGAATGACGAACGGCTGGACGCGCTTGTCCAGCCCGCGTGCGAAGGGGGCCAGCGCCTTGGCGAAAGCCAACCCCTCGGAGAGGGTCTTGTTCATCTTCCAACTGGTGCCGATCCAGAGCGGGGTCATGACTGTACCCCCGCTTCCGGCGCCAGCGCCGAGCGGCCTGTCTCGACGTAAGGTGCCCAGTAATCGACGGACTCGCGCATCATCGCCACCACCTGCCGGTCGACGGGATCACGCTCGCGGAACGACAGTTCCAGGCAGATTTCGTTGCGCGTGCTGCCGCCGCGCTGCAGTGTCTCCAGGAACTTCGCCGGCTCGATGCGCCCGTCGGCGTTGTACTTCGCCGTAAACGGCCAATGGCCGCCCTTGTTCATCGACGACTGCTTGATATGGACGATCGGCGAGTGCGACGCGAAGCGCTCTGCCCAGGCATAGGGATCGACGTCGGCGGGGTCGCTCGACGTCACGTCGCCATGGTCGATGTCGATCATCATGTTGAGCGGTAGCGCCAGCCCTGCCCCGTCGATCCTGTCCTGAAGCGCCGCGCAGGCGTCCAGCGTGTGGCCGAATTCCCGGCCGACCGACATCGGCTCCCAGATCAGGAATTTGAGGCCGCATGCTTTTGCGGTTTCGGCGACCTCGCCCCAATGGCCGAGGGCCGTGTCGATCATAGCCTCCCTGCGGGCTTCGTCGTCGAAGTCGCGATGAGGCAGGATGGCGAACTGCGTGCCGCAGCTCTCGGCGCCGATGTCGGCGGCGATGGACGCCATCGTCCGGAACCATTCGATATAGTAGCGGCGCACATCCGAATCCGGATGGCCGAAATGGTTGAGCCGGCCGTAAGGCCCGGTGAAGAAGGAAGTCACCCGGACATTGGTCCGCGCCAGCGCCGCCTGGAATCGCCGCACCGTCTTGCTTATCGTTGCCGCCGGCCATGCCGGGTTGATGAATTCATGCGTCAGCTGGACATACCGGATGCCGATGCGCCACGCGATGGTGTCGATCAGGTCGTCCGGATCGGCGAAACGGTTCACCAGCGGATTGGTGTTCACGGAAAGGGTGAAGGAGGCGGCGTCTGGCATCAGCCGGCCCATTGTCCGGTGTCGAACCATCGCTCGAAATCGGCCCGCTCGACCGCCGACAGATGCAGGCCGTGCTTCGTGCGGCGGTCCAGAACATCGCCGGCGCTCATCGCCCATTCCTGGTCGCGCAGGTAGGTCACTTCCCGCTCATAAAAATTCGGCCCGAACGCGATGCCGAGGTCGGCGATCTTATTGACGCCGTCGAGCAGCGTGCGCGTGCGGGTTCCGTAGAGCCGGGCATAGTGCGCGACCAGCTCTTTCGGCAGCCACGAATAGTCCGCCTCCAACCCGTGGTCGAAGGCGCCGAAATCCGCATTGGCGATATCGCCGCCGGGCAGGTGCGCCTTTGCCGTCCATGCCTCACCCATGGCCGGAAAGAACGGCTTCAGGCGGTCCATCGCGTGCTCGGCGAGCTTGCGGAACGTCGTGATCTTGCCGCCAAAGACCGACAGCAACGGCGCCTGTCCCCTGCCGGCGTCCAGTTCGAACAGATAGTCGCGCGTCACCGCGCTGGGATTGGCCGCCTTGTCGTCATAGAGCGGACGAACGCCGGAAAAGCTGTGCACGACGTCGCGAGCGGAAAGCTTCGTCCTGAAATAGCGGTTCACCACCTTGACCAGGTAGTCGACTTCGGCAGCGTCCACCGAAACGTCCTCGGGCCGCCCGTCATAAGGAATGTCCGTCGTGCCGATCAGAGCCAGACCACCCTCATAGGGATTGACGAAGATGACGCGCCTGTCGGAATTCTGGATCAGATAGGCCTGCGGCCCACGCCAGAATTTCTTCACCACGATATGGCTGCCCTTGACCAGTCTCACGGCTCGTTTCGACGTCAGGCCGGCAACGTCCTCGATCACCTCGCTCACCCATGGTCCGGCGGCGTTGACGAGGGCGCGGGCGCGCACGTTTCTGGAACGGCCGGTTCGCGAATCCTTCAGTTCGGCAACCCAAAGGTCGGCTTCGCGCCGGGCGGCGACACAGGCGGTGCGGGTCAGCACGGTTGCGCCGCGCTCGCCGGCGTCGACGGCATTGAGTGCCACCAGGCGTGCGTCGTCCACCCAGCAATCGGAGTATTCGAAAGCCCGCCGGTAACGCGGGTCGAGCGGCTCGCCTTCCGGCGCCGTCGCGAGGTCGAGCGTGCGGGTGCCCGGCAGGCGCTTGCGGCCGCCGAGATGGTCGTAGAGGAACAGCCCCAGCCGCACCAGCCAGGCCGGCCGGTCGTCCGGGCTGTGCGGCAGCACGAAGCGCATAGGCCAGATGATATGGGGCGCCGACGCCAGCAGCACCTCGCGCTCGATCAGCGCTTCGCGAACCAGCCGGAACTCGTAGTATTCCAGGTAGCGCAGCCCACCGTGCACGAGCTTGCCGGACCTTGAACTGGTGCCCTGCGCGAGGTCGTCCTTTTCGCACAGGACGACCGACAGGCCGCGCCCGGCAGCGTCGCGGGCGATGCCGGCGCCGTTGACGCCGCCGCCAACCACCAGAAGATCGACCGGATCGGACCCCGTGTTCATCTTGTTCAGTCGCCAGTCAGCAAGGATTGAGCGGCGGCTGGCCGGCAAGGTAGCGGCGTACCTCCTCGGCCGCCTGCTCTGCCGCATAGGTCACCGTGCGCACCGACGCGCCGGCGATGTGCGGGGTCAGCGTCACGTTCGGCAATTGCAGCAGCGGCCAGTCCGCCGGCACCGGCTCTACCGCGAAGGTTTCGAGCATGGCGCTGGCGATGCGGCCTTCCGCCAATGCCTCGTAGAGCGCCTCGTAGTCGGCCAGAGGACCGCGCGCCGTGTTGACGAAGATCACGCCCGGCTTCATCCTGGCGATGGCCTCGCGGTCGATCATGTTGCGCGTCTCCTCGGTGACGCGCGGATGCAGCGTGACGACGTCCGAGCGCGCCAGCAGGTCGTCGAACCCCACCAGTTCCACCCCCGCCTGACGGTCGTCGGCGCTTAGCTGCACATAGGGATCGCAGACCAGGATCCGGCAACCGAAGGCCCTGAGCAGTCTGACCACTTTGGTCCCGATGGCGCCGTAGCCGACGACGCCCACCGTCATCTCGCTGAGTTCCCGCCCGGTGCGATCGGCGCGGTAGAGATCGCCGCGCCACTCGCCCTTGCGCAGGGATTCGTGCCCGACCCGGATCAGGCGCGTTTCGGCCAGGATGGCGCCGATGGCGAACTCGGCCACCGCGCTGGCGTTGCGGCCGGGCGTGTTGACCACCGTCACCCCATGCTCGCGCGCCGCCGCCATGTCGATGTTGACCGGACCGCCGCGCGAGACAGCCACCAGCTTCAGCGCGGGCAGCTGTTCCAGCATGCCGCGCGAAACGGGCGCCAGCTGGGTGACGAACACTTCTGCATCGGCAATGAAGGCCACCACCTCGTCCGGGTCGCCGAAATACTCCTTCAGCCCGCCCAGTCCCTTGCTGGCATAGCCGTGCTCCATCGGCTCGTCAGGCCACGCCGAGCGGTGCGTGCGGATATCGAGGCCGTCGCCGCAGCGTTTCTCGATCTCCGCGCGGAAGATGTCTGGCAGCATGAAATTGTCGCCGAAAATCGCGATCTTGCGGGTCATGACAGTCCCCTTGCAGCGGCCATGCTGCGCCAGACCGGCACCAATGCCTGCCGGGCTTCGACATAGGCGGGATAGGTCGCGCGGTAGATCGCCGCGAGTTCCTCGTCGGGCGCCTCCACCTCGCCGAGCAGCGGCGTCACCCACTCGGCGACGCAGTCCTCCACCGAACCGTAGAGGCCGATCGAGACGGCGGCGATCATCGCCGCGCCCGCGGCGCCGGCTTCCTCGCGCCTGCTGGTCCTGATGCCGGCCCCGAGCACGGCACCGAGGATGCGGCGCAGCGCCGTGCTGCGCGCCGCACCGCCCGACAGGCGGACTTCGGCGGGTATCGGTCCCATCGCCGCATAACAATCGCGCCCGGCAAAGGCGAGCCCCTCGAACACGGAGCGCACCAGATCGCCGAAACCATGCCGGCTGGAAAGGCCGATGAAGCCGGCGCGCGCATTGGCGTCGATGAAGGGGCCGCGCTCACCCGCTTCGGAAACATAGGGCTGATAAAGCAACGAGGCCGGCGCCGACGACGCGATCCAGCGGTCGATCTGCGCGATCATGTCGCCGGGCTTGCGCACTATGCCTTCCGAGGCCAGGACGCCGGCGGCAAGGCCGAGCACCCAGTCGATGTTGAGGGTGGCCGCCATGTTGGACTGCATCTGGGCGTAGGCACCGCTCCCCGGCAGACACATGGTGTAGCCGGTACGATCGTCGTTGAGGACGACGTCGGCATGATCCTTCGCAAGTCGCATATGCATGCCGGTCGAGCCGACGATGGAGCAGCCGGGGCGCGAGGCAGCATCGACAAGGCCTGCGCCAAGCGCCGTGCACACCACGTCGACATAGCCGAGAACAACGGGCGTCCCGGCCTTAAGGCCGGTCTCGGCAGCGGCGGCGGACGACAGCTCGTGGGTCGCTGTCGCACCGTCGACAATCGGCGGCAGCATCCGCTTCAGGCGCGACAGGCCGAGAATATCGATCGCCTCGTCGCTATAGGCACGCTTGCGGAAATCGCCGAAGGTGAAGCAGGCTTCGGACGGATCGGTCGCGCGTATGCCCGTCAGCCGGAAATAGAGCCAGTCCTTGCAATGGAACGCCGTCGCCGCCCGTTCCAGCCGCTCCGGTTCGGTGCGGCCGATCAACCCCAGTTGCGGCCCCTGCTGACAGGCGGCAAGCCCGGAACCCGTCTGGCCGAAGCGGACGCGATCGACATCCTCGCGGGCACGCAACTCCTCGACGAGGGAGGCGGCGCGGGCGTCGAGCCACAACCATCCCTTGCCGACCGGCTCGCCGCCGCTATCGATCAACCAGGTGCCGTCCCCCTGCCCCGTCACGGCGACAGCGGCGGTGCGGGCGGCGAGGTCGGGAACCTGTTCGGCAAGCAGACGCAGCGTCGCCGCCGTATCCTTCCACGTTCGGGCGAGGTCCTGTTCGGCGCCGCTGCCGGCAACGGTTTCGTAGTGGTTCGGCAAGGAAGCGGCGGCGAGTTGCCGGCCGGCAAGGTCGAAGGCGATCGACTTGATCACCGACGTTCCCGCATCGATCCCGATCAGAACATCGCCCATGTCAGGCCAGTTCCATCCCGTGTACGACGGCCTCGCCCGTCGCGGCGTCGAAAATATGCAGGTGCCTCGGCTGGATGCCGATGCCGATCGTATCGCCGATACCGACGCGGGCGCGGTCGTGTTCGACAAGCACGATCGTGCCGCCGGCGAAATCGGCGGCGATATGCGTCTGGTCGCCGAGCCACTGGTTCGTCGCGACGCTCGCGGCAACGCCGTCGGTTGTGCGGCGCACCGCATAGGGTCGCACGCCGATGACGACCTGCCGCAATGCCCGCAGCCTGTCGCGCACCTGCGGCGCGAACTCGCTTTCTGGATAGGTCAGGGACACGCCCTGCGGCAGGTCGAGCCTGACCCGTCCGCCCTCAAGGGTGGCGTCGGCGGCGAACACGTTCATCGGCGGCTCGCCGACGAAGGTCCCGGTGAACAGGTTGGCGGGCTTTTCCTTGATGACGGTCGGCGTATCGAACTGTTGCAGGACGCCACCTTCCATCACAGCGATGCGATCGGCCAGCGCGTTGGCCTCGGTCTGGTCGTGGGTGACCAGGATGGCGGTCAGGCCGCGCTCCTTGATGAAATGCTTGATGCGGCCCCTCAGCACCGCGCGCAACTGCGGTTCGAGCTGTCCCATCGGCTCGTCGAGCAGATGCAGGCTGGCCGAGCGCACCAGAGCCCTGCCGAGGCTGGCACGCTGCTGCTGGCCGCCCGAAATGGAACTCGGATAGCGTTGCAGTATGTCCTCGATCTCGAGAAGCTTGGCGATCTCGTTCACCTTGGCGTCGACTTCCGCCTGCGAAAGCCTGGCCGCCTTCAGCGCGAAGGCGATGTTTTCCCGCACGGTGAGCGGCGGATAGAGCGAATAGCCCTCGAAGGCCATGGCGACGTTGCGACGGACCGGCGGCAGCTCATGCACCGGCTTTCCGGCGACCGAGATCGTGCCGCGCGAAACCGCCTCGAAGCCGGCGATCATGCGCAACGTCGAGGTCTTGCCGCAGCCGGAGGAGCCGAGCAGCGCGACGATCTCGCCTTCATCGAGCTGCATGGTCAGCGACTTGACGGCATGCACGCCGCGGTCGACCGGGCCGTAGAACTTGTCGACGCCGGAAAGTGCGAGCTGTGCGGCCTTCATGCGGTTGCCCTCTTGCGCGGCGCCGCAGGCCCGCCGGCCGCGATACGCTCGCCCGAGGCCTTGTCGAACATCAGCACGCTGCCGGCATCGACCGCCAGGAACGCCTCGCCGTGGTCCGGACCGGGCGTGCCGGCCGGCCGCGACACCAGGATCTCACGGCCGCCCCTGGTGCGCGCCAATGTCACCGTCTTCTCGTTCAATGGCGTCTCGGCCTCGATGGTGACGGGAACGGCACCTTTCGTCCCGGCTTTGACGAAATGCAGCGTTTCCGGCCGCAGGCCGGCGACGCAGGCGCGGCCGACGGACGGCTCCATGGCGGCCGGCAGTTCCACTCGCGTGCCCGACAGAGCGACATGGATGCCTTGCCCGTCCCGGGATGGTCTGACATCCAGCAGATTGATCGTCGGATCGCCGAACAGCCGCGCGATGTCGAGTCCCGCGGGTTGCAGATAGATTTCTTCCGGCGTGCCGATCTGCCTTATGCCGGCCTGCCCCATCACGGCGATGCGGTCGCCGAGCGCCATCGCCTCCTTGTAGTCCTGCGTCACGTAAATGACGGTCGCGCCGCGATCGGCCAGCAGGCGCGGCAGTTCCAGCCGCATCTCGAAACGCAGCTTGGCGTCGACATTGCGCAGCGGGTCGTCGAGCAGCAGGACCGGCGGCGAGCCGACGAGGGCCCGCGCCAGCGCGGTGCGCTGCTTCTGCCCGTTCGACAGCGCCCTCGGCCGATGGGTCAGCACATGGTCGATCTTGAGCAGGCGGGCGACGCTCTCGACGCCGGCCCTGACGGCATCCCGTGGCGTCTTCCTGGCTTCCAGCGGCGTGGCGATGTTGGCGAAGGCGTCCATGTGCGGGAACAGGGCGAAGTTCTGGAAAGCCATGCCGACGCCGCGAAATTCAGCGTCGACGCCGGTCATGTCCTCGCCGTCGATAACGATGCGGCCGGCATCGGCATCGAGGACGCCGGCGATCAGCCGCAGCAGCACCGTCTTGCCGGCGCCGGACGGGCCGAACAGGACGAGGATCTCGCCGTCGTCCACGGCGAGCGAAACGTCGTCGAGCACGGTGTTGTCCTTGAACCGCTTGACGATGCTGTGAAGCTCGAGCGTCGCCATCTGCCCTACCCCTTCACCGCGCCGAGCGACAGGCCCTCGACCAGATAGCGCTGCGCGTAGAGAGCAAGCGCCAGGGTCGGGGCGATCGACAGCACGATCGCCGCCGCGATCTGGCCGTACTGGATGCCGGAAGCCGTCACGAAGGCAAGCGCTCCGACCGTCACCGGCTGCTTGTCCGCCGAAGCCAGCACCAGCGCGAAGACGAAATTGTTCCAGGCGAAGATGAAGGCCAGCAGGCCGGCGGCGGCGATGCCCGGTCCCGCCAGCGGCAGGGCGATCTTGCGGAAGGTCGCGAACCAGGAATGGCCGGCGATGCGATAGGCGTATTCGACGTCCGCCGATATGTCCTCGAAATAGCCGCGCACGATCCACAGGATGAGCGGCAGGCAGATGAGCTGGTAGACCCAGACCAGCCCGAAATAGGTGTTCGCCAGACCGAGTTGCTGGAAGTAGAGCGTCAGCGGCAGCAGCACCAGCAGCGGCGGCGCGAAGCGGAAGGACAGAAGCGTGAAGGCGATGTCCTCCGAGCCGCGGAACTTGTGGCGGGCGAAGGCGTAGGCGGCCGGCACGCCGAGCAGCAGCGAGACGGCTACCGACGTCACCGACAGGAACACCGAGTTCCACAGGTTGCGCATGAAGGCGATGTCGAGTGTGCCGGCGGCGCTGGTCAGCTTGCCGGTTATCAGCGCGGTGTAGTTCTGCAGCGTGGGCGTGAAGAACAGCTGCGGCGGTATGCTCAGAATCGTCTCATTGGTCTGGAACGACATGAGGAAGATCCAGAGCAGCGGGAACATGAAGAAGACGACCACCAGGGCCAGCGCGATGCCTCGCAGGATGCGTTCGATGAGGGATGTGTGTTCCATCGTGCCTAAGCCTCGCCGCGCGCCCGTTCGCGCAACCGCAACCAGTTCTTGATGAAGACGAAGGAGAGGAAATAGGTGATCACCCATAGGATCATCAAAAGGGCCGCCGAGCGCCCGACATTGGTCGACTGGAAGAAGTTCAGATAGGCCTCGACCTGGAACACCGTCAGCGTGTCGCCGGGGCCGCCCTGCGTCATGGCGTAGATGATGTCGAATTGCTGGATGGAATCGAGCAGCCTGAACAGGGTTGCCGTCAGGATGTAGGGCATCAGCATCGGCAGCGTGATGCGGAAGAAGACGAAGCTGCGCGGCACGCCGTCGAGCGCCGCCGCCTCGAAGGGCTGGGTCGGCAGGCTGCGCAACCCGGCCAGGAGCAGGATCATGATGAAGGGCGTATAGACCCATATGTCGACCAGAACGACGGTGAACAGGGCGGTCGAGGGCGAAGAGGCCCAGCGGAAATCCTGCAATCCCACCAGGCCGGCGAGATAGCTCAGCACGCCGAAGCCGGGATTGGTCATCAGCTTCCACATCAGCGCTGCGAGCGCCGGCGCCGTCATCAGCGGCATAAGGAGCATGATGGAGATGAAATTGTTGAGGCGGGTGCGCTTCTGCAGAAGCAGCGCGATGCCGAGGCCGAGCAGCAATTCCAGCACCACGGTGGAACCGGCATAGACAAGGGAAACGCGAAGCGTGTTCCAGAAACCCGGATCGGTGAAGAAATTGAGGTAGTTTTCACCCCAGTTGTACTGCCGGTTCCACGGCTGGCTAAGGCGATAGCGCTGGAACGAGTAGAGGACGGCCGCGAAGAACGGCACCAGAATGCCGATGCACACAAGCAGCGCCGGCAGGCTGAGCACATAGGGAAGCGCCCGCTTGCTGATGCGCAATCCGCTCCGGCGCCGGGCAGTGGGAACAACGGCGGGCATGGCCTCGATCTTCCACGGTTGAAATTGCTGCCGGTCCGGCCGCAGGGAGAGGACGGCGGACCGGCAGCCTGCGACTGCCGAAGCGGTCGCTTTGACTGTTCAGGCCGCGGACGCCACAGGCATCCGCGGCCCGCGCGACACTAGCCGAGGCCGGCCTCCTTGAGCTGGCCGTCGATGCTCTGGGCGAGCGCGTCCAGGCCTTCGTCGACGGGCACTTCCTTGGCCACCATCTTCTGCAGCGTGGCGGCCCATTCGGTGGTCAGATCGAAGAACAGCGGCTGGGCCGTGAACTTGATCGAAGCGCCGGGTGCCGAGACGTCGAACATATCGACATAGCCGGGATAGCTCTTGTTGAGCTTGTCGCGGAACGCCTCTTCCTTCCACACCGCCTGACGGACCGGATTGACGAAGTCCATCTTGGTGGCGCCGAAGATGGCGTGATCCAGGCCCGAAGCCCACTGGATGAAGTACCAGGTCGCGTCCTTGTCCTTGGCATAGCTCGACATGGCCAGCGACCAGATCCAGATGTTCGGCGTCGGCGCCTTCGCGGCCGGGTTGGCCTTGAAGGCGGCATAGGCGAGCTGCCCGGCCATCTTGTTGTCGCCGCCGTTCATGAAGTAGCCGAGGATGTCGGCGTCGTAGATCATCGCCGAAGCGCCGGCGCCGAGATCGGTGCCGACCTGATACCAGGTGTAGGTGGACCAGTTCTTCGGGCCGCTCTCCTGGATCATCTGGACCCACTTCTTGTGGAATTCCTTCGATTCGGGCGTGTTCATCGCCGCCGACAGCTTGCCGTCGGCGGAGACGTTCAGGTCCTTCTGCTCGAAGTTGGCGTAGGCCGACAGGAAGCCGGGGTGGATCGTCGCCCAGGAGCGCGAGCCGCGCACGCCGATGCCGTAGACACCACCGCCGACATCTTTGGTGAGCTTCGCCGCCGTCGTCAGCAACTCGTCGAGATTGCCAGGCACGGTGGCGCCGACCTTGTCGAACATCGTCTTGTTATAGGTGATGTTGTTCTGCTCGAAGCCCCAGGGGATACACCACTGCTTGGCATCGTCGGAGCCGAGCTCGCCGCCCGGCTTGCCGTTCCAGGCACACGACTTGCGCACGCCGGGCAGGAAGTCGTCCCAGGCGTAGTTGGGGTTGGTCTTGGCTGGATCCTTGATCCATTCGTTGAGGTCGGTGACCCAGCCGGCCGGACCGTATGTCCATGTCATGTAGGCGCCGGTCATGAAGGCGTCGTATTCGCTCGACCCCGAGGACAGGGCGGCTGTGACCTTGTCGAAATAGACGTCCTCCGGAAAAACGTCGTAGGTCACGTCCATGCCTGTCAAATCCTTGAACGCCTGCAGATTGGCGATCATGGCATCGGCATAGGGATGCTTGTTCAAGAGAAGCTTCAGCTTCTTTCCCTTGTGCGCCATCCAGTCGAAGTCGGCGGCCCATGCCCTGGTCTGTGCCAGGTTGAGCAAGGTGCCGGCCGCACCGGCCGTGATGCCCATCGCGCCGAGTCTGCGCAGCAGTTCACGGCGGTCGACTTGCTGACGCACGAAGGCGTCGATCAGACCTTTTTCTTTCTCGTACATCTGCCGTTCCTCCCGGGTAGTTCCACCTGTACCGCGTCGCCGGCTACCCGACCGGCATTCCCTCCATCAGCGCACGCGCGGTGCGCTCGTCCGTGATCAGCCCCGCCAGGTTGCCGCTGCGCAGCACAGACAGGACCGCAGGTATCTTGATGACGCCACCGGCGACGGCGACGATGCGCAAGCGCCTCAGATCCTCCCGACAAAGCGCCAGCACGCGCTTGGACAGGCCGGTTTCGAAAGGCTTGCCCTCCTTGTCGAAGAAGTGGCCGAGCAGTTCGCCGACGCCGCCCATGCGCTTGACTTCGTCCATCTCGCTGCGGGCGACCATGCCGGTGGCGACCAGCGACGCTTCCGGTTCGGCCGTGCCGATACCGGCCAGCACAAGGCCCGAAGAACGGGCAAGTTCCAGAACGTCGGCGACGCCGTGTTGGCCCAGCAGAACCTCGCGGTCCTGTTCGGTGTTGGCGAACATCGGAACCGGCATGACGTAGGCCTCCGCGCCGGTGCGCTCGGCCAGCCGGTGAATCACGTCGTGCGGGTTGGCGGCGAACTTGCGCGTCAGCCCGCCCAGCAGAGAGACGAAGCTGGTGCCGCCAGCCGCCATGCGCGGCAGATGCTCGACGCATGCCGCCAGCGTCCTGCCGTGGCCGACGCCGACCATGGCGTATTCGCCGTTTTCGATCTGGCGCTTCAGGTAGCGCGCGCCGGCAATGCCGAGCGCCTTGAGCGGCAGAGCATCGGGATCGAAATCGGGAACGACCTCGCAATAGTCGAGGCCGAAGCGTTCGCTCAGCCGGCTTTCGAGCTCGACGCATTCGGAAACGTCGCCGTCGACGAAAATCTTGATGAGGCCGTCCTGGTTGGCCTTGGTGATCAGGCGATGCGCCTTGAGGCCGGTCAGGCCGAGGCGCCTTGCGACCTCGGATTGCGTCAGCCCACCGGCATAGTGAAGCCAGGCAGCGCGCGTGGCGATGCTCGCCTCGTCATCCCGTATGGAGTTGCCCGCAGCCACCACCACGCCAGGTTCCCTCGTGATATTTTTTTCACTTGATGCAAAATTTTGCATTGCAGCTTCAACCTGTCAAGACCCCGCGAAGGGCACCCAACGAGAAGTGAAAGCGGTGCGGGGCTATCGACAGCGTGATGTCCGGGAGCGAGGAGGATGCCGCCGGCGCAAATCCGCTTTGGTCGGCGACACATTCGTCGCCCCAGCTTGACCGAGACCCCAAATATATGGGACGAGTTCTCCCCGGAGGGTATATCTTGTCTGCTTCAGAAGTTGTCGGATGGCTCAGAGGCCATCCTGAAGTGTCGAGTTTGCGTGCTGCCATCTTCGACCTGAACGGTATTCCGCGCGGAAAGCGCATTCCCGCCGCCCAGGCTGCCAAGGTCCTGCAAGGCGACCTGCGCATGCCCGTCTCCATCGCCGGCATCGACATCTGGGGCGAGGACATCGTCGGCGGCCGGCTGGTCTTCGAGACGGGCGACGCCGACGGCATCTGCGCCTGGACGGGGCGTGGCCCTCTGCCGATCGAATGGACACCGCGCCCGACGGCCTTCATCCCGCTGTGGATGGCGACCGAGGACGGCAGCCCATTCCCGGGCGACCCGAGACGTGCGCTCGCCGCTATCGCCGGCCGCTACGCCGCCCGCGGCCTCACCCCCGTCGTCGCCACCGAGCTTGAATTCTACCTCGTCGATCCGTCCGGCGACCGGCCGCAGGCTCCGATCTCGCCGGTGTCCGGCAAGGTGCTCGATTCCGATTCGGTGCTGGCCATCCGCGAGCTCGACCATTTCCATCGCTTCCTCGACGATATCTATGCAGCCTGCGCGGCGCAGGACATTCCCGCCGATTCGGCGATCGCCGAGAACGGCCCCGGCCAGTTCGAGATCAATCTGGTGCATGTCGCCGACCCGCTGAAGGCCGCCGACGACGCCATGCTGTTCAAGGACGTGGTGCGCGGCATCGCGCGCAAGCACGGCTTTGCCGCGACCTTCATGGCCAAGCCCTACGGCGAGCGGGCCGGCAGCGGCCTGCACGTCCATTTCAGCCTTGTCGACGGCACCGGCCGCAACGTCTTCGACGACGGCACGGACAGAGGCTCCGACATGATGCGCCATGCCGTCGGTGGCCTGCTGGCCATGATGCCGGAATCGACACTGCTGTTTGCACCACACATGAACTCGTTCCGCCGGCTGCGGCCGGGCATGCACGCGCCGGCCGCGGCTGCCTGGGGCTACGAGAACCGCACGACGGCGATCCGCATTCCCGGCGGCAGCCCCAAGGCAAGGCGCATCGAACACCGGGTCGCCGGCGCCGACGCCAACCCCTATCTCGTTCTGGCCGCCATCCTGGGCGCCGCGCTGGAAGGCATCGAGGCCCGCATGGAGCCGGCCGAGCCGATCGTCGGCAATGCCTATTCGCGCGATCTTCCCGACATTCCCCCGGACTGGGCATCGGCGGTGGACGCCTTCGAGGATGGCCTCGCGATCCCGAAGATTTTCTCGCGGACGCTCCAGCAGATGATGGTGGACTGCAAGCGTCAGGAAATGGAGGCGTTTTCGGAGCGGGTGACGACCTTCGAATATCAGACCTACCTGGAGACTGTCTGAGCGGCGCGACGGGCCATCGACCTCGGCAGCGTCAGTGTTCCTGAAGACCGGTGATCATGGCGACGATCTGGTTCTTGTCGGTTTCGGCCGTCTTGCGCACGCCGATCTGCCTGCCGCGCCTCAAAACGCAGATGCGATCGGAAAGCCGGAACACCTGATCGAGGCTGTGGCTGATGATCAGCACGCCGATATTGCGCGACTTGAGCGACAGCACGATCTCCTCGACCTTCGCCGTTTCGGCGACGCCGAGCGCGGCCGTCGGCTCGTCGAGCAGGATCAGCTTGCTTGCCCAATGGGTGGCGCGGGCAATGGCGACGCCCTGCCGCTGGCCGCCGGAAAGGTCGCGGATCGTGGCATGGGCGGAAGGAATGCGGACATCCAGTTCCTTCACCAGTTGCTCGGTCTCGGCGATCATCCTGCGGCGGTCGAGCAGGCCGAAGCGGTTCACCGGCTCGCGGCCGAGGAACATGTTCATGTAGACGCTCTGCTGGTCGGCCAGGGCAAGGTCCTGGTAGACGACCTCGATGCCGCGCGCACGCGCCATCGTGGCGTTCGACATCGCCACGATCTCGTTGTCGATGGCAATGCTCCCCGACGTCGGGGGATGGACGCCGGAGACGATCTTGATCAGCGTCGACTTGCCGGCACCGTTGTCGCCAACCAGCGCGACGATCTCGCCCGGATGGACGTCGAGCGAGAACTTCTCGATGGCCGTGATGCCGCCGAAGGTCTTGCGGATGTCGGTGAGTTGCAGGACCGGCACATTGGTGGAAATCGCATTGGCGGGCATGGCATGACCTCCTAGACCGGCCAGGCGTAAGGTTCGCCGAAGGCGTTCTCGATGGTCTCGACCTTCGGGGCGCCGGTCGAGATTCCGGAGACGCCGACGACATAAGCGCGGGTGACGAAGGCCTGGCCGCGAAAGCCGAACACGGCGGTGTCGCCAGGCTTCGGCGTCGTCGGGCCGGCGGCGTCGATCATCGCATAATAGTCGATGGCCGAGGGCGGCGGCACCTCGACGCTTCGCAGGGCGGCGGCCGCCGTCGTCGGCTCGGCGCCGACGATCGCCTTCACGTCATATGCGGGGAAGATGGGGTCGATGTAGAAGCCGCCGCCGAAGCAGTAAGCCTTGCCGCCGGAAAGATGCGATACTTCGGTGAGGTAGAGCACCGCCGGCAGTTCCGGCAGGTCTTCCATGACATGCAGCGCAGTCGTGCCGTGCAGGCCGTTGCCGGGTTCGCATTGGGTCGCGCCGGCCTCGGCCAGCGCCGCCAGCATGACGCTGGAGGTGGTGCCCGGCGCGTTGATCTCGACATCCTTGCGGCCGGCTTTCGCCAGAGCGTCAGCCGCCTTCGTCAGGGTGGCCAGATTGTGCGTCGGCTTGACCTTGCGGCTCTCGTGGTCGAACAGCAGAGCCGGGAACGTCGTGATGCCGGCGAAGCGGCCTCCGTCCACCGCGTCCAGCCTGTCGGCGACGGCAGCGATGCCGTCGGCAGCAAAGCCGCCCTCGTGGCCGCGATAGAAGATGTCGCCTTCGGCCTGAATGCGCGCGAGCAGAGCCTGCGTATAGCCGGCGGTCTTGGCACCGGCGCCGGCCTCCACGGCCTTCGTCTCGTTGAACACGGTCCAGTAATCGGGCTGGAAGGCCTGGGCGGCGGCAGCCGCCTCGTGCCGGGCCACCTGCTGGAGATGACCGAGATGGCCGAGCCTGAGGCCCGCCTTGTGCGTGGCGCGGGCGCAGGCCATGTCGACGGCCACGGCACGATCGATGCCGCTGCGCATGAGCGCCCGGCAGAAGGACGACGAGCGCCCGACCTGCTTGGTCATGGCGAACACCTTGAGCCCATGACGGTCGGCCTCCTCCTTGAGGACGCGGGCATTGCGCTCGACCGTGTCGAGGTCGATCACATAGGCGTTGGCCGGCAGTCTGCCCTGCTGGTGCAAGGCCATTGCCGCCTCGACGAAGGCCGGATTACGGCGACGCAGGATATCGAGAAACATGAAACCTTCCTCAGCGGTTCTTTTCGCGCAGCGAGACGGCGACCGCAGCCAGGATGATGAGGCCGCGCACGATCATCTGGTCGGAAACGGAAAGGCCCATCAGGATCAGGCCGTTGTTGAGCATGCCCATCATCAGCGAGCCGACGAGCGCGCCGACGATGGAGCCCTTGCCGCCGTTGAGCAGCGTGCCGCCGACGATGACGGCGGCGATGACGGTCATCAGGTCCGTCTCGCCCAGCGTGTATTTCGCCGCCTGCAGCCGACCCGCATAGAGCAGGCCGGCCAGCCCCGCGAGACCGCCGCTGATCGTCAGCACGGCCAGCCGAATGCGCGGCACGCTGATGCCGGAAACGGCGGCGGCGCGCGCATTGTCGCCGGTTGCCAGCACATGCGCGCCGAAACGGCTTTCGCGAAAGACGAGATGGCCCACGGCGACGGCGATGACGGTCCACCAGATCAGCGAGGGGACGCCGAGGAGGGAACCCGAGCCGAAGAAGCCAGTGAAGGTCGAATCCGTCACCGGAATGGAGCGCAAATTGGTCATCGAGCGCGACACGCCGGCAAACAGGCCCATCGTCGCCAGCGTCACCAGGAAGGACGGCAGCTTGACATAGGCGACGAGCGCTCCGTTGACGAAACCGATGAGCAGCCCGGCACCGAGCCCGGCCAGCACGCCGGGCGCCAGGCCGTAGGCGTTGATCGTCACCGCCGCGGCGAGCGCCGCCACCGCGACGATCGAGCCGATCGACAGGTCGATCTCGCCCGCCGCCATCACGAACACCAGGCCGATCGCCATGATCGTGGCCGGCGCCGTCTGCAGCACGATGTTGGACAGGTTGCGGACGGTTAGGAAGCCGCTGTCCCTCAGCACCACGGCGAAGAAAAGGAAGATCGCCAGGAAGCCGAGATAGACGACATATTGCTGCAGGTTGAAGCGGCTGGCGAAGCCGCCCGTCCGGTCCGCGGCGCCGGCATTGGCGATGGGCATCGATCTTCCTCCGAAGGAGAGCGGGGCAGAAACGCCCCGCTGACTATTTCATCGCGTCGGCGACGGTTGCGGGAACATCCTTGTTGAGCGACTTCTTCCAGCCGTCGGCGACGTTGTCCTTGGTGACGGCGAGCGAATCGACCACCAGGAACGGCTGCACCTCTTGGCCCACCAGCGAGCCGGCCGCCGCGCGCGCCACGGTGACGCCGATATTGTAGGCTTCGTCGGCCACAAGCGCGGCGACGTTGCCGCCCTTGACCATATCGAGCGCCGCCGGTTCGTTGAGGTCCAGCGTCACGATCCTGGTATGGCTGTTGCCGGCGGCCCGCAGGGTCGACAGCACGCTGAGCGCCGGTTCGGCCCAGGTGACGTAGATGCCGTCGAGATCCGGATTCTGCGTGATCATGCCCTGCGCGATCTCCTCGGCGCGCGCGGGATCGGCCATGCCGGCCTCGGCGACGATCTTCATGTCCGGATAGTCCTGCTCGACGGTCTTCTTGAAGGCACCGTCGCGCTGGTTGGTCACGTAGAAATCGGCGTCGTGGAAAATATAGCCGACCTTGCCCTTCTTGCCGAGGGCGTCGGCCATGGCGACGGCAGCCTTGTTGCCCATCTGGAACAGGTCGTCGGAAACAATCGTCACATAGTCCTTGCCCTGCTCGTAGCCGGCCGGCGAATTGTCGACGAAGGCGAGCTTGACGCCGGCGGCACGCGCCGGGTCGTACACGGCCGCGGCCGTCGCCGGATCGACCGGCAGCGAGACGATGATGGACGGCTTCTTGGCCAGCACTGTCTCGACGTCCGACTTCTGGCGCGCCGCGTCGAAACCGGCATCGGTCTGCGCGACGACCTCGATGCCGAGGCGCTTGAACTCGTCATGGGCGCCGCTGTTGACGGCATTGGTGTATTCGCTCATCTCATGCCAGACGAGAGCGGCGGTAAACTTGCTGGCTTTGATCTCATCTTCCTGCTGCGGCGTCAGCGTCAGGCTGGCGGCGGGTGTCGGCGTCTCGCCATGCGGTCCGGTCGTCGCACCGTCGGCGGCGAAAGCGGTGGTAGCCACCGTCAGGCTGGCCAGCGCGACAAGGCTCTTCAACATCGTTCTCATGATTTCCTCCAACCTGATATCGGCCCGGCGGCGACGGCCGCCGCCGGGTGGCTGCATTACTTCGCCGCGTCGAGCACCGACTGCGGCGCGTCGCGGTTGAGCGATTCCTTCCATCCCTCGGCGACATTCTCCTTGGTCACCGTAAGTGCGGGAGCGACGACGAAGGCAGGGGTCGGCTGGTCGAGCAGCGCCTTCATGCCGGCCGCCGCCATGGCGCGGCCGAGTTCATAGGCCTTGTCGGCGACCAGGGCCGCCACGTTGCCGCCCTTGACCATGTCCAGCGCCACCGGCTCGGCGAGATCCAGCGTGACGATCTTCGTCTTAGTGTTGCCGGCTCCGCGCAGCGCCGACAGGACCCCGTCCGCCGGTTCCGCCCAGGTCACATAGATGCCGTCGAGATCGGGATGCTGCAGCAGCATGGCGCTCGCCAGTTCCTCGGCGCGCGCCGGGTCGGAAATGCCCTGCTCGGCGACAATCTTGATGTCGGGATAGTTCTTCTCGATGGTGGACTTGAACGCCTGGTCGCGCTGGTTGGTGACGTAGTAACTGGCGTCGTGGAAGATGTAGCCGACCGTGCCCTTGCCGCCGATGGCCTTGGCCAGCGCATCCGCAGCCTGCTTGCCCATCTGGAAAAGATCGTCGGTGACGATCGAGGCGTAGTCGGTGCCCTGCTTGTAGCCCTGCGGCACGTTGGACAGGAAGACGAGCTTGGTGCCATCCTTGACCGCCTGGCGGAAGGCCTCGGCCGAGGTCACCGGGTCGAGCGGCAGCGAAAGGATGACGTTCGGCCTGGCGGCCAGCGCCGTCTCGATGTCGCTGCGCTGGCGTGCGGCGTCGAACTGGGCGTCAGTGGTCACGGCGATGGTGACGCCGGCCCGCGCGAACTCGTCCTTGGCGCCGGCCGAAACCGCGTTGGTGAAATCGGACGACGTATGCCACAGCAGCGCCGCCTTGTAGCTCTTGTCCTTCAGCGCGGCGATGTCGGCATCGGTCAGCTTGACCTCGGCGCTCGGCGTGGCGGTCTCGCCGAACGGGCCGACCGTCTGGGCGAAGGCGGCGCTGCCTGCCAGTGAAAGACCGGCCGCGAACGCGGCGGTCAGGATGGATTTGAACAACATGGCGGTTCCTCCCTTGGATCGCTTGGACTGTCGATGGTTCATGCAACGGTGCCGCAATAGTCGGCCATGAAGGTGGCGAAGCCGACGATGCCGGCCAGGTATTCCTCCACGTCCACATGCTCGTCGTGGGTGTGGCAGTTGCGGATATCGCCAGGCGCGCAATAGACGGCCGGTATGCCGAGGCGGTTGACGAAGAAGGGCGTCTCCGACCAGAAAGGCGCGCCTTCGATCGCGCCCCGCCCGGCCATGGCCGACGCCATCCTGGCCGACAGCATGCGCACCTCCGCCGCGTCCCGATCGATCTCGGCGGCGGTGCCGCCAAGCGGATGGTCGCGCCCGGCCGGATAGGCGAACTCGACCCTGATCTCGGGATCGGCGATCGCTTCGCGCACCGTCTTCTCGATTTCGGCCGCCGCCGTGTCGAGAGATTCGCCGGGCAGCAGCTTGCGGATCAGCGACAGCGTGCAGCGCTCCGGCACGGCGATGTAGCCACCGCCCGCAAGCCCGGTGACGAGCAGGAAGCCGCGCCCGACAAGCGGATGGTCGGTACGCGCCGCCACCGCATCGGAATGCCTCCACAGCGCCGTCATGGCCGCATGGGCGGCCCGCAGCGCATCCTTGCCAAGTTCCGGGACGCCGAAATAGGCCGACTTGCCGGTGATGGTGATGTCGGTGATGAAGAAGCCGATCTGTGCCGGATAGACCGCAAGCCGGGTCGGCTCGACATAGACGGCGAAATCTGGCTTCGCGACTTCGCCTACCTCGATGGCGCCGACGAAATGCTTGATCCCGGCCGACACGCCGGTGCCGGGCTGGCCGCTTTCCTCGTCGCCGACGAAGGCGAAGGAGACGTCTCCGGCCAGCCGGATGCCGGCGCGGTCGAGCAGCTTCAGGGCCGCCAGCGAGGCGCTGATGCCCGCCTTGAGGTCGCCCGCTCCGCGCCCCCATACCGCACCGTCGACGATCGGCGCGGCGAACGGGTCCTCACGCTCGGTTCCGGCCCAGTGCTCGCGCCAGCCGTCGACATGCACGGTATCGGTGTGGCCGATGAACAGGAGGCGCTTACCGCCGCCGGCACCCTTGCGTTCGGCCCAGACGTTGGGCCGGCCCGGCAGAAATTCCGCCGTCGTCAGGCCGGCAAGGCCAAGCGCCTGCATCTGCTGTTCGAGATAGGCGACGAAATTGGCTTCGTTGCCGGTGATGCTCTCGCGTCCGATCGCGCCGCGCCAAAGGGCGAGCGCGTCCTCGCGGTCGAGGGCCTGGCGCAGGCGCGGCATCAGGTCGTCGCGGGCCGGCATCATCCTGCCTCCCGCAAGGCGCCGACATCGGCAGGCGGCAGCGAGATGCGGCCGTCGGGCGCATCGACGCCGAACAGGGTGTTGTGCAACTGGCCGAGCCCGATGGCGGCGGCGCCGACGATGGCCGCGCGCGCGCCGAGCGTTCCGGTTTCGACGTCGACCGGATAGGGGAAGCATTGCGGCAGGAACGCCTTGACGCGGGCCAGCATCTCCGCACGCAACCCGATCGAGCCGCCGAGGATGATCTTTTGCGGGTTGGCGATGGCCGCGATGGCGGCGATGCCGCGCGCCAGATTGCGCGCAACCTCGTCGAGGACCTGGGCGGCGGCGGCCTCACCGGCATTGGCATTGTCGAAGATGGCCGGGACGCCGAGACGGTTGCCCGACAGGACGGCATAGCGCTCGACGATGCCGTGCGAGGCGACGACGCGCTCGAAGGCGCCGGAGCGCAGCGATTCCGGCTCGAACGGGTCGGCGCCCAGCGGCAGGAACCCCATCTCGCCCGCCGCATTGATGGCGCCGCGGACGAGGTGGCCGCCGACCATCAGGCCGCTGCCGATGCCGGTGCCGAGCGCGACATAGGCGAGGTCGTCGATGCCCTGTCCCTGCCCCAGCCAGTTTTCGCCCATCACCGAGAGATTGACGTCGTTTTCCAGGATCACGTCGAAGCCGAAGGCCCGCGCGAGGGAACCGGCGACATCCATGCTGTCGAAACCGGCGATGTTGGGCGCCAGCATCACGCGTCCGGTGCGGCTGTCGGGCGCTCCCGGCACGCCGATCACGGCAAGGCGGATCCTGTCGCGGGAAACCCCCTTCGCCTTGGCGGCCCGGAAGGCCAGCGAGACGATCTGGTCGACGACGAACTGGCCGCCACGCGGATCGGTTGGCGCCATCTCTTCGCCGAAGATCTGGCAGGCGAGATCGGTGATCGCCACCCTCACCTTGGTGCCGCCAAGGTCGACGGCGACGATATAGGCGGCATCGTAGACCAGTTCGTAGGTCACGGCGGTGCGGCCCACATGACCCTTGGTGCGGCCGGTCTCCTGCACCCAGCCCTCCTGTTCGAGCGTACGCACGATTTCGGAGATGGTCTGCTTCGACAGGCCGGTCTGCTTGGCGATCGACGCCCGCGAGATCGGACCGCCCTGAACGATGGCCTCCATGACGGAGCGCTGCGAGAACTTCCGGGAGATGCTCAGGCTGTCGTTCACCGCACCCTCTTTAATTCGTTCTGTTACCGAACTTATTAAGAGACGGGTAAACTGTCAATCGTGCTTCTGCACGTGAAAAAGGGCTCCCGGTGGCGCCGGGAGCCCTTGCGCAAAAGAACCTGATGCGGCGGCTCAGCCCGCCGCGCGGCCGGCAACGAGGTCTTCGATGCGGACGGGAAAGCGGCGGACGCGCACGCCCGTCGCATGCCAGACGGCGTTGGCGACGGCGCCCACCGTGCCGGTGATGCCGATCTCGCCGACGCCCTTGACGCCGAGCGGATTGACGTGGGCGTCCTCCTCCGGGATCAGGATGGCTTCGACCGAAGGCACGTCCGCATTGACCGGCACATGGTATTCGGCAAGGTCGGCGTTCATGATGCGGCCGGTGCGGCGATCGGTGACCGCCTCCTCGTGCAGGGCGAAGGAGACGCCCCAGATCATGCCGCCGTAGTACTGGCTTTGCACCAGGCGCGGATTGATGATGCGTCCAGCGGCGAAGGCGCCGACCAGCCGCGTCGCCCGCACCTGGCCAAGATCGGGATCGACCTTCACCTCGGCAAAGACCGCCCCGTGCGAGAACATCGCATAGGCCGAGGCGACCGCCGGGTCGCGCGCCGCCTTGGCGGTGCCGACGATTTGCGCGCGACCGGCGCGCTTCAGGATATCGGCATAGCTGTCGCTGCGCGTCTCGTCGTCGCGACGATACAGCCGGCCCTCCCGCGCCACGACGCCGATGTTGCCGGCGCCGAACAGCGGCGACGCCGCATCGGCGGTGGCAAGCTCCGCCAGGCTGGCGATGGCATCCCCGCCGGCCTTGTGGAGCGCAAGCCCGGCGCTGGCGGTATGGCCGGAGCCGCCGGCCACGCCGCCGTCCGGAAGGTTCGACAGGCCCGAATGGAATTCGACCTGGCTCGGATCGAGGCCGAGCGCCTCGGCGGCGATCTGGGCGAGCGCCGTCCAGGCGCCCTGCCCCATGTCGGCGCCGGCGGTTTCCACCAGTGCCGTGCCGTCGGCGCGCAAGGTAGCGCGTGCCTCGGCCGGGAAATGCGGGCAGTGGAAAACGGCCGTGCCCATGCCCCAACCGACGAGGAAGCCGTTCTCGTCGCGCATGCGGCGCGGCTCCAGCGGACGGCCGGACCAGCCGAAGCGCTTCGCACCTTCGGCGTAACATTCACGCAGCGTCTTGGAGGAAAACGGCCGGCCGGTTCCCGGCTCCGTCTCGGCGTAGTTGGCAAGCCGGAAGGCGAGCGGGTCCATGCCGCAGGCCTCTGCCGCCTCGTCGATCGCCGCCTCCAGCGCCGCCGACCCGGACGCCGCGCCCGGCGCGCGCATCGGCCCCGGCGTGCCGACGTTGAGGCGCAGGCCCTCGTGCTCGGCCAGGATGGCGGGTGCCGCGTAGAGCGGCAGGGCGATGTTCGCGGACGGTTCGATGAAGTCGTCGAAGGTAGATGTCTCGGCGAGCGCATGATGGTGCAGCGCGGTCATCCGCCCCTCGCCGTCGGTGCCGATACGCAGTTTCTGCCAGGTCCGGCCGCGATGACCGACCGGGCCGAACATCTGCTTTCGCGGCAACGCCAGCTTGACCGGGCGGCCGAGCATGCGCGCAGCGAGGATGGTGAGGATCTGCGGCCCGTTGAGGATCGCCTTGGAGCCGAAACCACCACCGAGGAAGGGTGAGCGGATCAGCACGTTCTCGGCCGGAATGCCGAAATAGGCGCCATAAGCCGCAGCGCTCAGCGCCAAAGCTTGGTTGGGCATGTCGAGCGTCACTCGGTCACCGTCCCATTCGGCGACGACCGCGTGCGGTTCCATCGCGTTGTGGTACTGCGGCGGCGTCTCGTAATCGACCTCGGTGACCCGGACGGCTTCGGCAAGCCCGGCCTCGACATCGCCATGGGCGGTTCGAGCGGCCGCACCGACGCCGACGGCAGCCGGGGCAAAGCGCTCGCCACTCTCCAGGTCGACGGCTGCGCTTTCCACCTCATAATGCGGATCGAGCAGGGCAGCCCCCTCCGTCGCCGCTTCCAGCGTCTCGGCGATCACCATGGCGATCGGCTGGTTGACGTAGCGCACGGTGTCGTCCTGCAGCACGTCGACGCGGAAACCGAAGGGCGGCATCTTCTCGTCGGGGTCGTGGGCCAGCGGCGGCCGGTTGGCCGGCGTCAGCACCTCGACGACGCCGGGATGCGCTTTAGCCGCGGCGACGTCGAGGCTCGTTACCCGGCCGCGCGCGATGCTGGCGCCCGCCGCTACGGCGTAGAGCACACCGTCGGGATGGTTGTCGGCGGCATAGGTGGCGCGGCCGGTGACCTTGAGCAGGCCGTCACGGCGCGTCAACGGCTGGCCGGCATTGGAACCCGCCCGGCCGTATTGGAGGGGAGAGGCAGCGTTTTCAGGCGACATGGTACGCTCCGGGATTGGTGGAGAAGGGCGAGGCCGGCAGGGCCGGCATTTCCTGCGGCGTCCCTGCCAGCGCGAAATTCAACGCACGGGCGACGATGCGGCGTGCCAGCTCGATCTTGAAGGCGTTGGCACCTGAAGGCCGCGCCTCGGCGAGCGCCAGTTCCGCCGCCCCGGCGAAAGCTTCAGCGGTCGGCTTCGCACCGGCCAGAGACGCCTCCGCCTCACGGGCTCGCCAGGGTTTGGCGGCGACGCCGCCGAGCGCGATGCGGGCGGCGCGGATCGTGTCGCCTTCCATCTCCAGCGCCGCCGCCGCCGATACCACGGCGAAAGCATAGGAGGTGCGCTCGCGCAGCTTCAGGTAGCGGGCGTTGTCCGCGAAGGATGCAACTTCCGCCGGCAGCCGCAAAGCGACGATCAATTCGCCGGCTGCCAGCGTGGTTTCCTGTTCCGGCGTGGAGCCCGGCAGGGCATGCAGCGAATCCAGCGCGATCTCGCGGGTGCCGCGCGGCCCTTCCACCTCGACCATCGCGTCGAGCGCCACCAGCGGCACGCAGAAGTCGGACGGGTGGGTGGCGATACAGTGCTCGCTCCAGCCGAGCACCGCATGCAGGCGGCTCTGGCCGCCCAGCGCATCACAGCCCGAGCCCGGCACGCGCCGGTTGCAGGCGCTGCCAAGGTCCTGGAAATAGGCGCAGCGCGTACGCTGCATCAGGTTGCCGCCGACGGTCGCGGCATTGCGAAGCTGTGCGGATGCGCCCGACAGCAGCGCCTCGGCAACCACCGGGAAGGTTTTTGCGAAGCGTTCGTCATAGGCGAGGTCGGAGTTGCGCACCAGCGCGCCGATCCTTACGCCACCGTCCGGCAGCCAATCGATACGGTCGAGGCCGGGCAGACGCGTGATGTCGACGACGCGCTGCGGCCGCGAAACGCCGATCTTCATCAGGTCGAGCAGGTTGGTACCGGCGCCGAGATAGACCGAACCCGGTTCGGAGACGGCAGCAATGGCCTCGGCCACGCTGGCCGGCTGGATATAGTCGAAGCGGTTCATGCCGCGTCCCTCCGGCTCGAGTCCGCGCCGGCAAGCGTCTGCTGCGCCTCGAGAACGGCTTCGGTGATGCCCTTGTAGGCGGCGCAGCGGCAGATGTTGCCGCTCATCAGCTCGCGGATGCGCTCGGGATCGTCGCCGGCATGCCCCTCGGCGATCAGGCCGACGGCGCTCATGATCTGGCCCGGCGTGCAATAGCCGCACTGGAAACCGTCATGCGCGATGAAGGCGGCCTGCACCGGGTGCAGCGTCTCGCCCTGGGCCAGGCCTTCGATGGTCGTGACTTCGGCGCCGTCGAGGCTGGCGGCCAGAACCAGGCAGGAGTTGATGCGCCGTCCGTCGACAAGCACGGTGCAGGCGCCGCACTGGCCGCGGTCGCACCCTTTCTTGGTGCCGGCCAGAACGAGCCGCTCCCGCAACAGGTCGAGCAGCGTGACGCGCGGATCGTCGAGTTCGACGTCACGCGGCTGACCATTGACGGAAAGGCTGATGGAGAGAGCCATGTTGTACTCCATTCAGTTTCTGTGGTGTATGAATCCAAGCCGCCGGAAGACGGCACGAGGTGCGGGCGCGGGAAGGATACTGACGCGGACGTTCGTCGGCCCTGTCCGGGAATGCGTGCCTTTGTGCGTTTCCCCGGTATCTGTTATTTATACGGAGGATGCCTCCGTTTATCAAGAGGGAAAGAGCACGTTCTGAACAAATGGGACAGGAAACCGTAAAGACAAGGCGCAAGCCGCGCGCGGATTCACTGCGCAACCGCGAGCTTCTGCTGGAAGCGGCGACCCATGTGTTCAGCACGGGCGGGCCGCAGGCGAGCCTGGAAGCGGTGGCGCGCCGGGCGGGCGTCGGCATCGGCACGCTCTATCGCCACTTCCCGACGCGCGAGGCGCTGTTCGAGGCCGTATACCGGCACGAGGTCGATCACCTTGCCGATCTCGCGGGCCTGCTTTCCTTCGAGCCCGATCCGGTCGAGGCCCTGCGGCAATGGCTGCACGCGAACGTGCGGCTGGTCGCCGCCAAGAAAGGCATGATCCAGGGACTGCAACTGGTCGCGCACGGTTCCTCGGAGCTCAAGGCCTATTCCTTCGAGCGCCTGACCGAGGCCGTAGGCTTGCTGCTCGGCCGGGGCGTCGCCGCAGGCGAACTGCGCGCCGACATTACGCCGGAAGACCTGCTGCGCACGCTTCTCGGCATCTTCTATTCGCAAGGCACCGCGGACTGGCAGCCGGCGGCGCTGCGCCTTGTCGACGTCTTCGTCGACGGCTTGCGCAAGCGCTGATCGTGCTCAGACGGTCGTGAACAGCCACTCGAAGAAGGCGACGTTTTCGCGGTCCATATCATCGTCGACCGGTTCCGGCTGTGAGGCCATCTTGACGACGACGGTCTCGGTCGCCGGATCGACGACCACCCATTGGCCGTGGATACCGATGCCGCAGAACCAGCCTTTGCCGCTCTGATACCATTTGTTGCGGTAGCGCCCTTCCGGCAGGAGGTTGACGAAATCGCCGACCAGCCAGGCATCGCGGCTGCCGGCGGTTGTCGTGTCGCGAATCCAGCTTTCGGCGACGATGCGCTTGCCGCCGGCAACGCCGTCCTGCCGCATCATCTCGCCGACGCGCGCAAGGTCGCGCGGGCTGATAGACACGCCGCCGGCGGTGCGCGCATAACCCTGGCGATCCACTGTGACGGCCACCGTGCCGCGAATGCCGAGGGGTCCCCACAGGCGTTCCCGCATGAGGTCGCATACCCGTTGCCCGGATGCCCGTTCCACGATGACGCCCAGCATGTCCGAGTTGGGCGAGCGATAGCGGAAGACCTCGCCATGCGGGCCAGGCAACCGCTTGAGATCGCACAGCAGGTCAAGCAGGCTTTCCCCGTTTCCGCCGGGGTTCCACAGCATCGCCTGGCGATAGCGGGCGAACACGCTTTCGGGGTCCAGATAGGCCTCCTCGAAATCGAGGCTGACGGTCATGTCCAGCACATGGCGCACCGTGGCATCGCCATAGGCGGAGTTCGCCGCCTCCGGCACGTAGGTCACCACCGGCGCTTCAGGATCGAGCAGCCCGTCGCCTTCGAGGATGCCGGCGACGATGGCCGTCAGCGACTTGCTGATCGAGAAAGCGAGATGCGGTGCGCCGAAGCGCGTATGCGGAGCTTGCCAGTCGGCAACGAACTCGCCGCGCCGCATGACAGCCAGCGCATCGCTGTGCGTGCGTTCGAGAAACGCCTGCACGGTCGGCGCTCCATCCAGCGACGCAACCTTCCTGTCCAAAATGCCGGCCGGGTCCGCGGGCGCCTCGTCCTGCGCCTGCCCGTAGGTCTGGACGACACTCGGTACGATCTCGGCGACGTTCTGGAAGGCCCAGCGGTTGAACGGCGCCGTGCGCCAATTGGCGAGGGTGACTTCGTCGCGACGGAAGCCGAATTTCTGCTGGAAGGCCGTGCTGCCTGTCATCGAAGGTCCTCTCCGTGCCCGAGTCGCCGTATCCATTGGATACGCCGTGTTCCCGCCCGTGCACAGACGGAAAGTCAGCGGCGCTGCCGCCGCAGCCATTCGAGCGTGGCGGCGACATCGGCGAGAGCATGGCCGGCCAGCGTCGCGCCGTTCGGCTTCACCCGTATCGAGATGCCGTCCGCCTCGTTGATCGCCTCGAAGCCGGTTTCGTCGGAGGTATCGTCGCCGAGGAAGACCGGGCGACGCCCGCGGAAATCCTCCATTCTCATGAAGCGCCGGATCGCGGCTCCCTTGACCGCTTCCAGCGGCATCAGTTCGACGCCGGCGTTGCCGGGCAGCAGGCGATAGTTCGGCGGGAGCCGCGTCAAGGCCTGTTCGACAAGCTGGATCGCCCGGTCGAGAAGATCCGGGGCGGCGCGCGTGTGGATCGCCAGGATCGGGCCCTTGCGCTCGACATGAACGTTGCGGCCGGCGAATTCGACCTCGATCTCGTCGGCCAATGCCGCGATGTCGGCAGGCTCCTTTGCCGGCTCGACCGGGCCGCCCGGCTCCAGCCGGTGTTCCAGCCCGTAAAGCCCGGCCGCGCGCAGTTCCAGCGGCGCGAACAGCCGATCGGCCGCCGCCACGGACCGCCCGGTCACCAGGGCCAGCGCGCCGTCGAAGCGCTCCTGTAATGCGGCGAGCAGGATGCGCAGGTCGGCATCGACCACCACCGCGTCCGGATGCGGTGCATGTTCCACGAGGGTGCCGTCGATGTCGAGAAACAGCGCCCAGTTCGGCCCGTCGAGATCGGGCGGCGGCAACAGATCCATGCCGCTCACAGTGCCGCCACCCGGCCGCGACGGATCATGGTGAGCAGGTTGCCGTTGCCGGCGGGCGGGCCGCCATGCGCCGTCGCACGCTCCATCTCGCCGCGCTTGCGCAGGCGGGCGGCATCGAGCAGCATCGAGCCCGCCCAGCGATAGACGTTGTTGTCGCGCACGATCTCGCGCATGCGCCGCATGCGGCTTCGCTGCTCCTGCTCGGGCATGGTCAACGCCTGCTGCAGCGCATCGGCCATCATCGTCACGTCGTAGGGATTGACGATCAGCGCCTCCAGAAGCTCCTTGGACGCACCCGCGAACGTCGACAGCAAAAGCACGCCCCGTTCGTCGTCGCGGGCCGCGACGAATTCCTTGGCGACGAGGTTCATGCCGTCGTGCAGGCTGGTGACGAGGCACAGGTCCGCCGCGCGATAGACCTCGTAGACCTGACGCTGCGAATGATGCTCGGCCACCATCAGCACCGGTTTGGAGCCGTTGCGGCCGAAGCGGCGATTGAGTTCATCCGCGTAGCGATGACATTCCTCGTACAACTGGCGGTAGGCGGGCAGCGTGCCCCGGCTCGGCGCCGCGACCTGCAGCAGGGTGAGCCTGCCGATCCATTCGGGATGCCGCTCGAACAGGTCTTCCAGTGCGCGCAGGCGATCGAGGATACCCTTGGTGTAGTCGAGCCGCTCCACGCCGACGCACAGTTTCACATCGTCGGCCAGGCCGTATTTCTCGCGCACGTCGCGCCGGCACTCGGCCACCGAAGGCAGGGTTTCCAATTGCACCGGCGGCCATTCGATGGAAATCGGATAGGCGTGCACGAGGCTGGTCTGCCCGCCATAGGAGATGGCGGCGTCTTCGCGCTCGATGCGGCTTTCCATGAACCGGTCGACGCTCTCGATGAAGTTGTTGCAGTGGAACTGCGTGTGGAAGCCGATGATGGAACTGCCCAGCAGCCCGTCGAGGATCGCCTCGCGCCACGGGCAGATGCTGAAGACTTCCGAATTCGGCCAAGGGATGTGCCAGAAGGTGATGACGATCGCCTCCGGCAGCCTTTCGCGGATCATGCGCGGCAGCAAGGCGAAATGATAGTCCTGGACGAGCACGATGGGCCGCTCGTTGCGCGCTTCCTTGACGACCGTGTCGGCGAACTTGCGGTTGACGGCCTGGTAGGTTTCCCAGTCGGAGGTGCGGAAGACGGGACGCGTGAAGGCGATGTGACAGAGCGGCCAGAGCCCCTCGTTGGCAAAGCCGAGATAGTAGCCTTCATGCTCCTCTTCGCTCAGCCAGACGCGCCGCAGCGTGTAGGACGGCCGGTCCGGCGGAACCTGGATGCTATCGTCGGCGCCGACCGTGAGATGATCGGCCGAACCGCCGCCATAGGCGATCCATGTGCCGTTGCAGGCGCGCGTGATGGGCTCGAGCGCCGAAACGAGGCCGCTCGCCGGCACGACCAGTTCCACCTCGTCGCCGTCGGGACCGTCGACGAGATTGTGGATGTAGGGTTCCCGGTTGGAAACCACGATGACCTGCGCGCCCGGCAGTTCGTCGGCAAGAATCTTGCGCAGCGTGTCGGGGGTCCAGTTGACCAGCGCCGCATCGGCCGACTGGCCGTTCTTCTCGAATTCCCGCAGCGGTGTGCGCGCGGTTTCCACGGTCGAATCCGGATTGGCGTAAGCGGTGTTGGCGAGATTGCGAGGTGTTCTGCCGCGCCGTGTCCGCACCACCAGGATCACCGCAACGAGGGACAGGACCAGGCTTGCAAGAAGCAAGACCCAGATCGCCGAAAGCGAGAGGAACAGGTCCGGGTCGTTGCTTGTCATGACGGTCGAAAAACCTTCGCCCTCCACGGAGGGCTTTCACCTATGGGTTCAAGGGATGTTGCCGGATGGTCACCCACCCGACCGGACATGAGCAACGCGCGGGGGTCGCATTCGTTCCGGCAGTCGCTCAGCTGCGCACCATGAGGGGCACCAGCCCCTCGGAGCGGTCGCCGAGGAAGGCGGCTACGCGATCCCCTATGCGCTGGAAGTTCAGATCGACGCTGACGTCCCCGACATCGAGGTGGCGGATGACCAGCGTGTCGATGCCGATCGGCATTTTCGGACGTGTCACCGTGATCTCGCCCTTCCAGCCGTCGATCTCGATGCCGAGGCACGCCTGCATGAACATGAAGGCCGCGCCCGCCGACCAGGCCTGTGGCAGGCAGGCGACCGGATAGGCGATCGGCGCTTCGCCCGGCGCGCGCGTGAAGCCGCAGAACAGTTCCGGCAGGCGCATGTTGAAATGCACGGCAGCCTCGAAAGTCCCGCTCATCAGCCGCACCACCTGTTCGCGCACACCGTAGCGCGCGAGCCCGGCCGTGCAGATGGCGGTGTCGTGCGGCCAGATCGAGCCGTTGTGGTAGGACATCGGGTTGAAGAAGATGGCGTCGTCGGCCAGCGTGCGGATGCCCCAGCCCGACTGGAACGATGCCGAAAGCAGTTGCTCGGCCACAAGGCGCGCACGCTCCTCCGTCGGCAGGCCGACATAGAGCAGATGGCCGGCATTGGAGGTCCTTACCTCGCATGGCTGGCCTTCACCGTCGATGGCAAGCGCATAGGTGCCGAGATCGTCCAGCCAGAAGCGGTCCTCCACCAATTGCCGCATCGTCTCGGCCCGTTCCTGCCAATGCTGCGCCCGCGCGTCTTCGCCTCGCCGCCGCGCAAGCGCGGCAAGTCCACGATAGGCGGCGAAGACATAGCCCTGCACCTCGACAAGGGCGATCGGCCCGGGCGGCATGCGGCCGTCGGCATGGAAGATGGAATCGACACTGTCCTTCCAGCCCTGGTTGGCCAGGCCAGAAGCCGCCGCGCGCTGGTAGGTGACGAAACCCGTGGCGCGGCTGGCTTCCTCCATCCAGCCGGCAGCCGCCGTCAGCGAATCCCACAGACCGTCGATGAAATCCATGTCGCCGGTGCGCCCGGCATAGGCGGCGGCAAGGTGGATGTAGAGGGGCGTCGTGTCGACGCCGCCGTAATACCGGCCGAAAGGCAGTTCGGCGAGCGCGGCCATCTCGCCCTTGCGCGTCTCGTGCATGATCTTGCCCGGCTGGGCGTCGCTGAAGGGCGACGTCTCGGCAGCCTGATGCTGGGCCAGGAAGGCGAGCACGCCGCGCGCGAGGCCGGGATTGAGCCACAGCATCTGGAGCGCGGAGATGACGCCGTCGCGTCCGAAAGCGGTGGAGAACCAGGGGATGCCGGCATAGGGATAGGGGCCGGTCGGCAGTTCGGTGGTCAGCAGCGCGACGTCGGCGCGGGCACGCTGGATCCAGTCGTTGAAGACACGGCCCGAACTGTGGACGGTGGCGCCGTGGCGCCGCTTCGCCCGCATGGCGAAACGGGCGCGCGCGGTCGCCCCCCGGAATCGCTCCACCCCCGGCGTGTCGGCGACCTCCGCGCCTACCTCGACGTAAAGCGTCCGGCGGCTGCGCTTGGTGACGGCGATGTAGAAATCCGCGCGGTTTTCCAGAAGCCGGTCCGGCGCCTGCGAGAAGGAGAGCACGGAACTGCGTTCCAGCTTGTCCAATCCGTCGTAGCGCAACGCCACCGAGTTTTCGCCCACTTCGGCGGCGCGCACCGTGCCGCGCTGGGCGCGCGTCGAGCCGCGCACCTCGAACATGTCGCGGAAGTCCGCCGCGAAGCGCAGCGACAGGAGCACGGTCGAATGCTCCTGGCTGTAGTTGGAAAGCGTGATGCGCTCGAACAGGCGATCCTGCCAGATCAGCCGCACGCGCTCGATATGGACGCCGCCCTGCGGGATATCACGGCCGCCGGCACTCTTGATCGGCAGGTTGGTGAGGTTTGCGGTGAACAGCACGTTGTCCTGGCTGAGCGAGGCGCCGAGCAGCGAAGTCGAGCGGCCGCCGAGCGTCAGGCGGAATTCGGAAAGTACGCGCGTGTCGTCGCGGAAGAAGCCGTCGCCGATACCGCGTATGTCGCCATAGGAATCGGCCACCGCGAAGCAGTCACCGTGCTTGAGGGCGAACAGCCGGTGCGGTTCGCGCGGCGCCGTCTCGTCGAGCGCGGCTAGCGCCACCGCCGGATCGAGCTTGCGTTCGTCCAGCGGCGCGACGTTCGGGGTGCCGTTTTCAGCGATCTGCTGTTCCTGTCCTGACGCCATCCGTCCGTCCGCGATCAGGATGCCTGCGCCTGCGTGCCGCCGCCCAGCAGCCGCGCATAGGCGGCCGCGTAATCGCGGGCCATGCGGGAGGCGGAAAAGCGCGCCTCGAAGGTCTCGCGCACGTGGCGCCGATCCAGACCGAGCAAATCCGGCATCGAGGCCACCGCGTCCTCGATCGATTCGGCGAGGAAGCCCGTCACCCCGGGATCGATGATCTCAGGCATGGCGCCGCAGTTCCAGGCCAGCACCGGCGTGCCGCAGGCCATCGCCTCGATGACGACGAGGCCGAAGGGCTCGGGCCAGTCGATGGGAAAGAGCAGGCCGGCCGCATTGCCAAGGAACGCCGCCTTCTCAGCCTCCTCGATCTCGCCCACATATTCGACGCGGTCGCCGTCGATCAGGGGCTCCACCACCTCGCGGAAATAGGCGCGATCGCCGTCGCCGATCTTCGCCGCGAGTTTCAACTTCAATCCGGTACGGCGGGCGATCTCGACGGCGCGGTCGGGCCGCTTGTCGCGCGACAACCGCCCGAGAAAGGCGAGATAGGTACCGTCGGTGCCGGCTTCGTAGTCGGGCTCATAGAGGTCGAGCGGCAGCCCGTGTGGGATGGTGGCGATCCAGTTGGCGTCGGGCAACCGGGCGCGCTGGCTCCGCGAAATCGAGATCATCGGAAAGGATGGGAAACGCCGATAGGTCGGCGCGAGATCGACATAATCGAGCCGTCCGTGCGGCGTCGTGACGGTACGTCCGGCCATGTATTCGAAGAACGGGAAGTGTTGGAAATGGCTGAGATGGAAATGGATGACGTCGAAGTCGTCGGCGCGGCTGCGCACCTCCTCCAGCATCGCGAGGTGAGCGGCGATTTCCGACTTCAACGGACGGGGGTCGAGCCGGAGCGCCTGTTCCCGGCAGGCCACCAGCCTGGCGGATGTGCGGCTGTCGCCGCTGGCGAACAAGGTGACGTCATGGCCTAGATCGACCAGTGCTTCGGTCAGATAGGAAATGATGCGTTCCGTCCCGCCGTAAAGCTGCGGCGGGACCGATTCATAGAGAGGCGCGACATGGGCGATCTTCATGTTGCAGTCCCCTACCGCTCCCTCTCCACATGACTCATGAGCAGCCGCACGGCCGCGATTCAACCCGTGGCACAATGCGCCAGCGGCGGGATCGTTCCCGAAGACATGCTGTCGTAGGCCGGTTCCAGTTCCGGCGGACGATCAAGTCACAGGGCGAGCGCCGCCTTGCGCCCATCGTAGAAGGCGAAGGCGGCCTGGCGCGCGGCGGTGCAGTCGCCGATCGCGGTGAAGGCGATCTTGCGTGCATCGAGGTCGGCAGACAGACTGTCGGCGGCAAGATTGGTGCCGGCGAAGACCAGCGTGTCGGCTTCGGCCTGCCGCTCGGTGCCGTCGAGCAGCGAGGCAATGGTGGCCGTCCTGCCGTCCCAGTGGGTCACGGCGCTTTCGGTGACGAAGCGAACGCCGAGGCGGACGAGCGCGCGGCGCAGCGGCGCGTCCGCGGCCATGCGCTGAAGCTCCTTGCCGACCAAGGCGTCCGGCGTCACCAGCGTCAGCTCGTGACCATCCTCGGCGAGCCTCCAGACGGTACCGCATCCCTTCCAGTTTCCGCCGTCGTCGAGCACGATCACGCGCTTTCCCGGCCTTACCTCGCGTGCCATCACGGCCTCGGCGGAATGCACCTCGCCGCCGCCCGGAATGGTGTCCAGTTGCGGCAGCACCCGCTGGAAGGCGCCGTCCGGCGGCAGGGAGCCGGTCGCAACGATAACGTGATCGGCACCTTCGCGCGAGACATCGTCGGCCTCCATATACTGGCCGTAGCGCACATCGACCTGAAGCTGGGCGAGCTGGCGCTGGTACCAGTCGACAAGGTCGGTGATCTGAGCGCGGCGCGGCTGCATACCGGCAAGCCTGAACTGCCCGCCGAGACGGTCCGAAGCCTCGGCGAGCACGACCCGATGCCCGCGCTCGGCCGCCACGCGCGCGGCCTCCAACCCGGCCGGCCCGCCGCCGACGACCAGCACGCGTTTCGGCCGCTCGGCGGGGGTAAAGCGGTCGCCACCCCACTCCCATTCGCGGCCGGCCGACGGATTGATGACGCAGCTTATCCAGTAGTCGCGCGAACGCCGGCCCCAGCACATCTGGTTGCAGGACAGGCAGCCGCGAATGTCTTCGGCGTGCCCGGCCGCCGCCTTGTTGGCAAGGTGCGGGTCGGCGATCTGGCCGCGCACGATGGAGACGAGATCGGCGCGGCCTTCGCTCAGCACACTCTCGGCATTCTCCGGCGTGCGGATGTGGCTTTCGGCGGTCACAAGCGCATGGCGGACTGCCGATTTGATGATAGCTGACAGGTCGGCGCCGAGCTTCTCCGGGTAAACGAAAGGCGGGATGATCTTCTCGAAGCTGAAATAGGAGCCGGTGCCGCAGGTGACGTAGTCCATCAGATGGTCGCGATCATGCCGATCGGCGATCTCGGCCAGCGCCTCGCGCTGCAAGGCCACCCCCACGTCCGGCTCGTCGTTGATCGCCAGACCGACGATGAAATCCTCGCCGCACACCTTGCGGATGCGCGTCATCACCTCGCGGCTCATGCGGGTGCGGTTTTCCAGGCTGCCGCCCCAGCGGTCGTCGCGCCGGTTCGACCAGGGCGTCCAGAACTGGTCGAGCATCGAATGATAGGCGGCCCAGACCTCGACGCCATCGAAACCGGCCTCGCGGCAGCGCCGCGCCGCCTGGACGAAGCCGTCGATCGTCTCTTCGATATCGGCCTCGGTCATGCGGTGCGAGCCGTCAGAATCGTGATAGCTCGGCAGGCCGGACGGCGACCAGCCGGCATGGTAGGAATTGTCGGCATCGGCATGCTGGCCGACATGGTAGAGCTGCTGGATGGCGACGGCGCCGTTGTCCTTGATCGCCTCCGTCACCTTGCGGAAATGCGGCACGACGCTGTCGTCGGACGGGCGGAAATTCCCACGGGTCAGCACCGCGGCCTGATGCACCGGCATCGGCTCGACGACGACCATGCCGGCACCGCCGATGGCCCGCTCGGCGTAATAGCCGACATGCCGTTCGGTCGGCAGGCCGTCCTCCGCCATGTTCGCCGTATGCGCCCCGAAGACGATGCGGTTGCGCAGCTTCTTGCCGCGCAACGTGGCCGGCGTGAACAGCCGCCTGAACATCCGCTCTGTCATCGCCCCTCCCTTTGAGCGCCGACTCCTGGCCGAGCGCATATCTGGTACCTGCGGCGCAATCGTCTCCGCACAGGAAGACGAGGGTTGCACATCGACGGCCAACCGGGGCTAATAGTCAAGCTGAACGTAATTCTCCGGCGATTGAGCCACAGGCAACCGATGCCGGGAAATAGATCTTCATTCGCAACCGAGCCGCAGCGCGCGGCGTGGATATTGTCAGGGTTACGATCCACATGGTCCGCCGCTTCTATAGCCTGCCTTCGCTGATCGCCCTCGCCGCCTTCGAGGCGGCCGCGCGGCACCTGAGCCTGACCAAGGCGGCGGACGAACTCAACGTCACGCCCGGCGCCGTCTCCAAGCAGGTCAGGATGCTGGAGGAAGAGCTCGGCATTCCGCTGTTCCTGCGCCGGCACCGGGCGATCGAGTTGACCCGCGAGGGCGAGACGCTGGCGGCGGCGATGCGCGAAGGCTTCGAGCGCATGGCATCTGCGTTCCGGCAGATAAAATCGCTGGGCGGACAGCCCGTCGCGACCGTCGGCTGCACCATGGCGATGGCGCAGCTGTGGCTGATGCCGCGCATGGGATCGTTCTGGAACAGCCATCCCGACATCGTCGTCGACCATGTGATCTCGGATCATCCGCACGGCCTCGACCGGCCGGACGTGGAGTTGCGGCTGCGCTATGGCGACGGCGAATGGCCGGACGAATTGTCGGCCAAGCTCTATGACGACCGTATCTTTCCCGTCGCCAGCCCCGCATTCGCCAAGGCGTATCCGGCGAAATCGGTGCAGGACCTGGCGCAACTGCAACTGCTGTCGGTGGAAGGCATCGACTGGACCTGGACCACCTGGGCGGAATTCCTGCGCGAGGTCGGCCATCCGGACCGGCACGTCAACGTGCGCCGTTTCAACAGCTACGTCATCGCGCTGCAGGCGGCGCGCAGCGGACAGGGCGTGGCGCTGGGCTGGGAAAGCCTGGTCGCGCCGCTCATCGAGGCCGGCAGCCTGACGCGGGTGACGGACGCGGCGATCGCGGCGCCGCAATCCTACTTCGTGACGTGGAGCGCCCGCCGGCCGTTGAGCCCGCAGGCGGTCATGCTGAGGGACTGGTTGCTCTCCCTTGGATCGTTGAGTTCAACTCAAGCGAGCCGGCTTCCTATTTCGCTTGAACAACCGGTTCGCAGGCGTTCTCCTAGAGGTCAGGGCAAGGTGCATTCCGGGTGATCGTTGCGGGTGCATCCTGCTCAAGGGAGAGCCAGCATGAGCACGACGGACACGCTCGCAGCACCGGAAGCACCCCCATCCTATCGCCGCGGCGGCGGCCGCGTCGGACGCAGGACGATGCGAAGCGCACCGGTCGCTTCGTTTCCAACCCTCGTCCGCAACATTCCCGTCTACGAGATCGTTCCCGACGAGGCGGTCGAACTCATCCACCAGGAATCGCTCGCCATACTGGAAGACGTCGGCTGCGAGTTCCGCGACGACGAGGCGATCGCGCTGTGGAAGGCGGCGGGCGCGGACGTCTCCGACACGCGGGTCCATATAGACCGCGCCCTGCTCATGGACCTCGTGTCGAAGGTACCGGCGGAATTCACGCTTCACGCCCGCAATCCCGAGCGCACCGTCCAGGTCGGCGGCAAGAATTCCATCTTCGTGCCGATGTACGGCGCGCCCTATGTGCGCGACCTCGACAACAACCGGCGCTACGGCACGCTCGCCGACCTCAACAACTTCCACAAGCTCGCCTACATGGCACCGGCGCTGCATTCGTCGAGCTCGATCATCTGCGAGCCGATGGAGATCGCGGTGCCGAAGCGCCACCTGCACATCATCCATTCGGCGCTCAAGCATTCCGACAAGCCGTTCATGGGCATCGTCACCTCGAAGGAGCGCGCCGAGGACACGATGGCGATGGCCGGCATCGTCTTCGGCGAAGACTTCGTGAAGGACAATTCCGTCCTGGTCTCCATCACCAACTGCAACTCGCCGCTGGTGTGGGACGCCACCATGCTGGACGCGATGAAGGTCTATGCGCGCCACAACCAGCCGCTGATCCTGGCACCCTTCGCGCTGTGCGGCGCCTCCACCTCGGCCTCGGCCGTCGGCGCGGTCGCGCAGGTCAACGCCGAGGCGCTTGCCGGCGTCGCCTTCACGCAATTGCTGCGTCCCGGCTCGCCGCAGATCTATGGACAGTTCATGGTGACGGTCGACATGAAGACCGGCGCACCGATGGGCGGCACGCCGGAAGCGGCGCAGATGATGTACCTGATGGGGGCGCTGGCACGGAAATACCGGCTGCCGTGGCGCACCTCCGGCTTCCATGTCGGCTCGAAGCTGAACGACGCGCAGGCAGGCTACGAATCGAACATGCTGATGCATGCCGCGATCCTGTCCGGCGCCAACTACATCTGGCATTCCGCCGGATGGCTCGAAGCGGGCCTGACCTGCGGCTACTCGAAATTCGCCACAGACTGCGAACAACTCGTCGGCTGGTACAAATATGCCGGCGGCGTGTCGTTCGACGATTTCAAGGACGCGATGGCGGCCATCCGCGAAGTGGGTCCGCAAGGCCATTTCCTCGGCACCCAGCACACGCTCGATCATTTCGAATCCGCCTTCTTCATGCCCACCTTGATGGATTTCAATTCCTACGAGCAGTGGAAGGCCGAAGGGGCCAAGGACCACGACACGCGCGGTCGCGAGAAGGCGCGCAACATGCTGGCCGACTATGAGGAGCCGAGGCTCGACGAAGGCATCGCCGAAGGCCTCAGGGACTTCATCGCGAAAGCCGAGAAAAAGCTGCCGGATACAGTCACCTGAAGAATTGGTCGCGACAGAAAGCCATTAAAGGCAAGCGCGGCCGGGAACACGAAGAAGGAGAAGAAAATGGCATTCTACAGAAGCAACGGCGACCGCGTGCCGGCAGCCGTGGAACAGATGGCGAAGGACGTTCGCGAAGGGCGCATGGACCGACGCGAATTTCTGTCGCTGGCGAGCGCGCTGGGTGCATCGACGGCGCTTGCCTACGGCATGGCCGGCCTCGCCGTGCCGCAGACGGCACATGCCGACGAAGTCAAGAAGGGCGGCACGCTGCGCGTGGCGATGCCGGTCAAGGCGCAGAAGGATCCACGCACCTACGACTGGGTGGAGCTTGCCAACATTTCGCGCACCTGGCTCGAGCCGCTGGTGCGCTACACCCGTGAGTTCACCTTCGAGCCGGTGCTTCTGGAAAGCTGGGACGTCAACGACAGCGCCACCGAATATGTGCTGCATGTGCGCAAGGACGTGACCTGGAACAATGGCGACGCCTTCAACGCCGACGACGTCGTCTACAACGTGACGCGCTGGTGCGAGAAGGGCGTGGCCGGCAACTCCATGGCGGCGCGCGTCGGCGGCATGATCGACGCCAAGACGGGCAAGGCCAGGGACGGCGCTGTCACCAAGGTCGACGACCACACCGTCAAGCTGACGCTGGCGGAGCCGGATATCTCGCTCATCGCCAATTTCACCGACTATCCCGCGCTCATCGTGCATCGCAATTTCGATGCCGATGGCGCCAATCCCATCACCAAGCCCATCGGTACCGGCCCGTTCGAACTGGTTTCCTACGATGTCGGCCAGAAGGCGGTGGTGAAGCGGCGCGAGAACGGCAAATGGTGGGGCGGCGAAGCGCCCCTCGACGGCGTCGAATTCATCGACTACGGCACCGACTTCTCGGCGACCGTCAGCGCTTTCGATTCCGGCGAGATCGACATCAACCTCGAGACACCGGCCGACTTCATCGACATCCTCGACAAGATGGATCTGGTTAAGTCCGAGGTCGCCACCGCCACCACGCTGGTGGCGCGCACCAACGTCACCAACAAGCCATATGACGACCAGCGGGTACGCAACGCCTTGCAGATGGCGGTCGACAACAACGTCGTGCTGCAGCTCGGCTACAACGGGCGCGGAACCGTCGGCGAGAACCACCATGTCAGCCCGATCCAGCCCGCTTACTACCCGTTGCCGAAGAAGACGCGCGACGCGGCGGGAGCCAAGAAGCTGATGGCCGAGGCCGGCCAGGCCGACTTCGAGCACGAACTGATCACCATCGAGGACGACTGGCAGAAAAATACCGGCGACGCCATCGCCGCGCAGCTTCGCGAGGCCGGCATCAAGGTCAAGCGCACGGTGCTGCCGGGCTCGACCTTCTGGAACGACTGGACGAAATATCCCTACTCGATGACGATCTGGTACATGCGCCCGCTTGCCGTGCAGATCCTGGCGCTCGGCTACCGTACCGGCGAAGCGTGGAACGAAACGGGTTATTCCAATCCCGATTTCGACGCCAAGCTGAAGGAAGCGCTGTCGATCAACGACGTCGACAAGCGCAAGGAGGTGATGAAGGACCTGGAGACGATCCTGCAGGATTCCGGCATCATCATCCAGCCGTACTGGCAGAAGCTCTTCAGCCATATGAACAAGAAGGTGAGGAACTACGGCGTTCACCAGACCTTCGAGATGGACCTGCAGAACGTCTGGCTGGACGCCTGATCCCGCTCCGGTTCGGATGAACGGGCCGGAACGCGTTCGATATTGAAGAACCTGCCGTTGGCCCGCACGTATTTCCGCGCGCGAGGAACGGCAGGCTTCTTTGCGGCTAGGCTTTCAAGCCGTCGTCCGTTTCCGCTCCTGGATCGTTTCACGGAAACGGCGCAACGATCTATCTCTTTGCCTTAGCGGCATTTGTGCGACGCCAGACGATTCCGTCCGGCTGCAAAACGCTCCAATCGATTTTTCACGAGTCCGGTCGCGGGCGCGCGGCCCCTCGTTCATTCCATCTTCAACCGGTAACCGATGCCGGTTTCCGTCAGGATGTATTGCGGCCGTTCGGGGTTGGTCTCGATCTTCTGGCGCAGCTGGCGGACATAGATGCGCAGATATTGGACATCGGTCTCGCCACCCCAGACCTCGCTCATCAGCATGCGGTGGGTCAGCACCTTGCCGGCATGGGCGACCAGCATGCGCAGGATATCGTATTCCTTCGGCGTCAGCTTCACCTCCTCGCCGCGCATGCGCACGATACGGCGCACCAGATCGACTTCGAGATCGCCGCTGCGAAACACCGGCGGCTCGCCCTGTTGTTGCAGCCGGTGCCTGAGTGCTGCACGGATGCGGGCGAAAAGCTCCGCCGTGCCGAACGGCTTGGTCACATAGTCGTCGGCACCGAGGTCGAGCGCCTCGACTTTGCCCTTCTCGTCGGAACGGCTCGACAGGACGAGGATCGGCACGGCATTGCCGGCGCTGCGCAAGGTGCGGATCACGTCCAGCCCGTCCATGTCCGGCAGACCGAGATCGAGGATGACGAGATCGGGGCTGGATCGCCCAGCCTCGGCGAGCGCTGTTTCGCCGTTCATCGCTTCGATCACCTGAAAGCCCTGCGAGACGAGGCTAGTGCGCAAGAGCCGGAGGATCGGCGGCTCGTCGTCGACGATCAGGATCGTGGCGGCGTTTGCGTTCATGCCGTGGCCTCCGCTTGCGCTGGCAGGGTGATGGTGAAGACCGCGCCGGGCCGATCGGCCCGGTTGCCCGCCTCGATCGTCCCGCCCATCGCTTCGACGAAGCCGCGACAGATGGCGAGGCCGAGCCCGGTGCCGGCGCGCTGGCTGTCCGCTTTGCGCACACGATAGAACTTGTCGAAGACGTGCTCCAGATCCGCTTGCGGGATGCCCGGCCCCTCATCCAGAATCCGGAGGCTGACCAAGTTACCGGCGCGCCGGCCTTCCATCGAGATGATCGTTCCCGCGGGTGCGTATTTGGCAGCGTTGTCGAGAAGGTTGAACAGGACCTGCTCGAACAGGACGGGATCGATCCGGACCATGGGCAGGCCCGGATCGAGAGCCGTTTCGACGCGATGCCCAGCCAGGATCCGTTCCGCTCGCCGCAGCGTACTGCCGACCACTTCGCTCACATCCACCAGCCCCATGTTGGGCGTCACCGCGCCCGATTCCAGCTTCGTCATGTCGAGCAGGTTGGCGATGAAGCGGTTCAGCCGCTCTGCCTCCTCCTGGATGGTCGACAGCAGCGCCTTGCGATCGTCCACCGTCAGGTCTGGCAACCCCGCCAAGCCGTCCGCCGCGCCGAGGATGGAGGCGAGCGGCGTCCTCAGATCATGCGAGATCGAAGTGAGCAGCGCCGCCTGCAACCGGTCGCGCTCGGCTGCGCGCTGCGCCTTGTCGAAATCCTTCGACAGGTTGATGCGCTCGATGGCGAGCGCCGCCTGGTCCGACAGTGCATCGAGCAGGCGCCGCTCGTCCGGCGTCAGCAGCGGGCCCTGCTTGTCGCTGTCAATGCCGATCACCGCGACCGATCCACGGCCAGTCCGCATCGGCAGGAACAGGCGCCGGGCGCCTGGCATCGTGTCGGCGCCGCGACCGGCCGGCCGGCTGCTTTCCCATGACCACTTCGCCGCCGCGAGATCGGCCTCCTCAGCAACGTCCTCGGGCGGCCAGGCGGTTTTCAGTTCGAGCGATCCGTTTTCAGGTAGGAACAGGACGACCCGCACCTTCAGCATAGAGGCGACCTGCGAGGAAATCGCCCACAGAAGATCGTCCATGGAGGCGATGCCGGCCAGCTTGCGGCTGAACAGGTAGAGGTCCTCGGTGGTGCGGGCGCGCTGGCGCGCCACCAGCGCCTGCGCGCGCACGCTGGCCGTCAGGTTGGAGGCGACCAGCGCCACCACAAGGAAGAAGAATAGTGCGACGACGTTTTCGGGGTCCGAAATGGTGATGCTGAAATAGGGCGGCAGGAAGAACAGGTTGAAAGCCAGCACGCTGAGAAGGCTGGCGAACAGAGCAGCGCTGAGGCCGAAGGCGACGGCGCTGACCAGAACGGCGGTCAGGAACACCAGCGCGACGTTCTGCACGTTGAGGAAGCGGGCCAGCACTTCGCCACACCCCAGCGCCACGGCGACCACAGCCGCAGTAATCAGATAAGGTCGCACATCGAACGGTGCCGCGGCAGGCCGCGTGTCTACGGTTTTCGCCGCCGGCGCACCCTTCTCGTCGCCGGTGACGACGTGGACGGCGACATTTCCGGCGCGCCGCACGATCTCGGAGGTGATTGAGCCGAAGATCAACTCATGCAGGCGCGAGCGCCGGCTGCGACCGATGACGATGTGGCTGAAATTGTTCTTCGCTGCATAGTCGAGGATTTCTCCGGCCAGTTCTCGTCCGGGCATCGTCACCGCCTCGCCGCCCAGTCGCTCCGTCATGCGCAACGCTTCGGCGATGCGGTCGCGCGCCGCTTCGTTGAGCCGCAGCGAGCGTGGCGTCTCGACATAGAGCGCGGTCCACGGGGCACGCAACCGTTCGGCCATGCGCCGTGCATAGCGCACCAGTGCAGCCGCCTTGGGGTGCTCGTTGACGACGACGAGGATGCGGTCGCCGGCCGACCATGGGCCGGAGATCGCATGCGCCTGCATATGGGTGAGCAGTTGCTGGTCGACGCGCTGGGCTGTGCGGCGCAACGCCAGCTCGCGCAGCGCCGTCAGGTTGCCAGCCGAGAAGTAGTGCGTCAGCGCGCGCTCTGCCGTGCCGGGAACATAAACCTTGCCCTCCTTCAGCCGCTGGATCAGGTCGGCGGGCGTGAGGTCGATCACCTCGATCTCGTCGGCGTGATCGAGGAAAGCATCCGGCACGGTTTCGCGGACCTTGATACGGGTGATCTGCTGGACGACGTCGTTGAGGCTTTCCAGATGCTGGATGTTGACGGCCGTGTAGACGTCGATGCCGGCCGCCAGCAGATCCTCGACATCCTGGTAGCGCTTCGGATGGCGGCTTCCCGGTGCGTTGGTGTGCGCCAGTTCGTCGACCAGCACCAGCGCCGGCTTGCGCGCCAATACGGCGTCGAGGTCCATCTCCCGAAGGTGCCGGCCATTGTAGTCGAGCTGCCTCAGCCGCACGATCTCGAAGCCGTGGACCAGCGCCTCGGTCTCGACGCGCCCATGCGTCTCGATCAGGCCGATGACGACATCGACGCCGGCGCGGCGCTGGGCGGCGGCGGAAAGCAGCATTTCGTAGGTCTTGCCGACGCCGGGAGCGGCGCCGAGAAACACCTTCAGATGGCCCCGCGTCTCCGTCGCCACTTCGCGCAGAAGGGCCTCGGGGTCGGGACGCTTGGGTTCGGCTTTCTGGTCCGGCATCGGTCGTGCGCTCAAGCCGTCCTTTCAGTCACCCTCGGTGACGCCGGAGCATTGCCACCATCCTGCAATTGCGCAAGAGGTGCTCCCATCTCATTGTGCCTCGGCCGCATCCAGCGCGAGGTTGAGTTCCAGCACGTTCACCCTCGGCTCGCCAAGCAGGCCGCCGGTCCGCTGCTCGATATGCGAAGAAAGGAGTGCACGTACGGTTTCCTGCGCCAGCCCGCGAGCCTTGGCGACACGCGGCACCTGGAACAATGCCGCTTCCGGCGAAATGTCCGGGTCGAGGCCACTGCCCGAGGTGGTGACGAGATCCACCGGCACCGGCGTTCCGGGATTCCGCTTCTCCAGCGCCGCAGCATCCGCCTTCACGCGCGCGATCAGCTTGGCGCTGGTGGGACCGAGGTTCGAGCCACCGGAGGCGGAAGCGTCGTAGCCGTTTCCGGCGGCGGATGGGCGGGGATGGAAATAGCGGTCGCTGACGAACGCCTGACCGATCAGCGCCGAGCCGACGACATGGCCGTCACGCTCGACCAGGCTGCCGTTCGCCTGGGCCGGGAAGACCGCCTGTGCGATGCCGGTGACGGCGAGCGGATAGACGAGCCCGGTCAGCACGGTGAGGGCCACGATCATGAAAAGAGCGGGGCGGATATGGGCGTACATTTCGAATGTCCCTTTCAGGCGAGGCCGACGGCGGTGATGACGAGATCGATAGCCTTGATGCCGAGAAACGGCACGATCATGCCGCCGAGGCCGTAGATCAGGAGGTTGCGCCGCAGCAGCGCGGCGGCGCCGACGGCGCGGTACTTCACGCCCTTCAGCGCCAGCGGGATCAGCGCAATGATGACCAGCGCGTTGAAGATGATGGCCGACAGGATGGCGCTTTCGGGCGAAGACAGCCGCATGATGTTGAGCGCCTGGAGCTGCGGATAGAAGGCGACGAACATGGCCGGGATGATGGCGAAGTATTTCGCCACGTCGTTGGCGATGGAGAAGGTGGTCAGCGAGCCGCGCGTCATCAAAAGCTGCTTGCCGATTTCCACCACCTCGATCAGCTTGGTCGGGTCGGAATCCAGGTCGACCATGTTGCCTGCTTCACGAGCGGCCACCGTGCCGGTGTTCATGGCCACGCCGACGTCGGCCTGGGCAAGTGCGGGCGCATCGTTGGTGCCGTCGCCGCACATGGCGACCAGCTTGCCCTTGGCCTGCTCGGCGCGGATCAGCTCCAGCTTGTTCTCCGGCGTCGCCTGGGCGAGGAAATCGTCGACGCCGGCTTCGGCGGCGATGGCCGCCGCCGTCATCGGATTGTCGCCGGTGATCATGACGGTGCGGATCCCCATCTGGCGAAGGGCCGCAAAACGCTCGCGGATACCGCCCTTGACGATGTCCTTCAGGTGCACGACGCCGAGCAGCCTGCCGTCGCGCGCCACCGCCAGCGGCGTGCCGCCGGATTTTGCTACTCCTTCCGCTACCTGCCGCAATTCGCGCGCGGCCTGCCCGTCGCTGCGATGCTTTCCTGCAATGCTGGCATCGGCGAGCATGGCGTCGACCGCGCCCTTGCGGATGGTGGAGCCGTCGAGATCGACGCCGCTCATGCGGGTCTGCGCGGTGAAGGGCACGAAATGGGCATGCAACTCGCCCATCTCACGGCCGCGGATGCCATATTTCTCTTTCGCGAGCACGACGATGGAGCGACCTTCCGGCGTCTCGTCGGCGAGCGAGGAAAGCTGCGCGGCGTCGGCCAGGTCGCGTTCGCTGACACCTGACAGGGGCAGGAATTCGGTCGCCTGCCGATTACCGAGCGTGATCGTGCCGGTCTTGTCGAGCAGCAGCGTATCGACATCGCCCGCCGCCTCGACGGCGCGGCCCGACATGGCGAGCACGTTGAAGCGCACCAGCCGGTCCATGCCGGCGATGCCGATGGCCGACAGCAGCGCGCCGATGGTGGTCGGGATCAAGGTCACGAACAGCGCGACTAATGCGACGATCGGGATCGTGCCGCCGGCATAATGGGCGAAGCTCGGGATGGTGACGACGGCCAGTACGAAGATCAGCGTCATGCCGGCAAGCAGGATGTTGAGCGCGATCTCGTTCGGCGTCTTCTGGCGCTGCGCGCCCTCCACCAGCGAGATCATGCGGTCGAGGAAGGTCGAACCGGCGGCCGCCGTGATGCGCACCTTGATCTGGTCGGACAGCACCTGCGTGCCGCCTGTGACAGCCGAGCGGTCGCCGCCGGATTCACGGATGACGGGCGCGGATTCGCCGGTGATCGCAGCCTCGTTGACCGAGGCGATGCCTTCGATCACCTCGCCGTCGGAGGGGATGATATCGCCGATTTCGACGACCACGATGTCGCCGACCTTGAGGCTGGTCGCCGGCACCAGCTCGTAGGTCGAGCCGTCGACGGCGAGCAGCTTTGCGTCGGTTTCGGTGCGGGTACGGCGCAGCGCGTCGGCCTGCGCCTTGCCGCGCCCCTCGGCCACGGCTTCCGCGAAATTGGCGAACAGCAGCGTGAACCACAGCCACAGGATGACCTGGAAGGAGAAGCCGAGCCGGCTGCCGCCGAAAGCGAGGTCGCGCAGGAAGATCAGGGTGGTGAGGATGGCGACGATCTCGACCACGAACATCACAGGATTGCGGAACTGTACGCGCGGATCGAGCTTGGCGAAGGACGAACGAACGGCCGGCCCGACGATGGCGGGATCGAAGACGCTGATTTCCGAGGATTTGGTCATGATGCGTTCCTCAAAAAGTCTGCCCGGCCAGCATGGCGAAATGCTCGACGATCGGGCCGACGGCGAGTGCGGGGAAATAGGTCAAGCCGCCTACGATCAGGATGACGCCGATGAGCAGGCCGACGAACAGGCCGCCATGGGTTGGAAGGGTACCCGCCGAGGCCGGTACGGTCTTCTTTGCCGCCAGCGAGCCGGCAATGGCCAGAACCGGCACGATGACGAGGAAGCGGCCCATCAGCATGGCGAGGCCGATGGTGAGGTTATACCAGGGCGTGTTGGCCGACAGCCCGGCAAAGGCGCTGCCGTTGTTGGCCGCACCCGAGGTGTAGGCGTAGAGAATCTCGGAATAACCGTGCGGGCCGGCATTCGCCAGAGAGGCAAGTGCGGTCGGCAGCACGGCCGCTGCGGCGGTGAAGCCGAGAATAGCGAGCGGCAGCGACAGCACGGCGAGCATCGCCATCTTCACTTCCTTGGCCTCGATCTTCTTGCCGAGATATTCGGGCGTGCGGCCGACCATCAGCCCGGCGATGAAGATCGCCAGGATGACGAACAGCAGGATTCCGTAGAGACCCGCGCCGACGCCGCCGATGATGACCTCGCCGAGCTGCATGTTGACGACCGGGATCAGGCCGCCGAGCGGCATGAAACTGTCCAGCATGGCGTTGACCGCACCGCACGAAGCCGCCGTCGTCACCACCGCGAACAGCGCGGAGGCGGCGATGCCGAAGCGAACCTCCTTGCCTTCCATGTTGCCGCCGTCGATGCCGAGGGCCGCGAAGGCGGGGTTGCCGCCGGCTTCCGCCCAGTAGGTGACTGCGACACCGGCAAGGAAGAAGACGCCCATGGCCGCGAAGATCACCCAGCCCTGACGCTCGTCGCCGACCATGCGGCCGAAGACGTTGGTGAGCGCCGCCCCGATGGCGAAGATCGACACCATCTCGACCAGGTTGGTCAGAGCCGTCGGATTTTCGAACGGATGCGCCGAATTGGCATTGAAGAAACCACCGCCATTGGTGCCGAGCATCTTGATCGCGAGCTGCGAGGCGGTCGGGCCGACGGCGATGGTCTGCTTCGCGCCTTCCAACGTGGTGGCATCGACATAGCTGCCGAGCGTCTGGGTGACGCCCTGGCTGACGTAGAACAGCGCGCACAGAATCGAGAGCGGCAAGAGCACGTAAAGCGTCGAGCGTGTCAGATCAGCCCAGAAATTGCCGACCGTCTTCGCCGAAGCGCGCGCAAAGCCGCGGATCAGCGCCATGGCGATGGCGATGCCGGTGGCGGCGGAGACGAAGTTCTGCACCGTCAGCCCGGCCATCTGGACCAGATAGCCCATGGTGCTTTCGCCGCCATAACCCTGCCAGTTGGTGTTGGTGACGAAGCTGACGGCGGTGTTGAAGGCCGAATCCGGCGACAACGCACTCATCTGCATCGGGTTGAGTGGCAGGAAGCCTTGCAGCCGTTGCAGCGCGAACAGAACCACGAAGCCGGCCGCGTTGAAGACCAGCATCGCCACCGTATAGGTCAGCCAGTGCTGCTCCTGCCGCTCGTCGACGCCGGCGCCGGCATAAAGCAGGCGCTCTACGGGACGCAGCACGGGCGAGAGAAACGTGCGCTCGCTCGCCATGACCCGCGTCATGTACCAGCCGAGCGGCTTTGCGAGCGCAATGACGATCGCGCAGAACAGCGCGATCTGAAGCCAGCCGTTGAGGGTCATGATTAGAACCTTTCCGGGCGCAGCAGCGCGTAGATGAGGTAAACAAGGATGAGCGCGGCGGCGAAGCCGCCCAATGCGTAGTCGAGGATCATCGCCGTCTCCTCAGAGCCGTTCGCTGGCGAAACCGTAGAGGGCGAGAAAGGCGAAGAAGCCCAGGCCGATCGCCAGCATGAAAATGTCGGGCATTGCGCCGTTCTCCATCGGCACGGTGCGCATGCCGTGGGCAGCGCAGACCGTGTTCAGGCCCGTAGACTTCGGCTTATCGGCATATGTTTTCGAGGGTGGCTGCGCATCCGCCGCATAGTATTTTCATTACGGATGGGTCTCGGCCGCCAGCCCTTCCATCCGCATGAAATGCGACCGTCGCTTCCATACCCTGCGCTCGTCCCAAACCGAGCGAACGCCTGAACGGCCGCTTGATCGCGCCGAGAAACATCAGCGAGGACGCCACTCAGAAGAGCGGCGTCACTCACCGAACGCGGTCTGTCGGTTCGGGCGTAGCCCGGCTCCTTCGCGGATCGGTCCAGCGACACAACCGGGCGTTCAAAGCCAGGGATGGCGGATGCTTACTGTCCTGTTCCGCCGACGAAGACGGAAGGAAGTGCCGCATAGACTGCGGCCGCTTTTGTCAGATGATCCTTCCAGGTTATCTCGTTAGGGGCGTGCGCCTGCTCCTCCATGCCGGGGCCGAAGCCGATGCATGGAATGTTGTGACGCCCCATGATCGCCACGCCGTTGGTGGAGAAATTCCAGATGCCGAGTGCCGGCTCCTTGCCGTAGAGCGACTGGTGCACAGACAGCATCGCCTGGCAGGCCGGATGCTCGCGCTCGATGTACCATGCCGGAAAGTAACACTCCGTCGGGTAGTCCAAGCCGCGCCAGGACGTCCTGGAATAGGTGTAGAGAGACACGGCCGCGCCGGCCTCCTTGACGGCTGGCAGGCAGCGGATTTCCTCCAGCGCGCTCTCCACCGTTTCGCCCAGCGTCATGCGGCGGTCGATCGAGATCGCGCACTGGTCGGCCACGGCGCAGCGGGACGGCGCGCTCGCGAATATCTCCGAAACCGTCAGCGTTCCCTTGCCGAGGACCTCGTTTTCCGGGAGCCGCGCATTGAGGTCTTCGAGTTCCAACAGGATCCTGCCCATCTTGAAGATGGCATTGTCGCCCAGATGCGGCATGGCTCCATGGGCGCTCCTTCCGCGCACGTCGACGCGGATTTCCATCCTGCCGCGATGGCCGAGATTGATGTTGCAGTTGGTGGGTTCTGTGCTGACGACGAACTCCGGCCTGATGCCCATCTCTTCGATCAGATACTGCCAGCACAGGCCGTCGCAATCCTCTTCCTGCACCGTGCCGGCGCAGAGCAGAGTGTATCCCTCGTCCAGACCGAGTTCCTTGATGATCTTGCCCGCATAGACCATCGCGGCCATGCCGCCCTCCTGGTCGCTTGCGCCCCGGCCGTAGACGATCTCGGCGTCGTCGTATCCGAGATAGGGGTCATGGTCCCAATTGCCGCGATCGCCAATTCCCACCGTGTCGATATGCGCGTCGAGCGCGATCAGTCTGGGGCCGTTGCCGATATAGCCGAGAACGTTTCCCATGGGATCGATCTCTACGCGATCGAAGCCGACCTTTTCCATCTCGGCCTGGATGCGGCGTATGACTTCGCCTTCCTGGCAGCTCTCGCTGGGGATCGCGATCATGTCACGCAGGAAGCGTGCGATGTCCTCGCGGTAAAGCTCGGCCATTTCCCTGATCTTCTGAAAGTCGACAGCCATGATCTTCCCAAACCCTCGATGGTTCATTCGGCAAAACGATGCGCTTCGGTTCAGTGCTGAACGACGTGGCGCAGGAAGTCTTTGAGGCGCGGGCTCTTGGGAGCCTTGAACACCTCCTTCGGCGGACCGTCCTCGACGATGTGCCCGCCATCCATGAAAATCACCCGGTCGGCGACGTCGCGCGCGAAGCTCATCTCGTGGGTGACGACGACCATCGTCATCCCCTCGTTGGCGAGGTCGCGCATGACCGACAGAACTTCACCGACCAGCTCCGGGTCCAGAGCGGACGTCGGCTCGTCGAACAGGATCGCCTTCGGCGACAACGCCAGCGAACGGGCGATGGCAACGCGCTGCTGCTGGCCTCCGGAAAGCTGGGAGGGGTAGGCATCTATCTTGCCCGACAGCCCCACCTTTTCCAGCACCCTTCGCGCAACGTCGTTCGCGGCCTTCACCGGCATGCGGCGCACCTTGCGCGGACCGAGCGTGACATTCTCAAGCACGGTCAGGTGTGGAAACAGGTTGAACGACTGGAACACCATGCCGATTTCCGCGCGCACGAGATTGATGTTGGTGCCTCGCGCGCAGAGATCGTGGCCATTCACGACGATCCGGCCCGACGTCGCTTCCTCGAGCTGGTTTATGCATCGCAGCAAGGTCGACTTCCCCGACCCGGACGGACCGATGACGGAAACGACCTCCCCCGCTTCGATGCGGACATCGATGCCCTTCAGGACTTCGAGTTCTCCATAGGCTTTGTGCAAGTTCGTTATTTCGATCATCTGCAGGCTCCGGATCCTTCGAGGCCGATCAACGGCGTTCCATGTATTTGATGATCTGCGCGACCGAGAACGTCATGACGAAGTAGATGACGGCAACGGCGAACCAGACCTCGAATGCGCGGAAGTTGTAGGCGATCACTTCCTGGCCGGTGCGTGTCAGTTCCCCCACCCCGATGACGACGAGGATCGAGGTATCTTTCAAGGAGATGATGAACTGGTTGCCCAGCGCCGGGAGCATGCGCCGGAAGGCCTGCGGCCAGATGACGTAGCGCATGGCCTGCGGCGCGGTAAGGCCGATCGATCGGCCGGCCTCGGTCTGGCCGCGGTCGATCGACTGGATGGCGCCGCGGACGATTTCGGCGATGTAGGCGCCGGCGTTCAGGGACAGCGCGATGATGGCGGCGACCAGCGGCGGGATGCGGAAACCCAGCGCAAGCGGGACGCCGAAATAAAGGAACATCACCTGCACGATGAACGGCGTGCCGCGTATCGCCTCGATGTAGAAATTGGCGACCGCTTTCGACACCATGTTGCCGGCCAGCTTCATCCATCCGGCGGTCACGCCGATGATGAAGCCGAAGAACAACCCGCCAAAGGTTATGACGACGGTCAATTCCGCGCCCTTGACGAGGGCCGGCACGGCCTGGAACACCGCGCTCCAATCGAACTCGAAATTAGACATCTGGCCTCCCGCGGAACAAAAAGGAGCGATTCCGGCTCGCTCCTTCTATTGTCGTTGTTTCGGTTGGCCTATCGGGAATCCGATCCGAACCACTTGTTGTGCAGTTCGTTCAGCTTGCCGCTTTCCTGCATTTCCAGGAGAGCGACGTTGATCTTCTTCCTCAGTTCGCTGCCCTTGGGCATGCCGATGCCGTAGAAATGGCCGAGGTAGAGCGGACCGACGAGCTTCACCGCATCTTTGCCGACGGTTGCCGCATAGTCCTGAAGCGGCGGCAGGTCGAACATGACGGCATCGGCGCCGCCGGCGCGCAGCTCAAGGAAAGCGTCGGTGATGTTCGGGAACTCCTTGACTTCCTTCGGAGCGACCTTTCCGGCCTCGGTGTTCTCCTTCAGGAAGGGAACGGTCGAGGTGCCCTGCTTGGTGGCGATGACCTTGCCCGAGAGATCCCCGAGTTCCTTGACGCCATCCTCGTCCGCCCGGACCATGATGGTGATGCCCGCCTTGTAGTACGGGTAGGAAAAGTCGATGACCTCCTCACGCTTCGAGGTGATCGACATCGCAGCAACGGCCACGTCGATATTGCCCGACTGGATTCCGGGAATGATGCCGTTGAAGTCCATCGGGCGCAGTTCGTATTCGACGCCGATTCTCTTGCCGATCTCGTTCCAGATATCGACGTCGTAGCCGACGTAGTTGCCGTCCTCGTTGCGATAGGAAAACGGCTTGAAGTTGGTGTCGGTGGCGACGACGATCTGATCGCCCGCAACCGCAAATCCCGCCGATGCAAGGCTTATTGCACCGGCTACCAATGTCTTGAGAAAGAAATTCATGCTCACTCCTCCTTGTGATGTGTATGCGCGAGACCGTGCGCGTATCCCCTGTCTCGAGCCTGTTCAGGCCGCAAGGTCCTCTGCCGAAAAGGCGGTGTCGCTTTTCATGATCGAATCGTAGAGCTGCTGGTCGGTAGCACCTTCGCTGCCGATGCAAAGCACGACGGAATTCTCGTCCAGTTTGAGTTGGGCCTTGATATCGGCATCACCCAGTGCGGTGAGCAGCCCGACGAGGCCGCCAACGGCGGACTCGCCGGCAGTGATCGGAGCATCGCCGTCGCACGGCCGGGCCAGCGCCCTCATGCAGGCGCTCACGCTGCTGTCGGACACCGACAGGGCGGCATTCGCGCCGGCGCGAAGGATATCCCAGGCTATGAGGGACACCTCGCCACAGGACAAGCCTGCCATCATCGTTTCGAGGTCGCCGCCGACGACTGTGGGCGTGCCGGCCCGCACGCTTTCATAGAAGCAAGCGGCGTTTTCCGGCTCCACCACCACAAAGACGGGGCGCCGGTCATTCCACGCATCCCAGAAATAGCTGCACACGGCCGCGGCGAGGCCACCGACGCCGCTCTGTACGAAAACATGGGTGGGCGGAGCCCTGCCCGCGAACTGCTCGACGATTTCGGCCGCCAGCACGGTGTAGCCACGCATCACGTCACGCGGAATCTCCAGGTAACCCTCGTAAGAGGTGTCGGATACGACAATATGGCCCAGCCGTTCGGCTTCGCTGGCGCAGAAGCGGACGGTGTCGTCATAGTTTCCGGGGACGCGGACGACCTGCGCACCGTAGTTTTCGATCGAGAGCTTGCGGCCTTCGCTGACCGTTGCGTGGATGTAGATGACGCATTTGCAGCCGAACATCCTCGCGCCCCATGCGACGGAACGGCCATGGTTGCCGTCGGTGGCGCTGCACACGGTCAGATCACCCGTGAGATGCGCATACTTCCCCGAGATGAGCTCGGCGGCGTCGACTTTCCTGCCGGTCTTCTTCTCGACATGCTTCAGCAGGATCCGGAGAACGGCATAGGCGCCGCCGAGGGACTTGAAGCTGCCGAGGCCGAAACGGCCGGACTCATCCTTGTAGTGGAGCGATGCGATCCCGAGCCTGGAGGACAGTCCCTGAAGAGACACCAGCGGCGTAACGTCGTAGCCTTCCCAGGAAGCGATTTCGCGGCGGGCCTCGTCGCTGTCGGTCCGGTTCAGGAGCGGGCGCAGAGTTTCCGGATACCGTTCGGAAGCGTCGAAACCGGTGTTTACGGCAAACGAATGGGTCGACGATTTCATCTTTTGAACTGCCCCAGCTTAAGTCCGATATTCTGCCTGCTTCGCCGGCGGTCGACCGTGCCTCGACTCAGGAATCCAGCCACCGGTCCGCCTGCGTTAATCTGAAGAATATTTCATTTTTGACGAGATTCGGCTTGATTTCGGCAGTTACAGCGCACTTATGTCTCGTTATTCACGGCAGATGCGAGCGAAAATTGCATGAGCACGGATCAGGAGCTCGACAGGGCGGACAGGGCGATCCTCACCGCCCTGCAGCAAGACAACAAAATGCCGCAGCGCAAGATCGCGACGCTGGTAAACCTGTCGGCGCCGGCGGTTCAGCGGCGCATCAAGAGGATGGAGGAAGCCGGGATCATCCAGGCGAACATCGCCGTCGTGAACCCCGCCAAGGTCGACCAGTCGATCACCATCTTCGTCGAGGTGGAGATGGAGAGCGAGAGAATAGACCTCTACGAGGGAGCCAAGCGCACCTTTGCGGGCATTCCTGAAATCCAGCAGTGCTATTATGTGACCGGAGAGGCCGACTTCCTGCTGATCGTGAACGTCAAATCGATGGCCGACTATGAAAGCCTCACGCGCCAGCTGTTCTTCGAGAACAACAATGTGAAGCGTTTCAAGACGTTCGTCGTCATGGACCGGGTCAAGGTCGGGTTGTCACTGCCGATCTGAGCAGACGAGGCGGCGCCGGCCCCTATGCGACCGATCCTGCGAGCGGGAGACGGCTGGAAAGCAGGAGGTCAGAACGTGGGCGGCGTGCAGGTCCACAGGATGCTGGCGCGTTCCGTTCCGGCGTTGCGATAGGAATGCGGGGTGTTCGACCGGAAGCAGAAGGAATCGCCCTCCCCCAACGTATAGGTGACGCCGTCGAGGATCAGGTCGATGCGGCCGCGCAGGACATAGCCTGTCTCCTCGCCCTCATGGGTGATCGCCAGGCCGCTGCGGCCACCGACATCGATGTGGTGGATGTTGCTTTGCAGGAGGTGCCCGCCCTTGTACGGGATGATCCGCTCGAAGGTGACGCCGGCGCCGTCGCCCGGCCGGTTGTCGAGCGTGACCACGGGCCGCGCTCCGGCGCGCGAAATCGGCGAATCGTCCGGCTCCATCTCCTCAAACAGCCAGCTTATGTTCGTCTCCAGGACACGCACCAGGCGATGCACCAGCGGCAGCGACGGCAGCGCCTTGCCGTTCTCCACCTTCGACAGCAGGCTTTCGGAGCATTCGCTGCGCTTGGCCAGTTCCTTCAGCGTGAGGCCTTTGGTCTGGCGCGCGAGCCGCAGCTTGACGCCGAGCCGCCGCCGCGATTCGAGGAGATCGTCGGCGGCCGAATCGTGAGCCCGGGTCGGGAATTCTATGTCGTTCATTACCTGCCGTTTCCATGGCCCGGGACCAGGCCGGGCCATGTTCATTCCACCTGCCGCCAAACGTTCAGCGGCCGCAATTTCTAGTGCGCCATGCCGCCGTCCACCATCATCGACTTGGCGGTAACGTAGCGCGATTCCTCCGATGCCAGAAAGGTGTACATGGGTGCAACTTCCGCGGGCACGCCCTGCCGGCCGAGCGGCACGATGCGCTTGACCACCTCGGCATGCGGTCCGACGCCGCCCATATGCTCGATGGCGGGATTGTTGAACGGCGTGTCGATCCAACCCGGAAGCACCGAATTGACGCGGATGTTGAACGGCGCAAGCTCCTGCGCAAGCGCCGTGGTGAAGGCGATGACCGCGCCTTTGGCGGACGCATAGGCGGTCATGCCGGGCGCGCCGCGCAGGCCGGCGAGCGAGGCGGTGGTGATGAAGGAGCCCCCACCGGCGCGCTTCAGCGCGGGTGCGCCGTGCTTGGCGGCGAAGAAGGTGCCGCGCGCGTTGACGGTGAAGATGGCATCCCAGGTTTCGGCTTCGACGGTCTCGATAGTACCGGTGCGCATCAGCCCGGCGAAATAGACCAGCGTGTCGATGCCACCCATTTCCTTCTCGGCGGCCTCCACGGCGTTGCGCACCGAGGCTTCCTCGCGCACGTCGCAGGCGATGTCCGACGCCTTCGCGCCGAGCCCCCGCGCCAGCGCCGCCGCCTCGGCGGCGGCAGGCCCGTTGATGTCGGCCACGACGATGCGGGCGCCGTTGCGGGCGAAATCCTCCACGCAGGCACGGCCGATCCCCGTGGCGGCACCGATCATCAGGGCGCGTTTTCCGGCAAGTCTCATGTCGTTCTCCTTATTGGCTCAGGCGCCGCTGCGCCCGGTGCCGGTCTGCGACCATGACCGCGCCAGCGTCACCCAGTAAAGGGCGCCGAGCGGCAGCAGTTCGTCGTTGAAATCGAAGGACGGATTGTGCAGCGGTGTGTCATTGCCGTTGCCGATCCAGGCATAGCATCCGGTCTTGGCGTTGAGCATGAAGGCGAAATCCTCCGACGCCATGCTGGGTTCGTAGTCGCGCAAGACCTTCTCGTCTCCCCAGATCGAGGCGGCGACCTCGGTCGCGCGCGCGGCGGGATCGACGGCGTTGACGGTGACCGGGTAGCGCGGCTCGAATGCCAGTGAAATCTTCACGTCGTGGGCGACGGATATGCCGTCGGCGATGCGGCGCAGCCTGTGCTGGACCATGGCGCGGGTATCGTCCGACAGCGCCCGCACCGTCCCTTGCAGGACGACCTCGCCCGGCAGCGCGTTGAGCGAATTGCCGCCATGGATCTGCGTCAGCGAGACGACCGCCGGCTGCAAGGCGCTGACGGTGCGGCTGACGATCGATTGCATACTGGAAACCAGCGCCCCGGCGGCAACGATCGCATCCGTGCCGAGATGCGGCAGCGCCGCATGCACGCCGCGCGCCTCGATGGTGATGGTAAACAGGTCCATTGCCGCCATGACGGGGCCGGGACGGGCGGCGAAAGTGCCCAGCGGCAGGCCCGGCCAATTGTGCAGGCCGAAGACGGCATCGACCGGCCAGCGCTCGAACAACCCTTCCTCGACCATCCTGCGGCCGCCGCCCTCGGCTTCCTCGGCCGGCTGGAAGATGAAGCGCACGGTGCCCAGAAAATCCCGCGCACCCGAAAGATACTCGGCCGCCGCGAGCAGCATGGTCATGTGCCCGTCATGGCCGCAGGCGTGGCTGACGCCGTCGCGGCCCGACCGGTAGGGCAGCGCCGACTCCTCGCGGATCGGCAAGGCATCCATGTCGGCCCTGAGGCCGACCGATGCGCCGGGAGCATTGCCTTCCAGCGTCGCCACGATGCCGGTGCCGGCGATGCCGGTATCGACCTTCAGGCCCATGTCATGCAGGTGCCGCGCCAGAAACTCGGCCGTGTCGTGTTCCTGGAAGGCGACCTCCGGCCGTTGATGGAGATGACGCCGCCAGCCCGCATGGGCTTCCTTGCGGCGGCTGAAAAATGCCTGGGCCGTTTCCATTCCGGGTCCTTTCACGGCGCCACCGGCCGGGTCTGCGCAACCGTGGCGACCGGCTGCAGACCGGCGATGTCGACCGCCGGCAGGCCGCTTCCCTCGAGATGGCAGGCGCTGAGGCTGCCGTCGGACAGGAGCGTCAGCCGCGGGTCCTCCCTGGCGCAGCGATCGAAGGCGAACGGGCAGCGGGTGCGGAAGCTGCATCCGGGCGGGATGTCGATCGGGTCCGGCGGCTCGCCTTCCAGAAGGTAGGTTTCGGTCTTGTAGGGCTTTTCCTCGACTGTCGGCACGGCGCTGAGCAACGCGCGCGTATAGGGGTGCGAGGAACTGGCGAAAAGCGTCTCGTTGTCGGAGAGTTCCACCACGCGTCCGAGATACATCACGGCGATGCGGGCGCAGACCCGGCGCACCATCGCCAGGTCGTGCGAGATGTAGACGTAGGTGATGCCACGCCGTGCCTGCAATGTCTCGAACAGGTCGAGCAGCTTGGCCTGCTCGACCTGATCGAGGGCCGAAAGCGTCTCGTCGAGGATCAACAGTTCGGGCTCGAGCACCAGCGCACGGGCGATGTTGACGCGCTGGCGCTGGCCAGCGCTCAGGCCCACCGGAAGCTGGTCGTAGAGAGACGGCGACAGGCCGACCTCGCTCATCACCGCCGACACGCGCTTGCGGATCTCGCGGCGCGGGACCAACCCGTGGATCAGCAACGGCTCGGCGATGGTGCGGCCGATCGAGCTGTGCGCGGCGATCGCGTTGTAGGGGTCCTGCAACAGAAGCTGGAAGCGCCGGCGCAGCGCCAGAAGGTCCTTGCCGCGCAGCGTCGCGATGTCCCTGTCCTCGAACAGGATCTGGCCGCGATTGGGCGCTTCAAGACAGCTCAACAGTCGCGACAGCGTCGATTTTCCGCAGCCGGACTCGCCGATGATGCCGAAGTTCTCGCCGCGCCGCACAGTGAAGGAGACGCCGCGCACCGCCTGCACCTTGCGGTGGGCGAAGATGGCGTTGCGGTCGCGCACCTCGTAGGTCTTCTCGACGTCGCGCACGTCGAGCACGACGTTTTGCGCCGACGGCGCCGGCGGCTCCGCCGCGCCCGTCCAGATCTTCGGCACCTTGGCGATCAGTTCGCGGGTATAGCCGTGCTCCGGCTTTTCGAGCAGCGCGTTGACGGGCTGGCGCTCGACGATATGGCCGCGGTCGAGCACGATCATGTCGTCGGCGATCTCGCTGACGATTCCGAGAGCCGAGGAGATGAACACCACGGCCGTATCGAAATCCTTCTGCAGGTCGCGCAGCAGGCGCAGAATCTGCGCCGCCACCGTCACATCGAGCGGCTGGGTGATGTTGTCGGCGATCAAGAGCTTGGGGTTGGACACGAGCGCGTCGACGATCAGCGCGCGCTGCATCATACCGCCGCTGAACTGGAACGGATATTCGTCGAAGCGCTTCGCGGGCGAAGGGATGCGCACGGCGTCCAGCGTGTCGATGATGCGCTTGCGCGCGTCCTGACGCGACAGCTGCGGCGCCACGGCGCGCAGCTTTTCCAGGATCTGGTGGCCGACCGGAACGGTCGGGTCGAGAGCGCTGGTCGGGTTAGCGCCGATATAGGCGATCTCGCGTCCGCGCAGCGCCGCCATCTCCTCTTCCGGCAGCGCCAGAAGGTCGCGCCCGCCGTAGCGGACGGAACCGGAGGTGATCGCCAGCGGCGGCTTGATCCAGTTGACCAGCGCCCGCGACAGCACCGTCTTGCCCGAGCCGCTTTCGCCGATGATGCCGAGCACGGAGCGCGGCATGACCGTGAGGTCTATGGTGTTCAGGATGGGCCGAACGCCGCTTTCCGAGCGCATCGCGACCGAGAGGTCGCGAACCTCCATCAAGGGGCTGCCCGGCTTCGACATGGATTGCGGGGCCATCATTCCCCTCCCTGCAGGATATGGTTGCGCGCCCGCTCCAGCACGCCGCCCATGAGATTGAGGCTGCCCAGCGCGAGCGCCAGCAGGACGCCCGGCACGATGGTGATCCACCAGGCGTTGAGCAGGTATTGCGTGCCGGCCGAGATGATGGTGCCGAAGGTCGGCGTCGGCGGCTGGATGCCGATGCCGATGAAGCCGAAGATGGCCTCAAAGATCATCATGCGCGCCACGTCCAGCACCGCCACGAAGGCGATCGGCGGCAGGATCGAGGGCGCGATATGGCGCACCATGATGCGCAGGTCGCTGGCGCCGAGGATCTTGGCGGCGCGCACATATTCCTTCTGCCGCTCCGCCAGCGTGACGCCGCGCGAGACGCGCGCGTAGACCGGCCAACTCGCCAGGATGAGCACGGCAATGATGGAGACCGCCGTCGGCCGCGACATGCCGAGGATGGTGATCGCCAGGATGATGACCGGGATCGACATCTGCACGTCCGTCAGCCGCATCAGGATCACGTCCACCCAGCCGCCGCGATAGCCGGCATAGATGCCAATGGCGCAGCCGAGGATGAACATGCCGATCACGCTGACGACGCCGATGGCGAAGGCGTTGCGCAGGCCGACCAGCGAGCGCAGCAGAAGGTCGCGGCCGAGCTGGTCGGTGCCGAGGAAATGCGGCAGCCGGCCGCCTTCCATGAACAGCGGCGGCAGGAACTTGTCGGCGACGCTCATCTTCGTCGCCGAGGCATCGATCAGCAGCGGCCCGAAGAGGGTAAGCGCGACCAAGAGCAGGAACACCGCCGCCGCCAGCTTCATTTCGGTGTAGCTCCAGGCGCGCGCCAGGATGCGCCGGGTCACGCCCCGCTGGTTGTCCGCAGCGGACGGAGGCGCGATCTCGGCTTGCGCGGTCGATGAGGTCATGGCGGCCGCTCCCTAGAACTTCAGACGACGGTCGATCGTCGTGGAGGTGAAATCGACCAGCATGTTGATGGCCACCAGCGCACCCGAAGCCAGGATCGCGACGGCCTGGATGATGGGGAAATCGCGCTGGAAGACGGCATTGATGGTCAGCATGCCGACGCCGGGATAGCTGAAGATGTATTCGACGACGAACAGGCCGCCGAGCAGCATGCCGATCATCTGCGCGCCGAACAGGTTCAGTAGCGGCACGGCCGCATTGCGCAGCACATGCTTGAAGATCATCGTCCAGCGCGACAGGCCGCGCACCATGCCGACGTCGTAGTAAATCTCGCCGAGATTGGCGGCGACCGACACCGAGATGGCGCGGATCATCACCGGCGACAGCTCGATCGCCACCACCATGGCCGGGATGATGGTGTAGGAGAAGCCGCGATAGCCGATCGCCGGCAACAAGTCCGCCTTGGCCGACAGCAGGAAGATCAGCACCACCGCCACCCAGATGTTGGGCAAAGAGACGAACAGGGAACTGACGTAGAGGCCGAGCCGGTCCGGCCATTTGCCGGCCCTCAAGCCGGCCGCCATGCCGATGGGGACAGCGACCAGCAAGGCGAACAGGATGCCCAGCCCGGCCAGTTGGAGGCTGTAAGGCAGGGCGGTGCCGATGAGTTCGGCGACCGACGCCCGGCTTTCGGGATTGTAGCCGGCCGCGTCCTGCGAGCCGCCGGCGCTGCCGCCCTGCAGGCCGCGGATGAAGGACCGGCCGAGATCGCCGGTGGCGACCTGGCCGACGAAGCGGCCGAACTGGACGAGGATCGGATCGCGCAGGCCGAGGTCCTTGGCGGTCTGTTCCAGCACGCTGGCCGGCGTCATCGGACCGAGGATGATCCGGATCGGATCGCCGGGAACGATGCGCAGCAGCGTGAAGATCACGAAGGCGACGAGAAGGACGATCACCAGCCCCTGGCTGATGCGCCGCAGGAAAAATTCGATCGCGAATGCCATCCAATGCCGTCCCGACAGGAAAGGAGGCCGGCGCCCGGGGCGCCAGGCCGATGATGCTGCGCGCCGGCGGCGCCCGCAAGGGCGCCGCCGGCTACAGACATGCGGGCGTCAGCCCAGCGTCGCCTTGCTGAGGTCGATCGGGCCGTTCGGGTAGAAATAGGCCCCTTGCAGCTTGTTCGACATCGCCCGCAGGAACACCGAGGAATAGAGCGACAGGCTGGGCACCTTGGCGGCCAGCAGCGGCAGTGTCTCTTCCTGGAGAACCTTCAGGCGCTCCTCCGTCGACTCGGCGTTGCGCTCCTTGTCGAGCGAAGCGTCGATCTCGGGATCGTTGACGCCGTTGATGAGCGCGAACTTGGAATAGTAGTTCGGCCGCAGCACGAGGTCGGGCTCGGGCGAGCCGGTGATCCAACCGACGTCAATGATGTGGCCGGGACCCTGGCCGTCGGCGCGGCGGTAGATCTGCTCTTCCCAAGCCGCTGGCTCCAGCGTCGTCAGCTTCACGTTAAAGCCCTGCTCCTGCAGCATGGCGGTGACCAGTTCGCCATATTCGCGGGTCTTCGGATAGAAGCCGACCGAGGTGATGTATTCGAGCTCGGGCAGGCCCTGGCCATTGGGGAAGCCGGCTTCGGCCAGCAGCTTCTGGCACATTTCGGGGTCGAATTTCGGATAGTCCGGAACGTCCGTATAGCCGAACTTGACCGGCGAGATGTGGCAGTTGGAGGCCTGCCCCGCTTCGCCGACGATCGCCAGTATCTGGTCTCGGTCGATGGCGTGAACAGCCGCCAACCGAACCCTGACGTCGTCGAACGGCGGCTTGTTGCAGCGGAAATGCAGGTACTTGTTCTCGCTGGAAAGACCCTTGTCGGTGGTGACGTTGGCCTCCTTCTTGAGCGATTCGAACTGCTCCGGCTCCAGCCGCTCGGTCAGGTGGTACTGGCCGTTGAGCAGGCCGAGAACGCGGGTGTTTGCGTCCGGCACGTAGTTCCACAGAAGCGTCTCGATCTGCGGCTTGCCGTCGTAATAATCGGCATTCGCCTTGAAGACGATCTGGTCGCCCTTGGTTTCCTGGTAGCGGAAGGCGCCGGTGCCGTTCGGCCGCTGCTTGAGCACGTTCGGATCGGCGACGTCCTTGGCCGAGAGGATCGGCAGGAACGACGACACGTACCAGAAGTTCAGTGCCGGATAGCCGTACTTCTCCGTCTTGAGGCGAACCGTGTAGTCGTCGACGATTTCGACCTCGACCTGGCCCGGATACCAGGCGGAAGCCGGCCGGCTGGGCTGCGAGGCATATTCGTAGGTCGCCTTGACGTCCTCGGCCTTGAAATCCTTGCCGTCATGGAATTTGACGCCCTGGCGCAGCTTGTACTCCAGCGTGTACTTGTCGATCAGCTTCCACTCGAGCGCCAGATCCGGCAGGATTTCGCCCGGATTCTCCGGCTTCATCAGGCATTTGGTCAGGCGGCCGAACACCAGCGCCTCGGCGGTGATCTGCGGCGCGATGGTGTGCGAGGACGGGTCCCAGCTGCTGGTCACCGTGCCGGCGGCGGCGAAGATCAGCGTGCTGGCGTCCTGCGCCAGGGCCCGTCCGATGCGGCCGGGCCCGATCAGCAGCGAGCCCGCGCCGAGCGCCGTGGCGCCGGCGAGAAACGTGCGTCGTGTCGATATCATGAAGAACTCCCCTCAGCTTGCCCAGTGGCGTTGTTCGCCGCGAGACCTGAGCGGCCCTCGAGCCGCGCAGCCTCCTCCCGCTGCGTGATCCAGACTTCAACAGACCCGTAGTCTCTGTCAAGCCACTTGAATGACACAACTTCCATCTTGAATTCGATGGCGGAACGACAGCGCATTGAGCGTCGACGGAAGCTGTAGCCCGAATAGCGTACTTGAATTGACCGTTCAGTCAATCCGGTTGACTGAATTTAATTCGACCGGCAGAATGCAGTTGCCCGTTCGGGTACGGCACTCCCGGCAGACGGCGGCTGTTGCGATTGCCAGCGGATCGGATCATATGAAAACGCAACCGCTGCACGTCTCACCCATCGCAGAACGGACCTCGCCGTCACCGCGGCCCCAGTCCATCGTATGAAGAATCAATGACCTTCAGTCGATACAGTCCCGACCAGCGACGAACGATGATCATGGATGTGGCGCGCGAAAAGGGCCGCGTCCTGGTCGAAGACCTTGCCAGGGATCTCTCGGCTTCGAGCGAAACCATCCGTCGCGACCTCAACCTGCTGGCTTCCGCAGGCATCGTGCGCAAGTTCCATGGCGGCGCCTGCCTGCCCTCCCTCGTCGACGAAAACCCGTTCTCGGTGCGCATGGCAGAGCAGACCGCCGGAAAACGCGCTATTGCACGGGCCGCTGCGCAATTGTTCAACGACGGCGACACCTTGTTCATCGACACGGGAACCACCACGCTGTTCCTTGCCGAGGAACTGGCGCGCCTGGACAATCTTTCGGTGGTCACCAATTCGACCGCTGTCGCTGCCACGCTCTCGGCGAGGCGCACCAACACAGTGTTTCTGCTCGGCGGGCTCTATCGCCCCGATGCCAGCCAGACCATGGGTGAGGCGACGATCGAGCAGATTTCGGGCTTCCGCGCCGCGCACGTCGTGCTGACCATCGGCGCGATCCACGCCAGGGACGGCGTCATGGACTTCTCGCTCGGCGAGGCCCAGGTGGCGCGCGCGATGATCGAGCAGGCGGACCGCCTCACCGTCATCGCCGACCATTCCAAGGTGGGGCGCGGCGCCTTCGCCCGCGTCTGCCAGATTGACGCCATCGACCGTTTCGTCACGGATGTCCGGCCGCCGGCCGAAACGATGGACGCGCTGCTGGCGGCCGGGGTCGAGGTGATCGTGGCCGACTGAAACTGGCCGGCCCTTGCCGACGATATGAGATTCACACTCCTCATTGACCGTTCGGTCATTGACAACGGCCAATTCCATCGCTCTATTGCCCGAATGGCTGAACCTGCGGTCCCTTCTATCTGGTGCGCAGGGTCCGGAAGCCGAGTCCGAACGCGCAAGAGGGCCAAATGGCAAGGCAGGATCTGGAAAGATTGATCCAGGGCGAGGACCTGGACACGCTCGTCGCCGAGTTCCGGGCAAAGCCGACCGGCCAGCACAGCGCGGCCCTGCAACGGCTCGTCAATCATATCCGCAGCGAATCCATGGACGGCAAACTGGCGCTGCTTTGCACGAAGCCGCACGAGGAGTGGCGGCTGGTGCGCATGAACGGTCGCGCCAAGCCGATGACCTTGCTGGACGGCATCTTCCACGATCTCAACGATGCCGAATGGGCCATCTTCAAGCTGCGCATGAAGCGGCATTTCGACGTCGATCTCGCCGACTGAACCGCAGCCGCAGCCTCCTTACCGATCGCCCTGGAGACCCACATGCTCAAGATAACCGGATATGCGGATCGCGTCAGCGTGATGCCGGGACAGACCATCCGCTTCATGGTCAACTGCGAATATCCGCAGTACGAGGCCGGCGTTGTGCGGGTCGTACAGGGCGACAGCGCGCCCGAGGCGCCGCCGGTGAAGCTGGTCCCGGTGCCTAGCACCGTTGACGGCCGCTATCCGGGCCGCAAGCAGGTCATCCACGCCGGCTCGTTCGCGCGCATCGACTGCGGCGACCGCTTTGCCGCCTCGCCGAGCTTCTCCATGCAGGCCATGGTCATGCCGACGACGCCGAAGAAGGGACGCCAGGCGATCATCTCCAAATGGGACGAGGCGGCCGGCAAGGGCATTGCGCTGGTGGTCGCCGAGGACGGATCGGCAGGGATCGAACTGTCCGACGGAGCGCACAAGGTCACGCTCTCGGTCGGCAAGCCGATGCTGGCGAAACACTGGTATCTGGTGGCTGCGACCTATGACGGTGCCGCCGGCAAGGTCGCCGTCCACCAGCAGCCGCAACACGATTTCCCGACCATAGACGACTCCGGCAGCACGGAAGCGAACGCTCCGGCCGGGTTCGCCTGGGACAATGCGGCGCCGCTGCTGTTCGCCGCGAGCTGGGGCGGCGAGGATGCCGGCCGGCCCGTCGGCCGCGCACTCTACAACGGCAAGATCGACCGGCCGCGCGTTTCCACCGCCGCCCTGACGCTGGCCGAGATCGAGGCGCTGCGCGGCGACCGCTGGCCGGAACGCCTTGCCGGCACGCTCGCCGGCGCATGGGATTTCGCCGACGACATTCCGGGAGTCACCGTGCGCGACATCTCGGGCCGCCGCCTCGACGGCGCGGTCGTCAACATGCCGACGCGCGGCGTCACCGGCCACAACTTCACCGGCGAGGACGGCATGTGCTGGAAGGACCGGCCCGACCAATGGTCGGCCATCCATTTCCACGACGACGACGTCTACGACGCCGGCTGGCAGGCGGATTTTTCGCTGACCGTCCCTGAAACGATGAAGAGCGGCATCTATGCCGTGCGCATCCATGCCGAGGGCGAGGAGCAGTTCGTTACCTTCGTGGTGCGGCCGGCGCGCGGCAAGCCGACCTCCAAGCTCGCCTTCCTGTTCCCGCTTGCCACCTACATGGCCTATGCGAACGAGCATTTCGGCACCAATGACGGGCTGGTGGAGCTGCATCTCAACCGCGCGCTGGTGCTGCATCCCCACCAGCAGTTCCTCAACGAGCACCGCGAATACGGCCACTCGCTCTACGACCTGCATTCGGACGGCAGCGGCGTCTATTATTCCTCGCGACTGCGCCCGGTGCTGAACCTGCGCCCCAAGGTCGAGGCCAACCACGGCGCCGGGCCTTCGCATCTGTGGCTGTTCAACGCCGATACGCACATCACCAGCTGGCTGGAGCACTTCGATCAGGACTACGACGTCATCACCGACGAGGACCTGCACGAAGAAGGTTTCTCGCTGCTCTCCGGCTACCGAACGGTGATGACCGCCACTCATCCCGAATACTATTCGCGCGAGATGTACGACGCGGTCCAGCGTTTCACCCACAGCGGCGGGCGGCTGATCTATCTCGGCGGCAACGGCTTCTACTGGCGCATCGCCTACAACCGTACCCAGCCCGGCATCATCGAGGTGAGACGCTCCGAGGGCGGCAGCCGCGCCTGGGAGCCGCCGACGGGCGAATATTACCACTCCTTTACCGGTGAGTATGGCGGCATGTGGCGCCGCCAGGGCGGCCGCAGCCCCAACCATCTGGTTGGCGTCGGCTTCACCGCGCAGGGCTTCGACGTCTCGTCCTACTATCGCCGCGCATCCGGCGCCGACGATCCGCGCGCGGCGTTCATCCTCGATGGCGTCGACGATGAGATCCTCGGCGATTTCGGCCTGACCGGCGGCGGCGCTTCCGGGATGGAACTGGATCGGCACGACGTTTCGCTCGGCTCGCCGCCGCATTCGCTGGTGGTGGCGCGCTCCGAGCGGCAGACCGAGGCGCACGTCCATGTGGTCGAAGACCTGCTGTTCAATCACATGGGCACGACCGGCGATGTGAACGACAAAGTGCACGCCGATCTCGTCTTCTTCGAGACGCCGAACGGCGGCGCCGTCTTCTCGGTCGGCTCCATCGCCTATTCCGGCGCCCTGCCGTGGAACAACTATGACAACAACATCTCGCGGCTGACGCTCAACGTGCTGCGGCGCTTCATGGACCCCGCGCCGTTCCCACTGCCCCAGGCCTGAACAGAGCGGCGCAAAAGAGCGACATCATGCCAGACGGGGACCTCTTCGACGTGGCGGTGGTCGGCGGCGGCGTCGTCGGCTGCGCCGTCGCCCGGCGCTTCACGCTGGACGGGGCCCGCACCGTCTTGCTGGAGCGCGGCGCCGACATATTGAGCGGCGCCAGCAAGGCCAACAGCGCCTTGCTGCACACCGGCTTCGACGCGCCGCCCGCCAGCCTGGAAGTGGCATGCATGCAGGCGGGCTACAGGGAATATCTGGAGATCCGAGAGCGGCTGAACCTGCCGCTGCTCGAAACCGGGGCGATGGTCGTCGCCTGGAACGAAGCTGATCGGGAACGACTCAACGCCATTGAGGCGCAGGCGAGACAGAACGGCGTCGACGACGTCAGGCGTCTGACGCCGGCCGAGGTTCTGGCGCGCGAGCCGCATCTTGCGCCGGATACCCGCGGCGCGCTTCTGGTGCCGGGCGAGCACGTCATCGATCCCTGGTCGGCGCCCCTCGCCTATCTGACCCAGGCGGTCGAAAACGGCGCCCGGGCGGTCTTCGGCGCCGAGGTGACGGGCGGATCGTTCGACGGCAGCGAGTGGGCGTTGCAAACGTCCAAGGGTCCGGTGCGGACCGGCCTCGTGGTCAACTGCGCCGGCCTGTTCGGCGATATCCTCGAGCAGCGCCTGCTCGGCTCGGCCGGCTTCACCATCAAGCCGCGCAAGGGGCAGTTCGTCGTCTTCGACAAGGCAGCCGCTGCGTTCCTGCGCACGATCATCCTGCCGGTGCCGAACGAACGCACCAAGGGCGTCGTGCTCACGCGCACCATCTTCGGCAACGTTCTGGTCGGGCCGACGGCGGAGGAGCAGGACGACCGCGACCACGCGGGCGTCGACGAAGCGGTTCTGCGCACCCTCATCGCCAAGGCGGTCGCCATGGTGCCGGCGCTCGCCGGCATGCCGGTAACGGCCGTCTATGCCGGCCTGCGCCCCGCAAGCGAGAGGAAGGAATACCGCGTCTCGGCCGATGCCGAGCGGCGCTGGATCAGCGTCGGCGGCATCCGCTCCACCGGCCTGACGGCCGCTCTCGGGCTGGCGGCCCATGTCGCCCGCCTGCATGCGGACATGAAGCAAAAAAAGGATCTCCAGCCCCTGAAGAACCCCGTCTGGCCGCGCATGACCAACCTTGCCGAACACCTGGAACGCGATTGGCAGAAGCCGGATCACGGCGACATCGTCTGCCATTGCGAACTGGTGACGCGGCGCGAGATCGAAGCGGCGCTGAACGGCCCGCTGCCCGCCGGAGACGTCGGCGGATTGAAGCGGCGCACGCGCGCGGGCATGGGCCGCTGCCAGGGCTTTTATTGCCAGGCGCGCGTCGCCGCGCTGAGCGAAGGCCGGCTGGCCGATCCGCTGGCGGTCGATGCTTGCCATGACTGAGACGATTGCGACCGATGTGGCCATCGTCGGCGGCGGACCGGCCGGGATAGCCGCAGCACTTGTCCTGCGCGGCCGTGGCGTCGGGCGGGTGACGATCCTCGAGCGCGAAGCCGATGTCGGCGGCGTGCCCCGCCATTGCGGCCATCCCCCGTTCGGCATGCGCGAATTCGGCCGCGTGCTGACCGGCCCCGCCTATGCCCAAAGGCTTGCGGAGGCCGCCCGTCAGGCAGGTGTCGAGATCCGGACGGGCCTGTCGGTGACGGCGCTGCGACCGGGAGCAAGGCTCGATGCTATGTGTGCGGCAGGCCCGGTCGAAATCGTCGCCGGCCGCGTCATCCTGGCAACCGGCGCGCGCGAAAGCTCGCGCGCGGCGCGGCTTATTTCCGGCGATCGCCCCGTAGGGGTCATCACCACGGGAACGCTGCAACACGAAGTCCATATCGAGAAGATGCTGCCCTTCCGGCGCCCCGTCATCGTCGGCACGGAACTCGTCAGCCTCTCGGCGGTGGCCACCTGCCGCAAGGCCGGCATCCGGCCGGTCGCCGTGATCGAGGCGGCGGATCGGCCGACGGCGCGGCGCCCGCTCGATCTCTTTCCCCGCCTGCTCGGCATTCCGATGCATTATCGGGCGACGATCGCCGAAATCAGGGGGCGCGGCCGCGTCGAGGCGATAGCGATCCGCCTTGCCGACGGTTCCATGCGCGAACTCGCCTGCGACGGCGTGCTGCTGACGGGACGGTTCACGCCGGAGGCCGCGCTTGTACGCCCGAGCCATCTCGTGCTGGACGACGGCAGCGGCGGACCCGCCATCGACCAGTTCGGCCGCTGCAGCGACCCGTCCTACTTCGCCGCCGGCAACCTGCTTCGCCCCATCGAGACGGCCGGCTGGTCGTATCGTGAAGGCGCGCGCATCGGCGCGATGGTTGCCGACGACCTCGCTGGAACCCTTCCTCCCTATGTGACCACCACGACGATCGTGCGCGGCGCCAACGTCAAGCTGGTCGTGCCGCAACGCCTGTCCGCTTCCGGGCACACCGGTTCCCTCGACAGCCTCCAGATCCGCGTCGATGCTGCCACGACCGGCCCGCTGGTCGCGCGTGACGGCTCGCAGGTGCTCTGGTGCAGGCACGGCCGCCTCTTGCCGGAGCGGCGCATCCTGATACCTCTGTCGGCATTGCAGGGACCTCGCGCAGCGGGCGGAACCATAATCATAGAAGCAGCAGGCAGCGGATCTGGATAGGATGCGGATTGCGGCGATCGATCAGGGCACCACGTCCACCCGCCTTTTGCTTGCCGACAGCGCGGGCGATATCCGCATCGCCCATTCCGTCCGGCACGGGCAGCACTATCCCAATCCGGGCTGGGTCGAGCACGACCCGCTGGAACTCTTGCGCAACGTCGCCGCATGCGTGACTGAGGCCGGACAGGTAGATGCCATCGGCCTCGACAATCAGGGAGAAAGCTGCCTCGCATGGGATGCGGTGAGCGGCGAACCGCTCTCGCCCGTCATCGTCTGGCAAGACAGCCGTACCCGCGAGACACTGGAGCGGCTGCGCGCCGACGGCGCTGAAGAACTGACGCTGGCGCGCGCCGGCCTGCCGCTCGACCCTTATTTTTCCGCCTCGAAGCTCGGCTGGATCATGGCCAACGTACCGGCGGCGCGCGCGGCACTGGCCGCCGGCCGCCTGCGCCTCGGCACGACGGACAGCTTCTTCCTCGACAGGCTGGGCGAACGCTTCGTCACCGACGCGACGACCGCCTCGCGCACCTCGCTGATGAACCTCGCCGCCTGCACCTGGGACGAGGAGCTCTGCCGTCTTTTCGGTGTGCCGATCGAAGCCTTGCCGCCCATCGGGCCGACCGCCGGAACGGTCATCGCCACGATCGGCAAAGTTCCGCTCACCGCCTCGGTGGTCGACCAGCAGGCCGCCCTCTACGGACACGGCTGCCGCAAACCGGGTGACGCCAAGATCACCTTCGGGACTGGCGCGTTCGCGCTGGCTCTGACCGGCTCGCGCATCGTGCAAAGCCCCGAAACAGGCCTGTTGCCCACCGTCGCCTGGAAGATCGGCGACGAGACGACCTATGCCGTGGATGGCGGCGTGTACGATGCCGGCGCGGCGGTCGAATGGCTAGGCAGGATCGGCCTGATGAAGGGAGTTGAGGAGTTGCAATCCTTTGCCGAACCGGCGGCAATCGACCGCGATCTGGTTTTCGTTCCGGCGCTCTCCGGCCTCGCCTGCCCGCACTGGGACCGCTCCGCCGCAGGGCTCTGGCTCGGCCTGTCCGCCGACACGACGCGCGAGCTGATGCTGCAATCGGCGCTGGAAGGCATCGCACTGGCGACTGTCGACGTCATCGGCGCGATGGACGGGGAAGTGGTGCTCGGCTCCACGCTGTCGATAGACGGCGGCCTGTCGCGCAGTCCCTATTTCACGCAGTTCCTGGCGGACGCCTTGCAGCGCAGGATCGTCACGCAATCCTTCGACGAACTGACCGGCTTCGGCTGCGCGGCCATGGCCGCGCTTGCGCTGAACGGCGAACTGCCGCCTTTGCAAGGCAAAAGTTCGGTACTTGACGGCCGTCCAGGGAAAGGTTCGAACTGGCGATCGAAGTTCGCAGACGCGGTCTCCCGTTGCCGGGGCTGGCGTCAATAGCGAACGTCCGGACAAGATCGGGGGGCGGGCTGACGATGGACGGGCATTATCGCGATATCCGCAAGATCGACCCGAGCCGCGACGGTCTGCTCGCCGACGGCTCGGCCAACGACATGGACAGGATGGAGATCGGGCCGACCGTCCTGGCCTACGATGAGTGGGCCGAGGCCGGTCTGCAACTGCCGGATCTGGCGCGCATGCGCGAGCATCGCTGGAAACGGCTCGTCCGATTCATCCAGGCAAGGGACTACGGCGGGCTCCTGCTGTTCGATCCGCTCAACATCCGCTACGCGACCGACAGCACCAACATGCAGTTGTGGAACACCCACAACCCGTTTCGCGCCGTCCTCATCTGCGCCGACGGCTACATGGTCATCTGGGACTACAAGAACGCGGTTTTTCTCAGCGAGTTCAACCCGCTGGTCAGGGAACGGCGAAGCGGTGCGAACCTGTTCTACTTCGACCGCGGCGACAGGCTCGACGAGGCGGCCGACACCTTCACAAACGAAGTCCGTGAGTTGATGCGGCTTCATTCCGGCACCAACAGGCGGCTGGCCGTCGACAAGATCATGATCCATGGGCTGAGAAGCCTCGAGGCTCAGGGTTTCGAAGTATTCCCCGGCGAAGAACTCACCGAGAAGGCGCGCGCAGTCAAAGGGCCGGACGAAATCCTGGCGATGCGCTGCGCCGTGCACGCCTGCGAGAAGGCCGTGGGCGAGATGGAGCGTGCGGCGCGAACCGGCATCCCTTCGGGCACGATGTCGGAGGACGATGTCTGGGCGGTCCTGCATGCCGAAAATATCCGCCGGGGCGGTGAATGGATCGAAACCCGCCTGCTGGCGTCGGGTCCGCGCACCAACCCATGGTTCCAGGAATGCGGGCCGCGCATCGTCCAAGAGAACGAGGTCCTCGCCTTCGACACCGATCTGGTCGGATCCTACGGCATGTGTGTCGACATTTCCCGCACCTGGTGGATCGGCCCGGACAAGCCGTCGAGCGAGATGGTCTACGCCATGCGCCATGCGCGCGAACACATCGCGACGAACATGGAACTGCTGGCGCCGGGCGTGCGCTTCAGGGACCTGGTGTTCGGCGGGCATCATCTGGACGCGCCGTTCCAGAAGCAGAAATACGGCGCGAAGATGCACGGCGCCGGCCTGTGCGACGAGTGGCCGCTGATCACCTATCCGGACCGCTTCGACGACGGTGCGTTCGAATACGTCCTCGAACCCGGCATGGTCATGTGCGTCGAGGCCCTGGTCTCGCCGGAAGGCGGCAACTTCTCCATCAAGCTCGAGGATCAGGTTCTCATCACCGAAACCGGCTACGAGAACCTGACGAGTTATCCCTTCGACCCCGTTCTGATGGGCGAGTGAAGCAACCTCGGAATAGCGATCGGCTGCGCTTTCGGAAACAAAATCGTTCCGCTTCGTTGCCGAAATGCCCTGTGCCGTCAGCGGTTGTCGGGATGGCCGGAATTGGCCGCGCATTCTTGCTGCGGCTCGTACACGCCCGCTATTTGCTGTAGCCTGAGCCTCGACTGACGGAGGCAACCAGAACAATGCGCGAGGATTCCCAGGAGAATGGCGCCGATCGCTATTCCAGCCCCGCCGCCGGCTCCGGCTCGACCGGGAATGTCAGGGCGACCAAGGAGGACTGGCTCAAGCTCGCTCTCGAAACACTGATCTGCGACGGCGTTGACGGCGTGCGCATCCTGACCCTCGGGCAGAAGCTCGGCATATCGCGATCGAGCTTCTACTGGTACTTCAAGAGCCGTCAGGATCTGCTCGACCAGCTCCTGCAATACTGGCGCGAGCGCAACACGCGCGGTATTCTCGCCCAGTCGCTCCTACCCGCCACATCGGTCACGCAGGGCGTGCTCAACGTCTTCGAGTGCTGGTACGACGAAGACCTGTTCAATCCCCGACTGGATTTCGCGGTCAGGGCATGGGCCAACGGTTCCAGCGAGGTCCGCAAGGTCGTGGATCTCGCAGATGGCGAGCGGGTCGAGGCGATATACGCGATGTTCCTGAGATGCGGCTGTCCGCAATCCGATGCCCTGATCCGCGCTCGCATCCTCTACTTTACCCAGATCGGCTACTATGCGCTGGAGATCGTCGAGTCGATCGAGAACCGTCTCGCGCACTTGCCTGCCTATCTGCGGATCCATGCCGGCAAGGACCCGTTGGACGGCGAGGTCGAGGCCTTCGTCGCGCGCGCCTTGCGCAGAGTGGACACGCGCCAGGCGCTCTGATCACGACGGTGGCCGAAGCCGTTTCCGCGAAGCTATCTCGCAACGCCATTGGGCAATTGCCCAAACCATTCCCAAAGGTAGGCGGCAAGTCCGCAGTCGACATGGACGCGCAGCCGGTTGCGCGCGCCGTGGCGATAGGCGATCGCATTGACGCCGGCGAACAGCATGGCCGCCGACGGAGACGCCGTTTCCGGATCCAGCGTCGTAGCTCGGGCGATCACACTGCCGACGCCTTCCCCCTCGACCTCGAAGACATGCAGGGCGGCGTCCATGCGCGTCACGGCGAAGCCTTCGCCATGCCAGCCCGGCTCGACGGAGAATGGCTTCGACGAGACGGCAAGCAGCCGGTCGCGCGCGACGCGGACCTGCCATGCCGCCCCTTTGGCCAGCGCCAACGCACCAACGCCCTGCCCCATCAGGCCGGACGCGCGGTTCCATGCATCGAAGTCGCCGCTGACCAGGAGTTGCCGGAGGCCGGCGACACTGCGCACCGTAAAGCCCGCACCTTCGATCCGGGCCGAAGCCCAGTCTGGAGCGGCCGGCCAGCGGTCCGCGAGATTGGGAATAACCTCAGCCATTGAGGCGGTCTCCGGCGGGATCGAGCGCGCAGGGCGCGGTGATCGTCGCGCGGCGCAGCATGCCCAGATGCTGGATGTCGATCACCTCGCCGTGGCGGGACGCGCCCTGCTCGATCAGCCCCAGCGCGATCGGCCGGCCGAGCGTCGGGCTGAAATAGCTCGACGTGACATAGCCGAGGCTGCGCTTGGCACCGCCCGTTCGCTCGATGCCGTGGGCACCGATGCCGAGCGGCGCCTCACCTTCGGCGACGGCGAGCCCGACGAGCTGCTTGCGGTCGGAACGGGTTCCTTCCTCGGTGAACAGAGACCGGCGGCCGACGAATTCGGTGACGCGCTTCTGGCGCGGCCCGGCGACGCCGAGATCGTGCGGCATGGTATTGCCGTCGGTATCCTTGCCGATGATGATGTAACCCTTCTCGGCGCGCAGGATCATCAGCGCCTCCAGCCCGATCGTCACCGCCTCCAGCGCCCGACCTTCCTGCTGCATGCGCGCCCACAGTGCCTCCGCACAGTCGGCGCGGATGGACACCTCATAGCTGCGATCGCCGGTGAAGGAGACGCGCGCGATACGGACTTCCTCGCCGCCGAAGCGGCCATTGGTGATCGCCATATGCGGCAGGCTGGCATCGTCCAGCGACGCACCCAGGTCCAGCGCCTCCAACAGCACCTTCGCGTTCGGTCCGGAGACGGTGAGCGTCGCGTATTGCGCGGTCGCGTTGTGGATGTAGACTGCGTCACGGCCGAAACGATCCTGCCGCCATTCCTCCAGCCGCGCATGCACGGCGGCGACATGTGAGGACGAGCACGAGACGACGAAGCGGTGCTCGTCGAGGCGCACCAAAATGCCGTCGTCGAACACCACGCCGTTCTCCGACAGCATGAAGCCGTAACGGCAGCGACCCTGCTTCAGCGTCGACATGGTGTTGTAGTAGATGAAATCGACGAATTCGGCGGCGCGCGGGCCGATCACCTCTATCTTGCCGAGCGTCGAGCCGTCGAACAGCGCCACCGATTGACGTGCCCGGCGGGCCTCGTCCTGGATGGCGGCGGCGGAACCGCTTCCTGTCCCGCCATAATAGGCCGGCCGCAGCCAGCCGCCAAATTCGCGGAAGGAAGCGCCCTGCATGCGATGGACGGTGTCCAGCGGCAGGCGGCGCACCGGCGCCAGCAGCGACTTGCGCTTTGGCCCGACAAGGCTGGTGAAAGGCACGGGCGTGAACGGGGGGCGGTAGGTGGTCGTGCCGACGTCGGGAATGCTGCGCCCGGTGGCCTCGGCCAGCAGCGCCAGCCCGTTGAGGTTCGAGGTCTTGCCCTGGTCGGTCGCCATGCCGAGCGTCGTGTAGCGCTTCAGATGCTCGACCGAGATAAAATTCTCGCGCGCCGCCAGTTCGACGTCCTTGGCCGTCACGTCGTTCTGGTAATCGATCCAGACGCGTCCCTTGGCTTTCGGCTTCGGCCATGCGGCGCTGACGTTGAGGCTCGCTTCCGGCCCGGTGCTTTTCGGCGTGGCCGTCTTGCCGGCGAATTGACCAAGCGCAGCAATGCCGCTTTCCAGAACCTTCGACAGCGAAACCTCGCCGACGAGCGCGCCGGCCGTTCCAATGCCCTCGACCTCGGCTCCGGGCACGAAGGCCGCGAGATCGTCGCGCCAGGCGAGCTTGCCCTTGGCCTGCGAATAGAGATGCACGCTCGGCGTCCAGCCGCCGGACACCAGCACGCAATCGGCGGTAAGCCGCGTGCCGTCGTTCAGCGTCACGCCCTCGACCGCGTTGCGGCCGTGTGCAGCTACCACGGCGCGGCCGGAAAGCACCCGCGCCTTGCCGGCGTCGGCGGAAGCAGCGGGCCGGACATCGACCAGCGTCACCTCGGCACTAGCCTCGGCCATAACGCTCGCCGCCTCATAGGCACTGTCGTTGTTGGTGGCGACGACGATACGCTCGCCCGCCAGCACCGCATGGCGCTTCAGATATTGCAGCGCGGCGTCGGCGGACAGGATGCCCGGCAGGTCGTTGTTGGCGAAAGGCAGCGGCCGTTCGATGGCGCCGGTCGCCAGCACGATGCGCTTCGGCCGCACCCGCCACAGCGTATCGGGCCAACCGTCACCGTGCCGCTGGTTCAGCGCGACCAGATTGTGGTCGTAGACGCCGAAGGCCGTGGTGCTGGAGAGCAGCGCCAAACCGGCCTTCTCCAGTGCGGCCGCCGTCTCCGCTGCCCATTGCGCGCCCGGCCTGCCGTCGATTTCGCCCGCGCGATGGCGCAGCGAACCACCCGGCCGGCTCTGGTCGTCCACCACAAGCACGCTGTGGCCGGCCGCCGCCGCGCTCGCGGCCGCCGCGAGGCCGGCAGGTCCGGCGCCGACGACGAGGACGTCGCAATGATGGTTGAGCTGGTCCGCCGACCGGCCTTGCACCCAGTCCGGATCGACCGTGCCGAGGCCGGCCATGGCGCGGATGCGCGGCTCGAAAAGATGCCAGTCCGGCCACATGAAGGTCTTGTAGTAGAACGCAGCCGGGATGAAGCGCGAAAACCGGTCGAGGAAGGCGTTGCGGTCCTGTTCGGCGTCGGGCGTGGCATTGACGCTGCGCGCGACAAGCCCGTCCCGCACCGGTTCCGTCGTGGCACGCGCGTTCGGCGTGCGGCGGCCATCGCGCTCGACGTCGAGCAATGCGTTCGGCTCCTCGACGCCGGCGCCCCAGATGCCGCGCGGCCGGTGATACTTGAACGAGCGGCCGACGATGCGCCGGCCGGACGCCAGCAGCGCCGAAGCGACGGTGTCACCGCCGAAACCCTCGACCGTGCGCCCGTCGAAGGTGAATTTCAGCGGGCGCGAGCGGTCGATCTCGCTGCCACCGTGGGGAAGCCGCCGGGCGCTCATGGCTGCTGCTCCGCTTCGCCGAGACTCACCGAGCCGGCGACTTTATGGGTGACGGTGTCGCGTTCCATGGCGAAGAACTCGCCGCAGGTCACGTGCACCCAGATTTCCCTCGTCGCGCCCTTGGGGTTGGCGCGCATGTGGAGATAATCCGCCCAGCGCCCGGCCGGCACCTCGCGTCCGTCGGGCCTGAGGTTGCCGGCTTCGCCGCCATAGTGGAATTCCGCCTCGTCGCGCGGGCCGCAGAAGGGACAGGGAAAGAGCTGCATGGGAAAACCGTCAGTGCGCGATGCCGGAGCCGGCCGCCTCGTCGATCAGGCGACCGGTGGTGAAGCGGTCAAGATCGAAGGGGCGGCTGATGTCGTGATGCTTGCCGGTGGCGAGCAGATGGGCGAGCAGCGTGCCGCCGGCGGGGATCGCCTTGAAGCCGCCGGTGCCCCAGCCGCAGTTGATGAACAGGCCGGGCAGCGGCGTCTCGCCGATGATCGGCGAGGAATCCGGCACCACGTCGACGATGCCGGCCCATTGCCGCATCAGCTTCAGCTGGCCGAGCACCGGGAACATGTCGAGCATGCCGGCGAGCACCCCTTCCAGCACCGGCAGGTTGCCGCGTTGGCCGTAGGAGGGGATGCGGTCGAGCGCGCCGCCGATCACCATCTCGCCCTTGTCCGACTGGCTGACATAGACGCCGGTGTCGGGTGAGATCACAACCGTGTCGAGGATCGGCTTCACCGGCTCCGACACGCAGGCCTGCAAGGCGTAGGAGTTGACCGGCAGCCGGAAGCCGGCCTTACCCGCCAGCACCGAGGAATGGCCGGCAACCGCCATGCCGGTGCGCTCGGCCCGCATCGTCCCTCTCGTCGTCGCCACGCCGCGGCAGCGCCCGCCCTCGATGATGAAGTCGGTGATTTCGCAATTCTGGATGATGTCGACGCCGAGGCGGCTGGCCGCGCGCGCATAACCCCAGGCGACGGCATCGTGGCGGGCGGTGCCGCCGCTTCTCTGGATGGTGCCGCCGAACACCGGGTAGCGGGCGTCCGGCCCCCAATTGTAGATCGGCACCAGCCGCTTCACCTCCTCCAGCGACAACAGCTCGGAATCGATGCCGTTGACCTGGATGGCGTTGAGCGTGCGCGCCGCCGTCTCCAGCCCCGTCTCGCTGTGCGCCAGCGTGAGGACGCCTCGCTGCGACAGCATGATGTTGTAGTTGAGGTCCGCCGACAGGCCCTTGTAGAGCGAATGCGCCAACCCGTAGATCGCCGCACTTTCGGGATAGAAATAGTTCGAGCGCACCACGGTGGTGTTGCGGCCGGTGTTGCCGCCGCCGATCCAGCCCTTCTCCAGCAGCGCGACATTGGTGATGCCGTGGTTCTTCGCCAGATAATAGGCCGCCGCCAGCCCGTGGCCGCCGCCGCCGATGACGATCGCGTCATAGCGCGCCTTCGGCTCAGGCGAACGCCACGCCGGCTCCCAGCCGGTCTGGCCCGCGAGCCCCTCCTTGAACAGCGATAGCGCCGAATAACTGCGTGTCATGCCAGGCCTGCGTCCACGCCCGAGTGATGTTTCGCCGACGAGTGGGGCACAAGCAGCGATCTTTCCAGCCGAAAAGTTGATCGAAACTAGAATTCATAGACACTTATGTCCAGTCATATATCACCAATGAAACCCTCCCGCTTCTGCGGGAGTGATGGGCGATCTCGCAAGCTCGATAAAGTACCGGTGCGCAGATCGCGCCTTGCCGGTTGACACGCGCCGCCAGCCGGTCTCCTGTCGCCCCGGACTGACGGGGCTGGCCGTACCAGCGGCAATTTCGCGGAGTTTTTTGCTGTGACACGGTTTTCTGATCCGCAGCGTATCCAGCGCCTGATCGAGGGGCTGGACCGGTTCACCGCGACGCCCGGCGAGGGAACGACGCGGCTGACCTACAGTCCGGAATTCCGACAGGCCGCCGACTTCCTGCGCGCCGAAATGGAATCCGCAGGCCTCACGGTGCGCGAGGATGAGGTCGGCAATGTCATCGGCCGGCTGGAGGGCAGCAACCCCGATCTCGCTCCGGTCATGATCGGTTCGCATTTCGATTCCGTCCCCAACGGCGGCAAGTTCGATGGACAGGCCGGCGTCGTCGCCGGGATAGAAATCGCGTCCCTGTTCAGGGATCGTGGTCTGATGCCGGAACGGCCGATCGAGTTCATCGGCATGATCGAGGAAGAGGGGACACGCTTCGGCGGCGGAATGGTCGCCTCACGCATCCTCGCAGGCCGGCTGGATATGGGAAGCTTCGATGCGCTGGCCGACGACGACGGCATCACCATGGCAGAGGCAATGGCTAGGTTTGGGCTTGACCCGGCGCAGGCGCATCGTGCGGTGCTGAAGCCGGGTTCCGTCTACGCCTTCCTCGAACTTCACATCGAGCAGGGTCCGGTGCTGGAGGCACAAGGCGACGACGTCGGCATCGTCGACCGCGTCGTCGGAATGGCCCAGTTGAAGGTGACGTTCAGGGGACAGGCGGGGCATGCCGGCACCACGCCGATGAATGCGCGGCGCGATGCCCTGGTCGGTGCGGTGGCAGCGCTGTCCCAGCTACCGGATCTGGCTTGCGCAATCGGACAGGACGCCGTGCTCACCGTGGGCAAGCTGGAGGTCCATCCCGGCGGCGCGAACGTGATCCCGGATCTCGTGACCTTCACCGTCGATATCCGCGCTCCGAAAGATGAGGTGGTTCGGACGCTCGTCGAGCGAAGCCGTTCCGTCATCGAGCAAGCGGGCGGGAACGGCCTGACGGTCAAGGTCGAGGAGCAACTGTTCGTTTCCCCCGTGCTGCTTTCGGTGGAATTGCACAGTACCTTGACACGCCACGCGGGAACCCTGGGCCTGAAAAGCCGGACCATGGTCAGCGGAGCAGGCCACGACGCGATGATCATGGCTCAATTCGCACCCACCGGCCTCGTCTTCGTGCCCAGCCGCAACGGCATCTCCCACGCCCCCGAAGAATGGACGGATTACGAGCAGCTTGCGCGAGGCGTGGACGTGGTCTTCGCAACCGTCTGCGAACTGACCCTGCCGGAAGGACAACGACGGATCGAATAACGCGCGAAAGGGTCGGAGGCAGGTTCCCGGCTGCGCCGGTCCTAGATCGCCGTGCGTCCATTCGGACGCACAAAGGGCGATCTAAATTATTGGTAGAGCATCGGAATCACCGAAAACCGGATTCCACTTTTCGGTCCGATGCTCTAGTCAGGCCAGGAAAGCGCCGTACGGCTGGTTTTGCGGGGTGTCATCAGCGCGTAGTCTGGCTTCGGGTTTGCCGTCAGCACGCGCTTGAGGACATTGGCGACGATCTCCGCCTCTCCCTCGTGCAGATTGCAGGGGTCGAGGAAGAAGTGGCCGCGCTCGACTTCATGGTTGCGCACGATGATCGGCGGCTCCGCCAGCGACAGCGCCTTGGCGAGACCTGCCGCCGAATAGCCCGACTCCGGCGACACGGTGATCTCGATACGGTCCAGCGGGTTGTCGGTCGGGTCGGGAACGATCTCGGCCCTGATCCCCGGCAGGCCGGTCAGCGTGTCCTGCCACAAATGCAGGGCCTCGCTTTCGCGGCGCCGGATGCCGGCATGGTCGCGCTTCTCCCACGCTTCGAGTGCCGCGATCACGCCAGCGATGCTTTCCTTGCCGACCTTCATGCCGCGGCCGATGCCGCGGTTCTGGAGGAAGGCGGCGCGCACGAGGTCCTTGCGGCCGGCGACGATGCCGGTGGTCGGGCCGCCGAGGAACTTGTGGCCGCTGTAGATGACGATGTCGGCGCCGTCGCGCAGAAACCGCTGCAGGTCGTATTCGGAAGCGGCGTCGACGATGACCGGCACGCCAGCGGCGTGGCAGATTTCCGCGAACTCGGGCAGCGAGAGCATGCCATACTGGACGGTGTGGTGCGACACCACGTAGAGGCCGGCGGCCGTGCGCTCGTTGATCGCATCGGCGACATGGTAGTCGTTGACGACGCTGACGGTGCCGGCCTCGACGACCTTGCCGCCGCAAAGCCGGATCGCCTGGTCGATGTTGCCGCCGAAGGAGACCATATGGCCGATCTGCACGATCACCTCGTCCTTGAGGCCCGTGGCGAGATCGGGCAGGCGCTCGATCGCCAGAAGATTCGTGCCGGTCATCGCCCCGGCAAGTGCGAGGGAGATGCCGCTGGCGCAGGAGGCGGTGATGAAGCCTGCCTCGCCGCCCGTCAGCCGGGCGACGACCTTGCTGGCGGCACGATGAAGATCGTCCATCTCGACGAACTGCGGGGCGATCTCTGCCATCGCCGCGATCGCCTCCGGCACGATGATGGAAGCGCCCAGCGCCGTCATCGTTCCCGACACGTTGATGATCGGCCGCAGCCCGAGACGCTCCCGGATCGTCTCGTTACTGCCGGTTGCGGCGCTGGCGTTGCGGTTATCCATGATTGTCTCCTTCGGCGAAAATCTCGACGATCGCCTCGACTTCTACGGTAATATTGTTGGGCAGAGAGGCGACGCCGATCGACGAGCGCGCATGCACGCCGGCCTCGCCGAAAACCTCGACAAGGACATCGGAACAGCCGTTGATGACCGCCGGGTGCTCGGCGAAGTCGCCGGTGGCGTTGACGAAGCCGAGCAGCTTGACGAACCGCTTGACCCGCGCCAGATCGCCGAGGTGGGCTCTCAGCACCGAAAGGATGTTGAGGCCGGTCAGCCGTGCATGCTCGTAGGCCGCCTCGACGGTAACGTCGCGGCCCACCTTGCCTTTTTGAAGAACGCCGTTGCGGTCGAGCGGCCCCTGCCCGGACACGTAAAGGACGTTGCCGACCTGCAGGACGTTGCGGAACGTCCCGATCGGCGTGGGAACCGGCGGCAGTTGAAGGCCGCGCGCGGCAATCTGGTCGTTGGCAGGCATGGGCTGACCGTTCGTCTTAATGCAAATGACTGGTTCTGAAACGCGACAGGAAGGCATCCAGCCGCTGGTTGGAGCCGGCTTGCGCCATCAGTTCCTTCGGCGGCCCTTCGGCGGCCACCTTGCCGTCGTCCATGAAGACGATGCGGTGGCTGGCGTCGCGCGCGAAGGCGATCTCGTGCGTCACCATCAGCATGGTCATGCCTTCCTCGGCGAGCTGGCGCACGACGTCGAGGACCTCGTTGACCAGTTCCGGGTCGAGCGCCGAGGTGATCTCGTCGAGCAGCAGGATCTTCGGCTCCATGGCGACGGCGCGGGCGATGCCGACCCGCTGTTGCTGGCCGCCGGACAGTTCCGACGGCAGGTTGTCGATGCGGTGGTCGAGACCGACGCGCTTGAGCCAATGTTCGGCGATCTCGCGCGCTTCCTGCTTCGGCTTGCGGCGCACCTTGGTGAGGCCGAGCATGACATTCTCAGCCGCCGTCAAATGCGGAAAAAGATTGAAGCTCTGGAACACCATGCCGGTTTCGGCGCGCATGCGGGCAAGGTCGGTCTCGCCGCGCCGCTGGCGGTTGCCGCCGTCGCGGTAGCCGACTTCCTGCCCGTCGATCCGGATCGAGCCTTCCTCGTAGGTTTCGAGAAAATTGACGCAGCGCAGCAAGGTGGTCTTGCCGCTGCCGGACGGGCCGATGATCGCGACCGCCTCGCCCTTGTTGACGGCCATGTCGATGCCCTTGAGGATGTTTGCCTGGCCGAAGGACTTGCGCAGATCGTCGATCTTGAGAAGCGGCTGCTGGTTTGCGTTCATGGTCTCAGTCCCGGATATAAGCATAGCGCCGTTCCACGAACCGGCTGGTGAGCGAGAGCGAATAGTTGATGGCGAAGTAGATGAACGCGCCGAGCAGGTAGAGCGGCATGGCCTCATAGGTGCGGCCGATCACCTCGTTGATCGACTGCATCAGGTCGACGATGCCGAGCAGCGAGATCAGCGCGCTGCCCTTGACCGCGTCGGTCACGCCGTTGATCCACGGCGGCAGGAAGCGGCGCACGGCCTGCGGAAAGATGACGTAGCGCAGGCGCTGCACGAAGGTCAGGCCGATGGCCTTGCCGGCCTCCATCTGCCCCTTGGGGATCGAGGAAATGGCGCCCCGCACATATTCGATCACCTGCGCGCCCTTGAACAGGGTCAGCGCCACCACCCCGGCCCAGAACGCGTTGATGGCGATGCCCAGCGGCGGGAAGCCGTAGTAGACGACGAAGATCAGCACCAGGATCGGAATGCCGCGGATGCAGTCGCTGAACAGCCTGACCAGCCATTGCACAGTGCGAGGCCCGTAGACCAGCCCGACCCCGAGCACGAGGCCGCCGGCGAGCGAGAAAACAACCACCAGCGCCGACACCCAAAGGGTGATGAGAAATCCTTGCAGCAGGAACGGCAGGGCATAGAGGATCGTGGCCATGCTCAGCGCTCCACCTTGAAGCGGCGCTCGACCTGCCTGAGACCGAACAGGATGCCGTAGCCCGTCACCAGGTACATGATCGTCGTGACGATATAGACCTCGACGATGCGGAACGTGTTGAAGTTGATCCACTGCGCGCCGTAGGTCAGCTCGGGCACGGCGATGACGGAGGCGACGGACGTGTCCTTGAACAGCGAGATGAACGTGTTGGACAGCGCCGGCAGGGTGATCCTGGTCATCGTCGGCAGGCGCACGTAGAGCAGCCGCTGCCAGGGCGTCAGGCCGATCGCCTTGCCGGCGTCCAGTTGCCCGCGCGGCACGGCTTCCAGGCCGGAGCGGAAGACCTCCACCAGATAGGCGCCCGAATAGAGCGACAGCGTACCGATGAAGGAAGCTGTGGGGCTGTAGGCGAAATCGACGACCGTCGGGATGCCGTAGAAGACGATGTAGACCAGAAGGATCAGCGGCACGTTGCGGATGAACTCGACATAGGCCGAGATCGCCGCGCGCACCACCTTGCCGGCGGAAACGTACCAGACGGCGAGGAGAAGCCCGATGGCGGCGCCGATCAGGATCGACACCACCGCCAGTTCCAGGCTGAGGACGAGCCCTTGCCAGAGCTTGTCGAAATGCCGCCAGATCAGATTGAAATTAAGGTGGTAGCCCATCGGGCCTCGCTGCTTCCTCGTGCGGCGGACGCCTCCCGGCCGCCATCGCGGCCGGGAGGCGAGGCGATCAGATGGTCGGGAAGCCCGGCTTGCGCACCGGCGGCTCCATGCCGAAATAATCCTTGAAAGCCTTGTCGTAGAGTTCGTTCTGGTGGCCGAACATGGCGATATTGAAGGCCGTGTTGACGAATTGCAGCCAGTCGAGATCGCCCTGCCGCACGCCACCGCCGTAAAGCATGCTGTTCCACTGCATGCCGGCGTCGAAATAGCGGTCCGGATTCTTCGAGACCAGCCAGCGCACGTTGGAAAGATCGACCGCCGAAGCGTCGGCGCGGTTGGATTCGAGCGCCTGGAAGACGTTGGCCTGGGTATCGATCTGCATCACCTGTGCTTCGGGAAGCACCTTGTGGACCGTCGTCTCGGCGTCGACGTTCTGCAGGATGGCGATGCGCGCGCCGCTGCCCTTGGCCTTGAGTTGGTCGTAAGTCTTGGCCGCGGAGTCCGGCTTGGTCATCAGCGCCACGCCCTCGACATAGTAGGGGCGGGTGAAATTGATGAGCTGCGCGCGGGCACCCGAGATCGTCATGAACTGGAGCGTGATGTCCACCTTGTTCGTGACGATGTTGGGGATGCGCTGCTGCGCGTCCTGCTTGACGAACTCGACCTTGGACGGATCGTCGAACAGCGCCTGGGCGATGATGCGGCCCATGGTGATGTCCATGCCGACGAGTTCGCCGGCGTCGTTCTCGAAGTGCCACGGCGCGTTGGTGCTGCCGGTGCCGACGATCAAATGGCCGCGGTCGAGCACGGTGCGCAGCAGGCTGTCGCTGGCGGCCTGCGCGGCCGCTTGTTTGGGATCGAGCAGGACCGAGGCCGAAAGCGCGCCGAGCGCCGCACCTCCGAGTCCGAGCTTCAGAAAATCGCGGCGTTCAGTTCCTTCGGTCATCGATGTCTCCTCATGGGTTGGCACGTTCACGATCTGGCGGCCTTGAATAGTCTTATATATTGGACTACTTTCTTATATTAGAGACGGTAACCTATTCCATACGGCTTGGCAATCGAGATCGGCGAAAATGGATCAGCCCCAAATGGACCGACCTTTGACGGACAAGACCCCTCCGGCGAAGACCCGCATGGCGCGGGGACCGCGCGAACGCGGCGTCGACAGGGTTCTGAAGCTGTTTTCCTTCCTTCAGTCGAACGGAGGGCCTGCCCGGCTGGCGGAATTGCCGCACGCTCTCGGCGCGCCCAAATCGACGATCTATGATCTGGTGAACATCCTGTCCGAGGCGGGACTGCTGGAGGTGCGCGGCAAGGAGAGCAACGTCTATTTCGGCAAGTTGATCTATCTTTACGGGGCAAGCTATCTGCGCGCCAACGACATCGTCGCGCGCGGACGCGAAATGGTCGACGCGCTGGCAAAGGAGACGGGCGAGACGAGCGAGCTTTGCACGCGCTTGCACGGCAAACAGGTGATCGTCCACGCTCGCCCCGGCTCGCGGCCGCTGCGCATCAGCTCCGAAATCGGCTCGCGCATCCCCTTGCCATGGACGGCGTCCGGTAGGCTGATGCTGTCGCAAACGCCGTTGGCGGAAATCTCGGCGATCCTCGAACCTGAGGACCGGACGATGCCCGACGGCAAACCCGTCGACATCGCCGCATTCGCCGCGGAATGTCATGCCCACACGCAGTTGCCGCTGGCCAGGACCGTGGGCATGATCAGCCGTTTCACGCAATGCCTTGCCGCGCCCATCACCAACCAGGCCGGGCAGGTGGAAGCGACGATCTGCTTTGTCCTGCCCATCGATATCCCGGAAGAAAAGATGCGCATGCTGGAAGCGAAGCTGCTGGAGGCTTCGGAAGCAATCTCTCTGGGCGGGGACGCGCTGCGCTGACACTGGAGCGCGGCCAGTGCGGCCACAAAGGCACCCGAAAGCAGTTTTGTCCTGTCGTCGTTGATTTCCTTATCTCCACGTCCGGCCATCGGCTGTTAACCGCGCCCCGACTTCGTCGCATGCACGACTTGGGGATGCCGACGACCGTCGATCTCGAACGATTGCGCGGATCGTTGACGCCGGCGGCCATTGCCGCTTTTCTCAGATAGTGGGTAGCGACGACGGCGGCGCGACCCTGGCACTACGACTGTGCCGGATTCCAGTCTCTGGAACAGCAATATTTGGATGGCCAATCGAACAAAGCGCCCTATAAACAACGATAAAATCGCGATCACCCAGGGGAGACGATGCGCTACATACGTCCGCTTTCAATAGAAGATGCCGTCGGCACGCTGGCCAGTTCGGCCAGAACAGCCGCAATCCTGGCCGGAGGCAGCGACCTCCTGGTGAGAATGAAGGGCGGCTTCGTCGAGCCCGACCTCATCGTCGACATCAAGGCCGTCCCGGGACTCGGTGATGTACAGGAAACAGCCGAAGGCTTCAGGATCGGAGCCGCGGTTCCCAGTGCCGTGCTCGGCGAAAACACCGCCCTGAAGAAGGCCTGGCCCGGCGTGGTCGAGGCGGCCAGGCTGATCGGCTCCAAGCAGGTGCAGGGACGCTGTACCATCGTCGGCAACCTCTGCAACGCCTCGCCGGCGGCCGACAGCGTGCCGGCGATGGTGGCGGCCGGCGCCAAAGCAGTGATCGTCGGGCCGTCGGGCCGGCGCACCATCCCTGTCGAGACCGTGCCTGCCGGACCCGGCAGGACCACGCTCGCCAAAGGCGAGATCATCGAGGCGATCCTGCTCGACAAGCGCCCGCCGCACGCGGGCGACGCCTATCTGCGCTTCATCCCGCGCACCGAAATGGACATTGCGGTGGTCAGCGCCGGCGTGAACCTGACGCTCGACGAAAAGGGCGCCGTCAAGACGGCCCGCGTGGCGCTGGGCGCCGCGGCGCCGACGGTGCTTCTGGTGGAAGAGGCTGCCGAAGTCCTCGTCGGCTCGAAGCTCGACGAAGCAACGCTGGAGCGGCTTGCAAAGGTCTGCTCGGGCGCCTGCCGCCCCATCGACGACAAGCGCGGCACCATCGAATTCAGAAGAAAAGTCGCGGGCGTGCTGGCCAGGCGGGCCGCCGTGACCGCCTATCAGCGTGCAGGAGGCAAATGATGGCCGGTGTAGCTGTTTCAACCACGATCAACGGCGATTCCGTCGAATATCTGTGCCAGCCCGACGAGACGCTGCTGGAAGTGCTGCGCGACCGTCTGGGCCTGACCGGCGCCAAGGAAGGCTGCGGCACCGGCGACTGCGGCGCCTGCTCAGTCATCCTCGATGGCCGCCTGGTGTGCTCGTGCCTCGTGCTCGGCGCCGAAGCCGAAGGGCGGCAGGTCGAGACCGTCGAGGGCATGGCGCATGGCGAGCAATTGCACCCGTTGCAGCAGAAGTTCCTCGAGCACGCGGCCCTTCAGTGCGGCATCTGCACGCCGGGCTTCCTGATCGCGGCGAAGGACCTGCTGGCCAAGAACCCCTCGCCGACCGAGGAGGAAATCCGCTTCGGCCTCGCCGGGAACCTGTGCCGCTGCACCGGTTACGACAAGATCGTTCGCGCCGTCCAGGACGCGGCCAACATGATGCGGGGAGCCTGACCGATGAATTTCGATCCACGTTATTCGACGCGCAATTTTACCGCCGTTGGCACCCGCCCCATCCGCCCGGACGGCATCGACAAGGTGACGGGCCGCGCCCGCTACGGCGCCGACTTCAACATGGCCGGCCAGTTGGTCGGGCGCATCCTGCGCAGCCCGCACGCGCACGCCAAAATCAAGAAGATCGACACCTCGAAAGCTGAAAAGCTGCCGGGCGTGAAGGCGGTCATCACAGCCGCCGACCTGCCCGATCACACCAATGGCGACGCCGCCATGTACGACATCCTCGACAACTGCATGGCACGCAAGAAGGCACTCTATGACGGCCACGCGGTGGCCGCCGTCGCCGCCATCGACGCCCGCACGGCAAGGCAGGCGCTGAAGCTCATCGAGGTCGACTACGAAGTGCTGGCGCATGTGACCGATGTCGACGAGGCGATGAAGCACGGGGCACCCCTCATCAACGACGCCGTCTTCACCGAAGGTCTCGAGGAAAAGCCGGTCAAGCCGTCCAACGTCACCAAGCGCAGCCAGTTCGGCCATGGCGATGTCCACGCGGGCTTCGGCCACGCCGATTTCGTCGTCGAGCGCTCCTTCAGGACCGAGCAGACGCATCAGGGCTATATCGAGCCGCACGCTTGCGTGGCGAGCGCCAATGCCGACGGCACGGCGGACCTGTGGGTCTGCACGCAGGGCCATTTCGTCTACCGCCAGCACTGCGCCCAACTGCTCGGCATGGACGCCTCGAAACTGCGCGTCACCTCTTCCGAGATCGGCGGCGGCTTCGGCGGCAAGACCCACGTCTGGGCCGAGCCGGTGGCACTCGCCTTGTCGCGCAAGGCCGGCCGGCCGGTGAAGCTGGTGATGACGCGCGACGAGGTGTTCCGCGCCTCCGGCCCGACAAGCGCCACCTCGATCGACGTCAGGATCGGCGCCCGCAAGGACGGCACCATCACCGCCGCCGAAGCGACGCTGCGCTATTCCTGCGGCCCCTATGCCGGCTCATGGGCCGAAGTCGGCGCCATGACCTCCTTCGCCTGCTACAGGCTCGAGAACGTCAAGACCGTCGGCTACGAGGTGCTGGTCAACCGGCCGAAGACCGCGGCCTACCGCGCGCCCTCGGCGCCGATGGCGGCCTTCGCGGTGGAAAGCGCGATCGACGAACTGGCCAAGATGGTCGGCATGGACCCGGTCGATTTCCGCATCAAAAACGCCGCCCAGGAAGGCACGCGGTCTTCCTACGGCCCGGTCTACGGCCCGATCGGCATCGGCCCGACGCTGGAAGCGGTGAAGAACCATCCGCACATGAAGGCGCCGCTCGGCAAGAACCAGGGACGCGGCATGGCCTGCGGCTTCTGGTTCAACTTCGGCGGCCAGACCTGCACCGACCTCAACATCGGAATGGACGGTTCGGTCTCGCTTGCCGTCGGCACCATCGACGTGGGCGGCTCGCGCGCCTCGCTGTCACTGATCGCGGCGGAGGAACTCGGCATTGCCTACGAGCATGTGAAGGCGGTGGTCGCCGACACATCGAGCCTCGGCTACAACGACATGACCGACGGCAGCCGCGGCACCTTCTCTACTTCGATGGCGACCATTTCGGCCGCCCGCAACGCCATCAGGACGCTGCGCGAGCGCGCCGCCCAGATGTGGGACATTTCCGTCGATGACGTCGCCTGGGAACATGGCCACGCGGTCGCCAGGGGCGAGAAGCACGGCAATCTCGGCAAACTGTCGCTGAAGGAGATCGCCGCCGCGTCCGGCACGACGGGCGGGCCGATCGCCGGTCACAGCGAGCTTGTCGCCGACGGCGCCGGCGTCTCCTTCGCCACCCACATCTGCGACATCGAGGTCGATCCCGAGACCGGCGCCACGCGGGTGCTGCGCTATACGGTGGTGCAGGATGCCGGCAAGGCGGTGCATCCGACCTATGTCGAGGGCCAGTACCAGGGCGGTGCGGCGCAAGGCATCGGCTGGGCGCTCAACGAGGAGTATATTTACGGCAAGGACGGGCGGCTGCAGAATGCGGGCTTCCTCGACTACCGCATCCCGGTCTGCTCCGACCTGCCGATGATTGACACGCAGATCCTCGAGATTCCCAACCCCAACCATCCCTACGGGGTGCGCGGCGTCGGCGAAACCTCGATCGTGCCGCCGCTGGCGGCGATCGCCAACGCGCTGTCGAACGCGGCGGGCGTGCGCATGACGCACATCCCGATGTCGCCGCCGCGCGTTCTGGCCGCGCTCGAGGCCGCACGGGAAGGCTGATGGTCGAGGTCACGCTCTGGGGGTCGCTCGGAAGGGCCGCCGGAGGCACCAACAAGCTCGACATCGAGGCCAAGGACATAAGGGAGCTGTTCAGGAAACTGGCTGAGCAGCATCCCGGCCTTCAGCCCTGGATAGACCGTGGTATCGCCGTCTCCATCGACGGGACGATCTACCGCGACACCTGGTCGAAGCAATTGCCGCAAGACGCGGAAATCTTCCTGCTGCCCCGTCTCGCCGGAGGATAAACGGCGTGCTGCAATTGCTTGTCGACGGCTTCGTCGATGTGCAGGAGGCTGATGGGGCAAAAGCAAACGGAAAGCATGCCTTCCGTATGGCCGCCGTTCAAACGACGAAGCGTATCGCGCGCTGGATGTCGAAGAAGTCGTTCGCCCGGAAGCGAAGCGTGCGCGGTGCGGGATGCTCGATGCCCGGATACCAGCTTCCCTTGAAGGCTTCGATCGGGGTGGTGAACTCGACGACGAGTTCGAAGCTGTCGGCCAGCTTCGGCAGGCATGTCGACAGATCGCGCGACAGCGCGGCCTCGACCGTCTCGCGAATGGCTTTCATCGACCCTTGCGGCGACAGCGAGGAGGTGGCCGGGCCGAAGCCCTGGCTGGTGGCGACGGTGGCAATGTCGGCAACCAGCGCCTTCGCCTCGCCGCACATGCCGGCGTCGCCCGACAGGAATACCGACGGTACGCCGTAGCGAGCCGCGCAATGCGCGTTGAGCGTGTATTCGGACGCGATCTCACCATTGAGGAACATTCTCGACACAGTGCCGGTCAGCGTGTGCGCCAGCGGATTGGTGTCGGTGCCGGCCTTGTTGTGGTAGCCGGTGTAGAGGGCGGCGTCGAAACTCTCGTCGATGCCAAACATCATCGCATCGGGATGCCCGCTCCAGCCGCGGACGATACGCACGTAGTCGGGAAGCTTCGAAAGGATGAGATTGCGCGCCGTCGAATGGGCATCCTTGACGACGATCTCGGTGGCACCGGCGGCCCTGGCACCCTCGCAGGCGGCCACCAGTTCGTCGGTCATGTATTCGCGGAACTCGGCGTATTCCGGATGCCCCTTGCGCGCCTCGTCCCAGTTGGTGATGCCTGCCGTACCTTCGATGTCGGCGCTGATGAAGACCTTCATGTCCCTGCCTTTCGATCCGGGTGAAATCCGTGCGGCTTCGGCGGCCGTCACCGCCGCGGTCGTTGCCGGTCAGGCCGCCACTTCGGCGCGCCGGCGCTCCAGGAACATCGGCCCGACCCGGATGCCGCGGCGACCTTTCTCGTCGACCGCATCGAGTTCGAGGATCTCCTCCTCGTAGAGCAGGCCGTGCATACGGAAACGGCCTGCATCGACCGGCTCGCACGTATGCGTGCAGAAATATTCGATCAGGCATTTCAACTCGCCGTGGCTGTAGCTCAGATAGGTGATATTGAAATCCGGACCGTATTCTCCCAGGTGCGGCGCGATCTCGGACGGGACCTTCTCCACCGGCAGGGTCTCGACGCGCAACCACTTCGCCCCCTTCCACGTCAGCGTGTCGCCTTCGGAGAAGGAGACGTTCATATGCGCATAGTCGGCCCCGCGGCCGTAGATGCGCCCGTCGATGACGAAGTCGTTGCCGGAGACGGGGCGGATCTGCAACGGCACGCCTTCCCCCATCAGATAGAGCTTCCCGTCCTTCCTCTTGACCTCGACGACTTCGCCGCTCGCCTCGTGCCGGTAGTGTCCCGGCAGGCTCGCGAACTGCTCTTCGCTTATGGCCGGCGCCTTCTGGTTGCGCTGCGGCATCCGGCCCATGCCCTGCTCGGCAAGCGCGACGCGCAGTCCGTCGCCCGCCAGCCGCGAGGCGATCTGGTTGGCGAAATCGAGCGTCGCGAAGACGAGGACGCCGAAGCCGGCCCGCGGCAACAGGAGCATCTGCGAGGCGTAGCCATAGACCGCGCCGCCGTGGCCGACCGATGTCCACCCGTCCATGTCGCCGACGCCGAAGCACAGCCCGTAGCCATTCAACGCCTTGTCGTGGCCGGCCGGGCGCTTGCCGACCGGAGTCCACATTTCGCGTAGCGAGGCGGGGCTGACGACGGCATGGCCGTCCGGCGCGAAACCGCCCCGCAGCAGGCACTGCGCATAGCGGGCCATGTCGGCGGTGGTGGAGAAGATGTTGCCTGCAGGCGAGCCGCCGAGGTTGAACACCGGCGCCGGGCTGTCGCCTTCCAACGTCCACATGTCGGCCGGCGCCAGCCTTTCGCGAATGCCCGGCGCCATGCCTGGGGATGTGTCCTTCATGCCGAGCGGCTTCAGGATGGTCTCGGTGATGTAGTCGGAGTAGCTCTTTCGCGTCACCCGCTCGATCACCATTCCGACCACCGCGATCCCGGCGTTGGAATAGTGCATGATGCCGGCGCTGGGATCCTGCTTCAGGGTGGAGGTGGCCAGTTCGGCGACCGTGTCGGCGAGCGGCGGCTTGTGCGAGTCGAGGTAGTGCCCGCTCTTGGGTTCGCGCACGATGCCGGCGGTGTGGCTCATCAGCTTGCGCAGGCTGATCTGGGAGCCGAACGGCCCGCTTTCGCGCCCGGCGAACGGATTGGTCGGCTGGAAGCCGGGCAGGTAGGTGGAAACGTCGACGTCGAGGTCGATCAGCCCCTTTTCGACCAGTTGCATGATGGCGGCGGACGTGAAGGTCTTGGTGATCGAGCCGATGCGGAAGCAGGTGTCGGCCTTCATCTCGAAGTGCCGGTCATGGCGCTGGATATGCCCGTCGCGCAGCAGCCCGTCGCGGTCGACGAGCGCGTAGGAGATGGAGGGGATCGCCTTGTCCTCGACCTCATGGCGGATGAGGTCCTCGAAAAGCTCGATGGCGTTGTTGGAAAGCGAAGACACGACGGATACTCCCTGAGTTTCAGCTTGTATGGCGGGGATCGAGGATGTCGCGCAAAGCGTCGCCGACAAGGTTCCACGCCAGGACGAACAGGAAAATCGCGGCGCCGGGGAAAGCGAGCGTATACCAGTATTGGAACGGGTTGCCGGGCTGACCGACGATCCAGTTGCGCGCATAGGCGATGAACTGCCCCCAGTCGGCGTAGCCTTCCTCGGTGCCGACGCCGAGGAAACTGAGAGCCGAAGCGGTGAGCACCATCGAGCCCGTGGCCATGGTGGCGAGAACGAGCACCGGGAAGAAGGCATTGGGCAGGATGTGAAGCACGATCAGCCTGAGGTCACCGGCGCCGTAGCTCCGCGCCGCGTTCACGTAGTCCATCTCGCGGATGCGCAGGATTTCGCTGCGCACCACGCGCGCATAGCCCATCCAGCCGAAGGTCGTCAGCGCGATGGTGATCGGGCCGAGCCCCTTGCCGAGCAGCGCGGTGAGCACCATGGCGGCGATGAGGAACGGCACGGCCATGAACACGTCGACGATGCGCATCAGCACTTCGTCCACGACGCCCCCGTAGTAGGCTGCGAGCGACCCTATGATCGTCCCGATCAGCACCGAGATGGCGACGACGCCGAGGCCGATCTTGAAGGCCGTGCGGGTGCCCCAGACGACGGCATAGTAGATGTCGTATTGCCCTTCGGTGGTTCCGAACGGGGATTCGGGCGAAGGCGGCTGCGGCGTCGCCAGGAAGCCGGCGCGCGGCGTGTCATAGACCGACAGCTGGAATTCCTGCGGCGGTGCCAGCACCGGCGCGAACACGGCGACGAGGACGAACGCCAGGAGCAAGAGAAAGCCCAGCAGCGACATCGGATTGCGCCTGAGGTAGCGAAGCACCTTCATCGCGTCTTCACCCTCGGATCGAGCAGCGGATAGATGAGGTCGACGATGAGGTTCATCACCACCAGCACGACAGCGAAGTACAGGCCGAAGCCGAGCACGGCCGGAAAGTCCAGATTGGCTGCGGTCTTGGCGGCGAACTGGCCGAGGCCGGTATAGTCGAAGATGGTCTCGGTGATGACCACACCGCCCATCATGGTGGCCAGTTCCATGCCGGCGATCGTGACGACCGGCAAAAGCGCGTTGCGACGGGCGTGATGCAATTCCACGACACGCCGCGGCATGCCCTTGGCGCGCGCCGTGCGGACATAGTCTTGGCGCAGCGTCTCAAGCATTGAGGTACGCATGATGCGCGTCATGTTGGCGATATTGACATAGGTGAGCGTGATGACCGGCGCCGCCAGGTGCCGCAGCGAATCGAAGAAGATCGCCAGATTGCCGTTGAGCAGGGCATCCACCGTGTTCGCCCCCGTGTAGCGGGTGAAGTCGGGCGACCGGACGACGGCCTGCGCCCACTGGCTGAGCCGGCCGGGCGGGAACCAGTCGAGTGCCGAATAGAAGACCAGCAGCATCAGCAGGCCGAAGACGTAGACCGGGAAGGACCAGCCCAGGATGGTGAAGATGCGGATGATGTGATCGGGCCAGCGATTGAGATGGATGCCGGCGCGCGAGCCGAGAAAGACGGCGAGCAGGAAGCTCGGAATGAAGGCGAGCAGGACCAGTTCCATCGTCGCCGGCAAAAGCGAGGCCAGCGCATGGGCGACCGGCTGGCGCGCGGTTTCGGACCAGCCCAGATTGCCGGTCAGGATATTGCCGATCCAGCGCCCGTACTGGACGTAGAACGGATCGTTCAGCCCATACTGTTCGATCATCCTGCGGATGCTGTCCTGCCCGCCCTTGAGGAAGTCGGGCGACGGCGCATAGGCGGCGAGCCGCTGCGTCGGCGACAGCGACATCTGCAGCGCGAACAGCATCAGCGAAAGGGCGAAGAGGACGACGGGAAGCATCAGCAGCCGTCGCAGAGCGTAATTCAGCACATCCGGACCCGCGGCGCGAGGGATTGGTCGGACTGCCGGGCGGCATTGCCGCCCGGCGCTTCGTCGACGTCGGTCAATCGGCCTTCTTGGTGATGGGATAGAAGTCCCAGGCACCGTAAAGGATCATGTTGTGCACGTAGCCGTCGATGTTGCTGCGCGTGACGATGTAGGAGAAGTCCTCCCAGAGGAACTGGGTCGTGGCGTATTCGTAGGACATTTCCTGCAGATTGGCATAGATCGGCTCGCGCACGGCCGGATCGCTCGAAGCCCACGCCTCGTCCAGCAGCGGCTTGAACTTCTCCGTCATCAGGTCGCGGTAACCCTGGCCCAGCATGCCGCCGACAAGGCCCGTCGGGGACAGGTAGTAGGTCGCGGCGCCCAGCGGCCCGCCCGGATCGGAATAGTCCGGACCCCAGCCCATATAGGTCAGCGGCGAGGCGGGCTTTTCACGATTGTTCAGCTTGTCCGAAACCGATGCCCACGGCAGCGACTGGATCTTCATCTTGAACTTCGGGTTGATCCGCTGCAGGCCCTGCTGCAGCGCCGACAGCGCTGCCGTGCCAAGCGGGGTGCCTTCCTGCACATAGGCCGTGAAGGTGAAGCCGACGTCCCACAACTTGCCGCCGAACGCCTTCTTGAAGTGCTCGGCCGCCTTCTCCGGATCATAGGTGTAGATCGGCGAATCCGGCCGGTAGCCCATGATGCCGCGCACCGTCGGGCCGCGCGCCTGCACGGTCTTGCCGAGCACCACGTCCTTGAGGAGAACATCGTAGTTCTGGGCGTAATTGAAGCCCTTGCGGACGTCGATATCGGAGAAGAAGTCCGGCGGGATGCCGTTGCCGTCGAGCTTGCCGCTGCCGATGGCGGAATTGTCGGCCTCGTCCAGCGGCCAGGCGAAATAGAGGCCGCGGCTGAAGACCTTGGGCAGGCCGTCGATGACCTTCACGCCTTCCGTCTTGCTGAGTTCGTCGAGGAACTCGACCGGCGTCGTCACGAAGTCGGCATCGCCCGAAAGCAGTTGCAGGCGTCGCGTCGTCCATTCCGGCACGGTGCGGATGACCACCCGCTCGAGCGAGGCGGGACCCATGAAATAGTTGTCGAACCGCTTCAGCGTGATGCGGCGGTCGGTGCGGTCCCATTGCTCGAGCATGAAGGGGCCGGTGCCGTTTTCCTCGGCGAACAGCGGATCGGCCCCGACTTCGGGACGATAGTACTTCTTCCAGGTATCGCCGTCGCCGTCCCAGCCGCCGACCGAGGCCACCCATTCCTTGTCGACGATCGAGGCGCCGAACGGCAGGGCGAGAACCCCGAGCGTGGCGGGGAAGGACTTCGGCAGCTTCAAGGTGACGGTGTCGCCCTCGACCGTGATCTGCGAGGCGAGTTCGTCATAGACCTTGCGCAGCGCCTCGGGGCTGGCCTCGTTGATGTCCTTCACGTTGCCGACGCTCTCGGCCCACTTGGCGATATCGGTGTACTTGCTGGCCGACACCACCTCGGTGATGGCGTTGGACATCCACGACTGCCCCATCAGGATGGCGCGCAGCAGCGAATAGCGCACGTCCTCGGGTGTGATCTCGCCGTAGCCCGGCTCGATCTTGGCCTTCTGCTCCTCGCTCAGCCCGTCGTAGTACTCCCAGGTAATCTTGCCGTCGTCGCCCTTGACGCCGACCTTGTGTGCGTGGACGCCCTTGCGGATCGGGAAGGTGTAGCTGATCGAGCCGTCCTCCCCCTGCTTGATCAGCCCGTTTTCAAGGCTCGGCACCTCGGTCGAAAGAGACGGCACGAATTCGGATATCTGCGAGCCGTTGTAGTTGAGCAGCCGGCTATAGACGTTCAACACCCCGTAGGAACTCGGGGTGTTGGCAATGTAGGCGGGATCGAAGGATTGAACGTCGTCAGTCCAGAGAAAGACGAAGGTACCGGGATTCTTGGTCTCGGCGGCGGCAGGCGAAATCGCCGTGCCGACTCCCAGACACAAAGCCAATGCCAAAGCACGTTTCATGGAAATATTCCCCTACGATGGACACAGCAGTCTTCTTGTCGTTGCCTTCGAAGCTAGGAGGACGCTTGCATTGCTGTCCAATGCGTAGATAGGATCGGTTATGCGCGTTACGCATGAGGAAGCGGATGGAACTGGCGTGGTTCGAAGATTTTCTGGAGATCGTCGCGACCCGCAACTTCTCTACCGCCGCGGCATCCCGCAACATTTCGCAGCCGGCCTTCAGCCGGCGCATCAAGGCGCTGGAGGCCTGGGTCGGGGCCGAACTCATCGACCGCAGCACCTATCCGGTTCATCTGACCAATGCCGGCAACATGTTCGTCCCGCGCTGCCAGGAGATGGTGCGCGACATCTATCGCCTGCGCACCGACTGCCGAAACGCCGCCGGCGCCAGTTCGCAGCTGCTGACCTTCGCCGCCCTGCATACGCTGGCCATCTATTTCTTCCCCAACTGGATCAGCAATCCCGACATGCCCAGCGCGCCCATCAACAGCAGCATGCACACGGCCGATTTCCTCGAATGCGTGGAACACCTCTCTTCGGGCAAATGCGATTTCATCATCACCTACAACCACCCCGACGGGCCCCGGGTGCTGGGTGCTGGCCCCTTCGAATCACAGCAGATCGGCAAGGATCGTCTTGTTCTTGTCTCCGGCGTGGATTCGACGGGAGCGCCGCTCTACGACCTCGATGCGCCGGAGGGCACCAGCATACCGTACCTCGCCTATTCCTGGAGCGACGGTTATCTCGGCAAGCTGGTCTCGCTCATCCAGTCGCGCTGGCGGCGGCCCCTCAACCTCAGCCTCGTCTATCAGTCGTCCCTCGCGGAGGGGCTGAAACAGATGGCCATCGCTGGCCGCGGCGTGGTCTGGCTGCCACAGATTTGCGTCCAGAAATCCATCGCCCAGGGCGAACTGGTGCAGATCGGCGGGCAGCAGATGACCCTGGAGATCGAGATCAGGATCTTCCGGCGCATCGGCGCGCGCAGCCGCGACGGCGAAATCCTGTGGAAGCATCTGGCGCGGGTCGCCGAACAGGTCGGCGCCCGCAGCACCGTCGATCCGTCCCTCACCCTGCGCTGAGCGCCAATCGGGCTTGATCGCCTATGCGAAATCCGAGACGGCGATGCATAGTTTGCATAACCACCGACGACTGCCCGCGCAGAGGCGGATTTCGGCGGATTTGCATGGGCGCCTTCGGCATCCGCCGCTATTGACAAGCCGCAAGGTCATTGCGTTCGATGGCGGCAGACGCGATCCGTTGCGCCGGGAGTTGCTATTGTCCGTCCAATCTGTCGCCACCGCGAGCCTTCCCGACGGCGTAATCCTTTCGGTTGAAAACCTTGAAGTCTGTTTTGCCGCCGGCGCGGCGAATCCGATGCGTGCGGTTCGTGGCGTGTCGTTCCAGATCGGTCGCGGCGAGACGCTGGCGCTGGTCGGCGAATCCGGCTCCGGCAAATCCGTCACCGCCATGACGGTGATGCGCCTGACCGAGTATGACGGCGCCAAGATCACCGGCGGGCGCATCCTGATGCGGCTGAAGGACGGCGGCATCACCGACCTGACGCAGCTTTCGGAAAAGCGCGTCGAGGCGTTGCGCGGCTTTGAGTTCTCCATCGTCTTTCAGGACCCGATGTCGAGCCTCAATCCCGTCTTCACCATAGGCGACCAGATTTCGGAGGTCGTCATGCGGCATCAGGGCAAATCCGCCCGCGAGGCGCGCGCCATAGCGCTCAACGTGCTCAAGCTGGTGCGCGTGCCGGATGCCGCGCGCCGGCTCGACCAGTATGCGCACCAGCTTTCCGGCGGCATGCGCCAGCGCGTCATGATAGCGATGGCGCTGGCCTGTCGGCCCTCGCTGATGATCCTCGACGAGCCGACCACTGCCCTCGACGTCACCATCCAGGCGCAGATCCTGGATCTGGTGCGCGCGCTGCAGCGCGAGATCGGCATGTCGGTGCTTTTCATCACCCACGACATGGGTGTCGTCGCCGAGATCGCCGATCGCGTCTGCGTCATGCTGAAGGGCGAGATCGTCGAATCGGGTCCGGTGAACCAGATCTTCGCCGCGCCCCGGCACCGCTACACGCGTGCCCTCATCTCGGCCGTGCCGCGGCTCGGCAGCATGGCCGACAAGGACGCGCCCGAGAAATTCCCGCTCGTCATCTACGATGCGGAAACCGCCGAGCCGGAGGCCGCCCTATGACCGCCGGATCAAGCGCGGCCGGAAAAAAGCCTCTGATCGAGGTCCGCGACCTCGTCACCCGCTTCGATCTCAAGGGCGGGACGTTCGGCGGCATTTCAGGGCGTGTACACGCCGTCGAGCACGTTTCTTTCGACATCTTCCCCGGCGAGACCCTGGCGCTGGTCGGCGAATCCGGCTGCGGCAAATCGACGGTGGCGCGCAGCATCATGCAGCTCGACAAACCGCTGTCCGGCTCCATCCGCTACGACGGCAAGGAGATCATTGGCGCGGGGCGCACCGCCCTCGCCGCCTTTCGCCGCGAGGTGCAGATGGTGTTCCAGGACCCGTTCTCCTCGCTCAACCCGCGCATGACGATCGCGCAGGCGCTGACCGATCCGATGCGCGTTCACCGCATCGCGTCGCGCGGCGACCTGCGGCAGCGGGCGGCGGAGCTGCTGGCCAAGGTCAACCTGCCGGCCGAGCATCTCGAACGCTACCCGCATGCCTTCTCCGGCGGCCAGCGCCAGCGCATCTGCATTGCCCGTGCGCTCGCGCTCGACCCGCGTCTCGTCATCGCCGACGAGGCGGTCGCTTCGCTCGACGTGACCATCCAGGCGCAGGTCATCAACCTCTTGATGGACCTGCAGCGAGACATCGGCATCGCCATCCTTTTCATCAGCCACGACATGGCCGTCGTCGAGCGCATCGCGCACCGCGTCGCCGTCATGCATCTCGGAGAGATCGTTGAGATCGGCGACCGCCGCTCCGTCTTCGGCAATCCGCAGCATCCCTATACGCGCAAGTTGCTTTCGACGGTTCCGGTCGCCGACCCGACGAAGCGGCCGATCGGCCGTGAGCCGATGTCGGACGAGATTCCCAGCGCCGTGCGCGGGGTGGATTTCGTGCCGGTCCATCTGCCGATGAACGCGGTCTCGCCGACGCATTTCGTGCGGCAGACCGCGCCGTCCTGACGTCGCTGCGGGCGGCGACTGCTCAGCCGCGCCAGCGGCAGGTTGCCGCTGGACCACGATCTCTGAACGGCTACACTCCCGGCCTAAGTCTGGAGAGCGCTCATCTCGTTGCCGCTGGACCACGATCTCTGAACGGCTACACTCCGGCGAGATCGCTACGTGGGACGTGCATGGTTGCCGCTGGACCACGATCTCTGAACGGCTACACTCTGCCTGCGTGACGCGCACTGCAACATCCTGTTGCCGCTGGACCACGATCTCTGAACGGCTACACTGACCGGGACGGAACCGCGTTCCCGCTGCTGGTTGCCGCTGGACCACGATCTCTGAACGGCTACACTGCTTTTGAACTTCGATCGCCTGCAAAGTCGGTTGCCGCTGGACCACGATCTCTGAACGGCTACACTGCTTTCGCTCGAGTTCACGTCACCCGGAACGTTGCCGCTGGACCACGATCTCTGAACGGCTACACTGCCAGCCGTGCGGTTGCGACCGAAGACCTCGTTGCCGCTGGACCACGATCTCTGAACGGCTACACTCGTACATAAAGCAGCGTAAAGAGCATGGCGGTTGCCGCTGGACCACGATCTCTGAACGGCTACACTAATGATTATGAATTCAATGAGAACAGCGTCGTTGCCGCTGGACCACGATCTCTGAACGGCTACACTCGTCGCTTCCGACGTGAATAGTGCCAGGCAGTTGCCGCTGGACCACGATCTCTGAACGGCTACACTCACCAAGGCCACCGACACGCGCTTTTGGAAGTTGCCGCTGGACCACGATCTCTGAACGGCTACACTCGTCGAGGCCAAGCGCCGAAACGACGCAGCGTTGCCGCTGGACCACGATCTCTGAACGGCTACACTCATGGGCGGCGACGAAACCCGCATGAATGGGTTGCCGCTGGACCACGATCTCTGAACGGCTACACTTAAGTGAGTTTTCGAGAGCGGTTATGAACAGTTGCCGCTGGACCACGATCTCTGAACGGCTACACTCTTCTCGATCATCGCGAGACTTCATCGGGAGTTGCCGCTGGACCACGATCTCTGAACGGCTACACTGATAGCGGCCGGCTTCACACGCGAAAGCGAGTTGCCGCTGGACCACGATCTCTGAACGGCTACACTCACACGACGACGCCGATATCGCCATCCTGGTTGCCGCTGGACCACGATCTCTGAACGGCTACACTGTTCATGAGTTTGCCCTATACAGCGCCGCGGTTGCCGCTGGACCACGATCTCTGAACGGCTACACTGGCCCGGAAAGAGGCTGATCTGCCGAACTAGTTGCCGCTGGACCACGATCTCTGAACGGCTACACTTCGGGCTGAATTGGCAGCACTGCGCCCGGGGTTGCCGCTGGACCACGATCTCTGAACGGCTACACTAATCTCGTAAACGGCGCGGTGACCAGCCCGTTGCCGCTGGACCACGATCTCTGAACGGCTACACTGAATACGATGACTACGACTGGGTGTTCCAGTTGCCGCTGGACCACGATCTCTGAACGGCTACACTGTCGGCCAGCAGTTCGCACATGAGTGGAATGTTGCCGCTGGACCACGATCTCTGAACGGCTACACTGGTCCCACTTCTTTGGCCTGAAAGAGGCGAGTTGCCGCTGGACCACGATCTCTGAACGGCTACACTAAGGACGTTCGCGTCCGATCTGCTGGAGGCGTTGCCGCTGGACCACGATCTCTGAACGGCTACACTTGACTAGATCATCTGCTCTTTTGCGATCTGGTTGCCGCTGGACCACGATCTCTGAACGGCTACACTATTTCCAAGAAAGTCCCCGAACTCGGTCGAGTTGCCGCTGGACCACGATCTCTGAACGGCTACACTATTGGTATTAGGAACGCGAACAAGCCGTGTGTTGCCGCTGGACCACGATCTCTGAACGGCTACACTCTTGAAAGATTTCTCCTTCGGTGCCGTTGGGTTGCCGCTGGACCACGATCTCTGAACGGCTACACTGTCGATCCGGTGTTGCTGGCGTACGACGAGTTGCCGCTGGACCACGATCTCTGAACGGCTACACTGTGGCATGGCAGCGAGTGCGTAGGGGCGGCGTTGCCGCTGGACCACGATCTCTGAACGGCTACACTGCAATCAGGACAACACACGGTGGGTTTGCAGTTGCCGCTGGACCACGATCTCTGAACGGCTACACTCTTGATGTTGAACGGCACGCGGCGCAGGCCGTTGCCGCTGGACCACGATCTCTGAACGGCTACACTAAACGAGTACATGAGCCGTAACGCAGATGAGTTGCCGCTGGACCACGATCTCTGAACGGCTACACTAGGGTAGATAAACGTCTTAAACAGCAGCGAGTTGCCGCTGGACCACGATCTCTGAACGGCTACACTACCTGAGCAGGTATCTTGTTGAAAACCAATGAGATACCTGCTTCAGCAGGTAGTGGAAAAGCGCTGCCAGCTTCAAAAAAGAGCAAGTTGGTCGGGGTTTTTTCTCGGCTTCCTGCGTCGCTGGCCCGAGAATCGGACGATGTTTTCATATTGCTTGTCCGTAAACGTAAGGACATGAACATCTCCACGGTCCGGCAGATGGTCCTCGATCCGCCGCATGTAAGTCTCGAACTGTTCCTTGCCGTTGCAGAACCGAGCATAGACTGAAAACTGACTCTTTTCGAAGCCCTGGTCGAGCAGGAACTGGCGAAATTTGGTGGCAGCCTTGCTTTGCGCCTTCGTCATTACCGGTAGGTCGAACATGACGAAAATCCACATCAGTCGATATCCACTGAGTTGAGTGGCGCTCACGTGACTACGGCTCCCAGCCCGGCGAGTTCGATCGCCGAGGGAGGGCGCGGCGGCGCAAGGTTGGACGCCTTGCCCGTCTCGAAGCTACGCGCCAGCGATTGACTTAGATACGTTGCCGCCATCGTGACGGTGGTGGTTCCGTCTTCCCCTGGCAGGTCGAGCGCGATCAGGCTCGCATAGGCGCGTTTTGCGTCGGAGGACACTTCTGAACATCCCTTGGCGGCAAGCTTCACGGTTACCAGGTCGACCAATGGCCGAAACGGCTCGATGAGATCGTCTGCCAGTGCGAACGCGTTGCCGCGATTGGCGTGGTGGATGCCGATGGACGGATGCAGCCCTGCCGCGACCACCGAGCGCGCAACGAGCGAACGCAGCACGGTGTAGCCGTAGTTGAGCAAGGCGTTGATGTTGATTTCCGCTGAGAGCTGACCCGGGATTTTCGCCGAGAAGTGACCCGCCTTCATGTATGGTTTGGGTCTTAGGTTTTGGTCAAGGGGCGGCTTTCTCCTTCTTGCTCGTTGCGGCCTGTGCT
>NZ_SSNY01000009.1 GCF_004801285.1 Ollibium composti
CTCAGTAACGCCATGTCTATCACTCCAAAGTCCCCTGCAATCAACCAGCAGGGGTGGGTTCAAACATGGGTCACTTCTCAATGGAAAAACCGCCCAATCCCGGGTCAGTTCTCGGCGGAAATCAACAATCGAGGAGCGGTTCGGGGTCGAATATCACGAGCGCACCATCGGCAAGCTGCTCAAGGCTCTGGGATTCTCGCACATCAGCGCCAGGCCACGTCACCCCAAGCAGGACGGCGAGATCGTCGAGGCGTTCAAAAAAACTTCCCGCGCACGCTCGCGGCCCACCTCGCTGGCGTGGCCCGCAAGAAGAAGATCGAGATCTGGTTCCAGGACGAGGCACGCATCGGCCAGAAAAACGGCCTCGTGAGGCAATGGGCGCGCCGCGGCACACGACCAGTCCAGCCCGCCGACCAGCGTTATGAGAGCGCCTATCTGTTCGGTGCTATCTGCCCGACCCGGGGCGTGGGCGCAGCATTGGCGCTACCCTTCGCCGACACCAACGCCATGCAGCGTCATATCGACGAGATCGCCCTCAACGTCGCGAGAGGCGCACACGCCGTCCTGCTGCTGGACCGCGCCGGATGGCACACCACCGGCAATCTCGCTTGGCCGAAGAACATCACCCCGATCCTACTGCCGTCGCGCTCGCCGGAACTCAATCCGGTCGAGCAGGTCTGGCAATACCTGCGCGCCAACTTCCTCTCCAACCGGGTCTTCGACGACTACGACGCCATCATCGAGGCTGCATGCGACGCATGGCGAAAGCTTATCGCCAGGCCTCAGACGATCACCTCAATCGGCATGCGCCAGTGGGCGCACACAGGTCAGCCATGAGGGCCGTTGGTATTAGTGGGTGCGAATATATTGATCGATCTTCGAGACGGTGCGATCAATCTCCTCCAGGGTGTTGTAGTGAACGGGACCGATGCGGACGCCCCCGCCCGCAGCCAGCACTCCCAGATGACGATTTGGCTCGAGGCCATAGTTGTGCCCGCTCCACACCTGCACGCCGTGGTCCGCCAGCGACTTCGCGATTTCCAACGGAGCGATACCATCGACGGTGAAAGTGACCGTCGAAACGCGGCGATCAAAAGCGGCGGGATCGGTAATGCCGAGAATGCGGATCCGGTTGCTGGATGTCCTCAGCCCGTCGACCAGTCTGCGCGCGAGCATGTCGTCGTGCTGTTTCATCACGTCGAAGCCGGCATGCAGTCTCGACCTGAAGCCTGAAGCGAGTTCCGTGCCGCCAAAGCTGTCGCCAAGCCCGGCGATATAATCGATCGCCGCATGGATGCCGGCAAGTTCTTCCCGATTGGTCGTTCCCAACGTATAGCGCCAGGGCAGTGCGTCGGACGCGGCGCGCACCTTGTAGGCCCGCATCCCTTCCAGCAATTCCTTGCGGCCCCAGAAAAGCGCGTAGTGCGGGCCGAAGAACTTGTACGCCGAACATACGAGGAAATCGCAACCAAGCGCCTGGACGTCGATCGGTCTGTGGGGGGCGTATTGCACTGCGTCCACGTAAACGAGAACGCCTGCATCTCTGCATATTTTCGAGATCCCGGCGATGTCGTTGATGGTTCCGGTGACGTTGCTGGCATAGCAAACAGCCATCAGCTTCGTGCGTTCGGTCAAGAGAGGCGCGAGATCGTCCAGATCGAATTCGAAGGTTTCCGGGGAGAAGTCCAGCCAGCGAACGGTGAGGCCCCTGTCCTCGGCCAGCAGCAACCAGGGCGCCACATTGGCATCATGGTCCATCCGGGTCAGGATAATCTCGTCCCCTTCGCGAAATTTCGCGCCGATCGTGCGAGACATGGCGAAGGTCAGCGACGTCATGCTCTGGCCGAAGAAGACTTCTCCTGACGCGGCCGCATTCACGAAGGCATCCGCCGCCGCGTGAGCTTTGGCGACGGACTCCGATGCCTCCAGCGAGGTATCGAACGCGCCGCCAAGATTGCCGTTCTTGTTGAGCATTACGTCCGTCATCCGCTCCACGACGGACAATGGCACCTGCGTTCCTGCCGGATTATCAAGGAAGGCGGCCGCTCGACCGTTCTTCAGGCGGCGAAGTCCTGGAAACTGCTGGCGTACGTTGAGCACATCGTAATTTGTCATGCCGATACCGATGAAGCTTTCAAATCTGGGGTTGTCGCGGTGCGGGCGGCGTTCTCATCTGCAGGATGCCCACCTCGACGTCTCGATATTCATATGGAGGCGGCGAAGACCCGCCGCTTCCCGCAGTTGTATCGCCGCCCCGCCCGCTAGAAGTTGGATTCGACCGGCATGCCCCCTGTCCTCACCAATATCTGCCGTGGCTCAGCGATGAATGGCGACCGCGCGAGCGGGAAAACCGGATCCGCCCTTCGCTTTCGGCCATGTCGCCATGATCAGCGCGCCCGCTTCCGGCACCTTGTCCAGATTGCACAGAAGCTCGATCTGCCATCGGTCGAGGGACAGCACGTAACGTTCGAGCCCGTAGTCTCCCGCCGATGTGGAGATGCCCGGATCTGTGTCGATCTGCTCGTGGCCGATCGCCGTGACTCCACGCTTTTCCAGAAGCAGTTCCAATACTTCGCGCGACCAACCGGGCGTGTGCGACGTGCCATCCGGCGACCGGTTGAACATGCGCTCGGGGTCCGGCCAACGCTTCGACCAGTCGGTGCGGAGCGCCACGAATGAGCCGGCTGGGACCTTTCCGTTGCGCCCCTCCCATGCATCGATGTCGTCGAGCCCGGGTGTGGCATCCGGGCTCGACGCGACCTTGGCTGTCATGTCTATGACGACGAGCGGCAGCAGCATCTGGGAAACCGGGATCTGGTCGAGCGTGCGCCCGCCTTCGATGAAATGGATCGGCGGGTCCACATGCGTCCCCCATTGCCCGACGAAGCCGTAGTGGTGCACCTGAAAGGCGTCTCCCTTCGGATAGTCGAGCACCGTCCGCCGCTCCTCATCCGGAAAAGCCGGGAAATGCGGCTGCCCCGGATGAAAGGCATGCGTCAGATCGGTGAAGGTCGCGCCGCCAAGACCGGATCGATAGAGCTCCCAAAGACTGCTGCCGCCGCTCATGCTTACGGCTCCGCCACGAAAGACGGGGCGGCCTCGTCGGCCAGGAACAGCTTGCCGTCCTTGACGCCGATGACCGAGACGGACTTGTCCGGCACCGAGACGCCCGGACGATAGGTGATCGTTCCGGTGACGCCTTCAAGGCCGGATGTCGCCGCCAGCGCGTCGCGGATCTTGGCCGGGTCGGGCTCACCCGCGCGCTTGATTGCGTCGGCCATCAGTTTCACCGTGTCGTAGCCGAGCGGGGCGAAAGCATTCTCCGGCTCTTTACCCGTCGCCTTCTTGTAGGCTTCGCTGAAGGCCTTGACCTTCGGGCTGGCACCCTCTCCCACGAAGGCATGGGTCGTGAAGTAGGTGTCGTTGGCCGCCTCGCCTCCCACTTCGATCAGAAGCGGCGAATCGTAACCGTCGCCGCCGACCACCGGCAAGGTGATGCCGGCCTGGCGCAACTGCTTGAGGATCAGGCCTATTTCCTCGGCGAGCGAGGAAGAGAAGATGAAGTCAGGCTTCTCCGGCATCGCCTTCAGCTTGGCGATCTGGGCCGTGAACGTCTTGTCGCCGGTCTTATAGGTGTCGCGTTCCAGTATCTTGCCGCCGCCATGCTCGAAGGCCGAGACGAAATAGTCGGACAGCAGCGTCGTGTACTCGGCACCGATGTCGGTGAGGAGATAGCACGTCTTGGCCTTGAGCTTGTTGAGTGCGAACTCGGCGCCGACGGCTGCCTGCACGTTGTCGCCGAAGGCGGCAAGGAATATGTCGTCGCCGATCTGGCTCGGCAGTTTGGGCGACGTCGCACCCGGCGTTATGAAGGGGATTTTCGCCGTCTGTACCTGCGGGCCGATGGCCAGCACGGAATCGGAATCGGCAAAGCCGATGATGCCCACCACCTTGTCGCTGTCGATCAGCTGGCTGGCCACCGTGGAAATGGTGGTCGCGTCGCTTTTGGAGTCATAGACGACCAGTTCGATCGGCCGCCCCAGGACCCCGCCGGCGTCGTTGATTTCGCTGGCGGCAAGCTTGGCTCCGTTCAGCATCGGGCCGTCGAGAGAAGCCTGGATGCCGGTCAGGTTGGCAGGATAGCCGATCTTGATCGGGTCTGCGGCTCCTGCGGTGCGGCTGGTGAGAAGTGCGGCGGCCGCCGCCCCCAGGCCGAGACCGAGGGTGTTACGTCTGGTGAGCGTGATCATGCGTTTTGTTCCTCTCTTCGTTTTCTGGCTCTTGCCGATCTTGCGGCGAGCCCGAACGTCAGTTCGCGATCGCCCATGATCCCCTTCGGCCGGAAGATCATGATCAGGATGAAGACGAAGCCGAGCACGATCTGGCTGGCCCCGAACAGGGCCGGCACAGTGATGCCTGCAAACGTGAAGCCGCGCTCCACCGAACGCAGCAGTTCCGACAGGATGGATACGCACACCACCCCCACGAGCGCGCCGGTCAGCGATTCCATTCCGCCCAGCACCAGCATAGCGATGAGGTTGATCATCATGGCGAAGTAGAAGGTGTTGGGCGAGAACGAACCGAGATAGTGCGCATAGAGGGAGCCGCCGACGCCGGAGAAGAAGGCGCCGATCACGAAGGCGATGAGCCGCGCGCGCAGCACGCCGATGCCGACGGCACTGGCGGCGATTGTGTCGTCGCGCACGGCTTTCATGGAACGTCCGAAGGGCGAGTAGACGAGCCGGGCCAAGACGAACAGCGTAACCCCTAGCCAGGCGAATACCCAGGGCAGCGTCGTTTCCAGCGGCACGCCGGTGAAGGTGCGCGCGCCGCGCGTGAAATCGGAGGCGTTGATGAGCACGACATTGACGATGATCAGGAACCCCATCGTCGCCACCGAGACGAAGTAGCCCGACAGCCGCATCAGCGGATAACCCACGATCACCGCGAGAATGGCCGTGAACAGGCCTGCAACGACCGTGGCCGGTAAAAACGGCAGGCTAAACCAGTGCAGGAAGGAAGGCAGGTGCGGAAGCAACGCCATCTTCTGCTGGACGGGGATCGACAAGATGCCCGAGACATAGGCGCCGGCGCCGATGAACCCGACATGGCCGAGCGAGAAGACCCCGGTAAAGCCGTTGCTGAGGGAAAGCGACAACACGAGGATGCTGTTGAGCGCGATCAGAAGGATGATGCGCACGAAATAGTCGCTCAGCACGTGTGGTGCGCCATAGGCGACAGCAGCGGCCAGGACGCAGACCGCCAGGAGTACGAGAGGGATGCGCCAGTCGCCGCTCATAGCTTGATCTCCCGGTTCGGCTTGAGCAGCCCGCCGGGCCGTACCAGCAGGAAGGCGATCAGGATGGAAAAGACGATGGCGTCACGGTAGGAGGACACGCTGCTCGGCAGGAAGGCCACGATGAAGATCTCCAGCGCGCCGAGTACGTAGCCACCAAGCAGGGCGCCGGCGATCGAGCCGAAGCCGCCGATGATGGCCGCCACGAACGCCTTGAGCAGCGGCGTGAAGCCCATCTGCGGCTGCACCACGCCCGCCTGTGCCGCCCACAGAACGCCCGCTATGCCGGCATAGGCGGAGGCGACGAGGAAGGCCACGATGATCAGCCGGTTGACGTCCAGGCCGACAAGTTGGGCTGCCGGCATGTCTTCGGCGGCCGCGCGCATGCCGAGGCCCGTCGTAGTGCGGGTGATGAACCAACCGAGCAGCAGCAGCGAGACGAAGGTGAGCGCAATCGTCAGAAGGTTGATGTTGGTGAAAGTGATCGCGCCTCCTGACAGTTGCCAGGATTCGTTCAGAATAGCCGGCAGCGGAAAATTGCGCGGCGAAGAGGTAAACAGCAGGATGCCGAGATTTTCCAGGATGTAGGTCACCGCCAGGCTGGTCAGCAGCCGCGTTACGTCCGGCGCGTCTCGCACAGGCCGGTAGGCGATCCGCTCGATCAGGAAGCCGGCCAACGCGGCGCCAACCACGCCGGCCGCCATCGCCGGTACGAAAGGCAGGCCGAGCGCGTTGAGCAGCACCGTGGTGAAGGCCCCCACCATCATGACGTCGCCATGCGCGAAATTGGTCAGCCGCAACACGCCGAAGACGATCGACAGGCCGACGGCCACCAGCGCATAGAGGCTGCCAAGGCTGACAGCGTTGACGATCTGCTGGACGATGTACTCGAACCCGCTCATTCCGCCGCCCCCAGATAGGCCTGGGCAACGCGGTCGCTGTCACGCAGTTCGGCCGAGGAACCGGACAGCGCCACGCTTCCGGTGCGCAGGACATAGGCCCGGTCAGCCAGTTCCAGCGCGAGTTTGATGTTCTGTTCGACCAGCAGCATCGTTACGCCCTGCCGTTTGAGTTCGCCGAGCGCGTCGAAGATCTGGCGCACCAGAAGCGGCGCCACGCCGAGCGACGGCTCGTCGAGCAGCAGAAGCCGCGGCTTGGCCATGAGCGCCCTGGCAAGGGCCAGTTGCTGCTGCTCGCCGCCGGACAGCGTGCCGGCAAGCTGGCGCCAGCGTTGCTTCAGAATGGGGAACAGCGCGAACAGACGCTCCGTGTCGGCCGCGATCTTCGCCCGATCCGTGCGCGTACAGGCACCGAGCCGCAGGTTCTCCGCCACCGTCAGCGCCCCGAACAGGCGTCGCCCTTCGGGACTATGGGCGATACCGAGCCGCACGATCTGCGGGGGCGGGCGACCGCCGATCGAGGCGCCGGCGAAAGTGATCGACCCAGACCGGGGCCGCGACAATCCGGATATGGTGCGCAATGTCGTGCTTTTGCCCGCCCCGTTGGCTCCGACCAGCGCCACCACCTCCCCCTGCCGGACGTCCATGGAAACGCCCTTCAGCGCCCTCACCGCTCCGAACCTGACTTCGAGCGAATCTATGTGCAGCAGGGGGATCGCAGCTTCAGGCATGGCCGAGATACGCCTCCCTGACGCGTGGGTCGTTGCGCACCTGCTCGGGCGTGCCGACGCAGATCACCTCGCCGGTCGCAAGCACCTGGATCCGTTCGCATACGGCCATGATGAGGTCCATGTCGTGCTCGACGACCACCACCGTGACGCCGAACAGATCGCGTATCTTGCGGATCAGTTCGACCAGCGCTGTTGTCTCGTTGGAGTCCAGACCGGCTGCCGGCTCGTCCAGCAAAAGCAGCGCCGGCTCGGTGGCCAACGCGCGAGCGATCTCAAGCCGTCGCTGGTCGCCATATGGCAGTTGGGAAGCGAGCCGGCCCGCTTGGGCCGTCAGCCCCATGAGATCGAGAAGCCGCTCCGCTATCGCCTCGGCCTTGTCGACGCGCGTGCGATAGCGCGCCGTGCGCAGCACCGAATCGAGCGGACCGACCGGGTGGCGCAGCTGCGCTGCCGCCAGCACGTTGTCTTCCACCGTAAGCGAAGGAAACAGGCGCGAGCCCTGGAAGGTGCGCGCAATACCGAGCGAGACGATCCGTTCGGTTCGCAGCCCGATGATGGACCGACCCCGGAACTCGATCTGCCCTGCGTTCGGCTTGGAAAAACCGGTGATGAGATTGAAGAAGGTGCTCTTGCCCGAGCCGTTGGGACCGATCACGCCCATGATCTCGCGCTCGCGCAGTTCGATGGCGTGATCCTTGAGGGCGACGAGACCGCGGAAAGCCTTGGTCAGGCCACGGGTGCGCAAGATGAGGGGCGACGTCGCGGCTTCAACCTGTAGCGTCGTCGCCTCGCCCGCCATCACCGCCCCCCGTCGCCTGCGGCCTGCATTTCCGCCACCAGATCGGCGGTGCTTGCCTGCCGGCAATATCCTTTGAAGGCGGAGAGCGCCCGATCGTGGCGTTCCTGGCTGTCCGTTGTGCAGGCGTCTATCGGGCAGATCATGCGAAAACCCCGGTCGGCGCCGTCGCGAACGGTATGGTCGACGCATTGATCGGTGAGGAAGCCGGTGACGACGACGGTATCCAATCCGATATTGCGCAGCAGATATTCGAAGATCGTCGAATTGAAGAGGCTGGACGAGGTCTTCGGCAGCACGATGTCGTCTTCGCCGGGACGCAGTTCCTCGATGACGCGGGTCTGCGGGCTGCCCGGCGCGAAATGAAAATCAGTCTGCTTGTAATCGAGGCTGCGGTCGCGGCCATCCAGCGTCAAGCTTTCGATGACCGTGTAGACGATCTCGGCTCCGGCCGCCCGCCCCGCGGCGATCAGGCGCGCCATATTGGGGATGGCGACGTCTCGCGCCTGCCGGAAGAAGTACGGCCGGGCGCTTTCGGCTCCCGCATGGAAGATGCCGGCCTGCGTATCGATCATCAGGATCGCGGTCCGTGCCGGATCGATCGCTTCGTTTCGGGCCGCTGGCTGGCTTCGGCTCATGCGGCACCTCCCGCATAGGCGGCATAGGCGGCGGTCAGGACCCGGGCTATGCGATCCGCCCACTCCACCTGCCCTTCGGCAGAGGCGATCAGATCCTGGCGGATCTCGAATTCCACATAAAGCTGGCCCCGTTCCTCGCCATGAACCGGGATCGAATAATCCGCCGCCATGTTGACGCCGTAAGGCTCGTTGCGGCCGACATTCAAGCCGGGCTCCCTGTCGAGCGCATCCAGCACCGGCATGGTGAAGCGCCGGTCGGCGTCATAGCACAGACCGACGTGCCACGGCCGCAGCGACGGGCGCGCCCGCAGAGAAGGCGTGAACGAATGCATCGACACCAGAATGGTGGGGCGCCCCGCCCCCTGCCTTTCATCGAGACGGGAAACGATCTCGTGATGATAGGGCTCGGAAATTTCGCTGGCGCGGCGCGCGCGCTCCTCTGCCGAAATGCCGGCGTTGCCCGGAACCGGCGTGCCGTCGGAGACGGCGGCGACGAAATCCGACGCCGTTGGCCGTCTATTGCACTCCACCACCAGGCGCGAATAGCGCTGGAACACCAAAGGTGCTGCGAGCAGGTCGGAGAGCCGCTCCGACACGCCGAGAATGCCGATGTCGATGCCAATGTGCCGGCCAAGCTCGTCGCCATTCAGTCCGAGATCGTGGAGCGCGGCGGGAACGGCGTTGCCGGCATGGTCGCAGATCAGGAAAAACGGCGAGCCTCCGAGGATATTTCGCAACCCGACCGGAGCCGGATCGGTCGGCCCCAGAAGCGTTGGCGATGATTGTGCGAGGCTCTCGGCCATGGTCAATAGGCCCCGGCGTAGATGCGGCACAGCTCGTCGATGTCCTTGTCGGCCGCCATCGTCATTTCACCGCGCTTGTGCATCAGGTAGGCTTTCGCGAGCGTCGGCCCGAGCCACGCCATCGCGTCCGCATCAGCTTCCAGCGCATCGAGCGCTTCTCCGAGGCTGCGCGGCAGGTCCGCGATACCGCGCTGGGCGCGTTCGTCGTCGCTTAGGGTGCCGGGATCGCCGCTGGAAATGAAGGGTGCGGGAAGGCTGTCGCGAATGCCGGCAAGCCCGGCGAACACCAGCATCGCCAGTTGCAGATAGGGGCTGGCCGTTGCATCCGCCCCGCGAAACTCCAAATTGTAGCGCTTGGCGACGTCCACGCCCTCCACTTCCGGATAGGGGCAGATGCGCAGCAGGGCCTCGCGGTCGCGATCCGCGAGATTGGCATAGTAGGCCGACCAGGAATGCGGTTTCAGGCGCTCGTAGGAAATGACGCTGGGCGCCGTCACGGCGCATAGCGCGCGAGCGTGGCGCAGGATGCCGGCCGCGAAGGAAGCGCCGACTGCGCTGAGCCCGCCGGGCTTGGTGGGATCGTAGGCCACTGGCTTTCCCGCAGCATCGATCAGGCTGAAATGGATATGGACGCCGTTGCCGACGATGCCGCGCGTCACCACCGGCGAGAAGCTGAGATGATAGCCGTGCCGTCGCGCCACAGATCGGCCGATCTCGCGCAGCTTTACGGCCTGATCCGCCGCAAAAAGCCCTTCGGCGGGATCGACCGTGATCTCGTACTGACGCGGTCCGAATTCCGGCAGGAAGGTGTCAGGCGGGATCGCATTGGCGCGCAGTGCCCCGACGAAGTCGCCGATGAAAGGCTCGATGCCGCGCAGTGTGCTGGCAGCGTAGGAGTCGCCGGGCCGCTCCTCGCCGCCGTCCAGCCAGAATTCATGTTCGAAGCTCGCCAGCAGACCGAGCCCGGTCTCTTCCTTCAATGTCCTGAGCGCCCGCTTGAGCAGGCTGCGCAGGCAGCAATCCCAGGGCTGGCCGGACATGGAAAGGATGTCGCCGAGCACGATGCGCTCCACCGCCCCCCCATCGCCATAGTCCAGCGTGATGTCACCATCCGGGGACGGCACGAGCATCAGGTCCCCTTCGGCACCGAACGGCGTGGCCGGGATTCGGCCGAAGCAGTTGATCATGATGTTGGTGGGGGTCCAGCCGACGCCGAAACGGCGGCGGTTGTCCAGATCGCTCGCGGGAAAGCCCTTGCCGCGCACCTGGCCGGCAATGTCGCTGCAGCAGACGGTAATGATCGTCTCGCGCTCGATTGTCATCCATCCCCCACTCGAACTTGCGACCGCAGCGAAGGCTAACATGACAGATAAAAATATTACAAGATGGCACCAAGAGCCGAATATCGTAATTTTAAGGAACATCGGAGCGCGTGCGACTGTTTTCGTCGGCGTCCGTTGGTTCGCGGCCTTGCATTTTCAAGCGTGATCGTACACCGGCCCGCTCGCGCAGAGCCGGCGCAGACCCTCAGCGCAGCAGCTTGGCGCGCACGCTTTCGATCGTTTCGTAGCGAGCCTGGGCTACCGGCCACTTGCGGGCATCCACCGACAGCGCGACCAATTCGACGATGCCGATCAGCCCGATCAGGCTGTCCCATGGCGAGGGCACGTCGACGCGGGCGCGCAGGACGATATCCGCCACCTGGGCCGCGTCCGACATCCACTGATCCGTGAAAAGCACCACGGTGGCACCCTGCTGCTTGGCGACTTCCGCCGTGCGGGTCGTGTCCGACTGGTAGCGGCGGATATCGAAGAGAATGACGACATCGCGCCGACGAAGTTCGGCGAGTTCGTCGGCGCGGCGCGGCAGCGCCTGTGAAAACAGCCTGACCCGGCCGCGCATCTTGCGCAGGTGGAATTCCAGATGACGCGCCGCGGGCTCGGTGAAATCCCCGCCGAACAGGAAAACCTGCCGCCGCTCGTCTATGAGCATATCGGTCAGCCGGTCGATATCGGCTTCGCCCGCCATGGCCAGGGAGTTCTGCACGGCTTCGACAAGCCCTTGCGCCAGCGCGCTGAACGCCGCCGGTCGGCTTGCGTCGAAGGTGCCAACAGCCTGGCGCCTGGTCAGCGGGTATTCGGTCTGCGCCTCCATCTCCACGCGCAGGGCGCGGCGAAAATCCGGATATCCGGCGAAACCGAGCTTTGCGACGAACCTCAGGATCGTCGGTGCGCTCACCTTTGCGCGTTCGGCAAACAGCGCCACCGTTTCCATGCCGGTGGTCGGATAGCGCGCGAGCAAGGCGCGCGCGGCACGGCGCTCGGCGGCGCTGAGCGAAGGCAGGCTGGCCGCGATGCGGTCAGCCAGCGTCGCCGTGCCGGCAGGGGCGCCGGGTCGTTTCCGGGTGGCCCTCTCAGCTTCGGTCATACGGCCTTCGGTTCGTTTCATGCAGGATAATTCCGGAACATTGTCGAGGCATCTTCCAACATCCGTAATCTCTATTACAATCCATATCCAGTTTCTCTGACCAAGGAGCCTGCCTTGCCCGCCCCATCGGACATCTTCGCACCGAATGGTGCCTACCGCGAGCGCGGGTTCGTTCCCGCTCGCACCGCGCTCTTGAACATCGACATGCAAAACGGCGAGTTCAACGCTGAACTCCTGGCTTCCGCCCGTACGCCGGGATCGAAACACGCCGACAAGCGCGCCTTCTACGAGCGCATCGCCAATGTCGTCATTCCCAACCAGATACGTCTCCAGGCGGCTGCCCGGCAGGCGGGGATCGAAATCATCTTCACGGTCATCGAAAGCCTGACGCAGGACGGACGCGACCGCAGCCTGGATCACAAGATCTCGGGTCTGAACGTTCCCAAGGGATCGTGGGAGGCCAAGGTCATCGACGAGGTCGGCCCGCGTGGCGACGAAATCGTCATCCCCAAGACCGCATCGGGCATCTTCAATTGCACAAACATCGAGTATGTGCTGCGCAATCTCGGAGTAGAATATCTCGTCGTATATGGCGTCGTGACCGATCAATGCGTGGAATCCGCCATCCGCGATGCAGCCGACCGCGGTTTCCTGGTCACGCAGGTGGAAGACTGTTGTGCGGCCGAAACGGACGAGAACCACAGAACCTCGATCGAATCCATGCGGGGCCACTATTGCCGCACCCGGTCTACCGACGAGGTCATCGCCGAAATGCGCGGCGGATAGAGAGAAGGGCGTAGTCTCCTAAGGTCTGTTGAGGTTCGGGATTCCGTCTGTGGCGCGATTGTGATTCATATGTGGACACCCCCGATTGGCATTGGCTTTTGGTGAACTTCTGATCGGTCGCTTTCATATGTCCGGCCTGCTTTGTGCGGAGCAGTTTCCGCTGGCCCTGATGGAAATCCGCGAACGAGATCCCTGATCAAGCTGGCGCATTCGAGACGCATTGAATCACACGGGGTGTTCTCGTTCTTGGTCGATCATCTCGCTTTAAGGACTCCTCGAACACGTTCAAGGTCGACGAGTGGGTGCAGCGCATCGTTACGGCAGAGCCACACCCATTGCCTATGGGGGAACATCGAAGTGCCGCTTCGATCGGCTGATTTCGGGGATGTTTCCTAGCCGCCTGAATGACCGAAACGGGGGCGCGAAGCAGCCGTTCAGCGACTGCTAGATTGCGTGATCATTCACGGCTACCACCAGCCCCGGATCGAACAACGCGTTTTCATCCTCATACCCTCTCGGATTGCACACAACCCGCGTGGCGCCGACATAGTAATCGCAGCTGTCGTGCGTGTGCCCATGAATCCATAGCGCCGGTTGCTGCTGTTCAATTATCTGCGACAGGTCCGACGCATAGGCGGCATTCAGCAAATCACCCTTGAACCTTGCCGGAACGGAACGCGCATGCGGCAGGTGATGGGTGACGACGACGGTGGGGATGGGATCGGATTTCAGGGCGGTTTCGATGAAGCGCCGCGTCTCCTGGTGCATCCGGTAGGCGGTCTGCGGGACGAAGCGCTGCCAGGGATTCCTTTGGGCAGCGATCTGGCGATAGTCGTTCATGCGCTCGCGGGCGTAACGCATCGCCAGCTCCGGGGAGCCTTCGATCCGGTAGTCAGTCCATAGCGTCGCGCCGAGGAAACGGACGCCGTCGATGACGACCGACTGGTTTTCGAGGAAGTGAACGGCGGGGAAGCGTGCGGCCGCTGCCCTGCCATCTTCGAGACCTTCGCGGATCCCGCCCTTGTAGAATTCGTGATTGCCGGCAACGTAGACGCAAGGCATCGCATGGGCGATGTTCTCGGCAAGCCAATAGACGCCGTTGGCCGGCGCGCGACAGAGATCGCCGGCGACGACACAGACGTCGGCATCTGGAATCGCGAGCGGCTGGTGCAGGTCGGCGACTTCGAGATGTAGGTCGGAGAACAGCCAGAGTTTCATAAGATGGAATCCTTTGGATGGCGTATGGACGCGCTCGTCCATCCGGGATTCGCACCCCTGCTGAAGGACTGAGTACTTGTCGAGCGCGTTTCCGGCTCAGCCGGGCCGCTCACGGATGCGTTTTCGGGTCTCGGCCAGGACGGCATCGAGTTCCGGTCCGTCCAGCGTTCCAGCCTCGAACAGCTGCTCGGCCAGGAAGTCGATGGCATCGGTTTGTTCGCGCACGATGGTGCAGGCGGCCTGGTAAGCTCGCTCGAGCCGCTCGTTGATGCGGGCGGCGAGTTCCGGATCGGCGGCAAGCATTTCGGGTGTATCACTCGGCTTGCGGTGAACGAGGGGCCACTTGCCGCCGATGCCAAGGATGGTTTCCATGTCGAGCGCCAACCGGGTGGCGAGCGCAAGATCGCTGTGGTCGGCGCCGCCGGCGTTGACCGTCACCGTTTCCAGCATGACCTCTTCTGCGGCGCGGCCGGCAAGCACGCCGATCAGCACGGCCGTCAGCCTGGCTTCCGTCATCTCGTCATGCGTGCCGATGCTCCCGTCGACAAAACCGCCGCCGGCTTTGGCATCGACGGTGATTTCGGCGATGGGGCCGAAGCCGACCAGCATGCGGGCGACGGCGTGTCCCGCTTCGTGCGTGGCGATGCGCGATCGCAGCGCCATCGAGCGCGACGGTCTTGTCCCGACAAGCTGGGTTTCGAGATCGGCATAGGACAGCGCATGACGGTCGCGTCGTGCCTTCTGTCTTGCCTCCCGGACCCATCGCTCGATGTCGGCGCCCGTCATGCCTTGCGCTCTGCGGGCAAGCGACTTCAGGGCGGTGGAAGCCAATGTCTGTCCTGACGATTTCGCAGATTGCACGATCGTCATGGCCGAGAAGCCTCAGTTCGGATTGGAATGGCGGCCTGCACCAGCGTGGCGTAGGGTTTGTCCGACATCATCTCGAATCCTTCCTCCAGGACTTTCCGAAGGTCGTTCTCGACCAGGACGGCCTTTGAGACGCTGGCCGTGACCGTCTCGATGTCCCTGCCGAGATGGTGGCGCAGGATCGCCAGCCGTGCCTCGGCATCGGGCAAGAGTATCTCGATCTGCCTGTCGATTCTGCCGGAGCGCAGCAATGCCGCATCGATGACGGATGGGTTGTTGGTGGCACAGACCACGATGACACCGCTTGTGCGGGCCGCCCCGTCCAGCAGTTCCAGGCAGCAGTTGACCACCGAGTTCCAGTAGTCGGCATAATCCCTGGAAAGATCGACGCGACGGCCGATGCCGTCGAACTCGTCGACGAACAGAATGCAGGGTTTTTGCGCCTCTGCCTCGGCGAACGTCCGCTTCATGCGCTTCAGCACGTCGCCGAGATTGGACGGCTCGAGCCAGCGCGCCACCGATGTCGCAAGCAAGGGGACTTGCAAAGTATGGCAAAGCGCACGGGCAAAATGCGTCTTGCCGACGCCTGGCGGACCGGACAGGAGCACCTTCGTGCTCATGTCGGTCCAGGCAAGGTCGCCGGCGCGCCAGAGCGGCAGTTCATCCCGGATCTGCAGGGCCCATTCCTTGGCCTCGCCATAGCCGGACAAAGTTTCGATCGTCGGCGCAGGATGTCCGGCGCGGGCTTCGGAAGGCGTTTCAGGCTGGATGATGTCGGTTCCGAAGCCGGGATCGGCGTTGCGGCGCGTCGGCCAAGAATCGGAGGACCGAGCCTTCGCCTTCCCGGACGGTCTGCCCGGACCATCCCCAGGACCCTCGCCGGATTCGCTTGCCTCGGCTATCCTGCGCAGGCTGTTTGCCGCCGTGTCGGGGGCGACACCGGGACGGACGGCGATCGCGATGTCGCCGAGGCTGAGCCGCCCGAAGTCGATGCCGTCGAGCCTGCCCGCCGAGGGCGGCGCGCCAAGCACCGTCTCGATGATGCGGCGAACGATTTCCGCATTTAGCGTTCCGCAAGCAAGACTGAGTTGCGCCGCCTGGACAAGCTTCGGGGAGAGCCGCTCCTGATTCTCGGCGACGGCAAGGATTGGATAGGTGCTCTGGGCGGCGATGCCGTATTGCCCTTCGTCGTCTTCGTCGCCGCGGTCGCTTCCGGCGAAGGTGACGATGCGTCGGCGAGCGGCGGTGACACGCTCGAAGCGCAGGGTATCGTAGCGTGCCTCATAGCCGTTCGAGCGCTCGACGGCCCCGGGAAGGATGAGGCCGCGCTTGAGGAGTTCGAGGAAAGTCCGCTCGAATCCTTTGGTCTCGCCGAGAACGGTCACGATCGGCCGCCGCAGCCTGAGCGCCCGTAGGACATGGGCAAGTGCCGTCCCATTGTCCGGAACGGCCTGCGCGAGAAGAAGCATGGCGGCGACGTCGGCAGCGGACGGCGGTTCCGCGGCTTCACGTATCGCCTTCACCAAGGCGAGGTCGAAGCGTCGTGCCAGTGCAGAAGACGGGAACTCGCCAGGGATCGCCTTCGAAGATTCTGCTGTAGGTGTTGCGTCCCTTTCTCTATCCGTATCGAAGGCGAACTCGTCCGACCCGAGGATTGGATGCGTCGTTTCGTCGGGAAGCCTGCGGCGGTGACGCGATAGCATGGCGACAGCTTGAGACGGCGACATCGCACCGGCAGCTTCCGGATGGCGGCGATAAACGGAGAGCACCCGGCCGTGGCTTTCGACATCCACCTGGCAAAGGATTCCCGCTTCGACGGCATCCGCAAGGGCGAGAGCCATCGCCTTGCGGCTCAGTCGCTTGAGGAGATGACGTGCGAGCCGCTCGTTCATGCTGCTTCTTTCCGATGTGGGGGCGCCGGCCGAACATGTCGGCTCCGCTTCTTCCTGCGCTTCATGGACGGCTCCTGCTGGGAGCTCGATGTCGTGGTCGTTTCGATCGAACTGAAGGCGGCCGCACACTCATTGCCTCACCCTATGCCGCTCGCGCGCCTCGACCAGTGTTTCCACGAGGTGCTGGAGCCTGCGAATGGAACCGCCACGCCAATGATCGGCGAGTGCCGTCAGTTCAAACTGCTCGAGCGGCGTCGCCCAGCGCGGATCATGCCCGGCATCGACATAGATCCGCTCGACAAGACGAGGCGCCAGAATATCGAGCCGTTCCGCCCCCGGTTCCGGGAAAGCAATGACCCGGCAGCGGTCCAGCAGCACCGAAGGAACAGTGTCCAGCGTGTTCCCCGTCATCAGCCAGGAAACGTGGGACAGATCACAGGGGGATTCGACATAAGGATCGAACCAGCGTTGCGAGGTCTCCTGTTCGAACAGGCCGACCAGCACGTCGTGGACATTGCCGTTGTGCCGGGAGGTGCCGACCTTTTCGATCTCGTCCCGGATAATGACGGGACCGGCGCAACGATGGCGGCGGATCGACAGCACCGAGATGCTCGGTTCTCCCGATGACCAGCGCCGGGCGGTTCCGCCGATCGAACTGTCGTTCAATCCGCCGCACGATACCAGTTCGAAGGGAACGGCGAGTTCTTCGCACAGCCGCCGCGCCAGCCTTGTCTTGCCGCATCCCGGCGTGCCGACCAGGACCGTCGGCCGGATCTGGACATAGTCCCGGCCGACGAGGCGGTTCAGCAACTCGTCGATGACGGCGACGGCGTATGGGAATTCTTCGACCAGCCGCTCCCGCACGCGGGCGAGATCGGAAACAGGCGGCAGCGGCAAGGCGATATTGAGAAGCTTCTCGAACTCCTTGACGACGCGCTTGCCTTCGGACGTGCTGTCGTTGCCGATCGAAGTGAAGATGATGACAGTTCCCTTCGGCTTGGCGACCGGAGGAGGTTCCGTCGCGGGAACCCTCGCGACATCATCAGCCGTATAGGTAGAAGGAGCTTCGTCTGCCTGCTGTTTTTTCGTTTCCGGTTCCGTTTGCCGGATCGCCGCTTCGAACTCCCGCGCATGGAAGCGCAAGTCGCCGCTCACCCGGCCTCGAGGAAGCCTGACAATCCCATTGTTGCGCATGTGGCCATAGTCGTTGGCCACGACGGACCAGGCGAGTGCCCGTGGCAAAAGGCTGAAGTCGCAGGAGTCACGAACGTCGTCGAGCGCAACGGATGCCGTCCTGCTGGCAATGGCAGCGGCCGCGTCCGGATCGCCGAGCGAGGCCAGATAGAATTTGATGCGAAGTCGGGCATTGAAGGCAGACATCGTGTTGAAGCCGCCTGCGGCTTCCAGGGCGGCTTCGACACAGCGCAGCGCCTCGTCGCTCTGGTCGACGGCGAGATCGTCCAGGGTTGCGACCAGGGGAGCGATTTCGAACTTTGGCTTGTGCTTCAACCTCCGCGACAGGCGCTCGGCGAACTCCCTTATGTCGCTCGCCACGTCCTCGAACAGGAACGGCATGCCCCGCAGCAGTTCGATCTCCGTCGGCAGGTGCAGCCCCGCCTGCGCCGCTTTCAAACGGCGCTCGAAGTGACGGTCCCGACTGCCGCGTGAATTCTTGTCGGACATCGCCATCGCCCCAACCGCTCAGGCGTCCAGGCCGGACCGCTCGGCCGGGCGGCCAAGCCGGTACCAACGGGACAGAGTCCGCGCCCAACTCATGTCGGCCGACATCAACAAGACCTGAGATGTGGCGATCGGGCGATTGGTCCCTGGAAGAGCCGGATGGCCCGTCGATAGTCCCACCAAAGCCGGTGTCAACAAATTCCCGAGAAGCCAGCGGTCGAGAAGCGGAGCATCGTCACCGGCCATTGTCACTGGCGGCACGCCATGACGAATATGGTCCATATCGGCGACCAGCGAGGAGAACCTCAAGAAGTCGCGTTCGAAATCGGTATCGGGTTCCGAGTGCTGGTTGAACAACAGCATCAGCAAGCCTCCGTTTGTCCGGCCAAGGATCCGTTGCAATTGGATCCTTGCGATTCGCTGGAATCAGCAGGACAGGCATACGGCGTCGGACAACAGGCGTCCACAGGTCATAACAGGCGTCGCGACGCCTGATGACCTGAAGGCTGGTGTTCCCTTTTCGCTCCGGCTAGAACGTTCCCATGCAGGCATCCTACGACTTTCTGCGCGCCGCACGCGCCCTCCTAGACATCACCCCGGCGCAACTCGCCGAAAAGGCCAGGGTGAGCAAGCGATCGATCGTGCGGATAGAAGCGCGCGAACCTGTCGGCCTGGAAATCAGCCTAAGGGTGCAGCAAGCCCTGGAGGAGTTCGGAGTCGAGTTCCTTCCGGAGACCAAATCGCAAGGCCCGGCGATGCGGGTCGGCAAGAATGTCGTCAAGAAGATCGGATTCCAGATTTCCGCGGACTAAGTCGCCGACACGGATCTGCTGCATCGCCGGCGCGAACTTAGTGAGGCGGAATGTCATGCAGTAACCAGCATTCGATCAGTCCTTCGGCGGTTCAGTCTAGTCGACTTCGCGCCTAAGCCGAGACTCCCAGCTGGCCCATTCTCGTTAAGAACCCTGATTCTGTCCGCCGACAGAAGGGTTTCGCTCGGGAATCAGCGTGAGTTGTGAATGAATCAAGATGAGTTGTGAATCAGCGAGTGCGACAGCGGCAATTCTATGGCTTTTTCGGGGCAGACGCGGATTCAACGCCAGAGAAAATTTTTATGTTCTCAATTATCACAAGGGCTTATCGTTAAATTCTGCCAAAGCTGCGTCAGTCGAGATTGTGGCAAGCGTCAGCGCTGATTTGTCGTCTCAAGAACAATGAGGATTGGTGGGCCTGGAGGGACTCGAACCCCCAACCAAGCGGTTATGAGCCGCCGGCTCTAACCATTGAGCTACAGGCCCCACGCGGCTGCCTTAGAGTTTTTCGTCTTCCCGCACAAGGCTTTCAGCAACCATCCGTTGCTGTCGCCGCGCCCCAGCCCTTAATCGCGCCACAGTGCGTCCATAGTGGGCGTGGGCAAGCATTCGCATGATGGAGATACAGATGCCGAAACAGTTCCTGCCGCTGGCGCTCGCAGCCGCGCTCGCTTTGCCCGCCGCCGCCAGGGCGGCCGAGCCGGTGCCGCCGCCGCACATCACCGTTTCGGGCGAAGGCGAGGCCACCGTGGCGCCCGACATGGCGCTGATCTCGCTGTCGGTCATGCGCGAGGCGAAAACCGCCCGTGAGGCCATGGACGCCAACAACGACGCCATGGCGGCGGTGATCGCGGCGATGAAGGCGTTCGGCATCGCCGAGCGCGACCTGCAGACGGCGGGCATCCAGATCAGCCCGCGCTACAACTACACCAACAACAAGGACGGCGGCCAGGAAGCCGAACTGGTCGCCTACCAGGTCACCAACACGCTGTCGGTGCGCCTGCGCGACATCGACAAGGCCGGCGAAATCCTCGACAAGGCCGTCACCCTCGGCGTCAACCAGGGCGGCAACATCACCTTCTCCAACGAGGACCCTGCCGCCACCCTCACCCAGGCGCGCAAGAAAGCCGTGGCCGACGCCATGGCCAAGGCCAGGACGCTCGCCGAGGCGGCCGGAGTCAGCCTCGGCCGCGTGATCGAGATCAGCGACCAGAACACCCGGCCGGCCCCGATGCCCATCCAGGCCAAGGCGTTCGACGCCGCCGGCGCTGCCGCACCCGTGCAAGCCGGCGAGAATTCCTACACGGTGCAGGTCACCGTCACCTTCGAGCTGAAATAGAATCGGCACCGGACCCGAAAATGCTGAAAGCCCCGGAGGATCGATCCTCCGGGGCTTTTTTCAGGGGGACACGGCGCGCGTTACGCGCCAATGCGAATCAGCGATAGACGACCGGGCAGCCGCGTTCGCGGCCGAACACCACCACGACCCGGTCGCTGTACTTGCGCCCGGCCACCTTGATCGTGTGACGGCTCATGTCGACGATGCGGGCCCGGCGCAACCCCATGCGCTCGGCCTTGTCGAGCGCACGCTCCGGCGAGCAGCCGCGGCGCCAGTCGCGCTCCCGGCGCCACTCCCGTGTCTGATGGCGGTCGCCGTCATAGGTGCCGAAGCGCGGGCCGGAATGGCCGAAATTGAGGTAGATGCCGTCCGCTTGGGCGACGGCGGGAACGGCGGCAAGCGCGCCGAGGCCGATGAGAGCCGAAAGGGCCGCGGTCTTGAAGGTCTTGAACATCTGTCTTCTCCTGTTGGCGTTTCGAGCGGTTCGCCGAAGCGATGCCCGAAACCTAAGGCCACGCCCCTGAACGGTTCGGGAATCGGCCGTTCACCTGCCGTTCACGCGGCCAGCGGGGGAACGCCGTGCCCGCACGCCGGTTCCGGCTTTCGGAACGCTTCTACGGCTCCTCTTCCAGCACGTAGTCGAAATAATCTTCCGGCTCGGCGAGATCGCTTTCGCTGGCGCGCACGCGTCCGCGCATCGATATGCCGGCCTCATGCACCGTCTCGGCGCTGCCCGAAACCAGCGGGTGCCACCAGAACAGATCGCGTCCTTCGGCGACGAGGCGGTAGGCACAGGTCGCCGGCAGCCAGCGAAGCGTGCGCACGTTCTGCGGGGTCAGGCCGACGCAATCGGGAACGCGCTGCAGCCGGTTGGGATAGTCGCCGCAGCGGCAGGTGCCGGCGTCGAACAGGCGGCAGGCCACGCTCGTCCAGTAGATCTCGCCGGTATCCTCGTCCTCGAGCTTGGACAGGCAGCACTTGCCGCAGCCGTCGCACAGCGATTCCCATTCGGCAGGGCTCATTGCCTCCAGTGATTTGGTTTTCCAGAACGGCTCAGTCATCAGGGGGATGTGCGCCCGACGCATGGCGAAATCAAGCCACCGACCCCGCCCGCCCCGGTATGACCACCAAATCGCCCTTCGCTCGCCTTGTGCGGTTGCCATTCGGTGGCCGGCGCGTCGGAACCAAATGCGGTTCTCAGCGGTTTGGGCGGCGAAGGGGCGTGCGAGAGGAGATTTCGGATGAAACGCCAATCACAAATCCTGGCCGGCAGCGCGATTGCCCTGTTGATGGCGTCCGCGCCGCTGAGCGCCCTGCCGCTCGACCGCGTCGCCAGCCCCGTATCGGAAACGGCGGGAAGCCTGCCGCTGCTCAGGGTCCAGGCCGACTGCCCCGAGGGCGAAACCTGCGCGCCTGCTGCCGAGGAGGCCTCGCCGGACGCGGCCCAGCCGGAAGAAAAGCCGCGCAAGAAGCGCAAAAGCCAAGAGCAACAGGAGAACGCCGCACCCGCCGAGCAGGCGCCACCGGCCGAACAGGCTCCCGCCGAGCAGGCAGCGCCAGCTGAACAGCCACCCGCAGAGCAGGCGGCTCCCGCCGAACCTGAGCAGAAGCCGCGCAGGAAGCGCAAGAGCCAGGAACAGCAGGACAACGCCGCGCCCGCGCAGGAAGCGGCACCCGCCGAACAGGCTCCCGCCGAGCAGGCGGCCCCCGCCGAACCCGAGCAGAAGCCGCGCAAGAAGCGCAAGAGCCAGGAACAGCAGGACAATGCCGCCCCCGCGCAGGAGGCGGCCCCGGCCGAACAGGCTCCCGCCGAGGCCGCGCCATCAGGCGCCGAGCAGCCGGCGGACCAGGGAGCCGAAACCGGTTCCAAAAAGGACAAGCTGCGCAACTACCTGAAGAAGAAGCAGAGCGGCGAGGAAGCGCCTGCCGAGCAGACCAAGCCGGCCGAGGAAGCGGCGCCGACACCGCAAGAGAAACCGGCCGAGGCCCAGCCCGAACAGAAACCCGCCGAGGCCGCGCAGCCGCCGGCGCAGGGGGAGCAGCCGGCAGACCAGGGGGCCGAAACCGGTTCCAAAAAGGACAAGCTGCGCGACTACCTGAAAAAGAAGAAGCAGGGCGGTGGCGAGACCGCTCCGGCCGAAGAACAGCCGGCCGAAAACGCCAAGCCCGCCGAGGAAGGCCAGCCTGCCGATCAGGCCCAGCCAGAGCAGCCCGCGACCGACCAGAAGGCCGGAGGCGAGGCAAAGCCGACGACCGAGCCGGAGCTTCCCACCAACACCCGCGAGCAGGCCATGCCGGAAGGCAAGGCCGAAGCCAGGCCGCAGCCCGAGAACGCCGCCCCGCTGCCCGACAGCGCCAAGGGCGCCGGCAGCGCGGAAGGACAGGCCGGCGCCAACGGCAAGCCCGCCGGCGAAGCGCCGCAGGCCGGCCAGGAACAGGCCGAACAGCCGGCGACCGGCCAGGCGGAAGGCAAGCCCGAAGCGGTGCCGGACTCGGATTCGGCCGCGCAGACCGAGATCGGCAAGATCGACAGGATCGAATCGGTCGAGGCCGTGGAAGGCAAGCGCGTCGACCGCGACGAGTGGCAGCAACAATGGCGCAAGCGGCGCGAGGAACAGCGCAGCCGCAACGACGGCCAGGTCGTCAAGGAGGTCAACAACCGCATCATCATCAAGGAAGGCGACAACATCTATGTCGACAACCGCGACGTGAACGTGCGGCTGGAGCGCAACGCCCGCGATTCCTATGTCGAGGAACTGCCGGACGATTTCAGCCGCTACACCATCGTCAAGGACGACGGCACGCGCGTCGTCACCATCCGCAACTCCTACGGCGATATCGTGCGCCGCTCGCGGATCACGCGGGACGATCGCGAGGTCGTGCTCTACTACGTGCCTGAGTCCGATTATGATCGCCTGAGGGGCGGCTACTACGACGCCGGCGCCGACCTGCCCCCGCTTAGGCTCGACATTCCGGCCGACCAGTACATCCTGGATGCCCAGTATGCGGAGCCGGATGACTACTACACCTATCTCGACGCACCGCCCGTCGAACCGGTGGAGCGCATCTACTCGATCGACGAGGTGGTGCATTCGGCCCGCATCCGCGACAAGGTGCGCCGCGTCGACCTCGACACGATCACCTTCGACACGGGTTCGGCCGAGATCGGCGAGGATCAGGTGAACCACCTTCAGGCGCTTGGTGATGCCATCAACAAGATCCTGAAGCAGAATCCGGCCGAGACCTTCCTGATCGAAGGCCACACGGACGCCGTTGGCTCGGACGAGTCCAACCTCGTTCTGTCGGACGAGCGCGCGCAGGCGGTTGCCGAGGCGCTGACCAGCGTCTTCGACATCCCGGCGGAGAACCTGACCACCCAGGGCTACGGCGAGCGCTACCTGAAGGTGAACACCGAAGGCGCCGAGCGGGAGAACCGACGCGTCGCCATCCGCCGCATCACGCCGCTGGTGGCGCCGGTGGCCTCGGCCAAGTAGCGTTCACGGCCCGCGCTTCAGTCCACCATTGAAACGCGGGCCGTCCGCCTTAGATTCTAGGGGTGGGGTTCCCTGCCCCGTCCCGCACCCCGCGGGACACGGCCCGGCCGGTCCCCCTCGCCGGCCGGGCCACTTCCGAGCCCTCCCCAAATGGGAGTTGTCGATTATCGACCTGCGACGCTTTATCGAATTTCTGAAAGGCGACAAAAGCAGGAGCAGGGGCGTGAATCCTTTCAAAACAAGCAAGTTGTTGGTCTGTGTTGCAGCGCCGCTGGCCCTGGCCGGCTGCGGCGGTGGCTCGGGCGGACCTGGAGGGCCTGGCGGTCCGGGCGGCGCGCTGGGCTTCACCAAGTTTCCCATACAGGCAGGCAAGACCACGACCATCAAGGGCAACGGCCGTGAAGCGGCCTACACCGTAGACCAGCAGGGCTTCGCACTGGCGCCGTTCGGCGCTTCGTCGGCGGTGCAGGCGGACGTGGAAACGGATGCCGACGGCGATATCGCCTCGGTCAGCCTGAAGACGGGCACCACGTCCAAGACATGGAACGGGAGCAACGCCGACCTAGCCTATGCCGGAAACGGCAAGCTGGTCATCGGCGAGGCCAAGGACGGCAGCGCCGCCATCGGCTTCGCCGATCCGGATGCAAACGGCTTTTCCTACCAGACCTACGGTGCCTGGATGACGGAAGGCGCCAGTGGCGGCAAAGTCGGAGCCTTCAGCATGGGAGCCGAAACGGCTGCGGCGGACATTCCCTCCAGTTCAACCGCGAAGTTCAAGGGAACGGCCGGCGGCATCTATGCCAATGCGGCAGGTCCTGACGTGATGACGGCGGACACTGCGCTCGACGTCGATTTCGGAGCCAAGACCGCCCAGTTCTCGACCACCAACACCACGCTTCAGAACGGCGGCCCGGACGCCAACCTCGACATGTCCGGCAACCTCGCCATCGCAGCGGGCGGCCTGTCCGGCAACGTCACGACGGCCGACAACTCGATGACCGGCACGGCGGACGGCCGCTTCTACGGACCGGGTGCGGAAGAGGTCGGCGGCACCTTTGAACTGAGGGGCGCCAACGGGGCGATGGCCGGCGCATACGGTGCCGTCAAGTAACCATGACCCGCATCGGGGTGCTTGCCGGACTGTTGCTTGCAGGCGTGGCGACGAATGCGGTCGCCGCCACGCCGGCCGAGATCGAAGCCGGCTTCAGGCAGGCGATGATCGAAGCCCGCGAAGGCCGTCCGGACGTCGCGATCCAGCGTCTTCGGGCCTTGGCGAGCGAAACGGGGGCGCCGCGCATAAGGCTCGAACTCGGACTGCTGCTGCTGCGCACCGGCGACAGCGCCGGGGCGCTCACGCTGTTCCGGCAGGTCTATCTCGAGGCGGGCACCCCGCAGACCGTACGGCGCAATATCCTGCCGCTCATCGAGGAGGCGGAACTGCGCGTGCTGCGAGTCCGCTACGGTGCCAGGATCATCACGGACAGCAACCCCTCCCAGGTCAGCGAGGGCGGCACGATCTATTTCAACGGCGTGCCCCTGGAGTATCAGCCGCCCGCGCGGAAAGAGACCGCCTACGGCATCGAACCCTGGTTTTCAGCGGAAAAGCTCTGGCAGAACGGTTATCTGACGAAGTTCAACGCGTCGGCCCGGCTCTTCGAGGAGGATGACCTACGCAGGGGCCGGTTCCAGATCGCGGCCGGCAGGCGCGTAGCCGCCGTTCCCGGCCTTTTCGCCCAGGTCAGCGTCGACACCGAGATCGCCAACCACGGCTCCTATGTGCTGCCCTCGATCGAATCCTGGAAGCGGTTCCGGCTTTCCGACACCGCCGGTGTCGGCCTGGGCGGCCAGGTCGGCTACAGGGTCTCGCAGGAAGCGGATGTTTCCGGGCCGTTCTATCGCGGCTATGTCTTTGGCGACTGGACCTTCCAGCCGAACGCCACCGTGTTCGGGCGCCTGTCGGCGGAGATGCTCGACAGCCGGAACGACTTCTACGACTATGTCTCGACCAGGGTCGATTTCGGCTTCAATCTCGACATCGCCGATGTGGACGTCACGCCGCAGGTGAGCTGGAAGCAAACGTGGTTCGTCGAATACAGCCCGTTCTGGGGCAACCATCGCAAGGATACCACGATCAGGCCGGAGGTGACCGTCTCGAGCGGACAGCTCGAATGGAACGGCATTCGTCCCGAAATCAGCGCCTTCTACGAATGGCGCTCCAGCAACGTCGAAATCTATAAATACGACCAGCTCGGCGGCTACGTGAATTTGCGCAAGCTGTTCTGAAGCTCCCTCGCCCGCCCGTTGCCCTTGCGAGCGGGCCCTTGCGAACGGGATCGGAAGGCAGTTACGATGTAGACGGTTTGGGGGGAGACAATGGAGCATCCGCTGGTCGAGCGGCTGCTGGATGCCGTACTGGATACGGCGGCGTGGCCCGATGTCCTGCGCATGGTTGCGAACGAGTTCGCGGCCGATCACGTCTTTGCCTATCTCGTTTCGCCCGACGAAGTCAGGCCCTTCGCCTCGCGCGACAGCGAGGAGATCGTGCGGCTGCTGGTCGCCGACGACTGGCACGAGCGAAATCCGCGAATGGTGCGTGGACTTCAGCATGCCCGCAGCGGCCAGTTCAGCCTGCTGACCGACTGGCGCCTGTTCGATGCCGAGGAAATTGCAAAGGACCCGTTCGAGCAGGAATTCGCGGTCAAATACAATGCGGTTCACTATGCCGGCTCGTTCATCCCGTTCTCGAAAGGATCGTTCCTGACGCTCTCCATCGAGCGGGGACGGTCCAAGGGCGTATGCCGGCGCGGAAGAAGAGCGGGTCGGCCGTTTCATCGCCGAGGCGGCCCGCTCGTTGCGCTACGCCTTGCGGGCGCAGGCGCACCTTGCCTGCAGGCTTGTCGATTCGTTGAGCGGCTGCGGCGTTGCCCACGCCTGGGTCGACAGCCGGGCGAGGCTCCATCATGCCTCTCCGGCTTTTGACGAAATGATCGGCCGCTACCTGGGCGTGCGCAATAGCCGTGTGGTGCCCTTGGCGGGCAGTCCCCACCAGCTGCATTGGCTGATTGCGCAAGCCGGGAACGGCGAGCACGCCTGCGCGACGCTAAGGCTCGAAAACCCGTCTGACCCGCGCGACAGCGTCATCGTGCGCGCTGTTCCCCTGCGCACCGGAGGAGCGTTCGTCGGCGCATCGGCGGATGTCCTGCTATCCGTCGAAACGGTGGCGGTCGAAGAAGATCCTGCGCAGCTCCTGAAGAGCCGTTTTGGCCTGACGCCAGCAGAAGTCCGCCTGGTTGCGCAATTGAACGGGGGAAAGACGCTGCGCCAGGCGGCTGATCTGGAATCCATTTCCTACGAAACCGCGCGAACGCGCCTGAAGGTCATCTTCCACAAGACGTCGGTATCGCGGCAGGCCGAGCTTATCCGGCTTCTCGGCACGCTGGATCGGTGAGCCGGGCGTAGGCTCGCTATCCCCACCCCGAAAATGTCCAGACGTCAGAGCAGGCTGCCGACTTTCGTGTCGGTCCGTGCGAACACCTCGTCGGGCACGAAGAAATCGCCGGCGAGCGGCCCCTTGGCGCCCGGTGCGTAGTGGGAAAAATCGGTGACGCCCTCGGCCCGCAGCACTTCCTCGTCGATGTAGAAGTTGCCGGTCGCCTCGCGCGACGGCCGGTTGAAGATGGCATGGGCGGCGTCGGCCATTATGTCGGGCGAGCGGCTCATCGAGGCCACCGTCTCGCCGCCGAGCAGGTTGCGCACGGCGGATGTGTCGATGGCCGTCAGCGGCCACAGCGAGTTCACGGCGATGCCGTCCCTGGCGAATTCGGCGCTCATGCCCAGCGTGCACATCGACATGCCGAACTTGGCCATCGTGTAGGCGACATGGTTCTTGAACCACTTGGCCTTCATGTCGAGCGGCGGCGCCAGATTCAGAATGTGAGGGTTTTCCGCCAACTTCAGATGGGGAATGCACATTTTCGAGACAAGAAAGGTGCCGCGCGTGTTGATGTGGTGCATCAGGTCATAGCGCTTCATGTCGGTTTCCAGCGTGCCGGTGAGCTGGATCGCCGAGGCATTGTTGACGCAGATGTCGATGCCGCCGAACTTTTCGACCGTCGCGGCGACGGCAGCGGCGACCTGGCCCTCCTCGCGGATGTCGCACAGCACCGGCAGCGCCTTGCCGCCGGCCTTCTCGATCTCGTCCGCGGCGGTATAGATGGTGCCCGGCAGCTTGGGATGCGGCTCGGCGGTCTTGGCCGCGATGGTGACGTTGGCGCCGTCACGCGCGGCGCGCAGCGCGATCGCCAGACCGATGCCGCGCGACCCGCCGGAGATGAACAGCGTCTTTCCCTTGAGCGACATGATCGGCCTCCAATCTTCGATGGCGATCCTTGCCCGCTCCCATACCGCCGTGCAAGCCCGTGACACGGCTCGCGTCGGTTACGCTGCGTCGCCTCTTATGCGCCGACCGCTTCGGGCGCATATTGGGCAAGGAACTCCGCGCTCGGCGGGATGGGCTTGATGACGTCGATCAGCACGCCGTTCGGGTCCTGCGTGATGAAATGGCGCTGGCCGAAAGGTTCGTCTCGCAGGGAACGCAGGATGGGAAGCCCGGCCGCCGCCACCCGCTCGTGCACGGCATCGACGTCCCTGACTTCGAAATTGATCAGCAGGCCGCCCGCCCTGCCCCGGCCGGCTTCCGGAATGGTCTCGTGGTCGCCCTGGACGATACCGAGATTGACCCGCTTGTCCTCACTCGACTGGAGATGGACGTACCAGTCGCTCTCGAACAGCGGCTTGAAGCGGAAATGCTCGACGTAGAAGCGCATCGTGGCAGTGACGTCGCCGGTCATCAGCACCGGATAATAGCTGGTTGTTTTCATGGCTTTCCATCTTTCATCAAAAAACATACAGTCTGCATGTAAACACGAATTAACATACAGGCTGCATGTATGCAAGATGAGAAACCGCGACGCTCCAACCGCGAGCGCACCGAAAGCACTCGTGCCGACCTGATCGCGGCGGCACGCCTGCTGTTCATTGAGAAATCCTATGCGGAGACCGGCACGCCCGAGATCGTCGCTGCGGCGGGCGTCACGCGCGGCGCGCTTTACCACCACTTTCCCGACAAGCAGGCGCTGTTCCGCGCCGTCGTTGAAAAGGAGGCGGAGGCTGTCGCCGCCGAGATCGAGGCAGGCGCGCCCGAAACGCTTGCGCCGCGCGACGCGCTGATGGCCGGCTCGGACGCCTATCTGGCCGCCATGCGCGCGCCCGGCCGCACCCGCCTGCTGCTGCTCGAGGGGCCGGTCGTGCTCGGCCGCACCGAAATGGACGAGATCGACGCCCGCCACGGCAACCGCACGCTGCGCGAAGGGCTTGTCGCCGCCATGCGTTCGGGCGCCGTCAGGAAACTTCCGGTCGATGCGCTGACGCTGCTGTTGGCCGCGCTGTTCGACCGTGCGGCGCTGGCGGCGGACGCCGGCGCTCCCGCTGACGACCACCGGCAGGTCATCGCTGCCCTGATCGAGGGATTGGGAAAGACGTGAACCGGCGAGTTCAGGCCAACGGGCTCAGTTGAACAGCCGCTCGCCCTGCTCGTCGATGAGCTGGATGCCCTTCTTGATGGCGATGTCGGCGGCGTCGTCCAGGCCGGCGAAGCGGTCTGCGCGGATGAAACGGTGCTCCTTCGCCTCGCCGTCGACCGTCTTGGTGATGACGCCGCAGGTCTGGTACTGGCCCTCTGCCTTATAGGGCGTCGCGCTGACCACGAAGCCCTTGTGCTCGACCTGCTTGACCGGCTTGGCGTCGGCATCCGCGCTCTCGCTCGCACCGCCGCCACCGAAAAGACGTTTCAGGAAAGACATGCCATTCTCCTCGGCATCCACAATGGCGGACCCGGCCGGCCCGATGCAACCGCTTTGTTGCAGACCGGATGCCATGCCGCAAGCACCATGCGCCGGCCCCATGACGGAAGCCGGCGCACGATGGCATACCTTCCTGCGCCGCGTTCAGTCGCGCGACAGGGCTTCCATCGCCTGGATGGCGTTTTCGAGGATGGCGATCGCCTCGGCCTGCTTTTCGGCCGGTGCGTCGGCGATATCGGCCAGCGCCGCCTTGAGGCGATGGCGCAGCGCCCGGAAGCGCGGATCGCGCGCATGGCGCCCACGCCGTCCCTCCTTGTCGTCCTCCCAGCCGAACCACTCGCGCGCCTTGGCCATCTTGCGGCCGAAGCGCTCGATCTGCTCCAGTACGCCTTCCACCATGGCGCGGTTCTCATCCAGATGCGCCTGCCCGGCCTCGGTGATCGAGAACACCTTCTTGGTGCCCTCGGTGGCCGAGACGGCGTAGCCGGCCTCCTCGAGGAAGGTCAGCGTCGGATAGACCACGCCGGGGCTCGGGGTGTAGACGCCGCTCGAGATTTCCTCCAGCGCCTTGATGATGTCGTAGCCGTGGCGTGGCGTCTGCGACAGGAGCCGGAGCGTGATGAGCTTGAGGTCGCCGTCGGCCAGCATGCGGCCGGCGCGCAGCATGTCGGCCGGGCCGCCGCGACCGCCGCCGCGCATTCCGGGTCCATGGCCGCCGAACGGGCCGAAACCGCCGCCTCGCCCGCCGAAGCGTCCGGCCATGTGCCTGAACGGCGGCTCGCCGCAGGGACCGTGTCTATGTCTGTGTCCGAACATCGGAACTCCTTTCGATATGTCTTACGATATATCTCACATAAAGGCAGTCGCGCGCCATTTCAAGATATATCTTACGATACATCGTCACGGGTTGCATCCCGCAGGCGAAGCCTCTACAGGAGCCCGCGAAGGCATCGCCTTCCGTAAGCGTGTGACGTCAGGCAACGCATCCAACCCCGGCCGCCCGCCGGGCCTGCCCCAAAGGCAAGGATGCCCTGTGACGACCGGAACGCTTCGAGGAAATTCCCATGACTTCCAGACTTCGACGCAGGAAGCTGCCTGCGCGCTATGCCGCCTTCGTCAGCCCGCTCGTGCTCTCGGTGCTGATGACCTTCATCGTCTCGCTGATCTCGACGCTGAAGGGCGTCGGCTTGCGGCCCGATTTCATATCGCTGTGGATGGCGGCCTGGGGCCTGTCCTGGCTGGTCGCCTTTCCGACGCTGCTGGCGGTCCTGCCGGCGGTAAGGCGCATCGTCGGCTTGCTTTGCCACTCGCGGCCGGCCTGACCCCGTCAGGCCAGATGCAGCACGATCTCGCGCCGGTGCGGCCGACCGCGATGCTCGAACAGGTAGAGACCCTGCCATGTGCCGAGCATCAGCCGTCCGGCCGAGACCGGAATGGACAGCGAAACCGCCGTCAGCGCCGCCTTGATATGGGCCGGCATATCGTCCGGCCCCTCATCGCGGTGAACCAGATAGGCCATCGATTGCGCATCGGCATCGGGAACGAGCCGCCGGAAGAAGGCGTCGAGATCGTGCCGGACATCGGGGTCGGCGTTCTCCTGAATGAGCAGCGAGCAGGACGTGTGGCGAACGAAGGCCGTCAGAAGCCCGGCATCGATACCGGCGCCGTCGACAAAGCGGCGCGCCTCATCGGTGAACTCGTAAAGCCCCTGCCCGCGCGTGGCGATCGTCAGGAGCGTTTGCGTGCCGGCCAGCGTCCCGGTTCCTACTGCTGCTGCACCGCAAGGCGCGCGCCGAGCGCCACGAAGGCGGCGGCGAAAGTGCGCCGCATCCACATCATGATGCGGGGGCTGGAGACGATCCGGTCGCGCATCGCCGCCGCGCAAAGCCCGTAGAGCGAGAAGATGACGAAGGTCGCCAGCATGAAGATGCCGGACAGTTCCAGCATGCGCGCCAGAACGTGCGTTTCGCCCGCCGCGATGAACTGCGGCAGGAAGGCGACGAAGAAGATCGAGAGCTTCGGGTTGAGCAGGTTGATGAGGATGCCGTCGGTTATGACCTGAACCGCGCTGCGTGCGTCCGGCCTCTCCTCGATCTTCAGCGCGCCGTGCTCACGCAGCGTCCCCCAGGCCATGTAGAGCAGGTAGGCGACGCCGGCGTATTTGACGATCTCGAAGGCCAGCGCGCTTGTGTGCAACAGCGCGGCAAGGCCGGTCAGCGCGGCGATGAGATGCGGCACGATGCCCAGCGTGCAGGCGAAGGCAGCCAGGATGCCTGCCCTGCCGCCACGCGACAGGCCGGCCCCGATGGTGAACAACGCGCCCGTTCCGGGTGAAGCCACGACGACGAGCGTGGTGATGAGGAATTCAACGGACATTGCATCGCCTCCGGGACACGCACAATAACGGTCCCGGCGGCCGCGTAAAGCGGCGTCCATGGCCGGAAAACGGTTGCCCTGGCAGGCGGCGCACGCGTAGGTAGATCGAGACACGTCGGGACCGTCCCCTCTCACGAGGACTTATGCAGGCACAAACACGTTCAACGCCGCGTTTCCGCGCGCTGCCCATCGCAGCTTTCCTTTGCGTAGCCACGGCGTTGGCTACCACTGCCGCATGGGGCGCCGAGGAACAAAAGTCCGCCGGTGCCAGCGAGGCCCTGTTCATCGCCCAGATCCTGCTCCTGCTCGTTGTCGGGCGCAGCTTCGGCGAACTGCTGGAACGGCTCGGTCAGCCGGCGGTGATGGGCCAGCTCATCGGCGGCGTCCTGCTCGGCCCCTCGCTGTTCGGCTGGCTGTGGCCGGAGGCGCAGCACTTCATTTTCCCCGCCGACGCCGCGCAGAAGAGCATGACCGTCGCCATGGCCGACCTCGGCATCCTGATGCTGCTGCTTTTGACCGGTATGGAAACCGACCTCAGGCTCGTGCGGCGGGTCAGCGCCGCCTGCTTCTCCATCTCGGCGACGGGCATCGTGCTGCCGTTCGCCTGCGGTTTCGGCCTCGCCCAGCTGCTTCCCGATTCGCTGCTGCCGCGGCCGGACCAGCGGCTCGTCGCCGGCCTGTTCCTTGGCACCGCCCTGTCGATCTCCTCGGTCAAGATCGTCGCCATCGTCGTGCGCGAGATGAATTTCATGCGCCGCGACCTTGGCCAGGTCATTGTCGCCTCCGCCATCATCGAGGACACCATCGGCTGGGTCGTCATCGCTATGACCTTCGGCATCGCCACCAGCGGCACGCTCAATCCAATGTCGCTGCTGGCGACGGTAGGCGGCACCATCCTGTTCATGGTCCTCAGCCTCACCGTCGGCCGACGCATCGTCTTCGTGCTGATCCGCTGGGCCAACGACACCTTGCGCTCCGAATACGCCGTCATCACGGTGATCCTCATCATCATGGGCGCCATGGCGCTGATCACCAACTTCATCGGTGTCCACACCGTGCTCGGCGCCTTCGTCGCCGGCATCCTCGTCGGCGAATCGCCGATCCTGTCGGACCGCATCGAGAGCCAACTGCGCGGCATCATCACCGCACTCTTCATGCCCGTCTTCTTCGGCATGGCCGGGCTCGAAGCCGATCTCACGGTGCTCGCCGACCCGACGCTGGCCCTTTTGACGTTCGGCCTCATAATCGTGGCCAGCGTCGGCAAGTTCAGCGGCGCCTTCGCCGGCAGCCGGCTGGCGAACCTGTCCTGGAAGGAAGCCTTCGCCGTCGGCAGCGCCATGAACGCGCGCGGCTCCACCGAGGTCATCGTCGCCACCATCGGCCTGTCGATGAACATCCTGTCGCACAACCTTTTCACCATGATCGTCACCATGGCGGTGGCCACGACGCTGATGATGCCGCCCATGCTGCGCTGGGCGCTCTCGCGCATCCCGCTGCATCCGGGCGAGAAGGAACGGCTGGAGCGCGAGACGCTCGACGAGCGCGGTTTCGTCGCCCGGCTGAAACGCCTGCTTCTGGTCGCCGACGACAGCGCCATCGGTCGCTTCACGGCCCAGCTTGCGGGCCTGCTCGGCGGTGCCAGGGGCATGCCGACCACGCTTTTGCCGCTCGCCGCGCGCAGCGACCCGCAAAGCGCCGCCGACAGCCATCTGGAAGCGCTGAAGCGTGGCGCAAGGGTCAGTGCCAGCGCCGCCATGGAAGGCGAGAACCTGTCCGTCGACCATATGCAGTTCACCACCCGCACCGACCGCCAGGCCACCGCAGAATCCGTCGCCGAAGAGGCGCGCAAGGGCTATGACCTGATGCTGGTCGGCATCGACAGGGCGCTGACGCCGAAGGGCGCCTATTCGAAGAAGCTCGACGAGTTGACCAGCGGCTTCGACGGTCCGCTGTGTCTCGTCTTCAAGGGCAAGAGCAAGGGCGCCAGGGTCCCGGTTCTCGATCAAGGCTCGACCATTCTCGTACCGGTGAACGGTACTGAGGTTTCGCGTCGCGCCGCCGACGTGGCGCTCACCATGGCGCGCGCAACGGGTGCAAACGTGCGCGCGCTTTATGTGCAGCTCACCGGCCAGGGAAGCGGCTCCGGCACCTCGCTTTCGCACCGGCACGAGGAAGCGACGCTGAAGGACGTGTCCGACATGGCCGAACGCTACGGCGTTGCCGTGAAGACCGACCTGCGCACGCGCCGCGCCGCCGCCGAGACCATCTGCAAGGAAGCCGCCAGGGGCACGGCCGTCGTGGTGATGGGCGTGACCCAGCGTTCGGGCAAGGACTTGCTCCTGGGCGAGACGGCTGCCGGCGTCGTCGCCAGGTGCGAGGCCCCCGTCGTGCTGGTGGCGGCCGAGCGCGCGCGCCGGGGCGACACGGAGGCGGAGGCCCAGCGCACCGGCAAAGCCGACGCCCGTGACCCGCGCGCCGAGCCGTCGCCGAAGGAATACAAGCCGGACTGACGCGGCAATCCCGGCGAGTCAAAAACAAAACCCGGTCAATCGCTTGGCCGGGTTTTTCGATTCAGATTGAGAGCGAGGGTCGATTAATCTTCGTAAGGAACAACGACACTCACACCCGATTCCTTGATGTCGTCATACATGGCATCGGGAGCCAGATCGAGATTTCCGGGCCATGTCACGGCGCCCCATCGCAGGTGGACCTCGTCGAAGACCGCTTCGTCGCGAAGCGAAGCAAACACGCCGGCTTTTGGCGAAGTAAGAAGCGGGCTCATATGAACCTCACCTTCCAGCCCGTCGATAAACCGGACTTTCAGCCTGTAGTCAGACATAGGCGCCACCGATGCGACCCTCCAAGGCAGGTCGGGGCGAATTTCCGCTTCTATCTCAGCGGCAGGATTTGCCTGGGCATTTCGTGCACCCGACATAGCTCCCAGTTCTCCATCAACTCCGATCGATGCTGTTCGGCCCATTCTATCACAAGCGCCAGCGCACGCCGAGGTAGTCCGCCGCGCATCACTGTGAGCGTCTCAATGGCAATGACCGCTTCGTCTTCGCCGTAGAGTGCGTGAAAATGCGGCGGGGCGTGATCGTTCCAGAACATCTGGATCGCGATACCGTAGAAATAACAGATCGTCGGCATCGCGATCTTCCAGCTCAGCTGTCGAGGAAGCTCCTCAGCTTGCGGCTGCGGCTCGGATGCTTGAGCTTCCTGAGCGCCTTGGCCTCGATCTGGCGGATGCGCTCGCGCGTCACCGAGAACTGCTGGCCGACCTCTTCAAGCGTGTGGTCGGTGTTCATGCCGATGCCGAAGCGCATGCGAAGCACGCGCTCCTCGCGCGGGGTCAGCGAGGCCAGCACCCGCGTCGTCGTCTCACGCAGGTTGGCCTGGATCGCCGCGTCGATGGGCAGGATGGCGCCCTTGTCCTCGATGAAGTCGCCGAGATGCGAATCCTCTTCGTCGCCCACCGGCGTCTCGAGGCTGATCGGCTCCTTGGCGATCTTCAAGACCTTGCGCACCTTCTCCAGCGGCATGGCGAGCTTTTCCGCCAGTTCCTCCGGCGTCGGCTCGCGGCCGATCTCGTGCAGCATCTGGCGCGAGGTCCGCACGATCTTGTTGATCGTCTCGATCATGTGCACCGGGATGCGGATGGTGCGCGCCTGGTCGGCGATCGAACGGGTGATCGCCTGCCGGATCCACCATGTCGCGTAGGTCGAGAACTTGTAGCCGCGCCGGTATTCGAACTTGTCCACCGCCTTCATCAGGCCGATGTTGCCTTCCTGGATCAGATCGAGGAACTGCAGGCCGCGGTTGGTGTACTTCTTGGCGATGGAGATGACGAGGCGCAGGTTCGCTTCTACCATCTCCTTCTTGGCAATGGCCGCTTCCCGCTCGCCTTTCTGCACCTGGTTGACGATCTTGCGGAATTCCAGGATCGAAATGGCCGTCTCGGTGGCGAGGTTCTGGATCTCCCCGCGAATGTCGCGGATCGTGTCCTTCTCGTTGCGGGTGAATTCCTTCCAGCCGCGCGAGGTCAGGTTGGCGATCGAGCGCGTCCAGTTCGGGTCCAGCTCGGAACCCTGGTATTCCTTGAGGAATTCGTCGCGCCGCACGCCGTAGCTTTCGGCGAGGCGCAAGAGCTTGCCCTCGTTCTGCACCAGCCGCTTGTTGATGTCGTAGAGCTGCTCGACCAGCGCCTCGATGCGCGCCTGGTTGAGCGACAGCGACTTCACCGCCTTGATGAGCTGGTCCTTCAACTCCTTCAGGCGGCGGTCCTGGCTGGGCGACAGCGTGCCGGCCGCGGCCAGCCGGTTCTCGACCTGCTGGTCCTGCAACTTGCGCAGCTTCTTGTAGGTGTCGGCGATGACGTCGAGCGTCTCCATCACCTGCGGGCGAAGCTCGGCTTCCATCGCCGCCAGCGAAAGATTCGCCTCGTCCTCGTCTTCCTCGTCGTCCTCGACGCGGCTTTCGCCGCCGACATTGGTGATGTCGTCTTCCTCTTCGCCGCGAGCACGGCGGGCCGCTCCGCGCGGCTCGTCCTGCTTCGGCTTGGCGTCTTCGTCGACACGCTCGACCACCGGCGCCTGCTTGGCCTCGGGGCCGGCATAGGTGGCTTCGAGGTCGATGATCTCGCGCAGCAGAATCTTGGCTTCGTTGAGTTCGTCGCGCCAGATGATGATGGCCTGGAAGGTCAGCGGCGATTCGCACAGGCCCGCGATCATCGTCTCGCGGCCTGCCTCGATGCGCTTGGCAATGGCGATTTCGCCCTCGCGCGACAGGAGCTCGACCGAGCCCATTTCGCGCAGGTACATGCGCACCGGATCGTCGGTGCGGTCGGTCGGTTCCTTCTTGGCCGGGGCCGCGACCGCCGTGCCGGTCTGCTCGGCGATCTCGTTGGCGTCCTCCTCGGCATCCGCCTGAGTGTCGCCGCCCTCGGCCTCCTCGGCCTGCTCGTCGTCCTCGACGACGTTGATGCCCATGTCGGAGAGCATCGCCATCGTGTCCTCGATCTGCTCGGAGGTCACTTCCTCCGACGGCAGCACCGAGTTCAATTCGTCCATCGTGACATAGCCGCGCTTCTTGGCGGCCTTGATCATCTTCTTGACGGCATCGTCGGAAAGGTCGAGCAGCGGGCCGTCGCTCGTGGCCTCGCGTTCGTTCTCGACCTCTTCCTTTTCCTTAGTCGCCATTCTTTGTCGTCTCCATGCGGCCCTGTCACGGCCGCGTCGCTGTCAGATCGGGCAAATCAGTTGCAATCGCTCACGCGCGCGCCGACAAGCCAGTATATGCCTCTGCGTTAAGTCCAGATTAACCCTGATATCTGTGGCGGGAATTCATCCCGTCCAGTCCTTGTGCTCCACATCGCTCTTTCCCCGTCGATGCCGGATGCGGGTTAACGTTTCGAATCGTCCTGATTCCGTCATTCCACTGGAAGGTCAAGCGCCTGTCGCATGATTCGCACTAAAAAAGCGAATCAAATGCCTGCTCGCACTCAAACCCGGCCGGCTCGCCCGGAAGACACGCCGAAGCCTTCAATCAGCGCCTCGGTGGCCTGCACGTCGCGGAACTGCGCCTGGATTTCGACCAGATGCCGATAATTTTCGTCGGTCGGATCGCTGGCAAGTGCTGCTTCCGCCTGTTTCAGCTCCCTATGTAAGGTGCGCGCGCTGCGGTGCAAGTGTAGCGCCTGGGTGAAGGCGTCGCGGGCATCCTCGATCGCAGCCGCCTCGAGCGCCGGCCATTGGCGCGTGCGCCGCACCAGCGCCACCGCGCGTTCCCACACGTCTCGGCAGCCGGCCCGGTCGATCGCCTCGACCACCGCGTTGCGGTCGGTGGCAAGGTCATGCGCCAGCGCATCGAGCAGCGCCGTATGCAGCCGGCGCAGATCGCCGTTTGCAAGGTCGAGGAACTCGACATGCTCGAAATTCTCGTCGATCAGCAGGGGATGGTTGACCAGCGCCACCACGATGGTCGCCTCGCGCACCGACATCGCCTCGCCGGCCCGCCGCACCAGCGCCGAGCGGCCGAGGCTTTCGGTGATGGCGCCGCGCCCGCCGGCACCGCCGCCGCGCGACCATTGGCCGCCCTGCCCCTGCTTCCAGCCCTGGTTCTGGCCGCGCCCGCCGGGACGCTCCCGGCCGCCGCCGCGCTGCGCGCCGAAGAAGGAGTGCACGCGGTCGCGCATCTCCTGTTGGTAGTGGTAGCGCACGCTCTCGTCGCGGATGCGGCTGGTCAGTTCGCGCAGCGTCTTTTCCAGTTCCGCCCGGCGCTCCGGCGTGTCGAAGACGCCACCGGCCGTCTCGCGCATCCACAAAAGGTCGGCCAGCGGCCGCGCCTCGGAAAGCACGGCGCGAAAAGCGTCCGGCCCGTCCGCCTTGACGAGATCGTCGGGGTCCTTGCCTTCCGGCAGCAGCGCAAAGCGCGCCGTGCGGCCGGGCTGGATCGACGGCAGGATCAGGTCCGCCGCGCGCCACGCCGCCTTCAGGCCCGCCTGGTCGCCGTCGAAGCATAAGATTGGCTCACCGGCCATGCGCCACAAAAGTTCCATCTGGTTTTCGGTCAGCGCGGTGCCGAGCGGCGCCACCGCGTTCTCGAAGCCGGCCTGCGCCAGCGCGATCACGTCCATGTAGCCTTCGACGGCAATGACCGTGCCCTCCTTGCCCAGTGCCTTGCGGGCGCGGGCAAAATTGTAGAGCACGTTGCCCTTGTGGAAGAGTTCGGTCTCGGGCGAGTTGAGGTATTTCGCCGCCACGTCCGGCGACATCGCCCGCCCGCCGAAGGCGATGACCTTCCCGCGCGAATCCGGGATCGGAAACATGATGCGGTCGCGGAAGCGGTCGTAGGAAACCGGCACGTCCTCGAAGACGGTCAGCCCGCAGGCCTCCATCTGCGCCTTCTCGACGCCCTTGGATGCCAGAAATTCCTTCAGCGCGTTGCGGCTGTCGGGCGCATAGCCGAGGCGGAAACCCTGTTGCGTGGCCGAGGTCAGGCCGCGATCGCGCAGATAGGCGCGCGCCCTGGCGCCGTCGCTGCCCTGCAACCGCTCCTGGAAGAAGGCGGTCGCCATCTCCATCACGTCGGTCAGGCTGGCGCGCTGCCGCTCCCTGGCCTCCGCCTGCTCGTCGCGCGCCGGCATCGGCACGCCGGCCATGTCGGCGATGCGCTCGACCGCTTCGGGAAAACTGAGACCGTCAAGTTCGGTGAGGAAACGAAAGTGGTCCCCCGATACGCCGCAGCCGAAGCAATGGTAGCGGCCCTTACGATCCTCGCAGTGGAAGGACGGGCTCTTCTCGCCATGGAAGGGGCAGCAGGCCCACCAGTCGCCTTTCGAGGCATTGGTCTTTCGCCGGTCCCACGACACGCGCGCGCCGATGACCGCGGAGATCGGCACCCGATCGCGGATCTCGTCGAGGAAGGAAGGCTGGAAGCGCATCGCAGAGGCTCGTTTGGCCTCCATATAACCACGCGCGACCAGCCGGACGAGCCCTATCGTCAAGCATGCCCGGTTTTCACAGGCTGACCACGAAAAAGGCGGCCCTTGCGAGCCGCCTTCTTTGGTCTCGATAGGGATAGTTTTAGTTCGCCGCGACGATGCCGGCGATGACGCCCGAGAGCACCGAGACGAGCAGGTAGTCGTTGCCGACCCGCACCCACTGCTGGCCGTGGCCCGGCCGGCGCAGATGGTGGCGCTGCCAGTCGACGCGCTGGTGGCGGCGCCAGTCGGAATATCTCTGGCCGCGCTTCCACTGGTTGCGCTTCACCACTTTCTTCTTGATGATGACGCGCTTCTCGACCCTGCGATGGTCCGGCTTCCTCCAGTCGACATGGACGGTGTTCGCCTGCGGCGCGGCCGGCTGGCTGATTGGTGCCGCCTGGCCCGAGATTGCCGAAGCCGTCAGCATCGAAATGGCGAGAGCCGAAAGAACAAGACGCTTCATGGGAGGTACTCCTTGGTTGTCGATGCCGTGAGGAGTAGCGTCCTATCGATGAACCGAAACTGAATGGCTATCTTACATTTTTGTAATGATTTCCTCCACTTGGTTTCGTTTCCTAAACAAGCTCCGACTAATATGGATCGAGGCGGCGGCGCGGCGGACAACCCGACGCGCCGCCGCGACCGCTTCAATAGGCGGAATCGATGATCACCTCCTCGCCGAAGGAACCGTTCTTCGGCAGTGGCAGATAGGTGGAGTTGGGCGCCCGTAGCACCCGGATCGGCCGCGCATCGACTTCCAGCGCCGAACGCATGTCGCTGTCGGCGTCACCGTAGTAGATCTTGATGGCGTGCTCGCGCATGAACGAGGTCTTGGCGTCGCTGCCCTGGGTGAAGACCACCGGATGCATTTTCTTGATGCCGAACGTCTTTTCCAGGATGCCGGACAGCTTCTCGCCTTCCGTCGCCGTCCGCCCGGTGATGAAATAGATGTCGTCGCCGCGCCTCTGGTGCAGATCGATCAGCTTGCGCCCCACCTGCTTGGGAATGGAGTATTCGTCACAGCCGTCGTTGACCTCCTTCCAGAATTCGATGTTCTTCAGGTAGTCCTCGCTGCCGGGCGAGTATTTTTCCCGGCCGTGATAGAAGCAGGCGCTGGAAAACAGCAGCGTGTCGTCCACGTCGAAACCGACGACCATCGGCGCCTGCCCCTCCAGGCTCGCCTCGATCTGGTCGATCGACACCCAATGCACCGGCGCCGTGTGCATCAGCTCGTCCGTGCTGATGCCGGGATTGAGGTTTTTTGCCTCCTCGGCCATCGCCGGCATGGTCACGGCAAGGCTGAGCGCCGCCGCCAGAATGCTCCAGACTTTCATGTTCGTTCCCCTCTGGTCCGTTGAGTTCGCCGACAGATCCGGCACGACGATCCTAATGCAGGACCACGCCCGAGAGTACCGGCAGAACGATCCGACGACTGGGGCAGCCGCGTCTTCGACACTCGCCGGCGAGCACGCAAGGAGATATAGGAATTATACAATTATTACCGCAGCTTATGTGTCCGTGACCGCGCTTGCGCGGACCTGTGAAAAGCTGTATTGCCTGCGGTTCGCTTTGGCCGAAAAAATTAACCGGCTAAGATAGACCGACTGAAGGACAGGGTGTGATTCGCAACCTCCTCTCGATTCTCTGGAATTTGGCGCGGCCCTCGCGCGGGCCTCGCCGTGGAGCGTCGTCATGAGCGGTTCGGTCGTCCTGCTCCATCTTGCCGGCGCCGTCGCGCTGATGCTGTTCGCCACCCGAATGGTCAAGACCGGCGTCGAGCGCGCCTATGGCGACGTGCTGCGCCACCGCCTGCGCGCCACCATGCGCAACCCGATCCTGGCCGTGCTGGCCGGCACGGGGCTGGCCATCGCCTTCCAGAGCTCGACCGCCGTCACGCTTCTGGTCGGCTCCTTCGCCGGCGCCGGCATCGTCTCGGGCGCGGCCGGCCAGTTGGCCGTTCGCGGCGCCGAGATCGGTTCGGCCATCGTCACCAAGCTGCTCACCTTCGACCTGACGCTGCTGGTGCCGCTCTGCCTCATCACCGGCACCTTCATGTTCATGGCGACCGAGCGGCGCGACTGGCGCCAGGTCGGCCGCATCCTCGTCGGCATCGGCCTGCTGATCCTGTCGCTGGAAATGATCGGCCAGGCCTCCGAGCCGCTGCGCGACAGCCAGCTGATGCCGGTCATCATCGACTATTTCTCCGGCGATCCGCTCACTGCCTACCTCTTGGCGGCTCTTATAACGTGGCTGTTCCAGTCCTCCATCGCCGCCGTGCTGCTGATGGCGACGCTGGCCGGCCGCGGCCTCATCACCCCGGAACTCGGCGTCGTGCTGGTGCTCGGCGTCAACCTCGGCTCCTCAGTCATCGCGCCGATGCTGACGCGCGGCGCCGAGCCCGGCGTGCGCGTCGTGCCCGTCGGCAACCTTCTGATGCGCGGGCTCGGCTCGTTGGTGATGCTGGTGCTGATGATGATCGTCAAGCCGACGGTCGGCTTCCTCGGCGCCACCGCCTCCGACCAGATCGTCAACGCCCATATCCTGTTCAACGTCATCATCCTGATCGCCGGCCTGCCGCTGGCAGGCCTCGTCTACCGCGCTTCCGAGAAGATCGTCGCGCTCGGCGTGAAGCCGGAAGCCGCCGACGCGCTGCATGTCACCGAGCTTTCGGCGCTGGACGAAAAGGCACTCGGCACGCCTTCGCAGGCGCTCGCCAACGCCACGCGCGAGGTGGTGCGTGTCTGCGAGACAGTCGAGATCATGCTGAAGCGCATCATCGAGCTCTACGAGGATGCCGACGCCGACAGGATCCGCGCGCTGGCCGCCCTCGACGACCGCGTCGACGCCAAGCATGCGGCGATCAAGATCTATCTCGCCAAGCTGACCAAGAATTCGCTGACCGAAGCGGAAGCGCTCCGCTGCCAAGAGCTGATCGGCGCCTGCGTCAAGCTCGAGCAGGTCGGCGACATCATCGTGCGCAACATGCTGGTCCACGTCCGCAAGAAGTTCGAGCAGGGTCTTGCCTTCACCGACGAGGGCTGGCGCGAACTGACCGCCTTCCACGCCGCCGTGCTCGCCAACGCCCGCATGGCCTTCAACGTGCTCGTCTCGCGCGACGCCGAGACGGCGCGCCTGCTCGTGCTGGAGAAGGACCGTCTGCGCGACAGCGAGAAGGAAGCGAGCCAGAGCCACTTCCTGCGCCTGCGCGACGGCACGCCGAAGTCGATCGAGACGAGCTCGATCCACCTCGATACCATCCGTGACCTGAAGCAGATCAATTCGCTTCTGACCTCGATGGCCTATCCGGTGCTGGAGGAGCGCGGCCTGCTGCGCGGCTCGCGCCTCAAGGCAAGCTGAGGCCAGATCAGCCGGCCTGAATCCCGGTCCAGAATTTCTGCATTGCCGGTCGGCCGCGATCGTGGTCTGTGGAGCGCCGCCCAACTGGTCATGATCGCACACATGCCGCTTCCGCTGATTGCCCTGTTCATCGCCGCCTTCGCCTTCGGCACGACGGAGTTCGTCATCGCCGGGGTGCTGCCGCAGGTCGCCGGCGGCCTTGGCGTTTCGGTACCGACGGCGGGTTATCTCGTCTCCGGCTATGCGCTCGGCATCGCCATCGGCGGCCCGCTCCTGACGCTCGCCACGCCGAACGTCGCGCGCAAGACGCTGCTGCTTTGGCTCACCCTGGTCTTCACGCTCGGCCAGGTCGCCTGCGCGCTGGCGCCCGACTTTTTCTCGATGCTGGCGTTGCGCGTCGCGGTGGCCGTGGCGCACGGCACCTATTTCGGCGTCGCCATGGTGGTGGCGACCAGCCTGGTCAGCGAGGAGCGACGCGGCATGGCGGTCGCGCTGGTGCTGGCCGGCCTGACCGTATCCGGCATCGTCGGCGTGCCGGCCGGCACGGCGATCGGCAACGCCTGGGGCTGGCGCGCGACATTCTGGACGATGACCGCCCTCGGCGTGCTCGCCGCCGCCGCGATCGCCGTGCTGATTCCAACTTCGCGGGTGGTCGCCGCACCTCACGCCGGCCTGCGGCGCGAGATCGGCGTGCTCGGCCGCCAGCAGGTCTGGACCTCGCTGATCGTCATGCTGATGCTGATGATGGGACAGTTCGTGCCCTACACCTACATCACCCCGCTGCTGGAAGAAGTCACCGGCCTGACCTCGCAAGCCGTACCGTGGGTGCTGCTCGCCAGCGGCATCGGCGCCACGCTCGGCGTCTTCATCGGCGGCAAGCTCGCCGGCCCGCGGTTGATGTCGGCCCTTGTCGCCATGCTCGCCCTGCAAGGCATCGTCCTTGCCGCCATGTATGCCGTAAGCCCCTATCCGCTGCCGATGGTCGTCGTCATCGTCGTCTGGGGCGGCGTCAACTTCGCCATCGGCACCGCCGTGCAGACCCGCATCCTGCGCTGGACCGCCGATGCGCCCAACCTCGCCTCCTCGCTCATCCCGTCAGGCTTCAACGTCGGCATCGCTCTGGCCGCTTTCGTCGGCGCGACGATGCTCAACGCCGGCCTGTCGTACCGCAGCCTCCCGCTGGTTGGCGTCGTAGCAATGGCCGTCGCGGTGGTGACCGCTTGCCTGTCCTACGCCGCCGAGCGGCGCAACGGTGGACGGCCACCCCTTCCGGCCACATCCGGGTAGGCTTTCCATGCTGGCGGGCGGCTGCAACACGCGGCACCCACTCCCGTGGGCTTACGCCGGGATCAGGTCCGGCACAGCAACCGCCGTTTCCGGCGGAGCGGCCTTCACCCACGCATCCGTGTTGCGGATGGCGTCGAAATAGCGGTTGACGTTGGCGAAAGGCGTCCAGTCGAACGCAGTCGCACCACGATAGGACTCCAGGCAGACCATCGCGTAGTCGGCGATGGTGACGGCGTCGCCCACCAGCGTGTCGCGCCCGGCGAGATGCGCGTCGAGGACCCGCGCGCGCACGCCCGTCTCTTCCAGGCAGAAATCGACCAGACCCTGGCTAGGATGGCCCATGCCGAATTTCGGCTTGATGATGCTCTCGAAGATCAGCGTGCCGAAGGCGCGGTTGAAATGCGCCTGCTCCCAATAGAGCCAGCGATTGACGTCGGCACGGATTTTCAATTCGCGCGGATAAAGCGAGGCGTCGCCCGCCTTGTCGGCGAGGTAGGCGCAGATGGCGTTCGATTCCCACAGGACGAAATCTCCGTCGACCAGTACCGGCACCATGCCGTTCCGGTTGAGCGCCAGGAATGCCGGGGCTCTCGTCTCCCAACGCGCGAAGTCGAGCGCGCGAATATCCACCGTCAGACCGAGATGGCGGATGACGGCGACCGCCTTGCGCGAATTGGGCGAACCGGGAAGCGTGTAGAGTTGCATGACCGAACTCCTTTGTTGGGGTCATGGGCAAGACGAACGGGGCGCCGCAAAGGATTCGGCGACAAGAATATTTTTTATGGCCGCGTATCCTTTTGGCTTCGCCAGACGTCCTTGCTATGCCAGCAGCGAGGACCCGCACATGAACGAACAGCCGATCGACCGGAACCGGGAGGAATTCGAGGACGCCGCCCGCGTCCTGCGGCCCAAGCTGCACCGATATTGCGCGCGCATGGCAGGATCCTCAATCGACGGCGAAGACATCGTCCAGGAGACGCTGCTCAAGGCCATGCTGGCTTACGAGCGCGGCACAACGGTCGACAGCCTGGAGGCATGGCTGTTTCGCATCGCGCACAACACCGCGCTCGATTTCCTGCGCAAGCGCGTCCGCCTGGAGGCTTTGAGCACCACCGAACAGGATATCGATATCGCCGATCCAACGGACGAGGTCGCCCGCCACGAGAACGCCGCGATCGGCCTGCGCCCGTTCATGAAACTGTCGCCGGCCGAGCGCAGCAGCGTCATCCTGATGGATGTCGTCGGTTATTCACTGCGCGAGATCGGCGACATCATGGGCACGACGATCCCCGCCATCAAGGCGTCCCTACACCGGGGCCGGGCGCGGCTGGCAATGCTTCAGGATGCGGCCGAAACCGAAGAAACGCTGCTGAACCGGGAGGAACAGGCGCGCCTTGAACGCTATGTCGAGCTTTTCAACGCGCGCGATTTCGACACCGTGCGTGACATGCTGGCCGAGGATGCACGACTGGATCTGGTTGCCCGCCAGTCCCTCGTCGGCAAGCCGTTCGTGGGCAAGTATTTCACCAAATACGGCGGCCGGGATGGCTGGCGCCTCGCCGTCGGCCGCGTCGATGGCCGACCTGCGGTGCTGTCGCACGAGAACAACTCGCCGACACCGACCAATTTCATCCTGCTCGACTGGCGCGGCGGCCGGATCGTGCGCATCCGCGACTTCTATTTCGCGCCCTACGTGACCGAGGCCGCCGAAATCGGCTGAACGCATCACAATCCTTATTGATTAATCCATATCCGGCTGGTTATAGATTTCTCATAACCAACTGGCTATCGATTACGATGTCGAACACCGAGGACCTTCTGTTCAAGACTCTGGCCGACCCGACGCGGCGGGGCATCTTCGAGCGCCTTTGCCGCGAAGGAGAACAGACCGTCGGCGCCCTGACGGCGTGGGCGGGCGTCTCGCAGCCGGCTGTCTCGAAGCATCTTGGCGTGCTCAGGCAAGCTGGCCTGGTAAGCGACCGCCACGAGGGTCGCCAGACCCACTACAGCGCGCAACGCGATGCGCTGGCGCCGCTGGCCGACTGGACGAGACAGATGACCGGGTTTTGGCAAGGCCGGTTCGACGACCTAGAAGACCTGCTCAAAAGGATGGACCAATGACCGCTGCCGAAACCGAGACGCGTTCCGTCGTCGTCGAACGCGACGTCCCTTTCCCGCCGGAAAAGATCTGGCGGGCACTGACCCAGCCGCATCTCATCGCGGAATGGCTGATGAAGAACGAGTTCAAGCCCGCCGTCGGCCATCGCTTCAACTTCAGTGCCGACTGGGGCGCCGTCGATTGCGAGGTGCGCGCCGTCGAGCCGAACAGGCGGCTCGCCTACACATGGGATGCCGGCGAACTGAAAAGCGTCGTCACCTGGACGCTCGCGCCCACCAGCGACGGAACACGCCTGCGCATGGAACAGAGCGGCTTCCGGCGAGACCAGCCCCGCTTCTACGGCGGCGCCAAGGCCGGCTGGCCGCTTTATCTGGAAAAGCTGGAGCAGGTGCTGGCGAAAATGGATTGATGCCCTGAGCATCGGGCCAAAAAGTGCGAAGCGGTTTTTGGAAAAACCCGATGCTTGGACAAGAGATAGAGCGGCGAGCCATTCCGATGGAACGTTCGTCGCTCTGGTACCGCCATCCGCTCCATCGACACGACATCACGGAGACGACATTGAACTGGAACAAGGGCATCCGGCAGGTTCACCGCTGGCTTTCGATCATCTTCACGGCCACCGTCGCCGCCAATTTCATCGCCATGGCGCTGGGCGAACCGCCCGCCTGGGTGGTCTATTCGCCGTTGCCGCCGCTTTTCCTGCTGCTGTTCAGCGGGCTCTACATGTTTGTGCTACCCTATGTGACGGGGCGCCGTGCAACGCAGACGGGATGAGCGCGTGACCGCAAAAGCAGCGAAGCCGCGGACCGGCCCCTCCGGGGAGCCGGTCCTGCTTTCAGGCGGCAATCCGCAGATCGCCAAGGGCTACGGCGACGCGCCGGTGCAGGCCTATATCGAAGCCATGCCGGGCTGGAAAAGCGATCTCGGCCGCCGGCTCGATGCGGTTGTCGTCCGCGCCGTGCCGGCCTTGCGCAAGGCTGTCAAATGGAACTCGCCCTTTTACGGCGCCACCGGCGACGAGGGCTGGTTCCTCAGTTTCCACTGCTTCGCGAAATACGTCAAAGTGGCCTTCTTCCGCGGCGCGGCGCTGAGCCCGCTCCCGCCTGGCCAATCAAAGTAGAAGGACGTGCGCTATCTCGACATTTACGAGGACGACACGCTCGACGAGGCCCTTTTCGTCTCATGGGTCGAGCAGGCGAGCCGCCTGCCCGGCGAGAAGATGTGAACGCCTCACGGACGGCACGCAAGCAAGGCAGAACCCACGATGACCACCGCAACAGGAAATTCCACCGATCTTCCCGCCCCCGAGCGGATCGACGCCCGGATCAGGGAACTCGGCGACTGGCGCGGCGAAACCCTCGCTAAGGTGCGCCGCCTCATCCATCAGGCCGACCCCGACGTCGTCGAGACATGGAAATGGCGCGGTGTGCCCGTATGGGAGCATGACGGCATCATCTGCACCGGCGAGACCTACAAGACGGCCGTCAAGCTGACCTTCGCCAGGGGGGCGGCGCTGGAAGACCCGTCGGGCCTTTTCACGTCCAGCCTCGAAGGCAATGTCCGGCGCGCCGTCGATATCCGCGAAGGCGAGGCGATCGACAAGGACGCGCTGAAAGCGCTCGTCCGCGCCGCCGTGGCGCTGAACACGGCGAAGCGCGCGCCGAAGAAAACGAAAGACGCCTGACGGCAATCCTGTCCATCAGCCTCGGCCTCGCCCCGAGGATGGCGTCACCGTGTCAGGAAAGCAGGCTTTTCACCATACCGCTCGCCTTGCCGAAATCCATGCGGCCGGCGAACTGCTCGCGCAGGCGGGCGATTACCTTGCCCATGTCCTTGACGCTGGCCGCACCCGTCTCGGCGATCGCGGCGCGGATCGCCGCTTCCGTCTCGGCCTCGTCCATCTGCTTCGGCATGAAGTCGCGGATCACCGCGATCTCCTCGCGCTCCTTGGCGGCGAGTTCGGGCCGGCCGCCGTCATCGAACGCTTTGGCCGATTCCTCGCGCTGCTTCACCATCTTGGCGAGCAGTTGCAGGATCTCGTCGTCGCTGGCCGCTTCCTTGCCTGTGCCGCGATTGGCTATGTCACGGTCCTTGATCGCCGCCTGGATGAGGCGCAGCGTCGAAAGCCGCGCCTTGTCGCCGCCCTTCATGGCGGCCTTGACCTCTTCCGTCACCTTCTCGCGCATGGCCGATGTCCTTTTGAAAGTCGTGCGTCCTTCGAGGCTCGCTCCGCTCGCACCTCAGGATGAGGGTGGCAGGATGCCAACGCAATCTACGAAGGTCGGCACCAAACGATCCTCATCCTGAGGCGCGAGCGGAGCGAGCCTCGAAGGACGCACCGATAAATGGCATTTCGGCTATAATCTCAAGTGCGGTTGTCGGATCGGCGAAGCGTCGCCCGTCCTTGGAAGGTCCAACCAGTCAACCAAAGGGAGAAACGACATGCCAGGAACCGTGCGTCTGCACCGCGTGCTCACCACCAGCCCGGAGAAACTCTACCGCGCCTTCGTCGAGGCCGATGCGGTGGCGAAATGGCTTCCGCCGAACGGCTTCCTGTGCACCGTCCATCATCTGGAGGCGAAAGTCGGCGGAACGCACAGGATGTCCTTCCGCAACTTCACCACTGGCGAAAGCCATTCCTTCGGCGGCGAATACCTCGAACTCGTGCCCGGCGAGCGCCTGCGCTACACCGACAAGTTCGACGACGCGAACCTGCCCGGCGAGATGACCGTGACGGTAACGCTGAAGAAAGTCTCGTGCGGCACCGAACTCAATATCGAGCAGGCCGGCATACCGGACCTCATCCCCGTCGAGTCCTGCTATCTCGGCTGGCAGGAATCGCTGCGCAACCTGGCCAAGGTGGTCGAGCCCGAGATCAACCAGTAGCGACGACGCCGGGAATACTGGCGGGCGCAGGGTCCACGGCGATTGACCCCGCGCCCGCCTTCCCCTATGTGCAGGCCTTGCAACCACACCGGTTACATGAACGACGCGGGGCGCCGGCGCTCTGCGTCTTGTGCTGCGCGAAATCCCGCGACCGCGCCCCGAAGGAGAGCCGCCATGGCCACTGCCCCCTGGACAACCGAAATCCCCACAGCGCTGCTGGTGCTGGCCGACGGCACGGTGATCGAGGGGCGAGGCCTGGGCGCGACCGGCTCGGCGGTGGCGGAAGTCTGCTTCAACACGGCCATGACCGGCTATGAGGAAATCCTCACCGATCCGTCCTACGCCGGCCAGATCGTCACCTTCACCTTTCCCCATATCGGCAACATCGGCACCAACGAGGAAGACATCGAGGACCTCAACCCGGCGGCGCGCGCCGGCGCGGTCGGCGCCGTCTTTAAGGCCGACGTCACCGACCCGTCGAACTACCGCGCCAGGGACCACCTCGACCGCTGGCTGAAGCGGCGCGGCATCGTCGCGCTCGCCGGCATCGACACCCGCGCGCTGACCGCGCTGATCCGCGAAAAGGGTCTCGCCAACGCCGTCATCGCCCATGCGCCCGACGGCAAATTCGACATCGCCGACCTGAAGAGGCAGGCCGCCGCCTGGTCGGGCCTAGTCGGTCTCGACCTCGCCAAGGACGTCACCTCAGGCCAGTCTTCGGTGTGGAAGGAGACGCCCTGGGTGTGGAACGAGGGCTACGGTGAGCAGGAGAAACCCTCCATCCACGTCGTCGCCGTCGATTACGGCGTCAAGCGCAACATCCTGCGTCTGCTCGCAGGCCTCGGCGCCAAGGTCACCGTCGTGCCGGCCAAGACGAGCGCCGACGAAATCCTCGCCATGAAGCCGGACGGCATCTTCCTGTCAAACGGCCCCGGCGATCCCGCCGCCACCGGCGAATACGCCGTTCCCGTCATCAAGGACCTGCTCAAGACCGATATCCCGATCTTCGGCATCTGCCTCGGCCACCAGATGCTGGCGCTGGCCGTCGGCGGCAGGACGCAGAAGATGCACCAGGGCCATCACGGCGCCAACCATCCAGTGAAGGACCACACCACCGGCAAGGTCGAGATCGTCTCGATGAACCACGGCTTCGCGGTCGACGGAAAGTCGTTGCCGCAGGGCGTTGAGGAGACTCACGTTTCGCTGTTCGATGGCTCGAACTGCGGCATTGCGCTGACCGGCCGGCCGGTCTTTTCCGTCCAGCACCACCCCGAGGCCTCGCCCGGCCCGCAGGATTCGCACTATCTGTTCCGCCGCTTCGCCAACCTGATCCGCGAGATGAAGGGCGAGCCGGCGCTGGCCGAGCGCTGAGATACGGCCCGGCCAGATCGAGCAAAGGCTGAGCTAGCTCTTCTTCTTCGTGATCAGCGTCAGCGTGCCGTCCTTGCTCATAGCAGTGGCCACGACCTGCTCGGACGTCGCGCCCTTGGCATCCAGCGCGGCCTTCGCCTCGGGCGTGGCGTCGATCGTCGAGTGCAATTCCTTCAGCGTTGCGTCGTTGCCTTGCGCCACGACCTGCTCGACCTGCTTTTGCGTCTCCTGCGGCAGTTCGCTGACATCGACCACGTTGAAACGCTGGATCTTCGGGGCGGCGTCCGGTTCGGCGGCCGGCGGCTGCGATGGCGTCGGCGACGTCTGTGCATTCGCGGCGCTCGCGCCGATAAAGGCAAGGCTCGCCGCCAGCATGAAAACTTTGCGCATGGGTTTCCCTTCCAGTTGGCCCCGCATGAGGGCAACTGACAGGGACAATGAGTCCTCAGCCTGCCGGCCACCGGGTTATTTCGTGACCAATCCGTGGCAGCAATGTGGAGGCCGCGGCCGATCCGGCCGCGACCGGAACCTCAATGCCCGCCCGCTCCCGCGGCTTCCGGCGCATGCATACGTTCGACCTCCTTCGGCGTCGGCTTCGCCACCTTGGCGACGAAGACGAGCAGCGCGAGCGCCAGGAAGACGCCGCCGAGCAGATAGGGCGCGCCGGCGAACACGACCGGCGCGTCCGGCCCGGTGAACCACGAGAAGATCGCCGTGTAGAGCAGCGGCGTGATGATCGAGGTGATCGAGAAGATCGAGGTCATCGCGCCCTGCAGCTCACCCTGCGCCGAAGGCGGCACCTTGGCGGCGGCGAGGCTGCGCAGCGGCGGATCGGCCAGCGCCTCCAGGCAGCCCGCGACGATGACCGCATAGATCATCCAGCCCTGCCAGGCGAAAGCGTAGCCGAAGGCGCTGACGGCGGTGAAGGCAAGCCCAATGGCCGCCGTGCGCCATTCGCCGAGCTTCGGGATGACGCGCGGCAGCACCGTGGCCATGACGATGGCGCCGCACAGGCCGAAGGCGCCGAGCGACAGGCCGATCTGCGTTTCGCTCCAGCCGTAGCGGTAGGTCGACACGAACGACCAGACCGCCGGATACATCATGTGGCCGAGCGTCATCAGGAAGAAGGCCAGCCCGATCCAGCCGATGCCCTGATAGTTACGCATCTGCAGGAGCGTGCCGATCGGGTTCGCCCGCTTCCACTCGAAACGGCGGCGATGCTTTTGATCCAGCGTTTCCGGCAACAGCACCAGCGCGATCAGGAAGTTCACGAAGGCGAGCGCGGCGGCGAAATAGAACGGCACGCGCGGCCCGAAGGTGCCGAGCAGCCCGCCCAGCACCGGGCCGATGACGAAGCCGACGCCGAAGGCGATGCCGAGCAGGCCGAAATTCTTCGCCCGATTGTCGTCGTTCGAGATGTCGGCGATGAAGGCCGAGGTGGTGGAATAGCTGGCGCCGGAAATGCCGGCCAGCACCCGGCCGATGAACAGCATCGGATAGGACCACGCCACCGCGCAGATCAGGTTGTCGATGGAGAAGGTCAGCACCGAGGCGAGCAGCACCGGCCGGCGGCCGAAGCGGTCGGACAGGCCGCCGATCACCGGCGCGAAGAAGAACTGCATGGCGGCATAGACGAAGAACAGCCAGCCGCCCTCGATCGCCGCCTCGCTGACGCCGACACCGGTCAGTTCCTGCAGATAAGCCGGCAGCACCGGCATGATGATGCCGAAGCCGATGACGTCGAGCAGCAGCGTGGTGAAGACGAGCGCAAGGCCCCGTTTGGCGGTCTTTTCGTCGATCATGGCCGATTTCCGTTTGCTTGGCCGCGTGGCATCAAACGGTGCCGGCGGGGCGCTGTTTATAGGCGAGCCGCCCTGCCGCAACAATCACCCATCGCAACGCCGGCTTTCATCCTGACACAAGCCGACATCGCGGAAAGCCGCAGCCTGGATGCCCCTCTCCGCGTCCTTACGGAGAGAGGAAAGCAACATCGCTGCGACAACCCTCAGATCGGGTTGTTGAAGGTATCGCAATCCGAAAGCTTGCCGGACGAGAAGCCGCGCTTGAACCAGCGCACGCGCTGCTCCGAAGTGCCGTGGTTGAAGCTCTCGGGCACGACGTAGCCCTGCATCTTCTTCTGCAGCGTGTCGTCGCCGATCTGCTGGGCGGCGTTGAGCGCCTCCTCCAGATCGCCCTTTTCCAGAATGCCCTTCTGCGCGGTGAAGTGGCCCCACACGCCGGCGAAGCAGTCGGCCTGCAACTCGACCTGCATCGACATGTGGTTGGCGTCCGCCTCGCTCATCGACTGCCGCATCTGGTTGAACTTCGGCAGGATGCCGGTGAGGTTCTGCACATGGTGGCCGACCTCGTGCGCGATGACGTAGGCCTCGGCGAAGTCGCCGGACGCGCCGAACTGCTGCGATAGCTGCTGGAAGAAATCGGTGTCGAGATAGACCTTGTGGTCGCCCGGACAGTAGAACGGCCCGGCCGCCGACGTGGTGAAGCCGCAGGCCGAACGAACCTGCCCCGAGAACAGCAGGAGCGTCGGCTCCTCGTACTTCATGCCGTTGGCCTGGAAGATGCCGTTCCAGACGTCTTCCGTCTCGGCCAGCACCGTCGAGACGAACTGCTTCATCTCGTCGTTGGCAGGCGCGCTGCTGCCCTGCCCGCTGTTGTCGGTGATCTGGCCGCTGTTGTCGGTGCCGTCCAGCAGCCCGCCGCCGCCGCCCAGCACCTGCATGGGATCGATGCCGAGGAATTTCAGCCCGAAATAGAGCACCACGAGAATGACGATGGTGGATAGCCCGCCGCCGCCGGCGCGGCCGCCTATGGGAATGCGGAACTGACCGCCCGGCCCTCCCAGTCCGCCGCCGCCGAACCCGCCGCCCGTACTGCTGCGGTCGTCCTCGACATTATCGCTCTGCCGCCGGCCTCTCCAAAGCATTGCAATTCCTCGTGGTAGGTCGTGCCCTTCACGCAACAATTATCGCAAGGGTTGCGCCAAGTCACAGGGATTTTTCGTCCCGGACGTCAATGCCTGCCGCCAGGCGCCGTCCCGGCAAGATCAGCATGCAGGGAGATGGCGTCCGCAAGCGACCCCAGCGAGGTCCAGCGGATCAATCCCTCTGCTTTGCTCCGGCGCTCTTGCCGTCCGAGCTTCGGGAGCGCTCGTCGAAGCGCTTGGCGCCCTTGGCCAGGTCCTTGCCCATGGCGCGCTCCGTCTTCTTCTCGTCCTTCGCCGCCGCCGCCTTCAATCCGGCGGCCGCCTTCTTGCCCTTTGCGCTCGGTGCCTGTTCGACGCCCATGCTTTCCTCCATCGAAGACGCCGCGACGACAATCGGCGCGGCGGCCATCAACGCGCCAGCGAGCCCTGCGTTCCGGTCCCGCGTTCCCGTGGCGGAAATCAGCCTTCCTTCGTCATGGCGCGGCGGAAGGCCTCCAGCGTCTCGGCGCTGACATGGTGCTCGATGCCCTCGGCGTCGATGCGCGCAGTCTCGGCCGAGACGCCGAGCGAGCGCAGGAAGGCCTCGACCGTCTGGTGGCGGATGCGGCTTTCCTCGGCCACCTTGCGGCCGGCCTCGGTGAGGAACACGCCGCGATAGGGTTTTCGCGACACCAGCCCGTCGGCGGCGAGCCGCGCCAGCATCTTGGCCACCGTCGGCTGCGCCACGCCGAGCCGCGCGGCGATGTCGACCTGGCGCGCCTCGTTGCCGTCCTCGATCAGGTCGGCGATCAGTTCGACATAGTCCTCGACCAGCGCCGAACGCCGCGCCTCGCGCGTCTGCCGAAAACCCTCGGAATGCACCTCGGCATCGGGCAGCGGCTCGTCGCGCCGGACAAGTCTCGTTCTGGCCGCCACGCGTTTCTCCCTGGTCCAGCACTGCCTTTCAGTTTCATAGCACGGGCTTTGATTCTTCGGGAAAGTTTATCCTCGTACCATCGAATGCCATCGCCCGCTTCGGTCAAATCCCGCCACACGCCCGGCAAAACCTTTCACATCAACAGTTTCCAGCCGCCGCTTGAATCGTTTTCCGACTTTCGGCTCTCCCACCAAAGAAGCACAGACAATGAAATATAGCCTATTGCATAATGATGAGCCTTTGCATAAATTGGCGTCGATAAGCCACGAGACGTGACCATGACCCCTCCGCCGTCCGAAGCCGAAGCCACCCTGCCTTCGCAGGAGCAATGGCGCTTCTTCCGCGACACCGGCGAAAACCGCCCCAGCCTGCCGGAGGTGAACGCCTCCGTGGCGGTGCCGAAAGGCGCCACTTGGCTGCGTCGGCTGTTCGCCTTCGCCGGCCCCGGCTACATGGTCTCGGTCGGCTACATGGACCCTGGCAACTGGGCCACCGATCTCGCCGGCGGCGCGCAGTTCGGCTACACGCTCCTGTTCGTTATCATGCTGTCGAACCTGATGGCGATTCTGTTGCAGGCGCTGTCGGCGCGCCTCGGCATCGCCACCGGCCGCGACCTCGCCCAGGCCTGCCGCGCCTACTATCCGCGCCCGGTCAACTTCGCGCTGTGGATCGCCTGCGAACTCGCCATCATCGCCTGCGACCTCGCCGAGGTCATCGGCACGGCCATCGCGCTTAATCTCCTGTTCGGCATCCCGCTGGTCGCCGGCGCCATCATCACGGCGCTCGACGCCTTCCTGCTGCTTTACCTGATGAACAAGGGCTTCCGTTTCCTGGAGGCCTTCGTCGTCGCGCTGCTGATCGTCATCTTCGGCTGCTTCGCCGCGCAGATCATCGCCGCCCAGCCTTCGGTCAGCGGCATTCTCGGCGGCATGTTCGTCCCCTCGCCCGAGATCGTCGCCAATCCGGCGATGCTCTACATCGCCATGGGCATCATCGGCGCCACCGTTATGCCGCACAATCTCTACCTGCACTCCTCCATCGTGCAGACCCGCGCCTATGAGCGCACCGAGGAGGGTCGGCGCGACGCCATCAAATGGGCGACCGCCGATTCCACCATCGCGCTGATGCTGGCGCTGTTCGTCAACGCCTCGATCCTCATCGTCGCCGCCGTCGCCTTCCACGGCACCGGCCATGAGGATGTGGCCGAGATCGGCCAGGCCTACGAACTCCTGTCGCCGCTGCTCGGCCTGTCCGTCGCCTCGATCCTGTTCGCGGTAGCGCTGCTCGCCTCCGGCATGAATTCGACGGTGACGGCGACGCTCGCCGGCCAGATCGTCATGGAAGGCTTCCTCCACCTGCGCATCCCGCAATGGGCGCGCCGGCTGATCACCCGCGGCATCGCCATCGTGCCGGTGGTCGTCGTCACCTGGCTTTATGGCGAGAAGGGCACGGCCGAGCTACTGGTGCTGTCGCAGGTCATCCTGTCGATGCAGCTTCCCTTCGCCGTCATCCCGCTCGTCCACTTCGTCTCGGACAGGAAGAAGATGGGCTCGCTGGCCATCGCGCGCTGGGTCAGCGTGCTTGCCTGGATCGTCGCCACCGTCATCGTCGCGCTCAACGTCAAGCTGCTCTATGACACCTTCGCCGGCCTGTAGGCGGCCGTCACTCGGCCGGCTGTGTGGCCAGCCGCCGCCGCGACAGCCTGCTGGCCAGCATGACGCCGAGTGCGGCCAGCGGCAGCGCGCCCGCCACAAGGCCGAGATCGGACGGCCTGGCGTATTCCAGCACGCGCCCGCCCACCACCGTTCCCAGCGCGACGCCGAAATAGATCGCCGAGGCGTTGAGCGACAGCGTCAGGTGCGCGACATCCGGCGCGTAACTCACCACCCGGCTCGCCTGCGCCGGCGGGAACGCCCAGCCGATGATGCCCCAGGGCAGCATCAGGCCGATCAGCAGCGGGCCGGACAGTTGGTGCGGCAAAAGCTTCAGATCGAGGGCGATCAGCAGGCACATGGTGATCGACAGGAGCAGCGACAGCACCACCACACGGCCGGCGCCGATGCGGTCGGCCAGGAAGCCGCTCGACAGATTGCCGATCACCGCGCCGATGCCGAAGGAAAGCAGCATGCCCGGCAGCGCCATTTTCGGCAGGCCGGCGCCCTGCATGGCGAGCGGCGCTAGATAGGAGATCACGACGAAGGCCCCGGTAAGGTAGAGCAATGTCACGAAAAGCGCGGCCGGCACACCGGGGCGCGTGACCGCAAGAAAACGCTCGCTTAATGTCAGTCGGGCGCCGCGCATGCCGCGCGGCAGCCGCCACCACAGCACCAGCGCCGTCAGGAAGCCGAGGCCGGCAACGGAGAGGAAGGTGCCGCGCCAGCCCCAGAAGGCGGCGATCAGCGAACCGAGCGGGGCGCCGAGCGCGACGGCGAACGTCGTGCCGCCGACGACCACCGAGATCGCCAGCGCCCGGTGCTCCGGCCCGGCCAGCGCCACGGCCGTCGCCTGTGCGGTTGCGGCGAACAGGCCGGCCGCCGCCCCCATCACCAGCTGCGCCGCCAGCAGCATGGCGAAGGACGTGCTGGTTGCCGCAAACGCATTGCCGGCGACGAACAGCAGCATCGCCGCCGTCAGCACCAGACGGCGGTCCATCGCGCCGGCGAAGGCGGAAAGCGTCGGTGCGCCGACCGCATAGGCCAGCGAGAAGGCGGTGATGAGATAGCCGGCGCTGGGGATGGAGATGTGCGTGTCGGCCGCGATCGACGGCAGCAGCGCGGAGAAGACGAAACCGACCGTGCTCATGGCGAACGAGCCGACCGACAGCCACAACAGGCGCTTGTCCATGGAAAATGCCTTTGTTCAAAATTCATTGAACAATTGGACTTCTGTTGGCCTTCTGTCAATTCTATGCCACAACGCTCCTGCCAGCCTCATGTCATGAGGCCATGTCCGCACGCGGCAACTTGCCGGTATCGCCGGGCCACGGCATTGCATCCCGCCCCGCCGCGCGGCAGGAACGGGACCCGACGCGAAAGGAAAGCAAGACCAGGCCATGAACCCGCAGCATCCCGATGTCGACCAGATCAGCCTTTCCAACGTGCTGGCCGCCCTCGGCGACCCGACGCGGCTGGCGATCGTGGCGGAGCTGGCGCGCAAGGGCGACGGGCCGGTGAGCTGCAGCCATTTCCTGATGTTCACGTCCAAGACCAATCTCAGCTACCACCTGGCCAAGCTGCGCGAGGCCGGCGTCACCCGCACGGAAGTCAGCGGCACTAGCCGCTTCACCACGCTGCGCCGCGCCGATCTCGACCAGCGCTTCCCCGACCTTCTGGCGTCGGTCATCACCGGCGCGTCGACCGCAGACGAATCCGAAGCGCAAACGACATAAGCCGCCGCACACGTCATTTTCCGTCTCATCGATGTCGGCATCGCCGCCGGCCGTCCGTCCTTGGCATATCGAGCGCGCCTGACCCTAGGCATGCGCAGGATCAAGGGAGAGTTTTATGAGAAAGATCGTTGCCGCCACCTTCGTCAGCCTCGACGGCGTCATGCAGGCCCCGGGCGGGCCGGAGGAAGACCCGACCGGCGGCTTCGCCTTCGGCGGCTGGACGTTTCCCTTCTGGGACGAGGCCTCGGGCGAGGCCGTGGGCGAGATCTTCGCCGAACCCTTCGACCTGCTGCTCGGCCGCCGCACCTACGATATCTTCGCCGCCTACTGGCCTTACGCGGACAAGGACGATTCGATAGCGAAAGCCTTCAATCCGGCGAGAAAATACGTCGCCACCCACCGTCCCGAAAGCCTGGCCTGGCAAAACAGCGAGGCGCTCGGCGCCGATATCGTCGCCGCCCTGCGCGCGCTGAAAGCGCAGGACGGGCCGCGCCTGCTGATCCAGGGCTCCAGCGACCTGATCCACCAGTTGCTCGCCGCCGAGTTGATCGACGAATTGCGGCTGATGATCTTCCCGCTGGTGCTGGGCAAGGGCAAGCGGCTGTTCGACGGCGGCACCCCGCCCCGGACCTTCCGCGTCGCCGGCGTCAGAACATTTTCGACCGGCGTGATCGCGGCGCGCTACGAGCCCGCCGGTGCGGTGGCCACCGGTTCCTTCGGGCACGAAAACCCGAGCGAGGCCGAAATCGAGCGGCGCCGGACCTTGCGCTGACGTTCCGTCATCTGTGCCGCCGATGCCACGGCCGGGAGCGGAAGCGGCACGGGCTCCGCATAACGAGACTTTCAATCGCCACACTGCTCGTGCAATCTGCGCGCCGGCCCCAAGGCGGAACATACGAGCGGACACGTTGACGATATCGAAACCGATACCAATCCCTTCGGTCGGGGCCCGGTCGCGCCCCGCCTGCCGCTGAAGGGAGCCGGCGGATGCTTCGACGCGCATTTCCTGCGCTGGCAATCCTGCTGCTCGCCGGCCAGGCATCGGCGGCGGCAGAGCCGCAGGCTTCGATGGCTGTCGTGCAAGGGCTTGCCGAAGGCGACATGCTCAACCTGCGCGCCAGCGCCTCCCCCACTGGCCGGGTCGCGGCCCGCGTGCCGAACGGCACGGCCCTGAAGAAATTCGGCTGCGACACCTTCAAGGGTTACGACTGGTGCGAGGTGCAGGACGTCGCCAATCCGCAGATGCGCGGCTGGGCGCCGGCACGCTACCTGCTCGACGCCGGGCCGGTGGACGACGCCGCCCCCGCGATGGCCACCGGCACGACGGGAAACCCGCAGGAAGGACAACTTGCCGTGCCGCCCAACCTCGCGGCTCGCTTCGGCGAGGCGCAACCGGCTCCCGCCGACGATGCCGAGGAAAAGTCGGCGGCGATCCGCAAGGCCATGCAGGACGCCTACGGAACCGCACCGGCTGCGGAAGACGACGATACCTCCTTGCTGGACGACGGGATTGAAGGCGTCGAAGCGGATTCAGACGCCGGCAGCGACGAAGCCACGACCGCCGACGTTCCCGTGCCCACGCCGCGGCCCGGCGAGGCGACCGATGCCGCGACCATGGTTGCGCGGACGGAGGAGCCGGCCCCGTCGGCAACGGGCTCGCCCGCGCCTGCCGGCGGCGACATTCCCTGCGCCCGCTATGTCGGCCAGCCGATGACCCGTTGCACGATCTCCGTGGCGCACAAGGGCGAAGGCGCTGCCGATGTCACCGTGACTTGGCCGGACGGCGGCACGCGCATCATCAATTTCCGTGACCGCAAGCCGGCCGGCTCGGATTCGACCGGCGAATTCCGCTTCACCCGCGAGGGTACGCTGAACATGATCCGGATCGGCCAGTCCGAGCGCTTCGAGATCACCGACACGCTGTCTTTCGGGAAGTGAACGGAGTTCCCGGGCCGGGGGTGAATTTCCAGCGGGAAATCGTGCATTTTCGGGGTTACATAGCCCCTCCTCCTCCCCTATAAGACCCGCCTAGCCACAGATCAGAATCCCCTTGCGCAGCGGCCGGGCCGAACCCCTGTCGTGCTTTTGCGCAGCCTGCCGAACGGACCGCCACACATGCCAAAACGCACCGATATCAAGTCGATCCTGATCATCGGGGCCGGCCCCATCGTCATCGGCCAGGCCTGCGAGTTCGACTACTCCGGCACGCAGGCCTGCAAGGCGCTGCGACAGGAGGGCTTCCGCGTCATCCTGGTCAATTCCAACCCGGCCACCATCATGACCGACCCGGAACTGGCCGACGCCACCTACATCGAGCCGATCACGCCGGAAGTGGTGGCGAAAATCATCGCCAAGGAGCGGCCGGACGCGCTGCTGCCGACCATGGGCGGCCAGACGGCGCTCAACACCGCCCTTTCGCTGCGCCGCATGGGCGTGCTGGAGCGCTACGGCGTCGAGATGATCGGTGCCGACGCGCATGCCATCGACAAGGCCGAGGACCGCGCGCTGTTCCGCGAGGCGATGAAGAAGATCGGCCTCGAAACGCCGAAGTCGATGCTCGCCAACGCGACCTCGGTGAAGGACGAGGACCGCAAGAAGCACGAGGCCGAGCGCGCCGCGCTGAAGGAGGCGAACGCCTCAGACACCGAACTCGACGCGCTCGAAACCCGCTGGAACCTCGGCGAAGGCGACCGCAAGCAGCGCTATATGGGCCACGCCATGGGCGTCGCCGCGACCGCGCTCGACCATGTCGGCCTGCCGGCGATCATCCGCCCGTCGTTTACGCTGGGCGGCACCGGCGGCGGCATCGCCTTCAACCGCGAGGAATTCTTCGCCATCGTCCAGTCCGGCCTCGACGCCTCGCCGACCACCGAAGTCCTCATCGAGGAATCGGTGCTCGGCTGGAAGGAATACGAGATGGAGGTCGTCCGCGATAAGGCGGACAACTGCATCATCGTCTGCTCCATCGAGAACATCGACCCGATGGGCGTGCACACCGGCGATTCCATCACAGTCGCGCCAGCGCTGACGCTGACCGACAAGGAATATCAGATGATGCGCAACGCCTCGATCGCGGTGCTGCGCGAGATCGGCGTGGAGACCGGCGGCTCCAACGTGCAGTTCGCCGTGAACCCGGCGGACGGCCGCCTCGTCGTCATCGAGATGAACCCGCGCGTGTCGCGCTCCTCCGCGCTCGCCTCCAAGGCGACCGGCTTCCCCATCGCCAAGATCGCCGCGAAACTGGCCGTCGGCTACACGCTGGACGAGCTTGAGAACGACATCACCGGCGGCGCCACGCCCGCCTCCTTCGAGCCATCCATCGACTACGTGGTGACGAAGATCCCGCGCTTCGCCTTCGAGAAATTCCCCGGCGCCGAACCGGTGCTGACCACCGCGATGAAGTCGGTCGGCGAAGTGATGGCGATCGGCCGTACCTTCCAGGAATCCTTGCAGAAGGCGCTTCGCGGCCTGGAAACCGGCCTCACCGGCCTCGACGAGATCGAGATTCCGGGGATGGAGGGCGGCGACGACAAGAACGCCATTCGCGCGGCCCTTGGCACGCCGACGCCGGATCGTCTCCGCATGGTGGCGCAGGCGATCCGCCTCGGCACCTCGCTGGAAGACGTGCATGCCATGTGCAAGATCGACCCGTGGTTCCTCGAGCAGATCGCCGGCATCATCGCAACGGAAGCCCGCATCCGCGAGCACGGCCTGCCTCAGGACGCCCAGAACCTGCGCACGTTGAAGGCCATGGGCTTCTCCGACGCCCGTCTCGCCTCGCTGACCGGCAAGACCGCCAAGGAAGTAGCGCATCTGCGCAACGCGCTGGACGTGCGCCCGGTCTACAAGCGCATCGACACCTGCGCGGCCGAATTCGCCTCGCCCACCGCCTACATGTATTCCACCTACGAGGTGCCGTTCGCCGGCCAGACGGCCAACGAGGCCGGCGTCTCGGACCGCAAGAAGGTGGTCATTCTCGGCGGTGGCCCTAACCGCATCGGCCAGGGCATCGAGTTCGACTACTGCTGCTGCCACGCCTGCTTCGCGCTCAACGAGGCCGGCTACGAATCGATCATGATCAACTGCAACCCGGAGACGGTCTCGACCGACTACGACACTTCCGACCGGCTCTATTTCGAGCCGCTGACGGCCGAGGACGTCATCGAGATCCTGAAGATGGAGCAGACGCGCGGCGAGCTGGTCGGCGTCATCGTCCAGTTCGGCGGCCAGACGCCGCTGAAGCTCGCCGAGGCGCTGGAGAAGAACGGCATCTCGATCCTCGGCACCTCGCCGGACGCCATCGACCTCGCCGAGGACCGCGACCGCTTCCAGAAGCTGTTGCAGAAGCTGGATCTCACCCAGCCGAAGAACGGCATCGCCTATTCGGTCGAGCAGGCGCGCACCGTCGCCTCCGAACTCGGCTTCCCGCTGGTGGTGCGTCCGTCCTACGTGCTGGGCGGCCGCGCCATGCAGATCATCCACGACGAGGGCCAGCTCCAGACCTACCTGCTCGACACCGTGCCCGGCCTGGTGCCGGAGGACATCAAGCAGAAATACCCCAACGACAAGACCGGTCAGATCAACACGCTGCTGGGCAAGAACCCGCTGCTGTTCGACACCTATCTGTCGGGCGCCATCGAGGTCGACGTCGACTGCCTGTGCGATGCGGCGGGAGGCGGCAAGGCCGTGTTCGTCTCCGGCATCATGGAGCACATCGAGGAGGCCGGCATCCATTCGGGCGACTCGGCCTGCTCGCTGCCTGTTCATTCGCTGTCGAAGGAGACGGTGGATGAGCTGGAGCGCCAGACCGCCGCCCTCGCCCGCGCGCTGAAAGTCGGCGGCCTGATGAACGTGCAGTACGCCATCAAGGACGGCACCATCTACGTGCTGGAAGTGAACCCACGCGCCAGCCGCACCGTGCCCTTCGTGGCGAAAACCGTCGGCAAGCCGATTGCCAAGGTCGCCGCCCGCATCATGGCAGGCGAGATGCTGGACGGCGCCTTCGCCCATTACGGCGCCAAGCCCGACCCGCGCACGCCCGGCCACATCGCGGTGAAGGAAGCCGTGTTCCCCTTCGCCCGCTTCCCCGGCGTCGACATCCTGCTCGGACCCGAGATGAAATCGACCGGCGAGGTGATGGGGCTGGACCGCGACTACGCCATGGCCTTCGCCAAGAGCCAGCTCGGCGCCGGCATCGACCTGCCGCGCTCGGGAACGCTGTTCGTGTCGGTGCGCGACGAGGACAAGGCCGGCATCCTGCCCGCCGTCAAGCGCCTCGCCGACCTCGGCTTCAGGGTGCTGGCGACCTCGGGCACCGCGCGCTTCCTCAAGGAGAACGGCGTCGAGGCGGAAAAGATCAACAAGGTGCTGGAAGGCCGCCCCCACATCGAGGACGCCATCCGCAACCGCCAGGTGCAGATCGTCTTCAACACCACGGACGGTCAGAAGGCGCTGTCGGACTCCAAATCGCTCCGCCGCGCCACGCTGATGCAGAAAGTGCCGTATTACACCACGCTGGCGGGTGCGGCGGCAGTGGCCGAAGCCATTGCCGCGCTGAAGGCGGGGAGCCTGGAAGTGCGGCCGCTGCAGGAGTATTTTTAAAAGCGCTCTCTATCTCCGCTTTGTGAAAGAGAAAGCGATTTCAGAGCCTGAGCGCAGTGTGCGGCGATAAAAGAATGACAAAACCTGGATTGCAGGTTTTTGTCACACGATCGCTGCCTCTTTCCGCTTCGCCCTCTCCATCTTCTTCAACGCCTTGTTGATCCGCGCAGACGCTTCCTTGGCTTTGTCGCCTTCAACCGCCTCACGCTTGATCACCTCTTCCGCAATCAGGGTAGCGAGATTTTCCGGCGCCACTTTCAAATCAGGAAACAACCTTCGCAATTCCCGCCGCACGACGGAGACAACAGGTTCCGAGCAAACGATTGCGGCAACGGTGAACTTGTTGAAGAGTTGCGCCTGTTGATGGAAGGCGTCCATCGCGTCGGTGGTCAGCCCTTCCTTGGCGAACGGAAACAATTGCTGAAGGTGATCCTGATTTTTGGGGCTGACGCCCGCGAGATCGAACCGGCACACCTCCTCGTGGCTGATCTGGTTCGCGACATAGATGCGGATCAGCCGCCATTCGACAGCATTCGTCAGGATTACCCAGTGAATGCCTTGATGTGCACCGTAATCGATGACCTGCCGCAAATGATTGTCAGCAAGGCTGCTTCCCGCTGACTTCACTTCTATCAACAGCCTCAACTTGCCGCCGATCTTAACCGCCAAGTCGCAATATGTGGCTTTTATCTGATGTTCCGAGGTCAGTTCCTCGTATTTGTCGTATCCGAAGATATCGGCAAGGATGTCCTTCACCAAAGTGACGGTGTCAGCTTCGGCAACATCGGCCTTTTGCTGTGCGGCAGCAATCTTCTGGTATTTTTTGAGATCAGCCATTATCCGCTCAACAAATTTTTTCGGTAGCTTGGTCATGTTACGTCCCCTCCCGGACCAATACTGCGCACGGAGAGGGATTCGGACAAGCTTTTTCGCTGAAGTTCGGGAATCTCGCAGCCGTCATCCCGGAAGCTGATCGCAGCGCAGCGAAGATCTGCTATCCGGGATCCATTCCGGAACATCGGCAAGGTTACGGATTGGATCCCGGCTCTGCGCTCGCAAGCTCGCTTGGCCGGGATGACGAAGTGGTGGTGGCTGCCCGGGCGAAAAATTCTCCGAAACTTATCCACCTCTCCCGCACCTCCCCCATACTCACTCCCAGCTTCCCGCGCGGGAACACCGGTCATGACGGTGATTGCGTGGCGGGGAGCCGGCGCCTCCGGTGGTTGCTCAACGTAAGCAACTGCCCGGGGAGGGTGAGAAGCCGGTTCGAGCGCAGCGAGAAAATCATGATGCCAGTGGCATCATGATAGGCGCCGAACGCCCTGAGCCGTAGCGAAGGGCCGGTGGGAAACCGCGCCGCATTTTTACACTCGGAAGGCACGGCATCCCACGCCCGCTTCCCGACCTTCTCCCCTCGGCGCGAGGGGAGCGTTCTTCGATCAATGGCCAGACGGACGAAAATCCGGGCGTGGCGATGAGGAGTGATGCGCATAGCGCACGAAAAGCCCCTGAATGGGCTTTTCGAACGACGAATGGTGAAAGACCGGTTCGCCCTCGGGTAATCGAAACGTCCGGTGGACGTTTTGAAGATCTTGAACGCCAGAAGGGTTGGGAGCCGTAGCCGAGGGCTGGAAGCGCGCCGCCCTCAATGCGCGGCGGCGGTCTTGCCCTTGTTCTTCGGCAGTTCCATGGCGCGCAGTTCGCCTTCGGTGACTTCCTGGCGCAGGAAGGTGCAGGATTTTTCCGTGGTCGCGGCGGCGCGGCGGGCGGCCGACTGCCACGACAGCGTGGCCAGCATGCCGTCTGCATGCGCCTCGGCGTCGCTCGCCGCCTTCAGCGCCGGCGCGTTCGCCACCCCGCAGCGCGGCGCGATCAGCACCGAAAGCGCATAGGTGTGGGTAAAGGAGGTCTCGGCGGCGAGTTCGGTCGAGATCGAGGACACCTGCATGGCGTCCTTGCCCTGCCCGCCCTCGCCGTCCGCCGCGCGGGCGACCGCGCCGGCCTCGGCGCCGGCCAGCAGCATCCAGCCGGCATAGCCGCCGCCGGCCAGGACGAGCGGCGCCAGCACCAGCAGCGCGAGCTTCAGCCCGGAGCGTTTCTTCGGTCCATCGCCTGCTTTTTTGGAGGGGGCGGGCTTGGCGGATCTGGCAGGCGATTTGGTCATGCGGCCTTCAAGCATACCGGCCGTTAGGAGCAGGTAAGCCGGATCGGTCGCAATTTATGTTTTCGGCTGCCGGCGGGCAGATGGTTAAGGGGTCTTGTCGCGACCGCACCGCCGCCGGTTGCGGCCGGTTTCAGCTCTCGGAGCCGACCGGAACCACCGGCGGATGCACGATTCCCTCGGGATCGAGCGTCACCTCCGCTCCGGCCCGGCGCCGCTTGCGGTCCTTGCCGAGGCCGGTCTCCTCCAGCATGCCCTTGCGCTTGGCCTCATAGTAATAACCGGTCTGGTACAGCCAGTCGGCGCGCTTGGCGTTGCGGCCGGAAACCAGCCAGGCGCCGCGCAGGTATTTCACCGCGTATTTCAGGTTGGTCTCGGCATCGAACAGGCCGCTGGCCGCGCCGCTGTAGCCCATGCCGCGCGCCGTCGCGTGCTTGATCTGCATCAGCCCCCAGTGGCCGTTATTGTAGGCCTTGGGATTGAAAGTGCTCTCGCGGTTGACGACATGGCGCACCAGTTCGACCGGGACTTCGTAGAGGGCGGCGTATTTGGAAATCAGCGTCTCGACGTCGGCGCGGCCGCGCACGGCGGTGCGCGGCAGGTCGCCGGCCGAGGGCTCGGTCTTCAGGACCGCCGGCGCAAGATAGGCCGGCACCGTCCCGCTATAGGCGATCGGCGTCACCGGCAGGCTCGATGCGGCCGAGGCGACGAGCACCGGCGCGGCCGGGAAGGTTTTCGTAAGGTCGGGCTTCGCCGCGTCGCTTGCGAATCGGGCGGTGTCTGGCTGCGCGGCGTCCTGCTTTGCCGCGGTCGTGGCGATCGCCGGCTGGGCCGCATCTGCTGCCGCGGCCTGCGCAGGAGCTGAGGCGACCGCGGGTGTCGCCCCTGCAAAGGCGGCCGGCTGCGTCTCGAGCGCCGCGGTCTGGACCGCCGCCAGCGCGGACGGTTCGGGCAGCACCGCCACCGTCTCCGGCAGGGCCAGCGCGAAGCCGGCGTCCGTCGTCCCCGACACCGTCGTTTCCGTCACCCCCACCGTCGGGCCGGCGAAACCCGGCGCCGGCGCAACGGTCGATGTCGAGGTGCAGCCGCCAAGGGCAGCGCCGCACAGGGCCATACCGATCAGGGTAAAGGGAGCTCTTGCTGGCAAGCCGCGGTCGAAGTCCGTTGGTCTGATTTGTTAACGGAGTCCTTACACCACAGGTTTTGCCGGGGCAACCGGGGCGGGTGGCGGTTTTCGGGTGGCGAGTCGTCCGTGAAAATGCGATATTGTTCGCGGTTTGTACCGAAGATGATTGCGAGGAATCGCCATGACGCACGCTGTCGGCCACATCATATTCGAGACGCAACTGGGCTTCATGGGCCTTGCCTGGAGTTCGGCCGGGCTGACGCGGCTCTGCCTGCCGCAATCGAGCCGCGAGGCGGTGGAGCGCCGGCTGCTGCGGCTGGACGACATTGCCGGCCCCGACAGCGAAACGCCGCCGCAATGGGTGGCTGACCTGATCGCCGCCATCCGCGCCTATGCCCAGGGCGAGACGGTCGACTTCTCCGACGTGCCGGTCGATCTGGCCGGTGTCGACGATTTCCGACTCGCCATCTACGACGCCGCCCGCAAGCTCGCCTTCGGCGAAACCGTCACCTACGGCGAACTGGCCAGCCGCGCCGGCCATACCGGCCTCGCCCGCGAAACCGGCGCAGCACTTGGCGCCAACCCGGTGCCGCTGGTCATTCCCTGCCACCGCATCCTTGCGGCCGGCGGCAAGATCGGCGGCTTCTCAGCACCCGGCGGCTCGGCCACCAAGGAAAAGATGCTCGGGCTGGAAGGCGTGCGCGTCGGCCCGCCGCCGGCGGCGCAAGCCTCGTTCGGTTTCTGAAGGTCCGGCCCGGACAACCCGTCAATCGAAGGGGAAGATGAGGCGGCGACGCCGGTCGTCGAAATCGACCCGCTGGCATTTGTAGACCGGGCAGGATTTCAGGTCCGCGCTCGGCACGTAGCTCCCTGCCCTCACCTCGTCGAAATTGCAAAATCGCCCGGACGCGACATAGCGGTCATAGAGCGTGAGCGAGGGATTGCGCGGCGAGCGGTAGCGCAGGATGACGGCGCCGTTTCTTTCGACGACGGCCTGGACCCGATCGCAACTCATGCGGGTCGGATCGTAGCGCGAGATCGCCCAGGCGTCGGCGGCAAGCAGGCCGAGGCACCCGGCAATCAGAAGGGCTTTCACGAGGATCTTCATGGCGCTTCTCCGCAGGTTCAGCCGTCCATGCCGCCGCAACGCCGGCCGCCGGCAACGGTTCCACAAGATTGAGGCCGCTTTTCGCTCCGGTACGCCACCGCGTTGAAATGGCCTTGTTTTCGACGCATACCGCCTCTATATACGGCACATTGATATTCGGCCGATCGATCCGGGCCTCGCGGTTTTCGCGTTCGCTGACGTCTTTCTGCAAAATCTCGATACCAAGCCGGGCTTCTGGCCCGACACGTCAACGTAAAGTGAACTTAAGGAAAATCGCATGGCTACCGGAACCGTCAAGTGGTTCAACTCGACCAAGGGCTACGGCTTCATCGCTCCCGACAATGGCGGCGCGGACGTTTTCGTCCACATCTCCGCCGTCGAGCGCGCCGGCATGACCTCGCTGGTCGAGGGACAGAAGATCAACTTCGAGATCGAGCAGGACCGCCGTACCGGCAAGTCGTCCGCTGGATCTCTGAGCAAGGCAGCCTGATTTGACGAAGGCGCGCGGCGGATAGCATCCGCAGCGCCCGGCAAGTCACGGATGTACTGGCGGCCGCGCGACAAGCGCGCCGGAGCGGGACGGACCCGACAAGTCGAAGCGGCGGATTGCCGCCGGCCCGGCCGAAACGTTCCCATCAGGCTACCGAGCATGGAAGGCGGGCTTTGTCCCGCCTTTTTTGTTGCCTGCCGCGCCCCGCTGCCCGTAGCGGGCGTATCAGGCCGGAGCGATCGGATTGTGGGCGCGGATCTGCCCGGCATCGCCGAAGGACGACCAGGGCCGGTGCTCGAACGGCAGGCCGTAGAGCGTCAGGGCGATGCCGACGCGCCGAACGAAAGAGGAATCGTATTGACCGATCAGGATCACGCGCGGATTTTCCGATTCATCTCGTCAATCGCCCTGCCGTCGATCAGGCGGCGGGCAGCCACTCGATCGGCACATGGCCCGGATCGGCCTCGACCCGCTTCAGCCATGTCGCGACGGCCGGATAGGCATCGATCTGGAAACCACCCTGCTCGGCCGTGTGGGTGTAGGCATAGAGTGCGATGTCGGCGACGCTGAGGGCCGTGCCGGCGAAGAAAGGGCTCTGCTCCAGCCGCTTGTTCATGACGCCGAGCGCCTTGTTGCCGCGCTCGAGCGTCAGCGCCAGCCGTTCGGGCGTGGCGTCCCTGGCACGCTCGGGGAAAGTCAGCAGCGCCTTGCGCACGGCAATGTAGGGTTCGTGGCTGTACTGCTCGAAAAACAGCCATTGATAGGCGAGAGCCCGTTCGTAGCGGTCGGCCGGCAGGAAGCGGGTCCCTTCGGCCAGATAAAGCAGGATGGCGTTGGATTCGGCGATGCGCCGGCCGTCGTCCAATTCCAGCAGCGGCACCATGGCGTTGGGATTCTTGGCGACATAGTCGGGCTTGCGGGTATCGCCGGTATGCGAGCTCACCTCGATATTGGTGAAGGCGACGCCAAGCTTGGCCATCAGCAGGCGCGGCTTGTAGCAATTGCCGCTGTCGGTCATGCCGTAAAGGATCGTCATCGTTCCACCTGTGTTGCGGCGGCAGCATGCTCCTCGGCCACCGATCCATCCAGTGATTTGTTTTCACCGTTGTCCATCAGCATCGATGATGGATCAGGTTCCGGTCTGGCCGAACAGCGGAATCACCTTGGCGCTTGGCCTGAGCAACGCATCGAGCGCCAGCGGCTTGTCGGGAAAGATCGTGCCGATCAGCGCCGGCTTCGCCATCAGGAAGCCTTGCAGGAGGTCGGCGCCGCCGTCCAGCGCCACGCGCAACTGCTCCGGCTGTTCGATGCCCTCGACAAGAACCTGCGCCCCATGGTCGTGCAGCAGCGAAAGCAGCGGCCTGAACAGCTTCTCGGCGGCGGCGTGACGGCACACTTCCGCGAACCAGCCGCCGTCGATCTTGACAATGTCCGGTTCGAGCAGGCGCAGTCGCTCCTCGGTCGAATGGCCGGCGCCGAAATCGTCGATGGCGATGCGCAATCCGTTGCGCCGCATTTCGGCGACCACGCGCTGCAGGACGGTCTCGTCGCTCGCCGCCTGCTCGGTGATCTCGCACACCAGCATGTCGCCCTTCAGGCCGAAGCTGCCGAGATGGCGGGCCATCATCCGGATCTCGGCCAAGGCCCGGCCCAAATGGTCGTTCACCTGGGGATTGTAATTGAAGAACAGGGTGAGCCCGTCGACGCCGAGGAACTGGAAATTGTGCAGGTGTAGCGCCCGGCAAAGGGACTCGACATAAAGCCTGTCCTTTGCCGGCACGCCTTCCAGGAACGTTCGCGGCGGCACCGGCTGTCCGCCGACCTGCGGCTGGATCAGCGCTTCTATGGCGACCGGCACCAGGCAGCCGCCGCGCGGCGCGAAGATCGGCTGATAGGCGCTGCGCAGCCGGTACTCGCCGTAGATGCCGTACTCCAGGCCGATCTCGTCGGCAAAGATCGATTGGCCGATATCGCGGCGCCGTTCGCGAACTGTAGTCATTGCGCCACCCGCCGGCCAAACGCCCTCGCGCGGCGGCCGTTCGCCGGCGCTGTCGCCGACTGGGCGCGCGGTTCTCCGGCCTCGACGGCTGCCGTCTCGGCCCCGTTCGGGCCGAATGCGCCAAAACTGGTCGGCACGACTTCCGGCCGCGCCAGCGCGTAGCCCTGCACCATCGAGGCGCCGGATTTCTCGGCGAGGTCGAGTTGCCAGCTCTCCTCGATGCCCTCGAAGACAGTGCGGATGTCCTGTTCCTCGAAAGTGCGCACCATGGTCGCCAGCAGCGCGAAACCGGGGCCGGAATCCATCAGCCGCGTCAGCCATTGCGCGTCGAACTTGACGATGTCGGGCTTCAGGTCCTTGATGCGGCCGATGTCGGAATCGTCGGCGCCGTAGTCGTCCACGGCGATGCGGAAGCCGCTGGCGCGCAGCGCGTCGACGAACTGGAAAAGCGTTTCCTGCGAAGTCGACCGTTGCTCGGTGACCTCGCACACCACGCGGCGCGGATCGATCCCCGCTTCGTGCAGCACGAGCCGCATGTCGCGCAGCGCCTGGTCGGAAATGGCGCGATCCACGAACACCGACGGGTCGAAATTGATGAACACCGCCGCCTCGACGGGCAGGCATGCGCCGGCGTTGAGAAGATGCAGCGTGCGCGTCAACGTCTCCACATGCAGCCGGTCCCGCGCCGGGCAGGTGGAGAAGAAATTTTGCGGCGATTGCGGCTCGCCGTCGCGGAACGGCCGGATCAGGCCCTCGAAGGCGGCGATCTCCAGCCTGCCGTCGTTGAAGGCGAAGATCGGCTGGAAGGCGCTCTTCAGTGCATAGACCCCCCACACACCGCTGGAGGTGCCGTCGTCATGGCGGATGATGTGGGCGAGCCCGATGCTGCGCGACAAGGCTCCCTCGCCGGATCGACCGAAACCGCGTCACTTTAGCCGATCAGGTTTTATCGCTCGTTAATGCGGCGCGGCGGCTCGCTGGCTCAGCCGTCCGTGCTTGCACTCGCGTTCCCGATGCGACAATAGAGGCGCGCGGCTGCTCCTGGCCGCGCGATCTTCTGGAGACGAACAGTCATGGCCTTCCTCGCCGACGCCCTTTCGCGCGTAAAGCCCTCCGCGACCATCGCGGTGACGCAGAAGGCGCGCGAGCTGAAAAACGCCGGACGCGACATCATCGGGCTTGGTGCCGGCGAGCCGGATTTCGATACGCCGGACAACGTCAAGAACGCGGCGATCGAAGCGATCCGCCGCGGCGAGACCAAGTATCCGCCGGTCTCCGGCATCGCGCCGCTGCGCGAGGCGATCGCGAAAAAATTCAAGCGCGAGAACAACCTCGACTACCAGCCTGCGCAGACCATCGTCGGCACCGGCGGCAAGCAGATCCTGTTCAACGCCTTCATGGCGACGCTGAACCCCGGCGACGAGGTCGTCATCCCCCGCCCCTACTGGGTCAGCTATCCCGAGATGGTGGCGCTCTGCGGCGGCACGGCGACCTTCGCCGAAACCTCCATCGCCAACGGCTTCAAGCTCACCGCCGAAGCGCTGGAAAAGGCGATCACGCCGAAGACGAAGTGGCTGGTGATGAACTCGCCGTCGAACCCCTCCGGCGCCGCCTACACGGAGGCCGAACTGCGCGCGCTGGCCGACGTGCTTTTGAAGCACCCGAACGTCTGGGTTCTGACCGACGACATGTACGAGCACCTGACCTATGGCGACTTCGTCTTCAAGACCATCGCCGAGGTCGAACCGAAGCTCTACGAACGCACGCTGACGATGAACGGCGTCTCCAAGGCCTATGCCATGACCGGCTGGCGCATCGGCTATGCCGCAGGCCCGCTGCCGCTCATCAAGGCGATGGACATGATCCAGGGCCAGCAGACGTCGGGCGCCTGCACGATCGCGCAATGGGCGGCGGTCGAAGCGCTCAACGGCCCGCAGGATTTCGTCAAGAAGAACAAGGCGATCTTCCAGGCTCGCCGCGACCTCGTCGTCTCCATGTTGAACCAGGCGCGCGGCATCACCTGTCCCTCGCCCGAGGGCGCATTCTACGTCTATCCCTCCTGCGAAGCGCTGATCGGCAAGAAGACGGCCGCCGGCACGGTCATCGACAGCGACGCCACCTTCTGCTCCGAATTGCTGGAAGCCGAGGGTGTGGCGGTGGTCTTCGGCTCGGCCTTCGGCCTCGGCCCCAACTTCCGCATCTCCTACGCGACGTCGGAGGCGCTGCTTGAGGAAGCCTGCACGCGCATCCAGCGCTTCACGGCCGGGCTCAATTGATCCGGCCAAGCGATTCCAAAGATTCGAGAAGCCCGGCCCTGCGCCGGGCTTTTCCGTTTGGAGGGCAAAGTCGAATCGCAACCCCGGCGATCATGGTCTCGCCTTGAGCGGATCGAGGTGCCGGACGACGCGATACTCGTGCCAGATCAGCCAGATCACGACGATGTCGAAGACGCTGAGCACGATCAGTCCCCAACCATGCGTGTAGGAGAAACGGTAGAACTGATAGACGATGAACAGGCCCATGACGACCAGCGATGCCGGAAAGGCCCACAGTCTGTTCCGCAGCAGCCCCGCCACCAGGAAGAGTTTCACCAGGCCGTAGCTCAGCAGATAAAACGCATAAAAATGTTTGGTCTCCACGGAAAAGCCTTGAGCCCAGGCCAACAGATGCGGGGCGAGAAAATCCTTCGGATCTTCGATCAGTTCCTCTTGCGTGAGCGTTTCGACCACCTTTGAGACCGTATCCGTACCAATCAGGCCGATCGCGATGCCGCCGGCGCATTCAAGCAGCGCGTGGAGGCCCTTGAGCACGATACTTACCCGGAAGACCCCGGTGAATCTGACGCTCTTCCATTGCCATTCTCTCGAACAACCCGTTGCGAAGTATTACCGATGGATCAGGAAATCACACGTTGGATCAATGCGCCGGCGGGCAGCCATGCGGCGCTGGACATGGCGATGATCGCTCTGACCCGATATGGCGTGCCGCTTCTCGTCCTGCTGGTCGTGGTGCAATGGTGGGGCCGGCGGGACCGCCTGCGGCTGCGCCATACCTGCATCGCCGCCGGGCTGTCCTTCCTGGCCGGCCTCGGCCTCAACCAGATCGTCCTGCTGTTCGTCCATCGCGTCAGGCCCTATGACGCAGGCGTCAGCCACCTGATCATCGAGCACAGCGCCGACTGGTCGTTTCCTTCCGACCACGCGACGGCTTCCTTCGCGATCGCGGCCGCCTTCCTGCTGCACGGCTTCAAGGGCCGCGGAAGCGCGTTTCTGGTCGCCGCGCTGGCCGTCTGCCTGTCCCGCGTCTATGTCGGAACGCACTACGCGACCGACATTCTGGGCGGCGCCGCGACCGGCATCTTCGCCGCCATTCTCGTGCGCCAGCTCTATCGGGCGGGCACCAGGATGGACAGGCTGGTGACCGGCCTGCTGTAACGCATTCATCCGGCAGGCTCGGCGGCATTCGGGCGCGCCGGCCCTGCCCCATCACTCGCCGTACTGCTCGTCCGAAACCTTCTCCAGCCAGTCGACGGGCGAGCCGTCGAGCGCCTCCTGCATGGCGATATGGGTCATGGCCGTCTTCGGTCCGGCGCCGTGCCAGTGCTTTTCGCCGGGCTCGAACCAGATCGTGTCGCCGGCCCTGATCTCCTGGATCGGCCCGCCCCAGACCTGGACGCGCCCGGCGCCCGAGACGACATGCAGCGTCTGGCCGAGCGGATGGGTGTGCCAGGCGGTGCGCGCGCCCGGCTCGAAGCTCACCGATGCGGCGCGCAGCCTGGCCGGGGCTTCGGTATCGATGATCGGATCGATGCGGACCCTGCCGGTGAAATAGCTGTCGGGTCCGGCAGCGCTCGGCTTGCTGCCGCAGGCAATGATCTTCATGGCGGTTCTCCTTGCTGTCCTCATGATGAGGCCACCACCGCGCTCCGCGCAAGGATGCGCCCGCTATTTCCCTTGCCCTGCCCGCGAACCCGTGTGACGATATCCTTGGCCATGCGCCGAGAGCCGCCTGGCCGCGACGGCCGCAGGCCGGCCGCCGCTCAACAAGAGTGCGGTCGGCGAAGCACGGCCCGTTTTGCTGGCAGCACCGCTGAGAAACGCGAGTGGAGGTCAGCCATGGGTAATCGCGCCGGAGGACGACGCACGGGACCGAAATGCATCGCCATCATCGGTCCCTTCGCAAGCGGTAAGACGACACTTCTAGAAGCCATCCTCGCCCGGACGGGCGCCATTCCCCGCCAGAACCCGGTTTCCTCCGGCAACACCGTATCGGACCATTCGGCCGAAGCGCGCGCCCACGCCATGAGCGTCGAGGCGACCTTCGCTACCACCGAATTCATGGGCGATACGCTGACCTTCGTCGACTGCCCCGGCTCCATCGAATTCGCCTTCGAGGCCGAGCCGGTTCTGGCCGCCTGCGATGTCGCGTTGGTCGTCGCCGAGGCCGACGAGAAGAAGATCCCGGCCCTGCAGCTCATCATGCGCAAGCTGGACGATCTCGGCGTGCCGCGCATCCTCTTCCTCAACAAGGTCGACAAGGCGATTTCGGGCGTTCGTGAGACGCTGAAGATGCTCCAGCACACCAGTTCCGTGCCGTTGCTGCTGCGCCAGATTCCGTTGCGCAAGGACGGCGTCGTCATCGGCTCCATCGACCTCGCGCTGGAGCGCGCCTACGTCTATCGCGAATATGCCGAGAGCGAAGTCATAGACATTCCCGGCGATGACAAGGCGCGCGAGACGGAAGCGCGCTTTTCCATGCTGGAGACGCTGGCCGATCACGACGACCAGCTGATGGAACAGTTGCTGGAGGAGATCGAGCCGCCGAAGGACGCGGTGTTCGACGACCTCTCCGCCGACTTGCGCGACGGCACCGTCACCCCGGTGCTGATCGGCACCGCCGAGAAGGGCAACGGCGTGCTGCGCCTCTTGAAGGCGATCCGCCACGACGCCCCGGATATCGAGGCGACCCGCAAGCGGCTCGGCGTCGCCGAAGACGGCGCCACGGTCGTGCAGGTGATGAAGACCGCCCACACCGCGCATGGCGGCAAGCTTTCGGTGTCGCGCATCCTGTCGGGCGAGGTGGCCGACGGCGCAGAACTTTATCTGTCCGACGGCGAGACCGCCAAGGTTTCCGGCATCTACCGCATGCTTGGCAAGGACCAGGCCAAGGTTTCCTCGGCAGCGGCCGGCGACACTATGGCGCTGGGCAAGCTGGATCGCGTGGCGACCTGCGATACGCTGACCTCGGCCAAGGGCGGCATGAAGCCGCTTGTGAGGCTGGAGCCGCCGGCGCCGGTCTATGCCGTCGCGCTGCGCCCCAAGGAGCGCAAGGACGACGTCAAGATGTCGGCGGCCATCCAGCGGCTGGCCGAGGAGGACCCGTCGCTGACCCTGACGCACAACCAGGACTCGGCCGAGACGGTGCTGTCGGGCCACGGCGAGATGCACCTGCGCGTCGTGCGCGAGCGCCTGGAAGGCAAGAACCAGATCGCCGTGGAGGGCCACGCGCCGGCCGTCCCCTATCGCGAGACCATTCGCAAGCCGGTGGAGCAGCGCGGCCGCCACAAGAAGCAATCGGGCGGCCACGGCCAGTTCGGCGACGTCGTCCTGCAGATCAAGCCGCTGCCACGCGGCTCCGGCTTCGAGTTCACCGACACCATCACCGGCGGCGTCGTGCCCAAGACCTACATCCAGTCCGTCGAGGCAGGCGTGCGCGACTATCTCAAGAACGGTCCGCTGGGCTTTCCCGTCGTCGACGTCGCGGTCAACCTGTCGGACGGTTCCTACCACTCGGTCGATTCCTCCGACATGGCCTTCCAGATGGCGGCCAAGCTCGGCATGAAGGAAGGCATGACGCAGTGCTCGCCGGTGCTATTGGAGCCGGTGATGAAAGTCACGATCGTCACACCCTCCGACGCCACCGCCAGGATCATCGCGCTGGTGCCGCAGCGGCGCGGCCAGATTCTCGGCTACGACGCCCGCGACGGCTGGCCGGGCTGGGACGTGGTGGAGGCGACGATGCCACAGGCCGAGATCGGCGACCTCATCATCGAGTTGCGCTCCGCCACCGCGGGCGTGGCGACCTACCAGGCGGCGTTCGACCACATGGCCGAACTCACCGGCCGGCTGGCCGACGCAGCCACCAACGCCGCCGGCAAGGCTGCGTAACGAATATCGAGTTGATCGAGAAAACGGCGCCCGGAAAAACCGGACGCCGTTCGTCGCGGACCGTTTCCGGGAGGAAAACGGCAGGTCCGCCGCACCGTATCGCCGGGTTCGCCTGAAGGAACCCCCGACAAGAAAAGGCTGGACGCGGTCGCCGCCTGAGCCCGGCTTTCCGAGTGATGCCCCCATCTCCCGGATCGCCACACCGCGTCCTATTTTTTCTTAGCCGGATAGAACGCGCATATGCACGTTACCTGATGTTACACGTCACCGTTACGCGCGGGAAAACCGCGCTCTCCCTGCCAGAAGCGAAAAACGGTGAGGGCGGCTTGTTCGATCTATCGACGAGAAGAAGCGGACGCCGACGGGTTCGCATCGGCCCTAGCGCAGGCAACAAAAAAGCCGGATCCAAGAAGATCCGGCTGAGTTGATGGAGTTGCCTATAAGGCTAAACCTCCAGAGGGGAACACTCGTGAGCGCTAATGGGAGGAGAACGCGCTCAGGAGATGATCTGTATATGGGCTTACCCTGCCCAGGAAACAAGCATCTATTTTGCAACGCACACATGCAAAAAGGCGAGACCTGTGGTCCAATGCACATTTTACGATCAGTAGGCCAGAATCCGGGCACTCAAACCGATTAGTTGTTTCCAGGACAGGCATATTGCATTGCGGGAGCAAGACCGCCCGTATCGCCGCCGGGCGCCAGTGCCGAAGATGCGTGCATGACTCGTGCCGCGACGCTCAGTAAGTCCAGTTGCGCGCCTTGGCGAACATGAAATCGCGGAAGACTTTCAGCTTGGCCTGGTTCTTCATCGCTTCGGGATAGACGAAGAAGGTATCGAAGGACGGTCCCTCGAGCTCGGACAGCACCGGCACCAGGCCGGAATCCTTGCCCGCCATATAATCGGGAAGCATGGCCAGGCCGACGCCGCGCCGCACCGCCCGCATGATCGACATCAGGTCGTTGATCTGCAGCACCGACGTGCGCCTCTGCCCCTCGGACTTGCCGACCGTCTCCAGCGCGTTGAGGCCGGCGAGATAATGCGGAACCGGTTCACCGAAGGTGACGAGGCGGTGATCGTCCAGATCGGCGACCGACTTCGGCGTGCCATGCTTGTCGAGATAGGCCTGTGCGGCGAAGACGTGCAGGTGCACCGTGAACAGCCGCCGCTGGATCAGGTCCGGCTGCGACGGCTCGCGCAGGCGCACCGCGCAGTCCGCCTGCCGCATGGTGAGATCCAGTTCCTCGTTGGTGAACACCAGTTGCAGGTTGATCTCCGGATAGAGGTCGAGGAATTCCTTAGACCGCTCGGTCAGCCAGCCGGTGCCGAGCCCCACCGTCGTCGTCACGCGCAGCACGCCGGACGGCCGGTCCTTGGTCTCGGCCAACCGGCTCTTGATCGATTCCAGCTTCATCAGCACGTCGTGGGCGGTGCGGAACAGCATCTCGCCCTGCTCGGTCAGCACCAGCCCGCGCGCGTGCCGGCTGAACAGCGGCACCCCGACGTCGTGCTCCAGCGCGCTCACCTGCCGCGAGATCGCCGACTGCGACAGATGCAGCGTCTCGGCGGCATGGGTGAACGACCCGGCCTCCGCCGCCGCGTGAAACACGCGCAACTTGTCCCAATCCAACGCCATGGTTTCCCCTCGTTATGGTTTTGGCGTCTTAATGCGGAATCAGGCTTTTACGCGACTTGCCTCGCCGCTTTCATGAGCCGCGTCATTCCGCCGCTTCGCGGTGCACCTCTACTCCCGCCAGATATTTTTCCGCCTCCAGCGCCGCCATGCAGCCCATGCCTGCCGCAGTCACCGCCTGGCGGTAGATGTCGTCGGTGACGTCGCCGGCGGCAAAGACGCCGGGAACGTCCGTGCGCGTCGAATCGGGCGCCGTCCACAGATAGCCGTTGGCCTTCTGCTTCAGCTTGCCGGTGAACAACTCGACCGCCGGCGCATGGCCGATGGCGACAAAGACGCCGTCCACCTTGAGCAGGCTTTCCTGGCCGGTCGCGACATTGCGCAGCTTCAAGCCCTCGACCGAGGGCGGCAGCGGTGCCTTGCCCGGCCGGCCGGTGATCTCGTCCACCACCGTGTCCCAGATGACGCGGACGTTTTCCTTGGCGAGCAGCCGCTCGCGCAGGATGCGCTCGGCGCGGAATTCGCTGCGGCGATGGATGACGGTGACGCTTTTCGCCAGGTTGGCGAGATAAAGCGCTTCCTCGACCGCCGAATTGCCGCCGCCCACCACCGCGACGTCCTTGCCGCGATAGAAAAAGCCGTCGCAGGTGGCGCAGGCCGACACGCCGAAGCCCATGAAGGTCTGCTCGGAGGGAATGCCAAGCCACTTCGCCTGCGCGCCGGTGGCGATGATCAGCGCGTCTGCGGTGTAGACGGTGCCCGAATCGCCGCGCGCCACGAACGGCCGCACGTCGAGGTCGACTTCCGTGATGATGTCGTTGACGATCTCGGTGCCGACATGCTCGGCTTGCTTCTGCATCTCGCCCATCAGCCACGGCCCCTGCACGGGGTCGGCGAAGCCCGGATAGTTCTCGACATCGGTGGTGATCATCAATTGCCCGCCCTGTTGCAGGCCGGCGACCAGCATCGGCTTCAGCATGGCGCGGGCGGCATAGATCGCCGCCGTATAGCCGGCCGGGCCGGAACCGATGATGAGGACTGGCGCGTGCTTGGTGGTCATGGAGCCCCACAGAAAACAACCGCCGGACGCGGCGGAACATGGCATCGGGCGGTAATGTAAGGGCTGCCCGCCACCCCAGCAAGGACGCATGCGCAGTGTCCCCGGAAAGCTGCATCGGGCTGACAGGCCGGACAGACCACAGAATCCCGCATGCCGGGGACTGGCGCGCAGCCAAAAGTCGTTTAATGACTAGGGCGCGAAAGAATCTTGCGCACGGAAAAGGCGCCCATGCTGCAAAAGGCCGATCTCGACGCCATCGACTGGAAAATCCTGCGCGAACTCCAGGAAGATGGCCGCATGACCAATGTCGAACTGTCGCGCCGGGTCGGCATTTCCGCGCCGCCCTGCCTGCGCCGGGTACGGCGGCTGGAGGAGACCGGCATCATCCGCGGCTATCGTGCGCTCCTCAATGCGCCGGCGCTGGGCATGGACGTGGTGGCCTTTTGCCTGATCGGCCTCAAGCACCAGTCGGAAACGGAACTGAAGGTGTTCGCCGACCTCACGCGCGGCTGGCCGATCGTGCGCGGTGCCTGGATGGTATCGGGAGAATCGGACTTCCTCCTGCACTGCGTCGCTTCAGACCTCGCCACCTTCCAGAGCTTCGTCATCGAGGCCCTGACCTCGACGCCCAACGTCGACACGGTGCGCACCGCGCTGACCATCCGCAAGGTCAAGGACGAAGGGCTGGTGGAGATTCCTGCCTGAACCGGCGAGGCGATATGCGCTGAGTCGGGAAATGGCGACGACCTTGTCTTCGAACAACCGTCTATGCTTGGCGAATTGATAGTACCATCTGCGTTCACGCTACCCCCGGCTCCTGCCGGCCGCATAAATCAGACTGCCGAACGCAGCGTCCGTGAACGGCGCCGGCCAGAGCGCATAGCCATGACCATGTCGCGTCAGCCAGTGGCGAAAGAAATTGTCGACCGGCGCGAAAATCTTGTCGTGCCCGGCAAGGAAGGCCTCGGCGCCGCGACGCGACCATAGGATCGCGCGCGTCAACACCGGGAAGTAGTGGGCAGCCTGTAAGGTGCTTGTGAATGTGCCGACCGTGAAGCTCGAAACGCGGGTCCCGAAGAGTGTCCTGTGGGCGCCGAGGTTGGCGAGAATCCACTGTCGGTCGAGCGCATCCAGCACAGGCGCCATCTGCGTAAGCAACTGCCGGGGATCGCATAACGGCACGACGTCGTCCTCGAGCACCAACCCGTAGTCGGCTCCCGATGCGACGAACCGGGCGGCGGCGGCAAGATGGCTGCGGTAGCAGCCAATCTCCGCCCCGATGAGCGCGCGCCCCATATAGCGCTCGGCGCGGCTATCGTCGTAATCCTCCAGCATGGACAGGTCGAGCTTGCGCCCATCGACCGCCGGCACGCGCTCGAACTCGACGCCGAATGCCCCGAGCCGCTCAGCGATTGCGGCAAGGCGATCGGCACTTCCGTCGAGATTGATGACATAGACGCCGAGGCTCATGACTTCAGCATCCTCAGGCCGATATCGAAATCCGCCCTGACAGGCGGAACGACATACGGGCCCTGCGGGGAACAGACGATCAGGTGGTGACCACTCGACAGGCAGGAAAGCGCACTGACCTGCTCGATCGGACCCAGCGCGCGTCCTGTCCAGAACGACGCAAGCGTCCGGCTTACCTCGATGCCCAAAATTCCCCCATTCCGGCAGCCCCCGCTGCCGTCGCCCAAAAGAAGAGCAGATTCGGTTTCCTTGAAACCGAAAACTACTCTATCTCTCTACTTCAAAAATAATCTTGAATGCAATTCTTCTTTATGCGGAAAATCCTCTATTACCCGCCGTTCAGCTGACGATAGATATCGATCAGCTTGCCAGCCTCCCCCTTCAAGGGAAAGGTCTCGCGCACAAGAGTCAGGGCGTCTGCGGACGCTTGCCTGCGTTCCGGTTCGGCATCCATCCATCGCCCCGTCGCATCGATCATCGCGCCAGGATCGTTGCGTGGAATAAGCGTGCCTGTCGCGCCATCCTCGATCAACTCGGAAAAAGCGCCGACATCGGTCGCCACCACCGGAACGCCGCTCGCCATCGCCTCCAGCGGCGTCAGGCCGAAGCCTTCCCAGCGCTGCGGCGCCACGAACAGCGACAGTGCCCGGTACCAGCGCTCGATATCCTTGTGCTCACCGACGAACAGGATGCGGTCGGCAAGCCTTGCCTTCTCAACCCGCTGCTTCAGTTCCGCCTCGAAACCCTTGTGTTCGGCCGTGGCACGACCGGCGACGATCGCCGACCAGCCGGGCCGCGAGGGCAGCAGAGAGATCATCGCGTCGACGAACAGGTCGGTGCCCTTCTGGTGCCGGACCCGGCCGAAGCAGCCGACATAGGTTTGCGCCGGATCGAGGCCGAGGTCCGCCTTCGCCGCCGCGCCGTCGGCCGGCGGATGGAAACGGTCCAGGTCGATGCCGTGCATGATGACGGTGTTGGGCACTTCCAGATAGGCGGCGGTCTTGCGGCTGGTGGCGATGACCGCGTCCATCCGCCGGATGAGGAACTTCGTCCAGCGCTTGTGCCGCCGCTGCGAAGCGGAGGTGAAGACGAGCTTCAGCGGCGCGCGCAGGACGTTGCGCAGCACCACGCCTGCCAGCATCTCGACGTTGCGGCGGGCATGCCAGATCCGGTGGCGGCCGCCGGCCGGCCGGCGCAACAGGCTGGGAACCTGCCACCAGCGCATTTTCGGCAGGCCGTCCGGCAGGCCCGGCCCCAGTGTCGCGATGCCGATCTCCGCCGCCTGCAACGGCACAAGCTGGATGATGGTACTGGTGACGCCGGAGAGGCGGCGCTTGAAATTCGGCGCCACCACCTCGACCTTGCGCATGTCGACGCCGGGGCCTTTGCCAGCGGCCATGCCGCCCTGCTCCTGCGCCCCCACGCCCGGCCCCTTACCGGAACTGCACTTCCACGATCTCGTAGCCGCGCGCGCCGCCCGGCGCGTTGACCTCGATGGCGTCGCCGACTTCCTTGCCGATCAGCGCCCGCGCGATCGGCGAGGAGATGGAGATGCGGCCGGACTTCACGTCGGCCTCCTGGTCGCCGACGATCTGGTAGGTCTTCTGCTCTTCCGTGTCCTCGTCGACGAGGACCACCGTTGCACCGAACTTGACCTTGTCGCCCGACAGCTTGGTGACGTCGATGACCTCGGCGCGCGCGATCAGGTCCTCCAGCTCGGCGACGCGGCCCTCGTTGAGGCTCTGCGCTTCCTTGGCGGCATGGTACTCGGCGTTCTCGGAAAGGTCGCCGTGCGAGCGCGCCTCGGAGATCGCCTCGATGATGCGCGGCCGCTCTTCCTGCTGGCGCCAGCGCAGCTCCTCCTTCAGCGTCGAAAACCCGTTCGCGGTCATCGGGACCTTGTTCATGATCTCAGTCTCGCCTTTCCTGCCGCCCTCCCGGCATTTTGGGGAGGGAAACATCCTCTTTGAGTCAAAAAGAAAACGGCCCGCCAGCCATAGGCTGGTGGAACCGCAGACCTTCCAACTCATGAATATAGCAAGCTTTGCAGGTTTTTCACGCTCAAAAAGCGAAAATCCCCATTCTCCCGGTCAGCCCTTGAAGATGAAAGCCGCGCCGCCGGCGATCAACGCGAAGCCGATGGCGTGGTTCCAGGTCAGCGACTCCTTCAGGTAGAGCACCGAGAAGACGGCAAACACGCTGAGCGTGACCACCTCCTGGATCGTCTTCAGCTCCGCCGCCGAATAGGCCTGGCTGCCGATGCGGTTGGCAGGCACGGCCAGCCAATATTCGAAGAAGGCGATCATCCAGCTGGCGACAACCGCCATCCAGATCGGCGAGGTCTTGAATTTCAGGTGCCCGTACCAAGCGAACGTCATGAAGACGTTGGAGGCGACGAGCATCAGCACGGGCAGGACCCTGGCGGAAAGAAGCGTGTCCATGACGGGAACCGGAACTGGAAGGAACGAGGATGCGGCGGCGACGCCGCCGATTCCATTATCCCGACTGGCGCAAACTGCAAGTGGTGACGAACGGCGCCAATCCGCTATCATCGCCCCAGCAAGGAGGCTCGGCGGTGAAACGGCATCGCGACAAGGAATGGGAACTGGCCATCGGCCCCGACACGGTGCGCCTGTTCATCCTCAAGGCCAAGGCGCTGAGCGCGGCCGTCAACGACGATTACGCCGACGGCACCGAGCATGAGGTCGAGTTCGACGGCGACCGTCACGACCGGCACGGCCACGACGGGCTTGCCGAGGAAAAGACCGAAGACCTGACCGAGAAGGAACTGCGCGAGCTGATCGGCGACCTCAATGTCGACGAGGCGGCCGAACTGGTCGCGCTGGCCTGGATTGGGCGCGGCGACTACGACGCGTCGGAATGGGCCGACGCTCTTGCGGCGGCCCGCGAGCGGCCGCATCGCCGCACCGCGAAATACCTGCTCGGCATGCCGACGCTGGCCGACTGGCTGGAAGAAGGGCTGGAAGCGATCGGCGCGTGACAGTCCCGTAACCGAGATTGATCGGCCGCCGGCCTTGCCGAGGCAACCCGTGCGCTACCCTACCGTTTAGGCGGCATGAGGGAAATCCGTTTCGCAACAATCGCCGTCCTGGCCTTCGCCGCACTGACCTGGTCCGGCGGCCAGCCATGGGCAAAGACACCGAAACTGCCGCCGACCGCCCCGCTGCCCGCTCCGAGCGAAGCCGCGCCGGCCAAGCCGCAGACGCCGGCTGCGCCGCCGGCCGAAGCGCCGGTGCCGGCTCCCCGCCCGGCCGAGGCTCCGGGCACCGACAAGGCAGAGCCTCCAACCGTCGCGCCGGCTCCGCCCGAAAAGCCGGAACTGCCGCCGGACGCGCAGGACAAAGCTGCGGAACCGGAGAAACCGAAGCTCAAGCCCGATCCGCGCTCGGACGAGACGGCCGCCGACACCTTGCCGGCCGGGGAAATCGCCTGCCGCATGAGGCTGCAAGCCCTCGGCGTCGCCTTCGAGAACCGCAAGGCGGAGCATGACGCCGCCATCGGCTGCTCGATGCCCTACCCCGTTGCCGTCAAGAAACTGGACACCGCCGGGCTCTCTCCGGACGCCGAGATGAACTGCGCGATGGCTGAAGCGGCCGCCCGCTTCCTGGCCGACGTGGTTGAGCCCGCAGCCAGGGTCGAGCTCGGCAGCGGGTTGAAATCGGTCGAGCAAGCCTCGGCCTTTGTCTGCCGACCGCGCCACAACGGCCAAAAACTGTCCGAACACGCTTTCGGCAATGCGCTGGACATTTCCGCCTTCGTCCTCGACGACGGCACCCGTATCGAGATCGGCCCTGCCCCGCCAGAAAAGCAGGCGAAATTCCTCGCCAGGGTGCGGCAGGCCGCCTGCGGGCCGTTCAAGACGGTGCTCGGCCCCGGCAGCGATGCCGACCATGCACGGCACTTTCATCTCGACCTCGAACCGCGTCGCAACGGCGGTACCTTCTGCCAGTGAGGCCGCCCTCGCCGCATTTGCGCCGCACGAGTGAACGGCTGTGCTGATCTTTCCTTTACCGATGCATCCTATCCTCGGTCGTTCAAGGGACCGGGACCTTCCAGATGGCAAAATCTCCTGCCGCTGCATCGGCCGCGCGCCGCCCGCGGCGCCTGCGCATCACGGGCTGGCTGCTTGCGCTTTCGGCGGCCGGCGCGATCTCGGCCTGCACCAGCAGCGGCGTGCTCGACCTACAGCCGCCGGTCGATGTCGGCACGCAGACGGCCGCCGTTCCCTCTTATTCCGTCGCCACCGTCGTGCAGCCGCCGATCTCCAGCCCGGCGCCGATCTCCAGCCCGACCATGACGATCGGATATCCGCGCGTGGAAGAACCGGCCTTCGGGCCGGAACCGATGCCGGCCGACGAAGTCGACTGCCGCAAGGAACTGAAGCGCCTCGGCGTCGCCTTCACCGAAGTCGAGCCGATCCATGAAGGCCAATGCGGCATCGACCATCCCGTCAAGGTCTCCGCCATCGGCTCGGTCAGGATGAAGCCGGCCGCGACGCTGACCTGCAACATGGCGGCCACCTTCGCCGCCTGGACCAAAAGCGAACTCGTTCCCGCCGCGCGCTGGCGGTACTGGTCGGGCGTCAAGACCATCCGCCAGGGATCGAGCTATTCCTGCCGCAACATCGCCGGCGAAGGCGTGCTGTCCGAACACGGCAAGGGCAATGCGCTCGACGTCATGAGCATCGAACTCACCAATGGCGAGGAGATCGACGTGCGCAAGCCCGGCCTGTTCGCTTTCCGCACGCGCGGCTTCCTCAACACGGTGCGCGCCGACGGCTGCCAGTATTTCACCACCGTGCTCGGCCCCGGCTACAATTACGACCACCGCAACCATTTCCATTTCGACGTGAAGAACCGCCGCAGCGGCTATCGCGCCTGCCGCTGAAAAGCATAGAATAGCCGGTCTCGCACGGGGGTGCACATGAGCCGGCGAAGGCGCCTGCGACGAGTCTCGAACTGGTTCGCCATCCTATGCGGGCTCTATCTCGGGCTCGCCTACTTCGCCTTGCCAGCCCTTTGGGAATTGCGCGAGCGCGGCGCAGCCGTGCGCGAGATGGTGACGCGCACGCCGCAAGGCATTGCCGGCGACCCCATCAATGTCGGCCTTGTCGGCAGCCGGGCGAACGTCATCCGCGCCTTCGGCCTTGCGAAATGGGATACCGCCGACGCGGTGACGCTGAAGACCGCCGTCGAGATCGGCGAGAGCGTTCTGTTCGACCATCCCTATCCCGACGCACCGGTGAGCACGCTGCTGTTCGATGGACGGCCGCAGGATCTCGCCTTCGAGAAGCCGGTAGGCGGCAGCGCCGACCAGCGCCACCACGTACGCCTTTGGCGGACGGCGGAAACGGACCCGGAAGGCCAGTCGCTCTGGCTGGGCTCGGCGAGCTTCGATCGCGGCGTCGGCCTGAGCCATGACACCGGCGCCATCACCCACCACATCGCGCCCGACATCGATGCCGAGCGCGCCTTCCTGATCGGTGATCTCACCAGGGCGGGCGTCCTCGCCTCCACCGTCGAGATCGACGGCGTCGGCGCAACGCAGAACGGCCGCAACGGCGAAGGCGATCCTTATTTCACCGACGGCAAGGCGGTCGTCGGCCTGCTGCGGGCCACACCCTGACCGCGCATCCGGGATCGCGCATTTGGTCGCTTCCGGGATGGCGGTCCGGATGCTAAGGACTCGCCATGCTTTACATCGAAATCGCCATCGTGGTCGCGCTCATCCTGGTGAACGGTCTTCTGGCGATGTCCGAACTCGCCATCGTCTCGGCACGGCCGGCGCGGCTGAAGACGATGATCGACCGGGGCGTCGGCGGCGCGGCCAAGGCGCTGGCGCTCGGCGCCGATCCAGGAAAATTCCTGTCTTCGGTACAGATCGGCATCACGCTGGTCGGCGTGCTGTCCGGCGCCTTCTCCGGCGCCACGCTGGGCGAGCGGCTGGCCGGATTCCTGGCGACGCAAGGTGTGGCTGACAGCGTCGCCCACCCGCTCGGCGTCGGCATCGTGGTGGCGCTGATCACCTACGGCTCGCTCATCATCGGCGAACTGGTGCCCAAGCAGATCGCCCTGCGCAATCCCGAGAAGGTGGCGGCGCGCGCGGCCCCGTTCATGGCCGCCCTGGCGAAGATCGCGGCGCCGCTGGTCTTCCTGCTCGATTTTTCCGGCCGATTCGTGCTGTGGCTGCTCGGCCAGCGCGGCGAAAGCGAGGAAAAGGTCACCGACGACGAGATCAAGATGCTGGTGGCGGAAGCCGAGCATCACGGCACCATCGAATCGGACGAGCGGCGCATGATCGCCGGCGTCATGCGGCTGGGCGACCGCGCCGTGCGCGCGGTGATGACGCCGCGCACCGACGTCGACTGGATCAACCTGCAGGCCGACGAGGCCGCCAACCGCAGGCTTCTGATGGAAACGCAGCATTCGCGCCTGCCGGCTGGCGACGGCGTCGATGCCATGATCGGCGTTGTCCAGACCCGCGACGTGCTGGCTGCCCTGCTCGCCGGCAAGGCGCTCGACCCGCGCAAATACGTCCGCGCCGCTCCCATCGTCCACGACCAGGCGGACGCGCTCGACGTTTTGGCCAGGCTGAAGGAGGCGGACATGCCGATGGCCCTCGTCCACGACGAGTACGGCCACTTCGAGGGCGTGGTCACTCCGGCGGACATCCTTGAGGCGATCACCGGTGTCTTCCGCTCCGATCTCGATGCCGACGACGAGAAGGACAGCGCCGTGCAGCGCGAGGACGGTTCCTGGCTGCTCGCCGGCTACATGCCGGCCGACGAGATGGCCGACATCCTCGGCATCGAAGTGCCCGAGAACCGCGACTACGAGACGGTGGCGGGCTATGTGCTGTCCCACCTCGCCCATCTGCCCGGCACCGGCGAGACGGTCGACGCGCAAGGATGGCGATTCGAGGTGGTGGACATGGACGGCCGCCGCATCGACAAGGTCATCGCCGCCCGCCTGCCCGCCGGCCATCGCGAGATCGTCCGGTAAAAGCGGAACGATCCGTCGCGACAAAAAAGGGCGACATCGCTGCCGCCCCTTCGTCCTGGGAGGAATCTCTGGACCGCTCAGGCGGCTTCGGCTTCCGCCTCCACCACCTCGGCATCGCGCGCCTTCTTCAGCGCCGAGGCCCACCAGACAATGTCATTGACCAGTGCATGTGCCGCCTGGTTGAGGTGATCGATTTCCTCGAGCTTCTTCTCGCCCTGGCGAACGGCGAGGAAATCGCCCAAGGTGATGTGCACGGCCGACTTCACCGGCGCCATCTGCAATTCGACCGAAATCTGACGCAGTTGCTCGATGGCGCGCGCACCACCAACGCCGCCGTAGCCCACGAAGCCGGCCGGCTTCTTGTTCCATTCGGTATAGGCATAGTCGAGGGCGTTCTTCAGCACGCCGGTCGGCGCATGGTTGTATTCGGCGGCGGTAAAGATGAAACCGTCGAATCCGGCGACTTTCTTCTGCCAGCGCTGCGCCACCTCGTTCTCCGAGGGCACCCATGCGGAAGAGGCGACCTCTTCGAAGAACGGCATCGGGAAATCGCGCAGGTCGACGACCTCGACCTCGATATCGGCATGCTGGCGGGCTATCTTGGCGATCCATTCGACCGGTGCGTCGGCGAAGCGCGCCGCACGCGTCGAGCCGACGACGATGGCGATTCTGGGTTTGGACATTTTGGGCTCTCCTTTAGAAACTCTGGTATCCATCAGATACCGACGCTATATGAGAGACCGGTCCAGCGAATTACAAGGAGGCACTTTTTTGAAATCGGGTCACCTTCATGCAACCGAGGACTGCCGCGCCGTTTCGGAAATCCTCCAGCGTATCGGCGACAAGTGGTCGCTGCTTGTGGTGCGCCGGCTGGGCGACGGGCCGATGCGCTTCAACGAACTGCGCGCCGCCGTCGGCGGCATCTCGCAAAAGATGCTGACTGTCACGCTGCGCACCCTGGAGCGCGACGGCTTCGTCACGCGCACCGTCTTCCCCACCATCCCACCGCGCGTCGACTACGAACTGACCGATCTCGGCCGGGAACTGGAAATACCGGTGCGAGGCCTCGCCGAATGGGCGATCGCCAACAGCGGCCGCATCAACGAGGCGCGGGCACGCTTCGATACGGCCGCGGCTGCCTGAGTTCAGCCTTCTGGCGGCACCGGCGTCGGCTTGCCGCCCTTGTCCAGCGCCACCATGACGAAATCGGCGTCGGTGACCTTTTCCATCAGGTCGGAAAGGTAGCGCTGCGCCCACGCCTCGACCTTGAGCACCATCGAGGTGCGGCCGACATGGGCGATGTGGGAGTAGATGCACAGCGTGTCGCCGATCTTCATCGGCTTGGCGAAGGCCATCTCCTTCACCGCCGCCGTCACCACGCGCCCCTTGGCGCGTTCGGCGGCGCGGATGCCGCAGGCAAGGTCCATCTGCGCCATCACCCAGCCGCCGAAGATGTCGCCTGCGGCATTGGCGTCGGAAGGCATGGCCAGCGTCCTCAGCGTCAGTTCGCCATGCGGCTTCGTGCCGTCCACGTAGTGCACCATACCGCCGAACCTCCCCTGCTGATTGTCTTCATGCCGTAGCCCTGTGACGAGGGGGCGTCAACGCCCGCTTCCTGACAGAAAGATCGTCGTATTTTTCACAAGCGGCGACGCAACCGCCGGTGACGCTGTGCGGCACCGTGTCTAGGCTGGCCGAAACCTCCGGAGCCGCCGTCGCGACCATGCAGACCTATGATTTCATCGTTGTCGGCTCCGGCTCGGCTGGCTCGGTGCTGGCCGAGCGGCTGTCGGCCTCGGGCCGCTTTTCGGTGCTGGTGCTGGAGGCCGGCGGCAGCGACCGGCGCTTCTATGTGCAGATGCCACTCGGCTACGGCAAGTGCTTCTTCGATCCTGCCGTCAACTGGAACTACAAGACCGAACCGGACCCCGGCCTGGCCGGCAACGCCGATCACTGGCCGCGCGGCAAAGTGCTGGGGGGGTCCTCTTCCATCAACGCCATGGTGTGGATCAGAGGCGCGCGCGAGGACTATGACGACTGGGCCGCCGAAGGCAATCCCGGCTGGGGCTGGGCCGACGTTCTGCCCGCCTTCAAGGCGATCGAGGACAATGCGACCGGTGCCGACGCCTGGCGCGGCGCCGGCGGACCGGTTCACGTCAGCCATTGCGAGAGCAATGTCCACCCGCTGACGAAACGCTACCTCGCCGCCGCTGAGCAGGCCGGCCTGCCGCTCAATCCCGATTTCAACGGCGCAGCACAGGAAGGCGTCGGCGTCTACCAGATCAACACCAAGGACGGCCGCCGCATGTCGGCGGCGCGCGCGTTCCTGCGGCCGGCGATGAAGCGCAGGAACGTCCGTGTCGAGACGAACGCGCTGGCGACGAAAATCCTGTTCGAGGGCAAGCGCGCCGTCGGCATCGAATATGAGCAGAACGGCAGGACGCATACCGCCCGAGCCGGCCGCGAGGTCATCCTCGCCGCCGGCTCGATCAACTCGCCGCAACTCCTGCAACTGTCCGGCATCGGGCCCGCCCCTCTCCTGCAAGGGCTGGGCATTCCGATGGTGCATGCCAACGCCAATGTCGGCGCCAATCTACAGGACCATGTCGGCATCAACTACACCTTCAAGGGCCGCACGGCGACGCTGAACCAGATCCTGCGTCCCTGGTGGGGCAAGGCGCTGGTCGGCGCGCAATATCTGCTGCTGCGCTCCGGCCCGTTGTCGCTGTCGATGAACAATGCCGGCGGCTTTTTCCGCACCGATCCGGGTCAGACGCGGCCGAACATGCAGCTCTATTTCCAGGCCTTCTCGACCGTCATCCCGAAGAATGGCGAGCGGCCGATTCTCTCGCCGGACCCGTGGCCGGGCTTCTCCATCGGCCTCTCCAACTGCCGGCCGTCGAGCCGCGGCGAGATCATGATCCGCACGAACAATCCGCGCGATTATCCGAGAATCGTCGCCAACGCGCTCTCCACCAACTCCGATGTCGAGGAGATGCTGGCGGCGGTGAAGTTCGTCCGCAGGATCGCCGCCATGCCGGCCATGGCCGACTACATCGTGGAGGAAATTCTGCCCGGTCCGTCAGTGACTTCCGACGACGACCTGATTCAGGATTTCAGGAAGCGCTCCGGCACCGTCTACCATCCGGTCTCGACCTGCCGCATGGGACCGGACGCCGGGCGCGCGGTGGTGGATGCGCGCCTGCGCGTGCACGGGCTCGAAGGCCTGCGCGTCATCGACGCCTCGGTCTTCCCCGGAAACATCACCGGCAACACCAACGCCCCGACGATCATGGTAGGCTGGAAGGGAGCCGAGATGGTGCTGGAGGACAATTCATGAAAATCACCGACGTCAAAACCTGGGTGGTCGGCAACCCGCCACCCGGCATCGGCGGCAAGTATTTCATCTTCGTCAGGTTGATGACAGATTCAAACGTCGTCGGCTATGGCGAGGCCTACAACGCCACCTTCTCCGCTCACGTCACCGCCCGCATGATCGAGGACATGGCCGAGCGCTATTTCGTCGGCCACGATCCGCACGCCATCGAGACCTTCTTCCGCCGCTGCTATTCCTCCGGCTTCACCCAGCGGCCGGATGTTTCCGCCATGGGCTGCTTCTCGGCGCTGGAAATGGCCTGCTGGGACATCATCGGCAAGGAGGCCGGCCAGCCCGTCTATCAACTGCTGGGTGGCAAGGTGCACGAAACGCTGCGCTCCTACACCTATCTCTACCCGCACACCGGCTCGGTCCACACCGAGGACGTCAGCGGCAAGAACGTCTACAACGATCCCGATCTCGCCGCCGAATGCGCTGCCCTTTACGTCGAGCAAGGTTTTAACGCGGTGAAACTCGATCCGGCCGGCCCCTATACCGCCTTCGACGGCCACCAGCCGCGCCTGATCGACATAGATCTGTCGGCCCGCATGCTGAAGGCGATTCGCGCGGCGGTCGGCACGAAGGCGGACATATTGTTCGGCACGCACGGCCAGTTCACGGCGTCGGGCGCGCTGCGCATGGCGCGGGCCATCGAACCCTACGATCCGCTTTGGTTCGAGGAACCGGTGCCACCGGATATGCCGGAAGTCATGGCCGAGGTCGCGCGGGGCACGAAAATCCCGATCGCCACCGGCGAGCGGCTGACGACGAAATTCGAATTCGCCCGCGTCATCGAGAGCCGTGCCGCCACCATCCTGCAACCCGACCTCGGCCGCTCCGGCGGTATCCTCGAAACCAAGAAGATCGCCGCCATGGCCGAGGCCTGGCACATCCAGGTCGCACCGCACTGCTATTGCGGCCCGATCGTCGGCGCGGCCAACATCCAGCTCGCCGCGACGCTGCCGAACTTCCTGATCCTCGAATCGCTGAAGCAGTGGGACGGCTTTCACGCCACGCTGCTGAAGAAAAAGATCGAGTGGCAGGACGGCCATGTCATTCCCTCGAAGGAGCCGGGCCTTGGCGTCGAACTCAATGAGGCCGTGTGCGAGGCGCATCCCTATGACGGCAAGGCCTTGCATCTGGAGATGATGCAGATGCCGCTGTTTCCTTGAAGCCAGCCATTTCAATGGCTTAGGCGGCGGTGCGGAATCGCGTCCGCAACGCCCTGAATCAATATCTGAGCATCAGCGCGCCGGGCAGCATCTCAAATGTCGCCGGGATTCGGCCGGGCGACTCGCCGTCGATATCGATCAGCGTCGCATCGCCGCCGCCAGCCGGTTCGACCACCACCTTTTTGCCGCGCAGGATGGTGATGGCCGGATGGTTGCGGTGCCGTCCGCCATAGACCAGCCTGAGGTCCCAGATCAGCTTCGCCTTGTTGGCGGCGCGCAGGATGACGATATCGAACTGGCCATCATGCAGATCGGCATCCGGCGCCACCATCATGCCGCCGCCGAAGAATTTTCCGTTGGCGACCGCCACCAATGCCACTCGGGCCTCGATCGGTTCGGTATCGTCGACCGTGATGCGAACGCTCCGGAACCGGTAGCGCACGAACTCCGCCACCGTGCGCCAGTAGAACAGTGCTTTCGCGCTGACGCGGCCCTTGCGCCTGTCGGCGTTGACCGCGCGGTCGGTGGCGCCCGACAGGCCGGCGCTGGCGATGTTGATGAAATGGCGGCTGGCCAGCGCGCCGTGATCGTCGATATAGGAAATGCGGCCGGCGTCGACCGCCCTGCCCTTTGCCATGGCAATGCGCTCGATCAGCGCGTCCAACTCGCGCGGCAGGCCGAGCCCGCGGGCGAAATCGATGCCGGTGCCGCAGGGCAACAGCGCCAGTTCGGCCGTGCGGCCCAGTTCGTCGACCGCCTGCAACAGGCCGTCCGCCGCCTCGCTGGCGGTGCCGTCGCCGCCAGCCGCGATCACCAGGTCGCAGCCTTGCGCGGCGAGGTCGAGCGCCAGCCGTTCCGCATCGCCCTCGGCCTGCGTCTCGCGCAGGTCGAAAGCGCCGAAATGCTTTTTCAGCGCGGCGGCGACCAGCGGCCACTCCCGCTTCAGCCTGCCGCCCCCGGCCACAGGGTTGAGAACGACCCCGACTTTCACCCGCGCCTTCCCCCGAGACCGCTCGCCATCTTTTGTCCCTGCGTCGGCGAAACCGCTCCGTTTATCCGAGATTCTGCGATTTACCACCGGATATGCCCGATAACCACTGTATCCACAGGCGCTCGCCGGTTTCCTCACGCGCTTCCGCAGCGTAACCTTCAACCATCTCAGGCGGCCACGGATCGCCCCGTCGCAAGACGGAAGACCACGAGGAACGCTTGAGCCCGTACGGCACGACGGAAAGCAGGCTTGCCTGCCGGAAGACGGAGCCGGGACCTGCGGGGCCGCTGAAAGCGTGCGAACGCCGATGGCGGGCCGATGAGAGCCATGAAGGCCGGTCAAGTCCTTCGATGGCGCGTTGTGGAAGCCCGCAAGGGCCGAAGCGGCGCGATCCGGACCGGAAACCGTCTTCGGACGGCATCCGCAAGGATCGTCAACATCAGGATCGCAATGGCGCGGACTCTTCGGACGACGCCGACAGACCGATCCGAATGTGACAGGGAGGCACCGGGAGCGATCCCGGTGCCGACTGTCTTTTGCGGCAGGCATCCGCCGATCCTCCCCCTTCCCCGCCGCAACCTGTGATAGGCGATGCCTTCACGAATCCGTGAAATCGGCTAGTATCCTCGGCACCCGCAGCGAGGATTCGCCATGACGCTCATCCAGAAACTCGCCGTCGCCTATGGCGTGCTGTTCTTCGCGGTCGTCGCTGTCGGCTACGTGCCGGCCTTCAACGACGCCTCCGGCAACCTGTTCGGGCTGTTCTCGCTGCAATGGTACGACGACCTGCTGCACGCTTTCTCCGGCGTCTGGGCGCTGGTCGCTGCTATGCTATCGCATCGCCAGTCGGTGTTCTATTTCAGGCTGTTCGGCTCGGTCTACCTGTTCGACGGCATCCTCGGCCTCGTCACCGGGTCGGGCTGTCTCGACGGCGGCATCTTCATCAACGGCTTCCGTTCCTTCGACGACATCGAGTTCCCGGTGCGGGTCTTCGCCAACCTGCCGCATATCGTCATCGGCGGCTTCGCGGTGTGGGTCGGCTTCGTGCTGGCCAAGCGGGTCGGCGATCGGCTCGCCGCGGCCTGAGCGGCGATGGTCCTGTTCCGCTGGCTCTGGCGCCTCGTCAAGCTGGCCATTTGGCTGGCGATCATCGTCGTGCTCATCCCGGTCGTCGGGCTGGGCTACGGTTTCCTGACCACGGGGTCTCCGGACGCGACGCCCCTTCCCGGCCTCGCCGACGGAGCGCCGCCCAAGGCGCTGGCAGCAAAGGTACGTGCCGAAATACCGGGCTACCAACGGCCGGAGGAATCGACCTACCTGACCTATCCGGAATGGGCCATCGTCTACGCCGCGCGCGAATACGCCGGCTACGTCCATGACAACCAACCGAGCGGTTTCCCCTACTGGTCCTACATCGGCCGCTTCTGGCAGGACTACGCCGCGGTGATCCGCGCCAGTTCGGCCTACCCGTTCAATTTCCAGAACCATCAGATGCTGGCCGTCATCGGCACCAGCCACACCATCGAACATGCAATCCAGTGGGCCTATGAGAACACCGTCGGCCGCGTCACCGAGCTGGCCGCCGGCCGCCGCACGGCGGCGGACACCTATCAGGCCAAGGTTGCCGCCGACTATGCCGCCTTCCTCGACCAGGTGCCGTGGTACGAGTTCCCCTACGCCGAAAAACGCGCGGGCCTGTTCGCCGTCGAACCCGCCGCCGGCGACGGCAGCGTGCGGCCGGGCGAGCGCAAGCTTGCCTTCGGCCTCGCCGACACCATCAAGCAGGGCTACGCCGACCTGATCAAGTCGGCGCTCGCCGCCACCGCCGACCCCGCCTTTCTCGATATCCACGTTTGGGCCACAGGACCTGTCGGCGAAGCCATCCGCAACGAGCCCGACACCGCGCTGGAGCGCGACCTTGGCGCCGACGGCGCCGTCTTCGTGACGAAACGCTACCAGGTCTTCACCGAGATGATCCCGCGCCTCATCGACAAAGGCGTTTCCTTCGTCGAGATCGGCGGCAACGACGTGATCATGGTAACAGTGCTCTCGGCCGACGCGATAGCCGTGCCGGAAGGCGCGCGCCAGCTTTTCGCCTATCGGCTTCCGGCCGATCCCGACCGCCGCCGCACCGGCATGGTCGTTGCCGTGCGCCGGCTGCATACGGTGCTGCCGGCGCTGGCCAAGGCCGGCGCGAGGCTGGAACACGTCTACGACTACTGAAGCGACATCCGCCCGCCGTAAGCGGCCAACCTCGCTCCGCGCTGACCTTCAGTATTACGAGTATATCTGGAAGAAACGGCAAAGACGCTGATGTAATGAGAGCGGCTCGGGCAGCCCGCCTTCTGGCGCTTACATTAGCGTCATTTACTATAACCGCAAGTCGTCGCGGCACCCCATTTCCAACCCATTGAAAGCATGTATGATTTATTAACAAATTATGAACGCCGGCGTTGCGACCGGTTGAAACAGGCAGGGCAGCGCGATGAATCTCGCCAACATCCTCACCCGCAAGAGCACCATGAAACGTGCCTTCGTCGCGCTCGAAAGCGACATGGACGACATACTGAAGGAGGAGTTCCTTTTGCCGGCGGAGATGGAGGAATCCCCCGCCGCCAGCGAGGACGCCGTAGCCGAATCCGTCGAGGATGCCGGCTGGAAGATGGCACACGAGGCCGAGCCCACCAACGGGGATGAAGGCCGCCCGAGCGAGGACGCTCCCCAGGAACGCATGACCGCCCATGCCCAGGCGCGCATTGCCGACATCGCCGCCTTCGAGGAGGCGCGCAGCGCCATGCAGGAACAGCTAGACGCCATCGGCGCCGCGCTGACCAAGATGCAGTCGTCGCACCGCCTCGACCGCGAATTCCTCGACGACTGCTATGCCGACGTGCGGCGCGCCAACGAGCTCGAACACGCGGCGGCGGCCCTGTCCTCCGAGAACCGCAAGCTCACCGACCGGCTGGACAAGCTGGAGAAGCTGCGCGGCCGCTACGAGCAGCTGGCCGAGGTGCTGAAGCGGCGCGAGGCCAAGGCGCTGGCCGAGGCCGAGCAGATGCGCGAGGAGCTCGCTTCCGCCCGCATCGAGGCGATCGACGCCCGCGGCGTCGCTTCGCGCGCCGAGATGGCGCAAAGCGACATGCACACCGCGCTCGCCGCCAAGAACAGCGAAGCCGAACGCTTCATGCGCGAGAACGAACTGTTGCGCGAGAAGAACGTCAGCCTGTCGCTCGACCTCGACAAGGCCTTGCAGCGGCAGGCCGAGACGCGTCGCAAGTTCGAGGACCTGTCATCGCTGCATGCGGGCGAGTCCGCGCGCATGGCCAAGATGGCCGCCCGGCTCGCCAGCGAGGAAAAGGAAGCGAACCGACTGCAGCAGTTCGCCGATTCGCTGGAGCAGAAGCTGATAGAGGCCAACGAGGCCGCCACCCGCCTCAACCGCGAAATGGACGAGCGCGAGGATATCTACCAGAGCGAGTTGCATGCCTTGCGCGCGGAGATCCAGAGCCTCGTCTCCCGTGTCCAGGCCGGAGTCTCCGACCAGAACGAGACGACGGCGGAGATCGCCGCGCTGAACGCCAGGCTGACGGAATCGGACACGCAGCGGGCATTCGCCGAACGCAAGCTGGCCGACACCATCGCCGAGACGCAGACCGAGAAGGCCCGGCAGTCGAGCCTGCACGAACGGCAGGTCAAGGAAATGCTGGCCAAGATCGAGACGTTGAACCGCACCGTTGCCTCGCTGAGGCAGCAGCGCACGGAAACGACCAACGGCAAGGGCGACCTGCCCGAGCCTTACGCGCCACGCTCGCGAGCCCGCGCCGCCGCCGGCCGCAAGCGCGCTCGCGCTTCCGTCTGACGTCTCCGGCGTCGGGTTCGACGTGGTCCCGACGCCCGGATATCGCGCGGTCGCCCCGGGAAGCCGCTTCGCTTTAGAAATCGATCGTCAGGCTTTGCCAGAACCGGTCGATCACCTGCTGGTCGGTGCTGGCGTTGTCGGCGTCGATGCGCGTGATGACCATCACGCCCTGATCGATCCCGCCATAGCCGAGAACCTCGTAGTCGACGCTCTCCGTGCGCGTCTTCACCGTCGCCTTGAGGCCGATCAGTTCCTTGCCGTCGGCCAGCCTGCGGCTCGCCTTTTGTTGCGTCAGTTCACCGCCGGCCTGCACCGTTTCCTTGGTCATTTCCTGCAGCATGAGCTGGTCGAGCGAGACGGGATTGACCGCGGCATAGTCCTGCACCACCACGACCGTGCCGACCGCCGTTGCCAGCAGGTGCTGGACGATAGTGTCCGATAGCTGCGTCTTCGTCACCGCCATCGTGCTCGGATGGACGAAGGAGAAGCGCTCGCCCGCATAAGTGGCGAATTCGTTGCGCTCCAACCGCGCCGTCACCTTGCGTCCGTCGGGCAGCGTGATCTCGGTGCTTTCGCCGGCATCGATATCGGCAGCAATCCCATCGACGGTCAGCCGATAGCCTTTCAGTGTATCGGCCTGTGCCGCCGACAGGCAGCAAGCGGCGGAGAGAAGAAAAGGAGCCAGCTTCATCCGCATCATGCGTTTCCCTTTCCGCCGCTGAGCGCTTTCAGGGCGCGATAGAAGGTCGAGGTGAACAGCTCGTCCGGGTCGATTTCCTTCTTCCTCGCCAGGAAGGCCGGCAGTTCCGGATAGGAGGCCAGAAGCTGCGCGCCGGTATAGTGGATCTGGTAGGGCAGGAAGAAGCGGCCGCGGTGCTTCAAGGTCGCGTCGATCAGAGCGCGGGTCAGCGCCCGCATTTGCCGGTTTCCTTCGTCGGTTGCCGGCTGGTTGATGTAGAGCACCAGCGAGAAGGCCGGCTCCGGTGCATAGGTCAGCGCCACGTCCTCCCTGTGGACGACGCGGATCGAGGCGTTGAGCAGTTGCAGGGGCTGCCCACGCAGGATTTCGCGCGCCTCGGCGATATAGGCGCCGTAGGCGGCGCGCGGCACGTAGTATTCGTGCAGGATGTCGGTGTCGCCGGCGAGATCGTTGAACAGGTAGGGCACGGAATCATGCATCGGGTTGTTGCGGGTGACGAGGCAAGCCTCGCCCTCGCCCATCGCCTCGGTGCGCGCCACCGTGCAGGCCTCGAAGCGCGGCTCGAGCGTCTTTTCGGTGAACCATTTCAGTTCCTGGAACAGCCCGCCCCATTTTGCCATGTTCATGATGAGGCGCTTGATGCCGACCGCGCCCGGCTCGCCGATCGGCGGCTGGTCGGCGGGCGGCTCGTCCGCGACCTTGTCGTAGCGATAGACGATCATGTCTTCGAGGAGGTTGCCCGGCGCGGTGGACAGATGGCCGTAGAACAGGCCGGTATCCCTGTCGGGCTCCAGCACGTCGGCGAAAAAGGCGGGAAAATCGTCGGATCGGATGATCTCGCGCGAGGTGCGGTAGACGGTGTTCTCGACGATATCCAGCGTCGCCTCCAGCACGACGCCGAACAGGCCGTAGCCGCCGACCACATGGCGGAACAGGTCGCCGTTCTCGTCACGCGAGCAGGTCGTTACCGAGCCGTTGGCCAGCATCACCTTGAGCGAACGGATCGACCCTGCCACCGATCCCGCCTGATGATCCATGCCATGCGCGTTGACGGACAGCGAGCCGCCGACGGAAAAGATATCGGTCGATTGCATCGCCTTCACCGCGAAGCGCGGATGCAACAGGTTCTGGATGTCGTGCCAGGTGGCGCCGGGCTGCACCGTCATGGCCATGGCATCGGCATCGACCGTCACGGCGTTGAAGGCGCGCATGTCGAGCACCAGCGCGTTGTCGTCGAAGGCCTGGCCGCCCATCGAGTGGCGCACCGCTGCAATCGAGACTTTCAGGCCGTTGGCGCGGGCGAAGGCGAGCGCCTGCGCGACATGCTCCTCGCTCGAAACCTCGATCACGCCGTAGACCGGCGTGCGGGACAGGCCGCTGGCGTCGTTGAGCATGCCGCCCTTGGCCAGCCATGGCAGCGACGGGTCGTAGGTGGGCTGAGCATCCAGCGGCTTGAGGGCCAGCGTCACGCCGTCGGCATCCAGGACGCGGCCGGCATCCTTGGCACCGGAAGGCCCGCGCATCAGCCGCGCCACCGTGTTGCCGCCCCACAGCACCGCGCCGCCCACCACGGTGGTCCCCAGAAGCATACGCCGGGACAGGCGGAAACGCTCGTGTTCCTCGATCATGCGGTCCCCTCGTGGAAGCCAATCGATAGCGCGCGCTTCCGCCAAAGGCCAGACCGCCCCGCCGGCCGCCGGGCCGTGAGAACCGGCCCGGTTCGATTGGGCCAGCACAAGCGTTGCCGCTTCACAGCGACGGGCAAATCTGGCATATCACGCGCCGCGCGGATGCGTGCCTTTCAGAAAGTCGCTGCCTTGAATCCCCTGTACGAACTCGTCGGCTCCCTCGCCGCGTGCATCACCACCCTTGCGTGGCTGCCACAGATCGTAAAAATCCTGCGTGAGCGACAGGCAAAGGACATTTCACTGGTCACCACCGCCGCGCTGGCCTCCGGCGTCTTCCTGTGGATCGTCTACGGCCTCGCCATCGGCTCGCTGCCGGTGATCCTCGCCAACACCGTCTCCTTCCTGTTCATCGCGGCCATCGTCGGCCTGAAGCTGCGCTTCGGCTAAAACGGCCTACGCCGCATCTTCGGCACCCATGACCGCCGCAAGCCGACGGACGACCTTGTCGCGCAACCGCACGTCCAGCGCCTCGACCGGCACCAGCCGCTCGCGCCCCGTCTCGCACAGACGAAAGAAGGGATGCATCCGGTAGCCGGCGATCCGGCCGCGCGTCGCCTCGTCGAGGCTGATGTCCACGGCAAGCACGGCGCCGATCCGCCCCGGCCAAGGCTGCCGCGCGAAGGCCGTGCCGAGGAGGTCGCCCAGCCCGTAGGCGACGAGCGCGCCGCCGATGCGCTCCAGCGGCTGCACGACATGGGCATGGCCGCCGACGATCAGTCCGGCGCCGGCTTGCGCCAGACGCCGCGCCAAAGCGCGGGTTTCGGCGCGGGGAAAGTGGCGGAACTCCCAGTCCCAGTGCGGCACCGCGCAGAGCAGGTCGCAGGCCTGCATGGTTTCGCGCGGCCATGAGGCCGGATCGGCCGTCACGTTGACGCGTCCTGCGAAATCGCTTTCCCCTGCATTACGCCATTGCGTGAAAGCCATAAATCCAACCGTCAGCGTCCCCCCACCCCTAGCCCCTCCCCGCAAGGGGGAGGGGGACTTGGGCGCGGCAGCTTCCCCTCCCCCTTGCGGGGAGGGGTTAGGGGTGGGGGTGCCTCGACGATATTGACCCTGGAACGATGCTGAGAGAAGGACGACCCTCGCCACCGGCTCGCCGGCCAAACCGATGGTGCGGATGCCCAGCCCGGCGAGCGCCTCCAGCGTCTCCCTAAATCCCTCCACGCCCTGATCCAGAGCGTGATTGTTGGCAATCGACAACACCAGCCTTTCGCGCACGATGCCCACGGCTTCCAAGGCCTCGCGGAGAAACCGCGCGGTCATGGCATGGCGGATGCCCAGCCGCGTGCCGAGCCCGAAGCGCGGCCGCTCGACCACCGGGCTCTCGCAATTGCCGACGACGAGATCGGCCGAGGCGAACAGGTCGCGAAGTGCCGGATCGACGGTCGGCGCCGTACGGTTCGCCACCGCGGAAAGGTCGCCGGCGAACAACAGCCGTGCCGTATGGCGGGGCACCGGCTCGATCCATTCGGCCTGGCGTGCCGCAAAGCCCTTCCGGTCGCCGGCCAGCGACGGGCTCAAAAAGCGCGGCAGCCAGGAAAGCTTGTAGGAAAGCGGAAAATTCGACACGAAGCGCCCGGGTTTTTGCCTGTGTTAAACCGTCGCCGGTCGGTGGTGAAGCAGGCCGCGACAGATTCAGTGACCGCCCCCAAACTTGCCGCCTCTTCCTGACAGCCTGCTGTCAGGAAGAGGCGCGGCGCTGCCCCGGCCGATCCACTCGGCTCTTTCCATTTGCTCGGACTCCACCCATATTCGGCGCATGGCCAAATCTCCCGAGAAGACGACGCGCCCGGCGCAGGACGATCGCATGCCACCGCGCAAGCGCGGCAACGCCGTGACCGACTATCTGGACGCCTCCGAGCCGCTGGAGCGCAAGGGCTTCGCCGAAGCGCGGCAGGCCGAGTTCACCGGCGCCCCGCTGTCCGGCTCGATTTCGGATTGGGCCGAGCAGATTTCGCGCGAAGCCGAGCGGGACGGGCAGGTGGTCGAAGAGCGTCCATCCAAGGCGAAGCCTTCGAAGAAAGTCCCCGAACGCTCCGCCTCCCCTACCCGCACCGCGCGCGGTACCTCCATGGGCGGCGCGGCTTCGGCCAAGGAGCGCGCGGCCGCGGGGCTGAACCCCGTCGCCGGCCTCGATATTGCGCTGGAAGACGCCGAGACGCTTTCCAACACCGGCGTCACCGCCACGGTGAAGGCGCTGGCCGACCTGATCGAGAGCGGCAACCCGCTGCACAAGAACGGCGTGTTGTGGACGCCGCATCGCCCCGAGCGTCCGGAGAAATCCGAAGGCGGCATCGCCATCAGGATGGAGTCGGATTTCCAGCCGGCTGGCGACCAGCCAACCGCCATCAAAGACCTCGTCGAGGGCGTCGCCAACGAGGACCGCACGCAGGTGCTGCTCGGCGTCACCGGCTCGGGCAAGACCTTCACCATGGCCAAGGTGATCGAGGAGACGCAGCGCCCTGCCCTGATCCTCGCGCCGAACAAGACGCTGGCCGCCCAGCTCTATGCCGAATTCAAGAAATTCTTCCCGAACAACGCGGTCGAGTATTTCGTCTCGTACTACGACTACTACCAGCCGGAAGCCTACGTCCCGCGCACCGACACCTATATCGAGAAGGAATCCTCCATCAACGAGCAGATCGACCGCATGCGCCATTCGGCGACGCGCTCGCTGCTGGAGCGCGACGACGTCATCATCGTCGCCTCGGTATCGTGCATCTACGGTATCGGCTCGGTCGAGACCTATACGGCGATGACCTTCCAGATGACCATCGGCGACCGCCTCGACCAGCGGCAACTGCTCGCCGACCTCGTCGCCCAGCAGTACAAGCGCCAAGACGCCAATTTCGTGCGCGGCTCGTTCCGGGTGCGCGGCGACACCATTGAGATATTCCCGGCCCACCTCGAGGATCGCGCCTGGCGCATCTCGATGTTCGGCGACGAGATCGAGCAGATCACCGAGTTCGACCCATTGACCGGCCAGAAGACCGGCGACCTGAAGTCGGTCAAGATCTACGCCAATTCGCACTACGTGACGCCGCGCCCGACGTTGAATCAGGCCATCAAGTCCATCAAGGAAGAATTGCAGCACCGCCTGCAAGAGCTTGAAAAGGCTGGCCGCCTGTTGGAGGCACAGCGGCTGGAGCAGCGCACCCGCTTCGACCTGGAGATGTTGGAGGCGACCGGCTCCTGCGCCGGCATCGAGAACTATTCGCGCTATCTCACCGGCCGCAATCCCGGCGATCCGCCGCCGACGCTTTTCGAGTACGTGCCGGACAACGCGCTGATCTTCGTCGACGAAAGCCACGTCACCATCCCGCAGATCGGTGGCATGTACCGGGGCGACTTCCGCCGCAAGGCGACGCTGGCCGAATACGGCTTCCGCCTGCCCTCCTGCATGGACAACAGGCCGTTGCGCTTCGAGGAATGGGACGCCATGCGCCCGCTCACCGTCGGGGTGTCGGCGACGCCCGGCGGCTGGGAACTGGAGCAATCCGGCGGCGTCTTCGCCGAGCAGGTCATCCGCCCGACCGGCCTGATCGACCCGCCGGTCGAGGTGCGCCCGGCCAAGAGCCAGGTGGACGACGTCGTCGGCGAGATCCGCGAGACAACGAAGAAGGGTTATCGCACGCTCTGCACGGTGCTGACCAAGCGCATGGCCGAGGACCTGACCGAATACCTGCATGAGCAGGGCATCCGCGTGCGCTATATGCACTCCGACATCGACACGCTGGAGCGCATCGAGATTTTGCGCGACCTGCGCCTCGGCGCGTTCGACGTGCTGGTCGGCATCAACCTCTTGCGCGAGGGCCTCGACATTCCCGAGTGCGGCTTCGTCGCCATCCTCGACGCCGACAAGGAAGGATTTCTCCGCTCCGAAACCTCGCTGATCCAGACCATCGGCCGCGCCGCGCGCAACGTCGACGGCAAGGTCATCCTCTACGCCGACCAGATCACCGGCTCGATGGAGCGGGCCATGGCGGAGACCAACCGCCGGCGAGAAAAGCAGCTCGAATACAACGAGGCCAACGGCATCACGCCGGAAAGCGTGAAGTCGCGCATCGCCGACATCCTGGACTCGGTCTACGAAAAGGATCACGTCCGCGCCGACATCTCGCAGTTCACCGACGATGCCGGCCAGATGATGGGCAACAACCTCAAGGCGCATCTGGAGCACCTCAACAAGAAGATGCGCGACGCCGCCGCCGACCTCAATTTCGAGGAAGCCGCGCGCCTGCGCGACGAGATCAAGCGGCTCACCGAACTGGAATTGCAGATTTCAGACGATCCGCTGGCGAAATACGCCGAGAGCGAAAGCCCGGTTTCCGGCCGCGAGAAGGGCAAGCACAACAAGGGCCGCGAGCGGCACCGGACAGTGGACGACAGCGCGACCGACGCCTCTCTTTTCCGCAAGCCGCAGCTAGACGAAATGGGCGCGGACGGCGCCAAGCCACTCGGCAAATCGCTGTTCCAGAAGCCGCATATCGACCACATGGGTCCCGGCACCGACATGCCGACGCCGGCCGGCGCGGTCTCGCGCTCGCTGTTCAAGAAGCAGTCGGCACAGGAGGCGCATGGTTCGGACTACGGAGTGCCCGGCGAAAACAAACCCTCGCTGTTCCGCAAGAACTCGCTGGACGAAATGACCGTGCGACGCACGGAAAAGCCGGTCGAAGGCGTGAAGCCGGCGAAGCCGGAAGACGTCAAGCCGATCAAGCGCGAGCGCGCCGGCGTCGGCTCCTACGAAGACGCCGGCGACCAGCGCCGGCAGACCCGCCGGCCGAAGAAGAGCGGTCGGCCCGGCCATTGATCCGATTGCGCGGAAAGTCACCGTCCATGGCGCCTGTCAAGGTCGATCCATCCAGGATTCATGAATTTGCCGACGCTGCCGCGTTTTATGCCTGGCTCGGCAAGCACCATCACAGCGAAGACGAAGTCTGGATCAAGATTCACAAGGTGGGTTCAGGCCTCGAATCCATCAGCCCGATGGAGGCCATCGAGGTCGCGCTGTGCTGGGGATGGATCGACGCCATCCGCAAGGGGCATGACGAGAAGAGTTTCCTGCAACGCTACACGCCGCGCGGCAAGAAGAGCACCTGGAGCCAGATCAACGTCGACAACGTCGCCCGTCTTATCGAAGAAGGCAGGATGACGGAGCATGGCTTGCGGCAGGTCGAAGCCGCCAAGGCCGACGGGCGCTGGGATCGCGCCTACAACAGCAAGACCATGACGATTCCCGACGATCTTCAGGCCGCGATCGACGCAGAGCCGGACGCAAGCGCGATGCTCGCCACTTTGAGCGCACAGAACCGCTTCGCGCTTGCCTTCCGCATGCATCAGACAAAGACCGAAGCGGGCCGAAGCAAGAAGATTACCGCCTTCGTCGACATGCTGAAGCGCGGCGAGACGATCTATCCGCAGGGAAAGAAATAGCCGGATAGTCCTTGTGCAGTCGGATATTGCCTGCCGGATTCGGCTTTCGGCGGGGGCATCGACTCGAAAATTTTTCGGCCGCCTTGTCGGCATGCCGCTTCGTCGTTCGTCCTTTGCACGCAACCGCGACAAGAGAGGAACAGACAATGACCGAACAGTCCCCCCAGGCCGCGCAGGTTCTCGGCGGCTTGACGCCCTATCTCGGCATCGACGGCGCGACGAAAGCAGCCGCCTTCTATGAAAAGGCTTTCGGCGCTGACCGGGTCTTCGCCTATCCGCCCGACGAGCAGGGCCGCACCATGCACATCCACCTTCACGTCAACGGCTCCAGCCTGATGCTCGGCGATTTCTATCCCGAGCACGGCCACCCGGTGAAGGCCGTGCAGGCCTGTACCATGCAGCTTCACCTGACCGAGGAAAACATCGACGAATGGTGGCAGCGCGCCGTCGACGCCGGTTGCGAGGTCACCACGCCGCTCCAGGTGATGTTCTGGGGCGACCGCTGGGGCGCGCTGCGCGATCCCTTCGGCGTCGAATGGGCCATGAACGCGCCCGTCAAGGCCAAGTGAGGAGAAGACAGATGTCCTATGTCGATGGATTCCTGATCGCGCTGCCCAAGGCGAATATTGAGGCTTACAGGAAGATGGCCGAGCTCGGTCGCGAGGTCTGGATGAGCCATGGCGCGCTCGCCTATGCCGAATGCCTGGCCGACGACGTCTCCTATGGGGAATTGACCTCGTTCCCGCGCGCCGTCCAGGCGAAAGAGGACGAGACGGTCGTGTTCTCGTGGATCGTCTATCGCGACCGCGCGCACCGGGACGATGTCAACAGCAAGGTGATGAACGACCCGCGTATGGCCGGGGCTATGAATGATGCGCCCTTCGACGGCAAGCGCATGATCTTTGGCGGTTTCGAGATGGTCGTGGAATCATAGGCCTTCGTCCCTTCCTGTGGGGAGGGAACCGAACCTACTTCAGCCGCCCGATCAGCGGCTGAAGGCTGTCGCCGTACTGCTTCCACAGGTCGACCGAGCCCTTGTACATCGGCTGGCGCACCTGCGCGGCGGAAGCCGTGCGCACCTGGCGGTCAGCCTTGTGGAAGGCAAGCACGGCATCGTCCCACGGCAGGCCGAGCCAGTCGATCAGCGCCCGCGACTGGCCTTCCTGGTCGGCGACGAAATCCTCGTAGCGCACGTCATGGACGACGCCGGGCAGCACCGTGCGCCAGTGCTCCATCAGGTCCACGTAGAGGTTGTGGAAGTCGGCCAGTTCGGCGAGATCGTAGCCGTAGCGATGCCCGTCGCCACGGAAGTTGGTCTTGAAGATCGACAGGCAGGTCGCCACCGCATTGCGGGCGCAGTGCACGATCTTCGCTTTCGGCAACATCATGTGCAGGAACCCGACCAGGAGGAAGTTGCCCGGCATCTTGTCGGTGACGTGCCGATAGCCCGGATAGCGTTTGGTCAGCATGTCGAGATAGTCGTGGCCGGCATCGGCGAAAGCCTTGTCCGGCATCGTGGCGATACCGGCCGGAAAGCCGCCCTTCATGTCGAGCGGAAAGCCCTTGCCCACCGCCGATCGCAGAATTGTCAGCTCGCCCGCACCGAAAACCTGCGGATGACTGGCGATGATCTGCTCGATCAGGGTCGTGCCGGACCGCGGCATGCCAACGACGAAGATCGGCGTGTCGTCGGAAATGGCGCTCGGCTTGCGCCGGTCGAAGAAATCCTTCGTGAAGGTCGCCTTCATGGCCGCGAATTCGGCCCGTGTCCGGTCACCGTCGTAAGCCATCTCCTTGCGGCGGATCGCATTGCCCTCGAGGAAGAACCCGAAAGCCCGGCCGTAATCCTTCAGGTCGTCATGCGCCTTGCCGAGGCCGAAGGAAAGCTGCATGCGCGCCTGGCTGTCGGCCGGTGCCTTGTCGTGCGCGGCCGTCATCGCACTCAGCTCGCCGTCGCCTTCTCGCTGCGGCTTGACCTGCGCCAGCAACTGCCAGGACACCGCACGCGTGGCGTCGACGGCAAGCGCGGCGCGGAAATGCTCGGCAGCGCCGGCAAGGTCGCCCTTCTCCATCAGCGCGACGCCCATGCCGTGCAGCACTTCCGCATCCTTCGGCCGGATCGACAGCGCTTCGCGGAAAACCGCCAGCGCCTCGTCGATATGACCGGTTTCCTGCAACGTGTCGGCGAGACCGATCCGCGCCCGGATATGGAAAGGGTGGCGGCCGATCGTCGCCCGCAACACCTCCTTGGCGGCATCGAAGCGGCCAAGCTGTCTTTCGACCGAAGCGAGATTGTCGCGCGCCGCCAGGTTGTCCGGTTTGAGAGCGACCGCCTTGCGGAACTGGTCGGCGGCGGCGTTCGTATGGCCGAGGTCGCGTAGGACCGTGCCCAGATTGTTGAGGAAGTCGGCGTTGCCCGGCTGCGCGCGCACCGAGCGCTGCATGAGCGCCAATCCATCGGCGCTGCGCCCGCTCTGATGCAGCAGCAAGCCGAGGAAATGCAGCGCCGGCGCATGACCGGCGCGCGCATCGAGCACCTTACGGTACAGCGCCTCGGCTTCCGTCAGGCGGCCGGCCTGGTGCAGAGCCAGGGCCTGCCGCACGTGTTGGTCGAGATCGCCGCCGCGCGGCGGCTGCCCGCCCGCCCGCCCTGCTCCGCCCTGCCTTTGCGATATCCTGCTGATGGCACACCTGCCTGGACTTGTTTGCGCTGATGCGGCGTAAGACAAGGCGCGAGACGATGCAAGGCCGCAGGCCGACCTCGCGTCCTTCGGCAAGGCCCACCGTGCGGGTAAAGCGCGCCCGGAAAGCAGGCCTGTACCTATCCTTGCCATGCCCGTGGCCGATGACCCGCGCCTCGGTCGGGCGTATCGCCCGGTATAGCGTTGGGCGGCGCTTGAATGCGCGTCTGCGAGGGTTGTCTTGCCACGCTCACATTTCCGTGCAATAAATTCAGTGTTCGGGCATTTGCGACCCGGAGACTGGAACGTTTGAACGCCCCTTTCCCCGATATGTGTGAATCTCTGACGGCCCCGTCTTTCGGCGGGGGGTTTGACCGTGCGCGAATGCACGACCGCCGAAGCCACCACCGGACCTGCCGCAAGCCAGGCGCCAGGACCACCAGACTGAACGGGTGAAGGAGTTCCCCCAGATGGCCCAGACCGGCACCGTAAAATTCTTCAACACCACCAAAGGCTTCGGCTTCATCACGCCGGACGATGGCGCGAAGGACGTGTTCGTCCACATCTCCGCCATCGAGGCTTCGGGCCTGCGCACCCTGATCGACGGCCAGAAGGTGACCTTCGACGTCGAGCCGGATCGCATGGGCAAGGGCCCCAAGGCGGTCAATCTGCGCGCGGCGTAATTCCGCCCGGACCTGCATGAGTTTCGGAAAGGCGCGGCGGCTTCGTCGCGCCTTTTTGCTTGCCATGACCGGCAGCGTCGCCACCGCGCCGGATCGCCATGGGCGTCCGCCGTGTTCTGGCAACCCGCCCTGATCCGCCGTCGAGCTGGAGCGAATCGCAAAAGTTTTTCTTGCCGAGCCCGTCAAAATAAACGACAAATTTCCCCTTCGGGTTTTTCGGGACCCGGAAAGATGACTGATGGGATCAGAGGAGCTTCCCATGCCGCAGACCGGCACCGTCAAATTCTTCAATCATGCCAAGGGTTTCGGTTTCATCACGCCGGACGATGGAGCCAAGGACGTCTTCGTCCACATCTCGGCTGTACAGGCGTCAGGGCTTCCCGGTCTGGAAGATGGACAGAAGGTGACCTTCGACACCGAGCCGGACAAGCGCGGCAAAGGCCCCAAGGCGGTCAACCTGTCCGTCGGCTGACCGGCCGCTCCGAACAGCCGTCGAAAACGCCGCCGCCGGCGCAATCGACACCGGCGCCGGACACCGGCCCCCGTTTCGTTCAGCCACCGTTCAGCCACGGTCTCCTATTACATTCGTGTAGAAACCGGCCGCGACCTGCCTGCCCCATCAGGCATCGGCGAGCCGGCACGAAGGAGACTGTCATGAACGGATTTGCCAAAACCGCAGTGGTGTCCGTGGCCCTCGCGGCGACGGCCATGGCCACGCTTCCTGCACAAGCCGGCGACTGGCGTTGGCGTCATCATCATCACGGCGGCGGTGACGCGGTCGCTGCCGGCATCGTCGGCCTTGCCGCTGGCGCGCTGATCGGCGGCGCGCTCGCATCGCAGCCGCCTCCGCCGCGCGACTATTACTATGACGACTATGGCGAACCGGCCTATGTGGTGCGCCGCCGGCCCGTCCTGCGCCCCGCCCCGGTCCGCAACTATCCGATCGTCACCTATCGCGGCGGCATCGAGCCGTGGACCCGCAGCTGGTACGAATACTGCTCGGATCGCTATCGCAGCTTCGACGCCCGCACCGGCACCTTCACCGGTTACGACGGCGAGCAGCATTTCTGCGTCGCCAACTGACAGGGCGCATCGACGCCGGAGGTTCCCTGCCTCAAGAAAAGCGCCGTCTTCCCGACGGCGTTTTTTCGTTCCGGCCTGCGGTTTCGCCGGACCTCACACCAGGAACGGATTGCCGCGCCGTTCCTCGCCGAAACGCCCGCCCGGCCCGTGCCCGCACAGGAAGCCGATATCGTCGCCGAGCGGCAGGAGCTTTTCCTTGATCGAGGCCATCAACGCCGCATGGTCGCCGCCCGGCAGGTCGGTGCGCCCGACCGATCCATGGAAAAGCACGTCGCCGACATGCGCGAAACCGGCGGCGCGGTTGTAGAAGACGACATGGCCCGGCGCGTGACCAGGGCAGTGCAGCACCTCGAAGACATGGTCGCCGAAGGAAACCGTCTCGCCTTCCGAAAGGAACCGGTCGGGCACGCAATTGCGCACGCCCGCCATGCCGTAGCGGCTCGCCTGCGTCTCGAGGTTGTCGAGCAGGAACTTGTCGGCCTCGTGCGGGCCGACGATGTCGACGCCGAGCGCCTCCTTCAGTTCCATCGCCCCGCCCGCATGGTCGATATGACCATGGGTGATCCAGATCGCCTCGGCGGTGATGCCGTTGTCCTTGAGTGCGGCCAGGATGCGCTCGACGTCCCCACCCGGATCGACGACGACGCCGCGCTTGGTCTCGGCGTCGAACAGGATGGCGCAATTCTGCTGGAATAGCGTGACCGGCACGATGCCGGCGTTGAGCTGACCCATGATGACCTTTCACCGTTTCCCCGGTGATGTAGCCGCGACTGCGGCCGGAAACCAGAGCCGAAACGAAAATGGGCGGCCGAAGCCGCCCATGCCGCATCGAGTTGTGATCGCTTACTTCTTCATGGAGTTCATGACCGCACCGACGATGGCGGTCAGAATGGCACCGCCGCCGAGACCACCGACGATGTTCTCGACGTTGAACGAGCCGCCGCTGACCGCGCCGGCAACCGCAGCCGGGTCGATACCGGCGTTCATGAGCTTGCCGAGGATCGCGCCGCCGGCGACACCGCCGATCGCGCCGCTGAGAATCTTCGGAAGCTGGCTCATCGCCGCCTGCTTGATGGCCGCTCCGACGGCCTGGCCGCCGATGATGCCGGTGACGACCTGCACAATGATGGGAAGTAGCGTTTCCATGATCGTAGTCCCTCCAAAGCCGCCAGCCTCCCTGGCGATGCGCACATGAGACGCCGAATTCGTCGAAAGTCAAATGTCGAAACGATGAAACAGGAAAGGCGGCCGAAGGGCCGCCTTATCCAACTGAAAAATCGAAGTTTTCTGCTATTCCGCGGCGATCGCGTGCTTCGGCTGCACCGCTGCCGTATAGTCGTTCATCAGCGTCTTGGCGATCTCGCCGACCTCGAATCGATACGGCCCGATCTCCGACACCGGCGTGACCTCGGCCGCCGTGCCGGTCAGGAAGCACTGCTCGAAGCCTTCCAGTTCCTCCGGCATGATCGCCCGCTCGACCACGTCCAGGCCGCGCGCCTTCGCCAGGCCGATCACCGTGCGCCGCGTGATGCCGTCGAGGAAGCAGTCCGGTGTCGGCGTGTGCACCTTGCCGTCCTTGACGAAGAAGATGTTGGCGCCGGTCGCCTCGGCGACCTGGCCGCGCCAGTCCAGCATCATGGCGTCCGCATAGCCCTTGGCCTCGGCGGCATGCTTGGAGATGGTGCAGATCATGTAGAGGCCTGCGGCCTTCGACTTCGACGGCGCGGTGCGCGGGTCGGGCCGGCGGTACTCGGCGAGATCGAGCCGGATGCCCTTGAGCTTCTGCGCCGGGTCGAAATAGCTCGGCCACTGCCAGATGGCGATGGCGACGTTGATGCGGTTGTTCTGCGCCGAAACGCCCATCTGTTCGCTGCCGCGGAAGGCGATGGGGCGCACATAGGCGTCCTTGAAGCCCTGCTTCTTGAGCAGTTCGCGGCAGGCGTCGTCGATTTCGGCGACCGAATAGGGAACGGTGAAACCGAGGATGCGCGCCGATTCATGCAGGCGCTCGGTATGCTCGGTGAGCTTGAAGATCTCGCCGCCGTAAGCGCGCTCGCCCTCGAACACGGCGCTGGCATAGTGCAGGCCATGCGTGAGCACATGAATCTTGGCGTCCGCCCATTTGACGAACTCGCCGTTCATCCAGATGAAACCTTCAAGCTGGTCGAAGGAAACTGCCATTTTTACCTCCCGCGGGAGCCGCCCGCTTGCCATGGTGTTACGTTCAGTCGCGTCGAGCGGCCGGAAAGAGCGTAGGCCCGGATTGGCGGCGTGGCAAACTCAGGAAACGTCGAAAATCCCGCGCCGCCTTGCCTTTTCGTTCACAATCGGCCCTAAAGCTTGTCAAAAATTATCACCGCCGGCGAATTACGTCAATAGTGCTGACATAATTTGCTGCTCAAATGGAACTCCCATGACCGCCAGCATGTCAGAAGCCATAGAACCGATCCGGACCGCCGTCGTCGACGAGGACGGCATCGACTTCGCTCTGATCGAGCTTTTCTTCTTCGCCTATCGCGACTTCACCTCGGACCCCGACGAGATCCTGGCCGACTACGGCTTCGGCCGCGCCCATCACCGCGTGCTGCACTTCGTCAACCGGCGTCCCGGCCTGACGGTCGCCGAACTGCTGGACGTCCTCAAGATCACCAAGCAGTCGCTGGCGCGCGTGCTGAAGCAGCTCATCGACACCGGCCACATCGTTCAGGTGCAGGGGCCGCGCGACCGCCGCCAGCGCGAACTCTATCCCACCGCCAAGGGCCGTGCGCTTGCCCTCGACCTCGCGCGGCCACAGTCGCGCCGCATCGCTCAGGCATTGCAGGATTCCGGACAGGGCTTCGACGTCTCCGAAAGGGCTTGCGTGGAGCGTTTCCTGAAAGCGATGGTCAATCCGGAACTAAGAGCGCAGATTGACATTCTGCCCCATGAATCACGATGAACGACCGGGATACTGCCATGGAAAGCAATGAAAGCGCCGAGCGCTCGACCGCACCGGATGACGACGCCCCGCACCTTCTCGTGGTCGACGACGACACCCGCATCCGCAACCTCTTGAAGCAATACCTGACCGAGAACGGCTTCCGCGTCACCGTCGCCGGCAATTCCGACGAGGCGCGCCGCAAGCTTGTCGGACTGGATTTCGACATGCTGATCCTCGACGTCATGATGCCGGGCGAGAGCGGCGTCGAGCTGACGAAGGCGCTGCGGGCGCAGAAGGACGTGCCGATCCTCATGCTGACGGCCCTGTCGGAAACGGACAGTCGCGTCACCGGGCTGGAAGCGGGAGCCGACGACTACCTGCCCAAGCCTTTCGATCCGCGCGAACTGATCCTGCGCATCAACAACATCCTGCGCCGCGGCGGCCCGGCGGCGACGCCCAAGGTCGAGCAGCTCGTTTTCGGCCCCTATACCTTCCAGATCGCCAAGCGCGAACTGAAGCGCGGCGGCGAAGCGCTGAAGCTGACCGACCGCGAGCAGGAGATTCTTGCCATCTTTGCCGCCCGCGCCGGGGAGACCATCCCGCGCCACGAACTGGTGGGCGACGATTCGGAAGTCGGCGAACGCACTATCGACGTGCAGATCAACCGGCTGCGCCGCAAGATCGAGCGCGATCCGTCCAATCCGGTCTGGCTGCAGACCGTGCGCGGTATTGGGTATCGGCTGAGCGTGGAATAGAATGGGCGCCGGCGGCGGGACCGTTCCCGTCCGCATGAACGACACATTGATGGCAGCCACCGATTTGCAGCAGCCGAAATCGCCAAGCGTCGAGACACCGGGCGCGGTCGATACCATGCGGCACGCCTGGCGCCGCTTCTGGCGGCGGGTATCGCTTTACATGCCGAAGCGGCTCTACGCCCGCTCGCTGATCATCGTCATCGCGCCGATGTTCCTGCTGCAATCCGTCGTCGCCTTCGTCTTCATGGAGAGAAACTGGCAAACGGTCACGCTGCTCCTGTCGCAGTCGGTGGTGCGCGACATCGCCGCCATCATCGATGTGATGGAGACGTACCCGCACGACGCCGACTATGCCAACATCATCCGGATCGCGCAGGATCGCATGCAGCTGAAGGTCGACCTGCTGCCGCCCGATCCATTGCCGCCGCCCGGCCCAAAACCCTTCTTCTCGACGCTCGACGAACCGCTGTCGTCCGAGATCACCCGGCAGATCAACCGGCCGTTCTGGATCGATACGGTCGGCAACTCGAAGATCATCGAGGTCCGCATCCAGTTGGAAAACAAGGTCCTGCGCGTCTTCGTGCGCCGCAGCCAGGCCTATGCCTCGAACATGCAGGTGTTCCTGCTGTGGATGATCGGTACCTCCGTGGTGCTTCTGATGATCGCCATCCCGTTCCTGCGCAACCAGATCAAGCCGATCCTGACGTTGGCCGAGGCGGCGGAGAGCTTCGGCAAGGGGCGGCCGATGCCGCAGGATTTCCGCCCGCGCGGCGCCGAGGAAGTGCGCCGGGCCGGCTTCGCCTTCATCCAGATGCGCGAGCGCATCGAGCGTCAGATCGAGCAGCGCACGGCCATGCTGACCGGCGTCAGCCACGACCTCAGGACCATCCTCACCCGTTTCAAGCTGCAACTGGCGCTGACCGGCAAGAAGGGTGACATCGAAGCGATGAACCAGGACATCGACGACATGCAGTCGATGCTGGAAGGCTACATCGCCTTTGCCCGCGGCGAGGCCGCCGAGGACACCGGAAGGTTCGACCTGAACGCGTGCCTGAACAAGCTCACCGAAGAAGCGGCGCTGCGCAAACGCACCATCACCACCTCGCTGACCGGCGACAGCAACGTTCTGGTGCGGCCCAAGGCCTTCGCCCGCCTGCTGTCCAACATCGTCGGCAACGCCTTCCGCTACGCCAGGACGGTCGAGGTGAAAGCCGTCCATGGCAAAGGCTCGCTGGTCGTCACGGTGGATGACGACGGGCCGGGCATTGCGCCGGCCAAGCGCGAGGAGGTGTTCAAGCCGTTCGTCCGGCTCGACCAGGCGCGCAACCTCGATTCCAGCGGCACCGGCCTCGGCCTGGCCATCGCCCGCGACATCGCCCGCAGCCACGGCGGCGACATAACGCTGGAAGACAGCCCGCTGGGCGGCCTGCGCGCGGTGATCAGGATACCGGCCTGAACAGAGTTGGAAGCGCCTGGAGCATTTTGCAGCCAGACGGAATCGCCTAGCGTCGCACAAATGCGGCTAAAACAAAGAGGTAGATCGTTGCGCCGTTTCCGTGAAACGGTGAAACGCTCTAGAACAGCCTGCCGCCGTCCGGCACCTTGCGCTCGATGGCGCCGAGCACCACGTCGCCCTCTTCGTCCGGGAAGCCGAGCGTCAGCACTTCGGACATGAACGGGCCGATCTGGCGCGGCGGGAAATTCACCACCGCGAAGACCTGCCGGCCGACCAGCGTATCGGGCGCATAGTATTTGGTGATCTGCGCCGACGACTTCTTGACACCGATCTCCGGGCCGAAATCGATCCTGAGCTTGATCGCCGGCTTGCGCGCCTCCGGAAACGGTTCGGCGGCTACGATGGTGCCGGCCCTAATGTCGACCTTGTCGAAATCGGCGAAGCCGATCTCCGCCTTGCGCGCGCTGCCTGCACTCATGACCGGCTCGCTCAGGCGTTGCCGTGGGTTTCGAACAGGACGCTGGACAGCGCGTCCTTGGCCGAAGTGCCGGACCAGACGACGAACTGGAACGCCTGGAAATAGCATTCGCAGGCTTCCAGCGCCGACGACAGCAAGACCTCGACCTGCTGGCTGGAGGGCTCGACGCCGCCGGCGAGCAGCAGCGACTGCCTGAACATGATGGCGCCTTCCTGTTCCCACAGGTCGAAATGGCCGAACAGCATCTGCTCGTTGATGAGCGACAGCAGCCGCATCACCTCCAGCGCGCGCGATTCCGGCACCTTGATGTCGAAGGCACAAGCCAGGTGCAGCGCCTCGAAGTCCTCCATCCACGAGAAGGAGACGTGATAGTCCGTCCAGGTGCCGGCCACCGAGATGGAGATTTCATCGTCACCGGCGCGCTCGAAGGACCAGTCGTTGTTGTGGGCCACCTGCTCGATGACATCCACGGGATGAATTTCGCGGGAAATGTCGAGTTCCAGAAGTTCCATGATGCTTCCTGTCGTTCGAAGGAGCGCCGCCACGCTCCGTGGGAGGCACGCAACGAACACGTTTTAAGAACCCGGACGGTCATGACTGCGCGACGCAACAACCCATGACCGGAACCACACCGCCCGGCTGCAGGACCCGCTCCGAATCATGCAGCAAATTCAGTCTATTGATCGGGAGTCGCGTGACCAGCCCAATTTTTCGCGCTGCGTCATACGGGTGTGGAAAGCGCTGTCGCGCAGATTCATGCAATGCCGTTAAGCGATTCACGGCAAAGCGCTTTTCCCGAATCTAGCGTTGTGGAAAAGTTTAGCGATTATTTCCGCGCGCGGGGCTTGGCGCCGCCGCCGGCGGGGGTTCCGGCATCGCCGGCGAGCTTCGCTTCCAGCGCTTCGATGCGTGCCGTCAGCTGCGCGTTTTCCTCGCGCGCCTTCGTCGCCATCTCGCGCACCGCCTCGAATTCCTCGCGCTGCACGATGTCCATCGTGCCCAGGATACGTTCGGCCTGCGCCCGGAAGGCCGTCTCGACCTCGCGGCGCACGCCCTGCGCGGCGCCGGCCGCATCGGTCATCAGCTTGGCGAATTCGTCGAGAATGCGGTTCGGTCCGGTCGACATGGCAAAACCTCGCGTGGTCGATCTGACCTAGTGAGCATTGCTGCGGAATGCAAGCAGGCAGGCTGTTTTCAGGGCAGCTGCCGCCGCCTGCGGTCACATAAACCCGGGATTCCGGGGAAGGTATTGCGACCAGTTGCCGAAGGCTCGCGTCGACATCAGAACCATCGGAAAGGTGATGCGCATCCCATGCTCCATGGCCGTGGTCAGCGCCGGCTCGGCCACGCCCGGAACGAAGGCCGAGACCTGGGGCAAACCGCCCTCGCCGGCCAGCCGCAACGCGGTTCTGAAGGCGGCATCGAGATGATCGGGCCGCGTGACCGCCAGCGGCCCGATATGGCCGGTTTCGCTGATATAGGCGTAGCCAACGCAATCCTGCGCGACGTAGAGGCCGAAGCCTCGGGTCGCGCTGTCGCCGATCAGATAGCGGTGATGCTTTAGTCGCGACACACCCAGCGCTTCGATGTCGATCCGCACAAGGTCGGGAAGATGCGTTTCCTCCAGGGGACGACAATCCAGTTGCGGGCCGCGCAACCGGCTCGACACCCCTTCCCCGGCCGCGCTGACGATGTAGATGGGGAACCGCGGAAACATGCCGTGCCGCAGGTAAAGGCCTTGCGACACCGTGTTGAAGGTAAACGTGATCAAGGCCTTGCTGGCGGCACCCGACAGTCGGGCATGGTCCAGCGTCCTTTTCAGCAGCTCGTTGCCGATGCCGCTGCCTTGCCGGCCCGGCGACACGAACAATTGCGCCAGAAACCACAGGTCGCCGCTGACCCAGCTCCAGGCGAAGCCGACGATATTGGCGGCCTCCTCCGCTACCCACAGCCCGCCGGCATCGTCGTTCAGGGAAAAAAGCTGGAAACTGGGCGGCCGGGGCACCGCCATCGGACCGAAGCCGTGGCGACCGGTAAGATCGTTGATGCTGGCGACAACAAGAGCGTCGGCGCGCTCCAGATCTTGCGCACGGGCGGGTCGATAGAGGACTGGCATGGTGCCCTCCGCACAACGCCTCGAGGACAGGATATGCCTGCGACAGGTGAAGTCAAATGATGTCGTCCATGGCCGACGCCTTGCCTTGACCCTGCCAAAACCCTGCCGCATGGTCCGCCGCACGCTCCGGCCGCAATGCCGGACCTACCCCGTTCGAGAGACCGACCTTGCCGCTTGCAATCCTGCCCTTCCCGAACATCGACCCGATCATCGTGCAGATCGGGCCGCTGGCGATCCACTGGTACGGCGTCGGCTACATCGTCGGCATCCTGTTCGCCTGGTGGTACGCCAAGCGCCTCGCCTCGAACCCCCGCCTATGGCCTGATGGCACCCTGCCGATGAAACCGCAGGATCTCGACGACTTCATCGTCTGGGCGGCGGTTGGCGTGGTCCTCGGCGGCCGTACCGGCTACGTGCTGTTCTACGACCTGCCGCGCTACCTCGCCCATCCGCTCGACATCTTCGCCGTCTGGCAGGGCGGCATGTCCTTCCATGGCGGCTTCCTAGGCGTCGTCGTCGCCATGATCCTGTTCGCGCGCTCGCGCGGCATCCGCGCCTGGACCCTGTTCGACGTCGTCGCCGCCGGCGTGCCGGTGGGGCTCGGCCTCGTGCGCGTCGCCAACTTTATCAATTCGGAGCTGTGGGGCAGGCTCACCGACGTGCCATGGGCGATCGAATTTCCCAATGGCGGCCCCTTTCCGCGCCATCCGAGCCAGCTCTACGAGGCCCTGCTGGAAGGGCTCGTGCTGTTCCTGGTGCTCCGCTTCCTCACCCACTCCCGGCTGAAGCTGACGCGCCCCGGCTTCATCGCCGGCGCCTTCGTCTGCGGCTACGGCCTGTCGCGCATCTTCGTCGAGTTCTTCCGCGAACCGGACCAGCAGCTCGGCTATCTGCTCGGCACCGGCTGGCTGACCATGGGCATGGTGCTGTCCACGCCGATGGTGCTGGCCGGCATATGGGCGATGGCGAGGGCGAAACGGACTGCTGCGCCCCAGCCAGCGGACGCGCCGCCCGCATGACGCCGCTCAGCAAACGCATCGCCGGGCTGATCGAGGCGCTCGGACCGATCTCAGTCAGCGAATACATGGCGCTGTGCCTGTCCGATCCCGACTACGGTTATTACACGACGCGCCAGCCCTTCGGACGCGACGGCGATTTCACCACCGCGCCGGAAATCAGCCAAATGTTCGGTGAGCTGGTCGGTGTCTGGCTGGCATCCGCCTGGCAGGCGCTCGACCGTCCCGCCGGCGCCATGGTGGTCGAGATCGGCCCCGGCCGCGGCACGCTGATGAAGGACATCGCCCGCACGCTTACCCGTGCCGCACCCGTCCTGCGTGACGGCGCGACTTTCCACCTGATCGAAACCAGCCCTGGCCTGCGCGATATGCAGGCGGCGACGCTGGCCGACAGCGGTAGCTTCGCCTGGCACGCCGATATCGCGGAGCTGCCCAATCGCCCCCTCTTCATCGTCGGCAACGAACTGTTCGATGCCCTGCCCGTCCACCAGTATGTGCTTGCAGCCAACGGCTGGCGCGAACGGGTCGTGGGCCTGGATGACGACGATGCGCTGCACTTCTACGCCGGCGCAGGCTCCGTCGATCCCTCGCTCCTGCCCCGCGATGCCGATGCCGCCCCGGAAGGCGCCATCGTCGAAATTTCCCCTGCCCGCGCCGCCCTCATGCATAAAATCGCCGGGCGCATCGCCGCCCGCTCCGGCGCAGGCCTGTTCATCGACTACGGCTATGCCGTGCCGGCCGTCGGCGACACGTTGCAAGCCGTGCTGAAGCACGCCTACGACGATCCGCTCGCTCACCCCGGCGAAGCGGACCTCACCGCGCATGTCGATTTCTCCGCATTGGCGCAAACCGCCCGGCAAACAGGCCTCGAAACCCATCTCCTGAGGCAGGGCGAATTCCTGCTCGGAATGGGGCTTCTGGAACGTGCCGGCCAGCTCGGCGCCCGTGCCGACGCAGCGACGCGCGAGCGCATTTCCGGCGAGGTCGAACGTCTCGCCGGCCCCGAGGCGATGGGGACCCTCTTCAAGGCGCTGGCAGTCCTGCCGCCGGGCGTCGCGGTGGAACCGTTCCGTCGCTGATCCGGAAAGCCGGCAAAGCACGGCAGCTATCCGCGCTTGACGAAACCGCCTCCGGGAGAGGACAAAGCGGCAATGCTGAATCAAGTCACTTTGGACCCCATCCGGTCCCCCGAGCTCGACGCGGCGCGCGCCAGGGGCGTCCGCCACGGCTATTTCACCCGCGTCGGCGGCGTCTCGACGGGCATCTATGAAGGCCTCAACACCGGCCCGGGCTCGGCCGACGACCCGGCGCATATCGGCGAGAACCGCCGCCGCGTCGCCACCTGGATGGGCGTGGCGCCGAGTCATCTGCTCAATGTCCACCAGATTCATTCGCCGGACGTCATCGTCGCCCGCGAGCCGTTCGCCGGCTCGCGTCCCAAGGCGGACGCCATCGTCACCGACCGGCCCGGCATCGCCGTCGCCGCCTCGAGCGCCGATTGCGGCCCCGTCCTGTTCGCCGATGTGGAGGCGCGCGTCATCGGTGCCGCGCACGCCGGCTGGAAGGGCGCCTTCACCGGCATTCTGGAAAACACCGTCGCCACCATGGAGACGCTCGGCGCCCGCCGCGACCGCATTGTCGCCGTGCTCGGCCCCTCCATCGGCCCGAAGAATTATGAGGTCGGCCCGGAATTCGTCGCTCGCTTCGTCGAGGCCGACGCCGGCAACGCCGCCTATTTCGCGCCGTCCGCCAAGGCCGGCCACGCCATGTTCGACCTGAACCGCTACACGGTGGACCGCCTGGCAAGGGCCGGCGTCGAGGCGCACGGCCTCGGCCGCTGCACCTACGCGGAGGGCGACCTGTTCTTTTCCTACCGCCGCTCAACCCATCGCAACGAGCCCGACTATGGCCGGCAGGTGTCGGCGATCGTCCTGGAGGACAACTGATGGCCCTGCATTTCGAGCGCTCCGAGTTCGATGCCCGCCGCGACCGGCTGATGATCGAGATGGCCGAGAAGAAGCTGGACGCTGTCCTCCTGTTCGCGCAGGAGAGCATGTACTGGCTGACCGGCTACGACACGTTCGGCTTCTGCTTCTTCCAGTGCCTGATCGTGAAGGCCGACGGCTCGATGGTGCTGCTCACCCGCTCGGCCGACCTGCGCCAGGCCCGCCAGACCTCGACCATCGAGAACATCGTCGTGTGGACCGACCGCGCCGACGCCAATCCGGCGATCGACCTGCGCAATCTCCTGAACGACCTGGACCTTCTCGGCGCCCGCATCGGCGTCGAATACGACACGCACGGGCTGACCGCCTATAACGGCCGCCGGCTGGACGAGCAGTTGCAGACCTTCGGCCAGATCGCCGACGCGTCGGGCATCGTCGGGCGGCTGCGCCTGTTCAAGAGCCCGGCCGAGATCGCCAAGGTCGAGAAGGCGGCAAGCCTGTCGGACGACGCACTGGACGCCGCCCTTCCGCTCATCAAGCAGGGCGGCGATGAGGCCGCCATCCTCGCCGCCATGCAGGGCACGATCTTCGCCGGCGGCGGCGACTATCCGGCCAACGAATTCATCATCGGCTCCGGCGCCGACGCGCTCCTGTGCCGCTATCACGCCGGCCGCCGCAAGCTGACCAAGAACGACCAGCTGACGCTGGAATGGGCGGGCGTATTCCATCACTACCACGCGCCGATGATGCGCACGATCCTCACCGGCAAGGCCTCCAAGCGCCATCAGGAACTGTTCGAGGCCTCGCGCGACGCGCTGCTCGCCGTCGAGAAGGCGATGACGCCCGGCAACACCTTCGGCGACGTCTTCGACGCGCATGCCCGCACCATGGAAGCACACGGCCTGACCCGCCACCGCCTCAACGCCTGCGGCTATTCCGTCGGCGCCCGCTTCACGCCGTCCTGGATGGACATGCCGATGTTCTATCAGGCCAATCCCGAGCCGATCGCGCCCAACATGACGCTGTTCGCGCACATGATCATCATGGATTCCGAGACGGAAACCGCCATGACGCTCGGCCGCACCTATCTCACCACCGAAACCGCGCCCAAGGCGCTCTCGCGCCATGATCTCGACTTGATCGTGCGGTGATTTCGATGCGAGGGGGCGTTCGCCGACGAAGAGTTTCCGGACCGATGAAGCGCCTCCATGCCACGGCCGTATCGCTGCTCGCCGCAGCCGCCCTGTCGGCCTGCAACACCAGCGACGTGCTCCAGCCGACCGCAACCCCGCAGCCTGCTGCCTCGGCCGCTGCCGGCCCGGCGACCGCGACCCAGCCGGCGCTGGCTCCCGCGCAGCTCTCGGCGGAGGCCAAGGCGGCGATCGCCAGGATGCGCCTCCAGATCGCGCCGATGGTCGGCACCACGGTGGAAGCGGCCGGCCCCCTGACCGAGCAGCTCAATCTGCGCGCCCGCGAGCGCGGCATCCAGCTCGCCGGCAGCACCGACAGCAACGCAACCCATGTGCTGAAAGGTTATTTCTCGCTGCTGAGCGAAGGCAAGGACACCACCGTCATCTATGTCTGGGACGTCTACGATCCCGCCGGGAACCGGCTGCACCGGATCAACGGCCAGCAGAAGGTGGAGCAGCCGGGCAGCGGCGAGGGCTGGGCGGCGGTGCCGCCGCAAACCATGCAGGCGATCGCTGACGCTACAATGAACCAGCTCGTCGCCTGGCTGGCCGGCACTCCCGGCTAAACGACGCCTTTGTTGGGATTATCCGGCCAAATCGCGTTTGCAGCGCTTGCAATACGGGAAATGACCGTTAAAAGCCCGGGTGACTTCTCCTTCAGGTACAGCGCATGAAACTCTTCGCGGGCAATTCCAATCGGGTGCTGGCTGAAGCGGTCGCCCGCTATCTCAACATTCCGCTCGGCAAGGCCAGCGTCCGGCGCTTCGCCGATCAGGAAATCTTCGTCGAAATCCAGGAAAACGTGCGCGGCGAGGACGTCTTCGTTCTCCAGTCCACCTCCTTCCCGACCAACGATCACCTGATGGAACTGCTCATCATGATCGACGCCTTCATGCGCTCCTCGGCGCGGCGCATCACGGCGGTCATCCCCTATTTCGGCTATGCAAGGCAGGATCGCCGCGCATCCGGCCGCACGCCGATCTCGGCCAAGCTGGTCGCCAACATGATCGCCCGCGCCGGCGCCAGCCGCGTCCTGACGCTCGATCTTCATGCCGGCCAGATCCAGGGCTTCTTCGATATCCCGACCGACAACCTGTTCTCGGTGCCGGTCATGGCGCGCGACGTGAAGGCCAAGTACAAGCAGATCGGCAACGTCATGGTGGTGTCGCCCGACACCGGCGGCGTGGTGCGCGCCCGGGCGCTGGCCAAGCGCATCGACGGCCAGCTCGCCATCGTCGACAAGCGCCGCGAACGGCCCGGCGAATCCGAGGTCATGAACGTCATCGGCGACGTCGCCGGCAAGGACTGCCTGCTGTTCGACGACATCGTCGATTCCGGCGGCACGCTGTGCAACGCCGCCGACGCGCTGCTCGCCAAGGGCGCCACCAGCGTCACTGCCTACATCACCCACGGCGTGCTGTCGGGCGGGGCGATTGCCCGCATCACCGGCTCCCAGCTTCAGGAACTGGTCATCACCGATTCCATTCAGCCGACCCAGGCCGTCATCGACGCGCCGAACATCCGAGTCGTCTCCATCGGCGACCTGATCGGCGAGGCGATCTCGCGCACCGCGACGGAAGAATCCGTCTCCAGCCTGTTCGACTAGCCTTAAGCCGAAATCTTTTCGGATTCGCGCGCGCCGCGCAGGTAGCCGCGCGGCGCGGTTCCCAGCATGCGCCTGAACATGGTGGTGAAGGCCGGAACGCTGTCATAGCCGAGATCGAGCGCCACGCGCGTGATCGGCTCGCCGTCCGTCAGCCGCGGCAAGGCGGCGAACAGCAGCGCCTGCTGGCGCCATGTCGACAGCGACAATCCAGTCTGCCTCTGGAAGGTGCGCGTGAAGGTGCGGCGGCTCATGCCGGCCAGCGCCGCCCATTCGTCGATCGTGGCGCGCGGCGAGGGCTGCGCGAGAAAACGGCGGCAAACCGCTGCGATCTTCGCGTCCGTGGGAAAAGGCAATCCCAGCGGCCGCTCGGGCATCGCCGGTATCTCGTGCAGGAGCAGCGCGAGCACGAGCCTGGCGCGCGGCGAAGGCTCCACCTCGTCCGGCAGCGACACCGCTTCGACGATCAGGCTGCGCATCAGGTCGCTGACGCCGACGACCCGCAGCCTTGCCGGCAGGCCGGCGATGGCGTCGGGCACCACATAGAGCGAGCGCATCGAGACATTGCCCAGCATGTCGACCGAGTGCTCGATGCCGGCCGGGATCCACATGGCGTGGTCCGGCGGCACCATCCAGCGGCCTGATTGCGTGCTGACCAGCACGACCCCGGTCAGCGCATGGAGAAGCTGGCTGCGGCTGTGGCGGTGGCCGGGCACATGATAACTGTCGGGATATTCCGACGGCAGCGCCACGATCGACCCGGCGGCTTTTTCCAGCCAGTCCAGCCGCTCGCGATGCAACCGGAACAGCTCGGTGGCCGGCGCATGCAGATAGGAAACCGAATTCGGCATGAAACTTGGCCCACTTGCGAAGATAATGGATCAAACCACGAAAGAAGTCGTTGCACAACCGGACTATAAGCGCTGCCGCGATCCGGGACCGACTCGCAATGACGGTCGGCCCGGGACGGCAAGCATGAAGACGGAGCAGATCGTGACCGACACCACCACAACAGCCCCCTCCCCGTCCGCGCCGGTCAGCGCCACGGCGACGGCGTTCACGGTCATCCTGGCGGTAAGCCTCTGCCACGGCATCAACGACATCATGCAGTCGCTTCTGGCCGCCATCTATCCGCTGCTGAAGGACAACTATCATCTCGATTTCTGGCAGATCGGCCTGCTGACCTTCACTTTCCAGCTCACCGCCTCGCTGCTCCAGCCGGTCGTCGGCCTTGTCACCGACAAGCGCCCCATGCCCTATTCCCTGCCCTGGGGCATGGCCTCCTCGCTGGTCGGCCTGATCGTGCTCGCCTATGCCGGACACTACTGGATCCTGCTTGCCGGCGCCTCGCTGATCGGCATCGGCTCGGCCGTATTCCACCCCGAATCCTCGCGCATCGCCCGTCTGGCGTCCGGCGGCAGGCACGGGCTCGCCCAGTCGCTGTTCCAGGTCGGCGGCAATGCCGGCCAGGCTGTCGGCCCGCTGCTGGCGGCGTTCATCGTCGTGCCGTTCGGCCAGTCCAGCATCGCCTGGTTCGCGATCGCCTCGCTGATCGGCATCGTCGTTCTGTGGAAGGTCGGCAACTGGTACAACAGCGTCCGCGCCAACACGGCACGCAAGACGGCGGCGTTCGTCTCGCCGTTCACGCAGCGCCGCGTGTTCTGGGCGCTGGTCGTGCTGGCGCTGCTGACCTTCTCCAAGAACGCCTACATGGCGAGCCTCTCCAGCTACTACACCTTCTACACCATCGAGAAGTTCGGCGTTTCGGTGTCGGTCTCGCAGGTATTGCTGTTCGTCTTCCTCGGCGCCAACGCGCTCGGCATCCTGCTCGGCGGTCCCTTTGGCGACCGCTACGGCCAGAAGGCGATGATCTGGTTCTCCATCGTCGGCGTGCTGCCCTTCACGCTCGCCTTGCCCTACGCCAACCTCGAATGGACGATCGTCTTGACCATCGTGATCGGCCTGATCCTGTCGTCGGCCTTCTCCAACATCGTCGTCCTGGCGCAGGAACTGGTGCCCGGCCGTGTCGGCATGGTCGCCGGCATCTTCTTCGGCTTCGCCTTCGGCATGGGCGGCATCGCCGCTGCGGCGCTCGGCGTCGTCGCCGACGCAAAGGGCATCGACTATGTCTACAAGCTCTGCTCGTACCTGCCGCTGGTCGGATTGCTGACCGTCTTCCTGCCCAACATGCGCAAGGGCAGGCAGGCGATCGCCCACTGAACCGGCGCCTTGCGCCGGGCGACGGCATCGGTTATAGCACCGCCACCCGCGTAGACACCCTTGGAGGCAACGCGGGCGAGGGCCGCCAGGCTCGCATGATCCCAAAAAGTGGATTCCGGTTTTTGGGCCAGGTCATGCGCAAAGATGGCGGCTTTCGACGTTTCCGGACCCGGCTCCGCCGATCCGCAGACGCTCCACAACACGAAAGGAAAAGCCATGAGCCAAGCTTCTTACGAGCTCAAGGCCGAAGCGCGCGAACAGGTCGGTAAGGGGTCCGCCCGTGCAGTCCGCCGCAACGGTAAAGTACCCGCCGTCATCTACGGCGAAAAGCAGCCTCCCCTGGCGATCGCCCTGTCCTACAAGGAAATCTTCTACAAGATCCACGGCGGCGGTTTCCTGACCACCGTGGCGACGATCGACGTCGACGGCAAGAAGATCCAGGTCCTGCCGAAGGATTACCAACTCGACCCGGTCAAGGACTTCCCCCTGCATGTCGACTTCCTGCGCGTCGGCAAGGACACCGTCGTCAACGTCAACGTGCCGGTCCACTTCATCAACGAAGAGAAGTCGCCCGGCATCAAGCGTGGCGGCGTTCTGAACGTCGTGCGCCATGAGGTGGAGTTCCACTGCCCGGCCAACGCCATTCCGGATTCCATCACCGTTGACCTGTCGGGCGCCGAGATCGGCGACTCCATCCACATCTCGGCGGTGACGCTGCCGGCCGGCGTCAAGCCGGTCATTTCGGATCGCGACTTCACCATTGCCACCATCGCCGGCACCGCTGCCGCCAAGCCCGAGACGGACGAAGCCGCCGCGCCGGCCGCCGCTGCCGAGGACGAAGCGGAAGAGAAGTAATTTTGTCGCCCGGAGGACAGGAGCCATGCAGATTCTTGCAGGTCTTGGCAATCCGGGCGCGAAATACGCCAACAACCGGCACAATGTCGGCTTCATGGCGGCGGACGCTATCGCTCGCCGCCATTCCTTTTCGCCGTGGTCAAAGAAGTTCCAGGCCGAGATCGCCGAAGGCAGGCTCGGCGGCGACAAGGTGCTGCTCATAAAACCGCAGACCTTCATGAACCTGTCCGGCCAGGCTGTCGGCGAGGCGCTGCGCTTCTACAAGCTCGATCCTTCCGCCGTCACCGTCCTCTACGACGAGATCGACCTTGCACCGGGCAAGATCAGGATCAAGGTCGGCGGCGGCTCGGGCGGCCACAACGGCATCCGTTCGCTCGACCAGCATATCAGCCAGAACTACCGCCGCGTGCGCATCGGCGTCGGCCACCCCGGCGTCAGGGAGATGGTGCACGGCCATGTGCTGGGCGATTTCTCCAAGGCCGACCGCGAATGGCTGGACGTGCTCCTGGACTCCATCGCCGGCGCCGCCGACATGCTCGCCAGGGGCGACGACAGCGGCTTCATGAACCGTGTGACGCTGGACCTGCGCGAAAAGCTCCAGCCGACCGGCGAGGACGACGCGCCGCCACCTAAAAAAAAAGCGCCTAAGGCCCAGAGCCACATCCGCCAGGCGCGTCCGCAGCAACCGATGGCCAAGCTGCCGGAAACCGGCCCCATGGCCGCCATGCTGAAGAAGCTGCTCGGTAAGGATTGAGCCTATCCGACGGCACCTTGATGCCGGAAGCATTGGGTATTAAATTACACGAACTTCGTGTTTTCGTGAGATTGCAACCATGAAAAACGTGACGATTTCAATGGACGACGACTTGGCGCATTTGACCCGCATTGCGGCGGCAAAGGCGGGCAAGAGCGTTTCCAGATATCTGGCGGAAGCGGCCCGCGAAAAGCTCATGGCGGACGATGCCGGTATCGCGCCGCCACGCAATCGACAGAAAGAGGCGCTGGAGCGCATTCTGGCCGGGCCGAAATGGGACGTAATGGAAAACGGCCGGATGCCGACATCGGAAGAGCGTAATGCGCGTCGGTGAGGTTTTCATCGACACCAATATCCTGCTTTACATCCATGATCGCGACGGCGCTGCAAAAGGCGAGCAGGCTCTCGCATGGCTGAGCCTCCTGACCGACAGGCAGCTTGCACGCACGAACCTCCAGGTGCTGAACGAAGTTGCCCATGTCTTTCTGCGAAAGAAGTGGTTCACCTCGGCAGAGGAGGCTTTGTCGATCTTGGACCGGCTTTCCGTGTTCGGAGACCGCCCCCTCACGCGAGCTGAAATCGACCGGGCACGTCGCCTCCATCTCCGCTACGGCTACTCCTGGTGGGACTGCCTGTTGCTCGCCTCCGGGCTCGAACTCGGCTGCACGCATTTTCTGTCCGAGGACCTGCAGGACGGCCAGATCATAGACGATCGCGACGGCAAGAGCTTGACGATCCTCTCCCCTTTCGCCCATAGCCCTGAGCAATTCTTCTCTTCCTTGTAGGACCGTATCATCATGGGTTTCAAATGCGGCATCGTCGGCCTGCCGAACGTCGGCAAGTCGACGCTCTTCAACGCCTTGACGCGCACCGCCGCCGCGCAGGCCGCCAACTATCCCTTCTGCACCATCGAGCCGAACACCGGCGAGGTTGCCGTGCCCGACCCGCGCCTGCGCAAGATCGCGGCGGTCGCCAAGTCCAAGGAGATCATCCCCACCCGCATCTCCTTCGTCGACATCGCCGGCCTGGTGCGCGGCGCCTCGAAAGGCGAGGGCCTCGGCAACCAGTTCCTCGCCAACATCCGCGAGGTCGACGCCATCGTGCATGTGCTGCGCTGTTTCGAGGACGACGACATCACCCATGTCGAGGGCCGCATCGATCCCGTCGCCGACGCCGAGACGGTCGAGACCGAACTGATGCTGGCCGACCTCGAAAGCCTCGACCGCCGCATCGTCCAGATCCGCAAGCGCGCGCAGGGCAAGGACAAGGAAGCGACGGCCGCCCTGCCGATGATGGAGAAGGCGCTGGCGCTGCTGCAGGAAGGCAAGCCGACGCGCGTGCTCCTGAACGGCATCGATCCCGAGGACCTGAAGGCGCTGCAAGGGCTGAACCTGCTCACCTCGCATCCCGTCCTTTATGTCTGCAACGTCGCCGAGGCGGACGCCGCCACCGGCAACGCCCACACCGAGGCGGTGGAGAAGATGGCCACCGCTCAAGGGGCACGCACGGTCGTCATCTCGGCCGCCATCGAAGCCGAAGTGGCCCAGCTTCCCGACGATGAGGAACACGAATTCCTCGCCGCCATGGGACTGGAGGAACCGGGCCTGGACAGGCTTATCCGTGCCGGCTACGAGCTGCTGCACCTCATCACCTATTTCACCGCCGGGCCGAAGGAGACGCGCGCCTGGACGATCGAGAAGGGCACCAAGGCCCCGCAGGCGGCCGGCGTCATCCATTCCGATTTCGAGCGCGGCTTCATCCGCGCCCAGACCATCGCCTATGACGACTTCGTCACGCTGGGCGGCGAAGTGGCGGCCAAGGAAGCCGGCAAGGCGCGCGACGAAGGCAAGGAATATGTCGTGCAGGACGGCGACGTGCTGCTGTTCAAGTTCAACACCTGACTTCGGCGCACGCCTGCTCGCGGCAAGGACGGCGATCGAATTTACCGCTGCTCAACGATTGCCGGCGATCTTGCCGCGTATGGCAAAAGTGATTCCTTTCCCGATCCGCGCACGGCAAGACCTGATCCGATCGATGGTCGACGGACTGGAGTGCATCCATGGCGCAGCCGCCAACGCGTTCTGGCGGCAGCGGATCGGCGAAATCGTCTCTGACATGAAAGCCAAGGGGATCGAGGTGGACGCCATCGGCCGGGCGATCCACGATTTGCAGCATGGCATCCACGCGGAACTGCAAAAACGCGCCCTCGCCCAAGGCGCGACGGGATAGTGCCAACCGGTCGATAGCCGGACGCTGGCCCGCTGCGGCCTGTCCGGCGACGGCGCTGCCGCCCCGGCGTTTTCAGCCGCGCCCATCTTCCGCCGTAATGGCGCTGCAATTGACCGCTCAAGGGACATCAAAGGAGAGGATCCGAGATATGAAAGCCAACCGATTGATCGTCGCGGCCCTCGCCGCCCTGACGCTGGCGGGCTGCCAGACGGAATCGCAGCAGCGGGCCGGCACCGGCGCGCTGATCGGTGGCGCCGGCGGCGCGCTGGTCGGCCAGGCCATTGGCGGCAACACCGAAAGCACGCTGATCGGCGCCGCCGGCGGCGCGCTGCTGGGCGCCGTCGTGGGCTCGTCCACCGCCCCGAAGCGGCGCGGCGAGGAAATGTGCCGCTACCGCGACCGCCGCGGCCGCGAATACGTCGCGCCCTGCGACGATCGCTACTACAACGGCGACTACTGACCTGAACGCGCCGGAGGCATCCCGCCTCCGGCGCTCCTCGTCTCGGCCACCAAACTTTTGGACCAGCCCCGGCATCGTCTTGTTCCGGGCGCCGCCAGGGTTCATGGTGATCGTACAGTCTTGAACAGGATTGCACGGCATGCCGAAGACATGGAGCTATGACGATTTCGTCGAGGGCGACTGCCTCGACCTCGGCTCGAAACGCGTGACGGCCGAGGAGATCGTCGCCTTCGCCTCCGAATTCGATCCACAGCCTATGCATCTGGACGAGGAGGCTGGGCGCGCCAGCATTCTCGGCGGCCTTTCGGCGTCCGGCTGGCACACCTGCGCCATGTTCATGCGCATGCTGTGCGACGCTTTCCTGCTGGATTCGACCTCGCAGGGATCGCCGGGCATCGATTCCGTCAAATGGAAAAATCCCGTGCTGGCCGGCGATACGCTGAGCGGTCGGGTCACCATACGCGCCAAGCGCATATCGAAATCCCGCCCCGGCCTCGGCTTTGTCAGCATGCGCAGCGAACTGGCTAACCAGCGCGGCGAAACCGTGTTCGAACTGGAGAACACCGGCATGTTCTTGACACGGGAGGCGGCGGGTCGATGAGCCTGGACGACTTCTTCCGCATCGGCGTCACCGTGCCGATCGGCTCCCACAGGTTCGAACCTGAAGCGATCGTCGCCTTTGCCGGCAAATACGACCCGCAGCCGTTTCATCTCAGCGAGGAAACGGCAAAGGGCAGCGTGTTCGGCAGGCTTTGCGCCTCCGGCTGGCACACGGCCGCCGCCTGGATGAAATGCAATCTTGCCGCCCGCATCGGGATGGGGCCGTGGGACGGCACCGGACCGGCGCCGGAATTCGGCCCCTCGCCCGGTTTCAGCAACCTGAAATGGCTGAAGCCGGTCTATGCCGGCGAAACGGTCTCCTACACCCGCACCGCCATCGGCCACCGAGCCCTCGCCTCGCGCCCCGGCTGGCGCATACTGACGCTGCGGGGCGAAGGATTCGATTCCACCGGCGACAAGGTGATCGAGTTCGACAGCGCCGTGCTGGTGAAAACCGGATAATCGCCCCGGCACGCTTCATCGCTGCCACGCTGCCTTTCGGCCCTGGCCATTGTCAAAGAGCGGACCTCTTATGTTTGAGGTCGGGAAGCGGGCGCGGGAGCGTGCCTGCTAAGTAGGTATATGGCGCGGCATCCCGCGCCCGCCGGTGTTCTTGCCTCCCCGAGGAGTGAGGAGCGGTCCGCAAGGCGGACGAAAAGCCCCCGAATGGGCTTTTCGAGCGACGAACGCCCCGAGCCGTAGCGAGGGGCCGCCCCAGCCAGGGACCCGTTGCCTGCGGCAACTCCCTGGCGTTCGAAACCTTTGAAAGGTCCACCGGACCTTTCAATTTGCTGCGCAAACCGGCTTCTCACCCCGGTTCGCGACCCGCGTTCCCGCACAGGAAATGGCGGCAAGTATGGAGCGGGTGAAAAGGACGGGGATAGATTTTCTTCGCAAAAAAGCGATGGCGCGCCCCCGCCGCTGCACAAGGGTCATTGTCCTGACGCCATGATGTCAGCAGCGATCGGATATCGGGTGGCGCGGAACTGCGGTGCAAGGCATTCCGCCACCAGGAACCATCCGACAGGACTACCGATGTACGCCGCAGCCCTCTGGCTCTATTTCGTCCTGCTGGTCGGCATCATCGTCGTGCCGGGCATGGACATGTTCTTCGTGCTGGCCAACGCGCTGACCGGCGGCCGCCAGGCGGGACTGGCCGCGACCGCCGGCATCATGCTCGGCGGCATCTGCCACACGCTGTTCGGCACAGTCTTCGTCGTCGGCCTGTCAAATGTCGTGCCTGTCCTTTCTAAGGCAATGCTGGTCGTCGGATCGCTCTACATGGCCTGGATCGGCATTTCGCTGCTGCGCTCCACCATCGAGGTCCGCTCGGTCGGAACCGCGGCGCGCCGCCCGCCGGCCGGGATTTTCCTGCAGGGCCTGCTGACCTGCATCCTCAACCCGAAGGCCTGGCTGTTCGTGCTTGCCGTCTTTCCGCAGTTCATGAAGCCTGAATACGGCCCGATCGGACTACAGGCCCTTGTCATGGGAACCATGACTGTCACGGTGCAGTTGGCGGTCTATGGCGGATTGGCGCTTGCGGCGGGACAAAGCCGTGAGGCGCTGACCGGCCATCCGGCGGCGACGGTCCTGCTTGGGCGCGGCGCCGGCGCCCTTCTGGTCTCGGCCGCAGGCTTCGCCCTTTGGGAGGCGTTGCAGGCGGCCTGATACGCTGGGCCGGTTTCAGTGTCCCTCGAAGTCGATCAGCACGTGCACCGGCACGCCGAGCGCTTCCAGCTTGGCGCGGCCGCCGAGATCCGGCAGGTCGATGACGAAGCAGGCGGCGATGATGTCGGCGCCGATCTGCCTGAGCAGCTTCACCGCCGCTTCCGCCGTGCCGCCGGTGGCGATCAGGTCGTCGATGAGGATCACCTTCTCGCCGGGCGCCACGCCGTCCTTGTGCATCTCCATCTCGTCCAGCCCGTATTCCAGGCTGTAGGCGACGCGCACGGTCTCGTGCGGCAGCTTGCCCTTCTTGCGGATCGGGACGAAGCCGGCGGACAGCTGATGCGCCACCGCCCCGCCAAGGATGAAGCCGCGCGCCTCGATGCCTGCGATCTTGTCCACCTTCTGCCCGGCATAGGGATGCACCAGCTCGTCGACGGCGCGGCGGAAGGCGCGCGCATTGCCGAGCAGCGTGGTGATATCGCGAAACAGGATGCCGGGCTTCGGATAGTCCGGGATCGTGCGGATCGCGGCAAGCAGCGTGTCTTCGAGCGTGGATTTCATCAGCGGCGTCTCGTTGCCCGACAGTTTTGCCGGCTCCGTCGGTAAAAGAAAAGGGCGAAGTTCGGGTTCATCAAGGTGAATTGAAGGGCACGGCCGACCGTTCGATCGAAGAAGAGCGTCAGAGGCGAAACCGAGGGCCGAACATCAAAAAGGGCGCCGGAGGCGCCCTTTGTCGAAGCGATCCGCGCCGCTCAATGCGCGACGTCGGCCCAGACCTTGCGCTTGGTGAGGTACATCAGCCCGCCGAACAGCAGCATGAAGATGACCACGCGGAAGCCGGTCTTCTTGCGGTCTTCCATATGCGGCTCGGCAGCCCACATCAGGAAGGCCGACACGTCGCGCGAATACTGCTCGACCGTCTGCGGAGAGCCGTCGCTGTAGGTCACCTGGTCGTCCGACAGGGGCTTGGGCATCTTCAGGGACACGCCCGCATTGAAATACGGGTTGTAGTGGGTGCCCTCGGGGATGACCATGCCGGCCGGCGGCTGCTCGTCGTAACCGGTGAGCAGCGAATGGATGTAGTCCGGGCCGCTCTCGGCATACTGGGTGAAGATGTCGAAGATGAACTGCGGGAAGCCGCGCTCGATGCCGCGCGCCTTGGCCAGCAGCGACATGTCCGGCGGCGCCGCGCCCCCGTTGCCGGCCGCCGCGGCCTGCTCGTTCGGGAACGGCGAAGGGAAATAATCGGACGGCTTGCCCGGCCGGTCGAACATGTCGCCGTCGTCGTTGGGGCCGTCATGGATGGTGTATTCGGCGGCCAGCGACTTGATCTGCGCCTCGTTATAGCCGAGGTCTTCAAGCGTGCGGAAGGCCACCATGTGCATCGAATGGCAGGCCGAGCACACTTCCTTGTAGACCTGGAAGCCACGCTGGAGCTGCGCCTTGTCGTAGGTGCCGAACGGCCCGGCGAAGGACCACGACATCTCCTTCGGTTCCTTGATCGGGAAGTGCGTCGGGTTGGCCTCGCTGTGACCTTCGGTCTTGGCGGGTTCCTGCTCCTGCGCGATCACGGCTGCGGCGCCGGCCAGGACAAGGCAGGCCGCGGCGAGCGAGACGAGTATCTTTTTCATGCGAAGTCCCCTGCTCTCTCGCTCAGCCCTTGGTTTCCGGCGCCGCCGTGGCGCCCGCCGGATGCCCGCTGCCCGAGCCCTTGTTCTTCTCCAGCACCGCCTCGGTGATCGAATTGGGCAGGCGCCGCGGCGTCTCGATGAGGCCAAGCACCGGCATGACGATCAGGAAGAAGGCGAAGTAGAACAGCGTGGCAAGCTGCGCCATCAGCACGTAGGAGCCTTCCGCCGGGCGCGAGCCGAGCCAGCCGAGCAGGATGGCGTCGGCCGCGAACAGCCAGAAGAACAGCTTGTACCAGGGCCGGTAGACGGCCGAGCGCACCTTGGACGTGTCGAGCCACGGCACCACGAACAGCACCGCGATGGCGCCGAACATGGCCAGCACGCCGCCGAGCTTGGAGTTGATCGGCCCGATGTTGAAGGTGATGGCGCGCAGGATGGCGTAGAACGGCAGGAAGTACCATTCCGGCACGATGTGCGCGGGCGTCTTCAGCGGGTTGGCGATCGTGTAATTGTCCGGGTGGCCGAGATAGTTCGGCAGGTAGAAGACGAAATAGGCGTAGACCAGCAGGAACACCACCATGCCCATCGCGTCCTTGATGGTCGCATAGGGCGTGAAGGGAACGGTGTCGGTCTTCGACTTCACCTCGATGCCGGTCGGGTTGTTCTGGCCGGTGACGTGCAGCGCCCAGACGTGCAGCACCACGACGCCGGCGATCATGAACGGCAGCAGGTAATGCAGCGCGAAGAAGCGGTTCAGCGTCGGGTTGTCGACGGCGAAGCCGCCGAGCAGGAGTTGCTGGATCCAGTCGCCGACCAGCGGAATGGCCGTGAAGAAGCCGGTGATGACGGTGGCGCCCCAGAAGGACATCTGGCCCCACGGCAGCACGTAGCCCATGAAGCCGGTCGCCATCATCAACAGGTAGATGATGCAGCCGAGAATCCACAGAAGCTCGCGCGGCGCCTTGTAGGAACCGTAATAGAGGCCACGGAAGATGTGGATGTAGACGGCGACGAAGAAGAACGACGCGCCGTTGGAGTGCAGGTAGCGCAGCAACCAGCCGTGGTTGACGTCGCGCATGATCTTCTCGACCGAATCGAAGGCGAGCCCCGTATCGTCGGTGTAGTGCATGGCGAGCACGATACCCGTGAGGATCTGCGCCACCAGCATAACCGACAGGATGCCGCCGAACGCCCAGAAGTAGTTCAGGTTACGCGGCACCGGATAGGCGATGAAGCTGTTGTAGACGAGCCTCGGCAGCGGCATGCGGGCGTCGACCCAGCGGCCGATGCCGGTCTTCGGCGTGTAGGTGGAGTGTCCCTCGTGCATCATGTCCCCCTGCCTCAGCCGATGCGGATCTTGGTATCGGAGATGAATGAAAAGACCGGCACGGCCATATTCTCCGGCGCAGGCCCGTGGCGGATGCGCCCGGCGGTATCGTAGACCGAACCGTGGCACGGGCAGAACCAGCCGCCGTACTCGCCCTGCTGGCCGAGCGGGATGCAGCCCAGATGCGTGCACACGCCCACCATCACCAGCCAGTTTTCCTTGTCCTTGCCAGCCGAGCGGTCGATGTCGGCGGCGGTGGCGTCGGCGGGAAGGTTGGCGTTGCGGGCCAGCGGGTCCTTCAGCTCTTCCAGCTTGACATCCTGTGCCGCCTTGACCTCTTCGGGCGTGCGGTTGCGCACGAAAACGGGCTTGCCGCGCCACTTGACCGTCAGCGACATGCCCGGCGTCAGCGACGAGACGTCCACCTCGACGGTCGACAGCGCCAGCGTCGAGGCGTCCGGGCGCATCTGGTCGATGAACGGCCAGGCGACGGCGGCCGCGCCCACCACGCCGGCCATGCCGGTGGCGATGTAAAGAAAATCACGGCGATTGGGATCGTGTGTGTCGTCGGTTGCGCTCACGGGTGCCTGGTCCTTTCGCCTCTTCCGTGCCGCAGGGCGAGTCCTTGTCCCCACTCGCATGCCAGCCCGACAGCGCATGGCAACAGGCTAGCGAATTCCTCCGGCATTTGGATTTCGGTTTATGCGTGACGACTGTTTTTGTCCAGACGGGTGAAGCAACCATGGCAGATTGTCGCAAGGCTTTTGCGCCCTGGCCCATTCTGCCGGGCACGGCAACGCCTTTTCCATGGTTTTGACGGGTGCAACGGCAGCCGCGGTGCTATTTCGCGCCGAGCCTCGCCAGCACCTCGCGCGGAATGCCGAGTTCGCGGATCACTGCATCGTGGCGGCGCAGGCCGCACAGTTCGCGCTGGATGAAGAAGGCGTAGACGGCTTCGGCCGCATCCTTGAGCAGTTCCCTGCGCCGCGAATCGGTTGCGGGCCTTTGCCCGTCCGCTCCGTCATGCGCACGCAGGCGAGCCAGGCATGTCGCGGCTCGCTCGCCCGCGCGACCGAGCGCCGACGCCTTCTCCGCCAGAATCTCGTGGCCGAGCGCATCGAACAGGACCTCCGAGACGGAAGCGTTGCCGAGGTTGGAGGGCGGCCTGACCGACATCGCGCCTATTCCGCCGGGCGCGTTTCTTCCAGCGCGCTTTCCTCGTTGAACAGGAAGCCGCCCGACTGGCGCTTCCACAGCCTTGCATAGAGCCCGTCCAGCGCCACCAGTTCCTCGTGCGTGCCTTCTTCCACGATGCGCCCCTCGTCCAGCACCACCAGCCGGTCGAGCATGGCGATGGTGGAAAGCCTGTGCGCGATGGCGATGACGGTCTTGTCCTGCATCAGCGCGTGCAGGTTTTCCTGGATCGCTGCCTCGACGTCGGAATCGAGCGCCGAGGTCGCCTCGTCCAGCACCAGGATCGGCGCGTCCTTCAAGAAGACACGGGCGATCGCCACGCGCTGCCGCTGGCCGCCGGAAAGCTTGACGCCGCGCTCGCCGACATAAGCGTCGTAGCCGGCCCGGTCCTTGTTGTCGCGTAGGCCGAGGATGAATTCGTGCGCCTCCGCCCGACGCGCCGCCGCCATCACCTCACGGTCGGTGGCGTCGGGCTTGCCCAGCCTGATGTTGTCGCGCAGCGAGCGGTGGAAAAGCGCGGTGTCCTGGCTGACCACGCCGATGGCGCCGCGCAGTGACGTCTGCGTGATTTTGGCCACGTCCTGCCCGTCGATGCGGATTTCACCGCCCTCGAGGTCGTAGAGGCGCAGGATGAGGTTCACCAGCGTCGTCTTGCCGGCGCCGGAGGGACCGACCAGCCCAACCTTTTCGCCCGGCCGGATGGTCAGGTCGATGCCGTCCAGCACGCCGCCGCCCTTGCCGTAGTGGAAGACGACGCCGTCCATGTCGATCCGCCCGCCACTTACGGCCAGGTCCTTCGCATCCGGCGCGTCGGTCAGGCCGAGCGGCTGCGAGATCAGCGCCTTGGAGTTCTCCAGCACGCCGAGATTGCGCAGGATGCCGTTCAACTGCATCATCAGCCGGCCGAGCAGCATGTTGAGGCGCAGCACCAGCGACAGCGTGAAGGCGACCGCGCCGACGGTGATCGCGCCTTCCACCCACAGGTCCACGGCAAAGCAGGCGATAACGGTGATCATGACGCCCGACAGCGCCGTCAGCGCGATGCGCACGCCGGTGAGGCGCCGGGTGAACGGCCTGAGCGCACCGAGATAGATGTCGAAGCCGGAGCGGATGTAGCGGTCGTCGCCGTCGGCCGAGAACAGTTTCAGCGTCTGGATGTTGGAGTAGGAATCGACGATGCGGCCGTTGATCATCGAGCCCGCCTCGGCGGTCGCCTCCGCGTGCTTGCGGATCGACGGCAGGTAGAACTTCGCCAGCCAGCCGAAGGCGGCGATCCAGATCACCACCAGTGCCGCTAGCCGCCAGTCCAGCCCCGCCACCAGCGCTAGCGTGGTGACGGTGTAGACGATCATGAACCAGACCACCTCGATGAAGCTTTCCATCAGGTCGCCGGTCGCCTGGCCCGCCTGCCACACCTTGGTGGCGATGCGGCCGGCGAAATCGTTCTGGAAGAAGGCGTAGGACTGCCGCGACACATGCCGGTGCGCCTGCCAGCGCACAAGGTTGAAGAAGCCCGGCACGATGGTCTGCTCGTCCACCAGCGCGGACAAGCCGACGATAATCGTGCGGACGACGAGCACGACCACGATCATGAAGACCAGTTCCCGGCCGGCCGCGTTCCACAGCGCCTCCCAGTTCCGCTCGCCGGCGGGCAACTGGTCGAGGATATCGACCAGCCGGCCGACGAAATAGAACAGCCCCGCCTCCACCAGCGGCGCGATGCCGCCGATGACCAGCATGGCGAAGAAAGCGAGCCGCGCCTGCCCGACATAATGCCAGATGAAGCCGGCGACCGTTGACGGCGGGCGCAGGTTCGCCGGCTCGCGGAACGGGGAAACCCAGTCCTCGAAGCGGCGATAGAGGGGATCGAGCAGGCTCACGGGCTCAGCGCTTGCGCACGAACTCGGTGCGCAGAACCAGTCCCTTGATCGCTTCGTGACGGCAATCGATCTCTTCGGGATCGTCGGTCAGGCGAATGGACTTGATGACGGTACCCTGCTTGAGCGTCTGCGTGGTCCCCTTCACCTTGAGATCCTTGATGAGCGTGACGGAATCGCCGTCGGCCAGCACGTTGCCGGCCGAATCCCGCACGGTCGCCGGAGTGGCATCTTGCGCTCCGGTAAGATCCGACGCGGGAAGCCATTCGCCGCTGGCCTCGTCATACACGTACTCGTCGTCGCCGGTCATACGAACTCCTGAATCTTGCGGTTCTGCCGTCTTCTTCGGTAGCACAAATGCGGCCGGAACAAGGACATAGCGGTCCGGTTGCGCCGAACAAGGGCCGATCCCTCACTCCGCCGCTTCCTCCGCCACCTCCAGCTTCATTCGCGCCGCCGGCTCGTGCGGGTCGTCGTGCAGCAGGAAGCCGCCGGACTGGCGTTGCCAGAGCTGCGCGTAGAGGCCGCCCAGCGCGATCAGCTCATCGTGCGTGCCCTCCTCGATGATGCGGCCTCGGTCCATGACGATCAGCCGGTCCATCGCCGCAATCGTTGAGAGCCGGTGGGCGATGGCGATGACGGTCTTGCCCTGCATCAGCCTGTAGAGGTTCTCCTGGATCGCGGCCTCGACCTCCGAATCGAGCGCCGAGGTCGCTTCGTCGAGGATGAGGATCGGCGCGTCCTTCAGCATGACGCGGGCGATGGCGATGCGCTGCCGCTGGCCGCCCGACAGCTTGACACCGCGTTCGCCGACATGCGCGTCGAAGCCCGTTCGGCCCTTGGCGTCGGCCAGCCCGTCGATGAAGCCGGAAGCTTCCGCCCGCCGCACCGCCTCGACCATGGCATCCTCGCCGGCGTCGGGGCGGCCGTAGAGCACGTTGTCGCGCACCGAGCGGTGCAGCAGCGAGGTGTCCTGCGTGACCATGCCGATCGCCGCGCGCAGCGAATCCTGCGTGACGCCGGCGATGTCCTGCCCGTCGATCAGGATGCGCCCGCCCTCCACGTCGTAGAAGCGGAGCAGAAGGTTGACCAGCGTCGACTTGCCGGCTCCCGAGCGGCCGACGATGCCGACCTTCTCGCCCGGACGAATGGTCAACGCCAGGTCGTCCAGCACGCCCTTGCCCTTGCCGTAGTGGAAGCGCACGGCGTCGAAGCGGATCTCGCCCTTGTCGACGGCGATGGGACGCGCATCGGGCCGGTCCTCGACCAGACGCGGCAGCGAGATCGAGGCGATGCCATCCTGCACCGTGCCGATGTTCTCGAACAGGGCCGACACCTCCCACATGATCCATTGCGACATGCCGTAGAGGCGCAGCACGAGGCCGACGGCCACCGCCACCGCCCCGACCGTCACCACTTCCTCCAGCCACAGGCCGATCGCCAGCGCGCCGACGCCGAGAAGAAGAGCCGAATTCAGCGCATAGACGACGATGTAGAACTGGCTGATCAGCCGCCCCTGCGCATAGGCCGTCCGCATGAAGTCGGCCATGCCCTCGCGGGCATAGTCGGATTCGCGTCGGCCATGCGAGAACAGCTTGACGGTCTGGATGTTGGTGTAGCTGTCGACGATGCGTCCCGTCATCACCGAGCGCGCGTCGGCCTGCGCCTGCGAAACCGAGCCCAGCCGCGGGACGAAGTAGCGCAACGCCACCAGATAGCCGACGAGCCACAGCGCCATCGGCGCCGCCAGCCGCCAGTCGGACGAGCCGACGATGATCAGGATGCCGATGAAATAGACGATGACGTAGTTCAGCACCTCGGCGAACTTGATCACCGTCTCGCGCACGGCGAGCGCGGTCTGCATCAGCTTGGTGGCGATGCGGCCGGCGAACTCGTCCTGGTAGAAGGCCATCGACTGCTTGATCAGGTAGCGGTGCACCTGCCAGCGGATGCGCATCGGATAGTTGCCGAACAGCGTCTGATAGGTGTTGAGCGACGACAGCAGCACCGCGCCCGGCAGGAAGACGGCGACCACCAGCACCATGCCGGCCAGCTTCCACCATTCCGTTTGCAGGAACGTCTCGCGGTTCTGCGCCGACAGCCAGTCGACGATGTGGCCGAGGAAGCCGAACATCCACACTTCCATGATGGCGATCAGCGCCATCAGCACGGCTGCCAGAAGCACGAACGGCCAGGCCGGCCTGGTGAAATGCCAGCAGAAAGCCAGAAGCGTGCGCGGCGGCTCGACCGGCTCCGCGGCCGGAAACGGGTCGAGTCGCTTTTCAAACCAAGAAAACATCGTCCTGCTCATTGTGTCCGCGCCGGCGCCCGCTCAGGCCGCCCGCGCATGAATTACGTCACGACCAGCCGCCCCGGACGAATCGTCCGGGGCGACTGGTCTGTCCCGGCCAATATAGGAGACCGGCGGCGTTTCGCCGACCTCTGGCCCATGCGCTTCGGCGCCGGTGCCGCCGCGCCGGATCAGCCGCGCGAGCCGCCTCACCAGCGAGGGCCGGCTGTAGTCCGGCACGGCGCGGGAAAAATCGACATCCGGCAGCATGCCGCGATGCGGCCGGCGGCGAGTTTCGCCATGCGCGGCGGACGAATGCGTCTCGCCGATCAGCAGCGCCCAGGTCGCCACTTTGCGTTCGTGCAGGCTCCGCGAGCCTGGTATTTTACAGGGATCGAACATCGGTCCGTCCTCCAGTGAAAAAGATGAATGAAACGGTGGCTGCACACGTCCCGCGCCGAGGGAAGCGCAGGACGAAGGCGGCAACGGAAACGCTTTGGATGGGGCACGGCGCCCCTTGGACAGATAGAAAAACATGGCAGGAATCCTTCGAAACCGGGATCAGGTCTCGGCGGAATCCGCGTCGCGCGTGCTCAGGAACTCAAAAAGAAAGCGTCGAACCGGTTTCCGCCGTCTAGGCGGCGAGCCCAAATCTTGGACGGAGCCAAGCGGAAGGGCGGTGGATATCTACGGTCATCATGTGTCCCATGCCGTCCTCCTTCGGTTCGAGTTGACAATGGGCGCCTCATACACGCATTCGCGGGTGATGACCATACGGAAGCCCGCCACTCCTGACAGCCACCGACGCCCTGTGGCCGATCTGCCACGCCAGGGCACGCGGACATGAAGCGCGATGTCCGCATCGCCCTCTACCAGCCCGATATCGCCGGCAACACCGGCACCATCCTGCGTTTCGCCGCCTGCATGGGGCTGGCCGTCGATATCGTCGAGCCGGCCGGCTTCGACCTCTCCGACCGCAACCTCAGGCGCGCCGGGATGGACTATCTCGAAATGGCGGCCCTGACCCGGCATGTCGACTGGGACAGCTTCGAGCAATGGCGGCTGGGTGCTACCCGCCGGCTGGTGCTTCTCACCACCGCGGCCACCCTGCCCTATACGGACTTCGCCTTCGCCAAAGGCGACGTGCTGCTCTTCGGCCGCGAATCCGCAGGCGCGCCGGACAAGGTCCATGAAGCGGCGGATGCGCGATTGCTGATCCCGATGCCCGGCGGCGGCCGCAGCCTCAACGTCGCGCTGTCGGTCGCCATGGTCGCCGGCGAAGCGATGCGGCAGATCAGCTAGCTCCGCCGCCTCGCATACGAAGAAACCAAATCCCTCCAGCCTCGCGAAGGCGGGTCCGTATCCCTGATGGCGGTCGTGTCGCGGCATGGCGCCCTCCCCGGTTGTCGAGTGAAGGCTTCTTCGATAAAACCTCAACTTACATTGAGGTCAAGCGGAAATCCGGAAGGTGAAAGCCGATGGCTATCGCCAAGGAACTGACGGTCGGACAGGTGGCGATGCGCGCCGGCGTCGCGGTCTCGGCGCTGCACTTCTACGAGGCGCGCGGCCTGATCCGCTCGCATCGCACCGCCGGCAACCAGCGCCGCTACGGCCGCGATGTGCTGAGGCGCGTCGCCATCATCCGCATCGCACAGGAGGTCGGCATCTCGCTGGCCGACATCGCCGCCGCCCTCGATTCGCTGCCTGAAGGCCGCACGCCGACGCGGGCCGATTGGAATCTGCTTTCAAGCACCTGGCGCGACGACCTCGACCGTCGCATCAACCAGTTGAAGAAGCTGCGCGACGGGCTGACCGACTGCATCGGCTGCGGCTGCATGTCGATCGACCGCTGCCCGCTGAGGAACCGCGAGGACCGGCTGGCGAAACAGGGAGCCGGCGCAAGACGCCTGCTCGTCAAGCCGGCAAGCTGACCGGAGGCTTTGCCGATCGCATCGCTCGTGCGGAAAGGGGCCGTGGTGCCACAGCCTGTTGCATTCGCGCCACAGCGCCGAACTTTGGCCGCTTCCGGCGCCGGTTGGACACACGCCGGCCCGGATTGACGCTATGAGCGGCCTGACCGGCGGCTTGCCGCTTCAACTCTCGCTTTCACAGTATCCGTTCTCAAAAATGACGTTCCAGTTTTCCCGCCGCTCGATCCTGATCGGCTCATCTCTCGTCGCCGCTTCCGCATTGGCGGGCTGCACCAGCGTTCCGGCCCCCTCCCTGCAAGCCGAGGCAGCGCCGCGCTTTCCGCCGCCGCCCGCCCTGCCCGAACCTCCGCCGCCGAGCGACCACGCAGCGATGTATGCGGCGGTGGAAGATGGCGGCTACGCGCTGCCGGCCATCCCCTACACTAAGGTGGACGCCCGTTTCCTGCGCCAGACGGTGCCGAACCCGACCGGCGAGCCGGCAGGCACCCTGGTCGTCAACACCGCCGAAAAATTCCTCTATTTCGTGCAGAAGGACGGGACGGCGCGCCGCTACGGCGTCGGTCTCGGCCGCCAGGGCTATTCCTGGAAGGGCCGCGCCGTGGTGCAACGGAAGCGCAAATGGCCGACATGGACCCCGCCGGACGCCATGATCAAGCGCGACCCCAAGCTGGAGAAGTGGCGCCAGGGCATGCCGCCCGGACTGGACAACCCGCTCGGTTCGCGCGCGCTCTACATCTTCAAGGACGGGCAGGACACGCTCTACCGCATCCACGGATCGCCGCAATGGCGCACCATCGGCAAGTCGGCATCGTCCGGCTGCGTGCGCATGTTCAACCAGGATGTGATGGATCTCTACGAGCGCGTGCCAAGCAAGACGCCCTTGCTCGTCATCTGAGCGCGGCGGCCTTCGCCGCTCTCAATCCGCCGCCGGCAGTCGCCGTATGGTGAACTCGATGACGTCGCCCGGCCGTTCGAACCAGCTCTCGATCTCGGTCCAGTAGGCCTGCTTCGGCCAACGCTCGAACCACTCCCTGGCTTTCCGCCGCGCATCGGTGCGCGGCAGCACGAAGGTCTCGCGCAGGAAGCCGTCCCGCGGCATGCGCGCCTTCTCGGCGCGGCTGCGATCGAGCCGCTTCTTCAGGTCGTTCAGCGGTGGACGTGCCGGAGTACGCACGAAAGAACTCCTTGACCTGTCTCAAAGACAGACTACGGATCGCGCCCGCAAAAGACGAGTCATTTGTCGGGCATGGGGTCCGAGCGCGGAGAACCTGTTTTGGAACGACCGGACATTGAGGCGGGCTTGCCCGCCGACATCGAAAGCAAGAAGGCGACGGCGAAAGCCTGGTTCGAGGCATTGCGCGACCGCATCTGCGCGGCGTTCGAAGAGATCGAGGACGCTTTGTCCGGGCCGCAGGCTTCGTGGGAACCCGGCCGTTTCGACAAAACCCCCTGGCTGCGCGACGAGGGCACCGGCGGTGGCGGCACCATGTCGGTCATGCACGGCCGCGTCTTCGAGAAGGTCGGCGTGCACACGTCCACCGTCCATGGCGAGTTCTCGCCCGAATTCCGCAAGCAGATCCCGGGCGCCGAGGAAGACCCGCGCTTCTGGGCCAGCGGCATCTCGCTGATCGCCCATCCGTGGAACCCGAACGTGCCGGCCGTGCACATGAACACCCGCATGGTGGCCACCACGCGCCACTGGTTTGGCGGCGGCGCCGACCTGACGCCGGTGCTTGACCGGCGCCGCACGCAGGACGATCCCGACAGCCTCGCCTTCCATCGCGCCATGCGCTTCGCATGCGAGAAGAACGCGGCCGTCGCCGACTACGACCGCTTCAAGACTTGGTGCGACGAGTATTTCTTCCTGCCTCACCGCAACGAGCCGCGCGGCATCGGCGGCATCTTCTTCGACTGGCAGCATTCGCCCGACGACAGGGGCGGCTGGGATGCCGACTTCGCCTTCGTGCAGGATGTCGGCCGCGCCTTCCTGGTCGTCTACCAGCATCTTCTGCGCGCCAACCTCGACACCAACTGGACCGACGCCGATCGCGAGGAGCAGCTGGTGCGGCGCGGCCGCTATGCCGAGTTCAACCTGCTCTACGACCGAGGCACCATTTTCGGGCTGAAGACCGGCGGCAACGTCGCCTCCATCCTGTCGTCGCTGCCCCCGGCTGCGAAATGGCCGTGACGATCACGATTCGCCCTTCGGCGATTTCCGATGCAACCTCGTCCGCCCTTTCGTGTTAAGCTGGGCCAGAACGAGGAAAGGAGGAAAGCCATGAAGGAATTCTATTGTGGCTCGCTCGTCCCCGGCTGCGAGTGGCATACGCGCGCGGAGGACGAGGCCGAGGTCATGCGCCGTGCCGTGGAGCACATGCGCGAGACCCATGGCGAAACCATCATCCGCGAGACGATGATCGAAGCGATCCGCTCGCGTATCGAGAAAGCGCGCGACGCGGCGTAGGCGTCACAAACCCTTTTCCTTCTCCCCGCTAACGGGGAGAAGGTGGCCGAAAGGCCGGATGAAGACGGCGCGTGCCTTATAAAGAAATAAAAAATTCAAGGATTTAGGCGAAAAACCGGAATCAGTTTCCGATCTCGCCTCGTGCGCGTTCCAGCAACGCTTCCCGGCCGAGCGCAAAACCCGATTCGATCCACACCGTCTCCAGCGCCTTGAGCGTTTCGCCGAGTTTCGGCCCCGATGCCATGCCCAGCGCGGCAAGGTCCGCGCCCTTCACCGGAAACACCGGCCGCTGCCATTTTCCAGCGAAGGCGAGCAGCCGCGACAGCCCGCCGGCCTCCATCATCGCGGCGTCGTCTCCGGCGGCGCGTGCCCGCGCGGCGGCGAGCGACAGGCGCAGGCGGTCCTCGATGCCGCGCGGATCGCCGCGATAGAGCGCCTTGGCCAGCACCGTTTCCGTCGTCGTGGCGGCGACGGGCTCGGTCAACGCCCAGCGCTGCAGGCGGTTCGATTCGGCCGTGGACAATTTCAGCCGCTCGGCCAGCGCCTTCATGCGTGCCGCGTCCGGCGGCACCGTCGCTTCGAGCCTGAGCAACGCGTCCGGCATCCAGCCGAGGCCATGCTCCGTCCTGACCAGGCCGTGAATGGCGTCGATGCCCCACTTCTCGCTTTCCGGCAGGATGCGCGAGAGCACGCCGGCCTGCCGCGCCCACAACAGCGCGCGCGACGGGTCGGGCGCCGACAGCAGTTTCTTCAATTCCATCCAGACGCGTTCGGCCGACAGCCGGTCGAGCCCGTCCTTCAGCCGCGCGCAGGCTTTCAGGCCCTCGGCGTCCGGCCGGCCGTCGCCGTACCAGGCGAAGAAGCGGAAGAAACGCAGGATGCGCAGGAAATCTTCGCGGATGCGTGCCTCCGCATCGCCGATGAAGCGCAGTCGCCTTGCTTCCAGGTCTGCCACGCCGCCGACGAGGTCGATCACCGTGCCGTCCGCCTCGGCATAGAGCGCGTTGATGGTGAAGTCGCGCCGCTCGGCGTCCGCCGTCCAGTCGCGCCCGAAGGACACTTTCGCGTGCCGTCCGTCGGTTTCGACATCGGCGCGCAGCGTCGTTATCTCGAACGGGTGCCCCCCGGCCACCACCGTCACCGTGCCGTGCTCGATGCCGGTCGGCACCACCTTGAACCCCGCCGCCTCCGCACGCCGCACGGTTTCCTCGGGCAAGGTCGTGGTGGCGATGTCGACATCCGCCACCTTCTGGCCGAGCAGCGCGTTGCGCACCGCGCCGCCGGCGATGCGCGCCTGCTCGCCGCCTTCGCAAAGCACCGCCAGCAGGTGTTGCAGGTGCCTGTCCCGCAGCCAGTCGGCCTTGCCGGCGATCGAGATCGGCGCGCTCACGCGTAAAGCCTTTCATACAGCGTACGGATGATGCCGGCCGTCACGCCCCAGATGCGGTTGCCGCCATAGGGCATCTCGTAGAAGAACCATTCGAGATCGTTCCAGAACCGGCTGTCGCGGCGATGGTTGGCAGGGTTCATGAGAAAGGAAAGCGGCACCTCGAAGGCGGTGTCCACCTCGTCGGGATTGAGATGAAGGTGGAAGCCGGGCCTGACCACCGACAGCACCGGGGCGATGCGGTAGCCGGTGCCCGAAACGTAATCCGGCATGCGGCCGATCACGTCGACGAATCCCGATTCCAGCCCGACCTCCTCGTCGGCCTCGCGCAGCGCCGCCGCTGCCGGCGAGACATCCGTGGCGTCGATCCGCCCGCCCGGAAAAGCCACCTGGCCGGTATGGCTGCGCAGCGTCTCGGCGCGTTTCGTCAACAGAAGCGTCGCGTCGGCGCCGCGATCTATCACCGGGATCAGCACGGCCGCGTCCACCAGCGGCCCGTCGCGCAGGTAAAGCCGCGGATGGCCGGGGTTGAAACGATGGTCGCCGTAGAGCTCGGACGTGTCGAACGCCTGCTGGCGCGCCGCGCGGGCGCGGAAATCCTCAGCCGAGAACGGCGTGGCGGCCTTCTGGTCCATCACGCGCTCAGCCTCGCCAGCCGCTCGGCCGGCATGATCGGAAAGACCGCGCCGCGCGAGCGCACGGCAAACATCGCCGTTCCGTCCACGTCGATCTCCTCGCCGTGGCCGACCAGCTCGTACATCACCGGCCGCGCCACCAGCGCCTCCAGCCGGCCGCGCACCAGGACATACGGCTTCAGGCCGCCCGTCTCGGCCTCGTCGACGAAGCGCAGCGGATGGTCCGGCCCCGCCTCGACCACGTCGCCGACATTGGTGCGGAAGGTGACGACCTGCTCGTCGCCCTGGCCGGAGACGTTGACTTCCACCGCGACGAACGGCGCGTCGACGACGCGGATGCCGACCCGCTCCACCGGCGTCACCAGATAGGTGTTGCCGTCCTCGTCCTTGCGCAGCACGGTGGAGAAAAGCTGCACCAGCGGCGCCCGGCCGATCGGCGTGCCCATGTAGAACCAGGTGCCGTCCGGCCTGATTTCCATGTCGATGTCGCCGCAGAACGGCGGATTCCAGCGCTCCACCGGCGGCAGGCCCTTGCCGGCGCGCGCCGCGCGCGAAATCAGCGCTTCCAGCCCGCGCGCATCGGCGGCGGCGGTCAGGCTGTCATTGTCCTGTCGATCGGCCATCGTCACGAAATAGTCACTGTTGACGCGCTTGTCAGCCGGGGTCCGTGATTTAAGTTCTGCGGTAAACTAAGGTCCATTGTGGAGCCGAGCGGAGCCGATTCGCAGACAGGCGCAAACCAAAACGAGGTTGATGCTGGATGAGCGTTATCGTCAAGGAAAGCCCGATCAGCGAAAAAGACATGGTGGCCGAGGCCGAGCGGGCGTTGGCCGACATTTCGCGCATCCGCGACGGCGTCGGCCGCGTCATCTTCGGCCAGGAAAGCGTGGTGGAACGCACCCTTGTAGCGTTGCTGGCCGGCGGCCACGCGCTGCTGGTCGGCGTGCCTGGACTGGCCAAGACCAAGCTGGTGGAGACGCTGGGCATCGTGCTGGGGCTCGACGCCCGCCGCATCCAGTTCACGCCGGACCTGATGCCGTCCGACATCCTCGGCTCCGAGGTGATGGAGCAGGACGAAACAGGCAAGCGGTCCTTCCGCTTCATCCGCGGGCCGATCTTCGCGCAGCTCCTGATGGCCGACGAGATCAACCGCGCCTCGCCGCGCACGCAGTCGGCGCTGCTGCAATCCATGCAGGAATACCACGTCACCGTCGCCGGCGCCCGTCACGACCTTCCTTCGCCCTTCCATGTGCTCGCCACCCAGAACCCGCTGGAGCAGGAAGGCACCTATCCGCTGCCCGAAGCGCAACTCGACCGTTTCCTGATGCAGGTCGACATCCTTTATCCCGACATCGAGGCCGAGCGGCGCATCCTGCTCGAAACCACCGGTGTCGACGAAGCCAAGGCGCTCAACGTCGTGCAGCCCGAGCGGCTGAAGGAAATCCAGACGCTGATCCGGCGTATGCCGATGCCCGAAAGCGTCGTCGAGGCGATCCTTGCGCTGGTCCGCTCGGCGCGCCCCGGCCGGGGGCATGAGGAGACCGACAAGCACGTCGCCTGGGGCCCCGGCCCGCGCGCCAGCCAGGCGCTGACGCTGTGCGCCCGCGCCCGCGCCCTCTACGACGGACGCCTCGCCCCTTCCATCGACGACGTGCGCGCGCTGGCCGAACCGGTGTTGCAGCACCGCATGGCGCTGACGTTTGCCGCGCGCGCCGAAGGCATGAGCGTGCGCGACGTCGTCGCGAAACTTGTGAAAGGCCTTGGATGACCCGTATCGGCGAGGCGCAGGCACCGGTCGCTGTCCGCGACGCGCTCGCCCGTGGCCGGCAGCGGGCCGCCTATGTGCCGGACCTGCTGGTCGAGGCGCGCCGCATCGTCAACACCGTGATTTCCGGCTGGCACGGCCGTCGCAAGCAGGGCATCGGCGAGAATTTCTGGCAGTTCCGGCCCTATTCCGAGGGTGAATCGGTCAGTCGCATCGACTGGCGCCGCTCCGCCCGCGACGACCATACCTATGTGCGCGACCGCGAATGGGAGGCCGCCCACACGGTCTGGCTGTGGGCCGATCCTTCGCCCTCGATGCTCTACAAATCCGCCGGCGCCGGCGTTTCCAAGGAATCGCGCGCTCTGGTGCTGGCGCTCGCCCTGGCCGAGCTTCTGTCGCGTTCGGGCGAGCGCATCGCCTGGCCGGGCCTCACCGATCCCTTCACCAGCCGCAACGGCGCCGAGCGCATCGCCGCCCACCTGATGCACGCCACCGCATTGCCCGCGCGACCCGACCTTTCCGCCATCCGCCGCTTTGCCGACGTCGTCCTGATCTCCGATTTCCTCGACCCGGCCGAGGAAACCATCGCCTGGCTGGACGTGCTCGCCCGTCACGGCGCCCGCGCCCACCTGATCGAGATCGCCGACCCGGCGGAGGAGAATTTCCCCTATGCCGGGCGCACGGAATTCACCGACCCCGAGACCGGCGAAAAGCTGACCGCCGGCCGTGCCGAACGGCTGGCCGACGACTACCGCGCCCTCTATCGCGCCCGCCGCGCCGAACTGACCGGCTGGTGCAAGCGGCTGGGCTGGAGCTTCACCACCAACCACACCGACCGCCTGGCCTCGGACGCGCTGGTGCGCGTGCATATGGCGATGGGTGACGACGGCGGCTACGGCGGGAAGGTCGTGGCATGAGCTGGCTGCCGCTCTCCTTCGGGGCACCGATGGTGCTGTGGGGGCTGATCGCCCTGCCGGTGATCTGGTGGCTGCTCAGGCTCACGCCGCCGCGCCCACAGACGGAGGTGTTCCCGCCGCTGAAGATTCTCGCGCGCGTGCTGCGCCGTGAGGAAACGCCCCAGCAGAGCCCGTGGTGGCTCACCCTGTTGCGCCTGTTGCTGGCCGCACTCGTCATCGCCGCGCTTGCCGAGCCTGTCTGGAATCCGCGCGAGAAACTGCCGACCGGCGGGGCGGCCCTTGCGCTGGTCATCGACAACGACTGGGCTGCCGCCCCCGACTGGGACAAGCGCGTCGCCACCGCCGAGCGGCTCATCAACGACGCCGACCAGACCGGCGTGCCTGTGGTGATCGCCTTCACCGCCGAGAAGCCGAATGCCGAGATCGGTCCTTTCGACGCTGCGGGCGCGCTCGACAAATTGCGCGCCACCAAGCCGCGCCCGATCCCGACCGACCGTCCGGCCGTCTTCGCCCGCGTCGCCGAAGCGCTGAAAAGCCTGCCCGGCGCCAGCGTCGCGGTGCTGGCCGACGGGCTGGCGGCAAAAGACGACGAAGCGGCCTTCCGCGCGCTGCTCGGCGAGAACATCGGCCATGTCCTGTGGGCGGTGCCGGACCGCATCCCGGCAATAGGCCTCACCGCCACCGAAAACGACGTCGACGGCTTTCGCCTGACCGCCATCCGCGCGCCCGGCGATCCGGCGCCCGCGCAGGCAACGGCCGGCGCCTTCGACGACAAGGGCCGCCGCATCGCCGACGCGACGCTGACCTTCGGCCCCGGCGAGACGGTAGCCACCGGCGACATGAAGGTGCCGTTCGAGCTGCGCAACGACTTTTCCTCCGTCGCGCTCGACGGCGAACGGCAGGCGGCGGCCGTGCGCGTGCTGGACGAAAGCTCGAAGCGCCGCCGCGTCGGCCTCCTGTCGCAGACCGAGGCCGACCAGGCGCAACCGCTGCTGTCGCCGCTCTATTACATCCGCCGTGCGCTCTCGCCTTTCGCCGATCTCGTCGAGCCGTCGAATGCCGACCTGGCCGACGCCATCCCGCAGATCCTCGACCAGAAGCCGGCGATGATCGTCATGGCCGACATCGGCACCATCCCCGAGCAGGTGCGGCCACGGCTGACCGAATGGGTGGACAACGGCGGCACGCTGCTACGCTTCGCCGGGGCACGGATGGCCGCCGCCAGCGGCGACGACGACCTTTTGCCGGTGCGCCTACGCACCGGCGAGCGCAACCTCGGCGGCGCCCTGTCGTGGACGACGCCGCAGCCGGTGGCGGAGTTCCCCAAGACCGGCCCCTTCGGCGACCTGACGCCGCCCAACGAGGTGACCGTCTCGCGCCAGGTGCTGGCCGAGCCGGCGCCCGACATCGTCGACCGCACCTGGGCCAACCTCGCCGACGGCACACCGCTGGTCACGGGCCTGAAGAAGGGCAAGGGCACGCTGGTGCTGTTCCACATCACGCCCGAGGCGACTTGGTCGAACCTGCCGATCTCCGGCTCCTTCGTCGAGATGCTGCGCCGCATCGTGCAGCTGTCGCATAACCAGGGCAGCATCGCCGCCCCCGCCGGGCAGGCGGCGGCAGCCCTTGCCCCCTACCGCATGATCGATGCCAGCGGCACGCTGGTGCCGCCGACGCCGGACGCACGGCCGCTGACGCCCGCCGCGAACGCGCCCGTCACGCTGGAGAACCCGCCCGGCCTCTATGGCTCCGAGGCCGGCGTCGTCGCCCACAACCTGCTTGCCGCCGACGCGACGTTCGCGCCGCTGGCGCGGCCCGCCTTTTCCGTGCCGGTGACCGACGTCCGCTACGCCTTCGACGAGCAGCAGCACCTGAAGGGTCCGCTGGTGGCCGCCGCTCTGGCACTGCTGCTCATCGACACGCTGGCGGTGTTCTGGATGGGCGGCGTCTTTGCCCGCCGCCGTCGCGCCGCAGCAGCGACAACGGCAGCGCTGGCCCTCGTCGGCCTCTGCTTGTTCGGCGCCGTCGATCCCGCCCGTGCCGACGATTCGAAACCGGGCGACTACGCGGCCATCGCGGCGGTGGAGAAAACCCGGCTCGCTTATGTGCTGACCGGCGTGCCGGGCGACGATTCCATCAGCCGCGCCGGGCTCGAAGGCCTGACCCGCTTCCTCGTCGAGAAGACCGCGCTGGAGCCGGGCGAACCGGCCGGAGTCGACATCGACAAGGATGAACTTGCCTTCTATCCGCTGATCTACTGGCCGATCGACCCGGCCGCTCCGATGCCCGACCAGGCGGCCATCGCCCGCATCGACGCCTACATGAAGCAGGGCGGCACGGTGCTGTTCGACACCCGCGACCAGTATTCCACCGGTCTCGACGCCGGCTCCTCCAGCCCGGCCACGGAGCGGCTGCGCGATATCCTTGCCAACCTCAACGTGCCGCCGCTGGAACCGGTGCCGGCCGACCATGTGCTGACCAAATCCTTCTACATCCTCCCCGAGTTCCCCGGCCGTTTCAACGGCAGCCCGCTGTGGGTGGAAGCCTCCCTCGACGCTTCCAACGCCGACAACCGGCCGGTGCGCACCGGCGACGGCGTGACGCCGATCATGATCACCGCCAACGACTTCGCCGGCGCCTGGGCCGTCGACGCCAACGGCGACCCGCTGCTGCCGACCGTGCCCCCGGACCCCGACCAGCGCGTCTACGCGCTGCGTGCCGGCGTCAACATCGTCATGTACATGCTGACCGGCAACTACAAGTCCGACCAGGTGCATGTGCCCATCCTGCTGGAAAGGCTGGGGCAGTAGATGACTGAGGCTTTTGCAATCCGTCATACCCCCACCCCTAGCCCCTCCCCTCAAGGGGGAGGGGGATTCGGGCGCGGCAGCTTCCCCTCCCCCTTGAGGGGAGGGGCTAGGGGTGGGGGTGCAGCGCCTTACCCGAAGGGTACGCCATGAACTGGTCCGTCTCCTTCGAACCGCTGTTTTCCTGGCCGCTGGTGGTCGCCGGGCTGGTGCCGCTCGCCCTTTTGGCAGTTGTCGGCCTTTGGCTTCGCCAGCGCGGCGCCTGGTTCCGGCTGGCAGCCCTTGCAGCGCTGGCGCTGGCGCTGGTCAATCCCGTCTTCCTCGACGAGCAGCGCGAACCGCTGAAAAGCGTCGTCGCGGTCGTCGTGGACCGCAGCCAGAGCCAGGACATCGGCGACCGCGCCAAACAGACCGACGAGGCCCTTGCCGGCCTGAAGCAGCGGCTGGCGCGCTTCCCGCAATTCGACGTGCGGGTGGTGGAAGCCGGCAAGGCCGAGGCCGCCGAGGACCGCACCGAGACGCGCCTGTTTTCCGCCCTCAATGGCGCCTTCCGCGACGTGCCGCCGTCGCGCATCGGCGGTGCGGTGATGATCACCGACGGCCAGGTGCATGATGCCCCCGCCGGAACGCCGGAGTTCGCCGCCCCGCTGCATGCGCTGATCACCGGCCACCAGCAGGAAAAGGACCGCCGCATCCGCTTCGAGAAGGCGCCGCGCTTCGGCCTCGTCGGTAAGCCGCTCGACATGACCTACCGCGTCATCGCCTCGGACGGCCAGACCGGCCCCGTCGAGGTGCGTGTCTCCGTCAACGGCGAGCAGGTGGCGCTGGAGCGCGCCTTCATCGGCCAGGAAATGCCCCTGCAGGTGACGATACCGAATGCCGGCCGCAACATCATTGAACTCGCCATCCCGAAGGAGGAAGGCGAGCTGACCGAGGCCAACAACCGGGCGATCGCACTGGTCGACGGCATCCGCGAGAACCTGCGGGTGCTGCTGGTTTCCGGCGAGCCGCATGCCGGCGAGCGGACCTGGCGCAACCTGTTGAAATCCGACGCCTCGGTCGACCTCGTCCACTTCACCATTCTCAGGCCGCCGGAAAAGCAGGACGGCACGCCGATCAACGAACTGTCGCTGATCGCCTTTCCGACGCGCGAGTTGTTCGTGGAGAAGATCGACCAGTTCGATCTCATCATCTTCGACCGCTACCAGCACCGCGACGTATTGCCGATCCTCTACTACGACTACATCGCCGAATATGTCGAAAAGGGCGGCGCATTGCTGATCGCGGCCGGGCCAGAATATGCCGGCCAGCAGACGATTGCCCGCACGCCGCTGATGTCGGCGCTGCCGGCGCTTCCCGACGGTAACGTCATCGACAAGGCCTTCTATCCGCGCCTGACCGACCTCGGCAAACGCCATCCGGTGACGCGCGGCCTCGACGGCTCGGCCAGCGAACCGCCGCACTGGAGCCGCTGGTTCCGCACCATCGGCGTCGAGAACCCGGAAGGCGAAGTGGTCATGAAGGGCGCCGACGACCGGCCGCTGCTTCTTCTCGACCGCAAGGGCGAGGGCCGCGTCGGCATGCTTCTGTCCGACCAGGGCTGGCTGTGGGCGCGCGGCTATGAAGGCGGTGGCCCGCATGTGCAGCTCTATCGCCGCATCGCCCACTGGCTGATGAAGGAACCGGAACTGGAAGAGGAGCGGTTGACCGCCGACGGCCGCGGCATGGTGCTGGAAGTGCGCCGCCAGACGATGAGCGACGATCCGGGTGCCGCGCAAGTCATCACGCCGTCCGGCAAGGCGCTGACGGTAAAGCTCGCGCAATCCGAGCCCGGCGTCTTCACCGGCTCGGTCGAAGTGCCCGAAATCGGCCTCTATCAGGTCGCCAACGGCGATCTCACCGCGCTCGCCCATGTCGGCCCGGTCAACGCGCCGGAATTCGCCGACGTCGTCTCGACCGGCAGCAGGCTGAAGCCTGCGACCGACGCCACCGGCGGCAGCGTGCGCCGGCTGGCGCGCGAGGGCTTGACCGGCAGTTCCGTCGCGCTGCCCGCCATCGTGCCCGTGCGCGCGGCGGCGCAAGCCTCCGGCGACGACTGGATCGGGCTGAGGACCACCGACGACAGCGTGCTGAAAGCGGTCAGCCGCGTGCCGCTGTTCGGCGGCTTCCTCGGCCTCGGCCTGCTGCTGCTGGCGCTTGGGTCGATGTGGTACAGGGAAGGCAGGTAGGGCAATAGGTGAGTAAGGCAGTAGGGGAATAGGGAATAGGGAATAGGGAATAGGGAATAGGGAATAGGGAATAGGGCTGCGAACTGATCGTATGTCGCTATTCAAGAGCGAAAATCACTTCCGCATTGATTCCCTTATTCCCTTATTCCCCTACTCACTTACTCACTTACTGCCCTATTCACCTACTGCCCTACTCCTCCGGCTCCACCGTGAACATCAGCGGATAGCCGGCCGCCTTGCCGGCGTCGGTGGCGCGGGTGGCCTTGGTTTCGGCGACGTCTTTCGTGAAGACGGCGACCACGCACACGCCGCGCCGGTGCGCGGTGATCATGACGCGATGCGCCTGGTCCTCGCTCATGCGAAACTCGGCCTTGAGCACCCGCACGACGAATTCGCGCGGCGTGAAGTCGTCGTTGAGCAGGATGACCTTGTAGAGTTTCGGCCGCTCGACCTTCGGCTTGCTGCGCACGCGCGGCTTGACGACGGTGTCGCCGCCCTCGCCTGCCATGCGTGCAAAATCACTGCTCACGATCCGATCCGGTTTCCGCCGGCAAAAAGTCGCCCGGCCACGGCTGGATCATAGCATAATTCGACGACGGCTTTGGGGTTCCCGGCCAGGCCGATCGCATGCGGGCAAAGCAAAAGGCCGGCCCGACGACGGACCGGCCTTTGCCTCGCAGCGAGGTGGTGCGATCAGTACTTGGGAGCGCTGGCGTGCTTCTTGTGATGCATGATCTTCTTGTGGTGCACGACGTGATGGGTCTTGCGATGCGCGACATGATGGACCTTGTGGTGATGCACGATGGGGTGCTTGTGGTGCAACATGGCGGCATCCGCGCTGGCAATCGGCGAAAGCGCGAAAGCGACGGCGAGGCCCAAAGCGGGCAGAATGATCTTCTTCATGGCTCGGTTCCTGTCTGTCTTGGTCGATAATGAGGGCGGAGGGGCGCGGGTCAGGGAGGCAAGGCGCGGCGGGTCGGCCGCCGCGCCTGGTTGTGTCGCGGAGCTTCCATGCGCCGCGATGCAGGCGGCTGCCTACATCGTCTTCTTGGCGTCGGTCTTCTTCGGAGCGGCCTTCTTGATGATCTTCTTGTGCGCCGGGGCGCGCTTGTGGATCTTCTTCTTCACCACCTTCTTGACCGGCGTCGCAGCAGCGGCGGTGTTGGCCGTCGTCGTGCTGGAGGAGGTGGCGGCGCTGGTGGCGGCCGCGTTGGCGGTGCTCACCATCGGCACCGAGAAAGCCATGGCGACGGCGAGGCCGAGGGCGGAAAGCAGGGTCTTGTTCATGGGTTCGTTCCTTTCGCGCAGGCTGAAGGGGATCACCGGTCGGGATCGACCGGCGTCACCCCAAGGAGCTTCAGCGCATTGGCGAACATCCTGATTCCCTGTGCCTGCTTTCTTTCGGCACAGTAACGGACCGCCTTCTTCTGAAGCGCCTTCGCCTCGGCGGCCTGCACCGCCTTGGCATGGGTTTCGATGGCTTCGTCGACCTGTCGACTGAGCCGACTGCAGAGCTCGTTCCGGGTGAGGCTGACCTTGGTGTGCGACTGCACGGGCGCGGCGATGGCGAACGACGTGGCGACAAGCATTCCCATCAGGACGACCGAAATTGCACGCATGGCCGGTTTCCAAAGTCCGGAACGATTTGCCGCGACCGCTCGTCTGACCGCGACGGCACCGTTATGCCGTTGATTCTTTTCGCTGGTTTTTCCGGTTTGTTGAATTTTGTTTCTGGATTGTTTCTGCCGCGCCAATGGCGCGCGAGCGGCCTAAAATATGCCCGAAATGCGGCGGCAAGGACAGTTGCGCAACGGAGCCGCACAGCTGCCTCGATGAAAGCAGAACCGCATATTCTGGTCGTGGACGACGACAAGGGCATCCGCGACCTCTTGCAGGAATTCTTCCGCAAGCGCGGGCTCACCGCCTCCGTTGCCGGCGACGGCGCCGAGATGGAGGCCGTCATGCGCCGGGCCACGATCGATCTCGTCGTGCTCGACGTCATGCTGCCCGGCAGGAGCGGACTGGACCTGTGCCGGGAGCTGAGGGCGCGCAACGCCTCGATCCCCATCATCATGCTGACGGCGGTCAACGAAACCACCGACCGGGTCGTCGGGCTGGAAATGGGCGCCGACGACTACGTGCCGAAGCCCTTCGATCCGCGCGAACTGCTCGCCCGCATCCGCGCCGTGTTGAGGCGCAATGGCGGCGGCGAAGCCAAACGCCTGCCGCAACGCCAGATCTGGCGCTTCGCCGGCTGGACGATGGACTGCTCACGCCGTCGGCTGGTTGCGCCCGGCGACGTGCGCGTGGACCTGACGGCGGCGGAGTTCAACCTGCTCGCCACCTTCGTGCGCAGCGCCCAGCGCGTGCTCACCCGCGACCAGCTGATCGAATTGTCCGGCGGCGACGGCGCCATCAGCTACGACCGCTCGATCGACATCCTCGTCAGCCGCCTGCGGCGCAAGATGGAGGATGATCCGAAATCGCCGAAGCTGATCCAGACCGTGCGCAGCGGCGGCTACCAGTTCATCCCCGAAGCGGTCGCCGAATGAGACGCTTCCTGCCGCAGACCCTGCCCGCCTGGGTGCTGCTCATCGTCATCGCCGGCCTGCTCGCCGGACAGGTCGCAACCCTCTACATCGTGGCGCAGGACCGCGCCGCCTCCAGCGACGTGGTCAACTACTACCGGCTGAACGAGCGCGCCTTCTCCATCGTACAACTCATGCGGCAGCTGCCGCCGGAAGAGCGCCGGCAGATGGCTTTCGGCATGTCCAACCCCGACTATGCGCTGGCCGTCGCCGACCAGCCGGCAGTGGCCTCGCCGATCGCCCAGGACGACCAGCTGGCCGAACTGGAGGACATATTGGTGGGACGGCTGTCGAAGTTCGGCGTCACCCAGGCGAGGGTTCGGCGCGATCCCGCCACGTTGGACGACAAGGTGCCACATCACCGCCCCGAAGACTCCGAGATCGGCGAAGTCGAGGGCGAATTGCTGGCGCTCGCCGCCGGCTTCGCCCGCAGCGACAAGCTGACCGCCTCCATCCAGTTCGCGGACGGGCAGTGGCTGAACTTTACCGAGCCGATCATTCCGCCCGGACCGGTGCTGTCGCTCGCGAGCCTGCCGCTCTATGCGGTGGTGGCGGCACTCGTCGCCGCGATGGCCGTATGGGCGATCAGGAGACTGACAGCGCCTTACCGTATCATGGAAAGCGCCGTCCGCCGCATCGGCGACGACCTGAAAAGTCAACCCCTCGACGAGACCGGCAGCCGCGAAATCCGTAGCGCCGCGCACGCCATCAACACCATGCAGGCGAGGCTGCGCGCCTATGTCGAAGACCGCGAGCAGCTTGCCGCGGCACTCGCCCACGACCTGCGAACGCCGCTGACGCGCATGCGGCTCAGGCTGTCGCTGCTGCGCAGTTCCGGCGTGCGGACGGCCCTTGCCGCCGATCTTGCCGACGTCGAAGCCATCGCCAGCTCGGTCATCGATTTCGCCACATTCGAGGTGGCCGAGGAAGCCAGCGAACGCGTCGACCTCCTGTCGCTGGTGGAATCGGTGGCGGACGGCTACCGGCAGGCGACGCTGGAAGACGGCGCCGTGCAAGCGCGCGAACTGGTCTGCGAAGCGCGTCCCATCGCGCTGAAACGCTGCATCGCCAATCTGGTGCAGAACGCCATCGCCTACGGCAAGCAGGCCGAGATCGGCCTTGCCCGGTCGGGGGATTTCGCCGTCGTTTCGGTCCGCGACGCCGGCCCCGGCATTCCGCAGGCACGGCTGGACGCCGTGTTTTCGCCCTTCGTGCGGCTGGAGGCCTCGCGCAACCGCGAAACCGGCGGGCTCGGCCTCGGCCTCACCATCGCCCGCAACATCGCCCGCGCCGCCGGCGGCGAGATCGTGCTCGCCAATCATCCCGAAGGCGGCTTGCTGGCGGAACTGCGGCTGCCGCTGGCGGCATGACGAGGCTTCCTTCTCCCCGCTTACGGGGGAGAAGAAGATAGCCTCACGCGCCCGTCCAATCGGCAACGGCCGATGCCGCCTGCCCGAGATTGTCGTCCAGCGTCACACCGTCCGCCTTCCGCGGCTTCAGGTCATGGTCACCCTCGAACCAGTGCAACGCGATGGCCGCCGAGAGATCATAACCGGCCACTTCCTCGCGCGTGCCGAACGGATCGCGCGTGCCCTGGCAGATCAGCGCCGGACAGCGCAGTGTCTCGAGATGCGCGGTGCGAAGCTTTTCAGGTGAGCCCGGCGGGTGGAAGGGATAGCCGAGGCAGACCAGCCCGGCGATCTTGCCCGCCCGGTGGAGGTCGTCTGCGACCATCGAGGCGACGCGCCCTCCCAGCGACTTGCCGCCGATCAGCAGCCTGCCTTGCGGCGCCAGGGCGTCGACGACCGCGCGATATTCGTCCAGAAGCTTCTCGGCGCGCGGCGGCGGCTTGCGCTGGCCGGTCCGCCGCGCCGCCATGTAGGCGAACTCGAAGCGGGCGACCCGGATGCCCTGCCCGGCCAGCTTCGCAGCCATGGTGTTCATCCAGTCCGAATCCATCGGCGCGCCGGCGCCATGGGCAAGCAGCAGCGTGGTCGAGGCGTCGCGCGGATCGCTGAAAAGGAAATCATGCATCACGGCTCCCCTTTCCTTCTCCCCGTTCACGGGGAGAAGGTGTCACGAAGTGACGGATGAGGGGCAGCGCCAACATCGCAGAACTTGGCGCCGCCCCTCACCTGCCTGCCGGCATCCTCTCCCCGTAAACGGGCGAGGACAGCTGTCACCGTCGCAGCACCGCCGACAGCACGTCCCTCACCCCGATGGCGCCGACGAAGCGCGACTGGTCATCGAACAGCGCCACCGGCGCGGTCTGCGAGCGATGGATCGCCAGCATCACCGTCTTGAGCGAGGTGCCGGGCGTCGCCCAGAACACCTGGCCGTCGTCCGACGGCCGCTGCTCTATGTCCTCGCAGGACACCCAGTCGACCGGCTTGCCCTCGCGCTCGGCCGCAGCCACGAGACCATGCTCGTCCAGCCGGAAACGGGTCGTCTGGCGCCGGTCGAGCCAGATCCAGCCGTCCCCGTCCTTCTCCAGCTCATGCTGGGCGCGCATCACGTTCCAGGCGGTCAGCACCGACAGCGGGTTCACGTTGGCGATGAATTCGCGCACGTAGTCGTTGGCGGGCCGAAGCACGATATCCTCGGGCGCACCGGTCTGGACGATACGCCCGCCCTCCATGATGGTGATGTGGGAGCCGATCTTCAGTGCTTCCTCCAGATCGTGGCTGACGAAGACAATGGTCTTCTTCAACTCCGATTGCAGTTGCAGCAACTCGTCCTGCAGCTTGGTGCGGATCAGCGGGTCGAGCGCCGAGAACGGCTCGTCCATGAGCAGGATCGGCGCTTCCGTGGCGAAGGCGCGCGCCAGCCCGACGCGCTGCTGCATGCCGCCGGAAAGCTCGTGCGCGTATTTCTTCGCCCACTGGTCGAGATTGACCAGCTTCAGCTGGCGCGCCACGCGTTCCTTGCGCTCGGCGTCCGGCACGCCGGCCAGTTCCAGCCCGAAGCCGACATTCTCCTCCACCGTGCGCCATGGCAAAAGGCCGAACTGCTGGAACACCATCGCCACCTGCTTCTGGCGCAGCCGCCGCAAGGTGGCGTCGTCGCAGGAGACGACGTCGACGCTTCTGTCGCCGTCCTTCACCAGCACCTGTCCGCGGCTGACGATGTTCAGCCGGTTGACCGCGCGCAGCAGCGTCGACTTGCCCGAGCCGGACAGGCCCATCAGCACCGAAATCTCGCCCTCGTGGACGGTGAGGTTGGCCCCCGCGCAACCCAGCACGTTGCCGGTCTTTTCGAGGATTTCGGCGCGCGTGGCGCCCGCATCCACCATCGCCAGCGCCTCGCGCGGGTCGGAGCCGAAGATGATATCGACGTTCTTGAAATCGACCGCGACGTTCATTTCTTGCCCCCCACGCCGATGCGCGTCATACGGTCGAGCACGATCGCGAGCACCACGATGGCAAGCCCGGATTCAAGCCCGAGGTCGATGCGGCGCGAACCCAGCGCCCGGTTGATTTCGGTGCCGAGGCCGCCGGCGCCGATCAGGGCTGCGAACACCACCATCGACAGCGACAGCATGATGCATTGGGTGAGGCCGGTCATGATGGTGGGCAGAGCCGAGGGCAGCTCGACCTTCCACAGGAGTTGCCGCCTCGTCGCGCCGAACGCCTCGCCGGCCTCGATGATCGATTTCGGCACCGAGGTGATGCCGAGATGGGTAAGCCTGACCGCCGTCGGGATGACGAAGATGATGGTGACGACGAGGCCCGGCGCGTTGCCGAGGCCGAACAAGGTGAGCACCGGGATCAGATAGACGAAGGTCGGCAGCGTCTGCATCATGTCGAGGATCGGCTGCATGACGCGATAGACCTTGGGCTTGTGGCCGGCCCAGATGCCGAGCGGCACGCCGATCAGCATCGAGAAGAACGTCGCCGCCACCACCAGCACCAGCGTCTCGACCGTCTGCTTCCAGAGGTTCTGGTTGAGGATGAAGATCAGGCCGATGAAGACGCCGATCGCCAGCGGCTTGGAGCGTTGCAGGAACCAGGCAAGCAAGGCGATGACCAGGGCCAGCAGCACCGGCGGCACCGTCAGCAGCAGATCCACCGCGCCGCCGAGCACGAAATTCAGGCCGCGGGAGAAGCCGCGGAAGACGGTGTCGAAATTGTCGGTGAGGAAGGTGAAGAAGTCTTTTCCCCACCGCCCGATGGGAATTTTCCATTCCGTCAGGAATTTCGAAACCGGATCCATCACGCTCCCCTCATACGTCCTCCCACCCATGGCACCGGGCGGCGGTCAACGCATGCTTTCCCAAAACGGGAACCGAGCCGGGACAAGGCCATGCGTTGAATCAAAACCTAAAGCATGTCTCCCGAACGTGGGAACCGGTTTTCGGAAAGACATGCGAAAAATCAGGAATCCAAAGCGCACGAGGCGAATCCGGAAGATCGCGATGCGCTTTGGCTCCGCGCGAAACGAAAAGGGGCGGCCCGACCGCGAGCCGCCCCCTTTTTCGGATCACGCAACAGGCATGCCGGTTCAGCCGCCGAGCGCGGTCTTGACCGCCGCGGCCGCGTCGCTGCCATCGAAAGCGGTGACCCCGTCGAGCCACGGGCCGACCACGTCCGGATGCTTCTTGAGATAGTCGGTCGCGACCGTATTGGCGTCGCCGCCCTTCAGGATGGCGTCCATCATCTCGCCTTCCATGTCGAGATTGAACTTGAGGTTCTTGACGAACTTGCCGACGTTCGGGCACTCGTCGAGATAGCCCTTGCGCACGTTGGTGCTGACGGTCGCCGCGCCGAAGCCGGAATCGCCCATGCCGTCGAGATAGGTGATCTTCATGGCGCCCATCACCGGATGCGGGGTCCAGCCGAGGAAGGCGATCCACTCGTTGTTCTTCATCGACTGCTCGGCCTGCGTGAGCATGCCGGCCTCGGAGGATTCGACCAGTTCGAAGCCGGCGAGGTTGTCGGCCGGATTCTTGATCATGTCGAGGATGATGCGGTTGCCGTCGTTGCCGGCCTCGATGCCGTAGATCTTGTGGTCGAACTTGTCGGCGAACTTGCCGATGTCGGTCAGCGTCTTGACGCCGGCGTCCGCCACATAGGTCGGCACGACGATGCCGTAGCCGGCGCCTGTCAGGTTCTCGCTGATCGTCTCGACCGAACCGTCGGCGGTGTAGTCCTTGATGTCGTTGGTCATCGACGGCATCCAGTTGCCGAGGAAGACGTCGAGGTCCTTGTTCTTCAGCGACGCATAGGTGACCGGCACCGAGAGCTGGATGACCTGCGGCTCGTAGCCGAGCGCGGTGAGCAGCACCGAGGCGACACCGGTGGTGGCCTGGATGTCGGTCCAGCCGACGTCGGAAAGACGCACCGTCTTGCAGCTGTCGGCGTCACCGGCGAAGGCGGCGCCCGTGGACAAAAAAGTCGCCAGGCCGAGGCCGGCGACGATTGCTTTCATACGCGACATGTATTCCTCCCATTGCGGCCCGGCAGCGGACCTTCGCGGTACGCACAGCCGAAGCGTCTCCCTCGGCTTTTGCCAAGCCAAACATCATTTTCGTTTGGGTTCAAGCACCAACACATGACCGGCGGCGGCGCGCTCTGGTCGATCAGCGACACTGTGTTTCGTTTTTCGGGTTTCGTTTTCGGGTTTCGTTTTTGGTGGATGGCGCCTGCCCGCCCCTCCCGGCCCACAGGCGGTTCGGCTTAAAAGAGCGAATGGCCAAGCTCTACTTCCACTATGCGACGATGAACGCCGGCAAGACGACCATGCTTTTGCAGGCGTCCTACAACTATCGCGAAAGCGGCATGACGACGATGCTGTTCGTCGCCGGCCACTACCGGCATGGCGACACCGGCCTGATCTCCTCGCGCATCGGGCTGGAATCGGAAGCCGAGATGTTCCGCGACGGCGACGATCTCTATGCCCGCATCGCCGACCATCACGAGCACACCACCGTGCACTGCGTCTTCGTCGACGAGGCGCAGTTTCTGGAAGAGGAGCAGGTCTGGCAGCTTGCCCGCGTCGCCGACCGGCTGGGCATCCCGGTCATGTGCTACGGCCTGCGCACCGACTTCCAGGGCAATCTCTTCACCGGCTCGCGCGCGCTGCTGGCGATTGCCGACGACCTGCGCGAGGTGCGCACCATCTGCCGCTGCGGCCGCAAGGCGACGATGGTGGTGCGCCTCGGCGCCGACGGCAAGGTGGCCAGGCAGGGCGAGCAGGTGGCGATCGGCAAGGATATCTACGTCTCGCTCTGCCGCCGCCACTGGGAGGAGGAAATGGGCCGCTTCGAGGCCGACGATTTCATCGGCTTCGTCTCGCCCTGACGCGCCCGAAACCCGTGATCCGTTCGCGGACATTCGGGGGTGCATTGTGCGCACAACCTGTTAGAAGGGGTGCCGTCACCCTATATGTCGGGTCAGGCGCGGTCGCGGTTTCGCGGCCGGTCGCCGCTATTTTCAACACAAACGACAGAAGGAAGTCCATTGCAGGTACTTGTACGCGACAACAACATCGAACAGGCCATGAGGGTCCTGAAAAAGAAATTGCAGCGTGAAGGCGTCTTCCGCGAGATGAAGGCGCGCCGCGCCTACGAGAAGCCTTCCGAGCGCCGCGCCCGCGAAAAGGGCGAAGCCGTGCGGCGCAACCGCAAGGCGGCACGCAAGCTCGCCATCCGCGAAGGGCTGATCGCCGCGCCGCCGAAGAAGGCCCCGCCGCCGCGCCGGCCGGCCGCTTCCGCCGCCGCGCCTTCCACGCCGCGGACCTGATTCGCCTGATCGGGCAGACCCGGTTGCTTCCGCAAGGCCGGAAGACCGGGGCTGCCGGCACACTCTTCTGCCTTCCCTTCCCCAAAAGCGACACATATATTCGCCGCTGCGCGCCGCGCGCGGGGTGATGGGTCCAACGGAGAGATACCATGGCGACGTTGCAGAATTTCGATGCCGAGATCGCGAAGACCAAAAAGGTCGTCGAGGACATGCGCTCCAGGATCGACCAGTCGGGCACCGTGCTCGACACGCTGGCCAAGGCCGACAAGAAGATCGGCGATGCCAATTTCGACATCGAGAACGCCCGCATCGAGGACGTGCTGAAACAACAGAAGGTGATGGAAGGCAACATCGCCGACCTGATCATCGGACTGGAAGACGCCACCAACGTCTTCGGCGCCGAGTTCGAATCGATGAAGAACTACACGGGCTGGGAAAAGTTCATCGGCATCTTCTCCAAGCAGCGCCAGCAGCGCATGCGTTCCGATCGCGTGCGCAACATGTCGCTGGCCGGCAACCTGCAGGAGTTGCTCTCCAAGTCCGACACCATCGTCGGCATCCTGAAGGCGCAGAAGGGTATCCTCGACCAGCGCTACAAGACCTCCGAGACCAGCCTTGGCCAGGTGATCGAGCGCCGCAAGGCGACCATCGAGAACCTGACGGCGACACAGAAGCGCATCGAGGAACTGAACCCGCTGCTGCTCGACATCGAAAACAAGATCGCCTCCTCCACCAGCCAGACCGAGCGCACCAAGCTGGAGGGCGAGCGCTCCAAGATGGCGACGGAGTACAACGAGAAGCAGGCCAAGGAGCAGGAGCTGCTGGCCGAGAGCCAGACGCTGGAACGCTACACCTCCATGTTCCAGACCTTCGTCGATTCGCTCAACAACCAGATCGCCGCGCAGTCGACGCTCATCAACAAGCTGACCATCGATACCGAACAGCGCATCGTGCTTTACAAGGCGCTGGAGGACTCGTTGAAGACCGCCGCCCAGCAGGACGTGGCGCACAAGATCAACACGCTGGGCTCCAAGGTCGACACCACGGCCGAAGAGACGATGGCCGGCATCGGCGCCGCCTCGCAGAAGCACATCGGCGACCTGCTCGAACTGCACGAGAAGAACATGGTGGCGTCGGCCGACATCCAGCGCCGCAAGAAGCTGGCCGACGACGCCTTCGCGCGCCGCTTCGAGGAGGTGCTGAGGAAGCACAACGCCGCGGACTACGTGCAGCAGTCGTAGCCGGCGCGCACCCTTCCTCATGACCCCTGCCGACGATCCAGCCGAGCGCTATTTCACCGCCATCACGGCGGCGCTGTCCGGCCTCGAGATCTTCATGCGCGACGACCGCTCGCCGCTCTACCGGCACGGCATCGTGGCGAAAATCGTCGCCGAATACATCGCCCGCCTGGACAAGTCCTTCGCCTGCTGGCGCAACCGGCTGGGCTTCCAGGACACGTTCCGCATCTCGCGCGCCGAAAGCGGCTATCCCGTCTTCCAGACCGTGCTGGAACTGGAGAACGACCGCCGCTCGGCCGACCAGCGCCTTGCCGGCATTCCCCTGCCCGACGAGTTGCGCGCGGAGATGGCCGACTTCATCCTGCGCCACAAGGAATTCCCGGCCGCCTTGCAGAAGTCGATGGCCGAGAGGCTCTATCTGGAAGACGTCAAAAGCAAGCAGACCTTCGGTCCCTTCACGCTGGCGCAGACCGCCAAGGTCTCGGTCAATCCCAAGACCGGCCGTCCCTACTATCTCGTCCACTGGGCGACGTTCGACGGCAGCGCCAACCTGCCGCTGGTCTACATGGTGACGGTGGAGGACTCCTCCGAGGCGATGGTCGACCAACTGGTCACCAGGGACGGCAAGCTGAACGACAAGGTCGACATTCCGCTTCCCGTCGACGGCCTGCTCAATCCCGATCTCGCCCACCGCTTCGACGACTACACCGAGAAGAACTCGGCCTATTCGCTGTCGCCGCTGACGATCGCCATGAACCTGGACAAGGATTTTCCCGACCTGCACCCCAAGCAGTTGCGCCGCGTCGTGCTAGGGCCGTTCTACTCGGCCGGCATCACCGAGAACAATTCGACGGTGGCCGAGGTTCTGTCCAAGGTGCGCAAGCCTGAAAACGCGTGGCTGCTGACCTGGACCATCCAGGAAGTCTATTCCAAGGGCGAGACGCCCGGCCGCAAGGGCCTGTGGTCGAGCCAGCCGGCGCAGGAGGAATTCTTCATCGACACCGCCGACCTCGAAGCCACCCGCCAGGGCGTCTCCTCCTACGAGAATCACGCACTGGTGCCGCACGAAGCCTATCAGGCGCTCTACGCCGCCGGCGAGGCCGAGAAGACGTTTGCGGGCTACAAGGTGCACATCCTGTCGAACGGGCAGGTGATCAGCGATGTTTAAGCCCGAGCGGAGGGATTGAATGGACACCGGCCTGACCACCATTCCCGAAGCGGCGATCGAGAAGCATCGCGCCACCGCGCAGAGCTTCATCACCCGCGTCGTCGTACTGGAGGACCCGTCACGCGAATCCGGCACGGCGCTTGCCGGCACCAACCGCCGCTTCGTCTCGACGGTCTCGGTCGGCTCGGTGCGCCGCACGCGCGAGGTCGAGCTTTCCAGGACCGTGCAGGCCGTCCACCCCGACGACCAGCTTTTGACCATCCCGCAGCACACCCTGCTCTACCGTGCCCGCCGCGGCATCCAGATCGCCCTTGCGGTCAGCGATACCTTCGCCGAAGGCACCGACCTCGAAAGCCTGCAGGCGAAGAACGCGCGCGCGCCCTTGCAGGGCGATGAGGCGGCCGCCTTCAAGAAACTGCTCACCGCCTCCGGCTACATCGCCGCCTTCGCGCTCGCCGCCTACCTGTTCCAGTTGATCGATGCCGACGGCGAGGCGCCGAACGACGTGGCCGAGCCCGATTTCCTGTTCGACACGCCGCAGGACGCGGTGAAGGCGCTGATCGCGGGACTGGACAGCGCTATTGCCGGCGCCAAGGACGACGCCGACCTTCTCACCCGCGCCCGCGCCTTCGCCCGCACGGCGATCGACGGTCTGCTCCAGCGCAAGGCGCGCTTCGACGGAACGCTCGGCGCCTTCGAGAACACCCATATCCGCATCGACGCCGACGATTTCACCCTCGACGGCTTCGACGTCGCGCCGGGCAAGAAATCCAAGCCCCTGGTGATGACCTTCAAGAAACCGGAAGAGGTCGTCGGCAACCACATCGCCAAGTACCAGTCGGTCAAGCTCGCCAAGATGCTGATGGCCTACGACTTCGACCGGCAGATGAACCCCTTCGTCGAGCTTGGCGGCTTCCTCTTCACCTTCATCGGCGACGGTGCGCCCGGCACCGGCAAGACGACGCTGATCCAGATGATCGCCGGCTTGCTCGACGGCTATTGCAAGGTGGCGGGCTATCCCTTCGTCTACGAGAATTTCGGCGTCGACCAGATCTCGTCCTATCAGGGCAAGTCCGGCCAGAACTGCCGCCAGTTCATCGACGACGTGTTGAACCCGCGCGCCATCGGCTTCGGCACCATCGACGACATCGACCAGGTGGCCGCCAAGCGTTCCGACGACCGCGCCTCCGCCGGCCAGCAGGAGATCACCGGCGTACTCATGGACGCCTTCGCCGGTGCCTCCACCGTGGTGCGCGGCAACTGCTCCTTCGGCATGTTCTCCAATTATCCCGAGAACGTCGACGACGCGCTGCGCCAGCGCGCCGGCGCCCGCTGGCTGGTCGACGGGCCGCAGACGCTCGACGACTACATCGACATTTTCGTGCTTCTTGCTGGAAAGAATCATGAAATCCCGCTGGGCGACCACAAGCTCTACGCCGCGCAGGAAATCCAGCGCGCCGTCGCTGAGGAATACGGCTCCTACGCCAAGCCGCATGAGGACGGCTTGAGGAAAGTCTACGACCGTTTCGTCAAGGAGGTTGGCCAGCCCAAGACCATGGCCGACATCGGCAACTACCTACACCTCATCAAGGAGGCCGAACCGCGCTTCACCGGCCGCGCCATCAAGAACGTCACCGACGCCATCAAGATGCGGGCCATGGACATCGAACTGCCGGACGACTGGTTCGAGAAGCCCGAGACGTTCATGCACAAGAGCTATGACGACAAGAAAGCCATGATCGAGGAGCTGCGCGGGCCGTTCGACATGGCGATGGTCATGCAGGAGATCAACCGCTACGCCGATTCGGAATTCCGCTACTCCGACCGCTCCGACGACGCGGCAGTGGAAAAGATGCTGCGCGACGCAAGGCTGCGCGAACGCGCGGCACGCGAGATGGAGGAATTGAAGAAGAAGGGGCTGTGGAATGCTTAGGGAGATTCGCCCCTCACCCTTACCCTCTCCCCGTGAAGGACGGGGAGAGGGTAAGGGTGAGGGGCAGTTTCATGCGCGGGCCCCAACAAGCTCGAACCGAACGCGCTCGTTCTCTACGCAAGGCTGACAATGACGCAGAGCGCGCCTTATGGTCTGATTTGAAGAACCGGCAGGTCTGTCGTGCAAAATTCACCCGCCAACTTCCGATCGGTCCGTATTTTGTGGATTTTGCCTGCCGCGAAAACCAACTGGTCGTCGAACTCGATGGTAGCCAGCACGCCGAAAGCAAATACGACCGACGCAGGGATGATTTCATGGTTTCGCAAGGATGGTCAATCCTACGGTTCTGGAACGTCGATGCGCTGACAGATCGCGAAGCAGTCATCGATACAATCATCGCCGCACTGGAGCGACGCCTCGATCCCGTTGAAGCGCCAGACCGGCGTTTCGTCACGTCGTCTACCTATTGGGAGACCATGTCTTGATCCGCAGCAATGCCCCTCACCCTTACCCTCTCCCCGTGAAGGGCGGGGAGAGGGGATCGCAGGCGTTGGTGCCTCCCTCTCCCCGCCCTTCACGGGGAGAGGGTAAGGGTGAGGGGCAATCTTGATGCCCGCCTCCAAATTTCCCCTGCTGCGCGACAACGACCTCATCTTCGGTCGCCTGCTCACGGTGGACGAGCCGCATCTGATCGAGCGCTACAACAAGGCGATGACCGCCTTCGGCCTGAAGCCGACGAAGCTGAAATCCTTCCAGATCGACCGCACCGGCTTCTCGCCGGAAATCGCCGAGGAATGCGGCGCCGACTATCTCGACCCCAACGAGGTCAACCGCCGCTTCATCATCCTGACGCCTGCGCAGATCAGCCTGCCGGTGGTGCACACCGCCTTTTCCAACACCTCGCAGCTGATGTTCGAGTTCATGACGAAGAACCAGCGCGCCATCGACGCGCTGACCATCAAGGACGTCATCTACGGCGAGATCGAGGATTCCGTCTCCAAGGTCGAGGACATCGAGGACCTTTTGTCGATCAACCAGGTCGAGTTCAAGGTGCTGTCGGCCGAGGACGTTCTCGGCAAGGCGGCCGAACTCGGCAAGATGGTCGACCGGTTGAAGCAGGAACCCGACGCCTGGCGCGACGACGCCATGTTGAAGCGCATGGTGGAACTGGCCAAGGTCTGCGGCGACATCCGCGAGAACGCGCTGGTGCCGGACCAGGTCATCTTCCGCCACAACGCCTACTGGACGTCCCATTTCGGCGGCCTCTACGTCTTCATCGATCCCGACGTGACGACGGTGATTTCCGATCCCGCAGCACCCGGCTTTCGCCGCTCGCGCCCCTGGCAGGTCAGTTACCTGTCGATCCGCGACGCCGACGCCGTGTTTCAGTTCCTCGCCTCGACCGGCCGCATCGAGCTGCCGCGCGCCTCGTGGATCGAGCAGTCCGGCTATCTCGAACATCGCGCCGAGATGATCGTACGCGGCCTGATCCGTGACGCCGAACCGGACCGCAACCTGTCGGACGTCGACAAGATCTGGCTGCAAACCTGGATCCACGGCCACGCCGACCTGATCGCCAGGGACGGCAATTTCCCGTTCCTCAACGCGGCCAAGCGCGAGATCAACCAGCTCGGCCAGTTGCGGATCGAGGACATCGCCCCGCAGCAGCGCTTCCTGGTGGTGCGCGCCCGGCCCGACCATCCCGACGCCTGGCTGACCAACCGGCTGATCTCCGATTTCGTGCCCGCCGATTTCGTCTCCCGCTACATCTTCAACAAGCAGGGCTTCTACCGCGACTACGAAGGTTTTTCGCAAGCCTGGCGCTCGCATGTTGTGGACGTGCTGAAAACCACATATCTCAAGGACAAGGCTGGCTTCCGCGCCCGCCTCTACGGCCTGACCGACTGACCTGACGAGGGGGATGCCATGCTCGATCCGATCGTGACCTTCTTCACCCGCATCTTCCAGTGGATCGGCCGCGGCATCGGCTTCGTCATCGGCATCATCCTGTGGCCCTTCATGTGGGCGGGCCGCTGGTACACGCAGCGCGGCTGGATTCTCAGGGCCGTCATCGGCCTCGTCATTCTCGTCGTCCTGGGTTTCTACGCCCGCTTCTTCTACATCACCCAATGGTGGAACGGCTTCAATCCGGACTATCCGGCCGCCGAAGTCGCGGCCGCCGGCGCCACCGGCGCGGGCGAACCGGTGCAGCCGGCAAGCAACGTCCAGGGACAGGCGGCCACGTCCCAGCCGACAAGCTGCAAGCCTTCGGCAATCGCCGCCGTCGCCGCCGATCTGGTCGATTTCAACGTCAACCAGAATGCGTGGATATCCTCCACGCTGCTGTCGAAAGCCGGCCTGTTCGGCCTGGACTGGCGCCGCACCCCCTTCTTCGACAACAAGGCCGCCTTCCAGCTTGGCATCAACCAGGTCCTGCGGCGCACGACGACCGAACTCGTCGACACGCTGGGGCGCGTACGCGGCACCTCGCAGATCGACGAGAACCTGCAGAAGGCTCGCACCGCGCTGGCCTGGGACGAGACCGCCTGGTACATCGGCTGGCGCGGCCCGACCCGCCCGACCCCCAGTGTCTACCGCGAGGCCATCGCGGACCTGCGCGCCTTCAACACCAGCCTGGAGCAATGTCGCGCCACATTCGACCCGCGCGCCGACAACCTGTTGCTGTTCCTCGACCGCATCGCCTCCGACATCGGCTCGACCTCCGATATCCTGCGCGCCCGCATCGAGGCCTCCGATGCCGGCTGGTTCGATCCGCGCGCCGACGACCGCTTCTGGTTCGCCTACGGCCAGCTCTACGCCTACTACGGCATCCTGACGGCCACCCAGTCGGATTTCGCCAACGTGATCGCCGAACGCAACCTGAAGACCCTGTGGGACCGGATGGAAAGCCAGTTGCGCGCTTCGCTCGACGTCCAGCCCTGGATCATCTCCAACGGCAATGAGTCGAGCGCGTTCTTCCCCTCTCACCTCGCCACCATGGGCTTCAACCTGCTGCAGGTGCGTTCGAACATCGTCGAGCTGCGGTCGATCCTCGACAGGTAGCGGACGAAGCCTGTCGTTTTTCGCGCATTGCGCGCCTGTTTTGAGATTGCGCGAGCGCGTCCGCTCGCGCTTCTATGCGCGGCCTGAAGGGTGGGTCGCCATCCTCGCCGAACGACGAACAATGGGAGCGCCGTCATGGCCGAAGTGAAATCCGACATCGCAATCGCGCGCGCCGCCAAGAAGAAGCCGATCCTCGAGATCGGCGCCAAGCTCGGCATTCCGGCCGAACAGATGGTTCCCTACGGCCATGACAAGGCGAAGATCTCGGCCGACTTCATCAAGTCGGTGCAGAAGAACAAGGACGGCAAGCTGATCCTCGTCACCGCCATCAACCCGACGCCGGCCGGCGAAGGCAAGACCACCACCACCGTCGGCCTCGGCGACGGCCTGAACCGCATCGGCAAGAAGGCGATCATCTGCATCCGCGAAGCGTCGCTCGGCCCGAACTTCGGCATGAAGGGCGGCGCGGCGGGCGGCGGCTATGCGCAGGTCGTGCCGATGGACGACATGAACCTGCATTTCACCGGCGACTTCCACGCCATCACCACCGCGCACAATCTTCTGTCGGCGCTGATCGACAACCACATCTATTGGGGCAACGAACTCGGCATCGACACCCGCCGCGTCACCTGGCGGCGCGTCATGGACATGAACGATCGGGCGCTGCGCGAGATCGTCTGCTCGCTCGGCGGCGTCGCAAACGGGTATCCGCGCGAAGCCGGCTTCGACATCACCGTCGCCTCCGAGGTGATGGCGATCCTGTGCCTGTCGCGCGACCTGAAGGACCTTGAAAAGCGCCTTGGCGACATCATTATCGCCTATCGCCGTGACAAGACGCCGGTCTACGCCCGCGACGTCAAGGCGCATCGCGCCATGGCCGTGCTTTTGAAGGACGCCATCCAGCCGAACCTCGTGCAAACGCTGGAGAACAACCCGGCCTTCGTCCATGGCGGCCCGTTCGCCAACATCGCCCATGGCTGCAACTCGGTGATGGCCACCACCACCGCTCTCAAGCTCGCCGACTACGTGGTGACGGAAGCCGGCTTTGGTGCCGACCTCGGCGCGGAAAAATTCTTCGACATCAAGTGCCGCAAGGCGGGCCTCAAGCCGGCGGCGGCCGTCATCGTCGCCACCGTGCGTGCCATGAAGATGAACGGCGGCGTCAAGAAGGAGGACCTCGGCGCGGAGAACGTCGAGGCCGTCAAGAAGGGCTGTCCCAACCTCGGCCGCCACATCGAGAACGTGCACCAGTTCGGCGTGCCGGTGGTGGTGGCGATCAACCACTTCTACTCCGACACCGACGCCGAAATCGAGGCGCTAAAGGCCTACGTCAAGGGTCTGGGTGCGGAGGCGATCCTGTGCAAGCACTGGGCGCAGGGTTCCGCCGGCATCGAGGAACTGGCGCACAAGGTGGTGCAGCTTGCCGAATCCGGCGCCTCGCAGTTCGCGCCGCTCTATCCCGACGACATGCCGCTGTTCGAGAAGGTCAACACCATCGTCCAGCGTATCTATCGCGGCTCGGAGGCGATCGCCGACAAGTCGGTGCGCGACCAGCTCCACGGCTGGGAGAAGGCCGGCTACGGCAACCTGCCGGTATGCATGGCCAAGACGCAGTATTCCTTCTCGACCGACCCGAACCTGCGCGGCGCCCCGACCGGCCACACCGTGCCGGTGCGTGAGGTGCGCCTCGCCGCCGGCGCCGGTTTCGTCGTCGTCATCTGCGGCGAGATCATGACGATGCCCGGCCTTCCCTCCAAGCCCTCGTCGGAAAACATCTTCCTCAACGACGACGGCAACATCGAGGGCCTGAGCTGAGGCAAAAGCCGGGGCGAGCCCCGATTTTCCAGGACTTGGAGGTCAGAACCCCGCCCCGCCGGCGGGGTTTGTTTTGGGCGGCGGCTGCAAACATTCGTGATCGGCCATATTGGCGAACCCCGGAACAAAGGCGGAAGAGGAGGATTGGGACGACGAGGGACCACAATCCAAGGAGATTCCGATGAAACAGATTGTCATCAAGAGCATGTTGGTGCTCGGCCTTGGCGTTGCGTCCAGCGTAGCGCTCGCGCAGAGCCAGCCTTCGGGCGAGTCCACCGGCCATTCCGGAATGACCAATTGCACGGTGGGCAGCACCGATTGCTCAGGGTCGCAGTCGGGCGCCGGCAGCAAGACCGAGGGCAGCACGAGCAGCACCACCGAACGCAAAGCCCAGGGCTCGGCCGACGGCGACACCGAGCAGCAGAGCCAGGGCAAGGCGTCGACGACGGAAAAACGATCGGCACAGGGCAAGAGCGGCAGCGCCTGCCCGGCTGGCGCGACCGACTGCAACGACGCGAGCGGAGGAACGACCGCGCAAGGAAAGTCGGAAGAGAAGTCCGGCAAGGCCGCCCAGGGCTCGGACACCGGGCAGAACAACACACAGGCTGAGGGTAAGACCGGGACAGGACAGGCAGGATCCGGCGCCGCCGCCGAAGGGTCTTCCGGCACGACCACCAACAAGGCCGAAGGCTCGACAGGGCAGACAGAGCAGCAGTCCGGGCAGAGCAGCGGCAGCACGACCACGAATGAAGCGCAGGGCCAAAGCTCGACTACAACCGACAAGAACTCGACGGCTTCGATCAGCAATGTGACGGTCGAGCAGAAAACCCAGATTGTCAACGTGATCCATGAGGCAAAGGTGGAGCCCGTCTCCAAGATCGATTTCGAGATAACGGTCGGCACGGCGGTGCCGCGCCACGTGCATCTGCATCGCCTGCCCGCCCGCATCGTCAAGATCGTGCCAGCTTACGAGAGCTACGAGTATTTCGTACTGGCCGACGGCCGGATCGTCATCGTCGATCCCGACAGCCTGGAGATCGTGGCCATCCTGACGGCCTGACGATATCCTCATCCGCAGCACAGGTCGCGGCGGCAATGCCGCGGCCTTTGCCTCGCCCGCGCTCTACCGTCGTTCGATTGGCCGCGCCGGATTGCCGGCCACCGTCGCGCCCGCCGGCACGTCGCGCGTCACCACGGCTCCTGCGCCGACGATGGCGCCGTCGCCGATGGTCACGCCGCCGAGAATGATCGCACCGCCGCCGATCCAGACGTCGTTACCCACCGTGACCGGTCGCGCGATCTCAAGCCCGGCGCGACGGCCTTCGACGGTCCGGTGATGATCCGCGCAATAGATCTGTACGGAGGGGCCAATCATCGTGTTATCGCCGATCCTGACCGGCGCCGTGTCGAGAACGGTGCAGCCGGCGTTCAGGAAGGTTCGCCTGCCGAGAAAGATGTTGAAGCCGTAGGGGCAATAGAACGGCGCCTCGATGCGGGCGTTTTCGCCGTCCGAGCCCAGCAGGGCGCGCAAGGCAGGCCCGATGTCGCCGCGCACTATGGGCGGCAGCGAATTGTGCTCGAACACTGCCGTCTGCGCCGCCGTTCTGAGCGCGTCGAGTTCATCGTCGACGCAGGCATACCATTCGCCCGCCGCCATCTTCTCGCGTTCGGTCTTCGCCATGCGCGTATCCTGCCTCGCCTGTTGCAGCTTCGCCCATCAAACCGTGCCGGTCCAGAAGGGACCGCACGGCTACGGTGAACTGTCAGCAAACTTTCACAATCCCTTCATGCGGCTGAAACATCGCTTGCGCATTGCAGGCTGTTTCAATCGAGAGGGATTTTCGATGTCCATCAAGCCAAGCCTGCTCGCGCTGGCCGCCGCGCTCGCCGCCTCGGCAATGCCCGCCCATGCCGACATGATGTTCAACCGCGTCGCCACCTTCGCGGTCGCCGACAACCTGCCGAAGGACGCGGACGCCAAGACCGCCACCTCGTCCGAGATCATTTCCGTATCGGAAGACGGCAACACGCTGGTTTATTCCGACAGCCCCTATGGCGGTATCGGCTTCATCGACATCACCGACCCGAAGGCGCCCAAGGCGGGTGATTCGATCAAGATGGATGGCGAGCCGACCTCGGTCGTGATTGCCGGCGGCAAGGTTCTGGTTGCCGTCAACACCTCCGAAAGCAAGGTCAATCCGTCCGGCCAGCTTCGCGTCGTGGACATCGCCACAAAGGCGATAGAAGCTTCCTGTGATCTCGGCGGCCAGCCGGACTCGGTTGCCGTCAGCAAGGACAAGGCCTGGCTCGCCGTCGCCGTCGAGAACGAACGCGACGAGGACCTGAACGACGGCGCGCTCCCGCAGATGCCTGCCGGCAACCTGAAGATCGTCGCGCTGAAGGACGGCGCGCCCGATTGCGCCACGATCCGCACGGTCGACTTGACCGGCCTCGCCGAAGTGGCGCCGGAGGACCCGGAGCCGGAGTTCGTCGCCTTCAACGAAGCCGGCGAGATCGCCGTCACGCTGCAGGAAAACAACCACATCGCCATCGTCGACGCCGCCAGCGGCAAGGTTACCGCACATTTCTCCGCCGGCTCCGTCGCGCTGGAGAACGTCGACACCAGGAAGGACGGCGCGCTGTCCTTCACCGGCAAGGTCGAGGCCGCGCCGCGCGAGCCCGATGCGGTTAAGTGGCTGGACAACGACCGTCTCGCCGTCGCCAACGAGGGCGACTGGAAGGGTGGCACGCGCGGCTTCACTGTCTTTTCCAGGAAGGGCGAAGTGCTTTACGAATCCGGTCCGTCCTTCGAGCACGAGATTGCCCGCGCCGGCCACTATCCCGACAAGCGCAACAAGAAGGGTGTCGAGCCGGAAGGGCTGGAGTTCGCCGCCTTCGGCGACGACAAGCTGCTGTTCGTTGCCGCCGAGCGCGCTTCCGTCGTCGGCGTCTACAGGATCGGCGACGCCGACCCGCAGTTCCTCCAGCTCCTGCCCTCCGGCATCGGCCCGGAAGGGCTGGTGGCGATCCCGCAGCGCAACCTGCTCGTCACCGCCAACGAGACCGATCTCGGCGAGGACGGCCTCGCCCGCTCGCATGTCATGATCTATGAGCGTACGCAGGCGCCGGCCGCCTATCCGATGATCCTCTCGGCCAATGACGATGCCGGCCTGCCGATCGGCTGGGGCGCGCTGTCCGGCCTGTTCGCCGACCCGGACAAACCCGGCACGCTCTATGCCGTGTCGGACTCCTTCTACCGCAACGCGCCAGCCATCTTCACGATCGACGCAGCCAGGACGCCGGCGCTGATCGCCGCGAAGACCATCGTCACGCGTGACGGTGCCTCGGCGCAGAAGCTCGACATAGAAGGCATCGCCGGCGACGGCGACGGCGGCTTCTGGCTGGCCAACGAAGGCGATCCGGCCAAGCTCGTTCCGCATGCGTTGCTGCATGTCGACGGCAAAGGCGCAATCAAGGAAGAGATCGGCTTACCCGTTGAATTACTCGCAGGACAAACCCGATTCGGCCTGGAAGGCGTCACCGCCATAGGCGACGGCGACGACCGCACGTTGGTGATGGCGATACAGCGCGAATGGAAGGACGACCCGAAGGGCCAGGTCAAGCTGCTCGCCTACAAGCCGAAATCGAAGCAATGGGCGGCGGTACGCTATCCGCTCGACAAGCCGGAAGGCGGCTGGATGGGCCTGTCGGAAATCGCCGCCCATGACGGCAAGCTCTATATCATCGAGCGCGACAACCTGATCGGCAACCTCGCCCGCACCAAGAAGCTCTATGCGGTGGCCATGGACGCCTTCAGGCCGGCGCCGCTGGACGGCGACCTGCCGCTGGTGGAAAAGACGCTGGTACGCGACCTGCTGCCCGACCTGAAGGCCGCCGCCAGCGGCTATGTCCTCGACAAGGTGGAAAGCTTCACCATCGACCCTGAAGGCAACGCCTTCGTCGTCACCGACAATGACGGCGTCGACGATTCCTCCGGCGAAACGCTGTTCCTGCGCCTCGGCAACATCGCCGCCGTGAACTGACTTGCCGCAGCGGGAGGCGGCCAGCCGCCTCCCGCAATCGTCACTCGGTGGGCGGTCAGCAGAAAGCCCGCCTTTGGACCACTCGACACCGGCCTCACAAACGGGCAAGGCTTCCCGCCGAACAGGAGGCCGCGATGAAGAAGTCCGTCGAGCGTATTGAAGGCGACACCGAAGGCGTTGCCTACGAATTTCCGGTTCTTCGTTTCGAGGGCTCGGACAAGGCCGCTCCCCGCGCCTATCTGCAGGCCGCGCTGCATGCCGGCGAACTGCCGGGCACCGTCGCCATCGACGCGCTGATGCCGATGCTTCTCAAAGCCGAGGCCGAAGGGCGCATCCTGGGTGCGCTGACCATCGTGCCATGGGCCAATCCGATCGGACGCGCGCAATACCAGTTCGGCGACCACCAGGGCCGCTTCCATTCCGGCACCCGCGTCAACTTCAACCGCGACTTTCCGCTGGTGGACCGGCCGGACCCTGCCCTGTTGCCGGACACCACCCACGCCACCGTCGACCAGAAGCTGAAGGCGCGGCTGCTCTCGCTGTCGCTCGGCCACGATATCGTGCTCGACCTGCACTGCGACGACGAAGGCCTGCCCTATCTCTACGTGCCGGCCGAACTCTGGCCGGCCATGGCCGACTGTGCCGCAGCCATGGGCGTGGCCGCCGTGCTTCTGTGGCAGGGCGAAAGCGGAGCCGCCTTCGAGGAGGCCTCCGTCCACCCGCATCTCGCGGCAGGCGGCCCGCTCGACCGCGTCGTCGTCACAACCGTCGAATATCGCGGCGTCGCCGATGTCGACCGCGCCACAGCCGAAGGCGATGCCGCCGGCCTCTATCGCCTGCTGGTGGCACGCGGCGTCGTCGCCGACCCGTCCGTGCCCGCGCCCGGCCCCTTCAAGGGCGTGGTCACGCCGCTGGAAAACATCGACATGATGCCGGCGCCGCAGGCCGGCGCCGTCCTCTACGACGTCAAACCGGGCGACCGCGTGAAGAAGGGCGACCGCCTTGCGACGGTCGTCCATCGCCCCGGCGAGCAGGGCGGCCATGCCGAGGTGTTCGCGCCGCAGGACGGCACCATCCTCACCCGCCGCTCGCACCGCATCACCCGCGCCGGCGACGACCTGGTGAAGCTGCTGGGCGGCGCGCGCAGCACGGACGCACGCGCAGGCGCGCTGGAAGACTGACGACACGCGCTTCTTCACGCGAAATCGCGGCGATTTACAATTCCGTGAGCGGATGACGCTTGCACGGAATTTGCCGCATTCGTGCCACAAAGCGGTCCATCCTCCGCCGGCACGAAGTCGCCAAGGCTTTGCAAACAAATGTGATTTCAACTTTATGCGGGGAGGCACGCGTGGTTCCTGCACGCTTTCGTTCGTCTTTAAATACCCCTTCGAAATTGCTTGCCGCGACCGTCGTCGCCATCGGGCTCGGCCTCGCAACGGCACCGCCGGTATGGGCCCAGTCGGCCGGCGCTGCGGCCGCCCAACAGGCGCCCGCCGGCCTGTGGCTGACCACGCGCTACCCGGATTTTTCCGCCCAGGCGGGCAAGAGCATCTCCGTCGACGTCACCCTTTCCAACCACGGCCTGCCGCCGCAGCGCATCGACCTCGGTCTCGACGGATTGCCGGCCGGCTGGAGCTGGGAGATCGACGGCGGCGGCAAACCGGTGCGCGCGGCGATCGCGGCGGCCGATTCCACGGTCGACCTGACGCTGAAGCTCACCCCGCCAGCCGATGCGAACGCCGACAAGCCCGTCGCCTTCGCGCTGACCGGCAAGGGCGACGGCCAGTCGCTCAGCCTGCCGCTATCGCTGACGCTGACGAAAACCGAACCCGCCAAGCTCACCATGGAGCCGAAGCTGCCGGCGCTGCGCGGCACCGCCAAATCCGCCTTCGACTATCAGGTGGACGTCAAGAACGACGGCCAGGAGGACACCACCGTCAACCTGCTTTCCAAGGCACCGGACGGTTTCCAGGTCACCTTCAAGGAAGGCTACGGCTCGCAGGAACTGACCAGCCTGCCGCTGAAGGCCGGCGAATCGAAGGAGCTGAAAGTTTCCGTCCAACCGCCCGACAGCGCCCAGGCCGGTCAATATCCGGTCGAAGTGGCGGCCGCCGCCGGCGACATTTCGGCCAACGCCAAGCTGATGCTCGACATCACCGGGCGCCCGACCGTCGCGCTCACCGGCCCCGAAGGCAGGCTTTCCGGCGACGCCACCGCCGGGCAGGAGCGAACCTTCACCTTCACCTTGCGGAATTCGGGCTCGGCGCCGGCACGCGACGTCGCTCTCTCCGCCAGCCCGCCGTCCGGCTGGAAGGTCGCCTTCAACCCCGAGAAGGTGGACGACATCGAGCCGGGTCAGGACGCCAGCGTCGCCGTCTCCATGACGCCTTCGCAGCAGGCCATCGCCGGCGACTACATGGTCTCGGTCCGCGCCAACGGCCCGGGCGCTTCCGACAGCGCCAATTTCCGCGTCACCGTGCGCACCTCGACTCTGTGGGGCGTCACCGGGCTGGCCGTCATCGGCATCGCCGTGCTGGTGCTGGGCTTCGCCGTCGCCAGGTATGGCCGCAGATGAGCGCCGCCGAAGCCCCCGTCATCGAAGCCGGCGGCCTGACCAAGCGCTACGGCCGCTTCACCGCCGTCGACGGCATCGATCTTGCCGTGAACAAGGGGGAGGTGTTCGGCCTGCTCGGGCCGAACGGCTCAGGCAAGACCACCACGATCCTGCTCCTGCTCGGCCTCACCGAACCGAGCGCCGGCACCATCCGCGTGCTGGGGCTCGATCCCCTGCGCAAGCCGCTGTCGGTCAAGCGCCGCGTCGGCTATCTGCCGGACCAGATCGGCTTCTACGATCACCTGAGCGCCGAGGAGAACCTTGCCTATTCGGCGCGGCTCGCCGGCCTTGCATCCGCCGAGGCCAACAGGCGCATCAGCGACGCACTGGCGCGCGTGCGGCTTTCCGACGTGCGCGGCAAGCGTGTGGCGACCTATTCGCGCGGCATGCGCCAGCGGCTCGGCCTCGCCGAAGTGCTGGCCAAGGGCTCCGAGATCGCCATCCTCGACGAGCCGACCTCCGGGCTGGACCCGCAGTCGACTCAGGAACTTCTGGAACTCATCCGCGAACTTGCCGCCGACGGCGTCACCATCGTGCTGTCTTCGCATCTGCTGGCCATGATGCAGTCGCTGTGCGACCGCGTCGCCCTGTTCAGCCGTGGCCGCATCGGCCTGATCGGCAAGGTGGCCGACCTGACCGCCGACGTGCTGGGCGGCACGCATGTGGTCGAGGTCGAGGCCGACGGCATCGACCTCGCGGCAGTCCTGAAGGACGCGCCCCACATCGCCGCCGTGACGCCGCTGAGGGCCGGCCGCTGGCGCGTCGACGCCGATGCCGACGTGCGCGCCGACATCGCCCACCGCACCGTGCAGGCCGGAGGGGCGCTTTCCGGGATGACCATCCGCCAGTCCAGCCTCGACGAGGTCTACGCGCGTTTCTTCGAGGGAGAAGACCATGACCAGGCAGCGTGAGGGCTCGCCCTTCGCCGGGCTGTCGACGGTGGCGCTGAAGGAAGCCGCCGACCATATGAATTCGGCCCGCATCCATCTGGTGATGCTTCTGGTGATCCTCACCGCCATCGGCTCGGTCTATGCCGCGATCGGCCAGATCAAGGCGACCATCGGCGAGGACCAGTTCCTGTTCCTGCGCCTGTTCACCACCGCACAGCAGCCCTTGCCCTCCTTCGTCTCCTTCCTCGGCTTCCTCATCCCGCTGGTGGCGATCGCGCTCGGCTTCGACGCCATCAACGGCGAATACAGCCGCCGCACGCTGTCGCGCGTGCTGTCGCAACCGATCTACCGCGACGCGCTGCTGACGGGAAAATTCCTCGGCGGCCTGATCGTCATCGCCATCTGCCTGCTGACGCTGTGGCTGTTGGTGACCGGGCTCGGCATCCTCTCGCTCGGCCTGCCGCCGGGCGGCGAGGAGATCGCGCGCGGACTGGCCTTCCTGTTCGCTTCCTTCGTCTATGCCGGCGTGTGGCTGGCCGTGGCGATGGCCTTCTCGACGCTGGTGAAATCGCCCGCGACCTCGGCGCTGTGCGCGCTGACACTGTGGCTGGTCTTCACCGTGTTCTGGCCGATGCTGACGCCGCTGGTCGCCGGCGCCGTCGCGCCCGTCGACCTGCTCGATCCGATGACGGCTGTCCACCAGATCGCCGTACAGCAGGGGCTGGCGCGCATTTCGCCGAACGTCCTTTACGGCGAGGCGACGCTTGCTCTGCTCAACCCCGCCACCCGCTCGCTCGGCCTGCTCTTTCCCTCGCAGCTGAGCGGGGCGCTGATGGGCGCGCCCTTGCCGCTGTCGGCCAGCCTCGCTTTGGTCTGGCCGCAGATCGCCGGCATGATCGCGGCTCTCATCGTGCTGTTCACCATCGCCTACGTGTCGTTCCAGCGGCAGGAGATCCGGGCGTAGGACACTGGCGGCTCCCTCCCCTTGAGGGGAGGGTGGCCCGCGCAGCGGGTCGGGAGGGGTAACCTCAACCACTCCAGCCTAAGAACAAATGTTGGCGCACTGCCGCGGCGACCCTCCCGGCAGGCCTACGGCGTGCCACCTTCCCCTCAAGGGGGAGGGAGCCGCCAGCCCCGTATCAAATCTCTTGCCCTGCCCTGCGTTCGCCGCTAAGGAAAACCCATGAGCATTCGTTCGATCAACTCGATCTGGTGGTGGGCCTGCTGACAGCGGCCGCCGAACGCATGCGCGTGAAAATCAGGGATGGCCGCAGGAGAAGTCCGGCGGCCTTTTTGTTTCCAGAATCGCCTCCGGACCTCCACGGCGGAACAAGGAGACGGCAATGACGGTGGAAATCCTGGAAAACGGCGGTGAGCGATTCGTCACGGCCGGCGGCATCGCGATCACCCGCGAACGCCACGAAAAACCCTATGCCGGCGCCATCGACGCCTATCTCGAAGGCCTCAATGCGCGGCGCGGCGCGGTCTTTTCCTCCAACTACGAATATCCCGGCCGCTACACCCGCTGGGACACCGCCATCATCGATCCGCCGCTGGTGATTTCGGCGCGCGGCCGCGCAATGAAGATCGAGGCGCTGAACAGGCGCGGCGAGGTCATGCTGCCCGCCATAGAGCGCGTGCTGCGCAAGGAAAAGGCCGTCGGCTTTACCGATGCGACGAAGCGATTGCTGGCGCTGACGGTCGCTGAGCCCGGCCATGTCTACGCCGAGGAGGAGCGCAGCCGCGCGCCTTCCGTCTTTACCGTGCTGCGTGCCGTAACCGCCCTGTTCCACACCGATCAGGACGCCAATCTCGGCCTTTACGGCGCCTTCGGCTACGACCTCGCCTTCCAGTTCGATCCGGTCGCCTACAAGCTCAAGCGGGCCGAGAGCCAGCGCGACCTGGTGCTTTACCTGCCCGACGAGATCCTCGTCGTCGACCACTATTCGGCGAAGGCCTGGACCGACCGCTACGACTATTCCGGCGAGGATTTTTCCACAACCGGCCTGCCGCGCGACGGCGCTGTCCAGCCGTTCAAACCGTCCGACCGCATCCCGCCGCGCGGCGACCATGAGCCGGGCGAATACGCCAATCTGGTCCGGCGCGCCTTCGACAGCTTCAAGCGCGGCGACCTGTTCGAAGTCGTGCCCGGCCAGATGTTCTACGAGCGCTGCGAGACGGAACCGTCTGCCATTTCGCGGCGGCTGAAGACCATCAATCCCTCGCCCTATTCCTTCTTCATCAACCTCGGCGAGAACGAATACCTGGTCGGCGCTTCGCCGGAGATGTTCGTGCGCGTCAACGGTCGCCGCGTCGAGACCTGCCCGATCTCCGGCACCATCAAGCGCGGCGACGACGCCATCTCGGATCACGAGCAGATCCTGAAACTGCTCAACTCCAAGAAGGACGAGAGCGAGCTCACCATGTGCTCGGACGTCGACCGCAACGACAAGAGCCGGGTTTGCGAGCCGGGCTCCGTGCGCGTCATCGGCCGCCGCCAGATCGAGATGTATTCGCGCCTCATCCACACCGTCGACCACATCGAGGGCCGGCTGCGCGAAGGCATGGACGCCTTCGACGCCTTCCTCACCCATGCCTGGGCCGTCACTGTCACCGGCGCGCCGAAACTGTGGGCGATGCGCTTCATCGAGAACAACGAGAAGAGCCCGCGCGCCTGGTACGGCGGCGCCATCGGCATGGTGCATTTCAACGGCGACCTGAATACCGGCTTGACGCTGCGCACCATCCGCATCAAGGACGGCATAGCCGAGGTGCGCGCCGGCGCGACGCTGCTCTTCGATTCCGTCCCCGAGGACGAGGAAGCCGAAACCGAACTGAAGGCATCCGCCATGCTTGCCGCCATCCGCGACGCCAAAGCCGGCAACGCCGCCACTACCGAGCGCGCCACAGCGCGCGTCGGCGAAGGCGTCACCGTCCTGCTGGTCGACCACGAGGACAGCTTCGTCCATACGCTCGCCAACTACTTCCGCCAGACCGGCGCCAACGTCTCCACCGTGCGTTCGCCGGTGCCGGAAGACCTGTTCGACCGGCTGAAGCCCGACCTTGTCGTGCTTTCTCCCGGTCCCGGCACGCCGAAGGATTTCGATACCGCAGCCACCATCAGGAAAGCGCGCGAGCGCCGGTTGCCGATCTTCGGCGTCTGCCTCGGCCTGCAGGCGCTGGCAGAAGCCTATGGCGGCGAGTTGCGCCAGCTTGCCGTGCCGATGCACGGCAAGCCCTCGCGCATCAAGATCTCGAAGCCGGGCATCGTCTTTTCCGGCCTGCCGAAGGAAGTCACCGTCGGCCGCTATCATTCGATCTTCGCCGATCCGGCAAAGCTGCCGGCGGACTTCGAAGTGACGGCGGAAAGCGAGGACGGCACCATCATGGCCTTCGAGCATCGCAAGGAACCGGTCGCCGCCGTGCAATTCCATCCCGAATCGATCATGACGCTGGGCGGCGACGCCGGCATGCGCATGATCGAGAACGTGGTGGCGCACCTGTCGCGCAAGGCGAAGGAAAAAGCGGCATAGTGACCGACATGGCTGCGACGATACCCCTGGCAGGAGCAGCGGCGAAGCGGCGCATCGCCGCCCTCGCGTTCTGGTCGATCGTCGTCGCCTTCGTCGTGCTCGGCCTGAAGGCGGTGGCGTGGTGGATCACCGGTTCGGTCGCGCTCTATTCGGATGCGCTGGAATCCACCGTCAACGTGATCGCCGCCGCAGCCGCCTTCTGGGCCATCCGGGTGAGCCAGAAGCCCGCCGACGAGGACCATCCCTTCGGCCACCACAAGGCGGAATACTTCTCCGCCGTACTGGAGGGCGTGCTGATCGTCGTGGCCGCCCTGCTGATCCTCAGCGAGGTCTGGCGCACTTGGCGCAATACGGCGCCGCTGGAGCAGCCCTGGGAGGGCCTGGCCGTCAACGGCGTCGCCACCGTCATCAACGCGGCCTGGGCGTGGACGCTGATCCGCGCCGGCCGGAACGCGCGTTCGCCCGCCCTCGTCGCCGACGGCCAGCACATCATGACCGACGTCATCACCTCGGTCGGCGTCTTCATCGGCCTCGTCGGCGCGGTGATGACGGGCTGGCGTATCCTCGACCCGGCGCTGGCCGTCATCGTCGCCCTGAACATCCTGTGGCAGGGCTGGCACGTCATCGGCGCATCGCTGAATGGCCTGATGGACCGCGCCGTCGACCTGCACGACAACATGCGCATTCGCGATATCATCTCGACCAATTCCAAGGGCGCCATCGAGGTGCATGACCTCAAGACCCGCATCGCCGGCCGCGCTACCTTCATCGAGTTCCACCTGATCGTCGACGGCGACATGCCGGTGCGCGAAAGCCACGTCATCTGCGACCGCATCGAGGACGCGCTGAAGGCTGAAATCCCCTCGGTGCGCATCACCATCCACGTCGAACCCGACGACGAGGCGAAACTGCCGAAAGGCACCGCCGCCGTACCGTTCGCGTAGAACGAGACTGCTTCACAATCCGCACTCGGCCGGTTGCATCGGCTCGAGCCGGTAGATTCTGTCGTCGGAAGCCGTCGCTTCCGCCGCCTCGGCGGAGCATAGGTCGATCAGCGGCAGGCCGTTGGCCGGGTTGGACAGCATCATCGTACCCTTGGCGCCGCGCCTCAGATAGATTTCACGCGAGGAAATGCCGCAATCGGCGTCGCTGGTCTTCGTCGTCGCCACGCAGCGCCACTGGTCGCCTTCGCCATCGCAGGAATAGCTCTGCATCGACGTGCCGGACGCCTTGCGCGTGGCGACCGAGACCATGATGTCGGCGCCGTTCGGCCAGTTGTCGAGGTCGCGGCCGGCTGCCGCATAGGACGCCAGTTCGGACGGGCCGCGGAAGACCCGGATGGTCTTCGTCACCTGTTCCGGGTTCGAGGCGAGATGTGCGGCGGTGTAGTCGCGGCCATAGCAGAAGGGCTGATCCGGCTTCAGCCGCAGCCTGAGCGGATCACCGAGCGCCGGGTCGATCGGATCGACCTTGGCGAACTCGGCCTTGCATTCGGCCGCCGGGCGGCGCTCGAGCGCGAAGCCGTCGTCGTCGGTGCCCAGCGCCAGCTTCTCGTATTGCTCCTCTTCGAGTTCCGCCGTCTCGGAAGGATCGAGATAGACGTAACGGTCCAATTTCTCCACGACCAGCCGGCCTTTGGTGTCGAACCGGAGCGAGGCGAGCGTGCGGTCGCATTCCATGCCGCAATGGATGCCCTGGGGATTGCCGTCCTCGTCGACGCCCGCCCTGCACCAGGCGCCGACCCAATCGGGCTTCTTCGCCCCGCGCTCCGTCGTCGTCAGATAGCTGTCGTAGCTGGAACCGGAACTCGGCTCCTCGTTCGGATGGCTGACCGGATCGCCGCCGCGATAGAAGAAGATGCGCTGCACCTTCTGGTTCGGATGCGCCTTCAGATGGGCCTTGTCATAGACGCGGCCGAAGCAGGCTTCCGCGCCGCCAGCCTCGAGCGCCTGCCAGTCGGACGCCTTACCGCTTTGCTGGCCCGAGGCGGATGCCGCCAGAGCCAGCCACAACGCCGCGCCGGCCCCGATGCCCGCCAGTCCCCTCACCGCTGCCATGCACGCCTCCGCCGCAACAGGATGCGGCGATTTTATGCTAGGATCGCCGTGATGGCCATGCGTCCGCCGGCCGGGAGGGGAAACGCCATGCTGCGCCGAGACATGTTCCGCGGACTGTTTGCCTCGGCCGGCGCGCTTTTAGGCCTCGGCCAAGCAAATGCGGTCGCGCAGCGAAGCCCCGCAAGGCAAAGGGTCGCCTATCATCTCAGCGACGCCGACAAGGTCGCCTTCGTGCTCGGCAACGTCAGGAACCACTATGACGGCACCGGCGGCAACGTCGAGATCGTGCTGGTGGTGCATGGACCAGCATTGGCCGCTTTCCGTACCGCCGGCGCTTCCGCCGCCGTCGCCAGCCGTTTCGCCGGCCTGGTGAAGGACGGGCTCGCCCCGCAGGCCTGCGCCAACACCATGCACGGCATGGATATCGCGCTCGCCGACCTGCTCGACGGCTTCGTCAGCGCCGAGCAGGGCGGCGTCGTCAGGCTGGCTGAGTTGCAGAGAGAAGGCTACGCCTATCTGCGGCCTTGAACGACGTACGCCGTCACCACACGTTGCCGGAATCCGATCATGCTCTAAACTAGCAGAATCGGACCCGTCCGGCCTCGGCGGCGCGGTCGGCCGCCAGGACAAGGGAGGCGCGTATGTATGGCCTGATCGGAAAGATGCGTGCGGCGACCGGCAAGCGGGACGAAGTGCTCGCCATCCTCCGCGAAGCGACGACCGGTTTGCCGGGCTGCCTGAGCTACATCGTCGCCCGCGACCCCGCCGACACCACCGCCATCTGGATCACCGAAGTGTGGACCGACGCCGAAAGCCACAAGGCGTCGCTGACCCTGCCCGAGGTGCAGGCGGCGATTGCCCGGGCCAGACCGCTGGTCACCGGATTCGACATCCAGATCGAGACGGAGCCGGTCAGCGGCGTAAGCATGCCGGCGGGTTGACCCGCCGCAATGGATGGCATTTCGCAAGCGCCGGCGCCCGGCCGTCTCACCGCGCGCGCGCCGGCCACCCAATGGCTGGTCATCCTCGTCCTGTCGCTGCTCGGCGCGGGCTCGCTGGAAGCGGCGGCCCTGCCGGCCGCGCTTTTGATCGGGCCGATGCTGGCCGGCATCGTGGCCGGCATCAACGGCGCCACCGTTCGGGTGCCACGCCTTGCCTTCGGTGCCGCGCAGGCGATTGTCGGCTGCCTCGTCGCGGCTTCGATCTCTCCCGGCATCTTCCCGACCTTCGTAGCCGACTGGCCGCTCATCCTCGGCGCGGTCGCCGCCACGCTGGTCGCCTCCAGCCTGCTCGGCTGGCTGATCAGCCGCTGGCGCATCCTGCCCGGCACCACCGCCGTCTGGGGCTCCTCGCCGGGCGCCGCCACCGCGATGGTACTGATGGCCGGCGCCTTCGGGGCGGACCAGCGGCTGGTCGCCTTCATGCAGTACCTGCGTGTCATCTTCGTCTCGATGGCCGCAGCCATCCTTGCGCGCCTGTGGGTGGACACCTCCGGCGTCGAGGTGCCTGCGACCGTCTGGTTCCCCGCAATCGACCCGAAACCCTTCGCCGCGACGCTGTTGATCGCGCTGGTCGGCGCCGGCGCGGGACGTCTGCTCAAGCTGCCGTCGCCCTATTTCCTCGGCACCATGATCCTCGGCACGGTGCTGCACCTCGGTGCCGGCATAGACTTTCAGCTGCCGCAATGGCTGCTGGCCGTCAGCTACGCGGCTGTCGGCTGGGCGATCGGCCTGAACTTCACCATGCCTATCCTTCGCCACGCGACACGGGCGCTGCCGCAGATCGTCGCCGCCATCCTCGTGCTGATCGCGATATGCGGCGGCGTCGCCTGGCTGATCAGCCGCACGCTCGGCATCGACCCACTGACGGCCTATCTCGCCACCAGTCCGGGCGGCATGGATTCCATCGCCATCATCGCCGCCGCCGCCGACAACGTCGACATCTCCTTCGTCATGGCCTTGCAGACGGTGCGCTTCCTGATCGTGCTCGTACTGGGTCCAAGCATAGCCCGGCTGATCGCGCGGACGGTCAGGGAGTAGTGTCTTCGGGCGCATCGAGGCCGAGCCCGGCCCGCTCGCGCGGCACGCCGAGCCCGGTATCCGGCGCCTCTCCGGCCGCCGGACGCTCCTGCTCGATCATATGCATGGAGCGCCAGCCGCCGAAGCGGTAATAGGCGAGGCCGAGCAGCAGCGAGCAGATCGAGCCGGCCGGAAAACTCCACCACAGCGCATCCTGCCCTATGACATCGCGCATCCAGTAGGCAAAGCCGGTGCGCACCAGGAGCACCGAGAAGACCAGGATGATGAGCGGCGGCATCACCGCTCCGGTGGCCCGCACCGTGGCGAACAGAACGATGGTGATACCGAACAGCACGAACGACCATGAGGCCATGTCGTTGACATGCTCGGCGATGTCGATGGCGGCGGTGTCCTGCGCCAGGAACAGGCCGAGCACCGGCCGGTCGAACAGATAGAGCACTGCCACCAGCACGCCCGTCAGCACCATGTTGAAGCCGACGCCTGCTAGCGTGATGCGGTCGATGCGGTCCCAGCGCCGCGCCCCGACATTCTGCGCCGCCATCGAGGAGACGGCGGCGCCGATGGCCAGCGCCGGCATCTGCACATAGGTCCACAACTGCGCGGCAATGCCGTAGGCGGCCGTCACCCGCGAGCCGTAGCTGTTGACCAGCCCCATGATGGTGAGCGCCGCCACCGAGATGACGATCATCTGCAGGCCCATCGGCACGCCCTTGGCGACGACGATCCTGAGCAGCTTCGGGTCGGGCCGCAACAACGCGAGATCGGCGCCGGCGAGCGTCAGCGGATGCTTGCGCGCGTAGAGAAGAACGAGCAGCGCCGCCACGCTCACCACCTGGCCGATCAGCGTCGAGGCGGCCGAGCCGGCGATGCCGAGTTGCGGAAACGGACCGATGCCGGCGATCAGCAGCGGATTGAGGGCGATGTCGAACGCCACTGCCATCAGCATGAAATAGAAGGGCGTGCGCGAATCGCCGGCGCCGCGCAGCACCGTCATGAGGAAGGAGAGCAGGTTCGCCGCCGGTACGGCGATAAAGAGAATGCGCAGGTAGGAACGGGCCAGCGGCAGCGCGTCCGCAGGCGTGCCGAGCAGGCCAAGGATGCCGTCCACCCAGATCCAGCCGCACACGGCGAACAGCGCCGAAATGGCGAAGAAGAAGGTGGCGCTGGTGCCGACGATGCGTCGTGCATGCGCCCAGTCGCGGGCGCCGACCGACTGCGCCACCAGGATGGTCGCCGCCATGCCGATGCCGAAGACAGTACCGAGGATGAGGAACAGCACCAGGTTCGCGTTGGAGGTCGCCGCCAGCGCCGCCTCGCCAAGGAAACGGCCGACCCAGATGGAATTGACCGAGCCGTTGAGCGATTGCAGCACATTCGCGCCCAGCACCGGCAGCGCGAAAATGAGCAGCGTGCTGGCGATCGGACCGGATGTGAGGTCGCGGGAGCGGCCGCGTTTTGTCTCGTTCATGGCAGGTCGGCCCCGTGTCGGAGGATTCGGCACCCCGGCAGGCTACCGCAAGGCGCTGGCTTATGCACCGTGGGTTGCACGGCGTCAATATTACCCGGGTAAAATAATCGGACGGGCTACCGTCTCCGGATGTCAGCAGAGAGAGCCGGACCGATTTCCTGCGAGCGGATTGACCGGTAGGAATGGCACCCGCCCATCAACCGGAGGAACCGTCATGCAATTCCACCGAGGCCGCCTGATCGACCATATCCATCTGCGCGCCCGCGATCTCGGGGCGAGCAAGCGCTTCTATCGCGCCGTGCTCACCGCCATCGGACGCCGCGACGCGATCCACGAAGGAGAAACCTTCTTCAGCGCCGACGAGCTGTGGATCGATGCCGCTAACGACTATACGTCGCGCGTGCATCTGGCTTTCCAGACGCCGGACCGGGAGACGGTGGCCCGCTTCCACGCTGCCGGGCTGGAAGCCGGCGGCCGCGACAACGGGGCGCCGGGCGAACGCCGCTATCATCCCGGCTACTACGGCGCCTTCCTGCTCGATCCCGACGGAAACAACGTCGAGGCGGTCCATCATGGTCCGGCCGAGAGATCGGCGGAATCGGTCGTGCTGACGGCGAAATGAAAGACGGGCGCCCTCCTTCGGAGGGACGTTCTTGTCAGTCCAGCCGCTGCTTCAGGTCCTCGTCCAGCCAGCGGCCGAAGAAATAGGCAAGCTGCTTGTGCCACCACGGCCAGTCGTGGTCGACGTCGCCGCCCCAGTAATCGACCCAGGCCGGGATACGCTTGGCCTGCAGCACCTTTTCCAGGGCGCGGGTCTCGACCAGCATGGGCTCTTCCCATTTCCCCTGCCCGCAGCAGAACACCATGCGCAGCGCCCGGATGCGATCGAGGATCGCCCCCTCGATGCCCGGCAGGTAGTCGAGCGGCGAATTGTAGTAGACCGCGCCCTCCAGCGTATCGCCGAGGAAACCGCGCGTCGAATAGACGCCCGACAGCGAGATCACGCCGCAGACCAGTTCGGGAAAGCGGAAGGTGAAGTTGGACGAATGGAAGCCGCCCATGGAACAGCCCGTCATCAGCGGCTTCAGCATGCGCCCGCCATTGGCGCCCGCCGCGGTGGCCGCGAAGACCGGCAGCGCCTCCTCGCGCACATAGGCGAAATAGGCTTCATGCCGGCCGATCCGCTGCCGGACGTCGCCGCCCTTGTCGAAGAAGCTTTCGGAATCGACGCCATCGACGGTGAAAAGCTGGATGCGGCCGGTATCGACGAATTCGGCCAGTGCGCCGGCGCCGCCGGAATCCTCGAACTGGTAGAACCGCCCCTGCGAGGTCGGAAACACCACCACCGGCCGCCCCGCATGGCCGTAGCGCTTGTATTCCATGTCGCGGCCGAGGCTGCGGCTGAAATGCCTGTGGTAGGAGATGTCCATCGGTTCAACCCTTGAGGGCGTGGATATAGGCGACAGCGTCCTTCAGCGCCTGCGGGTCGGTCGACCGCATCTGGTAGGCGTAGTTGCCCATGGCCCGGCTGAAGACCGGCTCGATCGCGTTGTGGCGCATGATCTTGTCGGCGTGCGCGGCTAGCACGTCGGCGTGGTCGTGCAAATAGGCGATATGATCCTTGCGGCTGGCATAAGCGGTGAAGTACCTGCCCTTATGCGGCCCGCAGGTGGCGTTCTTCACCACCATGTTCGCCCACTCGGCATAGATGTCGATGTCGAAGGAATAGTTGATGGCGTCCGTCATCCATGCTCCCGGCGGGCGGATGTTGACCTCCAGCGCGACGATACGGCCGTCCTTCGTCTCGAACAGCTCGATGTGGAAGAAGCGCTCCTTCAGGGCAAAAGCCTTGACGATCTTCCTGCCCGCCTCCTCCACCTCCGGCGGCATTTCGGGCCGGCAGGTGTAGCTCATGTGCTTGTTCTTGTTGACGACGTCCATGATCGAGTCGTCGTACTTCGTAGAGGCGGCGAAGACGATCTCGCCGTCGCGGTCCACCAGCCCGTCATAGGTGACGACCAGCCCGTCGATGAACTCCTCCATGACGAAGCTCATGCCGGGCGGCTTGATGCGGAAGAACTCGTCCAGTTCGGCGGCGTTGGAGATCTTGTAGGTATGCGCCGCGCCCGCGCCGGAGTCCGGCTTGACCACCACCGGGTAGCCGGTCTTGCGGATGAACTCCATCGCACCGGAGCGCTCAGACGTCTTGCGCTGCGCGATGACGTTGACGCCCGCCTTGCGGAAGGCAGCGCGCATGCGGCTCTTCTTCTTGATGTTCTGCACGTAGTCGAGGCGGATGCCCTCGATGTTGAAGTCGGTGCGGATGCCGGCCTCGAGGTCCAGCCAGTGCTCGTTGAGGGATTCGAAGCGGTCCACGCGGCCCCATTGGTGGATGAAATGCCCCATCGCGCGAAAAGTCCGGTCGTAGTCCTCCATGTCGGCGATGCGGTAATATTCCGCCAGCGCGTCCTTGAGCTTGCCGGAGAGCGAGTCGTACGGCGCGTCGCCGATGCCGAGCACCGTGGCGCCCGCCTTCCTCAGCCGGTCGCAGAATTCGGCGCCGGTGGCCGGAAAATGCGGCGAGAAGAACACGAAATTCATGGGCATCCCCCTGAACGATCGGCGCGTTCGCGAGTGTGGCGCATTTGCGCGAACCGGGAAAGGGTTTCGAGCGCCCGGCAAACGCTTGCCTCCCGCCGATCCCTCCTGTAAGAGGGCCGCCATGATCACGCGCCGCACCGCAGCACACCGTCCGACCGGTTTCGCCGGCGAGACCCTGCGCGCGCTTTCCGCGCCCCTTCTGCTTCTCGGCCTTATCGGCGATCGCCGGGCTCGCTGAAGGAGCGCCCGGCGGTCGTTTCGCCGCACGGCACCCATGCTCCTTGGCAAATCGTAACCAGCGAACCACAATCCGATAAGGCAATGCCTGTCACCCGCGACGGCCTCGTGGCCGGTCCGGCAGGCAGCCGGGAGAACAAGACGATGAACGCACGACAGGAAATCCACGCCGATACGCAATCGGCGGCCAAGGGCATGCCGGACGCCGCCCGCAAATATGCCCCCTACCCCACCGTCGGCCTCCGGGACCGCACCTGGCCCGACAAGGTGATCGACAAGGCGCCGATCTGGTGCTCGGTCGACCTGCGCGACGGCAACCAGGCGCTGATCGACCCGATGGGGCACGAGCGCAAGGCGCGCATGTTCCAGTTGCTGCTCGACATGGGTTTTCGCGAAATCGAGGTCGGATTCCCCTCGGCTTCCCAGACCGATTTCGACTTCACCCGCTGGTGCATCGAGGAGGGCAATGTGCCTGACGACGTGGACTTGCAGGTGCTCGTCCAGTGTCGGCCGGAGTTGATCACGCGAACCTTCGAGTCGCTTCAGGGCGCCAAGACCCCGATCGTCCATTTCTACAACTCCACCAGCGAGTTGCAGCGCCGCGTCGTGTTCGAGAAGGACGTCGGCGGCATCAAGAAGATCGCCACCGATGCGGCGAAGATGATCACCGACATGGCCGCGAAAGCAGCCAAGGAACCTGGACATCGCGGCTACCGCTTCCAGTATTCGCCGGAAAGCTTCACCGGCACCGAACTCGAGGTGGCGCTGGAAATCTGCAACGCGGTGACCGAGATCGTGCGGCCGACGCCCGACAACAAGTTGATCCTCAACCTGCCTTCGACCGTCGAGATGGCGACGCCCAACACCTATGCCGACCGCATCGAGTGGATGTGCCGCAACCTCGACAGGCGCGACTCCGTCATCGTCTCGCTGCATCCGCACAACGACCGCGGCACCGGCATCGCCACAACCGAACTCGGCCTGATGGCCGGCGCCGACCGCGTCGAGGGCACGCTGTTCGGCAATGGCGAGCGCACCGGCAACGTCGACATCGTCACGCTGGCGCTCAACATGTACACGCAGGGCGTCGACCCGATGCTCGACTGCTCCGACATCACCCGGATGAAGGACGTCTACGAATATTCCAACCAGCTGAAGATCCCCGAACGCCACCCCTATGTCGGCGAACTGGTCTACACGGCCTTTTCCGGCTCGCACCAGGACGCCATCAACAAGGGCATGAAGGCGCTCAAGAAGGCCAACAAGGAATTGTGGGAGGTTCCCTACCTGCCGATCGATCCCGCCGACGTCGGCCGCTCCTACGAGGCGATCATCCGCATCAACTCGCAGTCCGGCAAGGGCGGCATCGCCTATGTGCTGCAAGCCGACTACGGGCTCAACCTGCCGCGCGGCCTGCAGGTGGAGTTCAGCCAGGCGATCCAGGCCATCACCGACGCCGAGGGCAAGGAGGTGCCGGTCAAGCGCATCTACCAGCAGTTCCTCGAGACCTATGTCGAGCAGCCCGGCGCGCGGCTGAAATACATCGAGCACCGCACCTATCCCGATACGGAGGTCAAAGGCCGCCGCGTTGTCGAGGCGACGATCCTCGACGACGGCAGGGAGGTGACGATCTCGGGCACCGGCACCGGCCCGATCGACGGCTTTGTCGACGCGCTGTCCAAGCATGTCGGCGTGGCGATGTCGGTGCTCGACTATTCCGAGCATTCGATGCAGCGCGGCTCCAACGCCTCGGCCATCGCCTATGTCGAGATGGAGCACCCTGGCGGCAAACTGTTCGGCGCCGGCATCAACACCAACATTTCCGCCGCATCGCTGGAAGCCGTGGTGTCGGCGGCAAACCGGATTGTTGGACAAAGCCGTTAAGAATCGACCGCTTCCCGAAATCGTCCTCCGGCCGGAACTTTTCGGCCGGGGGAAACAGGCGTTTCGCATGGTAAAACGCTTGTCGCCCGGGGCTGGCGCTATATAAGATTGGACTCCCTCTGTGCCGACTGGAGAGGTCCGACACTTGCGGCATTCCACGCCTGCTGCCCCCGCAGTGCGCGAGACGCTGGAACGGGTGCTTGCCAGCGAAACGTTCGCACGCTCCGAGCGTGCGCGCGACCTTTTGCGGTATCTGGTCGAACGCGAGCAGGCCGGTGAAGCCGACCGGCTCAAGGGCTTTGCCATAGCCGTCGACGTCTTCGGCAAGGACGCCGATTTCGATTCCGCGACGGATGCGGTCGTGCGGGTGCAGGCGGGACGCCTGCGCGATCTGTTGCAGCTATATTCCGAAACCGAAGGCGCCGGCGACGCTTTCCGCATCACCGTCCCGCGCGGTTCCTACGTTCCGGTCTATGAGCCAAGGGCGGATCGCTCCTGCCCGCCGCAGGCCGATTCCTCCCGGGACGCACCCGGTACCCTGACGACCCCTCTGCCGGTGCCTGCCGGTGCCGCAGCCATGCAGCAGACCTCGCCGCTTCTGATGCGCCAGATCCAGTTCATCTGGCTCGCCATCGTGCTGGTCATCGGCATGCTCGGCGTGCTGATCGTGCGGCAGGGCAGTTTTCTCTCCGATACGACGGCGGCGGAAGCCGAGGCTTCGGATGCCACAGCGAGCATCAGGGCGGCGTCCGCCATGGAGGCCCTGCCCACCGTCTACCTCGCCGTGAAGGCGGGCGGAACGGAAGCGGACAGGGTCGCCGCCGCCCTGCGCGCCGGCCTGACGAGCTTCGAGACGATCAAGTTCATCGGCCGAGACGTCAGCGCCGACCGCGACCGTTCGGCCGACGCCACCAGCTTCGTCTACGAGTTGCTGCCCGGCCCGGAGGCGGGCGGCGTCACCATCGAATTGCAGAACGTCGCGACCGACCGCGTCCTGCTGTCGCGAAAGCTGAGCCGGGCCGATGCCGCTCCCGCCGTGGTCGAGGACCGCATCGCCGACTTGCTGAGCACCACCGCTCCGGCCTCCGGCACCATCTACACGGCCATCGAGGAAAGCGGCGCGCAGACCGGGCTGGTGCGCTGCCTGCTGCTCAACGAGGACTATTATCTCGACCAGAACGAGGAAACGCACGAGGCGGCCTATCGCTGCCTGCAGGCGCTCGCCGACCAGAACGCGAAATCCTCGCTGGTCTATGCGGAACTGGCCTCGCTGCATGTCGAGACGGTGACCGACCGCTACCTCTATCCGCCGAACGCCACCCTCGAGCAGGCAATGGTTCTGGCGCACAAGGCGGTGCAGAACGGAGCCACCAGCCCCGACGCGCACCGGATCTACGGCTACGTCAATGCCCGGTTGGGCAAGACCGACGAGTCGATCCGCTGGATGCGCAAGGCCTACGAGCTCAACACCTACGACCTGTCGATGGCCGCGTCCTACGGCTATGCGCTGATTTTCGCCGGCCGCTATCGCGAAGGCACGCCGATCGTCAGCCGCGCGGTCGAAGCTTCCAGCAGCCATCCGTCATGGTGGGATTTCGGCCTGTTCGTCGGCGCCTTCATGCAGGGCGACATGCGGCGCGCCGGCGATGCCGCCGAGGCGCTGACCAGCGCGTCCACCAAGTCGCACTATCTCGCCGCGCGGCTCATCGTCGCCGACGCCGCCGGCGACGACAAAGCCAAGCGCACGATCATGGCCGAACTGACGAAGGATTATCCCAAATTCGTCGCCAACCCGCGCAGGACCTTCATCCAGCGCAAATATCCCGCGGACCTGACCGACCGGCTGGTGGATGCCCTGCGGTCAGCAGGGCTCGGAGGCGCCTCTTGAGGCATCCGCCCTCTCCTGTCAGCGACCCTGACCATCCATGACGGTATCGCTTTTCGCATCCGACCGCGGCACCGGCAGCCGCACGATCGCCCTGCTGCACGGCTTCGGCGCCTGTCATCGCGTGTGGGACGACATCGCCGCCGATCTTGCCGGAACGGCACGCATCCTCGCCTACGACCTTCCGGGCCATGGCGCCTCGCTCGAAATCCCCGATGCCGGTTCTCCACGCAAGGCGGCGCAGGCCATCGCGGCGGATATCGCCGCGCGCGGCCTGCCCCACGTCCATCTCGTCGGCCACTCGATGGGCGGCGCGGTCGCCATGCTGACGGCGCTGGCGGCGCCCGGGCACGTCGCCTCGCTGACCTTGCTGGCACCGGGCGGCGTCGGTCCGGAGATCGACGCCCCACTGCTCGCCCGCTACGCCCTCGCCGACAGCGCCGAAGACCTGGCCGCGTGCCTCGCCGCCATGTCCGGGCCGGACGCCAAGTCCCCTGCCGCGACCATCGAGGCCTTGCTGGCGATGCGCGGCGTGCCGGGCCAGACCGGCAGGCTGGCGGAGATCGCGGCGGCGATCACCCGCGACGGGCGCCAGGGCGTCATCCCGGCAGATCTTCTCGCTTCGCTCGCCATGCCGGTGCAGGTGTTGTGGGGAACGGACGATCCGGTCCTTCCCGCCGCGCAGGCGGACCGGCTTCCGGCCGCCTTCGCTGTCCGCCGGCTGCCGCGCGCCGGCCACATGCTGATCGAGGAGGCACCGCAAGCCGTCGTCGAGGCGATCCGCTCGGACCTGTTGCAAACCGCGCCTTGACCGCCATGAAGAGTGCATTGGCCGCGCTTCTGTGTTAACTCTCCGTTAACCGAACCGCGAGGCAGCCCGATGCAGGACGCAGGCGAGAATGTGACCCCCATCGATCCGTCGCGAAAGCTTTCCGACGCCGTGCGCGAGGTGAAGAACGCTCTTGCCGACCGCGACGACGTGGTGGTCGACCTGCGCGAGGCCCACCGCATGCGCCTCGACCTGCTCGCCGCCGAACTGGCGCCGGTCTTCGCTGACGTGCCGGCCGACAACGACAGTTTCGATTTCGCCGTCTCCTCCGGCTTGCAGCCGCGTTTGTGGATCGACGCCGTCACCCATGTCGCCATGGGCCGCGACCGCCGCACCTACCGTTTCCTCAAGGATACCCGCATCGGCCGCGTGGTGCTGGCCGAATCGGCCGACATGAAGACAGTTGCCGACCATGTGACGCGCTATGTCGCCGAACGCGTGGTGGAGCGCGAGCGGCTGATGGAAGGCGGCGCCGAACCGGCGGCTGGTCTCTCGCGACCGACGGTCACCGAGGCCGAGCCGCCGATGCAACTGGCCGGCCAGGGGAACGCCGGCTTCTGGCCGACCGTCTTCTCCACCCTCGGCGTTGTTACGGCCGGCGCCCTTGTCGGACTGGCGCTTGCAGCCCTCCTGTTCTGGGACCGGCTGTCGGCGATCAAGGTCAGCTTCTGACGGCCTCAGGCTCGACGCCGAGTTCAACCGTCTCGAGATCGGCCGGCGGCAGCGCAGGTCCCGAAAGGCCGCGCCGTGTCAGCCGGATACGCCAGGCGTCCGGCGATCCGTCGATCTCGAAGAGGTTGTATTGCGAGGCCGGATGCCGGCCACCCGGCGCCTGCCCGGCGGCGGCGACACCTACGACCGGAATGCGCACGCCACGCTTGCCCAACCAGCCCAATGTCGGCAGGTGCGAATGGCCGTGCAGCACCAGTTCGGCACCGTGGCGGGCCAGCGTCTTCTGGAAGCGGGAAATGCCGAACAGGCGCTTTTGCGGCGACACCGCCCCGCGCAGCGGCGGATGATGGATCATGACGACGCGGAAAAGGCCCTGCCGGCCCGTCTCTTCGAGCATCGCCCCCAGCCGCGCCGCCTGCCCTTCCTTGAAGAAGCCGTTGGCCATGAAGGGTGCGGTGGCGCGCGCGGTCGAGACGCCGATCAGCGCCACCGGCCCGCGCACGCGCAGATAGGGAAAGCCGTTGCGGTCGACCGGCGCATGGCCGTCGTCGCCGGTCATCCACGCACCCCACGCCCGGCAGGCCTTGTGGAAGGCGCCCGGAACATAGGCGTCGTGGTTGCCCGGCACCACCGACACGTCGGCGGGCGAACCCAGCGTTTCCAGCCACAACCGCGCCATCTCGATCTCGCCGTCCAAAGCGAGGTTGACCAGATCGCCGGTGACGGCAAGATGATCCGGCCCGGCCGCCCTGATATCGGCCACCAGCGTCTCAAGCACGCTGTCGTGCATGTGCCGGCGACGGTTGCGCTGCCAGTTGACATAGCCGACCACCCGCTTGGAGGCGAGGTCGCGATAGGTTACAGGAGGCAGAGGGCCGAGATGGACGTCGGAAATATGCGCAAGCCGGAACATATCCCTTTCTTACGGGACGGATGCGCGCCTTTCCACACATGGTTTCGCACCCGATGACGGATAGCCAAGTGGAAACGGCATTCCGCCAGACCGGCTGGCCGGGCCTGCGTGCGAAACTGTTCCATCTCTATTTCGTGCTGAGCCGGCCGATGACGCTCGGCGTGCGCGGCCTGATTTTCGACCGCGCGGCGAACGCGGTCTTCCTCATCCGCCATACCTACGTGCCCGGCTGGCAGCTTCCCGGCGGCGGCGTCGAGCGCGGTGAGACGATGGAGGAGGCGCTGGCGCGCGAGATCGCCGAGGAGGCCAACATCACGCTGACGGCACAGCCGCAGTTGCGGTCGATCCATTTCAATCGCCGCTCCAGCCCGCGCGACCACGTCGCCTTCTATCTCGTCGAGGCGTTCAGCCAGTCGGCGCCCAAGCTGCCGGACCGCGAGATCGCCGAAGCCGGTTTCTTTTCCCTCGACAGCCTGCCCGACGGCGTGACGCCGGCGACGCTCAGGCGCATCGCCGAGGTCTTCGGCGACGCGCCACCCTCGCCCGATTGGTAATCGGCCTACTACTCAACCGGCGAGCAAGCGGGCACGGTCGTGCGGCGCCGTATAGTCGACCTCCGGTCCCACCGGCACGATGCCGGTCGGGTTGATGGTCTTGTGGCTGCCGTAATAGTGCCCCTTGATGTGGAGAAGGTTCACAGTCTCGGCCACGCCCGGCACCTGGTAAAGCTCGCGCAGATAGTTCGACAGGTTCGGATAGTCGGCGATGCGGCGCAGATTGCACTTGAAATGGCCGACATAGACCGGGTCGAAGCGCGCCAGCGTGGTGAACAGCCGCCAATCCGCCTCGGTGATGCGGTCGCCGACGAGGTAGCGCTGGCGTGACAGCGTCTCCTCGATCCGGTCGAGCGTCGAAAACAGCTCGCCGAACGCCTCCTCGTAGGCTTCCTGCGTGGTGGCGAAACCGGCACGATAGACGCCGTTGTTGATCGCCGGATAGACGACCGCGTTGATGACGTCGATGTCCGCGCGCAACGCTTCGGGGTAGAGGTCGATACCGGCATCCCCCCATTCGTCGAAGGCCGAGTTCAGCATGCGGATGATCTCGGAAGACTCGTTGTTGACGATCGTCTGTTCCTTTTTGTCCCACAGCACCGGCACGGTGACGCGGCCGGAATAGGCCGGATCGGCCTTGGTGTAGATCTGGTGGAGGAATTCCAGACCGTAGAGCGTGTCGCCGGTCGCGCCCTCCTCGGCCAGGAACGTCCAGCCGTTCTCGCCCATGTGGTAGTGGACGACGGAAACGGAAATGACGTCCTCTAGCTTCTTGAGCTTGCGGAAGATCAGCGTGCGGTGCGCCCACGGGCAGGCCAGCGAGACGTAGAGATGATAGCGCCCCGGCTCGGCCTTGAAGCCGCGCGTACGGCCCTCGGCCGGTTTCCCATCCACCGTCACCCAGTCGCGCCACTGCGACTGGCCACGCACGAAGCGGCCGCCGCTTTCCTTGGTGTCGTACCAACGATCCTGCCACTTGCCGTCGACCAGAAGGCCCATCGTCGTTTCCTTTCGTTTCTAGGGTTCCATGTAGGCCATCGCCCGACACGGCAAAAGCGCGGCAGGGGAAACGCACCGTCAACCGATACGCTTGCGCAAAAGCCCGATTGCGGGCACCGGAATTTGATGCTAGCGGAGGCCATCATGTTCGATGTCTTTGCCACGCTCCGGTTCGACCGACGACGAAAGGACGCCCGCGCCTGAGGCGCGCCATTGGCGAACGCTGCCTTCGTGCAGCAATCCTTTCCCGTACCCCGGAACGCAAAGACCATGAGCCTTGCCGACATCGTTTACCTGCCGGAAACCCCGGCGCACGATCCTGAAATCGACGTCATCAACGAGGAAGCCTTCGGGCCGGGGCGCTTCGCGCGCGCCGCCTACAAGATCCGTGAGGGCGGGCCGCACGAGCGGGCGCTGTCCTTCGTGGCGATGGACGGGAATGCCGTCGTCGCCTCCGTGCGCATGACGCACATCTTCGCCGGCAAGGGAAGCGCCGTAATGCTCGGACCGCTGGCGGTGCGCCCCACGCACAAGAACGTCGGCATCGGCCGCCGGCTGGTGGCGATGGCGCTGGAAGCCGCCGCCAAGGCGCATGTCCCTGCCGTCATCCTCGTCGGCGACGAGCCCTATTACGGGCCGCTCGGCTTCACCCGCATCCCGCGTGGCCAGATCGCCATGCCGAGGCCCGTCGATTACGACCGCGTGCTGGCCCACGAAATAAAGCGCGGCGCGGTGGCGAAGCTGACCGGCATGGTCCACCACGCCGACGCCGTGCCGACCGACGAGTTGGCCTGACCATCTCTTCCGGTTGCGCCCGCGCCTGCGCCCCCATAGCATCGGCATTCATCATCGGGAGAAGACGGATATGAACCCAGGCGGCCAGACAGCGATCGTCACCGGCGGCGGCTCAGGCCTCGGCGAAGCAACGGCGCGGGCGCTGGCCGCGCGCGGCGCGAAGGTGGCTGTCCTCGACCTCGGCGCGGAGCGCGCCGCCAGGGTCGCCGCCGACATCGGCGGCGTCGCCGTGCAATGCGACGTATCCAGCGCCGAAAGTGCTGCTGCCGCAATCACCGAGGCGATGGAAAAGCTCGGTCCGGCCCGCATCCTCGTCAACTGCGCCGGCATCGTCATCGGCGTCAAGACGATCGGCAAGGACGGCCCGCATCCGCTCGACCAGTTCCGCAAGGTGATCGAGATCAACCTCGTCGGCACCTTCAACATGATCCGCCTGTTCGCGGACCAGGCCTCGAAGCTGGACGCCCTGGAAGGCGGCGAGCGCGGCGTCATCGTCAACACCGCTTCCGTCGCGGCCTATGACGGCCAGATCGGCCAGGCCGCCTATTCGGCCTCGAAAGGCGGCGTCGTCGGCATGACGCTGCCGGTGGCGCGCGACCTCGCCCGCTCCGGCATCCGCGTCTGCACCATAGCGCCCGGCATCTTCAAGACGCCGATGATGGCCGGTATGCCGCAGGAGGTGCAGGATTCGCTCGGCGCCGCCGTTCCCTTCCCACCGCGCCTCGGCGAGCCTTCGGAATATGCAGCTCTGGCCCTGCACATCGTCGACAACCAGATGCTGAACGGCGAGACGATCCGCCTCGACGGCGCCATTCGCATGGCGCCGAAATAGCCGGCGTGCCGGCCGTGAGGCCTGTCCCGCAGAAGTCCGGCCCGCTGGCCGGCCTGACCGTGGTAGAAATGGCCGGCCTCGGCCCGGTGCCGCTGGCGGCCCTGATGCTGTCGGAAATGGGCGCCGAGGTGTTGCGCATCGAGCGCGCCGACGCCGGGCGGCCGTTCCTGTCGCTGCCGCCCGAATTCGACCTCGACCGCCACGGCCGCATCATCCTCAAGGCTAACCTGAAGCGCCCTGAGGGACGGGCCCTGATGCTGCGCCTACTTGGCAAGGCCGACATCCTGATCGAAGGCTTCAGGCCGGGCGTCATGGAACGGCTCGGCCTCGGACCCGCCGAGGCCGCGGCCGCCAATCCCGGCCTCGTCTATGGCCGCATGACCGGGTTCGGCCAGGACGGCCCGCTCGCGGGCCGCGCCGGCCACGACATCACCTATTTGGCGCTGTCGGGAGCCCTGCATGCGATCGGCCCGCAGGACAAGCCGCTGCCGCCGCTCAATCTCGTCGCCGACTATGGCGGCGGCACCATGATGCTGGTCAGCGGCGTGCTGGCGGCCCTGGTCGAGCGCGGCCGCACCGGCAAGGGTCAGGTGGTCGACGCGGCCATGGTGGAGGGCGCGGCGATGTTGTCGGCGCCGCTGCACGCCTACAAGGCGGCTGGCCTGTGGCGGGATGCGCGCGGCGTCAACCTGCTCGACGGCGGCGCGCCGTTCTACGACACCTATGCGACAGCGGACCGCCGCCACGTCGCCGTCGGCTGCCTGGAGCCGCAATTCTTCGCCGAATTCGCCCGTCTGCTGCCGTTGGACGAGCGTTTCGTCCCCGGCCAGTACGACCGCGGCCTATGGCAGGACATGCGCGCGGCAATCGCCAGCCGCTTTCTCGTGAAGACACGCGACGACTGGACAAAAATCTTCGCCGACAGCGACGCCTGCGTGGCACCGGTCCTGAGCCTGGCAGAGGCGAAGGACCATCCCCACAACCGCGCTCGCCGGACATTCGCGAAGGCCGGCACTCTGGAGCGCCCTGCCCCGGCGCCGCGCTTTTCGCGAACGCCTTCCGCGATGGCGGGCCCGCCGGGCGACAGCCGCGAATTGCTCGCCGCCGCGCTGAGGCGCTTCGGTCTCACCGTGGAGGAAACCGAGGGGCTTGTCAGCAACGGCATACTTGTTCAATAAATGGCCAATAACTGGATTGAATAAGTAGACTTTACGAGGACCGCCGTGCAGGAACCGAAGAAGGACGTCATCCGCGAAACCGACGCGGCGGCGATCAGGCAGGCCAGGACGCTGGTGCGCAGCGCCCGTTTCGGCGCTCTGGCGGTGCTGGAGCCGGAAACCGGAACGCCGCTGGCAAGCCGGGTGGGCGTCGCCACCGACCTCGACGGCACGCCGCTGATCCTGATTTCCATGCTTTCGGCCCACACGGGCGCGCTGCTCGCCGATCCGCGCTGCTCGCTGCTGGTCGGCGAGCCCGGCAAGGGCGACGCGCTGGCGCATCCGCGCATCACGCTGGTCTGCCGCGCCGCCAGGCTAGAGCGCGGCACGCCCGAACACGCCCGCGCCGAACGCCGCTACCTCAACCGCAACCCGAAGGCCAAGCTTTACGTCGGGCTGGGCGACTTCTCCTTCTTCCGGCTGGACGTGGAACGCGCCAGCCTGAACGGCGGCTTCGGCAAGGCCTATCTGTTCAAGCGCGACGATCTCATTGTCACTGGTCCGGTGACCGAGGCACTGGCCGCCAGCGAGCAGGGCGCGCTCGACCACATGAATTCCGACCATCGCGAGGCCATCGACATCTATGCCAGCCACTATACGGGCGCCACCGGCGACGGCTGGGTGCTGACCGGGTTCGATGCCGACGGCATGGACCTCGCGCGCGGCGACGAGGTGCGGCGCGTCTTCTTTCCCGAACCGCTCGCCGCCGCACAGGACCTGCGCGTCAAGCTTGTCGAAATGGCGAAAGCCGGCCGCGCCGCGCAGACGGCTTGACCGCAACGTTTCGATCATGGGTTGAGATTTGAGCGGAATGGTCTACGGTTCGAAGCGCACCTGCCAATGGCAGCGTGATGCGGCACACAATCTGACCAGCGGACGCCAGCGCCCCCATGGCATGCCGGGTCATTGAGATTATGGGGCAACGATGGCTTCCGACAAGCTGATCGCCGACACCGAGGCTGCGGCGGCATTCCTGGCCTTGATGGCCAACGAAAAAAGGCTCGCTATCCTGAGCCACCTTATCGACGACGAACTGTCGGTGGGTACCATCGCCGAACGCGTGGAACTCAGCCAGTCTGCCTTGTCCCAGCACCTGGCGAAACTGCGCGGCCTCGGCCTGGTCGAGACGCGCCGCGACCGCCAGATGATCTACTATTCCTGCCAGTCCGATGCGGTACGGCAGTTGCTGGACCTTTTGGCGACGCTGTTTTCCGCGTCGGGCCGTGAGGTGGCGCCATTGCATCTGAACGCGACGGGAACTTGACCGCCCGGCGGCGTCGGCCCTATCCGGCGGCACGAACTGCTGGACCGCGATGGAACCGATTCGCATAGACGATCCCGCCGACCCACGGGTCGCCGCTTTCCTCGACATACGCGAGCGCGACCTCGCCGGGCGGCAGGGCCGCTTCGTCGCCGAGGGCAAGGTCGTGCTGGACGTCCTGCTGACCGGCAGCCGCTTCGAGGCCGAATCGGTGCTGATCCTGGAAAACCGGCTGGCCGGCCTCGCCGGCATTCTGGAAAAGGCGCCACCCGCCCTGCCCGTCTACGTCGTTTCAGCAGCCGTCATGGACCGCATCGCCGGGTTTCCCATGCACCGCGGCATCCTCGCCATCGGCCGCAAGGGGCAGGAAATACCGGCCGCCGACCTGCTCGCCGCCCTGCCCGAGCGCGCTTTGGTGCTGGTGCTGGTCGGCATCGCCAACCACGACAATATCGGCGCGATCTTCCGCAACGCCGCCGCCTTCGGCGCCGACGCGGTATTCCTCGATCCGACCTGCTGCGACCCGCTCTACCGCAAGGCGATCCGAGTCTCGGTCGGCGCCGCCCTCAAGGTGCCGTTCGCCGTCATCCCCGACGTCGGCGCCTTCACCGGCCTGCTGGCCGAAAGTGGGTTCGACAACTTCGCCCTGTCGCCGCGCGGCAACCTCGACATCCGGCAGGCCCGGCATGGCGGCAGGGTAGCGCTCTATCTCGGCACCGAGGGCGAGGGCCTGCCCGAATCCCTGCTGCGACACATGCGGACGCTGCGCATCGCCATGGCCGGAGGGTTCGACAGCCTCAACGTGGCGGCCGCTTCCGCCGTCGCGCTGCACCACTTCTTCGACGGTTCCGACTGATGGAAACCCGCTCGGGACTACGACCGGGAGGTTTCCCCCTGCCCTTCCTTTTGGAGCGCCCGCACGCGGTCGGCAAGGCTCATCATCCGCGCGCCGTCCTGGACGCCGGCCGGCGCGGCAAGCGCCTTGGCGATCGGCGAATCCGGACTGTCCAGTTTCATGGCGAGGGTGACGACCTCGGCCGCCAGATCGTGCATTTCCTCACGCAGCGCAGCCGCGCCACCGCTCACAGGTAGCCGCTCGGCCTTACCTGCCGTGGCGGCGGCGAGATCGGCCTTGAGGCGCTTGTTCTCGCGCAACAGCGCCGTCAGCCTCGCCTCCAGCCGCTCGCGCTCGGCCTCGTTGCCTTGCGGCGTTTGCCCGGCGGCGCCAGTGTCGCCCTGTGCCACCCCGCGCAGGCGTGCCAGTTCCTTTTCCCGGCGGTCCAGCTTGTCGTCGCGATCGGCGACCGTCGCCATCAGGCGATCCAGTTTCTTCTCGAACTCCGCCACCTTCTTCCGTTCGGCCGCCAATGCCTCGCGGCCCAGCTTGCTCTCGGCCAGTGCGTCGCTCCTGGCCTTGTCGGCCTCCTTGCGCTGGTTGCGCAGCGCCGCGATCTCGGCGGCGAGCTTTTCCAGTTCCGCTTCGCGCGCGACGAGCTCGATCTGCCGGTTCGACGACGAGAAGCTGGCCTCGTCGTACATCTGGCCTAGCTTGTCGAATTCCTTGGCGCGTTCCTGCAGCAGATGCTCCGTCTCGCCGACCTTGCCGGTAAGATCGCGAAGCTGCCCGTCACGCTCGGCGAGGGCTTTTTCCACCTGTTCCTTGCCGGCCTGAAGCGCGGCAAGGACGCCGTCCTTGCGCTCGCCTTCGGCGGCCAGCGCCTTCAGGTCTTCCCCGGCGCGGCCGATTTCGACCAGCTGCGCCGCCAGCTTTTCCTTGAGGGCCTTCGTCTCGACTTCCAGCTTGCGCACGGAAACGGCGAACTCGGCGCGAACGCGATCCTTGTCGGCCTGGATCTCGGCCAGCGTGAGCGGCATCGTTGCCTCGATGCGCTTGCGCGTCAGCACCACCGCCCGGCGCCAGACAGCCGGCGCGACCAGGACGGTCAGGAAGCCGGCACAAAGCAGGCCGAGCACGAAGAACAGGATCGACTGGACCAACACGCTTTACCCCTGGGACGGCCGGCGATCCGCCGGCACCCGTCCTTCTGGCATGGCCGAAATCGGCGCCCCCGGCAAGAGCCGAGGCCAAGCTCGAGTGCCGATCAGAACGGATTCCAGGTCGGTTGTTGCGTCAGTTTCAGGTAGCCGAGGTTGACGCCGAGGCGGGCGCCGACGCCGGTGCGGATCGGCACGAGCAGCACGTTGCCGGCCTTGAGTACGTTGAAGCCGATGCCGGCGACGACATAGGCCGAGCCCGATACGCCGCCGAAGCGGTTGTAGAGGCTGCCGACGTCATCGAGATTGTAGACCAGCATCATCACGCGCGAGCCGTTGCCGCCGAAATCCCAGCCGAGCGAGGGACCCTGCCAGTAGACCTTATGGTCGCCGGCATTCTTCGTGTAGAGCGTGCCTTCGCCGTAGGTCAGGCCGCCGATGATCGCGCCGGAGCCCTCCTCTCCCAGCAGATAGCCGTTGGGCAGGCCGTAGGAGGCGAAGATCTTCTCCACCACCGTCGCCAAGCCCCCCGATGTCTCGCCGAAGAAACGGTGGCCGGAATCGACGATCTCCTGCGCCGTATATTCCTGCGCCCGCGCCGCCGGCGAAAAAGCAACCAGCCCGCCAAGGGCAACCATCAGGGCAATGAAACGCAAAAGGCTCGGAGAGCCGAATCGGGAAAGCATGCTTCCAATCTCCGTCAGGGAGCACCTTCGCCGACGCCTCGCACCTTACGGCTCTTGATCGGCCGCTTAAGGTGATTCTTGAACGGCAAACTAGGCCGTAATCCTTTTTCAACCATTAAGCTCGCACATGAACATGGCGGTTCGAGGGCCGCACGTCCTGTCGCCTGCCGAATGATTTGCAATTTCGGCAATTCCAGATTTACTCCTGTACACATATGTATCGTACATCGAGGAACCCGAGGGGAAACGGTATCCGTGCGGGGACCGCGACGACGTGCCGTCGTTTTGATATCGTCTGATTTTGCAAGGACCTTCGCCTATGGCCGACCTTTTCTCGCTCTCCGCCACAGATCTTGCCGCGCTCCTGTGCAGCCGCGTCTGCCACGACATCATCTCTCCGGTGGGAGCCATCAACAACGGCCTTGAGCTGCTTGACGAGGGGGGCGCCGACGAAGACGCCATGAACCTCATCCGCCAGAGCGCGCGCAACGCCTCGGCCCGCCTGCAGTTCGCCCGCATCGCCTTCGGCGCCGCCGGCTCCGCCGGCATGCAGATCGACACCGGCGATGCCGAAGCGGTGGCGACAGCCTTCCTGAAGAACGAGAAGCCCGAACTGACCTGGACGGGCGCACGCGCGCTGCTGCCGAAGAACAAGGTCAAGCTGCTGCTCAACCTGATCCTGATCGCCAACGCCGCGATCCCGCGCGGCGGCAAGATCACTGTTGCGCTCGAAGACCTCGACACCCAGCCGCGCTTCACCTTCACGGCCAGCGGCCCGATGCTGCGCGTGCCGCCGAAATTCCTCGAGCTCCATTCCGGCAACCGCCCGGAGGAGCCGATCGACGCCCATTCGGTGCAGCCCTATTACACCCTGCTGCTGGCGCGCGAAGCCGCCATGGAAATCACCATCCACGCCACCTCCGACGAGATCGTCCTGACCGCCGCCTGATCCGACGGCCTCGGATAGCGTCCCTCCGTCCCTTCACCTCCCGGTTGCATCGACCGCCCTTGCCGGCGGTCTTTGCAAAAATTTTACCCAAAGCCTTTTCGGCTTTTTTACCGGGGTCCGCCTATCCTGTGCGGAGGACAAGGCATCGCGCCGGAAAGTGGAGGCCGGTTTTCGGTAAAAGCGATGCGGTCAAGAGGGGTCCGCACATGAAACGTTGCATGTTCGTCGACGCGTCGAGCGTCATCCGCAAGGTCGCCAAGCGCATTCTCGGCGGACCCGACCTGATCGTGGTCGAGGCCGAAAGCGGCGCCAGCGCGCTCGATATGTGCGCGGCCGAGATGCCCGATGTCATCGTCGTCGATGGCACCCTCCCCGACATGCAGACCGCCGCCTTCATCCGTTCGGTACGGTCGATCGAAACCCCGGTGGTGCCGCAGATCCTGATTTCCCTGGTCGAAATGGATGTCGGCGCCATCATGCGCGCCAAGCGCGCCGGCGCCCAAGGTTATATGCTGAAGCCCTTCAACCGGGCGCAGTTGCTGGAGCGGTTCCGCTCGCTCGACGTGGCGGCTTGAAGCGGACAGCGAAAAAGCAGCAAGGCCGCTGACGATCGTCAACGGCCTTGAAAAGATTTGGCGAGCTCAATTGGCCGCTCGCCATTGCCTGTTCGGTTGTCAGGCGCTTTCGCGGATGTCTTCCGGCTCGCGCAGCACATAGCCGCGGCCCCACACCGTCTCGATGTAGTTCTGCCCGCCCGAAGCCGCGTCAAGCTTCTTGCGCAACTTGCAGATGAAGACGTCGATGATCTTCAGCTCCGGCTCGTCCATGCCGCCATAGAGATGATTGAGGAACATCTCCTTGGTCAGCGTAGTGCCCTTGCGCAGCGAGAGCAGCTCCAGCATCTGGTATTCCTTGCCGGTCAGGTGCACCCGCTGTCCGCTGACCTCGACGGTCTTGGCATCCAGGTTGACGATCAGTTCGCCGGTGGCGATGACCGACTGGGCGTGGCCCTTCGAACGGCGCACGATGGCATGGATGCGGGCGACCAGCTCGTCCTTGTGGAAAGGCTTGGTCATGTAGTCGTCGGCGCCGAAGCCGAGGCCGCGCACCTTGTCCTCGATGCCGGCCATGCCCGAAAGGATCAGGATCGGCGTCTTGACCTTCGAGAGCCTGAGCGTGCGCAGCACCTCGTAGCCCGACATGTCGGGCAGGTTCAGGTCGAGCAGGATGATGTCGTAGTCGTAGAGTTTTCCGAGATCCACGCCCTCCTCGCCGAGATCCGTCGTATAGACGTTGAAACTCTCGGATTTCAGCATCAGTTCGATGCTCTGTGCGGTTGCACTGTCGTCTTCTATCAGCAGAACACGCATGTCATTCCCCTTTCTGCTGCCGAACCCACGTCGCGCCCCATCCGGGACCGGAGCAGTGATTGCCTGAACCGAAGCTGCCACTCAATGGTTAACAAAACATGATTCCCTATGCGAAGCGATATCAGATTTTTTAACCATCTTCTACACTCACTTGAATCCAAAGCTGAATCACCGGGGTCCACGACCGATTCGACGCATTAAGAAACGCGCCTAAGTGATTCAACTGACTCGCTCAATCCCCTCGTCCAGCGGCCGAAATTTTTACCGGCCCTTAAGTCCTGACCCGTATGATTAACAATGCCCGTAAACGAAAGGTTACCGGCAGCGAAGAACTTTAGGATTTCGTTTCCCATAGCGAGGGGAAGCTTGGGGAACACCGGTGCGGCTGCAGCTTGCCAAGCCAGGGGACGTTATGTGCGAGGTATGCGTGCACAGGAGTATCGAGTCATGAAGTCACGGGAAAACCTCGTTCGTCTGAAGACGTTTCAGGTGAACGAGAAGCGGCGTCAGCTCCTGCAGCTGGACATGATGATCGCCGAATTCGAGCGGATGGCCACCGAACTGGACCTGCAGATAACGGCCGAGGAAAAGAAGGCCGGCATCACCGACATCAATCATTTCGCCTATCCAACGTTCGCCAAGGCGGCGCGCCTGCGCCGCGACAACCTGCGGGATTCGCAATCCGATCTCGCCCAGCAGCGCAGCAATGCCGAATCATTACTCGCCGAAGCTGAAGCGGAGCTGTCCAAGGCCGAGATGCTGGAATCGCGCGACTCCAAGGTCCGCGACATGGACACGGGCGGCCGCAGCGCCATGATCGGCTGATCGCGGCGACTACGCCGCGCTTCGCAAGACCGATACCGAGCGATACGCAAAGGGCGCGGCCAGGCCGCGCCCTTTTTCATTTCGTCGAAAGCAGGTCTCCCGCCCGCACGGCGCCGTGCGGCAATCTCCGGTCACATACCGGATCCGCCACCCCGTCGATCGCCAAGAGCAGCGCCCAGCGCGGCAGGCAGCGGCCGACGGGTTCATGCGCGGTGATGGGATTGCCGACAGTCCAGGGATGCGACAACCGCACCCCTGTCATCGAAGCCGGATCAGTGGCGATATTGCTGGATACGCGTGGTGCGCAGACCGGCCAGGCCATATTCGTCGATGGAGGCCTGCCAGGAAAGGAATTCCTCGGTCGTCAGCTTATAACGCTGGCACGCCTCGTCGAGGCTGAGCAGGCCGCCGCGCACGGCGGCCACCACTTCGGCCTTGCGCCGTATGACCCACCTTCGCGTATTGGTGGGAGGCAGATCGGCAATCGTAAGAGGGCTGCCGTCAGGCCCGATAACATATTTGACTCGCGGTCTAACCAGATCGGTCATCGTACTCTCTACTGAAACTCGCGGACCTAATCACCGCCACGTTACCGCCGCAGCTTTAAAAATTGCCTAAGCGTTCCCTAATCGATAGGTAAGGTTCGTGAACGTCACGTTAGGAATGGTTTCCGCATTTGAGACAAATGCCCGGCACCGCCGCTGCGGAGGCCATCCAGGCCGATCGGGAGCTTGCAAGCTGGCGCGACCGGAAAGCTTGACCTATATTGTCCGCATTAGCCGGGCTGGCACCATTGCCCGGCACAAGCGGTATCGCTGAGCCGACTTCGGAATGCATGACCATGAACAGCCTTGACCTGCCCGGCCTCCCGAAGGACACGCGCGTCGTCGTCGCCATGTCGGGGGGCGTCGATTCCTCAGTCGTAGCGGGACTGCTGAAACGGGAAGGCTACGACGTCGTCGGCGTGACGCTGCAACTCTACGATCATGGCGCCGCCACCCACCGCGCCGGTTCCTGCTGCGCCGGCCAGGATATCGACGATGCCCGCCGCGTTTCCGAAACGCTGGGCATCCCCCACTACGTGCTCGACTACGAGGAGCGTTTCCGCAAGGCGGTCATCGATCCCTTCACCGAGAGCTACGTGGCCGGCGAGACGCCCATCCCCTGCGTGTCCTGCAACCAGACGGTCAAGTTCGCCGACCTTCTGGCCACCGCCCAGGAGCTCGGCGCCGACGCGCTGGCCACCGGCCACTATATCCGCAGCCGCGCCAACGGCGCCCATCGCGCTCTCTATCGGCCGGTCGACGCCGACCGCGACCAGAGCTACTTCCTCTTCGCCACCACGCAGGCGCAGATCGACTATCTGCGCTTCCCCCTGGGCGGTCTGCCGAAACCGGCGGTTCGCGCCATTGCTGAAGAAATGGGGCTGGCCGTCGCCGCCAAGCACGATAGCCAGGACATCTGCTTCGTGCCGCAGGGCAAATATTCCGACATCATCGCCAAGCTGAAGCCAGCGGCCGCCAACCCGGGCGAGATCGTCCATATCGACGGGCGCGTGCTCGGCCGCCATGAGGGCATCCTGCGCTATACGATCGGCCAGCGGCGCGGCATCGGCATCGCCTCAGGCGAGCCGCTCTACGTCGTCCATCTCGACGCCGACCGGGCCCGCGTGATCGTCGGCCCGCGCGAGGCGCTGGAAACGCACAAGATATACCTGCGCCAGATCAACTGGCTGGGCGACGGCCCGCTCTCCGAGATCGGCGAAGCGGGCATGGAACTGTTCGCCAAGGTGCGCTCGACGCGCCCGCCGCGGCCCGCCACCCTTCACCATCGCAACGGCGCCACCTGGGTGGAACTGGCCGACGGCGAGTCCGGCGTCGCGCCCGGCCAGGCCTGCGTGCTCTATTCCGACGACGGCAACGACGCCCGCGTCTTCGGCGGCGGCTTCATCGAGCGCTCGGAACGCGGCGCAGAGGCCGAAGCCATGCTGTCCAGGCTAAAGGCCCGTCCAGCCCCGGAACCGGCTCAGTAGACTGCCGTCATAGCCGCCAGATCAGGGAATCAGGCGCTCTCGCTCTTGTCGCGGAACCTGTCGTGGGGGACGGTGCCGGCCGTCAGGATGCGAAGGACGCGGATCGCCTCCTCGCCATCGGTTGCCGGCTCCCGGCGCGTGCGGATGCACTCCAGGAAATGCTCCAGTTCGCGCGTCAGCGGCATGCCCTGCTCCACCGTGACATAGCTGGGCTCGTTGGCGGTGAACGCCCAATGGCCGCTGTCCTGCCAGACCGCATGGCGGTAGACGGCAAGCTTGCGTTCCCACGGCTCGACATCGTCGAACACCGCCATCGCCTTGGTGCCGACCACCGTAAGCCGCCGCTCGCGATAGGGGTTGAGCCGCGAGGTGAACAGATGGCCGCGCAGATTGTTCGGAAACACCATATGCAGGTGTGCGAAGTCGCTCAGGTGATCGAGCAGGGCGGCCCCCTCCCCGCGCACCTCGATCGGCTCGGTGCCGGTGATGGCGAGGATCATCGACAGGTCGTGCGGCGCAAGGTCCCACAGCGCGTCGTTCTCGGTATGGAATTTGCCGAGCCCCAGCCGATGCGAATGGATGTAGCGCACCTCGCCGAGCTCGCCGGCGTCGACCAGCGACTTCAGCTTCTCGAAAGCGGGATGGAAGCGAAGCACATGCCCGACCATGAAGATGCGGCCGGCCGCCTTGGCGGCGGCGACCGCACGCTCGGCATCGGCCACCGTCAGCGCGACAGGCTTTTCGACCAGCACGTCCTTGCCGGCCTGCACCGCACGGGTCGCCATCTGGGCATGGAACTGCGGCGGCAGCGCCAGCACGATGGCGTCGACGTCGTCACGGGAAAACAGCGCCTCCGGCTCGATCGCCAGGCAATCCTGTTCGCTGGCAAAACCTTCGGCGCGCGCCTTGTTGAGATCGGACACCGCATGCAGCACGCCAAGCCCTTTCAGCGTGCGGATGTGGTTGGAGCCCCAATATCCGCACCCAAGAACTGCCAAACGCGGTTTCATCAATCCGAGAACTCGAAAATTTCGTGGCTGAGACATAGCGGCGCACATGCGCGAACTCAACCCCGCCGGGCCAAGAAGCCGCAGCAAATCACGATGCGCGGCCGGATCGGCAAGGAGCGCCGCGCCTTCTGCCACCTTTGGCCGACGGAACCGACACGAAGACCAGGATGGAGGGCCGGGACGCGCCATTGCACTCAAGACAACCGTGCGTCCGCAACCCTCGCGCTATCCCTGAAAGACGCCGGTCAATCGGCTTGACACATCCGGCGGCTCAACCTTATATCCGCGCGACCTCGCCGAGACGCCAGACAGATCATGGCTTCGGCCCCGGGGCGGAGTAGCTCAGTTGGTTAGAGCAGAGGAATCATAATCCTTGTGTCGGGGGTTCGAATCCCTCCTCCGCTACCAAAAATCTTTAATGATTTCAGATAGATAAGTCCGCACAGGCTGTCGCGACATAGCGCACGGATAGCGTTGGGTGTCATTTCGGGTAACACGAGCGTGCGCTTGAATGCGACGAGATGAAGCGAGTCGTTGGGTCAGCGTCGCTCTCACTCCAAGCCAAACTCAGCCTTCAAGAAATCCACGGTGGCCTGATCGCGAAGTTTGCAGACGATGTTCTGGTTGGCGAACGCGCCCTTGAACCATTTCCCGTTGTTTCGATCGAACGTCTTCTTCCAATCGATGCCCACGACATATTCGGCAAGCTCAGGATTGTCGGCGTTATGTCCGAGGTTCTGGCCCAATAGTGGCTGCTCAAGGAGCGGGCCGTCCGGCGTCTGGAAATCAACGGCTGGAGTCTTATCCGTCGAGACCACACCGTAGCCGATATAGCCGTTCCCCTTGTCGAAGACGAAGACCTCGTCGCCGACACTGAGTTGGTCGAGGCGCTTGGAATAGAACTCGCCACCGCCCGCCGCGATAAACCCATACTTACGATAGTCGTCCCACGAGCGCTTTTCATTGAGTCCCGCATTCGCGAAGAAGTAGCCGGACCATGGCGGGCGAACCTTACGCTCAGAACGTTCCTCGACTTCTTCCTGATCGAGCAGGAAGTCCGTTGTCAGCCATTCCTGGCCGTTCGCCTCAAAGACGTTGAAGAACACCGTGTTGATAGCCACACCATGTTCCTCTGACAGGTATTCGACGATCCGCCGCGAAGCCGGGTCGAGTTCGCTCGCGACGATTAGCATAGAGTGGCTAGCGTTGAGTTGGTCGGGTATAGCCTCGCCAAAATGCTCCCGGTAAGCGGTAACGAGGCGCTTACTCAGGAACTTCTCGGCGCGCTCATAGATTTCAGGCGTCGTCAGCGTGCGCACCCATGAGGCGTAGTCGAGAACCTGCGCCACGATCTCACGTGGTGTCCGATCCTTTTTCAACTCGATTATGATCAACGCGCCTGTGGTATCCATCGCCAGAAGGTCGATGAACTTGCCATGGTCGGTAGGCACCTGCCGGCCAATGATCAGCGCGTCCAAACCTAATAGACTCGGGTCTTCCGCGACCCAATCCTCAATGAGGCTTTCCTTGTTCAGCGGCTTGCGGGTTGCCGGCCGCAGCTTGTCCCCGACAATGCCATAGAGGGAAGTCACGCCGCCGCCTCCATATCGTCAGAAGGGTAAGCGTCGATTAGAGACTGATGCAGCGCCAGCATCTCGTCATGAAACGGCTCAGCAGCGAGCGCAGACATGTCGAACACGCGGCAATAGGCGATGTCAGCATTCGACATATAGTTGGTGTGGACCAAATTGATGCGAACCTCGTCAGCCAGATCAGTATACTGTCGCAGCTCTGGGTCAGCACTCTCGCCGCTCAGGAACGCTCTATACAACTCGGCAATTACCGGCTGCATATGCTCCTCAATGTTGCGAACTTCCTTCATCATGTCGGCTATCTCGGCGTCGATGGCAGCTTGGTCGTTAAAGAAGACCGTTCCGGTGGGGTGAGCAATCTTATTGCGACGCTTCACGAACTTGGCGAATTCACCAACCTGCTGGTTAGTGCAGCCGATCAACTTCAGAAAGCGGAAGATTTGGCTTTCCTTCAGCCGGTCGTAGAACTTGAAGGGGCTCTCGCAGGCCATAAGGTCGCCCTCATCCTCGTTGCGGAAGCCAACCATCGCCATCGCGAACTGATTCGGCCGCGCCAGCCTGATTTGCCAAATCGAGAAACTGACGAAGCTCATGTAGAGCAGGTGAAAGGCGAGGCTGTTGATTTCCGCTGAGAGCTGACCCGGGATTGAGGGATTTTTCCATTGAGAAGTGACCCATGTTTGAACCCACCCCTGCTGGTTGATTGCAGGGGACTTTGGAGTGATAGACATGGCGTTAC
>NZ_SSNY01000010.1 GCF_004801285.1 Ollibium composti
GCCCCGATCCTTCACCAGTCTCACCGCCTCGAGCTTGAACTCGCGGCTGAACTTCCTTCTCTGCATTCCAACTCTCCAGTTCCGTTAAACACCTTATCTCGGTGTCCACGAAACCGGCAGCAGGCCACATCAAACGATCCGTTCGAAGTACGGATTGCATCGATACCAAAGGACAACGTGGCGCCCGACATCAGAGTGTTTGCGAGACGCGACCGGGCGCGTCGACCGCGCGTCACTATTGGAGTCGAGTTCGATGCATCCATCATCGAGGAAGCGCGAGAGTTCCTCCCAGAGTGACAGCGTGTAGCGGATCACCTCGGCGAGTTTGGTCTTCTGGCTGATCAGGCCGGGTTTCTCGAGCAACCACGGTTCAAGCTGCGCTACGATCGGCCGGTTCCTCTCTTGGCGCACAGCACAACGTTCATCTGCAGATTGACCGCAGATATCGTCCTCGACGCGATAGAGTTCTGCGATGCACCGCAGCACTTCGCTCACGATCGGCGCTTGACCGGCGCCTGCGCACGTGCGCCCAGCAGAAGGTGAGGGTAGCGCCGCTATTCTCGGCCAGCACCTCATAGTCATCATGTCCGTCGACCTACAGGATACGGCTAAGGCCCGCCAAAGGAGAGATCGGTCGCACCCCTTTCGGTCCCGCGCATACACCTGTTGGCGCTGCCGACGGCGGGAGCCCGTCCACCTATCAAAATGGAGTTCGCTCCAGTATTTAAATAGTCAATTATTCGAATACCTTGAAAGATGGCACCATTCCAGTTGTCATCCCGAAAAAAATAACTATAAATACATCACTTATACGCTCGAATATCAAAGCGCCCACCAGGGATCGCAGTAGAAATTGGCGGTACAGAGGTGAAGATTCAATCGACAAACCGCCGCGCCATATGAAGCTTTTCATGGCATAATGGCATGCCATATGACGCACAAGGCTTGCCATATGACGCACAAGGCTTGCCATATGATATATTCCGGATTATGCAAATGACAATCCCATAGGAAACGAGCCGCCGCACCCTTTTATGAGCGAAATATATTCCTAGATAGGATTGTTTTTCCATAGTCGCAGGTCTTCAATGGTGAAAGATAAAACACAATTTTCCAAATTGATGGTAGAAATATCTAATTATTTTCACTTTTCAAACATTCAATCAACTATAGCTTTCGATGTATCATCGTCAACTTGGAATAGAATAAAAGCAAATAAATTTAAAGGAATTCTTTCAAAAGATCAAGAGCTTAGATGTATTTATATTAAAATTATGATAAATGCTGTGAAAGATTCAAATTTTAAAAATAAATGGATTCATGAATACACAATTTTTACTCCTCAAATAAGAACTCCATTCGAAATAATTCAAGATTCTGGACTTGCTGGCATGGCCATGTTGGTCTTACATCTTAAAAATCCGAACTTTAAGAGTTTTTGGGACACTCGCGGAGATTTGTCCAAGCGGATGTGACACTGCGAATTAATGCCAATCTCTGCCATTCCGCATTTTGAAATAACGGCATCACTTCTTCGACTGAAGCATCTCGGAAAATTTTTGCCTTAATTTTTTCGATTTAGATTTTTTTCTAAGGTTATGATATTTTCTTTAAAAGCAACTCCGGCAACATCGATAGAAGAATGTTCGGAGAAACACAACGTCATAATACACTACAGAATTATGATTGCATTTATGAGCAAGGTCTACGGCTATCGGAGTGCCGCCTAGAGCGCCAACCGTTTGCGATATCGGACCAAACCCAAATTAGATCCAGGTCATCGAGGACGAGAGCATTCAGCCGAAAAAAGCCATCGAGACCACCATTCCCGGTGCGACCAAACCGAAGCGAGTCCCCAAAGCATGACCGAAAACCACCATATCGTCTTCGACATCGGCAAGGTGCTGATCCATTACGACCCGGAATTGCCGTTCAGCCGGCTGATTCCGGACGCGGCGAAACGCAAATGGTTCTTCGACAATGTCTGCACCCACGACTGGAACATCGAGCAGGATCGCGGTCGTACCTGGGAAGACGCCGAGGCGATGCTGATCGCCGAACATCCCGGCCACGCGGAAAACATCCGCAATTTTCGCCGGACCTGGCACGAGATGGTGCCGCACGCCTATGACGACAGCGTTGCCGTCATGGAACGGCTGATCGACGCCGGCTACGACGTGACGATGCTGACCAACTTCGCCGCCGACACATTCGGCGAAGCGCGTGAGCGTTTTTCCTTCCTGAAGAAGCCGCGCGGGGTGACGGTTTCCGGCGAGGTCGGCCTGATCAAACCCGACCGCGCCATCTACGACCGCCACGCCGCAACCTTCGGGCTGGAACCGTCGGCGACCATCTTCATCGACGACAGCCGGGCGAATGTCGACGGCGCCAGGGCCGCCGGTTGGCAGGCGGTGCTGTTCACCGGCGCCAATCGTCTGGAGAGAGACCTTCAGGCCCTCGGGATTTCCTGAACGACGGGCGGCGGGTGGCAAACAGCGTCAGCCGACAAGGTCCCAACTCACCGGCGTCCCCACCGGAGCGTCCTTGCGCGCCCGCTTGCCGAGCACGATGTCATAGAATTTGGGCGGCAGGCCGAAGCCCGGCCGGATGATGCGGACGTTTTCCGCCGAAAGCACGTCACCGGCCTTGACGTCGCGTGAGATGTAAAGGGAGCGCCGGTAGGCCGTGGACTTTTCTTCCGCCGGCCGCACGCCATAGCTGACGGTTCCAAGCGCCTGCCAGGCCCGTTCGGTTTCGACGCGCAGTTGCCTGAACTCATCGGGCTCTAGCGAGAAGGCCGAGTCGACGCCGCCGTCGGCGCGGCTGAGCGTAAAATGCTTTTCGATCAGCACCGCGCCGTGCGCGACGGCGGCGGCCGCCGCGCCGCAGCCCATTGTATGGTCGGAAAGGCCGACTTCGCAGCCGGGAAACGCCTCGCGCAGATGCGGTATCGTGCGCACATTGGTGTTTTCGGGCGTCGCCGGATAGGTGCTGGTGCATTTGAGCAGCACGATATCCAGGCAGCCGGCCGCCCTCGCCGTCCGCACGGCGTCGTCGATCTCGGCCAGGGTCGCCATCCCCGTCGAAACGATCATCGGCCTGCCGGTCGAGGCCACCTTGCGGATCAACGGCAGGTCCGTGCATTCGAACGAAGCGATCTTGAAGGCGGGCACGTCGAGCGACATGAGGAAGTCGGTGGCGGTGTCGTCGAACGGCGTCGAAAAGCAATGCAGGCCGCGGCTCGCCGCGCGCTCCATGATCGGCTTGTGCCATTCCCAGGGCGTATGCGCTTCCTGATAGAGTTCGTAGAGCTGGCGTCCGGCCCAAAGGCTGCCCTCGTCCTCGATGACGAAGCCGGGGGCGCGGATGTCGAGCGTCATCGTGTCGGCGTTATAGGTCTGGAGCTTGATGGCGTTTGCTCCTGAGCGGGCGGCGGCATCGACGATCTCCAGCGCCCGCTCGAGCGACTGATTGTGGTTGCCCGACATTTCCGCGATCAGATAGGGCCGATGACCGAGCCCGATTTCACGACTGCCGATCTTCAAGACATCATCCTTTTTCCTGGGCGGGAGCGCGCCGGCCGCAACTCACGCGGCTGCGATCCAGCCGTTTCTTAGCATCTGGAAAACGAAGCCGACAGGGCTTGCGGGCCTCTGGCCGAAACCGCTGGATGCGGTGTTTTCTTCGGCTATGCTGACCGATCGAAAGACCTCCGGTCCGAAGATCGCGCGCCCGATGGAGGGATGAAATGAACAAGCCCAATGCCGTCGTCTTGCATTTTCGGAACGTGACGGAGCTTTCCGAGGCCGATCTCTCCAAAATCCTCTCGATCAGGAATGAGCCGCCTGTAAGAAACAATATGTACACCAGCCACCAGATTGGAGTTGAAGAGCATAAGTCATGGGTAGACGGCATTCGCTCCTCACCGGACAGGAAGTTCTTTTCCGTCGAACACGAGGGAAACATCGTCGGTGCGGCCGGGCTCAGCGCGATAAATTTCACGCACAAAAGAGCCGACTGGGCGTTCTACATATCGGAGGCCTTCCATGGCCGCGGCATCGGCTCCGCCCTGGAACAGCAGTTCCTCGATCTGGTGTTTTCCACTTTCGACATCGAGAAACTGAATTGCGAAGTCATCGAGTTCAATGAAAAAGTCATCGCCATGCACGAACGCTTCGGCTTTCAGCGCGAGGGGTTTCGACGGGACCACGTCATCCGGGACGACAGGAAGTATGGCGTCGTCCTGATGGGAATAACGAAGGCGGAATGGGAAACCAGGAAATGAAGGACTACAACGCCATCATCGACCAGATCGAGGCGGTCAGGCGCAAGAACAACAAGAACTGGATGGATTTGATGCGGCTTGCCTTCCAACACGCCCCCGAAGAAGCGGCCGCGATCGTTGCGGACATCTACCGGGAAGACGGCGAGATTTCCGCCCTCGCCGCACAGCTCATAGGGAAGTGAAGCCCTGTTCCCAGGCAAAAGCACAGGCGGCCTGAAGGAGGCCACCGGACGGACCCTGGCTCAGACCGATCGCAGCCGGCTCATCGCGACAGCACCTGCCTGACCGCATCGACCACCCGCTCGGCATCCTGGTCGGTCAAGAGCGGATAGTAGGGGATGGACAGCGCTCTGGCGTAGTATGCGTCTGCGCCGGGAAGTTCGACTATGCCGTTGTGCCGAACATAATATGGCTGCCTATGGACTGGGATGTAGTGAACCTGCGTTCCGATACCCAGCGCACGCAGTTCCGCCATCACCCGCGCGCGGTCTCGTCCGAGCGTCGCGAAATCGATCAGTAGCGGATAGAGATGGAGGATAGGCTCGCCGTAAGGCGCAGCAGGCACCGGCGTCACGAGATTGCTCAGGCCTGCGAAGCTCTTGTCGTAGAACGCCTTCAACCAAACGCGGCGCTCGGCGAACCGCGGCAACTTCTTCAACTGCGAATGAGCCAGCATACAAGCGAAGTCGGAAACTCGGTAGTTGAAGCCGAGTTCCTGCATCTCATAGTACCAGGGATTCATGCTTTCATTGCCTGAGAAGGCCAACTCATGATCGACGATCTGCTCCGGCGCCTTGACCACGCCGTGCGACCGCAGCCGTTTTAGCCGTTCGTAGACAACCGGATCCTGTGTAGTGATGACCCCGCCTTCGCCCATGGTGATCGTCTTGACCGGATGGAGCGAGAACACCGTCATCGTCGAGTGGCGGCATGCTCCGACCTTGACCATGGTGCCATGTTCATCACGATAACTTGTGCCCAAGGCATGGCAGGCATCTTCGACCAGCACGATCCCGTGTTCGGCCGCGATGCGGGCGATCTCGGGCATGGCGACGGGATTGCCGTTTAGGTGCACCACCACCGCCATCTTGACCGGTCGCGTCGCGCGGGCAATGGCGGCGCGAAAGGTTTCCGGCGTCACGAGGCCGGTATCGGGATCCGCGTCGGCGAACAGGATGCCGGCGCCCGTGTAGCGCATGCCGTTGGCCGAGGCGAGGAACGACATGGTGGGAGCGATCCCAAGATCTTCCGTTCCGACATGTGTCACTAGGGCAGCCAGATGCAGCGCGACGGTCCCGTTGGCCACGACGACGGCATGGCGTGCGCCGACCGCTTGAGCAAACGCGGTCTCGAACGCCTCAGCAGCCGGCCCAGTGGTAAGCCAATCGCTGCGCAGGCTTTCGGCGACGGCCGCGACGTCGTCCTCATCGATCCAATGACGGCCGTATGGAATGAACTTGTCGGACATGGCAGAGCCTCAGACGCCCGCGCCGGCAACCATCTCGGCCTTGTTCGCCACCAGCTTGCGGAAGAAGGGCAGCACGCTGCCGCGCGAGCCCATGACGTTGCCATAGCGAACCACCGAGAAGCGCGCGCCTGAGCTGCCGGAAATGTTGTTGGCCGCGATGAAGATCTTGTCGGAGGCGAGCTTGGAAGCCCCGTAAAGGTTGATCGGATTGGCGGCCTTGTCGGTGGACAGGGCGACGATCCTCTTCACGCCCTTGTTCAGGGCGGCGCGCACGACGTTTTCAGCGCCGATGATGTTGGTCTGGATGCATTCGAAAGGATTGTATTCGGCGATCGGCACGTGCTTGAGCCCCGCCGCGTGCACGACGTAGTCGACGCCGGCCATGGCCATTTCAAGGCGGGCCTGATCGCGCACGTCGCCGATGAAATAGCGCAGGCAGGGATACTCCTGATTGCCGAGGTCCTGGTTCATCTCGTACTGCTTCAACTCGTCGCGCGAGAAGATGATCAGGCGCGAAGGCTTGAAGCGTTGCAGGACGGTGCGCACGAAAGCCTTGCCGAACGAGCCGGTTCCACCTGTGACCAGAATGGCCTTGCCATCCAGGTTTGGCACGGGCTCGAGAAAACTGCGGATCATGGCGAGACTTCCGGGTGGGGTTGACCGAATGGAACGCGGCTCTCCGGTTCAATACCCGGACTAGCTTGCCCGGAGCCTGCGAAACTTGACCTGACGCCGATATTTCATGGTGTATGTAGGCAGCAGTGCCGGGGACTCGGCGCGAACGAACTGTAACACAACCGGCAAACCTTGCCGGCGAAAGGGAGAGCCATGAAGCCGACTGTCCTGGCGGTGCTGCCCGCGCGCGGCGGAAGCAAGCGCATACCCCGCAAGAACGTGGTGGACTTCCATGGCCAGCCGATGATTTCCTGGCCGATCCAGGCGATCAAGGCGTCCGGCATTGCCGACGCGATCATCGTTTCGACGGACAGCGCCGAAATCCGTGCCGTCGCGGAAAAGTACGGCGCTCAGGTCCCGTTCGAGCGGCCGCCGCACCTTTCCGGCGATTTCGTCGGCACGGCCGAGGTGACCCGGCATGCGCTCGAGTGGTTCGTGGACACTCACGGCAAGCCGCAATACGTGCTGACCGTCTACCCGACAGCCGTTTTCGTTTCGGCCGAAGACATAGCCAGCGCGCTGACGCTGATCGAGCGGGAGGGAACGGACATGGTCTTTTCGGCCGCCGAATTTCCCGCCCCGATCCAGCGGGCCCTCTTCATCGACGACAAGGGCATTGCGCGCATGTTCCAGCCCGAGAACTACCTGCGGCGCTCGCAGGACCTTGTCCCGGCCTATCACGATGCCGGGCAGTTCTATCTGGTCAGGACGGACGTCGCCCTGCAAGGGCTGTCGTTCAACGAGCGGCCCGCATCGCTCTACATCATGCCGCGCGACCGGGTGATCGACATCGACACGGCCGAGGACCTGCGCCTCGCCGAAAAACTGTTCGAGGATTTCCGCAAAACCGGCCCGACGCGGAACTGACGCCGTAGGCTCCGGCTCTCGGCAAAAAAGCTTTTCAGGCTCCGGCCCGCTCCATGCCGAGGCGCGCGATCCTGCGCAACTCGTCGATGGGGGTCAGCCCTCCCGCCCGCTCGTAGTGCCAGAACGTCCAGCCGTTGCAGGCATCCAGGCCTTGCACCTGCGCACCGACCCTGTGGATCGAGCCAGCATTATCGCCGACGACCAGCGTACCGTCGGCACGCACCTTGGCACTCCAGCGCCGCTTGGCATCGCAAAGCGTGGTGCCCGGCGCGATCAGGCCGGTGTCGATGAGACTGACGAAGGCGACGCGCGGCTCGGCGCGCTTGCCGGTCAATACCGCCAGTGAAGCTTCGTCCAGCGGCCTGACCGCCGCGATGCGCTCGTTGGCGGCGTCGATATAGGCCTGCTCGCGTTCGATGCCGACGAAATGGCGGCCGAGGCGCCTTGCCACCGCGCCCGTCGTGCCGGAACCGAAGAAGGGATCGAGCACCACGTCGCCCGGCTTGGTCGACGCCATCATCACGCGCGCCAGCAGCGCTTCGGGCTTCTGCGTCGGATGCACCTTGTTGCCGTCGTCGTCCTTCAGCCGCTCGGCACCGGTGCAGATAGGAAACAGCCAATCGGAGCGCATCTGCACATCGTCGTTGGCGGCCTTCATCGCTTCGTAGTTGAACGTGTAGCCCTTGGCCTTCTGGTCGCGCGAGGCCCAGATCATCGTCTCATGGGCGTTCTGGAACCGGCGGCCGCGAAAATTCGGCATCGGGTTGGTCTTGCGCCACACCACGTCGTTGAGGATCCAGAAACCGAGGTCCTGCATGCGGGCGCCGACGCGGAAGATGTTGTGATAGGAGCCGATGACCCAGATGGTGCCGTTCGGCTTCAGCACACGGCGCGCCGCGAGCAGCCAGGCGCGGGTGAAGGCGTCGTAAGCCTCGAAGCTCTCGAACTGGTCCCACTCGTCGTCCACCGCGTCCACCCTGGACTGGTCGGGACGATGCAGGTCGCCGTCGAGTTGGAGGTTGTAGGGCGGGTCGGCGAAGATGACGTCGATCGACTTCTCGGGCAGCCGGTCAAGCGCTGCGACGCAATCGCCCTTGAGGATCGTATCCAGCCATTCGGCCGGCTGAGGAGTATGGGAAAGCTCGTCCAGGAGACGCACGGCAGACATCGGACACCCAGATACGCGTTACTGTTTACCTGCTGTTATGGTTACCGTTTTGCGTAAAGATTTCATGAAGTGCGGCCCGCTGTTTGCGATGCAGCCGGCACTGGTGTATGCCGCCGCTTCGTCAGACAGCCCCTTTCCTTCCAGCCGCGGATAGTCATGCCTCAACCCGACCTGGTCATCTTCGATTGCGACGGCGTGCTCGTCGATTCCGAAATCATCGCCGCGCGCGTCGAGGCCGAACTGATCACTGCCGCCGGTTTTGAGATCTCGGCCGAGGAAATCGCGCAGACCTATGCCGGGCTGACCTTCAAGGATATTTTGATGAGCATCGAGGAAAGGTCCGGCGTGGCTTTCCAAATCGCGCTCATCGACCGCGCCGAAACGCTGGTCGGCCAGCGGCTGAAGCGCGACGTGCGCGCCATCGAGGGCGTGCATGAGGCTGTCGCCTCGATCACCGCGCCGCGCTGCATCTGTTCCAACTCGCGCTCGGAGCGCATCGAATTCATGCTGGAGCGCACGCGGCTCCTGCCGCTGTTTTCCGGCCGCATCTTCTCCGCCGAGGAGACGCCGACCGGCAAGACCAAGCCGGCGCCGGACGTCTTCCTGCATGCGGCGGCAACGCTGGGCGCCGACCCGGCCAAAACCTTCGTCATCGAGGATTCCGTCCACGGCGTCACCGGCGCCCGGCGCGCCGGCATGCGCGTGATCGGCTTCACCGGCGGGGCGCACAGCTATCCCGGCCACGCCGACGCGCTGACCGAGGCCGGAGCGGAAACGGTCATCCGCCGCTGGGCGGAACTGAAGAGCGTGGTCGCCGCCCTGTCGGAATGGACCGACGAGTAGGCGCCGTCGGCCTCACGCGCATCGGGTCCTTACGATTCGCCCGCGCTCAGGATCCCAACGGTCCTTGGCCCGAAACCGCTGCCCGGTTGCGGGAGCCATGCGTCAGCGCGGAATGTCGGAGATCGAAGTCTGCGAGCCTGCCGGTTCGGTCGGCGCCGGCTTCTTCTTGACGACCTGCACCTTCTTGCGGCGCGGTTTCGGCTTGTCTGCGTTGGCGACCGCCTTGGCGGGGCCTTCGTCGTAGCCGGCGAAGATCTGGTAGGTTCTCGCCGTCGGGTCGGGAACCACGATGCTGGCGTCGTTGAAGACGAACTGCGTGGCCGCCGACAGGTCGGACACCTGAACCGGATACTGATGCAGCTTGGAATAGAGCACGTCCGTGCCGTTCAGCACGACGATGCGGATCGGCATGGTCACGGTTCCGGGCTTTGCCAGCGGACCCGGCACGACCTTTCCGGCCACCGCGACGTTGAGGGTCAGGGAACCGTTAGCGCGGCTGCAATCGCGGGTCACGTCGCTGATCGACGCCTGGTAGACGATTTTCGTCTGGTCGCCCTGCCCGCCCCTGGCGTAGGTGTCGAAATAGGCGGTGCCGTCGCGCAACGTGACCTTGGGGCAATAGGCCTGCAAAGAGCTTGCCGTCACCTTCGGCGCGGGCGGGGTATCCTGTTTCTGGCTTGCGAGGTTCAAAACGCCGCTGCTGTCGCTCGACTGGCAACCGGCGACGGCGAACATAAAGCCGACCAGCGCGACACCGGCCAAAAAGCGACCGTTGAACGAACGAAACACCATCGATAGCCCTTCCCTCTGGCAAAGCCGGTGTCCTATAGCAACCCGGCGGCAAAAATGCGACTGACGACGCGAACAAATCCCCCGTTGCGTGCCGCGCAACGGTCGGGACATCAGGCAGGCGGTTGACGATGCGCTACGTGAGCACCCGCGGGGAAGCCCCCGTGCTTGGATTCTCCGATGCGGTGCTGGCAGGGCTGGCGCGCGACGGCGGCCTCTACGTCCCCGAGGAATGGCCGCATTTTTCGGCCGCCGACCTCCGCGCCATGCGCGGCCTGGCCTATCCCGACCTCGCCGTCCGCCTGCTGACGCCTTTTCTCGGCGGCGAGATCGCAGCGCCGGTGTTCGACAAGATGGTGCGCGAGGCCTACGCCACCTTCCGCCATGACGCGGTATGCCCGCTCGTCCAGATCGGCCCCGGCACCTTCGTACTCGAACTGTTCCACGGCCCGACGCTCGCCTTCAAGGACGTCGCCATGCAGCTTCTGGCGCGGCTGATGGACCATGTGCTCGCCGAACAGGGACGGCGCGCAACCATCGTCGGCGCCACGTCGGGCGATACCGGGGGCGCAGCGATCGAGGCCTTCGCCGGGCGCGAACGGACCGACATATTCATCCTGTTCCCGCACGGACGCGTCTCGCCGGTGCAGCAGCGCCAGATGACGACGTCGAACGCCGCCAATGTCCATGCGCTGGCCGTCGAGGGCAACTTCGACGACTGCCAGGGCCTTGTGAAGGACATGTTCAACAACCATGCCTTCCGCGACCGGGTGGCGCTTTCGGGCGTCAACTCGATCAACTGGGCACGCATCATGGCCCAGATCGTCTATTATTTCTCCTCCGCGCTGTCGCTCGGCGCCCCCGACCGGCCGGTGTCCTTCACCGTGCCGACCGGCAATTTCGGCGACATCTTCGCCGGCTACGCGGCCAAGAAGATGGGCCTGCCGATCGAGCGGCTGGTCATCGCCACCAACGACAACGACATCCTGGCGCGCACGCTGGCAAGCGGCGAATACAGGACCAGGGGCGTGGTGGCGACCACCTCGCCGTCTATGGACATCCAGGTCTCCTCCAATTTCGAGCGGCTGCTGTTCGAAGCGTCCGGCCGCGACGCCGGCACGGTGCGCCGCTATATGGGTTCATTGAAGCAGTCCGGCGCCTTCACGCTCGATGCGAAGGACCTGTCGCGCGTCCGCGCCGAGTTCGATGCCGGCCGCGCCGACACGAAGGAAACGGCTGCCACGATCGGCGCCACGCTTTCGCGCAGCGGCTATCTGCTCGACCCGCACACCGCCACGGCCGTGCATGTTGCCGCCACCCGCCCATCCGGCCCCGTGCCGATGATCGTGCTCGCGACGGCGCACCCGGCCAAATTCCCCGCCGCCGTCGAAGCGGCGAGCGGCATCGCGCCCGCCCTGCCCGCCTGGCTGTCCGGACTAATGAGCCAAGAGGAGCACTACGCGGTACTTCCATCGGAGATAAAAATGGTGGAAGATTACGTGAGCCGTCACACAAAGGCGGTGCGTTAGGGAGTTTCCGTTACATGGGTGTTGAGGTAAGCCGTCTGTCGAACGGCCTGACAGTCGCCACCGAAACCCTTCCAAGCATCGAATCCGTCGCCCTCGGCGCCTGGGTCAAGTCCGGCGCCCGCAACGAACGCGACGACGAGCACGGGATGGCTCATCTTCTCGAGCACATGGCGTTCAAGGGAACGAAGCGCCGCAGTGCCTTCCAGATCGCCTCCGAGATCGAGAATGTGGGCGGCGAGATCAATGCCGCCACCAGCGTCGAGACGACTTCGTTCTATGCGCGCGTTCTATCCAACGACGTGCCGCTGGCGGTCGACATCCTGTCCGACATCCTGCAGGAGTCCGAATTCGATCCCGACGAACTCGACCGCGAGCAGAACGTCATCCTGCAGGAGATCGGCGCCGCGCACGACACCCCCGACGACATCGTCTTCGACCGGTTCACGGAAACGGCCTTCCGTCACCAGACCCTCGGTCGTTCGATCCTCGGCACGCCGGAAACGGTCAAATCCTTCACCTCCAAGCAGCTTCACGACTTCATGGAGCGCCAGTACGGCGCCGAACGCATGGTGGTGGTTGCCGCCGGCGACATTCGCCACGACGACTTCGTGCGCGAGGTGGAAAAGCGGCTGGGCGGCTTCCGCACCAAGGCCGACGCCACGGCACCGCAATATGCGCAATATGTCGGCGGCGACTTTCGCGAGAACCGCGACCTGATGGATGCGCAGATCGTGCTCGGCTTCGAAGGCCGCGCCTATCATGTGCGCGACTTCTACGCGAGCCAGGTCCTGTCGATGATCCTCGGCGGCGGCATGTCGTCCCGCCTGTTCCAGGAAGTGCGCGAAAAGCGCGGCCTGTGCTACTCGGTCTATGCCTTCCACTGGGGCTTTTCCGACACCGGCATCTTTGGTGTTCATGCCGCCACCGGCCAGGCCGATCTCGCCGATCTGGTGCCCGTCATCATCCGCGAACTGGCTCGGGCCGGACAGGATATCCAGCAGGACGAACTCGACCGCGCCCGCGCGCAATACCGCGCCGGCCTCATCATGTCGGGCGAAAGCCCGGCCAGCCGCGCCTCGCAGATCGCCCGCCAGCTTCTGCTGTTCGGCCGGCCGATCCCGAAGGAAGAGCTTATGGAACGCCTGTCGGCGCTGACGACCGACCGGCTGACCGACCTTTCCTCACGCCTGTTCTCGACCAAGCCGACTCTGACGGCTGTCGGACCGGTGGGCGCGCTGGTTCCGTACGAGGCGGTTCTCGATGCCCTGCCCGGCACCGAGCCTGCCGCGCGCAGGCTCGCCGTCTGATTCAGCGGCGAGCCGATGTTCGCCCTCCCTTTCCTTCGCCGTGACCTGCCGGCGCTGAAAGGCGAGAAGGTGTTGCTGCGCCTGCCGCTGACCGGCGACTACAACGAATGGGCCAAGCTGCGCGGCGAAAGCCGCAGCTTCCTGGAACGCTGGGAGCCACGCTGGACGCCCGACGAACTCGATCGTTCGGCATGGCGCCACCGCATCGGCCGCTACCGCGAAGACCATGCACAGGGCACGGCGATCGCTTTCTTCATCGTCGAGAAGGAACACGGCCGGCTGGCCGGCGGCATCACCATCGGCAACATCCGCCACGGCGTCGCTCAGAGCGGCCATCTCGGCTACTGGATGGGGGAGCGCTATGCCGGGCGCGGACTGATGACCGACGCCGTCAACGTGCTCACCCGCTTCGCTTTCGATACGCTGCGGTTGCACCGGATCGAGGCTGCCTGTATCCCTGACAATCAGCGCTCGATCCGCGTGCTTGAAAAAGCCGGATTCACGCGCGAAGGACTTCTGCGATCCTACCTCAGGATCAACGGCATCTGGCAGGACCACTATCTCTATGCCCGGATCGAGGACGATCCTGCAGGCAATCGAACGAAGGGCTGATTTTTGAGGATTTCGATGCGATTTCAGGCGCTGATCGCATTCGTCGTCGCGACGGTGACGATGCTGTGCGCCATGGCCCCCGCCCTCGCCATCGAGCCGATCAAGATCGCCCGCGACGACGTCGCGCTCGACCTGTCGCGCGCCGTCGAAATCTACCGCAACCAGGGCGACAATTTCCAGGTTTCCACCGCCCCCGGCGCCGACGGCATCGTGCGGCGCATCGAAGTGGAAGCCAACGACGCGCGCTCCACCGGCGACTGGGCGGTGTTCGCGCTCTCCAACTCGACCGACCAGCAGCTCGACCGGCTGATCGTCGCGCCGCATTTCCGGTTGGTCAATTCGGGCATCTTCTGGCCCGATCTCGGCTCGACCCGCATCGCCGCCATCACGCCTTCCGAGGGCTTTGCGCTCGACCGCCAGACCAGTCCCGACGCCGACGTGTTCAGGGTGACGCTGAACCCCGGCACGGTCGTCACCTTCATCGCCGAGCTTGCCTCGCCCAAGCTGCCGCAGGTCTATCTGTGGGAACCGGAAGCCTACAAGGACTCGGTCAACTCCTACACGCTCTATCGCGGCATCGTCATCGGCATCGCCGGCCTGCTTGCGCTGTTCATGACCATCCTGTTCGTGGTCAAGGGAACGTCGATGTTTCCCGCCACGGCGGCACTCGCCTGGGCGGTTCTTGCCTATATCTGCGTCGATTTCGGCTTCCTCAACAAGATCATAGAAGTCTCTCCCGGCAACGAGCAGATGTGGCGGGCAGGAACGGAGGTGGCGCTGGCGGCGACCCTTGTGGTGTTCCTTTTCGCCTATCTGAACCTCAACCGCTGGCACGGTCATTTCAGCTACGGCGCACTGGTGTGGATTTTCGGCCTCGCCCTGATCGCGGGCGTCGCCATCATCGATCCGCCGATCGCCGCCGGCATCGCCCGCATCTCCTTCGCGGCGACGGCACTGACCGGGCTTGGCCTCATCGTCATGCTCGGCATACGCGGCTACGACCGCGCCATCATGCTGATTCCCAGTTGGGTGATGGTGCTCTTGTGGCTCGTCGGCTCGTGGATGGCGATCACCGGCATGCTCGACAACGACATCGCGCAGCCGGCGCTTGGCGGCGGGCTGATCCTGATCACGCTGCTGATCGGCTTCACCGTCATCCAGCACGCCTTTGCCGGCGGCGCGCTCTATCAGGGCCTGTTCTCCGACCTTGAGCGGCAGGCGCTCGCCGTCGCCGGCTCCGGCGACACGGTGTGGGACTGGGACGTACTGCGCGATCGCGTCGTCACGCGGCCCGACATTTCCCTGCAGCTCGGGCTCGCGCCCAACAGCCTCGGCGGGGCGGCGCGCAACTGGCTGCCGGTGCTGCATGCCGACGACCGCGATCCTTTCCGCACGACGCTCGATGTCGTGCTGGAGCACCGGCGCGGCCGGGTGGCGCAGAATTTCCGCCTGCGCGGCGCGGACGGCCACTACCACTGGTTCTCGCTACGCGCCCGGCCGGTGATCGGCTCGGACGGCGAGGTGATCCGCTGCGTCGGCACGCTGGTCGACGTCACCGAGCAGAAGAAGGCCGAGGAACGGCTGCTGCACGACGCCGTGCACGACAACCTGACCGGCCTGCCGAACCGCGAACTGTTCATGAACCGGCTGGAGGCGATCATCTCCATCGCCCGCACCGAGGAGAAGGTGCGCCCGACCGTCTTCGTCATCGACATCGACCGCTTCAAGCAGGTCAATGACGGGCTGGGCATCTCGGCCGGCGACACCATCCTGCTCACCGTGGCGCGCCGCCTGCACCGGCTGCTCAAGCCGAAGGATTCCCTGTCGCGCTTCGCCGGCGACCAGTTCGCGCTGATGCTGTTGTCGGATCAGGACCCTGCCCGCATCGCGGCGATGGCCGACGCCATCAAGCACGCCATCAGTTCGCCGATCACCTTCGCCAAGCGCGAGATCGTGCTGACGGCCTCGATCGGCCTCATCACCTGGACCACCGAGCAGGCGTCGGCGGAAGATCTGGTCAAGGACGCCGAGCTTGCCATGCATCAGGCCAAACGCTTCGGCGGCGACCGCATCGAGCCGTTCCGCCCCGCCTTCCGCACCGTCGGCACCGACCGGCTGCAATTCGAATCCGACCTGCGGCGCGCCATCGAGCGGCGCGAATTCACCCTCGCCTACCAGCCCATCGTGCGACTGGAGGACAACAGCATCGCCGGCTTCGAGGCGCTGCTGCGCTGGGATCATCCACGCCGCGGCATGATCCCGCCGGCGGACTTCATCCCGGTGGCGGAAAGCTGCGGGCTGATCGTCCAGCTCGGCCTGTTCGCCATGCAGAAGGCGGCGGACGACCTGGCGCTATGGCAGAAGCAGTTCGGCGACACGCCGCTGTCGGTCTCGGTCAACCTGTCCAGCCGCCAACTCATCCGCCGCGATCTGGTCAGCGACGTCCGCTCGGTCATCGCCCGTTCCAACATCAAGCCGCGCTGTCTCAGGCTCGAACTCACCGAATCGCTGGTGATGGACAATCCCGAACAGGCCGCGCATGTGCTCACCAAGCTCAAGAAACTCGGCATCGGCCTGTCGCTCGACGACTTCGGCACCGGCTATTCGTCGCTGTCCTATCTGACGCGCTTCCCCTTCGACACGATCAAGATCGACAAGAGTTTCGTCGACGACGCAACGCCGAAGCGCTCGGTACTCATCCGTTCCATGGTCAACATGGCCCATGAACTCGGGCTCTCGGTCGTGGCAGAAGGCATATCGGACCAGAGCGACGCGCTGGAGCTCAGGCAAATGGGCTGCGAATATGTGCAGAGCTTCATGTTCGGCCCGCCGGTCGCCGGCGAACAGGTCCCCAGGCTGCTGAAAGAGCAGATCGCCGCCTCGCAGCCAGCGCGCGCCTGATCCGCTTCGCTTGCTCTCAGGCCGTGTCAGGCGTGTCCGGCCGCGGCGCTCAGGCGCGTGGGATCGACGCCGATGGAGGCGAGGATCCTCTCATATTTGCGCTCGATGTCGGCATCAAACAACAGGTCGGGATCGGCAGGACAGGTCAGCCAGCCGTTCTCGGCGATCTCGCCTTCCAACTGTCCCGCCCCCCAGCCGGCATAGCCGAGCGCCATCAACGCCTGGCGCGGACCGCGGCCGGTGGAAATCGCCCGCAGGATATCGACGGTAGCGGTGAGGCAGACATCCGGCGAGACAGGCAGGGAGGATTCGACCCGGTAGTCGCCCGAATGCAGGACGAAACCGCGCGAGCGGTCGACCGGGCCGCCGTTGCGCACGACGAAATCGCGCGCCTGCCGGGGCAGACGGATCACTTCCTGCTCGCTCATGATGCCGAGCTGCACCAGAAGGTCGGGAAACAGCATCTGCTGCGTCTGGTTGATGATCAGGCCCATCGCTCCTTCGTCGGAATGGGCGCAGACGTAGATCACCGAACGCGCGAACCGCTCGTCCTTCATGCCCGGCATGGCAATCAGGAACTGGTCATCCAGAAAACCGCGCTCGGCGGCGTCCTTCTTTTGACGCAGTAGGTCCATGTCCGAAGCCTAACGCGTTTCCGGCATGCTTGAAAGGTGCCCTTTGGACGGATTTGAGACGGCGGGCGGTGCACGGGTCACGCAAATATGATGCCGCCGTGCTTGAGAAAGCGGTTGCCTCGTTGCGATGAGCCGGTCAAATCAGCCCATGCAAGCCCACTTTCTTTTCTCCCTCGGAACGGTTGCAACCCTGCTGTCCAGCCTGCCGGCGGCCGCATCCTCCTCGGCCTGGTTCCAGTCGGAAGGCGGAAAGGTGCGGCTCGTCACCACCGGCGCGCCCGACGAGGCCGGCCGGCTGCAGGGCGCGCTGGAGATCGTGCTCAAGCCCGGCTGGAAGACCTACTGGCGCGACCCCGGCGACAGCGGCGTGCCGCCGCAACTGGACGTCGGCGCCAGCACCAACATCGCCGGCGCGGAGATGGCGTTTCCCGCGCCACAGCGCCATGACGACGGCTATGGACAGTGGTCCGGCTATGACCGGTCCGTCGCCTTTCCGGTCGTGTTCACCGTGGCGAAGCCGGGCAAGACGGCAACGATCGACGCCGATGTCTCGCTCGGCATGTGCGAGACGATCTGCATTCCGGTGCAGACGCAGCTGACCGTCGATCCGGCCGACGGCGCCGACGACGCGGCCGACGCCGAGGCCGTCAAGGCGGCGCTTGCAGCTCTGCCGGCCAAGGCGACGGCCGATTTCGGCATCACCGCCCTGCCCGGCGACCACGAGACGCTGGAGGTCGAAGCACATGTTCCCGGCGACCCGGCGGCGGCCGATTTCTTCGTCGCGGGGGCCAACGACTATATGTTCGCCGCGCCGCGCCGCAGCGACGACAACGGCAAGGTCGTCTTTTCCGTACCGATCCTCGACCGCCCGACGACGACACCCACCGGCGCCGGACTGCACTACACGCTGACCGGCTCGACCGGCGCGGTGGCAGGCGTGCTGCCGTATCCGTAATCTCGACGCCATTGCGGGCGCGCCGAGAACCCGTTATCGCTTCCGTCGTCTAACAACGCCTGGATGAGAACACGATGACCATTGCCGTCGGCGACACGCTGCCCCAAGCCACCTTCAAGACGATGACGTCGGATGGCTCGAAGGACATCACCGGGGCCGAGATTTTTTCCGGCAAGAAGGTGGTGCTGTTCGGAGTGCCGGGCGCCTTCACGCCGACCTGCTCCAACAACCATCTGCCGGGCTATCTGGAAAACCACGACGCGATCCTGGCGCGCGGCGTCGACACGATCGCGGTCGTCGCGGTCAACGACCAGCATGTCATGGGCGCTTGGGCGCGCTTCACCGGCGGCGAGGGCAAGATCCTCTACCTCGCTGACGGCAACGGCGATTTCGTCAAGGCGGTTGGCCTCGATACCGATTTCTCCGCCAACGGCATGGGCCTGCGCTCCAAGCGCTTCTCGATGATCGTCGACGACGGCAAGGTGGTTGCGCTCAACGTTGAGAGCAAGCCGGGCGTCAACGAATCGAGTGCGGCGCATATTCTCGAGCAGCTTTGAGGGCGGGGCTTCGGTCAAACGCCGGCGCCGCCCCTCATCTGCCTGCCGGCATCCTCTCCCCGTAAACGGGGAGAGGCGCGCTTTCATGATGCTTTCGCCAATCGCCAACGCTGGAAATGTAGTGATGAGGTCGCGGCCGTCCTTCCTCGCCCCGTTTACGGGGAGAGGATGCCGGCAGGCAGGTGAGGGGCGGCGCGGACGCTAGATCAATAACTCTGGCTCGACCGCCGTGGCGGCTTTGGCGCCGGCTTGCCGGGTTTCGGCTTCGCGGCCGGAGCAGCGCCCTGCGCCCCAACCACCTTCTTCTTGAACGGCGCCATTCCGGCGCGTGCGAGTTCATCGGCGCGTTCGTTTTCGGGATGGCCGGCGTGGCCCTTCACCCAATGCCACGTCACCTTGTGACGCTTGCGGGCCGCATCGAGCGCCTGCCACAGTTCGGCGTTCTTCACCGGCTTCTTGTCGGCGGTGCGCCAGCCGTTGCGCTTCCAGCCTTCGATCCAGCCGGAAATGCCGTCCTTGACGTAGTTCGAGTCGGTGTAGAGATCGACGGTGCTGCCTTCCTTGATGGCGTCGAGTGCGCTGATGGCAGCCGTCAGTTCCATGCGGTTGTTGGTGGTCAGTTGTTCGCCACCGTTCAGTTCGCGCATCGCGCCGTCGTTCGGCCCGTCGCTGCGCAGCCTGAGCACCGCGCCCCAGCCACCGGGGCCGGGATTACCGGAACAGGCGCCGTCCGTATACGCCTCGACGCGCCTCATGCCGTCGCCCCTTGCGGCTCCAGGCCATATTCGGCCGGCGACCGGACCTGCCGGTGGAAGCGCATGCGGCGCAGGTATTCGAGCGGGTCCTTCTTGACCACCAGGCTGCCTTCCGGCGTGTTCAGCCAGTCATAGAGGCGCGTCAGCATGAAACGCAGCGCCGATCCGCGCGCCAGAACGGGCAGCATCCCGGCCTCGCGGTCGGACAGCGGGCGTACGGTGGTGTAGCCGCCCAAAAGCGCCCTGCCCTTGGTCAGGTTGAAGGAATTGTCCTTCTCGAAGCACCAGGCGTTGAGGCAGATGGCGACGTCGTAGGCGAGCAGATCGGTGCAGGCGAAATAGAAATCGATCAGGCCCGACAGGCGCTTGCCGAGGAAAAAGACGTTGTCGGGAAAGAGATCCGCATGGATGACGCCGACCGGCAGGTCCGCCGGCCAGTTGGCCTCCAGAAAGGCCAGGTCGGCTTCCGTTTCCTCCGCAAAGCCCGGCGCCACCTCGTCGGCGCGCGGCTTTGCCCGCTCCCAGAGCGGCCGCCATCCCGAAACCGAAAGAGCGTTGGCGCGGCGAAGCGAAAAATCGCTCCCCGCCAGGTGCATGGCCGCGAGTGCCGCGCCCACCTCGCGGCAGTGCTCGACGGTAGGACGCCGCATCCACATGCCTTCCAGGAAGGTGACGAGGGCGGCGGGCCGCCCGGCAAGCTGGCCGATGGTCGTGCCGTCCTTGCGGCGCACCGGCAGCGGACAGCTTATGCCGCGATCGCTGAGATGCTGCATCAGGCCGAGGAAGAACGGCAGATCGTCCGGGTTCACCCGCTTCTCGTAAAGGGTGAGGATGTAGGCGCCGCTGGAGGCGTGCAGCAGGAAGTTGGAATTCTCGACGCCCTCGGCGATGCCCTTGTAGGAGAGCAGTTCGCCGACATCGTAGTCGCGCAGGAAGGCGGCGAGATCGGTTTCGGAAATGTCGGTATAGACGGCCATCAGCGGGACCCGTTGACAAAGGCCATATCCGCCGGCGTCAGTTCGACATCGCGCAGCGCGCGCATGACCGGGAATTCCTCCGTCTCGGTCGCCGTCACGGCGAGTTCGACGGACACGTCGAAGCGGGCGCGGAAAGCGTCGATGATCTCGTCGACGATGATTTCCGGCGCCGACGCCCCGGCTGACAGGCCAAGCGTCGAGATCGAGCCGATCTCGTTCCATGGAATGTCGGCGGCGCGTTGCACCAGCAGCGACATGGCGGCGCCCGCGCGTTCCGCCACCTCGACCAGCCGGCGGGAATTGGACGAATTGGGAGCGCCGACGACGAGGAACAGGTCGGCGCCTTCCGCGGTTTCCTTCACCGCCTCCTGCCGATTGGTGGTGGCGTAACAGATCGACTCGGCGGCTGCTGCCTGCATGGCGGGAAAACGCTCCTCAAGCACGCGGATGATGCCGGCGGTGTCTTCCACCGACAGCGTCGTCTGGGTGACGAAGCCGAGCGCCTCGGCATCCGCCGGCTCGAACGTGCGCGCGTCCGCTTCCGTCTCGATCAGCGTCACCGCGCCTTCCGGCAACTGACCCATCGTGCCGATCACTTCGGGGTGGCCGGCATGGCCGATCAGAAGCACGTGGCGCCCGAGCCGCTGGTGGCGCATCGCCTGCTTGTGCACTTTCGACACCAGCGGGCAGGTCGCATCGAGGTAGAAGAGGTTGCGTGCCTCGGCATCGGCAGGAACCGACTTCGGCACGCCATGGGCCGAGAACACCACCGGGCAGTGGCGATGCTCCGCCGGAATCTCGGAAAGTTCCTCGATGAAGACGGCGCCAAGGTTCTGCAGGCCCTCCACCACGTAACGGTTATGGACGATCTCGTGGCGGACATAGACCGGCGCGCCGTATTTCTTCAGCGCCAGCACGACAATCTGGATCGCCCTGTCGACGCCGGCGCAGAAGCCGCGCGGCTGGCACAGTCTGATCGTCAGGGGCGGTTTGGTCTGGAGCATGGAGCGGACATGCTGTACCGGACGCCGGCCTGTCAAGAGAAGGAATGCCGCGCTGCCCGGCAATGCGACAGCCGCCGAGGCCGGGTCACCCCGGTTTGCGCTGCCGCAGCAGCCAGGCGATCAACACGCCCGCAAGAGCCGCAGCCAGCCCGTACCAGGTGACGGCGTACTGCAAATGGTTGTTCGGCAGGTCGACGATGGTCGTGCCGCCGACCGGCAGCCCGCCGGGATTGGGGGCGTCGCCGGCGTCGACGAACAGGCCGAGCACCTTCGCATCGGCCGGCAGGCCGGAGCTTGCCGCCATGGCGCGGATGTCCTTCCAGTAGAAGATGTTCTTGCCCGGCTCGTTGTCGGGCACCAGCGACGACGGTTTTTCCGCCAGAACGGGGCGCAACAGCCCGGTGACGGTGACGCGGCCCTGCACCTCGCCCTGCTCGCGGGTCGAGGGGTCCTTGCGGTCATAGGGCACGAAGCCGCGATTGACGAAAACCCAGTCGCCGTCGTCGAGCTTGAGCGGCGTGTAGACGTTGAAGCCGGCCTGCCCCTTGAAGGTCGCCAGGAAATGCCGCTCGAAGCGGTGGTCGAACGTACCTTCCACCGTCACCGGGCGGTATTCCTGCGCCGCGACGTCCGGATCGGCCTTGAGGGCGGCGAGCAGATCGACGGGCGGTTCCGCCATGCGGCTGGCGATGGTGGCGATCAGCCCTTCCTTCCAGTGCAGGCGCTGGACCTGCCAGGTTCCCAGGGCGATCAGGATCAGGAAGACGATGGCGCCGGAAACGACGGCGAGGGCCTTTCTCGGCCGGCGCCCGGCGGCAACTGTCGCCCCGCCCTCTGGCACCCCGCTCCTTGACTCCGAGTTCACCGGCTTCCCGCTCACTGGCCTCTGTCCAACCTGCCCTCGGCCGCCTTGTTGCGGTATTGCAGCGCGATCAGCACGCCCTTGATCAGGCGCAGCGCGACGAGACTGAGGACCAGCGTCAGCGGAATCCAAAGCATGAAATGCAGCCACAGCGGCGGATTGAAGTTCACCTCCATCCACAGCGCCAGCCCGACGACGATGAAGCCGATGATCAGGATGACGAACACCGCCGGGCCGTCGCCGGCATCGGCGAAGGAATAATCCAGCCGGCAGGTGGAGCATTCCTTGCCGACCGTCAGGAAGCCGGAGAACAGCCTGCCCTCGCCGCAGCGCGGGCAATGCCCTTTCAACCCGGTGGCGATGGGCTCGACGGGCGGCCAGATCGCCTTGTCCTCCTGGATATGAGGGCCTTCGCTCATCGGGTTCTCGCCTTTTAAAAAATGAAGGCGGCCGCGTCGCCGCAGCCGCCCCCGTTTGATTTCCGTGTGCGGATCAGCCGGCGTGTTCGATCACAGCACCGGCCGAAGCCCAGACGTAGATGCAGGCAAACAGGAACAGCCACACCACGTCGACGAAATGCCAGTACCAGGCCGCCGCCTCGAAGCCGAAATGCTGCTTCGGCGTAAAGTCGCCGCGGATGGCGCGGATCAGGCAGACCGCCAGAAAGATGGTGCCGATGATGACGTGGAAGCCGTGGAAGCCGGTCGCCATGAAGAAGGTCGCGCCGTAGATGGAATCCTTGAAGGCGAACGGCGCGTGCATGTACTCGTAGGCCTGCACGAAGGAGAACAGCACGCCGAGCGCGACCGTCAGCGTCAGGCCCCAGACGAGCCCCTTGCGGTCGCCGTGGATCAGCGAATGGTGCGCCCAGGTGACCGTCGTGCCGGAAAGCAGCAGGATGACGGTGTTGTAGAGCGGCAGGTGGAAGGGATCGAGCACTTCCAGGCCCTTCGGTGGCCACACGCCACCGGTGAAGGCTGCACGGGCGACCTGCTCGGTTTCGGCCGGGAACAGGCTGGCGTCGAAGAAGGCCCAGAACCAGGCGACGAAGAACATCACCTCGGAGGCGATGAACATGATCATGCCGTAGCGCAGGTGCAGCGACACGACGCGCGTGTGATGCCCCTCATGCGCTTCCTTGATGGTGTCAGACCACCAGGAGAACATGGTATAGAGCACGATCAGGAGGCCGATGAAGAAGATCCACGGCGAGGCGATGTTGACCCCGAACAGGTGGAACTCGTTGCCCTTCATGTACTGCATCCAGGCAACACCACCGACCGCCATGACGAGCGCGCCGACGGAGCCGGTGAACGGCCACGGGCTCGGATCGATGATGTGGTAGTCGTGTTGCGGTTTTGCGTGCGCGTCTGCCATGTCAGCCCCCGAGGGTCTTTGCGGTATCGGTGTTTATCTTGTTTCCCGTTTCCGGTGCCGAAGCGACCGGCTTGTCCCCCTCCGCCGGGAACATCGTGTAGGAAAGCGTGATGGTCTTGATGTCCTTGAGCTCCGGCTGGTTGACGATGTCGGGGTCCACGTAGAAGACCACCGGCATGTCGGCCGTTTCGCCGCCTTTCAGCGTCTGTTCGGTGAAGCAGAAGCACTCGACCTTGTTGAAGTAAGCGCCGGCAAGGTCCGGCGTGACGTTGAACGTGGCGCGGCCCGTCGTTGCCGTCGGCAGCTTGTTGACGGCCTTGTAGTGGGCGCGCGCGGTCTCGCCGATCTTGACGGTGATGGAGCGGGCGACCGGCTCGAAATCCCACGGCACGCCGGCCGTGTTGGCATCGAAGCGGATGGTGATGTCGCGATCGAGCACCTTGCCGGCATATTGCTGCTCGACGCGCTGCGTGGTGCCGGCATAGCCTGTGACCTGGCAAAAAACCCTGTAGAGCGGCACCGCCGCGTAGGCCATGCCGATCATGCCGGCGAAGAACGCCACGCAAGTACCGGCGATGACCATATTGGTCTTCTGCTTGCCCGGACGCGGGGACGGTGCCTGGTTGTCCATCTCTACCCTCACATCGGCCCGTTCGGCATGAAATGACCGAACTTGATGAAGGTCGCCACGTAGAAGATGACGACCAGCGCGCCGAGCGCGAGGCCAATTGCGACGGACCGGCTGCGCCGTGCCTTCTTCTGACGCTCGGTCAGTTCGATCATTTCCAGCTTGTCGTCGGCCATCGTCACGCTCCGCCCATGGCGAGCGCCCGCTCGACGACGCTATCGGCCAGACAGGCAGCGAAGATGGCGAACAGATAGAGCAACGAATAGCCGAACAGCGCCTTGGCCGGCCGCATGACGCGGTCGCTGTCGGGCATCATCAGCACCTTCCACGAATACCAGACGAAGCCGACGCCGAGGATGGCCGACACGATACCGTAGCCGATGCTGACATAGCCGAGGAACCACGGCAGGACGCCGACCGGAGCCAGAATGAGCGCATAGGCGAAGATCTGGCGCCGGGTCGAGGCCTCGCCCGCGACGTTCGGCATCATCGGGATGCCGGCGCGGCCGTAGTCCTGCGCCTTGAACAGGGCGAGCGCCCAGAAATGCGGCGGCGTCCACAGGAAGATGATGAGGAACAGGATGACGCTTTCCAGGCTGACCGAGCCGGTCACCGCGGCCCAGCCGATCACCGGCGGAAAGGCACCGGCCGCGCCGCCGATGACGATGTTCTGCGGCGTCCAGCGCTTCAGCCACATCGTATAGATGACGGCATAGAAGAAGATGGTGAAGGCGAGCAGCGCCGCCGACAACCAGTTGACCAGCACGCCGAGCGTCATCACCGAAAGGGCGGAAAGAACAAGGCCGAAGCTCAAGGCCTCGCCGGGCGACACGCGACCGGAAGGAACCGGGCGCGAGGCCGTACGGGTCATCACAGCGTCGATATCGGCATCGTACCACATGTTGAGAGCGCCCGACGCGCCCGCGCCAATGGCGATGGCGAGGATCGCGATCATCGCGATCAACGGATTGATCGACACCGGTGCCGCCACCAGGCCGACGAAGGCGGTGAAGACGACCAGCGACATGACGCGCGGCTTCAGCAGGGCGAAATAGTCGCCCGCCGTCGCTTCCGACATGCGGAATGCGGCGTCTTCGATGCGTGTTTCTTCAACCAGGGCCATGCGTACTTAGAAAATTCCAGGGTTCCGTTTGGCTGATACCGCCGACCGGGGCCGGCGGTATCGATGAGTCTCAGCCTACTTGACCTTCGGCAGCTGCTCCCACTGGTGGAAGGGCGGCGGCGAAGGAAGCTGCCATTCCAGGGTCGTCGCGCCCTCGCCCCACGGGTTGGCGCCGGCGACGCGCTTCTTCTGGAACGCCTCGAAGACGCCGTAGAGGAAGATCAGCACGGCAAAGCCGGAGATGTAGGAGCCGTAGGACGACACCATGTTCCAGCCGGCATAGGCATCCGGATAGTCGATATAGCGGCGCGGCATGCCGGCAAGGCCGAGGAAATGCTGCGGGAAGAACACCAGGTTGACGCCGATGAAGGTGACCCAGAAGTGGGTGTTGGCGATCACCGGCGAATACATGTAGCCGGTCATCTTCGGGAACCAGTAGTACCAGGCCGCGAAGATGGCGAACACGGCACCCAGCGACAGCACGTAGTGGAAGTGGGCGACGACGTAGTAGGTGTCCTGCATAGAGCGGTCGAGACCGGCATTGGCAAGCTGCACGCCCGTCACGCCGCCGATGGTGAACAGGAAGATGAAGCCGATCGCCCACAGCATCGGCGCCTTGAAGGAGATCGAGCCGCCCCACATGGTGGCGATCCACGAGAAGATCTTCACGCCGGTCGGCACCGCGATGACCATCGTGGCGAAGACGAAGTAGCGCTGCGTGTCCAGCGAGATGCCGCTCGTGTACATGTGGTGCGCCCACACGACGAAGCCAACCGCGCCGATGGCGACCATGGCGTAAGCCATGCCGAGATAGCCGAAGATCGGCTTCTTCGAGAACGTCGAGATGACATGGCTGACGATGCCGAAGCCCGGCAGAATCAGGATGTACACCTCAGGATGGCCGAAGAACCAGAACAGGTGCTGGTAGAGGATCGGGTCCCCGCCGAACTCGGGCGCGAAGAAAGAGGTGCCGAAGTTGCGGTCGGTCAAAAGCATGGTGATGGCGCCCGCCAGAACCGGCAGCGAAAGCAATAGCAGGAAAGCGGTGATCAGCACCGACCAGGCGAACAGCGGCATCTTGTGCAGCGTCATGCCCGGGGCGCGCATGTTGAAGATGGTGGTGATGAAGTTGATGGCACCGAGGATGGAAGACGCGCCGGCGATGTGGATCGACAGGATCGCGAGATCCATGGCCGGCCCGGGCTGACCCGAGGTCGAGAACGGCGGATAGAGCGTCCATCCGCCGCCGACGCCGTAAGCGCCCGGCGCGCTCGGGACGAACATGGAGGTGATGAGAAGAATGAAGGCCGGCGGCAAGAGCCAGAACGAGATGTTGTTCATGCGCGGGAAGGCCATGTCCGGCGCGCCGATCATGATCGGCACCATCCAGTTGGCAAAGCCGCCGATCAGCGCCGGCATGACCATGAAGAAGATCATGACCAGCGCGTGCGCAGTGGTGAAGGCATTGAACATCGACTTGCCGGCGTCGAGGGCGGCATCGCCGTCAACACCATAGACCATCGAGGCGAGGCCCGGGAAAATCTGGATGCCCGGCTCGGCCAGTTCCCAGCGAATCATGATCGACAGCGCCCCGCCGACGATGCCGGCGCAGATCGCGAAGATCAGATAAAGGGTGCCGATATCCTTGTGGTTGGTCGAGTAAACCCAGCGGACCCAGCCGCGCGGCTTGTGGGCGTGATCGTCGTGCGCTGCAGCGTGAGCCATGTTCCGCTCCGTTGTTCCCTAATCTTGCTGGCCGCGGCTCAGTTGCCGGCGACCGCTACCTTTTTGGTACCGTCGACTTGAGCCATCAGCGCTTTGTTGGCGCCGGGCAGATCGTTCTTGGCCGCAGCCATCCAGGTATTGAACTGGTCGTTCGACACCACCCGGATGGCGATCGGCATGAAGGCGTGGTCCTTGCCGCACAGTTCCGAACACTGGCCATAGAAGATGCCTTCCTTCTCGGCCTTGAACCAGGTCTCATTGATGCGGCCCGGAACCGCGTCGACCTTGATGCCGAAGGCGGGCATGGCGAAGGAATGGATAACGTCGGCGCCGGTCACCAGCACGCGGACGACCTCGCCGACCGGCACGACCATCTCGTTGTCGACGGCCAGCAGGCGTGGATAGGTGGCCTTGTCTTCCTTGCCGGCGGCGGCGCGGTCCTTGTCGTCAAGGATAGCCGAATTGAAGGAGAGCGGCTCCTCAGCCTGATACTCGTAGTCCCAGTTCCACTGGTTGCCGGTGGCCTTGACGGTCAGCTTCGGCTCTTCCGGCGGAGAATACTGGGCGGTGAGAAGCTGGAAGGACGGCACGGCGATGAACAGGAGCACGACCACCGGGCCGACCGTCCAGATCACCTCGATCAGCGTGTTGTGGCTGGTGCGCGAAGGCGTCGGGTTGGCACCGGCGCGGAACTTCACGATGCACCAGGCAAGCAGCACCAGCACCAGGAGCGTGATGGGGACGATGAACCACAGCGTGTAATGCTCGAACCAGGCAATCTGGCGCATGATATCGGTGGCAGGCTGCTGGAAGGTGGTTTCCCACGGCCGCGGCTGGTCGGCATGGGCAGCGCCCGCGAAAAACACGGCGGAGGCGCCTACGCCAGCAAGAAGTTTCCTCATCGCCCTGATCATCTCCCAGTCCCCACGACCGCGTAACAACCGCGTATTGCAAATGAACCATGGCGGGATGGGAATCCCGCGCATTCTCGATCTGGTTCAAACCATACTCTTTTTCCTATCGCAAGGAAGGAGCAGGCCAAATCATGCGGCATTTTTGCGCGCGCCCCGCGGCGCGGCGCCCGCCTGTGGAAAGGCCCGGCGGCAGCCAAACGGCCGGGAGGCGACCGAACGGCCGTAAATCGGGCCGGTTTCGGCACCAAAACCGCATTGTGGCCGCATTCGCGTTCGATTGGGCCGTGCCTCACGCTTTTTTTCGATCCGGCTGGGGCTTAAAGTGCCGTGATTCGCAGGTGGAGCCGTCATGAACCCTTGGGTTTCGAGAACCTTGGCGAAAGTCGCCTTCGCCGCCGCCCTGTCCGTCGGGGGATTGGCGGTCGCGGGACTGTCGGTCGCCGGCCAAGCCTATGCGGCCCAGCCGAGCGGCACGGTGAAATCCACCCACGGCGCCTGGTCCATCATCTGCGACACGCCGGCCGGCGCCTCGTCCGAGCAATGCGTGATGATGCAGAACGTCGTGGCCGAGGACCGCCCGGAAATGGGCCTTTCGGTCGTGGTGCTCCGGACAGCCGACAACAAGGCCGAGATCCTGCGCGTGCTGGCGCCGCTCGGCGTGCTGCTGCCGAACGGGCTCGGCCTCAACGTCGACGGCAAGGATATCGGCCGCGCCTATTTCGTCCGCTGCTTCCAGGACGGCTGCTACGCCGAGGTGATTTTGGAGAAGCCCTTGCTCGACACGCTGAAGAACGGCAAGGCGGCGACCTTCATCGTTTTCCAGACGCCTGAAGAGGGCATCGGCATCCCGGTCGACCTGAAAGGCTTCGCGGACGGCTTCGCGGCGCTGCCCTGACGTTCCTTCAGCGCATCGCAAGCGTGATCGCGATGCCGCCGGCCATGCCGATGCCGATCCCCGCAATGGCGTAGTCGGCGCCGAATACCATGCCCACGGCGAAACCGACCACTGCGCCGACGAATATCCAGTATGATCGTTTCAAGCCTGCTCCTCACGCGAGCTTGACCCTTACCGGGATGCAAGCCGCCTCTGCCGTGCCTATATTGCGCTTCACCGAATACGAACAGGGAGCCGCGCCTTGCGTTCCATGCTGACCGAGCAATTCGACGTTTCCGAAAGCCGCCTGAAAGAGATCGTCGCGGATGCCGTGCACGGCGCCGACGATGGCGAGCTTTTCCTCGAATACAGCGAGAGCGAAGCGCTGATGTTCGACAACGGCCGGTTGAAGACGGCCAATTTCAGCACCGACCAGGGCTTCGGCCTGCGCACCGTCGCCGGCGAGGCCAGCGGCTACGCCCATTCGAGCGAGCTTTCGGAGGCCGCGCTTCTGCGCGCCAGCGATGCCGTGTCGACCGTGAAGGACGGCTATTCAGGCACGTTGGCCGACGCGCCGGCGCGCACCAACCGTCATCTCTACAGCGACGAGAACCCGATCCCCTCGCCTTCCTTCGAGGCCAAGGCGAAACTGCTCACCGAGATCGACGGCTGGCTGCGGAACCGCGACCCGCGCGTGCGCCAGGTCACCGCCTCGCTCGCCTCGTCATGGCAGCATGTCGAAATCGTGCGCGGCGACGGGCAGATCGTGCGCGACATCCGCCCGCTGGTGCGCGTAAACGTGTCGGTCGTCGTCGGCGAGGGAGACCGACAGGAAAGCGGCTCCTACGGCATGGGCGGGCGCACCGGCTTCGGCGAATTCCTCGTCGAGGAGAACTGGAAGCACGCGGCGCAAGAGGCGTTGCGTCAGGCGCTGGTCAACCTGGAGGCCGTGCCGGCGCCGGCGGGCACGTTCGACATCGTGCTGTCGTCCGGCTGGCCGGGCGTGATGCTGCACGAGGCAGTCGGGCACGGGCTGGAAGGCGATTTCAACCGCAAGAAGACCTCCGCCTTCGCCGGCCTGATGGGCCAGCAGGTCGCCGCCAGGGGCGTCACCGTGGTCGACGACGGCACCATCGCCGAGCGGCGCGGCTCGCTGACGGTGGACGACGAGGGCACGCCGACCAACCGCACGGTGCTGATCGACGACGGCAAGCTGGTCGGCTATATGCAGGACCGCCAGAACGCACGGCTGATGGGCATGGCGGCGACCGGCAACGGCCGCCGCGAAGGCTACGCGCACCAGCCGATGCCGCGCATGACCAACACCTACATGACCACCGGCGACCACACGCCGGAGGAGATCATTGCCTCGGTGAAGAAGGGCATCTATGCCGTGTCCTTTGGCGGCGGGCAGGTCGACATCACGTCGGGCAAATTCGTGTTCGGCTGCACCGAGGCCTACATGATCGAGAACGGCAAGGTCACGCAGCCGATCAAGGGCGCCATGCTGATCGGCAACGGGCCGGACGCCATGCACCGCGTCGCCATGGTCGGCAACGACACGAAGCTCGACACCGGCATCGGCATGTGCGGCAAGGCCGGACAGGGCGTGCCGGTCGGCGTCGGCCAGCCGCACCTGCGCATGAACCAGATGACGGTCGGCGGCACGCAAGTGTAGAGCATTTTGCAGCCAGACGGACTCTCGTCTGGCGTTGCACAAATGCGGCTAAACAAAGAGCCAGAGCGCCCGGCCTACAGCCATGACGCCGCAGTCTTCGGCAGCCTGTGGTCGGGATCGATCACGTCGAGCCTCGGCGCATCCTTGTCGTTCCAGCGCCACAGCGCCACGCAGCTTCCGCCCGGCGACATATGCGACGGGTAGATCACGCCGTCATGGCCTTGCGCGAGAAGCCTGCGCCGCAGCCGGTGCGTTTCCGGCACCTTGCCGCGATCCATCAGGTCGCGCCATTCGCAGAGGTGAATGTCCGGCCTGACCTTCAGGTCGGCAAGAACGGCCGGGTCCGTCAGGTCCGCCAGATTGGCGCCGGTGAGTTCCAGCCGCGCGATCAGCGCGGGATGCTGAACAAAACCCTGATTGTATTCGGCCCACGCCGTCGAAAGCTCGCACGCCGCATAGATGGCCGGCGCGCCGACCGGGTTCCAGCGACCGCCGAAACGGGCAGCGCCCTCGCCCGACAGCGGCAGATGCGCCCAGCGCGGCACGAAGGCGCGCCATAGCGTCAGCGGCGCATCAGGCATAGACGCCGGCGCGCACGGCCTCCAGATAGGCGAGCACCTTGTCGGCCTTGTCCTCGCGCACGAGATCGTAGGCGGTCTTGCCGGCCCAGCCGGGTATCGGCTGATGCTTGAACCAGATGGCGGCGCGCTGCTCGCTGCCCGCCATTTCGCTCGCCATCGCCAGGATGCGCACGACGGGGCTCAAGGCGGCGTCGACCTTGCGGGCGCCAGTGCGCGCCGTCAGCGTGTTGCGTGCGACGCCGATCAGCCCGGCCAGTTCGGTCAGCGTGACGCCGAGCAGTTCGGCGACGCGGCGGGCCGACAGGAACGGCGCACGGCCATCGCCGAAGCGCAGGGCGGGAGACTCGAATGTTGCGACGGTCATGGCACAATCCTTACATGATTTGACCGGTTCGCGCTTAAAATAAGCTCAAATCGAGCGCGTTTCAAGAACGACTACCGTCGCTTTCTCGGCTTCTCCAGCAGCGCCACCGCTTCGACATGCGGCGACCACAGGAACTGGTCGATCGGCACGACGCTTTTCAGCGCATAGCCGCCGTCGAGCAGGATGCGCAGGTCCCGCGCCAGCGTCACCGGGTTGCAGGACACGGCGGCGACCAGCGGCACCTGCGAGCGCGCGAGTTGTTTCGACTGATCCTCGGCGCCGGCGCGCGGCGGGTCGAAGACGACGCCGTCGTAGCCATCCAGTTCCTTTGCCGTCAGCGGGCGGCGGAAGAGGTCTCGCTTTTCCATCGTCACCCGTTTCAGGCCGGGCGCGAAACGAAAGCCGCGGTCGAGCGCGGCCAATGCCGCGGCATCGCTCTCGACCGCGTGGATTTTCGCCTTCGGCGCCAGCCGCAGGGCGAAGCTGCCGCAGCCGGAAAACAGGTCGGCGATGCGTTTGGCACGGGACAGGTGGCCGGCGACCAGCCCGGCCATCGTCATTTCCGCGGCTTCGGTCGCCTGAAGAAAAGTGCCGGGCGGCGGCTGCACCGCGATATCGCCGAACATCACCACCGGCTTCTTCGGCTCGATGACGATCTCCGCATCGACGGTCACTCTGGCCAATCCCTCGCGAATGGCGAAATCGGCGAGTTGGTGGCGGCGTCGCTCGTCCAGGCGCCCGGCGTCGTGGATCGCGACATCGAGGCCGGATGCCGTGGCAGTGACAGCTATGTGGAAGGGTTTTGGCGTGCCGCAGGCGAGCGCTGCCAGCGCGCGCAGCATGGGCAATGCGGCAACGATCTCGGGCAGCAGCACCGGGCACTCCTCCAGCGCGACGATCTCCGTCGACAGATGCCGGTTGAAGCCGAGCAGCATGCCGGCCTCCGTGCGGCGCGCCGTGAAGGCGGCGCGGCGGCGGGTGCCCGGTTCGCAGGCGACCAGCGGCGCGACCTCGGCCTCGATCTTCCTGCTGCGCAACGCCTGCACCACGCGCTCGCGCTTCCAGGCGCGATAGGCTTCGCCCTGCATGTGCTGCAGCGCGCAGCCGCCGCAGGTGCCGAAATGACGGCAGGCAGGATCGATGCGCAGCGGCGAGGGATCGAGCACGGCGATCAGATCGGCGCGATCCTTCAGGCGGGCCGCCGTCACCGTCTCGCCCGGCAGCGTGAAAGGAATGAACACTTCGCCCCCCTCGCCCGCAGCGATGCCGTCGCCCTGCGCGCCCAGCCTGTCGATGACGAAACGGCTGCTCATCTGTCCTTTACCCCACCCAGCAGGAATTCTCGGTTGCCGTCACCGCCTTCGATCGGCGACGGGATGAGCCCCAGCGCCCGCCAGCCCGGCAAGCCGTCGAGCCAAGACCGGAGGTCTTGCGCGACCGAATCGGCGAGCTCAGGCTCCCTGAGCAAGCCGCCCTTGCCGATGGCTTCCTTGCCGGCCTCAAATTGCGGCTTGACCAGAAGCAAGGCTTCCGCCCCCGGACGGGCAAGGTCGAGCGCCGGCGGTAGCGCCAGTTTCAGGGAAATGAAGCTGACGTCGGAGACGACGAAGTCGGGCGCCCGGCCTTCCAGATCGGCGGCCGTGAGGTCGCGCGCGTTCAGGCCCTCGATGGACCGCACTCGGCGGTCGGCGGCAATCGAGGGATGCATCTGGCCATGGCCGACGTCGATGGCGGTGACATGGGCGGCGCCGCGCTCCAGCAGGACCTGCGTGAAGCCGCCGGTCGAGGCGCCGATATCGAGAGCCCCGCAGCCAGCGACATCGAAGCCGAAATGGTCGAGCCCTGCTATCAGCTTCAAGGCCGCCCGCGACACATAGGCACGGGCAGGATCGTCGACGTCGAGGACGGCATCGGGCGCCATCATCTGTCCCGGCTTTGCCGCGATGGTGCCGTTGACCAGCACGGTGCCGCGCTCGACCGCATCGCGGGCACGCGAGCGGCTGGCGAACAAGCCGCGGCTGACCAGAAGATCGTCCAGGCGCCGGCGGCCCGAAGCTGGCGGGTTTGGCTTCATCGGCCTTCATTGGCGAAAGCCGGCGGCGAAGGCAAGCGCGCTCAGTTCAGCACGGAACCCGACGGGCCTTCCACAGCAGGCACAAGGCCGTCGTCGGGCGCGGCGGCAGGCGGCGGCATATCAGCCGCTGTCATCGCCGGGGCACTTTGCACCACGACGAACTGTGGCTTCTGCCCGAACGAAAACCCGCCCCTTATATCGCCCATCCTGGCTGCGACGATCTCGGCAGCCGCCTTTTCCAGATTGTGGTCATAGCGCGGCTCAAGGGCCTGCGCGGCCGACGCGAGCGATGACGTGAAGGCGAAAGCCATCAGCACCTTTTTCATTGTTTTTCTGCTCCCTGCCGGCCCTCGCATTAGCAAGGTGACGTTGAGAAACGCCCAAGACAAAGGGTAAGCAGAACGCCAAAGCGCAGCGTAAACAAATAATTACGGGTGACTTCCGAGAAACCGATTCGGCCTGTTCGCGAACTGATTCAGGTCGTTGATGCGATGAATCAGGCGCGTTGCGTAGCCGCACCATGGCCCAGCGCGGCAAAGACGGCATGCACGATGCCGGCCGCATCCAGACCGGCCGTCGCGTACATCTTTTCCGGCTTCGCATGATCGGTGAAGACGTCCGGCAGCACCAGCGGCCGAACCTTCAGGCCGCTTTCCAGCAACCCGTCATGGGCGAGGAAATGCAGGACCTGACTGGCGAAACCGCCGACCGACCCTTCCTCGACCGTCAGCAGAATCTCATGCGAACGCGCCAGACGGCGGACAAGGTCCTCGTCGAGCGGCTTGGCGAAGCGGGCGTCGGCCACCGTGGTCGACAAGCCGGCCGCCCCCAGTTCCTCCGCCGCCAGCAGGCAATCGGCGAGGCGCGTGCCGAAGGACAGAAGCGCCACCTTGGTGCCTTCCCTGAGTATGCGTCCCTTGCCGATCTCGAGTCGCGAGCCGCGCTCCGGCATGTCCACGCCGACGCCGTTGCCGCGCGGGTAGCGGAAGGAGATCGGCCCCTCGTCATAGTCGGCGGCCGTCCGGACCATGTGCTTCAGTTCCGCCTCGTCGCTCGCGGCCATGACGACGAAGCCCGGCAGCGAGGCGAGATAGGCCGTGTCGAAAGCGCCGCAATGGGTCGCCCCGTCCGCCCCGACGAAGCCGGCGCGATCGATAGCGAAACGCACCGGAAGGCCCTGCAACGCGACATCATGCACCACCTGGTCATAGGCGCGCTGCAGGAAGGTGGAATAGATCGCGGCGAAGGGCTTGTAGCCTTCGGTCGCCAAGCCGGCCGCGAAGGTGACGGCGTGCTGCTCGGCGATGCCGACATCGAAGGTGCGCTTCGGAAAAGCCTCGCCGAACAAGTCAAGGCCGGTGCCGCTCGGCATGGCGGCGGTGACGGCGACGACGCGCTCGTCCTTTTCCGCCTCGCGGATCAGGCTCTCGGCGAAGACCCTAGTGTAGCTCGGCGCGTTCGCCGGGGCCTTCGCCTGCGCGCCGGTGATGACGTCGAACTTGTTGACGCCGTGATACTTGTCGGCTGCGGCTTCGGCCGGCGCGTAGCCCTTGCCCTTCTGGGTGACGACGTGGATGAGCACCGGGCCGCGCGCGTGGTCGCGCACGTTCTTCAGCACCGGCACCAGATGCTCCAGGCTGTGCCCGTCGATCGGACCGATATGGTAGAAGCCCATTTCCTCGAACAAGGTGCCACCGGTGACATAGCCGCGCGCGTGCTCGACGGCGCGGGTGATGGCGCGGTCGACGCGCTTGCCGAGATAGGAGGTCAGCTTCTTGCCGATGTCGCGAAAGCCCTGATAGGTGCGTCCGGACGCGAGCCGCGCGAGATAGTGGCTCATGGCGCCCGTCGGCGGGGCGATCGACATGTCGTTGTCGTTGAGGATGACGATCAGGCGGGCATCGAGCGCACCGGCATTGTTCATCGCCTCGTAGGCCATGCCCGCCGACAGCGCGCCGTCGCCGATGACGGCGATGACGTTGTTTTTGCCGCCGGAAAGGTCGCGCGCCACCGCCATGCCGAGGCCGGCCGAGATCGACGTCGAGGAATGCGCGGCGCCGAAGGGGTCGTATTCGCTCTCGGCGCGCCGGGTGAAGCCGGAAAGTCCACCCTCCTGCCGGAGCGTGCGCATGCGGTCGCGGCGGCCGGTGAGGATCTTGTGCGGATAGGCCTGGTGGCCGACATCCCATATCACCCGGTCGGCGGGCGTGTCGAAGACATAGTGGAGCGCCACCGTCAGTTCGACCACGCCGAGACCGGCGCCGAGATGGCCGCCCGTCTGCGAAACGACATCGACCAGTTCGGCGCGCAGTTCGGCGGCGAGCTGCGGCAGGTCGCGCTCCGGAAGCGCGCGCAGGTCTGCCGGGATACGAACCTTGTCGAGCAGCGGCGTTTGCGGTTTTTGGTTCAAGGAATGCGCCTCTGGCATTTGTCCGAAGCGGGATAGGCCGCAAAAGGTGGAAAGTAAATGCGCGATGAAGCCGCCGGCCGCGGCTTCATCGCCGTCGAACCCTACTCTGGCAGTGGAACGAATTCTTCCTCGTCGCCCGGAACGATGTCGAAACGGCCGGTCTTCCACTCCTGCTTGGCCTGTTCGATGCGCTCCTTCGAGGAGGATACGAAATTCCACCAGATATAGCGTTTCGACGGCAGCGACGCACCGCCGAACAGCATGAAATGCGCGCCGGAACCGGAAGAAACGACGATCTCGTCGCCCGGCTTGAAGACCAGAAGCCGCTCGTGCGGGAACGTATCGCCAGCAATCGTCACTTCGCCGGACAGCGTGTAGATCGCCCGTTCCTCGGCATCGGATGGAATCCTGACGCTGGCGCCGGGGTCGAGCCGGATATCGGCGTAAAGCGTGTCCGAGTAGACGCCGACCGGGGATTTCAAGCCCTCGAAGGTGCCGATGACGACGCGGCCGCAGACGCCCTCGGCATCGAACTCGGGCAGGTTGGCGGAGGTCGTATGGTCGAAGACCGGCGCGATCTCCTCCTTGCCGTCCGGCAGAGCGAGCCATGTCTGGAGGCCGGAAACGGACATCGGCGCGCCGCGCAGTTCCTCCGGTGTACGCTCGGAATGGACGATCCCGCGACCGGCCGTCATCAGGTTCACATCGCCCGGTTCGATGACCATTTCGGTGCCGAGCGAATCGCGATGGCGGATCTTGCCGTCGAACAGGTAGGTGACGGTGGACAGGCCGATATGCGGGTGCGGCCGAACGTCGAGCGCCTGACCGGCCCGCAGGATGGCCGGCCCCATTCGGTCGAAGAAGATGAACGGGCCGACCAGCCGGCGCCTTGCCGTCGGCAGCGCGCGGCGGACCTGGAAGCCGTCGATGTCGCGCGCGTTCGGCACCACCATCAGTTCGATGGCGTCGCAGCCGAAGGCGTCGCCGATGTTCGGGTCGTTTCCGGGAAAGAAGCTCATACGCGCATCATCCTCGTCAGGGCCACGTCAGGATGCCCACATCATAGCGCGAGAGGTGGCGGTCGTATGTCACCAACTGCATATTCTCTATAATGGCCTGCGCCAGCATCAGCCGGTCGAACGGATCGCCATGGAGCGGCGGCAGGCGCTCGACGAAAGCGGCGTGAGCGGGCGTGACATTCATCAAGGAAAAGCCGGCATTCTCGAAATGCCCGATCGCCTCGTGACCGGAGAACGGCGGGCTGTCCGGTCGGTGCAACCGGTGCTTTATAGCGATCTCCCATACCGCAGCCGCCGAAACGGCGACCGCATTTTCAGTATCACCGATCATATCCATGAAACGCGCTGGAATGCGTTTCGGCTCCGTCAGCGTCCAGACGGCAATATGCGTATCGAGGAGAAGCCTCACTTCTCTTCGCCAAGGAACATCGCTTCGATTTCGGCGTCCATCGCCTGAAACGCCTCAAAATCCATTGACGGATATTTGCCGGCGAGCAACCCCAGCCGACGCCTCTTCTTCGGCGCAGCATCAATCGGCACCAACCGCGCAGCCGGCTTGCCGTTGCGGGCGATGATGATTTCTTCCTCGGCCCCGCTCTCCACCGCTTCCACCAGCTTGGAGAGCGAAGTCTTGGCTTCATGCATATTGACCATTCCCATGGCCATCTCCTTAGCTAAGCCTGGCTAAGTATATGTCGAAGACCAAGCGGGTTCAACCAGACGCCAGCGTCACTCCCCGTCGAGCGGCTCCATGCCGACGGGCTTGCCGTCGCGGGAAAGGCGAATCTTTTCAACCTTGTCCTCGGCCGCCTTCAACAAGCGGTCGCAATGCGCCTTCAGCGCCTCGCCGCGCTCGTAGATGCGGATCGACTGGTCGAGCGGTACGTCGCCGCGCTCCAGATCGTCGACGATCTTCTCCAGAGCGTCGAGCGCCTGCTCGAAGCTCATCGCCTTGACGTCCGCATTCGCTTCATCGGCCATGGATCATCCTTTCATGAGACGCCCGACATGGGCGGCGACCGAAAACGCCAGCCCCTGCAGGTCGTAGCCGCCTTCCAAGAGGCTGACCAGCCGGCCGGCGCTATGGCGTCCGGCCTGCTCCATCAGCTGCCCCGTCGCCCAGTCGAAATCGTCCTCGACGAGATTGATCTCGGCCAGCGGGTCGCGGTGGTGCGCGTCGAAACCGGCCGAGACAATGATCAAATCGGGGCGAAACGCATCCAGCGCCGGCAGGACGCGCGAGGAAAAGGCGTCGCGAAACGTCTCGCTGCCGGTGCGCGGCGCCAGTGGCGCATTGACGATGTTGCCGGCTCCCGTTTCGTTCTTTGCGCCGGTGCCGGGATAGAGCGGCATCTGGTGGGTGGAGCAATAGAGAACCGACGGATCGTCCCAGAAGATGTCCTGCGTGCCGTTGCCGTGGTGCACGTCCCAGTCGACGATGGCGATACGTTCAGCGCCGTGCCGGCCCTGGGCATGGCGAGCGGCGATCGCCGCATAGTTGAACAGGCAAAAGCCCATGGCCGTCGTCTTCTCGGCATGATGACCGGGCGGGCGCGCGGCGACGAAAACATTGTCCGCTCTGCCCCCGAACACATCGTCCACCGCCGCGTTGGCAGCGCCAATCGCCGTCAGGGCCGCCTGCCAGCTCCTGGGGCTGAGCACGGTATCCCCATCGATGCCTACAAGCCCATCCTGTGGCACGGCCGCCTTGATGCGCTCGACGAAGTCGCGCGGATGCACGGCAAGGACCGTTTGCGGATCGCCCTCGGGCGCCTCCACCCGGTCGAGCGGCGCGAATGCCTCGTCGTCCAGCACGCGCTGGATGGCGCGCAGCCTGTCCGGCCGCTCCGGATGACCGGGCGGGGTCAGATGCTCGAGATAGATCGGATGCGTATAGAGACGCGTCGCCATGCGCCCGATATAGGCGCGGGCGACCGGCTTGACCATGGCCGGAGGCGACGCACCGGCAGTGTTCAACAGAAGATCGGCCTGATCGTCTAAAGGATTTCGGTCCGCACGATATGGATGCCGAAACCTTCGAGCCCGACATAGTGCCTCTCGCGGGAGGCGATCAGGCTGATCGACGAGATGCCGAGATCCTTGAGGATCTGGGCGCCGAGGCCGATTTCGCGCCACTCGCTCTCGCGACGGCGGGCTTCCTCGTGGTCCTCGCGCTCGCCTGCCGGGCGGTTGCGGTCCTGATGCGCGACGCCGACCGAGCCTTCGCGCAGGTAGACGACGACGCCGCGCTTCTTCTCGCCCATGGCGCGCATGACGCCGTCCAGTCTGTGGTCGGTGCCGAAGACATCGGTGACGACGTCCTCCGGATGCAGGCGCACGGGAACGTCCTCGCCGTCGCGAATATCGCCGAAGACGACGGCCAGATGGTGCATGACATCCCACGGCAGGGTGTAGGTGTAGGCCTTGGCCTTGCCGCCGGGGGTTTCGATGTCGGTGCAGGCAACGCGCTGCACCAGCGTCTCCTGCCGCTGGCGGTAGGCGATGAGGTCAGCGACGGAAACCTGCTTCAGGCCGTGCTTTTCGGCGAAGGCCGCCACCTGCGGCCCGCGCTTGACGGTGCCGTCGTCGTTGACCAGCTCGGAGATGACGCCGACCGGCGGCAGGCCGGCCAGCTTGCACAGGTCGACCGCCGCCTCGGTATGGCCGGAGCGCATCAACACGCCGCCCTCGCGCGCGATCAGCGGGAAGATGTGGCCGGGCCGGACGAAATCGGCAGCGCCGACGTTGCCGTTGGCGAGGTTGCGCACGGTCAAAGTTCGATCGTCGGCCGAAATGCCGGTGGTGGTGCCGTGCTTGAAATCCACCGAAACGGTGAAGGCCGTCGTGTGGGCCGAATCGTTGTCGGCCACCATCGGCGCAAGGTTCAGGCGCCGGGCGTCCTCCTTGGTCATCGGCGTGCAGACGATGCCGGAGGTGTGGCGCACGATGAAGGCCATCTTCTCCGGCGTGCAATGGACGGCCGAGACGATCAGGTCGCCCTCGTTCTCGCGCCCGTCATCGTCCATGACGACGACGATCTCACCGCGCTCGAAGGCGCGGATGGCTTCGACGGTCTTTTTCTGGTCGTAAGGCATGGGGCTCGCTTCGTTCGCAGGGCAGACGGGAAGACAGTAGGGCAGTTAGGGCAATAGGGCAGTATGTTAAAAAGTCTAGGCAACAGACTGCCTTACTGCCCTATTGCCTTACTGCCCTAATCCCCTACTGCCTTCCAGTCTGTCCTCTATGCCGCAGATAGTGATCGGCGATCGCGCAGGCCACCATCGCCTCGCCGATCGGCACGGCGCGGATGCCGACGCAGGGATCGTGGCGGCCCTTGGTCATGACCTCGACATCGTGGCCGTCCTTGTCGATGGACTTGCGCGGCGTCAGGATCGACGAGGTCGGCTTGACGGCAAAGCGCGCGACGACCGGCTGGCCGGTCGAGATGCCGCCGAGGATGCCGCCGGCATGGTTGGAGAGGAACACCGGCTTGCCGTCGTTGCCCATGCGCATCTCGTCGGCGTTCTGCTCGCCGGTGATGCGGGCCGCCTCGAACCCGTTGCCGATCTCGACGCCCTTGACCGCGTTGATCGACATCAGGCCCGACGCAATGTCCTGGTCGAGTTTGGCATAGATCGGCGCGCCGAGCCCTGCCGGCACGCCTTCGGCGACGATCTCGATCACCGCGCCGACCGAGGAGCCGGCCTTGCGGATGCCGTCGAGATAGGCGGCGAAGACCGGGACGGAAGCGGGGTCCGGCGTGAAGAAGGGATTTTCGGCGTCGCCGACAAAACTCCAGTTCCAGTTGGCGCGGTCGATGGTCTTGTCGCCCATGGAGACCAGCGCGCCGCGCACCACCAGTCCCGGCACCACTTTCCGCGCCAGCGCGCCGGCGGCGACGCGCGCGGCCGTCTCGCGCGCCGAGGAACGGCCGCCGCCGCGATGGTCGCGCAGGCCGTATTTCACCTCATAGGTATAGTCGGCATGGCCGGGACGATACTGGCGGGCGATCTCGCCGTAATCCTTCGAGCGCTGGTCGACGTTCTCGATCAGCATCGACACAGGCGTGCCGGTGGTGACCATCGTCTCGCCGTCGTCATCGAGGATGAATCCGGACAGCACTTTCACCGCATCCGGCTCGCGCCGCTGGGTGACGAAGCGCGACTGACCGGGCCGGCGCCTGTCCAGCTCCGACTGGATATCGGCCAACGTGAAGCGGGTGCCGGGCGGGCAGCCGTCCACGACGCAACCGAGCGCTGCGCCATGGCTTTCGCCCCAGGTGGTGACTCGGAACAGATGGCCGAAGGTGTTGTGGGACATTTTCTCGCCGAGCTTCGCCGGCTGCCGCCGGCCCATCGCGCTTCTATTGGCGTTTTCGCCCCCGGTCAAATTGCCCGACGCCGACCCTTCATCTCCACTTGAAGCCAACGGCGGCATTTGATTTCTTGTCCGCGAACCATCGGAGGAAACCATGTTCAGTCACATCGTCGTCGGCAGCAACGATCTCGAGCGGTCGCGCAGGTTTTATGACGCAACGTTCGGCGCCGCGGGTGCCGCCCCCGGCACGATCGACGCCAAGGGTCGCCTCGTCTACTCGAAGGACGGCGCGCGTTTCCTGATCACCAAGCCCATCGACGGCATGGCGGCCTCGCACGCGAACGGCGGCACGATCGGCCTGAAGATGGAAAGCCCCGAGATGGTCAAGGCATGGCACGACGCCGGCGTGGCCAGTGGCGGGAAATCCATCGAGAGCCCGCCCGGCATCCGCGAATCCGCCGCAGGAAAGCTCTATCTCGCCTATCTGCGCGACCCTGACGGCAACAAACTCTGCGGCAGGGCGGTGGCTTCCTAGCGCCGCCCCTTCCGACCGGTTTCATCGGGCTGGCTTGGCTGCGGACGCGCCACGCCTGTTGATAAGGTATTGGAATCAAACATGCGTCAGAAAGCCGTTTTAGTTTTGACACAAAGGAATGGCTTCTGCTCTCCACACCGTGCCGGAAAACAGGCCGTGCGCCGCTGGAGCGGGCGGCGCTGAAAAAGCGAGGTCAATCCATGCGTATCCTGTTTAGCGTCATTGCCGCAGCAACCCTGCTGGCCGCGGGCTCCGCCTTCGCGGGCCAGACCGAAGGCCTCATCAAGAAGGTCGACAAGGACGCCATGACGCTGACCCTCGACGACGGCAAGTCCTACAAACTGAACGCCGAGATGGACGTCGATTCGCTCAAACCCGGAATGGACGTGGTCATCGCCTACGACGTGACGGACGGCCAGAACGTCATCACCGACATGGAATTACCCGAATAGGGGAATTGCCCGGGTAGCGCCCTTCAAAGCCAGTCCAGCCTGCCGCCGCTCATGCGCAGGACCTGATCCTGCGGTATCTCGATAGCGGCCGCCTCGTCCTTCGACAAGCCGCCGGCCAGCCTGAACCGGGCACGGATGACACCGCCATGGGTGACGCAGACCGTGTCGCGGGCAAGCGCCTCGAAGAACGGGCAGACCCTTGCCGAGAGTTCTTCATAGCTTTCGGCGCCCGCGCCCGGTGGCACGAAATCCCATTTGTCGGCCTGCCGCTTGCGGTACGCTCCGGGATAATCGGCTTCCAGCTCGGCAAAGGTAAAGCCCTGCCAGTCGCCGAAATTGATTTCCACAAGGCGCGAATCGGTCCGATAGGCCGCCGGGTCGAGCCCCATCGCCGAGCGGATCAATTCCATCGTATGGCGCGTGCGCAGCATCGGGCTGGCGACGAAGTCGAACGCCGACGGATCGGCGATCAGGCCGGCCAGTCGGCGGCCGTTTGCGCTTGCCTGCCGTCGCCCGGTGGCGTTCAGGTCGGTGTCGGCCTGGCCTTGCAGCCGAAATTCGGCGTTCCAGTCGGTCTGGCCGTGGCGCACGACATAGACAAGCGGAGGCATGGCGCGGGGCGTCTTCCCAAAGCTGGCCGATGATCGGTCGGGTGACTTGCCCGATCAGTCCTTGATGGTGGAGATATCGGGCGCGTCCACCGCCTTCATGCCGACGACATGGTAGCCGGAATCGACGTGATGAACCTCGCCGGTGACGCCCCGCGACAGGTCGGAGAGAAGATAGAGCCCCGAATCGCCGACTTCCTCGGGCGTGACGGTGCGCTTGAGCGGCGCGTTGTATTCGTTCCACTTCAGGATATAGCGGAAGTCGCCGATGCCGGAGGCGGCCAGCGTCTTGATCGGCCCGGCCGAAATGGCGTTGACGCGCATGCCCCTGGCGCCGAGGTCAACGGCGAGGTAGCGCACGCTCGCCTCCAGCGCCGCCTTGGCGACGCCCATGACGTTGTAGTGCGGCATCACCTTCTCGGCGCCGTAATAGGTCAGGGTCAGCAGCGAGCCGCCGTCCGTCATCAGCGGCTCGGCGCGCTTGGCGATGTCGGTGAAGGAGAAGACGGAAATCTCCATCGTGCGCTGGAAATTGGCGCGCGTCGTCTCGACGTAGCGGCCGTCCAGTTCCTCCTTGTCGGAGAAGGCGATGGCGTGGACGAGGAAGTCCAACTTGCCGAAATGCGCCGCCACGTCGGCGAAAACGGCATCGAGGCTGGCGGGATCGGTGACGTCGCAATGGCCGGAGACGTGCGCGCCGAGTTCCGCCGCCAGAGGCTCGACGCGCTTCTTGAACGCCTCGCCCTGATAGGTCAGCGCGATCTCCGCGCCCTGGTCGACGCAAGCCTTGGCGATGCCCCAGGCAATCGAGCGATTGTTGGCGACGCCGAGAATGAGGCCGCGCTTGCCGGCCATCAGGCCCTGTCCACCCGCCATTTAAGCGTTCTCCGCAAGGTTGTCTGCTTTGCGACAGCCTATCGCACAGGCACACCGTGCCTTCAAGCTTCAAACGGTTGAAGGGCCTTCAAGCTTCAAACGTTTGAAGGGCCTTCAAGCTTCAAACGGTCGAAGGGCCTTCAAGCTTCAAACGGTCGAAGGGCGACCAGAGCCCTTTTGAAAAACCGTCAGGCGGCGACGAAAACGGTGACCGGCGAGCACCGGAGCGGAGCGTACATCAGGTACGTGAGCACCGGAGCGCAGTTGGCCGCCGTTTGCAGCCCCGCCTCACGGAATTTTCAAAAGAGCCCTCAGCCTTCGCCGCGCAGCAGCTTTTCCAGCGCTTCGTCGCCGTGCTCCGGCAGCATGATGCGGACGTGGACGTAGAGATCGCCGTGGCCGCCGGCCTTGAGCGGCAGCCCCCTGCCCTTGATGCGCAGCACCTTGTCGGAGCTCGACCAGGCCGGAACGTTGACCGCCACGCGGCCGGCCGGCGTCTCGACCGCCACCTTGGCGCCCAGCGCCGCATCCTTGAGCGGCACGGGAAGATCGGCGTGCAGGTCGCGGCCTTCCACCCGGTACCGGCCGTGCCGCGCCAAGCGCAGCGTCACCAGCGCGTCGCCCGGCTGGCCGCCGAAGGGCGAAGCCTCGCCCTGCCCTTTCAGGCGGATCACCTGGCCGTCCTCGACATAGGTCGGCAGCTTCACCGCGATCTTGCGGCCGCCGGGGAACACAGCCGTAACCTTGGGGGCGGTCGCGGCTTCCTCGACGGTGATGTCCAGCGTCACGTTGAGGTCGGCGCCGCCAGGTGCTGCCTGCTGCCGGCGTCCGCCTGCCCCGGAATGCTGCTGCTTGAAGGCGTTTCCGAAAATCTGGCTGAAAATATCGTCGCCCGCATCACCGCCGAAGGGATTGCCGCCGCCCGGGCCGCCGCTGCGGAATTCGAAATGGGCGCCGCCCGGTCCGTTGCCGGAACGGCGGAAACCGGAGAACGGATCGCCGCCGCCGGGCGCGCCCTCGAAACCATGGAAGCGCGGCTTGCCGTCGGCATCGATCTCGCCACGGTCGAAAGCCGCGCGCGCCTTCTCGTCGCCGAGGATCTCATAGGCCGTGTTGGCCGCGGCAAAGCGATCCTTGGCCTTGGGATCGTCCGGATTCTGGTCCGGATGATACTTCTTGGCCAGCTTGCGATAAGCTGATTTTATATCCTTGGCCGAAGCGTTCTTCGCAACGCCCAGCACCTCGTAAGGGTCGCGCATGCCTGTGTCTGCACCGTGGGTTCAAAAGTCCTTCCCTATATGCGCCCGCATAGGAAGAAATTCCAGTGCCGCCCGCCGCCGGGACAGACGAAATCAAAGTGCCTTGAACGTTTCGAGGCGCCAGGCGCCCTGGCCGGCGAGACAGGCTTCTCCCTCGAACATGGCCACACCGTCGAAGCTTTCGCGCGAACCGGTGAAGGAGCGGCACAGGCGTCCGTCCCGCCTCGCTTCGGTCAACCGGGTTATCGTCCCTCGCGCGCCGGTGTCGGCATTGGCCCAGGCGATCTCCTTGCCGGCGACTTCCTCGACGTCGGCGGAGGAAACGGCATTGCGGATGGTGACCTGGTCCGCCTCGATGCCGCCCGATCCGGAGGCCTGATCGGCACTCACGCTGTTGGTTATCAGGGATCGGTCCACGTCGGCCTTTTCGAGGCTGAAGCCGCCGACGCCGCAGCCGGCCAAGGCTAGGACACCCGCCGCCACGGCAATCCCGCGGCAACAGGCCGAAACGAAAAGTGCGGCTGGTCCGTTGTGTGGATCGTCGGGGAAAGGTTTCAATGCGGTCGGATCATGGTCGAAAGCTTGCAGATATGCGGCAATCGGCACTCCCCCAATGCCGAACCGGAACTTTATGAAACTATGAGCGAAACCGAGTTAACAACAGGTGACTTTACCGAGCGAAGCGAGCCGTACAAGCTGTTCGCCGAATGGCTGCAGGACGCCACCGGCTCCGAGCCGAACGACCCCAACGCGGTCGCGCTGGCGAGCGTCGACGCGGACGGGCTGCCGGACGTGCGCATGGTGTTGCTGAAGGGGTTCGACGAGCGCGGTTTCGTCTTCTACACCAATTTCGAGAGCGCCAAGGGCCGCGAGATCCTCGGTTCGATGAAAGCCGCCATGTGCTTCCACTGGAAATCGCTACGCCGGCAGGTGCGCGTGCGCGGGCCGGTCGAGGTGGTCAGCGACGCCGAGGCCGACGCCTATTACGCCACGCGCCCGCGCGGCAGCCGCATCGGCGCCTGGGCCTCGAAGCAGTCGCGACCGCTGGAAAGCCGCTTCGCGCTGGAAAAGGCGGTCGCCGAATACACCGCCCGCTACGCCATCGGCGACATCCCGCGGCCCAAGCACTGGTCCGGCTTCCGCATCCTGCCGCAGACGATCGAGTTCTGGCACAACGGGGCGTTCCGGTTGCATGACCGGATCGTGTTCTCACGCAAGGGCGACGGCGGCTGGGACAAGACGCGGCTTTACCCGTGAGATTTGCCCGGCGCCGACCTATTTAATGCGGCTTGCTTTCGCCGCGCAAAGTCAAACCAAATCGAAACCAGCAAACGGCCGGCGGATCATTTCTTCCGATTCATGAAAGCGACGAAGGCAGCGCGCGCTTCGTCCGATCTCAAGCGCTCGCGGAACCGCTCCGCTTCCTCGCCGATGCGGGCCACCAGGTCCTCGCGCGAGCCGCGCATCAGGTCGCGGGCGATCTTCAGCGCCTGCGGCGGCTTGGCGGCGACGGTTTCGGCGGCAGTGAGCGTGACCGCCTCCAGTTCGTCCTCCGGCACGACGGCATGGATCAGGCCGGCCGCTTTCGCCTGTTCCGCCGGCAAGCCTTCGCCCAGCCCCAGCATGGCAAAGGCCGCCTGACGACCAAGGAGCTGCGGCACCAGCAGGCTGGACCCCGCCTCCGGCACCAGCCCGAGATCGACGAAGGGCGTGCGGAAGACGGTGCGCGGCGTGGCGAAAGTCAGGTCGCAATGCAGGTTGAGCGTGGTGCCGATGCCGACCGCGATGCCGTCGACGCCCGACACCATCGGTTTTTGCGATTTGGCAAGCGTCATCAGGAAATCCCAGACCTCGTTGCCGCCCTCTCCGCCGGTCGCCACCGCGAGGAAATCGGCGAGGTCGTTGCCGGCGCTGAACATGCCGGGCAGGCCGAGGAAGACATGCACGCGCACGTCCGGATCGGCGTCGCCTGCGGTGAGCGCGGCCGCCATCGCACCGTACATGGCGCGCGTCAGCGCGTTCTTCTTGTCGGGCCGGTTCATGCGAATAACTTGAACCGCGCCGCGGCGCTCGATGAGGATATGGTCCGTCATGCTGTTTCCCGTCGCGATCAGGCCGAGATGAGCGATTGGCCGGCGGCCGCAAGGCTCGCCGCGCCACCCAGCACGCTATCGGCTAGCGCCCGCGTTTCCCCCAGCAGGTTTTCGGCGAAGAAGCGGCAGAGCGCGGTGCGCACGCCGGTCTCGTCGGCCAGCGCGCCTTGTGCGACATAGGCACCGCCGGCGGCCAGTGAAATCAGCCTCAAATATGGCGTCGCCCCTGCCAGCGCCTCGTCCTGCCGGCCTTCGGCGGTAGCGGACAGCAGGAAGCGCGTCGCCTCGGAGACGGCATCCAGCGCCTCGTCCAGCCGCGCGGCGGTGCGGCCGAAGCCATCGCGGTTGGAGTCGCGCACCGCGTCGGCGACCGCCTTCAGTTCAGCAATGTAGCCATGGACGTGCTCGCCGCCTTCCAGCGGCAGCTTGCGGACGACAAGATCGATCGCCTGGATGCCGTTTGTGCCTTCGTAGATCGGCGCGATGCGGGCGTCGCGCAGATAGGCGGCGGCACCCGTCTCCTCGATGAAGCCCATGCCGCCGTGCACCTGTACGCCGAGCGACGCGACATCGACGCCGACATCGGTGGAGAACGCCTTTGCCAGCGGCGTGAGAAGATTGGCACGCGCCTGCCAATGGCCGCGTTCCGCCTCCGTCGCTGCGAGCCGGCCCATGTCGATGGCGTGGGCGCAGTTGTAGGCTATCGCGCGCGCAGCCTGCGTCAGCGCCTTCATCGTCAGGAGATTGCGCTGCACGTCCGGATGATGGACGATCGGCGCCATGCCCGGCCCGTCGTAGCCCCCCGCCTTGCCCTGCCGGCGCTCATTGGCGTAGGCGATGGCCTTCTGGGTGGCGGCTTCGGCCACGGCGACGCCCTGCATACCGACAGACAGGCGGGCGTTGTTCATCATGGTGAACATGCAGGCCAGCCCCTTGTTCTCCTCGCCGATCAGCCAGCCGACGGCGCCTGGCGCCTGCCCCTTGAAGCCGTCGCCGTAGATCATGGTGCAGGTGGGCGAGGCGTGGATGCCGAGCTTGTGCTCGATGCCGGAACAGAACACGTCGTTGCGGGCACCGGGCACGCCGTCGTCGCCGACCAGGAACTTCGGCACCAGGAACAGCGAGATGCCGCGCGTGCCGGCCGGCGCGTCCGGCAGGCGGGCCAGCACCAGATGGACAATGTTGTCGGTGAAATCGTGCTCGCCGTAGGTGATGAATATCTTCTGGCCGAAGATGCGGTAGGTGCCGTCCTCAGCCCGCTCGGCACGGGCGCGCAACGCCGCGAGATCGGAGCCAGCCTGCGGCTCCGTCAGGTTCATGGTGGCCATCCACTCGCCCGACACGAGCTTGGCCAGGTACTTGTCCTTCAAAACCGGCGCCGCGTGCTTTTCCAGTGCCTCGATGGCACCCATCGTCAGCGTCGGGCCGATGCCGAAGGCCATCGAGGCCGAGTTCCACATTTCCAGCACCGCCATGGCGACGCTGATCGGCAGCGCCTGGCCGCCGAATTCCTCTGGGCCGGACAGGCCGTTCCAGCCGCCCTCGACCCAGCGCCGATAGAGATCGCGCCAGCCGGGCGGCATGGTGACTTCCGCATCCTTCAACACGGCGCCGACCTCGTCGCCCACCTTATAGAGCGGCGCCACTTCCTCGCCGGCGAAACGGCCAGCCTCCGACAGGATCGCATCAACCAGATCCTCGCCGAGATCGCCCAGCAGACCGGCATCGATGGCCGGCTTCAGCCCGGCCACCTGCTTGAGCGTGAAGGCGATGTCATCGAGCGGTGCCTTGTACATGCCTTACTCCTCAGCGGCGCTTGCCGGCGCGCTTCACCATAGATCGCGCCCGGCGCCAAAACCACTTTCTTTTTACGTAAACGTCAAACTTTGTCACGCGGATTTTGCAATCCGCCCGAGCGCGGTAGATAAGGACCGAAAGGAGCGCGCCATGCTTGCCAGACCGGAGACCCGCCGTTGCGTCGAATGCGGCCTCGCCTATGGAACCGATGCTTTCGGTTACCACGAAGGACGCATCGAGAACGGGCCGGCCTACTGGTCCGATCGCGGAATCCTGTGCTCGCCGGCCTGTTCGCTTGCCCACTACCGGCGCCGCAAGGCGGAAGGTACGCTGCCGACCACGCCGGCACCCGATCCTTTCGAGTTCGACCCGGCCTTTCGCCGTTAGGCGCATCGCAAGCGTTCGTTAACCATATCGCGCGCAGCATCCACCGATATTCAGCGGGGGTGCGGATTGAAGGGGCTCGCCCGACAGTTTTTGCGTATTGCGACGGCGGCGTTCTGCGGCGCGGTCGTCCTTGCGCGGCCTGCCGCAGCCTCCGACTTCTCCGAGCCATGGAAGAACCCCGACCGCGCGCTGGTCGTCGACGCCTATGAGTACAATTCCATCGACTGGGCAGCACTTGCCGGCGACAAGCGCATCGTCGCCTTCATCAACAAGGCGTCCGACGGCCTCCCCCCTCCCTATTCATGCTCGGGCGACGACACCCAGGTCCGGCTCTGCAAGGCGCTGTGGAAACGCCATGCGGTGACACGCGAACTGTTCCAGACGCGGCGCACCGTCGCTAAGGCGCTCGGGCTGAAATGGGGCGCTTATCATCTCGCCCGCCCCGGCAACCCGGTCGAGCAGGCGGACAATTTCATCGACTTCGCCGACCCGGCGCCCGACGACCTTTTGGCGCTCGACATCGAGGACAATGACCCGGCGCAATGGATGTCGTTGGGGGACGCGGAAGAGTTCGTGCGACAGGTGCATCGCCGCGTCGGCCGCTTCCCGTTGCTCTACACCAACGATTCCACCGCCCGCCACATTGCCGACAACCGCGCCCGCTATCGGCTGCTGTCGCGCCTGCCCTTGTGGTACGCACGCTATAAGCCCGAAATCGGCCTGCATTTCCCCAAGGGCCATTGGGAGAGCTACGCGCTGTGGCAGTTCTCCTCGCACAGCAATTGCGGCCGCATCCGCTGCCCCTATCGTGTCGCCGGCACGCCGGACGACATCGACGTCAACGTGGCCGCCATGAGCGCGGTGGAGCTCAGGGCGGCATGGCCGTTCGGAGGCCTGCTCGACGTGCCGCCCGACACGCTGCTCAGCGTGCCGATCCCGGTCTCGCGCGAGGATGGTCTCAAGGGCAACGTGACAATCGCCTATGCTGATGTCGCACCGCTGCCGACGCCGGGCGAACTCTCCGCCGCACTCGTCAAGGGATGGAGGGGTTTTGTCGCCGGCTTCCACATGCCGGCGAACCAGCCATCGCCCTACGCCAACGGCATGGCTGAATATGCGGCTGCGAAACAGGACGAACGGCGGATCGTCCCCGTCGCGGAAGCCTCCCAGGCCGGCATAGACCCGGTCGTGACGGGAACGATCGTGCCCGCCCGCCCGGCGCGGAAGCCGGTCAGCGCCGCTCCCGCTCCACGGCGCGCCAACCTATGTCGCGGCGGCAAAAGCCCTGCGGCCAGTCGATGCGATCGACCGCGTCATAAGCCTTCTTCTGCGCCTCGGCGACGGAAGCACCGGTAGCTGTCACGTTGAGCACGCGCCCGCCGTTCGCCACCAGCGCGCCGGCGTTGAGCGCCGTGCCGGCATGAAAAACCTCGACGCCGTCGCGAGCGGCTTCGTCCAGGCCGCGAATGACGGAGCCTTTTTCCGGCGTGCCCGGATAGCCGTTCGCGGCCATCACCACCGTCAGCGCCGTCTCGTCCCGCCAGCGCACCGAGGTATGGGCGAGCTGGCCGTCGGCGGCGGCGTTCAGCAACACCAGCAGGTCGTCCTTCAGCCGCATCATCAGCACTTGGCATTCGGGATCGCCGAAGCGGACGTTGTATTCGATCAGCTTCGGCCCGTCGGCGGCAATCATCAGGCCGGCGAACAGCACGCCGGAAAACGGCATTCCCCGCGCCGCCATGCCGCGCATGGTCGGCTCGACGATCTCGCGCATGGTGTGCTCGACCATGTCCGGCGTCATCACCGGCGCCGGCGAATAGGCGCCCATGCCGCCGGTATTGGGACCGGTGTCGCCCTCGCCGACGCGCTTGTGGTCCTGCGCCGTGCCGAAGGGCAGCGCGGTGGTGCCGTCGCACAGGCAAAAGAAGCTCGCCTCCTCGCCGACCAGCATCTCCTCGACCACCACTTCGGCGCCGGCCCCGCCGAACGTGCCGTCGAAACAGGCCTCCAGCGCCGAAAACGCCTCGTCCAGCGTCGTCGCCACCGTCACGCCCTTGCCGGCGGCCAGCCCGTCGGCCTTGACGACGATCGGCGCGCCGACCTTTTCGACATAGACTTTGGCCGCCGCCAGCGTGTCGAAACGGCCATAGGCGGCGGTCGGTATGCCGAACTCGGCGCAGAAATCCTTGGTGAAGCCCTTCGAGCCTTCGAGCTGGGCCGCTGCCTTCGACGGGCCGAAAACGCGGATGCCCGCTGCGCGCAGGTCGTCTGCCAGGCCTGCAACCAGCGGCGCTTCCGGCCCGACGACGACGAGGTCGATGCCCTTTTCGCGGCAGAAGCCGGCGATGGCCCCATGATCAGCGACATCCAGGGCTGCCAGTTCCGCCACTTGCGCGATACCGGGGTTGCCGGGCGCGGCGTAGAGCGTCGTCAGCAGCGGCGATGCGGCGATCTTCCAGGCCAGCGCATGTTCGCGCCCGCCGGAGCCGAGAAGAAGAACGTTCATGCCCAGTCACCTCCGGCCGATATTGGGATTGGCATTGCGGTAGGTCGCCCCGCATCGAGGGTCAAGCGCAGGATCACCTTATCAAGGACAAATCGCCGGCTTGACGCCTTCCCCTTCCCCTGCCACTCCATCGACCATGGAAACAATCCAGTCGAAAGCAGCCCAGGGGCGGGTCGCGGACGCGCCGAGCGGGCATTGGGTGTACCGCATCCTGCCGCGCGGCCTGTGGCCCTATGCGCAGCTCGCCCGCTGGGACCGGCCGATCGGCTGGCAACTGCTGTTGTGGCCGTGCTGGTGGTCGGCGGCACTGGCGGCGTCCGCCTATGCAAGGCCGGATGACAGCCTCGCTTCGCTGCTGCCCCAACTCTCGACGTTGTTGTTGTTCCTGATCGGCGCCGTCGCCATGCGCGGCGCCGGATGCACCTACAACGATCTGGTCGACGAGGGCATCGACAACCAGGTCGAGCGTACGCGCTCGCGTCCGCTGCCTTCCGGTCAGGTCAGCCGCCGGCAAGCCTGGGCGTTCCTTATCCTGCAAGCGCTCGCCGGCCTCGTCGTGCTGGTGCAGTTCAACAGCTTCGCCATCCTGCTCGGCCTTTGCTCGCTCGTGGTGGTGGCGATCTACCCGTTCATGAAGCGAATCACCGACTGGCCGCAATTCGTTCTGGGGCTTGCGTTTTCCTGGGGCGCGCTGATGGGCTGGGCAGCCGAGTTCGGCGATCTCGACGGCCCTGCCATCCTGCTCTACGCCGGTTCGATCCTGTGGACGATCGGCTACGACACGATCTACGCCCACCAGGACAAGGAGGACGACGCCATCGTCGGCGTGCGCTCCACCGCGCGCCTGTTCGGCACCAACACCAAACCCTGGCTGGTCGGGCTCTACGGCGGGGCACTGCTGTGCTTCGCGCTGGCTTTCGCTTCCGCGCAGGCTCCCGTCGTGGCACTTGCGGGGCTGATCGCGGCCGGCGCCCACATGACGCGCCAGATCACCACGCTCGACATCGACAATCCCGACCAGTGCCTGCGGCTTTTCAAGTCGAACAATGTCGTCGGCTGGCTGATCTTCGCCGGCCTGATCGGCGCCGCCCTGTGGGTGGCGCTGAAGCCGATGATCTGAGAATGATCCCTCCCTCGAAGGGAGGGAACGAGTCATGCCCGGGCGATGATCTCCTCACCGCCGATGACCAGTCGAAGCCCGAGGTCTCCGGTGCGGCGGCGGGCGAGGAAGCGCGGCCGGCGCTGCGTGGAGATGCGGCCCTTGCGGCGCGCCTTGGGCGGCGCGGTCTTGACGACGGTGCCGAGCGACTCTTCCAGCGTGCGGGCGACACCATCGGCCTCGATCAGCAGCATCGGCAACCGATAGGCATCGGCCCAGGCGCGCCAGTCGGCGGCGATATCGTCGAGATCGTCTGCGACCAGCAGCGGCACCGACAACGCCGCGTCGTCGTGCAGCAGTTCCAGCGTCACCGTGACGGCACCCACGTCGTCCTCGATGGCGCGCGCGGCAACACCGCGGAAAACGTGTGCCGGCAGGGCGATGATGGCCGGCAGCCCGCTTCTTTCCAGCGTGCGGCGGAGGACGGCGCCGCGATGGTCGATGGTGACGGTGACGTCGCCCACATCGTCGCGCGTGGCGTAGCTGACTGCCTGCGGCAGGCGAAAGGGGTCCAGCCGCATGTTGCGGCCGGCCCAGACTGGCTTCAGTCCGGTGTTCATCGAAAAGCCTTCCTGTCTCTCCTGAGAGCCGGTTTCCCGGTTCCCTGCGGGCCGGTTATTCCGGCCTCTGTGCGAAGGAAGGTAGCGCGGGGCTGCTATCGCCCCGCTTAAGAAAGTCGGTTAAATTTTGCTGATCCGCCGCATGGTTATCTAAATGCAACCGGCGAAGCGCGGCACCGTCAGATGACCTTGCCGGGGTTCATGATGCCGGCCGGATCGAAAGCGGCCTTGACGCGCCGCATCAATTCGATCGCCATCGGCGGGGCGGTGGCGATCAGTTCGTCGCGCTTCAACTGGCCGATGCCGTGCTCGGCCGAAATCGAACCGCCGAGCGAGCGCACGACATCGTGGACGGCCCTGTTCATCGGTTTGTAAAGGCCAAGGAAGGCTTCGTCGTCGCCATCCACGGGCCGCGAGATGTTGTAGTGCAGGTTGCCGTCGCCCATGTGGCCGAAGCAGACGACGCGCGCGCCGGGACTGACCGAGCGAACCGCAGCCTCGCCCCTTTCGATGAAAGTCGGGATCGCCGCCACCGGCACGGATATATCGTGCTTGATGGAGGCGCCTTCCTTCTTTTGCGTCTCCGGCAGGACTTCGCGGAAATTCCAGAAGGCGTCGCGCTGGCTCAGGCTGACGGCGATCACAGCATCACCTGCCGTACCATCCTCCAGCATGGCGGCAAGGGTATCCTCCATCAGGCCGCGCGCGTCCTCGGCCGAGCCGCCGGACGAGATCTCCATCAGAACGTACCAGGGCCAGTCCTGGGCCAGCGGGCGCACCACGCCGGGTACATGGCGTAGCGTGAAATCGTAGGGCCGGCGGGCGATCAGTTCGAAGGCAGTGAGCGCGGAGCCGGCACGGCCGGTCGCGGCCAGGAACAGCGTCAGCGCCGCCTCGGGCGAACCCAGGCCGACGAACGCCACCTCGCGTCCCTTCGGCTTCGGGAACAGCTTCATGACGGCGGCGGTGATGACGCCCAGCGTGCCCTCGGCGCCGACGAACAGGTTCTTCAGGTCGTAACCGGTGTTATCCTTCTTCAACTTGCGCAGGTCGTCGAACACCTCGCCGGTCGGCAGGACGACCTCGACGCCGAGACAGAGTTCGCGCGCATTGCCATAGGCCAGCACGCCGGTGCCGCCGGCATTGGAGGAAAGATTGCCGCCGATCTGGCAAGAACCCTGCGCCGCCAGCGAGAGCGGAAACAGCCGATCGGCGGCGTCGGCCGCCTCCTGCAAGGTTTGCAGGATGACGCCGGCTTCGACGGTCGCCGTGTTCGACTGCACGTCGATCTCGCGGATGCGGTTCAGCCTGGACAGGGAAAGCACCACCTGCCGGCCCGAGGCATCCGGCACCTGCGCGCCGACAAGGCCGGTATTGCCGCTTTGCGGAACGATGGGCGTGCCCGTCTCGCTGGCCAGCCGCATGATGCGGCTCACCTCCTCCACGCTGCCGGGCCTGAGCACCAGCGGCGTCGCGCCGTGCCACAGGCCGCGCCGCTCGGTGAGGTACGGCCCGATCTCGGCCTGATCGGTCAATGCATAGCGATCGCCGACGATGGCCGCGAAGCGGGCGACAAGAGCGGGATCGATGGCGCGGGCAACAGTTTCCATGACGCGGAAACTATGTCGGTGGCAGCGGCTTGTCACGCGGCGCGGCGGCACGGGCGAGACGGTCGTTGATTGCCTCCCCCAGTCCTTCCCATGGGATCGGCTCGACGGCGATGACAGGGGAGCCGCTTCGATCCAGTTCGGCCATAAAGCCGAACAGGTTCGCCGCCGCCTCGCGCAGGTCGCCGGCCGGCGACAGGTTCTTCACCGCCACCGCGTTCCCGGCATCCCGCGCCCACGCCGGCCCGAAAGCCAGCAGCGCCTCGCCCGGCCGCACCGCATCGGCATCCAGGCGCATGGCGGCATTCGGCGCGTAGTGCGACGCCAGCATTCCGGGCGATTGAACGCCCTTTGCGCCGCGTTCCAACCTGGCGCCGGCGACGGCTTCGATCTCATCTGCGGCGATGCCACCCGGCCTCAACAGCAGCAGACGACCGCCATCGACCTTGACGATGGTCGATTCCAGTCCGACTGGGGTTTTTCCTCCGTTGACCACCAGCGGAATCCGGTTGCCGAGATCCGCTTCGACCGCGGCGGCGCAGGTGGCGCTGATCCTGCCGGAGGAATTGGCGCTTGGGGCGGCCAGTGGCCGGCCAAGCCCCGCGATCAGGCCATGCGCGAAGCCGCGCGGCATGCGCAGCGCGACGGTGTCCAGCCCGGCCGTGACCAATGGATGGATGCCGGCGCCGGCCCGCAGCGGCAGGACCAGCGTCAGCGGCCCCGGCCAGAAATGCGCGGCCAGCCGGCGCGAAAGCGGGTCGAACACGCCGATGCGTTCGGCCATGGCGAGATCCGCGACATGGGCGATCAGCGGATTGAAGCGCGGCCGCCCCTTGGCCTCGAAGATGCGCGCCACCGCCGCGCCATTGGTGGCGTCGCCGGCCAACCCGTAGACCGTTTCGGTCGGAATGGCGACCACCTCGCCGGCATCGAGCAGCGTCGTTGCCCGGTCGAGTGCGGCGCCGGCTAAAATCACCTCAGCCATGTGAACCTCTTTGCGCGAGGTGCCTATACCCGCGCTTGCCGGCCAGCAAGACCGGTGCGGCCAAATCGGCGATCTTTAAAATGCGAAGTTCTCGTACAAGCCGCCATCAATCCGTGCCTGCTATGGTGACGGCCATGGTTCGGGCAACGGGGTCCATCATGCACGGTACAATCTTGGTGCTTTCTTTCGCGGCGACGTGCTTCGGCGCGCAGGCTTCCTCCATCGTCACGCTCGGCGGCACGCCGGAAGCCACGCCGTCCATCATTTCGCTCGGCGAGCCTGCCGTGGCCGTCAGCGACGACAAGGTCGCCGCCATACCGGCACCGCAGGTGCCTGAATCTTCCGAGCCGGTGCTTGCGCCCATGGTGATGCGTGGTGGTATCACCGGCGGCGCGTCCGCCAATCCGATTCCGGTTCGTTCGGAACCGGCAGGAGCCAGCGCGAAGCCGGGCGTCCAGACGGACAACCGCTCCGCTCCTTCGGTCGGCCAAAGCTCGCAGGCCGAAATCCCGGAACCGGTCAGCAACGGGCCGCGCCGCAAACCGATCTGACGGCAGCAGTCGGCACACCAATCCGCCGCAATTTCGTCATCGAGCCTCAGCAAGAATGCCCGGCATTCACGCCCAAAGGGCATTCAGGGGGCAATCATGAAAAGACTTGCAGCGGCAACCGCCGTCGGGCTTCTCGTCGCCGGTTTCGCGGCCACGGCCAAGGCCGACGAATTCCTGGGCAGCTACGTCGCCCGCATCTCCGACGAGGACCATTTCGCCAGCGACGGCTACCGGCTGGAGAGCGCCGCGCAGATGGTACGGCAGGACCGCGCCAACTATCACAAGTTCCACCGCCGCGACCGCGACGACGAGCGCGACCGCTGGTTCCGCGGCAACGACGACAGGGCACGGCTGGAACGGATGCTGCAAAGGCCCGGCGCCATGAGCGGCAGCACCAGGAACGCCATCGTCAGGGGCGAGCCGCTGATCCAGGTGGACGTCTATACGCGCTCCGTGCGGGTGACCGTGCTGGAGCGCTGAGGTCCCGCCTCATCGAGGCGTTCGCCACGCAGAAAGCCGGGCGCCTGGCTTCTCGTCCGTTGTTATCCGGCGATCTTGGAGAAATCGGCGACCTGACCGGTCGCCGCCCGGATGCGTTCGAGCAGCGCCAGGCGGTTGGCGCGCACGGCCTGATCCTCGTCGTTCACGAGAACTTTCTCGAAGAATGAATCGACGGGTTCGCGCAACACGCTAAGCGCCAGCATGGCGGCGGAAAAGTCTTCCTTTTGAATCACTTCGCCGGCTTGGCTCTCAGCCTGATTCACCGCCGCAAAAAGCTTCTTCTCGGCATCCTCGCGCAGAAGCGACGGGTCGACGGCCACCGCAACGGCCGTGCCCTTCTTCTCCTCGGCGGCGAGGATGTTGGCGGCGCGCTTGGTGCCGGCGAGCAGGTTGCTGCCGTCCTCGGTGTCGAGGAATTTTCCGAGCGCCTCGACGCGGCGCACGATGGTGAGCAGGTCGTCCGATTGCGGCGTGATGACGGCATCGATCAGGTCGTGCCGCGCGCCCTGGTCGCGGAGATAGACCTTCAGGCGATCATGGAAGAAGGAGAGGAGGTCGCCGGTCAACGGCTTCGCCTTGTCGGTCGCTTCCGCGCGGACACGCTGTTCGTATCCGCCCACGGCATTGTCCAGATCCTCCTCGCCGTCGACATCGCCGGACTTCTGCGCGTCGAGCTTCTTCTGGAAAGCGTCGAGCTGTTTCTCGATGCGCGGCTCGTCGTGCCAGGCCAGAGCCGAGGTGAAAAGCTTCGTCAATTCGAGCTTGTTGCTGCCGGCAAGCGCAAGGCGAATGACGCCCAACGCCGCCCTGCGCAAAGCATACGGGTCCTTGCTGCCCGTCGGTTTCTCGTCGATGGCCCAGAAGCCGGCCAGCGTGTCCAGCTTGTCGGCCAACGCCACGGCGATCGACACCGGATCGCTCGGCACGCGGTCGGACGGGCCTTGCGGCTTGTAGTGTTCTTCAAGTGCCGCCGCCACGGACGGATTTTCGCCTTGCAGCAAAGCGTATTTGCGACCCATGGCGCCTTGCAACTCGGGAAATTCGCCCACCACTTCGGTCTGCAAGTCGGCCTTGGCCAAGGTCGCGGCGCGGTCGGCAAGGTCCGGGTCGGCGCCGACGACGGGCGCCAGTTCGCGCGCCAACCGGCGGATACGCTCCACCCGTTCACCCTGCGTGCCCAGCTTGGCATGGAAGGTGACGTTCAAATGATCGAGGCGTGCCATGCGCTGATCGAGCGGCTTGCCCAAATCCAGATCGAACTTTTCGGCCGACGCCTTCAGCGCGCCGAGGTCCGGCAGGTCCGACTGGTCGGTCTTCCAGAAATACAGAGCGTCCGACAGGCGCGCGCGCACCACCTTGCCGTTGCCGCGCGCGATCTCGGCGCCGCCGTCGCTCGCCTCGATGTTGGCCGTGACGAGGAAACGATTGGAAAGGTTTTCGGCCTCGCCCTGCGGACGGGTGACGAAGCATTTCTGGTTGGCGCGGATGGTCAGCCGGATGACCTCTGCCGGAATGCCAAGGAAATCCTTCTCGAATTCGCCCATCAGCACGACCGGCCATTCGACCAGTCCGGAAACCTCCTCCAGCAGCCCCTCGTCCTCGACGAGGTCGAGGCCGTTGGCGAAAGCAAGATTCTTCGCGTCCGCCAAAATGCTCTGTTTGCGTCGCTCGGCGTCGACGACGACCTTTGCCGCCTCCAGCTTGGCCGCGTAATCGTCGAAGCGCTTGACCGTGATGGCCCCCGGCGCATGGAAACGATGGCCGAAGGTGACGTTGCCGGAGCGGATGCCGTCGATCTCGAAATCGACCACGACAGGCTCCTCCGTCTCCGGCCCGAAGGTACAGACGATGGATTGCAGTGGCCTGACCCAGCGCAGCGCTTCGCCGCCGCGCCCCTCGACACCGCCGTAGGAACGGCCCTTCGGCCCCGAGGCGGCACCCCAGCGCATCGACTTCGGCCAGGGGAAGGCGCGGATGACCGCGCGCACCAACTCGGCAATGATTTCTTCGGCCGCACGGCCCTCCTTGACGATGTGGGCGACATAGAAATCACCCTTCTTCGGGTCGGACTGGATCTCGGCCTCCGCCACCGAAGCCAACCCGGCCTTGCGCAGAAAACCCTGGATAGCCTGCTCGGGCGCCTTCGTCGACGGGCCCTTGATCTCGTCGCGCACATCCTTCGAGCGCGCGGTCAGGCCGCGAACGTCCAGCACCAGCCGGCGCGGCGTCCAATATTCGCGGGCGGCCTCATAGGTCAGGCCGGCATCGACCAGACCGTCGGTGATCATCTTCTTCAGATCGCCGGCAGCCTTCCTCTGCATGCGCGCGGGGATTTCCTCGGAGCGGAGTTCAAGAAGAAGGTCGGGCATGGTGGGCTCTTGGCGAAGGACTGTCGCGGCGCGGCATAGCAACTCAGCTTGCCGCTGTCACCCTTGCGGGTCGGAACGACAAAAATTTCGCAGGCCTGTCGGCTCCGGTCCGGCCCGCGCGTCCTAGGGGCACAACGCACATCGACAGGAACGACGCACTGAAGCGGCGACGCTCAGGCAGGAAACTATTGGGCAAGACGACCATGAAGACCGCCTCGTCAATTCTCCAGACCATCGCCCTCGGCGCCCTGCTCGCAGCCCAGGTGCATGGCGCCATCACCATGCCGGGCGTGCGCCAGGCACTGCGCATCATCGGCAACCAGACGTCGCCCGTCTTCTGCAATTCCGGCAATCAGGTCATGACGGCCGGCTATTCCGGCACAAACGCGGAGTTGCTCGAACCCTGCCCGTGAACCCTTTGAAATTACGCTGCGAAATCGCCCGCCTCGGTCAGCAGGAACGCCTCGCCGCAGGCCTTGGCAAGGTTGCGCACGCGCAGGATATAGCTCTGCCGCTCGGTCACCGAGATGACGCCGCGCGCATCGAGCAGGTTGAAGCAGTGCGAGGCCTTGATGCACTGGTCGTAGGCAGGCAGCACCATGCGGTGCGCACCGCCGTCCTTCGGCGCGCCGGCAGCCAGCAGCGCCAGGCATTCCTTTTCGGCGTCCTCGAAATGGCGGAATAGCCGCGCCGTGTCGGCATACTCGAAGTTATGACGCGAATATTCCTGCTCGGCCTGCAGGAAGACGTCGCCGTAGGTGACCTTGTCGGCGCCCTCGCGGCCGTTGAAGTTCAGGTCATAGACATTGTCGACGCCCTGCACGTACATGGCGAGGCGCTCCAGCCCGTAGGTCAGTTCGCCCGCAACCGGGGCGCATTCGATGCCGCAGACCTGCTGAAAATAGGTGAACTGCGACACTTCCATGCCGTCGCACCAGCATTCCCAGCCGAGCCCCCAGGCGCCCAGCGTCGGGCTTTCCCAGTCGTCCTCGACGAAGCGGATATCGTGCAGGAGCGGGTCGATGCCGATCGCCTCCAGCGAACCGAGATAGAGTTCCTGCAGGTTCGGCGGGTTCGGCTTCAGGATCACCTGATACTGATAATAGTGCTGCAGGCGGTTGGGGTTCTCGCCGTAGCGCCCGTCCTTCGGCCGGCGCGACGGCTGTACGTAGGCGGCGTTCCACGCCTTCGGCCCAAGCGCCCTCAGCGTCGTGGCCGGATGGAAGGTGCCGGCGCCGACTTCCATGTCGTAGGGCTGGAGCACGACGCAACCGTAGTTCGCCCAGTAGTCGTGCAGCGTCAGGATCAGCCCCTGGAACGAGCGGCTGGGATGCATATGGACAGGTACGGCGGTCACGGAAACGGCCTCAAGGCAATGGCTGGGTGCGCCATTCCCTAGAGGGCACGCCGGGAAGCGTCAAGCGAACGTGTCCAAGGCGAAATCTTTGCTGCCGGTTGGCTCATTGCCGCCACTCGAATCGACGGCTAGGGCCAGGACGGTTCTCAACTGGGAAACGCCCGATGTCCGACCGTCTCGTCGTCCGCCCGGTCTCGCAGACCGATTTCGACGATTGGCTGCCGCTTTGGGACGGCTATAACGCCTTCTACGGCCGCGCCGGCGACACCCGGCTGCCGGACGAGATCACGCGAACGACCTGGACGCGCTTCTTCGACGCCTACGAGCCGGTCCATGCGCTGGTGGCGGAAAAGGACGGCAGGCTGGTCGGCCTCGTGCACTACCTCTTCCATCGCAGCACCATATCGATCGCGCCCAACTGCTATCTGCAGGACCTGTTCACCGACGAGACGACACGCGGCCAAGGCGTAGGGCGAGCCCTGATCGAAGCCGTCTACGAACGGGCCTCAGCCGCCGGTGCGCCGCGCGTTTACTGGCTCACGCACGAAACCAATCACACGGCGCAGGCGCTCTACAACAAAGTCGCCGAGCACTCCGGCTTCGTGGTCTATCGGAAGATGTTCTGAGCTGAAGGGCCGTTGGGGCCGTGTCGGGGACAGGTGCCAGCGGAGCCGGTTGGATGTAAGCGCCGGCGCTTGCAGGTTGCCGCCCTACGCGGAGCGGCGCCCGGCCCGGGTCCCGCTGCCTCCGGCAACTCCCGGGCGTTCGTGGCCTTCCATCGTGCCACCGGCACGATGAATTCGCTTCGCGAACCGGCCACTCACCCCTTCGGCGCGGGCGTCGGGGCCGGCTTCGGCTTCTGCATTTCCTGCGCGGTGTTCTTTTCCACCGCCGGCAGGCCCTCGCGCAGCTTCCGTTCGATCGTAGCGAGCACGTCCGGGTCCGGCTTCAGGTCGCGCGCGGTGCGCCACTGATAGGTCGCCTCCAGCTTGCGGCCGACGCGCCAGTAGACGTCGCCCAGATGATCGTTCAGCACCGGGTCCTCCGGCTTCAGCGAAACGGCGCGCTCCATCTCGCGCACGGCGTCGTCGTAGCGGCCGAGCTGATAGTAGGCCCAGCCGAGCGAATCGACGATGTAACCGTCGCTCGGCCTCAGATCGACGGCCTTCTGGATCATCTCAAGGGCTTCCTTAAGGTTGGTGCCCTGATCGACCCAGGAATAGCCGAGATAGTTCAGCACCTGCGGCTGGTCGGGATAGAGCTCCAGCGCCTTGCGGAAGTTCGGCTCGGCCTTCGGCCATTCCTTCAGCCGCTCATAAGCGATGCCGCGCTGATAGAAGATGTTCCAGTTCGCCTTGGTCGGCGTCTTCAGGCGCTCGACCGCCTTGTCATAGAGATTGGCGGCGGAGCGGTAGTCCTCCTTCACCGAATAGACGCCGCCGAGCGCCAGGTAGCCGCGCATGTCGTCGGGATGGGCATCGACGAGCGCCTTGAGATGCGCGACGGCCTCGTCCTTCTGGCCGATATCGGCAAGGTTGAGGCCGAGCTGGAGGTCGGCGACCTCCTTGAGCGGCGAGGTCGCGGGAATGCGGCGGTACAGTTCGATGGCGCGCTTGCCGTCCTTCAACTGCTCGGCAACGGCTGCAAGCTGCATCAGTGCGGCGTCGCTGTCCGGCTTCAGGGCGAGCGCATATTCGAGATAGAGGCGCACGAAGGGCTCGCCGCCGCCGCGGTTGAGCGCGGTGGCAAGGTCGAGCAGGATTTCGGACGCGCCTTCGGCCGGCGAAGCCACCAGCGGCTCAGGCTTGCCGCCCTTGGTGATCTCCTCGCGCAGGGCCACGATCTCGGGCTTGCCGGTAGCGAACCCTTCGGCCTGATCCAGCACGGCGAGTGCCTTGTCCTTGTCGCCCTGGCGCGCCAGGAACGAGACGTAAGCCTCGGCGCAACGCATCCAGGTTTCGGGCGCGGCGCTGCCGGCCGCTGTGTCCTTGATCGTCTCGGCGTAGATTTCGCCCGCCTTGTCCGTCAGGCCGGCGGCGTCAGCGATCAGCGCGCGATGGTAGGATTTAAACAGGTCGAACCATTCCGGCCCGTCGAGCTTTTCGACGAAGGCCATGGCGTCGGCGCCCTGGCCGGCTCCTTCCTTGGCCCAGCCGGTCATGATGCCGGTAATGAGCTTGTCGATATCGGCGGCCACCGACAGCTTCAGCCAGTACTGCGCCTTGTCGTAATCCTTCTTCTTGAACGAATCGACGGCCAGCACCAGCCGCGAGAAGCGCTCGACGTCCGGCACTTCCTTGAGCTTGTCGGCATAGGGCAGCGCCTCTTCGAAACGGCCCTGCGCGACCAGCGTCAGCATCAGGCTCTGCTGCAGCGCCGTATCGTCGGGCGCGAAGGCCAGCGCCTGCTTGTAATAATCGACGGCGCTGTCGAGGTCGTTGTCGGCTTCGGCGACGCGGGCGGCCAGGAATGCGCCCGAAAAGGACGTGATCTGGATCGGCGGGGCCGGCTTGTCCTCGGCCCGGCCCGGCTGGCCGGAGGCCATCAGCACCGCGAGGACTGCAAGGCCCGAGAGCCAGCGAGCGCGTCTATGCCGCATTGTCTTCCTTTCCGACAGGGCGCGGCCCCTGCCATGGCAAGGGCTATTCCAGCGAGCGTTTTTCGGGGCGAAGCATGGCCATTTTGCGGTCACGCCTCGATCACGCCCGATTTTTACAATCCGGACGCCCGATTAACAAAGCGCAAACCACGATGCCGCCGCATCGCTCACGAAACCCGGCTGATGCAGAAATCGATGACGTCGATCAGCGCCGATTTCTGCGGCGTCGCCTCCAGCGGCGCCAGCGCGTCGCGGGCGATCTCGCCGAAATGGCGCGCCCGCCCGATGGTGTCGGCTATCGCCGCGTGCCGCTTCATGAGCCCGATGGCCTGCTCCAGGCCGGTATCGTCGGCCGAATTCTGCTCGATCGCCTTCTTCCAGAAGACACGCTCGCTCGCCGTGCCGCGCCGGTAGGCCAGAATCACCGGCAGCGTCACCTTGCCTTCGCGGAAATCGTCGCCGACGTTCTTACCGAGGTCCTTCGAGGAACCGCCGTAGTCCAGCGCATCGTCGATCAGCTGGAAGGCGAGACCGAGGTTCATGCCGTAGGAGCGCAGCGCCGCGCGATCCGTGCGCGTGGCGCCCGCGATCACTGGCCCGACCTCCGCCGCCGCCGAGAAAAGGGCCGCGGTCTTGGCCTTGATGACGGCGAAATGCTCGTCCTCGGTGGTCTCCAGGTTCTTGGCGGCGGCCAACTGCATGACCTCGCCCTCGGCGATCACCGAAGCGGCGCTCGACAGGATGTCCAGCGCGTCGAGCGAGCCGACGTCGACCATGACGCGGAAGGCCTGACCGAGCAGATAGTCGCCGACCAGCACGCTGGCCTGGTTGCCCCAGATCATGCGGGCCGTCTTCTTGCCACGGCGCATACCGCTTTCGTCCACGACGTCGTCGTGCAGGAGCGTGGCGGTGTGCATGAACTCGACCGCCATGGCGAGCTTGACATGGCCGTCGCCGGAATAGCCGAACATCTGCGCGGCGGCGAGCGTCACCATCGGGCGCAGGCGCTTGCCGCCCGAGGAAATCAGGTGGTTGGCGACCTGCGGGATCATCTCGACGTCCGAACCGGCCTTCGACAGGATCAGTTCGTTGACGCGCGCCATGTCGGCCGCCGTCAGGTCGATCAGGTGCTTGATGGAGGCGGCTTCCCGCTTTCCGTCCTCGAGGTTGACTACGACACCCACTAAAAACTCCGCGTCCCGCTGTTCGCCCGCGTTCTTTCGAACCGCAAGGAGTCTAGGCGGCGCCCGCATGCCCGGCAAGGGGCGAATTGGCGCGGATCACAGGCTGCGACGGCGCCCTTGCCCGAAGCGCCGGCATGGCTACTGTGGCGAGGATCGCAACGTCCGTCCGACCCCGGAGCGATCAGGAAAGGTGCCGATGACGAGAGACTGGATCGAGCGGTTCTGGCGGACCCTGTCGCTGGCCGGGCTGCTTGCCGGCACGCTGTTCTTCGCCGCTTCGCTGACGCCGTCGCTGATCCCGCGCGACTTCACGGTCCAGGGCGTCCTTTCCGGCATCGCCTTCAGCGCCGGCTATGGCATCGGCGTGTTCGGCCAATGGTTGTGGACCTGGCTGGAACTGCCGCTGCCGCAAGCGCGCGGCGCGCGCATCGCCAAGCAGGTTGCGGCCGCCGCCTGCGCCGCCATCGCGCTGGCCTTCCTGTGGCAGGCCTCCGCCTGGCAGAATTCCATCCGCAGCCTGATGGGCATGGAGCCGGTGGACAGCGTGCGCCCGTTCCAGGTCGGCCTCATCGCGCTTGTCGTCTTCGTGGTGCTGCTTGGCCTGGCGCGCCTGTTCCGGCTGACCGGGCGCATGACGTCGCGAAGGCTTCGCCCGTTCGTGCCGCGCCGCATCGCCGCTGTCGTCGGCAGCGCGGTTGCGGCGATCCTCTTCGTCGGCGTCGCGAACGGCGTCTTGCTGCGCTACGCGCTGCACGTCGCCGATTCGTCCTATCGCGCCATGGACGAGTTGATCGAGGACGGGACCAACCCTCCCACCGACCCACAGAAGACCGGCAGTGCGGCTTCGCTGCTCACATGGGAGGGGCTCGGCCGCGCCGGCCGCGATTTCATCTCCAGCAGGCCGTCGGCGCAGGATATCAGCGGCTTCCTCGGCCGCGACGCCCAAGAGCCGATCCGCGTCTATGTCGGGCTGGGGTCCGCCGAAACGCCCGCCGAGCGCGCAAGGCTGGCGCTGGAGGAATTGAAGCGTGTCGGTGCTTTCGAGAAATCCACGCTGGTCATCATCACGCCGACCGGCACAGGCTGGGTCGATCCGGCTGCCGCCGACACGCTCGACTATCTGGAAGGCGGCGACGTCGCCAGCGTCGCCATCCAGTATTCCTACCTGGCAAGCTGGCTGTCGCTGCTGGTCGAGCCCGGTTACGGCAGCGACGCCTCCCGCGCGCTTTTCCACGAAGTCTACGACTACTGGACCACGCTGCCGAAGGATCATCGGCCCAGGCTCTATCTCTACGGCCTCAGCCTCGGGGCGATGAATTCCGAACTGTCGAACGAGCTGTTCGAGGTGCTGGGCGATCCCTATCAGGGCGCGCTGTGGGCCGGCCCGCCCTTCGCCAGCCGCATCTGGCGCTCGATCACCGAGCGCCGCAACGCCGGCACGCCGTTCTGGCTGCCGCGCTTCCGCGACGGCTCCTATGTGCGCTTCACCAGCCAGAAGAACGTGCTCGACATTCCGGGCGCGCAATGGGGGCCGCTGCGCGTCGTCTACCTGCAATATGCCAGCGATTCGGTCACCTTCTTCGATCCCTATTCCTTCTACCGGGCGCCCGAATGGATGACCCGGCCGCGCGGCCCAGACGTGTCGGACCAGTTGCGCTGGTATCCGATCGTCTCCTTCCTGCAATCGCTGGTCGATCTCGCCTTCGCCACCACCACGCCGATGGGGCACGGCCACGTCTATGCGCCCGAGCACTATATCGACGCCTGGGTCGCGGTGATGGGACTGCAATGGACGCCGCAAGACATAGCGAGGCTGAAGGCGCATTTCGCCGGGAAGTGAGGCCGATGCGACCGTCATTTACATCGCCGTCCCAAGCTGCGAATTTCGCGCCATGATCGAACTTGTCCGCACCAACGACGTCGTCATCATCTCCTTCGTCGAAGCGCTGATGCGCGACGCCGGCATCGGCTTCCTGGTGGCCGACCAGAACATGAGCGTGCTTGACGGTTCGATCGGCGTCCTGCCACGCCGCATCCTGGTCGAAAAGGACCGGGCGGACGAGGCGCGCCGCATCCTCACCGACGCCGGCATCGCCCACGAGATGCGCGTTCCGTGAGTCCTCGGCCATGAACGCACTCCCCGCCGGGACGGCGCAGACAGTCGACGCCTTCCATCGCGGACGCTTCTTCCTTGTCCAGCCTGCCGCAAGCGGCCACCGCGCCGGCATGGACGCCATGATGCTGGCCGCAAGCGTGCCTTCTGCCTTTGCCGGACGGCTGGCCGATTTCGGCGCCGGCGCCGGAGCCGCCGGCCTGGCCGTGCTGTCGCGCTGCGCGGCGGCCGAGGCGGTGCTGGTCGAGCGCTCGCCCGAGATGGCCGCCTTCGCCGAGGCGACGCTGGCGCATCCCGGCAACGCCGCCTTGCAGGGCCGCGCCTCGGTCCTGCAAGCCGACGTGACTCTAACCGGGCGGGCGCGGGGGGCAGCAGGCCTCGCCGACAACGGCTTCGATTTCGTCGTCATGAACCCGCCCTTCAACGCCGGCGCCGACCGCGCCACGCCGGACGCGCTGAAGCGGGCCGCGCATGTCATGGAAGACGCCCTGTTCGAGCGCTGGGTGCGCAGCGCCGCCGCTGTCGTGAAACCGCGCGGCGGCCTTGCCGTCATCGCCCGGCCCGAACAGCTGGCGGAGTTGGTTGCCGCCGTCTCGGGCCGCTTCGGCGGCGCCGAGATCCTCGCCATCCATCCGCGTGCCGACGCCGCCGCTATCCGCATCGTCTTGCGCGCCTGGCGCGGCTCGCGGGCAAAACTGTCGCTCAAACCGCCGCTGGTGCTGCATGAGTCCGGTTCCGACCGCTTCTCGGCCCGCGCCGACGCCATCAACAACGGACTTGCCTCGCTTTTCGGCGATTGACGCCTCTTTGATATTGGATATTGCCGCCGCGCGGCAAATGCCTACATGCTTTCAGCCATTGCCGGAGAACACCTTGCGCCGTCTCATCAACCGTCTGCTGCCGAAATCCTGGCGTTCCGACGCCGTCACCATCCCCGTCATCCGCCTGCAGGGCGCGATCATGGCCGGCGGCAGCCAGTTTCGGCCGGGCCTGTCGCTCGCCACCACGGCCGGACTGATCGAAAAGGCCTTCGCCTTCGAGGCACCGGCGGTGGCGATTGCCATCAATTCGCCCGGCGGTTCGCCGGTACAGTCGCGGCTGATCTACAAGCGCATCCGCGACCTGGCGACGGAAAAGAACAAGCGTGTGCTGGTCTTCGTCGAGGACGTAGCGGCCTCCGGCGGCTACATGATCGCGCTCGCCGGCGACGAGATCATCGCCGATCCCTCCTCCATCGTCGGCTCGATCGGCGTGGTGTCGGCGTCCTTCGGTTTCCCCGAACTGTTGAAGAAGATCGGCGTCGAGCGGCGCGTCCACACCGCCGGGCAGAACAAATCCGTGCTCGATCCGTTCAGGCCGGAGAAGAAGGAAGATGTCGAGCGGCTGAAGGCGCTGCAACTGGAGGTGCATGAAACCTTCATCGACATGGTCAAGGAACGGCGCGGGCCGAAGCTGAAGGACGATCCGGACCTGTTCACCGGCCTGTTCTGGACCGGCAAGCGCGGCCTCGACCTCGGGCTGGTCGACACGCTGGGCGACATGCGTGGCGTGCTGAAGCAGTGCTATGGCGCCAAGACCCGCCTCAAGCTGATCAGCCAGCCGCGCGGCCTGTTTTCCCGCTTCGGCCTGTTCGGCTCGAAGGCGGAACCAGCCGACATCGCGGCGGCAGCTGCCGGCGGCCTGGCGGATGCGGCGGAGCAGCGCGCCCTGTGGAGCCGTTACGGCCTTTGAAAAGCCGCATGAAAGGTCTAGCATGGGCGAAAATCGCATTGCTGGCCGCGTAACCGCCCCTGAGGCAGGAGCATCGACATGCCGCAACTCATCCTGTTCACCATCGTCGGCATCGCCGCCTATGTCGGCTACCGGTCGTTCGTGCGCGAGGCCCAACGGGTGACCGCCAAGGTCCGCCGCGCCGAGAAGCAGCAAGCCAACGGCGCTATGGGCACGCTGGTGCAGGACCCCAAGACGGGCGAATACCGGCTGGCCAAGGACTGAGCCTTCGGCCGACCGCACACCGTGGACATCGCGCTTCCTCCCACCGATCCGGCCGTCACCGAGCTGGCGCCGGCAAAGCTCAATCTCGCGCTGCATGTGACCGGCCGGCGCGCCGACGGTTTTCACCTGCTCGAAAGCCTCGTTGTCTTCACCCGCTTCGGCGACCGGCTGCATGTCGAGCCGGCGGCAGAGGACGGCTTTGCCATCGACGGCCCGTTCGCCGACCAGCTTGACGCCGGCGCCGATAATCTCGTCCTCCGCGCCCGTGAAGCGTTGCGGCAGGCCCTGCCGGAACCGGCGCGACAGGCGCTTGCCCCCGTCACCATCCGGCTTGAAAAGAACCTGCCCGTCGCTTCCGGCATCGGCGGAGGATCGAGCGACGCGGCCGCCGCGCTGCGCTCGCTGAACCGGCTGTGGGGCAGCAAGCTGGACGACCGCGCCCTTGCCGACATTGGCGCCGGTCTCGGCGCGGACGTGCCGATGTGCCTGACCGCCCGGCCACTGGTCGCCAAAGGCATCGGCGAGATCGTCGAGCCGGTGGCGGATTTCCCGACGCTCGCGCTGGTGCTGGTCAATCCGGACGTTGCCGTGGCGACGCCCGAGGTGTTCGCCCGGCTGACCCGGCGCGACGGCGAAAGCCTGCCTCCCCTGCCCGGCGCGATCGATTTCCATTCGCTGCGGAACTGGCTGGAAACCACGCGCAACGACCTCGAACCCGCCGCGCGCGAAATCCAGCCGGCTATCGGCCACGCGATCGCGGCACTGGACAAGGCCGGCTCCGGCTTCTCGCGCATGTCCGGTTCCGGCGCCACATGCTTCGGCCTGTTCGAGACGGGCAACGTCGCCAAGCGCGCAGCCCTGGCCATCAGGGCCAAGCACCCCGGCTGGTTCGTGGCGGCGACGCGCGGCATGCCCTCGCCGGGTCGAAGCGAAGAGGCGTGAACCGTGTCCGACCGACCCTTCATCCCCGTCCGCATCGCCGTGCTCACCGTTTCCGACACGCGCACGCTGGCCGACGACAAGTCCGGGCAGACGATTGTAGACCGCATCGCTGAAGCCGGGCACCTGCTTGCCGACCGCGCCATCGTCACCGACGATCGCGAAAAGATCCGCGCCAAGGTTCTGGCCTGGTCGAAGGACGAGGGCGTGGATGTCGTCATCACCACCGGCGGCACCGGCTTCACCGGCCGCGACGTGACGCCGGAAGCACTGGAACCGATCTTCGAGAAGCGCATGGACGGCTTCTCGGAAGTCTTCCACCGCATCTCCTTCGACAAGATCGGCACCTCGACGATCCAGTCGCGCGCCACCGGCGGCGTCGTCAACGCCACCTTCGTCTTCGTGCTGCCCGGCTCGCCCGGCGCCTGCCGCGACGCCTGGGACGGCATCCTGAAGGCGCAGCTCGACTACCGCCATATGCCATGCAACTTCGTCGAGATCATGCCGAGGCTGGACGAGCACCTGCGGCGCGGCGGGAGCTGAATATCGGCGCACTTCATCGTCGCCACGCCCTGCTCTCGCAGTCTGGCCATTGTCAAAGAACGGACCTTGCGAACAAGGTCGGGAAGCGGGCGCGGGGGCCGTGTCTGCTAAGTTAAATAATGGCGCGGCATCCCGCGCCCGCCGGTGTCTTGCCTCCCCGAGGGTCGCTGCCGCCTTTCGGGCGGCCCGCTGGCTCGGTCGAGGCCCGGACTTGGGGGTTCATCGCCCAGCCGCCTACCGTAGACGACCAGCCCGGCACCGTCTCCTGCCACAAGCGCCCGGTTCGCGACCCGCGTTCCCGCACAGGAGATGGCGGGCAGTATGGAGCGGGTGGAAAGGACGGGGATAGATTTCGGGAAGTTTTTTGCGGAAAGAGACGCGGCGAAGGCGCTCCTTTCTCCGCGACGGAGGAGTTGTCGCATGTGGTGCAGTACCCCCACCCCTAACCCCTCCCCGCAAGGGGGAGGGGGACGCTGACGCCGCCGTTTCAGCCGAAATCGGCAAGATTGGCGCGCTATAGCGGTGCCGCAAAGTCCCCCTCCCCCTTGCGGGGAGGGGTTAGGGGTGGGGGTCTGCGCCATATGCAGCAGCCGTACCATCTGCGGGGAGAGGAGAACTTCGCCACTGCGCTCCGCTCAGCTTCCGGAACTACAAGCGCACAGCGTTCGCACCGCTTTAGCCTGCCCGCCGGCAGACAGGTGCCAGCTCTTACGGTCGCCGGAACCCCGTCGGGCCGCCGTAGAGGTAGCCGATGCGCTGAACCGCTTCGCGCAGGCCCTCGCGCGAGACCTGCATGGTGTGGCCGTTGGCGTGGATCATGATGTCGGCGTCAAGCATGACGGCGACGTGGCCCTTCCAGAAGACGAGGTCGCCGCGCCGCAGGCCGGAATAGTCGGCGCCGGGATCGAGCGGTTCGCCCAGCCCGTTCGCCTGCATGTCGGAATCGCGCAGCACGTCGCGCCCTGTCATGCGCATGGCAAGCTGGACGAGACCTGAGCAGTCGATGCCGAAACCGGAGACGCCGCCCCATAGATAGGGCGTATTCTCGAACTGCTCGGCCACCGTGACATAATCGGCCGCATTCTCGCCGATGCGCGCGAGATGGCCGACGATCACCGCCTCACCGGACGGCAGCAGCGCATAGGTCGTGCCGCGCGTCTCGGCCGTGCCGGTCACCGTCAGCGCCGAACCCATGGAGAGGGCCTCCCCGCGCGGGAAACGCAGGTCCGGACCGGGATAAAGGAAGGTGCGCGGCACCGAGACCAGATGCGTCGGCGCATGATCGCGGCCGGCGAGCGCCGAGGCCGCGACATAGCCGACATAGCCGTCGCGCGCGCCCTGCACCCAGGCGAAGTCGGCGGCCTCGTCGAACACCGTCACGTCGTCGCCGAACAGGAACTGGGTGTCGATGCCGCTATCGGGGCGCGGCTCGCGGCGCACGTCGGCGACGGGCACCGCAATGCGCGCCGGTCGCCCGGTGACGAAGCGTGCGGCTTCCACCTCGCCCTCAAGGCGCTTGTCGGCGAGATCGGAGCGGAAGGCGTGCAGGCGGCGGTCGCGAACGGTCAAGATTCAATCCAGTATCAGGGCCAGTAACAGGGCCAACCATCAGATCGGCAGGTCGAGTGCCTTGGCAACGATAGCATCGCCGAGCCGCTCGACATAGAGCGCACCTTCCACCGTGCGTTTGACCAGCACATTGCGGCGGTCAAGCTCGTCGCGGTGGCGCGACACCAGCTTCAGCGTTCCCATCGTATCGAGCGCGCGGGTGATGACCGGCTTGGTGACGCCAAGCCGCGCCGCCAGCGCGCGAATCGTGTGCGGCGGCGGGTCGAGGTAGATGGTGAGCAGGATCGCCATCTGGCGCTGCGTCAGGTCGGGCGCGTCGTCGCGCACCTCGGCCAGCAGAACCTGCTGCCAGAGCCGCATCGCCTGGGACGGTCGCATGGTGATCGCCATGCCGGCATTGTGGCGGCAAATCGTTTCGGATGCGTTTCAGATGGAGATCAGCCGAACCGGCTCGAAATCACCTTCTCCAGCGCGCGGATCGCCTGCGCCTCGCCGCCGGCAAGGCCATGTGGCCGGTCGGCGGGGTTCCATGCGAAGATGTCGAAATGCGCCCAGCTTCTGGCCTTCGCCACGAAGCGGCCGAGGAAGAGCGCCGCCGTCACCGAGCCGGCGAAGGCGTCGGCCGTGACGTTGTTCATGTCGGCCACCTTGGAGGACAGCTTCGCCTCGTAGGGCCTCCACAGCGGCATGCGCCAGAGTGGGTCCTCGACCGCGTGCGACGCGGCCGCCAGATCGCCGGCAAGCGTATCGTCGTGGGTGTAGAAGGGCACGAGATCCGGTCCGAGCGCGACGCGCGCGGCGCCGGTGAGCGTCGCCATGTCGATCAGAAGGTCGGGCGTTTCCTCGTCGGCCAGCGCCAGCGCGTCGGCGAGCACCAGACGGCCCTCGGCGTCGGTGTTGCCGATTTCCACGGTCACTCCCTTGCGGCTCGTCAGCACGTCGCCGGGGCGGAAGGCGTTGGCCGAGATGGAGTTTTCCACCGCCGGGATCAACACGCGCAGCCGCACCTTCAGGCCCGAGGCCATGATCATCGAGGCGAGCCCCAGCACGTTGGCCGCGCCGCCCATGTCCTTCTTCATCAAGAGCATGCCGGATGCCGGCTTGATGTCGAGGCCGCCGGTGTCGAAGCACACGCCCTTGCCGACCAGCGTCACCTTCGGCGCGCCTTTCGGCCCCCAGGCGAGGTCGATCAGGCGCGGCGCCTCGGCCGAAGCGCGGCCGACGGCGTGGATCATCGGGAAGTTCTTCTTCAACAGGTCGTCGCCCTTGACGACGGAAACCGTCGCCTTGTGGGCGCGGGCGAGGCCGCGCACGGCCTTTTCCAGCGCCTCCGGCCCCATGTCGCTGGTCGGCGTGTTGACGAGGTCGCGCGCCAGCATGGTGCCGGCGGCGAGCCGCTCCACCCGGGCGGCGTCGGCGCCTTCCGGCAAGGCGAAGCGCAGCTCCCTGCCCGGCTTCTTGCCGTAGCGGGTGAAGACGTAGCCGCCGAGTTGCAAGGCCAGCGCGGCAAGGTCCGGGTCGGCCGGCTGTGCTGCGAAATGCCAGTCGCCTTCCGGCAGGGTACGCGCCAGCGCGCCGAGCGCCAGCATGCCGTCTCCGTGCCCGAACAGGGCGCCGGCCAATGCGCCGTTTTCGCCCGGCACCAGCAATGCGCGGCCCGCGTCGCCGGAAAAGCCCGCGGCCTTCGCCCAGGCGGTCGCGGACGGCGGCAAGCCGGCCGCTTCCAGCTCTCCGGGCCGCACCAGATAGACCGGCAAGGACTTTTTCGATTTGCGGGAGACGATCTCGACGGGCATGGGCACTCCAGTGCCGAGCCGGACGGACGCCGACTCGCGCTTCTTAACCAAGCGTTAGGGTTAACAGAATATTTCTCGGCTGGGGAAGGCACCTTTCGACGGGAGCCTTTGTGCAACGGAGGCCTGATTCCATGTCGAGACATGCCGGCACGAGGGGCAAGGCCCGCTTCGCAGCGACGGCGCTGGCGCTGGTCATGGCGGCCGGACTGGCGGGCTGCGGCACCGACCGGATGAGTACGGGTTCGATCGGCCCCTCGCGCGGCAAGGCGGTGGAAACGATGTCGGCCGGCGAACTGCAAAGCGCCTCGGTAGCGCTCGGCCGGTCCTATGCGAGCAATCCCAACGACAAGGGACTGGCGATCAAATACGCTACCGTATTGCAGATGAACGGCGACGCCGACCAGTCGCTGGCCGTCATGCGCAAGCTCGCCATCGCCTATCCCAAGGATCGCGACGTGCTGGCGGCCTACGGCAAAGCGCTCGCCGCCAACGGCCAGCTCCAGCCGGCGCTGGACGCCGTGCGCCGGGCGCAGACGCCCGAATACCCGGACTGGAAGCTGGTTTCGGCCGAAGGCGCCATCCTCGACCAGCTCGGCCAGAAGGACCAGGCGCGCGAACGCTACCGCAAGGCGCTCGAACTCAAGCCGAACGAACCGTCGGTGCTGTCCAATCTCGGCATGTCCTATCTGCTCGGCGGCGACCTGCGCATGGCCGAAACCTATCTGCGCTCGGCCGCCCAGCAGCCCAGCGCCGACAGCCGCGTGCGCCAGAACCTGGCGCTGGTGGTCGGCCTGCAGGGCCGCTTCGACGAGGCCGAGAAGATCGCCTCGCAGGAACTGCCGCCGGATCAGGCCGCCGCCAACGTCGCCTACCTGCGCAAGATGCTGTCGCAGCAGAACGCCTGGAACCAGCTCAAGAAAGAAGACAAGGGCGGCGGCGCCGAAACCAACACCAACTGACCGATCCGCCGGCCCGCCGGCGGCCACCCGGCACGATCGACGAATGGAAAACCCGGCCGAACAGCCGGGTTTTTGTTTGGTCGCCGTCTGCGCCTTGCCCGGAAGGGCACGGCCACCCCTGCCCTATTTCGAGCTGTCCTGCGTCGACGCGTGCGCGGGGCCAAAAAGGCCGCCCTGCTCGCTGATCTGGATGCCGGCCGGGCCGAGGATGACGGCGAACAGCACCGGCAGGAAGAACAGGATCATCGGCACGGTGAGCTTCGGCGGCAGGGCGGCAGCCTTCTTCTCCGCCTCGTTCATGCGCATGTCGCGGCTCTCGGAAGCCAGCACGCGCAGCGCGTGGGCGACGGGCGTACCGTAGCGCTCCGCCTGGATAAGAGCCTGGCTGACGGACTTGACCGTTTCCAGCCCGGTGCGCGCGGCGAGGTTCTCGTAGGCCTGGCGGCGCTCCTGCAGGTAGGACAGTTCGGCATTGGTCAGCACGAACTCCTCGGCCAGCGCCACCGACTGGGAGCCGATCTCGTCGGCCACCTTGCGCAGGGCCGCCTCCGTCGACATGCCCGATTCCACGCAGATCAGCATCAGGTCGAGCGCATCGGGCCAGGCGCGCTGGATCGACTGCTTGCGCTTGGTCACCAGATTGGAGACATAAAACACCGGCGCGTAGAAACCCGCATAGGCGGCCAGAACGCAGATGAAGATCTTCACGAAGGTCGACTGCTCGGGCAGGCCGTCCAGCACGAAAACATAGACCACCGCCAAGGCAAGGCCGACGAACGGCAGGACCAGGCGGAAGAACAGGAACTTCGTCAGCGGATTCTGACCGCGGAAGCCGGCCATCTTCAGCTTCTGCATGGTCCCTTCGTCGGCCAGCGCGCGCTTCAGGTCCAGCCGCTCAACGATGGTGCGCATGCCCAGCGACTGTTCCTCGCGCAGGCCCTTGCGGCGGCGGTCGGCCTCGGCCGCCAGACGGGCCCGCTGCTTGGCGCGCAGTTCCTCGCGCTCCAGCGCGACCGACTTCATGCGGGATTTGAGCGGGTTGCCGCCGAAGGCCGGAACCAGCGTGAAGACGGTGGCGAAGACGGCGATGCCGACCAGCAGCGCGATGAGGAAGGAAGGATCGGTAAGGGTTTTGACGACGCCCATCGCTGCACCTACACGTCGAAATTGATCATCTTGCGCATCACGAAGATGCCGATCCCCATCCAGATGCCGGAGAGGCCGAGGATGAGATGGCCGGTATCGGTGGTGAACAGCGGCATGATGTATTTGGGGCTGGTGATGAAGGTCATGACCGCGACGACGAAAGGCAGCGCACCGATGATGGCGGCGGAAGCCTTGGCTTCCATTGAAAGGGCCTGCACCCTGGCCTTCATCTTCTTGCGGTCGCGCAGCACGCGCGAGAGATTGCCCAGCGCCTCGGAAAGATTGCCGCCGGCCTGGCTCTGGATCTGGATGACGATGCCGAAGAAACCCGCCTCGGGACACGGCATCGTCTCGGGCATGCGCATGGCCGCATCGGGGATCGACAGGCCGAGTTGCTGGGCGTCGACGATGCGGCGGAACTCGGTCTTGACGGGCTCCTGCGCCTCGTTGGCGATCAGGCGCACCCCGTCGTTGAGCGGCAGGCCGGATTTCACGGCACGTACGATGACGTCCAGCGCGTTGGGAAACTCGTCGAGGAACTTCTTGACGCGGCGCTTGCGGCGGAACGAGACGAGCCAGCGCGGCAAGCCGAGCCCGCCGACCAGCAGGATCGCCAGCGCGACGAACAGCGGCGCCCCGACCAGAAAGAAGAGCAAGGCCATCACCAGGCCGAAAATGCCCGAATAAAGATAGAAACGCTCGATCGTCACGGTCATGCCGGCCTGCCGCAACTGCACCTTGAGCGGCGGCTTCTTGACGTTGACGTCCTTGCGCTTCTGCTTTTCTTCCAGGTCCTTCAGCGAATCCTGCACGGACTTGCGGCGCTTGGCCACTTCGGCAACGCGGTCGCGCGAGGCCTTGGCCGCGGCACGGTCGCTGTCGGCCGCCTTGACGGTTTGCAGGCGCCGTCCGACCTGCTTTTCCCGACTGATGTCGTTGAACAGGAAGGCATAGGCGACCGCACCGGCGGCAAAGCCGGCCAGCGCCACGAAAGCCAGGGTCGTGGGATCAATTCCAAACATGATGCAAAGCCCCTGCCTTTCCCACGGCGGCGTCAGTCGGCCCGTTTCTCCATCGCCTCGAGCGCGGTCGCCAGGCGCAGTTCCTCGCCGAAATAGCGCGCGCGTTCCCAGAAATGCGGCCGGCCGATGCCGGTGGAGACATGCTCGCCCAGCAGGCGGCCGTTCTGGTCTTCGCCCTTGATGTTGTAGACGACGATATCCTGGGTGATGACGACATCGCCTTCCATGCCGACCACTTCGGTGACGTGGGTGATGCGACGCGAGCCGTCGCGCAGGCGCGCGGCCTGGATGATGACGTCGACCGAACCGACGATGATCTCGCGCACGGTTTTCTGCGGCAACGAATAGCCGCCCATGGCGATCATCGATTCCATGCGGTTGAGGCATTCGCGCGGGCTGTTGGAGTGGATGGTGCCCATCGAGCCGTCGTGGCCGGTGTTCATGGCCTGAAGCAGGTCGAACACCTCGGGGCCGCGCACCTCGCCGACGATGATGCGTTCGGGCCGCATGCGCAGGCAGTTCTTGACCAGGTCGCGCATGGTCACCTCGCCCTCGCCCTCGAGGTTCTTGGGGCGGGTTTCCAGGCGCACGACGTGGGGCTGCTGCAGTTGCAGTTCGGCCGAATCCTCGCAGGTTATGATGCGCTCGTCGCGGTCGATATAGTTGGTCAGGCAGTTGAGCAGCGTCGTCTTGCCGGAGCCCGTGCCGCCCGAGATGATGACGTTGCAGCGCACGCGGCCGATGATCTTGAGCACCTCCGCGCCTTCGGGCGAGATGGCGCCGAAGCGGACGAGCTGGTCGAGGGTGAGCTTGTCCTTCTTGAACTTGCGGATGGTGAGCGCCGTGCCGTCGATGGCCAGCGGCGGCGCGATGACGTTGACGCGCGAGCCGTCGGGCAGGCGCGCGTCGCAGATCGGCGAAGATTCGTCGACGCGGCGGCCGACCTGGCTGACGATGCGCTGGCAGATGTTGAGGAGCTGCTGGTTGTCGCGGAAGCGGATGCCGGTCGTCTCGACCTTGCCGTTGACTTCGATGTAGACGTTCTTGGAGCCGTTCACCATGATGTCGGCGATGTCGTCGCGCGCCAGCAGCGGTTCCAGCGGGCCGTAGCCCAGAACGTCGTTGCAGATGTCGTCGAGCAGTTCTTCCTGCTCGGCGATCGACATGGCGAAGTTCTTGATCGCGATGATGTCGTTGACGATATCGCGGATTTCCTCGCGCGCGCTCTCGGGATCGAGCTTGGCGAGCTGCGACAGGTCGATGGTGTCGATCAGCGCCGAAAAGACCTGGCTCTTGGTGTCGTAATAGGCCTCGGAGCGTTCCCGCGGGCCGCGCCGCGGCTCGGCGGCGAGCGGCGGAGCCTCGACGTTGCGGCGCGTGACCGGCGGCGGCGCCGGCGGAGCCAAGGGGGCGCTGGGAGGCGTTGCGGCGGGACGTGCGGGCGCCTCCGCCACGGCGGCGCGCGGGACAGCCTCGGCCGGCGGCGCCGCCGGCGCGGTCGGGCGGAACTCGGGAACACCCCGGTTGCCGTCGTCGTTGCCTCTTTTGCCAAACATGATCGCTACCGATTCCGCCGAACTGCCATCACTTCTTGCCGCGCTTCAGCTTTTCGAGGATGCCGCCGAGGGCGGCCTTCTTCCTGGTCTTGAGTTCGCTGCGGCCGGTCAGCACATGGGCGACCTCGTTGACGATGGCCACGATCGGGCTCTTGGCGTCCATTTCGCCCAGCATGCGGCCGTTGTTGGCGGCGTTGCCGAACAGCAGCGGCTCGAAGGGAATGACCGCCATCGGCGTGATGCCGAGCGGTTCGGCAAAATCCTGCGGGCTGATCTCGGGGCGCTTGGGCACACCGGCCTGGTTGAGGACCAGCTTCGGCGGCGGATCGTTCGGCCTGAGCTTCTTCAGCATGTCCACCAGGTTCTTGGTGTTGCGCAGGTTGGCCAGTTCGGGCGTCGCGGTGATGACCACGTCGTCGGCCCTGGCCAGCGTGTTCTTCGACCAGCCGCTCCAGACATGCGGCACGTCGAGCACCAGGAGCGGCGCGCTGCGCTGGGCGGTATCGATGATGTGGGCGAAGGCGTCGGCGTCGAAATCGCAGACGCGGTCGAGCGTCGAGGGCGCTGCCAGCAGCGACAAGTGCTCGGCGCATTGCGCCAGAAGGCGATCCAGATAGACCTCGTCGATGCGCTCGGGCGAAAAGACCGCCTCGGCGATGCCTTGCGCCGGGTCCTGGTCGAAATTGATGTTGGCGGTGCCGAAGGCGAGGTCGAGGTCGGCCACCATCACCTCGGACTTGAACAGCGACGACATCGCCCAGGCAACGTTGTGGGCGATGGTGGAGGATCCGACGCCGCCCTTGGCGCCGACGAAGGCGATGGCGCGGCCGATCGGCTCGGCCTCCGGATCGACGAAGATCGAGGAGATGACGCTGACGATGTCGGCCATCGAGATCGGCGCGATGACGTATTCGGAAATGCCGGAGCGGATCAGCTCGCGATAAAGGCCGACGTCGTTGTAGTGGCCGACCACCACCACCTTGGAGCTGGGGTCGCAATGCTCGGCGAGCTGGCCGAGCTGCGCCATCAGTTCCTTCGGCTCGGCGCGCGATTCCAGCAGGATCAGGTTGGGCGTCGGCGCCGACTGGTAGAACTCGATCGCGGTCGGGATGCCGCCCATATGCACCTTGAGGTGCGCCTTGGCCATGCGGCGGTCGCTGCCGGCGCGCTCGATCGGCCCGGCCACCCCTTCCGTCTCGCAGAAAGCCTGGATGGAGATGCGCGGGATCGGCCGCAGGGTCTGCATGGCGGCGACGTCGCGGGCGTCGTCGCTGCCTTCGATATCGGTGTCGTAGGCGAGATTGCTCATCGTCCTGCCCCCGCGGCCTAGTAGGTCACTTCGGAATTGCCGAGGAACTCTTCGGAGATGCCTCGCGCCCGATAGACGTCGATCACCTTGCCGCGATTCTCCGCGTCGATTGTGGTCTGCTTGCGCGGCCCGATCAGGTCCGCCGGATTGGCGATCTGCGCGGCGAGGTTGTTCTGGTAGGAGCAGCCGAAATTGGCGTAGTGCTTGTTTTCGGCATTGTTCAAGAGGTCGTCCGGCCAGCGGCCGCAACGGTCGGTATGCGCCTTGACGGCGGTATAGGAGACGCGGATCGGCGCCGAGACGTCGGAGCCGCCCGCCTGGTAGGACAGGGTCGAGATGCGCCTGCGGCTGATGCCGCTGGCCGCCGCCAGCCGGGCGAAATCGCGGGCGGCCGCGCGGGCGGCGATCTCGTTGGCCGAACCCGACGGCACCGCGATGGTGAGCAGGGGTGCCGCACTCCTGTCGTAGCCGTCGAGGAAACCGAGCAGAGTCTGGCGCTGCGCCCTGGTCATACCGCGGTCGCCGGCGCCGACCGGCAGGTCGATCTTGAGATCCTGCTGGGAAATGACGATCGGATGGTTGGTGCGGTAATCGTCCGGCACCGAACCGACGGTGATGGAATCGCGGTTGGCGCAGCCGGCCAGCAGTGCCGCGGCGGCAACCGCCACGAGCGGAAGGGAGGTGCCTAAACGGAACCGGCGAACGGAATGCGGCGCTGTCGCCATGACCCCTGCTCCAAAGTTTGAACCAGACATGTCCGTTCCCCGCTTATTTGTAGATGAAGCCGACGACGCCGTGATACCGGCCGGCTGGCCTGTCCGTCTGCATGGTGCCGTAGACGCGGTTGACGCGGCCAAGGAACATGCCGGCGCCATCGCTGGCGGCGTTGAAATTGTCATCCGGCTTGGCAAGCTCGTTGCGCGCCACCGGCCGCGACAGATAGGGCGTCACAATGATGACAAGCTCGGTCTCGTTGCGGACGAAATCGCGCGAGCGGAACAGCGTGCCGAGTACTGGGATCTTGGAGAGGCCGGGCATGCCCGTAAGCGCCTGGCGCACGTCGTCGCGAACGAGGCCGGCGATCATCATCGAACCGCCGGAGGGCAGCTCGATGGTTGTATCGGCAAGGCGTTTGCGCAGCGAGATCACGCTGCCGCCGCCGGCGACCACCGACCCCTCGTTGGTCGGCTCGGACACGCTCGTCCGGACCTTCAGGCTGATGCGGCCGGGCGAAAGGACGACAGGCTGGAATTCGAGACCAATGCCGTATTCGATCTTCTCGTGCGAATAAGTCGGATTTCCGTCGCGGTTATCGTTGGATTTGTTTTCCGTGTAACCGGAGGTCATGTTGAATTCACCGCCCACCTTGAAGGTGGCCTTCTCGCCCGAGACGGCGGTGAGCGTCGGTTCGGCCAGCGTCTTCATGACGCCGCCCTGTTCCATGGCATTGAGATAGGCGTTGAGCGTGGAAGTCCCCAGCGACAACGCCGGATTGACCGCGCCCTGCATCGGCATGCCGAGGCCGAACTGCTGGGCGCTGACGGCGCCCCAGCTGATGCCGTTGCTCGAGCCGTTGGCGACCATGTTGACGCCGAGTTGCTTCATGACGTTGCGGCTGACTTCGGCCACCGTCACCTTGAGCGTGACCTGATCGTCGCCGATGATCTGCAAGAGGTTGATAATGGCGCTTTTCTGGCGCTGGGAGTCGGGGTTGTTGATATCGACGCCGCCGGCGGCGTTGCCGCCCGCCGCGGTCTGTGAATACTGGCCCGTCGTCGCCTCGCCGCCGGTGACGAAGGCGGTGGCGAGGTCGGCGGCCCGCTTGGAATCCAGCGGCGTGTCGACGGTGCCGGTCAGCACCACGTTGTCGTTGAGCAGCTCGACCTTGATGTCGGAGCCGGGAATGAAGCGCTTGAGATATTCCTCCAGGCCGGCGACATCGCGCTCGACGTCGAGGTCGAGGCTGACGATCTGCTCGCCGTTGGCGCCGAAGACGAAGATGTTCGTCTCGCCGACCGCCTTGCCGAACAGATAGATGCGCCGCGAGGTGCGGGTGACCGCATCGGCGACCGCCGGGTTGGCGACCAGGATGTCATAGGCATCGCTGGGCAGGTCGAGGACCACCGACTTGTTCAGACCGAGCTTGATGTGCTGGTTTGCCGAACTGGTTCCGACGCGCGCCTTGCCGGCATGCGCCTCGACCGGCATGAAGGAGCCGGCGGCGAACAGGCCGAGCCCGAGCACGGCGGCGAGCGCGATGCGCACTCCAGCATGTGTCCTCATTTCCTAGCTCCCACTTCGGAAACCTCTCCCGACTTGATGAGGCGCACCGTTCCGCGCCGGCCGTTGCCGGAAACGAGATAATCGGCCTCGCCGGTGACCTTCTCGTCGGCGTCGGCGATGGGCCTGAGCGCCAGCGTCAGCCGATCCGCCATCTGCTGGGCGACGGTGATGATCTCGGCCTGCTGCGGCGTCAGCTCCAGCGTCGCCGTCTGGCCGACACGGGTCTTCTTGCCTTCCTCGTCTTCCTGGATCGTCTGGTCGATGGCCAGCACGCGGATGTTCTTCAGGATGGTCTCGGTAAAGAAGCCGTTCGACCCCGGAACGTCCTTGTCGACCCGCCGGGTCATGATGACGTCGACGAAGTCGTTCGGCAGGATGAAGCCGCCGGCGGAGGTGTCGGCGGCGATCGAGGTGGCGACGGCGCGGGTGCCCGACGGCAGGATCGAGGACATGAAGCTCTGCCCCTCGCCGATCAGCTTGGACCGGCGCAGCGGCTCGCCGGTGTACATGGCCATGCGGGCGACCGAGTCCTTCAGCTTTTCCACCGCGTCGGGCTCGTTGGCGCGGGTGATGAAATTGGCGTTGATGCCGTCGGCCGGCCACTTTTCCCACGAGATGTTGTTGGCCAGCGTCCCGCCCATCGGCACGTCGCCGGACAGCACCAGCACGTCCTGGAGCGCGATGGCCGGCTGCTGCGGCGTGTTGACGACGACTTCGGCAGGCGGCTTGACCGCCATGTTCTTGGCGACATAGCCGGCCCCCCCGGCTGCGGCCACCGCGACGCTCAAGATAATCAATCGGGATGCCGGCATATGCCCAACCCTCGCCCTAGCAAACCTCTAGCCAGGCGGGACTTTGCAGCGGCAATCGTCAAATTAGGGTTAATGCAATGCTTACGATCGTGATTAATTTAACGTTTATGCAAATGCGAAGCATCGCCCGCCGCATCGACCGGCGGGCATGAAAAAGGCGGCCGGAGCCGCCTTTGCGAGAAAGCTGCGCCGACAACCCTTCACGAGGCCGTGCGCTCCAGCGCCCACTGCACCAGCGGCGATGCCGGAAAGGCCAGAAGCCCGCCGAGGCCCAGCGCGATGCCGTAGGGAATGCCCATCTTCTCGTCGGCGAAGTGGCGCAGGAACAGGTTGTTGCGCGTCATCGTCGCCAGCACCGAGCCGCGATAGACAAGCAGCGCCATGGTCAGCAGACCGCCGATGACGGAAGCGATCAGAAGATAATCGACGAGGCAGGTACCGAAACCCATCCACACGGAGGTCGCCGCCATCAGCTTGGCATCGCCCCCGCCCATGGCGCCGAGGGCGAACAGGCCGATCGTGCAGGCCAGCACCAGGGCACCGGCGGCCAGATGCAGGCCATACTGCGTCCACTCCATGCCCGTCAGCGGCGCCACGATCATGAAGGCTCCGGCGAGGATGAGCGAGACCCGGTTGGCGATCGTCATCGACAGCATGTCGGAAATCGCCGCGAACAGCATGCAGAAGGGAAAGACGACGAAGATCAGGGCTTCAAGCATCGGGTCCACCATGGTTCCGGGCGGCGAATGCGCCACTACAGGCACCCTAGGCGATTTCCGTTAAGGATCGATGAGCCGGGAACGGCGGATTTGCGCGATTCCCGCCGCTCCGCGATGCCGGAGGCGCCGCCGTTTAACCGTTGGTTCACCAATCCCGTTCATGATCCGTTGAACACATTCGCGCAATCCGCGCTGTCCGGAGATTGAAATGGCCCTGTCGAGATCGCTCCCGATCGCCGCCGCGCTGCTTTCGGCAACGGCCTTCGCCGCGCCGGCGCTGGCGGGCTCGGGCATCGAGGTGACGATGAACCAGGCGCGGATCGTCAAGCTGGCGCGCGCGGCCGACACCATCGTCGTCGGCAACCCGCTGATCGCCGACGCCGCCGTGCAGGACGCCTCCACCATCGTGCTTACCGGCAAGGGCTTCGGCGTCACCAACCTGGTGGTGCTCGACAAGGACGGCAGCCCGATCATCGACGAACAGGTGACCGTGACGCGCCAGAACGCCTCGACGGTGCGCATCTACCGGCGCTCGCAGGTGCAGACGATGTCGTGCACGCCCTATTGCGAGAGCTCCTTCAAGAGCGAGGCCGAGCGCACCTCGGAAATGGAAATGAACGCCGGCAACTGACCGGCGTTCATGCCTGACCGGCCCCATGGCCGGGTTAGCGGCGCGTTAATACAGATCGTGCGAATTTAGGTTTCCGTCAAACCGGACCTCAACAGGTTTCGTCTACGGTGCCCTGCGACAGAGTTTACGGGCCGCACGACATGGACGACACATCTGGCCGACCGAACGACCGCAAGACGCAAGGCAAGGGCCTGCTCGTCCGCTTCGCGCAGGATCGCCGCGGCGTGACAGCCATCGAATTCGGCCTGCTGGGCTCGGCCTTTTTCGCACTGGTCTTCGTCATCCTCGAAAGCTGCGTTTCCTTCGCGTCCCAGGAAGTCATGGTCAACGCCACCGACACCGTGGCGCGCCAGTTGCGCACCGGCCAGGTCAAGAAGGCCGACGCCACCGAGGACTGGGTGAAGCAGCAGATCTGCAACCAGCTCAGCCTGCTGGCCGCAAACAACTGTCTCGGCCGCATCCACGTGGACCTGCGCACTTTCACCACATTTCACGATGCCGCCGAACTTGGCTTCGAGATCGCCAAGAAAAACGGCAGGGACGGGGTCCAGTTGACCAAGCTGGCTGACGGCCAGAAAGTCGATGATGAATTCAAGTTCCTTCCCGGCACGTCGATGACCAAGAACATGCTGCGGGTCTTCTACGAATGGCCGGTAATGACGGACTACATGGCTCTCCAGTTGTCCAACTTGAACGATACCGACACGCTGCATTTCGCTTCGGCGATCTGGCAGAACGAACCCTTCAACGACTAGCGGGCTGGCGCGGGGGCCGGAAGCGACGATCATGGCGAGCGCGGGGGCGCATGGGGCAATGAGGAAACTGGCGGCAGGGATCAGGCGGCTTTGCGCCGACAGGAGCGGCGTGGCGGCGGTCGAATTCGCCTTCATCGCGCCCGTCCTGCTGATACTTTACTTCATCACCATGGAGGCATCGCAAGGGCTCGAGACCAGCAGGAAGGTCGCCCGCCTGGGCTTCACGGTAGCGGACCTCGTCTCGCAGCAGTCCCAGGTCAATACAGAAACGCTTGGGGATATCGTGGCCGTCGCCGCCTCGACGATGCAGCCCTACCACCGCTCCACGCCGACAATCACCATCACCGCCATCACGATAACGTCCGAAGGGCCGACCGTGGAATGGCGGTATAAGACCGGCGAGGCGATCGACAACACCATAAACGTGCCCGCCAAGCTCAACGTCCCGGATTCCTTCCTGCTACAGGTGACCAGCACGCTCGATTACAAGCCGATCATCGCCTGGTCGGGACAAAACGTGGCGGCGACCGGCCTGATATCGAGTTTCGGCGACATTACGATGAGCAACACCTATTATGTCAGGCCGCGCGTGACGTTGACCGTCCCCTGCTCCAACTGCCCTGGTAGCTAAGGCCGGGACTTGCCGGCAACGGCGCGCACCAGCGTCACCGCCGGCTGGTAGTCCTTCGCACTGACGGCGACGAAGCCGCCGGGATGGCCGCGCTCCATGAGGCGGTAGACCTTCGGGTCCCGGTCCTTCAGGCCGGTCAGGAAATCGACGAGGCGCCGCTTGGCGTCGGCGTCCAGGTCGCTGCGCACGGCATGCGGCCCGTAGCGCAGCAGGCTAGACGTCCACACCACCTGCAGCGCCGAGGCTGGGATGCCCGCCGATTTCAGGCGTGCCACGGTGCCGCCGCCCGGCGACCGGTCCCCGCCGCGCGTTGCCGACGCCCGTTCCCAGCCGAATATGGCATCGACGGTGCCGGCCGCGAGCATCGCCTCGGCGGCCGAAGCGGAGGCGGCGCGCTGGAGCAGCGGCTGGCCTTCCAGGTCCGTCACGCCCGCGGCGGCCAGGTCTGCCAGCGGCATCAAGGTGCCGGCGACGCTGTCGGGAGGCCCGATCGCAATGCGGCGCGAGGCCATGTCGGACGGCTTCGATATCCTGGCGTCGCGCGTGACAAGGACCGAGTGGATGCCGGCGGCCCCGTCGGCATCGGTCGGCGCCACCAGCGGCTCGACGCAGCCGCAGCGCAGCGAGACCAGCGCATAGGCGGTGGCCGAATAGACCGCATAGTCGACGCGCCGGTCGATCTGCGCCTCGATCAGCGTGGCATAGTCGCGCGCCACCAGAACCTCGACCTTCATGCCGAGCGCCTTCGAATAGGCGTCCGTCAGCAGGGCGAGGCCGGGAACGGCATTGCCGGCGCCGGGTTCGGCCACAATGCCGATTCGGAAGGTGCCGATATCCTGGCGCCAATCCGCCAGGGCCGGACGCCAGGCGAGCGTCACCATCGCGGCGAGCCCCGCCGCCGCGACACGCGCATGCGTCCTGCGTCCCTTCTTCACGATCTGCCCCACCGGTCCCATGTCCTAAACGGAATTATCGCGGCAAGCGGTTGCCGTTTGGTTTCCGAATTGCCAAGGCGGGCGCCGGCTCCTATGTCTGGGTTGCAACCAGCATGGGCAGCCGATGGCGCGCGCTTTCGTTTTCGTTCTCGATTCCTTCGGCATCGGCGGAGCCGCCGACGCCGGCAAATACGGCGACGCCGGGGCCGATACGCTCGGCCACATCGCCGAAGCGTGCGCGGCGGGCAAGGGCGACCGGGACGGCCTGCGCCATGGGCCGCTGCTTTTGCCCAACATGGTCGCGCTCGGCCTCGGCGAAGCCGCGCGCATCGCAACCGGCTTCGACTTCGGCCGAGGGATCACGCTTGCCCCCTCCTCCTTCCACGGCGCGGCGCAGGAAATCTCCGCCGGCAAGGATACGCCGTCCGGCCACTGGGAGATCGCCGGCCTGCCGGCGCGCTTCGACTGGGGCTATTTTCCCGACACGGTTCCGGCCTTTCCGGCCGCGCTGACCGAGGCGATGATCCGCGAGGGCCGGGTGCCCGGCATCCTCGCCAACCGGCATGCGCCCGGCACCACCGTCATCGAGGATTTCGGCGAGGAGCATATCCGGACCGGCAAGCCGATCTGCTACACATCGGTCGATTCGGTGTTGCAAATCGCCGCGCACGAGGAGCATTTCGGCCTGCAACGGCTCTATGACTTCTGCAAGGTGGTGCGGCGCCTGTGCGACCCGCTGCATGTCGGCCGCGTCATCGCCCGCCCCTTCCTCGGCGAGAGCCGCGACACCTTCAAGCGCACGCCCAACCGCAAGGATTTTTCCGTGCCGCCGCCCGAGCCGACGTTGCTCGACCGCGTCGTCGACCATGGCGGCAAGGTGATCGCGGTGGGCAAGATCGGCGACATCTTCGCTCATCGCGGCATTTCGGAGGTACGCAAAGGCGCCGGCAACATGGCCATGTTCAACGCCGCGCTCGGCACCATGGACGACGCGAAAGGCGGCGACTTCGTCTTCGCCAACTTCGTCGATTTCGACACCGAATTCGGCCATCGCCGCGACGTGCCGGGTTATGCGGCAGCCCTCGAAGCCTTCGATCGGCGCGTGCCGGAGGCGCTGGCCAAGCTCAAGGAAGGCGATCTTTTCCTGCTGACCGCCGACCACGGCAACGACCCGACCTGGCACGGCACCGACCATACGCGCGAGCGCATCCCGATCGCCGGGCTGGCGCCGGGCATGAAGGGCGGCGCCGTCGGGCTGAGGCCGACCTTCTCCGACATCGGGGCTACCGTGGCCGAGCATCTCGGCATCGCCCCCGGCGGCAACGGCACCTCCTTCCTCAAGGCGTTACGCGGCCATGCCTGAACTGCCCGAGGTAGAGACCGTCCGGCGCGGCCTGCAGCCGGTGATGGAAGGCGCGCGCATCGAAAGGGTCGAGGCGCGGCGGCCGGACCTGCGCTTTCCCCTGCCCTCGCCCTTCGGTGCGCGGCTGGAGGGCCGGCGCATAACGGCGCTGGGGCGCCGCGCCAAATACCTGACGATGCATGTCGACGGCGGTCCGGTGCTGATCTGCCATCTCGGCATGTCCGGCTCCTTCCGCATCGAAAAGGACGGAGCGGGCGAGATCCCCGGCGATTTCCACTACGAGCGCTCGAAGAACGCCGCTCATGACCATGTCGTCTTCCACCTCTCGACGGAAAAGGGAGAACCGGCGCGCGTCGTCTACAACGACCCTCGCCGCTTCGGCTTCATGCTGTTCGCCGAAGGGGCGCCGGACGAGCACGCCATGCTCGCCGGGCTCGGCGTCGAGCCGACCGGCAACGCGCTCGACGGGCCGCTGCTTGCGGGCCTGCTCCAGGACAGGAAGGCACCCTTGAAGGCAGCGCTTCTCGACCAGAGCCTGATCGCCGGGCTCGGCAACATCTATGTGTCGGAAGCGCTGTGGCGCGCCGGCCTGTCGCCGCTGCGGCTCGCCGGCACGCTCGGCAAGGCGGGCCCGAAGGCGCGCGCCATGGCCGACCGTCTGGCCGGGTCGATTCGCGCCGTCATCGCCGACGCCATCGCCGCCGGCGGCTCCTCCTTGCGCGACCATCGGCAGGCGGACGGCTCGCTGGGCTATTTCCAGCATAGCTTCGCCGTCTACGACCGCGAGGGCATACCCTGCCCGACGCCCGGCTGCAGCGGCACGGTGCGGCGCATCGTGCAAAGCGGCCGCTCGACCTTTTACTGTCCCACCTGTCAGAAGTAGCATCGCGGCCCTGCACCAGCCGAACGGGAGAAGACCATGGCCTATGAAACGATCATCGCCGAAACGCGCGGCAAGGTGGGGCTGATCACGCTCAACCGTCCCAAGGCGCTCAACGCGCTGAACTCACAGGTTCTGGCCGACATCGTGGCGGCGGCGAAAGCCTTCGACGCCGACGACGGCGTCGGCGCCATGGTCGTCACCGGTTCGGAAAAAGCCTTCGCCGCCGGCGCCGATATCAAGGAGATGCAGGCGAAGTCCTATGTCGAGGCCTATCTGGAGGACTTCTTCGTCGGCTGGGAGGAGTTCACCCGCGCGCGCAAGCCGGTGATCGCGGCGGTGGCCGGCTATGCGCTGGGCGGCGGCTGCGAGCTCGCCATGATGTGCGACTTCATCATTGCCGCCGACAGCGCAAAATTCGGCCAGCCGGAAATCACGCTCGGCGTCATGCCCGGCATGGGCGGCTCGCAGCGGCTGACCCGATTCGTCGGCAAGTCGAAGGCGATGGATATGGTGCTGACCGGCCGCATGATGGACGCCACTGAGGCCGAGCGTTCGGGACTGGTGTCGCGGGTCGTGCCGGCGGCCGACCTCGTCGAGGAAGCGATGAAGGCTGCCGAGAAGATCGCCGACTTCTCGCTGCCCGCCGTGATCATGGCCAAGGAAGCCGTCAACCGCTCCTATGACCTGACGCTGGCCGAGGGGCTGCGATTCGAGCGGCGCGTCTTCCATTCCATGTTCGCGCTGGACGACCAGAAGGAAGGCATGGCCGCCTTCGCCGAGAAGCGCAAGCCGGCGTTCAGGAACCGGTGAGCGACATACGGCAAATTGCTGTAGCTTCTCCGTTGACGCGCCCGGAAAGCTGAACTATAAGCCGCACCAACCGAGGCGGCCGCGTGGCTGCCCGTTTGTTTTTTGCGCCTTGCGGCTTGCCGTGGCGCCGACCCGTTGAGATCAGAAGAGAGGCACCATGGCCAACACCTCCTCGGCCAAGAAGGCAACGCGCAAGATCGCCCGCCGCACGGCGATCAACAAGAACCGCCGTTCGCGCGTCCGCAACTACGTGCGTAAGGTCGAGGAAGCCCTGGCCGCCGGTGACAAGGCCGCCGCCGAGGCCGCCCTGCAGATCGCCCAGCCCGAGTTGATGCGCGCCGCCGGCAAGGGCGTGCTGCATGTCAACACCGCCTCGCGCAAGGTCTCCAGGCTGACGCGTCGGGTCAAGACCCTGACCGCCTGATCGCCCTCAAAGGCAGGCCCGTTCCAATCGACCCGGCGCATCGCGCCGGGTTTTTTCGTTTGTCGGCAAGGGCTTGGAAAACGGCCGTGCCGATTGCCGCTGCGGCAGGCCGGCAGACCTCGTTTTCGTTTGCCGGCGGGAGGGCCTGTCCGGTCCATTAGAGAGCGCGCAAAAGCCTCCGGCGGCGATTGCTCCGGGCAGACATTTCCGTTTTATTCCAGACACTTACGGAAGGTCATCCACAAGCCGTCCACACTATGCCCAGGGCGGCGGCGAACAAGCCTGTGTCAAGGGAAATAATAAAAAATATTTCGCGCCAGCTACCCTTTTTCACACGGCTTGGAAAAGGGTTTGAATCACAACGGCTTTGCGGTTTCGACCCGGTGCGACACCGCGCCGGAAGGCGCCCACGCTAACCAGATTCGTTAAAAATCCGTTAGAGGCGGCCTTGCCCTTTCCACAGCGATTTCGTTAGTGTCTGCCCATCGAAAGGGACGGGCCCCAGGCCCTCGACCTAGCTGAAATCGGCAGCGTCCACAACGCGGATCGTCTCCGCGAACGGGCGAGGTTTGCCCTCTCGATGCGTAGGGGACTGAGTCATTGTGCATGGCAGTCGCAGGCCCACCGGCTTTAGCCGGGCGGCGTTGCTTTGCCTGATCGGTTCCCGAGGCCCATGCCGGCAACGCTGGCGGGCAAACGGCGGCAACGGTCAGCGGCGACCGGTGCGGCCGGCAAGGAGCATCGTCGGGATCAAGGTGCAGGAGGCGCACCCCCGGCGCAACGAAGGTACGAAGACAGGAACCATAAGAATGCAGAGCGGCACCGAAAGGGAGATGAGCGGCGACATCCCGTTTGCGGGTAATCCCGGCGGGAGCGACACCGTGGGAAACAGCGCGGCAGACCAGCGCTTCGAGAGCATCAAGGCACAGTTGAAGGCCCGGCTCGGCAGCGAGGTCTATTCGAGCTGGTTCGGCCGCATGAAGCTGGCCGAAGCCTCCAAGGGCATCGTTCGCCTTTCCGTGCCGACGGCATTCCTGCGCTCCTGGATCAACGGCCACTATCTCGATCTCATCACCGAATTGTGGAAGCAGCAGGACGACGACGTCCTCAAGGTCGAAATCATCGTGCGCAGCGCCGTGCGGCCTGTGCGCCACACGGAGGCCGAGGCGGCGCCGGCACGCAAGACCGTACGCCAGACCCAGACGGCGCTTTCCTCCGGCACGCTGGCGCCGGGCAAGCCGGAGCGCATTCCCGCACCGCGCAGCGCCGCAAGCGCAGGCGGCGGCATGGACGGCGAGCAGCGCCAGAGCGTGCTCGGCTCGCCGCTCGACCCGCGCTACACCTTCGCTTCCTTCGTCGAGGGGCCGTCCAACCGGGTGGCGTTCGCGGCGGCCAGGGCGGTGGCCGAGTCGGCTTCCAGCGCCGTGCGCTTCAACCCGCTGTTCCTGCATGCCACCGTCGGCCTCGGCAAGACGCACCTGTTGCAGGCGATCGCGGCGGAAGCGCTGAAGCACAACCCGAAATCGCGTGTCGTCTACCTGACGGCCGAATATTTCATGTGGCGCTTCGCCACCGCCATCCGCGACAACGACGCACTGACGCTGAAGGAACGACTGCGCGACATCGACCTGCTCATCATCGACGACATGCAGTTCCTGCAAGGCAAGTCGATCCAGCACGAGTTCTGCCACCTCATCAACATGCTGCTCGACAGCGCCAGGCAGGTGGTGGTGGCGGCCGACCGGCCGCCAGCGGAGCTGGAATCGCTGGAGCCGCGCGTGCGCTCGCGCCTCAACGGCGGCGTGGCGCTGGAAATGGCGGCGCCCGACTATGCGATGCGGCTTTCGATGCTCAAGCAGCGGCTGGCGGCCGCTCAGGCCGAGGATCCTTCGCTCGCCATTGCCGACGACATCATCGCCCACGTGGCGCGCACCGTCACCGGCTCGGGCCGCGAACTGGAGGGCGCCTTCAACCAGTTGCTGTTCCGCCAGTCGTTCGAGCCGATCACCATCGAGCGCATCGACGACATCCTCGGCCATATCTACCGCTCGGGCGAACCGAAGCGGGTGCGCATCGAGGACATCCAGCGCATCGTGGCGCGCCACTACAACGTTTCGAAGACGGAACTGCTGTCCAACCGGCGCACACGCACCATCGTCAAGCCGCGGCAGGTGGCGATGTACCTTTCCAAGGTTATGACGCCGCGCTCCCTGCCCGAGATCGGCCGGCGCTTCGGCGGCCGCGACCACACCACCGTGCTGCATGCCGTGCGCAAGATCGAGGACCTGTCCGGTTCCGACAACACGCTGGCGCAGGAACTGGAGCTGCTGCGGCGGCTGATCAACGACCAGGCCTGAAAACGTTCATGAAACCCCTGCATGGCCGGCCGCCTTCGCGGACCGGCCATGCGGTTTTCCGGACGATTTGCCGATGACGGGCGACACTTGCGGGACCAGATGAAGTTTATCCCCGACAAAGCCTGCGGCGCCTCATCGCACGAGCCTGCCGGGCTTGCTTTTCAAGGGGTTTTCCTGTCAGTTTGACCAGATTCCAAACGAGTTTGGAGCAAGTTGCGGGTCGGCATACCAGAGACCCGCTTTGCCAGTCGGAGCGAGTCTTTTCGTCATGCGCGTGATCCTGGAACGGTCGAACCTGCTCAAGTCCCTCAACCACGTCCACCGCGTGGTCGAGCGGCGCAACACGATCCCCATCCTGTCCAACGTGCTTCTGTCGGCCGAGGGCGGCTCGCTCGAAATGAAGGCGACGGACCTGGACCTCGAGATCAACGAGGCGACGCCGGCCAAGGTGGAACAGGCTGGCGCCACCACAGTGCCGGCGCATCTGCTCTACGACATCGTGCGCAAGCTCTCCGAGGGTGCGGAGGTGATGCTGAAGACCGACGAGGACGGCAACGCCATGTCGGTTATTTCCGGCCGCTCGTCCTTCCGCCTGCAATGCCTGCCGCAGTCCGACTTCCCCGAGCTTTCGGCCGGCTCCTTCCCGCATATTTTCCGGCTCGACGCCACGGCACTGAAGACGCTGATCGACAGGACGCAGTTCGCCATCTCCACCGAGGAGACGCGCTATTACCTCAACGGCATCTACCTGCACGCGATGGATGTCGGCGGCAAGCTCAAGCTGCGCTCGGTGGCGACCGACGGCCACCGGCTGGCGCGCGCCGAATTCGACGCGCCGGCGGGCTCGGAGGGAATGCCGGGCATCATCATCCCGCGCAAGACGGTCAGCGAGTTGCAAAAGCTGGTCGACGATCCGGATGTCGCCGTCACGGTCGAGCTTTCCGACACCAAGATCCGCTTCACCATCGGCTCGGTGGTGCTGACCTCGAAGCTGATCGACGGCACCTTCCCCGACTACCAGCGCGTCATCCCGACCGGCAACGACAAGAAGCTCGTCATCGACCGGCAGACCTTCGCCGCCGCCGTCGACCGCGTGTCGACCATCTCCTCGGAGCGTGGCCGGGCCGTGAAGCTGGCGATCGCCGACGGCCAGCTGACGCTGACAGTCAACAACCCCGATTCGGGCAGCGCGACCGAGGAACTGGCGGCCGACTATTCTTCCGATCCGCTGGAGATCGGCTTCAACGCCCGCTACCTGCTTGACGTCGCCGCCCAGCTCACCGGCAGCGAGGCGCGCTTCATGCTGGCCGACGCCGGCTCGCCGACGCTCATCCACGACACCAGCGACGAGAACACGCTCTACGTGCTGATGCCGATGCGGGTGTAAAGCCGCGGTCCCTGTGCCCTCCCCGCACATTACGCGGCTGACGCTCACCAACTTCCGCAACTATGCGGCGCTGGCGGTCGATCTTCGTCCGGGCGCGGTGGTGCTGACGGGCGACAACGGCGCCGGCAAGACCAACCTGCTGGAAGCCGTGTCGCTGCTGGCGCCGGGGCGCGGCCTGCGCCGCGCCGCCTATGGCGAGGTGGCGCGCGAGGGCGGCGACGGCGGCTTCGCCCTGCACGCCCGGCTGGACGGCCCCGGCGGCGAGGCCGAGATCGGCACCGGCACATCCGGCAACGACAATCCCGGCGAAGGCGGGCGCAAGGTGCGCATCAACGGTGCGGCGGCGCGCTCGGCGGAAGCCATGCTGGAATGGCTGCGCGTGGTGTGGCTGACGCCTTCGATGGATTCGCTGTTCACCGGGCCGGCCGGCGACCGCCGGCGTTTCCTCGATAGGCTGGTGCTGGCGATCGACGCCGGCCATGGCCAGCGCGCGCTGGATTACGAAAAGGCGATGCGCGGCCGCAACCGGCTGCTGGCCGAAGGCTCGCGCGACGGCGCCTGGTTCGAGGCCATCGAGACGCAGATGGCCGAGACGGGCACGGCGATCGCCGCCGCCCGCGCCGAGATGGTGCGACTGCTGGCCGCCATGATCGAGCGCCTGCCCGGCGACGGGCCGTTCCCGCAGGCCGACATCGGATTGGCGGGCGAACTGGAGGCGGCGGTGGCGACGATGCCGGCCGTCGAGGCCGAGGAGCGGTTCCGCCGCGCGCTGGCCGAGGGGCGCGAGCGCGACCGCGCCGCCGGCCGCACGCTGGAAGGACCGCACCGCGCCGACCTGACCGTGCGGCACCGGCCGAAGGCCATGGCGGCGGAATACTGCTCCACCGGCGAACAGAAGGCGCTGCTGGTCGGCATCGTGCTGTCGCATGCAAGGCTGACCGGCGAGATGGCCGGCATGGCGCCGATCCTGCTGCTCGACGAGATCGCCGCGCATCTCGACGCCGGCCGGCGCGCGGCGCTGTTCTCGATCCTCGAGGAACTCGGCGGCCAGACCTTCATGACCGGCACGGATGCAGCACTTTTTTCCAGCCTGAAAGGCCGGGCGCAGTTTTTGACCGTTGACCATGGCACGGTGACGGCGACGGAAGGGTTTTGACACACCACCGTCGTCATCCCGGAATTCGCTTTCGAGCGAAGCGAGAAAGGAATATCCGGGATCCATTCCGTAACCTAGCCGACGTTCCGGCATGGATCCCGGCTTTCGCCTCACGGCTTCGCCGTTCGGCAGCGGCCGGGATGACGAGGAGATATTCGCGCTCTATGGTTCGACCATGACGACCGCCCTGCCCCTGTCCGACGAGGAACTTGAGCGCTATGCGCGCCATATCGTGCTGCCGGAGGTGGGCGGGCCTGGGCAGCAGAAACTGAAACGGGCGCGGGTGCTGGTCATCGGCGCCGGCGGGCTTGGCGCGCCGGTGCTGGAATATCTGGCGGCCGCCGGCGTCGGTACGCTCGGCATCGTCGACGACGACACCGTCTCGCTGTCCAACCTGCAGCGGCAAGTCATCCACGGTACCGAATCGCTCGGCCGCCCGAAAGGCGAAAGCGCGCGCGAAACCATCCTGCGCATCAACCCGCATATCACGGTCGAGTTGCATGCGCTTCGGCTGACGGCGGACAACGCCCCTGCCCTCGTCGCCGGCTACGACCTCACCGTCGACGGTTCCGACAATTTCGACACGCGCTATGCGGTGGCGGACGCTTGCGAGGAAGAGAAAAAGCCGCTGGTCCATGCCGCCGTCGGCCGTTTCGACGGTTCCGTGACGGTGCTGAAACCGTTCGAGATGGGTACGGACGGCAAGCAGAATCCCTCCTATCGCGACCTGTTCCCCGAGCCGCCGCCCGCAGGCGTCGTGCCCTCCTGCGCCGAGGCCGGTATTCTGGGCGCGCTGACCGGCGTCATGGGTACGTTGCAGGCGATGGAGGCGATCAAGCTCATCACCGGCATCGGCGAGCCGCTGGTCGGCCGGTTGCTGCTCTACGACGCGCTGGCGGCGCGCTTCGAGACGATCCGCTACAAGAGGCGCTGACGTGGCTCTCACCCTGACCGCCGAGGAACAGGCAGTCGCCGGCGGCCGCGACGGCACCGCAATCGCCATGCGCATGGTCGCCGAGAGCGCCCGTCTGCTTGGCGCGCCGCGCCTGATCCCCATCGCTTCGGCCCATATCGACGGCGCGCTCTACCACGGCGATTCCGGCACGCTGTTCGCCGAAAGGCTGGTCGAGGGCGGCGCCAGGGCCGCCGTGCGGTCAACCCTCAATGTCGGCGCGCTCGACCTCATGGGCTGCTCGAAAGTGCGGCTCGAAGGCCATGAGCGCGCCATGGCGCGGCGCATGATGGACGCCTACCGCACACTCGGCTGCGAGCCGAGCTGGACCTGCGCGCCCTATCAGGCCGGGCATCGGCCGGCCTTCGGCACGGACGTCGCCTGGGGCGAATCGAACGCCGTCGTCTTCTGCAACTCGGTGCTCGGCGCGCGCACCAACCGCTACGGCGATTTCCTCGACATCGCCTGCGCCATCGCCGGCCGCGCGCCGGATTACGGCCTGCACCGGCCAGAGAACCGGCTGGCAGAGGTGGTGTTCGACGTTTCCGCCCTGCCCCGCGCCTTCCTCGGCTTGGAAATCGCCTGGCCGGTGCTGGGCAGCCTTTTCGGCCGGGAGGTCGGCACGGCAATCGGCGTCGTCGCCGGCGTCGAGGGCCATCCGGGCGAGGACGCGCTGAAGGCCTTCGGCGCGGCCGCCGCATCCTCGGGCGCGGTCGGGCTGTTCCATATCGCCGGCGTGACGCCGGAAGCGACGGATGTGGCAACCGCGCTCGGCGGCCTGCCGCCGCGGGCGGTCATCCGGGTCACGCCGGACATGGTCGCGGCGGCACGCGCGGCCCTGTCGACGGCAAAGGCCGCTGACCGCATCGATGCAGTGGCCATCGGCAGCCCGCACCTGTCGCCCGCCGAGTTCGCGGCACTGGAGAGGCTGATCGGCGGCCGGCGGCTGAAAGTGCCGCTCTATGCCTGCACCGGGCGCCACGCGCTGGCCGAACTGGAAAACGACGGACGGCGCAAGGCACTTGAGGCGGCGGGCGTCACCATCGTCGCCGACACGTGCGTTGTCGTGACCCCGATCCTGCCCGACCTTGCCGGGGCCGTTTTGATGACCAATTCCGGCAAGTTCGCACACTATGCTCCGGGCAACACCGGGTATGGGGTGCTCTATGGCTCACTGGCCGACTGCGTCGAGAGCGCGGTGGCCGGACGGCCGGTGTTTTCGGATTTGATGGCGGGTGAAGTGAGCGAGGCAGGTACCCCCACTCCGTCTTGCTTCGCAAGCCACCTCTCCCCCTTAAAAGGGGAGAGGAAGGGTGCCAAGCTCGCGGCCGGCATTTCCTCTCCCCCGTCGAACGGGGGAGAGGTGGCTTGCGAAGCAAGACGGAGTGGGGGTCGAATACCGGCGGACGAAACCACGGCGGAAATCCTCGTCCCCGGCCCTCCCGGCACCGGCGAATCCCTCATCCTCACCGCACCCATCAGCTTCTGGGGCGGCGTCGATGCGAAGACTGGCCGGATCGCCGACGTGCGCCATCCGCAGCATGGCGAATCCATAGCGGGCAAGGTGCTGTTCCTGCCGGGCACCATCGGCTCGTCGTCGGCCTCGGCGGTGCTGCTGGAACTCGTTCACAACGGCCATGCGCCGGCCGCGCTCGTTCTTCACGAACCCGACGCGATCCTGCTGCTCGGCCTGATCGTAGCACGGGAAATGGGCTGGAAGACGCCACCGGCGGTGAAACTGGACCGGGATTGGTTCGGGCGCTTTCGCGGCAAGCGAGTGACCGTCAACGCGCAAGGAGCCCTCGCCTTTGCCGATTGAGACCGCATAGCTGTTCCCGCATCCCGGCTCATGTTAGCTTTGCTGCAGATAACTGGCGATCTCGGGGGGATGAGATGATCTCGGTTATGCCTGCCCGTAGCGCCCGGGATTTCGATGTCGCCGCCGACCTTTGCCGCAGGCTCGGGCAGTGGGATGCCGAGGCGGTTGCGCCGCACGGCGTCTCGGCTGCGGACGTAACGGCGATCTTTCATCCCGACCGGAGCGGCAGCGACCTCGTCGCGAAATATAACCATCCGGACGCCATGATGTTTCTCGCGCGGGTCGAGGACGTGCCGGCCGGATGCGTCGCGTTCGAAGCGTTCGACGAACAGGCCTCGGAGATCGAAAAATTCTTCGTCGACAGGCAATTCCGAGGCAAGGGCATCGGCAGGTCGCTGATGGCCGCCGCGATGGCGGAACTCGACAAGGGACGGCGGCGAACCGTTCTCCTCCACACGACGTTCTACATGACAAACGCGATCGCCGTGTACGAGGCCTTCGGCTTCACGCGGTGTCCGCGTTTCCGCCAGACGCCGGAATTCATCAGACATACCGACGTTTTCATGGCGCGCACGCTGTCGCCGCACTAACCCGGAACGCGGACGTCAGGTCCTGAGCGGCAGCACGCGGTCGGGCGGACGATGGCCGTCGAAGAAGGCGCGGATGTTGATGATGACCTTCTCGCCCATGTCGATGCGGCCTTCCAGCGTGGCCGAACTCATATGCGGCAGCAGCACGACCTTGCCGCGGGCGGCGAGCTTCAACAGCTTCGTGTTGAGGGCTGGCTCGTTCTCGTAGACGTCCAGCCCCGCGCCCGCGATCTTGCCGTCCTGGATGAGCTTGACCAACGCATCCTCGTCGATGATGTCGCCGCGCGCGGTGTTGACGATGTAGGAAGTGGGCTGCATCAGCGCCAGCCGCCGCGCCGACAGGAGATGGAACGTGGCCGGCGTCGAGGGGCAGTTGACCGAGATGATGTCCATCCGCGCCAGCATCTGGTCGAGGCTTTCCCAGTAGGTCGCCTCCAGTTCGTCCTCCACCGCCTGCAGGACGCGGTGGCGGTTGTGATAGTGGATGGACAGGCCGAACGCCTTGGCGCGGCGCGCGACCGCCGTGCCGATGCGGCCCATGCCGACGATGCCGAGGCGCTTGCCGCCGATGCGGCGGCCGAGCATCCAGGTCGGCGACCAGCCTGGCCATTTCTTATCGCCGGGAAGCACGTTGGCGCCTTCGGCCAGCCGGCGCGGCACGGCGAGCATCAGCGCCATGGTCATGTCGGCGGTATCTTCGGTCAGAACGTTCGGCGTATTGGTGACGGCGATGCCGCGCTTTGCCGCGGCGGCGATGTCGATCTTGTCGACGCCGTTGCCGAAATTGGCGATCAGCTTCAGGTTCTCCCCGGCCTCGCCGATCAGTGCGGCGTCGATCGTGTCGGTGATGGTCGGCACCAGCACGTCGGCTTCCCTGACGGCGGCGACCAGCTCGTCATGGCTCATCGGCCGGTCCTCGACGTTCAGCCGGGCGTCGAACAGCTCGCGCATGCGCGTCTCGACCGGATCCGGCAGCTTGCGCGTGATGACGACGAGAGGCTTCTTCTTGGCCGCCATTCCTTCCCTCGATCCCGGATTCGTTGAGAGCTCTTTAACCAAGACGGGCGAAACTGCAAACCGGTGGCAGCGCCCTTTGCTTCATGTATCAAGCGCTGCCGCCGATGACAAAGAAAAAGGGTGTCGCGCGGGCCTGCGGGCAAGCGGCGCGGTCAAGTGAACGGCAACATCTGGGGAATGAAAGTGTTTGGTTTCGCGTCGCTCCGCATGATCGTCAGCGCAGCCTTGCTGGGCGCAGCCTTCCACCCCTTGCCGTCCGCCGCGCAAGGCGCTGCCCAGAGCGTGACGCTCGGCCCGAGCGGCCTGCCGCTGCCGCGATTCGTCAGCTTGAAGTCCGGCCGGGTCAACTCGCGCATCGGGCCGGGCGTGAACTATTCCGTCAACTGGATGTACCTGAAAGCCGGCCTGCCGATGGAGATCGTGCAGGAGTATGACACATGGCGTAAGGTGCGCGATGCCGAAGGCTCCGAAGGCTGGATCAACCAATCGCTGCTGTCGGGCAAGCGCACGGCGATGGTGGCGCCGTGGCAGCGCGGCAAGGACGCCGAGATCAAGCTGCTGGGCGATCCCGACAAGGGCGCCGGCGTCGTCGCGCTGGTCGATCCCGGCGTGATCGGCACGATCAAGTCCTGCACCGGGGACTGGTGCGAGATGACGCTGGGCGGACACACCGGTTGGATCAATCAGTCGCTGCTGTGGGGCGCCTATCCCGGCGAGAAGATCAAGGACTGACGGCGAAGACGCGATTGGCGTGCGTCCTTCGAGGCTCGCCAGTCTGTGCTTCATCCAACTCTTGATATGCCGTGCGGGCTCGCACCTCAGGATGAGGGCGGTTGGTGTGCTTCACATCCAAACTATCTCGAGCGGAGAATAACAGGCACCAACAGTCCTCATCCTGAGGTGCGAGCCCGCATTGCCGTGACGATTACCGCCTTCTTCGGCGGGCGAGCCTCGAAGGACACACGGCGCCGCTTCAGCAACCGCGCTTGGCGCGCAGCCTCACCACCACGTCGACATTGGCGATTTCCATGCCGTCCGGCGGTTCCGGCAGGTTGCCGACCGTGACCGGGCCATGCTCGATGTCGAAAACCCGGTTCTCGCCCTCGACGAAGAAATGATGGTGGTCGGACGTGTTGGTGTCGAAGTAGGTGCGGGCGCCTTCGACCGCGAGAATGCGCAGCAGGCCGGCCTGCGTGAACTGGTGCAGCGCATTGTAGACGGTGGCCAGCGACACCGGCACGCCGGCGACCTGCGCCTCCTCGTGCAGTTCCTCGGCCGACAGATGGCGATCGCCCTTGGCGAACAGCAATTCGGCCAAGGCGACGCGCTGGCGCGTCGGCCTCAGCCCGGCCTCACGCACCCGCCGATCAACCGTGGTCGTTTTCGCCTGCCCGTTGTCGTCCATCACCCAGCAGCAATCCGTCTCCGCACGATCGCGAAAGGAAAAACGGCGCTTTCCTCGAACCCATGCGTTCCCCGACATATATTCTGTCGGCTCAACACGATCAATAGCGCGCATTGACCCGCGCAGTGGGGCAGGTTAGAGCCTCTGGACCGATCGGACAGCCGGTTTTCCGGCGCAAACGGGTTATGCTACGAACGTCGCGACAGACGTCGAAACAGCGCGGCACAGCCCGCAGGAACGGGGACGAGTTCAATGGCGGATCGAAAGTCGAGCTACGACTATGAGGATCTCCTGGCCTGCGCGAAGGGCGAATTGTTCGGCCCCGGCAATGCGCAGTTGCCCTATCCGCCGATGCTGATGTTCGACCGCATCACCGAAATCAGCGAGACCGGCGGCGCCTTCGACAAGGGTTTCATCCGCGCGGATTTCGCCATCAACCGCGACAAATGGTTCTTCCCCTGCCATTTCATCGACAATCCGATCATGCCGGGCTGCCTGGGGTTGGACGCCATGTGGCAGCTCACCGGCTTTTTCCTCGGCTGGCTCGGCGAGCCCGGCAAGGGCATGGCGCTGTCCACCGGCGAGGTGAAGTTCAAGGGAATGGTCACGCCGTCGGTCAAGCTGGTGGAATACGGCATCGACTTCAAGCGCGTGATGCGCGGCCGGCTGGTGCTCGGCATCGCCGACGGCTGGCTGAAGGCGGACGGCGAGCCTATCTATTCCGCAACCGACCTGAAGGTCGGCCTGTCGAAGCAATCGGCAGCCTGAACCAGAACAGCTTTCCCGCGAGGAGCTTGCGCATGAGACGAGTCGTAGTCACAGGCCTGGGCATCGTGTCGTCCATCGGCAACAACGCTGACGAAGTGAGCGCCTCGCTGCACGACGCCAAATCGGGCATCAGCTTTTCCGAATCCTTCGCCGAGCACGGCTTCCGCTGCCAGGTCTGGGGCGCGCCGAACCTGGACACGACCGACCTCGTCGACCGGCGTGCCGCCCGCTTCCTGTCGCAGGGCGGCATGTGGAACCACGTGGCGATGAAGCAGGCCATCGCCGACAGCGGCCTTGAGGAAAGCGACATCTCGGACAACCCCCGAACCGGCATCATCATGGGCTCGGGCGGTCCCTCGACGCGCACCATCGTCGAAGCTGCCGAAACCACGCTGAAGAACGGCAGCCCGAAGCGAATCGGCCCGTTCGCCGTGCCGAAGGCGATGTCGTCGACGGCGTCGGCCACGCTCGCCACCTGGTTCAAGATCCACGGCGTCAACTATTCGATCTCCTCGGCCTGCTCGACCTCGGCGCACTGCATCGGCAATGCCGCAGAGATGATCCAGTGGGGCAAGCAGGACGTGATGTTCGCCGGCGGCCACGAAGACCTCGACTGGACCATGTCGAACCTGTTCGACGCCATGGGCGCGATGTCGTCCAAGTTCAACGACCGGGCATCCGTGGCCTCGCGCGCCTACGACGTGAACCGCGACGGCTTCGTCATCGCCGGCGGCGCCGGCGTGCTGGTGCTGGAGGAACTCGAGCGCGCCAAGGCGCGCGGCGCCAAGATCTATGCCGAGATCGTCGGCTACGGCGCGACCTCGGACGGCTACGACATGGTAGCGCCATCCGGCGAAGGCGCGATCCGCTGCATGCGGCAGGCGCTTTCCACGGTGAAGGGACCGGTCGACTACATCAACACGCACGGCACCTCGACGCCAGTCGGCGATTCCAAGGAAATGGGCGCCATCCGCGAGGTGTTCGGCGACAAGATGCCGAACATTACCTCGACCAAGTCGCTCACCGGCCACTCGCTGGGCGCGGCGGGCGTGCAGGAATCGATCTATTCGCTTTTGATGATGCAGGGCGGATTCATCGGCGAGAGCGCCCACATCGAGAATCTCGACCCGGAATTCGAGGGCATGCCGATCGTGCGCAAGCGCATCGACAATGCCAAGATCGACACGGCGCTGTCGAACTCCTTCGGCTTCGGCGGCACCAACGCCACCCTGGTCTTCCAGCGCTACAACGGCTGAGGAAATCCTGCCATGGAAGGTCTGATGAAAGGCAAGCGCGGCCTCGTCATGGGCGTCGCCAACGACCACTCGATCGCCTGGGGCATCGCGAAGAAACTCTCCGAGCACGGCGCGGAACTCGCCTTCACCTATCAGGGCGAGGCCTTCGGCCGCCGCGTCAAGCCGTTGGCCGACCAGGCAGGCGCGAAACTGGTCGTGCCGTGCGACGTCGAGGACAGCGCTTCGGTCGCCGCCACCTTCGACACGCTGAAGCAGGAATGGGGCGGGCTGGACTTCGTCGTCCACGCCATCGGCTTCTCCGACAAGAACGAGTTGAAGGGTCTCTACGCCGACACCAGCCGCGAGAATTTCGTCCGCACCATGGTGATCTCCTGCTATTCCTTCACCGAGATCGCCCGCCACGCGGCAGGGCTGATGACGGACGGCGGCGCCATGGTGACACTGACCTATGCGGGTTCCGTGCGCGTCATGCCGAACTACAACGTCATGGGCGTCGCCAAGGCCGGGCTGGAGGCGAGCGTGCGCTACCTCGCCAACGACTACGGACCGCGCGGCATCCGCGTGAACGGCATCTCGGCGGGGCCGGTGCGCACGCTGGCGGGCGCCGGCATTTCCGACGCGCGCTATATGTATTCCTACCAGCAGCGCAACTCGCCGCTTCGGCGCACCGTCAACATCGACGAGGTCGGCGGCTCGGCGCTCTACCTGCTGTCAGACCTGTCGTCGGGCGTAACCGGCGAAATCCACTACGTCGATTCGGGCTATCACATCGTGTCGATGCCGACGCTCGACGAGCTGAAGCATACCGACAGCGGGCACGAATAAACGAGCGTCGCCGGCGGCGCCTCAGCGGCGTGCCGAAAGCACCTTGAAGGCGGCATCGCGGGCGATTTCCGTCTGGCTGGAGAAGGCTTCCGCCAGCACGGGCTCGTAGGGCAATTGCCGGTTCGCCACCATGAGCAACCTGCCGCCAGGCTTCAAGGCCTTGGCGGCGGCACGGATCATGCCGGCACCGATGTCCGGCTCGGCCGCGCGCCCCTTGTGGAACGGCGGGTTCATCACGACCGCGTCGTAGCGACGCTCGACCGGCTCTGCCAAAAGATCGTGCCAGAAGAACGCCGTTTTCGGCGCAATCCCTTGCAGATTGCCCTTTGCCGCCTCAAGTGCCTCGAAATCGGCCTCATAGAGGTCGAGCGCCGATACCGCCGGGCACTGCCGCGCGATTTCGGCGGCCAGATAGCCCCAGCCGGCGCAGAAATCGCCGACCGCCCCGGCTAGGTCGCCGGGCAGGTTCCGCGCCAACAGGCGCGAACCGGCATCGATCCGATCGTACGAGAACATGCCGGGCGCCGCGAGGAAACGGTTTTCCACCCGGACGGCCGGATTGGCGTCGCGCAAGGCCGAGGCCACGCCATCTTCGGCAGGCCGCCGGAACCAGAAGGCGAGGCCGTGATACTTCGGCAGCGACCCCTCGATTTCGACGAGGCTGCCCAGCCGCTTGCGCAGGCTGGCGATGCCGTCGTCCCTGGCGCCGGCGACAGCGATTAACGCGCCTGCCCTCGTCCGCTCGATCGCCTCGGCAACGTTCAGTTCGTTCCGGCCGCGATGGCGGCCAGACAGCACCAGGGCGAGATCGTAGCCTTCGCCTTCGGCGCGCGGCGTCACTGTAAGGTCACTGCGCTCCAGCGCACGGAAATCCGGCCTGAAACCCTGCACGATGTGGATCGGCGCGGCCCAGCCCTCCGGCAGGCGGAACCCCGGCTCGGCGCCGAGGAACAGGACACGCACATTCCGGTCGGGCAGGTCGAGGTCGCCGGCCGCAAAGGGATGGAACAGGGTTTTCAATGAATCGGTCGCCATGGCCCCCGATAGCACGATCGCCCGCCGCGATCAGCCTGCAACGGCTGGCCTGACGGGCGCGGCGAACGGCAGCAACTCGGCGAGCGTGACCACCGTGTCCGGTGCCACGACAACGGCGGTGTGCCAATTGCCGGGGTCCACCTGCCGGATCAATTCGCGGCAGCGGCCGCACGGCGGCATCACCGCGCCGTCGGCGTTCATCGCCACGATGGCGACGATGCGGGTCTGCCGGCTCTTGAGCATATCGGCGATGGCGGCGTGTTCGGCGCAGAAGCCGAGGCTGCAAGCCGTGTCTATGCAGATGCCGGTGTGGACGCTGCCGGATGCCGTCACCAGCGCAGACGCCACGCCGCCGGCGGACAGGTCTTCCGAACAGACGAAATCGCCGGCGACCTTTAGCGCCGTCGCCTGCAACGCCCTGTGATCGAAGTTTGCCATCGTCGTCTCCCTGTCTCGTTCACGTCCCGCCGGCGCGGGCGCCTATAGCACGGATCGAGGCCGGCGAGACAGGCGGGGCCCAAGCAAAACGGGCGCGGCTTGCGCCGCGCCCGTCCGCATTTCCGTTGAAGGCAGAAATCAGGCCGCGTCTTCGGCGTCCGCCTTCTTTTCCCTGACGATCTCCTTGCCGGTCGCCTGGTCGACGACCTTCATGGAGAGGCGTACCTTGCCGCGCTCGTCGAAGCCCATCAGCTTGACCCAGACCTTGTCGCCTTCCTTGACGACGTCGGTGGTCTTGGCGACGCGCTCGTTAGAGAGCTGCGAGATGTGGACCAGACCGTCCTTCGGGCCGAAGAAATTGACGAAGGCGCCGAAATCGGCGGTCTTGACGACCGTGCCTTCATAGATCTCGCCGACTTCCGGCTCAGCCACGATGGTGTGGATCCACTTCTTGGCCGCCTCGATCTCCTTGGCGTTCGACGAAGCGATCTTGACCGTGCCGTCGTCCTCGATGTTGATCTTGGCACCGGTCTTTTCCACGATCTCTCGGATGACCTTGCCGCCGGAGCCGATGACGTCGCGGATCTTGTCGGTCGGGATGTGCATGACCTCGATGCGCGGGGCGAACTCGCCGAGTTCCTTGCGGCCCTCGGAAAGCGCCTTGGCCATCTCGCCGAGGATATGCAGGCGACCGTCCTTGGCCTGGCCGAGAGCGACCTTCATGATCTCCTCGGTAATGCCGTCGATCTTGATGTCCATCTGCAGCGAGGTGATGCCGCCGGCGGTGCCGGCCACCTTGAAGTCCATGTCGCCGAGGTGGTCCTCGTCGCCCAGGATGTCGGAAAGCACCGCGAAGCGCTCGCCTTCCTTGATGAGACCCATGGCGATGCCGGCGACGGGCTTTGCCAGCGGCACGCCGGCATCCATCAGCGCCAGCGAGGTGCCGCAGACGGTGGCCATCGAGGACGAGCCGTTGGACTCGGTGATCTCGGAGACGACGCGCAGCGTGTAGGGGAACTGCTCGGCAACGGGCAGCATCGGGTGGACGGCGCGCCAGGCGAGCTTGCCGTGGCCGATCTCGCGGCGGCCCGGCGAACCCATGCGGCCGGTCTCGCCGACCGAGTAGGGCGGGAAGTTGTAGTGCAGCAGGAAGGTTTCCTTGCGCGTGCCGGTCAGTTCGTCGATGTACTGCTCGTCCTCGCCGGTGCCGAGCGTGGCGACGACCAGCGCCTGCGTCTCGCCGCGGGTGAACAGCGCCGAACCGTGGGTGCGCGGCAGCACGCCGACTTCGGCGACGATCGGGCGGACCGTCTTGAGGTCACGGCCGTCGATGCGGGACGAAGTGTCGAGGATGTTCCAGCGCACGACCTTGGCCTGGAGCTCCTTGAACACGGTGCCGATCTGCTCGGACGTGTACTTCGCCTCTTCGCCCTCGGCCGGCGCGAAGGCCGTCTTCACCTTCGCCTTGACGGCGTCGACGGCGGCATAGCGGTGCTGCTTGTCGGTGATCTTGTAGGCGTCGCGCAGTTCGTCGCCGACGACCTTGAGCATTTCGCCTTCGAGCTCGGAATAATCCGGCGAGGTGAAATCGCGCGGGTCCTTGGCGGCGACTTCGGCCAGCTTGATGATCGCCTCGATCACCGGCTGGAAGCCCTTGTGGCCGAACGTGACCGCGCCGAGCATCACGTCCTCGGACAGCTCCTTCGCCTCGGACTCGACCATCATGACCGCGTCGGACGTGCCGGCGACGACGAGGTCGAGCTTCGATTCCGGCATCTCGTCGAGATGCGGGTTGAGCACGTATTCGCCGTTGATGTAGCCGACGCGGGCGCCGCCGATCGGGCCCATGAAGGGCACGCCGGAGAGCGTCAGCGCAGCCGAGGCCGCGACCATGGCGACGATGTCGGGGTTGTTCTCCAGGTCATGCTGGACGACGGTGACGATGACCTGCGTGTCGTTCTTGTAGCCGTCGGCGAAGAGCGGGCGGATCGGCCGGTCGATCAGGCGCGACACCAGCGTCTCGTTCTCGGACGGACGGCCCTCGCGCTTGAAGTAGCCGCCGGGGATCTTGCCGGCCGCGAAGGTCTTTTCCTGGTAGTTGACGGTCAGCGGGAAGAAATCGAAGCCCGGCTTCGGCTCCTTGGCCGAAACGACGGTGGCGAGAACGACGGTCTCGCCGTAGGTCGCCAGCACCGCGCCGTCAGCCTGGCGCGCGATCTTGCCGGTTTCGAGGATGAGCGGACGGCCGCCCCATTCGATTTCCACCTTGTGGTGATTGAACATATCTTGTCCTTCGTGTGCGAAAGGGGCCGCGACACCTTTGTGCGCGACTGCCCCCTTCCCTGGCTTCGTTCAGGGCAGCCACGGGCAAGACAACGGGAAGCTCGATCAATTGCCGCCGGCGGTCGGCGCGAGCGTCCTGCAATCCTGCCCCATGACCGTCCATGGGCGGCTTCAGGCTGCCCTCTGCAGCGAAAAGCCGTTCGGACCGACGCTCTATGCGCGGCCCGGATGCGCGACCGGCGGACCCTCTTGAAGAGAGCCCGCCGGCCGAATGGTCAGCGACGCAGTTCGAGTTTCTCGATCAGCGTCTGGTAACGCGCCTCATCCTTGCGCTTGAGGTAGTCAAGCAGGCTGCGGCGCTGGGAAACGAGAGCGAGCAGGCCACGGCGGGAATGGTTGTCCTTCTTGTGGCCCTTGAAGTGCTCGGTCAGATTCTTGATGCGCTCCGAAAGGATGGCGACCTGCACCTCCGGCGAACCGGTGTCGCCCTTGACGGTGGCGAACTGAGCCATCAATTCCTTCTTGCGTTCGGCAGTAACCGACATCGTGCTTTTCCTTGTCTGTTGGAGGAAACGGGACGCCTTGAGCCGGGATGTCGTCCAGCAAAGGCCAGTACAAACGGCTCGGACCAGCTTCCTGCCGGCCAAGCTGGCGCGCATATAGGCGATTTTGCCGCGTCTGGCTAGTCCCGTCCCGAGAAAGGCTGGTCCGGCGTTTTTGCAACCCCGGCTCTGGTCATGTCAGTTTGACTGACCTAAAAGTGGAATGGCCAACCCGGCCGGGAGGACAAATGCAGGCTGAGACTGGCCAGACCCCGCAGGACGCCGTCCATCTGGACGGGGTGGCAATTTCATTCGATCTCGCGCAGGGCCGCCGTTTCGACGCCGTCGCGCCGACCGACCTCGCCGTCGGCGCCCATCAGTTCGTCGCCATCGTCGGTCCCACCGGATGCGGCAAGTCCACCCTGCTCAACGCGACGGCCGGGCTGCTGAAGCCGGCGCAAGGAGCGGTCAGTATCTTCGGCCAGCCGCTCACCGGCATGAACAAGTCGGCCGGCTACCTCTTCCAGCAGGATGCGCTGATGCCGTGGAAGACGGTCATCGAGAACGTCGCCATCGGGCTGGAGATCGCGGGCGTCGCCCGTGCCGAGGCCCGGCGCGAGGCGCAAGGCTGGCTGGAGCGCGTCGGCTTAAGCGCCTTCGCCGACCGCTATCCGCAAATGCTGTCCGGCGGCCAGCGCAAGCGCGTCGGCCTGGCCCAGGTGCTGATCCGCAATCCAAAGCTGCTCCTGATGGACGAGCCCTTCGGCCCGCTCGACGCGCAGACGCGGCTCATCATGGGCGACCTGCTGCTCAACCTGTGGTCGGAAGACCGCAAGGCGGTGCTGTTCGTCACCCATGACCTCGACGAGGCCATCGCGCTGTCCGACCGTGTCATCATCATGTCAGCGGGGCCGCGCTCGCGCATCATCGGCGACTATACGATCCCGCTGGCCCGTCCGCGCGAGATCGGCGAAATCCGCCACGATCCACTGTTCAACGACCTCCACCGCACCATCTGGAACGCACTTCGCGACGAGGTGATCGCCGCCTATCGCCAGACCGGCGCCGTGTCCGATACCAAGGCATCGGTCGCCTCATGATGAACCGCGCCGCCCTGATTTCCCTGCAAATCCTCGTGGCCGTCGCCATCGTCGTTCTATGGCACCTCGCCTCGACGACGACGCTGTTCGGCAACCCCAAGACCGTCGCTTTCTTCTTCGGCGATCCGGTGAGCGTCATGCGCCGCGTCGGTGAGTGGGTGTTCGAAGGCTCGATCTGGTATCACCTGTGGATCACGCTGTCGGAATCGATCCTCGCCTTCCTCATCGGCGCTGCCGGCGGCGTGCTGTTCGGCTTCTGGTTCGCGCGCAAACCGCTGGTCGCCGCCGTCTTCGATCCCTACGTCAAGGCCGCCAACGCCCTGCCGCGCGTCGTGCTGGCGCCGATCTTCGCGCTGTGGTTCGGCCTCGGCATCTGGTCGAAGGTTGCGCTCGGCATCACGCTGGTCTTCTTCATCGTCTTCTTCAACGTCTACCAGGGCGTCAAGGAAGTCAGCCCGACGGTGCTCTCCAACGCGCGCATGCTGGGCATGAACGAGCGGCAGTTGCTCCGGCATGTTTATCTGCCGTCGGCATTGTCGTGGATGTTCTCCAGCCTGCACACCTCCGTCGGCTTCGCCGTGGTCGGTGCCGTCGTCGGCGAATATCTCGGCTCCGCCGCCGGCCTCGGCTATCTCATCCAGCAGGCGGAAGGCGTCTTCGACGTCACCGGCGTGTTCGCCGGCATGTTCGTGCTGATGGCCTTCGTTCTCTTGGTCGACTGGCTGGTCGGGCTGGTCGAGAAGCGGCTTCTGGCGTGGCGCGGCCGCTGAGCCTATCCGAAACATGAAGGAGGAAAGACCATGAAACGCAGAGATTTCCTGATCGGAACCGCGGGCATCGGCCTCGCTGCGCCGCTCTTTAGCATGCTGCCGGCGACGGCCGAGGACGCCGCGCCGGAAAAGCCGGATCTCACGCTCGGCGTCGGCGGCAAGCCGCTGCTCTACTACCTCCCGCTGACGATCGCCGAACGGAAGGGCTTCTTCAAGGAGGAAGGGCTGAACGTCACGATCAACGACTTCGCCGGCGGTTCGAAATCGCTGCAGGCGCTGATCGGCGGTTCGGTCGACGTCGTTACCGGCGCCTACGAGCATACCATCCGCATGCAGGACAAGGGTCAGGACATCACCGCCGTCTGCGACCTCGGCCGCTTCCCGGGCATCGTGATTGCGGTGCGCAAGGACCTTGCCGGAGAGATCAAGTCGGTTGCCGACCTCAAGGGCAGGAAGATGGGCGTCACCGCGCCGGGCTCCTCGACAGCGCTGATGCTGCAATACGCGTTGCAGAAGAACGGCCTGAAGGCCGACGACGTCGCCATGATCGGCATCGGCGGCGGCGCCAGCGCGGTCGCGGCGATCAAGAAAGGCGAGATCGACGGCCTGTCGCATCTCGACCCGGTGATCGCGCAACTGCAATTCGAGGGCGATATCGCCGTGCTGCTCGACACACGCACGGAAGCGGGCACGCGCGCCCTGTTCGGCGGGCCGAACCCGGCGGCGACGGTCTATGTCCAGCGCGCCTTCGCCGAGGCCAATCCCGTTACCATGCAGCGCACGGTCAACGCCTTCATGAAGGCACTGAAGTGGATCAGCGAGGCCAAGCCCGAAGACGTCGCCGCCACGGTGCCGGAGGAATACCTGCTCGGCAACAAGGACCTCTATATGCAGGCTTTCCAGAATTCCAAGGAGATGTATTCGCCGGACGGCATGGTGACCAAGGAAGGCTACGATTCGATGATGGGAGTGCTGAAGAAGCTCGACCCGGAACTCGCCAACGCCGACGTGCCCTACGAAAAGACGTTCGATCCGAAATTCGTGCAGGCGGCGAAAATCTGAAGCGCCTTACCCACGATGATAACTTTCAACGGGGCCGTATCGGCCCCGTTTTCATAGCCACTTCTTGCGCTTGAAGTAGATATACATCGCGACCGCCACGGCGACCATGAAGCCCAGCGCGGCCGGATAGCCGTAATAGGCGCGCAGTTCCGGCATGTTCCAGGGCGAGGTGTCGGGATCGAAGTTCATGCCCCAGACACCTACCAGGAAGGTCAGCGGGATGAAGATTGCCGAGACGATGGTGAGCAGCGAGATGACGTCGTTGGTACGCGCCTGGGAAAGCGACAGGTGCATCTCGATCAGCCCCGTCATGGTGTCGCGCTCCGTCTCGACCATCTCGATCAGCCGGATGGCGTGGTCGAGCGTGTCGTTGAAGAACACCTTCGTCTCGGCGTGAATGCAGGAGACCTCGCTGCGGACGATGGCCGCCAGCGCGTCGCGCAACGGCCACAGCACGCCCTTGAGGGCGTTGATGTGGCGGCGCATCTGCTGGAGTTGCAGCATCTGCTGCTTCTGCGGTGAATTCAGCATGGCGTCTTCTACTCTTTCGGCCATGTCGCCGGACGCCTCGATCGGAGCGAAGTAGCTGTCGACGATGGCGTCGATCAGCGCGTAGGCGAGATAGTCGGCGCCGCGCGTGCGCAGCCGGTTCGGGCTGGAGCTTTCGATGCGCTTGCGCACGGGATCGAACGGATCGCCCTCGCGCTCCTGGAAGGTGACGACGAAATTGTCGCCGAAGAAGACGGCGATCTGCTCGTAGCGGTGGGTGGCCGGATCGTCGATCATCGACAGGACGACGAAGGCGTGGTCGTCATAGAAATCGACCTTCGGACGCTGGCCGGTGTTGACGACGTCTTCCAGGGCCAGCGGATGCAGGCCGAAAATGCGGCCGATCTCCTCGACCACCGCGATATCGGCAAGGCCGGTGCAATCGAGCCAGACCAGCGGCCAGTGGCCGCGGCTCTTGACCACATCATTGAGGCCGGCGTCCTGGACGGTCCTGGTCTTCTCCGCCGCGATCAGCGTCAGCGTCAGCCGGGTCTGTTGCGCGGACGGATCGGCGATCAGCGTGCCGGGCGAGGCGCCGACCGGCGAGCGCCGCGCCTTGCGCCTGATACGTTTGCCGTCAGCCTTCGCCATGTGCCGATTCCCGATCGGGCCAAGCCTATTGCGAGTCGGCTTGAGCGTGAATGCCCTGCCGGAGGTTGGCCTCAGCCGACGAAGACCCTTTTCGGCTTGAACATGCCGTGCTCGATGGCACCGATGGCGACGAGGCGGCCGCGCGCGGTGGCGCAGGCCTCCTCGGCCTCCAGCGGTGCGTCGCGGCCGCGCACGATGACGGCGTTGCCGAGTCTGAGCTTGGTCGCCGCGTCGTCGCCGACGGCGACCTGCGGCAGGCAATCGAGCGCCGCCACCGTATCGATGAGGAAATCGTCTATCGCGGCGAAATCCATCGGCAGTTCGCCGCTCTCGGGCTGGCCGGCCTCACCGAAGCGCGCCAGTTCCAGTTCCTTGACGGTGACGAAATCGTCCGGCGTGAAGGGATCGACCTCGGTGCGGCGCAGTTCCGCGATGTGACCATAGCAGCCGAGGTCGCGGCCCATGTCGCGCGCGAGCGAGCGCACATAGGTGCCCTTGCCGCACTCGATCTCGAAGACGGTACGGTCGGCGGAATGCTCGACGATATCCAATCTACCGATTTCGACTTCCCGGGCGGGTATCTCCACCGTCTCGCCCTCGCGTGCAAGGTCGTAGGCGCGCTCGCCGGCGATCTTGATGGCGGAAAACTGCGGCGGCGTCTGCATGATGACGCCGGTGTATTTCGGCATGACGGCGCGCACTTCCGCCTCCAACGGGCGCCTGTCGGAGCTTTTGGTCACCGGGCCTTCGAGGTCGTCGGTGGAACGCTCCTCGCCCCAGGCCACCGTGAAGCGGTAGACCTTGGCGCCGTCCTGCACGTAGGGCACCGTCTTGGTCGCCTCGCCGAGCGCGATCGGCAGCATGCCGGACGCCAGCGGGTCGAGCGTGCCGGCATGGCCGGCCTTCTCGGCCTGAAACAGCCACTTGATCTTCGAGACGGCTTCGGTCGAGCCCATGCCGACCGGCTTGTCGAGGATCACCCAGCCGGAAACGGGCCGGCCCTTCTTCTTGCGCGGGCGGGACATCTATTCCTCATTCTCGTCGTCATGCCGCAGGTCGCGCGCGACCTCGGGCGAATGCAGGAGATCGTTGATCTTCTGGAAATTGTCGTAGCTGGTGTCGAGCCGGAAGCGGAATTCGGGCATGTATTTCATCTGCCTGAGCGCCGGCGACATGCGGCCGCGAATGAAGCGCGCGTGCCGGTTCAGCGCCTCGACCACCGCGGCGTCGTCCTTGGCACCGAGCGGCGCAACGAAGGCGGTGGCGATCTTCAGGTCCGGCGACATGCGCACTTCCGACACCGAGATCACCGTCGTCTCGATCAGGTCGTCGCGCACCTCGCCGCGCTGGAGCAGGTCGGAAAGCGCATGGCGCACCTGCTCGCCGACGCGCAACATGCGCTGGGAGGGACCGGAAGTGTTGGAACGGGGCATTGTCGTCTGTCCTGAAAGTCAAACGGCGCGGGATGGGACCGCGCCGTTGCCTGAAACGGAAGGCGGCTACCGCCTTCCTCGTCCGGTCATAGCGTGCGCGTCACCATCTCGACGCGGAAGCACTCGATGATGTCGCCGACCTGGATGTTCTCGTAGTTCTGGAACGCCATGCCGCATTCCTGCCCGACGGGAACCTCCGGCACCTCGTCCTTGAAGCGCTTCAAGGTCTTCAGCGTGCCTTCGTGAATGACGACGTTGTCGCGGATCAGGCGCACGCCCGCGCCGCGCTCGACCTTGCCTTCGGTGACGCGGCAGCCCGCGACCTTGCCGACCTTGGTGATGTTGAACACCTCCAGGATCTCGGCGTTGCCGATGAAGGTCTCGCGGCGTTCCGGCGACAGCATGCCTGACATCGCCGCCTTCACGTCATCCACGAGGTTGTAGATGATGTTGTAGTAGCGGATCTCGATGTCGGCCTGCTCGGCCGCCTGCCTGGCCTGCGCGTTGGCACGCACGTTGAAGCCGATGATGGCGGCTCCCGACGTTTCGGCCAGCGTCACGTCGCTCTCGGTGATGGCGCCGGCGCCCGAATGGACGATGCGCGCGCGCACCTCGTCGTTGCCGAGCTTTTCGAGTGCCGCGTCGATCGCCTCGATGGAGCCCTGCACGTCGCCCTTGATGATGAGCGGGAACTCCTTGGTGCCGGCCTGCTGGAGCTGCGACATCATCTGCTCGAGCGAGCCGCGCTGGCCAGCATGCTTGGCCACCGCCTTGTCGCGGGCGAGCCGCTGACGGTATTCGGTGATCTCGCGGGCGCGGGCCTCGTTGTTGACGATGGCGAAGCGGTCGCCCGCCTGGGGCGTACCCTGGAGACCGAGCACCTCGACGGGCATTGCCGGCGGCGCTTCCTTGACCTGCTCGCCACGGTCGTTGACCAGTGCGCGCACGCGGCCCCACTCGTTGCCGGCGACGAGGATCTCGCCGGGCAGCAGCGTACCGGTCTGCACCAGCACGGTGGCGACCGGGCCGCGGCCCTTGTCCAGCCGCGCCTCGATGACGACGCCTTCGGCGGTGCGATCGGGATTGGCCTTGAGGTCGAGGATTTCGGCCTGCAACAGAATGGCTTCCAGGAGCTTGTCGATGCCGGCGCCCGTCTTGGCCGAGACCTCGACGTCCAGCGTCTCGCCGCCCATCTCTTCCACCACGATCTCGTGCTGGAGAAGCTGGGTGCGCACCTTCTGGGGGTTGGCCTCGTGCTTGTCGACCTTGTTGATGGCGACGATGATCGGCACGCCGGCGGCGCGGGCGTGATTGATGGATTCCACCGTCTGCGGCATCACGCTGTCGTCGGCCGCCACCACCAGAACGGCGATGTCGGTGGACTGTGCGCCGCGCGCCCGCATCGCCGTGAAGGCGGCGTGGCCGGGCGTGTCGATGAAGGTGATCTGCTGGCCGTTCTTCTCGACCTGATAGGCGCCGATGTGCTGGGTGATGCCGCCCGCCTCGCCCGACTGGACGTGGGCGTTGCGGATGGCGTCGAGCAGCGAGGTCTTGCCGTGGTCGACGTGGCCCATGATCGTGACCACCGGCGGCCGCGACACAAGATCCTCCTCGCGGTCGGGGATGTTGAACAGCCCCTCCTCGATGTCGGACTCGGCGACGCGCTTGACGGTGTGGCCGAATTCGGAAGCGACCAGTTCGGCCGTGTCGGCGTCGATGACGTCGCCGGGCTTCATGATCTGGCCCTGCTTCATGAAGAACTTCACCACGTCGACGGCGCGCTCGGACATGCGCTGCGCCAGTTCCTGGATGGTGATCGTCTCGGGAATGGTCACTTCGCGCATCACCTTTTCGCGCGGCTCATTGTGCATGGCGCGCTTGAATTTCTCCTGGCGGCGGCGCATGGCCGCCAGCGAACGGGCGCGGGCGTCGCCATCCTCGGAAGACAGGGCGCTGTTCAGCGTCAGCTTGCCCTGGCGACGGTCAGCCTCGCCCTTGGTGCGGGCCGGCCTTGCCACTTCCGGCGCGACGGGACGGCGCATGGGGGCGACCGGGCCACGGCCGCGCGGCCGTGCTTCCTCCTCGTCGCCACCGGCGGCCTCGGCCGTCTGCGGCGCACGGCGACGCGCTTCTTCCTCGGCGCGGCGGCGCGATTCCGCCTCGGCCTTCAGGCGCGCTTCCTCTTCCGCCTGGCGGCGCGCCGATTCCTCGCGCTCGCGCTTGCGGCGCTCATCTTCCTCGGCACGGCGCTTGGCGTCCTCGGCGGCGCGGGCGCGATCCTCGGCCTCACGCGCCTGCGAACCCTCGAGAGCGCGGCGGCGGGCTTCCATCTCGCCACGCGACAGCTCGTTGAGGACCATCCGCTCCTGTGGCGGCGGCGCGGGGGGCGGCGGCGCGGGCGTGCGCGGCTCGGGCGCTGCCGGCGCAGGCGCGGCCGCTATCGCGGCCGGCGTCGGCCGCGGCGTGAAGACAGCAACCGGCTCCGGCTTCTCGCCGGGCTTTATGAACTTGCGCTTGGTCTCGACGACGACCGACTTGGTGCGGCCGTGCGAGAAATTCTGCCGCACGGTGCTCTGTTCGACACCCGGTCGCTTCAAGGTCAAGGTCTTCTTGGGGGTAACGCTCAAGGTCTTGTCGTCACCCGATTTCGTATCGCTCATTCCACATCCTCTGCGGCATCATCTTCGCCGGCAACCGCCGCAAGCATTGCCAAATCATCCAGGGAACCGCCCCGGTATCGGTCGAGCGCAACCATGCGCTTCAGGACCGCGCGACCCGCGTCCGACGCGAGAACGGCAGCATGTATCACATTTGCCCCCCCCAATGCCAAACCCAATTCCGCCTCGGCGAAAAGTTTGTAGGCAGGGATGGCAGGCCCGCCAAGATGGACGGTGGCGCGCCGGGCCTGGCTGATCTTGCGCACGCCGTCCTCGGAAGCCTCGGCCGCATGCAGCACGGCAACCGCCTTGCCGGAGCGGACGGCGCCGTCGACCTTGGCCGCTCCCAGCGCCACCATACCTGCCTTGCGGGCAAGGCCCAGCGACCCCAGTACCGCCTTCGCCAGCAAAGCGTCGACCATGGCGCCGAGATCGGGGGGCACGACGACCTGCCGCTTGAAGGCGCGGGCAAAATGGCCCTTGGCCGCCGCCTTGTCGACATATAGGCGCTCGGCGCTGACCCAGCAACCGCGGCCGGGCAAGGTTCGCTTCAGATCGGGGACGACGGCCGAATCCGGGCCGACGACGAACCGGATGAGGTCATCCGGCTCGGCGTGCTTCCTGGTGACGATGCAGGTGCGATCGTTCATCTCGTCCAAGGGCTGCCCCGATGCGTCTCATCTCACGCTTCGGCCGCTTCGGCGGCTTCAGCGTCGGCGGCCTCGGCCTGGGCTTCCTCCTCGGAAATCCAGCCGGCCTTGAGGCGAGCCGCCAACACCATCTGCTCGGCCTCGGCCCTGGAGACGCCATGGTCGGCGAGCACACCCGGATAAACCTTGGTCTCGCCGTCCTTGCGTTCCTTCCAGCCGACGAGGTCGTCGGCGGCGTAGCCGGCGAAGTCCTCGATGGTCTTCACGCCGTCCTCGCCGAGCGCCACCATCATGGCGGTGGTGACGCCGGGAATCTCGCGCAGCTCGTCCTTGACGCCGAGCTTCTTGCGGGCGGCATCCTGCTCGGCCTCGATCTTCTCCAGATATTCGCGGGCGCGCGTCTGGATCTCGGTCGCGGTGTCCTCGTCGAAGCCGTCGATGGAAGAGATTTCATCCGGCTCGACATAGGCAACTTCCTCGACCGAGGTGAAGCCCTCGGAAGCCAGCACCTGGCCGACCATCTCGTCGACGTCGAGCGCTTCCATGAACAGGTTCGAACGCTCGGTGAACTCCTTCTGGCGGCGCTCGCTTTCTTCCTGCTCGGTCAGGATGTCGATGTCCCAGCCGGTGAGCTGGGACGCCAGACGCACGTTCTGGCCGCGACGGCCGATGGCGAGCGACAGCTGGTCGTCAGGCACGACGACCTCGATGCGCTCGGCATCCTCGTCGAGCACCACCTTGGCGACCTCGGCCGGCTGCAGCGCGTTGACGATGAAGGAGGCGGCGTTCGGCGACCACGGAATGATGTCGATCTTCTCGCCCTGCAACTCGCCGACCACGGCCTGCACGCGCGAACCGCGCATGCCGACGCAGGCGCCGACCGGATCGATCGACGAATCGCGGGAGATGACGGCGATCTTGGCGCGCGAGCCCGGATCGCGGGCCACCGACTTGATCTCGATGATGCCGTCGTAGATTTCCGGCACTTCCATGGTGAAGAGCTTGGCCATGAACTGCGGATGGGTGCGCGACAGGAAAATCTGCGGGCCGCGCTGCTCGCGGCGCACGTCGTAGACATAGGCGCGCACGCGGTCGCCATACTTGTAGTTCTCGCGCGGGATCAGCTCGTCGCGGCGGATGATCGCCTCGCCGCGGCCGAGATCGACGATGACGTTGCCGTATTCGACGCGCTTGACCGTGCCGTTGACGATCTCGCCGATGCGGTCCTTGTATTCGTCATACTGGCGGTCGCGCTCGGCCTCGCGCACCTTCTGGACGATGACCTGCTTGGCCGACTGGGCGGCGATGCGGCCGAAATCCATCGGCGGCAGCTGCTCGGCGATGAAGTCGCCGATCTGGGCGTCGGGATTGCGCTCGCGCGCCGACGACAGCGCGATCTGGGTGGCGTAGTCCTCGACCGTCTCGACCACTTCCATCAGCCGCTGCAGCTTCATCTCGCCCGTGTTGGGGTTGATGTCGGCGCGGATGTTGGTTTCCTGGCCATAGCGCGAGCGCGCCGCCTTCTGGATCGCGTCGGCCATGGCGGCAATGACGATTCCCTTGTCGATCGACTTTTCCCGCGCGACGGCGTCGGCGATCTGCAAAAGTTCGAGCCTGTTGGCACTGACAGCCATTTCTTTCTCCCTGACAAGGCCGCCTTTCGCGGGCGGCCGCTCAATCAGCTTTCAATTTCGGTTTCGTCGGCCGCTTCGGCGCTTTCGACCATCTCGCCGCGATGCTTCTTCGCTTCCTTGCGGGCGCGGTTGTCCTTCGACAGCGCGTCGCGGATCAGGTCGTCGGTGAGGATCAGCCTCGCCTCGGCTATGGCGTCGTAAGGAACGCTGACGCGCGGTTCCTCGCCGTAAGCGGCTTCGCGTTCGATCACCACCGCATCCTCGCCGGCCTCGGCGATGCGCCCCTTGAAGCGCTTGCGCTCGGCAACCAGCGTCGCGGTTTCCATCTTCACCAGATGACCGGCCCAGGTCGAGAAATCCGACTTGCGCACCAACGGACGGTCGATGCCCGGCGACGACACTTCGAGGTGATAAGCCTTCTCGATGGGATCGTCGACATCGAGCGCCGGGGACACGGCGCGGCTGACCTCTTCGCAATCCTCGACGGTCATGGTGCCGTCGTTGCGCTCGGCCATGATCTGGAGGGTCAGGCCGTTCTGGCCGGACAGGCGCACGCGCACGAGGCGGAAGCCCATGCCGCGCAGCACCGGCTCGACGATCATGGCGATGCGCGCATCGATGCCGCTCTCGCGGATGATGCGGTCGTCGCCGTCGGTCACGCTCTCTGCCATCGGTTCCAGTCGGTCGCCTTTCGGGCGGCCGGTAACAAAAAAGAGCGGGACCGGGTGGACCCACTCTTCGTCATACCGACCAAGAATTTGATGCCGATATAGACGATCCATGCCGGCGTTTCAAGTCCGAAAGGCCGGCGGGCAAGCCACGCGCCGGGCGCAAGACGGCCATGCGCCAGGCGCCCTACCCGCACGGCGGGGCAACTCCTATCTATGGTGCAATGCAGCACAGATGGTGCAGCACTGCGTACGAAAGGAATTGTCATGAGCAAGCGCAGCACTTTTGCAACGATTGCGGACGCGATCAACGTCCTCGGCAGCGCCGTGGCAGCCGCCTATGCGGCCGAAGCCGGCCATCGTCCGAAGGCGCGCGACCTGACCAATCTCGGCATCGAGCCGAAGGCGTTCAGGGATATCCGCCGCTACTATTGAGCCTTACCGCTCGAACACCAGATTGGTGGCGGCGGCGCCGAGCTCGGTCAGCGCGGCGTTGATGTCGGCGACCATCTTGTCCGGTCCGCAGACATAGAAATGCTGACCGAAGTCGCCGGCATGGTCTCGCAGGAAGGCCTTGTCGACCGGGCCGGCGGGAAACGTCTTGCCGTCGCCGCGCGTCACCACGAACAGATGCTCGAGGCCGGGCATTTTCTCCCATAGATCGCGCAGGATGATGTCGTCTTCCGTGCGGTTGGTGAAGATCAGCCGATGGCCTGCGACCGCCTTCCTGTCGGCAAGGTCGCGCAGGATGGCGATGAAGGGCGTGATACCGGCGCCGCCGGCAATGAAGGTGCCCTTGCCCTTGTATTCGATCGTGCCCCACGGATCGTCGATCAGCAGCGCATCGCCCGGCCCGAGCGTTGCCAGCCGATTGGTGACACCGTCGTGGTCCGTATAGGTCTTGATGGTGAATTCCAGGTCCGGCCACTGGCTGAGGCCGGTGAAGGTGAAGGGCCGCTTTTCCTCGCGCCAGCCGTCCTGGTCGATCGAGACCTCGGTCGCCTGTCCGGGAACGAAGGCGTAGCCGTCCGGTCGTTCGAACCGGAACCGGCGCACATTGTGCGTGACATTCTCGGCTTCGAGGATTTTGACCCGGTGCGCCATAACACTTCTCCCTGCCCGTATCGTCTTGAGCCTGCATCGTCTTGGATGCCGGCAAGCCTATCAGGTTCCCGCGCGGTTGCGCTATCGGTTCAACGGCGCAGAAAGGTCAGATAGGCGGGCTTGCGGCCTTCGCGGACGGCCTTGGCCTCGTAGCGCGTGCCCGGCCAGCCGGGATAGGGCTCGTGCCAGTCGCGCGAAGAGACCGCCTGCCAGTCGAAGGCGCCGTGGGCGCGGCAGGCAAGCAGGGTCCAGTTGACGTAACTGCCGATATCGGAGGCGAAGCAGAAGCGGCCGCCCGGCTTCAGCACGCGGGCGAAGCGGTCGAGATTGGCCTTGCCGACGAAACGCCGTTTCCAGTGCCGCTTCTTCGGCCAGGGGTCGGGATAGAGCAGGTCGATGCCGTCGAGCGAGGCCGGCGGCAGCCAGTCGAGCAGGCGGGTGGCGTCGTCGTCATAGACGCGCAGGTTCGCCAGCGGCTCCCGCTCCACCGCCGTCATCAGCTTGGCCATGCCGTTGACGAAGGGCTCGACGCCGATGAAGCCGGTGGAAGGCGCCGCCTTCGCCTCATGCAGCAGATGCTCGCCGCCGCCGAAGCCGATTTCCAGACGCACAGACGAAACCGGAGCCGCAAACAAGGCCGCGAGTGCGGCAGGTGCCGCCTTCGCAAGGTCTATGCCGTAGCGGGACAGGCCGGCGGCAAGGGCCGCCGCCTGATGCGGGCGGATCGCCTTGCCATGGCGCCGTCCGAAAAAGGCCTCGCTGGAGCGGCTCGGCCGCCGTTCCTCGGCCGGGAGTTCCGGAGCCGTCATGGCGGTCAGGCGGCCAGCGCCCGTTCCTTCGAGACGGCGTCCTTGAGCGCCTTGACGAGGTCGGTCTTCTCCCACGAGAAGGAGCCGTCGCGGCCCGGCTTGCGGCCGAAATGGCCGTAGGCCGTGGTCTTGGCGTAGATCGGCTTGTTCAGGTCCAGATGCCGGCGGATGCCCGACGGCGACAGGTCCATCACCGCGCGCAGCGCCTTCTCCAGCACGGCTTCGTCCACGGCGCCGGTGCCATGCAGGTCGACATAGACCGACAGCGGCTGGGCAACGCCGATGGCGTAGGAGAGCTGGATGGTGCAGCGCTCGGCAAGCTTGGCCGCCACCACGTTCTTGGCCAGATAGCGCGCCGCGTAAGCCGCCGAGCGGTCCACCTTGGTGGTGTCCTTGCCGGAGAAGGCGCCGCCGCCATGCGGGGCCGCCCCGCCATAGGTGTCGACGATGATCTTGCGGCCGGTCAGGCCGGCGTCGCCGTCGGGACCGCCGATGACGAACTTGCCGGTCGGGTTGATGTACCAGTTGCAGTCGGCGGCGATCTTCAGATCGCCCAGCGCCTCGCGGATATAGGGCTCGACGACCTTGCGCACCTTCTTCGAATCCCAGCTCGCATCGAGATGCTGGGTCGACAGCACGATCTGCGTGACCTCGGCGGCCTCGCCGTTCTCGTAGCGCACCGTCACCTGGCTCTTGGCGTCGGGGCCGAGCCTGCCGGCGTCCCCTTGCCCTTCGTGGCGGGCGGCGGCCAGGAGTTCGAGGATCTTGTGGCTGTAGTAGATCGGCGCCGGCATCAGGTCCGGCGTCTCGCGGCAGGCATAGCCGAACATGATGCCCTGGTCGCCCGCGCCTTCCTCGCCCTGGCGGTCGGCGGCGTTGTCGACGCCCTGGCCGATGTCAGGCGACTGGCCGTGCAGCAGAACGTCGATCCGGGCCTTCTTCCAGTGGAAGCCGCCCTGCTCGTAGCCGATGTCGCGGATCGCCTTGCGCGCCGCCGACTTGAACTTCGCCGGGTTGACGGCGGGGTGTCCGGCCGCGTCCATCATCACGTTGCCGGCCTTGTCCTTCTTGAGCAGGCTGTGCGGCACGCGCACCTCGCCGGCGATCACAACGCGATTGGTCGTCGCCAGCGTCTCGCAGGCGACGCGCACCTTCCAAGGATCGGAAACCGCGACGTCGGCATAGCGTTTGGCGTCCTCGGGCTTTACTTTACGCGTCTCGCGATAGACCAGATCGACGATCTCGTCGGAAATGCGGTCGCAGACCTTGTCGGGATGACCCTCGGAAACCGATTCCGAGGTGAAGAGATAATTCTGCCGCGTCACGGGTGTCCCCACTGGAAAATGGCCGGCACACCGCCAGCCTGGCGCCGATCCTGTTAGCGGGCCGCCCGACCGTCCGTCAAGACAGCCACGGGGATCAGTCTGCCAATCCAGAGGCCGCCAGGAGAACAAAAATCCGGAGCAGCGACGTGCCCCGGCGCATTGCAGGCAACAGGCAAACGTCAGTCGGTTTCGTCGTCGGAAAGAGACTTCACCAGATCGACGATACGCCGGCGCACTTTCGCATCGGTGATGCGAAAGAACGCGCGGTTGAGTTGCAGCCCTTCCGGCGTCGAACAGAACTCCACGGCAAAGGAAGTGGGCGTGTCCTCGGCAAAGCCGGCGCCGGCCGCTTCCTGCCCCGGCGCATCCTCGAAGAAGAAGGAAACGGGTACGCCCAGGATGGAGGCGATCGCCTGCAACCGGCTGGCGCCGACCCTGTTGGTGCCCTTCTCGTATTTCTGGATCTGCTGGAAGGTGATGCCGAGGCTTTCGCCCAGCTTCTCCTGGCTCATCCCCAGCATATTGCGGCGAAGCCTGATGCGGCTGCCGACATGAGTATCGACCGGATTCGGCTTCTTCTTATTTTCTTCTACCATTTTTCCTCGCCGTTGTCCGGCTCCTTGTTCTTGCATGCCCGAGCGGAACCGGCCGTCACTCCAACCAGCGCGACCGGCCCTCCGTGAAATCAGGCGTTCCACTATGAAGTTCTAATATATCACATGTCAATTCGCCGGTAGCCTTCGCCTTACGCTGAGAAGGCCTGCGGCCAGGGCGAACAGAATCATGACGACGAACCCGTTAACGCGGCGTTGCGCAGCCGAAAGCGTCTCCTGTCGGTAAATTGGCACCCGCACATCCATCGCCCCCCGCGCATTGATGGCCAGCGCATCGATCGTCCTGCCGCGTGGATCGACGACAGCCGAGATACCGTTGTTGGCCGCCCTGAGCAGCGGCAAACCATTTTCGACGGCGCGAAGCTGCGCCTGCCGAAAATGCTGGTACGGACCGGGCGTGTCCCCAAACCACGCATCGTTCGTAACGTTTACAATAAGCTCACTTGACGCTGCGTCAACCGAAACGAGATCGGGAAAGATCACTTCGTAGCAAATGAAGGGCAGCGCGCGGGCGCCGCCGGGCACGGCGATGGCATGGCGCTCGTTGCCGGCCGAGAAATTCATCGGCCCGGCCACCATCTGCTCGACGCCCAGGCGTTTCAGCAGGCCGTCGAAAGGTAAGTATTCACCGAAGGGCACCAGATGGACCTTGTCGACGGCATCGGCGATCTCGCCGCGATCGTCGATGGCCACCACTGAGTTGTAGTAGCGGCTGTCGGCGCCCTGCCCGGCGGCTTCTTCCTCGCGCACGGCGCCAGCGATCAGCATCTGGCCCTCGGCCAGCATGTCGCCGATCGCCGTCAGCGCGTCAGGACGCTCGGTGAACAGGAACGGCACCGAGGTTTCCGGCCACAGGATAAGCTGCGGCTTTTGATGGCCGGCCTCCGGCTCTTTCGACGACAGGGCGAGCATGGTCGCAAAGATGCGGTCGCGGACCGAGGCGTCCCATTTTTCGGCGAGATCGACGGAGGGCTGGACGATGCGGACGTCCAGCGTCTTGACGTTGGCAGGCTGCGGAGCGGTAAGCCGCACGTAACCAAAGCCGACATGGGCCGCCACGAGCAGCACAGCCACAGCGAAACCGAAACGCAGATGACGGCGTCCGGCCAGCAGCGCCGGGACGGCGAAAACGAAGACGGCAAGCGCATTCATGCCGTTCATGCCGACGACGGCGTCGCTCTGCATGAGCAGCGGCACCGGCATCGCCGCATAGCCGATGGCGTTCCATGGGAAGCCGGTGAACAGGAAGCCGCGCAGCCACTCGGCGAGCGCGAAGCCGAAGGCAAAGGCTGCGATACGGCCGATGTTGCTGCTCCAGATCGACCGCGCCACGGCCGTCGCCAAGCCGTAGAAGAAGGCGAGAATCAGGGGAATGCCGACCACGGCGAGCGGCAGCGCCCAGGCAAATTCGTCGGCCTCGACCAGAAGCGCGCCGCCAATCCACCACAGGCCGGCGAGGAAGTAACCGAAGCCGAACCACCAACCAACGGCGAAGGCTGGCCTCAACCGTCTCAGCACGCCGCCCGAGCTTTCAAGCGTGGTTCCGTCGAGCAGCCAGACGAGGACGGGAAAGGCGATGAAGCCGGCGGCGAAGAAATCGTACGGCGCCTGCGTCAGCACGGCCAGCGCGCCGGCGAGGAAGGCGACGAGCGCCCGCCGCCACCCCCACAGGAGGATGACGCGGCCGGCCACGCGCTCGAAAAACCGGCGGTCCGATGCGGCGGCGCCATCCGAGGGACCGGCGCGCAACCCGGATTGGCCGGCGCTCATGAGAGGAAACCGATGCAAACAGGTGCGATCATGGCCCAGCCCGCCGAATCATGCGGTGAAGTTCTAGCAGGCCGGAAGGACGGCTCCAAACGAACGCGGCACGTCCCTGCCGATGTTTTCGCCCCGGCGGGACCGAACCCGAATGTCGGCCGGCCTTGACGTTTCCCGCAGACCGGCGTTGCGTCAGCACACGCTGACCAACAGCCCTCAAGCCGGCCCGGCTATCACGCCTGCTCGGCACGGGCGACGCGGCGGCGGCGGTCGCCCTTGGCGGTTTCCACGATGCGCACGCGCTTGACGCGGCGCGGGTCAGCGTCCAGCACATGGAATTCGAAACCGGGAATGGCCTGCACCACTTCGCCGCGCGCCGGCACGCGGCCCAGCGTGTTGAAGATCATGCCGCCGATGGTGTCGACCGACTCGCCGTGCTCGCCGGCGGCGAAGCCGTCGCCGATCATGGTGGCGACGTCGTCGATCTCGGCCTTGCCGTCGACCAGGAAGACGCCGTCACCGGTCTTGGTCACCAGCGGCTCGTCCTCGTCGTGCTCGTCCTCGATGTCGCCGACGACCATCTCAACGATGTCCTCCAGCGAGGCCAGCCCGTCGGTACCGCCGTATTCGTCGATGACCAGGGCCATCTGGGTGCGGCCGGCCTGCATGCGCGCCATCAGGTCCGACGCCAGCATCGAGGGCGGCACGAACAGCACCGGGCGGATCAGGTCGAGATCGCCGATGGGGCGCGTCAGGTCGACTTCCGACAGGGCAAGGGCTGCCGCCGGCTGCGCCTTCTTACGGCCTCGACCGTTCTTCGGGCGGGCGGCGCGGGTGATGTGGCCGAGCACGTCGCGGATGTGGATCATGCCGCGCGGGTCGTCCAGCGTCTCGACATAGACGGGCATGCGCGAATGGCCGGACTGTTCGAACAGGCCGAGCAGTTCGCCCAGCGTGGTGCCGATCTCGACGCCCTCGATATCGGCGCGCGGCACCATGACGTCCTCGACGCGCACCTCGCGCAACCTGAGGATGTTGTTGAGCATGGCGCGTTCGCCGGGCGAGAAGGCGCCCGGCTCGCTGGTCGTCTCGGCCAGCGCATCGGCGATCTCTTCGCGCAGCGACGTGCCGTTGCGATGGCGGAACAGGCCCAGCATCCGGTCGAAAAGCGACGGTCCGGCGGGCGCCTGCTCAATGGCCGCGGTGCCGGTCGCGGTACTGGGACTGGAGGGGTCTTCCTGCTTCTCGGAAGGCTTTGCCGCGCCACCAGCCTCGGCGTGGGCGGCTTCTTGCTTGTCGTTCATCGTCGTCCGGTCGGTTTCTCGATCTAGTTACGCATAGGGATCGGGAATGGCAAGCCTTGCGAGCGCCCTGCGCTCGATCGCCTCCATCTCCTCGGCCTCGGCGTCCGTCTCATGGTGATGGCCCAGAAGATGCAGCAGGCCGTGGATCACCAGATGGGTAATATGGTTGTCCAGCGGCTTGCCTTCCAGTGCAGCCTCGCTCGCCACCGTCTCGGCCGCCAACACGATATCGCCCAGCAGCGGCGGCAGCGGGCCCGTCTTCGTCTCCGGGAAGGCGGGAAAGGAAAGCACGTTGGTCGCCTTGTCCTTACCACGCCAGCCGGCGTTGAGTTCGCGGATGCGGGCATCGTCGGTGAAGATCACGCCGAGTTCGGATTCGCCTGTACGGGATGCACCAAGCGCCGCGAAGGCACCGGCCACAGCACGCTCGACCAGTATGGTGAGAGTGGCTTCGTCCGGCCAGTCGCCGGCCTCGACGGTGAGGTCGATATCTATCGGAGGCGCGGGATCAGCGGGCATGGCGGCCTGCGATGCACGAGGCCTGTGCAAAGTGTCCTGAAGGCACCGGGAAAACGCCTATCCTCACCCTTCCGCGCCCAGCCCGCGCGCGACCTTGCCGTCGCGATCGTAGGCCTTGACGATCTCGGCCACCAGCGGATGGCGCACCACGTCGGTGTCGGTGAAACGCACGGTAACGACGCCCGGCACGCCGTCCAGCACGCGCAGCGCCTCGACAAGGCCGGAGCGGGTGTTCGGCGGCAGGTCGATCTGGGTCGGATCGCCGGTGACGATCATGCGCGATCCTTCGCCGAGCCGCGTCAGGAACATCTTCATCTGCATTGGCGTGGTGTTCTGCGCCTCGTCGAGGATAACGGCGGCGTGCGCCAGCGTGCGGCCGCGCATGAAGGCGAGCGGCGCGATCTCGATGACGCCGGCGGTAATCGCCCGCTCCACCTTGTCGCCCGGCATCATGTCATAAAGCGCGTCGTAAAGCGGGCGAAGGTAGGGATCGACCTTTTCCTTCATGTCGCCGGGCAGGAAGCCCAGCCGCTCGCCGGCCTCGACGGCCGGGCGCGACAGGATGATGCGCTCGACCATGCCGCGCTCCAGCATCATGGCCGCGTGCGCCACGGCCAGATAGGTCTTGCCGGTGCCGGCCGGGCCGATGCCGAAAACCAGCTCCGACCGCTCCAGCGCGCGCATATAGGCGTCCTGGTTGAGCGAGCGGGCGTAGATGGTCTTCTTGCGGGTGGAAATCTGCGCCGCAGAGACCTTGCCCTTGCGCTCCAGCGTCGGCAGCGTGAGCTGGTCGTCGGCGGCCACCGCCATGCGGATAGCGCCGTCGACGTCCGACTGGCTGATGTCGGCGCCCTTCTGGAGAATGGCATAGAGACTGTCGAGGGCCTGCCGCGCCTGCTCGGCCGCCGTGGGCGAGCCCTTGATGGTGAGCTGGTTGCCGCGTGAACGGATGTCGACGCCGAGCTTCTGCTCGAGCCGGGCCAAGTTCTCGTCGAACTGGCCGTAGAGCGCGCTGGCGAGCTTGTTGTTGTCGAAGGTAAGGACGATGTGCGCCATGTCGGACGCCCCGGAAGGCGTCAAGGGTGCGAGTGGGGGAACTGCCTTCAGGTCGGCTGCGGTCAACCGTCTCTCCTTGTCCGCCGGCGCTCAGGCCGGCACGGCATGCAGGCTATTGTAGCCCGCTTCCGTGATTCGCACCTCGATAATGTCGCCGATTCCACCGGCCTTTTCATCAACAATCACCGGCTGCAGCCAGGGCGAGCGGCCGACCCGCTGGCCCGCCTGACGGCCGGGCTTTTCGATCAGGGTCGGCATCGTCCTGCCGACCATGGAAACGGTGAAAGCCTGCTGCTGTTCCACCAGCAGCGTTTGAAGGCGCTGAAGGCGTTCGTCCTTCACCTGCTCCGCCACATGGCCGTCCATCTCGGCGCCGGGCGTGCCGGGGCGGGGCGAATATTTGAACGAGAAGGCTGAGGCGTAGCCCACTTCGCGCACGATCTTCATCGTGTCCTCGAAATCGGCATCGGTTTCGCCCGGAAAGCCGACAATGAAATCGCCCGACAAGGCAATATCCGGCCTTGCCGCGCGGATGCGCTCGATCAGCTTCAGATATTCGCCGGCCTTGTGCCTGCGGTTCATCGCCTTCAGGATGCGGTCCGAGCCCGCCTGCACCGGCAGATGGAGATAGGGCATCAGCGTTTCAAGGTCGCGATGGGCGGCGATCAGTTCGTCGTCCATGTCGCGCGGATGGCTGGTGGTGTAGCGCAGCCGGGCGATGCCGGGGATTTCGGCCAGCCGGAACAGAAGCCGGCCCAAGCCCCAGTCATTGCCGTCCGGCCCTTCGCCATGCCAGGCATTGACGTTCTGGCCGAGCAGGGTGATCTCGCGCACGCCGGCTTCGGCCAGCCGCTCGGCCTCGGCGACGATCTGCGCCACCGGCCGCGACACTTCCGAGCCGCGCGTATAGGGCACCACGCAGAAGGTGCAGAACTTGTCGCACCCCTCCTGCACGGTCAGAAACGCGGTAACGCCGCGCTTGATGACCTCGGCCTTCTTCGGCGCCGGCAGGTGCTCGAACTTGTCCTCCACCGCATAGTCCGTCTCGACCACGCGGTTACCGCCGCGCACGCGCGCCAGCACGTCCGGCAGGCGGTGATAGGTCTGCGGACCGATGACCAGATCGACGGCCGGCGCGCGGCGGATGATCTCGCCGCCTTCGGCCTGCGCCACGCAGCCGGCGACGCCGATCAGCAATTCGCTGCCGGCGGCTGCGCGTTCGGCCTTGAGGTCGCGGATGCGGCCGAGTTCGGAATAGATCTTCTCGGCCGCCTTCTCGCGGATATGGCAGGTGTTGAGCAGGACGAGGTCGGCGTCCTCCATGCTCTGCGTCTCGGCATAGCCGTCCGCCGCCAGCGCATCGGTCATGCGCTGGGAATCGTAGACGTTCATCTGGCAGCCATAGGTCTTGACGAAGACCTTTTTGGCCCGCTGTCCGCCATCCGTCGCGGCGCAATCCGAAGCCTGTTCCGTGGTCAATGCATCCATGGGCGGGCTTCTATCGCGTTTTGGCGGTCAAGAACAACCGATTCCAGCAGTCAGCCCGCCTCGGTCCCATGCAGCGCCGCCTGCATCATCGCCTTCACACGGGCCTCGACCAGCCGCGTCGCTTCCTTGCGGTTCGATCCGGCCGAAAACATCACCGGTTCGCCGAAGCGGACCTCGACGTCGACGGCGCCCAGTTTCAACAGGCCGGCGACATGCGGCACGAGGTCCTGGTCGCCGATCCAGGACAGCGTCATGCGCCCGGCGCGGCCGAGCGGGATGCCATGGCGGCGTACATAGGCGATCGCCACCGGCTGGATGGCAACTTCCTGCACCCCTTCGTGCGCCGTCGCCCCCTTGCCGATTGCCAGCGTGGCGGCGCCGAACAGCGTGCTCTTGAACGGCAGCATCCTGTTGCCGTCGCCGGTCGTGCCTTCGGCGAATAGCACCATTGCATCGCCCGCCTTCAGCCGCTCGCCGATCTCGCTCGCCTGGTCGACGGAGCTGTGACGCCGCTCGCGGTCGACGAAAACGGTGCGTTGCAGCGTCGACAGCCAGCCCATCAGCGGCCAGCCCTGCATCTGCGCCTTGGCGATGAAGGACACGTCGGCAATGGAGCCGAGGACGCCGATGTCCGTCCACGAGACGTGGTTGGCGACGATCAGCAGCGGGCGCTTCCGCGATAGGCTGCCCTCGACATGCACGCGAAACCCCAGCGCCCACAGGATCGCCTTGTGCCACAGGCGCGGCACGAATGAGGGATTGCCCCATCCGGTTTTCAGCACCGTGAGCTGCGAAACCGCCACCGCTGTCGTGACAGCCGCGACGAAAAGCAGGATCAGGCCGTTTCGGATTTTCGCGATCATCGTCCCCTTGCGCTCTGCCGGCGCATGTGCCGGATTTGCCGGCTAGCGGAGATCGCGGCGCATGACAAGCGCCCCGGTCGGACCGCGTTCGGGCGAGCGATAGTAATCGGGCCGCTTGCCGACCTCGCGGAAGCCGAGCCGGCGATAGAGCGCGATGGCCGGTGCGTTCGTCTCGTCCACTTCGAGAAACAAGGCTTCGGCACGGTCGCCGTGCAGTTGCCGCAGCACCGCGTCCATCAACTGCCAGCCGATGCCGTGCCGGCGATGGCTGCGGGCGACCGCCACGGTGAGGATTTCGCCCTCGCCGGCCGCCAGTCGCGCCAGCACGAAACCGACGATGCCGGCGCGGGGATTTCCCACCTCTTTCGCCGCGAAGCCAAATACGGTGTCCTGTTCCAGCAGCGCGGCGAACTCGCCGCCCGTCCACGGACGGACGAAATCCTCGCGGTGGAGGATCGACACGGCATCGCTATCTTCAGGGGTCAGCGGCTCCAGCACATAATCCTTCGGGCGCTGCGGCAGGAAGGGAATGCGCATCAGCGCGCCCTCGGCAGCACGAACCCGGCCTGCGGCTTGGCGTCGGCGTCGCGCAGGTAAAGCGGCTTCGGCTTCTCGCCCGGCTTTTTTTCGGCGGCGAGGCTGGCGTAGACGGCGATATCCGCGGTGGCGCCGAGCGGCCCGAAGTCGAAAGACCCGCCGGCCGCTTCCGCGATCCGCTCCCCCGCGTTGCCGGCAAGCACCGTCCCCTCAGTCACCATCGCAACGGCCTCCTCCAGCGTGGTCACGGCCGGACCGTAGCGCAGAACAGCCAATTCATCGTAAAGGGCGGCGTGGATTTCGCCACGCCCGCCGTCGAGGGCGGCGAAGATCGGCCGGCTCGGAAAGGACTGCCGCGCCTCGGCAGCCAGCGCTTCCAGCGTGGTGACGCCGATGGCCGGGATTTTCAGCGCCAGCGCCAGCCCGCGCGCGGTAGCAACGCCGACGCGCAGGCCGGTGAAGGACCCGGGACCGACGGAGACGGCAATGCCGCCGAGATCGGCATAGGACTTGCCGGCCTGACCCAGCGCACCCTCGATTACCCCCATCAGGTGCTCGGCATGGCCCTTGCCGAGATCGAGCACTGTTCTGCCCAGTTCCTTGCCGGCCCCAGCGTCATAGACGCAGGCCGCGCACAGATTGGCGGAACAGTCGATGGCGAGGAGAACTCTCATCTAGTCATTGTCCCCGCCCTCCGCTACGGCTCCGGGCGTTCGTCGCTCGAAAAGCCCATTTGGGGGCTTTTCGTCCGCTATGCGGACCGCTTCTCACCCTTCAGCTCCAGCCGCCGTGCATGCAGCACCGGCTCGGTGTAGCCGTTGGGCTGGACGCGGCCCTTGAAGACGAGGTCACAGGCGGCCTGGAAGGCGATGGACTTGTCGAAATCCGGCGCCATCGGGCGGTAGAGCGGGTCGCCGGCATTCTGGCGATCCACCACGGCGGCCATGCGCTTCATCGTCTCCATCACCTGCGCTTCCTTGCAGACGCCGTGATGCAGCCAGTTGGCGATGTGCTGGGAGGAGATGCGCAGCGTCGCGCGGTCTTCCATCAGGCCGACATCGTTGATGTCCGGCACCTTGGAGCAGCCGACGCCCTGGTCGATCCAGCGCACGACATAGCCGAGGATGCCCTGCGCGTTGTTGTCCAGTTCCTTCTGGATGTCTTCGGCCGACCAATTCGGCCGCACCGCGACCGGCACGGAGAGAATATCGTCCAGCTTCGCCTTGGCGCGCCCCTTCAGCTTTTCCTGCACCGCATGCACATCGACCTTGTGGTAGTGCGTTGCGTGAAGCGTGGCGGCCGTCGGCGACGGCACCCAGGCAGTGTTGGCGCCGGCCTCGGGATGGGCGATCTTCTCAGCCAGCATCGCCGCCATTAGATCGGGCATCGCCCACATGCCCTTGCCGATCTGGGCGCGGCCTTCGAGCCCGCATTCCAGCCCGGTGTCGACGTTCCAGTTCTCGTAAGCCGCGATCCAGGCGGCCTGCTTCATGTCGCCCTTGCGGATCATCGGGCCGGCTTCCATCGAGGTGTGGATCTCGTCGCCGGTACGGTCGAGGAAGCCGGTGTTGATGAACACCACGCGATCCTTCGCCGCGCGGATGGCTTCCTTGAGGTTGACGGTGGTGCGCCGCTCCTCGTCCATGATGCCCATCTTGATGGTGTTGGGCTTCATGCCGAGCAGCTTTTCGACACGGGCGAAGATCTCGGCGGCGAAGGCGACTTCTTCCGGCCCGTGCATCTTCGGCTTGACGACGTACATCGAGCCAGCGCGGGAATTTTTGCGCGCGCCGTTGGGACCGACGTCGTGAAGGGCGATCAGCGCGGTAACGGCGGCGTCCAGAATGCCTTCCGGCACTTCCGAACCGTCGGCCAGCAGCACGGCCGGATTGGTCATCAGGTGGCCGACATTGCGCACCAGCATCAGCGAGCGGCCGGACAGTGTCAGCGTCGAGCCGTCCGGCGCGGTGTAGCTGCGGTCGCCATTCAGGCGGCGGGTCATCGTCCTGCCGCCCTTCTCGAAGGTTTCCGAGAGATCGCCCTTCATCAGACCCAGCCAATTGCGATAGGCGACGACCTTGTCCTCGGCATCGACGGCCGCGATGGAATCCTCGCAGTCCTGGATGGTGGTGATGGCGGCCTCGAGGATCATGTCTGAAATGCCGGCCGGGTCTGCCTTACCGATGGGGCTTTCCCGGTTGACGACGACCTCGACATGCAGGCCATGGCGCTCCAGCAGGACCGCTTCCGGGGCGGCCGCGTCGCCGCGATAGCCAACGAACTGCGCCGGGTCCTTCAGCGCGACCATGCCCGCCGCCGTCCGGAGGGAAAGCGCGCCGCCCGACACCGACATGCCGGTCACATCCTTCCACGAGCCGGACGCCAGCGGCGCCGACTGGTCGAGAAAGGCCTTGGCCCAGGCGACGACCTTCTCGCCGCGCTTGGGATTGTAGCCCTTGCCCTTTTCCGCACCGTCCGTCTCGGGGACGGCGTCGGTGCCGTAGAGCGCATCGTAGAGCGAGCCCCAGCGGGCGTTGGCGGCGTTGAGCGCATAGCGCGCGTTCATCACCGGCACGACGAGCTGCGGGCCGGCGATGGTGGCGATCTCGGGATCGACATTTTCGGTCTTCACCGCAAAGGCCGGGCCTTCCGGCACCAGATAGCCGATCTCCTTCAGGAAGCTCTTGTATGCGGCCATGTCGACGGGGGCGCCGTTCTGCTTGTACCAGGCGTCGATCTTTTCCTGGATATCGTCGCGCGTCTTCAACAGCGCCCGGTTCTTCGGCGCCAGATCGTGCGCGATGGCGGCAAAGCCGTTCCAGAAGGCGGCGGCATCGATGCCGGTGCCGGGCGCCGCCTCGTTCACGACGAAGTCGTGCAGTTCCGGGGCGATGCGCAGGCCTGCGATCTCGATGCGGTCGGTCATTTCAAAAAGTCTCCAAAAAGGCAGCCGGAGAAAAGCGGCAAGTCGTGCCGGGCCTTTGGCACGCTCACGGTCCGGGGTCAATTATCCTATCGTTCCGATGCCCGCGCTTACGCCGCGATGCGCGGCCGGCCTGACGCGACGGCGACGATCTCGGCCTCGACGAACATGCGCTGCCCCTCGACGATCGAGACGCGGAACTCCTTCGACACCGATATCTCGACCTCGTCGGCGCCGGCCTCGGTGGCGCGGCTTTCGGCCAGCGACCGCACCTCGGCCTCGGCGGCGGCGACGGCCGAGTCCTCCTCCTCGAAATCGACGATGCCGCTGTCGCTGGACAGACGGAACAACCCTTCCTTGGGCTGGCTCACGCGCGCCTCGACGGTGACGCGCACCTGACCGACGACGGCACCCAGCGCATTGGCGACGTCGGTGTCTTCCGGCACGATGCAGGCGTTGCCGAGCAGCGCGGCAAGGCCGGCATAGTGCAGCGGCGCCGAGGCGCCGAGGCCGATCACCGGGCGGTCAAGCGAAACAGCGAGGCGGGCGATGCCGGGATAGGCGTCCACGGCGCGCTGCACCAGCGCATGCGCGACGGTGCCGGCGCCGTCCAGCCCGTCCTCGGCGAAGGCGGTTTCCAGTATGTATTCGGCGGACCAGCGGGTGACGGCCCGCAAAACGCGCGCGCAGAAGGCTTCCGGCGAATCCGCGACGGCCTGGCCGCGGCCGTCGCGCTTGCGGGCGAACAGTTCGGCACCGAGGCGGGCGGCCTCGCCGTTCCAGTTTGCCTGGCGGCCGAGCACGTGCGCGGCGTCCGAAGGCGTGAAGCCCGATATGTGCACGAGGCCGCGCGCCACCAGCCTTTTCAGCGTCGCGTTCTGGGCGTTGGAGGACAGCAGCAGGTCAAGCGGCTGCGGGATGGCGGTAATCGCCTCGTAGAGCTTGGCCTCGGAACGGCCGAGCCCGGCGGCGAAACGGTCCGGGATGCCGGTGCGGAAGGCGAAGCGGGCGTCCATGCGGCCGGCGTTGGGCGCGCGCAACTGCCGCTCCAGCTCCCGGATGACGGTCGCGCCATGCGTGACGGCTGCCAGCGACAGCGGCACCAGCCGGCGCGGGCCGAGCACCAGACGCGGGTCGAGCACGCCTTCCTGGAACGCCACCTCGGAATCGCCGCCGAGACCGAAAGTGCGCATGGCGACCGCCTCCACCATGGTGCGGAAGCCGCCGACGGTAGCGCCTTCGGGATCGAGACGCGGGCGCCCCTTGTCCAACACGGCGACGTCGGTGGTGGTGCCGCCGATATCCGACACCATGGCGTTGTCCAGCCCGGTCATGTGGCGGGCGCCGACCAGCGAGGCCGCCGGTCCCGACAGGATCGTCTCGATCGGCCGTTGGCGGGCGAAGGCGGCCGAGACCAGCGCGCCATCGCCGCGCACCACCATCAAGGGTGCTGCGATGCCGCGTTTTTCGAGAAAGCCTTCCGTCGCCGCGACCAGCCGGTCGATCATCGAGATCAGCCGCGCGTTGAGCAGCGTCGTCAGCGCCCGGCGCGGGCCGCCGAGCTTGGCCGACAGTTCGTGGCTGGCGGTGACCGGCAGGCCGCTGCGTTCGCGGATCAGGTCGCGCGCGGCCAGCTCGTGCTCGGGATTGCGGGTGGCGAAATAGGCGCAGACGGCGAAGCCCGAAACCGTTTCCGCCAGTTCCGGCAGCGCAGCCTCCAGCGCGGCAAGGTCGAGATCAGCGGCGTTGCCATGTACATCGTGGCCGCCTGGGCAGAACACCACCGGATCGGCGCCCAGCGCACCCTTCAGGCCGTCGCGGGCAAGATCGTCCTCACCGAAGCCGATCATGACCAGCGCGACACGCCCGCCCTGCCCTTCGACCAGCGCGTTGGTGGCGAGGGTGGTGGACATGGAGACGAGCTTGATCGTCGCCGGGTCGCAGGCCGCCTTGGCCAGAACCGCATCGACCGCGCCGGAAATGCCGACCGCCAGGTCGTGGCGGGTGGTCAGCGCCTTGGCCTTGGCCAGCACCGTGCCCTTTTCACCGCCCCCCTCGGTCCACAGCACGGCGTCGGTATAGGTGCCTCCGGTATCGATGCCTAAGAAGAGGGGGCCTGAGGCAGAAGAGCGCTCAGGAGCGGATGCGGAGGAGTTCATGGGGCAGGCATTCCTTGGACGTTACCTGCCTTTAGCCGATACCCGCCCGCAAAGGGAACAAGCCAGTAGCCGCAAATGTCCATGACAGTGGCGATTTTGCGCACTTGGAGCGAATCCAGGACCGGTCCCGTCAGGCGAGATGCAGCACGCTGCCCTTGTGGGCGGCAATATGGTCGGTCTTGTCGCTCTTGATCTCGTATTGCGGCTCGTCTTCCGAAGCGCGGTGCATGTGGCCCTTGTAGTCGAAATCGCGCGTATGGATCGCAATGATGGTTCCCGAAACGTGTCCCGCCTCGGAATTCCACCTTACATGGTCGCCGACCTTGAACCGCTTCGCCATCGTTCGCTCTCCCGTCAGCTGGCATCGGGCGACGACGATGCCGCGAGCATATTGCGAATGCCGCACTCGCCAGCCGCGCGCATCAGGACAGGACCGTCAGCGCTTGCGGCGCGGCCTGCCGGATGCGCGAGAACAACCAGTTGCGCTGCCGTTCGTTCCGGCTCTCGATGCCGCGCAGGGCATTTTCAAGCTCGCCATCGCCGAGCGCGCGGGCGGCCTGGACCAGCACGGCGATCGAGACCATGCTCTCGTTCACCATCAGCCACGGGTCCTGCAGGTCGCGCATCAGGCCGAAGCCGGTCGCCGGCCGGCCGATCCTGAGCGCCTTGTCCAGCGCCTCCGGCTCGCCCTCGCGCCACTCCCCGTATGTCTGCACGAAAGGCTGGAGCGCGGCGACGTTCTCGCTCGTCCATGTCCTGAACAGCCCGCCCTGCTGGCGAATATCCGGTGTCTTCGGATGCGCCTTGTGGAGCTTTTCCCAGCCGCGAACCAGACATGCCTCGTTCGCCAGAAGCAGGCCGATATAGTCGGCGAGACAGGGCCTGCCCGCAGGCACGGTTTCCGCTGCCGCCTCCCGCTTGGTTTCCTCCGGCTGCGGCAGCAGCGCTCCCGTCACCTTCTCCAGCCTGACGGCGGCATATTTGAAGTGCGGCTGCTTGCTGACCGGGTCCCATTCGTAGAGCGTCAGTTCGTTGGCGGCGCGCGCCCGCTCCGGATCGTCCCAGTAGCCGTAGTGGAACGGCATGAACAGCGTGCCGGGCTCGATGTCGCCGATGCGGGCCGGCGCTTCCGCCGCTCCGCGCCGCGAGGTGACGCGCAGCATCTCGCCTTCCTTGATACCGAGGCGGCTAGCGTCCGCCTCGCTCACCTGGATGAAGGCATCAGGCGCCGCATCCCTGAGTTCCTTCGAACGCCCGGTCTTGGTGCGGGTGTGGAAATGGTAGACGACACGGCCGGTCGAGAGGAAGAAAGGATAGGCTGCGTCCGGCTCCTCGGCCGGCGGCACGTATTCGGCGGCGCGCAGGAAGGCGCGGCCGTTCGGCTTCTTCGCGTGATAATCTTCCTCGGTGATCGCAGCGCCAGTCAGAAGGTCGTGGCCGTAGCTTTCGCAATAGTCGGGGTCGGTCGCGAAATTGAGGTCTGCGTAATAGCGATCCGAGCCGTCCGGATGCTTTTCGTTGCAGGGCCACGGAATGCCGGAACCGCCGGTGAGTTTTTCATAGCTCAGGCCCGAATAGTCACAAGGTCGGCCGCGCGAGCATTCGCGCCAGGCGTCGAAGGCGCCTTCGGCATCGCTCCACTTGATCAGCGGCGCGCCGTCCTTGTCGCGGAAATCCATGCGCCGGGCGAAATCGAGGAAGATGTCGAGATCGGAGCGCGCCTCCCCCGGCGGCTCGATCGCCTTGTGGTTCAAGTGGACGACGCGATCGACATTGGTCGAGCAGCCGGTCTTCTCGCCCCAGATCGCCGCCGGCAGCACCACGTCGGCAAACTCCGCCGTCTCGGTCATGAAGGCATCCTGCACGATGACGAACACGCCCTGTTTGCGCAGGTCCTCGCGCAGCCGGCCGAGATCGGGAAAGGACACCGCCGGATTGGTGCCGATGATCCACAGCACCTTGATCGAGCCGTCGCCGACATAGTCGAAGATCTGCATCGCGTGCGTCGGCGGCCCCCAGTTCGGCAGCGTCGCGGGATCGACGTTCCAGAGCTTCGCCATCTCCTCGACATGGCGCGGATTGTCGAAATTGCGGAAGCCGGAGAGATCGCCGCCCGAGCCGGTCTCACGGCTGTTCTCGGCGGTCGGCTGGCCGTTCATCTGCAAGATGCCGCAGCCCGGCCGGCCGATGCGGCCGAGCACCAGGTTGACGTTGTTGACCTGTACGGCCGCCGCAGTGCCCTGGTTGGACTGGTAGACGCCCTGCAGGCAGGTCGACAGCAGCATTTTGGAACCACCGATCATGGCGGCGGCTTGCCGGATTTGATCCGCCGGAATATGCGCGATCTCCGCGATCCGCTCGGGCGTATAAGCCTCGACCGTGTTGGCAAGCTCGTCATAGCCCAGCGTGTGCGCCTCGATGAAGGCGCGGTCGACGTGGCTCTGCGCGATCAGTTCCCGGATCAGGCTGTTCATCACCGCGACATTGGTGCCGAGGCGCGGCTTGATGTGCAGGTCGGCCTCCGCAGCCGTCGCCGTGCGGCGCGGATCGATGACGATCATCTTCGACGGCGCGTCGCCGCGCCGGCGGTCGAGCACGCGCGCCCACAGCACCGTGGCGGTCGCGGCCATGTCGTGGCCGACGAAGAGGAAGCAGTCGGTGACGTCGACGTCTCCATAGTTGCCCGGCTGGCCGTCTGAGCCGAAGGTTTCCTTCAGTGCGGCACCGGCGGTCGCGGTGCACAGCCGCGTGTTGCCGTCGATGTGCAGCGTGCCTATGCCGGCGGTGCGGATGACGCTCAGCGTGTAGTTTTCCTCGGCGAAAAGCTGGCCCGAGGTATAGAAACCGATCGAGCCGGCAGTGTATTTTGCCTTGGCCGCCTTCATGCGCTGGACGATCAGGTCCATCGCCTCGTCCCAGCTTGCAGGTTCGAGCCTGTCGCCGTGACGGACGAGTGGACGGGTCAGCCGGTCGGGGCTGCCATTGGCGACCCAGCTATGGAGCCCCTTGGGGCCGAGCCGACCGCGGTTGACGACATCGGCCTCGCGCCCGCGCACGCCGACGATGCGGCCGCCCGGCCTGTCATCCTTGACGGCGATGTCGATGCCGCAGCCGTTGGAACAGAGGAAGCAGCAGGCCTGCACCCAGCGATCCGGTTCCTCCTCGACGTTCTGGTCAACCCGGACCGGCCATTGCGATCCGAGGATCGGCGTTCGCGGTCCCCAGATGTCGGCGATGCTGTCGCGGGTGCTGGCCATTCGATCCTCCCGTTGCGGTTCCGATCGCGCCTGCCGTGGCGCCTTATGCCTCCTGCGGTTCCAGAACCACCACCGCTTCCGTCGTCAGCAGGCGGAAGGTGAAGCTTTCCTGGAAATAGAGATCGACGGCGGTGCCGGAATGGCTCGCATACCCGATGGAGATGTCCTGACCGATATCCAGCTCGAAATCGCCGCCACGGGTGGTCAGCACGAATGCGCCCTGAATGGCTGACGCCCAGACGATGCCGCCGTCGACCAGCCGCTCGATGTGGTGCAGGATCGGATAGCCGTCGTCGCTGCCGCCGCTGGCGGCGGTGTAGGCGTCTGCGCCGAGCACCAGCGCGTAAGGCCCGTTGCAGCCGGCGAGCCGCAACTGGCTGACCGCCTGCGCCACCGCGGCGGGATAGTCGTCGGCCTTGGCCGGCAGCGCGACACCGGCATTGCTCGTGCCTTCGCGGATGCCCTGGATGCCGGCGACGGCATAGCCGTCGAAGACGGCGCGGTCCTCGGCGAAGGCGATCGTCTTCGCCGCTTCCTTGACCGGCGACCAGTCGGAGTCGGTCGCCCCGCGCTCGACGTCATCGATCTGCTGGCGCGAAAGCTGGAACGGGACCCGCAGTTCGACCAGCGCCTTGACCTCGCGCTGCACGGACTGGATGCCGTCGCCGGGTGCCGCGATCTGCCGGACATGACCTGTGCCGACCGCCGAGAAGTCGAGCCCTTTCGGCCCGACGACGTCGACGACACGGCGCGCGCCGAGATGACGCTTGAGCGTGCGCGTCGCCTCCTCCTCTATTTCGGCCCAGGCCGCATCGGAAATGGGTGCGAGTTCGCGATGGAGGTTATTCATGGCCAGCCTCTCTTCTCAGGGATCCGATGCCGAGCGAACCGTCGCCGGGTGACGGCTGCGCCGGGTTGTCGTCCGCCGGTGGGGGATCGCCCGGTGTCGCCGCCGGCTGCGGCGCTTCGGGTGTGACGTTGTCGAGAAAGTCCGCCGTCGGCACGAAGAACAGGCAGCCCGTCACCGCCCGGCTGAAATCGAGCAGATGGTCGTAGGTTCCCGGTGGATTGCCGACGAACATGTTCTCCAGCATTTTCTCGATGCGGTGCGGCGAGCGGGCATAGCCGATGAAATAGGTGCCGAACTCGCCCTTGCCGACTTCGCCGAACGGCATGTTGTCGCGCACGATCTGCAACTGCTCGCCGTTCTCCTCGATGTTGGTCAGCACGTTGTGGGCGTAGGGCTTCTTGTCCGCGTCGCGCTGCTCGATGTCGGAGAGCTTGTGGCGGCCGATGATGTTCTCCTGCTCCTCGATCGGCACCTTGTTCCAGCGTTCGATGTCGTGGAGATATTTCTGCACGATGACGTAGCTGCCGCCCGCGAAGGCCGCATCTTCCTCGCCGATGATTGTCGCGTCGATGGCCCCCTGGTCGACCGGATTCTCGGTGCCGTCGACGAAGCCGATCAGGTCACGGTCGTCGAAGAACTTGAAGCCATGCACCTCATCCACCGTGGTCACCGCGCCGGCGAGCCGCGCCATGACGTGCGTGGCCAGTTCGAAGCACAGGTCCATCGAAGCCGCGCGCAGATGAAAAAGCATGTCGCCAGGCGTCGAAACCGCCGTGTGCACGCCGCGAATCTCGCGAAAGGGGTGAAGGTCCTTCGGCCTCGGCGCGCCGAACAGCCTGTCCCAGGCATCCGATCCGAAGCCCATGACGCAGGAAAGTTGCCCTTCAAGATTGCGGAACCCGACGCCGCGCAGCAGGCTGGAGAGATCGGCGCACAGTTCGCGCACCGTTTCCTCCGCTTCCGCTCCGGGGTTGATCGTAACCACCAGGAAAATCGCTGCGCCCGTCAGCCTCGAGGCGACCGACTGGGACACTGGGGAGGGCAAGCTTGAAACCATATTCATCCATCACAGGTGGTCCGGCAGACAGCGCCAAGCGCTTATGTTGCATCCGGCACGGGCAGGTTTACAAGTTTCGATATCGCAAAAATGGGGTTCTGCGGGCATTCGCCCGGCACCTTTTCGGCGATGGAGTTTCCGACATCGGCGGCCGACAAGTTCAGCCGGCATTGGGCTGGCAGCGTCCGTCCGAATTTCTCGCAGGATCATGCCGGTGAGCGAGCCGTTGCCCTGCCCGTTCAGGATTGGCGCCCGGTGCATTTCGGGCCGCCAATCCGAATCACCGCCGGCCCGGTGTCGAGCCGGCCGGTCGTTCACGCCGTTTTTGCAGGCAGCGACAAAATATTTGATGTGATCACAGGCGCTCCGGCGGTTCGGAAACGACACGTCCAGCAACCGCTGCCGAGGCGCGAAAAGGCGCGACCGCGGCCTTTCAGCCTGCCGATCCCGGTCTCGCCGCCCCGTCGACAGAGGCGCGCCGAACCGCAGCCGGACATGCCCGCGTTAACTTTTCGTTAACCATTTCACCGATACATCTTGGCTACCGAAAATTAACCAAGATCACCATCGTGTTAACGAAACCCCGGCCCATCCGCCTCAAGGGGCGGTCCTTTCTCGCTTTGTCGCTTGCCCCGGAGCTGCCCTTCGAGGACTGGCTGGCCGGGCTCGACGACCTCGCCGCCCGCTCCGCCGGCTTCTTCCTGCGCCGGCCCGTCGTGCTCGACGTCGACGGGCTCGATATCGACAAGGCCGAGCTGCGCAAGCTCGTCGACGATCTCAGCCGGCGCAACGTCCGCGTCATGGGCATCGAAGGCGCACGGCCCTCGCTGCTCGGGGCGGACATGCCGCCGGCCATGAGCGACGGCCGCCCGGCTTCCGACTTCGAGCCGCCAACCGAAAGCGAAGCGGACGAAGCGCAGGACGCTCCGGCGGTGGAAACGATAGCGGCCGCGGGCCCTGCCCCGGCGCAGGCTACGGCCTCGCTGGTGGTCACCGAGCCGGTCCGGTCCGGCCAGTCGCTGTTCTTCCCCGAGGGCGACGTCACCATCGTCGGCTCGGTCGCCTCGGGCGCGGAAGTCGTCGCCGGCGGATCGATCCATGTCTACGGCACGCTGAGGGGACGCGCGCTGGCCGGCACCACCGGCAACGGCTCGGCCCGCATCTTCTGCCGCAAGCTGGAAGCCGAACTGATCGCCATCGACGGCTTCTACCTGACGGCGGAAGACATGGAGCCGGACCTGCGGGGCCAGGCGGTGCAGGTCTGGCTGGAAAGCAACGGGTTGAAGACGGGAATACTCGGCTAGGGTTTGGGCGGACCCGGACGAGAGGTCCATAACAGGAGAGGTCAATGGGCAAGGTTATCGTGGTGACATCCGGCAAGGGCGGCGTGGGCAAGACCACGTCCTCCGCCGCCCTGGGCGCCGCTCTGGCGCAGAACGGCGAGAAGGTCGTCGTGGTCGATTTCGACGTCGGCCTGCGCAATCTCGATCTCGTCATGGGCGCTGAGCGGCGCGTCGTCTACGACCTCGTCAACGTCATCCAGGGCGAGGCGAAGCTCACCCAGGCGCTGATCCGCGACAAGCGGGTCGAAACGCTCTACCTGCTGCCCGCCTCGCAGACGCGCGACAAGGACAACCTGACGCCCGAAGGCGTGGAGAAGGTCATCGCGGCGCTGAAGAAAGCCTTCGACTGGGTGATCTGCGATAGCCCGGCCGGCATCGAGCGCGGCGCCACGCTCGCCATGCGCCATGCCGACGTGGCGATCGTGGTGACCAATCCGGAAGTCTCCTCGGTGCGCGATTCCGACCGCATCATCGGCCTGCTCGATTCCAAGACGCTGAAGGCCGAAAACGGCGAGCGCATGGAAAAGCACCTGCTGCTCACCCGCTACGACCCGACGCGGGCCGAACGCGGCGACATGCTGAAGGTGGACGACGTGCTGGAAATCCTGTCGATCCCGCTGCTCGGCATCATTCCCGAGAGCATGGACGTGCTGCGCGCCTCCAACCTCGGTGCGCCGGTCACGCTGGCGGACGAGGCCAGCGCGCCGTCGCGTGCCTATTTCGACGCCGTGCGCCGGCTCAAGGGCGAGGCCCTGCCAGTCACCGTTCCGGGCGAGAAGCGGGGCTTCTTCGGCAAGTTCTTCGGGAGGAAAGCGGCATGAAGCTGTTTAAGCTCTTTTCCAAGCCCCAGTCGGCCCCGGCGGCGCGCGAGCGCCTGCAGGTGCTGCTGGCGCACGAGCGCGCCAGCGCCGGCGGCTCGGACCTCGTCGCCAAGCTGAAGGACGAAATCCTGCGCGTCATCTCCAGGCACATGCACATCGACCAGGACAAGGTGAGCGTGAAGATGGAACGCGGCGAGCAGATGTCGACGCTGGCCGTCGACGTCGAGATCCCGTTCAACGCGGCCAAGGCCGCCGCGGCACGGAAGAAGGCGGCCTGACGGCCGCTTTCCGACCCATCTTTTCGAGGGCAAGGGGGGGGACAAGGGGGAACAGACCACGTCGGCGCCATCGGCCGACCGTCGGAGCGATGATCCGCGCATGATCGGGGTCGCTCCGACCCAGGCACCGGGCGCACCATCATCAGCAAAGGAGCAACGCGATGACCCGCATATCCCTTCTGGAACGGCTGAAGGAAATCCAGAAGATGCCGCGCTACCAGGGGCGCGACATCACCACCATTAGCTCTGTGCTGTCGAACCAGGCTCTCGCCAAGCATATCGAGGTGTGCGAGCAGGCCGCCGGCCTCGCGCCGCGCCCCGACAAGAAGGCCGCCGCGTAGGGCGCGTCGGACAGCCCCGGTGGCGCAAGCGCCACCGCCAGACAGGAAGCCCGTCCGGTGGCATCGATCCATGTCATGGCGCATGTCGCGCCCCTTGTCAGGGATCGATGCCGCGAGCGGGCTTAAGCGCCACCGGCTGGCGTTTGCGGCCGGGCCTCACAGTTTCCAGCCGATCACGCCCTGCGGCATCTTATTGCCCATGCCGTCGCGCCTACGGTGGCACATCAGGCACAAGCATCTGCCTTCGGCGATGGCTTGTTTCTACAGGCGGCGAACCGAGGCGAAAAAGAAGACGGCCGCCGCCATGCAGGGCTGCGCGTCAGCGGGAAAGGCCCGAGACCGCGCGCGGCGCGTAGTCCTTTTCGAGATCGGCGATCTCTTCGGCCGTCAACTGGATCGACAGGGCGGCCACCGCGTCGGCAATGTGATGCGGCTTGGTCGCCCCGATGATCGGTGCGGTGATGCCGGGCCGGCTTGCCGTCCACGCCAGCGCGACCTGGGCCATCGGAACGCCACGCGCCTTGGCGATACGGGCGACTGTCTGGATGATCTTCTCGTCTTCGGCCAGATAAAGGCTTTGCGCGAAGGGGTCGAGCCGGCTGCGGTCGCTGTCGGAGGCGACCTTGGTCAGCCGGCCGCGCGCCAGCGGGCTCCACGGAATCACGGCGACGCCCTGATCCAGGCACAGCGGGATGATCTCGCGCTCCTCCTCGCGATAGAGGAGGTTGTAGTGAGGCTGCATGGAGACGAACCGCGCCCAGCCGTTGACGGTCGAGGTGTAGAGAGCCTTCGAGAACTGCCACGCATACATCGACGAGGCGCCGATATAGCGCACCTTCCCGGCCCTTATGAGGTCGTCCAGCGTTTGCAGTGTTTCCTCGATCGGCGTCTGCGGGTCCCAGCGATGGATCTGGTAGAGGTCGATGAAGTCCGTGCCCAGCCGCTTCAGGCTGGCGTCGCAGGCGGCCATCAGCGCCTTGCGCGACAGGCCTTGCCGGTTCGGCCCACCCTTGCCGACGGGGAAATGCACCTTGGTCGCGATGACGACATCCTCGCGGGCGGCGTGCTCCTTCAGGAGCTTGCCGACGACCTCCTCACTCGCTCCGGCCGAATAGGCGTCGGCGGTGTCGAAGAAGTTGATGCCGGCTTCGATCGCCTGCCGTACGAAGGGACGAGCCCCGGCTTCGTCGAGCGCCCAGTCGTGGGTGCCCGCCTTGGGATCGCCATAGGTCATGCAGCCCAGTGCCAGCCGCGAAACCTTGAGGCCCGTCTTGCCGAGATTCACATAAGTCATTGTCATGTCAGAACCATTTCTTTCTGAGGGAGGATTGCGTCAGACCGGCAGGCACAGCCGTGCGGCATCGTAGATGGCGGCGTGGATGTTGCGCCCCGCCACCGCGTCACCGATGCGGAAGAGCCTGAACGTGCCGACGGGATTGCGGACGATCTCCTGCGGGCGGATGCCGACGAAGGCTTCCTGGTCGAGTTCGCCGCAGTTGATGGAATGAGGGACGAGACCGAAGTAGAGGTCGTCGTTGGGCAGCGTCCCCTGCTCGACGACGACATGGTCGACGATCCGGATACGGGTCATGTCCGAATATTCGTGGGTCAGGTGCGCCGCCAGACGGCCATCGTCCGTCCGCGTCACCTTGCGAAGGCGCCAGCCGAGGGTGGTCGTCACGTCACGCTCGGCGAACATGCGCAGATAACCGGGCGAGGTCAGCGGGCCGACCTCGGGGGCGATGGTGCGCGCCGGCGTCACATATTCGACGGTCCCTGCGGAAGCGGTGGCGGTTTCCGTCGCGTCCAGCCCGGCATGGTTGCCCATGGCGTCGAAGACGAGGACGTCCCCGGAAAGCGGATCTCCCGTCATAACTTCCCAACTGTCGAGGACGAGGTCCGCGCCCTCGCTCAGGAAGCTACGGTCCGGCAATCCGCCGGTCGCGACGACCACGACGTCGGGACTTTCGGCCAGGACGTCGTCGACATCGGCATAGACGCTGCACCGGATGTCGATGCCGAGGATATCCGCCTCGGCCAGCCGCCAATCGACGATGCCGATCAGGTCGCGCCGCCGCTGCGAGCGCGAAGCGATCAGAATCTGGCCGCCGGGTGCCTTGTTCGCCTCGAAGACGATCACCTTGTGCCCGCGTTCGGCAAGGACGCGCGCCGCCTCCAGCCCGGCAGGCCCAGCGCCGATCACGACGGCGCGGCGGCCCGGCGCGGGGCTTTTCGGAATGACGTGCGGGATGGTGCCTTCACGGCCGGTCGAGGGATTGTGGATGCATTTGCTGTCGCCGGTCCGGTGCAGCGCGTCCAGGCAATAGGTAGCCCCGACGCATGGCCGGATGCGGTCAACCTGCCCAGAGGCCACCTTGTTGACGAGATGAGGGTCGGCCATCATCGCCCGCGTCATGCCGACGAGGTCCAGCAGACCTTCGCGAACCGCGTGGCGGGCCGTCGCCACGTCGTTGATGCGGGCGGCGTGCATGACCGGCAGGTCCAGCGCCCGCTTCACCGCACCGGCGAAATCCAGGAACGGCGCAGAAGGCGTGCCCATTGGCGGAATGACGCGGGCAAGCCCCTCGTCGTTGCCGATCGTGCCCTTGATGACCGACAGGAAATCGATGCCGTCGCCGGCCAGCACGCGCACGGCGTTCAGCCCTCCCTCCAGCGACAGCCCTTCCGGATCGTCCTCGTCCACGGCGGCGCGCAGGCCGACGATGAAGTCCGGCCCGACCGCCTTGCGGATCGCCTGGACAACGGCCCTCGGAAAGGCCAGCCGCTTCTCCGGCGTCCCGCCCCAGGCGTCGTCGCGCCGATTGGTCAGCGGCGAGAGAAACCCGTCGAACAGATGGCCGTAGCATTCGATCTCGACGCCATCGAGCCCGGCCTCGCGGCAGCGCAGCGCGGCGGCGGCGTAGCCGGCGATGATGCGCTGGAGGTCCCAGTCTTCCGCCACCTTGGGCGTGGCACGGTGGAACGGCTCGGGAATGGCGGAGGCCGAGACGGCCGGCAGCCAGTCGCCGGCATAGTGACTGGTGCGCCTGCCCAGATGGGTGATCTGCAGCATCACGGCGGCACCTTCGGCATGAACGTCGTCCGCGAGCCTGCGCAGCCATGTCTCGATCTCCGGCCTGTGCAGGACGAGGTTGCTGCCGAAGGAGGAGGGACTGTCGCGCGAGACCATCGAGGTGCCGATCATGGTCAGCGACGCCCCGCCCCGCGCCTTCTCCAGGTGGTAGAGCCGATAGCGGTCCTTGGGCATTCCCTGCTCGCCATAGGCGGGCTCGTGCGAGGTGCTGACGATCCGGTTGCGAAGCGTCAGGTGTTTCAGCCGGAAAGGCTGCAGGAGCGGATCATGCGACATGGTTCGGTTCAAGGAGTCTAGTGTCGGAGGACGGCTGGCAGCCATGTGGTCAGCGGCGGAAACAGGATCACGGCGACGACGACCAGCAGCATTCCAGCGAAGAAAGGCAGGAAGGCCCGCGTGAACTCGCCAAGGCGGCAACCGGTGATGGCGCAGACCGTGAAGGTGATCGTGCCGACCGGCGGTGTGATGCCGCCAAGCGTGAAGATCAGCACCAGCAACAGGCCGAGTTGCTCGGCCGGGATGCCGAGGCTGGCGCCCATGGGAGCCAGCACGGGAATCAGGATGATCATCAGCGACAGCGATTCCAGCACCGTGCCGGCGATGAGCAGCGCCACCGAGAGGATGACCATGAACATGGTCGGCGATATCGCGGCCGTGTCCAAGGCCGACTTCAGCAGCCGTGGAATCTGCTCGTAGGAGACGACGAGACCAAAGGCGCCGGCCGCCGCGATGATCAGCATGATCATCGCGGTCGTGAGCGCCGCTTCGCGGAAGATCGGCAGCAGATCCCGCCAGTGGATCTCGCGATAGATGACCATCGCCACGAAAAGCGAGTAGATCACCGCCACAGCGGCCAGTTCGGTGGGCGTGAAGACACCGGCGCGCAGGCCGACCAGCAGCAGCACCGGCATGAGCAGCGCGAAGATGGAGGCGCGGAAAGCCGCCCATATTTCGCCGGCGGTGGCACGCTTGCGCGACGGCTCATAACCGTTGCGGATCGACATGACATGCACGGTGAGCATCATCACGACCAGCATGACGGCCGACACGCCGATGCCCGACATGAAGAGGTCGCCGATGGAGACGTCCGCCATGACGCCGTAGATCACCAGGCTGATGGACGGCGGCAGCAGGGGCGAGAATACGGACGAGGTCGCGGTCAGGGCGCTGGCGAAGCCGTTCGAATATCCCTTGCGCCGCATGATCGGCACCAGGACCTTACTGTCGATGGCCGCGTCGGCGCTGGCCGAACCCGACATGCCGCCGATCAGCACGCTGTTCATGACGTTGACCTGGGCGAGACCGCCGCGAAGGTGGCCGACCAGCACGTCGGCAAAGCCGATGAGCCGTTCGGCGATGCCGCCGCGGACCATGATGGTGCCGGCCAGAACGAAGAACGGCACCGCCAACAGCGGAAAGGACGCCATGGAGGTCACCATGCGCTGCACCACGATGATGTCCAGGCTGGGCGTGACGGTGAAATAGGCGACCGAGGTGACAAGCAACGTGAAAGCGATCGGCAGGCCGATGGCGATCAGGCCGATCATCAGCAGCATGAACAGGGCGATGGTCATAGCGCGGTCCCCTTGCCCTGCTCGATATCGTCGAGTTCACCCAGGCTTTCGGGTTCGGCGCTGTAGCTGTCGCTCCTCGCCCCACGCAGCGCGGCGACGAGGTGAAGCAGGACGTGGACCAGCATGCCGGCGATCCCGACGAGCACGGCGACGGCCAGTACCCGTCTGGAAAGACCCGTCGCCGGCAAGGGCGAGAAGTTGGTGCGGCTGACGAACGTCCAGGCGCGCAGGAGAAGCAGCCCGAGCGTTCCCGCCATGATCGCGTTGGTCAGGCAATCGAGAAGCGCCTGGCCGCGAGAGCCAAGCCGCATGCGCAACGCATCGACGGCGATGTGCCGACGGCGGCGCAGGACGCCGATGGCTGACAGATAGACCAGCCAGACGAAGCACAGTTCGGCGATTTCCGAGGCGCCGAGAATGGACCGGGACAGGAGGTATCTGGAAAACACCTCGGCGCCGAGGACCACGACCATTACAGCCAGCAAAATGGCCGGCACATCGTCTTCTATGAAAACGACTAATCGTTTCATGGGAAAACCGTCCACTGTGTTGCCGTCCGTCCGGCATTGCCGGACGGACGGGCACGAAACTACTGGGCGAGTGCGCGGATCTGGCCCACGAGATCGGCCGGCCAGTCCTTGGAGCTGGTGTAGAAGCCTTCCGTCGCGGCGCGATAGGCCGGGATGTCCGCTTCATGGATCTCGACGCCGGCCGCCTTCATCTGTTCGATGTGGCCGTTCGTGCGCTCGGTATGGGTCTTGGCCGCCGCCTCGCCGGAGGCGGTGAACTCCTCCACGAGGACCTTGCGATGATCCTCACTCAGCCGCTTGAACGCGTCTTCGCCCATGGCGTAGCCGAGCCAGGGGCGGATGTGGCCGGTGCGCGTCAGGTGCTTGCTCACCTCGTGCCACTTGGCGGCGAAGATCGCGTTGGGCGAGGATTCGGTCGCGTTCACCACACCTTGTTCCAGGGCGCCGTATGTCTCGCCGTAGGTCAGGCTCGTCGGGATGGCGCCGAGCGGCTCGAAGGTGGCGAGCCAGGCTGCAAGCGGCGGCAGGCGGACCTTCATGCCCTTGAGGGACGCCGGATCGGCAAAGGAGCGGTCGCCGATGATGTCGCGCGGCTCGTCGAACCAGTTGAGCGCGAGAATGCGCAGGTTGCCCTTCGCCGCCAGTTCCTCGGTCCACTCCTTGAACATATCCGACTTGGCGAATTTCTGCGCCTGCTCGCCATTGTCGAAGAGGAAGGGACCGGACAGGATGCCGAGCGTGGGAAAGCCCTTTTCCGCGGCGCCGGAGGCGTCGACGAAGACGATGACATCGCCGCCCGAAACGGCCTGCTCGACCATGTCGGCATTCGTGCCGAGTTCGTTCGCCGGGAATATCTGGATGTCGAGCGCACCGCCCGTTCGCTCACGAATCCTATCGGCTGTGGCGGCCAGCACCTCCTGCTCGACGGACGTCGTGGTGTAGCCGTGCGCCAGGCGCAACAGGACCTTGTCCTGCGCGACGGCCACGCCTCCCGCGAACAGCGACAGTGCGCTGCCCGCCACCAAAGCCAGCGCGAGCCGGCGGCTGAAATTGATCACTCCCATTTTCCTCACCTTTCCCCTTCGGGTTTCGTCTTGCATTCCAGTGACAGGCCTCAGGCCTGCAGGGTCCTCAGCATGAGGTGGGCCTGCAGCCTGCTTTCTTGCGATCGGCTTTGAACGACCGCCCTCTCAACGGCGGCGATGCCACGGTCCCTGAGATGGTCGAGTATGGCGACGGTCGCCTCGGCGTCTGCGCTTTCGACGATCCGCATAAGATGCTCGTGCTCCTCGAACACCTGCTTGCGGTGATCGGCCTCCGAGGCGAAGACCAGCCGGTAGTAGATGGTCCGCCAGCTATCGGTAGAATCCCAGAGGTTGCGGAGAATGCGCAGCAGGACCGGCTCGCGGCAGGCCTCGAACAGGGTGAAATGAAAGGCGCGGGTGCGCGACGCGACCTCCCCCGCGTTTTCGGGGTTCATCGCCTTCAGCTCCGCATGGACCTGCCGCATGGAAGCGGCGAGTTCCGGACCGAGTTCACCGGAAGCGGAAGCCTGGCGAACGGCCTCGGCTTCAAGCAGTTGGCGGAGCCGCTGAATGCTGCGCAACTGCGTGGCGTCGATGCGCGCCACCGTGTAGCCGTTGTTGCGCTCGTAGGTGACGAGCCCATCCGCCTCCAGCAGCCGCAGCGCCTCGCGCACCGGGATACGCGAAAACCCGTAGGCCTCTGCGATCTGCTCCTGGATCAGCCGCGTGCCGGGCAGGACCTCTCCCGACAGGATCGAAGCCCTGAGCTGTTCCACCGCAATTTGCGTGGCAGAAGCCTTCGCCAAGATCGCCTCCCGATCGCATCCGATGATTGGATACACTAAGTAGATACACTGGGCGAAGGCAAGCTTTTTTTTGCAAGGGCGCCTCTCGGGCCGGCCACCGAGCGCAGGCGTGGCTCCCGCTGCAGGCGTTTCGTCACATATCTGCCTCAAACGGGGCATGATTTCATCGAGGGGGCTTTCGCAGGAGGACTCCCATGAGAGTGAAAGCTTACCTTGCCGTACTGACCTGCTTCGGCCTGGCAGCCGGAGGTGCATCGCTAGCCTCTGTCGATGGATTGAGCTTGACCAGCGCAGCCCACGCCAAGGGTGCCGGCAACAGCGGCGGACACGGCAATGGCGGGCGTGGCGGCTCCAGCAATGGCAAATCGTCGGCCAGCCACGACAAATCGGCCGCTGTGCACGGCAAATCCGCCACGCACAGAACCTTCGTGGCGACGTCGCAAAGTGCGTCTGTTACCCGCTCATTTGGAGCGTTGAGCGCGGCTCACGCATCAGCCACGGCCCGCGAGCACGCCGCCCTCAACTCGGCGGTCGGCAAGATTGCCACCTATGAAAGCAGCCGCGAGACGGCACTGGCCCTTCAGGACCCAGCCGCCCAGGCGCAAGCGCTGGATGACGCGGAAATGCAACTGGCGGCGGCATTCGGCAGAACCGAACTGTCGGCGGCTGAGATCGACCGGATCAACGCCTTGCTGGACGCTCGGCAATAACGGCGCTCTACGTGACTTGATAAAGCCATTTCGCGGCCCGCCGCAAATCGCGTTTTCGATCACGCGGCAGAGCTTTCGCATCGGCGATCAGGTTGCGAGGATTTCGAATTGACCTGCAATCGAAGGGCGCGGGTTGCAGGCCATCGATTTGAAGCAAGCACGGAACGGGTGCAGCAGATGTCGCGTCGATGGTTCCGGTCGATCCGACTGTCGCACAAACACGACCGAATGGCCACGGGCGGGCTCAGCCCATTCCAGGCCAGCAACAGATGGGCTGCCTAGCTCCTACTCCCACTCGATCGTTCCCGGCGGCTTCGAGGTCACGTCGTAGACGACGCGGTTGATGCCTTTCACCTCGTTGATGATGCGAGTGGCGGTGCGGCCGAGGAATTCCATGTCGTAGTGGTAGAAATCCGCCGTCATGCCGTCCACCGAGGTGACGGCGCGCAGCGCCAGCACGGAATCGTAGGTGCGGCCGTCGCCCATGACGCCGACCGTCTGCACCGGCAGCAGCACGGCGAAGGCCTGCCAGATGGCGTCGTAGAGGCCGGCCTTGCGGATCTCGTCCAGATAGATCGCGTCGGCCTCGCGCAGGATTTCCAGTTTCTCGCGCGTCACGCCGCCGGGGCAGCGGATGGCGAGCCCCGGACCGGGGAACGGATGGCGGCCGATGAAGCTGTCGGGCAGGCCGAGTTCCTTGCCCAGCGCCCGCACCTCGTCCTTGAACAGTTCGCGTAGCGGCTCCACCAGCTTCATGTTCATGCGTTCGGGCAGGCCGCCGACATTGTGGTGCGACTTGATGGTCGACGACGTCGCGCCTGTGAAGGAGACGCTCTCGATGACGTCGGGATAGAGCGTGCCCTGCGCCAGGAAATCGGCGCCGCCGAGTTTTTTCGCCTCCTCCTCGAACACCTCGATGAACAGGCGACCGATAGTCTTGCGCTTCTTTTCCGGGTCGCTCTCGCCTTCAAGGGCCGAGATGAATTTGTCCGCGGCATCGACCAGGATCAGCGGCAGGTTGTAGTGCTGCCGGAACATCGCCACCACGTCGGCCGCTTCGTTTTTCCGCATCAGGCCGTGGTCGACGAGGATGCAGGTGAGCTGGTCGCCGACCGCCTCGTGGATCAGCAGGGCAGCGACGGAGGAATCGACGCCGCCAGACAGCGCGCAGATCACCTTCCCCTTGCCGACCTGTTTGCGGATCGCCTCGACCGCCTGCTCGCGATAGGCCGCCATCGTCCAGTCCGAGCGCAGGCCGGCGATATGATGGACGAAGTTCCGGAGCAGCTTGGCGCCGTCCGGCGTATGCACCACCTCGGGGTGGAACTGCACGGCGTAGAACTTCCGGCTCTCGTCGGCGATCGCCGCGAAGGGCGCGCCAGTGGAAGTACCGACGACGCGGAAGCCGGGCGGCAGGGCCGTGACGCGATCGCCGTGGCTCATCCACACCTGGTGGCGCGTGCCCTTCGGCCAGACGCCGTCGAACAGCGCGCTGTCGTCCTGGATTTCGAGGAAGGCGCGGCCATATTCGCGATGGTGGCTGGTCTCGACCTTGCCGCCCAGCTGGGCGCACATGGTCTGCTCGCCATAGCAGATGCCGAGCACCGGAATGCCGGCCGAGAACACCGCGTCCGGCGCGCGCGGGCTGCCGATGTCGACGGTGGAGTGCGGGCTGCCGGAAAGAATGACGGCCTTCGGCCGGATGCGCTGGAAAGCCTCGGCGGCCGACTGGAACGGCACGACTTCGCAGTAGACGCCGGCCTCGCGCACCCGTCTTGCGATGAGCTGCGTGACCTGGCTGCCGAAGTCGATGATGAGAACGGTGTCGGGATGTGTCGTCATGGCGGGCCTTTAAAGACAAAGTCGAGTCGGCGCAATGGGTTGGCGCGCAGAACCGACAGTCCGATTCAAGCGCTTCATGTACTGGCCAAGCGCCTTTGCGCGGAGATTCAAGGCGCGAGCGTACCTGTTGCGAGCGCTTCGGAAAGACGCCCGATGGCGACGGCCAGTTTTTCGTCGATGATGTTCAGATATTCCGTCCAGTCGCCGACATGACTGAGTTCGGCCGCACCGTCGGAAATGCCGCGCAGAGCAATCAGCGGGACGGCGAAAAGCTGGCAGGCGCGCAACACCGCGAAGGTCTCCATGTCCACCATGTCTTCGGCGATCGCATCATAGGCGGCACCCGAAACGATTGCCGCACCGGTGGACAGCGTCGCCTCGGCGATGCCGGGAATGCGCAGCGGCAGCGGTACGGTCGCCGGCAGGTCGAGGAAAGGCGTGACGCCCTTCTTAAAGCCGAGCGGCGAAGCGTCCATGTCGCGATAGCTCACCGAGACCGCCTGGTAGACGCCCGTCTGTTCCAGTGTTCGCGAACCGGCGGAGCCGAGGGAGACGACGAGGTCCGGCAGGGCGCCCTGCTCTTGCAGCCTGGTCAGCTCGGCGCCCATGACTACGGCGGCCTCGACCGGCCCGACACCGGTCAGCAGCGGCGTGAACAGGCGGCGCAGGTTCGGGCCGTATTCGGCCTCGGCCGCCATCACGAACAGGACCGTCTTGCCGGCGATGTGCGTGACGGGGTTCGTCACGGCTGCGCGGCCCCTATCCGGTCAGAGGCCTGCTGCTCCGCAGTTCCCTGACGTTCGACGCCTTCGAAAGGTCTACCGGATCTTTCGATTTGCTGCGCGAACCGGCGTCTCACCCCTGCATTCCCTCACGTCCGGTCACCGTCATCATGGTGCCGGTCATGGTGGCGATCAGCTTGGCTTCGCCGTCGGCAGCGATGGCGTAGGCCTGACCGTCGGCGACGATGATGGTGCGGCCCGGCTTGGTGACGGAGCCGCGGAACAGGAAGCGCTCGCCCCTGCCGGGCGCCAGCAGGTTGACCTTGAATTCGATGGTCAGCACGGCCGCATCTTCCGGCATCAGCGAGAAGGCGGCGTAACCGCAGGCCGAATCCAGCGCCGTGGAAATCACGCCGGCATGGAGGAAGCCGTGCTGCTGGGTCAGCGCCTCGCTGTAGGGCATCTCGATCTCGACGATGCCGGGGGTCACCAGCGTCAGGTCGGCGCCGATGGTCGCCATCGCCTGCTGGCGGGCGAAGGAAGCGCGCACGCGCTCTTCATAGTCGGGGGCCGGAACGATCTTGGCTGCCATGCGGGTGCTTTCGCTGCTAACGATCGCGTTATCGCAGAGGCCGCGACGGCAGGCAATCGCGATTTGTGCGGTGCAACAAGATGCACGGACTTTCCCTCTCGCTTGAGGGGAAGGGAAGCCTGCGCTTCGTTCACCCCACCCGGCGCAGCGCGCAGAAGAAGAAGCCGTCGGTGCCGGAGCGTGCCGGCGAGAGCGAGATGCCGCGTTCCCTGTCGATGCGCGCCGCAGCCGCGTGGCCGGGAAAGTGCGTTTCCCACAGGGCAGCATGATCGACAGCCGAGAAGGCGCCGGCCCGGGCACGGAACGCGTCTATCTGGCCGCCGTTCTCGGCCTCGAACACCGAACATGTGATGTAGACCAGCAGCCCACCGGGTTTCACGAAATCGGACGCCGTATCGAGGATCGCCGCCTGCTCGGCACGGCGCGCCTCCAGTTGCCTGTCGGTCAGCCGCCATTTGGCGTCGGGACGCCGGCGCCAAGTACCGGAGCCCGTGCAAGGAGCGTCGATCAACACGATGTCCATATGACCGGAGAGAGGGCTGAGCTCGGCCGGCTTGGCCACGACCTGCACGTTGCGGGACTCGGCGCGCCGCAGCCGTTCGAAGATCGGCGCCAGCCGCTGCTTTTCGGCGTCGTGGGCGAAGATCTGGCCGCGGTTCTCCATTGCAGCCGACAGGGCCAGCGTCTTGCCGCCGGCGCCGGCGCAATAATCGAGCACCTGCATGCCTGGCGCCGCACCAGCGAGCAGCGCGGCGATCTGCGAGCCTTCGTCCTGCACCTCGAACCAGCCCTTCTGGAAAGCGGGCTCGGCCTGCACGTTTGGATGGCGGCCGCTGCCCTCGATCGGCGGGATGCGGATGCCGTCGGGCGCCAGCGCGGTCGGCGCCGCCTCGGCAAGCCCCAGTTCGGCCAGCACCTTGTCGCGGCCGGCCTTCAGCGTGTTGGCGCGCAGGTCGAGCGGCGGGCGCGCGGCAAGGGCGCCCGCTTCCGCCACCCAGTCAGCTCCGAAAGCGCCTTCCAGCAGCGGCGCGCACCAGTCCGGGCAATCGGCGCGCACGATATCCGGTGCGTCCGCCAGGGAGCGGGACGCCGCCGCGAGTTCCGTTTCCGAAAGCGGCTCGGGCGCGAACTTGTCGCCTTCCAACGCGGCGTTGAGCGATTGCGGCGTCTGGCCCCATTCCAGAAGCAAGGCGCCGAAGCCGAGGGCGCGGGGCGCATCGCCGTCCATCATCCAGCCGGCGGAACGCCGCCGCCGCAGCGCGTCGTAGACGATGTTGCCGATCGCGGCGCGGTCGCCGCCGCCGGCGAAGCGGTGCGAGAGGCCCCAGTCCCGCAGCGCATCCGCCGCCGGGCGGTGCCTGCGGCCAATGTCCTCCAGCACTTCGATGGCTGCCGCCAGCCTTCCGCCCAGTCGCATCGTTCCTGCCATTCGCGGTTGATCCGGCCCCGCTGTAACGGCAGCGGCCCGACTTCACAAGCGCACGATCCGCGCGCTTCCGGGTGCATTGCGCCCGCTTTGCAACCTGCAAGGGCCGACATATCCTTGCGCCTGTGATTCGCGGGCCGAGACGGCGTGGCGACATCCATACGAGGAGAGGGAAAATGAAACTGTTTCTCGCGGAAGTGCTGGGCACGTTCCTGCTTGTGTTCATCGGCTGCGCGGCCATCGTGACGGGCGATCTCGGCACCGCGCTGCCGCTCGGCCAGATCGGCATCGGCCTGGCGTTCGGCCTGGGCCTGGTCGCGGCGGCCTACGCCATCGGCCCGATCTCGGGCGCGCATCTCAACCCGGCGGTGACGCTCGGCTTCTTCCTCGCCGGCCGCCTGCCGGCGAAGGACGTCATCACCTACTGGATCGCCCAGATCGTCGGCGCCATCCTGGCGACCGTCGCACTGTGGATCATGGTCTCCGGCAAGGCCGGCGATCCGATCTCCAACTTCGGGGCGACGACGTGGGACCCGGCGAAGTGGGGCACCTCCTCGGTCTTCCTGACCGAGATGATCGCCACCTTCACCTTCGTGCTCGTCATCCTGGCCTCGACCAGCGCCAAGCACATGAACATGCTGGCGGGCCTCATCATCGGCCTGACGCTGGCGGCGCTGCATCTGGGCTTCATCCCGGTTTCCGGCAACTCGCTGAACCCGGCGCGATCGATCGGCCCGAACCTGTTCTCGGGCAGCGTGGCGATCGGCCAGCTGTGGCTCTACATCGTCGCCCCGCTGGTCGGCGGCGCGATCGCCGGCATCGTCGCCAAGACCGGCGTGTTCGAGAAGGACTGAGCCGGTATCTCACGGCAAACGGAAAAGGCCCCGCGAGGGGCCTTTTTCTTTGGCTGACTGCGAGATTCGCTTGCGCCGCCCCTCATCCGGCTGCCGCCACCTTCTCCCCGTAAACGGGGAGAAGGGACGCTCCTTCGAGCCCATGCCTTACATGCAAAGCCGGCGATCGGCGAAATCGGACAAGAGAACCCTTCTCCCCGTCACTATACGGGGAGAAGGTGGCGGCAGCCGGATGAGGGGCGGCGCCGACGGACGCCGGAAGAAAGGCTCTCTAAGCCGTCCTTTCTTCCACCAAGCCGAGTTCCTCGCTCATCTCGTCGCGCATGACGAACTTCTGCGCCTTGCCGGTGACGGTCATCGGCAGGCTTTCCTTGAAGCGAACGTAGCGCGGGATCTTGTAGTGGGCGATCTGGCCCTGGCAGAAGGCCCTGATCTCGTCTTCGGTGCTCGTCTCGCCGGGCTTCAGCACGATCCAGGCGGCAAGCTCCTCGCCGTATTTCTTGTCCGGCACGCCGAACACCTGAACCTCGCGAACCTTGGGATTGCGGTAGAGGAATTCCTCAACCTCGCGCGGATAGACGTTCTCGCCGCCGCGGATGACCATGTCCTTGACCCGGCCGACGATGTTGCCGAAGCCTTCGGCATCGATGGTGGCGAGGTCGCCGGTGTGCATCCAGCCGTCCGGGTCGATGGCCTCGGCGGTCTTTTCCGCGTCCTCCCAATAGCCCTTCATCACCGAATAGCCGCGGGTGCACAGTTCGCCCGCCTCGCTGACCGCAGCGGTGCGGCCTTCGGCATCCACCACCTTGCATTCGACATGCGGCTGGATGCGGCCGACGGTGGAGACGCGCTTTTCCAGCGGATCGTCGGTGCTCGACTGGAAGGAGACGGGGCTGGTCTCGGTCATGCCATAGGCGATGGTGACCTCGCGCATGTTCATCAGCGAGATGACCTTCTTCATCACCTCGATGGGGCACGGCGAGCCGGCCATAATGCCGGTGCGCAGGCTGGACAGGTCGAAAGTCTTGAAATCGGGATGATCGAGCATGGCGACGAACATGGTCGGCACGCCGTAGACGCCGGTGCAACGCTCGGCCTCGATGGCCTTCAGCGTGGCGCCGGGCTCGAAGCCTTCGCCCGGAAAGATCATCGCCGCGCCCTTGGTGACGCAGCCCATCGAGCCCATCGACATGCCGAAGCAGTGGTAGAACGGCACCGGGATGCACAACCGGTCCTCCGAGGTCAGCTTGATGGCGGAGGTGACGAAATTGCCGTTGTTGACGATGTTGTCGTGCGTCAGCGTGGCGCCCTTCGGCGCACCGGTGGTGCCGGAGGTGAACTGGATGTTGATGGCGTCGTCCGGCTTCAGCGTCTCAGAGATGGCATCCAGCCTCTCGTGCTCGTCGCGGCCGCCCATCGCCAGCACGTCGCCGAAATTGAGCATGCCGGGCGAGTTCTCCTCGCCCATGCGGATGACGATCTCCAGAGATGGCAGTTTCCTCGCCCGAAGCCTACCCGGTTCTGCTGTCGCCAGTTCCGGCGCCAGTGTCGCCAGCATGCCGAGATAGTCCGAACTCTTGAAGCTGGCGGCGGTGACCAGCGCCCGGCAGCCGACCTTGTTCAGCGCATAGTCCAGTTCGGAAAGCCGATAGGCCGGATTGATGTTGACGAGAATCAGGCCGATACGGGCGGTGGCGAACTGGGTGACCAGCCATTCCCAGCGGTTCGGCGACCAGATGCCGATGCGATCGCCCTTTTCCAGCCCGAGCGCCAAAAGGCCGGCGGCGAAGGCATCGACGGTCTCGGCAAGCTCGGCCCAGGTGAAGCGCCGGTCCTGACCAAGGAAGACGGCGGCGTCGCGATCGGCATGACGCTGCGCCGTCTCGGCGAACTGCTCGGGAATCGTCTTGTGCAGCAGCGGCACGGAGCGGTCGCCCGAGACATGGGCGACGCCGTCTTTCGGCGCGATGAAGGTTTCGGCCGCCTTCCCAGCGGTCCTTGCAATGGACTGCGTTGCGGTTCCGGTTGCCATGGGCTCCTCCTTCGCATGCGGGGAATGAAAACTAGCACCGCAAGGCGAAGGCGCAATGCCGCTATGGTAGGAGGGGCCGCCCTGCTTCAGCCCACCGCCTTCGCCACTTTCTCAGCGATTTCGGCGATCAGCGCCTCGTCAGCCGGCGCGCGTTGCTTGCGCGACGTCACGAGGCAGGCCTGCGAGCGCAGGATAACGCCGTCCGACAAGACCTTGAGATGATTGGCGCGCAGGGTCGAGCCGGACGAGGTGATGTCGACGACGATATCGGCCGAGCCGGCAGCCGGCGCGCCTTCGGTAGCGCCGAGGCTTTCGACGATGCGATAGACCTGGATGCCGTGCTTGGCGGTGAAGAACTGCTGGGTGAGCCGCCAGTATTTCGTGGCGATGCGCAGGCGGCGGCCATGGCGCTGGCGGAAGTCGGCGGCGACGTCGTCGAGGTCGGCCATGGTGTCGACGTCCAGCCATATCTCGGGCACCGCCACCACCACGTCGGCATGGCCGAAACCCAGCCGCGCTGCGATCTCGGCGCGCGCTTCCCACTCGGCAAGGGTCTCGCGCACCAGGTCCTCACCGGTGACGCCGAGGTCGACGGCGCCGGCACCGATTTCGCCGGCAATCTCGGAGGCCGACAGGAACACCACCTCGACGCCGGGGCAGGTTTCGATGCGGGCATGGTACTTGCGCTCGTCCTGAGGCAGGCCGACGGCCAACCCGGCCTTGGCCAGCACTTCCAGCGCCTGCTCCTTCAGCCGGCCTTTCGAAGGGAGGGCGAGAGTGACGGTCATGGGAGAGCCTCGCCCGTCGCGGCCAGAATACCCCCACCCAGCATCGCGCTTGAAAGTCGACCCCCACTCCGGTTTGCTTCGCAAACCACCTCTCCCCCGACCGACGGGGGAGAGGAAATCCCGGCCGTGAAGCTGGCTTCTTTCCTCTCCCCCGGGCAGGGGGAGAGGTGCCGAGCATAGCGAGGCGGAGTGGGGGTGCTTGACTGCAAAATCATCACTTGGCCTCCCGCACCGCCGCGATGCGATCCAGCCAGACGGAGAAGCCGACGCCGGGAATGGCTGCCTTGGCGCCGAGCAGCGTCAACAGCCGGTCGTAGCGGCCGCCGCCGACCAGCGGGCGTTCGACCCCTGCGACGCCGATCTCGAAGACCAGGCCGGTGTAATAATCCAGCGGGCGGCCGAAGGCGGCGTCGTAGCGGATCGTCTCGACCGGCAGGCCATGGCCGGCAAGCGCTTCGGCGCGGCGGCTGAACGTCTCCAGCGCCGGACCGAGCAGCAGGCCGGCATCGGCGGCGAAGGCTTCGAGGGAAGCTGCGGCAGCGGCCAGCGGCGCCTCGATGGCCAGAAAGCCCTTGAGGGCGGCGAAAGCCTCGCCGGACAGGCGGATCGAGCGCAGTTGCGCCTTCTCGATGAGGCGGCGGGCAATGTCCGCCGGCGTGCGGCCGGCGGTTGCCGGCAGGCCTGCCTGCTCCATGCCCTCGGCTACGTGGGCGGCGAGCGCCTCAGTGTCGCCGTCCAGCGCCAGCAGCGCCACCGGGGCCGGCAGCGCGCCGTTGCGCGGCGGGTCGGCGAGATCGGCAAGGGCCGCTTCCAGCAACGCCTTGGAACCGAAGGCGCGGGCAAGGCGCATGCGCCAGCCGCGCGGCAGGCCGAGGGCTGCCAGCACCGCCTCGAACAGCGTCTGGTCACCCAGCGTGACGGCCAGCGGCGTGTCGGGCAGCACACGCGACAGCAGCGCATGGGCGTCGGCCACCGAGCGCGCGTCGGCGACCGGCGTATCGCGTTCGCCAAGGTCCTCGATGCCGGCCTGGAAGAATTCGGACGGGCCGTCGCGGCGCTGGCGGAAGACCTCGCCGATATAGCCGTAGCGGCGCGGCGTGCCGGCTTGGCTGGCGATATGATCGCGGCAGACGGGAATGGTGAATTCGGGCCGCAGGCACAGCGTCTCGCCCGTCTCGCTCTCGGTCAGGAAGATGCGGCGGCGCAAATCCTCGCCGGCCATGTCGAGGAACGGGTTGGCCGGCTGCAGGACCGCCACGTCGGCGATGCCGGCACCGCGCTCGGCCAGCAGCGCCGCGATGTCGGCGGCGAAGGACGGCAGGGCGGTCATGATGCGCGCCGCCCACTCTCCCCCCTTGAGGGGGAGATGGCCGCAAAGCGGCCAGAGGGGGTCGTTGCGGCAGCGCGAGGGACCAACAGAACGCCGAGCGCGGCCGCGGCGACCCCTCCCGACCGCTTCGCGGCCGTCCTTCGGACCCCCTCAAGGGGGAGGGGGAGCGCCGGCGCGTCCTTACCCACGGCCGCGCTCCGCAGCCTGTGCGTCGAGGATTTTTCGCACCTCGGCGACCAGATCGGCTTCGGCGACCGTCGCCTGACCCGGCCGGGCCTCCTTGTATTCGGCATGGTCGGCGATAGCCGCGGCCTGCCTCGCGCCCTCGATCAGGTCCTTCAGCTGCACCTGGCCGGCCTCCCGCTCGTTGCCGCCCTGAATGACGGCGACAGGCGAGCCGCGCCGGTCGGCATATTTCAGCTGCGCCTTCATGCCGGCGCCGCCGAGATACATTTCGGCCCGGATACCGGCCCTGCGCAGGTCCGACACCATCTTCTGGTAGCGGCCGAGGCTCTCCGTGTCGCGGTCCATCACCAGCACCACCACCGGCGCGACGACATCGGAGGTATCGAGCTTGCCGAGGTTCTTCAGGGCCGTCATCAGCCGCGACACGCCGATGGAAAACCCGGTCGCGGGCACCGGTTCGCCACGGAAGCGCGACACCAGCCCGTCATAGCGCCCGCCGCCGCCGACCGAGCCGAAGCGCACGATCTTGCCCTCGTCGTTGGGAATCTCGGCCAGCAGTTCGGCCTCGTAGACCGGACCGGTGTAGTATTCGAGGCCGCGCACGACGGAGGGATCGATCTTCACGCGGCCATCGTCATAGCCGGCGGCAGCGACCATCGCGCCGATATCGGCCAGTTCCTGTACGCCTTCCTCACCGCGCGCGGAGCCGGAAACGGCCGCCCGCATCGCCTGCAGTTTCACCGCCGGATCGCTGTCGGATGCCGTCGTCAGCAAAAGCACCTTGTCGGCCTGCTCCGCCGTCAGCCCCGCGCCTTTGGTGAAATCGCCGCTCTCGTCCAGTCGGCCCTTGCCGAGTAGGTCTCGCACGCCCTCCGGGCCGACCTTATCCAGCTTGTCGATGGCGCGCAGCACGGTGAGCCGGCGGCCGGCGTTGTCGTCGCCGCCGAGGCCGATCGCCTCCAGCACGCCGTCCAGCACCTTGCGGTTGTTGACGCGGATGACGTAGTCGCCGCGCGCAATCCCCAGCGCCTCCATAACGTCGGCCATCATCATCGCCATTTCGGCATCCGCCGCGACGCCCGGCGTGCCGACGGTGTCGGCGTCGAACTGCATGAACTGGCGGAAGCGCCCAGGCCCCGGCTTCTCATTGCGGAACACCCAGCCGGCACGGTAGCTGCGGAAGGGTTTCGGCAGGCGGTCGTAGTTTTCCGCCACGAAGCGCGCCATCGGCGCGGTGAGATCATAGCGCAGCGACAGCCATTGCTCGTCATCGTCCTGGAAGGAGAAGACGCCTTCGTTCGGGCGGTCCTGGTCGGGCAGGAATTTGCCAAGCGCATCGGTGTATTCGATCAACGGCTGGTCGGCCGGCTCGAAGCCGTAGAGTTCGTAGACGGCCTTGATCCTGCCCATCATCAGTTCGACGGCGCGGATGTCGTCGGCATGGCGATCGACGAAACCGCGCGGCAGGCGTGCCAGCATCTTCTGCGATTTGTCGGCCATGGTCGGTCCCCGCTGTCTCAGCTTGATCGCCGCGCCCCGGTGACAGGTTCGGGCGGGCGAGAGCGTCCTAGCCGATGGCGTTTGCAGCGGCAAGCTTGCGGTGCGCGCTTTGGCACGCCCGGCATGGAAACAAAAATGCACACGGATTGAAACAATTTCGCCGTTTTCGCGGCATGGTGGCGACATATTCGCCCCTCATAAGCCCAGCCAAGGCAAAGGGGGCCAGGCCATGGCGGCAAGGGGCGACATCGAAATCATCGACAGGAATGCAGCGCGGCTGAAGCCGGCCGCCGGGAGCATGCGGGCGCCCTCGGCAAGCGCTGCCGGCCCGTTCGAGCCGGTGGTGCCGCCGCGCAAGGGCGCGGGACTCGGCGATGCGCTGGTTACCGGCCTGCTGGTCGTCTACCCGGCCTTCGCAACCGTGGCCGCCGTGGTCGTCGGTTTCGCGCTCTCGGGCGGCGGCGCCTGACCCGCGGAGACGCTGGTTCTCGTCACCGTTCATGCCATACGGGACGGTAACTTTGCCGGAGCACTGCCAGCGTCGTGGCGGGCGTCAGCACTTTCAGCGTGTTCCCCAGCGAACCGAAGCCCGTCGGCTTGCCGTAGCCGGCAAAGCTCCACGGCAGCGCCGCACCGCCGCGCAGGGCGTAGGCGCGCGACCCGTCAGCCACCATGGCACCGTCCGGCAGTTGGCCAAGCTCTCCGGCTTCGATGACGTGCGGCGTGCCGCCTGAGGCAAGGCGCTCGCGATGCAGGCGCTTGTCCAGCATCGGCGCGCGCGGTTCCTCGATGCCGAAGGCCGTGCCGAACCGTGCCAGGAAATCGGCCGCCCGTTCGCGCCGGCAGTAGAAGCAGGGGCGATGCCCCGCCGCCAGCGCCGTCACCTCGTCGAGGAAAAACAGCTCGGTCCAGCCGGCCTTGTCCGGCTCGCCGGGCCGACCCTTGCGATTGCGACCCATCGGCTCGCGGCGCACGTCGCGGAAGGTGCATTCGCAGACGATCCAGGCCGGCAAGGCCCAGCGCTTGCGAAGCAGCGTCTTCGTTTCGGGATCGTGGATGATGCCGCGATTGCCAGTGAACAGGCCGCGTTCGGGCACGGCGTGGATCGCCCCGAACGGATCGACGCGGTTTTGCAGTGGCATAGCGTTTTCTCCGCTTGTCGGGCGCGCCTTGCTGGCCCGCCTCCGGCCGGCATGATAGTGCTCGCGCGTTCCAAACGCTGTCAGGATGGTCATGCGGGTACTGATTGTCGAGAATTATGACGGGACCGGCCTCGGCCAGGTCGGCGCCGCCCTTGCCGAGGCGAATGCCGAGATCGATCTGCGCCGGCCCTATCTCGGTGACACGCTGCCCACGGACACGACGGGCCATGACGCGCTGGTGATGTTCGGCGGCGGCCAGAATGCGCTGGCCGACGACGCCTATCCCTACTTTCCCGACCTGATGAAGCTCATCCGCACCTTCACTGACCGGCAGCAGGCGGTGCTGGGAATCTGCCTCGGCAGCCAGCTTATCGCCCGCGCCTTCGGCGGCGAGAACCACATCGGCACCGCCCGCGAGTTCGGCTGGCAGAAGGTGTCGCTGGCACCGGAGGCCAAGGCGGACGCCGTGCTCGGCGGCCTGCCGGCCTCCTTCCCGACCTTCCAGTGGCACGACGACACTTTCTCTCTGCCCGAGGGAGCCGTGCGCCTGGCCGGCAATGCGGTCGCGGAAAACCAGGCTTTCCGCGTCGGCCGCGCCACCTACGGCTTCCAGTTCCATTTCGAAGCCGACCGAGCGCTGGTGCGGCAATGGAGCGCCAAGTTCGGCGACCTCATCGCGCAGAAACGCCCCGACTGGACCGAGACGATGGAAGCGGACGCCGCCAGCTTCGGCGCGGACGCCGACGAACGCGGCATCGCCATCGCGCGTGCCTGGGTGGCGGCGATCTGAACCAAGCAGTGCGTCCTTCGAGGCTCGCTGCGCTCGCACCTCAGGATGAGGGAGGTCGTGCACCGGCCCCACTTGTTGAGGTTTCTCCAAACGGTCCTCATCCTGAGGTGCGAGCGCAGCGAGCCTCGAAGGACGCACGACAAATCGTGGCATATCCGCCACGCCCCTGAAAATCCGCTGTGGACGACGTCTTTCGCGCTTGGCCTGTGGCCGGCCGATAGCCTATCAGCGCGACCGCTCTGCAACGGCGTCGCAACCGGCACCATCCGTTGGTGTTGCCGGCGCGACACACCGCCGAAACAGAGCGACCCTAGAAGCGCGCAATTGCCGAAACCTTGAAGCAAAAGCCGCGTTTTCAACACATTGGTAACCGCGTGCGTGCAGCCATGCGAACGGCTTCAAAACCTGGGATCACAACCGTGAAAGCAGCCCTCCTGTCCTTCGCCATGCTGGCCGCCATCGTCGTATGCGGCGTCGGCATCTACGCGGCCGACGCGGCCAACAACCACCTCGCCGTGGACGGCTACGGCGTCGTCGCGGCGCGCTGAGAGACGGCCTCGACCGTCGCTTCCAGGATACGCTTGGCGCCGCCTTCCACCGCCAGAGCGCTCAGCCTTCCCGACCCGACCGCAAAACTATCGAGATTGACCCGGTTCGGCCGGATATCGACGGCCGTGCCCGGCGTGTGGCCGTGGACGATCACTTTCTCGTAAAGGCCGGCGTGCAGCAGGAACTCGTCGCGGATCCAGACGAGATCGCGCGCCTGCTGCCGCTCGAGCGGCGTGCCCGGCCTGATGCCGGCATGGCAGAAGAAGAAATCGCCGAAGCTGGCCGAGGTCGGCAGCGAGCGCAGGAATTCCCTGTGGCCGGCGGGAATGGCCGCCGCCAGCGCGGAGTGCCCCGCCTCGATCGATCCGGCCGTCAGCTCGACGCCGTAGGAGCGCGCCGTCTCCACGCCGCCGAAACGGACGAACAGGCCGGTGGCGCTGGGCGCTTCGAGGAAATCGAGCAGCCCCTGCTCGTGGTTGCCCGACAGGCAAAGGACGCGGGCGTCCCGCGCCCGCCTGTCGATCAGGAAATCGAGCACGCCCTTCGAATCCGGACCGCGGTCGACATAGTCGCCGAGATGGACGATGCGCCAGTCCGCCACGCCGTCGCGCGCGATTTCGGCCGCAATCGCATCGTACATGGCGGCAAGCAGATCCAGCCGGCCATGCACGTCGCCGATGGCGTAGAGGCGCATGCCTTTCGGCGCGCGGGCGTCGCGAAAATGAAGTCCCGGCATCAAGGCTCCGCCGATTCGATAACTGCCGGCGTATCCTATCGGTAGAGCATGTCCTTGCCGACCGTGTTGATGTCGCGGCGGCCGCACAGCGCCAGCGTCATGTCGAGTTCCTTGCGTATGATCTCCAGCGCCCTGGTGACGCCGCGCTTGCCGTCGGCGCCGAGCCCGTAGAGGAACGGCCGGCCGATATAGGTGCCCTTGGCGCCGAGGCAGAGCGCCTTGAGCACGTCCTGGCCGGAGCGGATGCCGCCGTCCATATGCACCTCGATGCGGTCGCCGACCTTCTCGACGATCTCCTCCAGCACCGAGATGGAGGACGGCGCGCCGTCGAGCTGACGGCCGCCATGATTGGAGACGATGATGGCGTCGGCGCCGGTCCTGGTCGCCATCTCGGCGTCCTCCTTGTCGAGGATGCCCTTCAGGATCAGCTTGCCGCCCCAGCGCTCGCGGATCCATTCCACATCCTTCCACGACAGCGAGGGGTCGAACTGCTCGTCGGTCCAGGCCTTGAGCGAGGAGAGGTCGGTGACGCCCTTGGCGTGGCCGACGATGTTGCGGAACGTGCGTCGCTTGGTGCCCAGCATACCCATCACCCAGCGCGGGCGGATGGCCATGTCCAGAATGTTTGACGGCGTCATCTTCGGCGGCGCCGACAGGCCGTTGCGCAGATCCTTGTGGCGCTGCGCCAGGATCTGCAGGTCGAGCGTCAGCACCAGCGCAGAGCAGTTCGCGGCCTTGGCGCGATCGATGAGGTTATAGACGAAATCCTTGTCGCGCATGACGTAGAGCTGGAACCAGAAAGGCTTCTTCGTCACCGAGGCGACGTCCTCGATGGAGCAGATCGCCATGGTCGACAGTGTGAACGGCACGCCGAATTCCTCGGCCGCCTGCGCCGCCAGCATCTCGCCGTCGGCGTGCTGCATGCCGGTCGAGCCGGTCGGCGCCAGGGCCACCGGCATAGACACCTTTTCGCCGATCATGGTCGTTTCGAGCGTGCGGTTGTCCATGTCGACCAGCACGCGCTGGCGGAACTTTATCTTCTTAAAATCCTCCTCGTTGGCGCGATAGGTGCTCTCCGTCCAGCCGCCGGAATCGGCATAATCGAAGAACATCGTCGGCACGCGCCGGCGCGCCTGGCTCTTGAGGTCGTCGATGGTGAGATGGAGGCTCATCGAAAGGTTCCCAGGTTCAGGATCGTTTGCGTTGCAATTCGTGTTCGCCGGCGCGCTGGCGCAGTCTCAGCCGCGACACGCGCTGCCAGTCGCCGGTGCGTTCGGCCTCGGCCATCGAGCGCTCGACATAGGCGATGTGATCCATCGCAGCCTTGCGCGCGGCGGCAGGGTCGCCAGCCTTGACGGCCATGTAGATGGCGCGGTGCTGCGCCAGCAGTTCCTCGCGCGCGCCGGGCAAGGTGAACACCAGCAGGCGGTGGCGGAAGACGCCTTCCGACAGCAGGCGGTAGCACGAGCGCAGCGTGTGCAGCAGAATGATGTTGTGGGCGCACTCGCCGACGGCGTGATGGAATTCGACGTCGATCTCGGCCTCGTCCTCGAAATCGCCGCTGTCGTAGGCCTCGTCCATGCGCGCCATGATGGCGTCGAGCAGCGCGATGTCGTCGGGCGTGGCGCGCCGGGCGGCGTATTCGGCCGCAATTCCCTCGATCTCGCGGCGGTATTCCAGATAGTCGCCGGCCGCCTTGCGATGGGTTGAGATCAGGTCCATCACCGGCTTCGAGAAGACTTGGCCGATGACGTCGGCGACATAGGTGCCGCCGCCGTGGCGGGTGACCAGCAGGCCGCGCAGTTCGAGCGTCTTCAGCGCGTCGCGCAAGATCGGCCGCGACACCTCGAAGCGCTGGGCGAGGTCACGCTCGCCGGGCAGCCGGTCGCCGGTGCGCAGCACGCCTTCAAGGATCAGCGTCTCGATCTGGCCGATCACCTCGTCGGCCGTGCGCGAATGCTCGATGCGGGAAAAGATGTCGCTCAACGGAAATGCCCGCGAATGAAGCCCTGTCGCATAGAATACAGGCAGCGCCGCCAACTGGTCAAATAATTTATCCAATTCCAGGTCAACCGTTCGGCGTATCGCCGAACCTCCTGCCCTCGCACCGCCGGATTCGGCGTTTGCCTCCCGCCGCGATTGACCTTAGAGGCGAACGTCGCACGCAAGGCCCTGTCGCGGACCTGCGGCAAACCGGGGGACCGGCCGTGTCGGACGAGGCATCGAATCTGGAATTCAGGCCGCGCGCCGCCGGCGCGGTGCTGGGCTTTCCCACCCACGAGGGCCGGCCGGGCGCGCTCGGCGAGGTGCATGCGCGGCCCTATCCGCTGGTCGAAGGGCCAAGGGTTCTGGTGCAGCTTTCCTTCATGACCGAGGCGGGATCGAGCGTCGACCATGCGGTGCTCTCGGAACTGTCGCGGCGGCTCGGCATCGCCGCGCCCGACCGGCAGGCGCGCCACCATGCGATGAAGTGGGGCACCGGCACGCTGCGCTGGGAGCGGCACACGGAATTTTCCACCTATCTGTGGGAAGGCATGCTCGGCAAGAGCGGCCCCCGGCAGGAAGACTCCCCCTTCGGCAACGGCTTTTCGCCGCCGGGCACCGTGATCTCCGGCATCAGGCTGGAAATCCGCAAATGGACGCCGGCGGCCGAGAAGCTGATCGCCAATTTCGACCCGACCAGCCTGTGCTACTCGCTGGTCGAGCACGGCAAGGCCGCCATCGTCACCGACTTTCGCCAGGACGGCGACGGGCTGACCCGCATGCTGGTGCTCGACCGCGGGCTCACGCCGGCCTCGACCGGCGCGCTGTCGCAGCGGCTGATCGACATCGAGACATACCGGACGCTGGCCGTGCTCGGCCTGCCGCTGGCCCTGTCGCTGTCGGCGCGCGTGCGGCGCATCGAGGACCGGCTGGCAACGATCACACGCGAGATGAAAGACACCGACGCGCGCGACAGCCACGCACTGCTGGCCGACCTGACCGAGCTTGCGGCCGAACTCGAGGCCGACGCCGCCGCCAGCCTCTACCGCTTCGGCGCCAGCCGCGCCTATGACGGCATCGTGCGCGAGCGGCTGGAGGCGCTGGACGAGGAACCGGTGCCCGGCCACGACACCTGGGCGGGCTTCCTCCAGCGCCGCGTCGCGCCGGCCATGCGCACCTGCCGCTCGGTCGAGGAGCGGCAGGCGAACCTGTCCCGAAAACTCACCCGCGCCACGACGCTGCTGCGCACCTGGGTGGACGTCGAGGTGGAAAAGCAGAACCGCGACCTGCTCGCTTCCATGAACAACCGCGCCCGCCTGCAACTGCGCCTGCAGCAGACGGTGGAGGGACTGTCGGTGGCGGCCGTCTCCTACTACGTCGTCGGCCTGATCGGCTATCTGGCCAAGGGCGGCGCCTCGGCCTTCGGCCACGCCTTCTCGCCGGAAGCGGTGACGGCGGCGGCCGTTCCGGTCGCGGTGCTGGCGGTGTGGTGGGGTGTCAGGCGCATCCGCCATTCGCATTCGGAGACCGGCAAGGCGGCGGGAGAGTAACGCCAACCTACTGAAGGGGGGGCCATCGCCTGTGGCGCATTGCCCCTCTCCGTCGCGCTGCGCGCGCCACCTCCCCCCAACGGGGGAGGAACTGTGGCCGCGATGCCGGCGCTTCTCCAGCTTGGGTTCCTCGCCCCTCTGGGGAAAGGTGGCGCGCGCAGCGCGACGGAGAGGGGGCGGTGCCATACGCGCTGTTCTTTCCGCATGGGAGGGCCACGCGGCCAATTGCCGCTGCGGAATGCGACGCGCTCCGCCGCTTCCGAATTCGCCGAAAGCAGCATTTGCATGCAGCTCCGCTAATTGGTAAAAGCTTTTTACCAGTTCGACGGAAGGATATGTCATGTCCGGCCTTGCCATGCCGAAGGCAGACAGCGAGACGATGGCCCGCCGTGCGACCATCGTCGCGGACCTCCGCGCCATCGTGCCGGGCGAAGGCGTCGTCGAGACGGTCAACGAGATGCGCGCCTTCGAGAGCGACGGGCTCACCGCCTATCGGCAACTCCCGCTTGTCGTCGTGCTGCCGGAAACGGTGGCGCAGGTGTCGCGGGTGCTGAAATACTGCAACGAGCATAAAATCCGTGTCGTGCCGCGCGGCTCCGGCACCTCGCTGTCCGGCGGCGCGCTGCCGCTGGAGGATGCGGTGCTGCTGGTGATGAGCCGCTTCAACCGCATTCTGTCGATAGATTACCCGAACCGTGTCGTCGTCGCCCAGCCCGGCGTCACCAATCTCGGCATCACGCGCGCGGTGGAGGAAGAGGGTTTCTACTACGCTCCCGACCCCTCCTCGCAGATCGCCTGCTCCATCGGCGGCAACGTGGCGGAGAATTCCGGCGGCGTGCACTGCCTGAAATACGGACTCACCGCCAACAACGTGCTGGGCATCGAAATGGTGCTGATGGACGGCGAGGTGATCCGCCTCGGCGGCCGGCACCTCGATGCCGAAGGCTACGACCTGCTCGGCATCATGACCGGCTCGGAAGGTCTGCTCGGCGTCGTCACCGAGGTGACGGTGCGCATCCTGAAGAAGCCGGACACGGCGCGCGCGCTGCTGATCGGCTTCCCGACCAGCGAGCAAGGCGGCCAGTGCGTCGCCGACATCATCGGCGCCGGCATCATTCCGGGCGGCATGGAGATGATGGACGCTCCGGCCATCCGCGCGGCCGAGGATTTCGTCCAGGTCGGCTATCCCCTCGACTGCGAGGCGCTGCTGATCGTCGAACTGGACGGGCCGGCGGTGGAGGTCGACCACCTGATCGGACAGGTCGAGGCCATCGCCATCCGGAACGGTTCGACCACCTGCCGCATTTCGGCAAGCGAGGACGAGCGGCTGGCCTTCTGGGCCGGGCGCAAGGCCGCCTTTCCGGCGGTCGGGCGCATCTCGCCGGACTACTACTGCATGGACGGCACCATTCCGCGCAAGGAACTGCCGCGCGTGTTGCACGGCATGAGAGAGCTTTCGGAGAAATACGGCCTCGGCGTCGCCAACGTGTTTCATGCCGGCGACGGCAATTTGCATCCGCTGATCCTTTACGACGCCAACAAGCCCGGCGAACTGGAAAGCGCCGAGGCGTTCGGCGCCGACATCCTGCGCTTGTGCGTGGCGGTCGGCGGCGTGCTGACCGGCGAGCACGGCGTCGGTGTCGAAAAGCGCGACCTGATGCCGGAAATGTTCAACGAGACCGACCTCGACCAGCAGATGCGGGTGAAATGCGCCTTCGACCCCGGCCACCTGCTCAACCCCGGCAAGGTGTTTCCGCAATTGCGGCGATGCGCCGAGCTGGGACGGATGCATGTGCACAAGGGGCAAGTCGCGTTCCCGGATATTCCGAGGTTCTGATGATACGAGCGCCAGCGTTTCCCCTCCCCCTTGAGGGGGTCCGAAGGACAGCCGCGAAGCGGCCGGGAGGGGTCGACGAGGCGTCGAGGGGTTTGCTGATGTCTCACACGGCCGCAACGACCCCCTCTGGCTGCCATGCAGCCATCTCCCCCTCAAGGGGGGAGAAAGGGTCGGCGCCATGACCACCTTCACACCCACCACAGCCGCCGAAACGCTCTCCACCGTCCAGTGGGCGCTGGCGGAGGAAGCGCCGCTGGAGGTCATCGGCCACGGCTCCAAGCAAGGCATCGGCCGGCCGGTGCAGGCTGAACATACGCTCGACCTCTCTCGACTGACCGGTGTAACCCTCTATGAACCGGCCGAACTGGTTCTCTCTGCGAAGGCCGGCACGCCGCTCGCCGAAATCGAAGCCCTGCTGGCCGAGAACGGCCAGCAGCTCGCCTTCGAGCCGATGGACTACGGCCCACTGCTCGGAGAGGCTCCGGGGCGCGGCAGCATCGGCGGCGTTCTGGCGGCGAACCTTGCCGGCCCGCGCCGGCTCAAGGCGGGCGCGGCGCGCGACCATATCCTCGGCATCCATGCCGTGTCGGGGCGCGGCGAGGCCTTCAAGTCGGGCGGCCGCGTCGTCAAGAACGTCACCGGCTACGATCTTTCCAAGGGGCTGGCCGGTTCCTGGGGCACGCTGGCGGTTCTCACCGACGTCACCTTCAAGGTGCTGCCCACCGCCGAGACCGAGACGACGCTTGCCGTGCGTGGCCTCTATGACGAGCAGGCGGTGGCCGCGATGGCGCTCGCCATGGGCTCCAACGCGGAAGTCTCAAGTGCGGCGCACCTGCCCTATCCGGCGGTCGCGCGCGTCAACGGCGGCCGTTTCGGCAGCGATGCCACGACGCTGCTGCGCGTCGAGGGTTTCGCGCCGTCCGTCACTGCCCGACTCGCCATGCTGACGGCGCTCTTGAAAAATGCTGGCCCGCTGGAGGAAATCGCCGGCGAAAAGTCCAGGCTGCTGTGGGGCGAAGTGCGCGACTGCGCACCCTTCGCCGGAAACGACGAGCGGCCAGTCTGGCGCGTCTCGATGGCGCCGTCCGACGGCCACGCCATGGTCATGGCGTTGCGCCGGCAGACGGCCGTCGACGCCTTCTACGACTGGCAGGGCGGGCTCGCCTGGCTGCGCATGGAAAGCGGCGAGCCGGAAGCCGACCTGATGCGCGCGCTGGTGAAGAAGCACGGCGGCGGCCACGCCACGCTGGTGCGTGCCAGCGCGGCGGATCGCGCGGCGCTGCCGGTGTTCCAGCCGCAGCCGCCGGCGCTCGCCGCCCTTTCAGCGCGGCTGAAGGGTGAGTTCGACCCGAAGGCTATCCTCAACCCCGGCCGCATGGCCTAGGCGGACATCATGCAGACGACTTTCTCGCCCGAGCAACTCGCCGATCCGCATGTGGCGGAATCGGAAAAGATCCTGCGCAAATGCGTGCATTGCGGCTTCTGCACCGCGACCTGCCCGACCTATGTGACGCTGGGCAACGAACTCGACAGCCCGCGCGGCCGCATCTACCTCATCAAGGATATGCTGGAGGGCGGTCGGGCGGCGGACAAGGAAATCGTCACCCATATCGACCGCTGCCTCTCCTGTTTGGCCTGCATGACGACCTGCCCGTCGGGCGTGAACTACATGCACCTGGTCGACCATGCCCGCGCCCACATCGAAAAGACCTACAGGCGCCCCCTGCCGGACCGACTGGTGCGGGCGCTGCTCGCCTTCGTGCTGCCCTACCCCGCCCGCTTCCGTGCCGCGCTGAGGCTGGCGAAACTCGGCCGGCCCTTCGCCGGCCTGTTCGAGGGCACAGCGCTGAAACCGCTCGCCGCGATGCTGAAACTGGCGCCGAAGGCGGTGCCGGCCGCCTCTGCCGTCTCCCGTCCCGCCACTCATGCGCCGAAAGGCGCGCGGCGCGGGCGCGTGGCGTTGCTCACCGGCTGCGCGCAATCCGTTCTCGATCCGGCCATCAACGAGGCGACCGTGTCGCTGCTCACCCGCCTCGGCGTCGAAGTCGTGGTGCCGCGCGGCGAAGGGTGCTGCGGCGCGCTGGTCCATCACATGGGCAAGGAGGACGCGGCGCTGGCCGATGCACGACGCAACGTCGATGCCTGGACGCGCGAGGCCGAGGCTGGCGGGCTGGATGCCATCGTGATTACCGCATCGGGCTGCGGCACGACGATCAAGGATTACGGTTTCATGCTGCGGCTCGATCCGGCCTATGCTGCGAAGGCGGCGAAAGTCTCGGCCCTGGCGAAGGACGTGACGGAATATCTCGCCACGCTGGACCTGCCGGAACCGGCGAGGAAGCCGGGAATCACGGTCGCCTATCATTCCGCCTGCTCCATGCAGCACGGCCAGAGGATCACGCGCCAGCCCAAGGAGCTTCTTGGGCGCGCCGGCTTCGTGGTGAAGGAGCCGCGCGAAGGACATCTGTGCTGCGGCTCGGCCGGCACATACAACATGCTGCAACCGGAAATCTCGGCGCGCCTGCGCGACCGCAAGGTGAAGAACATCGAGGCGACGGGGGCCGCATTGGTCGCCACTGGCAACATCGGCTGCATCACCCAGATCGCCTCGGCGGCGAAAATGCCGGTCGTGCATACAGTGCAGTTGCTCGACTGGGCCTATGGCGGGGAGCGGCCGAAGGGCATGGCGGGACCGACGACTGCCATGGCGGCAGAGTAGTCGGTGCGTCCTTCGAGGCTCGCCAGCGAAATGTTAGCAGCAAGATGGAACCGACCGTGCGGGCTCGCACCTCAGGATGAGGATGGTCGGCGCAAACGGCCCTTGTACTGAGGTGATGGTCACAACAGAGAGACGATTCTTGGCGCCAACGATCCTCATCCTGAGGTGCGAGCCTACTTGGCCGTTGCCGGTCCAGGCATCAGCATTTGTGGGCGAGCCTCGAAGGACGCACCCAGCCAGCTATTCCGCAGCCAACCTCACGCCACTGTCCGCCACCCCATACGTCGCACGATAGAGGTCGCGCTGGCGGTTGAGCGCCACCATGGTGTTGCGCAGCAGGATGGCGACGGTGAGCGGCCCGACCCCGCCCGGCACCGGCGTGATCCAGGAGGCGACGTCCTTGACGCTGTCGGTGTCGACGTCGCCGACGATGCGTTCCTTGCCGTCGGGGCCGATCTCGGTGTTGATGCCGATATCGATGACGGCAGCACCCGGCTTGACCATATCGGCCTTGATAAGGCGCGGCTTGCCGACCGCCACGAACAGCGCGTCGGCGCGGCGCGCATGCGCGGCCACCGAGCGCGTCATGTGGTGGCACACCGTTACCGTGGCGCCTTCGCTCATCAGCAGGAAAGCGATCGGCTTGCCGACGATCTCGGAATGGCCGACCACGACAACCTCCAGGCCTTTCAGGTCGAGGCCCGTTTCCTTGAGCAGTTCGACGGAGGCGGCGGCCGTGCAGGGCGCGAGGTCGAGCTGGTTGTAGACGATGTTGCCGATCGAGGCCGGGTGCATGCCCTCCACGTCCTTGAGCGGATGGATGGCGGCCTGGATCGCCTTGATCGGGATATGGACCGGCACCGGACGCTGGACGATGATGCCGGTGATGCGCGGATCGGCGTTCATGCCCTGGATGGCGGCTTCCAGTTCGGCCGCCGTCAGGTCGGCGGGAAAGCGCCGCTCCTCGAAATCGATGCCGGCAAGTGCCGCCTTGGCGCGCTGGTTGCGGACATAGACATCCACCGCCGCGACGTCGCCGACGGTGATCGACACCAGCTTCGGTGGAAAACCGTCGGCCCGTGCTTCTTCGGCGTCGCGCCGCACGGCGGCGATGATGCGCTGGGCGACGGGGCCGCCTTTCAGATAGCGGCTGTCGTCTGGAAGGGACATGGATCGATTCTCCGCGGCTGTCCGGCCGTGGTGTTAGCATCGCCCGCCCTGTCGTGGCGGCACGAATGCGAACAGCACTGCCTCTTGTGCGACGCACAAATACTGCGTCCGGCGGGCCAGTGCAAAGCGAAAGGGCAGCGCGGTTGCCCGGCTGCCCTTTCGTGACCGGCCATGTCCCCACACGGCCCGTCCCCCGTTGTCCCAGGAATCTACATGACGACGACCGTCGTGCCAACCGGCACGCGCTCGTAAAGATCGACGACGTCCTCGTTGCGCATGCGAATGCAGCCAGACGACACCGCGCCGCCGATCGTCCAGGGCTGGTTGGTGCCGTGGATGCGGTATTCGGTGGTGCCGATGTAGAGCGCGCGCGCGCCGAGCGGATTTTCGATGCCGCCGGCCAGGAAGGTCGGCAGGTAACGGCCCTTGGCGGCCTCGCGCTTGATCATCGCCGCCGGCGGGCGCCAATCCGGCCATTCGCGCTTGGCGGTGACTTTATGCGTGCCGGCCCATTCGAAGCCCGGCTTGCCGGTGCCGACGCCATAGCGCCGCGCCTTGCCGTTCTTCTCGACCAGATAAAGGAAGTTCTGGTGCGTATCGATGACGATGGTGCCCGGCTTTTCCTTCCCGTCATAGGCGACTTCCTGCGGCAGGTAGATCGGGTTCATCTGCTTCGGCACCATGATGGTGCGGCGCGCCCGATTCTGTCCTGCGGCGGGGCGCGGCACGGCGGCTGTGCGGGTCTGGTCCGGTTCCGCCTGCCGCACGGCCTGCCGGCGCTGGCGCAGACGGGGCTGTTCCACCGCCTGCCGGCTCTGGCGCATAACGCGCGGCGCGCCCTGAAGTTGCAGCACCCACGGCGCCGAGAGGTCCGGGCTGACCACCACCGGCGGGCGCTCGGCATAGCGGTCGTTGGCGTTGGCCGGGACCGCCAGCAGGGCGGCGACGCCGGCGAGCGGCAAAAGGAATCTCATCATCGGGACGTACTCTCGAACACGATCGTCTGGACGGCGGGAAACGGGTGTCCCGCCCCTTCGCCTGCCGCCATGGTGGCGCGTGAGGGAAACCGAAAAGTGAATCGAATTCAGTAAAATGCCGCTTTGTCAGTAAACCTTCCGGTACGGTTACCGGCCGGTTCAGGAATCTGGTAAAGCGGCCGTAAAGCCGTGGCATGGCCGGTTAACCAATGGATAGAGCATGAGCGACGCAACAGGATTGATGACCGGACCCGACGGCGCGGTGCGCTGCGCCTGGCCCGGCAACCTGCCGGACTACCTCGCCTACCACGACAATGAATGGGGCCGGCCAGTGGCCGACGACCGGCGGCTGTTCGAGAAAATCTGCCTGGAAGGCTTCCAGTCGGGCCTTTCCTGGCTGACCATCCTGCGCAAGCGCGAAAATTTTCGCGAAGCCTTCGACGGCTTCGACTTCGACCGAGTGGCGAGGTTCACCGAAGCTGACGTCGAGCGGCTGCTGACCAATGCCGGCATCATCCGCCATCGCGGCAAGATCGTCTCCACCATCAACAACGCGAAACGGGCGCGCGAACTGGCCGACGAGGCCGGTTCGCTGGCGGCCTTCTTCTGGCGCTTCGAGCCGACGGCGGAGGAACGGCCGGCGGTGGTGGATCTCGCGCATATCCGCGCCAACCCGACCACGGCCGTCTCGGTGCGCATTTCCAAGGAGTTGAAGAAACGCGGCTGGAGCTTCGTCGGGCCGACGACGGTCTACGCATTCATGCAGGCGATGGGGCTGGTCAACGACCATCTCGAAGGCTGCACCTGCCGCGCCAGGATCGAAGCCGAGCGCAAGGCGTTCAAGCGTCCGGCTTGACCGACCGGCATCAGCCGCCCTTGACCGCGCTCGTCGCCTGCCGCATGGATCGGCCATGCGCGCCAATTACAGAATGCAGCGGCTGTTCGTGCCGCACGACCTTGCCGCCGGGACTGAGCTCGAGGCCGATCCGCAGCAGAGCCATTACCTCACCAACGTGCTGAGGCTGGCAGACGGCGCCGAGGTCCTTCTGTTCAACGGCCGCGACGGCGAGTGGTCGGCGGCGATTGCCGGCCGGACCAAAAAGGCCGTGCGGCTGACCGTTCTGGTGGAGCAAAGGCCGCAGCCGCCGCTGCCGGACCTCGTCTACTGCTTCGCGCCGCTGAAACAGGGGCGGCTCGACTACCTGGTGCAGAAGGCGGTGGAAATGGGCGCCGGCGTTCTGCAACCGGTCGCGACCCAGCATACGCAGGTGGCGAAGCCCGGTATCGAGCGCCTGCGCGCCAACGTCGTCGAGGCGGCCGAGCAATGCGGCATCCTGGCGGTGCCTCAGGTTCGTGAATCCGAAAAGCTGGACCGGCTGCTGGCTGGCTGGGATGCCGGGCGGCGGCTAATCTTCTGCGACGAGGACGCCTCGACCAACAACCCGCTGCCCGCCCTGAAGGCGCTGACGGAGAAAAAACTCGGTCTGCTGGTCGGGCCGGAAGGCGGCTTTTCGGACGACGAAAGACGGATGCTGCGCGCGCTGCCCTTCGTCACCGCCATCCCGCTCGGGCCACGCATCCTGCGCGCCGATACGGCGGCGGTGGCGGCACTCGCCGTCATCCAGGCGACCGCCGGAGACTGGTAGCCCGTTCCCTGCCCACGACAGGGTCTTGCCGCCATCGCGTTTGCGCCCGGACAAACATTCAACTCCGTTGACGCATGGCTCAGCAAATTTTGCTTGATCGCGCGGCCTGCTATCGTCCATCAAGCCGCCGCGGCCTGAGGCCGCTAAAGCGTGCCGCGATCTTCCGGATTCGCCCGGCACGCTTTAGATTCCTGATTTTACGCATGTCTTTGTCCCGAAACCAGTTCCCACTTTCGGGAGACATGCTCTAGTGAGCGGGGCGCTCCCGACAGGACGCCAGAAGAGGTTACATGGCGCGCGACACGACGGACAATCAGCCGATAGAAGGCCTCGACCAACTCGTCGGCTATCTCGCCGCCGGCAACAAGCCGCGCGACAAATGGCGCATCGGCACCGAGCATGAGAAATTCCCGTTCTACACCGACGGCAACGCCCCGGTGCCTTACGGCGGCGAGCGCGGCATCCGCGCCATTCTGGAAGGCATGCAGGAAAAGCTCGGCTGGGACCCGATCATCGACGACGGCCGCATCATCGGCCTTGTCGAGCCGACCGGACAGGGCGCCATTTCGCTCGAACCGGGCGGCCAGTTCGAGCTTTCGGGCGCGCCGCTGGAGACGATCCACCAGACCTGCCGCGAGGGCAACGCGCATCTCGCCCAGTTGCGTGAGATCGCCGAACCGCTCGGCATCCGTTTTCTCGGCCTCGGCGGCAGCCCGAAATGGTCGCTTGCCGAGACGCCGAAGATGCCGAAGTCGCGCTACGAGATCATGACGCGCTATATGCCCAAGGTCGGCACCAAGGGCCTCGACATGATGTACCGCACCTGCACCATCCAGGTGAACCTCGACTTCGAGAGCGAGCGGGACATGCGGCGCAAGATGCAGGTGTCGCTCAAGCTCCAGCCTTTGTCGACGGCGCTGTTCGCCAACTCGCCCTTCACCGAAGGCAAGCCGAACGGCTTCCTGTCGTGGCGCGGCGACATCTGGCGCGATACCGACAACCAGCGCTCCGGCATGCTGGAATTCTGCTTCTCGCCCGATTTCGGCTTTGCCGATTATGTCGAATGGGCGCTCGACGTGCCGATGTATTTCGTCATCCGCGACGGTCGCTATCACGACATGACGCACATGACCTTCCGTCAGTTCATGGCCGGGGCCGCCCGCAAGGAGGTGCCGGACGGCATGCCGACCATGGGCGACTGGGCAAACCACCTGTCGACGCTTTTCCCCGACGTGCGGCTGAAGCGTTTCCTGGAAATGCGCGGCGCCGACGGCGGACCGTGGCGGCGCATCTGCGCGCTGCCCGCCTTCTGGGTGGGCCTGCTCTACGACGAGGCAGCGCTCGACGCCATCGAGGCGCTGACGGCCGACTGGACCTATGCCGAGACGCTCGCCATGCGCGACGCGGTGCCCGAAAAAGGCATTGCCGCGCCGTTCCGCAACACCACCTTGCGCGAAGTCGCCCGCGACGTGCTTGCGATCTCGCGCGACGGGCTGAAGCGACGCCATCGGCTGAACCGCGACGGCTATGACGAGACGTCGTTCCTGTCGACGCTGGAGGAAGTGGTGGCGCGCGGCACCACCAGCGCCGAGGAAATGCTCAGCGCCTACCACATGCGCTGGGGCGATTCGATCGAGCCGGTCTTCCTCGAATACGCCTACTGACGGCGATCCGGCAGCGGGTCAGGACCGCTGCGCGCGCTTGGGAAAGTGCAGGATTTCGGCGCGACGCTGGGGCCGGCTGCATTCGGCTACGGCGACCCGCTCGATCAGGTGGTCAAGCGCCTCGCGCAACTGGCACGCAAGCTCGTCGTCACCGTGCACGTGAAGCCACGCGCCTTCGAGATATTGCCGCACGACGGCGAAATCAGTCTGCATTGTCTCTCCTTGATGCCGCCGCCACCATCGTTTTAGCATCCGCTTCTATGCAAATCGGAAAGGTCCGGGCGGGGAATTGATTCAAAACGGTTTGGATCAATCTGAAACAAAACGTCATTATCGTTCCCGGCCCGGCTGACATAGGCGTAAGCAGGGCGCGGCGGCGACCGTCCGGCAACGCTGGGTGGAGGCTTCAGGCAACATACCGTCGCGTCCACCCTCTCCCGCTACCTCCTGTACCAGTAGCCCTTCAATCCGTTGCCAAAACACTCTAGGCTGGCGCTATCGGATCGCCGGGAGGAATAGCGATGATGCCCTTGTTCGACATGCTGGCGCAGGCCCAGAACGGCCAGGGCCTCGAACTTCTGGCAAGGCAGTTCAATCTTTCCCAGCAGCAGGCGCAGCTTGCGGTGGAAGCGCTGTTGCCGGCCTTCAGCCAGGGTCTGAAGCGCAGCACATCCGATGCCCAGGGCCTCGGCGGCTTCATGAACGCGCTGGCCAGCGGGCAGTACGGCCAGTTCTTCGAGAACGCGAATCAGGCCTTCTCGCAGCAGGGCGTGAACCAGGGCAACGACGTGCTCGGCCAGTTGTTCGGTTCCAAGGACCTGTCGCGCGCGGTGGCCGCGCAGGCGGCGCAGGCCACCGGCATCGGCAGCCAGGTCTTGCAGCAGATGCTGCCGGTCATCGCCTCGATGCTGATGGGCGGCCTGTTCAAGCAGACGACGAATCAGATGCCGCAGGCTGGCATGCAGAGCGCCCAGGCCGGCGGCTTCGGCAGCGCCAACAACCCACTCGGCCAGATCATCGAGGAGATGATGAAGCAGGGCGGCGGCATGATGGGCGGTCAGCCCGCGCCGCAGCAGAGGCAGGCGCCGCAGGGACGCGCGCAGCAAGGCCAGAACCCCCTCGGCGACAATCCCTGGGGCAAGATCCTCGAGGACATGATGGGCGGCGGCCAGCAGAGCGGGCAGGCACGGCAACGGCAGGCACCGCAGCCGGACCCCGAGCCGGCCAATCCCGGCGGCAGGCCACGCAACCCCTACGACGACATCTTCGGCAAGATGTTCGAGACCGGCCGCCAGCAGCGCGACGACTACGAGAAGAACATGTGTTCGGTGTTCGACCAGTTCCTGCGCGGCATGGACCGCAACCGCTGAGCTGAGCCGCCGACCACCCGCTCAGGGATCGGCTGTGAACTGTTCGTGCGGGGTCTTTTCCCAGAAATGCGGGCGGCGCCACAGTTGCCAGACCGCCCGCCACCCGGCGACCGACATCATCGCCCAGTAGAGCGGCGTCGCCAGCACCACTTTCCAGAAACCGCTGCGTTCCCGCCGGGTCAATGTCTGCCAGCCGAGCAGCAGGAAGGAGGCGTAGCCGCAGCCGATGTTGACGACATCGACAAGGAGCAGCAGCGAGCGCGCCGTGCCGATCGGCTCGGTACGCGTCACGAGGTCGACGACGATCATGGCGAAGGTGGCAAGCAGCAGCGGATGCAGCATGACCGAGGCCAGCATGCCGGCGAACAGCACCTGCGCCACCAGGAAAGAGCGCCAGCCGAGGTCGGCGGCAAGGCGGCGCGGCGCCCGCATATGCACCAGCCAGGTCTGCGACCAGCCCTTGAACCAGCGCGTGCGCTGCGGCAGCCAGACGCCGAAGCGCGTCGGTGCCGGCTCGTAAGTCGGGCAGGAAATCGTCTCGGCCGTGTAGCCGAAACGCGCCAGCCTGACGCCGAGATCGGCGTCCTCGGTGACGTTGAACGGATCCCAGCCGCCAACCTCGTCAAGTGCGGCGCGGCGGAAATGCGGCCTTATGTAGCAAAAGCACCAAAAGCGGGTTAGAATCGCGGTGATGGCAACAGTGAATTTATCAAGTTCGGCACCACCTCCACCACCGGATGCCGATTTCGCGATTTACATCGATTTCGATAAATCGATGGAACGGCCCCAGCGCGTTTTCCAAGCCTTGGACGGCCTTATCAGCGCCTTTGAACGCCTCGACAAAACGTTAGCTCGGTCAATCGATCCGTCCATCGAACCTCTCCTTCTGCTGGAGGACATCGAAAGCGGATCAATCAAAGTTTGGCTCCGCGACAAGCTTGTCGCGACTGAGGACCAGGCGCTTTACGAGCTAGATTGGAAACCCATGGTTGGACGCTATTTGCTGGCGTCCAAATACGCTTTTATCGAATGGGTAAACAATTCGGAGGAACGCGGCCGCCCTGGTTCTCTAAGCGATCTTCGTAAGCGGATTCTGGAATTGGCGCATCAAACAGAAGTTCGCCGCATTCCTGCCTACGGGGTGCCTAGCGCGGCAGAACTGCTAGAGAGTACAAAGGACGTTGCGCGCGCTCTTTCTCCGCTCAATCCTCATGACCGCGTCAAGTACATCTCGGATGCCGGCAGTTCCGATTTCACTGTGGGCATGGCTTGGGATGATCTCGATATTGAACAACTCGCAATTCGCGAAACCATCTCATCACCGCCGGCACCAATGATTTTAGCCGTCAAGCGTCCGGATTATCTTGGTGCATCTCAATGGGAGTTCAGGCATGGAAAGCGATCAATCCGTGGCAAGATAGAAGATGCCCAGTGGCTAGAGCAATTTCAAACTAGACGGATCGACGTTAGGCCGGGCGATGCCCTGCGGTGCTTAGTCAAGCATGAAGTAAACTACGGATTCGATAACGAGGTCGTAAGCGAAAGCTACGTCATCGTTTCCGTGCAACAAGTTTTAGAAAACGAATTTAAGCAGAGCGATCTTTTCGATAATTAGGTTAGTCGCAAACTATCTGCTCCAATTGCTTTCAAACATTGCAGAAGAAACGCCGCCGTGAATTTGCCCCTAGAGAGCTTATTCCGCACGTTCACTTCCTTTTCGTCAACGCCTATCGCCGCCAGCTTATCCACGAGATGCGCATAGGTAACGCCTTTTCGCTTCAACTCGGCTTTCAGGAGGTTTGCCGCTAGGGCTTCATAGTCTGTCTTTTCGGCCATGTATCACCTAGAGCGAAAAAAGTATCGCAAACGATACATATGCCCTTGTGTCTAGTACGTCAATGTACTATATCCGTTACATACGTATCGGATATGACGACAAATGGCACAGCATTTCCTCCTTTCCGCCGAAAGCCGCACCCTCTCCCTCAAAGAGATTTACGAGGGTGGCGAGGGAAAGGCTTACGACACGTTCAAGCGCCTTCGCTGGGCTTCGACGCAAGGCGAACCTGTTTGCCCGAAATGCGGGTGCCTGGACCATTACGACATTCCGACCCGTCGCAAGTTCAAGTGCGCTGCCTGCCACGCTCAATTCAGCGTCACGTCCGGCACGATGTTCGCCAGCCGCAAGCTCGCCTTTGTCGATCTGCTGGCGGCGATCTGCCTCTTTGTGAACGGCTCCAAGGGCATGTCGGCGGTCCAGTTCTCCCGCGATCTGGACGTGCAGTACAAGACCGCTTTCGTGCTGGCGCACAAGCTCCGCGAGGCGCTTGCGGCTGAAACCGTGACGGAAATGCTGGACGGCGAAGTCGAGATCGACGGCGCTTACTTCGGCGGCCACGTCCGCCCTGAAAACCGCGTCGAGGATCGCGTTGACCGCCGCAAGAAGGAAAACCAGTCCGACCGTCGCCGCGTTGTCGTGGCGCTTCGCCAGCGCTCGGGGCGCACCCTTTCATTCGTTCGCATGAGCGAAGCCGACGGTGTCGACATTGCCCGCGCTCGCATGGTTGCCGGTGCCAAGCTTTTCGCCGACGAAGCGACCCATTGGGACGCGCTGGAAATGCAGTTCGCTTCGACCAGGATCAACCACAGCGTTTCCTACAGCGACGGCCACGGCAAGCACACCAACATGGTCGAGAGCTATTTCAGCCGCCTTCGCCGCATGGTGCGCGGGCAGCACCATTTCGTGTCGCACAAGTACCTTTACCAGTATGCCAACCATGCCGCTTGGCTGGAAGATCACCGCCGCCGCTCAAATGGTGGCAACGCCTTCGCCTTGCTTGGCGGTTCGCTCAATCATCCTGTGAGCCGCATTTGGGCTGGATACTGGCAGAGATCGGAATAGCGGAACGTTTACTTCTTGTTTCCGTTTTGATCGCACTCTTGACGCCGTTTTGTACAAAGCGTACAAAGCGTACAAAAAACCCGCAAAGGAGAAACCATGTCTGCCAATGCTATGCGAGAAATGTCCGCGTCGGAGGCTCGCAGCAAATTCTCGGAGGTGTTCGACGCGGCATACCACGGCAACCCTGTGGTAGTGCGGAAACATTCGCGAACTGTTGCAATCATTTCAATGGAGCTTCTGCAATCGCTGGCCGAGTTGGAAGCGAAAAGAGACAGCGAGAAAGCGCGCAAAGCCTTGCGCGAGTTCTTGAAAGAGGGAGGAACGCCTATGTCGCAACTCAAAAAGGAGTTAGGGTTTGACTAACTCCAAACAACCGGGGGGAGCCCTCCATTGGAACTGGAAATCGTATTCTCTCCCGCCGCACGGCGGGAGATCAAAAAGCTTACGCGCGAGATTCAGCGTTTAGTATTTGATACTCTCGAAAGTCTGCAAAAGACGCCCCGCCCGCGCGGGGTGGAGAAGATTCAAGGGCACCCGGACTTCTTCCGCGTGAAGGCTGGGCGCGAGCATCGAATCATCTACCATATATTCCGCGAGCGTTTGCTTGTTGTTCTAGTCATCCGCGACCGGAAAGACGCTTACAAGGGCTTGGATGATCTAGACGGCAAATTGGGTGCGGCCCTTTCCGCTATAGAAGAAGACGCACTCGCCCGGTTAGGTATCGGATACGGCTAACGCCGCTCCCACACCACATTCCCCTTCGCGTCGGTAGCGCTCCGCACATTGCCGTCCTCGCGCATCGACCGTAGCGCCTTGCTGACACGTTTCGTGAGATCGGACAGGTATTTCCTGTCCCGCGCGTCCTCGCCGCGCATGGCGACAATCTCGCGGGCTATGTCACGACTGGACAGCGGCCCTGTCGCTTCCCGTAGCTCGCCATAAATCGCCTTCGATAGCTCGCCGCGTCCGAAGATGACTTCCCGCTTTTGGCGCGGCATGGCAGCGTCCAGATCGCCCGCATAGCCGAGTACGCCTAGCGTCCGGTCAATTGCGCCAAGATCGTTCCGTATCTCTGCCAGGCGGTCGCGTAGCCGCTCGGCTTCGTTGAAGAGATCGGCGCGCTTCTGCAAAAGCCCGTTGACGGTGTGGCTGAAATCGGTGGCGCGAGACAGTGTTCCCATGCTTCGGATTTTATGGGAACCCACTAGGGCGCGGCAGTGGGAATGTTGGTGCTTTTGCTACATAAGGCCGCGGAAATGGTTGGACGTCCCGCCGAGCGGCAGGACGAGGCCCCGGCTCGACAGCCAGGGCAGCAGCCCCCTGAACAGGCCGGCATATTCGAAGGCGAACATGCGCGCGATCATGCCGGCATGGCGGTTGGATATTTCCAGCGGCGCCTGCACGACGGCAAGGTCGGGGCCATGGCTGCGGAAGCGCTGCCAAGCCTCCACGAGTTGCATGGGATGGGGCCGGTCCTCGGCGTCGTAGAGCGCGACGAACTCGCCGCCGGTCATCGGCAGCGCATAGGCGAGCGCCTTCGGCTTGGTGCGCGGCTGGCCGGGAGGCACCTCGACGACCTCCATATGCGCCGGCAGCGCGTGCGCGCGGATGGCGGCGAGCGTGGCGGCATCGTCGGCCTCGCAGACCAGCTTGATCTCCAGCCTCTCGCGCGGCCAGACGAGGCGATCGAGCGCGGCCAGCAGGTGCGGCACCACCTCGGCCTCCTTGTAGAGCGCCACGAGCACGGAAAAAAGCGGTGCGTTCGGCGGCGGCAGGCCGAGTTTCGGTCGCTCGATCCGCGGCCTGGGCGCCGCCACCGCAGCGAAACGCAGGGCCACGCAGGCGAAGAAGAAGAAGGTGGCGGCGGCGTGGAGAAAGGCCAGCATCTGCAAGGGCATGAGCACGAGCCCGACGGGGATGGCCGTCATGACGAAGCCGACGATGATGCCCTGCCACGCTTGGGCGACGACACGAGCCGACATCTGGGGAAGGCGCTCGAACAAGCGGCCGACCGCGTTCCTGGCCAGAAACGGCCGCGTGCGTTGCAGCACCGCACCGCGCAGTGCCGCCGCCGGAACGATCTTCAGCCGTCCGGCCAAGGCCGGGCTGGCGCGCACGCGCTCGCGCACGACGCCGAGGCGGATGCGCTCGGGCGTGATGAGGAAAGAGACGTCCCCGCCCTTCTCGAAAAGCTTGACCGGGACATGGCCGCCATGACGCCGCAGCAGGACCAGCGCATGCGCGTCGCTGACGATCAGCCGCTCGGGATCGACCTGCTCGGCCGCCGCGATTCCCAGGTCTGCCGCCATCGCGCGCACCAGCCGCCCCTGGTCGATACCGCAGTCGACAAGGCCGGCGGCGAAGTCGCCGCCTTCGATATGGGCACGCGCGGCGACCTCGTAGGCCGTCTGCGGCGGCACGCCGAGCCTGGCGAGCACGCCGCGCCATTCGACCAGTTCGGGAAAAAAGACCTCCGCCAGCAGCACGCCATAATCCGGCCCGACCGCGGCGGCCGGATCACTCAGCGGATAGCCTGGCGATCCGTGCGGGAGCCCCTCCCCGCCCGGAAATTCGTATGAGCCCATGATGGCTCGCCGTCCCCCGTCCTGCCGCCGTGATGTTCAGCGACGGCTCCCTCCTCCTCCGGCCGCCCCCACGGCCGTCTGCCCCGCAACCCCTCGCGCGGCAGTCGATACAACCCGAGAATAGCTTTTATTTACACCGAGGAAACCGAAATCCGTTGTGATCTCGCCGTTTTCATAAGACAAGCTCGGGGTCGATGGAGAACCTCGCGTGACCTTGCGCCGCCTTGCCGTTGCCCTGATCTATGCCGGCGCGCTCTGCCTCGGCGCAAGCCTGCCGGGCGTGTCAGGGCCGGCAACCGCAGCGGGACCGCAGGCGCCCATCCTGTGGGACTCGCAGGAGCGGCTGGCGAAGCCCGATCTGGCGGCCATGCCGCGCCTGCGCTTCCTCACCACGACGGACTTTCCGCCGTTCAATTTCCTCGACGGCAGCGGCCGCCTGTCGGGCCTGCACATCGACCTGGCGCGGGCGATCTGCGCCGAGCTCGGCCTTGCCGCCAAATGCGAGATCCAGGCGCTGCCGTGGGACGAGCTCGACGCGGCGCTGCAAAAGGGCGAGGGCGAAGCCATCCTGGCCGGCATCGCGGTGACGGCCAAGACACGCGAGAAATACGCCTTTTCACGTCCCTACCTGCAATTTCCGGCGCGTTTCGTCGTACCGAAGGCCAAGCCGGTCGCTGAGCCGATCTACGCCTCCCTGCAAGGCAAGAAAATCGGCGTCGTCGCCGGCAGCGGCCATGAACGCCTGCTGCGCGACGATTTCGGCAAGGTGCAGGTCGCGACCTACGCCAAGCCGGAAGAGCTTTACGCCGACCTCAAGGCCGGCAAGCTCGACGCCGCCTTCGGTGACGGCATGCGCCTTTCCTTCTGGCTCGACGGCTCGGACTCGGCCGATTGCTGCCACTTCGCCGGCGGCCCCTACATCGCGCCGGAATATCTCGGCACGGGGCTTTCGATCGCCGTCAAGGCCGACAATTCCGCCCTTGCCGCGGCCTTCGACTATGCGCTGCAACAAATCTCGGTGAAAGGCACCTTCGCCGAACTCTATCTGCGCTACTTTCCGGTCAGCTTCTACTGAGCGGTCGGCAACCGGCTACGTCAGGGTGCGGTGGCGGGCCTTGGCGCCCTGCGCGATCGCCGCCACCGTCAGCGTGTCGAGATCGAGCCGGCGGCGGATCAACTGGAGCACGCGCACTTCCTCCAACCGCATCTCGAGGTCTGCGGCGGCCACCTCGAAGGCAGCCGCATAGGCGGTGTCCCTCAGCCGTGCCGGCAGCACGTCGGCGACGAGGTCGAGCACGCCCTCCAGCCCCTCAGTGTCGTTCAACAGCCTTTGGCAATCCTGCGCCACGTCGATGATGCGGTCGGCATCGAAATCCTCGAAAACCGGCCAGCTGCGCACCACGGCGCCGATGCGGCCAAGCTCCGCGTCGGACATCTCGCGGTCGGAGGCGGAAGCGATCACCATCAGGTAGATCAGCGCTTCATGGGTCGTCGGAACAGGCATGGTTTTCCCTCGTTGCGTTGCCGGCAAGGTAGGAAGGCGCCGGCAACGCCGCAAGGAAAAAGCCTCCTGCCGTTGACGCTTAAGGCTCGCGCGCATAGAGCATGCCTCGTGCCGCCGTCAGCGGCCTTTCTTCCCCGTAGGACCAGCTTCATGACGCGATCCAACATGATCGACCTTTCGCCCGAAATCCTCGCAGCCGCAGCCGAGAGCAAAGCCTGGCCGTTCGAGGAAGCGAAAAAGATCGTCAAACGCTACGAGAAGACGGGCTTTCCCGAGACCATTCTGTTCGAGACCGGCTACGGCCCGTCCGGCCTGCCGCATATCGGCACCTTCGGCGAGGTGGCACGCACCACGATGGTGCGGCACGCCTTCCGGGTGCTGACCGAAGACAAGGTGAAGACGCGGCTGCTGTGCTTCTCCGACGACATGGACGGCATGCGCAAGATCCCGGACAACGTACCGGATCGCGCGGCGCTCGAACCTTACCTGCACATGCCGCTCACCGTCGTGCCGAACCCGTTCGGCGGCGACTACGAGAGTTTCGGCCACCACAACAACGCGATGCTGAGGCGCTTCCTCGACACGTTCGGCTTCGACTACGAGTTCGCCAGCGCCACCGACTATTACAAGTCCGGCCGCTTCGACGCGATGCTGCTGCGCGCGGTCGAGAAGTACGACGCCATCATGAAGGTGATGCTGCCGACCCTCGGCCCGGAGCGGCAAGCGACCTACAGCCCTTTCCTGCCGATCTCGCCGAAGAGCGGGCGCGTGCTCTACGTGCCGATGAAGCATGTCGACGCCAAGGCGGGCACCATCACCTTCGACGACGAGGACGGCACGGAAACCACGCTGCCGGTCACCGGCGGCGCGGTGAAGATGCAGTGGAAGCCGGACTTCGGCATGCGCTGGGCGGCGCTCGGCGTCGATTTCGAGATGTTCGGCAAGGACCACCAGACCAACCAGGCGATCTACGACAAGATCTGCGTCATCCTCGGCGGCCGCGCGCCCGAGCATTTCGTCTACGAACTGTTCCTCGACGAGCACGGCCAGAAGATCTCGAAGTCGAAGGGCAACGGGCTGACCATCGACGAATGGCTGACCTACGCGCCGACCGAGAGCCTCGGCCTCTACATGTTCCAGCGGCCCCGCCAAGCGAAGAAGCTCTATTTCGACGTTATCCCGAAGGCGGTGGACGAATATTATTCCTTCCTGTCGGCCTATCCGAAGCAGGACTGGAAGAACCGGCTCGGCAATCCGGTGTGGCACATGCACGACGGCCAGCCGCCGGCCATCGACCTGCCGGTGAGCTTCGCGCTGCTGCTCAACCTCGTCAGCGCCTCCAATGCGCAGAACAGCGACGTGCTTTGGGGCTTCATCTCGCGCTACGCGCCGGGCGTGACGGCGGCCACCAATCCCGAGCTCGACCGGCTGGTCGGTTACGCGATCCGCTACTTCGACGACTTCGTGAAGCCGCAGAAGAAGTACCGCGCGCCGGACGAGGTCGAGCGCGATGCGCTGGCGAAGCTGGCCGCTGCCTTGGCCGCGCTGCCAGCCGACGCCGACGGCGAGGCGATCCAGAACGCCGCGCTTAACGTCGCGCGCAAGATCGAGCGCTACCAGGACCACTCCAAGCAGGCGCCCGAGGGCGGCCCCGGCGTCTCCGTCGCCTTCTTCCAGATGATCTACGAGGTGCTGATCGGCCAGGAGCGAGGCCCGCGCTTCGGTTCCTTCGCCGCCCTCTACGGCGTCGGCGAGACGCGCGCGCTCATCGAGCGGGCGCTGGCGGGAAGCCTGGCGTAGCCGGCGGCGGTGTAGACGGGGGCGGCGGCTCGCCCGACAGGTCGAGGATCGACGGCGAGGGTTCGGGCGTGTCCATTAACGGCGCCTCGACCGGCGGCGGCTCCGGCGGCAGGTTCGACAGATCGGGGGCCGCGCCGAAGATGCCCATGTGCTCCTTGCGCGCGACCTCCTCGGCCTTGCCGTAGGGGCCGCCCTTGGCCGCCCGCGCCCAGCCGTTCGCCACCAGCCAGGCGCCGATATCCTGCTTGCCGATGCGACAGGCGGCGGAAATGGTGTCGCGGCCGCCCTCGGGCGGCACGGTGCAGATCGGCGCGCGGCCGCGCAGGAAGGCGCGGAAGGCGCTGCGCGCGCGCATGCCGCAATTCCATTCCTTGCCGGCGGCATCGGTGCAGCTCTCGTCCGGCATGACGGCATCGACGCCGGAAATGGCGACGGTGTAGCCCATCGCCTGGAAGACGCCGGCAGCGGTCGCCAGCGGCTGGAACAGGGGCTTGCCTTTCCACTCGTCCGGCATCTTCGGCTTGGGCGGCATCGCCAGCGACAGGTTGCTGAGCGGCGGGCGGGGCTCCGCGCGCTCCAGCGGCGCGGCGCCCGTCGACGGCGGGGCGACGAATTCGGGATCGATGGCGCGGGACCGGATCAAGGCTTCGTCAGGCTGCTGCGGCTCGATCGCTTCGGTCGAGGCTTCGTCCCCGGCCTGCCCGTCGTCCATGCCGGTTTCCGGGCCGGTTTCCGACGCGGCCGGCATGTCCGGGATATCCTCCGGCGCGATGACGATCTCGTCCGCCGGCACGGCGAGGCGATGGCCGCCGGCAAGGATCGCCGCAGACATCACCACGAGGATTAATGCGGCAGCGGCGGCGTGGGCGGGACGCATCCTCTACTGGCTCGCCCAGACGATGCGCGCCACCCATTCGATCTCGACCATGGGCAGTTCGCGGTTCGCATGCGCGGGGTTGAGCGAGAGAAGCGCGATGGCCTGCGGCGTCTGCCGCTCCAGCACCTTGGCCATCACCTCGCCGCCGGTCGTCTTGACGACGACGCGATCGCCCTTGCGCACCGTGGCGCCGGGCTGGACGATCAGCACGTCGCCGTCACGATAGAGCGGCAGCATGGAATCGCCCTGCACCTTCAGCGCATAGGAGGTCTCGCTGGATTGCGCCGGCAGTTCGATCAGGTCGAGCCCATGGCCGGCGGGAAAGCCGGCATCCTCGTAGAAGCCGCCGGCGCCGGCCTGTGCGAAGCCGACAAGCGGGATCGTCGGCCGCTGCTGCGGCAAGGGCCTGTCAAAAGGGGGATGGTCGAAAAAGGAGGACGGCACCGGCGCCCCACGACCGGACGTCCGGCGGCCGGTACGGCCGGCAACGCCGGCCTCGACCAGCGCGACGAATTCGTCCAGCGAGGCGCCGGTGGCCTCCATGACCTTGGCCAGCGATTCGGTCGACGGCCAGCGCGGCCGCCCGTCGGCCGACAGGCGCTTGGACTTGTTGAAGGCGGTCGAATCCAGCCCCGCCAGCTTGGCGAGGCCCGAAGCCGAGAGCGAATAGCGCTCGGCCAGCGCGTCGATGGCCGCCCAGACGCGGTCGTGCGAAAGCATGGCTGCCTTCCGAAAGGAAAAAATACCTGTCCGTTTTAGGCAGCGCAACGCTGCTTGTCCAGCGCCGCGCGCCGCCTTTCACCCGTTGTTGACCGGGCCGTCGCCGCCTTCCCCGTTGCCGGCCCCGTTCTTGGCGAGATCGCGCAGGCGGGCGTGGGAGACCATGAACACCTGTTCGGCCTCGGTCGGCGGACGCGGCACGATATGGTGGCCAAGGGCGGCGAGCGCCTCGTCCATCTCGACGAAGCGCTTGCCGCGCCGGTCGTAGATGCCGGCGGTGGTCAGCACCTGCGCGGCGGTGCGGCCGTCCTCCAGCACGAAGCGGTGGCCGCCGATCACCTGCGTGCCCTGCCACGTCTCGACCGTGGACACCACCTCGAAGCGGCGCCACAGCCGGATCTCGCGCACGAACACCGTCTGCAGGCCGCCCAGCATCGGCGCCCAGCCGCGCTCGCGCGCCAGCCTGAGCAGTCCGGCGCGCAGGAAGATGTCGATGCGGCCGACATCGGCCAGCATCATGTAGCGGGCGTTGTTGAGGTGCAGGTTGGCGTCGATGTCGGTCGGCAGGCAGCGGAAGGCAAGCCGGCTCTCCCCGCCCATGCGATACGGGCCGCGCGCTTTCGCGGTGAGCGCCATACGGGCGAGACGGAACCAGACATACATGGGATTTGTCCTTTCCTTCTCCCCGTTTAGGGCAAGGCCATCGCCTATGGCGTCGCCCCTCTCCGTCACGCTTCGCGTGACACCTCCCCCCCCCCAAAGGGGGGAGGAACCGCTGCCGCTATGCCGGCGCTTCTCCAGCTTGGGTTCCTCGCCCCTTTGGGGAGAGGTGGCGCCGCGAAGCGGCGTCGGAGAGGGGTGACGCCGCGCGACTGTTTTATCTTGGACGGGAAAGGAAAGTTCTGCCCCTACGCAGCCTTCTTGCCCTCACCCTTCGCATAAGGATCGAAGCGCTTGTAGAAGCTGTCGCCCTTCTCGGCCATGTCGGCCAGCAGCTTGGGCGCCTTGAATTCGGCGCCGTATTTCTTCTGCAAGTCCTTGGCGAGCTTGACGAACTTTTTCGCACCGATGCCGTCGATGTAGGACAGCGTGCCGCCGGTATAGGGCGCGAAGCCGAAGGCGAGGATCGAGCCGACGTCGGCCTCGCGCGGGTCGGTGACGATCTTCTCCTCCATCACGCGCGCCGCTTCCAGCGCGATGACGGCGAGCAGGCGCTGCTTCAGTTCCTCGAAGTCGACGTCTTCCGGCTTCTTCTGCGGGAAAAGATCCTTCAAGCCCGGCCACAGCTTCTTCTTCGCGGGCTTCGCCGGATAGTCGTAGAACCCCTTGCCGTTCTTGCGACCCTTGCGATCGAACTTGTCGACCAGCGTGTCGATCAGTTCCATCTGCTTCGGGTCGACGGCCTTCTCGCCAAGATCGCGGATGGTCTGCTTCATGATCTTCTGGGCAAGGTCGATGGCCGTCTCGTCGGTCAGCGCCAGCGGCCCGACCGGCATGCCGGCGGCCTTGGCGGCGTTCTCGATCATCACCGCCGGCACGCCCTCGATCAGCATCTTGTAGGCTTCCGACATATAGCGCAGCACGCAGCGGTTGACGTAGAAGCCGCGCGTGTCGTTGACGACGATCGGCGTCTTCTTGATGGCGCGCACGTAGTCGATGGCACGGGCCAGCGCCTTGTCGCCTGTCTTCTTGCCCAGAATGATCTCGGCCAGCATCATCTTGTCGACCGGCGAGAAGAAGTGGATGCCGATGAAATTCTTCGGCCGCGCCGAGTTCTTCGCCAGCGCGGTGATCGGAATGGTCGAGGTGTTGGAGGCGAAGACGGCCGACGACTTCAGCACGGCTTCCGCCTGCTCGGTCGCCGCCTTCTTAACCGCCGAATCCTCGAATACCGCCTCGATCACGAGGTCGCAGCCGTCGAGGTCGACATAGGAGGCCGTCGGCGAAATCAGCGACAGGAGCTTGTCCTTATCCTCCGGCTTGGCGCGGCCCTTCTTGATCAGCCCGTCCATGATGCCGGCCGAATGCGCCTTGCCCTTCTCGGCCGACTCCACGTCGCGGTCGAGCAGCACGACCGGGATGCCGGCCTTTGCGGTGACATAAGCGATGCCGGCACCCATGAAGCCGGCGCCGAGCACGCCGATCTTCTTGAACCTGGTCTGAGGCACGCCCTCGGGGCGACGGGCGCCCTTGTTCAGTTCCTGCAGGGAGACGAACAGCGAGCGGATCATGGCCGCTGCTTCTTTCGACTGCATGATCTCGGTGAAATAGCGCTGCTCGATCCGTAAGGCCGTGTCGAACGGCACCAACAGGCCCTCGTAGACGCATTTCAGGATCGCCGTGGCCGCCGGATAGTTGCCGTATGTCTCGCGGCGCAAGATGGCGATGGCCGGCGGCCACAGATTCGCGCCGGCGACCGAATAGATCGGTCCGCCGGGCAGCTTGAAGCCCTTCTGGTCCCACGGCGCGACCGGCGACAAGCCGCCCTTGATCAGCGCCTTGGCCGTCTCGACCAGCTTCTTCGGCGGCGCGATCTCGGTAATCAGCCCCATGGCCTTGGCCTTCTGCGGCGTGAGGTTCTGGCCGGAGGTCAGCATCTGCAACGCCTGCTGCTGGTCGGTCAGGCGCGGCACGCGCTGGGTGCCGCCGGCGCCGGGGAAGATGCCAACCTTGACCTCGGGCAGCGCCATCCTGACGGAGTCGCTGTCGGCGGCGACGCGGGCATGGCAGGCGAGCGACAGCTCGAAAGCGCCACCCATGCAGGTGCCGTTGATGGCCGACACAAACGGTTTGCCGCAGGTTTCCAGCTTGCGCCACAGCCAGGTCATGCGACCGGCGCCTTCGAAAAGCATCTTCGTCGCCGCTTCCGGGTCCTTCGCCCGCTCGGCGTGGAAGCGCTCGAGCTGGCGTTTCAGCATGGTCAGGTCCGCGCCGCCGGAAAAGGTCTCCTTGCCGGAGGTGATGACCGCGCCCTTGACGGCTGCGTCGGCGACGACCTGGTCGATGATCCGATCCAGCTCGTCCATCACCTCCTCGGTGAAGACGTTCATGGAGCGGTCCGGCATGTCCCAGGTGACGAGCGCGATGCCGTCGGCGTCGGTTTCGACGGAGAAGTTCTTGTAGGCGGTCATTGGAGCGGTTCCTCCTTGAAATTGGTTGCGGCGATGAGCGCCGCGTCGAAGCTGCTCGCCTCTCCCCGTTTACGGGGAGAGGATGCCGGCAGGCAGGTGAGGGGCGGCGCGAACCTTGGAACGCTGGCTCTGCCCCTCATCCGGCCCTTCGGGCCACCTTCTCCCCGTGAACGGGGAGAAGGAAGAAGGGCGCTACACCCGCTCGATGATCGTTGCGGTGCCCATGCCGGCGCCGATGCACAGCGTCACCAGCGCGGTGTTGAGGTCGCGCCGTTCAAGCTCGTCCAGCACGGTGCCCAGGATCATCGCGCCGGTGGCGCCGAGCGGGTGGCCCATGGCAATCGCCCCGCCGTTGACGTTGATCTTGTCGTGCGGGATCTCGAAAGCCTGCATGTAGCGCAGCACGACCGACGCGAAGGCCTCGTTCAGCTCGAACAGGTCGATGTCGGAGGTCTTCATCTTCGCGCGCTTGAGCAGCTTTTCCGTCACGTCCACCGGGCCGGTCAGCATCAGCACCGGCTCCGAACCGATGTTGGCGAAGGCGCGGATGCGGGCGCGCGGCTTCAGCCCCATCGCCTTGCCGGCCTTTTTCGAGCCGAGCAGCACGGCGGCCGCACCGTCGACGATGCCGGAGGAATTGCCGGCGTGGTGGACGTGGTTCACCTCCTCGATCTCGGGATGCTTCTGCACCGCGACCGCGTCGAAGCCGCCCATTTCGCCGGGCATGACGAAGGAGGGGTTGAGCGCGGCCAGCGACTGCATGTCGGTGGTCGGTCGCATATGCTCGTCATGGTCGAGGATCACCAGCCCGTTCTGGTCCTTGATCGGGATGACGGAATTCTTGAACCAACCCTTTTCCCAGGCATGCGCGGCGCGCTTCTGGCTCTCCACCGCATAGGCGTCGACATCGTCGCGCGAGAATCCGTATTTGGTGGCGATCAGGTCGGCCGAGATGCCCTGCGGCACGAACCAGCCCGGCAGGCCGACCGAGGGGTCCATGAACCAAGCGCCACCGGCGGCACCCATACCGACGCGGCTCATCGATTCAACGCCGCCGGCGATAACGATGTCGTCGGCGCCCTGCGCGATCTTGGCGGCGCCGAAATTGACGGCGTCGAGGCCCGAGGCGCAGAAGCGCGAAATCTGCATGCCCGGCGCCTTGTCGTCATAGCCGGCCTCGAAGGCTGCGGCGCGCGGGATGACCGCGCCGGCCTCGCCGACCGGATCGACGCAGCCGAAGATGATGTCGTCGACGGTTGACGTATCGAGGCCGTTGCGGTCGCGCACGGCTTCCAGCGTCTTCGCAGCCAGGCGCACCGCCGGCACTTCGTGCAGCGCCCCGTCCTTCTTGCCCCTGCCGCGCGGCGTGCGCACGGCGTCGTAGATATAAGCCTCGGCCATTCTTCGTCTCCTCGGATAGCTGGTCGCGTCAGAGCGAGCGCGCGATCAGCAATTTCATGATCTCGTTGGTGCCGCCGTAGATGCGCTGGACGCGGGCGTCGCGGTACATGCGGGCGATCGGATATTCATTCATATAGCCATAGCCGCCGAACAGTTGCAGGCATTCGTCGACCACCCTGCCCTGCAAATCCGACAGCCAGTATTTCGCCATCGAGGCGGTAGCCGGGTCGAGCCCGCCGGCGAGATGGCGCGCCACGCAGTCGTTGTAGAAGGTGCGGCCGATGCTTATCTCGGTCTTCAGTTCGGCCAGCTTGAACTGGGTGTTCTGGAAATCGATGATCTTCTGGCCGAAAGCCTGCCGTTCCTTGACGTAGTCGATGGTGGCGGCCAGAGCGCGTTCGGCCATGGCGATGGCCGTGGTGCCGATCATCAGCCGCTCCTGCGGCAGTTGCTGCATGAGCTGGATAAAACCCTGCCCCTCCTCGGCGCCGAGCAGGTTGGCGGTCGGCACGGCAACGTCGTTGAAGAACAGTTCTGAGGTGTCGTTGGCCTTCAACCCGATCTTGTCGAGGTTGCGGCCGCGCTCGAAGCCGTCCACCTCGTCCGTCTCGACGACGATCAGCGAGGTGCCCTTGGCGCCCTTGGCCGGATCGGTCTTGGTGACGGTGACGATCAGGTTGGCGTTCTGGCCGTTGGTGATGAAGGTTTTCGAGCCGTTGATGCGGTACTGGTTGCCGACCTTCTCGGCACGCGTCTTGACGCCCTGAAGGTCGGAGCCGGCACCGGGCTCGGTCATGGCGATGGCGCCGATCAGCTCGCCGCTCGCCATCCTCGGCAGCCACTTCTTCTTCTGCTCCTCCGAGCCGTAGTGGAGGATGTAAGGCGCGACGATCGCGTTGTGCAGGCCGATGCCGAAACCGTCGACGCCGACATGGCCGATCGCTTCGATGATGGCGCTTTCATGCGCGAACGTACCGCCGGCACCGCCATACTCTTCGGGCATGGAGGCGCACAGCAGCCCGGCTGCACCGGCCTTTTCCCAAGCGGAACGGTCGACGATCTCGTTCTTCTCGTAATCGTCGTAGTGCGGCGCGATCTCGTCGACCAGGAAGCGATGCACCATGTCGTAGAGCATGGCGACGTCTTCGGTGATCCATGCAGGTTTCGGCAGTCCGAGCACTTCGGCGGGATTGGTCATAAGGCGACCTCCGATACTGGCAGCTATCCGATCCTAGAACGCCTCCGCCGGCAGCGCCATCATGCTATCGGCGCCCGACGAGAGGCGGGCGAGGTGGGCCGCGGTACCCGGCATCTCGCGCTCCATGAAGTAGCGCGCCGTCGTGAGCTTGTTCTCGTAGAAGGAAGCCCCGTCGCCGGCGCCGGCCAATGCCGCCTGCGCGGTCTTTGCCATCAGGCTCCACATATAGCCGAGCACGACGAGGCCGGTGAGGTGCATGTAGTCGGTCGAGGCGGCACCTGCATTGTCGGGGTTCTTCATGCCGTTCTGCATCAGCCACAACGAAGCGGCCTGCAAATCGTTCAGCCCCTTCTTCAGCGCCTTGGTGAAGGGCGCCATCTTCTCGTCGGAACGGTTTTCCTCGCAGAAATCGCCGACCTCCTTGAAGAAGGCCTGGATGGCGCGGCCGCCGTTCATCGCCAGCTTGCGGCCGACGAGGTCGAGCGCCTGGATGCCGTTGGCGCCCTCGTAGATCATGGCGATGCGGGCATCGCGCACGAACTGGCTCATGCCGTTCTCTTCGATGTAGCCGTGGCCGCCGAAGACCTGCTGGGCCATCGCGGCGTGCTCGAAGCCCTTGTCGGTCAAGACGCCCTTCAGCACCGGCGTCATCAGGCCGAGCATATCGTCGGCCGCCTCGGCGTCCTTTGCGTCGGGCGAGCGATGGGCGATGTCGGACTTCAGCGCCGTCCACAGCATGAAGGCGCGGCCGGCCTCGTTCCACGCCTTCATCGTCATCAGGATGCGACGGATGTCGGGGTGGACGATGATCGGGTCAGCCTTCTTGTCCGGCGCCTTCGGGCCGGTCAGCGAGCGGCCCTGCAAACGTTCTTTGGCGTAGGCGACGGCGTTCTGGCTGGCAACGACAGACTGCGACAGGCCTTGCAGGCCAACGCCGAGGCGCGCCTCGTTCATCATCACGAACATGGCCTTGAGGCCGCCGTTCTCGGCACCCAGCAGAACGCCCTCCGCCTCGTCGTAGTTCATGACACAGGTGGCGTTGCCGTGGATGCCCATCTTCTCCTCGATGGAGCCGCAGGAGACGGCGTTGCGGGCGCCCGGCTTGCCTTCCCTGTCGAGCTTGAACTTCGGCACGATGAACAGCGAGATGCCCTTGGTGCCTTCCGGCGCGCCCTCGATGCGGGCCAGCACCAGATGGACGATGTTGTCGGCCATGTCGTGCTCGCCGGCCGAGATGAATATCTTCTGGCCGGAAATTTTATAGGTGCCGTCGCCGTTCGGCACCGCCTTCGTGCGCAACAGACCGAGATCGGTGCCGCAATGCGGCTCGGTCAGGTTCATGGTGCCGGTCCACGAACCATCCACCATCTTCGGCAGGAAGAGCTTCTTCTGCTCGTCGGAGCCGTGGGCGATGATGGCGGCGATGGCGCCCTGGGTCAGGCCCGGATACATCAAGAGCGCCATGTTGGCGGCCGCCACATATTCGCCGACGGCGTTGTGGAGCACATAGGGCAGGCCCTGGCCGCCATGCTCTTCCGGCACCGCCAGCCCCATCCAGCCGCCCTCGCAATATTGCCTATAGGCTTCCTTGAAGCCCTTCGGCGTCGTCACCGAGCCGTCGTCGTGGCGGGTGCAGCCCTCGAGGTCGCCGGCGCGGTTGGTCGGCTGGATGACTTCCTCGGCCAGCCTGGCGCCCTCGGTGAGGATGGCCTCGATCATGTCCGGCGTGGCGTCGGCGAAGCCCGGCAGGTTGGAATGACGCTCGATGCCGAGCACTTCGTTCAGCACGAACAGCGTGTCGCGCACCGGGGCCTGATAGATCGGCATGACTTGTCCTCCGCCCAGCATGGAAGGTCCGCACCGCCCTGATCGACCGCGCGAACCGATATCGAAAGGCGCATAGCAAAAATTGACGTTTGCGTAAACGTCAATTTTAGATCGCGCGCGTTTTTGACGCGACCTGGCGCCAAAGAAAAAAGCCCGCCGCCCTTCCGGGCAGCAGGCTATCACGAGGCGGGATCGGCGAGAGCCGAAAACGCTGCCGACGCTCTAAAACGCGTCGCGATCTTTCAGATTCGCTCCGCACGCCTTAGAGACTTGATTTACGCATGTCTTTGTCCCGAAACCGGGCCCCACTTCAGTCGGCGATCGGCGGAGAGGTCTGCTCAGTTGGTTGCGCTGGATTGCGTCGGAAGGCGCTCCGACAGCAGCTGGCGAACCGTGCCCATCATCGTCGTCAACTCGCCGATGGCGTCGTCGATCAGCGCGCGCTGCTTGTTCAGCCGCACGAGCTGCTTTTCCGACTTGTCGAGCGCAAGGCGAAGCTGGCGGGCATTCGAGCCGGCCGGATCGTAGAGGTCGATGATCTGCTTGACCTCGCGCAGCGAGAAACCGACCTTGCGGCCGAGCAGGATCAGCTTCAGCCGCGCACGGTCGCGGCGGGTGTAGAGACGTGTGGCGCCGTCGCGCTTGGGGCTGAGAAGGCCCTTGTCCTCATAGAAACGCAGCGTGCGCAGCGTCACGCCGAACGTCTTGGCCATCTCGCCGATGCGCACGAAATCCTCGGCGATATCCTTGGGTGCATTGTTGATGTTGGCCATGGTCTGGCCGGTCGTCGTCAGGGTCATGGATCTAGACTTTCCCCGGTGGGGCGTCGCGGCGGTTGAGCCGGCAGCGCCTGATGGAAGCGGTCGGGGCGTTGGCTTCCGGTCGGTTTCAACAAAAAACGCGCAAGCGGCGTGCGAACCGCACACTTCTTACGTTTACGTAAGGGTATAATGGTGCAATGCGGCAAAAGCAACAGCGTTTCGCGCAAACCGGCTATGCGCCCGTTGCAAGCCCCCTCTTTGCGAACAATCGCCAAAGCTTCTTAAGCTTGGTTAACGGCTTGTTTACCACGTTGGGCGAAACGTGCGCATGTCGGTCATCCGTGTTTATCCTGTATCGAATTGTTCACGGTTTCTCGGAGCGGGGCCAAACCCGGAAGCGCGCTTCCGCCAGGTCTTGCCGCTGCGGTCCCCCGACAGGGAAGGAAAAGCCGGATCGGTCCGGCCATTTCGGAAACGGGCGTTTCGATGAACAGCAAGCGGTCCTATCTCGATACCCTCAATGCCGGCAGGCAGCGCAGGCCGCACAGCACGCTGGAAGAACTCAACCGGTCGCTGGAGGCCCTCGGGCAGCGGCTCGAGGCACCCCGTCAGGACGCGCGCGGGGCCGGCGATCCGCGCTACGGCCACGCCTATCCCTACGGCGAGCGGGCCGCACCCGAAATGCCGCGCCGTGAGGAACAGCGCTCCTATCAGCCGCCGCGCCGGCCCGGCGGCGCGGATCAGGCCTATCATGCGCTTGCCCGCGATATCGACCGCATGCGCGACCAGGAGGACGGCGTCGCCGCCGCCAGCAGGATCGCCGGAGAACTGCGCGGCCTTCGCGAGGAACTGCGCCAGCAGATGTCGGTCGGCGTTCATCGCGAATTCCAGGCCCTGCGCCAGGAAATCGAGCGCTCCTTCCGCGCCACGCCGGCCGCCAAGGGCAGCGCCGAGCTCGGACTGGAGTTCGAGCGGCTGTCCGGCGCCATCCAGACGCTCGCCGAAAGGAGCGACGACAAGAACGTCAATCTGCTGCGGCTGGAATTGGAACAGGTGAAATCGGCGCTCGACACGCTGGCGCGCGAGGAAAGTGTGCGCGGGCTGGACCGCCGCTGGGACGACTTCGACCGCCGCTGGAGCGCTTTCGAAAACCGACTCGGAGACGGCGGGCTCACCGAACGGGGCGATGCCGGCATAGCGGCGCTGAGCGAGCGGCTGGAGCAGATCGGCTCGGCCGTCTCCAACCTGCCCGAATCGCTGTCGCTGCGTTCGCTGGAGGAGAAGGTGCGCACGCTGGCCGGCGCGGTCGACCACTTCGTCAACCAGCAGGGCAGCCACAACGACACCTTCGGCCTGATCGACGAGCGGCTGGACGAGATTTCGCGCGCCATCGTCGCCTCCACCGTGGCGGCGCAATCGGCCGCCTTCGACCCCGCCTCGTTCGAGCGCATCGAGCGGCGCATCGAATCGCTCGCCCAGCAGATCGAAGAGGTCGCGGCGGACCGTCCCGGCAACGAGATGATGGACCGGCTGAATACGCTGTCCAGCCGCGTCGACGACCTCGCCGCCCGCGCCACGCTGCCCGACCATGCGATGGAGCGGCTCGGCGCGCAGATCGCCGACATCGCCCAGCGTATCGAGCACGCCCCTGCCCTGCCGCAGGCCGACGCGCTCTTCCGCGGCATCGAACAGCGCTTCGACGTGCTGTCCGACATGATCGAGCGCCGCCAGGGCGAGGCCATCGAGCACGGCAACCTGCTTTTCCACGATCTCGAACGCCGCCTCAACGAGGTCGCCGAGCAACTGGACCGGCGCTCGCCGGAAGCCGCCTTCGAGGCGAGCGGCATCATGGAAGCGATCGACGCCCGCTTCACGGCGCTGGCCAAGCGGCTGGAGACGAGCGCTCCCGACGCCGGCGGCCAGGCGGCCATCCGCGCGCTGGAAAGCCGGCTGGAAGCGATCTCGAACCGGCTGGATTCCTCGGCCGCGCAGGTCGCCGCCGTCGACCCCGAGCTGATCCGCTCGCTGGAGGCGCAGGTTTCCGGCCTTTCGGCGCACCTGTCGCAGCCGGGAACGCCGCTGCCGGTGTTCGAGGATATCGCGCCGCGCATCGACCGGATCGAGAAGAGCCTGACGTCCAGCCGCGATTCGATCCTGGAAGCCGCGCGCGAAGCGGCGGAAAACGCCGTGCGCACGCTGGCCGGGGCAGGTCCCGAGACCGCGGCCGTCGCCGGCCTGGCTAACGACCTCAAGACGCTGGAGGGGCTGACGCGCCGTTCCGACGAGCGCAACACCAAGACCTTCGAGGCGATCCACGACACGCTGCTGAAGATCGTCGACCGGCTGGGCTCACTGGAAGGCGGCCCCAGCGCACCTGCTGCCGAGCCCGTCGCCGAACCTGCCCGCGCCAAGATCGCCGTGCGCGAGGCGCCGGCGCTCGACATCAGCGAAGCGTTGCCGCTGGCCGGCGACCTGGACGCACCGGGCATCCCGGCCGGCAAGGAGCCGATGGTCCGCACCCCGGCCGAAGCCGCGGCCGATGCGGCGCGCGCAGCACTCGGCTCCGAAACCGTGGAACAGGGCGGCGACCGCAAGTCGCGGCTCGGTGGCCTTGCGCGCGCCTTCAAGCTGCGCCGGCAGAGCGAGCAGGCCGAAGCGGCACCCGCCGCCGGTGCCACGGCCGAAGCGCCTGCCGTCGACATCGACGAGCCGCTGGAGCCCAAGCTGATCAACCGGCCGCTCGAACCCGGTTCGGGCGCGCCCGACCTCAACGCCATCATGAAGCGGGTGCGCGACGAACGCGGCCAGCCGGCCAGGGGCGGCGAAGGCGACGTCGCCAAGGCCGATTTCATCGCCGCCGCCCGCCGCGCCGCCCAAGCGGCAGCAGCCGAAGCCGAGGCGCTCAAGCGCCAGTCCACGGTGACCGGACCGGTCAAGGCGCTGCGCATCGGCGATCTCATCAAGGCGCGGCGCAAGCCGATCCTGATGGCGGCGGCCGCGATCATGCTGGCGCTGGCCGGCCTGCAACTCGGCAAGGCCTTCCTGTCCGATCCGCATCAGACCGCAGCCAACGAGCCGGCGCGGATCGCAGACAGCCGCGTCGCGATGGCTGCCGACACGTCGGCCGCGACCGCGCCGGTTACCCCTTCCGCTCCGGCAAGCAACGCCGCCGCTTCGGTGACGAACTCCGACGAGACCGCACCGGTTCGCGTGGTCGACAAGGAGCCGGATGCGAAGCCGCAGCAGAACGCGGCGGTCGACACCGACGGGCAGAGCCAGATCGCGGAACAGGACGATATGGCCACGGCGGAAGCCGCCGCGAAGGCGAGCAACGCCGTTCCCGCCGGCGATGCACAGGCCGCATCGGCGGCACCGGCCGAAGCCGCGCCGGTCGCACCGCCCCAGCAGACCGAGGTCGCGAGCGTCGGCGAAACCACCAGCGCTGTCGCGCCCGCCGCTCCGGTTGCCGACGCCGCCATCGAAGTGCCGGCCGGCATCAACCCGCCGGCGCTGCGCGAGGCTGCCGCCAAGGGCGATCCCAAGGCGCTGTTCGAGATCGGCTCGCGCTACGCCGAGGCGCGCGGCGTCAAGGAAGACATGGCCGAGGCGGCCAAATGGTACCAGAAGGCGGCCGACCTCGGTTTTGCGCCGGCCGAGTACCGCATCGGCAATTTCTACGAGAAGGGCACCGGCGTTGCGCGCGACATCGCCAAGTCGAAGACCTGGTACCAGCTCGCCGCCGAGCAGGGCAACGCCAGCGCCATGCACAACCTTGCGGTGCTCTACGCCATGGCGGCCGACGGAACCACCGACAACCAGTCGGCCACGCACTGGTTCCAGGAGGCGGCCGACCTCGGCGTCAAGGACAGCCAGTTCAACCTCGGCATCCTGGCGGCCAAGGGCGTCGGCATGAAGCAGGACCTGGAGGCCTCCTACAAGTGGTTCGCGCTGGTCGCCAAGACCGGCGACAAGGACGCCGCCGCCAAGCGCGACGAGATCGCCAACGCGCTGCGTCCCGAACAGCTGGAAAAGGCACGCGCCGCCGTCGAACTGTGGAAGGCCAAGCCGCTCGACCCGGCCGCCAACACCGTCGATATCCCCGACGCCTGGCAGGACGTTCCCACCACCACCGCCAGCATCGACATGAAGAAGGCGGTGCAGAACATCCAGAAGATCCTCAACAAGAACGGCTACGACGCCGGCGGCACCGACGGCGTCATGGGCGAGCGGACCAAGAAGGCGATCATGGCCTTCCAGAAAGACAGCGGGCTGGAAGCGACCGGCACGGTCGACGAAAAGCTGGTGAAGGCGCTTCTGGCGCGCAAATGAGGCGGACGGCGTCGCTGACGTGACGCCCGGCCATAGTTTCGCCTGTTAAACGGTTGAGATGGTTTTCGTTTCGGCAGCGCGGCGGGATTTGCCCCGCCGCGCTGCCGGCGCAAGAACAGATTAGCTTTTCGGTGTTATACCGGGCTGGGCTTTACCGGCCCGAGGGTAAACTGGTCGAGACGGACGGGTGGGCATCTATCTCCCGATCGCGGAAATTTCCGTCAATATTCTCGTGCTGCTCGCCATGGGCGCCGCGGTCGGCTTCCTGTCGGGCATGTTCGGCGTCGGCGGCGGCTTCCTCATCACGCCGCTGCTGATCTTCTACAACATCCCGCCGGCGATCGCGGTGGCCACCGGCGCCAACCAGGTCATCGCCTCCTCCTTCTCCGGCGCGCTCTCGCACATGAAGCGCGGCACGTTGGACTTCAAGCTGGGAGGGGTGCTGCTTGCCGGCGGCGTCGTCGGCTCGACCTTCGGCATATGGGTATTCGCGCTGCTGCGCTCGCTCGGGCAACTCGACCTGTTCATCTCGCTGCTCTACGTCGTCATGCTCGGCACGGTCGGCGGGCTGATGCTCTACGAAAGCGTCAACGCGCTGCGCGCGACGCGCTCGGGCACGGCGCCGACGCTGAAGAAATCCGGCCAGCACAACTGGATCCACCGCCTGCCGCTGAAGATGCGCTTCCGCGCCTCAAAACTGTTCGTCAGCGTCATCCCTGTGATCGGGCTCGGCGTGGCGATCGGCTTCCTGTCCTCGATCATGGGCGTCGGCGGCGGCTTCATCATGGTGCCGGCGCTGATCTACCTGCTGCGCGTGCCGACCAACGTCGTCATCGGCACCTCGCTGTTCCAGATCATCTTCACCTCCGCCTACACGACGCTGGTGCATGCCAGCACCAACCAGACGGTGGACGTGATGTTGGCCTTCCTGTTGATGGTGGGCGGCGTCGCCGGTGCCCAATACGGCGTCAAGGCAGGCCAGCGGCTGCGCGGCGAGCAGCTGCGCGCGCTGTTGGCGCTGCTGGTGCTGGCAGTGGCGCTGAGGCTGGCGGTCGACCTGTTCGCCACGCCGCCGAACCTCTACTCCCTTTCCGTGCCGGGGATGGGCTGATGCGTCCGGCAAGGCTTGCTCTCTTGGCTGTGCTGGCGCTGGCGACGGCGATCCCGGCCGCGCGCGCCCAGACGCCGCACGAGGAGGGCATCCAGATCGGCCTGTCGACGGACGCCGTTTCCATCACCGCCGGATTTTCGGGCGCCGATCTCACCATCTTCGGCGCGCTCGAGGACGCCGACCCGCAGATCGCCCGGCAAGGCCGCTACGATGTGGTCGTCGTGCTGGAGGGGCCAGCGCGGCCGGTCGTCGTGCGGCGCAAGGACCGCGTGCTCGGCGTCTGGATCAATCTGGAATCCGAGCAGTTCGAGAACGTTCCGGTCTCCTATTCGGTGGCCTCGACGCGTCCTTTCCAGGACATCACCCAGCCCGACAGCTACAAGCAACTCTCGCTCGGCTCCAACAACATCTACATGCAGCCGGGCGACCCCGAGGCGCCACCGACGACCATCGCCGAATTCACCAAGGCGCTGCGCCAGCGCAAGACGGCGACCGGCCTCTACAGCGAGAATGTCGGCGGCGTGCGCTTCCTGTCGCAGAACCTGTTCCGCGCCACGGTCAGGCTGGCGCCGGACGTGCCGGTGGGCACGCACAAGGCGCGCGCCTTCCTGTTCAAGAACGGCGTGTTCGTGAAGGAAAGCTCGGCGCAGCTCGAAATCCGCAAATCCGGCTTCGAGCAGGCCGTCTTCCGCCTCGCCCACAACCACGGCTTCTTCTACGGCTTCCTGTCTGTGTCGCTGGCGATGCTGACGGGCTGGATGGGCCGCATCGTCTTCCGCAAGGATTGAGCGGGCATCACCCCGGCCTGAGCATCGAGCCCGGCATGGCGAAGACGCGGTCGGTGCCCAGCATGTAGGCCATCAGCGTCTCGTGCCTGAACAGGCCGCGATAGGCGCGGTCGAGCACGTTGAGCGAGCCGGTATAGGCACCGAAGGCCGGCATGATCATGCGCGAGCCGTCACCGGCGAAGCAGCGGCGCCTGACCGAGCGGCCGCGCTGGACGATGCGGGCGCACGGGTGCAGGTGGCCGGCAACCTCGCCCTCGACATAGGTGCCCGAAGGCTCGTGGCGCAGGATCAGCGAGCCGAATGCGAGTTCCCGCACCGTCTCACCCGGCAGGTCGGCCGGCGCGTCCGGATCGTGGTTGCCGGTCACCCAGAACCAGTCACGGCCGGTCATCAAAACCTCCAGCCGCTGGCGGAACGGCAGCGGCAGCCGCTCCGCCCCCCAGCCGTCGTGGAAGGAATCGCCGAGGCTGACGACGGTGCGCGGCTGGTAGTCGGACACCACCTCGGCCAGCCGCGCCAGCGTCGCCACCGTGTCGTAAGGCGGGATCAGCGCACCGCGGCGGGCGATCGCGGAACCTTTCTCCAGGTGCAGGTCGGAGACGGCGAGCAGGCCGAAATCGGGAAAATAGAGCACGCCGCGCGGATCGCAGACCGCACATTCGCCGGCGAGGCCGACAAGGCCGGCGGCAGCGATGGCATTGGCGCGGTGGACTGCGGTCATTTCGATCTCACGCTGCGGCGGCCATAGTCGGCGGTTCCAACCCTCTTTCGCTCGGCATGGCCGGCTTTCGGCGCGGTGCCATGCAGCGTCACCACCGGCCCGTTACGCGCCGGCGCCTCGCCGGCCTCGCCCATTGCCTCGGCGATCAGGTCGGAAGCCTCCATCAGCAAACTCTCGTTCGCCCCGCCGTTCACCGATTCCCGGCCGATCTCCAGCATCACCGGCACCGCCAGCGGCGAAATCTGCTCCAGTTTCTTATGCACGATTCGACTGCGGATGCGCGAGAGCATGTCGGCCAGCCTGCCGACATCGAGCAGGCCGGCGGAGGCGTCGGCGCGCGTCGCCTGCAACAAGACATGGTCCGGCTCATGGCTGCGCAGCACGTCGTAGATCAGGTCGGCCGAGACGGTGACCTGTCGGCCGGTCTTTTCCTGTCCCGGGAACTTCTTCTCGATCAGGCCGGAGATGACGGCGCAATTGCGGAACATGCGCTTCAGCATCCACGAGTCGTTCAGCCATTCCTCGAGGTCGTCGCCCAGCATGTCCTCGTCGAACAGTTGCCCCAGCGACGGCTTTCCTGCCGAAAACAGCGCGCCCATGTCGTCCAGCGCCCACACGGCGAGAGAATAGTCGGTGGCGACGAAGCCGAGCGGGCGGGCGCCCGCCCGTTCCAGCCGGCGCGTCAGAAGCATGCCGAGCGTCTGGTGCGCCAGCCTTCCCTCGAACGGGTAGCAGACCATGAAATGGCGATCGGCGCGCGGAAAGGTCTCGACCAGAAGGTCGCCGCGCTTGGGCAGCATCGACTTTTCCTTTTGCAGTCGCAGCCAATCGGCCACCTGCTCCGGCAGCGCCTGCCAGCGCTCGGGATCGGCCAGCATGCCGCGTACCTGGTCGGCCAGATAGGTCGACAGCGGGAACTTTCCGCCGGCATAGGACGGCACGATGATCTGCGCCGACGAACCGCCCGAGGAGACGACGCACTCGTTCTCGCGAATGCCCTCGAAGCGCAGCACCTTGCCGGCGAAGAGGAAATTGTCGCCGGGGCGCAGCGTCTCGGCGAAATATTCCTCGACCTTGCCCAGCACCCTGCCGCCATAGCCGGCCACCCTGCCCGAGCGCACATAGCGCACGTTGAGTTCCGGCATCTCGACGATGGTGCCGACGTTCAGCCGGTATTGCTGGGCGACGCGCGGATGGGTGACGCGCCACAGCCCCTCCTTCGTCCTGCGGATACGGGCGTAGCGCTCGTAGCTTTTCAGCGCATAGCCGCCGGTGGCGACGAAATCGACGACGCGGTCGAAGGTGGTGCGGTCAAGCCCGGCATAGGGGGCCGCGCCCGTCACCTCGGCAAAAAGCTGGTCCGCATCGAAGGGGGCGGCGCAGGCGGTGCCGAGCACATGCTGGGCGAGCACGTCGAGAGAACCTGCCAAGAGCGGCGGCGTGTCCTGCGCGCCGAGATAGTTGGCGTCGAGGGCTGCGCGGCACTCCAGCACCTCGAAGCGGTTGGCGGGGATGAGGATCGCCTTGGACGGCTCGTCCATGCGGTGGTTGGCGCGGCCGATGCGCTGCGCCAGCCGGCTCGCTCCCTTCGGCGCGCCGACATGGACGACGAGATCGACGTCGCCCCAGTCGATGCCGAGGTCGAGCGTCGAGGTGGCGACGATGGCGCGCAAGGCATTGTCGGCCATCGCCTTCTCGACGCGGCGCCGCTGGCCGACGTCGAGCGAGCCGTGGTGCAACGCGATCGGCAGCGAGTCCTCGTTCACCCGCCACAGCTCCTGGAACAGCAATTCGGCCTGGCTGCGCGTGTTGACGAACAGTAGCGTCGTCCTATGGCGGCGGATCTGGTCGTAGATTTCGGGGATCGCATAGCGCGCCGAATGCCCGGCCCACGGCACGCGCTGCTCGGAATCGAGGATCGAGATATCGGGCTTGGCGCCGCCGGCGACGGTGACGAGACCGGCCATTGGGGTAAGCGGCCGACTTTCATGGGCGGGCCGCTCGCTACCCCCACCCCTAACCCCTCCCCGCAAGGGGGAGGGGGATTCTGTCTGCGACACGCCCCCGTCCGAGATCTCTCCACGCGGGGAGGAGATTTTCGTCTTGATGATGGCTTGAGAGGGCGCGGCAGCTTTCCCTCCCCCTTGCGGGGAGGGATTAGGGGTGGGGGTCGCTGCCCAAGAAGGTGGGTTCTGCCCGACCAGCCATCGTCGCAACTCGTCCGGTTCGGCCACCGTCGCGGAAAGCCCGATCGCGCGCAAATCCGGCTTGAGGCTGCGCAGCCGCGCCAGTCCCAGAGACAGCAGGTGCCCGCGCTTGGAAGTGACCAGCGAATGCAACTCGTCGAAGACGACGACGCTCAGATCCTCGAAGAAGCGCTTGGCGTCACCGCCGGCGATCAGCAGCGCAAGCTGCTCGGGCGTCGTCAGCAGGATGTCCGGGGGCGCCAGTTTCTGCCGCTGGCGCTTGTGGGCGGGCGTGTCGCCGGTGCGTGTCTCTATGGCGATGGGCAGGCCCATCTCCTCGACCGGCTTGCCGAGGTTGCGCTCGATATCGACGGCGAGCGCCTTCAGCGGCGAAATGTAGAGCGTGTGCACGCCGCGCCTCGGTTCGCCGGGCTTGCGCCTGCCGCGCATGGCCAGTTCCGTCAGCGAAGGCAGGAAGCCGGCCAGCGTCTTGCCCGCGCCGGTGGGCGCGATCAGCAGCGTCGATTGGCCGGCCTCGGTCCGCGCCAAAAGGTCGAGCTGGTGGGCGCGCGGTGCCCAGCCCTTGGCCGCGAACCATTTGACGAACGGTTCTGGCAGATAGGCGGCTTCATTGACGTCGGTCGGGCGCGGCTCGGCGGTCACGCGACACAGGTAGCGCGGGGCGGATCAAAGGCCAAGCGGAAAATGGAACAAAAAGGGATCACGGTCTCTCCCTCCCCCTTGAGGGGAGGGTGCCGAGCGAAGCGAGGCCGGAGGGGTCACCTCAACCACACCGACGCTAATAGCGCCGGAGCACTGCCGCGACGACCCCTCCCGGCCCTTCGGGCCACCCTTGTATCTGCACGCAGGCAGGATTTGTGCGAGGAAAGCGACTGAGCCTCGAACCGGATGGCCATCCGGTTCGAGGCTTGGCGAAGTCGCCCGTACACCCTCCGGCCACAACCGCAGGGGAGC
>NZ_SSNY01000011.1 GCF_004801285.1 Ollibium composti
CAGCACAGGCCGCAACGAGCAAGAAGGAGAAAGCCGCCCCTTGACCAAAACCTAAGACCCAAACCATACATGAAGGCGGGTCACTTCTCGGCGAAAATCCCGGGTCAGCTCTCAGCGGAAATCAACAACTACGCCCCAGGCACGACCCGTGGTCCGGACCGTCGGCTGGCGACAGTGCAACTGCCCAACCGCAAAGCCGAAGGCCACGATCCACGGTCGAGCCCGGGATGGAACGGAACTGCCCGATATTGCGGCCACGCTGCTGGACGCGGCGATCCCCGCGCCAAAGGGAATCCGCCGGCTCGGGACCGCGGAATAGGCTGGAAGCTATTTTAGACCGAGCTTCTTCTTGAGTTCGGCGTTCTCCTGCCACAGGCGTTCCGCGAGCTGCTTCTTCAATTGCTTGTTCTCTTCCTCCAGCGCAAGGAGATCATTCAGATCGGCAGGCGCGGAGGCAGCGTCGGCTGCCTTCTTCCACTGGTAGTAGGTCTGCTCCGATATACCCGCCTGACCGGTCGCCTTCTTGACAGACACATCCGGGCCAATCGACTTCTCGATCTTGGCGAGTAGCTGGGCACGTTCCTTTTCGGAATAGGTCTTGCGCTTCGCACGGGCCGGTGCGGGCGGAGCCTCCGCCACCTTCGGTGCTGGCTTTGCAGTTTCCTTTGCGATCCGCGGCTTTGGCGCCGCCTTCGCCTTTCTCGGTCTCGGAGCTTTTTTCTTCGGCGTCGTCTCAGGCGCCTGTGCTGCCGCAGGGGCTTCGGCTGGGGTCTCGACGGTTTCAGCTTCCTGCGGATCGGGCATCTGTTGCTCCACTTTTGGTTGGTTGGGGACGTCAACATCTGTGGAGAGCGCACCGGAGTCAACGGGCAGCCCATTCGAGGCTTCCCCCATCTCAGCGTCAACCTTCGCAGCGACCGCGGTCAAATCGATCCCGCTCCAGATCGAGCGACTTCGATCGTGGATTCCGCGCTTGCGTTTGACTTCAACAATCACTGGACGCGTCTGTGGCTTCACAATCTCTACCTCGACCAAAACGACTTGCGACGAGTTGTTGGCATAGCGCGATCAATCCCCATAATCACAGGATCCAAAAGTCGACCAAACGAAAGGAACGCTTTCCGCTCGAATAGTGCCCCGCAACTACCGTTCGCGCTCGCCCACCCCGCCTTCCTGCTATCCGGATCAGGCTCAGGGAGCAACGGTGACGTGGAGAGATTCCAGAATTCCGGGCAGGTCAGCGAGGCGTGGCAGATCGAGAGCGGGACTGTCGGCCTCCAGCTTCGGCGCTACCGCCCGGTCGTAGACAGCAACGCATTGCCTGTTGGTGATGCGCGACATGTAGACGATCCCGTCGAAGGTGGTGTGGTCATACAGGGACTGGCTCAGTCTCCTGCCGGCGGCCTGCGCCTTGGCGCGGACGGCATCGGTCGACACGCCGAGCAGGCTCGCTCCCTCGTTTCGCAGATCGAGGAGGAACAGCGGCAGCGGGTTTCGCACCGCAGTGATCGAGTATCGGGCGAATTCCTCTCGGAGAAGCAAGCGCTCGTCGGCCTTTTCGAAGCGATCCCGGACGATCGTCTCGGCAAAGGCCGTCATCGGATCTTGCGCCAGATACAACAGCTGAAATCTATTCCTCGGGCTGGAAAAGCGCGAGCGGCCGTAGCCCATGCCCAAGGGCGTCGCTGCATGAGCGCGCGCGATGATCCTCACATAGTCGGTGACGTCGACCCTGACCGCGAGCCGTTGCAGAATGGCAGGGTCGAGCGTCATTGCGGATCGAAATAGGCCTGGGCGGTTTCAATGACCTCTTCAATCCGGTCCTGCTTCAGAAGATCGATCGGCCTGCGGCCGCCCAGTACAGGATTGGCTTGGCGCAACCAGAGCCAGGCCGTGCGATGGCTGCCGGCAAGACCAATGACAGCGGAGATTCCGAGAGCCGGCCGCCCGTCGATGAACTGCTCGACGGGGAACACATGCTTCTTCGTCCCCTTCAGCAATCCTATGACTTCGTTCGCATGTTGCCATCGGTGAAGGGTCGATCGCGGGATGCCATAGTCTCGGTTAAGCTCGCTGGCGCCGGCGACCGTGCCAGCCCAGTCCTCGATCTTGCGGGCGACGGCGAGTTCATTGAGGAGGTGCTTTCCCTCCTCTTCGGGGACGATCGGCCCGAGCCCCTCGCCTACCGATCGCTCGACCGTTTCGGGCACGATAAGCTCGATCTTGCGGCGGCCGCGCTCGTCGCCAAAGGTTTCGACCAGTCGCCGGACGCCACGCACCAGTTCGGCCTGCCGTCGTGTCAGGGTTCGGCGGGCTTCCGCGGGAAGCTCCAGGACCGCTTCCGCAGCAGCGCCGGCGATGCGGGCCGACAGCGCCAGCGAACCGGATTCGAATGCCGTGTCGCTTTTCAGTGCGTCGGTGACCTTGCTGGTAACGCGGTCCGCGACGCGGGTTCGGGCGTTTCGGGCGATCTGCATGTTCGGACTGGCCATCGGGCAAACTCCATTCCTCTGAAAGGACAATATAAGAATGGAATTGACATTTGTCCAGTTTGTGCCATTTGCTCCGAATGCACCACCTGTGACGAACGGATCGATAAGACAATGCTGCGTTCACAACGTGCAAGGCTGCTATGCGAAATCAACGCTGGAGCGGGTGCCTGGATGATGTAACCTGAAACCGCTGAATTTCGTCAGGATCTACCTCCTCCCAGAGACTGACGGATACGGTCGACCTTCACCTCCTCCCGATCGTCGACCATCTATATGACGCCCGCCGCCCCTCCTCCCGCGGCGGGCGTTGTGCTTTCTGGCTCTGCACTTTGCGGGCAGCTACGCAGTCACTGCTGCGACCGGCGCCAACCCGCTGCCCGGGCTTCCTGTTCGGAACAGAACCATCGCTCGCCCTTGCCGGTCGAGACCCGCGTCTGCGCGTAGTATTTCTGACTGGGCACGTGGTAGATGCGCTCGCCCTTCCGGGAAATGTTACCCTTAATGTCGCAAGCACCCGACGGTCTGGATGCCGCGGCAGGCGAAGCGACCGACGGCGCCAGGGACACGATCGGCGAACTGTCGGTCTGTTCACGCTGGGCCGCCCGCCACTCCCACGGCAGTTCGAACTGACCTTGCCAGATGCCGATCTTTTCCGCCTGGGCGGCAGACTGCTCCCCGAAAAAACGCACCGTTCGAATAGCGCGGCCAGTCCATAGCGTGCCCGCTTCGGACCAGCCATCTCTGGACATTGGCGCCATCGGCGCGAGTGCAGTTGCCCACGAAACGGCCGTACAGGTCGCGCTCGACGAATTTGCAGGTCGTTGGCGACGCCGCCGCCAGCCATCCGGCCAGAGCCTCCGCCGCTCTCGCTCCACACCGATACATCCGGCCAGCGGCATCTGCGCAAAACTGCGCCGATTCGGGCGCGTCGATGCCGTCGAATCGGATCCGTTCGCCGTGCCGTCGATGACCGACGCGCGGCCGGCGATCGTTTCCGCGCCGCCCGTGGCCACAAGCTGCGCAGCATTCGGCAGCGGCAGTTTGTCCAGGAAACCCGGACCGAAATACCCGGCTGCTCCGGCGACACCCATGGCGGCAAGGATCGTGGTGATACCCCCTGCCCTGCCGGACTTCCGCCGTTGGAAACTGACGACCTTGCCCATCGGTCGATCGATACCCCTGATTGTCGGGTGCGTAACCTGGCAGAGCTAACTGAACATGCCCTTTCGGGACCCGTTCAAATGGCGACCAATTCAAGGGTGGGCAATGTGAAAATAAACGCAGGCGAGGACGCGCTTGATGCTCTCGAAGGACTCGTCTGCTTGTTCACAAGCCGGTGACGCGACAACGCTCCGTACGGCGATCTTACGGATACCGCCCCGTTCACGCAACCCAATCGCGCGCGACGGATTCCGAGTCACAACGGCATTGACGCATTGTGTCGTTCCACACCTGACGCAACATGCCGAAATCTCCTCCCATTCCGGGCTCACCGGACCCTGCGCCCCCGCGGGCACCGCATATCTGTATACAGATATGCTATCCTGCCTAATCTTCTGCCTAATCTTCTGCGGGCTTAAACGGTTGTCGCGAAGATCAGAATATGAAGAAGCTGCTTCGCTGGATCGCGATGACCGCCAACGTGCTTCCAACGGCTAGGGACGCTCGTTTGGGTCTCGCGCCATGCGGTATGGGTGACGCGCGCCGCTCTGCTCGAATAGAAGATCGTCAGCGGTATCCGACGCACATCACGTAATCCCGGAGCAGTTGCTCCTCGTATTCTACGTCATCGAGCAGCGATTGGAGCACGTCTCTGGCATTGAGCACGCCGATGGGTTTCGAGACTTGATCCACGACCGGGACGTTCTTCAGGTTCCGCTGCTTGATGGTTGACCATACATCGTTCAGCCAATCTTCGGGACGGCAGAAGGCCACCTTTGTGGTCATCACATTCGATGCCGCCATCGTGCAGCTACAACCCGTGCACTGGCTGATATGCCCGACCACATCGGTTTTTGTGATAATCCCGATCATTCTCCCACCGTCGTCGCAGACGATGACGAGATTGAATTTCGGTCCGTTCAGCAGCCGGGCCGCATCGATCAACAGGGCGTTGGAATTGATCACGGCGAGGCGCCCTTGTGCCGTCGTCAGAAGCCTTTCAACCTTCGTCATTTCTACTCCTTGCGAATTTTTCGATCGCGCTTCGCCTGTCGCGCTCGCCCAGATAGATGCCTACGCCCCTAGGGCGATCCGTAGCGCCGCGATGATCCCGACAGCGGCAAGGGCGAAACACGCGAAACGCATCACGATCAGCGCCCAGATCTTGGCAACGGAGTGGACATAATCCTCGATCACCACCTGCAGTCCCAAGGCTGCATGCCAGAAAAGCGTGACCAGTAGGAGGACCATCAGTGCAGTGTTTATCGGCTCGCGGAGCCAGCGGCGAAATGTGTCGTAGTCACTGCCGCTATGGGCGATGAGCGAAGCTGCGAACCATATTGCCGGCAGCACCAGCGCGGCGGCCGTTATCCGCTCGGTCCACCAGTGTCCGAAGCCCGACTTTGCGGAGCCAAGACCGACGGCGCGGCCGAGCGGAGTTTGAATGCGAAATCGCCTCATCAGCTGTGCCCCGCGATCAACAGGTTGAGGAGCCAGGAAATCACCGTCAGCGCGGCGCTTAGAAGGACCACGGCCCAACCGGAGGCATATATCTGCTTCAACTCGAATGCTCGCACACTGTCCCAAACCAAGTGACGGATCCCTCCGCAAAGGTGGAGGAAAAAGGCGAACGTGGCGATCAGGAACAGAATCTGGCCGGGCCACGATCCGATGATGGTCTGAAGCTGGGAATACGCGGCTGGGCCGCTGGCCGCCGCTGCCAACCAGATCACCAGGACAACCGCGAAAACGCTCAGGGCGACACCCGTAATCCGGTTGGCGATGGAGAGCACGGAGGTGAGCTGTGGCCGATAAATCTGAATGTTCGGCGAGAGCGGCCTTGCCCGCTTGGTCGTCATGCGTTCCATAGCTCGCGCCCTAGCTTTGCCGATCGACGATCATCTTCTTGATCTGCGCGATCGCTTTACCCGGATTAAGGCCTTTCGGGCAGGTTCGGGTGCAGTTGAGGATGGTGTGGCATCGGTAAAGCCGAAACGGGTCTTCCAAAAGATCGAGCCGTTCGCCCGCAGCTTCGTCGCGGCTGTCGGTCAGCCAGCGCCATGCCTGCAAAAGTGCGGCGGGACCGAGGAACCTGTCTCCGTTCCACCAGTGGCTCGGACAGCCTGACGTGCAGCAGAAGCAGAGAATACATTCGTAATAACCGTCGAGCTTCGCGCGATCTTCCGGCGCCTGCAATCGTTCCCGGTCGGGCGCAGGCGTCGTGGCCTGGAGCCAGGGTTCAATCATCTCGTACTGCGCCAGAACATGGGTAAGGTCGGGAACGAGGTCCTTGATGATGCGCATGTTCGCCAGCGGGTAGATTTGCGCAGGCGTGCCGGTTTCCTCGATATAGCGTGTGCAGGCCAGCCAGTTCGCACCGTCGATGTTCATTGCGCAGGAGCCGCAGATACCCTCACGGCAGGAGCGACGAAAAGTCAGGGTCGGGTCGACGTTGTTCTTGATCCAGATCAGGGCATCCAGAACCATCGGTCCACAGGCGTCAAGATCGACCTCGAACGTGTCGAGCCGCGGATTATCGTCGCCATCCGGATCGTAGCGATAGATCTCGAATGCCTTTGTGCGCACTGCGCCCGCCGGCGCCGCCCATGTTCGTCCACGCTCGATCCGCGAACCCGGCGTTACGCCGAAATTTCGCGGCACAGGAAACCGCTTGAGGAGAGGATGTTTCGGAACCTGGTCGGAAGAGCGGACGATGAACGCATCAGTTCTAGGCATCGTTGCCACCAGATTTTATTTTCTCGCCGGCGCCGCGCGAAGAGATCTTGATACCAGTCGATGGATTACTGACCGAAACTGGATCGCTGGCCGGGAATGTTTCCAACAGTCCCTCATCAAGCAGAGAATCCGGAGTTTCTGCTGCTGGATCGTCGGCCGTCATATCCTTGTCGCGATTACGCCGACCAGTTTGGGTGGGAAAAAGAATCGTGAGCAGCAGCGCACTATCCTCGATGCCTTTCACCGAATGCGGCTCACCGCTATCGAGGTACAACCATTGACCGGCCAGGAGCTCGACTGAAGTGGCCGGAAGTCCGAGTAATGCCCGCCCCTCCAGACAATGTAACGTAATAGGACCATCGACACGGTGGGTCTTGATATTCGCTCCAGCGCGGACGACGAGGCGGACGGCCTCGAACGCATCAGATTTAACGATTGCGGTTGTCCGAGCATGCTTCAGAGCAGGCCCCAGCGGACTTAGGTCGATGGTTTCTCCCGGATTGGCATGGCGGATTGCCATTTGAAGCTATCTCCTTGGCAAGACCTTACTTTGGGGCGTGAGCGGTGCGCCAGTAAAAGATTTGAGCGCTAGGCACTTTCTCTGGCTTCGCGCCCCGACACCTCTTCGATTATGACACGATAGAACACGTGGTCGCTGTGGTAGGATAGCGGCTGCGCGACAGGCTTCAAGGCGCCCGGTTCCCACCAATCGGTATGACGACTGAGCAGTGACCATGCATGGTCTCGGTCGTCTTGACGGGGCAACTCCTCATAGAGCCCGTCTACGATCACGCTTTTCCACTCGCGCCCGGGGCCGTGTTCCTCGGCGACGACCGAAACGTGAGGATTCGCGCGCATCCATTGAATCTTCTTTCCCGGCATCGAGAACGCGTAGAGATGATGGTCGGCATAGGTGAAATAGATTGGAACGACATAAGGACGCCCCTCGCTGACGCAGGCCAATCGCCCCATCCGCCCGGCGCTCAACAACTTCGTACATTCAAGCGTACTGAGCGAACGGACGTGCATCGATTTCTCCTCGTGTTTCTCAAGTCGTTTTCATAGTACTCCGAGTTTGTCATTTAAGGATGCGGCAAGATGGGTGGCGATGGCCACCATCGCTATCTGGTATCCCCCTGCTCTGCGAGTGCATTCTCCAGACGGCGTTCGCAGACAAGCAAGGCTTGCCCATGCCCAGACTCGGAGCAGAGCGGATCAGCGGAACAGAATCTCCATCCAACTTGGTCCGACTGGCATCAACCTCGCGATGAAATTAGAGCAATGATAAGCAATACTGTGCATTCGGAGAAACGACGGTGACGATCCGAAACCTGCACCATGCATTCGCCGCGCAATCGATCGCCGTCATAGGCGCATCGTGCCAACCGGGATCGGTCGGAACGGTTGTGCTCGACAATATCTTGAAAGGCGGGTTCGCTGGCGACGTCTGGGCGGTGAACCCGAAATACACCGAATTGAACGGCCGTCCCTGCTACGCGGCCGTGAAGGATCTTCCCGCGGTCCCCGATCTTGCCGTGATCATGACACCGGCCACGACAGTGCCTGGCCTCATCGGTGATCTCGGCGCCAAGGGGACGCGCGCCGCAGTTGTCCTCTCTGCCGGCCTAACAGAACGGAATGGCTTGAGGCAGAAGATGCTCGATGCAGCACGGCCGCATCTGCTGCGCATCATCGGGCCGAACGGCATCGGTCTCATGCTGCCGCACGCTAAGCTCGACGCCGGTTTCTTCCACATGGCCGCGGCCCCCGGTGACATCGCGCTTCTGTCCCAGTCGGGCGCGATTGCGGCCTCGCTGATCGACTGGGCGGCCGACAACGGTGTGGGGTTTTCGCAGATCGTCTCGCTCGGCGACATGGCCGACGTCGACGTAGCCGATTGCCTGGATCTCCTCGCCGGCGACGCCAAGACCCGCGCCATCGTTCTCTACCTCGAATCCATCCCCAATCCCAGGAAGTTCATGTCGGCGGCGCGCGCAGCTGCACGAATCAAACCCGTCATCGCCATAAAGCCGGGGCGTCACGCCGAAGCGGCGAAGGCAGCAGCCACACATACGGGCGCGCTCTCGGGCGCCGACCGCGTGGTGGACGCCGCGCTGCGGCGGGCCGGGATTCTGCGGATTGCCGACCTTTCCGAATTGTTCGACGCCACCGAGACGATCGCTCGTTTTGCCCCGCTGGAGCGGGCGCAGGTCTGCATCGTCACCAATGGCGGCGGAGCCGGCGTGTTGGCCGTCGACCGTTTGGCGGATTTCGGCGCCAGGCTGGCCGAGCTTTCGGCCGGCACATCGGCGACCCTCGACCGGATGCTGCCGGCGAACTGGTCGCGGGCCAATCCGGTCGACATCATCGGCGACGCCACGCCCGAGCGCTACCGGACGGCCGTCGCCGCTGTCGCCGCCGATCCCTCCGTCGACGTGGTTCTGGTCATGAATTGTCCCACCGGCATCGCGTCCTCGGCGGACGCAGCGACAGCAGTCGCCTCGCTGGCGAAAGACGGCACCATCGGCGGCAAGCCCATCCTGTCCTGCTGGCTGGGCGGAGTCACCGCGCGGGAAGGCCGCCGGCTACTCCAGTCATCAGGTATTCCAAGCTACGAAACGCCCGCCGCGGCAGCCGCTGCGGTCGACTACCTGACCAGATGGTCACGCGCCCAGAAAGTACTGCAACGCATTCCGGCGGCTGCCGCGGAGGCGCCGGTCGACCGTACTGCCGCTCTTGCCGTCTTCCGGCAGGCGGCGTCGGAAAGGCGCCGCGCGCTGACCGAGCCAGAGGCCAAGACCGTAGCGAAAGCCTACGGTATTCCTGTGCCGGATACCATCGTAGCCCGGTCTGCAGGGGAGGTCGAGAAAGCGGCAGAACGTCTTCTGGGGGGTTCGCGGAAGATCGTCATCAAGCTGCTCTCAAAGTCAGTATCGCACAAATCCGACGTCGGTGGCGTAATCCTGAACATCGAAACCGCCAAGAGCGCGTGCGATGCCGCACGCCGCATCGAAGGGAACCTGCGCCAGCATGCGCCGGATGCGTCCATCGACGGATTTGCCGTCCAGCCGATGATCGAGCGCAGCCAGGCGCAAGAGCTGATCCTGGGGATCGGCCACGATGCCATCTTCGGCCCGATCATCCTGTTCGGGACGGGCGGCGTCGCCGTGGAGGTGATCGACGACACGGCGATCGCGCTGCCGCCCCTGGACGATGTCCTCGCCGGCGGCCTGATCGACCGGACGCGGGTCGGCCGTCTGCTTGCCGGTTTCCGCGACCGCAAGCCGGCGGATCGTGCTTCGATCGTCCGTGCCCTCAACGCGCTGTCGCAACTGATCGTCGATTTCCCGTGCATCGTCGCTGCTGACATCAATCCCCTGCTCGCCGACGGCGACGGCGTGATCGCACTCGATGCGCGCTTCGAGATAGATCCGGAATCCGTCGAACGGCCTGGCCCCAATCCTGCGCTGATCATCCGTACCTATCCGGCGGAATGGGCAAGGGACATGACGGTCCGCGACCGGACCTACCACGTGCGGCCGATCCGGCCCGCCGATGTGGCCCTTTATCCGGGTTTCTTCGACCGGATGGACAAGGAGGACATGCGGCTCCGCTTCTTCAGCCTGAGTAAGCACTTCTCCGACAAGCTCCTGATCCGCCTGACGCAGCTCGACTACGAGCGTGAAATGGCGTTCGTGGCGTTGGATAGCGACGGAAATCTGTGCGGGGTCGCCAGGATCTTCGCCGACCCCGATCACGAGACGGCCGAATACGCGCTGCTGGTGCGCAGTGACCTCAAGGGACAAGGCCTCGGCTGGGCACTGCTGCGGCATCTGGTCGACTATGGCAAGACGGACGGCCTCAAGCGCATCGACGGCATAGTTCTGACCGAGAACTCAGGAATGCTGAAGATGTGCCGCGAGTTCGGCTTTCAGCTTGAGGTCGACCGAAACGATCCCAGCATCGTTAAAGTCTCCCTGGACCTTTTGAACAAAACCTAAGCCGCGCTGGCTGCGTTAGTGCAACCGTTACGCGTGATCATCGAGCCCGCGAAAGGCCGCAAGCGCATTTTCCAGTGCAGGTAAGTTTCAGTGGGCCAGGAACAGGAGAGCCGGGGGCTGTTCAAGTAGCGACCGGGTAACTCCTCCCAGAATCGCCTGCCGAAAGCGCGAATGGACGAACGCGCCCATGACGATCATTTCCATACCTTCCGAGGCTAGGAAAGAACGGAGGCGTTCGGCGACGTCGCCTGCCTCGGCTACCAGCGTGGCGAGCTTGCATTCGATGCCATGCCGCGCAAGGAATATGGCGAGATCGGCTCCCGGTGCCATACGGGAGAGATCCTTTTCACCCTCTACCGTAACCGCCACCACCGTTTCTGCACGAACGAGAAAAGGCAATGCATCCTTGACGGCACGCGCGGAGCGGGCGCTACCATCCCAGGCTATGGCGATCCGCTCCGGTCTGACCGCTCCGCCATCGCGCGGAACCAGAAGCAAAGGACAACCGCTGTCGAAAAGAACGTCTTCAATCACCGTACGCTGCGAAGGATCAGAAATCTCGGCTGCGTCGAGGATCGCAAGATCATGGACGCGCGCCAGCTGAACGAAACGCCCGGATCTTGAGTCGAAAGGCGAGCTCGCATGTTCGGCGACGACATCCAACCCCGCGCCGGCGACCGCCTTGCTGGCCTCGTGTGTTACGGACGATGTGGACTTTTCGAGACGCTCCGTCTCCTGTGCGAGCCACACGGACGCCGTCGCTGCAGACATAGGAAACGGCGCGCTCAGGTGTGGCGCGAAGACGTAAAGCGAAATCGTGCTATCAGTTGTTTGGGCAAGCGCGATGGCCGAAGCCAAGGCTTGTGTCTGTGTCCAGACGCCATCCGAAGGAATGCCGACCAGTATGCTTCGAAACGGCTCGCAATATGCCTTGGACCGGATCATGTCATCGCGCGTCACGGATTGATGCTCCTGATGTAGGCGATAATGGCATCGACCTGTTCCGGCGCAGCGACGAACTCGGGCATGTCCGGGTGCCCGGTCGAGATGCCTTCTGCCAGCGCTTCGGCCAGATCTTCGATAGGATAGCGCCTGGAAAGGGTCCGGAACGGCGGCGCGTCGGGATGGCTGTTCTTGTCGGTCGAAGTCACAGCGTGGCAGCGTGAACAATTCTCCTCGACCAATTTTCGACCATAGTCGATTTGCGGGAAGTCATCCGCCCTGGCCAACGCCACTGGAAACAATGTTGCTGCAACGAGCAGGAACCTGAGCATTGTGCGGAATCCTATGAAGCCTTCGGAGGCTTTTAGCGCAGCAAGACGAACTCGCATTGACCTGCCGCAAATCTGTAAGCCGTCCACTTCCTTGCGCAGGAGGGAAAGCGGCGGCGCCTATCCCAGATGCCGTTACCGGCGGTCGCTGCGGGCAAGGCAACACCCTTTGCCCGTTTGGGTCGACGACGCGCGCGCGCTTTGATGTGTGTCAAGGCGCGGCGATCGGTCAGGGAGGACGCTTACCATGTGAACGGAGGTCTGGTGATGGTCTATAATACGATCATGGTGCAACTCGACATAGACGCGCGGGCTACACCACGACTGGCCTTCGCTTGGAGTCTTGCCCGGCGCTTCGAGGCTAAACTGATCGCGTTTTGCGCCGCGGAGCCATACCTATCGATTCCAGAGGACATCGACGGTAGCGCGTCGTCGGTCAAGATGCAGCAAAAGTGCATCGAGATTGACGAGCAGTTGAAGGCGCTGAAGTCGGAATTCGAACATCTCGTGGGCAAAAATCACGGTTCTTGGCGTGGTATGGTCGGTGACCCGACGAAATTGCTTGCCTATCACGCCCGCGCGGCCGACCTGCTGGTCGCCAGCGCCAACAACGGGGTTGCAAGCGGCCTTCGCACAGTCTTTCCGGGTGAATTGATCCTGTCGGCTGGCCGTCCTGTCCTGTTTCCAAATGAACGTCATGAGCCTATGGCTGCCGCCAATGTCCTCGTGAGCTGGAAAGATACGCGCGAAGCGAGGCGTGCTGTGGTCGACGCCATGCCGTTTCTTCTCGCTGGGCAAGAGGTTCTCGTTGCGACGATCGAGGACGACGACAAGCACAGCGCTCACCAGAGCGTGGCTGAGGTCGTTCGTTTTCTCGTGAGGCACGGGGTGAAGGCGCGGTCGAAAGTGATCGATGCGAACGACCGCCAGGCACCGGAGGCGCTTCTGAACGAAGCGAATGAAATTGGCGCTGATCTGATTGTCTCCGGCGGATATGGGCACAGCCGGTTGCGGGAGTGGATTTTCGGTGGTGTTACGCTGTCCCTGCTTGCGGATCATTCCATCAACCGGCTGATGGCGAACTAGCCGGCATGTTCGTAGGATTACTTCGGGATCCTCGCCTGCCACGACATGTCGACCGCTTCCCTGCCAAGGTTTCTCTACCAACGGCTTCGATTGATGAGCCCGACTTGAGTTGCCGACACCGGCATAGCGATCCACTTCGAGCGAGCATACCCTGAACGAAGAATCCAGCCTCCAGATAAACATTTGACGCGCGTCAAGGCGAAACTGTCCGCAACGGCACACTCTCCCGGCAAATGGCCCGAACTCTGGGAGACCCGCTATGGCCGCTACAGACCTTTCCACTTCCGCAACGTCGGTCTCGGAAAAGACCGACAGCAAGCTCCGTCTCGGCGCGCTGACCGCGCTGGTCATCGGCTCAATGGTCGGTTCGGGCGTGTTCAGCCTGCCGCAGAACATGGCGGCCGGCGCGGGACCGCTCGCCATCCTGATCGGCTGGGGCATCACCGCCGTCGGCATGCTGGCGCTCGTCTTCGTCTACCAGTCGCTCGCCGTGCGCAAGCCGAGGCTGGACGCCGGCCCCTACGCCTACGCCAAGGCCGGATTCGGGCCGTTCATCGGCTTCAACAGCGCCTGGGGCTACTGGATCAGCGCGTGGGTTGGCAACGTCTCCTACGCGGTGATCGTCTTTTCGGCGCTGTCCTATTTCTATCCGGCGTTCGGCGACGGCAACACATGGCAGGCCGTGCTCGGCGCCTCGGTCCTTTTGTGGCTCATCCACATCCTGATCCTCGCCGGCGTGCGCCAGGCGGCGATCGTCAACCTCGTCGTCACCGTTGCCAAGATCGCGCCCATCGTCCTGTTCATCGGCATCGTCGCCGTCGCCTTCAAGGTGGACGTCTTCAACGCCGACTTCTCCGGGCTCGGCAACGCCGGCCTCGGCTCGGTCATGAACCAGGTCAAGAGCACCATGCTGGTGACGCTGTGGGTGTTCATCGGCATCGAGGGCGCCAGCGTCTTTTCGGCGCGCGCGGAACGGCGCCAGGACATCGCGACCGCGACCGTGCTCGGCTTCCTCACCTGCCTGGCGCTTTATGCGCTGGTGTCGCTTTTGTCGCTCGGCATCATCAACCAGCCGGAACTCGCCGGATTGAAGAACCCGTCCATGGCGGGCGTGCTGGAGGCGGTCGTCGGCCCCTGGGGCGCCATCCTCATCAACCTGGCGCTGGTGGTATCGGTCGCCGGTGCCTTCCTCTCCTGGACACTGCTGGCGGCCGAGGTGCCGCACGTCGCCGGGAAGGACGGCACCATGCCGAAGTTCTTCGCCCATGAGAGCGAGCGCGGCGTGCCCTCTACGTCGCTGCTGGTCACCAATCTCCTGGTGCAGGCGTTCCTCATCATCACGCTGTTCGCGCAGAGCACCTACCAGGCGCTGTTCTACATCGCCTCCGCCGCCATCCTCGTGCCCTACATCTTCTCCGGAGCCTATGCGGCCAAGCTCGCCATCACCGGCGAGAGCTATAAGGCGGGCGAGAGCCGCAACGGCGCGCTGCTGATGGGTCTTTTGGCTACGGTCTATGGCCTCTGGCTCGTCTATGCCGCGGGCCTCTCCTACCTCTTCATGTGCGCGATCCTCTATGCGCCCGGCATCGTCTTCTACGTCTGGGCACGGCGCGAGAACCGGGAGCGTGTCTTCCATCCGGTTGAGGCCGTCCTCGCGGCCGCCCTCGTCGCCGTCGGCCTCTACGCCGCCTACGCAATGGCGACCGGCGCCGTCAGCGCGCTCTGACGCGCCGGCTTCCGCGAAAGGATCGGCCATGACCGCTCTCGGCGTCCATTCCGAAACCGGCCGGCTGCGCGAGGTGATCGTGCACCGGCCCGACCTCAGCCTGCGCCGGCTCACCCCGGACAATTGCAAGGCGTTGCTGTTCGACGACGTGCTGTGGGTCAAGCGGGCGCGGCAGGAGCACGACGTCTTCGTCGACGCGTTGCGCGAGCGTCATGTGACGGTGCATTCCTTCAACGACTTGCTGGCCGAGACCATGGCCGACGCCGAGGCGCGCGACTGGCTGCTCGACCGTCGGGTCGACGCTTCGGTCGTCGGCTACGACATGGTGGACGAACTGCGCGGCTGGCTGGACGAAATGCCAGCGGACCAGATTGCCTCTTTCCTGGTCGGCGGCATCGCGCGGGCCGAATTGCCGTTCCGGCCAACCGGCCTCACTGGCAAGACGCTGCTGCCACAGGGTTTCGTGCTGTCGCCGCTGCCCAATCAGCTCTTCACACGCGACAGCTCGTGCTGGATCTACCGATCCATCTCGGTGAACGCGATGTACTGGCCGGCACGAAAGCCGGAGGCGGTCAATGTCGAAGCCGTCTATCGCTTTCATCCGCGCTTTCGCGACGCCGGCCTGCCCTTCGTTTCCCCCGACAATCCCGGTCCCGGCGTCAGCCTGGAAGGCGGCGACGTGATGCCGGTCGGCGGCGGCATCGTGCTGGTCGGCATGGGAGAACGCACCACGCCTCAGGCGGTTGGCGGGCTGGCTCGCAGTCTGTTCGCTGCCGGCGAGGCCACCCGTGTCATCGCCGCGCTGATGCCGCGCGACCGCTCCTTCATGCATCTCGATACCGTCTTCACCTTCTGCGACCGCGATCTCGCGACCATGTATCCACCGGTGGTCGAGCGGCTGCGCGCCTTCTCGCTGCGTCCCGGCGACGGCGAGGCGGCCGTCGACGTGGTCGAAGAGGAAAAGCCCTTCACCGAGGTCGTCAGGGAAGCGCTCGGCCTGAAGGCGCTGCGCGTCGTCGCCACCGGCGGCGACAGCTACCAGTCGGAACGCGAGCAGTGGGACGACGGCAACAACGTCGTCGCCGTCGAGCCCGGCGTCGTCATCGGCTACGACCGCAACGTCTACACCAACACGCTGCTGCGCCGCGCCGGCATCGAGGTGATCACCGTCGAGGGCGCGGAGCTGAGCCGCGGCCGCGGCGGCGGCCATTGCATGAGCTGCCCGATCGCGCGCGATCCGCTCTGACCGAGGAGAGAACATATGCCTGTCAACCTGCACGGCCGCAACGTCCTGACGCTGGACGATTTTTCCGGCGCGGAAATCCGCTATCTTCTCAGGCTGGCGGCCGATCTCAAGACCGCCAAGCGGGCCGGCAACGAAGTGCCGCGTCTAGCGCGCAAGAACATCGCGCTGATCTTCGAGAAGGATTCCACCCGCACACGCACAGGCTTCGAAGTGGCCGCCTACGACCAGGGCGCGCACGTCACCTATATCGGGCCGTCCGGCAGCCACATCGGCCATAAGGAATCGATGAAGGATACGGCGCGCGTACTGGGACGCATCTACGACGCGATCGAGTATCGCGGCTTCTCCCAGCACCAGGTGGAACTGCTCGCCGCCTATGCCGGCGTTCCGGTCTATAACGGCCTGACCGACCTGGACCATCCGACGCAGATCCTGGCTGATTTCATGACCATGCGTGAGTTCACCCACAAGCACCTGTCCGACATGACCGTCGCTTTCGTAGGCGAGGGAAAGGACAACGTCGCCCAATCGCTCGCCGTCGGCGCGGCGAAAGTCGGCATCGACATGCGCATCGCCTCTCCCCGGAGGCTATGGCCCGAGCAGGATTTCTGCACCCATGTCAAAGCGTTGGCCGAGCGCAACGGCGGGCGTTTCAGGATGGATGCCGACGTGGAGGCCTGCGTCAAAGGGGCCGACTTCATTTACACCGACGTCTGGCTGTCCATGGGCGAGGACGAAGAGGCCTGGGGCGAGCGCATCAAGCTCCTCACGCCCTACCGGGTCACGCGCAAGCTGATGGCCGCGACCGGAAATCCGTATACCAAATTCATGCATTGCCTGCCCGCCTTCCACGATACCGAGACGGAAGTAGGCCGCCATGTCGCCAGCAAATACGGGATAGACTGCATGGAGGTCGAGGACGCGGTGTTCGAATCGGAAGCCTCCATCGTCTTCGATCAGGCGGAGAACCGCATGCACACCATCAAGGCGATCCTCGTCGCCACGATCGGCGATTGACGATGCGCATCGTCGTCGCCCTCGGCGGCAATGCACTGCTGAAGCGCGGCGAGCCGATGACGGCCGAAAACCAGCGCGCCAATGTCCGCAGGGCGGCCGTAGAGCTTGCCGAACTGGTGAAAGCCGGCCATTCGCTGGTGATAACGCACGGTAACGGGCCGCAGGTCGGCCTGCTGGCGCTGCAGGCGGCGGCTACGCCCGGCATGCCCTTCCCGCTCGACGTGCTCGATGCGGAGACGGCCGGCATGATCGGCTATGTCATCCAGCAGGAACTTGGAAACGTGGTGAAAGATCGGCCGGTTGCCACGCTGCTGACGCAGGTGCGCGTCGATCCGCGCGATCCGGCTTTCGCCACGCCCACCAAGCCGATCGGCCCGGTCTACGACGAAGCTACGGCCCGGCGGCTCGCCGCCCAACGCGGTTGGGCGATCGCGCCCGACAATGACAAATGGCGCCGCGTGGTGCCGTCGCCGAAGCCTCTGGAGATCCTGGAAGTCGAAGTGCTTGCCTTTCTCGTAGAGCGCGGCGTCATCGTCATCTGCGCAGGCGGCGGCGGCATCCCGGTCGTCAACCTCGACAGCGGCGGCATCATCGGTGTCGAGGCCGTCATCGACAAGGACCTTGCCTCGTCCCTGCTGGCACGACAGCTCGGCGCGGACATGCTCGTCATGCTGACGGACGTCGACGCGGTCTATCTCGACTGGGGGACCCCGAAAGCCCGACCCCTCGACCGGGTGCAGGCCGGCGACATCTCCGCCGCAGCGTTTGCCTCCGGTTCGATGGGGCCGAAGGTCGAGGCTGCCATTGCGTTCGCAACCGAGACCGGTCAGCCGGCCGCAATAGGCAAGCTGGAAGACGCTGTCGAAATCGTCGCCGGACGGCGAGGAACCCGCATCAATTCCGGGGGCTGAAGGGACAGTTTGCCGGCTCTTTCAAAAACGCCGAACATATCCAATCGCTCTCCGACGCCATCTTCATCATAGCGGCACTCGTATTTGACCTTCATCAACGAGGTCGCATGCATCGGCGTGTATTTCTTGTTTTCGAAAGGGATATCGCCATGTTGACGAACGATTTGCCGCCGACTTTCCGCCACGTCAAACTCCTGCTTGCCCGCGAGCGAGGCCATCCTCAGGGCGAACGAAGCGAAGGATATGACCTTCTCATCCCACTCGATAAAGACGGCAGGCTCGATCCTGCAATCTGGAAGGCCAATCAGGCGGCATGTAGGGTCAGGCGTTTTGTCGGTGACTCGAATGTTGGCGTAGGCCGTCTGCGGCGAAAGAAGGGCGGTCAGTGGTACTTCGACTACGCGGAAGGCGAAGAAGACGACGAGCTTGGGTTTCGCCTGGCGGATGAGCGCTTCATTACCGGTGAATATGTATCGATCGGAAGCAAGGGAACAATGCACACCTATCAGGTCGCCCGTGTCGAGAAGCCCTGATTGGCGAAATCAATGATGGCTCCGTTCGATAAAGCCTCATTCACGAGAACGAAAAGGGGCCTGTACCAGCACATACTTATTGCGACCGATGGCTCCGAATTAGCGACCAAGGGCGTCGAGCATGGGCTGGCGCTGGCAGAGGCGCTGATCGCGAATGTGACCGTGCTGAGGGTCCTCGAGCCGGAAGCTCGGGAAATTGGGGACGAAGCGTTAGCGGGCGAGCCTGAAAACGCGTTCACACGTCGTGACCCGCAGGTCGACGACACTATGGGAAAACAGTTCGCCTGGATTGAACAAGAGGCTGTCGAGCGCGGTATCCACGTAGAGTTACTGCGCGAAATTGATGACGTTCCCGCGAAAGCTGTTCTTAAAGCAGCAAAGCTGACTGGGTGCGATCTGATTGTTATGGCGAGTCACGGTCGGCAAGACCCACACAGATTGACGCTCAATAGGCAAACCGACGAGGTCATTGCATATACGAACGTTCCCGTCCTGGTGGTTCAATAGTCTCCTCTCGCGCGGGTCGCTCGCCTAACGGCATTTTTGATCGGTATCAAGGCAGTACTTGGCGGCGACTATAGATTTCCTGTCATCGTGAAATTACCGGCGCGGTGACGACGGAAGGGCAAACCCATGAGCTATAGATCCATCCTCGTGAACCTCGACATCGACGGACCTGTCGTCCCGGTCGTGAAAGCAGCCGCCGATCTTGCAGGTCGCTTCCAGGCGAAGCTGATCGGCCTTTGCGCCGCCGACGCTCCCATCGTCGTGACCGGGCCGGCCGGTGCCGGTCTGGCCGCCGAGGCATGGATGCAAATGCGCGACGACATTAAATCCCGCTTTAAGGATGTGCACGACAAGTTCGGCAAGCTGATCGCCGGCAAAGTCGTGACCGAATGGCGTGAGACGCTCGACAATCCGACGCGCGCCGTGGCGGAGGCCGCGCGGGCGGCGGACCTGATCGTGATGGGCGCGGTCGAAGGCGCGGCCACGGGCGACGCTTACCGGCAGGCGGATCCCGGGAGCATTGCCCTTCAGGCGGGACGGCCCCTGGTCGTCGTCGCCCGCGACACCGAACAAGTGCAGGCGAGGAACATCGCCGTTGCTTGGAAGGATACGCGCGAGGCACGTCGCGCCCTCGCCGATTCGCTGCCGCTGTTGAAGGCGGCCGAGACCGTGACGGTCGTGACGGTCGCCACCGAGGTCGACCAATGGGTACGCGCAAGCCTCGCGGACGTCATGGCCTTTCTTGGAGCGCATGGCGTCGAAGCACGGCCGGAACTGATCGAAGGCCCCGACGAACACCTCGCGCTGTTCGAGGCGCTGGACAAGTGCGGCGCCGACCTGATCGTGTCGGGAGCGTACGGCCACAGCCGCTTGCGGGAATGGGCATTCGGCGGCGTGACGCGCTCGCTGCTCGACGAAACAGGCCGGAACCGCTTCATGGCAAACTGACGGAAGCACACTATGTCCTGTTTGTTGCAGCGGGCGCCGTCGTTCGCGGCGAGCGGCCGCCGATAGCGCTTTCCCCAGGCCGCGGGAGTGCCCCTTGTGGAACAAAAACAGGCCTCGGCGGACGGAGCGTATTGGTCGGTTCCGGCCGGAACGCTGCTAGCCAGTCTGCGTTCCGGGCCGTCGGGTCTTTCCGTCGACGAAGCTCGAAGCAGGCTTCGCGAAGCCGGCCCGAACGCGGTCAGCCGAATGGGACGCGGCTCCGCACTCGCGGCCTTCGCGCGGCAGTTCCGCAGCCCGTTGGTGCTCATCCTGATTTTCGCTGCGGTCGTCTCGGCGTTCGTGGGGGAAGGCAGCGAGGCGGTGATCATCGGCATCATCGTGCTGGCGAGTTGCGTGCTCTCGTTCACGCAGGAATACGGTGCCTCCAGAGCGATGGAGGCGCTGACGGCGCGCATTGCCCGCAAGGCCTCCGTGCTGCGCGACGGCCGCGAAGCGTCCGTCGCCGTCGCGGAGATCGTGCCGGGCGACGTCGTCCGGCTTTCAGCCGGCAACCTTATTCCGGCGGACGGCGTGCTCTTGGAAGCGCGCGACTTCAACGTCAGCGAGGCGGCGCTAACTGGCGAAACCTTCCCCATCGTGAAGGAGCCCGGCCTCTCGGCGCCGGACGCCCAGATCGGCCAGCGCGGCAACGCGGTCTTCACCGGCACGTCCGTGCGAAGCGGCACCGCCACGATGCTTGCCGTGCGCACCGGAGGGCAGACCGAGTTCGCAGCCATCGCCGGAGCGATCGCCCGCTCCGTGCCCGAGACGGAGTTCGCGAAAGGCATCCGCCGCTTCGGCTACCTGATGACGGAGATCATGCTGGCCATCGTCATCCTCGTCTTCTTCGCCAATCTTCTGCTGCACCGCCCAGCCGTCGACTCGCTGCTGTTTTCGCTGGCCCTGGCCGTCGGGCTGACCCCCGAGCTGCTGCCGGCGATCATCAGTGTCACGCTAGCGCGGGGCGCGCGCACCATGGCGGCGAGCGGCGTCATCGTGCGCCGGCTCGACGCCATCGAGAACCTCGGCAGCATGGATCTCCTGTGCACCGACAAGACCGGGACGCTGACGGAAGGAACCATCCGCCTGGACGGCTGCCTGGGTGCCGGCGGAACGGATTCGTCGCAGGTGCGGCTGTGGGCGCTGCTCAACGCGACGCTGCAGTCCGGCATGGCAAATCCCCTTGACGAGGGAATCGCGGCCAGCAGGGGTCCTGAAGACGACCTGTCCGCGTATGAGAAGATCGACGAGATTCCCTACGATTTCATCCGCAAACGGCTTTCGGTGATCGTGCGGGGGAAGGACGCCAGCGAAGACCTGCTGATCTGCAAGGGCGCGGTCCAGAACATCGTCCAGGTCTGTTCGTCCGTTCTGACCGGAACCAGTTTCCGGCCGCTGGACGACCAGCAGGCGAAAGCCATCGACTCCAAGGTACAAGGCTGGTGCATACAGGGGTTTCGCGTACTCGGCCTGGCAGTACGCCGCTTTGCGCCCGGCCAGGTCTACCAGCGCGAAGACGAGACAGGTCTAGCCTTCGCCGGGTTCCTGCTGTTCCTCGACCCGCCCAAGCCCGGCATGGCCGAGACGCTGAAGGCGCTGGCCGAGCGCGGCATCAAGGTGAAGGTCATATCCGGCGACAATCGTTACGTTGCCGCGCATCTGGCCGAACTCGTGGGCCTGCCCCATCGCAACGTCCTTGCCGGCGGCGAGCTGGCGAAACTGACGAAGGAGGCGCTGTTCGGCCGTGCTGCGCGCACCGACATCTTCGCCGAGATCGATCCCAACCAGAAGGAGCGCATCATCGCGGCGTTGCGGCGGCGGGGCCATGTGGTCGGCTATCTCGGCGACGGTATCAACGACGCGCCGGCGCTGCACGAAGCCGACATCGGCATTTCCGTCGACGGAGCCGTGGACGTGGCCAGGGAGGCCGCCGACCTGATCCTGTTGCAACGCGACCTCGACGTGCTGTTGCGCGGCATCGACGACGGCCGCCGCACCTTCGCCAACACGATGAAATACATCGCCATCACCACCAGCGCCAATTTCGGCAACATGGTTTCCATGGCGTTCGCCTCGCTCGCCCTGCCTTTTCTGCCGCTGCTCGCCCCACAGATCTTGCTCAACAATTTCCTCTCCGACGTGCCGTCGCTGGCGATCGCCTCCGACAATGTCGATGCGGATCAGGTGCGTACGCCGCGACGCTGGGACATCGGCTATGTACGCCGCTTCATGGTCGCCTTCGGTCTCGTCAGCTCGGCTTTCGACTTCATCACCTTCGGTTTCCTCCTCCTGCTTGCCGGGGCGACCGCACAGATTTTCCAGACGGCCTGGTTCGTCGAATCCCTCGTTACGGAACTGGCGATCGTGCTGATCGTGCGTACCCGCAAGGCATTCTGGAAAAGCCGCCCCAGCGCATTGCTTTCGTGGCTGACGCTGGCGACCGCCTTGCTGGCTGTCGCAATTCCTTATCTGCCGGGTGCGACCTGGTTCGGCTTCGTGCCGTTGCCGGCGAAGGTAATGGCTGGCCTGGCCGCGATTACACTCGCCTATCTAGCAGCCTCCGAGGCGATCAAGAGCTGGTTCTTCCCTCGCGAACGCCGGCTCGCCAGGCATCGTCGGGCTTGATCGTAATCAAGGCCTCGGTTCGCGGGTTGCGTAACCTCGCTCCATCATCTGGAGAACCGCTATGCCGCGCCGCATACTAATTATTGTCGGCCATCCCGACGGCAGCCCGAAGCGCCTGTGCCGGGCACTTGCCGATGCCTATGCCGAAGGCGCACGCTCGGCCGGCTATGAAGTCCGGCTCCTGGACATCGCGACGCTCGATTTCCCGATCCTGCGCACGATGGAGGAATTCACCGAACGGCCTTTACCGGTCACGCTGCAAGGCGCCGCCCAGTCGATCAAGGATGCGGAACATCTCGTCTTCGTGTTTCCGCTGTGGCTCGGCACCATGCCCGCTCTGTTGAAAGCTTTCTTAGAGCAGGTGATGCGGCCGGGTGTCGCCTTCGCCTATCCTGAAAAAGGCAAGGGCGGATTCGCCAGGACCCTGCTCAAGGGCCGCTCAGCGCGCGTTGTGGTAACGATGGGAATGCCGGCCTCGTTCTATCGCTTCTGGTATCTCGGCCACGGCGTCGCCGGCATGCGTCGCAATATCCTGAACTTCGTTGGCGTCAGCCCGGTCCGTGAAACGTTGTTCGGGATGGTGGAAGGGGCGAGCGAGGCCAAGCGCAGGAAGTGGATCGAGGAGGTGCGGGCGCTCGGGAAACGCGCCGGTTGAATACCGCCTTGATCATGGAACCAGAACCGCGGCGCCGTTGAGTCGACCTTCCCGCAAGTCCTCCAGCGCTTCGTTGGCGCGAATGAGGGGATAGGTGACGGTATGGGTTCGAACACTTGCGGCGCGGGCGACCGGGAAGAACTCCTCCGCGTCCTTTCGCGTGAGGTTCGCGACGGACACAAGCTCTCGCTCCTCCCAGAGAATCGAATAGGGCATCGCCGGGATGTCGCTCATGTGAATGCCGCCGCAGACGACGCGGCCGCCTTTGCGGACCGCGCGCAGCGCCGCCGGAACCAACGAGCCGACGGGAGCGAAGATGATGGCCGCGTCGAGCGCGACGGGCGGCCCCTCGTCCGATCCGCCAACCCATGACACGCCGAGGTTCGAGGCGAAGCGTTGCGCCGCGCTGTCGCCGGGCCGGGTGAAGGCATAGACCTCGCGCCCTTGCCAGAGACAGACCTGCGCGATGATGTGCGCGGCCGCGCCGAAACCGTAGAGGCCGATGCGCCGGCCGCTCCCTGCCCGCTTTAGCGAGCGCCAGCCGATGAGCCCTGCGCAAAGCAGCGGCGCCAGAGCGACCGGGTCGGCCTCGCTATCGAGATCGAAGGCGAAATTGGCGTCCGCCACCGCATGGGTGGCGAAGCCGCCGTCGCGCGTATAGCCGGTGAAGAGCGGCCGATCGCAAAGGTTCTCCGCGGCGGCACGGCAGTAGGCGCAGGCGCCACACGCATGGCCAAGCCATGGAACCCCCACGCGGTGGCCGAGCCGTACGTGATCGACGCCCGCGCCAACCGCGTCGATGACGCCGACGATCTCGTGGCCGGGCACGAGCGGCAGCTTCGGATGCTCCAATTCACCGTCAACCACATGCAGGTCGGTTCGGCATACGGCGCAGGCCTCCACGCGAATTCTGATTTCACCCTCACCAGGCAAAGGATCCGCTCGCTCGATCGGTACAAGCGGCATTCGTGGTTGCTCCAGCACCATCGCCTTCATGGATTCCTCCCGGATGGCAGAGAACATAGGATGAATGTGAGGCGGAAAGCCGGCTTCCCGCCTCACATAAAGTCCCAAACGCCTGTCGCGTCAGCCAAGCGTGAGCCGGTCCTCGACGGTATTGACTCCAGGCGCGGACCAGGCCGCCCGCTCAGCCGCGCTTCGCTCCGACCAGGCATGCACCCTTCCCTCCAGCCGGACCTTGCCGCCCTCCATGACATTGACCTTGATCGCCTGTGCCTCGAGTTCCGCATTGCGCTTCAGCGCGTCCTCGATGCGCTTCTTCACATCGAACGCGGAGGCACGCTGCTTGATCTCGATCTGGTTCGAGACGCCGACGACGCCGGCGAGATCGCGTACCGTATCCGCCGCCGCCGTCTTCTGGTACTGCCACTCGACCTTGCCTGTCAGCGTCACCCAGCCGTCCTGCACCTTCACCTGAACGGCGCCGTCGGGAATCGATGTGTTCCAGTTGATCGTGTTGACGGCGCGCTTTGCGATCTCGTCGTCGGCGGTCCGATTTGTGCCGAAAGGCCGGACTTCGATTTCCTGGGCGATCCCCTTTACGCCCTTCACCCGGCGCACGACTTGTTCGACCGTAAGCTTCTGGGCATAGGTCGGAACGTGGCCGGTCAGCGTGGCGACGCCGTTTTCCACCGCGACGCCAATATCGGCCGCGTCGATGCTGGGCTCGAAGTCGAGCTCGTCGATGATGTCCTGTCTCAATGTGCTGTCGTTCATGGTTGTGTGCCTCACTGGTTCTTGCGGAAGCCCTCGCCCGCTAGGTGAGCTTCTTCCGGTACCTCTTGCTTGGCCTTGATCCCCGTCAAAACTGCATTGCCGACCGCGGCGAAAGATATTTCAGCTTCAGATGCGTTCAGCAGCCCGAATAAGGAAGCACCGCGCCGGCCTGGATAGGTGAATGTCGCTGGACGGACACTAAGAAGTGAAGCGCTCACCCGACAATCGAAGGCGCGACGAGTACCGCTGCGCTTTCGATAGATTCTCTGTCTCGTTCGAACAGGAAAGACAGGGCATCGCGCCAATCCTTGTCGAGGCGCAAAGTTGGATAGCGATGTTGTTGATATAGAGCGCCCGCCTGTTCGTGGGAAGAAGGAGGAAGAGGCGTGCGAGGTAATGGCGATGGCGTGGCTCCTCCATTCTGGGTCATGGCCAAGCCCATGGGCCCGAGGTGCAATCTTGATTGCAGTTATTGCTACTATCTCGACAAAACGAAGCTTTATCCTGATCAGAACAAGTTTCGGATGGCGCCGGACGTGCTCGAAACCTTCATCCGCGATTATATCGACAGCCAGTCGAGTGCAGGCGTGAGAGAGGTCCAGTTCGTTTGGCAGGGCGGGGAGCCGACCATCCTGGGTCTGCGTTATTTCAGAACGATAGTCACCTTGCAGCGGAAGCATTGTCCGCCCGGACGCATCATCCGCAACGCGCTACAAACCAACGGCACATTGCTGGACGAGGAATGGGCTCGGTTCCTTCATGATGAAGGATTTCTGGTCGGTCTTAGCATGGATGGGCCGCCGCGCCTGCACGATCAATACCGGCGTGACAGGCGCGATCAACCAAGTTCGGAGCGCGTCCTGTCGGCGTGGAAACTGCTGACCCGTCACAAAGTGGACACTAATGTTCTATGTGTGGTCAGTAATTGTAACGTCGGCTTTCCGCTTGACGTCTATCACTACCTGCGAGACGCGGGCGTTCAGTTCATGCAATTCATCCCGGTGGTCGAACGTATCGACCGACAGGGAGGACTAGCCTCTCCGCCAAGTCCGGGAGACGAAGATCTCGCCGTCGCGCCCTGGAGCGTCTCTCCGGCAGACTATGGGCGCTTCCTGTGCAAGATTTTTGATGATTGGGTGCGGCATGACGTCGGCCGCATTTTCATCCAACTCTTCGACCTACAACTCGGGATTTGGGCAGGAGCACCCGCCTCCTTGTGTGTCTTCGCCGAAACCTGCGGCACAGGCTTGGCCCTCGAGCACAACGGCGACCTTTATGCCTGCGATCACTACGTCTATTCGGAATACCGTCTGGGCAACATCACGCAAACGCCGATTGAAACGCTGGCGGCCTTGCCGCAGCAAAGACGGTTCGGCCTGGACAAGAAGGCCAGGCTCCCTGCGGCTTGTCTGAAGTGCGAGTGGCGCTTTGCCTGTCACGGCGGCTGTCCCAAACATCGCTTCCTGCCCGTGAACGACGAAGGTACCGAGCGGCTAAACTATTTTTGCGAGTCCAATCGCATGTTCCTTTCCCATGCCGCGCCATTTTTTCTAGCGATGGTGGGTCTGTTGCGCCAGGGGCGACCAGCGGCGGGGATAATGGACATTTTGGCTAGGCAGGAAGCGCCTCGCCGCCGTCAGAGCGGACGCAATGCGCTGTGCCCCTGTGGAAGCGGTCGGAAATACAAGCGCTGCTGCGGTGCCCGATTAACATAGCGCTTTGCCGAGGACATATGATCACTGCCGTAAACGCCCTGTGCAGGCAGTGGAAAGCGTTCGATCAAATCGTTATCTACGAGTACTAGGCAGGGGCGCGCTTCCAAGGTGAGAACGGTCGGAATGCCTCTAATTCCCGAAAAGGAGCAGGCTTCCTGCTAAGAGGCCGGGCCGCCCTTCACGATGGTGTAGGTGTCCGACTGAAGATCGCGGGCACAGTATCGCAGGATCGCGCCAAAGGCCGCTATAGTCGGGTCTTCCGACGATCGAGCCATGATGCCGACAAGCTGCATCCAAGGCTCGTCGTCGGCCTGATCGACAAAGCTCCTGACAATTCCCGCCACGCATTCGGCGAGGCCGATTTTGTTCGCCTCCGCGTAGCGCTCGATGGTCAAGGTCAGCTCCTCGTCGTCAAGCGCGGCTAGCGCCGCCGCCGCGACCTCCGGTTGGTCGAGCCGTGAAATCAGTTCACCGAACATCTGTGTCTCACTGCACCAGCGGCGTTTCAGCGCCGCCGAAGTCGAAGCCGGTAATCGTCGCCCGGCCCGCAAGCAAAGAAATGTATTGCGCTGCGGCGCGCCGCCAGACTGAGCTTTTCAGGTACATGGCAATCCGCTTGCGCACTGCCTCAAACGGTAGCGTCTGGCCGTTGACGCGGCGGTCAAGCCTGATGACATGTACGCCATAGGGCGTTTCCACCGGCGCCACCGATATCTCTCCCGTGCGAAGCTGGTCGAGCGCGGCGGAAAACTCTGGCGTCACCTGATCCCGGGTGAACTGGCCGAGATGCCCGCCTTCACTCGAAGAAGAGCATGCAGACAGTTCGCGCGCCAGATCGGGGAAGCGTGATGGCTCCTCCGTCAGTAGAGCGATCGCCGATTTCGCCGACTCGACAGCGGCGGCAAACGCATCCTTGTCGCTCCAGTCGACCGAAAACAGGATGTGTGCAGCCTCGAATAAATCCGCGCTGCGAAACAGTCTCAGATTCTTCTCATAGTAGCGATGCGTCGATGCGTCGTCCGGCTCCGGTAGGGAAATCTCTCTCTCCATCAGAACTCGGATCAGAGCTTCCTCATCCGTCTCGCGACGGCCTTCCTCATCCTCCAGCGGCTCAGCCTCTATCGCAAGGCGGCGGGCCTCTTGGACCAGCAACTCGCGCACGATCAGCGCACGGGCAGCTTCCGTCCAGGCTTCGGCAGGGTTCTCGGCAGGATGGTTCTGCACTTCGCGAGCGATCGCCGCGTGGGGGATGACCACCCCGTCGACCGCAATCTGAGGTCTTGCCGGTTCCGGCCTGGCCGTGGGGCGTGTGCCCGCCTTCGGTGATTTCGCCTGCACTTGTTCCGCAGCCAGCGTGCGATGATCGACTACGATGGTTGCCATGATCTACTCCGCCGCTTCCATACCGCGCCTACGCGCGGGGACCGTCCCACTCGTTCCGCGGCGAACCAGTTCAGGAGGCCGTTTGGTGCGGACAATCTGATAGCCGCGCCGCCCGAAATACCACACGGGGACGCTCCAGATGTGGACAAGGCGCGTGAACGGGAAGATCAGAAAGATCGTCATGCCAAGTACGAGATGCGCCCGAAAAACGGGATGAACGCCCGCGACGTAATCAGCCGCGCCGGATCGCAGCGTGACGATCCCTTGCGCCCAGTTCATCAGCTTGACCATCTCCTCGCCATCAAGGTGATGCGCCGAGACGAGGATCGTCGAAAGCCCGAGGATAAGCTGAACGTAAAGGATGACCAGCACAGCAATATCGCTCGGATTGGAGGTCTTGCGGATACGGGCGTCGAATAGCCGCCGATGCAACAGCATGGTCAGCCCGACGAAGCAGGCAACGCCCGCGATGCCACCGACGGTCATGGCGAGGAGCTGTTTGGCGGTATGCGAGACGCCAAGAAACCCCCAGATCTGGATCGGGGTTAGAAGTCCTGCCGTATGGCCGGCCAGAATGACGAGAATGCCGACATGGAAGAGGTTCGAGCCCCAGATCATCTGCCGCCGGCGCAGGAGCTGGCTGGAGTAGCTCTTCCACGAATACTGCTCGCGGTCGAAGCGGATCAGGCTTCCGACAAGGAAGACGGTCAGGCAGAGATAGGGATAGATGCCGAAGACCGCGAAATTGAGATATGAAAACATGATTTCCCTCTCGACGCTTCAGGCCGGTGCCGCGGGCGTGCGACGGGCGGCGCGCATCCGGATGGCGAGGCGGTCGCGCGAACAGCCGTCGAGCGCCTCTCCGGGACCGAATGTCACGGCGGCCTCTTGCCAAGCTGCGTCGAGCGCCGTGAGGTCGTCCGGCTTCACGTTGTCGTCCTCCACGAGCTGGACATCGGCAGCGTCGTCTCCGGCGAGTTCCGCAACGGCGGCAAGCAGGGCGGCATAAGGGGACTCGCGCCTTTCCAGCCGCTCGGAAAGTTCCCTGACTATGTGAGCCGCGTCGGCAAGATGGGATCGGGCCTCGTCCAGAGGCAGGATCGATAGGAACTCCAGGAACAGCGGTAGAAAATCCGGCAGCTCGCTGGAGCTGAACTGGAGGCCGTGGCTTTCGTAGAGTGCCTTGAGGTCCACCATCGCCTGACCGCGGTCGCGGGATTCGCCGTGAACGTGCTCGAACAAATTCAGCGCGAGCGAGCGCGAGCGGTCAAATAGCAGAACATAGGTTTCCTCAAGCTCGTAGATATCCGCGCTGGCGAGCCATCCGAGCAGGGCTTCGAGCTCGGCGAGCGTCGCTGGGGATAGCAGACGCTCCTCGTGCAGGGCGGCGCGAATGTCGGGAACCGACTCGACAAGCGCCGGCGTCGGGTAGCAAAGTAGCGCCGACAGCGCCTTGAAGGACTTCATCAGGCAATCTCCATCGGGTTCCTGGCGTTATGCTTCTTCGGCCCGCCGAACAGATTCACGTCATTGTCGCCGCCTGAGCAGCCATTGCCGAAAGAGAATCCGCATGAGCCGCGCATGCCGTAGGCTTCCTCGCTCATCTCGCGATGCGCGGTGGGGATGACGAAGCGGTCCTCGTAATTGGCGATAGCCATCACGCGGTACATCTCTTCGATCTGCGCCACGCTCATGCCGACCTTGCGCACGATCGCCTCGTCGGTCACGCCGTCGACCGTCTTGGCACGCATGTAAGCGCGCATGGCGAGCATGGTTTCGAGCGCCTTGACGACGGGCTCCTCATTGCCCGCTGTCAACAGGTTTGCGAGGTAGCGCAGCGGAATACGCAGGGAGCGCACGTCCGGCATGTCGCCATCGAGGCCCATTTTTCCGGCCTCCGCGGCCGATTGGATCGGCGAAAGCGGCGGGACGTACCACACCATGGGCAGCGTCCGGTATTCTGGATGAAGCGGGAAGGCGACCTTCCATTCAACCGCCATCTTGCGCACCGGCGACCGCTTTGCCGCCTCGATCCAGTTGTCGGGCACGCCGTCCGCGCGAGCCTGCTCGATGACGGCAGGATCGTTCGGGTCGAGAAACAGGTCGAGCTGAGCCTGATATAGTTCTTTTTCGTCGACGACGCTCGCTGCCTTCTCGATGCCGTCTGCATCATAGAGAAGAACGCCGAGGTAGCGGATGCGGCCGACGCAAGTCTCGGAGCAGACCGTCGGCATCCCCGCTTCGATGCGCGGGAAACAGAAGGTGCACTTCTCCGACTTCCCCGTCGACCAGTTATAGTAGATCTTCTTGTAGGGGCAGCCGGAGATGCACATGCGCCAGCCGCGGCACTTGTCCTGGTCGATCAGGACGATACCGTCCTCCTCGCGCTTGTAGATCGCGCCCGACGGGCACGCCGCCACGCAGGTCGGGTTGAGGCAGTGCTCGCACAGCCTCGGGAGATACATCATGAAGGTGTTTTCGAACTGGCCGTAGATGTCCTTCTGTACGCCCTCGAAATTGTAGTCCTTGCGCCGCTTCTCGAATTCGCCGCCGAGGATTTCCTCCCAGTTCGGTCCCCATTCGATCTTTTCCATGCGCTGACCGCTGACCAACGAGCGCGGTCGCGCCGTCGGGAAGGCCTTCGATTCCGGCGCACTCTGAAGGTGCTCGTAATCGAAGGTGAAGGGCTCGTAATAGTCGTCGATCTCCGGCAGGTCGGGATTGGCGAAGATCTTGGCGAGGACCCGCCATTTCGCGCCGAGGCGCGGCTCGATCTTGCCGTCCTTGCGACGTTTCCAGCCGCCCTTCCAGCGCTTCTGGTTCTCCCAGTCCTTTGGGTAGCCGACGCCGGGCTTGGTCTCGACATTGTTGAACCAGGCGTATTCGACGCCTTCGCGGCTCGTCCAGACATTCTTGCAGGTGACCGAACAGGTGTGGCAGCCGATGCACTTGTCCAGGTTCAGCACCATGGCGATCTGCGCGCGGATCGTCATTCTGCGGCCTCCAGCTCTTCTTCCATCCAATCGACCGTGCCCATCTTGCGCACGATCACGAACTCGTCGCGGTTCGACCCGACGGTGCCATAGTAGTTGAACCCGTATGCCTGATGAACGTAGCCGCCGATCATGTGAGTAGGCTTCAGAACGGTACGCGTGACGGAGTTGTGGATGCCGCCGCGCTGGCCGGTGATGCGGGTGCCAGGCACGTTCACGATCTTCTCCTGGGCGTGATACATCAGGCACATACCGGGGTTGACCCGTTGCGAGACTACCGCGCGCGCCACCAGAACGCCGTTGCGGTTGAAGGCTTCGATCCAGTCATTGTCGCGGATGCCGGCGTTCTTCGCGTCCGTCTCGGAAATCCACACCACCGGACCACCGCGATTCAGCGTCAGCATCAGGAGGTTGTCGGAATAGGTCGAGTGGATGCCCCATTTCTGGTGCGGCGTGATGAAGTTCAGCACGACATGCGGGCTGCCATCGTGATTGGTCTTGAGCGCGCCGGGGACGGTTTTGAGATCCACCGGCGGCTTCCAGACGGCGAAGCCCTCGCCGAAGGCGCGCATCCATAGATGGTCCTGGTAAAGCTGCTGTCGCCCGGTCAAGGTGCGCCAGGGGATGAGCTCGTGCACGTTGGTGTAGCCGGCATTGTAGCAGACATGTTCGCTTTCGAGCCCCGACCAGATCGGCGAGGAGATGATCTTGCGCGGCTGGGCGACGACGTCGCGGAAGCGGATCTTCTCGTCCTCCTTCGGCAGGGCGAGATGCGCGTGCTCCCGCCCGGTTCGCACCGACAGCGCCTCCCACGAGCGCACCGCCACTTCGCCGTTCGTCTCAGGCGCTAGCATCAGGATGACCTCGGCGGCGTCGATGTCGGTCTCGATCCTGGCGAGCCCTTTCGATGCGCCCTCCTCCGGTACGACGCCATTCAGCGTCTTCAGCGCCTCGACCTCGTGCGCGGTCTCCCAGGCGATGCCCTTGCCGCCATTGCCGAGTTTCTCCATCAGCGGCCCGAGCGCGGTGAAGCTCCTGTAGAGGTTCGGGTAGTCGCGCTCCACCACTGCGACCTGCGGCATGGTCAGCCCCGGCACGGGCTCCGTCTCGCCCCGCTTCCAGTCCTTCACGTCGAGCGGCTGCGCCAGTTCGCCGGGGCTGTCGTGCTGGATGGGTGTCAGCACAACGTCCGTCTCGACGCCGAGCACCTCAGGCGCCACTTTCGAGAAGGCCCTGGCGATGCCCTTGTAGATGTCCCAGTCCGTGCGCGAACCCCAGACAGGGTCCACCGCCGCCGAGAGCGGATGGATGAAGGGGTGCATGTCGGACGTGTTGAGGTCGTTCTTCTCATACCAGGTGGCCGTCGGCAGCACGATGTCGGAATAGACGCAGGTCGTCGACATGCGGAAATCGAGCGTCACCAGGAGGTCGAGCTTGCCTTTCGGCGCCTCGTCGCGCCAGACGACCTCCGCCGGCTTTTCGTGCCCTTCCTCGCCCAGGTCCTTGCCGAGCACGCCGTGATAAGTGCCGAGCAGGTGCTTGAGAAAATATTCGTGCCCCTTGCCGGACGAGCCCAGAAGATTGGAGCGCCAGACGAAGAGGTTGCGCGGCCAGTTGTCCGGATGGTCGGGATCGTGGCAGGCAAGCTCCAGTTCGCCCGATTTGAGGGCCGAAACCACATAGTCGGCCGGCTCCTGTCCTTTCGCCTTCGCCTTTGCCGCGAGGTCGAGCGGATTGGCCTTGAGCTGCGGCGCCGATGGCAGCCAGCCCATGCGCTCGGCGCGCACGTTGTAGTCGATCATGCTGCCCGACCAGTCACCGTCCGGCGCTATGGGCGAGAGGATTTCCAACACCGACAGGGTCTCGTAGCGCCACTGGTCGGTATGCGCGTAGAAGAAGGAGGTGCCGTTCATCTGCCGTGGCGGCCTGTTCCAGTCGAGGGCGAAGGCGAGCGGCAGCCAGCCAGTCTGCGGCCGCAGCTTTTCCTGTCCGACATAGTGCGACCAGCCGCCGCCCGACTGTCCGATCGCGCCGCACATCACCAGCATGTTGATGATGGCGCGGTAGCTCATGTCCATGTGGTACCAGTGATTCAGCCCCGCGCCGAGGATGACCATGGAACGGCCGTTGGTCTTCTCCGCATTGGTGGCGAACTCGCGCGCCACCGTGATGATCGCTTGGCGCAGCACGCCGGTGACCTTCTCGGCCCATGCCGGCGTGCAGGGAGCGTCGTCGTCATATGAACTCGCGGCGTTTTCGCCGCCGAGGCCGCGGTCGATACCGTAGTTGGCACACAGGAGATCGAACACGGTCGCGACAAGCGCCTCGCCGTCGGCCAGCTTCACGCTGCTGGCGGGAACGTTGCGGACCAGGACCTCGCCGTGTTCCGTCCTGACGAAATGCGAATGCGCCCGGCTTCCGAAATCCGGGAAGACGACGGGAACGGCTTCTCCGCCCTCAATCTGGCTGAGCTTCAGTTGGATGTCGCGGCCCTGGCCGTCCTTTTCCTCGAGGTTCCAGCGGCCACGCTCTTTGGCCCAGCGGAAACCCGCCGTGCCGTGCGGCGCCACGACCTCGCCCGATACCTCGTCCAGCCCGACGGTCTTCCACTCCGCGTTCTCGCTCTCGCCGAGCCCGCCGTCGAAATCCGACGCCCGGACAAAGCGGTCGGGCACGTAGCTGTCGCCCTTTTTGACTAGGCGCACCAGCATCGGCATATCGGTGTAGCGGCGCGCGTAGTCAGTGAAATACGGCACCTGCCGCTCGACATGGTATTCCTTGAGGATGACATGGCCCATGGCCAGCGCCAGCGCCGCGTCGGTGCCCTGCTGCGGCTGAAGCCAGATGTCGGCGAACTTGGTCGCCTCCGCATAGTCGGGCGAGACGACGGCGCTCTTGGTGCCCTTGTAGCGCGCTTCGGTGTAGAAATGCGCGTCCGGCGTGCGCGTCTGCGGTACGTTCGAACCCCACAGGATGAGGAAGCCGGCGTTGTACCAGTCGGCGGATTCGGCGACGTCGGTCTGTTCGCCCCAGGTCTGCGGCGAGGACGGCGGCAGGTCGCAGTACCAGTCGTAGAATGACAGGCAGGTGCCCCCCAGCAGCGAAAGATAGCGTGTACCGGCGGCGTAGGAAACCATCGACATGGCCGGAATCGGCGAGAACCCCGCCACGCGGTCGGGGCCGTGCTTCTTCACCGTATAGGCGTTGGCGGCCGCGACAATCTCGTTGGCTTCGTCCCAGTCGGCGCGCACGAAGCCGCCGTGGCCGCGGATGGATGTGTAGGAAGCGCGCTTTTGCGCGTCCTCTACGATCGAGGCCCAGGCGGCGACCGGCGCCTTGGTCTTGCGCGCCTCACGCCACAACCTGAGCAGGCGCCCCCGCACAAGCGGGTATTTCACGCGATTGCCGGAATAGAGATACCACGAATAGCTCGCCCCTCTCGGGCAGCCGCGCGGCTCGTGGTTGGGCAAGTCGGGACGGGTTCGCGGATAGTCAGTCTGCTGCGTCTCCCAGGTGACGATGCCGCCCTTCACGTAGATCTTCCAGGAGCAGGAGCCCGTACAGTTCACGCCGTGGGTGGAACGCACGATCTTGTCGTGCTGCCAGCGCTTCCGGTAGCCGTCTTCCCAAGCGCGGTTCTCGCCGGTGACGATGCCGTGACCGTCGGAGAACGTCGCGAGTTCCTTGCGAAAGAACATTAGCCGATCGAGGAAGTGGCTCATGCAAGAACTCCTTCGTGCGGCGATGACAACCGCGCAACGGCAGCCGGGCACTGTGACGTAAGCCCGACCAAAGTTGGAATAGGATGACGTAGAGATTCGTACGTGCGAGCACGATCAGTTATGGTGAATCGCATCCGATGACCGCCCCCCAACGTCGCCTCACGACTCTCTCGCAATCCGATAGGTTGCGGATATCTGTCATCGCAAAAAGGTTGTTATCTTTGCGTTTGGACAAACTTCAGGTGGATAGTTCTCGGGATTGCCTGGCGGTTCATGCGGAATGGGGACCGCCATCCCATCGCTCCGAAATGTGATTCAGATTGATCCGGCGGCTGGTGAATGAGCATCAGCTCGACAAGCCAGTGCTCGAACGACGATTCGGGATATTGAACGCTCCAAGACGGGGCGCAGCGCCTGATCTTGGTCGGGGCTGCGATCTCGTTCAAAGCAAGACGGAGCCGGGCTGCGCGCTTGGCTGGCCAGAAGGATTGTCCTGCTTGCGGTCGGCCAATGCAGCGAAGCACCATTCGGCGATTTGCACGGCGTCTGGCGCCAGTTGTTCCGCCATGCTGTCGGAGAATCTTTGGAATGCCGGCAGATTCAATCCGTTCACTCCAACAATCACCGGGCGGCCAAGTTCGAGAGCGGTGGCGATCACTCCGGCCATGCCCTTACCCTCGGACTCCTGCTTCCCGAACTTGTTGACCACCAGCACTTCGGCGCGTTCCAGAGCGCCCTCGACCCACAGCACCGATTGTTCCAGCGCGCCGGCATCGAGTCGGCAGCCACGAGCTTCCGGGCCGCGATCGACGCTGATGCGCACCACTGGCCCGTTGGGCAGCAGCCGCAGATCCATGTCGCACCGTGGGCAATCCTGCCGGTCGATATTGGTCTGGACAGTCCCCGCCAGGGCGATGCCTTGCGTTTCGAGCAGTGAGACGACTTCGGCCATAAGAAGATCAATGCGGCCTTTGCCCTGTACGGTCACATAACCCAATCTCATCGATGTGTTTCCTCTAGGTCGCTCACCCGTCGTGAAATGGTAGGAACTCCAGCATGTCGCCAAGCTGGACGCGGTCGGTTTCCGATGGGATCATAAGCAGCCCGTCCGCCTTCGCCAGCAATCCTGCCCGGTGCGAAACCTCCGAGGTCACGATGTCCGCGGTCCTGGTACCGCAACCGTCATAGCTGCCGAGGCATGCCGGGAGAAATTCGCAACGTCCCGGATGCCGTGGCCGGTCGAAACCCGCACGGACGATGATGCGGCGCGGCGTTCTTTCCGAAATCCCGGCCAGCGCCTCTGCAATGCGCGCTCCGATCACATGCCAGGTGACGAAAGCCGAAACCGGGTTGCCCGGCAAGCCCAGGTAGATCGCGGCGCCGATGCGGCCGATCATCAAGGGCTTGCCCGGTTTCATGGCTACTTTCCTTACGTGGATGCTGCCGCCGGCCGCGCGCAGCACCGCCGGCATATGGTCCTCACCGCCGACAGAAACGCCGCCGGTGGAAACCACGAGGTCTGCAGCATGGGAAGCTCGTTCCAGCGTCTCCCGCAACTGTTCGGGCTTGTCGGGCACGCAACCCATATCGACCGCATCCACCCAGGGCAGATCAAGTGAGCCCTGAAGGTGATAGCGGTTGGAATTCCAAATCTGTCCGTGCTCCAGCCGAGCTCCTGGCTCCCGCAATTCGGAGCCGGTGCTGAAGAAGGCCACCCTTACTCGGCGACGCACGGTGACCTCGCCACAGCCTGCGCAGGCGAGCAGCGCCGCCGCGCGAGGGCCGATGCGCCTTCCCGCCGGCAGAAGCTGCGTACCGGCGGCAAGATCCTCGCCGGCGCGCCGGATGTTGCTGCCCCGCTCGGGACGCCGCGAGAGCCAGATACCATCTCCTTCCAGCCGCGTCATTTCCTGCATAACCACGGCATTGCACCCCGGGGGAACGGCCGCTCCTGTAAAGATATGCAAGGCCGTCCCGGGAGGCAGAGGCGCGGCGGACGTGTCGCCGGCTGCGAGGCGCCCCGCAACCGGCAGATGCCACGGCCCCTTGCCGACGAGGTCGGCAAGCCGGACCGCGTAGCCGTCCATGGCGGAATTGTCGAACAGCGGTAGCGGCGTTTCGGCATTCTCCGATTCCGCAAGCACCCGTCCATGAGCCCGGTCGAGCGGTATGCGCTCTACCTCGCCAACCGGCATAACAAGCGCCAATCCGCGGCGCAGAGCCTCGTCGACGGAAACCAAACCATCCGGCACCAACTCAGTGTCGCAGCCGCAATAGAATGGATCGGATAGTGTAGAAGAAGAGGTCATGTGGACAATTTCGCCTCCTCGGCGGAGAGTTGAACCAAGCAAATTCATCGGCTGCTGCGTAGTCTGGACAGGACCGATAGACCCCACGATTTCATCTCACGCACTCATCATGCCGGTAAGACTGCGGAACATTGCGCGCAGCATGCCGAAGAAGGTGATGGCCCAGGCAAACAGGGCAATATAGAGGAAGGCGCGAGGCAAAGGAGTCAGGAAGCCAAATTCCATGGCGCGATCCATCTGCCAGGTGCAGGCGGCATACATGCCGAGCGGGAACACCGCCCCCCAGTAGAGCGGGTCATAGGTGAACGGGAAGCGCCGGTAGCCATAGCGCCATATGCCGAGCAGCAGCAGCATGGGAATCCACCAGGTTCCCGTGGCCCAGTAAAAGACCGTGAAGCCCTTGAGAAAGGGCAGCAGCGACGAGAGATAGGGCGCGTGCGGTGCGTTCAGGATCAGCAGCGAACCGGCCAGCGCGGAGATGGCCATCGCCCCCATGTTGATCCAGTAAGGCGGCGCCAGATCGCCAGGCGAGAAGCGGAAGAAGGCATAGCGGTAAAAGATCAGCGACATCATCCAGATGTAGAGCATGCCGCCCCACAGCCACATGGACAATGCCACGAGGTTGAGTTCGAGCCGGTAGGGCTGGTCGATGCGTGCCGCCAGCAATGCGCTCGAAACCGACACTGCCTGCGTGGCCACGACCGCCAGCAGCCAGCCGCCGGTGATGCCCTTGTCCAGCGTGGGCTTTTCCTGGCGAACGGTGAAGGCGGTGAAGATCGTGTAGGTCAGGCATGTCCACAAAAGGACAGCCAGCAGCCACAAACTGCCGCCGATTGTGATGTTTTCTTCGAGCACCATGAACTGACTGGCTAGGATGCCTGTGCCGGCAACAGTGGTGAAGTAACCTGGCCCTGTCAGGTGGGCGACCATGTCCCCGAAGAAGCGCCGCGGGTAGCGCCAGGCCCGCAAGCCGTACAACACGCACAGTACGGCATATTGCCCGATGTTCAAATAGAACAGCGCCGCCGCAAGCGTCTGGTGCTCCATCATGAAAGCTGCCAGCGAGACGATGCCGGTGGCCATCACCAACCCGAAATAGGCGGGTGACAGTTCTGCAAGGCCCGTCGTCAACCCTTGCTGCTGCGGTATCGGGCCAGCGGACGTCACGATCTTCTCGCCCGTGGTGGTTGAAGTTCGCATCGGCAGCGATGCTTCGGCCATCCTTTTTCCCGGTCGCGGGCGAGGCGCCGCCTTCCTGCCGAAAAATCGTCGCGGATGAGAGGACAGCACTTGCCTGAAAACATGCGTTGTCTCCCGAAGCTACGTCACAACCATGGGCAGCACCGAAAACCCGCTTGCTGGATAGATGGCAAGCATCGTTCGGTGACCGGGCGCATGCGCGATCTCATTGGTGCTCTTCAGCAGTTCCTCCATGACGACGCGCAGTTCCAGCCTGGCCAGTTGTGCACCCGGGCAGACGTGGATGCCCCGGCCGTAAAGAAGGTTCTGCTCGGGATCGCGATCCAGACGGAATTCGTCGGGATCGCCGAAGACCGCTTCGTCGCGGTTGGCCGATGCCCACAGCAGCGTCACGCGCTCGCCGGCGGCGATCTTGCGTCCACCGATCTCCACTGGCCGGGTCGTCACCCGCCGGTTGGAAATGAGCGGCGCATGCAGCCGCAAAATCTCGTCGATCGCCGCGGGCAGCAGTTCGGGATTTTCCCGGAGTTGACGCTGGAGCTGCGGATTTTCCGCCAGATAGTGGGCCAGGATGCCGACGCAGGCGGTGATGGTGCCCAGTTCGCCTACGGTCCAGTTGCGCAGGATGCTGACGATTTCTTCGTGGTTCAGCGGCCTGTCGTCTATTCTCTCGCGCAACAGATCCGTGGTGATGTCGTCGGGTGCGGCCGCACCGGCTTCACACCTCGCTTTCAGCAACAGGTTGATATAGCCGTCGAATTCGAGCGCGATCGCCACCATCGCTCCGGTATCCCGAGCCAGCGTGGCCGCGTGGTTCTTGCGAACCCACTCAAGCAGTGGTTCGTGCAGGCAATCTGGCCAACCGAGGAAGGCGCACTGGATCCGCACGGCGAAGCGCTGGGCGAACTGTGTGATCATCTCGATCTCCCTGCCTCTCTCCAGGCCGGACACGAGGCTGACGGAGATCGTGCGGCACAGCGGCTCGAAAGCCTCGACCCGTCCCTGTTCGAAATGGCGCTCGATCAGTCGCCGATAGGCCGTGTGCTCGGGCGGATCCATGCCGCTCGGCACCGACAAGTGACTGGAAACCGCGCTGCTGAAGGTGCGGTGATCGTCCAGCGCCCGCACCACGTCCTCGTGGCGGAAGAGCGACCAGCCCAGATAATCGCTATGCGCCACGGGGCAGCGGCGACGCATCCCGTCATAGGCCTTGATCTGATTGGAAAGGACCGCGTCGGATCGCGGGTCCCAGTCCGGCTGGGTCTTCTCTGGCATCGGGCTCATTTCAATTCCTGGCGATATCCAGTGCCGCAACCGCGGGACTTCAGGGCTCCGCTAGCTCGGCGCTCACGAGAAGTCTTTGTGCAAGCTCAAACAGGCAGATCAAACCCGCGTCCCTCGGCCACCTTCTCGTGGGTCACGCCGTCCCGGATGTGATAGATACGCTACAGGTCGGGATGATCTTCATGGAACATGCCCAACTGCTGCAGTTTGCAGCGGCTCAATCCCACGCCGCGGCCTGTCTGAGGAAATCCGCAAGGCGCGCAGAGCGTTCAGGATGACCGCCACGTCGATCGCCTCCTGAAGCAGTGAGCCCTGCACCGGCGTTAGATAACCGAGAGCGGCCGCAATCATGCCTGCGATCGAAAGGCCTATGCCCGCCACGACGCTTTCAAGGGCGATCCACCGCGACTGGCTGGCTACGTTCAGCCCCGAGATGAGCCGGCTGAGATCGTCGATCAAGAGGACGACGTCGGCGGCCTCCGCTGAAGCAGCCGCGCCTCGCGCACCCATGGCCACGCCGATGTCGGCTGCCGCCAGCGCCGGCGCGTCGTTTACGCCATCTCCCACCATCATCACCGGCCCGTTCTTTCGTTCGCTTAGAATCAGGAGGACCTTCTGGTCTGGCGTCAACTCGGCACGAATCCCGTCGAGGTCGAGGCCTTCGGTCACGGCTTCGGCAACGGCGTGGCGGTCGCCCGTAGCGAGCAGGATCCGATTGATGCCATGGCGGCGGATGCCGGCAAGGAACTCGGCCGTTTCCGCACGCAGCGGGTCGGCCAAGATCAGATTGCCGACGAGTTGGCCGTCAACGGCAACGGAAACAGTGGCCGACCCTTCCTCGGATCCCTTATGCGGAACAACCGGCACACCGATTCCACGCATTACGAAATCGCGTCCGCCGACCACGACAGAGCGACCCCCGATGCGCGCCGCTACGCCCTCCCCGGGAATTTCCCTGATATCGGTCGGTACCGACAGAACCACGCCTTTTGTGAGTGCAGCCGCGACGATTGCCTGCGCCATAGGATGTTTCGAGGCCTGGTCGGCGGCGGCCGCGAGATGGAGCACCTCTTCCGCCGGCAAGGCGGCACAGGTCTCGATGGACACGATTTGCGGCCGTCCGTCAGTTAAGGTGCCGGTTTTGTCCAGGACCAGCGTTCGCGCCTGCGCGAGCGCCTCAAGCGGTCTTGCGCCCTTGATCAGCACGCCGAAGTGCGCGGCGCGCGACAGGCCCGCGACGAGCGCCACCGGCACGGCGAGGATGAGTGGGCACGGCGTGGCGACCACCAGCACGGCCACCGCACGGATGGGGTCACCCGTCATCCACCATGCCGCTGCCGCCAGTGTAACCGTGACGACGAGGAACAAGATCGAATAACGGTCTGCCAGCCGCGACATCGGCGCCTTCGAGCGCTGCGCATCCTCGACCAGACGCACGATCCCGGCATAGGTGCTTTCAGCTGCGCGGCGGCTGGCGCGCATATCGAAGGCCTCGCCCGCATTGGTCGAGCCGCTCATCACCTCCTGCCCGCGCGCCAGCCTGACGGGCATCGATTCTCCAGTCATCGCAGACTGGTCAAGCACCGCGCGCACACTCTCGACCTTCCCGTCGACGGGAGCGACGTCCCCTTGTCGTATTAGAAGAAGGTCGCCGGGCACGATTTCATCGAGCGGAATTTCTTCCAGCGCGCCGTCGCTATGACGGGTCGCGGTGCGTGGAACGCGCGAAAGAAGATCGTGCATCTCGCGCCGGGCACGACCTTCGGCAAAGCTTTCGAGGAAAGTGCCCCCCGAATACATCAAGGCGACGACGGCTGCTGCAAGCGTTTCGCCGAAGGCCAGCGCGGCCGACATCGACAGGGCCGCCACGACGTCGAGGCCGACTTCGCGTCTCAGCAGGCTCCGGACGATCTCGACGACGAGCGCCACAAGGACGGGAGTCACGCCTGCCGCCCAAGCCGTCCGGGCAAGTTCTGCCTTTCCGGCCAAGCTCAGGCCGATCCCCGCAGCGAGACCGGCAAGGGCGACGGCCAGCAGGGCGATCTTGAAGTCGGCGCGGGCTTTCTCGCTGGTCATCGAGGCGCTGCGGCGATCAGTGCGATATCAGGATCGGCAGGCGCAAATCGCGCAGGATGCCATCGGTCGCTCCGCCTAGGATGAAATCGCGCACACGCGTATGACCGTAGCCGCCCATCACGAGAAGGCCGGCGCTGCGTTGAACGGCGTTCTCCTGCAAGGTGACGGCAACGTCGCCGCCGCCGCTCAGCACGGCGTGAGCCTCGGCGGGAAGGCCGCGTTCCCGCAACCCCACTGCGAGCCGGGCGCCGGGATCGTCCTCCGGCAGGTCCTTCTCGTCGGTCACAGTCAGGACCGTGATCCTCGACGCCTTCCGCAGCAGCGGGGCTGCGTCGGCGACGGCCCTGGCCGCGACGCGACTGCCGTCCCATGCGATTGCCACATGGTCGAAGGCAGCTGGCTGGACCAATTCGGGAAGTAGGATCACCGGGCGACCGGAGCCAAAGATGACATCCTCGGCCAGCGTATGCGTGCTTTCATTCGCGGCTTCCCAGCCAATGAGGACAAAGTCGAAATAGCGTGCCCGGTTTGCAGCGAGATCGCCCAACAACGGCAGGGAAGTCGCCGTCCGATCGGTGACGAGCTTGACACCTGCCGACATCGCCTCGTCCGTCACGACGCGGAGGATGTCCTCGCCATTCCTGCGACTCCTTGCATTCGCCTCCCTGATCAGTTCCGGCGTGTTCAAGAGGAACTTGGAAAGGGCATTCGACACGGGCGGGATGTCAGCGTTCACGGCAAGGGCATGTAATTCCGCCTCCAACTGCGCCGACACGATAGTCGCGTTCGATCCGACATGCGGTGCGACCGGGTCGGGGTACGTCACCAGCGGAAGCAAGGCCTGGAGTTTCATGGGTCACATTCCTGTTTCGGGCATGTCGATCGACGAGCATGCAGATTCCGCCAGAAGCTGCCTGCTTTCCTTGACCGGGATCAATCGTGAGCGGATGGGAGGTTTGATCCAACGCAATGAAGCCGGGAGAAGAACTGAATATCGCTTCTGGACAAAAGCGAGATGCGAGGATCGGAATCATGGCGTTCAAGACAATTCTGACGATCACCGGGCCGGAAATCGGCTGGCAAGGCGATCTCAAGCTTGCTGTAGACCTGTGCCAACAAGCCGAAGCGCATCTTTCAGTGCTTGTCATGGCTTTGGCCGCTCCTCCGCCAATCGGCGAATACGCCGTCGTCGTGTCGGATGGCTGGATGCAGGAGCGACAAGCCGATCAGAGACGTCTGAAGGCCCGCACCGAAGAAATATCCGCTTTCGTGGCTGCGAACCCTGTTTCGGGCGACGTCGTCAGCGACTATGCGGAGGTGGGCTGGGCCGACGAGATGGTCGGACGACGTGCGCGCTATGCCGACCTTACGCTTGCCGGACCTGAATTGCTTGCCTCGGAAACGCTGCGGCAAAAGGTTATTGAAGGTGCGTTGTTCTGGTCGGGAAAGCCACTTCTGCTGGTTCCTGAAGGCGCCCAGCCGACACTCAATCCCAAGCGCGTCCTGGTCGCGTGGGACACGCGGATCGAGGCGACGCGGGCCGTGGGGGAAGCCCTGGACCTGCTTGCCGCGGCCGACGAGGTGCATCTGGCCATTGTCGATCCTGTCGAAGGCGAGCGCTTTCATGGCGAGGAACCTGGCGCCGACGTGGCGACGTTCCTGGCGCGCCACGGCGTCAACGTCACCGTCGACCGCCTTCCGAGCGAGAACCATTCCGTGGCGGAGGTGCTCCGGCGGCATGCCGTCGACACCGACGCTGAGGTGCTGGTCATGGGCGCTTACGGCCATTCCCGGCTGCGCCAGCGCATCTTCGGCGGCGTGACCCGCTCCATGCTGGAAAACCCTCCGCTGCCGGTTTTCCTGGCGCGCTGACAGCTCATATGGGAATGAGCGCTGATACTTGACGGACGATGGTCAATTCTTCGTCCGTGGCGATGACGTGGATTTCGACCGTGCCTTGCCGGCCCGAGATCCGCTCCTTGCCGGAACGATTGGCGTCCCTGTCCAGCTTTACGCCCAGCCACCGGAGCCGTTCGCAGACCGCGGCGCGGACTTGCCAGGCATGCTCGCCGATGCCTCCCGTGAACACCAGCGCGTCCAGCCCTTGCAGCGTGCTGGCCATCGCCGCGATTTCGCGCGCGATCCGGAAGGTGAAGAGATCGAGGGCCTCCGCCGCATGCGGATGCTCGCTGGCCAACAGGTCGCGGACATCTCCCGACATTCCCGAGACGCCGAGGAGCCCGGAACGGTGGTAAAGCAGGTCCTCCACGTCCTTGGCCGAAATGCCGCGAACCTGTTGCAGGTAGAGGATGATGCCAGGATCGATGGCGCCCGGCCGCGTCGCCATCATCAGGCCGTCGAGCGCGGAGAAGCCCATGGAGGTGTCCAGGCTCTTTCCCTCGCGCATGGCGCAGAGGCTGCAACCGCTGCCGAGATGCGCGACGACGGTACGCTTGCCGAAGGTTTCCGGGGAAATCTCCCGCAGCCTCCCGGCGATGAATTCGTAGGACAATCCGTGAAAGCCGTATCGGCGAATGCCCTGCTCTTCGAATTCGCGCGGCAGGGCGTAGCGGCTGACGGGCGGCGCAAGAGTGTGATGGAAAGCTGTATCGAAGCAGCCGGCCTGCGGCAGGCCGGGATGTGAGCGCATCAGCGCGCGCACCGGTTCCAGACAGGCAGGCTGATGCAGCGGGGCGATAGGCGTCAGCGCGTCGAGTTCGCGAACGACCGCTTCGGACAGGCCGACGGGGGCGACGAAGCGGCTGCCGCCATGGACGATGCGGTGCCCGACCGCCGCCAGCGGCCTGTCCGCAAGCCAGGGAGCGAGGCACTCGAACAGCGCGCCGAGCAGGGTTTCGACCGGCGGCTTCTGCTGCCGGATCGATCGGTCGGCGACGAGCGCCCCGTTTCCGTCCTTCGCGGCCAGACGCGGCATGTCGTGCACGCCATCGAAACCGCCGGACACCATCCGGCGCAGCGTTCCGCTTTCGAAGAGGCCGAATTTCAGGCTGGACGAGCCCGCGTTCAGGGCCAGGATCGAGCCCGCCATCACCTGCAATCCCTTCCAGTCGCGGACTCAGTCACCCGCCCGCGCCACCGTCTTGTACGGCCAGCTCCAGTCCCGGATTTCGGGCATGTCCTCGCCGTGCTCCCTCACATAGCGCGTGTGCTCGACGAGCCGGCCGGCGAACCGCCGCCTGGCTTCGGCCGCTTTCGCGCCCAGCTCCGGCACCCTGTCTATAGCTTCCATCGCGAGATGGAAGCGGTCCAGCTCGTTGAGCACCACCATGTCGAACGGCGTGGTCGTCGTCCCCTCCTCGTTGAAGCCGCGTACATGGATGTTGTCGTGGTTCGTCCGTTTGTAGGTCAGCCGATGGATGAGATAGGGATAGCCGTGATAGGCGAAGATCACCGGACGGTTCTTGGTGAACAGCCTGTCGAACTCGGCGTCCGACAGGCCGTGCGGATGACGTTCCTTCGGCTGCAGCGTCATCAGGTCCATGACGTTGACGACGCGGATGGCAAGGTCGGGAACCGCCTGCCGCATCAGGTCCACGGCGGCCAGCGTCTCCAGCGTCGGCACGTCGCCGGCGCAGGCCATCACCACGTCCGGATCGGCGCCGCCCCTCTCGGTGCCGGCCCATTCCCAGACGCCGACACCGGCCTTGCAATGCACGGCGGCGTCCTCGATGGCCAGCCATTGTGGCGACGGCTGCTTGCCGGCGACGATGACGTTGATGCGGTCGTAGGTCCGCAGGCAATGATCGGTCACCCACAGCAGCGTGTTCGCATCCGGCGGCAGGTAGATGCGCACGATGTCCGCCTTCTTGTTGGCGACGAGGTCGACGAAGCCGGGGTCCTGATGGCTGAAGCCGTTGTGGTCCTGCCTCCACACATGCGACGTCAGCAGATAGTTGAGCGACGCGATCGGCCGCCGCCATGCCAGCCCGCGCGATACCTTCAGCCATTTGGCGTGCTGGTTGAACATGGAATCGACGATGTGAATGAAGGCCTCGTAGCAGGAGAACAGGCCGTGCCGGCCGGTCAGCAGGTAGCCTTCGAGCCAGCCCTGGCACAGATGCTCGCTCAGCACCTCCATGACCCTGCCATCCCGGGCCAGATGCACGTCGTAAGGCTCGATCTTCTCCATCCAGACGCGCTCGGTCGCCTCGAACACGGCGTCCAGCCGGTTCGACGCCGTCTCGTCCGGCCCCATGATCCTGAAGCTTCGCGCATCGGCGTTCAGGCGCACGGCCCCTTCGAGAAACGCGCCCATTACCCGGGTCGCCTCGGCCAGCGTGCCGCCGGGCTGCGGGACAGCCACGGCGAAATCCCTGAAGTCCGGCAATTGCAACTCGCGCTTGAGTAGCCCGCCATTGGCATGCGGGTTGGCGCCCATTCGCCGGGCGCCGGCGGGAGCAAGCGAGCGAAGCTCGTCCCGCAGGGCGCCCGCCCCGTCGAAAAGCTCCTCCGGCCGGTAGCTTCGCATCCAGTCTTCCAGCAGCTTCAGGTGGCCGGGATCGGCCCGCGGGTCCGTGATCGGTACCTGATGGGCGCGCCAGAACCCCTCCACCTTCTTGCCGTCGACCTCCTTCGGTCCCGTCCATCCCTTCGGGCTTCTCAGCACGATCATCGGCCAGCGCGGACGCTGCTCCACCGTGCCGGATTGCCTTGCCGCATGCTGGATTTCGGCGATGCGGTCGAGGGCCGCGTCCACTGTCGCGGCCATCTTCCGGTGCATGTCCTGCGCATCGTCGCCCTCGACGAAGAACGGTTCGTGACCGTAGCCGACCAGCAGGCTCCGCAGTTCCTCTCCTTCGAAGCGACCAAGCACGGTCGGATTGGCGATCTTGTATCCGTTCAGGTGCAGGATCGGCAGGACGGCGCCGTCATGGACCGGATTGAGGAACTTGTTCGAGTGCCAGGAGGCCGCCAGCGCGCCGGTCTCGGCCTCGCCGTCGCCGATCACGCAGGCGACGATCAGGTCGGGATTGTCGAACGCCGCGCCATAGGCATGGGCGAGCGCATAACCAAGTTCGCCGCCCTCATGGATCGATCCGGGGGTTTCGGGCGCCGCGTGGCTGGGGATTCCGCCCGGAAAGGAGAACTGCCGAAACAGCCTGCGCAGGCCCGGCTCGTCGCAGGAGACGTCCGGATAGATCTCGCTGTAGGTGCCTTCCAGATAGGTGTTGGCGACCATGCCCGGCCCGCCATGGCCGGGGCCGCAGATGTAGATCATGTCGAGATCGCGGGCGCGGATGACGCGGTTGAGGTGCGCATAGACGAAATTGAGGCCGGGCGTGGTGCCCCAGTGGCCGAGCAGGCGCGGCTTGACGTGCTCCGGCCGAAGCGGCTCCTTCAGCAACGGGTTGTCGAGAAGATAGATCTGTCCGACCGAGAGGTAATTTGCTGCCTGCCAGTAACGGTCGATGAGGTCGAGTTCCTTCTGGTCATACGCGTCGGCCACGATCCTTCTCCTCGATTATCAGTCGCTGGAACGGAACAAGTAAACTAGGTCCCCTGGCGATCCGTACCACCCCAGAGCGTCTCAGCCGATCCTTGGATCCGATGCCAGCGATCCGATCAGGCCCGGCAGCTTCGGATCCTAACGCCGCTGCAATGACTGCACATAATCGGCCAATCTTAGGATGCGTTCGGTCGTGACGGCCTCTCCGCCCTTGGGTCCGTATTTTTTGGCGTCGCCTTCCAGAAACCGTTCGCCCCATACCGGCATGTCGCGATAGTCTTGCTGGTTCGCCGTATGCCGGCCGTCAATGGTGGCGAACACCAGCCAGTAGGGAAACTCGCCGCCGTTCCGCTCGGACAATCGCGTCAGATCCGCCGGAGCCTTGTAGAGGTCATGAGCCAGAGGGCCGTCGCCTTCGCCGGATTCGCCGTGGCACATGGCGCAGGAGTTCAGATACTCGACCTGGCCGTAGCTCGTTTCCTGACCGGATGCCGCAGAGCAGACGCACAGGAGGGACACCGTTGCCGCCAACGCCCATTTCATCGTCCGTGCTCCTTTCGGCGGTCCAAAGGCAGCATGGCTCGAAAACCGAACCTTTCCTTGACGGGCGTCAAATCCTCTTGCGCGGCACGGTTATTCCTTCGCATCGCGCCCCGAGATCTGGTCGATCGAGACGCGGAAGAACACGTGCGACATTTCGTTCGAGACGGGCGGCAGAAGCGGCTTCAGCGCGCCCGGCTCCCACCAGTCGTTGTATTTGCTCAATATCGACCAGGCATGGTCCCTGTCGCGCTTGTGACCTATCTCGTCGGGCAGCTCTTCGTACCTGCCGTCGACAACGACGCTCTTCCACTGCCGGTGTTCGCTGTGCTCCTCGACAACCACCGACACGCGTGGATTCGCCCGCATGAATTCGATCTTCTTGCCAAGCATCGAGAACATGAAGAGGTGGTTCTCGGCATGAACGAAATAGGCAGGCACGACGTAGGGCTGATTGTCTTTGGCGCAGGCGATTCTGCACAGCCGGTTGCTATCCAACAGTTTCGTGCATTCTAGCGTCGTCATGGTTCTGATCAACATGCCCGCCTCCTTTCTATCGCTTCTTTTTCGCGTCGGCTGTGTGGGGATTTTCCACAGCCGCTTTGCCTCGTTTGCTGGTCGCGGCGTCCCTGCCCTCTCGGCCGCGACCCAAGGCGGCGAGCACGTCCTCGTCCTCGAGCTGTTCGAAATTGCGATAGTAGTAGCCAAGCGCCCGAAAATGCGGCGGCTGCGCCAGGCACACGATACGATCCGCCTCCTGGCTGAGTTCTGCCACGGTCTCCGGCGGGGCAATCGGCAGCGCCACGACGATTGCTGTCGGCGATCGCCGTTTGAGTGCGCGTATGGCCACCTTCATCGAGGTGCCGGTTGCCGCGCCATCGTCCACGAGAACCGCGGTTTTTCCGGCAATCGAAAGCGGCGACCGGCTGCCTCGATAGAGGGTTCGTCGGCGTTGGAGCTCTGGCCGCTCGCGTTTCACCAGCGTCGCCAGAGCCGCGTCGTCGAGATTGTAGGCTTCCACGATTTCTCGGTTGAGGACGACGTCCGGCGGATCGCCGTCGACAATCGCCGCCACCGCAAGTTCAGGATTGCCTGGAGCGCCCACCTTGCGGACGATGACCAGGTCGAGAGGCGCATTCAGCACGGCCGCGACCTCGGCGGCCACGGGCACGCCGCCACGCGGCAGAGCAAGGACGACGGGTGCGTGAAGCGATAGCCCGGCGAGTTCGTTCGCGAGCATCCGTCCTGCTTCCTGGCGATCGCGAAACATGACTCAGTCCACCGGCCAAAGCTGCCGGAGCGCTCTTCTCATCGAGTTGCGAACCTGATCGATCTCTCCGGCCGAGATATGGCGATCGAGAAGATGAAAAACAGCCCCGATGGCACGATCGAAATCAACCTCCGCTTCGAAGCCGAATTCCCGTCTCACGGCTATGATGAAATCGTCCTTGCGACGTTCGTGGCCAAGGCCGTTGAGAGGACGCCAGCCTTCGAAAAATACGCCGCGGATCAGGGTAGGCAATTGCGCCGCCAGATCGCTCATTTCTTCCGGCGGCAACCAATCACGGAGCGCGTGCAAGACCGCCTTCAGCAGCCGATAGGCGCGCGGGACATCCCAGTCCAACTCGCCGGCGACTTCATTGGCCCAATGTTGCGCCTGTTGTGCTGCCTGCGAAAAGTTCGAGATCGTGGTTTTGGTCACGGCTGCGGCTCCTCCTTGGGCTCGATTTGCCGCACGTCCGGTCGTTTCGACCAAGGTAGCGGCAGGTGAATAACGAAGGTCAACTCTCTGAGCACCGCGTTGACCCGGATCAAAGGCTCGAATTCTCTCATGTCGGCTCATGATAGATCCTTGTCCGTGGCTCAATCGATCCGCAGCCGCTGCTAGCTCAGCTCTTTCTTCGAGCCGGTACACTTCCATGCCCGCCAATGCGTCGGTGATACGTCAAGCCTTTCATGGGTCTTTGACGCGATCCATCCGGTCAGGATACGCTGGCAGGGAAACACTAGCGCATGAGTGCCGTCCCGGTCTTGAACCGCCAATTCGAGATCGCGATTAAAGGGTGCGGTCGCTATCGGGTACCACATGTATTTTCCCGAAGATTTCCGGAAGTCCGGTAGAGCCTGTCCGCGCCTGCTGATGACAGCTGCTCATGCAGCCATATCCTGGAGCGTCTGCAACTTGACGATCTCCACGCTCCGCAGGCTTGGCAACCGGATGACTCCCTTGCTTTTCAGCTTCGAAAAGACCCGCGACACGGTTTCGATCGTCAGACCGAGATAGTCGGCGATATCCAATCGTGACATCGGAAGCTCGACCTGACGCAGACCGCCTTGACGTTCGGACATCTCAAGGAAGAAAGCCGCGACGCGTTCCACGGCATTCTGGCGACCCAGCACCAGAAGTTGCTCCTGCGCACGCACGAGGCTTTGAAGCGCCATGGGCAGGAGTTCGGCTACGACGTGGGCAGCCGAAGGGCTGAGGACGCGAATGCCGGTGCCGCAGATTGCCTCGGCGAAGAAGTGATGGCTCTTGTCGACTTCGAAACCGAACATCTCGCCGGCCAGGTGAAATGCCGATATCTGACGTCGGCCATCCGACAAAAGACGGTAGATGCGGACGGCGCCGAACTCCACCTGGTAGAGGTTTCCGGACGTCTCGCCCTGGGCGTAAATTTCCGAGCCTGCCGGGAAGAATGTGGCGGGATGACCGCTTCCCAACGGCGTGTTGGATTCGTTGCGCTCGAGCAGGATGCTGCCGAGCTGATGGGAATAGCGCGATTGCTCAAAGTTCGTCATGGATCGTCCCTCGATACCGATGACGAAACAATCCACCCAAATCCGAAGGATCGAAATTCGGTTGTATCCGTACGGGTTTCTACGTATCGGGGTCAGGACTTGCCGACGATCGCGTCTTGAACAGCCTGCAGGAGCGGTTCGCCGAGAAACGGTTTTGCCAGGCATCTCGCATAGGGCACTTCCTGCGGCGAGCGGTATTGGTCAATCAGCAGAATGACGGGATGCCTGAAGCTCGCGAACAGGCCCTGCGCGTATTGCCAATCATGAATGGCGTCATCGTCGACAACCGCGCAACCGACATGTTGAGCTTGTGGTGATCCGAACGCTGGACCAAGGGCGTCGTAAGACAATACCGCGACGCCGCTGCTTTCAAGCACGAAAGTGAGCGAGTGCCTGAAAGCCACGTCCGGGGTCACGACGATCACTTGAGCCATCCTTCCGCACCCACCGAGTTGATCCAGCGCAGATCGTGCGTACTGGACCACGTCGCCTCAGATCGGCGCATTGCTGTGGATCAAACGGACGTTACCCAGGCTTTCGACAGCGAGTTTATGAAGACAGGCCCATCGCTATGCTCATGCGAACCAGCTCAGGCAGGTTCCTTGCCTGCATCTTCGACATGATATTGGCGCGATGGACCTCGACCGTGCGAGGGCTGATGCCGAGATCGAAGCCGATGGTCTTGTTGGGCAGGCCCGCCACGACGGCGGACAACACTTGGCGCTCGCGTTCCGAAAGGCTGTCGAGCCTTACACCCAGCGTTGCCGTATCCACCATGGCTGCCGGACTTTCTTCCAACTGGCTTGCGGCTCGCTTGATCGCCTCGACCAGCGTTTCGTCCTCGAAAGGCTTCTCGATGAAATCGACGGCACCCGCCTTCATTGCCGCAACCGCCATCGGAACATCCCCATGGCCTGTGATGACGACGGCGGGAATCGAGGTTCCAGTCTCCTTCAGTTTCTCCAGCAGTTCCACACCGCTCATATCCGGCATTCTCAGATCGGTGATGAGGCAAGCCTTGCCGACGGTCTTTGCCGACGCAAGGAAGCTGCTTGCGGAATCGTGCACCCGGACCGTAAAGCCCGCCATCGTCAGAAGAAAGGCCAGCGATTTACGGACAGGCTCCTCGTCGTCGACGATGTGAACAACGTAGTTGTCAATTTGCATCCGACACTTCCTTTCCCGCCAGAGGGAGCGTGAACCTGAACGTCGCCCCGCCGCTGTCGTTTCGACTGGCCGAGATATCGCCGCCATGCGCTTCGATAATCCGTCTGGATATGGAAAGCCCGATCCCCATGCCGCTTGCTTTGCTCGTGACGAAAGGCTGGAACAGGCGCGTCGCCACCTCCTCGGAGATACCTGGGCCTGTATCCGCCACCTCGACCACGACATAGCCGTCTTCGATGGTCGTCTGCACGACCAGTTCGCGGTTCTCGCTTTCGCGCATGGCCTCCATCGCATTGCGCATGAGATTGATCAGCACCTGCTGGATCTGGACGCGGTCGACCAGGACATCCGCGCCCTTCGGCGCAAAGTCGAATACCGAGCGGATCCCCTGCTCGCGCGATCCGACGAGGGCAAGAGCGCCGGCTTCTTCGATCAGCTTGCGCATCGTTTCGCGCGTAACGTCCGCCTCGCCGCGCGTGACGAATTCCCTCAGGTGCCGGATTATGCCGCCCGCCCGCAACGATTGTTTTGCAGTCTCCTCAAGAGCGTCGCGGATGCGGTTGGCGGCGGCGTCATCCAGAGTATTGAGGAAGCGGACGCAGCCCTGCGCGTAATTTGCGATTGCTGCCAGCGGCTGGTTCAATTCGTGCGCCAATGTCGAAGCCATTTCGCCAAGCTCGTTGAGACGGGCGAGCCTGGCGAGTTCGTTCTGGACCTCCTGTAGGCGTGCCGCGGATTCCTCGCGCTCGGTGAGATCCCTGATGAACCCGGTGAAGAACCGGCCGGTAGCCGATCTCATCTCGCCGACGGCCAGTTTCATGGGAAAGGTGGACCCGTCCTTCCTACGGCCAACCACGACGCGGTCGATTCCAATGATCCGCTTTTCGCCGGTAGCGATATATCGCTGAATATAGCCGTCATGCTCGCTGCCATAAGGTTCGGGCATCAGGATGTTCACGTTGCGGCCGAGCACCTCGGCTTCCGTGTAGTCGAATTGTCGGACGGCGGCCGCGCTGAAGGAAGTGATAAGCCCTTGTTCGTCTATCACCACGGTTGCGTCGGGCACCGTATCCAAGATCGAGCGCAAATGATCCTGTTGAGCCCTGAGCGTTTCTTCCGTCTTGTCGAGGGCGCGCCGCGCATGATGGAGCATTTCCCCCATCCAGGCGATGGCAAGCCCGACCACGGCAAAGACCGAACTTTGCACCCAGGACGAGGCATCGGCACCCGCAAGGTAAAGCGCACCAAGAAGGGAGAGGACGAGAGCAAAAAGCCCCGGACCGATACCACCTGCGATCGCTGCCAAAAGGATTGCAGGAACGAAGAAAATGAAGGTCACGGCACTGCCCAGGACGCCTTGCAGAGCCAATCGGACAACAAACATTGCAGCCACGGCGCTCGCGGCAAGAAAATAGCCGACATTACCCTCAAAACGGGAAGAGAAGACCGCTTGCAGGAAACGGCCTTGCAGCCCTGGAATATCTCTGGCAGGCACCGGAACGCTCCTCGCCACATCGCCTCGAAAGAAGGTTGTCACAAGGTCGAGATTTGTCGTGGCAGAGCCGCCGCCGAGACGTGTGAATTCGACCAAAGATACATGCGCGCGCGTGGGAGAGAAAGGAAGGAAACTACCATATGTTTCATGAAGGAACCGACGTCCGGCAGGCACAGGTTTGATATCGCTTCTTCGATCTTTCGCCTGCTCCTGTCCTGCCTTTCCGGTGGTGGCGCGACTTGGCGCCTTTGTTCCATATCGGGTTGGTGCGCTCTTTGAGCGAGCGCAAGGACCCGCGGAATGGCTGACACGATATCACCGGCGTGCTGTCATCGGCACGCCGGTGATCGCATGAACGGTCAAGCCGCCTTGACCGCAATTGTCTTCTCGCCCTTCTTCGCCTCGGCGGTCTTGGGCAGTTTCACGCTCAGCACGCCGTGGGCGAAATGTGCATCGATCTTGTCGGCGTCGACGCCCTCGGGCAACTGAAAGCTGCGCTGGAAGGACCCGTAGCGACGCTCGGACAGGTAGTAGTCCTTCCGCTTGTCTTCCTTTTCCTCGCTCTTCTCACCTTTGATCGTCAGGGTATGGTTGGAAAGCTTGATTTCGACGTTCTTCTCGCTCAGGCCCGGCAACTCCGCCGTGATTTCATAGACGTCATCCTTTTCGACGAGATCCATTGCCGGCGTGACCTGCCATTCGGCGCGGGAAATGCGCGGGACCTCGAAACCCAGAACCTTCGAAGGCAGACGCCAGTCGAACGGACGGAAATCGTCGAACAGCCGATCCACCTCGCGGCGCAGACTCTCGAATGGCGCCCAATCTTCGGATTTCGTGGGCGCGGCGGATTTCTTGACGGGTAGTTTCGTGGCTATCTCGGCCATTGGGGTCTCCTTTCGAGTGAGCGGATTCGGACGGATACCGCCGCCTCTCTACTCTTTCACCTTCGGGGTCTCCCTGGAGGCGCCAGAGTCCAAGGGCGGCGGATCCGCTTGCGAGATGTCCTTGTCGATCCAGCCGGCGCTTGGTCGATGGCGCTTGCAAACGCCGCGTTTGCCTCGCTTTGGCTGGTCCAACTCGATCCAGCAAGGATTTCAGCAAACGATATCTCGTCAGGTCCCTCATTGACGCGGATCAAAGCGTGCCCGTCATGCGCTTTTCGTTGCATGTGGTTCTGTTCAACAAAAATGAAGTGAACAGCCGAGAACGCCCTTGATCCTTCCCGGCGCGCGTCGTCGACGCATATTCGTCGCATGCTGCTGCCGATTGACGCTGATCAAGGTCGCCGCGCACGGCTCCGGTTTTGATGGCGACACATTGCAGGCAGCGGAGTTGCGCGATGGGCGGTGTCGCCATGGGCCCTCGACAGATCAATCCCTTCGACGTGCGTGGTTGGTTTGATCACGAGATCGACCTTCCGCTTCGTCTCGGCAGCGCCGATGGCGCCCTTCCCGTCATCAGGCAATCTGACCAGTCGCCACGCGGCCACAACGGAGCGTGGAAATGACGACAGGTCGGCGTATCTGGCTCACGGTCGGCGTATTGGCAGTGCTCGCCGCCGGCGGATACTATGCCTGGCAGAAATCCCACAACGGCGCGTTGCCGGAAGGACTGGCGAGCGGCAACGGCCGCATCGAGGCGGTCGAGATCGACGTCTCAGCGAAGTCGCCGGGGCGAATCAAGGAAATTCTTGTCGGCGAAGGTGACTTCGTGAAGACGGGGGACGTGCTTGCCCGCATGGAAACGACACAGCTCGAAGCCCAGCGTCGACAGGCAGAGGCCCAGCTTCGGCGCGCCGGCATCGGCGGCGATACCGCCAAAACGCTGATCGTCCAGCGGGAAGCGGAAAGGACTGCCGCTGCGGCCGTGGTCGCGCAACGCGAGGCCGAACTCGACGCCGCTGAGCGCACGCTCAAGCGCTCCGAGCAGCTAGCGGCCAGCAACACGATCTCTCAACAGGTGCTCGACAACGATCGGGCGACCGAACGCAGCGCGGCAGCGGCGGTCGCAGCGGCCGAAGCGCAACTGGCTGCCACCGAAGCGGCCATCAACGCCGCCAAAGCCGAAGTGGTGGATGCGCAGGCGGCGGTAGATTCGGCGCAAGCAGCAATCGAAAGCATCGACGCCGAGATAGACGACGCGACACTCCGCTCGCCACGTGACGGACGCGTGCAATACCGGGTGGCCGAGCCGGGCGAAGTGTTGGGCAGCGGTGGCAGGGTGCTGAACCTCGTCGATCTGGGTGATGTCTACATGAGGTTCTTCCTGCCGACCGGGCAGGCCGGACGCGTGGCGATCGGCGCCGAAGTCCGGCTCGTCCTCGACGCCGCGCCCCAATACGTCATCCCTGCGAAAGCGACGTTCGTCGCCGATGTCGCGCAGTTCACGCCGAAGACGGTCGAGACCGAGGAGGAACGCCAGAAGCTGATGTTCCGCATCAAGGCGCAGATTTCGCCCGAGCTGCTGCGAAAATACATCCAGCAGGTGAAGACCGGCCTGCCCGGCGTCGCCTATGTCCGGATCGATCCTGGTGCCGAATGGCCTGCCGCCCTGCAGGGAACGCTGCTGCAATGAACCATGGTGCAGCGGCAGCGGCCCAGGTGGCGCGACTGGAAGGCGTCAGCCTTTCCTATGGAAAGACCCGCGCTCTCGATGCGATCACCCTCGACATCCCGTCCGGCTGCATGGTCGGTCTGATCGGCCCGGACGGCGTCGGCAAGTCCAGCCTGCTTTCGCTGATCGCAGGCGCCCGGACGATCCAGGCCGGCCACGTCGAAGTCCTTAGCGGCGACATGGCCAATGCCGCGCATCGGCGGGGTGCCTATCCGCGCATCGCCTATATGCCCCAGGGGCTGGGGCGCAACCTCTATCCGACGCTTTCCGTGTTCGACAATGTCGACTTCTTTGGCCGCCTCTTCGGGCATCAAACAGGTGAACGCGAGCGCCGCATCCGGGAGCTTCTGGAAAGCACCGGGCTCGCCCCGTTCGCCAGCCGGCCGGTTGCCAACCTTTCAGGGGGCATGAAGCAGAAACTCGGTCTTTGCTGCGCGCTCATCCATGACCCTGACCTCCTGATCCTCGACGAGCCGACCACCGGCATCGATCCACTCTCTCGTCGGCAGTTCTGGCAATTGATCGAGCGGATAAGGAGCAGCCGCGAAGGCATGAGCGTTGTCGTGGCCACGGCCTATATGGAGGAGGCCGCCCGCTTCGACTGGCTCGTGGCCATGGACGGCGGGCGGGTGCTCGCTTCCGGCACTCCGGCCGAACTGCTGGAACGTACCGGGACTGTCGAACTCGACGCAGCCTTCATTGCCCTGCTGCCAGCCGCAAAACGTGAAGGATACCGGAAGGTCGTCATTCCGCCGCGGCCGGCGGACGCCGACGGCGAGGCGGCGATCGAGGCCGAGCACCTGACCAAGCGCTTCGGCGACTTCACGGCCGTCGACGACGCCAGCTTCCGCATAGGCCGCGGCGAGATTTTCGGCTTCATCGGATCGAACGGTTGCGGCAAGACGACCACCATGAAGATGCTTACCGGTCTTCTGGACGCAAGCGATGGCCGGGCGATGCTTTTGGGTCGCGAAGTCGATCCGCGGCACGTCGAGGTCAGGCGGCGCGTCGGTTACATGTCGCAGGGATTCTCGCTCTACTCGGAACTGACAGTCCGCCAGAACCTCGAGCTCCATGCCCGTCTGTTCGGCCTGCCGGCCGACAGCATCGGCGCGAGGATCGACGAGGTCGCGCGACAATTCGAACTGACGGGAATTCTGGATGCATGGCCGGAGGCGCTGCCGCTTGGCAACCGCCAGCGCCTGTCGCTGGCGGTTGCCATGATCCATGCGCCGGATGTCCTCATCCTCGACGAGCCGACGTCCGGCGTCGATCCCTTAGCCCGGGACGGGTTCTGGAGAATCCTCGTCGATCTGTCGCGACGCCTGAACGTGACCGTCTTCGTCTCCACCCACTTCATGAACGAGGCGGAACGCTGCGATCGGATCGCCCTGATGCACGCAGGCAAGGTCCTCGTCTGCGACACGCCGGTCGCCATCATGGCCAGCCGCGGCACGCCGACGCTGGAGGCGGCCTTCGTCGACTATCTGGAGGATGCGGCAACCGGCGGGCAGCCCCCCGACATGGCCGCCGAATCCCTCGAGCAACCTCCCGGCGCCTCCAGAGGCGGCACACGCCACCTTTTCGATTTGCGCCGCATGTATGCCTATACGCGAAGAGAGACGCTCGAACTGCTGCGCGATCCGATCCGCGCGACGCTCGCCACCGTGGGCAGCCTCATCCTCATGTTCGTGATCGGCTACGGCATCAACATGGATGTCGAGAACCTCACCTTTGCCATCCTCGACCATGACGACACGGCCATCAGCCGGGACTACGCCTTGCAACTGTCCGGCTCCCGCTTCTTCACCGAGAAGCCTCCGCTCGCCGGATACGCCGATATGGACAGGCGGATGGCAAGCGGTGAGATCGCGCTGGCACTGGAGATCCCGCCGGGCTTTGCGCGTGATCTGGCGCGTGGTCGCGAGATTTCCGTCGGCGCCTGGATCGACGGCGCGATGCCGGCGCGGGCCGAAACGGTACGTGGCTATGTCGAGGGTATGCATGCGGGCTGGCTCGCGCAGAAAGCCCGCGAGCTCCATGGCGACGCCGCCGCGCAGGGCGATTTCCAGCTTGAGGTGCGCTACCGCTACAATCCGAATGTCCGCAGTCTGGACGCCATGGCGCCGGCCGTCATCCCGATGCTGCTCCTGATGATCCCGTCCATGCTCGCGGTGCTGAGCGTGGTGCGTGAGAAGGAGCTCGGGTCGATCGTCAATTTCTACGTTACTCCGGTAACCAGGATGGAGTTCCTGCTCGGCAAGCAGATCCCTTATGTCGGGATCGCCATGTTGAACTGCCTGCTGCTGACGGCCTTTGCTGTCTTCGTGTTTCGCGTGCCGCTGACCGGCAGCCTGGCGACGCTGACCGCGGCCGCTTTCCTCTATGTCGCGGTGGCGACAGCCATGGGCCTGTTCCTCTCCACCTTCATGCGCAGCCAGATCGCCGCGATATTCGGCACCGTGCTGATCACCATGATTCCGGCCGCTCAATATTCGGGAATGATCGATCCCGTATCATCGCTGCAGGGCGTCGGTGCCTTCATCGGGCAGATCTATCCGGCGACCTACTTCATGGCCATTTCGCGCGGCGTCTTCTCGAAGGCGCTTGGCTTCGACGATCTGTCGGGAGCGTTCGTTCCGCTGCTGATTGCCATCCCCGTGCTCATCGGCCTCAGCGCCGCTTTCCTCAGAAAACAGGAACGCTGATGCGGCTTGCCAACATCTTTCATCTGGGCGTGAAGGAACTGCGGGGGCTCGGCCGGAACGCCATGCTGCTGGTGCTGGTCGTGTATGCTTTCTCGGTGGCGATCTATGTCGGGTCGAAGGCCATGCCCGAAACCTTGAACCGGGCGCCGATCGCTATCGTGGACGAGGACCAGTCGGCCGTATCCTCGCGCATCGCCGGTGCCTTCTACCTTCCCTATTTCATGCCGCCCAGACTTATCGCGCAGCCTGAGATGGACCTCAGGATGGATGCAGGCCTCGACACCTTCGCCCTCGATATTCCTCCGAACTTTCAGCGTGACCTGCTGGCGGGTCGTTCGCCAACCCTCCAGCTCAACATAGACGCGACACGCATGTCGCAGGCGTTCACCGGCGGCGGTTATGTCCAGTCCATCGTTACCGGCGAGGTCGAGGAATTCCTGGCCCGCCACAGGACCGAGAAGCGCTTGCCGGTGGAACTCGACCTGCGCGCCCGCTTCAATCCGGAACTGAACAAGGGATGGTTCGGCGCCATCAACGAGATGATCGAGGCCATCACGATGCTTTCCGTCATCCTCACGGGCGCCGCGCTGATCCGTGAGCGGGAGCACGGCACGATCGAACACCTGCTGGTGATGCCGGTCACCGCTTTCGAGATCATGGTCGGCAAGCTTTGGTCCATGGGACTTGTCGTACTGGCTGCGACGGCATTCTGCCTTTTTGTTGTCGTCCGGGGTCTGCTTGCAGTACCGGTCGAAGGATCGCCGGTCCTTTTCATGTTGGGGGCTGGGCTCGACATACTTGCCATGACCTGTCTTGGCCTGTTCCTGGCGACCGTCGCGGGGTCAATGCCCCAATTCGCCTTGCTCGTGATGATGGTGCTGATGCCGCTTCAGTTGCTGTCGGGCGGCGTGACGCCACGCGAGAACATGCCCGAGATCATCCAGGCGATCATGTACGCGGCCCCGAACACGCATTTCGTGATCCTGGCCCAGGCCGTGCTTTTCCGTGGCGCCGGGCTTGCTATGGTCTGGCCGCAACTTGTCGCGCTGGTGGCCATAGCCGGCATGCTATTCGCCTTTTCGCTCCAACGTTTTCGCCGGTTTCTGCGATAGCGGCCACATCATTGCGATAGCACGTGGTTGGAGAGATCGAGGCGGAAACGTTTCTTTGATCCCGCGCAAAGCGTGTTCGAGGAACGCGGGCGATGGTGGGCTCCGTATAACAGTTAGCCTGGAGGAGAATGCCAGTCATGCGCAAGGAATTGAAAACCGATCTCCTTTCGCTCGTTCCTTCCTTGAGGGCATTCGCATTCTGTCTTACGCAAGACGCTGCGAACGCCGACGAACTCGTTCACTCGTCCTTGACCGAGATATGGTCCGTCCATGCCGACAAAAAGGGCGTTGCCCTGAAGATCGGAGCCTTCAACGCCCTGCGCCGTCATTTCTTGCGGCAGGTGATTGTCGATCCGGTGTCGGCGCAGGCGTTCGCTTGGCAATGGATCTCGGGAGACGACAATGCCTTCAAGGCTTGCTTCGAGCGTCTGCCACGAACCGAAAGGGAAGCCCTGTCATTGGTCGATGCGTGGAGGTTCGACCCATCCGAGGCGGCCGAGATCTGTGACTGTGACCGTGAGACGATCGATCAGCGCCTCGGCATGGCCCGTAGCCATTTGACCGGCGATCGCCGTAAACAGTCCCGATTGAAGCGTTCGGGACTGATGCCGCCTCAATTCTGCCGGCTGCAGGCTGATTCTCGCGAAGCGCTTCGAATGCCGAGGTGACGGCCGGGTTATAGTTGGGGCCTTCGCACTCCTTCTGGTCAGCGAGAATCCCCAACTTTGCCGGGACAACGTGGCGAACTCTGCGTACGGGGCTTTCACGCCCCGCCACGGCGGCTTCGATCATTTGACCGAGATCAATAGATGTCGCGGGCTTGGAGCTAGTTTCGATATCAACAGGAAAGGCGACGCGGGAAGAGCGCGGAAACGAAGGCAGGTCCGGAGCGTGTCAGCATAGGGGATGTATCCGTGAACTTTCAGGACCAGAGGGAGACGATTGCTTTCCTCTCCGAACCGTCGACTTTCGAGGTCTCAGCCCCCGTGGAGGCCATCGAGACTCACATCTCGCGCATCTTCCTGGCGGGGGACCGCGTCTTCAAGATGAAGCGCGCGGTCAAGCTGCCCTATGTCGACTTCTCGACGCCCGAACTTCGCCTCGCGGCGTGCCGCAAGGAGGTGGAGCTCAATTCCACCACTGCTCCGGATCTCTATATCGGCGTAAGGCGGATCACACGGGAAGCAAGCGGCCGCCTGCTGTTCGACGGTGAGGGGGAACTGACCGACGCAGTCGTGGAAATGAAGCGCTTCGAGCAGTCCGCCCTGTTGGATCGCATGGCGGAAGCCGGCGCCCTTACACCCCACCTCATGACGCGGACGGCGCTCATGATCGCGCGCTTCCATCGCCAGGCGCCGGTGATGCATGTCGGAGGAGGCATGGCGAACCTTGCGAGAGTGCTGGACATCAACAAGGCCGGCTTCGCCACCAGCCACGTGTTCAGTGAAACGGAAGTCGAGTTTCTCGACACCGCTTTCCGAACGGAGTTGGCGCGTCACGGTGACGTGTTGAACCAGCGCGAGTCGGCCGGCAAGGTGCGGCGCTGCCATGGCGATTTGCATTTGCGCAACATCTGCCTGTTCAATGGCGAGCCCTGTCTTTTCGACTGCATCGAATTCAATGACGACATCGCGACGGTCGACATGCTTTACGATTTGTCGTTCCTGCTGATGGATCTTTGGCATCGCGGCTTTCCAGAGTTGGCCAACCTCGTAGCAAACCGCTATCTTGATGAAACCGACAACGAGGACGGCTTTGCCCTTTTATCTTTCCTGATGGCAATCAGAGCCGCGGTTCGTGCTCACGTCATCGGTACTCAGGTGGAAGAAGGCGGCGACCCCGCTGGCAATCTGCGGGCACAGGCTCGCGCCTATTTCGACCTTGCCGCGGAGCTTCTGAATGAGCGTCCGGTCCGGCTCATTGCGCTCGGTGGACTGAGTGGTTCGGGGAAGACCACCATAGCGGAAGCACTTGCCGCGCATGTGGGCTCGCCGCCTGGCGCGCGTATCGTCGAGAGCGATCGTATCCGCAAGGCTATGCACGGCGTACCGCCTGAAACACGCCTGCCGGAAAGAGCCTATCGACCCGAGATATCCGAGCGGGTTTATCGAGACATGGCATGGCGATCGAACCTCATATTATCTGAGGGCGGCTCTGTTGTGGCGGATGCGGTATTCGAACGACGGCAGGATCGTGCGCGCATCGAGCAAGCGGCGGCGGTTCGAAAACGGCCTTTTCTCGGCGTTTGGCTGGACGTCGCTCCCGACGTGTTGTGGCGCCGTGTCGAACAGCGGCACGGCGGCCCGTCGGACGCAACTGTCGAGATCCTGTCGCGGCAGTTGGAGAGGGACGTGGGAGAGATCACTTGGCACCGCATCGACGCCGTGCGACGGCCGGCCGCGATCATCTCCGATATCCTGGCCCTGCCGATCGCTCGAAGTTCCACAGAGGCAGGATGATGCTTTGATCCCTGTCAATGCCCGACCGATATCGCCGTTCATCCTGAACGACGACCGCGATGGAGAGTTGGCTTGGGAAGCGGCCTGCGTGCGTTTGGAGAGGAAGCGCCATGAGCGGTAGGATGATCGTCTGTGGCCACTGCGGCAGCACCAATCGCTTGTTGCAGGAACGTTCCCCCCAGGCAGCGAAATGCGGGAGGTGCGGACGCAAGTTGTTTGCCGCCATTCCGCAGGACGTAAGTCGCTCGATATTCGAGCGCCACCTGACACGTACGAGTGTGCCTCTCCTGGTGGACGTATGGGCTCCCTGGTGCGGACCTTGCCGCGCAATGGCACCGGCCTACGAGGCAGCCGCGAAAGAATTGGAGCCGACCATTGTCCTGATCAAGCTCAACTCCGACAAGGAGCAGGCTCTATCGACAGAACTCGGCATCCGGAGCATTCCAACGATGATCCTCTTCCACCGCGGCAAAGAGATCGCACGGACATCCGGGGCTATGTCCGCTGGCCAGATAATCCAATGGGTTCGCGAGCGGCTACCCGCTGCCGCCATCTGAAACACGCATGGATGCGCTTCTGCCACGTCTCGGCCTTGCTCTGGCCATCGGCCTTCTAGTCGGGCTTGAGCGCGGCTGGAGGGAGCGTGACGCTCCCGATCGAAGCCGCACCGCGGGCATTCGCACATACGCAATCTCCGGTTTGCTGGGCGGTGTCTTCGCCGCGCTCGCCGAGTCGCTTGATGCCGTTTCCGTCCTTGTTGCCGGGTTCCTGGGTTTCGCGGCCGTTTTTGCCTCCTTCAAGGCACGCGAAGCCGCATTTGACGACGACTTCAGCGCGACGGGCGTTATCGCGGGGCTTGGCGTTTTCGCGCTCGGCGCGCTCGCTGTCTCCGGCGATTATCAGGCCGCTGCCGGTGGGGGCGCCGCGCTTGCCGGCATTCTCGCCAGCCGTGAGATTCTACACGAACTGCTGAAGCGATTGACTTGGGTGGAATTGCGCTCGGCGCTTGTCCTGTCCGTGATGACAGCGATCATATTGCCACTCCTTCCAAATCGCCCCATTGATCCATGGGGCGGTCTCAACCCGTGGGAAATCTGGTTCTTCACCGTTCTGGTCGCGGCGATCTCCTATCTCGGCTATATCGCCGTGCGCGTATTCGGGACCACGCGTGGATTAATCGTCAGCGCGCTCGGCGGGGCACTCGTCTCGTCGACGGCGGTTACGCTTGCCCTTTGCCGCGCTGCAAAATCGGGTGGTGATGCATATCCGTTGGCAGGTGCGGCCTTGCTCGCTGCCATGATTTCCGTCGCCCGCGTCTGCCTCGTCGTGGCGGTCGTGGAACCAGGCGTTCTTGCTTCCGTGGGGCCGGCAGCGCTTGGGATCGCCCTTGGTTTCGGCCTTTACGGAGCGCTTCTCATAAAAAGGCAACGCCCTCACGCGGAAGTGGACATGCCGGCCCGCAGCCCCTTCGATCTCGCCGCGCTGTTGATGTTCGCCCTGGCGTTCGCGATCGTGGCGACAGTAAACGCTGCACTGGCCACACTGATCGGCGCTCAAGGTCTAGTGGCCACCTCTGCCGTTTCCGGTCTGTTGGATGTCGATGTCGCCGCACTGAGCGCCCTGCGCCTCGTAGGAACCATAACCACACCGGTCGTCGCCGGGCATGCCGTACTTGCCGCCATCCTCGTCAACTCTCTCGCGAGGGTCGCTCTGGCGATTGCGTCTTCCCCGTTTCGCTTCTGGATTTCGTTTCTGCTGGGAACAGCATTTGGGATCACCGGTGGCGCGACGGCGTTCATCCTTGTCCCATCGCTTTGAGACGTGTCTCGGTACCAAGGCTCCGCGCCTGAGTAACGATAGCTTCGGGCTCATGTCCTCATGGCCTCTATGTCGGGCCAATTCCCTCGCCTGGACAATACGCTTCATGGAGGGCCTCGACCACGGTCAGCACCTCCGGGCGCGCGATGCGGTAATGGACTGTCGTTCCTTCCCGTCGCGATTCCACCAGGCCGTCGGCCCTGAGCCGCATGAGTTGCTGCGACATCGGTACCTGCTCGATGCCAAGTTCCTCGCGAAGCTGCGCCACTGATTTTTCCTGCCCGCCCAATGCGCACAGCACCAGCAGCCGCTGTGGATGCGACAGGCTACGCAAAAGCTCAGCGGCTTTGCCAGAGGCCGGGATCATTTCTTTTACATTCATATTCTTGAATTTATATTCTTTGAATGTTAGATGCAAGGCGTTCATTCGCGAATGCCCCCCGCAGCGGATTTGAGCCGGATCAAGGCGCGGGGCCACGGAGACGCCACAATAGGCCAAAGGCGAAAAGAGGGAATGCCCATGTCGCACATCGTTATCCTCGGCGCAGGTCTCGGCGGCACCATCATGGCCTACGAAATGAAGGAGAAGTTGCGTCCGCAGGATCGGCTGACCGTCGTCAACCAGGGCAGCACTTATTCCTTTGTCCCGTCAAATCCCTGGGTCGCGGTCGGCTGGCGCGAGCGCAATGACATCGCGGTCGACCTTGCGCCGGTGCTCGCCCGGCGTGGAATTGAGTTCCGGCCGGAGGGCGCGCGCCGCGTCCATCCTAAGGAGAGCCGGATCGAACTCAACGACGGTTCCTTTCTCGACTACGACTATCTCGTAATCGCCACCGGTCCCGACCTGGCGTTCGATGAAGTGTCTGGTCTGGGACCGGAGGCCCATACGCAATCGATCTGCCAGGTCGACCACGCCGAGCAGACCAGGGTGGCCTTCGACGCATTGGTAAAGGCGCCTGGACCGATCGTGGTGGGCGCAGCCCAGGGAGCCTCCTGCTTCGGGCCGGCCTACGAATTCGCGTTCATCCTCGATACCGCGCTCAGGAACGCGAAAAAGCGCGACCAGGTGCCGATGACCTTCGTCACGCCCGAGCCCTATATCGGCCATCTCGGCCTCGACGGCGTGGGCGACACCAAGGGTCTGCTCGAAGGCGCCCTGCGCGAGCGGCACATCAAATGGATCACCAACGCTCGTGTCGTGAAGGTCGAGGCCGGGCGGATGACGGTCGAGGAAGTCGACCAGGACGGCACGGTCAAGGCCACGCACGACCTGCCCTTCGCCTTCTCGATGATATTGCCGGCGTTCCGCGGCGTGCCGGCCGTCGCCGGCATCGAGGGACTGACCAATCCCCGCGGCTTCATCGTCATCGACAGGCACCAGCGCAATCCCGCCTACCCGAACGTCTTCGGCATCGGCGTGTGCGTCGCCATCCGTCCGGTCGGCAAGACGCCGTTGCCGGTCGGCGTGCCGAAGACCGGCTTCATGATCGAATCGATGGTCACCGCGACGGTGGAGAACATCGCCGCGCTGCTGCGCGGCGAACAGCCGCGCGCCGTCGCCACCTGGAACGCCGTGTGCCTGGCCGATTTCGGCGACGAGGGCATCGCCTTCGTCGCGCAGCCGCAGATACCGCCGCGCAACGTCAACTGGTCCTCGCAGGGCAAGTGGGTGCACGCCGCCAAGGTCGGCTTCGAGAAATATTTCCTGCACAAGGTCCGGCAGGGCAAGGCCGGGACCTTCTACGAGAACCTGACGCTCGATCTGCTCGGCATCCGCAAACTCAAGGACATCCATCTGGAGCCGACGGAATAACCCGCCGGCCGCACACAAGGAGAATGAAATGACCATCGACCGCGCCGTCCTGATGTTCGCCGGCTTCATGGTGCTGGCTTCGCTGGCGCTCGCCTACTTCGTATCGCCGTGGTGGTACCTGCTCACTGCCTTCGTCGGCCTCAACCTGCTTCAGGCGTCGGTGACCGGCTTCTGCCCGGCGGCCATCGTCTTCAAGCGCCTGGGCTGCAAGGCGGGCGTGGCCTTCAAGTAGCGCCGGCGGTTCCGTGCCTCGCCCACGGGACCGACCAGGCCCAGATTTTCCAGCTTTCCGGGTTTTCCAATGTTCCGTTGCTTTCTCACGGTCGCCCTGGTGGCTGCGGCTGCCGCCGTTCCGCAAGCGGCCTTCACCGCCGAATTCGCAGTACACGCCATCACCATCCCCGAGATGAAGGCCGTATTCGGTCAGGTTGAAAGCCGAACCGTCGTGCCGGCGCGCGCCCGCATCGGCGGAACCATCCGTGAAATCCGCGTCAGCGAGGGCAGCGAGGTCAGGGAAGGCGACGTCATCGGCGTGGTGGTCGACGACAAGATGGCGCTCCAGCTCGCCGCCGCCGACGCCAAGATCGCGGCACTGAAGTCCGAGTTCGCCAACGCGCGCACCGAACTGGAACGGGCCGAGCAGCTCGTCGCGCAGGGCGTCGCCACTCAAAGCCGGCTCGACGCGGCGAGGACCGCGCTCGAAGTCGCGACCAACCAGGTCGCGGCGGCGGAGGCCGACAAGGCCGTGATCGCGCAAGGGGCGAAGGAGGGCGACGTGCTGGCGCCGGCTACAGGCCGAGTGCTCACCGTCCCCGTTACCGCAGGCTCGGTCATCATGGCCGGCGAGCCCGTCGCCCGCATCGCCACCGGCCCCTACTATCTTCGCCTGTCGCTGCCGGAGCGGCATGCCGCGGAAATCGCCGAGGGCGCCATCGTGGAAGTGGGCGTGCGCGGCCGAGCACAGGCTTCCGGGGCACCTGGAGCCACGGCGCAAGGGAGGATCGTCAAGGTCTATCCCGAGATCGCCGACGGGCGGGTCATCGCCGATGTCGATGTCGCCGGCATCGGCAGCTATTTCGTCAACGAACGCACGCTGGTCTCGATCCCGGTCGGCAAGCGTTCCGTGCTTGCGGTGCCGCAGAAGGCGGTGACCTCCCTGCACGGCATCGACTACGTTCGGCTTGCTGCGACGGACGGGCCGATGGACGTCGCGGTCATCCTCGGCGAGACCTTCGAAAGCCAAAGCGGGACGCTTGTCGAGATCCTGACCGGCCTGAAGGACGGCGACCGGATCATGCTGCCATGAAGGGGCCCGGCCTCGGCATCGCCGGCGGGTTGACGCGCGCTTTCATCGCGTCTTCGCTGACGCCGCTCTTTCTCCTCTCCGCGCTCGCGCTCGGACTGATCGCGCTGGTCACGCTGCCGCGCGAGGAGGAGCCTCAGATCTCCGTTCCGATGGTGGATATCCACGTCGCCGCCAACGGCCTCAAGGCGGAGGACGCCGTCAAGCTGGTCACCGAACCGTTGGAGACCATCGTCAAGAGCATCGACGGCGTCGAGCATATCTATTCGCAAACCGAGGACGACGGCGCGCTGGTGACGGCTCGCTTCAAGGTCGGCACCGATGCCGATGCGGCGGTGCTCAGGGTGCGCGAGAAGATCGGCGCCAACATGGATCGGATTCCGGTCGGCATCCCCGAGCCGCTGATCGTGCGGCGCGACATCGACGACGTGGCGATCGTGACCGTCACCCTGCACCCTGCTCCGGAAGCGGCGGCGCGCTGGACCGCCAACGGCCTGACCCGGCTGACCCGCGAATTGCAGGTCGAGGTCTCGAAGCTTCCCGATGTTGGGCTCACCTACATCGTCGGCGAACAGCCGGAAGCGATCGAGGTCGAGCCCGACCCCGAGAAACTGTCGCTCTACGGCATCACGCTGCAACAGCTCGCCGCCAAGATCGACGGCGCCAACCGTTCCTTCCGGGTGGGCACGGTGCGCGAAGACGGCCAGCAGCGGGCGATCGTGGCCGGCCAGACCCTGCGCGACCTGCCCGAAATCAGCAATCTTCTCCTGACGGCGCGCGACGGCCGCCCCGTCTACGTGCGCGATGTGGCGAAGGTCGTGCTGGCGACGTCGCCGGCGGAAAACCGCGTCACCAACATCAGCCGGACCGATGCCGGCCTCATGCGGACTCCCGCGGTCTCGCTCGCCATCGCCAAGCGGCCCGGAACCAACGCCGTCGTCATCGCCGACGAGATCGTCCGGCGCCTGGAGCAGGCGCGCGGCGAGATCTTTCCCAAGGACGTCGAGATGACGGTCACGCGCAACTACGGCGAGACCGCCAACGAAAAGGCGAACGAACTGCTCTTCCATCTCGGCCTCGCCACGATCTCGATCGTGGTGCTGGTCGCCGTGGCCATCGGCTGGCGCGAGGCGCTCGTGGTGGCGGTCGTCATCCCGACGACGATCCTTCTGACGCTCTTCGCCTCGTGGATCATGGGCTACACGCTCAATCGCGTCAGCCTCTTCGCGCTGATCTTCTCGATCGGCATCCTCGTCGACGACGCCATCGTTGTCATCGAGAACATCGCCCGCCACTGGGCCATGCGCAACGGCCGCTCGCGCGTGGCGGCGGCCGTCGACGCCGTGGCCGAGGTCGGCAACCCGACCATCGTCGCCACGCTGACGGTGGTGGCCGCGCTCCTGCCCATGCTGTTCGTGTCGGGCATGATGGGGCCTTACATGAGCCCGATCCCGGCCAACGCCTCGGCGGCGATGCTGTTCTCCTTCTTCGTCGCCGTCATCCTCACGCCGTGGCTGATGGTCCGGATCGCGAGGACCGACGCATCCGCCGGCCATGGCCATGCGCAAGCCGCGGACGGCGGCCGGCTCGGGCGACTCTACGTCGCGGTCGCGCGGCCGATCCTCAGGAGCCGGGCGCGCGCCTGGACCTTCCTGCTCCTCGTCGGCGCGGCCACGCTCGGGTCGCTGGCCCTGTTCTACACCCAGAACGTGACGGTGAAGCTCCTGCCGTTCGACAACAAGGCGAACCTCCAGGTCGTGCTCGACCTGCCGAAAGGTTCGTCGGTGGAGGACACCGACCGGACCCTTCAAGACATGGCCGGGCGCCTGGAGAGCGTACCGGAGATCGTCTCGTTCCAGACCTATGCCGGCACTTCCTCGCCCTTCGACTTCAACGGCCTGGTGCGGCACTACTATCTGCGCTCCGGCCCCGAGCAGGGCGACATCGCCGTCAACCTTCTCGCCAAGGGCGAGCGTAAGCGCGCGAGCCATGCCATCGCCCTCGACATCCGCCAGCGCCTGAAGGGACTCGCGCTGCCGAAAGGCGCCGTGGTCAAGGTGGTGGAACCGCCGCCCGGCCCGCCGGTGCTCGGCACGCTGCTGGCGGAAATCTACGGCCCCGACCCCGAAACCCGCCGCGCCGTGGCCGAGAAGGTGCGCGAAGCCTTCGCCAGCGTGCCGTTCATCGTCGATGTCGACGACAGCTACCACAACCGGCCCGAGCGCGTGCGTGTTTCCATCGACCAGGACAATATGGAATTCTACCGGGTCGAGCAGTCGGACGTCTACGATACGCTGAACGCACTCTATGCCGGCAGGACCGTCGGCTACTCGCATCGCGGGGGCGGCCGCCAACCGATCCCGATCCGCATCGCGCTCGCCAAGGGCGGTTCCGTGGTCGACGAGCGCACGCTGACGACGCCGGTGCCGGCCAACGCTTTGCCCGGCGGGCGTGACGTTCTCGAACTTGGCGACGTCGTCTCGGTTTCGCGAGAGCCCGCTTCCTGGCCGATCTTCCGCCACAACGGCCGCCCGGCGGAAATGGTGATGGCCGAGCTGGCAGGCGCCTACGAGGCGCCGATCTACGGCATGCTCGCGGTTGACGACGCCATCGCCAGAGCCGACTGGGGCAATCTGCCGAAGCCTGCCATCGCGCTGCACGGCCAGCCCGACGACGAGAGCCGGCCTACGCTGCTGTGGGACGGCGAATGGGAGGTGACCTGGGTGACCTTCCGGGACATGGGTGCGGCCTTCATGGTGGCGATCCTTGGCATCTACATCCTGGTGGTGGCCCAGTTCGGCTCCTTCAGGCTGCCGCTAGTCATCCTGACGCCGATTCCACTCACCTTCGTCGGCATCATGTTCGGGCACTGGCTGTTCGACGCCGCCTTCACGGCTACCTCGATGATCGGCTTCATTGCGCTTGCCGGCATCATCGTGCGAAACTCGATCCTGCTGGTCGACTTCATCCGACATGCAAGCGGCACCGACCGCTCCCTCATTGATGTGCTGCTGGAGGCTGGAGCGATCCGCTTCAAGCCGATCCTTCTCACCGCACTGGCGGCGATGATCGGCGCGGCCGTGATCCTTGCCGATCCGATCTTCCAGGGTCTGGCCATCTCGCTGCTTTTCGGTCTCGCATCCTCCACGGCCCTTACCGTGCTCGTCATCCCCGCCATCTATATCGCATTGCGGGGCGAGCGCCGTCAGGATGATGGGATGCACCCGCTGCCGGCCGCCGGCTCGGTTCACAACATTCTTGAACCCGCCGCAACCAGGAGTCTGCCATGAGCTATTATTTCTCGAAAGTTCTGACCTGCGATTTCGACAAGACCGTGGAACGCGTCACACTGGCGCTCAAGGGTGCCGGGTTCGGCATCATTACCGAGATCGACGTAAGAGAAACCTTCAAAAGGAAGCTGAACGCCGATTTCCGCAACTACCGCATTCTCGGCGCCTGCAATCCGACCATGGCGCGCGAGGCGCTGGAGATCGAGGACAAGATTGGCACCATGTTGCCCTGCAACGTCGTCGTGCAGGACATGGGCGACGGCCATGTCGAAGTGGCTGCGGTCGATCCCGTGGCGTCGATGGCCGCCGTCGGGAATCCAACTTTACTGCAGGTTGCCGACCGCGTGCGGGAGATGCTCAAATCCGTGGTTGAAAGCCTCTGAACTTAACGACAGCGCCGTTTGACCTCCTGACATTGCTCGTCCAACCGGAGATGCTCGCTTCGATCGGGCGAGCGTTAAAGATCAGCCGCAAGACCGATTTCACACTACCTCCCTATGAATTGACGTCGATCAAGGCCGGCCTGGCTCGGACATGTTCGACTGAACGCACAATCATTGGAGGTCCAGATGTCAAGATCGTGGATTGGAGCAGTGCTTGCGACTGTGGTGACCGCCACCGTGATCAGCGGCCCAGCTGCCGGCGACGATCGCAGCTGGTGGCCGCACTGGGGCTGGGAGCACATGACGAGCGACGGCTGGGGCCCCGGCATGATGGGATGGTGGGGGCGGCCGGATGGCATGGTCGAGCGCGTCGACGGGCGACTTGCCTACATGAAAACCGAACTCAAGATAACGCCCGAACAGACAGCGGCATGGGATGCGTTTGCCGCAGTCGTTCGAACCTCGGTCGAGGCACACAACGAAATGATGCGCTCGACTACCGAGGAATTCGACGATGGAACCATATTCGACAAGCCCCTGCCCGAGCGACTCGCATCGCAGATCACGCGGATGGAGGCGCGCTTGGCGCAGATCAAATCCGTCAAGGTAGCCGCCGACGATCTTTACGCCGTTCTCACGAACGAACAGAAGGCAGCCGCCGACGATGTCGTTCTCCCGTTGACGGGTCTGGGAATGGGACGCAGCCAGGGCCGGCACATGATGCGCTGGTGAGAGGCCGCGTGAGCGGAAGGGCGCTATCGGGTACCGTTTTGAACTCTGACTTTGGATGCCCACCCCATCGACGGTAGCGTGGATGATTACGTAAGTTGTCCGTATGTGGACGCTCATCGTCACCCATTGGCCTCATATCCTCGCGGTCGTCTCAACGTTGATCGCGGCGGCGGCCGCGGTGCACGCCGCGATGACAAAAGACGAAGTACGCGCAGCCATTGGCTGGGTCGGCGTCATTCTCCTGTCGCCTTTCATCGGCGCGCTACTCTACGCCGTAGCCGGCATCAACCGTATCCGCCGCGTCTCGATCGCGGCGGAGCGGTCGGCGGCCGGACACGAAGTGCTGGAACATCCGCGCTTCGATGCAACTTCCGAAGCAGTCGCCAGCCGCTTCGGCAGGCGGTTCGCCGCACTGAAGATCGCAGGCGACAGGATAACCCATCACGCGCTGACGACGGCAAACGCCATCACCGATTTGGATACCGGCGACGAGGCCTACGCTGCGATGATCGCGGCGATTTCCGCCGCGCAGCGCAGCGTCGTTCTCGAAACCTATATTTTCGACCGCGATCCGATCGGGCTGCGTCTTGCAGATGCCTTGGTCGCTGCCGCACGGCGTGGTGTCGCCGTGCGCGTGCTGATCGACGCGGTCGGAGCCCGCTACTCCGTGCCCAGTATCGTCGATCATCTGAGCGAGGGTGGTGTCACCACCCGCGTGTTCAATGGGCGCATCATCAGCGGGCTGCGGCTGCCCTACGCCAATCTGCGGACGCACCGGAAGATTCTCGTGGTGGACGGCGCCGTCGGCTTCGTCGGCGGGATGAACATCCGGCAAGGCTTCACTGCGGAATTCGCCGGGGCGGCCATGGCGCACGACACGCATTTCCGTATCGAAGGGCCGGTGATCGCAGATATCTTCTCGGTCGCCGCCGAGGATTGGTATTTCGCCAGCGGCGAGCGCCTCCATGGCGATGCCTGGCGTATCGCCATGGAGGCGTCCGGCGAGCCCGGCTCGCCCATCTTCATGCGCGCACTTCCTTCAGGCCCCGATGCGAGCCTCGAAGCCAACCACAAGATGCTGATGGCCGCCTTCTCCATTGCACGCCGCTCCATCCGCATCATGTCGCCCTACTTTCTGCCCGACCGCGAACTGATCAGTGCGCTGACCACTGCTGCCCGGCGCGGGATCGACATCGACATCGTGGTCCCGTCAGCCAACAATCTGCTGCTCGTTGACCGCGCGATGACAGCCCAGTTCGACCAGGTCGTCAGGAGCTATTGCCGGGTCTGGCGTGCGCAGGGCCCTTTCGACCATTCCAAGCTGCTCGTCGTCGATTCCATCTGGGCCTTCGTCGGCTCCTCCAATCTCGATCCGCGCTCGCTGAGGCTGAACTTCGAGATCGATCTCGAAGTGCTGGACGCCGGCTTCGCGACACGGATCGAGCGGCGCATCGACGCCGCGATCGGCTCGGCTGTCGAGGTGACTCTGGAAAGCCTGCGCGCCAGACCGTTCCTCGAACGCCTGATCGACCGTATTTTGTGGCTCGGATCGCCTTACCTTTGACGCACCAACTATGCGTCATCTATCGATTGCAGTGGAATTCACCGGCACCCAGATAACAGAGGCGGCTTGAGATTTAGGCGCGAAATCGACAGAAAGACGAGAATGATCATGCACAGGTTCGGCCCGGGTTTCCCCACAAAGGTCCTCGAACAGCTTCGAATGCGTCGGCAGCGCGCCGGACAATCGACGACGGCGGAAGGCATGGAACAGCCGGGCGTGCTGGTGGCTTCCTACAACGTCCACAAATGCGTCGGCACCGACGGAAGGTTTGATCCCGAACGAACTTTCCGGGTCATTCATGAAATAGATGCGGACGTCATAGCTCTGCAGGAAGCTGATAAGCGTTTCGGCAATCGCGAGGGCCTGCTCGACCTCGCGCGTCTCGAGCGCGAGTCTGGCCTGGCGCTTGTGCCGGTATCGGGAAACATGCGAACGCATGGCTGGCACGGAAACGTCCTGCTTTTCAGGCGGGGCGTTATCCGCGACGTGCATCAGATAGCCCTTCCGGGGCTGGAGCCGCGCGGCGCGATTGTCGCAGAAATCGAACTGGAAGCCGGCGGCGCCGTCAGGATCATCGCAGCGCATTTCGGGCTTCTCCGCCGCTCTCGCACCCATCAGGCGCATTTGATCCAGCAAATCATGAACGCCAGAGACGAAGTCCCGGCATTGCTGATGGGCGACCTCAACGAATGGCGACTTAACGGCCGTTCCGCGCTCAACACGTTTAATGCCGCATTCGGTCCGTTGCCAGAGCCTGTTCCCAGTTTCCCCTCCCGATTGCCTCTCCTGGCACTCGACCGCATGATCGCAAACCGTAGGGACATTCTCTCGCCGATCATGGTCCACGATACGCCGCTGGCACGTCTGGCCTCGGACCACCTGCCGATCAAGGCGTATGTCAGCCTCGCATCCGCGCACTCGACGGCCAAACCCGATCTCGAGGCGGCCTGAGGCAAGAGACGGCTTGTTCAGAATCGGAGCCGGTCGCGCCAGATTGACTTGGCGAGTTCGAGTACGATCAAAGCGATCATCGCCGCTGCCAACGCAAGGCCGATATCGTCCCCATGTAGCGGGCCGAAGCTGAACAGGCTCCGCACGGACGGCTCCAGCAGGCCGAGCGCGAGGACGAGCGCGACCGCGGCGAAAATCCACGCAAGCGCAGGGTTGGGCCTTCGGATCGCCACGATAGGCGACGAACTGAAGGAGCGATTGACGAGGACGAGGCTGGCTAGGCAGAAAATCAAGGCAACGAATGTAAGTGCCCGTACCTCGTCTGCCGGCGTGCCGCGCCCAAAGGTGTAGATGAAAATCGTGCCGGTCAGCGCCAAGACCAACGCACCCTGGAGCACGCTCCAGAAGATCAACGACCAGGAGAACAATGGCTCCGATGGTTGCCGCGGCGGGCGGCGCATGACATCTTCTTCCTCGCCTTCCGCCTCGAAGACCAGCGTGCATACTGGATCGATCACCATCTCGAGGAACGCAATGTGAATCGGGCTGAAGATGATCGGAAAGCCGAAGACCAGCGGTAACAACGCCAGGCCCGCGATCGGCACGTGAACGGCGAAGATGAAACCCATAGCCTTGCGGATGTTATCATAGATGCGCCGCCCGAGCCTGATGGCTGAGACGATCGAGCTGAAATCGTCATCGAGGAGGACTATGGAGGACGCTTCGCGCGCCACGTCCGTACCGCGGCCGCCCATGGCGATGCCGATATGTGCGGCCTTCAGCGACGGTGCATCGTTGACGCCGTCTCCGGTCATCGCAACGATTTCGTTGTCCGCTTTCATCGCCTGGACGATGCGAAGCTTCTGTTCCGGCATGATGCGGGCGAACACCGTTGCGCTCCGGGCACGTTTCCGCAGATCTTCGTTTCCGAGCTTCTCCATCATTTCGCCGGTGACCGCGGCGGCACCTTCAGCGAGGCCTGCACGGTGCGCAATGGCGCAAGCCGTCGCCGGGTAGTCGCCGGTGATCATGACGACGCGGATGCCGGCGGAGCGGCAGTCGTCGATCGCCTGCGAGACGCTCTGCCGCAACGGGTCGGCCAGCCCGACGAGGCCGAGGAATGCGAAGGCGAAACCATGCGGCGTGTCCGGTAAAGCCTCGCCTTCATGGGCCGCTTTAGCGACACCCAGGACGCGGAGCCCTTCCGCGGCCATTGCGTCGACTGCCTGACGGACCATGGTACTCTCTGCCTCTCCGAGATTGGAGATCTTGGCGATTGCCTCCGGGGCGCCCTTCGCTGCGACGGTGAATTTCGGCTTCGCTGCGCCGTCGTCGCGCCAGACGTTGGTGACGGCGAGGAGTTCCGGACGCAGCCCGTAGCTTCGGACCAGCGTCCAGGCGGTTCTCGAGTGGCCTGCGATCCGCTCCTTGGCGAAGTCGTGGAAAGCCTTCTCCATCGGGTCGAACGGCTCGGGCGCGCTGGCCAGGAGTCCTTGGAAAGCCAGGTTCTGTGCGTCTTCCGGTGCCGGGGCGTCGGAGACTTCGTAACGGCCGAGCCCGTTGTCGCTCCTCGGACGCAGTTCGGCGACGGACATGCGGTTCTCGGTGAGCGTGCCCGTCTTGTCGGTGCACAGCACCGTTGCTGAACCGAGCGTCTCGATGGCCGCCGCCCGGCGCGTCAGGACGCGAGCGCGTGAGATCCGCCATGCGCCCATGGCCATGAATACGGTGAGCACGACCGGAAATTCTTCCGGGAGCATGGCCATGCCGATGGTGATGGCGGCGAGTACCGCATCCAGCCAGCCGCCGCGCAGCATGCCGTAGAGCACCAGCACGACGAGGCTTACCAGCCCTCCGCCGATGGCCGAAAGCTGCACCAGCCGCAAGATTTGAGCGCGAAGGCGCGGCGGTTCCGCCTCAAGGCCGTGCAATGACTGGCCGATCTTGCCGATCTCGCTTCGCGGTCCGGTGGCGAAGACCTCTGCGACGCCGCTGCCACGCACGATCAGCGAGCCGGAATATACGTAGGGAAGATCGTCGCCCCCCGGCCTGACGCCGGACGAAGGCCGGCCAACCGTGACGGATTTGCGGACCGGCAGGGACTCTCCCGTCAGCAGCGACTCGTCGGCTTGAAGGTCGCGGCCCTGCAGGATCGTCGCGTCGGCCGGCACGCGATCACCTTCGCCGAGGATGACAAGGTCACCGCGCACCACCTCGCGTCCCGGAATGCGCCGGTGGACGCCGCTCCGTATAACCAGGGCTCGCGGACTTGTAAGATCGCGCAACGCCTCCAGCACGCGCTCGGTGCGCGTTTCCTGGATCACGGTGATGATGACCGACATGCTTGCGAAGGCGAGCAGGATGAGCGCTTCCTCGCGGTCGCCCAGCAGGAAGTAGATCACTCCGCCCGCGAGCAGCAGCGCCAGCATCGGCTCGCGCAGGACCTCCAGCACGATCGCGAGCGCGGTCCGATGCTCATGTCTCGGAAGCTCGTTGTAACCTTCTGCCTTGAGGCGGCGGGCCGCTTCTTCCTCGGCGATTCCCTGGAAACGAGAAGGCTCGGGCGGTTTCATCGTCCAACTCAGGCTCCCTGCGGGCGGCGGAACGCTCGACCTCCCGAACTGACCGGCCGAAACTTGTCGGCTACTTTCCGCAGCATCTGTCTATCATGGCATCAGGATGGCCTTTGCCAGTTCTTCTCATTTGCCGGGGATGAATCTGGCTTCGAAGCCGTCCTGGCGCCCTTCGCGCGGAGAGACCAGTTCTATCCGCCCACCGATGCCCGAAGCGATCGCCTTGGCGATGGCGAGCCCGAGGCCGGCGCCTTCCCCCTGCGCGCCGCCTCGCTCGAAAGGCTCGGCCAGGCGGGCAAGCATGTCCGCCGGGACTGCGCTTCCCGCGTTGAAGACCCGCAGCACGCCGTCCGCCGACAAGGCGACACGCACCGGCTCGTGCCGCGAGCCATGCTTCAGCGCATTCTCGATGAGATTCCGCGCCAGGATCGCAAATGCGTCGGCGTCGATGTCTGAGAACACCGGAGCGTCAGCCAGAACCAGCTCGATCTGCTTCGGATCGTCCATCGTCATCTCATCGACCAGCACCCGCAACACGGTCGCTACGTTCACCGGCTGGGCCGCCTGAAGCCGCCCCCCTTCGGCCCGTGCAAGCTGCATCAGTTTCTCCGACAGCCTGGAAAGCCGTCGCAACGCCGTCTCGATGTGCCGCGCCCTTCTGCGGGTGGCCTCGTTCGGCGCCTCGGCGATCAGGCGCTGCGTCTGCGCCAGCGCCGCAGCGACTGGCGTACGCAGTTCGTGCGCGGAATTGGCCGTAAAGCTTCGCTCTGCTTCCAGCGTGCGCCTGAGCCGCTCCAGCAAGTGGTTTACCGCCATTGCTATCGGCCGGATTTCGGATGGCAGGCCATCGGCCGCGACCGCCGTCAGGTCACCGCCGCCGCGGGCCTCTATACCCGAACGGAAGGTCCTTATAGGCGCCATTGAAAGTCGCACGACGGCCCAGACGCCGAGCAGGCTGAGAGGGATGACCAGGCCGAGCGGCAGTGCCAGGCCGAGCAGAACCTCCTCGGCCACCGCGCGCCGGTGGACGAGGGGCTCGGCCACGGCGATCGTCACCGTACCGCGCAACGCGGCGTCGAAATAGATTCGGTGGGTCGAGGTATCGGCGAAGCCCGTGCCGGCGAAAGGCGGAAAGACGGCCAGATCGGCATTGTGTGACCGCAACAGGACCTTGCCCTCGGAATCCCTCACGACGTAGGTGAAATATTCGTCGTGCCGGCGCAGCGTAGCCACGCTCTGCTCCGCATCGTCGTCGCCATCATGATCGCGGCCGATGATGTCGAGAACGGCCAACGGCAGGATGCGTTGCGCCGTTTCCTCCAGTGCGCTGTCGAACACCTCGTTCATCTCGTGGCGCAGCTTGTGCGCCGTCACCGCGGCCGCAACCGCCCACAGCAGCGCCACCCCCAACCCGAGCCACAGCGAAAGCCGCCATTGCAGACTTCTGGGCAGCATCATCTGGCATTTCCAAGCCGGTATCCGATACCGCGCACGGTATCGATCACTGAATGTCCCAGCTTCTTGCGCAGGCGACTGACATGGACCTCGATCGTGTTGCTTTCCACCTCGGCGCCGAAGGCATAGAGCCGCTCCTCAAGCTGCACCTTGGACATGATTTGGCCGGGGCGCTGGACGAAGGCCTCGAACAGCGCCCATTCGCGCGCAGTCAGATCGATCGGCCGGCCGCCGCGCGCGACAGTCCTAGCCGCGAGATCGATCTGCAGGTCGCCGATCTCGACGAGCGGGTTCGGATTGCCGCTGTAGCGCCGTGCCACGGCGTTCAGCCGTGCCGAAAGCTCCGATAGGTCGAAGGGCTTGGTCATGTAGTCGTCCGCCCCGGCGTTGAGCCCCTGGATACGATCGGAGATCTGGTCCAGCGCCGTCAGGATGATGACCGGCGTAGCGCAGCCCTTCATGCGCATGCTGCGCAAAAAGCTGATGCCCCGCCCGTCCGGGAGCATCATGTCCAAGAGGACAAGGTCGTAAGCCGCACTCTCGAGGTAGGTTGTCGCAGCGTCGAGTCGCGTCACCCAGTCGACCGAATGGCTTGACGCGACGATGTGGTCACGCACGGCCGCGCCCAGGATCGAGTCGTCTTCCACCAGCAGGATTCTCATGAAGGGACCGTCCTGTTCCTTACCGTGCGATTGCCATCGAATCCTGTCAGCAAGCTGACGGGTATGTCCACTCAGCTTCAGGTGTTCGTCAGGCAAGACTGCCATGGTCACCGCGACCGAACATCGAGCAAGGACAAACAAATATGAGGAAGCATACACTGGCAGCGGCTGCATTTCTCGTATTTGCCGGATCGGGCGCCGCGATGGCCGACGACGACTGCCACCTTCCGATGGACCAGTGGCAGCCGCGCGAGGCTGTGCAGAAGATGGCCGAAGCCCGCGGCTGGACCGTCCGCAGGATCAGGGCCGACGACGGCTGCTACCAGATCAGTGGCACCGACGAGAACGGCCGCGGCCTTAAGGTCAAAGTGGATCCCGGCTCGCTGGAGATCGTCAAGATGAAGCGAGAAGGGCAGGATGAAGACGATGACGACAATGGCTCCAGCCGATTGCAGGCGGCGCCCGCCGGAATGGTCGCGCCGCCTTCCAACGGACTCTTCGGCAAGGGCGCCCCGAAAGCCGAAGTGAAATGACGAACCGTCTCACCCCAGTCACGACGACGAATTTTCAAAGGTGAACAAGATGCAGGAAGAACGCGTGAGAACCCGCAATTCCGCCCGCTATTCGAAAAGCATGATCGTCATCCATTGGGTGACCGCTCTGGCCGTGCTGGGCGCATGGCTGACCTCGGAAGGTGGCCGGGACATAGCCGAAGATCCGCCGCTGCTGCATTTCTCGCTTGGGCTGGCGGTGCTCGTGCTGGTCGTGCCCCGCCTGATCCTGCGCCTCGCGGGTGGCGCGCCCGACGTGGAACCCCAGGGCGGCTGGCTTGGCGCGACCGCCAGGGCCGGCCATGCGGTGCTCTACCTGTTCCTGATCGTCCTGCCGCTGACCGGCTGGTACGCCGCTTCGCGCATGGGCGTGCCCGTATCATTTTTTGGCCTGCACCTGCCGGCCATCGCCGAGCAGGTCCAGGGCCAGCCGGGCCTGATCGCCGATCTCCATGAAAATGGCGGGACGGTGATCCTCTATCTCGCCGGCCTGCATGCCCTGATGGCGATCTGGCACCAGTTCGTCCTGCGCGACGGCACGCTCCAGCGCATGAGTCCGCGCTGAGGTTTTTTCTCACGCCAAGTGGCTTCCTCCGCTTGTCCACGGCCCCGGCGCGACAAGGCTCGCGCCGGGTCTCAACGCGTCAGGCTGCGTAGGATTCCTCGAAAACCTCACCGACCGCGACTTGGCTAAGGGTATCACCCGACCTTAGGATGAACAGTGCATCCAGACCGTTGCGCCGGGCCAGTTCTCGCCCTTCTCCCTGCCCCAGGACCAGAAGCGCCGTCGCCCATGCATCGGCTTCCATGCAAGCTGGGCAAACAACGGAAACCGACGCGACATCATTGATCACCGGCCCACCGCGCGCCCGATCCATCGTATGGGAAAGGCGGCTCCGCCCGATCTCGATCCAGTGCCGGTAATCGCCCGAAGTCGCGATGGCTGCATTGTGCAACGCAACTGCGCCGAACGGCGCGCGCACGTCGTAGTCCGGCTTTTCCACCGCGACGATCCATGGCGCTCCGTCCGGCTTGGTGCCTGTCGCCTTCAGCTCGCCGTCCAAGGCGACGAGGGCACTGTCGATACCGAAATCCCGCATAACTTCCGCCATCGCATCCACGGCAAAGCCCTTGGCGATGCCCGACAGGTCGAGCGTCACCGGCGCGTGCTTGCGCGCCCGGCCGCCCGAAGGGTCCAGCTCCAGCACCTCATGGGCAGGCGGCCGCCCTTTGCCGACCCAGCGCCGGACGGCCTCCTCGTCTGGCGCCTTGCCGGAAGGGCCGAAGCCCCAGGCATTCACCAGGTCTCCCAGGCCGATGTCGAAGGCTCCGGCCGAAGCCCGGCCGATCTCGACGCCCTTTTCAAGCACGAGCATCAATTCGGCGGGCATCGCAACCCATTTTCCCGGCGCCGCCGCGTTCAGGCGCATGAGGTCACTGTCGGGCTTCCATGTCGACATCTGGCGGTCGACGTCGGCCACAGTGCGGGCGAGCGCAGCTTCCGGCGCGGCCAGCCCGAAGGTTTCGGGAACATGGAACAGCGCCGACCACCTCGTGCCCATAACGAGACCGCTCAGGGTGCGGCGAACCGGTTCAGTAGACGTCTTCGACATATTTTCCCTGCGCCTTGAGGGCCTGCGGGGTCAGGCCGAGAGGTGAAATCACCTGCGCGAGCGCCTCCATGACGCCGGCCGCCATCTCACGGCCGCCGCACACCATGATCTGGGCGCCGTCGGCAATCAGAGCGCGCAGGCGCTCGGCGTCCTCACGCAGCAGGTCCTGCACGTAGCCACCGCCCGCGATGCGCGAGAAGATAGCGCTGATGCAGGTAAGCCGCCCGTCGCCCAGCCAGCCCGCGATCTCATCCCGGTAGAGGAAATCGGATGCCGGATGGCGTCCACCGAAATACAGGTGCATGGGGCGGGCCTTTCCGTTCCCCCGGATGAAGCCCGCCAAAGGGCCTATTCCAGTGCCGGCGCCGACCAGGATGACCGGCATGCGACCGGGCAAAGGGCGGAAACCGGAATTGCGCCTGACGAAGGCCCGGATGCCGTCGCCCGGACGAAGGGCGTGGAGCAAGGTCGAACAGGCGCCGCCGGGCTGTTTGCGCACGCAGATTTCGACGGCTCCGTCGCAGCTCGAGCTCGCCAGCGAATAGTATCGCGGGGTCGTACAGCCAGGCGCCACGACGCCGAGCAGGTCGCCCGCCGCGAACCGGGGCCAGGCGCGCCCGGAAAGACGGGCCATCAGCCCCGCGTTCGGCATGGAAAAGCGCAGGATGGCGGTGGGCACCTGCACTTCCGCGCCGTAGTCGACACGCTCGATCAGCGTCAGTGTCTGCGTGCGCGGAACCTCCGCCACATGCGCCAGCCTGATGGTCTTACCCATGACGGCGGACAAAACCTCTCCCCAGTGGGAGAATTCCTGCGCGGACTGGCGGTCGATCGCCGCGAGCGGCATCAGCCGCTTCCAGCCCTTGCTGCGCAAGGCCCTCTCCACGTCGCGGGCGAACCGGCAGAACGCCGGGAACTGCCGGTCGCCGAAGCCGAGAACAGCCACCGGGAAATGCGGGGGCTCCATCCGATCGATCCGTCTCAGGAAGGAGTCGGCGCCGGCAGGCGCCTCGCCGTCGCCGTAGGTCGCCGCAAGCACGAACATGCGTCTGGCGGCGGGGTAGCGGGCGGCAATGTCGTTCATGGGTGCGGTGTGGACACGGTGGCCGAGGGCGGCGAGCGCCTCGTGTAGAGTGCGGGCGAAGCCCCAGGTGCTGCCGCTTTCGCTGCCCACCAGGATCACCGTATCCGCTGCCGCCGCCGCGGCGTTGCGGGCGATGCGGACGCGGCCCCGGCGTTGACTCCACCAGATCGCTGTTCCAGCGCCGCCGAGCACGGGCACGCCGAGGGCGCTGGCGCCCAACAGCAGCCCGAGCCACCACAGGCCCTGGCCGGTGTGAATCATGTAAATGAACTCATAGATCTGCCTGGCGGCGCCGCTGTCCTGCCAAGCCAGCATCTGTCCCGTCGCCGGATCGACAAACCCCTCTCCCGTCGCAGTGCTGAGTTCATACACATCGGACGGGACGGATCGATCGGGAAAGGTGAGTTCGCGAAGCTGGCCAAGGTCGATATCCTGCAATGCCGCGAGCCGGTCAGCCGGCAGCGCCGGTCCGGCACCCGCCGCGACCTGCAAGACAGGAGCGGCCTGCGAGCTACCGTCAGGGACCAGTCCGAACGTGGCAAGCGACATGTAGAGCGCCGTCACGGTGGACAAAAAAACGCCGAGAGCGGTCAGCTTCCCGAGGCCGATGTGCAGCCGTTGTGCGCCGGTGCCGCGGGCGCGGCCGAGCATGCGCCGCCAGCCGCCCGCGCGCCGGGCGGTCATTTGCAAGCCCGACAGGTTCAGCAGCAAAAGGGCCAGCGCACCGATCGCCGCCGTCGCGCGGCCGCCATTGCCAAGAAAGAGCGACCGGTGCAGGTTCTTCACCCAGCGTTCGACCGCCGAAGGCGCGACTTCGCCGATGGCCCGGCCGGAAGCGGGATCGATCACGCTGGAAACGGCGCGGCCGTTCTCCAGGTAGGAGGCGACGATCCCGCCCGAAGGCGAACGCACGATCTGTTCGACATCCGGATAGGCTCTTTCGATCCGACCGGCGACCTCGGCGACGCTGAGCCGGCCGGAAGCGGCGACCGTTCCGGCCCTTTCCAGCGCGGGCAGGACCGACAGATACGTCCCACTGAGCGCCAGGATGGTGATCAAGATCGCGGCGAAGAGGCCGAGAAGCCTGTGAAACAGACGCATCTTGCAGACCCGGACCGGCCGGGCTTACATGTCGTAGGTGAAGGCGCTGATATAGCGCCGGCCGGCCACAGGTTTCCCCGCCCCGCCGGACGTGAGCGGAGCCACCACGTCGGAGGGGCTGTCGCGCATATCTTCGGCAGCCGCGTCCACATGAATTTCATAGCCGGCGTCGAAGAGGGCATCGGCGAGGTCGAGGGAAATCTTCAAGGAGCGTCCGGAGCCGACACTCGCGCCGGTGATGCCGTTGATCTCGCCAAGGTTCCCGCCCGATCCCCGCAGCCAGCCGCCGAGGTGGCGGTAGTATTTCGACCTGCCGCCGGCCATCCAAAGCGTGCCCTTGTAGGCTCCCGCCGCATCGGTGACATAGAGCGCCAGATAGGCGCCGTTGCCGCCATAATCATTGATGGTCGTGGTCAGTGTGACCGGACGAGCCAACGCCAGCGCGGGGAAAGTCAGCGCCGTAGTCAGGGCCAGCACGGCGACAAGCGATTTCATCGGCAAACTCCGCAGCGGATTTTCACTGCGCCGAAGCTGCCGGCTCAGTCTGACGCATTCCTGAAGAGGCGGGAAAAAGCTCTTAAGGTGGCCGTCAGCTTGAAACGCCACAGGCATTACAGATAGGATTTCGCCGCTCCCGATCCGTAACGTCGGGCGTCCGCATTGTTCAAAGCATTTGCCCTGCCGTTATCGCAAGCTTGGCAGGGGCAGCAGCCATTCCCGGAAGTCCGTTTTCGCTCCATCATCCCGGAAGCCCGCAACCGGGAGCAAAACCTGCAAGGAGACATCGCGTCGTGCCCCCGCATATGCATCCGGAGAACCATCTCGTAAAACGTATCGGCTGGCTGCGCGCCGCCATATTGGGCGCCAATGACGGGATCGTCTCGACGGCAAGCCTGATCGTGGGCGTCGCGGCTGCTTCATCCTCGACATCCGAGGTCCTTGTCGCCGGTATCGCCGGACTGGTTGCCGGCGCGATGTCGATGGCCGCCGGCGAGTATGTTTCGGTCAGTTCCCAATCCGATACGGAACAGGCCGATCTCGCGCGCGAACGGGCGGAGCTTGCCAGTCAGCCGGATTTCGAACGCGATGAACTCGCACAGATCTACATGCAACGCGGCCTTGATCCTAAACTCGCATATGAGGTCGCGGATCAACTCATGGCCAAGGACGCGCTCGGCGCTCACGCACGCGATGAACTCGGCATGTCCGAGGTGACGGCGGCACGGCCGATCCAGGCCGCAATCACATCGGCGGCGACGTTCGCTACCGGAGCGGCCTTGCCCCTGCTCACGGCTCTTCTCCTACCGCACTCCATCCTTATCCTCGGCGTATCCGTCGCTTCCCTTTTCTTCCTTGCCCTGCTCGGCGCGATCGGAGCACAGGCCGGCGGCGCGAACATAGGCAAGGCAACGGTGCGGGTGACCTTCTGGGGCGCGATAGCGATGGCGCTGACGGCAGGAATCGGGGCGGTCTTCGGAACAGCGGTCTGACGACCCGCAATTTTTGCAAGACTATCTGCCGACATGGCCGAAGGGTCCGCCATCACGCGGCGGGGCCGCACAGGCATATCCTGATCCCAACCGATGCCTTTTGACGCAAGGGGATCCAACACGGCCTCGCGACGGCATAGTACGGGTGACAATTGATTCAGATCAAGGCGGTGCGGCGGCCGCAGTCCCAGTCTTTGGGCCGGCTGCCGCACGGTCGGATATGGCGATGAAAAGGGTCATAGCAGCGTTGTTGATTGGCTTCGGCATTGCCGGCTCAGTTGCCGGCGAGCGGATGAGCTATGGCAAAGCCGAATATCTGAATTCCTGTGCAACCTGTCACGGTGTCGAAGGCAAGGGTGACGGGCCGCTGAGGGATTTGCTCGTCAAGCGTCCCGCCGATCTCACAAGCATCAGCAAGCGCAATGGAGGCAGGTTTCCATATGCCCGCGTCATCGCCGTGATCGATGGACGATATGACGTGCCGGGTCACGGCAATCGCGACATGCCTGTCTGGGGACGTCAGTTCCTTGAGGATGACCAGCGCCTGTATGGTCCAGCCGGCGGAGAAATCGTCACGATCGAGCGCATCAACGAGCTCGCGGGCTACGTCCAGTCATTGCAAAGATAGGCGTATCTTTCGAGGTCCGATTTCTGCCTGCAACGATCGGGCAGACCGTAGAGGCCGATGCATTTCAGGGATCGCCGATCGGACGGCGGTGCGAGGTTGACCTCTTCGGTCTGCCGTCGAATCCTGGCACAAGTCAATTTCCACCGCCGGCAGCAACCCTAGGCAGAATCGACATTTAGCGCATCCAGATCATAGCGGCTGCGAGATGGATGAAGCTGAGGAAGTGGATGGCCCGCCTGTCATATCGGGTTGCGATGCGACGGAAGTGCTTGAGCTTATTGAAACAGCGCTCGATGAGATTGCGGGCTTTGTAGACCTCGAAATCATACGGGATCAGGCGCTTGCGCGTGGGGTTGCAAGGAATGACGGCCTCGGCATCCATATCGCTGATGATCTGGCGCAGGGCATTGGAATCATAGGCCTTGTCGGCGAGGACACGGCGCGCGGACAGGCCTTCGAGCAGAGCCGGAGCCTGGGTGACGTCACCGCGTTGGCCGGGAGTGAGGATCATCCGCAGCGGTCGTCCCTTCCCGTCCACGGCCATGTGGATCTTGGTGGTCAGTCCACCTCGGGAACGCCCCAGAGCCTGGTTCTGGTCCCCCCTTTTCCGGTCGCTGCCTGCTGGTGAGCGCGAACCAGGGTGCTGTCGAGCATCAGGTAATCGTTGTCCGGATCATCAATGAGATGGGCGAGCACCTTCTCCCATACACCCGCTTTGGCCCATCGGGTGAAGCGTTTGTGGGCGGTCTTGTACTTGCCGTAGCGCTCGGGCAGGTCGTGCCAGTGGGCGCCGGAGCGCAGGACCCACAAAACAGCGTTGACGAACAATCGGTTGTCTTCGCCGCAACGGCCCCGGTCGCCGGGCTTTCCGGGAAGAAGGCCGCATATCCGCCGCCATTGGACCGGCGTCAGTTCATAGCGCTTGGCCATCACAGGTCTCCAGATCATGAAATCTGGAAACCCATGAATCACACAACGATCAGGCGAGGAATCCTAAATGTCGGTTGGTCCTAGCGGCCAGAGCAGGGATAGGCAGCCATTAGTGCGGACGTCGCGACCGATGCGATGTGCTCCTTGCCGGCGGAGGCATTCGCCTGAATGTAACTATCGAGGAACTCACGAAATTCCTCCACGGATGTGAAAAAAACCTGCGTGCAGAAGACAGGATGGCCTGTCTGGGCGAGAGCATTGGTGATCTCGATGCCGTCCATGAGACCTTCCAGATAATTGGTCTCCTCGGTGGTTGCCTTGCTTTTTCGGAACTCGGAAACAGTAAGATCGGCACGTGCTGGACCAACCCCGCACCATAGCAGGCCAGCCATCAAAGCAAGGATTTCCACTTTCATTTTTCCTCCGAACAATTCGGCAGGAGTTGGACTTATCTTGGCAAGCTCGCGTCGACGGATCGAGGTGGATTTCGAGGCACGGCTCGAGCACTCGCGCCGGTTAGCTACCAATCAAAGGTACACGACCGGATCTTCCGCTGACCTTGATCCAGCGCAAGGCGACCGGCTTGTCGCAAGTCAAAATGAACCAGCTTATCAAAAAGCAGACCGGATAGTTGTCGTGCTCGAGCAGGCACGGCTCAGTCTCGCCAGCGGAGTGAAAGATGCGCGTCAAGGATCTGATGAAATCCAATGTCGTCACCGTGAAGCCGGACAACAGCGTGAAACACGCTGCACAGATTATGCTGACCAGGGGAATAGGCGGACTGCCGGTGGTGGACGATCACGATGTGCTGGTAGGCATAATCACAGAAGGTGATCTGCTTGGCAGGAGCGAGATCGGCGCCGCGAGCCATCAGAGCGGGAAAGGAAGCGTCGAGGAATGGGCGGCCGCTTTCGTCAAGAACCATAGCTGGAAAGTCGCCGATGTCATGACCCGAGGCGTCATCGCGGTCGAGGAAGGAGCTTCGATCGGTCGGGTCGCCGCGCTTATGAATGATTATCATGTGAAGCGGTTACCGGTGACGCACGACGGGCGGCTCGTCGGTATCGTCAGCCGCGTCGATCTGCTGCATCTGATAGCGACGGCGGAACCGGATGACTGTGCGCCCGGCGATACCGCCATCAGACGCAGTATCCTCAGCCGCCTGGGCGAGATGGCGCTCGACGACTTCGTCAAACTTTCCGTTATCGTTTCGGACGGCGTGGTGCATTTGTGGGGCGACCTCGACTCGATCAGCGAGAGAGAGGCCGCGCGTGTCGTCTCTGAAGGTGTGCACGGCGTTGCCGGCGTTGCCGGCGTCGTCGACCACACCCGCGTTTCCCTTATCAAAAGCGACGACAAGGAGCGACATCAATCTGCTGCGCAATGACACTCATTCGAACGATCTTGACTAAGCGCCTGTCGGAGATCGTGGCGCGTTAGTAGAACAGGTTTGACACCGGTCAATGTCAATCCTCTTTGGCGCGCCAATGTCAGGGCAATTGGTAAAACCCCATGTTGAGCGTGAACCGATGACGTCGATCCGAGTTCTTTCAGTTTTGGGCTGTGTCGCCGTCACGCTTATCAGCCCGATGCCGGCCGCAGCCGAAAAATCACTGACTCCAATGCTTGCCCGCGTCATTCCGGCAGTTGTGAGCATCTCGACTGAAGGTGCTATGTCGGACAGCCAGTCTGCCCTGTCCGACGCTCCGTCTTCCGTGGGTTCCGGCTCGATCATCGACGCCGCGAAAGGACTCATCCTCACTGACTACCACGTCATCCAGGAAGCCGAAACGATCTCGGTCACGCTTTCGGATGGACGCAGCTTCGAGGCGCAAACCGTAGGGACAGATGCCGCTACCGATCTCGCCGTCATCAAGATCGATGCCGTTGGCCTTACCCAATTGACCATTGGGGATTCGGACGGCCTGCGGATAGGCGACTATGTAGTCGCGGTTGGCAATCCCTTTGGCCTTTCACAGACCGTTACGCATGGCATTGTCAGCGCGCTTGGGCGAACCGGTTTTGAGACGGGTGCCTATGAAGGGTACATCCAGACGGATGCCGCCATCAACCCGGGCAATTCCGGCGGTCCGTTGTTGGACCTCGATGGGCGCATGGTCGGCGTCAACAGCGCTATCATCGGTTCGTCGAGCGGCAGCGTCGGCCTCGGCTTTTCTATTCCCTCTGCTGCCGCTAAGCAGATTCTTCCGGAACTGATCGCGCACGGAGAAGTCAAGCGCGGACAGCTTGGCGTCGTAACGCAGAACTTGACCGAGGATCTCGCGACGGCGCTCCATGCGGGCACGACAAAGGGCGCCGTCGTCAGCCAGGTACTTCCGGGTTCGGCGGCCGCGACTGTCGGCCTGACTGCCGGCGACGTGATTATCGGCATCAATGGCCACAGCGTGGCGGACGCTGGCGAATTGCGCCGCTTGATCGGCAATCTCGCGCCGCAAACGAGAATTCATATCACTGCAGTCAGAGATGGACGGCAAATCGGGCGCGATGCAACGGTGACGCTGAAGATTCGCCCCCCAACCACCTACGATGGGGCGGGACTCCTACGATCGGTGGTGTTGGCCACTGTCGCACCCGGTTCGCCGGCCTACGGCAAGATCCAAGGCGCGGCTGTGGTATCCGTCAGTCCAGGCAGCGCCGCAGCGAACAGCGGTCTTATGGACGGCGACGTTATCGCAACTCTCGACCGCAAGCCAATCGACGGGCCGGAGCAGGCCGCCCGCCTTACCGCCGGCACTAAGGAATTCCTTTTGCTTGGCATCTTTCGAGACGACCGAATGCTCTTTATCGTTATTCGGCGGCGCAACGGTTGACGTCATATATCAACGGGTCGCGAACTATCAAAGGCCGCCGCGCCCACGATTGTCGAGCACCGCCGGGCGGACGGCTCGACCGACGTTAGCTTACGCCGAGATAGCGGCCGGGCCGATGATTGAGTGCCAGGATGAGATTGAGAATCGTGGCACTCAGGGTCGACAGAAATACCTTGCCGGGGGCCAGGACAAGGAACGAGGTAGATAGAATGGCGAGATCGACGGCAAGCTGAAAATAGCCCGCTCGTAGCCCAAAATTTTCCTGGAGGAAAATGGCCAGGATGTTATTGCCGCCCAGGCTGGTGCGATGCCGGAACAGCATCAGCATACCGGTTCCGCACAACGTTCCAGCCATGACTGCGGCATAGGCGGCGTTCAACCGAGCAAATTCCACCCATTCGGACGTAAGGCGTGAAAATAGCGAGACAAGACTGACCGCAATGAATGTCCGCACGATGAAGGCGCCGCCCAGCCGCTTCCAGCCCAACAGGTAGAAGGGCAGGTTGATCAGCGAAAATCCGAGCCAGAAGTTGATACCGCCGGTGTACTGGAGCAGGAGCGCCACTCCCGCCACCCCGCCGACTACCAGCACCGCCTGGGCGTAGATGGTCATGCCTAGCGCCACCATGAGGCTGCCAAGGATTAGTGCAAGCGCGTCTTCGTGCAGACCATGCCGCACTACTAGCATGCTTCCAACTTCGCGTTGAGACATGAACCTGTTCCCGTCTGGCTGGGAACCTGTCTCATGCCGGACCGGAGGTCTTTGTCCGGGCGCAAACATCACGGGAAAGTTCTCCACATTGGTCCAGGCGCGGGTCGTCTTGCGTCCGACTGAAAGCGATGTCGCTTTGACGTCGATCAAGGCGCGGTGTGCTCACACCTGCTCTGTGGAGAACGAAGGCACAGAGATCATGACCGCCAACAATTGACGTTCGCGGCGATGGTATTTCGATCTCATTGAAAGAGCCAAAGATGTACAAGCGCATCCTGATTGCCACAGATGGTTCAGCACTGGCATCAAAGGGCATCGAACAGGGGTTGGCGCTCGCCGTGCCACTTAACGCCAGAATAACGGTCCTGACCGTCACCCAGCCGTTGTCGCCGCAAGTCGCGCGAGCCGCGATTGCCGGTGGCGTTCACGACCCGACCATCCGATTTGATCAGCAAATCGAAGAACAGATGAGAGCGCTCTTCGCGCCGATCAAGGAACGAGCGTCCGAGCATGGCGTCGCCGTTGAACTCCTGCACGAAATCGACGGTTCCCCGGCAGAAGCGATCGTTAGGACCGCCAACTTGAAGGATTGCGATCTGATCATCATGTCGTCTCATGGTCGGCGCGGCGTCGACCGGCTGATGCTCGGGAGTCAGACTGCCGAGGTGCTCGCGCATACGACCCTTCCGGTTTTGGTTGTCCGGTAGTCAGGATTACGTCATCGCAGCACGACGGGACTGAAGTTGCCTAAAAAGGCTCCTTCAATTCGTGAGCGCGACATATCGAACTCTTGATCCGATCAAGGCGTCCGCTCTTCGGCACGGATTGCCGGCGCAGCGCCCGAAGGGTAGCAGAATGCATAAGCACATCCTCATTCCGACTGACGGCTCGGAAACCGCCCAGAGGGGGGTCGACTATGCCCTGGCGCTCGCCAGGGATCTTGGCGCCAAGGTCACCGTCCTCACCATAACCGACCCCTATTCTCGCGTTGGCATGACTGCCAGAGCGAGTTGGAGACGTTCGGACGAGGAAATGGACGAATTCAACCGCAGACAGAAAGACGCGGCCGACAAAGTCTTGAACAAGGTGAAGGTCGACGCCGGTAAGGTGGGGGTCGACGTTGCGCTCGTTCACGTTTCCGAGGCTCGGCCGGCCGAGGCCATACTTCAGACGGCAGGAGCGCGAGGCGCCCACCTGATCGTCATCGGCTCTCACGGCCGACGCGGCGTCAACAGGCTGCTGCTCGGCAGCCAAACGGCAGAGGTGCTGGCGCGTGCCGCCGTCCCGGTCCTCGTCGTCAAATAAGAGCAGCCGGACGCCAAGCGCGCTGCGCGCGCGGTCGCGGGCTACATGACCAGGATCAATGATGTACCGGCCGGTGACCGATATGGGAAGGGATGCAGAGGCCGCACGAAACCGCAGGACGGAAAAATGATACTGCCGAATGACACCACAGTTGCCGTCGTCGATGGCGAGAAGTTGCGCCTATTCCGCAACAAGGGCGTCGAACCGCGCATCCAGTTGGTCGAGGAGACCGTGGCCGGCGTGCAGCCGGTCAACCAGGGCTCGGGCGCGCGGCATCGCAGCACCTCCGCCAACCCCGACCGGTGGCGGCTGGAGGAAGACGACTTCGCGGCGAGCGCGGCAGCATACCTGAACCGGCTGATGCTGGACGGGGAGGTCGTCTCGCTGTTCGTCATCGCCGACCCACGGACGTTGGGGGAATTGCGACGCCACTTCCATGACGTGACCAGGGAAAACCTGATCGGCGACCTCGCCAAGGATTTCACCGGCGGGAGCATCGAGACGATCGAGGCTGCGCTCGCCAGGGCCTGACTCATTCGGCCGTCCAAAAATCAACATCGACGCGTTCGTACGGAGACACTCCTATGTACACGCACGTCCTCATCCCCACCGACGGGTCAGAACTTGCCCAGGCTGGTGTTGTCCACGGCCTGTCGCTCGCTAAGGAGCATGGTGCACGGGTCACGGCGATGACGGCGACGGAAGCGCCCGGCGGACAGTTCGCCTATTCGTGCGACCTGTGGACGCCGGGCGAGGCCGAAATGGCGGCATACGAACGAGACCAACACCGAGATGCCGAAGCGATCCTCGCGCCCGTGAAGGCAAGCGCCGAGCAATTGGGGCTCGAAATCGAGGCTATCCACGTACCCGACCGCCGGGCGGCGCGAGCCATCCTTGATACCGCTCACACATGCGGTTGCGACGTCATCGTGATGGCTTCGCATGGTCGTACCGGCATGAGTCGCGTCATGCTGGGCAGCCACACCGCAGAGGTCTTGGCCTGCGCCGAAATTCCGGTGATTGTATATCGCTGAAAGCTGCCATGTAGGGCACCAAGGTTACATCGGACCCGCGGACAGCGAAACGCTTCGCCGAGATAGGAACCTAAAAGCGCAAAGGCGACCTGGCGAAGGACGGAAATGCATATGCCTAAACGCAGTGCGGGAATCCTCGCGTACCACTGGAAGGACCGCAGGCTGGAAGTCCTTCTTGGACATCCAGGCGGACCGTACTGGAATCACCGCGATCAAGGTGCCTGGTCCATTCTGAAGGGCGAGTACGAGGAAGGCGAAAACCCGGAAGCAGCGGCGCGACGCGAATTCATGGAGGAGTCGGGATGGACATTATCAGTGCCACTGGAGCCGCTCGGCGAGATCAGGCAACGCAGCGGAAAGACAATCATCGCGTACGCCGCACAAGCGGATATGGACCCAGCGACGCTGAGCAGCAACATGTTTGAAATGGAATGGCCGCCAGGCAGCAAAAGGATGCAGTTTTTTCCCGAGATCGACCGCGCGGGTTGGTTCGCATTGACGGAGGCGAGCGCCAAGATCGTTCCTGGTCAGACCGGATTCCTCGATCGACTCGCGTTGGGACTCGCTCGTCTGCACAACGGAGGTCCTAAGCGCGCCCAAAGCAAAGGGTGATCGACTCTCATTGATCCAGCGCAAAGACGAGGATCGGAACATGCGTAATTCATTGTGTCACGCTTTGGGTTACCCGCCCGATTGGTCGAGACCCAGATCCTCAACCGGGCGGCGAATATTCCCGGGATATCCAAAGGCGCGGAATGTGGTGGATGCAAAGAACGAATATATCGGCCGCTATTCCAGAGGCATGATCGCCATTCATTGGGCGACTGCCGTGCTCATTGTAGCGGCCTGGTTTACGGCCGAAGGGGGCCGGGACGTCGTCAAAAACCCGCCTATGCTGCATTTCTCGTTGGGACTGGCGGTGCTCGCTCTGATGGTTCCCCGCATGATCCTGCGCGTTGCCGGTCAGACGCCGCCCGCACTTGACGAGCAGCGTCCCTGGTTAGCCACAGCGGCGAAAATCGGCCATGCGCTTCTCTATGGATTCCTGATCGGCTTGCCGCTCAGCGGCTGGTACGCGGCTTCGCGCCTTGGCGTCTCCGCGTCCTTCTTCGGCATCGGCCTACCGATGATCGCTGCGCCCGTTCAGGGTGCGCCCGGACTGATAGCCGAAATTCATGAGAACGCTGGCACCCTCATCCTCTACCTAGCGGGCCTCCACGCCCTGATAGCGGGCTGGCACCACATCGTCCTGCGCGACGGTACGTTGCGCCGGATGAGCCCGCTCTGAGTTTCAGGGCGTTCGTCTACAAACATGTACGGAGCTTTATCATGAACACGCATATTCCCGGTCCGGAGCTTTGGGAGCGTACCGTCGGCGACATCGCCGCGACGCTGCCCGGGGCCACCGCAATTTTCCGCAAGTACAAGATCGATTTCTGCTGCAACGGCGATCTCACCCTCGACAGCGCCGCACAACGCCGTGGCGTCGATTCCGACGCACTTGAACAGGCGTTGGAGGCCCTCGCCTCGGGCACGGGCGGGACAGCCGCTTCGGCCGCTATGAGCAGCGATGAACTGATCGATCACATCCAGACTTGCTACCACGAAGCGCACCGCCGTGCCCTGCCCGAGCTCATCGCGCTGTCCCGCAAAGTGGAAGCAGTTCATCGCGAGCACCCCAAGGTGCCGGCGGGTCTTTCAGATGCGTTACGGCAAATGCAGGGCGAACTCGAGGAGCATATGGCAAAGGAGGAGACTGTCCTGTTTCCGGCGATGCGTCAGTCGGCAAAGGAAAACGTCGCCATCACCACCGCTGACTTTCGGCACGAACATGACGACCAGGGCACGCAACTCAGGTTGCTCGAAAGCCTGACCGACGATTTCACCTTGCCCGAAGGCGCCTGCCGTTCGTGGCAGGCGCTCTACGTCGGAACGGCCCAGCTTGCCGAGGATCTGATGGAGCACATTCACTTGGAGAACAACATACTGTTTCCCAGATTTGCATCAATGGAAAACCGTGCCTAGTTGCTTGGAGCGGCCGTTGGGAACGACGGAATGCGGATCGTCTGGCTGATCGTCGGCCTGGCCAGCCTGGTGCTGGGAGGATTGGGCGCGGTGTTGCCGCTGCTGCCGACGACGCCCTTCGTCATCCTGGCGGCCCTCTGCTTCGCGCGCTCGTCGCCAGCCTTGCATGACCGGCTCCTCGACAGCCGCACGTTCGGCAAGTTGATCCGCGACTGGCGCACACATCGCGCCATCAGCCGCAAGGGCAAGACAGCGAGCGTGCTCGCCATGGCGTTGTCACTGGCCGCCTCGCTCGTTCTCGCCGTCGATCTTGCCGTTGTCGGCCTACAGGCGCTGGCGGCATCCGCCGCCGCTGCCTTCATCTTGACCCGTAACACCTCGACATAGGCCGTCGTCGCGCGACCAGGGCGCCCGCCTCTACCAGGCGATGTAAAACATCGCTTTGGCCAGGAAGACGATCAGCACCACATGGCAGAAGACGCTGAGGTGGATGAGCTTGAAGTGGCGGGACTTGAGCTTGCCGCGCGCGCTGAGCGTTATGGCTGTGATAAAATGCACGAGGACGCTGAGCGCCAGGACGATCTTGATCGAAAGCAGCGTCGCGAAGCTGCTTTCGAACGGATGCGCGAGGTCGTCGCGATATTGCCAGGCCATGACGATGCCCGCTCCGTAGAGGACCGCCATGACGAATGGCATGACGCGGCGGGCGCGCCGGCCGATGGCGGTCTCTACCGTCCGAATGGCGTCGCGCCCCACCGGTTTGCGGATGCCTTCGAGGATGATGACCTCGAAGAAGACGGTGCCGACGAACATGATGGCGGCAAAAAGATGCAAGGTGACGAGGACGAAATGGCTCATGATAGACGCCGCCTTCAGCCGGTTACGGCTCCTTCGTTGGCGGGGCGGGCGAGCGCTGCGAACTTCGCCAGCACCCCGTGGCGATAGCGGGGTGCCGGCTGCTTCCAGCTGGCGCGGCGGCGCGACATCTCGGCCTCGTCAACCTCCAATTGCAGCAACAACCTGTGCGCGTCGATGGTGATGGTGTCGCCTTCCTCGACCAGCGCGATCGTGCCGCCGACATAGGCTTCCGGCGCGACGTGGCCGACCACCATCCCCCACGTGCCGCCGGAAAAGCGCCCGTCGGTGATGAGGCCGATGCTTTCGCCGAGGCCGCGCCCGACGAGAGCGGAGGTGGGAGCGAGCATTTCCGGCATGCCGGGGCCGCCTTTAGGCCCGAGATAGCGCAGCACCACCACATCGCCCGGCCTGATCCTGTCGGCGAGGATCGCCTCCATGGCTGACTGCTCGTCGTCGAAGACGCGCGCAGGGCCGGTGATCGCCGGGCTTTTCAGGCCAGTGATCTTGGCGACAGCGCCGTCCTCGGCGAGGTTGCCCTTGAGTATGGCGAGGTGGCCCTCGCGGTAAAGCGCCTTGTCGATCGACCTGATGACCTGCTGGTCGGCGCGCGGCTTGTCCGGCACATCGGCCAGTTCCTCGGCCAGCGTGCGGCCGGTGACGGTCAGGCAGTCGCCGTGCAAGAGGCCGGCGTTGAGCAGGATTTTCAGCACCTGCGGGATGCCGCCGGCCCGGTGCAGATCGACCGCCATGTATTTTCCGGACGGTTTCAGGTCGCACAGCACCGGCACCTTGCGGCGCACGCGCTCGAAATCGTCCAGCGTCCAGTCGACCCCGGCGGCGTGCGCGATGGCGAGATAATGCAGCACCGCGTTGGTCGAGCCGCCGATCGCCATGATCAGCGCCACCGCGTTCTCGATCGATTTGCGCGTCACGATATCGAGCGGCTTGATGTTCTTCTTTACCGCCTCGACCAGCACGCGGCCGGACTCGGCGGCACTTTCGAGCTTCTCGCGGTCGGGGCTGGCCATGGTCGAGGAATACATCAGCGCCATGCCGAGCGCCTCGAACGACGAACTCATGGTGTTGGCCGTGTACATGCCGCCGCAGGAACCGTTGCAAGGGCAGGCGTTGCGTTCGATGCCCTCGAAATCCTCCTCGCTCATGGTGCCGGCCATGAAGGCGCCCACGGCCTCGAAGGCTGAAACGATGGACAGGTCCTGCCCCTTCCACGTACCCGGCTTGATGGTGCCGCCATAGACATAGATGGCCGGCGCGTTGGCGCGCAGGATGCCGATCATGCCGCCCGGCATGTTCTTGTCGCAGCCGCCCAGAACCAGCACGCCGTCCATCCACTGGCCCTGCACGCAGGTTTCGACGCAATCGGCGATCACCTCGCGCGACACCAGCGAATATTTCATGCCTTCCGTGCCCATCGACATGCCGTCGGATATGGTCGGCGTGCCGAATACCTGCGGATTACCGCCAGCGGCCTTGATGGCGGCAATCGCCGCGTCGGCGAGCGGCTGCAGGCCGGCGTTGCACGGCGTGATCGTGGAGTGCGCGTTGGCGACGCCGATCATCGGCTTGTCGAAATCGGCCTTCTCGTAGCCCAGCGCATAATACATCGCCCGGTTCGGGGAACGGGCGATACCTTGAGTGATGTGCTTCGAGCGCTCGTTGAAAGGCATGGTGAAAACCCTGTTTGAAGGCCGAAGACCGCCGCGGCGGTCCGGGAAAGCGTGTTGCTATCCACCCGTGCGATGCAACTGGCGCGGTAAGGCGGCTTCTCCAAAGTCGATCATCGAGCGCCGGATGACGTTGCCGGCGGCATCGACATTCAGACGCGCGCGACGGTTGCCGTAGAAGAAACTCAATCGGTATTGGCCTTCGTGCTCCTCGATCCCGCGTTCGCAGAAGGACGTGATCTCCTGGGCTTTCATGAGCGCGTGCACGGCCGCCGGGTCAAGGCGCAGCAGATCGGCGAGCAGCTTCGCATCGACGAGGATGCCATTCGTCCCAATCTCGATTTGCATCGGCCGACCCTACGATGAGAGGGGGCCGGCTGGACGGCGTCCACCGCCAATCCAACCAGGAGGGTCGCTGGCGGGGAAGGATTCCCACGAAGCCCGCGCCACTTCATCCCATTCTGTTTCATCGTAGCTGGAGACCGGCGTCGGTTTCCTCGGCACGTGCTGAGTGCTTTCCGATACAGCATTATGATCACATGTCATGGTCGTTCTTTGCATCGAAGTTATAAGATACATATAATCTACATCTTATCGGTGCGATTGCAAGGAATCCGATTTCCGCTGTGTCCGAGGAATGGTCGTTGCCAACAGGGGAGGCTTCGGTCCCATCATCTCCTAGAGATGGGACATGGAATAGGCCTTACAAAGCTACGTCCCTACGACCCAACGCAGTATCGTCTCTACGGCAGCAAGGCCGGGGTCTTCTGATTTCCGCATTACGGTCACAAGTTGGAACCACAGATCGTCGTCAGCTTCGTCGAGAAACGCTCGCACGGCGCCGGCGGAAAAGTCACCCACTGGCATCGAGACTCGCGCTGCCCGTTCGGCGAGGTTCGCGGCAAGTTCAGGGTCGAGAGTCGCTAAGACGTTGGAGATCACCTCTGGCCGATCGAGGGCAGCAATCAGATCTCCGAGCATGTGGCATCTGCATCCAAATGAGGTCTTTGCGTCAACATCATAAAAACATACCCGATTGCAAAAAATCGAATACGTCTCGTTGCGGCCAAGGCAAATACCATGAATTTGGCTTGGAGTATGCTGCGGCGAAAGTGCCAACCCAAAGAACGATGGTAATACGAGAGAAAGTCGTTTCCGAAAAGAACAATCGTGCCGCACCTTTATCCGTGATCACGACGGGCTCCTATGCGGCAGCCCGCACCTCCACCGCCTGAGCTGTGCAGTCTCGGCCCTTCGACTTCGCCACATAGAGCGCACGATCCGCGGCCGATAGCAGAGCCTCAAGCTCCTGTCCGAATTCGTGAGCCGATAGACCTATACTGACCGTTACGCTTCGGCTGCCGAGACCCAGTGTACGGGAAATCTCTTTCACCTTCTGGTGAATGCGACCACAGAGCGCCGCTGCTTGGGCGAAGTCGGCCTTATCCACGAAAACGGCAAATTCCTCGCCTCCAAGGCGCCCCACAACGTCGGACTCACGAATACATGATTTCAGAGCAGAGCCGATTTCCCGCAGGACCGCATCGCCAGTTGCATGACCGAAGCTGTCGTTGATCGCCTTGAAATGGTCCGCATCGATGAACAACATCGCACCAGTTGAGCCGTTCGTTTCCCTTGTCCCAACAAGACGCCTGGTTTCGCCCAAGAAAGTCTTTCTGTTTAGCAAACCGGTCAATTCGCCCGTCCTGTTGGCCGTCTCTAATTCCGCAGCCAGTTCGGCAAATCGCGCGCTTCGTCTCAAAAAGAAATAGATCAGCGGGGATGCCACGAAGAGAACAATCACGCTGGTCAGCAGGAGGTCGAGGACCAACCGGTCTGAGAAAAAGATCGAGTAGAAAACCAGGGTCAGCAGATCAGCGCCAGCCGCGGCAACGGCCACTATGAGGCACGATTGCCCCAAAACGGTAAGCGCGTTGAAGCGCGCGGCTATACGATCAGGCCCGAGCATCGCAGTTGACGCTAACCGCCAATAGTAAATAGTCGCCTCATCGATTGCGTGAAGTTTTCATTGAGGCGTGCTTGTTACTCGAAGGTCGACGGCGTCGAGCCGCGACGTCCGCCGACCATGATCGTACGTCAAAGCACCTGTCCTTAGCGCGCGCTGACAGGTCGGGGCTCCGACACTGAAAATCATGCCCCTCATTCACGAAACGCTTAGTGTTCGTCCGGCACGCGTCTGCTCAGCCGATGCAGCAGCGTGTTGAACTTTCGCCATTGGACTGGATTGGTTCCGCGCAGCACCGAACAGGCCTTGCCCGCCCCACGGCAGGCTGCATCGGCCTGTCCGAGTCTCGCTAGGGCCTCAAGATTTGCGACCAAGAGATCCGCCAACTCGGCAAGCTGAGCTTCTCCGCTGTTCTCTGCGCCCGGTCCCGTTGCATTCGGTTGATCCGCTTGCATGTCACCAGCCACCGCTGTCGGCTATACCGAGATGTTCCTTGGCGCCCGAACTCATCTTCTCGGGCGACCAGGGTGGCTCATAGGTCAGCGTGACGTCGACGAACTCGACGCCGGGAACACTCCAGGCGGCGTCGCGGGCGCCCTCCTTCAGGTAGTTGGTTGCCGGGCAGCCGCGCGTCGTCGTGGTCATCACGATGTTGACGACGCCGCCGTCATTGACCAGAACCGCATAGACCAGCCCAAGATCAACGATGTTGTAGCCGAGCTCCGGATCGATCACGAGACGAAGCGCATCCGTGACCTTCTCGTCGTCCAGTTTTGGTTCCGCTTCATCGGCCATGGCACGATCCCTGTCACATCGCCGCCCGCGCGGGTTGCGGGCGGCGTACGCGGTTGTGATGCCTGCTTCATGCGGCCTTTGAAAGACGGCCGATCTCGACGCGCCAGACCTCCGGCCCGCGCTCAAGATAGGTCCAGGAGAACTGCTGCGGATGCTCGGCCTCGATCTGGTAGTAGAGAGGCTTTGGATCGTGGTCGTTGACGAGAACGAACTTCCCTCCTGGCGCGAGCTGGTCGACAAGCTCGAAGATCTTCTGATGCCTCTGCATCGGCACCAGGGTTCGGACATCGATTTCGTTGGGTGCTGCATTTGCGGCCTGCGCCATGGGCTTGATCCTTTGAGTGCGAGATGAACGGCCGACGCGACCTTGTCGCGGTGTACCGTGGCGGACAACTTCCGTTGCACCGACGATCGTAGATAGTTGGCATTAAAAGATACATTGTCAATATATGTTTTATGGATCGCTTCAGCATCCCTTGCAAAAGATGTATTCAGCGTGCATCTTTGGGACCGATCGCACCGACGGCGACTGCAATCCCACACGAGGTCTGAATGAGGCTGACGGATTTTTCCGACTATTCGCTGCGACTGCTGATGTATGCCGCGGCCCGGGCTGATCAGCTGATCACCATCGAGGAAACCGCCCAGGTCTACGGAATATCGCGCGCGCACCTCATGAAGGTGGCGAACCAGTTGACGCGCGCGGGCTTCCTTAAGGCGGTGCGCGGCCGCTCCGGTGGACTGGCTCTTGCCATGCGGCCCGAACGCATCGGGTTAGGCGATGTGCTGCGGGCGACAGAGCCGGACTTCGCTCTGGTCGAATGCTTCCGAAGCGACAACCGTTGCCTCATCACCCCGCGTTGCCGCTTGCGCGGCATGTTGAAGGAAGCGCTCGCCGCCTTCTCGGGCACACTCGACCGCTACACCCTGGCTGACCTCCTGCTCAATCCCGAAGATTTCGGCATACAGCCGGCGGCATAAGGATGGTGGGAGGCTCCATCCCGCTTCACCACGTCGCATCGGCACCCTCTTGCCAGGTCACATCCTAAAAGATACATTTCAAATACATCTTTTAGGATGCCTATGATGTCTATCCTGTCTTCCGTATTCGATCACGCCTTGCGCGTTGCCCGAGCCGTGCTGCCGCCCTTCAGGCAAAAGGACTGCTCCTGCCGCCTGTCGCGGCAAGAGCGGCTCGGACTGATCTTTTCGGCCATCGACCGCTGTGGCGCCGATTGCCCGGCCTGCGCGATCTGGGCGCTGGAGCAGGACAGATTCCGGACATCGTGGGATGCGGAACCAAACGAAAGGAGATTGCCATGCTGAGCAATTCACACGAATTCGTCCAGCCTGTGGACGAAGCCGAACGCGCCTATCTCGAATCCCTGGTGCGCGCCGACTACGACAAGAGCCATCCCGGCGAAACCTTCGATGACATGAAGCGCCGTCGCTCCTTTTCCAGGGAAGACAAGGGCCTTTACCGCGATTGGCTAGCAATCGCCGCAGAGCGAGCCAAGGCTGCGCGTGCGGCGGACCCGAACCTGCTGGCCGCCTGACGTCCAGAGGCATTCTCGATGACTTACGTCGTTACCGACAATTGCATAAAATGCAAATTCATGGACTGCGTGGAAGTGTGCCCGGTGGACTGCTTCTACGAAGGTGAGAACATGCTCGTCATTCATCCCGACGAGTGTATCGATTGTGGCGTTTGCGTCCCGGAGTGCCCGGCGGAGGCGATCTATCCTGACACGGATCCATCGGCGACGCCGGCATGGCTTTCACTCAACCATCAATATGCGTCAGCATGGCCCAACATAACACGCAAGAAGGATCCACCTGCCGACGCGGACGCATGGAACGGCGTACCCGGAAAATTCGACGCGCATTTCAGCGATAGTCCCGGCGATGGCGAGTGAGCCGTTGCTCTCGTTCTGGCATCCGATGTCTGCAGGCGCCTCCTATCGGAGCGTCGGCTTCTGACAGGTCATAGCGCCGACATGCGTACCCACGAACGAATGCTGCCGCTGCGTGCGCCGCGGCAAGCGTAGCTGTTCCTGAGTCTCGTCCCAAACTGGATGTATTTGGTATTCCGCAAAGAAGCGGGACCGGAACACGGTTAGGTTGTCGGCACTCACTGGAGGCGACCAAGGCCGTGCAACTATCCGTTCTGCAAAAGTATGGCGAGGCTCGCCTGCCACGCTACACCAGCTACCCGCCCTCCCCCGAGTTTTCGCCAGCCGTGGGCTTTGAGATTTATGGCGAATGGCTCTCGCAAATGCCATGCGACACCCCTTCTTCGCTCTATCTGCACGTCCCGTTCTGCCGGTCGATGTGCTGGTATTGCGGCTGCCACACCACGATCACCGCCAAGGACCAGCCCGTCGTCGAGTATCTGGACTTGCTGCGCAGGGAGATCGACATGGTGGCAACGCAGGTGCGGCAACCCTTGCGGGTCGATCACGTGCATTTCGGCGGCGGCACGCCAACCATCGTTGCGCCAATGGATTTCGTCGCGTTGACGGACCTCCTTCGTGATCGCTTCGGCTTCTCGGCCGCTGCGGAGATCGCGGTCGAGATCGATCCGCGCACGCTGTCGATCGAGATGGCAGGCGCGCTGGGCGGCGCAGGTGTCGGCCGCGCCAGCCTTGGCGTGCAAAGCTTCGACCCGATCGTCCAGAAGGCGGTGAACCGAATCCAGAGCGAGGAGACAACGATCGAAGCTGTCGACCGGCTGCGCCAGTCGGGTGTAGAAAGCATCAACTTCGATCTGATCTATGGGCTTCCGTACCAGACCGTCCATTCCTGCATCGATACGGCCAGTGCCGCGGCAGCCATGCGCCCGGACCGGTTTGCCGTGTTCGGCTATGCGCATGTTCCCTCCTTCAAGAAGCACCAACGCATGATCGAGGAGGCAGCCCTGCCCGGCAGCGCCGCGCGCATGGAACAGGCATTAGCGATCGCCGAAACTCTCGTCGACGCCGGCTACGTCCAGATCGGGCTCGACCACTTTGCGCTTCCCGAAGACGAGCTCGCGCGGTCGCAAGCAGCGGGAAAACTGCGGCGCAACTTCCAGGGCTATACCACCGACAATTGCGAAACGCTGATCGGCTTCGGCGCCTCGGCCATAGGCCGGACGCAACAGGGCTACGTCCAGAACCAGGTAGGGCTCGGCTTCTACGCCGGGTCGATTTCGAGAGGAGAGCTCGCGACAGCGCGAGGCTATCGCCTGACCGCCGAGGACCGCCTGCGCGCGGAAATCATCCAGCGCCTCATGTGCGATTTCGAGGTCGACGTACCGGCGGTCTGCGCCCGACACGGGTTCGACGCGGCTGAACTTATCATCGGTAACGGGAAGCTGCTCGAACTTACCGAGGATGGAGTAGTCGATCTGGCCGAGGGCGTCATTCGTGTTCGGCGCGACTATCGCTTCTTGGTTCGGGCAGCGGCGGCCGCCTTCGATGGCTATCTTTACAGGTCAGGCAGGAGCCATAGCCAGGCAGCCTGACCGCCATAGGGGCGGTTAACACGCGTTGAAGGGCGAAAACGCGAGCAAGAAAAATCGTGGTTCTTTGCGTCAGCGCAAAGATCGATGCGAGAGCGGCAATAAGTTGACTGACATAGTCATGATTTAGCCCGTTACGTCCGTTCCAGGATCGGACGCCTCGCCACGATAGGAAGCAAACCATGTCCCGTCTCTCGACATTTATCTCTTCGACCGCAGCCGTCCTGCTCGCAGGAAGCGCGGCCGCGTCTGCGCTGGAATATCCGATCGGGCAGCCGGGCCTTCTGAACGGCATGGAGGTGGCGGCCGTTTACCTGCAGCCGATCGAGATGGAGCCGGCCGACATCATGCGTCCGGCGGCCAATTCCGACATCCATCTGGAGGCCGACATACACGCAACCGCGGACAATGCGAACGGCTTTGCCGAAGGCGACTGGATCCCGAATCTCAAGATCGAATACGTGCTGGTCCGGATGGACGACAACAAGCGCATCGGCGGCATGCTGATGCCGATGGTCGCCAGCGACGGTCCGCACTATGGCGACAACGTCAAGCTGGCGGGTCCGGGAAAGTACAGGCTGACCTTCACCATCGACACGACCAACGGTTCCGCGCATTTCGGCCGGCACGTGGACAAAGAGACCGGCGTCGGCGCATGGCCGGCACCCTTCACCGTCGACTACGAGTTCACCTTCGCCGGTACCGGCAAGAAAGGCGGCTACTGACGCGAGCCCGCCGCACAGGCCATCACAAGGTCCCGAAAGCGTATGCAAGCCATGCCCACATGCGCCCGCCTGATGCCGATCGTCCTTCTTGCCGTCCTTTCCGCAGGCACGGTCCAAGCGGGCGAAGATCCCGTCTTCGTGATCGAATTCGCAAACGGGGCGATCAACCCGGCCGTCCTCGATGTTCCGGCCGGCAGCCGCTTCAAGCTGGAGTTGCGCAACAGCGGCGCCGATCCGGTCGAATTCGAAAGCATCGAACTGCGCAAGGAGAAGGTGCTTGGCCCCGGCGTGACGTCCTTCATCGTCATCCGCCGGCTCGATCCCGGCGAATATCGTTTCTTCGACGATTTCCATCCGGACACCCCGCCAGCCAGGCTCGTCGCCCGCGAGGCAGGCGGCCAATGACCGGATCGCTTGGACAGATCGCCCTCGTCGTCGGGCGCGAGAGCGTGGAGGCGCTGCTGGTCGTCGGCATCCTCAACGCATGGATCGGCCATCGCGCGGATCCCGCCTCGGCCAGAACGGGAAAGCGCTTCCTTTGGGCGGGCGTCGCCGCCGGCCTGGTCGCGTCGGCGCTGCTGGCGGCGGCGATGCTGGGGTTCGCCAGCCTGCTCGAAGGGGACCGCGAGGACCTTTTCCAGCTTGTCGTCACCGGCTTCGCCGCCGCGCTCATCCTGCAGATGGTCACGTGGATGCACAGGCAGGGCTGCCGCCTTCAGGATGAACTGAACCGCGGCGCCGAGCGCGCCGCCAGCCGGCAGAACTGGTGGGGCCTCCTCTTTCTGGCCGCGATCGCCGTGGCCCGAGAAGGCAGCGAGACGGCCGTCTTTCTCTATGGCATCCTTGCTTCCGCCAGGGGAACCAGCTTGCCGGCAGGCATTGCCGCCGCAGCCGTGGGGTTGGCAGCGGCTGGCGCGCTCTACTGGCTACTGCAATTCGGCTCCCGGCGTTTTTCATGGCGCGTCTTTTTCCGAGTCACCGAAGTCCTGTTGCTGTTCCTCGCCGCCTCGCTGGTGATGACGGCGCTCGACCGGGCCATCGGTCTCGACCTGGCGCCGACCCTGTCGCCGCCGCTATGGGACACGTCATGGCTGCTCGACGACATGGCGGGGATCGGCGGTTTCGTTTCGGCGATGACCGGCTACAGGGCGAGGCCCGAATTGGCGTCCGTTCTCGTCTATGTGCTCTATTGGCTGGTCGTGGCCGCATTGCTGTCGCTTCCGAAGCGCACCCGTGCCGTCGCAAGCGCCCCATGACCATTCGGATCATACCGGATATCGCCGGGCGACCGGTAACGGGTGCGCCGCTGCCCGATGTCTGGGCACGGATCGGAGATTGGCTCCAGATCCACCAGCGGACGATCCGGACCGTCCAGTGGGGCGTCGTGTCGGTCTATGCGGTGCTGCTGATCGTCCCTGTGCTGCTGCCGCTGCCGGACAGGACGGCCTATCTGTGGTCGAACCTCGCACGCTTCGCGCAGTTCGTCTTCTGGGGGATATGGTGGCCGTTCGTGCTCGTAGGCACGGCGCTGGTCGGGCGCATGTGGTGCGGCCTGCTCTGCCCCGAAGGGTCGATCACCGAATTCGCCAGCGGCCACGGCCTTGGCAAGGCAACGCCAAAGTGGATGACATGGCCGGGCTGGCCGACCGTGGCCTTCGCCTCGACCACGCTCTACGGCCAGATGACCAGCGTCTACCAGTATCCGCGGCCGACGCTGCTGATCCTCGGCGGTTCGACCGCTGCCGCGGCGTTGGTCGGCTATCTCTACGGCCGCAACAAGCGCATCTGGTGTCGTTATCTTTGCCCGGCAGGCGGCGTCTTCGCCCTTTTTGCCAAGATCGCGCCGCTGCATTTCCGCGTCGAGCCTGCGCTGTGGCAGCGCTCGCAACTCGCCAGGGAAAAGCCCGGCCCGGTGAATTGCGCGCCGCTGGTGCCGCTCCGGACGATGCGCGGCGGATCCGACTGCCACATGTGTGGCCGCTGCAGCGGCTTCCGAGGCGCGATCCGGCTGGCGCGCCGCTCGCCGAACCACGAGATCGTCCATGTCGCAGGGCAGACGGCAAAACCCTGGGAGACCGTGCTCATCGTCTTTGGCCTCATGGGCTTGGCGCTCGGCGCCTTCCAATGGTCCGCCAGCCCCTGGTTCGTCGCCGCAAAGCAGTGGGCGGCGACGCGACTGGCCGAAGCAGGTATCCTTTGGCCGCTCGACGCGACTGCACCGTGGTGGGCTCTGACCAACTATCCGGATCGCAACGACGTGCTGACGCTACTCGACGGCACCTTGCTGGTTGCGTATGTGGTCACGGTCGCACTGGCGAGCGGCGCAGCGACGCTGCTGATGCTCCTGGTGTCAGAGCGGTGCCTGGGAAAATGGAACCCCTCGCGTTTCCATCATCTCGCGCAGGCCCTGATCCCGCTGGCCGGCGCAGGAGTTTTTCTCGGCCTTTCCAGCTTGACCATCGGCCAGCTTCGTTCCGATGGCATCCCCGTTCCTTTCGTCGGCGAAACGCGCGCGGTTCTGCTGGCGATGGCGACCTTGTGGTCCGCGGTGCTCTCCTGGCAGATAACGGCGCTCTACACGACCCGGCGGGCCCGTCGCGTGCTCGCTCTATTTGCGTTCTGTGCGGCGATGGCGCCGGCCAATACCGGCTGGTTCCTGCTTTTCGCGGCATGGTGACCGGTTCACCTGCGCAACAGCACATCACGGAAAGCCCAGAGGAACAGAACGAAGGCCGCGATCCAAAAGGTTGCCGACAATTCCGTCCCAGCTGACGCCCAGGCTGGGAACGCTTCCGCCAGAACGCGCGCGACGGCAGAGACCGTGACGGAGACAAAGGCTGCTGCCGCCGCCCCATTTCGCGAGAATGGCCGGCGGCTGTGCTTGCGGATCATGCTCGACATGATGGCGATGCTCATCGTGCCGATCGCTCCTATCGTCCAGGCGTGCACCGCCGCAGCCTGCGAAAAGCGATTAGGATTCAAGACATACAGGCCAAGCAGGATGAAACCGACGACAATCCAGCCGTAACCGAAATGCAGCGCCGTCACCGACGCGGAGGCCCGGCTTCGCCAGCCTCGCCACCGAAGGAGACGGACGGCGTGCGCCACAGCCGCCCCGGCGCCCAGAATGCCGGTCGCTGGATGCTGCGGCGCCAGAACCCAGACTATCAAAGCCGCGCCGGCCAATGCCGCCGAGAGACCTTCGACCGCCCTCGACGGCTCAGGGTCGACGGAGACCCCTCGTCCACCGAGGAATGCGCATGTCAGGGCGGGTGTCACCCTGCCCCCGATCACCATGACGAGTCCGAGGAGCGACGCGACGGCAAGCCGGTAGCTCGCGGGAGCGCCGCCCGTTGCGGTCAGCATGATGCTGCCGCAAAAGACGCAGAGCAGTCCGAGGATCTTGAAGTCGCGGCGATCGCGCGCGGCAATGATCTGTGCCGCCGCTATGGAGGAAACCGCCAGCATGAAAGTGGCCGAAAGTGCAAGCCCAGCCGCTGTCGAGATCAGCGACGCCACGCGAACGCCGAGCCACAATCCGACGAGCCCCCTGGGCAATGGCGGCGGTACGACCGGCCGGCCGGTCCAGCGCGGCAGAGCGGTGAGAAGAAAGCCGGCCAGGATGGCGGGGATCGTGCCGAACAGGAGCACGTTTCTGTGCCAGTCGCCCGCATTCGTTCCTGTTGTATCGATACGGCCGCTCATCGATTCCCACGGCAGCCAGACTGCGATGCCCAACGTGGCGTCGAGGGCCGCAATTAAGAAGAACGGCTTGTAGGGATGAGACGGCATTCAGAGCCTCCCTTGGAGCGGGCATGCCCGCGTGATGGACGCGGAGAAAGCGAACGAAGTTGAAGACAGAATCGCACGGCGCAATGGAAATGTTTGCGCAAACGCAAACTCGCGACGGAATGGACCGCTAGGCTATCGCTCGAGGCAAACGGGCGGTGCGATCCTTGGCGGTCATCAGTCGATGGTATCACCCGTCTGGAAGCGACTGATTGGGATCGCTGGAAACAGTGGCGGGTTCACCATGAAAATCCTTGTGTCGAACGCGACGGCGCCGAGGCAGAGAACCGGCACGGACAGGGATGTCGTCACCAGGCTGACGGCGGCCATGAAGAACGCACGGTTCGACTGTGAATGCCGTTCCCAGCTTGACGAGGCGCTGGATCGGTTTGCGGTGATGGAACGAAGGCGTACGATGCGCAGCGATCTTTCCAATGCTTGCAGCCAGCGCCGAAAGATCGAGGCGATTCTGCTCTTTCTTCAGGATCTGGACGATTTGAAAGCGACGGAACAGGACTACAGCGTATTCAAAGACGTTGCGCTTCTCTTCGATGATATCGCCGACGCTGCCAAGCGGGGCTCGGAGGCGATGCGCCGGCTCTACTCGTCGAATGACGAATAGCAAGGCCCCATTATCGACTTGACCAAAACGGATCCTTCATTTGCATCCGCACTCCGGAAGGGTCGATATCTTCCCTATCTCAATGTGCCAGTCCGGCGGCCCGCTCCGCAAGCATGTCCATTCGTATCCCTCGGCGAAGAAGGCCCTGAACTTGCGCTCGAGGCGCGATGGGTCGAAATCGCAGACCACCTGCACCGCCTCGCCGGTATGCAATCCGTCGAACATCGACAGGATGGCGGAATCCTTGTTCGCAGAAGCCAGTCTGCGCACATCATAGACCATCATCTTCGTTCTCGCTGCCGATCTCCAAGTTGCGACAGTCTTGTGACAACCAACAATCGCTTCTTTGCGAATCTGCAAAGACGGATGCAGCGGGCTGCCTATTTTCGTCTAAGAGGTTCGGGCGATGGGTAACGATGGAGCGTTCGGATTGTTAGAGGTTCTGCGGCTGATGGCGTGTCACCCGGCGGCGATGGCCTCGACCGAACGGTGCGCCGATAGAGAACGGCGGCCTGGGAATGACATGCGCCGTCGCGAGCGTCCGTTGCTCGTTGCCTTATCCGGCCTCGGACGGGTCGCTGGAAGCCTGCGCTGGCCATTGACGAAGCATTGATCGAGAGCGCGGCTAGGCGCTCGACCTAATCCCGTTTGTTGTGGGCTTTTGAGAACCGGATTCGCCATGGCTTACTGAGCACCACGCCAGCCACTCTGAAGCGTTACAAAGTCCCTCGATCCTTGCAATGCCACGGTCTTCTGAACAACCCGGACGGCGCGTTTTCGCTGTCTGCGCCCGATGCGGCAAGTCCGCGCCCGTGCTAATCTTGATCAAGCCGTACTCCTATATGTGTCCATCCTGCCTGGGTGAAGACGAGGAGCAGGCGGACCCTTGCGAGGCATCGAACCGAAAAAAAACCGACATGCCGCCACCGGAGAACTCATGAGCCGCCGCTCCAACGCGTCATCCGCTCTCCGGGATCGACGCCCGCCCAATTAACGAGCCGTGCCGCGATCTCGCGTATGATGTCGTCCATAGATAGGGGACGGGCGTAGAACGGCGGCACAGGCGGCGCCACGACGGCACCCATCCGCGCGAGCCGCAACATGGCCTCGAGATGCCCTTCGTGTAACGGTGCCTCGCGCGGAGCGATCACCAACCGTCGCTTCTCTTTCAACACCACGTCGGCCGCCCGCACCAGCAGGTTGTCGCCGAGCCCGTATGCCATGGCGGCGAGGCTGCGCATCGAACACGGCACCACGATCATGCCGTCGGTGCGGAAGGATCCACTGGCGATGGGAGCTCCCAGATTGCCGGCTCGATGCACATGCTCGGCAATAGCCGTAAACTGAACGATGCCGTCAGCGCCGAGCTCATGCTCGATCGTCGCTCGGGCGCCGTCAGAAATGACCAGGTGCGTCTCAATATCTGCGGCAGCCAGCTGCCTGAGCGTTTCGAGCGCAAGGGCTGAACCGGAAGCGCCGGCCACGCCGACAATCAAGCGTTTTCGCATTGGGCTTCGCGCTTCGCACGGTCCGGAAACAATTCGCGCCAGCGCTCATCGACGCGCCGCTCCACGGCGGCATCCATGCCGAGTTCGACGCCCCATTCGCGTGAGGTCTCGGCGCCGATCTTGCGGGTGGCGTCAAAGCCTATCTTGCCGCCGAGTCCCTCAAGCGGCGAGGCGAAGTCGAGCTGGTCGATGGGCATGTGGTCCACCTGCATGATGTCGCGGCCGGGATCCATGCGTGTAGCGAGCGCCCACATCACATCGTCCCAGGAGCGGATATCTATATCGTCGTCGACCACGACGATCATCTTGGTCATGGAGAATTGAGGCAACGTCGACCAGAAGCCCATCATGACGCGTCGGGCCTGACCCGCATATTTCTTGGCGATGGAGATTACCGCGATCCGGTAGGAACAAGCTTCCGGCGGGAGCCAGACATCCAGAATCTCCGGCATCTGCTTTCGCAGCAGCGGCTTGAACACCTCTAACAGGGCGCTTCCCAGCACGGCGGGTTCGTCGGGCGCACGCCCGGTGAAGGTCGTCAGATAACTGGCCCCTTCGCGGACGCGCATGCGTTTGAGCTTGAAGACGGGATAGCGCTTCGGCGCGTTGTAATAGCCGGTATGATCGCCGAACGGGCCTTCGAGCGCCGTTTCCGTGGGCGACACTGTCCCTTCCAGGACGATCTCAGCGCTTGCCGGGACATGTAGTATGATCTCCCTGCAGGGCACCATCCGCACGCGGCGATCGCTGATCATGCCTGACAGCGCGAGTTCCGACACGCCTTCCGGGGCCGGCATCACTGAAGCAAGCAGTGTCGCGGGATCCGCCCCGATCACGACCGCAACTGGCATCTCAAGACCCCTCGCCTGCCAGGCTCGATGATGCGCCGCACCGCCGCGCATGGGTAGCCAGCGCAGGATGGCGCGGTCGCGGCCGATCACCTGCATGCGGTAGATTCCCAGATTGTAGGCGCTGAAATCGTCGTCGCCCGGCGGCCGGGTGACGACAATCGGCCAAGTGATCAGAGGTCCGGCGTCGCCAGGCCAGCAGGTCTGGACTGGCAGAAACGAGAAGTCCGGCTCAGCCTCTTTCCACTCCTTCGTCGCAGAAACGATCTTCGGCCGCGTCTGGAACGCTCTGCGGGCGGCCGGCAGCATCGTGCTGAACTGCTTCAGGTTCTGCGGCGGTTGCGGCGACCGCATCCAGGCCAGCAGTTCGCCTAGCTTGGCGAGTCCCTCGACGTCCGTGCCGAGCCCCCACGCGACCCGTTCGACAGTACCGAAAAGGTTGGTGACCACCGGGAGTTTTGACACGAGGCCGCTTTGGTCCAGCGGCTGCGTCAGCCGTAGGGCCGGCCCGCCGGTAGCGATCACCCTGCGGTGTATCTCGGTGATCTCCAGCCGCATCGAGACCGGCGCCCGGATCGTCTCCAGACGCCCCATACTTTCCAGATGAAAAAGGTAGGCGCCAAGAGTATGAAACCGGGGAAGATTGCGCTCGTGCATTGGAAGATATCCGGCGCCAGCAACTCACCGGCGCCGTTCCGATGCCATGGACTCCCGAACCGGTCGTTGACATTCCGCAAACAGGACGCCGAGACGGCTACGGTTCGAGCAACTGCCGCCGTTATGCACGCAAACCCGGCGCGTCATTCGTCTGACTGCGTGCACTCCTTGAGAAACTCGGCGTTCGGGCAGAATTCGAGGATGGTGAAGACCTGCTGCTCCCCTTGCAGCCGTTGGCTGCACTCGCGCTGATGGATGCACGCCAGGCAGACGTTGCGTGCTGTCGCCATTGCTGTCCCGCCGGACTTGCGGGCAGCAACCATAGGATCGATCTCCAGCCGCTCGAGGACAATGTCCAATCGCGCAAACTGCCGCCACACCAGCTCGGTCTGCGGCCAACGTTCAACGGAGCGCATGATGACCTCCATGCGTCGGACTGAACTTCACGAACAAGATCTACTCCAAAGCCGCGTCCCGACTCCATGTGTCCAGTCGCCGCGCCATCTCGCCGCGAGAGCGGGCGGCACTGTGGTCCTTCGCACCCGTCTTTGATCCTGCGCAAACTTCTTCCGCGCAACTCGACCTATCGTCACCCGTCCACAATGGACCGGAGGGCAGAATGGCGGCAGGAAACGAAGAAGTCTGTTTGCCGGCGTCGGTCCGGCGCCTTCTGCCGCCATTTGCCGCCGCTCCGTTCGGTCCTCTGCTGACCCTGTCGTTGCGATCGCTGGCCCGGCGTCGCCCAAGTCTGTTCGATCGGCTCGGCGAACATAGTACCGCCCGCTTCCTGATCGATCCGACGGACCTGTCCTTTGCCTTCAATGTCGTGCCTGACGGTGTATCAGCTGTCGTCCGCGTCACCGGCAAGAGCGGATCAGCCCCTTGCGACGTGGTGATCCGCGGTCCGCTGCTGACGCTGCTGGGCGTCCTCGACGGCACGCTGGACGGCGACGCCCTGTTCTTCCACCGTGCCATCTCGGTCAACGGCAAGACCGAAGCCGTGGTGGCGCTGCGCAATGCCATCGAGGACGCGGAGCTTCGCCCCTCCGACCTGCTCGGGCTGCGTGGCGCGCTCGCGCGCGTCGCCGACGCCGGCATCCTGGGCGGCCTCAGCGCCGCGCGGCACCTCGCTGCGGACGCGCCTGTCGCCAGGGCGAGGCAGGCATGAGCGGTCGCATAGAACTGGTCTGCCCGGCGGGAACACCGGCTACGCTCAGGGCCGCGGTGCTGGCGGGCGCCGACGCCGTCTATTGCGGCTTCCGCGACGAGACCAACGCCCGCAACTTTCCCGGCCTCAACTTTTCGCCTCAGGAGATGGCCGAAGGCATCCGCTTCGCGCATGGCAACGGCAGCAAGGTGCTGGTCGCGATCAACACCTTCGCGCGCGCAGAAAGCACGGACCTCTGGCGCAAGGCGGCGGACACGGCGGCGGCCTGCGGCGCGGACGCCGTCATCGCCGCCGACATCGCCGTGCTCGACCACATGGCGAGCAGTCACCCCGGCACGCGCCTTCACCTCTCCGTGCAGGCCGCCGCGGCAACGCCGGAAGCGATCGGCTTCTACGCGAAGAGCTTCGGCGTGCGCCGCGTCGTGCTGCCGCGCGTGCTTTCGGTTCAGGAGATCGCCGCGCTCAACAGGGCGATCGACGTGGAAACGGAAGCTTTCGTCTTCGGCGGCCTGTGCGTGATGATGGAAGGCCGTTGCCACCTGTCGTCCTACGCCACGGGCAAGTCGCCCAATCTCAACGGCGTCTGTTCGCCGCCAGAGGCGGTCAGCTACGTCGAGGACGCTGAAGGCACCACCGCGCGGCTGGCCGGCTTTACAATCGACCGTTTCGCCGCCGGCGAGCCTGCAGGCTACCCGACGCTCTGCAAAGGCAGGTTCACGGCTGGAGACAAGACCGGCTACCTGTTCGAGGATCCGGTTAGCCTCAACGCCGGCTCGATGATCGTGGCGCTTAAGGACGCCGGCGTCACCGCCCTCAAGATCGAGGGCCGCCAACGCGGCAAGGGCTACGTCACAGAGGTGGTGCGCGCCTTCCGGCGGGCGGTCGACGCCGCCGAGAACGGCGGCGACCCGGTCGAGATCGACGGCATCGTGGCCAGCCTGTCCGAAGGCGGCCGGCAGACCACCGGCGCCTACCGCAAGACGTGGAGGTAGGCCGTGCCATCGCTCAAGCTCACTTTGGGGCCGCTGTTCTTCCACTGGCCGGCAGACCGGCTGTCGACCTTCTACAACCGCGTCGCCGACGAAGCGCCGGTGGACCGCGTCCACGTCGGCGAGGTCGTCTGCGGCAAGCGCATGCCCTTCTCCGACCCGGCCTGGCCGGACATCATCGAACGGCTCGAGCGCGGCGGCAAGGAGGTCGTGCTCTCGACGCTGGCGGCGCCCGCGACGGTGCGGGAACGCCGCGCTGTCGAAGAGTTGTGTGCCGATGGCCGGCTGGTGGAGATCAACGACATCACTGCCTTGCCTGCCCGCTCCGGCAGGCCGTTCGTGACGGGACCGTTCGTGAACGTCTACAACGCGGCTACCGCCAGTTTTCTGGTGCGGCACGGCGCGCGCACCATCTGTCCACCGGTCGAACTTTCGTTGGCGACGATCGGAGCGATCGCGGCGGGATGTGCCGAAGCCGAGTTCGAACTCTTCACTTTTGGCCGGCTGCCGCTGGCTCTGTCCGGACGCTGCTATCATGCGCGCCTGCACGGCCTTCACAAGGATTCGTGCCAGTTCACCTGTGAACTGGATCCCGATGGACTCGCCGTCGATACGATCGACGGGCAGAAATTCTTGGCCATCAACGGCGTACAGACGCTTTCGGCGCAGGTGCATGCAGTCGTTCTCGATCCGGCGGAATTCGCCGCTCGTGGCGTCCGGCGGCTGCGGCTGTCGCCGCACGGCTGTGACATGGTTGAAGTGGCCCGAACCTACCGGGAGCTTGTCGAACGGCGGGTTGAGCCGACCGAGGCGCGCTTCCTCCTGTCCTGTCTCGACCTGCCGGGTCCGATGGTCGATGGCTACGCCCGGGGCGAGGCCGGATCGCGGCCGCCGGTGGCGGTCTGAGGTGGAGAAGGTGACGCGGATCGCCATCCTCACCGTTTCGGACCGCGCCAGCCGCGGCGAGTACGAAGATCTCGGCGGACCCGCCGTCGAAAGCTGGCTGCGCGCCGTGGTGACCAACTCATGTGACTATTTCCGCCGCATCGTGCCGGACGGACTCGAAAGCGTACGGGATGCCTTAATCGAGCTTTGCGACCGCGATGGCGCCGACCTTGTGCTGACGACCGGAGGAACCGGCCCCGCGCCGCGAGACCTGACGCCCGAAGCGATGGAGCAGGTCTTCAGCAAGGGACTGCCAGGCTTCGGGGAACTGATGCGCCGGGCAAGCCTCATGCAGGTACCCACGGCCATCCTCTCGCGCCAGACTGCCGGCATCAGGGGCCGCTCGCTGATCGTCAACCTGCCCGGAAAGCCGTCCGCCATCGCGATCTGCCTGGCCGCCGTCTTCCCTGCCGTGCCCTATTGCCTCGAACTGATCGGTGCAGGACGGATCGAGCTATCGCCAGAGTTCGGCGTCACCGGCCGGGCCTTCCAGATGGCCTCCTCCTAGAGACGTCGACCGTCCCAGGCCGTGAACTTCGTCCATTCGCCCCGTAAGGACAGGACATGCGCCTCGACGCCGGCCTGCATGCGGACGCTGGCTGCGATCGCATCCGCGTCCATCAGGTTGAAGGCCGTCGACAGCGCATCCGCCAGCGCTGCCTGCCCCGCCACCACGGTGACGCTGGCATGGCGCTGCGGCGTCGCGCCGCTACGCGGATCGATGATGTGGCTGAAGTTTCCCTCTCGGTCGAAGCAAAACCCGAACGGGCTCGACGTGGCGACCGCGCGATCCTCTACGTCGAGCACCGTCAGGATACTGGCCTTGTCGAGCGGGTCGGAAATTCCGATGCGCCACGGCCGGTTTCCCGGTGCCGAGCCGATGGCGCGGCTTTCTCCCATGTCGACCATGGAGCGTTCGATACCGCCGGCTTTCAGAAGGTCCACAACACGATCGGTGACGTAGCCCTGCGCAATGCCGTTGAGTGTCAGCGCCGATCCGGGCACAGAAAGGTCTATCCGGTCGGGCGAGCAGGCGATCCGGTCGAGGCCGACGCGGGTTACGCGTTCGGCGACCGCTTCGGATGGAGGTCCGGCCTCGGAGGCACCCGGCGTGGAGAAATGGCGGCGATACAGGTCCCACAGCGGCTGCACCGTGGGATCGAAGGCGCCGCCGGTGAGTTCCCATGCCGCTCGGCTCTGTCGCAGGATGTCCACCATTTCCGGCGACGGCATGACGAGAAAACCCTGCCCGTTGAGTAGCGTGAGATCGGAATCCTCGCGGTAGAGGCTGAAGATGCGTTCCAGCCGGCGCACCTCGGCCACCGTCGCTTCCACCAGCCGTTCCGCCTTGTCGCGGTCGGGGTGATGGATGATGAGCGAGGCCTGCGCGCCCATCGCCTCACCCTGCCAGGTCACCGCTTCTGCAGCCGCCCCGCCGCGTGGCGGCAGCAGCACCATGCCGGCGGCAGCGGCGCTGATGCCGATCATGCGGCGGCGGGTCATCCTGGCGTTCATCATGTCAATCGACCTCCCCGGAGGGCGCATGCGCACCGCTTCCGGCCTGTTGTTCAAGGATGTAGTCGCGCGGAACGGCATCGAAGCGCACCGTCCTTCCGCCATGGTCCTCGACAAAGGCCGCAGCCGCCGCCTCGGTGGAGAACGGCACGGCCTCGGCCGCGCCCATGCCGCCCCTGGCGTCGCTGCCGATGACGAAGAAAGCCTGCCTTGCGTCGACCCAGTTTTCGGCACCGGGCTTGTCCCAGCTCGGCGCCCTGGCCATGTCGGAGACGTAGATCGCACGGATGTCCTTCGGTTCCTCCGGCAGCATGGTGAAGGCGATGGCGTCGCGCGCCGAAGAGAACCAGATCGGCTCGTCGTATTTGGCGAGGATGATCTGGCCCTTCGGCCCGGCATGCTCGAGGATGTTCATGCCGCAGTAGCGCCCCATCGCCTCCTCGGTCATGGCGAAGGGCACGGGCGGGACTTCCGCCTCGCGCTGGCAGGCGCCCAGGGCCGGGAGAAGCAGGAGCAGGCCGGAGAGAAGCGTAACGGTCAGGCGCGGCCTCACAGCTCCCTCCTCGAAAAGACGAGCGCGGCCAACGCCATCGGCGCGACGACCCATGCCGCGAGCGCCGCAAGCAGCGCGGCTGGCGCCAGCACCGCGGTCTGCACGGTCCCCGCCATGCCGGAAGCGGCGGCTATATTGCCGGAGCCGGCAAGGTTGAACAGCCGATAGGCGTCCGTCGGGTTGAACAGAAGCAACGCGTCGAGCGTGCCGCCGCTGACGGCGCGGCCCTGATCGGCGACCAGCAGCCCCAACAGCGCCATGTCGTAGAGGACGACGAAAACGAGCCAGATACCGATGGCGACGCCGCCGGCCGTGGCGCGGTCGGCGACCAGCGCGCTGACCAGATAGCCGATCGCCACGAACACGGCGCCGAGCAGCACCGAGGAGGCCGTCATCGCCATGAAGGCCGCCCAGCTTCCGGCGCCTACCGCCTTGCCGGTGACCAGCAGCGCGATCGCCGCCAGCCCGTAGCCGACGCAGGTGGCGAAGGCCAGTATGGCAAGATGGCCCATAAATTTGCCAAACAGCACTTGCCGCCGCCGCACCGGATAGGAGAGCAGCAGCGTCATGGTTCCGCGCTCGATCTCGCCGACGATGGCGTCGTGGGAGATGAGCAGCGCGATCAGCGGCACGATGAAGATGGTGAGGCTGGCAAGGCTGATGACCACCACATCGAGCGCGCCGGCGCCCACCGTGCCCGTGGGCGCGCTGCCGAGGAAGGTGAGCGTCAGCGCCAGCGCGGCCAAAAGGCCGGTCGCGGCGACGACCCAGCGGTTGCGCAGGCCCTCACGCACTTCCTTGACCGAAAGCAGAAGGATCGTCTTCATCTGGAAGCCCTCTCAGAGAGGAAATGAGCATAAAGTTCGTCGAGCCCGGGTGGCACCATTTCGAGGTCCTCAAAGGGAGCGCCCTCGCCAGCCGTCCTGCGCAGGAAGGCGGCCTTGTCCTCCGGGGTCGCGTCGAGTTCGACGATATGGCCGTTGATCTGTCTGAGCCCCGCTGGCTCGCCCATCCATTCGCGCAGGCGCTTGGCGCCGCCTTCAACCGTCTTCAACCGGATTCTGGTCGGCAGCCGCGCGATATGGCGCAGTTCGTCGAGCGTTCCGTCGGCGATCTTGCGCCCGTCGTTGAGGATGACGACGCGCGAGGCGTTGCCCTCCAGCTCGTTGAGCGCATGGGAGGAGAGCAAAACCGTCGCCCCCACCGCCTGCATCTCTCGCACGATGGCGTAGAATTGCTGGCGCAGTTCCGGATCGAGCCCGGTGGTCGGCTCGTCTAGCAAAAGCACGGCCGGCGTGCCGATCATCGCCTGCGCCAGGCCCAGCCGCTGGCGCATGCCCTTCGAATAGGTGCCGATGCGTCGGTCGGCGGCGTGCGCGAGGCCGATCCGTTCCAGCAGCGCGTCCTCCTCGTCGCGCCGGCCACCCTTGAGCCGGACATAGAACCGCAGCGTCTCGCGGCCGGTCAGCGCCGGGTTGAAGGAGACCGTCTCCGGCAGGTAGCCGAGCCGCCGGCGCACGGTGGCGTCGCCCGCCGCGGGATCCTGCCCCAGCACGGCGACCGAGCCGGCGGTCGGTCGCGCAAGGCCGAGCATCAGCTTGATCAGCGTGGTCTTGCCGGCGCCGTTGTGGCCGACGAGCGCGATCACCTCGCCGGGCGCCGCCGAGAAGGAAACGCCGTCCACCGCCTTGACCCGGCCGTAGCGGCGGGCGACCGAATTCAGTTCGACGTTGAGGTTCATGGCCGCCCCGCTTGGTTCTTGCCGTCCGGCTTCATCAGCGGATGGCTGTCCACCACGCCGCCGGGAAACACCGCCGGGAAGCGCGCCTGCGCCCAGCGGATCACCTGCACGGCCGGGCTGTTGACCAGCACCTTGGCCGCTGGCGCCTCCCACAGCACCTTGTCGATGACGTCGTTGGGCCGATACGGATTGTCGGCGATGTCGTCGCCGTCGAGGTCGAAGGCGGGATTGTCGCTCCAGTAGTTGCCGCGCCCGCCGGTCGACCAGTCGAGCGCGCGCGTGCCGACATATTTGACCTGGTTGCGGTTGTGGATGAAGGCGTTGCCGCTCATGGCGTTGCCCTCGGAGCCGGCGGTGAAGTGCACGCCGATCTCGCAGCCCTCGAAGGTGTTGCCGCTGAAGCGGTTCCTGTTGGCGTTGTAGATGAAAACGCATTTCTCCGGGCCGATGCGCATGCCCGTGCGCGGCGCTGCCGGCATCACCTTGCCGGTCGCCGGCATGTCGGCATCGGCGGAAAAGCGCTCGCCGTTGCTGGTCCAGCGGCCGGCCGGCTGCGGGCCGCCACGCACAATGTTGCCAAAAATCTCGGAGCCGTTGGCGTAATTGAACAGGAGGCCGTTGTCGCGGTCGCCGTCGGAGACGTTGCCGGTGACCTTCAGCCCGTTGGAATACATGATCGCATAGCCGACGATGTTGCCGGTCGAGACGTTGTCGGCGATCACGCTGTCATTGGTGTACATGTAGTGGACCGCGAAGCGCAGGTTGCTGAAGGTGTTGCCGCGGAACTCGTTCTGCTTGCTGGCATTGGCGAAGATGCCGTCGCGGCCGAAGCTGATCTGGTTGTCCAGCACCTTCGCACCGGGCGCGTTCCACACCGAAACGCCGCTGCCGGAACGGCTGGTGCGCCCTTCGCGCAGGCCCTCGATGTGGTTGCCGCGCGCCACCGCGTCGCGCGAGCCGTGCAGGTAGATGCCGAAGAGGTTGCCGAGGACCGTGTTGTCCTCGACCACCGCGCCTGTCGCCGTCTCGCTGGCGAACACGCCGGAATCCAGCGCGTCGAGGTCCATGCCCGAACCCTCGATGGTAAGGCCGCGCACGACGGTGTCCGACGCTTCGAGGGTGACGACGCTGCCCTGCCCGCCGCCCTTCAGCACCGCGCCCGGCTCGCCTTCCAGCGTCAGGGCCTTGGAGACGACGACGGGGCCGCGATGCGCCCCCGGCGCGAGCCGCAGCACGTCGCCGGGAGCGGCGGCATCCACCGCAACCTGGAGAGGAGCTGCACCGGCCGGCACGGCGATCTCCGCCGCAACGGCCGGGCAGCCGGAAACGGCGGTGGCAAGAACCGCCGTTCCCATTGCTGCGAGATGGAGCAACCGGCCCACGCCCTACGCCGCCTGCGGTTCCACGAACATGCGGCCCTGCATCTCCATGTGCATGGCGTGGCAGAACCACGAGCAGTAGTACCAGTAGACGCCGGGCTTGCTGGCCGTGAACGTCACGGACGCCGTGGCGTGCGGCGCCACCTCCATGTTGACGCCGTAGTTGATGATGGCGAAGCCGTGGGTCAGGTCCTCCACTTCGTCGATGTTGGTGACGTAGACGGTGACCTCGTCGCCCTGCTTGACGCTGAAGCTCTCGAGGCCGAAGGCCGGCGCCGACGAGGTCATGTAGACGCGCACCTTGTTGCCGTCGCGGATCACTTCGCTGTCGATCATCAGGTCGATGCCGTCGGCCTTCGCCTGCTTGACCGCGTCCGCGAAGAAGGGATCGTCGCGGTCCCAGATCGAGACCGGGTTGATCTTCGAGCGGTGGACGAGGGTCGCGTCGTGCGGCTCGGCGAAGCTCGGGCCGTCATGCACCAGCACCATCTGGTCGCCGGAGATGTCGATCAACTGGTCGTTCTCCGGTTTCAGCGGACCGACGTTCAGGTAGCGGTCCTTGGAGAACTTGTTGAGCGAGATCAGCCATTTGCCGTCCGCCTCCTTGGTCTGGCCCATGGAGGAATGGTTGTGGCCGGGCTGGTAGTGGACGTCGAGCTTCTGGCGGATCGGATCGACCTTCTCGCCGGCGTAGGAACGCTTGGCGTCCTCGATGTTCCACTTGCAGATCTGGCTGTCGATGAACAGCGTGGTGTAGGCGTTGCCGCGCCCGTCATAGGCGGTGTGGAGCGGCCCGAGGCCCAGCTCCGGCTCGGCGACGACAGTGTCGCGCGGCTTGATCTTGTCGTCGAACAGGTCGTCGAACTTGCGCACGTCGAACACCGTCACCGTCGGCGAAAGCTTGCCGTTGGCCACCACATGGATGCCGTCCGGCGCGGTGTTGATGCCGTGCGGGCTGTTCGGCACCGGCACGTAGCGGGTATAGGGCGAGCCGTGGCGCCCGTCGATGACCGGCACGCCGCCCATCTCCTTGAAGTCGCCCTTCTTCACCGCGTCCTCGATGCGCTGGAGGTTGAAGATGACGATCCAGTCCTGCTCCTTGGCCATCATCTGCTCGAGGTTCACGCCCTCCTCGGAATTGTAGCAGGTGGCGAAGGCATACTTGCCCTGGTAGTCGGCGTCGACGTTGTCGAGGTTGCCATCGACCATCACCTGCCAGGCGACTTTCATCGTCTCGCCATCAACGGCGGTGAAGATCGCATGGTATTGCTTCGGGTCGTCGAGGATTTTGCCGTCATTCGGGATCGGCACGCGGTCCTCGCCGTTGGCGAACACGTAGCCGGTCTTCGGATACTTCTGCACGCGCAGCCCGTGCACCGTGTGCTGGTTCGGCAACTGGATGATCTTGTCGCACTTCATCACGTCGAGCCGGATGCGCGCGACGCGCGTATTGGCCTTGTCGTTGACGTAGAGGTAGCGGCCGTCATAGGTCCCGTCCGTCTGGGACGGATGCGGATGGTGCAGGTCGCCGTTGAGATAGACGCCGCCCTTGTCCTTCAGGAACTCGACGGTCTCCGGCAGCAGGCCTTCGGTCAGCACCTTGCGGCTCTCGTTGGTCAGCCCCCAGCCGGTGGCGCTGCAGCGGTTGAAGACCGGGATGCGCATCATCTCGCGCATCGACGGCGCGCCTATGATACGGACCTCGCCGGTCTGGCCGCTGGAGAAGAAGACATAATATTCGTCCAGTTCGCCGGGCTTCACCTCGGCTTCCAGCGCGTCGGCCGCGGCGGCGGGCGAAACCACGCCCCCGCCCAGCGCCAGCCCGCCGCCGACGCCGGCCGCCCCCGCCGCCGCCATCGCGGCGGTCGTGCCCAGCAATTGGCGCCGGCTTAAGATTGCTTTCCGTTCCTGTTCGTCCTGCGACATGGTCGGTCTCCTTGTTGTGGCCTGTCAGCCGGTTGAGGTGGTTTCTTGTCCGGAGGCCGCGACCGGCTCGCCCTTGTGGGTGATGACCGGCGGCTTGGGCGGACCCTTGCCCGGCTTTGTCGGGCCTCGCGTGGTGGGCGAGGACAGCGCCTCGAACTTCTCGCGCTTCAGCCGCACCTGGATCATGTGCGGGCAGCGGTGGTCGTCGTGGTAGAGTTCCTGGCAGTGCATGCAGTAGATGCACTCGTTGACGTTAATCTCGCCTTCGGGATGGATCGCCTGCACCGGGCATTCCTTGGCGCAGCGCTGGCAGGGCGAGCCGCATTCGGGATAGCGCTTGAGCCACTCGAACATGCGGATGCGGCCGGGAATGGCGAGCGCCGCGCCCAGCGGGCACAGATACCGGCAGTAGAAGCGCTCGATGAACAGCCCCGCCGCCAGCAGCGCCAGCGCGAAGACGACGAAGGGCCAGCCGCGCGCGAACTTCAGGATGATCGCCGTCTTGAACGGCTCGACCTCGGCGTAGGTCTCGGCCAGCGCGACGGAATACAGCGACAGGCCGAACAGGCCGAGGAAGATCATGTACTTGATCGGCCACAGCCGCTCGTGCAGGCCGAAGGGCAGCTTGACCTGCGGCACCTTCAGCCATTGGGCGAGATTGTTGGTGAGTTCCTGCAAGGCGCCGAACGGGCACAGCCAGCCGCAGAAAGGCCCCCGGCCCCAGAACAGCAGGCCCGCCGCCACCGCCGCCCACAGGATGAAGATCAGCGGTGCCGCGAGGAAGAACTCCCAGCTGAAGCCGGTGACGAGCGAATTGACGAAGGTCAGCACGTTGACGACGGAAAGCTGGGCGTTGGCGTACCAGCCGAGCCAGACCAGCGTGAACAAAAGGTAGCCGCGCCTGACCCAGGCGAACAGGCGGGGCCGGCTTACCAGCCAGTTCTGGAAGAAGAAGATGGCGGTGAGCACAATAAGGGCGGCGACGGTGATGCCGATCTTGACGGCGTTCAGCTTCCAGATCGTCACCCACAGGGGCTCTTCCTCGGCGAAGCCCTGTGTGACCGGCTCGCTCGCCGTGGGCCTGCCCACCTGTTGCTCCGACGTGGCCGCCCGGGGTGTGGGCTGCACCGTCTTCACCGGCGCCGCCTTCAGGTAGCGGGTAGGAAGCGTGTAACTGAGGTCGAAAGGCAAGGTGGCCTTGTCGCGCGCGCCGAAGCTGCGCTGGACGAGCAATTGCAGTTCCCACGGCTCGGAAAGATTGAGCGCAAACTCGTCCGGCACCGTGAACAGGGCAATCTCGCGTAGGTGCGGCGCGCCCTCGGCGGCAAGATCGCCGAGCCGCGTGTGGTTGCGGTCACGGAAGCGCACGCCCTGGCCGTCCTGCATCAGCTCGATTCGGTCGAAGATACCGCCGCGCACATAACCCGAGCCCTTGAAGGAATAGGCGCCTTCGCCGGCCACGACGACGGCCTGCTGGCCCGGCTTCAGCTTCTTCTGCAACCGGTCGTAGACGACGTCGCCCAGCAGGCTGCGGCCGATGGCGGGCACGCTGACCGGCGCGACATAGAGGTCGATGAAGCGATCTTCGGGGTTGCCGGTTTCCGGCCGCTCGGCCGCCTGCTGCTGTCCGGCGTCAGCGAAAGCCTTGGTCACCTCGCCGACGGTCAGCCTGAGGCTGCGCACGGAGCCGTCGCCGACCAGCGTGCTCCAGTCGCTCGCTCCCGATACAGTCGGGTCCACGACCATGGCCGGCGCCGTGGAGGCACCGGCGGCGAAGGCGCCCGTCTGGCCCAGGCGGCCGCTGCGGATCAGTTTTACCGCCGAGCGCACGACGCTGTCGCTCATCACCAGCACGGTGACGGTGGCGCCGCTGACGATGTCTACCTGCGGAAGCTGTTCCTGGCCGGCGGCTACCCGGCCGAGATCCTTGCCGATCAGCGAATTCAGCGCGGCGACGACCTTTTCCTGCGGGATGCCGATCAGCACGATCGGCTCCTTGTGCTCGACCAGCTTGATGCCGCGGACGACGCCTTTCGGGTCGATGCCCACAAGGATGCGGATCGGCTTGCCGGAATAACCGACGGCGCTGGTGAAATCCGTGTTGAGATAGGCGTAGCCGACCGCCTTGCCGTTCGACAGGACGGGCACCAGCGGCGGGCTGCCCTCGGCCGTGCCGTATGCGTCGGCGCCCTGGATCAGTTCATTCGGCTGCGTGGCGGAGAGAAAGTGTTGCAGGCTCTCGTCGGCCAGTCCCTGCGGCGCCGAAAGAAAAAGCGACGACACCGCGACGAGGACGAACACCACCACACGCAGCGATGCGCCGCCGGCATGGCGCGACGCGGCGGCCTTCGTCCCGGTCGTGAACGTGTGTAACGGCATGCATTCCCTTCCGCCGGCCGCTCCTGGCGTGACCGGTCTCAGGGCGCACATGTCGATGGTTTTGGCGGACGATTCTTTGATCCAACGCAAACGTGGTCTCGGAAAGCGTCGGTATGTTGTGCGTCAACGAAGAGGACCACGTGATGACCCGCCTGACATCTGAGCCGACGGCATCGATCCGCTCGATGGACGAACTTCTGGCGGTCGCCATGGCAATGGAAAAGGAATCTGCAGAACGATATGCCGCCTTGGGAGAGCGCATGCGAGCTGCCGGCCGCCAGGAACTTTCCGAAGTATTCGATCGTCTCGTGCGCGAAGAGACGGGTCATATCGAGATGGTCTCGGATTGGTCCGAGCAGGTTTTGCATCATGCCCCACGCCCTCCGGCTCACGGGGCGGACACCGAAGGTGTGTTTGACGACGAGAGCCTAGAACTCGTAGCGCCCGAACTAATAGACGCCTATCGTTCGTGGGCCGTTGCGGTACGCAACGAGGAACGCGCCTTTGCCTTCTGGTCCTATGTCGCAGCGCATGGACCATCGCCGGAAATACGGCAGGCCGCCGAGCGAATGGCGCGCGAGGAGCTCGAGCATGCGAAGACGCTGCGACGCGAGCGACGGAAGGCCTTTTTCAAGCAACACCGCCCAGGGCGGGTCATCCGGGAAACCTGCGACTTGGCCAGCCTCGAAATGGAGGTCTGCACCCGTCTTGAGGAATATGCCGACATGAATGCGAACAAGAACAGGTACCGCGACCTCGCTCTTGAGGCGCGTATGATTTCACTCGATCTCGCATCGGACCCGCTCCAAGATCCCGCCCCGGTTGCCCCCACGCCGCCACGCTCGCTGGATGCGCTCTGCGAATGGCTGGCGGATTATTATATCGATGCCGGTGAACACCTGCTTTCGCAGGCGGCCCGGGATCGGGCGCAGGCTCTCGCGACCATCGCGGTAAAGCGTCTCGCCATTGTGAGAGATCTCGAGAGCGAATGAGCCGGAAGCCTCTATTCCGTCAACTATTCCACAATTAAACCCCGGAACGCGCGGCGCCAGCGTCCTGGGCTACCCGGCGCCTATTGCGCGCATGAAGCGCCTTCGCTCCACCTTCCCGCAGGCGTGCCACGTCGCCCGTGTTTGCGCTTAAGCAAAGTTGACCATGGATGTCCGCTATAGAAGCAGCGCAACAAACAATTGTTGCAACGCAGAAAGGCATGACAATGAGACATATAACCTTCATCGCAACGGCTGTGGCTGCCATGATGGCAACCGGCGTCGCGAATGCGGCGGACCATCAGGTCCAACTTCTCAACAAGGGCGAACACGGCGTCATGGTTTTCGAGCCGAACTATATCGAAGCCGCTCCCGGCGATACCGTGACGTTTGTCCCGACCGACAAAGGCCACGATGCCGCCAGCATCGACGGGATGGTCCCGGAGGGCGCACAGTCCTTCAAGGGCGAGATCAGCAAGCCGATTACCGTCACGGTCGACAAGGAAGGCGTCTACGGCGTCAAATGCGTACCGCACTATGGTATGGGCATGGTGGCGCTGATTGTCGTCGGCAAACCGGTGAACCTGGAGCAGGCAAAGACAGCCAAGCAGCCCGGCAAGGCGAAAAAAGTCATGGCCGAGCTTCTCGAAAAGGCTGCAGGCGGCCATTGATCTGTCGATCGTTCTGACAGAAGGCTGCTTCGACGTTGTCTGGGGCAGCCCCGTCTCCAACTCCCGATTTCTTGAATGAAGCTTGCATGGCGATCCCGCGCACAAAGCCAGGGAACTACCCGGCCATTCTTTCTTACGGCTTCCGGCCTTTTTTCCTGCTTGGCGCGCTTAACGCTGGCATAGCGATCTTGTTCTGGTTGCCCTTGTTCTATGGGCTCCTGGATACCGCAAGCCTGTTCGCGCCCGTCGACTGGCACATTCACGAGATGCTGTTCGGCTATATCGCCGCAGTAGTGACCGGCTTCCTGCTGACCGCGATCCCGAACTGGACGGGCCGCCTACCTGTGCAGGGCATGCCCCTGCTGGTGCTTGTGCTTCTGTGGCTTGCAGGACGCTTCGCCGTGTTCTTTTCGAGCTTGATCGGCTGGATTGCCGCGGCAGCGACGGACAGCGCCTTCTTGTTCGCCGTCGCTATGGCCGCAGCGGTGGAGATCGTGGCCGGCCGCAACTGGCGCAACCTCAAGGTGTTAGCTCCCGTCAGTGTGCTGTTCGTTGCCAATCTACTCTTCCATCTGGAGGCGCATTTCAACGGGCTGTCCGATATCAGCCGGCGCCTCGGCATCGGCGCGGTGGTCCTCCTCATTATGATCATAGGCGGGCGTATCATTCCGAGCTTCACCCGAAACTGGCTCGTGCGGCGAAATCCAGGTCGGCTGCCTGTTCCAGTCGGGCGTTATGACACCGTCGTTATCGCGATCTCCGCTATCTCCCTGATCGCATGGACCGCTTTTCCCAATGGCGTGATTACCGGGGCAGCCTTGCTCACTTCCGCCCTGCTCAACGCCGTCCGCCTAGGCCGCTGGGCAGGCGATCGTACTTTGCGCGATCCGCTGGTGCTTATGCTGCATCTGGCCTATGTCTTCCTGCCTGTCGGACTTATTTTTGCCGGCTTAGCAACCATCTTGCCGTCAGTTCCACCCGCCGCCGGTTTGCACGCCTTCGGCGTTGGCGCGATCGGGTGCATGACGCTTGCGGTGATGATGCGCGCCACGCTTGGGCATACCGGGCGCGAACTGCGGGCAGGCGTGGATGGCTGTTCAGTCTTCGCAGCGGTCCTGCTCGCCGGCGTTCTGCGAGTGTGCGCTGCTTTTCACCCCGCACAGGAGATTTTGCTATACCTCTCCGCTGCCGCCTGGTCGGCAGGCTTCCTCGGATATGTTGCGCTTTTCGGCGGCATGCTGTTGCGGTCGAAAGTGCGCGTCGGAGAGGATGAAGGTCGCGATCTACTCGTGCGAATGGTCACGGGGAAGCGAAGTTGAAATCACCCAATCGTCCAATATGGGCGTTGTGTGGCAACTGTTGGAGCCGGGCGCACGACTTGTCGTGTCATCGGCTCCACGTTGCCCGGCGGACATCTGCTGGGAAGGGTGTGTAGTCGCGCGAGCGGATAGCCGTTCCCATCGAGGCGATTTCCGAGATCACGGTTCCTGAATGAATCTACCTACAGCAGTGATGGACCTGGCACACCGGCTCGGCGCCAGCCCAGAATTCTGCATCGCGGTCCGACTGACGCAATCCGGAACCATGCAGGATAAATCCGAAGCACGCACAATGCATTTTTCGGCGGTCCAAAGGATTCTGCTGCAGCGTCCGGAATTCGAATGGACCGCCGGAACCGTTCCGGCCTTATTTCCGTGACGGATGCTCTGAAAGGAGGAGAACCGCATTTGGCGGTCAAAGCCCTCGGATGGATTCCCGTTGCGAGCGCTCCGCCCGACCCGCAAGTGGTGAAGGGCGAAATGATGCGATACCTGGCGGAACTTGCTTGGGCGCCGGACGCCATCCTGCAGAACCCGTATCTAGTTTGGCGAGTTCTTGACCAAGATAGGCTTTCCGTCTCTCTCGACTCAGGGTCGGCCCGTGCCGAGATTGAAATCGGCCTTGACCGCGAAGGCAGGATCTTTTCGGTTTTCGCGCCGGATCGCCCTCGCAAAGAAGGTGTCGCTTCGTCGAACGACCTTGGAGCGGCCGATTTTCCAACTACAGAAGACATGCGGGCCGATGGTTACCCTTCTCGGGCGAAGTGGGCTGGGAGTTGCACGGAGAAGAATTCATCGCCTGGCGCGGAGAACTGACGAGTTGGTCATTCGAACGGTGAGCCTGACTGTAGAGCCACGGTAGTCGGCAATTTTCTGGGCGGAGCTCAACGTCGATTCAGACACCGTCGACGATAGAGACTGCGCGTGCAAGGACACGCTATCCTCTAGAGCTCAGCCTGCGCGCTTTGCTCGCAGCCATTTCAGCACGGCCACCGACGAAGGCGAATCGCGCACCAAGCGGATGCCGAGATTGTCTGGGGCCAGCCCGGCGGCACAACCACCGCTCTTGCCGTCGCGAATGAAGGTCGACATGTAGCCGCGGTGCCGGCCGTCTGCTACCCTCACGCCGCAATTCTCCACGCTCTGCTCGACAGTTGCGTCAGCCCTAAGGGCGGCGTTCACATAGCATGTCGACGTCCATTCCCAGACATTGCCGCCGATATCGAAGACGCCCTTGCTGTTGGCGCCGAAATGGCCTCGCGGCTTCGGCTGCGGGTCGCGCTCGGCCTTGCCGGCGGCCTCGCTGCGGTAGCGTGCCAGCCAGCGGATGGCGGGATTGCCGTCGTCGGCGAGGCCGAGCGCGTCGTCATGCAGGCGCTCAGCGGCGGCGAAGCTCCATTCCTCGTCGGTCGGCAGACGCCATGACTCGCCGGTCCGGCGGGAGAGCCAGGCCGCGTAGGCTTCCGCGTCGCGATAGCTGACCCCGGTTACCGGCGTGTCGCCCGTGGCATTGCCGTTCGCCGCTTCGCAGGCTCCGTCCGTGACGCAGCGCGCATAGTCGCCCGCACCGACCTGATACTTCATGACCTCGAAGCCGGCCTGGAAGCTGACAATGCGCGTCGGCGCATCGACCGGCCGGCCGGCCTGAAGATATTCACCTGGCAACCGGAAGGAAAACGTTCCCGGCACGACGGTGACTGTCTCGACCGGCGCAAGCCTGGCCGCGACCGGCGCGCGACCGGAATGCTGTACGATCGAAAGCGTGGATGTGGCCGCGGCGAGTGCCGCCGCGACGAACGCGATGCTCGCCGGAACACGGGCTTTCATGATGATGTCCTTTCAAAGAAAAAGGCGGCCTGCCGAACGTGCGACAGGCCGCCCCGCTTTCCCCGCTGCTCCTGTCAGTAGCTGGCGATCGGTGCCGGCGCCCTGACCTGCGCCATGAGGTCGTCGTTCCACTTGCCTTCCACCATGATGTGGGCGGTGGCGCCGAGTTCGGCGGCCTCGATGAGGTTATGGTTCACGTAGGCGTAGATGCCCGGCTGCAGGAAGGTGTAGAGCGCCGCTCCCGCCGATCCGCCACGCACGAACCAGGTTTCCAGATCCTTGGCCGGCGGGTTGGCGAACTTGCCCTGTTCCCACACATGGTCGCCGTGGCCGCCGATGATGTGCGGGCGCGTGTCGCGGTTGGCCTGCGAATGCACGAACAGCACCGTTTCGCCGACGCTGGCCTTCATCGCGTTGTCGCCGGTGAGCGCGCCGACCTTGCCGTTGAAGACGACGTGGGTGGGGATCAGCCCGCGCATCACCTTCAGCGTCTCGTCGTAGCTGTCGCCGAGGGAGTCGAACTTCTTGAACTTCCCGTTCTCGTCGCGGGGAATGTAGAACTCGTTCTCGCCGACATAATAGATGCGGTCGTACTTCAGCGGCTTGCCCGCCTCGTCCTTCAGGCCATCGCGAGGCAGCACCATCACCGTGCCGCTCATGCCCGACACAACATGCCATGGGATCATCCCCGCAGGCGCGCAATGATAGACGAAGGTGCCGGCTCTCGTCGCCTTGAAGCGGATCGTCGCCTGCTCGCCGGGGTTGACGTCCAGCAGCTTGGCGCCGCCGAGCGCGCCCGTGGCGGCGTGGAAGTCGACATTGTGCGGCATCTCGTTCGTTTCGGGGTTGACCAGCGTCAGTTCGAGGTAGTCGCCCTCGTGCACGACCATCATCGGTGCAGGGATCGATCCGTTGTAGGTCATGGCCTGCATCGTCGTGCCGTCATCGTCGATGACCATCGTCTGCTCCTTGACCGTCAACTGGAACTCGACGATCTTCGGGCCGCCAATGGCGACCTGCTGATGTTCATGAACGAAAGGCGGCGCGACCAGCGTGACCTTCTCGCGCGGCAGGGTTGAAATGTCTCCTGCCCGCACCTCTGCCAAAACCGGAGTTGCCGCCATGGCGGCGAACAAGGCGGCCGTCGCCGCCCCGGCGGCGGTGCCCAAGAGAGCTTCGCGTCTGGTCAACATCTCAAATCTCCTTCGTGAAGTTGCCCGTTTCTATGGTCAGGAGAATAATTGTTGCAGCGCACTCTTCTTTGATGCGGCGCAAAATACTTGCTCGATTCAATCGGAGAAATGGATGCGACGAGGACCCGCGCGGAAAACGCCGCAGCCCGGACCGCTTGCGGCGACCGGCGTGCGCATGACATGCTAGGCGAAAACTCGCAGACCAAATTACGGAAGAATCGGAACGCATAATGAGTCGCCTCGATCGCTCACTGATCGCCCATATGGCGCCATTCGAGGGTTTGAACCCGACGGAACTCGACCGCATGATCGGTCAGGCGCGTGCGTTGCGCATCACAAAGGACCACGCGGTCTTCGACCAAGAACAAGATGCGCATTCGTTCTTTCTTTTGTTGGACGGATATGTGCGCGTCATCAAGACCACGCCTGACGGCGAAGAAGTCACCGTGCGCTATATCAGCCCAGGCGAACTGATGGGAATCGCGAGCGCGCTCGGGCGCACGACCTATCCGGCCAGCGCCATCGCCGTCGTTGATTGCGTGGTGCTTGCGTGGCCGAGTGGCATGTGGTCGGAATTTGCTTCGGCTTTCCCGAATTTCGGCGCCAACACTTACCGGACCGTCGGCAACAGGCTGCAGGATGCCCACGCGCGCGTGGTCGAGATGTCAACGGAGCAGGTCGATCAGCGGGTTGCCCACGCCTTGCTCAAACTCGTGCGCCAGTCAGGCAAACGGACGGACGAGGGCCTTCTGATCGACTTTCCGCTTTCGCGGCAAGATATTGCGGAAATGACCGGCACGACCTTGCATACGGTCAGCCGCCTTCTCACGGCTTGGGAGGAACAGGGCCTGGTAAGAAGCGGACGTCAGAAGGTGACTGTTGTCGAGCCGCATCGGCTGCTCATGCTCGCTGAAGGCCGGACGGAGAAGACATAACCGTCCTTGATTTCGTTTTGGAAGACACCGCTGCTTCCAGCGCATGGCGTAACGCCACCTCATCCAGTTCGTGCTCGCGCGCGGCCTCCGCAAGCGTATGAAAGGGGGCGATTGGACAGCCAACGCACAGCATGCCGTTGCGAAGGACTACACGGATGGTTGCCGGCCATCTGCGCATGATCTCGTCCATCGTCATATCTCGGTCAAAGAGGCTTCCCATTTTCGCTATCCTGGTCAAAGCAATGCACACTTTAGCGAAGGGACGCAGAAGATCGTTGCGTATCGACAAACTCCGCAGGGAGATCCCGGTCAGCCTCGCCGTATCACAATTCGATAGTGCCCTTCGGGATCGAAAGAGCCACGCCACAGATGACCACGCGACTCAAGTTCCTTGAACAAAAACAGCGGCTCGCGTGGCAGGAGCGCCGCCAGCGTCTGCCCAGGCGATAGAGTCTCGACGCCTTCGAGTGTCCTAACCATTGGTTCGGGCGGATCGAGATCGCAATTGTTAAGTTCTATGACGGGTTCAGGCCAAGCTTCGTCTGCCTTGTCGACCCTATTGTTTGCCGACTCGGCTTGTGAAGCCTCGCCGCCGGACTGACTTTCGGTCGGCGTGAAGATCACCTCCCAGTCGCCGTTGCCGATCTCGCGTGCCGTAGGCTCGAAACCACGGCTGCCGAGAACATGAAACAGCGGAATCGGCTTGAAGGTCGCCAGCAGTCGCAGGCTCTGGCCGGGAGCAAGCGCGTCCACCGCCTGCATGACGGCGAGGAAAGGCTCCCCGCCTTCCCGAAGGATCGGCCGGACGTCGAGTTCGTAGTGGGGTTGGGTCATTGCTGTCTCCGGTTCGTCTGTCGTCACTATGGACTGGGAAGGAAAAGGCGCGGCCGGGACGTCCCGTCGGGCAGGCGCTTGCCGTCCTCCACATTGTAGAGGCGGCGCGCCAGAACAAGCTCGACGACAATGGCCAGCGTCGCGAGCAGTGTCGCGCCGGCTGCGACACGGAATACGTCAGGCTGGTTGACGAGCAGGGCTCCCGTGCCGCTCAGCACGCCGAGGAAATAAAGCGCGAACCAGACGCGGTCTCGCCGCTCCACAACGAGATCCTGCACGCGCGGCGTCGGCTTTTTTCCCATGACCGGACCGTAGCATTCCAGCCACGTCAGGAACGGCACGATTTTGTAGAGTTGCGAGAGACCGAGTCCGGACAGCCAGCCGAATGCGACGAGATAGAGAAGCGCACCGACGTGCTGACCCAACGTCCCGGTCGCAAGAAGCGCAAGCAGCAATAGCGCCGACAATATCAGAGCAAGCAAGGCGCCTTGGGCGGCACGGCTGTTCAATTCAATGACACGGCGCTTGCGATGACGATAGAAGAAGGCGAGATCTACACCGTAGAGGATAAGGGAGACCAATCCCAGCGTCGCGGCTAACCCGGTCGCCGTGTCGGGTGTCGCCATCAAGCCTGTCCCTTCCACCATGGCGACGATCGGCGAGGCCAAGGCGATCAGGACCAGGGCGGCGATCCCGCTCCACCAGACCACCCGGCTGCTGGCGCGCTCTCCGTCCGGCGACAGCATGAACATGGGCAGCAGGCGATAGGAGACGCCGATCGCGGTGAATGTCAGCCATCCGCCAAGCCCGACCGCGATATGGACGGGGAGCGCGTGGGTCCGAAAGTCGAGCCCCGCCAGCGCAGGCAGGAAGCCCGAAAGCAGCAACGCAAAAAGCGCACCGAGAGTCACGGTGACAAGCACGCAAGCCAGACCCGCGGCGACGAAACGCGCCGGAAGCGTCAGGTTCGCGCGCAGGAGCGTGCCGACGAGTACGCCGACGACGAGCAGGAAACCCGCCGGCAGGAGCATGCCCGCGACGGCGAGCAGCGGAAGGTCGGTGTCGATCGTGCCCGCCAGTTGCAGGAACCCGGCCAGAAGGAAGGCGAGCCCGCTCAAAAGGCATATCAGCGCCGGCAGCACCAGCCGTCCCCCGCGTAGCGGCTGCGCAATCAGCACCGGCACGAACTGGAACAGCGCCCCGCACATCAAAAGGCTGAGCCACCCGATCGTGACCATGTGGACGAGGGTCAGCGTCTCGGGCGCCTCAGCCGGCACCGCGGGAAAGCCGTATCCGGCGATCATCAGCACCTGGGCGCCGACAAGGAAGGCCAGGGCTGCTGTGAAATATGACATTGTCCAGCGCGATAGCGCGGTGCCCATCATGGCCGTTTCCTCGCATCGCCTTCCATGATGGATGGCGCGTCAAAACCATCGAGACGTCGCCATGGACGTTTCGGCGACCGGCCTGGTCGACGCCATTAGGCACAGGCCTTTACCGACGAACGCCCGTGCTGAAGGATATTCGTTGAAGATATCCCATCGGGCTGGCTTGGCCCGAACTCTAGCCGCCTCACCTCGCTTGACTTTGTTTAAGCGCAAACTTCTTCACCAGCGAAGTGGTTTCCGTTCGCCGGTTTGCGGGCCTTACTGCACCAGCGGCGATTCGCTCGCCTCGAGCTGAACCCCCTCGATCTCGGCCTGTCCGGCGAGAACGCTGACATACTGGCGCAGCGCTTTTTCCTCTACGCGGGATCGAAGCCGCGCGGCGATCTGTTCCTGGACGACGTCGAACGGCAGCCTGTGGCCCGGAATGCGCTGGTCGACGGCGACGATGTGGAAACCGTAGCGCGTCTTGACGAGATCGCGCAGGATTCCCGAAGCTCCGAACTTGAAAAGAGCTTTTTCGAACTCGGGCACCATGTCGCCGCGGCTGACCTGGCCGAGATTGCCACCCTGCTCGCCGGACGGGCAGTTCGACAGTTCGGCGGCCATGGCGGCGAAGCGGTCCGGCTCGGCAAGCAGCGTGTTCAGCGCTTCTTCGGCGCGCGCTCGCATCTGTGGCACGTTCACCTGCGGCGTCACCTGGAACAGGATGTGGCGAGCATGGACGAGATCGCCGCTCTCGAACTCGGTTGGATTCTGCTCGTAGTAGCGGCGGCACTCGGCCTCGGTGGGAACCGGGGTCGCCACTTCCTTCTCCAGCAGCGCCTCGATCGTACTGTCGATCTCTGCTTCGTCCTCGACAGCCGCGTCAAGCAGGCCGACCTCCACCGCCCGTTGCCGCAGGAGTTCGCGCGCGGCGGCGAATTCTGGCAGGGCATCGGCCTCGACCGCCACCGCCATGCCGTTCACCGACAGAATCATGGCCGTGTCGGTTCCTCGGCGCGGGTCTTCGGCGTGCGCACGATCTGGTAGGGCCGGAACAGGTAGGAGAGCGCCCCTGCCCCGCTCCAGATATGGATCATGCGTGTGAACGGCGAGACCAGGAACAGCGTGAAGCCGAGCAGGATGTGCAGCTTGTAGGTCAACGGCACGCCCACCATCAGGGCTGCCGCTCCGCCGTCGAGGGTGACGATGCCCTTGACGTAGCCGGTCAGGGTCTCGAATAGCTCGCCGTCCATGTGGAAGGCGGACAGCGGCACGGTGAGCAGGCCAAGCAGAAGCTGCAGCCATAGCATCAGGGTAATAGCGATATCCCATTTGCGGCTATTGAGCCGGATGCGCGGATCGGAAAGGCGCCGGTGGATGAGGATCGTCAGGCCGACGATGGCGGTCAGCCCGGCGATGCCGCCCACCACCATCGCCAGCAGCTGGTGGGCGACCGGCGACAGCGCCCAGTCCACCGCCCAGTGCGGCGCCAGGAAGCCGGCGAAATGGCCGAGAATGACGACGATGACGCCGTAGTGAAAGAGGTTTGAGCCAAGGCGCAGTTCGCGCTTGCGCAACATCTGCGAGGAATCGCTTTTCCAGGTGTAGGGTTCGCGATCGAAGCGGATGAGGCTACCAATCAGCAGCACGACGAGGCAGATATAGGGGTAGACCCCAAACAGCAGCGTGTTGACGTAGGAATTGGCAAGCATGTGGAGCCTCCTTCCCTATCGGGCCGTGGATCCGCCGCCGGATGGGCCGGCGTCGGCAAAGGCGGGCCGTTCGGCCCAGTCGCGGTCGAGCATATCCGCCGGTTCCCGGACCGGCTTCACGTCCACTGCCTCCAGCGGCTTCTCGCCGGCGATGACGAGAAGCGCCTGCGGCACGGCTGCATAGCGGCTCTGTCGCGCCAATAGCGAACGCGCGATGGAGGCCAGGATTTTGGCGCAGTCCGAGAGCATGTCGCGGGCCTCCGCAATGTCGCGCTGACTCAGATATTCCAGCACCACCGGCAGGTAATCGGGCAATTCCGAAGCGGTTAACTCGAAACCAGCTCCGGCGTAGAGCGCCTTCAACTCGACCATGGCGGCACCCCGGTCGCGCCCGTCGCCATGCAGGTGCTCGAACAGATGCAGCGAAAGCGCCCGGCCGCGGTCGAAGAGATCGACATAGCGTTCTTCCGCTATCAGCAGGTCGCCCTCGCCAATCTCGGCGACCAGGGCAAGCAGCGCCTGGCGCTCTGCTGGGCCGACGAGCTTCGAGGCGCGTATCACCCCGGCGATCTCGGGCAGCGCCTGACGCATCTCGGCGCTCGGATAGGACAACAGCGCGCTGAACGCCTTGAAGATCAGCATCGCCATGCCCTCACGTATCCAGCGGCCGGAACGGGGTGAGCTTGCGCCGCCCCATCTTGCCGCCGAACAGCGAGGAATGCGGCGGGCCGTAGTCGCAGCCGTTGCCAAAGGTGAAACCGCACGAGCCCTTCAGCCCGTAAGCATCCTCCGCCTCCTCGCGATGGCTGGTCGGAATGACGAAGCGGTCTTCATAGTTGGCGATGGCGAGGTAGCGGTGCATGTCCTCGACCTGTGCCTTCGACAGCTCGGCCTGCGCCAGCACGGCTGCACCGTCGCCCTCGCCCAACTGCCGCTGGCGGAAGTAGATGCGCATCGCCAGTAGCCGCTCGAGCGCAGAGACGATTGGAGCCTCGGCGCCGGCAGTAAGCAGGTTGGCGAGGTAGCGCACCGGTATGCGAAGCGAGCGAACGTCCGGGATCTCGCCGATCGTGTCGATGGCACCGGCATTGGCGTGAGACTGGATCGGTGACAGCGGCGGCACGTACCAGACCATCGGCAGCGTGCGGTATTCCGGATGCAGCGGGAAGGCGATCTTCCAGTCCACAGCCATCTTGTAGGCTGGCGACCGCTGTGCCGCCTCGATCCAGTTGTCGGCGATGCCGTCGGCGCGGGCCTGCTCAATGACGGCAGGATCGCTCGGGTCGAGGAACAGCTTGAGCTGCGCCTCGTAAAGGTCCTGCTCGTCCTCGACAGACGCCGCCTTCTCAATGCCGTCGGCATCGTAGAGCAGAACGCCGAGATAGCGGATACGGCCGACGCAGGTCTCCGAACAGACGGTCGGCTGGCCCGCCTCGATGCGAGGATAGCAGAAGATGCACTTCTCCGCCTTCCCCGAAGTCCAGTTGTAATAGATCTTCTTGTAGGGGCAGCCCGACACGCACATGCGCCAGCCGCGGCACTTGTCCTGGTCGATGAGGACGATGCCGTCCTCCTCGCGCTTGTAGATCGAGCCGGAGGGGCAGGAGGCGACGCAGCTCGGGTTGAGGCAGTGCTCGCACAGCCTCGGCAGGTACATCATGAAGGTGTTCTCGAATTGGCCGTAGATGTCCTTCTGCACCGCCTCGAAATTGTAGTCCTGGCTGCGCTTATCGAACTCGCCGCCGAGGATTTCCTCCCAGTTCGGCCCCCATTCGATCTTTTCCATCGGCCTGCCGGTGACCAGCGACAGCGGCCGGGCCACCGGTGCGGTCGGCAGTTCGGGCGCCTTCTGCAGATGCTCGTAGTCGAAGGTGAAGGGCTCGTAATAGTCGTCGATCTCGGGCAGGTTCGGATTGGCGAAGATGTTGGCGAGCACGGCCAGCCTGCCGCCCTGCTTCGGCACGATCTTGCCGTTCTTCCTGCGCTTCCAGCCGCCCTTCCAACGCTCCTGGTTCTCCCAGTCCTTGGGATAGCCGATGCCGGGCTTGGTCTCGACATTGTTGAACCAGGCGTATTCCATGCCCTGCCGCGAGGTCCACACCTGCTTGCAGGTGACGGAGCAGGTATGGCAGCCGATGCACTTGTCGAGGTTGAGCACCATCGCGATCTGCGCGCGGATCTTCATGATGCGGCCTCCTCGGCAACCGGATCGACGGGATTGGAATGGTCGAGCCATTCGACCTTGACGAGCTTGCGGACCACGACGAACTCGTCGCGGTTGGAGCCGACGGTGCCGTAGTAGTTGAAGCCATAGGAAAGCTGCGCGTAACCGCCGACCATGTGGGTGGGCTTCAAGACCGTGCGCGTCACCGAATTGTGGATGCCGCCGCGCTGGCCGGTGATCTGCGAGCCAGGCACGTTCACGATCTTCTCCTGCGCATGGTACATCATGCACATGCCTTCCTGCACGCGCTGGCTGACCACCGCGCGCGCAGCGATCGCGCCGTTCAGGTTGAACAGCTCGATCCAGTCGTTGTCGACGATGCCGGCCTTCTTCGCGTCCGTCTCCGACAGCCACACGATCGGCCCGCCCCGCGACAGGGTGAGCATGATGAGGTTGTCGGTATAGGTCGAGTGGATGCCCCATTTCTGGTGCGGCGTGATGAAGTTGAGGACGATCTCGGTTTCGCCGTTCGCCTTCTTGCCGAGCATGGCGGCGGCCGTGCGCGTATCGATCGGCGGGCGGTAGACGGCGAAGCTCTCGCCGAAGTCGCGGAACCAGCGATGGTCCTGATAGAACTGCTGGCGGCCGCTGATCGTGCGCCAGGGGATCAATTCGTTCACGTTGGTGTAGCCGGCCGTGTAGGAGACGTGCTCGCTCTCGATGCCGGACCATGTCGGCGACGAGATGATCTTGCGCGGCTGCGCCTGGATATCGCGGAAGCGGATTTTTTCGTCTTCCCGCGTCTCGGCGAGGTGGGCGTGGTCGCGTCCGGTTATCTTGCTCAGCGCGGCCCAGGCCTTCACCGCCACCTCGCCGTTCGTCTCCGGCGCCAGGTACATGACGGTCTCGGCGGCATCGATATCACTGTCGATGCGCGGCCGCCCGTCGGTCGGGCCGCCGTCATTCACGCGGTGGTTCAGTCCGCCGAGTCCTTTCACCTCGGCTTCGGCGTTCCACGAAATGCCCTTGCCGCCATTGCCGAGTTTGTCGGCAAGCGGTCCAAGCGCAGTGTAGCGGCGGTACGTATTTGGATAATCTCGCTCGACGACCGCGATCTGCGGCGCTGTGACGCCTGGCACGAGATCGCATTCGCCTTTCTTCCAGTCCTGCACCTCGAAGGGCTGGGCTATCTCGGCAGGCGTGTCGTGCTGGATCGGTGTAAGCACCACGTCGCGCTCGACGCCGAGATGGCCCTCTACCAGTTCGGAAAAGCGTTTGGCGATGGCCTTGTAGGTTTCCCAGTCGCTTTTCGCCTCCCACACCGGGTCCACCGCCGCCGACAGCGGATGGATGAAGGGGTGCATGTCGGAGGTGTTGAGGTCGTTCTTCTCATACCATGTGGCGGTCGGCAGCACGACGTCGGAATAGAGACAACTCGTCGACATGCGGAAATCCAGCGTCACCACGAGGTCGAGCTTGCCTTCCGGTGCCGGATCGCGCCATTCGATCTCGGTTGGCTTCTCGCGCCCTTCCTCGCCAAGGTCCTTGCCCTGCAAGCCGTGCCGGGTGCCGAGGAAGTGGCGCAGGAAATATTCGTGCCCCTTGCCGGATGAGCCGAACAGGTTCGACCTCCAGATGAACAGATTGCGCGGGAAATTGACCGGATTGTCCGGGTCCTCGCAAGCCATGGAAAGCTTGCCGGATTTCAGGCCGGCGACGACATGGTCCCTGACCTCGACGCCGGCCTTTTCCGCCTCATCCGCGAGCCGCAGCGGGTTGACGTTGAGCTGCGGCGCCGAAGGCAGCCAGCCCATGCGCTCGGCCCGGACGTTGAGGTCGATCATCGAACCGCGATAGGGCGCGGGATCGGCGAGCGGCGACAGGAGTTCCGAGACGTCGAGCTTCTCGTAACGCCACTGGTCGGAATGCGCGTAGAAGAAGGAGGTGCCGTTCATGTGGCGCGGCGGCCGCACCCAGTCGAGCGCGAAGGCGAGCATCGTCCAGCCGGTCTGCGGCCTGAGCTTCTCCTGCCCGACATAGTGCGCCCAGCCGCCGCCGGAGACGCCGACGGTGCCGCACAGCATCAGCATGTTGATGATCGAGCGGTAGCCCATGTCTTGGTGGTACCAGTGGTTCATGCCCGCGCCGATGATGACCATCGAGCGGCCCTTGGTCTTCTCAGCATTCTTCGCGAAGCCGCGCGCCACTTCGACGGCGTGAGCGGCCGAGACGCCGGTGATCGTCTCCTGCCAGGCCGGCGTATAGGGCACGTTGTCGTCGAAGCTCTTGGCGCAATCGCCGCCCAGCCCACGGTCGAGCCCGTAGTTGGCGCACAGTAGGTCGAAGACGGTGGCGACGTAGCTCTCGCCATCGGCCAGCTTAATGCGGCGCACCGGCACGTTGCGCACCAGCACGTCTCCGCCCTGGTCGTTGCCAGCGAAATGCGGATGTGGCGTACCGCCGAAATACGGGAAGGCGACCGGCGCCACCGCGTCGCGGCGGTCGACGAGGCTGAGGCCCAGCCGCGCTTCGGCGCCGGTCTCGCCGTCCTTCTCCTCCAGGTTCCAGCGGCCCTTCGGCTCACCGTCGGCCGGCCAGCGGTAGCCGATCGAGCCCTGCGGCACGACGAGATCGCCGCTCTCTTCGGCGACCGCCACCGTCTTCCAGGCGGCCCGGTCGGAAGCCGACGCCTTGCGGCGCCCTTTCTTCTCGCCGGCAAGGTCGCTCTGGCGCAAATAGCGGTCGGGCACGAAACGGTCGCCGTCTTTCCTCAGCCGCACCAGCATCGGCAGGTCGGTCAGGCGGCGGCAATAGTCCTCGAAATAGGGCGTCTTGCGGTCGAGGAAGAATTCCTTGAGCACGACGTGGCCCATGGCCATGGCAAGTGCGGCGTCCGTACCCTGCTTGGGGTGCAGCCAGAGATCCGAAAGCTTCGCCACCTCGGAATAGTCCGGCGTGACGGCCACGACATTGGTGCCGTTGTAGCGCGCCTCGACGAAGAAATGCGCGTCGGGTGTGCGCGTCTGCGGCACGTTCGAGCCCCAGGCGATGATGTAGCCGGAATTATACCAGTCGGCCGATTCCGGCACGTCGGTCTGCTCGCCCCAGGTCTGCGGGCTCGACGGCGGCAGGTCGCAATACCAGTCGTAGAAAGACAGAAGCGTACCGCCGATGAGGCTGAGATAGCGTGCGCCGGAAGCGTATGACACCATCGACATGGCCGGGATCGGCGAGAAGCCGACGACACGGTCCGGACCGAATGTCTTCACCGTGTGCACGTTGGCGGCGGCGATGATCTCGGTCGCTTCGGCCCAGGTCGAGCGCACGAAGCCGCCACGCCCGCGGATCGCCTTGTAGGCTTTCGCCGTCTTCTGGTCGGCGGTGATGGCGGCCCACGCCTCGACGGGTTCGAGCGTCTTGCGCGCCTCGCGCCATGCCTTGACCAGGCGCCCGCGCACCATCGGATATTTGATGCGGCTGGCGCTATAGAGATACCAGCTGTAGGACGCGCCGCGCGAGCAGCCGCGCGGCTCGTGGTTGGGCATGCCCGGGCGCGTGCGCGGATAGTCCGTCTGCTGGGTTTCCCAGGTGACGACGCCGCTTTTGACGTAGATCTTCCACGAGCAGGAGCCGGTGCAGTTCACGCCATGGGTGGAGCGCACGATTTTGTCGTGCTGCCAGCGTTGCCGGTAGCCCTCCTCCCATAGCCGGTCCTCATCGCGCAGCTCGCCATGGCCGTCGGCAAAGGATTCGCGTCGCCGGGAAAGGTAGGTCAGGCGTTCGAGGAAGTGGCTCATCTGGCTATTCCTTTCCCATGCGTATCAGACTTGCGGGGCTGTCGGCCGTGTCGCCTCCCCGCCTATGACGATCTCACCCATCACCGGGGCGCGTCGCACCTCGGTCAGGTAGTTCAGGATCAATGAAACCCATACGACCCCATAGAGAAGCATGAAGCAACTCGAATTTACTCCGAGCCAGCCCAGAATGGCGCCAAACATGATTGGCAGCAGGAAGCCGCCAAGGCCGCCGACCATGCCGACGATGCCGGACACCGTACCCATATTTTCGGGAAAATCGTCCCCTACATACTTGAAGGTCGAGGCCATGCCGCAGGCGAAGGCGATTCCGAGAATGAATAAGAGAACCGCAAAGAGCCATACCGGAACCGCAATGGCGAAACTGGTCGGACCGTTAACCGTATGGACGGTCAGTTCGGTGCGTGGATAGGAGAGCAGGAACAGGCATATCCAGGCGATCCACAGCACCCACCATGTGACGTTGTGCGCGCCGAAGCGGTCGGAGAGCCATCCGCCGAAGGCACGGAAAACGCCTGCCGGAAGAGCGAAACACGCGGCGAGTAGTGAAGCCTGCGCAATCGAGAGCCCATATTCCGACTTGAAATACTGCGGCATCCAGATCGACAGCGCCGTGAAGCCGCCGAAGACGATGGAATAATACTGACAGTATTTCCACACCCGCGGGTCGCGCAGCACCTGAAGCTGGGCGACCATTGAGGGCGAGGTCGCGGCGCGTGCCGGATCGGGCGCGGAAAATATCCAGAAGATCACGGCGGTAACGATCAGGGCGGCGGCGTAGACCTTCGGCACGGTCTGCCAGCCAAAGGCGGAGATCAGCCACGGCGCCACGAACATGTTGAGCGCCGCGCCCACCGTGCCGGCGCCGAAAAAGCCCATGGCGAAGCCGCGCTTTTCCTTGGGAAAGAACCGTGCGACATAGGGCGTGCCGACCGAGAAGGATGCGCCAACCAGCCCGAGCGCCAGCCCCAGCAGGATGAAATGCCACAGCGCCGTGGCGTAGGAGGACAGCCACACCGGCACGGCGCAGCCGATCAGCAGCGCCAGCATCAGCCGCCGCCCGCCGAGGCGGTCGGTCCAGATACCGAGCGGAAGGCGGAACAGCGCGCCGGTGAGGACCGGCGTGGCCGTGAGCAAGCCGAACTCGACCGAGTTCAGACTGAGCTGCTCGCGGATCGGAATGCCGGTAACGCCGAACATCATCCACACGGCGAAGCAGATGGTGAATGCCCAGGTGGTAGCGAGCAGAACCACGAAGCTTCGAAATCCTGACATCTGCACCTCCGTAGAAATCCGCGTGCTCGTAATCATAGGGTAACAGCCGCCAGGAGCGGAACGCCGAGATTGCAAAGGCACTGTAGCGAGAGCGGGACCGCAATGACAAGTTTGGTCTTCTTTGTGTTTTCGCAAACAAAAACAGAAACGTACTTGAAGCAGACCACTGTATGGCGCTTCGATGAGCAAATTAGGCAGCCGTCTTCAAGTTTGGGGGTCGGAGCGTGGTCTCGCGAACTCGCACCACTACAGACGTGTCAGCCTGACCGCATCGAACAGTCGGTGGCGAGGCCTTCGTTGACGCTACTTCTTCGAATTAATGGCCTTACCCTCAGGATCGACGCAGATCCGATGACCCGTCTCAGTCGAATTCTTCGCGATGAGTTGGGGCTCACGGGTCTGAAGGAAGGTTGCTGCGAGGGCGAATGCGGTGCCTGCACAGTCCTAGTCGACGGTCTTCCTGTCAATGCTTGCCTAGTGCTCGGCTTCCAGGCACAAGATCGCAATATCACCACCGTGGAAGGGCTCCGTGAAGCCGGAAAGCTCGCCGGCTTGCAGGAAGCGTTCCTCACGTATGGCGCGGTGCAATGCGGCTATTGCTCGCCGGGTATGGTGATGGCCGCAGAGGGATTTCTGCGGGCAAATACCGATCCGAGCGCCGGCGAGATTCGACACGCGCTTGCCGGCAATCTTTGTCGCTGCACCGGGTTTGAGACCATCGTGCAGGCGGTGGCCTCAGAGGCAGCGCGGCGGGAGCGGGTGCGGACGTGAACGCGTTGATACCGGCCCGCCCTCCCGATCTGCGGACGCTCGTTGCGCTGATGAAGAGATCGTCGCCGGTTTATTTCGTGGCCGGTGGCACCGACCTGCTTACCTCGGCGCGGCAAATGCCGTTGGTCGGAACGCTTGTCGATCTCTCGGGCGTTCATGATCTGGCGTTTATCGAGTCGTCTGGGGCGGACATTCGCATCGGTGGGGCGACAACCATCGCCGCGATAGCGGCCCATACGAAACTTGCGGCACGCTTCTCCGCCCTGTCCCAGGCGGCAGGAGAATGCGGCTCGATGCAAATCCGCAATCGCGCGACGCTCGGTGGCAATATCGCCAATGCTGCTCCAGCCGCGGACCTGGTCACCGCGCTAATATTGGCCAATGCGCGGTTGAAGCTGTTTTTGCCTGGGGGCTCTTGCGCTGAGATCACTCTCGAGGAATTCCGTTCCGGTACCGGTGCCTTAATAGCCGAGGCGGTCCTGCCGAATTTGGAGCTCCTGCCGCGCAGTGCCTTTGCCAAGCTTGGGTTACGCAGAGACCTCACGATTGCTCGTATTAACCTTGCGGCAATGGCGGAATTCTCCGACGGTCGGTTTGGGTCGGTAAGGCTGGTCGCTGGGGCGCTCGGCCCCCACCCCATTCGGCTTTTGCGCGCCGAAGGTGCACTGTCAGGTTGTCCCCTCGCTCCCGCCTCGCTTCGCGTCTTTGTCGACGCGCTGGCTGCGGACGTTGACGCCGCGATTGCGGGACGCGCTTCCCACTGTTGGAAGCGACGAGCAATTCGCGGATTGGGCCTCGACGCGATCGCGCGGCTCTGCGAGATGTCCCCGCGTGATCCCCTGTTCGACGAGACCTGGTGATGGACCAGGTCGCCCGGCGAATCCCGTTGATCGATGGCATTGAAAAGGTCACCGGCCGCCTACGCTTCACCGCCGACAGGAAATTACCCGGGCTCGCGCATTCTGCCCTGCTCCTTTCACCCCGTGCCCATGCGCGAATCGTCAGTCTCGATCCGGGCGACGCCCTCGACCTTCCCGGGGTGATCGGTCTCTGGTGGCACGCCAACACGCCGAAGAATGGCTATAACAGCTCGATCTGGTATGCCGGACAGTCAGCTCTTGCCGACGAGCGGATGTTTCCGCCTGTGGTCCGCCACATCGGCGACCGGGTGGCCGTCGTGCTTGCCGAGACCGAAGACATCGCCCGTGCCGCGCTCTCGCGGATCGCGGTGACGTATGAGGACCTACCCTCAGTGCTCTCGGCCGAGGCCGCGCTCGACCATGCCGGACCCGTAACGGATGCCGATGGGCCGACCTACCTGAACCCAGTGGACGAGATCGCCTTCGCTCATGGCGATCTGGAGTCCGCCATGGCGCGCGCCGATCATGTGGCCGAAGTCACGGTGCGAACCCCGCGTAGCCACCATTGCGCGATCGAGCCTCATGTCTGCCTAGCGTGGCCCGAACCCGGCGGACGCGTCGCCATCCACTCACCGTGCCAGAGTGTCTTTGCCGTGCAAGCGGTAGTAGCGCAGGCGCTTGCGATCGATCCCGACCGGCTGCATGTGACGAAGGCTCCGATCGGCGGTTCGTTCGGCGGCAAGGCCGAGCCGATCCTGGATCCGATCTGCGCCTTCCTCGCTCTTCGGAGCGGGCGCCCTGTGCGCATGGCCCTCAACCGTCAGGAAACCTTCACCTCCACTCGTACCCGGTCCGCCGCCTACGGTAGGATGCGGATCGCGTTGGCAGCCGACGGGAGAATCTTGGGGCGCGATACCGAAGTCCTGGTCGACATCGGCGCCTATTGCACCGGCGGCAGCTACCTACCCGGTTCCATGCTTCAAAGGCTGGTGCGGCTCTACGCGATCCCGGCAGAGCGGTACAGAGGCCGGGCCGTCTACACCAACACGCTGCCGACCGGTGCTTTTCGCGGCTACGGTTCGCCGCAGATTCACGCAATAGGCGAGATCGCGCTCGATCTTGCGCTCTGCGACATGGGGCTGGATCCGGTGGCGGCGCGCGTCCGCAACATCGTCGCCCCGGCGGCTCGCGATCCGTGGCAGAATTTGCCCCTGGGCAACGCCCGCGGAGCCGATTGCCTGATCCAAGGGGCCGAGACCTTCGGATGGACGGGACGGCGTGCCGAACGCAAGGCGAATAGCCGCTTTCGATGCGGAGTGGGCATGGCGGTTGCCACGCACATCAACGGCTGCTTTCCCGGAGAGGACGAGGCTTCTACGGCCACATTACGGCTCCTACCGAACGGGCACGCCGAACTGGTCTGCGCGCTGCATGACCTGGGATGCGGCTCGGATACCTCGCTGGCGCAGATCGCCGCCGAAACGGTCGGGCTGAATGCCTCCGACATACATGTCGCTGCAGCGGATACCGACACCTGTGCCTACGACCTCGGCACCCGCGCCAGCCGCATGACTTATATCGTCGGCGAAGCGGTGCGCCAAGCGGGGATCGCGCTCGCAGCGGCTGTAGCCGAGCAGGCGGCACTGGCCCTAAACGCCCAAAGTAACGAGATAGTGCTGCGTTGCGGCCGGGCGACTGCAAATGACAGGTCGATCACTCTTGCCGAACTTGCCGCCTGGTTGTCGACGCGGGGAACAGACCTGCCGGCCGCCACCTATACTCACCGAGCCACCGCCAATCCTGGCTCCTATGCGGCGCATTTTGCAGAAGTCGATGTCGACACGCTGACGGGGCAGGTCCGCGTTACCGACTATCTGGCGGTCCACGATGTCGGAAGAGCTATCAATCCGATGCTGGTTGAAGGCCAGATACATGGCGGAATCCAGATCGGCATCGGCTACGCGCTTTATGAGGATGTGGCGGTCGACACCGGGACTGGGAGAGTACACGCGGACAGTTTCGCACGTTACACGGTCGCTAACGCTCCCGAAATGCCTCCCGTGCGCGTCCTGCTTATTGAGGAAGGCGAGCCAACGGGTCCGTTCGGTGCTAAGGCTATCGGAGAGATCGCGACTATTCCGGTGGCGCCTGCCGTCGTCAACGCTGTCAATCACGCGTTGGGTTCAAGGCTTACGGATCTGCCGCTTCTGCCCGATCGCATCGTTGAGGCAGTTGTCCAGATTGAGCGACAAGGTTGATCTAGCGCAAACAGCGCGCGGCTGTGGGGGCTTATCTTTCTCGTTGTATGTGCAACCACCGGGTTGACGCCACAGCGGAGGTCGAAATGGCGGGGGAGCTGGGAAAACTACGTGATATCTGGAACTACGCGGCCGCTTATTTGCGCGACCGACGCAGATGTGCGGAGATTAGGAACGATCTTCAGGCGCTTGGGCCTGACGAACGCCGTCGGATATTCGGTGAATACGATTTGACGCCAGAGGACTTCGACATGGCTCTGCGCATTCCATTCGCGTCCGAAGATATGTCATCTTGGGCATTGCGCTCTGTGGGCGTGGACCCGCAACAGTTCCATCGCGAACACGGCGTACGCAGCCGTATCATGCGGCGTGCTTGTACGATATGCCATCTTAAGGCGCGCTGCCGGAAGGACTTAATGGCGGGCAGTTTTGAGCGTAACCACCGGGATTATTGTCCGAACCGATCGCATTTCGCCGTCTTGCTTGCCAGACGAGCATACCAGAGCTCAGCTGCTGGACGTATCCGGAATTAGGACCACTTAAGCAAAAGATCACACAGAGGTCTGTCGTCAGTACCGCCGTGTACGGACCAATCTGCAGAGGGGCTCCCGTCAGGGACATCGTGAATTCCTCAAGCCACTATCGGAACGACCGTCCAATGACGGCGTACGATATCTAGTTCGGAGCACTTGTCATGAAGGTTTCCGGATGCTTTTCGAGAATGACGCATAACATCAATCTGCTGGACCGAATGATGGCAGAGCTTCATGTGCGTGATGGGCTCGCATCTTTGCCAAACGGAGGTAAGGTCCTGCGCCAAGCGGCAATTCGATGCATAACATGCCGTCAAACGGATGCCTGCAGCGCGTGGCTCGCTGCGGACGGACAGCGGAGCAAGACTCCCATGTTTTGCGGAAATCGGCACCTCTTCGAGCAACTCAAGCTCTGAACCGTTAAAGATCGAGACCGTGGACGACCAATGGCCTGTCACGTTGCGGCCCAGACAGCCGATCCCAGCGGACATGAGCTGTGCACATAAGCGCATTGTCGACTATAGTCCGTCCAACGCCGAAAATGGGGAACTGGTAACGGATCATTTGTAGGGGCACCATGCTTCGAACACCGTTGGCTCCTACGTCTCCGGGATCGACTGTACTTTCAGAGCGTTGATCTTGGCAGTTCCCGCCTGTACGAGTCGGTCGTTCACTAACACAATTTGTCGATGCGAATCCTCCTTGTACCAGCACACTTGGTAACGCTGACAAGCGGCATCGCCTCAGCACCGACCTGACGGGTCGACCGCAACGGCAGGCAAGGCTACCTGACTCCGATTCCGATCACGAGCGCAGGAACAAGCACGACAAGATCACCCGACCACGTCGAAGGCTTCCAGAAGCGCAAAGCGTAGAGATCCTTTGCGACAAAGAGTGGCGCGAGAAGTCCGAGCATTTGCTAGCGTCACCTGATGTACAGAAAGCGCAAGGCCTTGAGCGATCTATTCAATGGTCGCTATGAACAAGCCTATCGAAATCAGAAAATATTATAAGCAACAAGGGCCTGGGAAACGTCACGTATGGAAGAGCAACAGTTCCTCGCCGGTGTTGAAGATGGCGTCGGCATGGTCGAGCGCGATGCGCCCCGCTTCCGTCAGGTGCAGTTTGCGGCCGCTGCGTTCGAACAAGGCGTTGCCGAGGCTCGCCTCCAGCTTGCGGATTTGCACTTATAGCGCGGATTGGGTGACGTTGAGCCGCGCCGCCGTGCGCGTGAGATTACCGTCATGGGCGACGCCCCAGAAATAGCGCAGATGATTGTAGTTCAAGGAAGGCATCGTTCAATGTTAGCGAATGATAGCGTATAAACAATGAATTTTCTTCCGTGAGGCGCGCCTGATATTGCAACGCAACAACTGCTCTTAGGAGATCAACGTTGCCGCTCTATCTGCTTCCGTTAGCCATGCCGCTGCCGCTGCTTGCCGCCGCGGCCATTGCCTTTCCCGGCTCCGGCCGCTGCCCGAAGCGCGCCGGCCTGGCTGAGGCGGCGGCACTGGTTTCTTTCCTCATCGCGCTTGGCGGGCTTGCCGTGCTTGTCACGCAAGGGGCGGGGACAAGCGGCCTGATCGGCGCTGCCGGGATCGGCCTTTCCTCGCTGCTGGACGCCGTCAGCGTGACGATGCTGCTGCTCGTCAGTTTCATCGGCTGGCTCGTGTTGCGCTATGCCCGGACCTATCTCGACGGCGAGGCGCGGCAGGGGGCGTTCACCGGCTGGCTGTGTCTCACGCTCGCGGCTGTCTTGTTTCTCGTCCAGGCAGGTAACCTCGTGCAGCTTGCTGCAGCGTGGATCGGCATGAGTGTGGCGCTACGCCGGCTGCTGCTGTTTTATCCGGAGCGGCTGGCAGCGCGGCGGGCCGAGCGCAAGAAGCGGCTGTTTTCACGCCTCGGCGCGGCCGCGCTGATCGTCGGCGCCGGCCTTGCCGCCTGGGCCTACGGCACCGACGACATAGCAACCATCAATTCCATGGCGAGAACGGGCGGCGGATCGGCGCTGACCGCCGTCGCCGCCGGCCTGCTTGCGTTTGCGGCGCTGCTCAAGTCGGCCCAGTTTCCGACGCATGGCTGGCTGACGGAAGTCATGGAGGCGCCGACGCCGGTTTCAGCACTTCTGCACGCGGGCATCGTCAATGCCGGAGGCTTCCTGCTCGTCCGTTTCGCCGACCTGATGCTCACGGCGCCGGGCATCCTGGCGGCGGTGGCGATGATCGGCGGCTTCACGGCGCTGTTCGGGGCGCTCGTCATGCTCACCCAGCCTGCGGTCAAGACCTCGCTTGCCTGGTCGACGGTGGCGCAGATGGGCTTCATGATGCTGGAGTGCGGGCTGGCGCTGTTTCCGCTCGCCTTGCTGCACATCGTCGTCCACTCCTTCTACAAGGCGCATGCCTTCCTTGCCTCCGGCGGGGCTGTGGAACAGGTCGCCGCCATCCGCCGCCCCGGACCGGTCGCGATCCCGGACGGTGCCGCAGTCGGCCGGGCGTTCGTCCTGGCGCTGCTGATCTACGCGGCGATCGGGGCGATCTTCGGCATCGCCTTCGGGTTCGGCCACAAGTCTCCGCAATCGCTTGCCCTTGGCGCGATCCTGATTTTCGGTGTCGCCTATCTCCTGGCACAGGGATTGGCCGACGCAGCGCCGCGCGTATTGACCCGCAAGACGGCGGTTTACGCCGTTGCCGCGGCCGTCGGATATTTCACGCTGCAAACGGCGGCCGAATGGCTGACGCGTGGAATCCTTCCGGCTACGCCAGCGCCCGGCCGGCTCGAATGGACATTGATGGTGCTGGCCGCCCTGAGCTTCGGAGCGGTCGCGATCGCCCAGGCCATGCTGCCGCTGTGGTCCGGTCATCCGGCCGCTGCGGGGCTGCGCGTGCATCTTGCCAACGGCTTTTACCTGAACGCGGTTCTGGACCGGATGCTCGGCGGTTGGTCTGCCCGCACCGCGTCGTGACGAACCGATGGCGCAGAGGATACCGATGCTGAACAGGATCGAAGATCATCACGTTCTCGCCACGGATACGGCGATCGAGGCCGCGTGGCGCGCCGCGCGGCAGGTTCCGCCGCTGTGGCCGCTGGATTCGAGCGTAACGGTCAACCCGTTTCTCGGCCAGGCGGACGGGTCGCTTGAACTTGCCGCCGCCCGGCTAGGCCGTGTTGCCGGCATGCGGGTTACGATGCCAAGGAGCTGGTATGCCGCGCGCATCCGGTCCGGTGAGATCGATGATGCGGACCTTGCGGCGGCACTTGTCGGGGCTTCGGTTCACGGTGCGCCGAAGACACGCGCGGCCCTCGATACGGCGTTGGAAGTAGAGCGCCCGTGCCCGACACCGCTGCCGACGATAGCCGATCTGGCGGCTGGAACATCGGGAATCGACTGGCCCGGAGTTCTGACGGAGCGTATCAGCCATTGGGCCGCCGATTATTTCGATACGGCCCAGGCGCTGTGGGCGGCTCCTAAGGGGCGCAGCGCCTATGACAGCTGGCGTGACAATGCCCGGTTCGATCTCACGCCGGAGATTGCCGGCCTCAAGGGTTTTGCCGCGTTTGCGTCGCAACTGCCGGAAGCGGCAGAGCAGACGATTCGAGATTGCGCCGGATATCTGGGCCTGTCGGACGCTGCCCTTGAGGTTTATTTCCACCGGCTGCTGATGAGCCTTGGGGGCTGGGCGCAGATCGGGCGCTATCGCCTGTGGCAGGCGGAACTTCGCGGCGGCAGCGACCGGACCCTGATCGATCTTCTGGCGATCCGCCTCGTCTGGGAAAAGGCGATTTTTTGCCAATATGCCACCTCGATCGAAGGCCGGTGGCTCGAAGCAAGAAGGCTCTATGCCGAAGAGATTGTACCGTCAGCCGACGATATGTTGGATTCTGTCTTGCAGGAAGCGGCCGAGCATGCTGCCCAGCGGCGGCTGGCGGCGGAACTCGCGACGGAGAAGGCAAGACCCGCCAACGGCCGCGCCAAGTTGCAGATGGCCTTTTGCATCGACGTGCGGTCCGAGGTGTTCCGCCGCGCGCTGGAAAGCCTCGATCCCGGCATCCGCACGATCGGATTTGCCGGTTTCTTCGGGTTGGGCGTTTCCCATCGGCGTTTCGCTTCCGACATCGAGGAGAGCCGCCTGCCGCCGCAACTGGCGCCGGGTTCCTACTCGTGCTCGGGCGACGGGAGTCTTGACACGACGCGTCTGGACGAAGCGGCACGCCTTGGCGAGCGGGCAATCCGTGCCTGGGGCCGCTTCAGACTGGCAGCCGTTTCCTCCTTCGCCTTCGTCGAAGCGATGGGTCCCGTCTATGTGAACAAGCTGTTGCGCAACGGACTTGGATTCGCCAAGGTCAAGCACCCGAACGATCCGGCGCCCCGTTTCGATCCCGCGCCCGACGCGGCATCCCGCATCGCCATGGCGGAAAAAGTGCTGAAGAGCATGTCGCTGACCCATGACTTCGCGCGCCTAGTGGTGATCGTCGGCCATGGCGCCAGCGTCGTCAATAATCCCCATGCCAGCATGCTTCATTGCGGCGCCTGCGGCGGCTTTTCCGGCGATGTCAACGCCCGGCTGCTCGCCGGCCTGCTCAACGACGCCGCGGTTCGCGCCGGTCTTGCCAGACGCGGCATTTCCGTGCCCGACGATACGCTTTTCATGGCGGCGCTGCACGAGACTACGACCGATACTGTTACGCTCTACGAGGCCGACCATCCCTCGACTGCTCATGCCGAGGACATCGGGCAGCTAAAGCGCTGGTTCACGGCGGCCGGCGCGCTGACGCGGGCCGAACGCGCGCTGCGCCTGCCCGGAAAGCCATCGGCGGCCGCTCTTGCCCGCCGAGCAAGGGACTGGGCCGAGATACGGCCGGAATGGGGATTGACCGGGTGCCAGGCGTTCATTGCCGCGCCGCGCAGCCGCACAGCGGGGCGGGATCTGGGCGGCCGTGTCTTCCTGCACAGCTATGTCTGGCGCGAAGACAAGGACTTTGGCGTCCTCGAATTGATCATGGCCGCGCCGGTTGTCGTCGCGAGCTGGATCAGCCTGCAATATTACGGTTCGACTGTTGCGCCGCAGATTTTCGGCGCGGGCAACAAGCTGTTGCACAACATCACCGGCGGCATGGGGGTCGTCGAGGGCAATGGCGGTCTGCTGCGTGGCGGCGTTCCCTGGCAGTCCATTCATGATGGTGAGAACTTTGTCCATGAGCCGCTACGCATGTCAGTGGCGATCGAGGCGCCGCGCGAAGCCATCTCTGCGGTGCTGGAGCGTCACCCCGAGGTCCGCAAGCTGTTCGACAACCGCTGGCTTCACCTTTTCGCGCTCGACCACAGGGGACGCCTGGCCTGGCGCTATGCAGGCGGCGCGGACTGGATTGACGCCTTCGATGGTTCGCGTTCGGAAACGAATTTGGAGTTGGTGTCCGTGTGACGACGTACAGGCGTGATCGACCGGATCACCTCTATGGCCCACAGAATGCGCGAAAAAATGGAGTAGGAAATGAGACTTGAGGACCCAGCGCTGATCGAAACCAGCAAGCAGATCGATTGGCTGATGTCCCGTTCCAACGTGAGCACCTGGCTGAAAAGTGCCCTGGCCGCCGCCCGAGGACGTGATCCCGTCGAGCTATTGAGCGATCTCAGTATTCTGGATTGCGTGCTCCGGTCGCGCTGCAATGCACAGGTTCGTTCAGCGTTGGAAAAATCTGGGCAAGACCAATGACAAGATCGTGCGCCTGAAGCGAAAGCCATAGGCGCCAAATTCTCGATCGTAGCCGTTGTCAACCATGTCCCGGACGAGCTTTTCACCAAACTTCGAGACGCCACCTGTGTTTAAAAGTTACCATGGCGCGGCGACGCTGGTCGGCCTCGCCAGCAGCGAACCCGGCGCATTCGATCGCCACTCGCATCACCTGTTCCTGAAACAGTGGCACGCCCAACGTCTTGCCGAGCAAGGCCTCAAGTTCGGGCTTGGGAGAGATGACATCCTCCTTGCCCTCGCCTCGCCTGAGATAGGGATGCACCGTGTCACCCGGATCGGCCCCGGCCGCACGATCGCGACCCCGATGACGAGATCGTAGAGCGCGGCTTGATGCACGACAGCATCGCCATCTGGGCACGGGATTCGATCTGGAAGGTGCCCAGCGTGTCGGCCTTTCGGATCATCGCATAGGTGCACGGATCCTCGGCCGGGATTGTCGCGAGGTCGAGCCGGATGTCCTTGTGCTCCGTGAGGAGATCGAAAGCGCGACGCATGCAGGACAGCATGCCGAGGGCCAGTACGTCGGCCTTCATGATTTTTCAAGGCGTCGACGTCGTCTTTATCCCATTTTACCACCTGGCGATCAGCCATGGCGGCAGGCTCGATCGGCACGAACTCGCCCAGCCGGTCGCAGCTCAGAACAAAGCCGCCCGGATGCTGGGAATGGTGACGCGGCGTTCCGACGAATTGGTGGGCAAGTTTCAGCGTCAGTCGCAAGCGGCGCTCACCCCTGGTGAGGTTCAGCTCCTCAGCATGTTTCGTCTCAATGCCTTCGGACCAGCCACACACCTACGAGGGCAATGTAGCCGATGATTGTGGATTCTCAAGCGGATACGGGGCAGACGGGGATGAATGCGGCGCATATGAAAAAATTGAACGACCGACAACGTACCGCAGTCGAGCACTACGTTGACTTCCCCGACCGGACGATCGGCGATCCGCGGCTCATCGTCGGCGGAACGGGCGCCAGAAAGACCAAAACGCTGGTGCACCGCGTCGCGCATCTGATCCCCTCCAGATTGAACCGTCACCCCAACAAAAAGTTGAAATTGCATTTTTCAAAACCAAAAGTTGACACAGCGATTAAAGCAGGGTACGAACAACATTGTCGATATTGCTTGCTGAGCTTTGGTTGTTGCGCGTTTGGCATCGCGCCCTGAACGAACCTTCCCTTCAAAATCGTCATCGTCACAATACGGCAGCGCTCGCGCGTTGCCGTTGTTAGATAATGTTATAAAAGGGTTCATCATGACCACTGGCACAGTTAAATGGTTCAATTCCATCAAGGGCTTCGGCTTCATTCAGCCTGACAACGGCGGCGTAGACGCCTTCGTCCACATCTCTGCGGTCGAACGCGCCGGAATGCGCGAGATCGTCGAAGGTCAGAAGATCGGCTATGAGATGGAGCGCGACAGCAAGTCGGGTAAAATGTCTGCCTGCAACTTGCAGGCCATCTAATCGGTTCAGCTTTCCTTTGACCACGGATGTACTGGCACTGTGAAAGCATGAGACCAAGCGAGGTCAGGCAAGACAATTGCCTGACCTTTTTTAATGTCGGCCGGCCGGCCATTTTTGCGCATGTAACGTCGCCTCCATTGATGGCCGTCAAGATCAAGGACATCTCGATGACCGAGAAAGCGAGCGAGCTTCAGACAATCAATACCGCTTGGCAGATCGCCATTCAGGAAATCCTGCGTATGGTCGTCCGCGATATTTACAGGACGGGCGACGAAACCGTATTCAAGTCGCATATCAAGCGCATAGAAGAGGCTGCGGTAGACAGCATCTACACCGGCTTGATGCTGCGCGGGACCGACGAATGGACGGAACTTCTCGTCAAAGAGAAGGCAAGCAACTTCGTCACCACGCTTCTGACTTCCTTCACCTTCGATCAGGTTTAGGCAAAACTAGCCTACGCGAACTCACGCTTCGGCATACTTGCCGGCCCCGCTCATGGGTAAGCTCGGCGCCATACCGGGTAAGTGCGACGTCGTCTGGTTGAAGCCGGTTGTTGCCATGATGATGCCATAGCCGTTGTCGCCAGTTCTCTCCATACTGTAAGATAGCCAATCTGAGCGCACGCCATTGTACAGCATCTAAGCCGGGTACCACCATCCGCCACCCGGGCACATTGTGGTCTGGCGAGGCATGATTCGGCTCATTGCGCTCGACATCTCCCTCGGAACACGCCGATGCCGGTAATCTAAAAGCGGGTGAACTTCGCCGGGGGCGTACACACGTAATTATTCCAAGCACGCGACTGCGGTGGATAGTGCGGCGTAGGTTCTCTACGACGACCGGAAACAGTCGGGCCCGCAGCTCGTGCTCGTGCGAAGTAGCACACCTCTCCCATTGATATGCATAGCGATTTCAGTCGGCGGCGGCCGCCCGTCTGAAAACGATGGTCACCTTCGTCCCCTCACTCGCACTCGAGCTGACGTCAAACTCCGCCTTTGCGTTCTCGGTCAATGAGCGCGCGATCAGTGCGCCGAGTTTGCCCTGCTTTGGCCATGTCTCGCCTTCCGGAAGGCCTATACCGTCATCAGCGACAACGACACGGCAACCACCGCCGTCAACGATGCTGTGCAGGGTAATCGTGCCCCTATCACGACCGCGGAAGGCATGTTTGAGCGCATTGGTCAGCAGCTCGTTGACCACAAGCCCAGTCGGCATAGCGACGTTAATTGAAACTGGATAGGTATCGACCTTCATGTTGAGGCGGATGCCCTCGACAGCGTGAGAATTCATGACCGCTGAGGCGATCTGGCTGAGATAGACTCCGAGATCGACTTCGTCCTTCTGCTCATCTGTCGAAAGCGCTGGTAGAGGATGGCAAGCGCGTCGACGCGACCTGCGAGCCTTTCGAAACGTTTCTGGTCCGGCTCGGCCGCATGGCGTGTTTCCATACGGATTAATGCAGTAATCATCTGCAAGTTGTTCTTCACACGGTGCTGCAGCTCGCGTAGCAGGATGTCCTTCTCTCTGTTACGGTCTTCAACCGAGCGCAGATCCTCCGTCTCGCCATGGGTCGAGACGTCGACCAGCGCCACCAGCCTGAAGCAGATCTTGCCGTTGTCGTCTTCAATGACATTGGCATAGACGTCGACGATCGCCGCCTTGCCCTCGCCCCGTTGCAGGCGAAACGTGCCTACGAAATCGGTTTCTTCGACCACGGCGGCGGCCAGCGGGCGATCCTGCTGTTGATGGAGGCCAACACCGGAGAGGGCAGCCCAGTTTTCTCGGGCAAGACTTGCCGCCTCCAGGCCGGACAGTTTCTCGAACTCTGGATTGGCATAGATTACACGTTCCTTCGCGCCCAGGTCAGAGACGGCAATAGCAATCGGAACCTGGTCGAGGAATTTCTTGAACTGTTCGCTTTCCAGCGCGCTGGCAAGATCCGGTGTCTCGAGCAATTGCTCGACCGCACCGGCCTTTTCTGAATCGGATGTCATCTGCGGGCGCCTACGTTGTGCGTGAGCGCCACCAATATCAGCGATCCCTTGCGCTTGCCATCGCCAAACAGGAGGCGGCGTGCTTGTTCCCCGAGTCAGGAATACGCGGGTACAAGCCTGGTGTCGCGTAGCGGCAGCGCCATGGTAAAATGCAGGCCATCGGGTTGATAGTTTAATTCGATCTTGGCGCCGCATTGAACGACCACCAACTTCTCCAACAGCGTCGTCCCAAACCCCCTTCGCTTGGGCGGCTCGACCTTGGGCCCGTTGCGCTCCTGCCAGTCGAGATTTACGAGTTTCGCGCCGCCGAACCCACCGGTGGACCAGCGCACGTCGAGGCGGCCTTTTGGTCGTGAAAGTGCGCCGAACTTCGATGAGTTGGAAGCGAGTTCGTGAAATGCCATGCCGACCGGTATGGCGATGTCGGCGACTAGGGCAATATCAGGCCCGTCGAGCAGGATACGCTGCTTGTCATACGTCTCGTAATGGCGGAGCTCCCCCTCCAGTAGCGTCCGCAAAGATGCCGTCTGCCAATAGTCATCCGTCAATAACGAATGCGTATCGGCCAACGAGACGATTCTGGCTGAGAAATCCCGCACGAAATCCTCAACACGGCCGCTTGATCTGGCCGTAGCGCTCATCATTGCCCGCACATTAGCTAGCGTATTCCTGACACGATGATGCAACTCCCGGATCAAAAGCTTCTGACGGTCGGCGACTTCCTGCTTTTGTTCAATATAGGACTTGACCTCGATCTGGCGGGCGCGGGCGCGAAGTGCCGAGCGCACAGAATTGGCAAGGCTCGACGCCAGGAACGGCCTTTCCAATACGATCAGGTATCGATCCAGAAACGACAGCCGCGAGTCGAATTCCATTCCCCTCCTCACCAGCAGCACGATCGGAAAATCGGACCATGCTGGCTGGTTTTGCAGCCAAGCCGCGAACTGACAGCGGTCGGAACTAACCAATGCTTCCTCAGCTACGACAAGACATTCCGCTTTGTCTAGAAGTGGCAGCACCTCCTCGAGGGTCGCGCAAACGCGCGAACCGATGTTGCTGGTAGCCAGTATGGCAGCCGCAATCTGGGCATCGCGTCCCACTGGCGTAAGTAAAAGTACGGCGGAATCCTGCGGCATAATTATGATGCCTTCTCTTGTAGAAGGTCAGACTGTTTGCCTTCAAAGAAGGGCAAGCCAGTAAGAATGCCACGAAATTGCTCGAGCGGTTCGCCGACCGTAATCCCCGAGCCTGCAATCCTGAATTCACGGATTGTTTCTTCGTGGGGACCGACCCGCTTTTTCACCACCGAGATCGCCCGCCGTATCCGGCCGCCACTTTCAAAAAACCGCAGCAACATGACGGCGTCACACAGATAAGTCATGTCGACAGGGGTAGCGATCTGACCGATCAGGCCATGATTGGCCAGAAGCAGCAGTGTGACCACCCCCTTCTGGTTCAGATACGTCAGGATCTCGTGCATCTGAAGAACCAAATGCTGATTTTCCGACATTGCGTTTAGATAGCCCGTCAAACTGTCAATGACGACCATACCTGCACCGAGCTCCTCCACGGCAGCTTGTATTCGGGACGACAGTTCCCCTGGCGATAGCTCGGCAGGATTGATCTGCTGCAAGGAGAGCATGCCAGTGCCAACAAATTGTTTCAGATCCATCCCCACGCCAGCGGCCCGTGCCAGAAAAATCCGCTTGATCTCGTCAAACAGCAACACCAGGACACGCTCGCCGCGGCATAGGGCCGCATGGCAATAGGAACTGGCTATGGTTGATTTCCCGACGCCAGACGGGCCTATCAATAAGGTGCTCGTGCCCCGATCGAGTCCCCCGCCAATCAAAGCGTCAACTAAATTTCCGCTGATTGCTGGAGAGCCGTGTTCCGACTCCTCATGCTCTGCGGCGACGAGCCGCGGAAACACGGTAACGCCACCAGGCCGAATGACAAAATCATGGTAACCGCCTCGAATCTGCACACCACGCATCTTGATGATGCGCAGGCGCCGCCTTTCGCCGCCATAGATCGGCGTCAGTTGCTCCATGCGGATGACGCCATGGCTGATCGAGTGGAGATTAAGATCGTCGTGCTCGGCCGTCAGGTCGTCAAGCAATAGCACTGTGGTATTGTTGAGCAAGAAGAAGCTCTTGAGGGCCAGAACTTGGCGGCGATAGCGGAGCGAGCCCTGCGAGAGAAGCCGGATCTCTGATAGCGAGTCAAAAACTACCCGATCTGGCCTAATCCGTTCCATTTCGGCCAGAGCCGCCCGGACCGTTTCACCAAGCTCTAGGTCAGAGGAATGGACCAAAGTCTGTATTTGCGAAGGATCGAGGCTGAGTTCTGGCGGCACCAGCTCCAGTATTTCGATACCCTCGAGTTTCCAACCATGGCGGTCCGCGACCGAAAGCAGTTCGCGTTTGCTTTCCGATAGGGTGATGTAAAGGCATTTCTCCCCGTGAGAAGCCCCCTCGATCAGGAACTGCAGGCCGAGCGTTGTTTTGCCCGAGCCGGGCCTGCCCTCGATGAGATGGGACCGAAATTTCGCGTACCCACCCCGTAGAACATAATCGAGGCCATCTACCCCGGAAGCGATTGGAAGTGCGTCGTCTTTCTTCATTTTGCCCCCCTATTGCTTTACGTGAACATCGTAACGGCTGGGGTTTTTGTTGGTTCCGACCAACTCACCGGCGTTGGCGGGACGAGCCACCTGGTGAGACTTCCAGGGGCAATGCCACCTAGTGAGGCGAAGGCGGATTAGGGTCAAACCGCAAAAACCCTGGGTCCTGGCGCACAAAAGCCCGCCTTCGTTGCTGGTAGCTCGGCTGGGTAATCCCACAAAACCATGCTAGAGACCGGATGGCCCGTCCATACGGAGGGTTGGAGACGTACAAAACGGTTGCCATGGAAAGCTTGGCGCCAGTGGTCCGAAAGTGACGATCCGCATTTCCCGAACTCTTGAATCACGCCTCACGTCCCAGGCGTGCCCAGAGGCGAAGAAAGTATCCCAATGGACGAAACACAGTATCCCTGCGGTGAGGGCCGCCTTGCGGGCTGAGGGTGAACGTCGGAAGTCCTAGGGATAATCCTAGGAGTAGCCCTATGACGATGCCTCGGGTGGAGGTGATCACGTCGGTGGAGAGACGCCGGCGGTGGTCACGTGATGAGAAAGAGAGCCTGGTCGCGGCGTCGTTCGAGCCTGGCGTATCGGTTTCGGAAATCGCGCGATCGGCGGGCATTCACGTCAGTCAACTCTTCCGATGGCGCAAGGATCTGTGCGAGCGGGTCGATGCTGCTCCCTCGCAACTGGTCCCGGTGGAGATCGTTCCTGCCGCTGCCATGCCGCCCGCCGTTGAGGCGCCGGCGCCATCGGCGTCTCCCGGCCGACGTCGCCGCAAGAGCGGCATCATCGAGATCGAGCTTGGCGGCGGGCGCTGCGTCCGCGTCGATCGCGACGTGGATATCGAGGCGCTGCGGCGCGTGCTGGACGCGCTTGGGTCGCGATGATCCCGGTCCCGAATGGCGTGCGGGTGTGGCTGGCGACCGGCCACACTGACATGAGGAAGGGCTTCCCAGGCGTTGCGCTGGTGGTGCAGGAGACGCTGAAGCGCGATCCGCACAATGGCCATCTGTTCGTCTTCCGCGGCCGTCGCGGCGATCTGATCAAGGTTCTGTGGCACGACGGCCAGGGCGCTTGCCTGTTCTCGAAGAAGCTCGAGCGCGGCCGCTTCATCTGGCCGTCGCCGACCGACGGCGTGGTCACGATCACGCCGGCCCAGCTCGGCTATCTGCTCGAAGGCATCGACTGGCGCATGCCCCAGACGACTTGGCGGCCAACAGCGACCGGTTGATGATTTTGGCCTTGCACATGGTGGTGGATGTGATTCCATCGCCCCGTGTCCGCTGCTGAATCGCTCCCTTCCGACCTCGCCGCTGCCCACGCGATGATCCTCGCGGAGCGCGCCGCACGCGTCGAGGCCGAAGCGCTTGCCGCCCGCGCGGCGGCGGTCAGCTCCGGGACGGAGGCGCTGATTGCACGACTGAAGCTGGAGATCGAGAAGCTCAGGCGCGAACTCTATGGCAGCCGCTCGGAGCGCAAGGCCAGGCTGCTCGAGCAGATGGAACTGCAGCTCGAAGATCTGGAAGCGGATGCAACCGAGGACGAGTTGGCGGTGGAGCAGGCAGCCCTCCAGTCACAGACGGTTCGCTCGTTCGAGCGCAAGCGGCCATCGCGCAAACCGTTCCCGGAGCATCTGCCGCGCGAACGCGTCATCATCACCGGCCCCGAGAGCTGCCCCTGCTGCGGCTCGACCAAACTGTCGAAGCTGGGCGAGGACGTCACCGAGACGCTTGAGGTGATCCCGCGCCAGTGGAAGGTTATCCAGACAGTGCGCGAGAAGTTCTCGTGCCGGCAATGCGAGGCGATCAGCCAGCCACCGGCGCCGTTCCACGTCACGCCGCGCGGCTTTGCCGGTCCGAACCTGCTTGCCATGGTGCTGTTCGAGAAGTTCGGCCAACACCAGCCGCTGAACCGGCAGAGCGAACGTTACGCCCGCGAAGGCGTCGATCTGAGCCTGTCGACGCTGGCCGACCAGGTCGGCGCGTGCGCGGCGGTGCTGCGTCCGCTGCATGCGCTCATCGAGGATCATGTGCTCTCGGCAGAGCGTCTTCACGGCGACGACACCACGGTGCCGATCCTGGCGAAGGGCAAGACCGACACAGGCCGGACCTGGGTCTATGTCCGCGATGATCGTCCCTTCGGTGGGGCGTCACCACCGGCAGCCCTGTTTTACGCCTCGCGCGACCGCTCGGGTGATCATCCCGAGCGACACCTGAAGCAGTTCACTGGCATTCTGCAGGCCGATGCCTATGCCGGCTACAACCGCCTCTACCTCCCCGAGCGGAAGCCCAGACCGGTGACGGAGGCACTCTGCTGGAGCCATGCGCGGCGCAAGTTCTTCGTGCTCGCCGACATCGCCGCGAACACCCGCCGGGGAAAGACCGCGCCGCCGATCTCGCCGATCGCCTTCGAGGCCGTCAAACGCATCGATCTCCTGTTCGACATCGAGCGCGGCATCAATGGAATTGCCGCAGCCGAACGCCTTGCTGTGCGCCAGGAGCGGAGCGCGCCGCTCGTTGCCGAGCTGGAAGAATGGATGCGCGGTGAACGGGCCAAACTCTCGCGACATGCGCCCGTCGCCCAGGCGATCGACTACATGCTCAAGCGCTGGGAAGGGTTCAGCCGTTTCCTCGCAGACGGCCGCATCTGCCTGACCAATAATGCGGCCGAACGAGCGCTGCGCGGCCTGGCTCTCGGCAGAAAATCCTGGCTCTTCGCCGGGTCCGACCGCGGCGCCGACCGCGCGGCAGTCATGTATACCCTGATCGGCACGGCAAAGCTCAATGATGCCGACCCGCAGGCCTGGCTCGCCGACGTGCTCGCTCGCATCGCCGATACGCCGCAGGGCCGGCTGAGCGATCTCCTGCCGTGGAACTGGAAGGCGCAATCTGCAAGACTGGCGGCATGAGCCACGCCGATCGCATCGCCCGCATCATGATCCAACTCGATGACTGGCAGCCTGCCATCTGGCGGCGCGCCGAGGTTCCGCTGACGACAACGCTCAAGGCCTTGCACGACGTTATCCAGGCGGCCATGCCGTTTGACGACTATCACCTGTTCGAGTTCCGCGCCGACGGAAAGCGCTATGCCATCCCTGATCCCGAATGGGATAGCCTGCGCGACAAAACCTACTCGGCGAAGACGATGCGGCTCGGCACGCTGTTCGATCGCGGCATCACGCAATTGGCCTACACCTACGACTTCGGCGACGACTGGCGGCACACGATCACGATCGAGGCAGCCGCCGACGCCGATCCCGCTGCCGAGTATCCCCGCTACATCGACGGCGCCGGCCGCGCGCCACCCGAAGATGTCGGCGGCATCCCCGGCTTCGAATTGTTCCTCGACGCCATCGCCGATCCCAAGCACGAGCAGCATCGCGAACTCAAACGCTGGCACGGGCGTCCGTTCGATCCCGCACATGCCGCTGAAGACGAAATCCAACCCCGGATGCAAACGCTCGCCAGACGCCGCGCTCTCGGCAAGGCCGGCTTCGAGAAAAGCCGCAGTCAGGCACGCTGAAGATCCGAGCGGCCGCGGTCCTCACCGGAGGCTTACGAAACACACGCCAATGCGCGCGAGCAATTTTTCGCGGCGATACGTACCCTTGCGGCGTCGCCTGACAGCATCCAGACACGCGTAATTGACGCGACACAGAGCATTCTGCAGGTTACCATTGACAAATTCGAGGGCGACGGCGAACTCAAGATCAAGTTTGCCCGGATCCTTGACCTTCTGGCGGTCGACCAGGATGACCTTGAAACGACTGCGGTGGAAACAGCCGCGCATATGACGGATTTTGAGGCAGTCAAACTCGCGGATCTGATCTGCGATTTTTACTCAGACCTTGAATGTATTGGGCTGAAAAACACCTCCTTCCACGAGGCGATTCCGCATTTGGATTAATCCGGCTTCTCCTCAATTGAGGTTGAGCATTGTTCCAGAGATTGCGAGTGAACCACGTGAAGGGAGGCGCGTCCCGATCTGGTCGAATCTACGCTAAATTCAGAAGATTACGCGCCAAGAGTGGTTTTAGGAGAGGATTGGGGAATCTTCTCTCCATCGTAACGGCGAAAAAGGTTTCGGATATGCCCGGCAACCTGTCCGCCTCGACCAGAACACCAGATTCCAGTTCGTCCTTCACGACGATCGGTGGCAGCACGGCAAGCCCGATATCTTCGCGCGCCAATAGCCGCATCATCGCCATATCTTCTACCTCTGCCACGATTTGCGGACGGATGCCCAGACGATCTACAAGCGCATCAAAGCCGATCTTCACGCTGCTATCCGTCGTCGGCAGGATGATCGGATTTGAGCTTAGTCTCTCGGCTAAGTCGTCTTTCCTAATTTTGCCAAGTCGAGCTCTTGTTCCTATCAAGCTCACAGGCTGTTCAGCAAGGCGATGAGCGACAAAGCGTGTTAATTGATCGCGTTCCGGTGTCTGGTTAACAAGCACAACATCAAGGCTTAGCGCTTCAAGCGATTGAAAAAGCTCGCTGCTGCTGCCCGATCGCAAAACAAGTTCAATATCGTTACGTCCAAGTAAAGGTTTCAAAAACGCCATTTGAAAATTGCGAGAAAGCGTAGCCAGCGCACCAACCCTGAGAACGCGCCGTATCTCGCCTGTGTTGCGCAAGGTACCGATCAATTCTTCGCCCGCAGCGAAAATCGCATCGGCATGGTCCAGCGCGATCCGTCCAGCTTCTGTCAGATGAAGCTGTCGACCGCGCCGCTCGAACAAAGCATGGCCTAATCGCGCTTCGAGTTTGCGAATTTGCACCGACAATGCGGATTGCGTCAGGTTCAATCGCTTCGCCGCGCGTGTGAGATTCCCGTCATGTGCGACTGCCCAAAAGTACCGCAGATGGTTGTAATTGAACGTGCTCATGACGTTCGATTATAGCGAACGATATCCCTCAAACAATGCATTTTATTCGCCGCATTGCGGCTGATACCCCATTCGTGATGACAACCTGCATTGGGGATTTCCTTGCCATATTATCTGCTTCCGCTCATTGCGCCGCTGACTCTTGTCGTTTCCACGATCGTCTCCTTCTCTTCGCCAGGACACCGCTCTCGACTAGCCCTCGGCCTCCCCGAGATTGCTGCGCTTCTGGCGTTAGCGTCCGCATTTGGCTCGCTCGGTATTCTTATCCTTCGCGGTCCAGGCGAAAACCCGCTCATCGGGATGGCCGGGATCGGCTTGTCAATGCGCCTTGACGCCGTCAGCGCCTCAATGCTGCTGCTCGTCGCGTTCGTCGGCTGGATCGTTGTGCGCTATGCACGGACCTATCTCGATGGTGAAGCGCGCGCGAGCGCGTTCGCAGGCTGAGTGTGCGCCACTCTTGCCGCCGTGCTGGTGCTCGTTCAGGCGGGCAATCTTGCCCAGCTTGTGTCGGGTTGGATCGCGACTAGTCTCTGCCTGCACAGGTCGTTGCTCTTCTATCCAGATCGGGTGGCCGCGCGGCGCGCCGCGCGCAAGATGCTCATTTTTACCCGGCTAGGGGCGGTGAGCCTGACGGCGGCGCAGTCTTCCGAAGCAGAAACCATCGCCGTCGTGCTTGAGACCCTGCGCGCCGAAACCTCCGAACGTCGCGGCCGTCTCGGCGACAATCGCTCGCTCGAGCAGCAGAAACGGGAGGGCTATTTTTGAGCAATGACGGTCATTCGCAAGCCACGGCTGGGTGTCCGCTGTCCGGTCCTTATGCCGGCCTGCGCGCCGTGCTGGCCACCATGCATGGCAAAGAGGCGGCAATCGTGCCGGCTTTCCAGGAGCAACTAGAACTTACTGTTGAGATCCCGTCTGCGATTGACACCGACACGCTAGGCACCTTCACAGGCGAGATCGCGCGAGCCGGCACCATTCGAGAGGCGGCCATCGCCAAGGCGCGGCTTGGGATGGCGGCGACGGGTCTGTCGATCGGCATCGCCAGCGAAGGCAGCTACGGTCCGCATCCGCATGTGCCGTTCATCCCCGGCGGGGTCGAGTTGATGGTTCTCCTGGACGACGAGCGCGGCATCGTCGTCAGCGAGCATCTGATCGATGATGCTCCGGTCTACGAGCATGCCATCGCGGCCGAGATCGGCGATCTCGGGGCATTTCTCGACCATATCCGGTTTCCCGATCACGCCGTGATCGTACGGCCTAATGAACCCGACGATCGCGGCGCTCTCATTCACAAAGGGCTGCGCACAGCTGAAGCGCTTGAAAGCGCACTCGCAACTTCGGCCCCGCGATCACGCGACAGGCGCGCGCTCGTTCAGACAGATATGCGCGCCCACATGAATCCGACGCGTATGGCGAGCATTGCCCGCCTGGCACGTGCGCTTTGCGATCGGCTGGCGACCCTCTGTCCGGCCTGCAGCGCCCCGGGTTACGGGCAAATCGACGTGGAGACGGGGCTTCCCTGTGCTTGGTGCGGCGCCCCGAGCATCATGGTTCGTCAACAGATCTTCGGTTGCGCCGCTTGCGAGTTTCACGAGGGGCGTCCCCGCTCCGACGGGCGCACCCATGCCGATCCTGGCCATTGCCCCGAGTGTAACCCGTGATCGGCGCGACCGACCAAGAGCCGATCGCAAACCGGCTGTTGGAGCCGTGGAAGATGCTTGCCCGCGCGGGGAGTAAATTCGATATTTTGGTATGACGACAGCTTGAAGGAAACTGATGCTCGAATTGCTTGGGTTCTGGCGCATCCGAGCATGAGCTTGTGGCTTAAATCCACATCGGCCTTCGAGCAATCTCCAACCATGTGCCGCTATAGTGGCTTGACGGGACCTTTGCGATATTTGGCTCGGCTGCGAGCGCTACAGTTACGAGCATGCCGAAGATCGAAATGATGAACATCCCCAAACGCATTTTCATTGTAGCCTCTGGTTCTATGGCTCTTGATATATGCAATACGTTCCGTATCTGCCTTTTGGATTGTTCAGCGCTAGGCCAATTTGGCGAGAGTGAATTTCGTTCGTCGGGGACGCGCTGATCTCTCGGTCAGTGTGGCCTGCTGCCGGTACGCGGACCCCCGCTATAAACCGATCTGAAGGTCAGCGGTTTTATGTTTCGGAATTCTCAATGCGGAAAGGCAATCAGCGAACTTCATTCTCCACCTGCAGGGGTCCAATTGACCTCCCGGCAGATCAGTCCTCCGAGAATACATCCGCGCGTCGTTAAACCTTTCGCGCTAGGGATGACGGTGATGCGATACGTCTTCTTTCGCTTCGAATCGTATGCGGTGCCCTTTAATTGACTATCGGATGTCCGTTCGAGCGACATGATGAGGCGGTCGCCGACTTCCTCGCCCTTGCTCGTGTCCTTGATCCACAGATTGGTGGCGCAGAGCTTCGAGCCACACGGAGCTATCCTGACGCGGGCATTGCCGTCGTCACGCAACCACACCCCATCAGGACTACGCTCCTGGGCGACCAGTGCGGTACAGCCAACAATCGAAAACACGCAGAATAATGCGGCACGCAATATCACGGCATAAGCTCCCGAAGATTCGCACCTCTGTCCAAGTGAATACGCAGGCGTTCGCTGCTCGGATCACATGCCGTCATGCGGGCTCCTGGTCGCGGGCAGAGATTGCCGTAACGAACGGAGTCAAGTGGTCCAATTATGCCGTGACTGCGTAGAAATTGGCACTTTAGAGCAGAGAAAGGTCAGGACTTGAAAACTTATGGCATTGCCTATGTCGCAACCGGTCTGGTTTTTCTCGCGATCGACGCGATTTGGCTGACCGTCGCTGCACAACGGCTCTACCGTCCCTTGATGGGTGACATGTTGGTCGACGGTTTCAGGCTGGCGCCAGCGGTGCTCTTTTATCTCGTCTATATTGCCGGCATCGTCGTTTTCGCCATCTTACCAGCCTTGGCCAGCGACCGCTGGACGACAGCCACATCGTTCGGCGCGTTCCTTGGCCTGTTCGCTTATGCCACTTACGACCTGACCAACCAGGCGACACTCAAGAATTGGCCGGTCATGGTGACTGTCGCTGATCTCTGCTGGGGAACGTTCCTGACCGCGGTTGCGGCGACGGCCGGATTCTTAATCACGCGCGCCTTCACGTCCGCGTCTTGAACCGGCTCATCAGACCTGAGGCGATAAGCCCGACGAAGACTGTGAGCGTCCCAGCGCTCATGGCGTTCAGCCGGAAAAATGCCTGATACTCGGAAACAGTAAAACTGTGCGCCGGAGCACCATACTTCCCGCTCAGACCCAGATTAATAAGCAAAGCTGTGCCAATCAAAAGGAAGGCGATCATCCGCTCCGAAGGTCGGAAAAACGTCGCGGCAATCAGAGCGCATGGGATCAGGAAAATCTCGACGCCCGACGCGGGACCAAATACTTTCGCGCTCAAAATCGTGTTGGCCATGCCGGCCACGGGTAGGAGCGCTCGGCCAATCTTGGAATATCGCCGAGCCACGGCCGGCACGGCCAGGAAAAACGGCGTCGAGATGAACGTGAAGAACGTCGGCCAGATCTGGTCGCTGACGGCCCAATAGACATAGAGCGGATAAAACGGCTGATTGGATGCGACCACCAGGGCAATCAGGTTGCAGGCCGCGACCATGGGATCGTCATGGGCTGCGTAAGCCGCAATTCGATCCCAAATGTGATGAGCAGATATCATACACACTCACTCCGCATCAGACCGGGCGCAAGAGGTAGTGACTTACGCCCCATTCGGCGCCGCCGGCGTGCCCGAACAGCCCAGCCGTCGCCAGATAGAAGAGACGCCAGCGCTGGCACCAAAGCGCAGCGTCGGTGCCGTAAACCTCATCCAAGATGCGATCGATCCGCTCGCTGTTTTCATCGAAGCGCGCCAGCCAGTCCACCGCAGTCTTCTGGTAATGGAGCCCACTCCAACGCCAGTCCTGTTCAACCGTAAAGCAGTCTGGAAAATGTCTGAGCAAGCCGTGGCTCGGCATGATGCCGCCGGTGAAAAAATGCTGGGCGATCCAGTCTGCCTCGTTCTTGTGATCGAACCGATAGGGACTGTGCTTGTGGCTAAAGACGTGGATGAACAGGCGCCCGGTTTCCGGCCGGAGCCATTCCCTGATCCGTTCGAGCAGACCTCTCCAGTTCGACATATGCTCGAACATCTCGACCGAGACGATCCTGTCGTATGTCCCTTCCGCCATGAAGCTGTTCATGTCTGCGGTGATGACGCGGACATTGGCGAGACCGCGTTCGGCCGCCCGTGCTTCGATATAGATGCGCTGAGGTATGGAGTTCGAGACAGCGGTGATGGTCGAATGTGGGAACCGCTCCGCCATGAAAAGCGTCAGCGAGCCCCAACCACAGCCGAGTTCCAGGATCGATTGCCGGTCGGTAAGATCGGCATGAGCGATCGTTTCTTCAAGCGCCAAACGCTCGGCATCGGCCAAAGTCTCTTCACCCGTCGGATAAAGGCAGCAGGAATACTTGCTGTGCGGCCCGAGCGTGAGGGCGAAGAACTCGGGTGGCAACTCGTAGTGTTGTTCGTTGGCGGCGTCGGCATGTTCGGCGATCGGATGTTCGGCCATGGCCCGCGCGAACTCTTCTTCCTCCTGGCTGGAGGCTGCGGCAAGTTTCCGTCTCGTGCGCCCGACCAGGAACTCGATGCCCATCCGCGTCAATGGGTCGGGAAGCGGAGCGCGTTCGGCGGCGCGGATCGCCGAGGAAATCAGGCTCATCGAATGCCTCCATTGTTACGCGCATTGGCCCAGTGTTGCGGGCCGGGCCAGAATGCGTTGACGCGCTGCTGATAGTCGCGAAATGCCTTGCCCCGCGAGCGCAGCATGTGAGCTTCGAGCGGCGGAATGCCGGAGGCGTGGACGAGCAGCCAGTACATCAGCAATGGTCCGGCGAGGGCCAGCCACCCCCAAGGATAGGCGCCCTTAAGGTCGATTGCGATAATGGCGTAGGCGAGCCAGCCCAACCATTCGAAGAAATAATTCGGGTGGCGTGAAATCCCCCAGAGCCCGACGTCGCAAACCTTGCCTTTGTTGGCTGGATTGGACCGAAATGCGGAAAGCTGACGGTCGGCGATCGTCTCGCCGGCGACCGCAACGATCAGCACGGCGAAACCGGTCCAGTCGGCGATGCCGAGGCCCGGCGCGGGATTATGAGCTGCGAGCATGATCGACAGGGCAAGCGCCAAGGCCGCTAACGCTTGGATCTGAAGAAACCAGAACAGGCGACGCTTGAACGAACCACCCCACTCCTCGCGCAGTTGCTTATAGCGTGGATCGTCGCCGCCACGGGCGGTGCGTATCGAGATGTGGAGGCCAAGCCGCAGGGACCAGAACAACGCCAGGATCGCCACAAACACCTGCCGCATCGAGATTTGCGACTCGGCGAGTGGTATCACGGCCGCTGCCGCGCCGAACGCGCCGGTGGCGAAAGACCAGATCGCGTCGATCCAGCCCGACCGGCCAGTACGAAGCGCAATAAGCCAAGCGCCGATCATCGTCGCGGAGAGGCAAACCGCGAGTGCAACAATGACGATCGGCGCGGTCATGCGCTCCTGCCCTGCGCCATCGGAAAAACGTGAAGCGCTTGTTGATCGGTATGTTTGAGCGCAAAACCCACGACATCGTTGAGAACCGGCGCCAGGAAGCGCAACGGACGCGCAAACGCGCCGATCAGCGTGCGGTGGTTTACACGGTCGTAGAGCTTCGTTTCAGCCTCGCCGCCGACGCATCTTATGCGTTCGGTGAGCCGGATCGAGTTGCCGGGCTCGACGGTCCGATCATTCTTTCCTGTCGCCAAAAACGCCGGCGGAGCAAACGCATCCACGAAGTTGATCGGCTGTGTGCCGGCGAGGCGGTTTTCTGGTCCGAATATTTCTTTCAACGTCGAGCTATGAAGCGGGAGAAAGTCATAGGGACCTGCAAGGCCGATCATGGCGCGAAGGTCGACGCTTGCATCAAGACCAAGCCTAAGAAGCCATTTGCGATCGAAGGCCAGCATGGCGGCGATATGGGCGCCGGCGGAATGGCCCATGGCGATGACGGGTCGCGGATCGCCCCCAAACTCCGCAATGTGATCAACCGTCCAGCGCATCGCCTCAGCCGCATCTTCGAGGAAGCCGGGGAAGCGAACTTCCGGAAAAACACGGTAGTCGGGAATCACGGTGGTGAAGCCGCGCTCGGCCAGGGCCTGTCCAACGAAGAGGTAGTCGCTTCGATCGCCATCCTCCCAGCCGCCGCCATAGAAAAAGACGATGACTGGCGACGGTCCGTCCTTGGCGGCCGGATAGATGTCAAGGACATGGCGCGGGTGGCGTCCGTAACGGACAACGCTATAGGATCGCGTCGCACCGATCCTTGAAATCACGTTCAACAAATCGACCGAAGACGGAAATGCTTTCATGTACCGGCCACCTCTCGCGCCGCTGTGCTGAACGCACTGCCCTCAGCCATCGATCAGAAACCCACGATCGGACGCAGAAGGCGACCGAGCAATCCGTGAAGTCGCGTATCGCCTTCGAGCGCCGCAAGACACACGCAGTCCGATTCCTGCCCGACCACAGGTCGATGATCCACATCGTCGCCGGCCTCGTCGAGGTCCCCTGGAAAATATCGGCCACGCTCGTCGGCCAGCGATCCAGACAGAATTTGCATGAATTCGAGGCCGGTATGGCCATGAGCCGGCAGATGAAGCCCTGCCCTTCCTTTCAGCAGCATGACTTTTTCGTCAGGGCTACCGGGAATCTTAACCTTGCTCCATTTGAAGCCCGGCCCCAGCCATTTCCACGGTCCTACCTCGCAGTCCTGCATCGCCCGTGGGAGCTCGATTCCCAATTCCGGGTGCTTGTTCACGGACCGCTCTTTGGTCTGCAATTGTTGGACAACCTGAAGACGCTCCATGGTGCGTCCGAACAAATCCGCTGCCAGCGGAACGGGTGGCATCTCATCCAGGATCGCGCCGCCAACGGCCTCAAAGTGCGCCATACGGTTGCGGCAGACCGCACATCCTTCGAGATGGACGGAAACGACAAGCGCAGGACCTGAGCCCAATGCGCCGGCCGCCATACGCATCAGCGTTTCATCGCTGGGGTGATGGTTGATCGTCATATATCGCTATCCAAAAGGGTTCGAAGCCGATTCAATGCGAGCCGCACACGGGATTTTACGGTGCCGAGAGGAATGCCAAGCTCTCGTGCGATCTCCGCATGCGGCTTCTCGGCAAAGAACGAGAGCCGCACGATGGTTAACTGATCGATCGGCAGGCTTTCCAACGCCTTGCGCACCCCTTCCTCCCGTTGGGCAACGATGGCGATATCTTCACCCGAAGGGGGCATATCGGGTTCATCAGTCGGATCCAGAAGATTATCGGCTGTTCGAGAGCTCGTGCGGCGCAGACGGTCGATCCTTTGATTGCGGGCAATCGTAAACACCCAAGTCGACGCGCCGGCTTTACCGGGATCGAAATAGGACGCTTTTCGCCATACCGCTATCATGACCTCCTGGGCCACTTCCTCCGCAGCGGCATCTTCAAGGCCCGATCGCATGAGGAAGCTTTTGACGCGAGGAGCGAAATACCCGAAAAGTCGCGCGAAGGCATTCCGGTCCTGCGTCCGCGCAACCGCGTCAATCAGACCGATCAGTTCCTCGGGAGACGGCAGCACTGCTTTTTGCCTCGCCTCGTTCAAAACAACCAGCCTCGCTGCCGGACGGAGCTGCCGTGCATTCCCGGTTCCAATATATAAGCTCGCTGCATCCATTTGCCCTTCATACGCCTGCGCCCTGCGATTGGATCACGCTTCAAGTGATCTACCGCGCCCCGGCTTCCGTAAATACTGGCAGTTTGGCGCGCGGAGGGAAGTCCTTTGACCGGAAAGATTGCAGCAACCGACGGACGTAACGGGTGGGAACCTGGCTTGGCGGCTCATCAAGGTCTCGCCGTCGCTGTCGTCGGCAGTGGCATTTCCGGGCTGTCTGCCGCATGGTTGCTCTCGAAAAGGCATCGCGTCTCACTTTTCGAAGCTGATAACCGGCTCGGAGGGCACAGCCATACAGTCGACGCCGCAGGCTTGGCAGTCGATACCGGTTTTATCGTTTTCAATGAAAAAACCTATCCGAACCTGACTGCTCTGTTCGATCACATCGGCGTCGCCACCAAGCGTTCCGATATGTCGTTTGCCGTTTCACTGGACGACGGCCGGCTCGAATACTCCGGCACCGGTTTGCTGGGCCTTTTCGCGCAGGGCCAGAACGCCATCAGCCCGCGATTCTGGATGATGCTGCGCGATCTGGTTCGTTTCTACCGCGAAGCGCCGCGGTCTGTTGCGGCGTTAGGAATGATAACCCTCGACGAATATCTCGATGCGGCCGGATACGGCGACAGCTTCCGCAATGACCATCTCTATCCAATGGCGGCCGCGATATGGTCGACTCCGGCAGCAAAAATCGGGGCCTATCCCGCGGCCTCGTTCATCCGATTTTGCCAGACGCACGGTCTTCTGAAGCTTGTTGGCCGACCGGTCTGGCGAACCGTCGCCGGGGGCAGTCGGTCCTATGTGCAGGTACTCTCCAAAACCATACCCGAAGTCGTCTCAAACTATCCCGTAAACGCGATTGTTCGCGCAAAAGATGGCGTCGAGATCGTTGGACGCGATGGCCACCGTCGCCGTTTCGATCACGTTGTCATCGCAGCACACGCGGACCAGACTCTGAAAATGCTGGCCGATGCGAGTAGCGAAGAGCGACGTCTGCTTGGCGCGTTCGACTATATCGTCAACGACGCGGTCCTTCACACCGATACGCGCCTGATGCCGAAGCGGCGCCGTGTATGGTCGAGCTGGAACTACATGACGAGAGATGACAATGATGGCCGCAAGCTCGCTGTGACCTACTGGATGAACCGTCTGCAGGGGATCGAGAGCAAGCGGCCGCTGTTCGTAACGCTCAACCCTCACCGCGAGATCGAACTCGAGGCGGTCCTCAAGCGAATGAGTTATAGCCATCCTCGTTTCGATACCCGGGCGTTGCAGGCGCAAAAGGAGCTTTGGTCGCTGCAAGGGCGCCGCAACACCTGGTTCTGCGGCGCCTATTTCGGCGCAGGGTTCCACGAGGATGGGCTGCAAGCCGGCCTCGCTGTCGCCGAGGCGATCGGCGGCGTGCGGCGGCCGTGGACGATTCCTGACGAATCCGGCCGCATCCATATTTATCGCAGCGTGTCCGATCTGCCGGAGACGGAGGCGGCCTGATGCCGGAACTTCGATCGGGGCTGTATGCTGGTTCCGTGATGCATCACAGGCTGCGGCCAAGGCAGCATCGCCTGCGCTACAGTATTTTCTACCTGCTGCTCGATCTCGACGAAATAGACGTGCTGGAGAACAGACTTCGCCTTTTCTCGCACAACCGGTTCAACCTTTTCAGCTTCCATGATCGCGACCACGGCGAGGGGACACAATCGCCACGCGATAGGATCATCCGTCATCTGGATGAAGCCGGCATCGAAACGGGTGGGCCGATCCGGCTGCTCACCATGCCGCGCATCCTCGGATACGCCTTCAATCCGCTCAGCCTCTATTTCTGTCACAGGCGCGACGGCTCATTGTCCGCGATCTTCTACGAGGTAAACAACACGTTCGGTCAGCGCCATAACTACCTCATTCCCGTGGCTCCCGGCACAACTGGGCCGGTGCGGCAAGAAAGCCAAAAATCCTTTTACGTCTCGCCCTTCATGACCACCGACATGATCTATTCCTTCTCCATCATGCCTCCGGGACAGGATCTGTCGGTTTCGGTTACCGGCCGTGATGACGAAGGACCGCTGATTATCGCCAAGCTGACCGCTGTCAGGCAGGATTTGTCAGACGCCTCTCTAGCCCGCGCGTTCTTCGTATATCCGCTGATGACGTTCAAAGTCATCGCGGGCATCTATTGGGAAGCACTGCTGATCTGGCTGAAGGGAATCCGTCTCTATCCGCGGCCTTCCCCACCGGATCGGCCCGTCACCATCGGGCGCGGAGCAAACCCTGAAAGCGGTCGAGATAAGAGCAGCGTTCATGACGTTTGACATCAAGACGAGAACCTTGAGCGGCTTTAAAAGGCCCAGGGAAAGCCTCATCGCGCATTTGCTTGGCCGAATGATCGCGCCCATCGATTGCGGCCACATCATCGTGGTACTGCCATCCGGTGATCGTGTCGAGCATTCAGGTGCGCAGTCCGGACCGTCCGCCACGCTCGTCGTCCATCGCTGGCGAGCAATCCGGCGGCTCCTCAGCCACGGAGATCTGGGCTTTGCAGAAGCCTACATCGACGATGATTGGTCAAGCCCCGATCTCGCCGCACTATTGGAGCTGGCGGCACGAAACATCGCTGTGCTCGATCGCAGCATTTCCGGGTTCTGGCCCGCCCGCATGTATAATCGCATACGTCATTTGCTGCGCGCTAACAGCAAAACTGGAAGCCGTAGAAACATTTCCTTCCACTATGATCTCGGCAACGCATTTTACGAGCGCTGGCTCGACCCGACGATGACCTATTCATCGGCGCTTTATGCACATCCAAACCTGACGCTTGAAGAGGCCCAGGAAGCCAAGCTGTCACAAATCGAAGAACTCCTGGATCTTCAGGGTGGCGAGAATGTCCTGGAAATCGGCTGCGGCTGGGGGGCCCTGGCCATGAGGTTGGCTCGCGCAGGTGCTCACGTTACCGGCATTACCCTATCGACCCAGCAACTGGCTTTCGCTCGAAAGCGCCTGGAGCAGCAAAAGCTGGTCGACAGCGCCGCTTTGGAATTGACGGACTATCGCGACGTCGAGGGTTCCTACGACAGGATCGTATCGATCGAAATGCTGGAGGCGGTCGGCGAAGCCTACTGGCCGGCTTACTTTGAAACTCTGCATGATCGCCTGAACGTCGGCGGCATAGTCGTTCTGCAGGTGATCACGATCGACGAGGCGCGCTTCGAGGCTTACCGTGGCTCTCCCGATTTTATTCAGCGTCACATCTTCCCAGGCGGGATGCTTCCGACCAAAGCAATCCTTGCAGAACAAGGCGCGCAGGCCGGGCTCAAGCTGGTTTCGACGCAAATGTTCGGCGAGAGCTATGCGGCCACACTTTCCGAGTGGCGCAAACGCTTCCTGGCGTCCTGGCCCGACATCGCCGCAATGGGGTTCCCGGATCGCTTTCGCAGGCTCTGGAACTATTACCTCTGCTACTGCGAGGCTGGATTCAGAGCCGCAACCATCGATGTTGGCTTTTTTGTTTTCGCCAAAAGCTGACGGTTCGGATGGAAAAATCATAACTTCCTGAGGGAGCTCACGGTCTGCTCCCACGCCGGCGCAAAAGGACTTCAACGGATCGCCAGACCAAGCGTGCAACAACAGACTTTCCGTCAGGCATTTGTGCGCCTGTCGCTTTTGCGCGACGCGTTGCTGACGTCGAGAAGAGCAACGATAGCGAGGCTCGATGCCCATGGTCGGCACACCGTAACTCAAATCTGCGTGAATGGGAAATCCATAGCGCAGGCTCCCTCGTACAAAGTTCTGTCAGATGACAACGAAACACGGAGGACTTCATGACCATGAAATTGTTGAAAGCCGCTATGTTTTCTATGGCGCTTGCGGTGTCAGGAACCGCCTATGCGGCCAATCCGACGGTGGGCGGCGCGCCGATGTACGCCAGCAAGAACATCGTCGAGAACGCGGTCAACTCGAAGGATCACACGACGCTGGTGGCGGCTATCAAAGCAGCAGACCTAGTGAAGACGCTCGAAGGACCAGGGCCATTCACCGTGTTCGCACCGACCAACGAAGCCTTCGCAAAACTTCCCAAGGGGACTGTCGACACGCTTCTCAAGCCGGAAAACAAGGACAAGCTGGCAAAGATCCTTACTGCGCATGTCGTCGCCGGAAAGGTTACTGCCGAGGATCTTATTCGCGACATCAAGAAAAATGGCGGCAAGTACAACATGACGACAGTGAGCGGAGATTCGCTGACAGCCGAACTGAAAGGCAAACATGTCTACATCATCGATGAATCTGGTGGCGCCGCTGAAGTGACCATCCCGGATGTGATGCAATCAAATGGCGTGATCCACGTCGTCAACGCCGTTCTCCTGCCGAAATAAGCGACGTGAGCCGTGGGCGGTGCCCCTATGATTGGGCACCGCCCATTTTAGGCTAAATATCGGCGTGTCGGTGTGTAAACTCGCATCTTGCGGCGTATGAAATTAGAACGTTAGTTTTGATTTGTAATACAGAAATCAGAAAAACAACGCTCGATCAGATCTCGGTGCAATGAAACCTACAGATCACACACCTAATATCGTTCTTGTACTCGGCAGCGCGCCTGATGCTCTGGAAGTTCGTGAGTGGGATCGTTCTACAATAGCATCGATAGTAGCCATAAACAATGCGTGGGCGATCCGCGACGATTGGGATTATTTGATATATCCGGACGATTTCCCAAGTGAGCGGTTACCCGCCACACAGTCAACATCTGCCTTGAAGATCACGTCAGACAAATTTGTTCCTGCGCAGAACGAGTTTGGCGGTTTTGTTTATGCAGGCGGAACCATGGCATTTACTTCTGCGTATTGGGCGCTTCATGCTTTGAAGCCAGACGTTCTCGCCTTTCTTGGCTGCGACATGATTTACTCCGGGGTTGGACGCACGCATTTCTACGGCAATGGAACGGCTGATCCACTTCGGCAAGACATCACGCTGCGTTCTCTTGAAGCGAAATCAAGCCGCCTTTTCGTGAAAGCCCTGCGAGAAGGAACACTCTGCGTCAACCTTTCCAGCCGCCCACAGAGCAGGTTGACTTTTCCGCGTACGACATTGGCAACTCTTTCGCGTCTGACTACGCGCCGCGTCAGTGCGTTGAAGCAGATATTTTCAGGGCGGGTCGTTCGGGAGGCCGAAGCCGCGGCAAAGTTGCTCGAGGCCAATTTGGGCTACTTCGTCGAAGACGGCCGGTACTGGAAAAAGATCACTGAATTCAGTGAATCCTGTATCGACCGGATCGACGCGTCATGGACCGACGCGATCGTTCGTATTCCAAAATCGTGCAGTTCCCGAGATATCTGCCAATGTAGAAACGCCTAAAACAAGACTGACGAATCGCAAGAGTTCGCATTTGGTGAAATAACGTCCGGCGCGAGAAAGAGATATCAAATGGCGACGACGGTTATCTACGGCGGTTCAGGGGGCATCGGTACGGCTATTCTCGGCCGAGTCACCGGACGGGGTGGCAGTGCCCATCTCGTCGGGCGCGATACCGGCCGGCTTAAGAAACTTGCGGTGGAAACCGGAGCAACCTTTACGGCTGTTGACGTGCTCGCTCCGGGCAGTTTCGAGCGTGTCGCTTCGGAAATTCACGGTCCCATCGATGGTCTCGTCTACGCGATAGGATCGATCAAACTGAAACCGATTGGCGGACTGAACGAAGATGACTTCGTTCATGACTTCCGGCTCAACGCCGTCGGCGCGGCGCTCGCGATTAAGGCGCATCTTCCCAGCCTTAAACGGAGCCCAGCGGCTTCGGTGGTCCTGATCTCCTCGGTCGCAGCCTCGCAGGGCTTTGCTGCTCATGCGTCGATCTCTATGGCAAAGGCGGCCGTGGAAGGGCTGACGTTCGCGATGGCGGCCGAACTCGCGCCGACAATTCGAGTCAATTGTGTAGCGCCCTCTTTGACCAAAACGCCGCTTTCGAAATCGCTGACCAATTCTTCTCAAATGGTCGAGGCCATCGCCCAATTGCACCCGATGCGCCGTTTGGGTGAGCCCGACGATATTGCCGCAATTTCCGATTTCCTTCTGACATCGGAAGCCGGCTGGATAACCGGGCAAGTGATTGGAGTGGACGGTGGACGTTCTCGTCTGCGGACCAAAGGTTAAGTTGGCCAACATGCGATGGGACGGAAATACGTTGCCCGCGACCGCTATAATAGATGACCTCAGCAGGAAGCCACCAGTCGCTACAATTGGTAGCGCCTGGAAACTTTTTACAGACGCGGTCATGGGTGGGGTTTCCCAAGGAGTGATGGCCCGCAAGGAAGTTGCAGGCCGGTCCGCCATCCGTGTGCTCGGCGACGTCAACCTGGAAAACAACGGAGGATTTGTTCAGGCCTCCCTCGATCTCTCGCCGACAGCCCATGTTGTGGATGCAAGTGGCTGGGACGGGATTGCGATAGACGTGTATGGCAACAGCGAGGTCTACAACGTTCACCTTAGAACAGATTATCTACAAAGACCCTGGCAGTCGTATCGCCAGGATTTTACGGCATACCCAGATTGGCGGACAGTGGTTCTGCGGTTTAGCGCTTTTGCTCCCTACCGCACCGATATTCCACTTGATACACATCGGTTGAAGCGTGTCGGGTTAGTTGCAATAGGCCGGGCATTTCGTTGTGATCTGGCGATCGGTGGTCTGAGATACATTCGCGACGATGCTCATGGCTGCAATCACCGAGAAAATATCAATAGACCTGAAGCCGTTTTGAGATCGCATGCCATCTGATTTTATCATGCGACCGGCCGACAAATAACAGCATAGTAAACAAGCGCGCCACCAATGCGACCTGTAAGTAATAACGGCTGCGAAACCGAAAGGCAAAATCAATGTGTTCATGTAGCCGCTTGACCGACCTGGAAATGCCGTCGTTAAAGTCTCTCAATCTGCTCAAGCGCGGCGCGCATATCGCCGCTGGCGAGGCGACGGGCATAGTGAGTGATCGCCCGCGATGAAAGTGGCAAAGGCCAAAACGATCGTCCTCATCCTCGGCGATCAACTCAGCCATCAAATCTCTTCGTTGAAGGGTTTCGACCCTCGGGAAGACCTGGTGCTCATGGTCGAGGTCGCCGACGAAACGACATACGTTCGACATCACAAACAGAAGATCGCCTTCATCTTGTCCGCCATGCGGCATTTTGCAGACGAATTGTGTGAACTCGGCTTCAGGGTCGAATATGTCCGCCTAGACGACAAGGCGAACACTGGCTCTTTCACGGGTGAATTGATGCGGGCGGTTGCCCGCCACAAACCAGATCGCGTGGTAGTTACCGAGCCCGGCGAATGGCGCGTGAGAAAAATGATGGACTGTTGGCCCGAACAGCTCGAATTGCCTGTCGATGTTCGAGAAGATGATCGCTTTTTTTGCTCTGTGGGTCAGTTTCAAGCATGGGCGAATGGCCGCAAGACGTATCGCATGGAGTATTTCTATCGGGAAATGCGTCGTCGAACCGGCATATTGATGGAGGGTGACAACCCTTGTGGCGGTCAATGGAATTTTGATGCCGACAACCGCAAAAAGTTGCCCGACACGTTCAAAGTTCCGGAACGCTTCGGCTCAGAGCCGGACGCCATCACTCAAGAAATTCTGTCTATGGTTGCGGTGCGTTTCGCGGATCATTTTGGCGATCTCGAAGACTTCACATGGGCGGTCACCCGAAAACATGCCCTCGCGACGCTAGATATTTTTATCGCTGAGGCGCTTCCCTTCTTTGGCGACTACCAGGACGCAATGGCGGTTCACGAGCCATTCCTCTTTCATGCATTGCTTTCGCCCTACTTGAACATCGGCTTGTTGAACCCGGGCGAAGTCTGTGAAGCGGCCGAGAACGCCTTTCGCCGCGGTGATGCGCCGATCAATTCAGTCGAAGGGTTTATCCGGCAAATTCTCGGCTGGCGCGAATATGTTCGCGGAATCTATTGGCTAAAGATGCCACATTATGCCGAAACCAACGCTCTTGGCGCAGTCCGATCACTGCCCTGGTTCTACTGGTCAGGCGAAACAGATATGAACTGTCTCGCCACAGCGATCGCCGATACCCGGCGAAACGCCTACGCCCATCACATCCAGCGTCTGATGATCACCGGCAACTTTGCCCTGCTTATAGGGGTTCGTCCGGCCGAGCTTGAGGAATGGTACCTGGCTGTCTACGCGGACGCTTTCGACTGGGTCGAATTGCCCAACACACATGGGATGGTTCTTTTTGCCGATGGCGGGTTACTGGCATCAAAACCCTACGCTGCGTCCGGCGCTTATATCGACCGGATGTCCGATTATTGTGGGACCTGCGCATATAATCCAAAGATTAAGCGCGGTCCTGGTGCATGCCCGTTCAATTTTCTGTATTGGAATTTTTTGATCGAAAACCGCTCTTATCTGGAACGAAACCCGAGAATGGGCATGCCGTATCGAACGCTTGATCGGATGCCAAAGGATCGCGTGAAGGTCATCACACAGGATGCGCATGCGTTCATCGAAGGCTTATGACGAAAAGGCCCTTTGGTTGATCTGGCAGCGTGGTGCACGACGATTGTCGTCATGGCTTGAAACGCTTTACGCCCAACCTGCCAATTCCTTTCGGACCATGTGCTCTATGACTTTCATGCCGTCCGTTCCGTCATTGAGGCACGGCACGTGGGTGAACCGCTCACCGCCGCTGTGAAGAAACGTTTCCTTCGCCTCCACGGCAATCTCTTCGAGCGTTTCCAGGCAGTCGGAAACAAAGCCCGGATTGATCACCGCAATCTTTTTTGTTCCTTCTCGTGCCAGTTTCTCGACGGTTTTGTCGGTGTATGGCTGCAGCCATTCTTCCGGACCGAACCTCGATTGAAATGTCACCATTATCCGCTCTTTGCTCCAGCCGAGACGTTCCCTGAGCAGTCTCGTCGTTTTTTGACACTGGCAGTGATAGGGATCACCCTTCGTAAAATAAGACATCGGGATGCCGTGGTAGGACGTCAGCAAGATCTCCGGCTCCCAATCCAAAGTAGCGAGATGGGTTTCGATCGAATGAACGAGAGCGTCGATATAGACGAGATCGTCATGATATCGCGGCACTGTACGGATTGCTGGTTGCCATCTAAGGTCCATCAGCGCTCTGAAACTTTCGTCATTCACCGTCGCCGTCGTCGCGGCCGCATATTGAGGATAAAGTGGGTAGAGAAGTATCCTTTCGCAGCCGGATTTCTGAAGCTCTTCGATCTTGCTCCGTATAGACGGTTGGCCGTAGCGCATCGCCCATTCAACCTGCACCGACGGAAGATCCGAGAGTCTGTTGGTAAGTTGCAAAGCCTGGCTATGCGTAAAAGTCCTCAGGTAGCTTTCGTCCTTTTCCTTGTTCCAAATCGTCTCGTAGGCTTTCCCGACTTTTCTCGGTCTCGTATTCAGCACAATGCCGTAGAGTATGGGATACCAGAGCCAACGAGACCATTCGATGACACGACGATCCGTAAGGAATTCTGCGAGATATCGGCGTATCGAAGCGGGATCGGTAGCATCTGGCGTGCCCAAATTTATCAGTAGCACACCGATTTTTCCGAATTTCACCGTCGGATGGTTGGAGGGTAAGTTCTCAGTCAAGGTTCGATGATCCATTGCGTAAAAGAGTTAGTGTCGGGACGGGCACAAGCCAGACCCACGAAAAGTTTACTTACTACTCTAAATAATTCTCTTCGCCTTCAGGCGCTTCAATTCTTCGAGTACCATCGAAAGCATAGTGTCCAGCTCAAAGAGAAGCTCACGGTTCGGGTGGTTCAGAATGGCATTGCGGATTTTTTCGATTTCCTTCTGGATGCCCCCCAATTTGGCCTCCTGCATGCTTATCTACGTTTACGGGTGAGAGAGCGATGCGGATCACTGCCACGAGGGATTAGCCGACCTAGACGGTCTCCGCGCCGTGACCTATTGCGGCAATGAGAAAGTGTGGGGCGACGAAGATGGCGCGTAGGAAAAGTTGATCATGGCGGATCTGCCCATACCGGTCATGGCGGGGCGCCAAGTTTACGACAACACGCCGACAACCGTTTTTGTGCTCGCCCACAACGCCAAAAGGGAATTGCTCGTAATCCGTCGTGCAAAGCAGCCTGGCTACGGGTTGCTCGGATTGCCAGGTGGCTATCAGATGCGTGGCGAGACCTGGCAGGAAGCAGGCGCACGCGAATTGCGCGAGGAGACTGGCTGTTGTCTCCAGCCATCTTTTCTAGAGTTTGTGTCGATAAGAACAGACGAATATCAAAACAACTTGATCATCGCCCGTTCACAACGTTCCGTCTGCGTTGAATCCGATAGAGACAGTGAAGCTTTAGAAGTATTTTTTTCGACCGATATAGGGAGCAGAAATGACTGGGCTCATGGCGATCTCTACAAAGCGGCCGTCACCTTTCTTTCGGAAAGAAGCGAATGCAGCTGACATCGGGTTCGTCCGGGTCGTCTTGAGCCTGTCTGACTTCAACCGCGCGGCCAATAAACATGCTGTCACGCGGATGAGCGGCTTGGCGGTTGTAGTCAACCCAGACCTTTAAAAGCGTCGAGCGCGCGTCGACGGGCCAGGTCGTGTTCAACGATTCTTCCGGCGTAAGCTTCAACCTTGCTCCCGAGCTGCCACGGCCGATGGATGACGGATGGAGAAACATCAGTAAGTTCCGGCAGCCATCGTTTGACATAACGGCCTTCGGGATCGAATTTCTCGCCTTGAAGAACCGGGTTGAAAACGCGGAAATAAGGCGCTGCATCCGCTCCGGAGCCGGCAACCCACTGCCAGCTCGCGGCGTTATTGGCCGGGTCTGCGTCGACAAGTGTGTCCCAGAACCATGCCTCGCCTTGCCGCCAATCGATCAGCAGGTGCTTGACCAGGAACGAGGCGACCACCATGCGCACCCGGTTGTGCATCCAACCTGTCGCCCAAAGTTCGCGCATGCCGGCATCGACAAGCGGATACCCGGTTTTGCCTTGCTGCCACGCTCGAAGCGCCTTGGCATCTGTCCGCCAGGGCATGCTGTCGAACCTGGTTTGCAGGTTCTCGCTCCCCATCTCGGGATTGTAGTAAAGAAGATGATACGAAAACTCACGCCACCCCAGTTCGGACTGGAATTTTTCGAGATTTCGCTGCAGCGCTGGATTGGTGGCGTGGGCGGCTGCCTCTGCGGCGTGCCATAGCTGCCGGGGCGAGATGTTGCCAAAGCGCAGATAGGGCGAGAGCCGGGATGTCGCCGAACGGTCAGGAAAATCCCTCAGATCGGCATACTCGTTCAGATGCTCTTCCAAAAAAAGTTCGAGCTGAGCCTGCGCGCCGGCTTCTCCGCGCCGCCAGTTCGAGCGCAGTCCGCCGGCCCAATCAGGAGATGAGGGCTCGAGTGCCAGATCGGCAAGTTGAACAGCCGTTGTTGACGTCTGCCCGCACGGACCATTGAACAGGTTTAGCCGCGAGGGGACGCCAAGCGGTTGGCCAGGCTCGCCGGCCTCATGTGCGGCGCGCCAGAATGCCGAGAAAACACGGAACGGGGTGCCGGACTTGGTCTTGATCGACCATGGCTCGTAAAGCAGGTGGCCATTGAAGCTTCTCGCTTCGATCCGCTGTGTTTTGAGGGCGGTTTTCACGGCCTCGTCGACGCGGCGCTCGGCTGCTCCATAGCGGCGGTTCCAGTAGACCGCCGCCGCATTGCTATCAGCCGCAAGCTGTGGGATGAGCGTTGATGCAGCCCCTCGGTGAACGTAAAGACGACCACCAAAGCCACGCAGGGCATCGTTCATTTCCTGCAAGGCGCCATGGAGCCACCATCGGGCCGCGCCACCGAGCGGGCGCAACCCCTTGGATTCCTCGTCATGCACGAAGATACAGATGATCTTGCGGCCAGAATCCGCCGCGGCGTTCAGCGCCGGGTTGTCGGACAATCGAAGGTCGTCACGGAACCATATGATAATAGGGCGTTCGGAGTCGTGGAAAGGCATTTTGGCGGCCATTGTCTGCTGCCACTAGACGTTCAGGCGCCAGATTTCAAAGTTCAGCAACGACGCAAATGCGACCCACACTGCGAGCGGCACCAAACATAGAGCGGCGACAAGATCGAGCCTGCGAAACCGGTCTATCGTCGCGACGATAATCAGAAGCTGAGGCATGATGTTGAGCAATCCAGCGAGCGGATTGTTCAACCCGAAGAACAGCCATGACCATAGCGCGTTCAACCCCAACTGCAGGAAGAAGAGCATCAGCCCGATCCGGCGCTCTGCAAGTCTGTTAGTAACTTTCAGGATGCGCCAGACAGCATAAGCCATCAGTATGTAAAGGGTCGTCCAGACAGGAGCAAAAATCCAGTTTGGCGGATTGAATGGCGGCTTAACGAGCGTTGCATACCATGAGGCGACATTAGGATATGTCGCCCACTGCCCAAGGAGAGAGGCGGCGATAATGGGAACGATGGCAATGATGGCTCTCGCCCACGAGGGCAGCAAGGCTTTCTGACGATCATTCATTGGCGGGCCATAGGTCAGGTGTTAATCAGACGAAGCGATGGTTTCAAACCGGTTAGAAGCAGTCTCATTTACGCGATCAAGGGCGTGTCGGATCACCGGCTGCGCGAGCCACGAGCCAAAAACGCGATGCTGTGCGAATGTTTGATTTAGGTGTATAGCCGCATCGGCTAACGCAGCGGGCTTCGACTGACCTGGCCTCTTGGAACAAGTAAAGTTCGCTACGCACCGCCGAAACAGTCGTGGCATCGGGGTCGCGGCCGTGCTGGACGCGTCGACGTGGGTTTCGGAAGTGCACCTGTCACTAACGCGGGAACAAAGAGCGGTTCAAGTGCATGGGAGCCGATCCGCCCCGCATAGCTTGCATCGCCCATCTCTCAGGCTTCATCGGCATCCTGCGGGTTGATGGCTATGGCGGCTATCGCGTGCTCGCCGACAAGAGCGGGGTGACGCTCGCATTCTGATGGGCGCATGCGCGCCGGCGCTTCTGAACCGGCCGCCGCAGGTCCTGCGCCGATCGCCAGCGAGGCGCTCAAGCGGATCGCGGAGCTCTCCAAGATCGACGACGGCATCCGCGGCCTAAGCCGACTAGCATCGTGCCGTGCGTCAGGAAAAGACCGTTGCGGTCATTGCCGATGTTGAACCTTGGCTGCGCTAGAAGCTCGGCTTGATCAGCCAGAAGACTAAGCTCGAATGCCATCGACCAAACGACAACGTCGCGCCCGACATGGGCAGAATTTCTGCGAGTTAGCGCTCAATCGCAAAACTTTGCTCTTCGCCGGCTCCGATGGCGGCCTTGAGCACTGCGCTGTCGTCGCTTCACTGATCGAAACCTGCAGGGTCAAAAGCGTCGACCCGCACGGTTGTATTGCCGACGTACTCACCAGGATCGTCAGCAAACACCCCAACAGCCAAATCGAAGAGTTGCTGCTCTGGGCTTACGTCACCGCGCAGGAACTAGGCTCAGGACTCATTAATCATAGCCAGAAGATGACGGCGGCAGCGATGCAGATTGCCGAGAAGAAGGTGTGGGCGCAGCGGTCGTAGCGGGTTGCGATGCGCCGCCAGTCTTTGAGCTTGGCGAACAGGTTCTCAATTCTGTGGCGCTGGCGGTAGAGGATCTTGTCGTAGTCGAAGGGCTGCTTGCGGCTTTTCGAGGACGGGATGCACGGCTCGATGCCTCTTGCTTCGAGTTCTGCGCGGAACCAGGCGCTGTCGTATCCTCGATCGGCGATCAGGTGTGAAGCAGCCGGCAAAGCGTCGAGCACGAGACGCGCGCCCTTGTGGTCGCTCATCTGGCCTTCCGACAGGAGCAGGATGATCGGCCGGCCATCACCGTCGCAGACGGTGTGGAGCTTCGAGTTCAGCCCGCCTTTTGTTCGCCCGATACGACGGGGAACATCCCCTTTTTGAGCAGGCTCGCCGCCGTGCGGTGGGCTTTCAGATGGGTGGCGTCGATCATGATGCGCTCGGGCTTCGGCCCTTCCCCGGCAAGCCCGGCGAAGATGCGGTCGAACACACCGAGCCGGCTCCAGCGGATGAAGCGGTTATAGAGCGTCTTGTGCGGGCCATATCTTGCGGGCGCATCCTTCCACTGAAGACCGTTGCGGATCACGTAGACAATGCCGCTCACCACCCGCCGGTCATTGACCCGCGGAACCCCGTGCGACAGAGGGAAATGCGGCGATATCCGCGCCATCTGGCGCTCGCTCAGCAGAAACAAATCACCCATCACGGTCTCCTTCTCGGAGCCGTGAATCACATCTCAATCCAAATTAATAGGTCCTGAGCCTAGAGGTCGTGGCCTGAGAACACGTCTTACCTTTAAATTCCTTGAAGGGCCATTTCGGGTGATTTAACTGCAGGGGATCTGTCGGTTCGCAAGCTTCTCTATGTCAAATCGCTGTGAACCAGCAACATGTTGAGGCAACGCACGCAGTCAGGACGGATCCGATGAAAACACACGGTCCAGCACGGCGATGAAGCGGTCCACCTCTTCCAGCGTGTTGTAGTGGACTAGCGAGGCGCGCACGATGTTCTGCGCCGGCAGGCCTAGCGCTTCTACCAGGCGCCGCGAATGGAAGTCGCCATGCCGGATGCCGATCCGTTGCGCGTCCGTCGAGGCAATCAGCGCAAATGGATCTGCGCACTCGACGAGGAAGGAGACGGTCGGCACGCGCACGGCGCCGTCAGAACGGCTGTCGCCAATGATCCGGACAGTATTGCGGTCGCGCAGATAGGTGAGCAGGCGTTCGGCCAGCGCCATCTCCTGTTGGGTGACGGCCTTGAAGGCCGCCTCCACCGATGCCCGTCCTGATGTTCCACCCAGATCTTCCAGATAGTCGACGATGGCCGCGCTGCCCCAAGCAAGCTCATAAGCCGGGTTGCCCGGCTCCAGCTTCATCGGCACTTTGTCGCGGCCGTAGAAATAGTGATAGAGGCCGTCGAGCTCGAGCAGGTGATCATACTTGCCGTACAACACCGCCAGGTGCGGCCCGTAGGTCTTGTACAGGGAAAAGACGTAGTAATCGCAATCGAGCGCCTGCACATCGATCGCCCGGTGGGGGGCGTATGCCACGCCATCGACGCAGATGCGCGCGCCGTACCGATGGACCAGATCGGCGATCTCTCGGATCGGGTTGATCGTACCCAGGATGTTGGAAGCGTGGGTCACGCAGACCAGTTTGGTGCGCGGTCCCATCAGCGCCTCCAGGTCGGCGAGATCGGGCTTCAGCGTTTGCTTGTTCAGCGGCCAGAATTTCACCACGACGCCGCGCTCGCGCAGGCCGACCCACGGGCCGATGTTCGATTCGTGGTCGAACTCGGTCACGACGATCTCGTCGCCGGGCGCCAGGCTGCCGGCCATAGCCGTGGCAAGAAGCTTGAGCAGCATCGTCGTCGAGGCGCCGAACACCACCTCTTCGGCGCGGCGCGCGTTGAACAGCAGCGCAATGCGCGCCCGCGCCTCGGCCAGCCGCTCGGTGGCGTGCCTGGACGTCTCGTAGCTGGCGCCGGTCTGTACGCTGGTGGTCAGCAGGTAGTCGCAGATGCGCTCGGCCACCGGCCTGAGGACCTGCGACCCGCCGGCATTGTCGAAAAAGGCCCACCCGCCGTCGAGCGCCGGGAACTGGTTGCGGACATGGTCGAGGTCAAGCGGCATGGCGGGTCCTTGAAAGCTTGTGCTCCAGCACGCCGACGAGGCGGACGAGCGGCAGAAGTATGAGAAGATAGATCGCCGCGGCGGCGATCAGCGGGGTTGGATTGGCGGCGAGCGCCTGCGCCTGGTTGGCCTGCTTGAGCAGGTCCGGCATCGCCACGACCGAGGCCAGCGCGGTGTCCTTCATGACGTTGATGGCGTTGGAGGTCAGCGGCGGCAGCACGGTGCGGATCGCCTGCGGCAGCACCACCTTGCGCAGCGTCAGGACGAAATGCAGACCGAGCGCCCGCGCTGCCTCGAACTGGCCGCGCGGCACCGCCTCGATGCCGGCGCGGATGATCTCGGCCGAGTAGGCGGCCGACACCAGCGAGATCGCGCTGGCCGCCGCCACGAACGACGACAGCCGGACGCCGGCGAAGGGCAGCGCGTAGTAGATGACGAACAGCAGCACCAGCACCGGCAGCGAGCGGAAGACGTCGATGAAGGCGATGGTCGCCCACCGCACCGGGCTCGCGGCATAGAGCCGGCAGATGGCGACGGCGATGCCGGCGAGGAAGCCGATGACAATGCAGGTGAAGCCGAGCGTCAGCGTGGTGGCCAGGCCGCTCAGGATGAGCGGCAGCGTCTCCACGAAGACCCGGGGGTTCAGGAAGGTGTCGAAGACGGACATGCGGGCGCGCGCTCCAGCGTGCCGTGCCGACGCGCGGGGCGCACCGGCACGGCCGCGTTGGTCAGGGCTTCGGCATGTCCATGACGGTGACGGTCGCCAGCCCGCTCTCCGGGTCGGCGCCGAACCAGGCCTTGTAGATCGAGGCCATCGTGCCGTCCTTCTTCATGGCGCTGATGGCGTCGTTCACTTTTGCGGCCAGCGGCGCGTCCTTGGCGAACATGACCGAGTACTGCTCACCCGTCTTGATGCGCTCCACCACCTTGAACTGCGGCTTGTCCTTCACGTAGTAGAGCAGGGCCGGAATGTCGGAGATGTAGCCGTCGATGCGGCCGGCGGAGAGGTCGAGCATGGCCGGCTGCAAGCCCTCGTACTTGCTGACGCTGGCGATCTTGGTTTCAGCCATGTGGGCTGTGACCCAGATGTCGCCGGTGGAGCCGGTATCGACGCCGACCGTCTTGCCGGCCATGCCCGACAGGCCGGTGATGCCGCTGTCGGCCTTGACCGTCAGCGACTGGTCGCTGTCGTAGTAGGGCTGCGCGAAGCTGACCGATTCCAGCCGCTTGGGCGTAATGGTGATCGACGACACCGCCGCGTCGATCTGGCCCGACTGCACGGCCGCGAACAGTCCGGCGAACGGTATGTTGACGAACTTGACCTCCGAGCCGAGGCGCTTGCCAACCTCTCTCATCAGGTCGACTTCGAAGCCGACGATCTTGCCGCTGGCATCCTGGAATTCCCACGGCACGTTGCCGACATTGGCGCCGACGTTGAGTTCGGCGCCCTGCGCCGATGCGGCGAAAACCACCAGCGCCGCCGCTCCCGCCCAGCGCAACCGACGCAGCAAAGTTGTGACTTGCATTTGATTCCCTCCCGTAAGAAAATTGGTTAGACCGGTCTGACCAGTTACGATGCAATCACGAATCGGCTGTCGTTGCAAGCGGTGCGATCGAGGACGGAACGGATCGCCATCGTCCAGGCCGATCAGTATGATCGCAACCATGACGCGATCCGTGCCGATCGGCGTCGAGGCGGGACGGTACGGTCCGGGTCCGATGATACAGGACCTTAGAAACCGGGGCCCAAGAACAGGAGGGCGAGCAGACCGTGCTGAACCGAACCCCCGTCACCCATGCCGCGGCCAAGCAGATTCAGGCCATGATCCTGGACGGCAGCCTGGCGCCCGGCCAGCAGATTCCCTCGCAGCGCGAACTGGCGGTGACGCTGAAGCTCAGCCGCGCTTCGTTGCGCGAAGCCCTCCTGACGCTCGAGGCGATCGGCCTCATCGTCACCCAGCCGGGGCGCGGAACGTTCGTCGCCGAGGTTTCGCCCAACGGGCGCACCATGACGGCGTGGCGCCATGGGGACTATTCGGTGAAGGACGTCTTCGAGACGCGCATCATGCTGGAAAGCCAGATCGTCCGGCTCGGCGCAGCGGCAGTCACCGCGGGCCAGATCGAGGAACTGACGCGCCTGACCGACCAGATGGAACGGGCCTGGGCCGCCGGCGACCTGCTCGGCAACGCCGAGGCCGATTTCGAGTTCCACGGCATCATCGTCTCGGTCTGTCCCAACCGGATGCTGGTCGATCTCTACGCCGCCAATCGGGACCGCATCCATTCCACGCAGATACAGCCGATCGCCGTCACCGACCCGGCGCGCATGCGCAGTTCGATCGCCGAGCACCGCCTGATCGTCGCGGCGCTCCGCGAAGGCGACGCCAACCGCGCCGCCGAAACCATCGCTATCCACATCGCCAACACCGCTCGTTGCGCCGGGATCGCCATGTAAACGCACCGCCATCAATTACGCGACACACGGCCTTGTGATGGCAGAATCGCACAGTGAAAGAGTGAGATAATATATCTGCCAGTAAACTGTTCTGTGACAACCGGATTTTGCTGGTTGCCATTTTTTCCATCAATGGAATTTCGTGCAAAAATAGCTAAAGACCAAAATATTAGGGAATTATCCCCTTGAGGTACGTAGCGTTAAATCGGCCAAGCTTTGATCGCAATTTCTGCCATGCTGGCCTGCCGTAATTCTATTGCTGTTGGAGACCAGTCCGCGAATCCTGCAATCGATCTGGTCACAGCGTACGGGGTGTTGATTTCCGCCGAGAACTGACCCGGGATTGGGCGGTTTTTCCATTGAGAAGTGACCCATGTTTGAACCCACCCCTGCTGGTTGATTGCAGGGGACTTTGGAGTGATAGACATGGCGTTACTGAG
>NZ_SSNY01000012.1 GCF_004801285.1 Ollibium composti
GCCAAGCTCAAAGACTGGCGGCGCATCGCAACCCGCTACGACCGCTGCGCCCACACCTTCTTCTCGGCAATCTGCATCGCTGCCGCCGTCATCTTCTGGCTATGATTAATGAGTCCTGAGCCTAGACAGCCGCTGATAGTGCCAACCCGTCGAAAGAACGCTTGCCGGTCCTTCGACGGGGTCCGGTTTCACGGCGTAGGTTGAATCGTTCTATCTTTTCGGTTCGGCCGCGTTTCGGTTGACAAGAAACCAACGACAGCGAGTATCCGACATGAACATGCTTTCAGGCAGGCCGACGGTCGTGCTCGCCATCTGCGGCAGCCTGCGCCGGCAGTCGTCCAATCTGGCGGCGCTGCAGGCGGCCTCGCTGCTGGCCCCGGAGCGGATGCGGATCACAATTTTCGACGGCCTGCCGGCGCTTCCCTATTTCAATCCCGATCTCGACGGCGACGATCCGCCGGCGCCGGTCCGTTCGTTCCGCAACGCGGTCGGGCAGGCGGACGCGTTGCTCATCTGCAGCCCCGAATATGCGCGCGGCGTCGCCGGGGTGACGAAGAACGCCCTCGACTGGCTCGTCGGCAGCCTGGAATTTCCGGGCAAACCCGTCGCGGTCATCAACGCCTCGCAGCGCGCGACCCATGCGGACGCGGCGCTGCGGCTGACGCTGGAAACCATGTCCGCCAAGCTCGTCGAAGAGGCCTCGATCACCTTGCCGCTGCTCGGCCGCAGCCTGGATGCCGCCGGCATCGCCGCCGACCCGGACATCGGGCCGCTGTTGAGGCGGGCGTTGGGCGCTCTGGCGGCCGCCGCGCCGGCGTAGTCGCCGCTGTGGATTGCCGCCCGAAGGTTGACAATGCCTGGGCTGCTGAACATGGTGCGAATCTTTGACTGGGAGGTAGTATGACCATTTCGATCAACCGACGCAGCTTTTCCATCGGCGCAGGCGCTTTGGCGCTGGCCGCCGTGGGACTTTCGCCGGCACGCGCGCAGCAGGCCTTTTTCCGCATCGGCACCGGCGGTACGTCCGGCACCTACTATCCGGTGGGCGGCCTGATCGCCAACGCGATCTCGGCGACGGGACCGGCCGGGGTCGAGGGCCTCGTCGCCACCGCCACCTCTTCCAACGGCTCGGTCGCCAACATCAGCGCCATTTCGTCGGGCGCTTCCGAATCGGGCTTCACGCAGTCCGACGTCGCCTACTGGGCGCATTCGGGCACCGGCCTCTATGACGGCAAGCCCAAGGTCGAGGACCTGCGCCTCATCGCGACGCTCTATCCCGAGACGATCCATCTGGTCGCGCGTGCCGACGCCGGCATCAAGACGGTGGCGGACCTGAAGGGCAAGCGCGTCTCCCTCGACGAGCCGGGCTCCGGCACCATCGTCGACGCGCGCCTCGTGCTCGGGGCCTACGGCCTGACGGAGAAGGACGTGAAGGCCGAATACCTGAAGCCCGGCCCCGCCGGCGAGCGGTTGAAGGACGGCGCCATGGACGCCTATTTCTTCGTCGGCGGCTACCCGACCGGCGCCATCGTCGAGCTCGCCAGCACCAACAACATCACGCTGGTGCCGATCACCGGGCCGGAAGCGGACAAGCTGCTTTCCGAGCAGAAGTTCTTCTCCACCGACACCGTGCCGGAAGGCACCTACAAGAACGTCGGCGAGACCAAGACCATCTCGGTCGCCGCCCAGTGGGTGACCAGCGCCAAGCAGACCGACGACCTGATCTACAAGATCGTCAAGTCGCTCTACAGCGACGAGACGCAGAAGGCGCTGCAGGCCGGCCACGCCAAGGGCAAGCTGATCACACTCGCCAACGCGGTGACCAGCGCCGGCATTCCGTTCCATCCCGGCGCGGAGAAGTTCTACAAGGAAGTCGGCGCCCTGAAATAGGAGCCACTCGAACCGGCTGACAACGACGAGGCGGAAGGCGTGCTTTCCGCCTCTTTTGTCCGAAAATCCCCGATACGGAACCGGCAATGAGCGACGACGACGACAAGATCAGGCTTTCCGCCATGGAGTTCGACGAGGGCAAGGCTCGCGAACTGGAGGAGAAGTTCGATTCCGAAATCCGCTTCCGGTCGCTGATGCCGGCCGCCGGCTGGCTGGTCGGCTTCCTGCTGGTGGCGCTGTCGCTGTTCCACTACTACACCGCCGGCTTCGGCCTGCTGCAGGAGATGCTGCACCGGGGCATCCACCTGTCGATGGTGCTGGCGCTGGTCTTCCTCGTCTTCCCGCTGGTGAAGACGGGCTACGACCAGCCGGCGCAATCGAGCCTGCTCAGGCCGCTCGGCATACCGGTCTTCGACTGGCTGCTGGCGATCGCCGCCGTGGTGGCGGTCCTGCATGTGCCGATGATCCCGCTCGACGACCTCGCCTTCCGCGTCGGCAATCCGACGACGACGGACGTCGTACTCGGCGTCACGCTCATCCTACTGCTGCTGGAAGCGACGCGGCGCTCGGTCGGCATTCCGCTGCCGATCATCGCGGTCGTCTTCATGGCCTATGCGCTGTTCGGGCAATATATGCCGAGCATCCTGGTGCATCCGGGCGCGTCGGTCTCGCAGCTCGTCGACCACCTCTACCTGACGACGCAGGGCATCTACGGCATCGCGCTCGGCGTCGTCGCTACCTATGTCTTCCACTTCGTGCTGTTCGGCGTCTTCGCCACCCGCATCGGGCTCGGCCAGCTCTTCCTCGACTGTGCCGCCTGGGTCGCCGGCCGCTACGCCGGCGGCCCCGCCAAGGTGTCGATCTTCGGCTCGGCGCTGTTCGGCATGATCTCTGGCTCGTCGGTCGCCAACACCGTCACCGTCGGCTCGCTGACCATCCCGGCGATGATCCGCCTCGGCTACAAGAAGCACTTCGCCGCCGCAGTGGAGGCGGCGTCCTCGACCGGCGGGCAGGTGACGCCGCCGATCATGGGGGCGGCCGCCTTCCTGATGATCGAATTCCTCGAACTGCCCTATACGACGATCATCCTGGCGGCGATCGTGCCGGCTTTCATGCACTTCTTCGGCGTCTTCATGCAGGTGCATTTCGAGGCCAAGCGCACCGGCCTCAGAGGCTTGCGGCCGGACGAGATGCCCGATGTCGTGGAGGCGCTGAAACGCGACTGGCCGACGATCATCCCGCTCGTCGTCCTCATCGGCGTGCTGCTTTCCGGCTACACGCCCTACATGGCGGCCTTCTGGGGCATCACGCTGTGCATCGCCGTCGGCCTGCTCAACCCGCGCCGGCGCATGTCGGTCGCCGACATCGTGGTGTGCCTGCGCGACGGCGCCAAATACGCGCTGGCCGTGGGTGCCGCGGCCGCCACGGTCGGCATCGTCGTCGGCGTCGTGACGCTGACCGGCGTCGGCTTCAAGCTCTCCTACATCGTCACCTCGACGGCGGGCAACCTGTCGCTGCTGTTCGGCACCTTCATTCCCGAGGCGATCTTCTCGACGCAGGGGCTGACCTTGCTGTTCACGCTGATCATGACCGGCGTCGTCTGCATCCTGATGGGCTGCGGCATCCCGACGACGGCCAACTACATCATCATGGTGACGATCGCCGCACCGGCGCTGGTCATGCTCGGCACCGAGCCGATCGTCGCGCACTTCTTCGTCTTCTATTACGGGTTGCTGGCCGACATCACGCCACCGGTGGCGCTGGCTGCCTATGCCGCCGCCGGCATGGCGGGGTCGGATCCGTTCAAGACCGGCAACACCGCCTTCCGGCTCGGCCTCGGCAAGGCGCTGGTGCCGTTCGTCTTCGTCTTCTCGCCGTCGCTTCTGCTGGTGACGAAGGACTTCACCTGGCCGAACTTCTTCCTCGCCTTTGTCGGCTGCGTGCTCGGCATCACCTGCCTGGGCGCGGCCCTGTCGCGCTACCTTCTGGTGCGCACACGACCATGGGAGAACGTGCTCCTCGTGCTCGCCGCCTTCCTTCTGGTGGCGCCCGAGCTCTATTCGTCGCTGCTCGGCGTGGTGCTGGTCATTCCGGTCCTGCTGCGGCACTGGAGCGCGCGTCACACCGACGAGGCGCAACCCGCCTGAAGCGCGCTCACGCCATGGAATGCGCGCCGCTTCGCCGGCGCCGCCGGTTTTTCAGGAACGCGGCGATCGGTTTTTCGAGGATTTCGTGGACGGCCGCGCCGATGGCGACGCCGGCGACAATCGCGGCGATCAAGACGACCGGCCCCGGCAGGGAAAGCAGGGAACCGGCCTTGGCCACCACCGAGATCGCCATAGTGTGCCACAGGTAGGTGGAATAAGAGCTGTCGCCGAGATAGGTGGCGAGCGGCAGGCGGGGCACCGCCGCGTGCCTTTCGAAGGCAAGGACACCCAGCACGAGCGCTGCCGCCAGCGGGCCGAGCACGAAGGGCGTGAAGCCGGCATAGGTGACGCCGACGAAGGCGAAGCCGACCAGGGCGACGGCGATCAGCGCGACGCCCGTTGCCGGCGAGGGGATCGCGCCCCTCAGCCAGGCCTCGCCGATGGCGATGCCGACGAGGAATTCCAGCAGCAGCGTGTCGGTCCAGGTCTTGAGGATCGGGGTTTCAGGGGCGAACAGCCATCCCGCTGCCACGAGCGCGAGAAACAGGCCCGCCAGCGCGGCGAGCCGCCGCCGTGCCTGCAGGAACAGGGCGGCCGCGAATAGCGCGTAGAAGAACATCTCGTAGTTAAGCGTCCAGCCCTGCACGAGAACCGGCCAGATATCGCCGGTGCTCGGCGAGCGGCTGGCGAGGAAGGCAAGCGAGGACAGAACGTACCATGCGCTCAGGCGCAGGTTGGGGAACAGGCCGGCAAGCGCCCCCACCACCATGACGCCGGTCGCGATCCAGTAGAGCGGCGCGATGCGCTCGATGCGGTCGCGCAGGAAGGCGGCGGGCGAGGGCGATCGCTCGCTGGCGATGACCCACATGATGAAGCCGCTGATGACGAAGAAGACGTCGACGCCAGCGGCGCCGATGGCGAAGTGCGTGCCCGAGCGTTCAGCCGCGTGGAAGACGACGACGCCGAGCGCCGCCACGGCGCGCAGGTACTGGATTCCGTGGAGCCGTTTCATGCCGCGTGACCGGGGCGCGACGACCTGCGGAGGGGGGCGTAGCGGGGCAAGGTGCGGGGCACCGCCAGCCGGCCGGCGGCGTAAAAAAGCAGGAAAGAGCCGACGACATAGGGATTGATGACGTCGACCTCGACGAAAGCGCGCACCAGGAACATGGCGACGAGGCCGAACAGGACGAAGGACGCCTCGTTGCGGGCGTCGCCGAGGACCCGGCCGAGGTGCCCGGCGAAGGTGCGCAGCAACACCGTGGCGATGAGCGCGACGCCGGCGAGGCCCAATTCCACCCCCACTTCGATGAAGGTGTTGTGGAAATGGAAGCCGCTGCGCGAGCCGATGTAGAATTCCTCCCACAGCCGCTCGGCCTCGGAGAAGCCCTGCACCCAATAGGCCTGGTAGCCGACGCCGAAGAAAGGCGCCTGCGCGGCCGCGGCCCAGCCCTGCGACCACAGATAGGTGCGGCCTGTCAGCGTGGAATCCTTGCCGAAGGCGGCGAGCAGCAGGTCGAGACCGCCGAAGTTCAGCCCGGTAAAGACGACGCAAATGGCGAGCACGATGCCTGCCGCCATGCTTACTTTCCTGACGCGCGGCGAAAACAGCAGCGCCAGCCTCAGCCAGATCTGGATGGCCAGCACCAGAGCGAGCGTGATGACCGAGGTCGCCGACTGCGATCTCGCCAGCAGCACGGCGGAGAGGCCGCCGCAGGCAAGGGCGACGATCCGCCAGAGGCCGCGTTCGCCGAGCACGACGAGCGCGGCGAAGGCGAAGTAAACGCCGAGCGAAGAAAACAGGCCGAGCTGGTTCTTCGAGGGGAAGGCGCCGACGAAGCTGTAGCTGCCGTCGAGCGGGTCGAGGTGGTACTGGCCGTGAACCAGCGAAAAGAACAGGACAAGCAGGGTGCCGAGGATCGCGCCGAGGGTCAGGGTCCTGACGCTGACGGTGCGGGCGGCGATCAGCGCGCAGACGACGTGGGAGGCGAACTGCACGGAGGCGCGCGCGGTGACGCCAGGCGCCGCCGACCAGAACGTCGACAGGCAGGCGAGCGCGGCGAAAGGCGCGATCCATGCGAGATCGGTCGAGGTGCCGAGCGCCTTGCGGTAGTCGACCAGCACCAGCGGCAGCCAAAGGGCGTAGTAGGCGAGGATCGAGACCTGGCCGAAGCGGATGGAGTAGGCGAACACGAAGATCGAGATCGCGACCGCGACCAGCCCGTACCAGAAATTATGGTCGGGATTCACAAGGCGTGCCTTGGCGATCTTCATTGGCTCTGTCCGCAGTTGCGGCTGTTCCGGGACGTCGTTCTGACCTCGCTCAATTGGAATTCGCGGCCGGCTGGGCGATCTCCACCTTGACGACGTCTCCCGGCAGGACCGGCGTGTTCTCGTCCGCCGCGATCACGCCCGCCTTGCCGTCGCCGGCGGTGCGCACGATGGAAAAGCTCATCTGCGGCGGGTTGCGGCCGCCGGCGTTGCGCGCGGCGTCCGGCGCCCGCTCCAGGGCTTCCACCATCAGGCCGGAATACATGCCAATCTTCAGGTTCATGGTGTCGAGGTCGGCTTCCGTCTGCTGGCGGTCCTGGGCGATCTCGGTGTCGCGGTCGTTCTGCAGGCTGATCGCGTCCTGCGTCGCCTTGGCGATGTCCTGCTTGGCCCGCAATATGGCGGTGTCCATGTCGAGCAGCTTGCTTTCGAGCTCCGCGATGGTCTGTTCGAGGGTCAGCACGCGCTGGTTGACCACCAGCCCCTTGCCGGCAAGGTTGTCGATGCCCTTCAGTTCCTCGCGCGCCAGATCGGTCTGGCGGGTCTGCGTGGTTATTTTCTTCTCAAGCGATTCGATCTCGCTCTGCAGCAGGGCCTTGAGGTTGTCGAGGCTTTCGAGTTGCAGGCGCAGCCGCTTCTGCCGCGCCTGCATCAGGCTGGTTTCGTCGGCCATCAGCTTCTTTCCGGCCGCCGTCTTGCCGAGTTCCGGCGGGAAGTCGATCTGCGGCTTGTTGGCGGCCTCGGCTTCCAGCCTTGCCTTCCTCGCCAGAAGGCCGTCGCGCTGGGCCGCCATCACGTCGTAATTGCCTTGCGCGGTGATGAAATCGCGCGCGCCGCCCTGGCCGTTCTCCGATCGGCGAAGGCCGCCGGCGATGCTGAGCGCCTTCAGCACGGTCAGTTGCGGATCGTAGGGATAGCGGCCGGGTGTCTGCACGTCGCCCGACACGAAGATCGGGCGGAATTCCGCCAGTTCCACGGAGGCCTCCGGCCGGTCGGGAAGGCCCAGCTTCTGCTGCAGGCCGTCGCCGATGGCGGTCGCGACCTCGGCCGTGGTCTTGCCCGTCACCGGCAGTTCGCCGACGAAGGGGACCGATATGGTGCCGGCCGGCCCGACGCTGTAGTCGCCGCTGACGGCCGACCAGTCGCGGAAGGCACCTTCGGCACTCTGCCATTCGGCGACCCTGACGCGCAGCTTGTCCATCGTGCCCAGCCGGTATTCGTCCGTCGTGGCGGACAGCGCTTGCAGCGGTGCCGCCGCCAGCAGGACGGCGACGGCGAAAAGGATGCGGGCTCTTTGCGGTATCAGGGTCAAATCCTTTGCTTTCTTCACTGCGGATGCTTTTCACCGCAGATAGGGCCGTGGGGCAGCGGCGCGGCCAGGCTCAGTAGCTGCCGCGCGAGGAGAACACCGCCGGCACGGTCCAGATCAGGATCTTCAGGTCGAAGACGAACGACCAGTTCTCGACATAGTGCCTGTCGAAGGCGACGCGGGTGCCATAGGAGACGTCGTTGCGGCCGCTCACCTGCCAGAGCCCGGTCAGGCCGGGCCGCGATTGCAGGTAGAAGCTGGCGGACGTGCCATAAAGCGCAAGCTCGTCGTCGACGACAGGGCGCGGGCCGACGAAGCTCATCTCGCCGCGCAGGATGTTGAAGATCTGCGGCAGTTCGTCGAGGCTGAGCTTGCGCAGCACCGCACCGATCCGCGTGACACGGGGATCGTCCTGCAGTTTGCGCGTGGCGTTCCATTCCTCGCGGTCCTGCGGATTGGTGGCGAAATGCGCGGCCAGCACGGCGTCTCCGTCCTCGACCATGGTGCGGAACTTGAGGCAGCGGAAAACCTTGCCGTTGCGGCCGATTCGTGGGTGTCCGTAAAACACCCTGCCGCCGTCGGAAAACTTCACCAGGGCGACCAGCATGAGGAAAAGCGGGCTGAAGACGACGAGACCGGCAACGGCGGCCGATACGTCGAAAGCGCGCTTGAAGGCGCCGCCTATCGGCGGCGTGCCCTCCCTGTCGGAATATGAGTCGGAAGATCTTTCCGCCAGTTCAGTCTGTGACATCCTTGCCGCTCCGCGATGTTGATCGTCAGATGCAAATGCTGCGTTGCAACATGCTTGTTGATAGGGCGGGAGATATGACGTGGGTGCGATAAAAATAGGTCGGGCAAATCCATCTCAGATCATAATTTGTGACATGCAGTCACAAACCCTGACGATGATCGTAAAATCTCCGACGCATTGTGAAACACAATTTGATATGTAAAATTAATATTACATATTTCTCTAAAAAATATTAATCATATTAAAGATAGTGTATTTTTCTAATTTATATATCACGAATAAATCTCGTGTTATCAGTATATGATCCATATTTTTCTTGGGAATAGGACCCTTGGCAAAGATGTCGCCATCCTGCAACGGCGATGGAGAATCGGAGTGAGGATCGCCGATGGGCCGGGACAAGCCTTCGGATGTGTGTTGCCTGTCGTCCAGACGTTTTATATGCTTCGCTATACAGCCGCGATTGAATTCGCGCCTCCGGTTCAGCAAATCACCGACGCCTAATACACCGGATGCGCAGCAACGGTTGCTGCTTCGGCGGGAGGTAATCTTGCGGGTGAAATTTCGTCGCATACGACGCCGTCGCGGCCGGTCCGGCTGAGATGCCGTTCGTCCTGTTCCTGCGCGGCTTCATCGGCGCCCTGGTGGCGTTCGCCATCGTCACCTATGTCGTCACGCAGTCGTTGTGGACCACGCTGATCGACACGATCATCTGCGCGGTCATCATCCAGGCCGGTTATTTCCTGGCGGTGCTGGCGATGATCTGGTGGGCGCCCGCGCGTGGCAAGGCCTCCGAGCCGGCGCGCAAGGAACCTGCGCCCGCCGCCGCCAAGAAGGACCGGCAGGTCGTTCGCTAGGCGGCGCTGCACGGCAGCCAATTGTGGCCGTCATCAAATCGCCTTTCGCTTCTGCGACCGCTCCGCCATGCGGGCGGGCCAAGGGAAATCGAGAGGTGCGAATGCCATCAACCGCCACAGTCTGCGTCATCATCGCGGCCAAGGATGCGGCGCCGACCATCGGCCGGGCCGTCGGTTCCGCCCTGCGCGAGAAGCATGTCGCGGAGGTCGTGGTGGTCGACGACGGATCGGCCGACCGGACGACCGAGGCGGCGCTCGCGGCGGACGACGGCAGCGGGCGGCTTTTGATCCTGCGGCTCGACCCCAATCGCGGGCCGTCCTTCGCCCGCAACCATGCGATCGCGCATTCGAGCGCGCCGCTGATCGCCATCCTCGACGCCGACGACTTCTTCCTCGAAGGCCGGTTCGACAGGCTGCTTGACGGCGACGACTGGGACTTCGTCGCCGACAACATCGTCTTCGTCGATGCACGGAGCGCGGGCCGTGCGGAGCCCGTCGTGCCGGACTTCGCGGCCGAACCGCGCTTTCTCGACCTGACAAGCTTCGTCGAGGGCAATATTTCAAGGCGCGGCGCGGCGCGGGGCGAGATCGGCTTCCTCAAGCCGGTGATGCGGCGTTCTTTTCTGAAGGCGCACGGACTTGCCTATGACGAGAAGCTCAGGCTCGGCGAGGATTACGACCTCTACGCGCGGGCCCTGCTGAACGGCGCCCGCTACAAGGTGGTGCACGGCTGCGGCTATGGAGCCGTTGTGCGGGCGGATTCGCTGAGCGGCCGGCATCGCACCGCCGACCTCAAGCGGCTCTATGAAGCCGACCGCGCCATCCTGGCACTGCCGGGAGCCGGCGACCGGGCCGAGGCGGCGCTGCGGCGCCACGAGCGGCACATGCGCGCCCGCTACGAACTGCGCCGCTTCCTCGATGTCAAGGCTGAACAAGGATTGGCGCGGGCGGGGCTCGGCGCGCTTGCCCGTCCCGCCGCGCTGCCGGCCATCGTCGGCGGTGTCGCGGCCGACAAGCTCGACGCATTGAGGGCGGGACTCAGCCCGGCCAGCGCGCAGCCCATGCTGCCGCGTTATCTTCTCGCTGCCCGCGCCGTTCAGAAATAGTCGCGCCGGATGCCGGCGAGCACGCTATGGAACCGATCCTTGCGTTCCGCCAGCGCGGCATCGGCGCTGAGCTTAGGTTCCGCCTTGCGGGCCTGCCGCAGTGCGAGCACGGCAGGCGCGGCAAGCGCGTTCTTGACCACGTCGCGCAGGGCCGAGCGGGGCGGTTCGGCGCGCGTCAGCACCGGCGTTTCGCCCGGCTCCTGCTGTTCCGGCCGTTCGTCGCCGCCCGCCGCCCTGCGCTCGAAATCCATGCCCCAGAAGCGGGCGCCCTTGGTAATGGCTTCTGCGCGCGAGGAAAGCGGGACGCGGCGCGGGCGGTAGGTCAGGCCGAGCGAGGCGGCCCAGTCCTGCCATTTGAAGCTGTTGACGTTGCGCGACGTGGTGACGGCGACCCACGGCACGCGCAGCGCGTCGGCGAGGATGGCGGCGTGCATGGATTCGGCCACCACCAGCCGCGCGCCGGCAATCTCCCCGATCACCGCTTTCGCCTCGCCGCACGGGTCGACATAGGTCAGGCCCGCGGCCTCGCAGACGGTTGGCCAAATGCCGCCGACGGTTGATTCCCAATGCGGCACGAAGATCGCGTCGTGACGTTTCGACACCGCCTGGAATTCGGGCATGTCGGCCACCATCACCGCCGGGTCGACGATGCCGAGCGCGGCGTCCAGCCCGAGCTTGCCGGCCGTCAGCGGCCCGCGCACGCTGCGGACGTCCCATTCCGCCCGGTCGGAAAGGCCGGGTGCCGCGCCGTAGCCGAAGCCGCTGCCGACGACGAGCTTCTTGCGGCCTAGCGGCAGCAGGTCCTTGTTCAACACGGTGCCGACGCCGACCAGCAGCATGTCGGGATGGACGTCCCTGAAGCCGGGCAACAGGAAGTCCCATAGCCACAGGTTCAGGTCGTCGCCGAAATTGCCGTGTTTCGACTCCCAATGGAAAGGCTGCATGGCGTGGCCCTATCTGGCGATCTTGGCGACGGCGAGCTCGACGGCGCTGCGCAGGATCTGCGGGTCGCGCCAGGCCCATTGCGCCAGAAGGCCGAATTGCGGCGCCTTGCGGCCGCGCACCAGCCTTGCCTGGCCCCACAGCGCCTGCTGCCGGGCGGTCTGCTTGTAGGAGCGGATCGAGGCGCGGTCTTCCGGACGATGGGCGGAGCGGCTTTCCAGCCGGTCGAGCGCAACCCAGGTGTTGAACTGTTGTTGCAGGAACTGCGGCGAATCGCTGGCGACGCCGTGGAAGATGTTGAGGCCCTCGCCGCGCATGGCGCCGACGCTTTCGGCAAGCACGGTGCGGCGCGCGCCCCGGATGCAGTCATAGAAGAACAGCACGTCTTCCGCCGCCAGCCTGAGCGCCGCCTCGAAACGGGCGGTGCGGAACAGACTTTCGCCGATGACCATGCAGGAGAGATGCAGGAAGCTCCAGTCCTTCAGCATGACGCCGGCGAGGTCGGGGACCTCGACCAGCGGCGGATCGTCGGACAGCCGGGTGACGGCGGTGCTGCCGGCAAGCTCGGCGACGCCGTAGTGATAATAGAATTCCTCGCCGCCCTGGATGGAGGCGAAGTAGCAGTCGGCGTCGAAGCGGGCGAGCGCTTCCGTCGCCGTCTTCAGATGATCGGGCGCCCATTCGTCGTCGGAATCGAGGAAGGCGACGCAGGCGCTGTCGGCCGGCACATGGTCGAGGCCGGTGTTGCGCGCGCCGCCGGGACCGGCATTGGCTTGCTTGATGACGGCGATGCGCGCGCGCTCGGCGGGCGGCAGGATGCCGACCTCGGCCTCGACCGGCAGCGGGGAGGAATCATCGACGACGATGACGTCGAAATCCTGGTGCGACTGGCTGAAGACGGAGGCCAGCGCGCGTTGCAGGACGCCCGGTTCGCGCTGGTAGTACGGGATGATCACGCTGCACTTCATCGTCGTCCTTTCGGTCTTCGCGATGCCGGGATCGCGGCCCCGCCCCAGTCGGCCGGGCCCCGGCGCGTCTTTCAAGACCAGCCGTTTCGGGCTGAAATTTGTCGCCCGCCGGCCCCGCCGCTTCCGCGCGCGTCGCGCGGACGGGTTTCCTGCCGCTGGCCTTTCTGCCATCTTTACCGCATATGAACTCACCGGCTAAGAGCAAGGAGGTCGTCCAGATGGCTCTGTTCGGTACGCGCGCCGCGACCTTTTTCCGGACCCGGAATCCGCAACGCGACCGCGACACGGATGCCGCGCGCGCCGGGCGTTTGCGCGCTTTCCTGGACGAATTGCACGGCGAGATCGAACATGAGCGCGACGGCCTGCGCGGGCGCTACGAGAGCGTGACGGCACGCGCCGCCTTCTCGCAGCAGGCGCTGGAGCAGGACGAGGCCGGCCCCAAAACGGCTTCGTCCATCGACCAGCTCACCCAGACCATGATTGATTATACGAGGCGGCTCGCCGCGCTCGAGGCGCAGGTCGTTTTCGTGAACGAGTTGCGCGAGCGGGCCGCGCTGTTTCCCCAGCAAACGGAAGAGGTAGGCGCCGGCGCCGCCGATCAGGTCCGGCCGGGCGCTTAACGCCGATCATAAAAAGTTACCGCGCCACGCCCCGCGAAAGCGGTGGCGCGTCACATTCTCATCCCTCGACAGCCTTATGTGCAGCGCAACGTTGGTTCGAACGGAGCGCCGGGGGAGGGCGGCGCCGCACCGAAAGGCGGTGGAATGACTGTATATACGAGGCATCCGAATCGTGGTCTCGCGTGGTTCGCCAAAGGACTGGCAGCGGGACTCGCGGTAGCGGCGATCGGCGCTCCCTTGGCCGCTCAGGCGGCGTCCGCCGGCAAATCCTTCGTGGACGATTTCGACAGGCTCGATCCGAGCCGATGGTACATTTCCGACGGCTGGGCGAACGGCGACCATCAGAACTGCACATGGTCGAAGAAGCAGGCCAGCGTCGAGGACGGGCGGCTGAAGCTCGGCTTCGTCAAGGAGAAGACCAAGGACCGCGACTACGCCTGCGGCGAGGTCCAGACCTTCAAGCGATTCGGCTACGGCACTTTCGAGGCGCGCATGAAGGCGGTCGCGGGCTCCGGCCTCAACACCGGTTTCTTCTCGTTCATCGGCCCGGTCCACAAGCAGCCGCATGACGAGATCGATTTCGAGGTGCTCGGCAAGGAGCCGTCGAAGGTCCAGATCAACCGCTTCGTCGACGGCAAGAGCCTCGGCCCGGCCAAGCTGGTGGATGTGCCGGGCGACGCCGACAAGGATTTCCACGACTACGCCTTCGTCTGGCAGAAGGACCGCATCGCCTGGTACGTCGACGGCAAGCTCGTCGGCGAGGTCACCGATCCCGACAAGCTGCCCAGCCATCCGGCCAAGATCTATCTGAGCATCTGGGGCAGCGACACGCTGACGTCGTGGATGGGCGCCTTCGCCGATCCTGGCCAGCCGATCGCGGCGGAAGTGGAGCGCGTCTCCTTCACCGCCGAGGGCGACAAGTGCCAGTTCCCCGACTCCATCGTCTGCAAGACGCAGTCGCAGTGAGAGGACGGCCGATGCTGCACATCCTCTATCTCGTGCATAACCTGGCCGATCCCGCCGTGCAGCGCCGCGTGAGGATGCTGGAAGCGGGCGGTGCCACGGTGGCACTGGCCGGTTTCCGCCGGGGTGCCGTGCCGGAGCACCACGAGGGTACGGCACCTGTCGAGCTCGGCCGCACCGAGGACGGCCGGTTCACGCAGCGGTTGGCTTCGGTGGCGTCGGCCGCCGTCTCGCTGGCGGGCAAGCTCAGGCATGTTCCGCGGCCCGACGTCATCATCGGCCGTAACCTGGAAATGCTGGCGCTGGCAAGGCGGGCGCGGGCGGCGTTCGGCGGCGACACTCCGCTCGTCTACGAATGCCTCGACATCCATCGCCTGCTGCTCGACGCCGGCCCGGTGGGCAAGGCGATGCGCGGCGCCGAGCGGCTGTTCGGCCGCGATGCGGCGCTGTTGATCACCAGCTCGCCGGCCTTTGTGCGCGACTACTTCGTCCGCTTCGGGCAGTCGGCCGCGCCGGTCGCGCTGCTGCCGAACAAGGTGCTCGAACTGGATGCTTTGCCGGCTCCCGGCCCACAGGCAGCATTGCCGGAAGCCGGCGAACCGTGGCGGATCGGCTGGTTCGGTGCGCTGCGCTGCGCCAAGTCGCTGGACCTGCTCGCTGCCTTCACGCGGCAGGCAGGCGGGCGTTTCGAGGTCGTGCTGCGCGGCCGTCCCGCCTATCGCGAATTCGCCGATTTCGACGGCTTCGTCGCGGCCGAGCCGCATATCCGCTTCGCCGGCCCCTACCGCAATCCGGACGACCTCGCCGCCATCTACGGCGCGGTGCATTTCTGCTGGGCGATCGACTTCTTCGAGGAAGGGCTGAACTCCGCCTGGCTGCTGCCCAACCGCCTTTACGAAGGCTGCCGCCATGGCGTCGTTCCGATCGCGATGCAAGGCACGGAAACGGCGCGCTTCCTTTCCGAACGGGGGATCGGCGTGCTGCTCGAGGACGCTTCCGTGGACGCGCTGCAAACGGCGTTGTCCGCGATGAACCGGGACAACTACGAGGCCGTGCGACGGCGGGTCGTCGGGCACGACAAAGCCGAATGGGCCGCCGGCATCGGCGACTGCCGCGCGCTGGTCGAGCGCCTGCAAGCGTTGGCCGGCTCGCGGGCCGGCGGCGACATCCTGCTGGAGGCCGCCGCATGACCAGCCAGGCACAGACAGACGCCGAACCTTTGCACGCTGAAACCTCGCGCGCCGCGCCAGCCGAACGCTGCATGGTGGTCATCCCGTGCCTGAACGAGGCCGCCCATATCGGCGACCTCCTCGCGCAGCTGATCGGCCCGGCGGATCGGCTGGACATGCTGATCGTCGTCGCCGACGGCGGCAGCACGGACGGCACCCGGCGCATCGTGGAGGAAATCGCCGCGCTCGAACCGCGTGTCGTCCTGCTCGACAATCCCCGTAAGGTGCAGGCGGCCGCCGTCAATCTCGCCGTCATCAGATACGGCGAGGCGTTCGCGCGCTTCATCCGCATCGACGCGCATGGCGGCTATCCCGACGACTATTGCGAAAAGCTGATCGAGGAGGCGGACGCCACAGGCGCCGATTCGGTGGTCGTCTCCATGCTCACGCAGGGGTTCTGCCCCTTCCAGCGGGCGACCGCCACGGCGCAGAACTCGAAGCTCGGCAATGGTGGCTCGCCGCATCGCGAGGGCGCCAAGGGTCATTGGACCGACCACGGCCATCATGCGCTGATGAGCGTGGCGGCGTTCCGTGACGTGGGCGGCTACGACGAGAGCTTCAGCCACAACGAGGACGCCGAGCTCGACTTCCGGCTCCGTGCAACCGGCTATCGCATCTGGATGACCGACAAGACCGTCATGACCTACTATCCGCGCGCTTCGGTCGCCGGCCTGTTCCGGCAATATCTCGGTTACGGGCGCGGCCGGGCGAAAAACATCCTCAAGCACCGTGCCATGCCGAAGCTCAGGCAGATGGTGCCGTTGATGGTGCTGCCGGTGGTGGCCGGCGCGCTGCTCGCCGTCATCAACCTTTCGGCGCTGATCCCGATGGGTCTGTGGGTTGCGGCATGCCTCGGCTACGGTGTCTGGTTGGCGCTGGCCGAGCGCAATCCCTACGGCCCGCTCGCCGGCGTCTCGGCGATGGTCATGCATCTCGCATGGTCGGCCGGCTTCTGGTTGCAACTGGCCCTTTCCTGGACACGGAGGGTGGCGGCGCGATGACCGATCCCATCCGCATCGACGTCGGCATCTGCACGTTCCGCCGCCCGCAATTGGAACAGACGCTGCGCTCGCTGGCCGGCCTGCACGTTCCGGCCGGGGTGGCGCTGCGCGTCATCGTCGCCGACAACGATTCGGCGCCGAGTGCGCGCGCGCTGGTCTATGCGCTGGCCGCCGGCCTGCCTTTCGAGATCGTCTACGTCCATTGCCCGGCCTCCAACATCTCGCTGGCCCGCAATGCCTGCCTGGAGGCGGCCAGCGGCGATTTCCTCATCTTCATGGACGACGACCAGGAGATCGTGTCTGGCGACTGGCTGACGGAGTTCCTGTCGGTCGCCAACGCCACGCGCGCCGACGTGGTGCTCGGGCCGGTGCTTGCCATCTATGGTGAGGACGCGCCGCGCTGGATGCGCGAGGGCGACTTCCATTCGACCCGCCCCGTACGTGTCGACGGCAAGATCCGCACCGGCTATTCGGGCAACACGCTGCTGCGCCTGTCTTCGGCCGTGGTCGCGGGGCGGCGCTTCAGCCTGCCGCTCGGCCGCAGCGGCGGCGAGGACACCGATTACTTCACCCGGCTTCACCGGGCGGGCGGGCGCATCGCCTATGCGCCCGATGCCGCAGCACGCGAGCCGGTGCCGGCTGCTCGCGCCAGCTTCACCTGGCTGGCGAAGCGCCGCTTCCGCAGCGGCCAGACGCATGGGCGGCTGGCCGGCGAAGGCCTGTCGCGCATGGCAATCGCGCGCGAGTGCCTGACTGCCACGGCCAAGGCCGGCTACTGCCTCGGCGCGGCGGGCCTCAGCGCTTTTTCCACCGCGCGGCGCAACCATCATGCCCTGCGCGGCGTTCTGCATGCCGGCGTGGTCGTCGGCCTGCTGGGTGTCGATGAAATCCAGCAATATGGCGAGGACGTTTTGCCGGAAGCTGCAATCGAAGATCCGATCGGAGGCCGAATGGAGGGCAAGCGCCATGCAGCCTGACGTCACCGTCCTCATCGCCGCCTTCAACGACGGGGACACGATCGGCCGCGCCATAGACAGCGCGCTGGCGCAGCGCGGTGTCTCGGTGGAGGTCGTCGTCGCCGACGATTGCTCGACCGACCGCAGCGTGGAGATCGCGCGCGGTTTTTCGGAACATCTGGTGCGCGTCGTCGAACTGGAGAAAAACCGTGGACCGGGCGGCGCCCGCAATGCGGGGCTCGCCATGGCTTCAGGCCGTTGGGTGGCGGTGCTCGATGCCGACGACACGATCCATCCCGAGCGGCTGGCCCGCATGGTCCGCCGCGCCGAGGCGGACGGCGCCCAGATCGCCGTCGACAATCTCGAAGTGGTGCGCGAGGACGCCGGCGGCAGTGAGCCGATGTTCCCATCGGAGCAGCTTCAGGACTTGCCGCATCTGTCGCTGGCCGAGTTGATCGGCACCAGCCTGCTGTTCGAAAGCACCTTCTCCTACGGCTACATGAAGCCGGTGTTCGAGCGCCGTTTTCTCGAACAGGCCGGTCTGCGCTATGACGAGACGCTGCGCATCGGCGAGGACTATATCTTCCTTGCCTCGGCGCTGGCGCGTGGCGGGCGCTGCGTGGTCGAGCCGGGCGCCGGCTACCGCTACCACGTCCGTGCCGGCTCGATCTCGCGCGTGCTGGAACCGCACCATGTCGAGGCGATGCTCGCCGCCGACGCGGCGTTCCTGCGCGACCATGACCTCGATGCGCCGGCCCTGGCGGCGCAGGCGCGCCGCACCAGGAGCCTGCGCCGGGGCGCGTCCTTCCTCTCGCTCGTCGATCACCTCAAGCGGCGGGCGCCGCTGAAGGCGGCGGGCGTCGCGCTGCGCGATCCGGCGGCGCTGCGCCATCTCGGCATGCCGATCGCGGCGCGGCTGCGGCGGCTGTCGGCTTTGCCGGCATCATCGAGGGCGGCGGAAGCCGGCTGAAGATTTTCGAGTTTGGCGGGGGTGCCAACCGAAACAGGGATGTGATGAAAAAAGTCAGAAAAGCAGTGATACCTGTCGCCGGCCTCGGAACGCGCTTCCTGCCCGCCACAAAGGCGATGCCGAAGGAGATGCTGACGATCGTCGACCGTCCCGTCGTGCAATATGCCGTCGACGAGGCGCTGGAGGCGGGCATCGAGCACATCGTCTTCGTCACCGGCCGCAACAAGCACATCATCGAAGACTATTTCGACATCCAGCCGGAATTGCTCGACACGCTCACCCGCTCGGGCAAGACGGACCAGCTTTCGACGCTCAACCGCATGCAGCCGCAGCCGGGCGCCATCTCGTTCACCCGCCAGCAGGCGCCGCACGGCCTCGGCCACGCCGTCTGGTGCGCGCGCGACGTCATCGGCGACGAGCCGTTCGCGCTGCTTCTGCCCGACATGGTCTCGTTCGGCGAGCGCGGCTGCCTGTCCGGCGTCATGGAGCTCTACGAGCGCACCGGCGGCAACGTCGTGGCGGTGGAGCAGTGCGATCCGCTCGACACCGGCAGCTACGGCATCGTCGGCAAGGGGCCGGGCGTGGAGAAGGGCTTCGCCATCACCGGCATGGTCGAGAAGCCGGAACCGTCGGCAGCGCCCTCCAATTTCTACATCAACGGCCGCTACGTGCTGCAGCCGGAAATCTTCGGGCTGCTCGACAACCAGGAGCGCGGCGCCGGCGGCGAAATCCAGCTCACGGACGCGATGCTGCGGCTGTCCGCCGCGCAGGATTTCTTCGCCAGCCCGTTCGAGGGCCGGATGTTCGACTGCGGCTCGAAGGACGGCTTCATCCAGGCCAACGTCGCCTTCGCGCTGGCCCGCGCCGATATCCGGGACCTTGTGCTGGAGCCGATCGAGACGATCATCGCCCAGCAGACACGGCGCAGCGAAGCGGCCTGATCGCGCTGGATATAGCTATGGCCACGGCCCTCGGGGCAATCCCCGACGGTGGCCGTGGCCGTCATTTTCGACCGACGAGCAAGCAGATCGGCAAGTCATGAACCATGGACGTTTTTTCTTAAGCAAGCCAGTTCCCATGCCTTCGGAGGAGACGGACGGCTTCATCGACCTCGACCGGCTTCTGGCCGCGGCAAAGCGGCAGATCAGGGTGGTGGCGCTGTCCGGCGTGGCGGGGCTGGCGCTGGGCGTCGTCTATCTGTTGTTCACGCCCTCGGTCTACACCGCCTCGACCAACATCCTGCTCGACGACAGCCTGACGAAATTCGCCGAGGACAAGCCGACGCCGCAGCCGGCGGCGCAGGCCGAATCGATGGTGCTGAGCGAAGTCGAGATCCTGAAATCGGCACAGCTCGCGCGCGCCGTGGTCGAGGCGCAGCATCTCCAGGACAACGAGGCTTTCCTCAACCCGCCCGTTTCTCCCATCGCCTGGGCGAAGTCGACGGTCAAAAGCGTGCTCAAGGTCTTTTCCAGCCGGCCGCCTTCCACGGGTTCGGTGGAGGACGCCAAGGTCGGCAAGGCGATGGCGATCCTGCAGCAGAACCTCGATGCCGAACGGGTCGGCCGCAGCTACGTCATCTCGCTATCCTACTCGGCCAACGACCCGAAGCTGGCCGGCGCCATCACGCGGGCCTATGCCGATGCCTACCTGGCGGATCATCTCAACGCCAATTTCGACGCCACCCAGCGGGCTACCGTGTGGCTGCAAGGGCGGCTGGACGACCTGCGCCAGCGTTCGCAGGAGGCGTCGCGGGAGGTCGAGACGTATCGCGCGGCCCATGGCCTGACGGCCGCGAGCGGCGAACTGGTGTCGGACCAGCAGCTGTCCGACCTCACCAAGCAGCTGATCCTGGCGCAGGCTGACACCGCCAACGCGCTGGCGCGCTACAACCAGTTCAAGTCGATCGTCGACAGCGGACCGGAAAACGCCGTCAAGAACGCCACCGTGCCGATCGAGAAGGGCAGCAGCGGCACCAACACGGCGCTGCTGACGGACCTCAGGACCCGCTACCTCGCCATGGCCAAGCGCGAGCAGGATATTTCCGCCCGTTTCGGCGAGGACCATCCGCAGGCGGTGGCGCTGCGGCGCGAAGAGGCCGACGTGGCGAAGCAGATGTTCGGCGAACTCACCCGGCTCACCGAAAGCTATCGCAACGAATACGAGGTGGCGAAGTCGCGCGAGGCGTCGCTGCGCAGCAATGTCGGCGAACTGTCGGACCAGAGTTCCAAGTCCGGCCAGTCGGGCGTGGAACTGCGCGCCCTGGAACAGAAGGCGCAGGCGCTGGCGACGCTCTACCAGTCCTTCCTGGGGCGCTATGCGGAAGCCTCGCAGCAGCGCTCATTCCCGATCGCCCAGGCGCGCGTCATCTCGCAGGCCGGCAATCCGGTGGCGGCGTCCAGCCCGCGCAAGACGATGACGCTCGCCCTTTCGCTGGTGCTCGGCCTGTTCGCCGGGGCGGGAATGGGCGCCCTGCGCGAATTCCGCGAGCGCTTCTTCCGCACAGCCGAGGACGTGCAGAATTCGCTCGACGTCAAGTTCCTCGGCTATCTGCCGATCGTCGGGTCCGCCTTCCGCAGCAAGGCGGCGACGAACGGCGGCAACGGGGCGGAACAGGCGCAGACGCCTCGCGAAACCACCATCCCGCGCATCCTGCGCGTCGCCATCAACGCGCCGGCCTCCTCCTTCGCGGAGACGCTGCGCAACGTGAAGTTGGCCAGCGACGTCGTCCTGCAGCGCAATCCCTGCAAGGTCATCGGCTTCGTCTCGGTGCTGCCGCACGAGGGCAAGACGACCGTGGCCGCCAATTTCGCCGGCCTGTTGGCGGCCAACGGCGCCAAGACGCTGCTGATCGACGGCGATCTGAGAAATCCCGGCCTCAGCCGCAGCCTGCCGATCATTCCGGAGAAAGGGCTGGTCGAGGCCGTCGTCGGCGGCGAGCAGCGTTGGCAGAACACGCTCCTGGTCGACCGCAAGACGCGGCTCGCCATCCTGCCGACGGTGATCCGCGGCCGGCTTCCGCACACCGGCGAGCTGATCTCTGGACCGGGCATGCGCGAACTGATCGAATCGGCACGGCAATCCTTCGACTACATCGTCGTCGACCTGCCGCCCTTCGGGCCGGTGGTCGACGCCAAGGCGTTCGCGCCGATGGCCGACGGCTTCGTGCTGGTGGCGGAATGGGGCGCCACACCGCGCGCGCTGGTGCGCTCGGCCTTGCAGGCCGAGCCGCAGATCGCCGCCAAGGTGCTCGGCCTCGTCCTCAACAAGACCGACATCAAGCAACTGTCGCGCTACGGCCTGTTCGGCAGCGCCGAACAGTATCTCGACCGCTATTCCTCCTACTATGTCGAGCAGACGCCGGCGGCCGACAAGCCGGCCAACCGGATGGAGCCGGCTTGATGGCGCCCCCGCTTGCCCAGCGGTCAGGTGGTGAAATACCGGCCCTTGTTCTGCCAGATGCGCAGCGCCGTCAGACGGCCGGTGAAGAAGGCGCCGGTGTCGATGTCGACACGCATGCCGTCGCGCCGGGCTTCGGCGACCGGCGTGTGGCCGTGGACGACATAGCGGGTCAGGCGGTGCGCGGCCTTGAAAAAATCCTCGCGGATGAAGACCAGGTCGCGATCGGACTGACGGTCCAACGGCAGGTCGGGACGGATGCCGGCATGAACGAACAGGAAGCCCGGCGTTTCCACCATGATCGGCAGCGAGCGCAGGAAGGCGACGTGCTGGGCGGGGATCGCTTCGCGGATAACATCGTCGATCTGGCGCTCGGTGCGATAGACGGTGCGCAGGCGCTCGTGGTCGATGCCGTAGGAGAGCAGGGTCTGCTCGGCGCCCATCGTCAGCCAGCCCATCAGGCCGATGCGTCCCTCCAGATAGTCGAGCATGACCATCTCGTGGTTGCCGGTCAGGCAGATGCGCCGGAAACCGGGCGGCGGCGCCGCCGCCAGGTGATCGAGCACCTGGGCCGAGGCCGGGCCGCGGTCGACATAGTCGCCGATCATGACGATGAGTTTTTCGCCGGGCAGTTCGGCGGCGTCGCGCTGGATGACGCTTTCCAGCGCCAGAAGCTCGTCGAGACAGCCATGCACGTCGCCGATCGCGTAGACGGCGGTGTCCTTCAGGTTGAGGCGCAGGCGGGGGCGCTTTTCCGCCGCGCCGCGCCGGGCGGCGCCCAGCAGATTGCTCCAAGCCTTCAACGGGAGGCCCTTTTCTTCATCGCCATGGTCGAGCGGCCCGCCCTGCGCGGCGGTTCGGAATGAAACCGATCGAGGAGACGATCGTGACCTTCCGCAACGTTTTCGAGGTGCCGGCCGGATCGCTGGACCCGGTCCGCAGGTCCATGTCGGATCGTATCAGGATCGCGCGCGGCCTTTGCATCGTCTTCATGACCTTCGTTCACGTGCCGCCGGGCATCGGGGGTAACGTCTACGCCCGCGACGCCGGGGTCTTCGATCTCGTCTATTTCGCCCTCTCGCGCATGGTGGGTCTGAGTTCGGTTTCGCTGCTCAGCGTCGTCTCCGGCTATTTCATCGTCTCCAGTCTGGCCAAGGCCGGGACGCATCGCCTGTTCGTGTCGAAAGTGAAGACGCTGGTCGTGCCGCTGGTGGCCTGGAACCTCCTCATGTTGGCGCTTCTCGCGCTCTACGGGCTGATGCGCGGCAAGTGGCAGGACATGCCGGACTTCACCGCGCCCGGCATGGCCGATGCGCTGGTCGCCCTTACCGGATGGCCGCTTGACGTGCCTTTGTGGTTTCTTCGCGACCTTTTCGTCTGCTGCCTGTTTTCGCCGCTTCTCTATGTTGCGCTCAAGCGCGTTCCCGTCGCCACGATCCTGCTGCTGATCGCTTATACGCTGTTCGGCGAGGACCTTTACCTGCTGCAACGGCCGCAACTGATGCTGTTCTTCGCCCTTGGCATGTGGCTGCGCCTGTCGAAGACGGCCGAGCCCGTTATCGACCGCATGGCGCGCTGGCTGCTTCCGGGCCTCGTCGTCATGGTTGTGTTCTACATGATCCTCAGGATCGAGAACGTGCTGTTCGGCGACATGGCGGACGAACTCAGGCTGACGCTGGACACGGCGCTACGCATCACCATGGCGGCGGGCTTCTGGCTGCTGACCGACGCGATCCGCCGCTCGCGCTTCGCCGGCGGCTTCCTCTGGTTCGAGCCCTACGCCTTCTTCTTGTTCTGCAGCCACGCGATCCTGTTCCATTTCGCCGCCATCCCGTTGCGGCGCGTCTTCGGCAACTACGGCAGCGACCTGTTCGCGATCACCTTCTTCGCGCTGCCCTGCCTGGCGGTGATCGGCGCGGTGATCGGCCTGCAGGTCATCAATGGGTCGCGGCCACTGCTTGTCCTGTTCAATGCCGGCCATGGCGTGGCGTCCCTGCGCAAGGTCGCAGGGCACGACGCCCGGGCCGCCCGGTCGCGAGCGGGGTAGCGCATGGCAAACGTCACCACACGCCTGATCAAGGGGAGCCTCTGGCTTTCGCTGGCGCGCGCCATCGTCAACGGGCTGGCGGCGCTCAGCACGTTCATCCTGGCCTGGAACCTGGCGCCGTCCGACTTCGGCGTCGTCGCGCTCGGCATGACGATCCTGATGATCGTCTCGACGGTGACGGAGCTTTCGCTGGCCGAGGCGCTGATCCGCCACGAGGCGCCCGGCGAGTCGCATTTCAGCGCCGCATGGACCCTGAACGCCCTGCGCGGGCTGGTGCTGGCGCTGTTCTTCGCCGCCGCCGCGAAACCCGCCGCGCTGCTGTTCGAGGAGCCGCGTCTGACCGGAGTCATGCTGGCGCTGGGCCTCAGCGTTTTCCTGAGCGGCCTCACCAACCCGCGCCGCATCATGTATCAGCGCGACCTGATCTTCTGGCAGGAATTCGTGCTTGCCGTATCGCAGAAGCTCACCGGCTTCATCGCCGCGGTGGCGATCGCCATCATCTATCACAGCTACTGGGCGCTGGTGATCGGCACGCTCGTCACCCAGGCGACCAACGTCGCGGTTTCCTATCTCGTGCTGCCGTTCAGGCCGCGCATCACCTTCCGCCACATGCGGGAGTTCTTCTCCTTCTCGGCATGGCTGAGCGCCGGCCAGATCGTCAACACGCTGAACTGGCGCTTCGATTACCTGCTGGTCGGCAAGATGCTCGGCAACACGGCGCTGGGCTATTACTCGGTCGGCTCGAACCTCGCCATGATGCCGACGCGCGAGGCGACGATGCCGCTGACGCAGACCATCTATCCGGGCTTCGCCAGCATCCAGAACGATCCGGCGCGGCTGGCCGCTGCCTACCAGCGGGCGCAGGCGCTGCTGACGGCGGTGGCGCTGCCGGCCGGCATCGGCGTCGCCGTCATCGCCGACCCGCTTGTGCGGCTGGCGCTCGGCGAGAAATGGGCGCCGGTCATCTTCATCATCCAGGCGCTTGCCTCGGTGTTCGCCCTTCAGACGCTGGGCTCGCTGGTGCAGCCGCTCGGCATGGCGAAGGGCGAGACGCGGATGCTGTTCGTGCGCGATACGCAGATGCTTCTCGTGCGCGTGCCGATCATGGTCGCCGGGCTTCTGCTCGCCGGCCTTCCCGGCGTCGTCGTCGGCCGGGTATTTACCGGCCTTTGCAGCGCCGTCGTCAACATGGTGCTGGTGCGACGCCTGATCGACCTGCCGGTGATGCGGCAATTGCAGGCGAATTTGCGTGCGCTGGTCAGCGTCGCGGTGATGGCGGCGGGCGTCGCGTTTGCCGCCGGCCAGCTTCCCCATACGGGCGACAGGCCGATGCTGGCGCTGCACCTGGCGACGCTGGTGGCGCTGGGCGGCTTCCTCTACTGCGCCGCGACCTTCCTGCTGTGGGAGGCGATGGGCCGCCCGCAGGGACCGGAGCGGGAAGTGCAAACCATTTTGGGCAAGCTGCTGGCAAAGCTGCGTCCGGCGAGGAGGCAGGCTTGAGCCGCAATCGAACGGAGAAAAGACGATGGTGACGGAACCCCGGCTGGCGCTGATCGCCGAGCTCGAAGCCGCAATCCATGCTTGCCTCAAGGCGCATGTCCGCGAGGACGAACCGGTCGCCATCCTCGACTTCCCGGATATCCGCAACTGCGGCGATTCCGCGATCTGGCTGGGCGAGATGGCCTATCTCGCGAACCGTCACGGCAAGCGGCCGGCCTATGTCTCGCGCATGGACGATTTCTCGGCCGAACAGCTCCGGCGCGCCGCACCGGACGGGCCGATCTTCATCCATGGCGGCGGCAATTTCGGCGACATCTGGGGTGCGCATCAGGATTTCCGCGAGCGCGTGCTGGAGCTGTTCCCGGATCGGCCGGTCATCCAGTTCCCGCAGTCAATCCACTACCAGTCGCCCGAGCGCATCGAACAGAGCGCGCGGGCGATCGGCCGGCACCGGAACTTCACGCTTCTGGTGCGCGACGAGGAATCGCGGGCTTTCGCCGAAAAGCATTTCGACTGCGCGGTCACGCTGTGCCCCGACATGGCTTTCGCCATTGGCCCGGTGGAGTCGGCGCCGGCCATCTTCCCGGTGCTGGCCATGCTGCGGGCGGACCGGGAAAAGGCAGGAAACGCCGAACCCGCGGCCTGGCCCGGCCTGCCGGTCGAGGACTGGATCTCGGAATCGCCGCGCAGCGTGCAGGCCTCCAAGGCGTTCGGCGCCGCCTCGGCGCTGCTGTCGCTGAAGCCGGCGGAACTCAGGCTCGCCAAGCTCGACGCCGCCGCCCACAACCGCTTCCGGCGCGGCATCCGGCAGATATCGCGCGGCCGGGCCATCGTCACCGACCGGCTACATGTCCACATCTGCTCGCTGCTGATCGGCCGCCCGCATGCCGTGCTCGACAACAGTTACGGCAAAGTGCGCCGCTTCATGGCCGCCTTCTCCGGCGGGACCGATCTTTCCTACCGGGCGGCATCGCTGGACGACGGCATCGCCTGGGCACAGCAGGCTGCCGAGGGCGCCGCCGGAAAAGCCGCGGCCTGACGACAGGGGACTAACCCATGCTGACCTTCATCATTCCCGTCCGCCATCAGGACAATGCCCGCGACTGGAGCCTGCTCAAGGCGAACCTTGCGCAGACCGCCGCCTCCATCGCCAGCCAGGTGCATCCGGGCTGGCGCGCGCTGGTGGTCGCCAACGAGGGCGCCGACCTGCCGGCATTGCCCGTCGGCTTCGACGTCGTGCGCGTCACCTTCCCGCCCAACAACCTGCACGAGATGGGTGAGGCGGACCTGGAGGCCGTCTACGACGCCTTCCGCGCCGACAAGGGCCGGCGCGTTCTGGCCGGCATGCTGGCCGCCCGCGACAGCCGCTTCTTCATGATCGTCGACGACGACGATTTCGTCAGCGCCCGCATCGCCGGCCATGCGGCCGAAAACCCCGACGCCAACGGCTGGACCGTCGAGCGCGGCTATATCTGGGACGACGGCGGCCGATTGCTGCTCGGCTACGATGAATTCAACCATCTGTGCGGCACCTCGCTGATCGTGCGCGCCGACCTCTACGGCTTGCCGGAACGCTTCGAGGACGCCTCGCTCGACTGGATCAAGACGATGCTGGGCAGCCATGTGCGGATCGCCGACATCCTGGCCGAGCGCGGCACGCCGCTCAACCCGCTGCCGTTTCGCGGCGCCGTCTACCGCGTCGCGCATGGCGGCTCGCACAGCAAGGCGCCCAGCCTCGTGAAGAAGTACTTCCTCAGCCGCGAAGCGATGAGAAGGCCGAGGCGCCTGCTCAGCCACCTCGCCCGCCTGCGGCTGGTCGACGACGGCGCCCGGCGTGAATTCTTCGGCATGCCGGCGAGGAATTGAACCGCCTCGTTCGCCGCGTGTTTGCCGGCGGAAAGAATTTCCGCGATCGCGCGCGGTCGCGATCATCTCGGGAGGCGATATAAATATCGACAAACCGCTCGCGCGGCCCCTATTCTCTGCCGTCGGGTCACGGCTCCGTTATCCGACTCCGGCCTCGGGCGCTTTCAGCTGCATAGGGTCGAAATCTGGGTAATCAGGGAGAATAGGATGTCGAACATCACCATGCGGCTCGCCGGCGCGCTTTTCGGAGCCGTCGCCCTTTCCGCCATGCCCGCCATGGCCGAGGATCTCGTCCTGGGCGCGTCGGTGCAGTTGACCGGCCCGGTCGCCAACACCGGCCGCTACTACAAGGACGCCTACGAGTTCACCATCGACAAGATCAACGAGGCGGGCGGCGTCAAGGTCGGCGACAAGCAGTACAAACTGGCGCTCAAGCTCTACGACAACCAGTCGGACGTGAACCTGTCGGTGCGCCAGTACACGCAGCTCATCTCGCAGGACAAGGTGAACCTGCTGCTCGGGCCGTTCGCCTCCAATTTCGCGCTCGCCGATTCGGCCGTATCGGAAAAATACCAGGTGCCGATGGTGCAGGGCGGCGGTGCTTCCGACCAGATCTTCTCGCGCAAGTTCAAATACATCTTCGGCACGCTGGCGCCGGCGAGCAACTATTTCGGTTCGACCATCGCCATGATGAAGGAACTCGACCCGGCGCCGAAGTCTGTTGCGCTGCTCTATGCCGACGATGCCTTCGACGTCTCCGTTGCTGACGGCACGCGGCCGCTGCTCAAGGACGCCGGCATCACGGTAGCACTCGACGAGCGCTACACCTCGAACGCGAGCGACTTCAACTCGCTGCTGTCGCAGATCAAGAGCGCCAATGTCGACGCTGTGCTGGTCGCCGGCCACGAGACGGAAATCCTCAATTTCGTGCGGCAGGCGAAAAGCCTGGCAGTGGCCCCAAAACTCTATTCCTTCACCGTCGGCGTGCCGAGCGAGGACTTCCGCAAGGCGCTGGGCAAGGACGCCGATTATGCTTTCGGCATGAGCGCCTGGCTTCCTTCGGCGGACCTCAAGGACAAGTATTTCGGCGATGCCGCCGCCTTCGCGGAAGCCTACAAGGCGAAGTTCGGCTATGAGCCCGACTATCACGCCGCTTCCGGCGCGGCCGACGTCGAGGCGCTGGTGCAGGCGGTCGAGGCGGCCGGCACGCTCGATCCCAAGGCGGTGCGCGACGCCATCGCCAAGCTCAACTTCGACAGCCTCTACGGCAAGATCGCCTTCGCCGAGAACGGCCAGATCGACCTCGCGCAGACGGTGATCCAGGTGCAGGACGGCAAGGTTGCCGCCGTCTACGGCGCCAAGGGATTCCTCGAAAAGCCGAAATATCCGATGCCAGCCTGGAACGCGCGCTGACCGGGGAAACGACGACGGCGCCGCCCGGTGGGACGGACGGCGCCGAAGCGATCGAGGCGGCGCCTGCGGGTTTTCGTTTGCCGACGCTTCGCCTATGACTTGATTGGAGAGGGGATCGACGCGTGGATCTGCTGGCGCAAATCCTGATCAACGGCGTGCTCTTGGGCGGGCTCTATGCCGTCATGGCATTGGGGCTGGCGCTCGTGTGGGGCGTGCTCAACATCGTCAACCTGGCGCATGGCGCCTTCATCATGCTGGGCGGGTATCTCTCCTGGCACCTCTACACCTATCTCGGCATCGACCCCTTCCTCGGCCTGCCGATCACCGCCGTGGTGATGTTCTGCCTCGGCTACGCCTTGCAACGCGGTGTGCTCAACCTCGTCGTCAGGGCGCCGATGTTCAACACGCTGCTCATCACCTTCGGGCTTGAAGTCGTGCTGACCTATCTGGCGCAGCTCGCCTTTTCCGCCGACTTCCGCACCATCAATCCTTCCTATGCCGGCTCCAGCATCGCGCTCGGCCCGGTGGTGGTGCCGGTGGCCCGCCTGATGGCCTTCGGCGTCGCCGTCGCGCTGACGGTCGGCATGTGGCTGTTCCTGCTGCACAGCCGGCTCGGCCGTGCCATCCGCGCCACGGCGCAGAACCTCGTCGCCGCGCGCCTCTACGGCGTCGAGCCGCGCCACCTCTACGCCATGACCTTCGGCATCGGCATCGGGCTCGCCGGTGCGGCAGGCGGGCTCTACGGCACCGTCTCGCAGATCGATCCCTATATCGGCGCGACGCTGACGGCGAAGTCCTTTGCCATCGCCATCATCGGCGGCCTCGACAATCCGCTCGGCGTGCTGGTCGGCGGGCTGGTGCTAGGCATCATCGAGTCGCTGACGGTGCTTTATGTCGGCGCCACCTTCGGCGACGTGGCGAGCTTCGGGGTGCTGGTGCTGGTGCTCATCTTCCGGCCGAGCGGCCTTCTGGGGAAAACGGCATGAAGGGGCTGCGCTGGATTCTGCTCGTCGCCGCACTCGTCGTGCTCGCGGCCGTGCCGTGGTTCGGCTCGGATGTGCTGGTGCAGTTCGGCATCAACGCATTGCTTCTGGCCGTGCTGGCGCAGGGCTGGAACATCATCGGCGGCTATACCGGCTACGCCTCCTTCGGCAATTCGGTCTTCTACGGGCTGGGCAGCTACGGCGTGGCGATTGCCATGGTGCAGTGGGAGCTGCCCTTCGCCATCGGCATGGTGTTCGGCGTGGTGCTCGCTGTCGCCTTCGCCTTCCTGCTCGGTCTGCCGGTGTTGCGCCTCAGGGGCCACTATTTCGCCATCGCCACGCTGGCGTTGGCGCAGGTGATGATCGCCATCGTCTCCAACCTCTCCATCGCCGGGCAGAACATCGGCCTGGTGCTGCCGCCGCTCAACGACGATCGGCTGTTCTACGAACTGTCGCTGATCCTGCTGATCGCGGCGACCGCGACGGTGTTTTGGCTGACGCGCAGCCGCTTCGGCTTCGGCCTGATCGCCATCCGCGAGAACGAGGAGGGCGCTGCGGTGATGGGCGTCAACACCACGCTCTACAAGGTGCTGGCCTTCGCCCTTTCCGGCGTCTTCTCGGCGCTCGCCGGCGGCATCCACGCCTACTGGATCACCTTTTTGGACCCCGCCAGCGCCTTCGACATCAGCCTCAACGTCAAGATGATCATCATGGCGGTGTTCGGCGGGCCGGGCACGGTACTTGGCCCTGTGCTCGGCGCCTTCGTGCTGTCCACCGTGTCGGAACTGCTCTCCAGCGAGATCACCAGCGTTGCCGGGCTGTTCTTCGGCCTCGTCGTCGTGGTGGCGGTGATCTTCATGCCGCGCGGCGTCGCCGACCTGATGCGCCGCTTCCGCGCGACGGGCTGGCGCTACTTCGTCAAGAACCTGAAGGCGCACCGCATATGAGCGCCGTTCTCGGAATCACAAATGTGACGCGCCGTTTCGCCGGCCTGATCGCCGTCAACGACGTCTCCTTCACGCTGAACCAGGGCGAGATCCTCGGCGTCATCGGCCCGAACGGCGCGGGCAAGACCACGCTGGTCAGCCTGATTTCGGGCACACTTGCCCCGACCGCCGGCGACATCGCCTTCGAGGGCCGACCGATCACGAAGCTTCCCGCCTACCAGCGCGCGAGGCTCGGCATCGGTCGCACCTTCCAGATCATGCGGCCGTTCCCCGGCCTGTCGGTGCTCGACAATGTCGCGGTGGGCGCCCTGTTCGGCCATGGCGGCGGCGAGTCCGATCTCGACAAGGCGCGCGAACTGGCGCGGGCGCAGCTCGATTTCGTCGGCCTCGCCAAATTCGCCGACCAGCGCGCCGACGAGCTCGGCGGCCCCAGCCGCAAGCGCCTCGAACTCGCCAAGGCGCTCGCCATGCAGCCCAAGGTTCTGCTCTGCGACGAGGTGATGGCGGGTCTCAACCTCGTCGAGATCGACGAGGTGATCGAGGTGCTGAAACGGGTGCGCGAGCGCGGCATTTCCATCCTCGTCATCGAGCACGTCATCAAGGCGATCAAGAGCCTGTCCGACCGCCTTCTGGTGCTGCATCACGGCGAGAAGATCGCCGACGGCGACCCCGATACGGTGCTGTCCGACGCGCGGGTGGTGGAAGCCTATCTCGGACGGAGGCGGGCATGAGCGCGGCGGAAAATCCTGTGGCGGAGGCGCTGCTGGTCATCGACGGGCTCGGCGCCGGCTATGGCGAGATGCCGGTGCTGAAAGGCGTGTCGCTGGAAATCCGCCGTGCCGAGATCGTGGCGCTGGTCGGCTCCAACGGCGCCGGCAAGACGACGCTGCTGCGCGCGCTGTCGCGTGTCATCGCCTGCACCGGCAAGGCCTCTTTTCTCGGCCGTGACCTCGTGCCGTTGACGCCGGACGAGGCGTTCGGCGCCGGGCTGGTGCAGGTGCCGGAAGGCCGCCAGCTTTTCGACCGCATGACGGTGGAGGACAATCTCCTGATGGGCGCCTACCGGCGTGCCGACAAGGCGGCGATCGTCGGTGACCTCGAGCGCATGTACGGCCTGTTCCCGCGCCTCGGCGAGCGGCGGCGGCAGCTTGCCGGCTCGATGTCGGGCGGCGAGCAGCAGATGTGCGCCATGGCGCGCGGCCTGATGGCGCGACCGCAACTGCTGATGATCGACGAGATGAGCCTCGGCCTGGCGCCGGTGGTGGTCGAGCAACTGATGGAAGTGCTGGCGACGATCCGCGGCGAGGGCGTCACCGTTCTGCTCGTCGAGCAGGACATCCACCTCGCGCTGTCGGGAGCCGACCGCGGCTATGTCATGGAGACGGGCTCGATCGTTCACAGCGGCGACGCCAAGGCGCTGATCGACGACCCCGCCGTGCGCAAGGCCTATCTCGGCCTCTGAGGCCGGAAAAGCGTTCAGAGCGATCCTTCGCGCAGGCAGGACGGGTCGAGCGCGTCGAGGCGCGGACGGCCGAGCAGCGACAGCGTGCGGCGGATCTCTTCGGCCAGGATGGCGAGCGCGCGGGCAGCGCCCGCTTCGCCGCCCGCGGCCAGACCGTAGAGCGTGGCGCGGCCGACCAGCACGCCGTCGGCGCCCAGCGCCAGCGCCTTGACGATATCGGTGCCGCGGCGGAAGCCGCTGTCGATCAGGATCGTTGTCTTGCCGCCGAGCCGGCTCACGATCTCGGGCAGCACGCTCATCGGCGACACCGAGCCGTCGAGCTGGCGGCCGCCATGATTGGAAACGACGATGCCGTCCACGCCTTCCGCCTGGGCGCGTTCGGCGTCGTCGGCCGAGAGCACGCCCTTCAACAGCAGCTTGCCCGGCCACAGCGCGCGGATGCGGGCGAGCTTTTCCCAGTCGAGGTCGGCATCGATCTCGTCGCGCGACCAGGTGGCGGCCGCGGCGAGGTCGCGGCGGTCCGGCGGCAGGGCCTCGACGAGATTGCCGAAAGTCGGGATTCCGCGCGACAGCACGTCGAGCAGCCAGCGCGGATGGCAAAGCGTCTCGAGCTTGTTCATCAAGGTCGGGTCGGTGCCGGCGCGGTAGTTGCGGCGATCCCATTCGCGGTTGCCGAACACCGTGGCGTCGGCGGTGACGACGAGGGCGTCGCAGTTCGCCGCGCGCGCCCGGGCGATCAGGCTTTCCATGAACGACTGCGAACGGAACACGTAGATCTGCATCCAGTGGCTGAGGCCGGCGGTCGCCGCGACCTTTTCCAGCGGTGCGTTGGACACCGTGCTCTGGATGAAGGGGATGCCTGTGGCGGCCGCCGCGCGCGCCAGCGCCAGATCGCCGTCGCGCGCGAACAGGCCGCAGAAACCGGTCGGCGCGACCGCAAGCGGCAGGGCCGCACGAGTGCCGAAGAACGTCGTCGCCGTATTGACGGTTTTGCCCGCGACCAGCGTGCGTGGCACGAATTCCAGCCGGTCGAATACGGCGCGGTTGCGTCGCAGCGTCACCTCCTCCTCCGCGCCGCCTTCGAGATATTCGAAGACGAAGCCCGGCAGCCGGCGCTCCGCCATGTGGCGCAGTTCGGCGATGGAAAGGGCGCGGCGGATATCCGCTCCGCCATGAAACCGCCGGCTCACGGGCAAAGCTCCGCGAAGGCAGCCACCTTGCCGGTGTTGAGGATATCGTTGGGGTCGAGCGCCTTCTTGACGCGCGCCATGAGGGCGAGCTCCTGCGGCGAGCGCGACAGCGCCAGATATGGCTTCTTCATCACCCCGATGCCGTGCTCGGCCGAGATGGTGCCGCCGGCCTGTCCCACCAGGCCGTAGACGAGGGCGGCGATTTCGTCGTGCGGCTGGTCGTCGCCGCTTGCCGGGACGTTGATGACCAGATGCAGGTTGCTGTCGCCGATATGGCCGTAGGCGAGCACGATGGCATCGGGCCAGCGCCGGCGGCATTCGCCTTCGACCTCGGCGACGACGCCGTCGGTGCCGACGGTCGGCAGGCCGACGTCGAAGGCGGTCAGCGGCCCCATCACGCGGCCGTATTCCGAAACGCTTTCGCGTACCGCCCAAAGATCGCGCGCGTCGCGCTCCGAGGCCGGCAGGACGGCGTCGGCCACCCATCCTTCCTCGATGCCGGCGGCCAGAAGCTCGCTGAGCAGCGCGCCGTTCTGCGTGGCGTCGGCGCCGCTCGCCTCGATCAGGACATAGCCGCCATGGTTCCTGTCGAAGGGACGGCGCAACTGCGGGAGCTTTCCGGTCATGAAGTCGTAGAAGCTCGGCCACATCACCTCGAAGGAGGTGAGCGAGGCGCCGAGACGCCGGCGCGCCTGTTGCAGAAGCTTCAGCACCGCCTCGAAGTCCGGGCAGGCGCAAAAGGCGCTGTCGATGGCGGCGGGCCGGGCCTGCAGTCTCAGCACAGCCCGCGTGATGACGCCGAGCGTGCCTTCGGAGCCGATGAACAGTTGCTTGAGGTCGTAGCCGGCGTTGTTCTTGAGCATCTTGTTGAGGGAACTCACAACCGTCCCGTCGGCCAGCACCGCCTCGAGGCCGAGCACGCTTTCGCGCGTCATGCCGTAGCGGATGACCCGGTTGCCGCCGGCGTTGGTGGCGATGTTACCGCCGATCGAGCAGGAATCGCGCGCGCCGAGATCGACGCCGAAGAACAGGCCCGCCTCGGCAGCGGCGACCTGCACCACGGCTAACGGGGTGCCGGCCTGGACGGTCATCGTCGCCATCACCGGGTCGATTTCCTCGATACCGGTCATGCGGTCGAGCGACAGCGCCACGCCGCCGGCGATCGGCCGCGCCCCGCCGGCAAGGCCGGTCAGCCCGCCCTGCGGGACGACCGAAACCCGATGCTCGTTGCACAGGCTCAAGGCGCGCGACACGCCTGCCGTGTCGCGCGGCCGCACCAGCGCCAGCGGCATGACGGGTGAAAGGCCGCTCCAGTCGGCGCGGAAGCGCGCGGGGATGTCATCTCCCAGAAAGACGGCGTCCGGTAGCGCCGCCGTCAGCGCGTCGAGAAATTCCTGGCTCATTATCGTTCCCTGCAAGGCCGTCCGTTGGAGGACAGCCTTACAGGCGCTTTCGGCGAATGCCATGGACCAAATGTCGCGAGAATGAAGACCATGGCGTGCGACCGGTCCGCGACCTCTTCGCGAGGCCTTCAGGCCGGGAATGTCAGGTCTTCTGTTCGTCGTCGGGATGGCCGAGATTGACGAACCAGCCGCCGAGATGGCGCGCCGCCGGCGCATCCGGATCGGCCGGGGGCAGGCGGGCCTCGACTTCGGCGCGGTGCGGCTCGGTGCTGTCCTGCGGCTCGAAGCCGATATGACCGGCGAGGCTGTTGTCCACCATCTTGTGCCGATTGTTGGAGGTGCCGTAGATGATCGAATGCGCCACGCGCGGCGCCGTCAGGCTGGCTTCGACCAGTCGCACGCAGTCGTCGAAGGTGAGCATCGACCAAAGCATGCGCCGGTCGGTGTACTGGTCGAAGGACGAAAAGATGCGACAGCAGACAGTTTCGATGCCGAACTTGTCCCAGTAGAGACGGCTCAGGTCCTCGACGAAGCATTTCGACACGCCGTAGAGGCTGTCCGGCCGGTGCGAAGCGTTGGTATCGATATGGTCCTCGACCTTGTGGTAGCCGATGGCGTGGACCGAGGAGGCGTAGACGACGCGCCTGACGCCGTTTTTCCGCGCGCCTTCGTAGATATTGTAGCTGCCGCGGATGTTGGCGTCGAGAATCGTCTGCCAGCTTGTCTCCAGCGGCGCGCCGCCGAAATGCACGATGGCGTCGACGCCGCGCGTCATCTCAAGCACCGCATCGGCGTCGGCGAGATCGCAGAGGACGGCTTCCTCGTTCGGCTGCAGATCGGCGATTTCCGTGCGGTCGGAGACGCGCAGCCGCCGCGCCAGCGGCGCAAGGCCACGGCGCAGATGGGTTCCCAGCCGCCCGGCCGCGCCGGTCAGAAGGATGGTGTCGAAACGCGGGCTCATGCGGCGGCCTCGGCAGGCTGGAGAGCGGCCACCGCGCGCCCGATGCGGGCGATGGCCTCGGTCAGGATCGCGTCGGACGTCGCCGTCGAGATGCGGAAGAAGGGCGACAGGCCGTAGGCCGTTCCGGGAACGGAGCTGACATGGCCCTCGGCGAGCAGGTAGTCCGCCACCGCCACGTCGTCGGCAAGCATGGCGCCCTTCGGCGTCCGGCGGCCGATGAGGGCGGCGCAGCCGATATAGGCGTAGAATGCGCCCTCCGGCGGCGGCAGGGTCAGGCCTTCGATCCTGGAAATGCCGGCGACGACGAGATCGCGGCGGCGCTCGAAGGCGGCGCGGAATTCGCCGACGCAGTCCTGCGCCCCGGTCAGCGCGGCAAGGGCGGCCGCCTGCATGGGGGCCGCGACCGAGGTGCAGGACTGGCTCTGCACCGTGTTCATCGCCTTGATCAGCGGGGCGGGGCCGGCGGCATAGCCGACGCGCCAGCCGGTCATGGCATAGGCCTTGGCGACGCCGTTGACGATCAGGGTCCGATCCTTCAATTCAGGGCAGGCCTTGCCGAAGGAGACGAACTTGCGGTTGTCGAAGATGATGTGCTCGTAGATCTCGTCGGAGAGCACGAGCACGTCCGGATGCTTGGCCAGCACGGCGCCGAGCGCTTTCAGCTCCGCCTCGGAATAGACGGCGCCGGACGGGTTGCCGGGCATGTTAAGGAACAGCCATTTGGTCCGGGGCGTGATCGCCGCCTCCAGCGCCTGCGGCGTCAGGCGGAAACCGGTATCGGCGGGACATTCAGCAATCACCGGCACGCCGCCGAGCAGCTTCACCATTTCCGGATAGGAGACGAAATAGGGCGCCGGCAGGATCGCCTCGTCGCCCGCGTCCAGCGTCGCCATCAGCGCGTTGAAGATGACCTGCTTGGCGCCGTTGGCCACCACTATGTCGTCCGGCCCGTAGGAGAGGCCGTTCTCGCGGGCGAATTTTTCGGCCACGGCCTTGCGCAGCGCGGGCGTGCCCGCCGCGGCGGTGTAAAGCGTCTCGCCGGCAAGGGCCGCCTTGTAGGTCGCCTCGACGACATGGGCGGGCGTCGGGAAATCGGGCTCGCCGAGGCCGAGGTCGATCACCTCCACCCCGGTGGCGCGCAAGGCCTTGGCGGCCATCGAAGCCGCCATCGAGGCGGACGGTTTTACCGCCGACAGGCGTGAGGCGACATAGCTCATCGGTCGTTCTCCATCAGGTATCCGCGGGTCTCGTCCTCAGCCCGGCTGTCGGCGCTGCGCCGCGCCGGATCGCCATAGCCGCCGCCGCCGGGCAGCTCCATGATCAGCCGGCGCCCGGCCGGCACATGCTGCCAGCCCTTGGGGCGCATCCTGGTGCCGTCGTCAAGCCTGACGACGCCGGCGCCGCCGTCCTCGCCGCCGTTGCGACCCCTGGCGGCATGGTTGACGCGGTCGAACATGGCCGAGAAGTCGAATTCGTGGCCTTCCAGCGGGGCGATCTCGATAATCTGGCCAAGCCCGCCGCGGAACTCGCCGTCGCCGCCGGAGCCGGGCCGCAATTCCTTGCGCCAGATGACGATCGGCCCGGTATGCTCGGTCGCCTCGATCGGCATCGTGTGGACGCCGGAGGGGAAGGCGGTCGCCGAGAGCCCGTCGAGGCCGGGGCGCGCACCCATGCCACCGGAATTGAACATCAGCACCTCGGCGCGCCGGCCTTCGCCGAGCATGGTCGGCCGGACCGAGATGTGGATGTTCCACAGCGCGCCGGCGCCCTCGGCCTGGATCTTTCCGGGCAGCGCCTTGGCCAGCGCGCCGAGCACGAGGTCGGGAACCATGTGGCCGAAGATGTGGCGCAGCGCCACCGGCGCCGGCCGGACCGCGTTCAGGATGTTGACGGGCGACGACACGGTGAAGAAGGCGAGCGAAGCGGAATTGTTCGGGATGTCCGGCGCCACCACGCATTTCAGCGCGTAGCAGGCATAGGCCTTCGAATAGATGATGGGGCAGTTGATGCCCCAACGGCTCATCGGGTCGGTGCCGGTGAAATCGACCTCGACATGATCGTCGCGGATCGACACCGTCGCCGCGAGCCTGACCGGATCGTCGTAGCCGTCGGTGGTGAGGTCGTTCGACCAGCTTCCCTTCGGCAGTGCCGCGATGCGCTCCAGCATGGCCTCGCGGGTGCGCGAGAAGATGAAGGCGCCGAGATCGTCGAGCGAGGCAAGGCCGACCTCCCTCATCATGTCGACCAGCCGGCGATGGCCGACCTCGTTGCAGGCGGCCAGCGAATAGAAGTCGCCGACGACCTGGTTCGGCTCGCGCACATTGGCGCGGAGGAGGCGGACGACGTCCATGTTGACCCTGCCCTTTTCCGCGAATTTCATGATCGGGATCTGGATGCCTTCCTCGTAGACCGACTTGGCGTCCGCCCCGAAGCCGCGGCCGCCGACATCCACCACGTGCGCCGTGCAGGCGAAGAAGGCGACCAGTTCGCCGTTCAGGAAGGAGGGCGACACCATGGTGATGTCGTGCAGGTGGCCGGTGCCCTTCCACGGGTCGTTGGTGACGTAGGTGTCGCCTTCGAACATCTCTTCGCGCGGGATCTCGTTCATGAAGTGCAGCACGGCCTCGGCCATGGTGTTGACGTGGCCGGGCGTGCCGGTGACGGCCTGTGCCAGCATCTGGCCGCGCGGATCGAAGACGCCGGCGGACAGGTCGCCGGATTCGCGCACCGAGGTGGAGAAGGCCGTGCGCAGCAGGGTCAGCGCCTGTTCCTCCACCACCGAGATCAGCCGGTTCCACATCACCTGCATGCGGATTTCGGCGATGCTGCCGTTGCCGGACTTGCCCATGCCCTGGTCGTTCATGACGGGTTGCCTTTGCGCGTCAGAAGGATGGAACCGTCGCTCTGGACGACGGCGTCGAACGGCGTGGTGACGACGGTGGAGGTCTCGCGCTCGACGATGACCGCCGGGCCGGCGATGCGGTCGCCGCTCTCAAGCGTGTCGCGCTCGACGATCGAATAGGTCTGGACCGAACCCGCCGCCGGATCGAACACGGCGCGCGTGACGGCCGGCTTCATGGTGCGTTCTCCGGTGGCCAGTTGGTGGCGTTCGACAGCCGGCCTCTCATCAGTCGCCTTGACCGACCAGGTGACGATCTCGATCTCAAGTCCGTCGAGCCCGTCGATGGCACGGCCGAAGAAGCGCTCGTAGTTGGCGCGGAACAGAGCCTCGATCTCGCCGGCGGCGTCCGCGCTGAACGGCCTGTCGGGGAGAGGGACGGGGATCTCCCAGCCTTGTCCGGCATAGCGCATGAAGGCGGTGATCTCGCAGCCGATGCGGCCGTCGGTGCCGGCGCGCACGAAGCTTTCGGCCGAGGCCTTGAGGTCGGCGAGCAGGGCGTTCGCCTCAGTGGCGTCGAATTGCGACAGGCGGGTCAGCCGCGAGGCCAGCGCCTCGTAGCCGAAGGGCGCCTTCAAAAAGCCGATGGCCGAGCCGACGCCGGCACCCTGCGGCACCAGGCATCGGTCGATACCGAGCTTCTCGCACAGCCGCGCCGCGTGCAGCGGGGCAGCACCGCCGAAGGCGATCATCAGGTTGTCGGAGATGTTCTTGCCGTTCTCGACGGCATGGACGCGCGCGGCGTTGGCCATGTTCTCGTCGACCACCTCGCAGATGCCGAAGGCGGCGGAAGGCGCGTCGAGGGAGAGCCGTTCGCCGACGTCGCGCAGGATCGCGCGTTGCGAGGCGTCGGTGTCGAGCCTGATGGCGCCGCCGGCGAAGTTGTCGGGATCGAGCTTGCCGAGCACGAGGTCGGCGTCGGTGATCGCCGGACGCTCGCCGCCGCGGCCGTAGCAGGCGGGGCCGGGCTCGGAGCCGGCGCTTTCCGGGCCGGTCTGGATGCGGCCCATGGCGTCGACCCAGGCGATGGAGCCGCCGCCGGCGCCGATCTCGATCATCTCGATGACCGGGATCGAGATCGGCATGCCTGACCCCTTGGAGAAGCGGTAGGTGCGCGCCACCTCGAAGGTGCGGGCGGTGCGCGGCGCGAAATCCTCGATCAGGCAGATTTTCGCGGTCGTGCCGCCCATGTCGTAGGAGACGACTTTCTCCAGCCCGAAGCGCCGGGCGATGTCGGCGGCGAAGATGGCGCCGCCGGCGGGGCCGGATTCCACCAGCCGAACGGGAAATTCAGAGGCCGTCTCGACCGAGATCAGGCCGCCGCCGGAATGGATCATGAAGACAGGGCAGTCGGCGCCCATCTCCTTCAGCCGCACCTGCAGGCGCGCGAGATAGGTTGCCATCTGCGGGCGGACGTAGGCGTTGGCGCAGACGGTGTTGAAGCGCTCGAACTCGCGCATCTGCGGCGAGACTTCCGCGCTGATCGAGATCGGAACGTCGATCTTCGCCGCGAGGATTTCGCGGGCGCGGCGCTCATGCGCCGGGTTGGCGTAGGCATGGATGAAGCCGATGGCGACGGCGCCGAAGCCGCCGGCGGCGATCTCGTCGGCGAGTTCCTCCAGCCGCGCCTCGTCCAGCGGCTGCAATTCCTGTCCCTCGGCGCCGATACGGCCCCTGACGGTGAAGCGGTGTTCGCGCGGGATCAGCGGCGTCGGCAGTTTGAGATTCAGGTCGTATTGCTCGAAGCGGTTTTCCGTCCGCATCTCGATCACGTCGCGAAAGCCTTCGGTCGTGATGAGCGCCGTTTTGGCGCCGCGCCGCTCGATCAGCGCGTTGGTGGCGAGCGTCGTGCCGTGGATGACGATGCCGATGTCGGAGGCCGGGAGGCCGGCCTCGCGCGTGACGACCGCGATGCCGTCGAGGATCGCCTGCTCGGGCGCCGCATAGTTGGTCAGCACCTTGGTCGAGAAGATCCGGCCGCCGAGGTCTAGCGCGATGTCGGTGAACGTCCCGCCGATGTCTGCGCCGAGGCGAACGTCCTCTTTCCTGTAGCTCATGGTCGAACCTGTCTTCGCACCTGAATCCGGCCTCGGGCCGAACACGAATCCCAGCCTTGCCGGTTTTGTCGCCCGTCGCGACCGTGCACTGTGCCGGGCCGCGACGAAACGAAGAAATACCGGCTATTCGAAAGTTTTTCTTTCTTCTTTTGCCTTCAGAAGAACGCCGGGGTTCATCAGCCCCGATGGGTCGAGCGCGTCTTTCAGTCGAGCCATCAAATCCCTTTCGACCGCGCTGCGAAGGTCGTCGGCGAGCGCGATCTTGCTGCGCCCCAGGCCGTGCTCCGCGGCGAAGCTGCCGCCCATCCCGGTCGCCAGCGCCGCCAGCGCCCGGCCGATCTCGCCCGCCTTGCCGTCGAAGCCGGGTCGCCCCTCGGGCGGCGACAGGTTGTAGTGGATGTTGCCGTCGCCGAGATGGCCGAACGGGTTGATGCGCACGCCGGGAAGGATGCCGTGGCAGATTTCCTGGCCCGCCGTGATGAACGCGGCAAGCTTGCCCGGCGGGACGGAAATGTCGTGCTTGAGCTGTTCGCCTTCCAGCCGCTGCCCTTCCGGCTGCTCCTCACGCAGCCGCCAGAAATGGGCGCGCTGCGCATCCGACATCGCCAGTGCGCCGTCGGTGACCAGTTCCTGTTCCATGCCGTGTTCGAGGGCGGACGAGAGGATGTCGTCCAGCGGTATGCGCGGCGAGCCTGATGCCAGTTCGACCAGCAGGTAGACGGGGCCGCGCGCGCCGAGCGGAAAGGCAAGGTCGGGCAGGTGTTTCAGGGCCAGCTCCAGTCCCGCATCGCAGAAGAATTCGAGGCCGGACAGGAATTCGCCCGCCTCGCGGCGCAGTTCGGTGCCGAAGGCGACGGCGGCGGCGAAATCCGGCAATGCCAGAAGCGCGGTCGCCCGTTGCCTCGGCGCCGGATGGAGTTTCAGCACCGCGCGCGTCACGATGCCCAAGGTGCCTTCGGCGCCGCAGAACAGTTTCCGCAACTGGTAGCCGGCATTGTCCTTCTGCACGGCGCGCAGGCCGTTCCAGACCGTGCCGTCGGGCAGCACGACTTCCAGGCCGAGCACGAGGTCCTGCATCATGCCGTAGCGGAAGGCGTGGCTACCGCCGGCGTTGGTGCCGATCAGGCCGCCGATGCGGGCGCTGCCTTCGGCGCCGAGATGCAGGGGAAAGATGAGCCCGTGAGGCTCCAGCGCCTCGTGCAGCGAGGCCAGCACCGCGCCTGCCTCGACGAGGATCGAGCCGCTGTCGGGGTCAGGCTCGCCGATCGCCGCCATGCGCGACAGAGACAGGATGACTGTGTCCGGCATCACGGCGACGGCACCGCCGCATAAGCCCGTATTGCCGCCTTGCGGGACGATGGCGACGCCCGCCCGCTGGCAGATGCGCACGACCTCGGCGACCTCTTGCGTTCCTGCCGGCCTTGCGACGCCGAGCGGCTCGATGCCGTAGCGGTCCAGCCAGTCGCGGGCGTAGGGGGTCGTGTCGGGGGGCGAAAGCCACCCTTTGGCGCCGAGAACGGCGGACAGCGCCGCAGCGGTATCGGTCATCGCAAAGCTCTCCAGTCCGTGTGCTATCGCTCGCCCACGGCCATGCGCCGTTCCAGATAGGCGCCGTAGCGGGACAGGCTGAAGACGAAGACGAAGTAGATCAGCGCGATGAAGACGTAGACCTCGACATAGGCGAAACGCCATTCGCCGGTGCCGTAGGCGGCGTTGCCGGACGCCAGGATCTCGAAGAAGCCGATGATGACCACCAGCGACGTTTCCTTGAACGAGATGACGAACTGGTTGATCGTCGCCGGCAGGGCGTTGCGCATCGCCTGCGGCAAAAGCACGAGGCTGACGCTGCGCCAGTAGCCGAGGCCGAGCGCCCGCGCCGCTTCTTCCTGACCCTTGGGGACGCCCTGCATACCGCCGCGGACGATCTCGGCCTGATAGGCGGAGAAGAATAGTGCCGAGCCGAGGATGACCCGGTAGAGCTTGTCGCCCTGCAGCCATTGCGGCAGGGCGAAGGGCAGCACGATGGCGAAGGTGAACAGGATCGTGATCAGCGGCAGCGAGCGGACGGAATCGATGATGAGGCCCGTCGTGCGGGATATCCACGGCAGGTCCGAGCGGCGCATCAGGGCAAGGCAGATCGACAGCGGGAAGCCGATCAGGCAGGTGGTGACGAAGATGAACAGGGTGAGCGCCAGCCCGCCCCACGATTCCTCCCCGACATAGGGAAGGCCGAGGATGCCGCCTTTCATCAGGACATAGAAAAGCGCCGTGCCGGCCACCCAGACGACCGCGAGACGCCTGCCGGTCCAGAAGGCCGGAATGCAGCTCAGCACGGTCATGGCCACCACGGCCACGCAGGCGAGCGCCGAGCGCCACTGCTCCTCGAAGGGGTAGAGGCCGAACAGGATGATGCGCCAGCGCTCGGCGATGACCGACCAGCAGGCGCCGGCCGCAGCGTGGCAGGCCTCGGGGCCGCCGCTTGCCGTGAAGACGGCCGAAAGAAACGCCCAGTTGAGCACCTTCCAGACGACGAAGGCGATCACGGCGAGCGAGAACAGCGACACGAGCGCCTGCAACGGCGAGGCGAAATAGCGCCGCTTCAGGTCCTCGGCGATCGTCGGGGGCGGAGGGGCAGCGACGGTCATCTCCAGTCCGTCCATGGCGCTAGCCCCTCAACTGATTGCCCTTGAGGGCAATCGCCTTGTTGATGCGGTTGAAGATAGCCGCCAAGGTGAGGTTGATGACGAGGAAGCCGCCCATCAGGATGCCGATCGCTTCCAGCGTCTGGCCGGAGTGGTTGATCGTCAGCGCCACGATCATGAAGAAGTCGGTGAAGCCGACGGCGATGCCCATGGTGGTGGCCTTCATCAGCCACACATACTGGTTGGCGAGGATCGGCAGCATGGCGCGCAGGGCGAGCGGCAGGCGCACCAGCATGAAGACCTGCCAGGCGGTGAGGCCGAGCGAATTGGCCGCCTCCATCTGGCCCTTGCCGACGGCCTTGAAGCCGCCGCGCACGATCTCGGCGATGTAGGAGCCGCCGTAGATGGCGATGGCGACGACGAGCGTGGCGAACTCCGGCGGGATGCGCAGCCCGCCGCGCAGGTTGAGCCCCTTGAGTGCGGGAACGTCGAGGAAAGGCACGTCGGGCAGGCGGCCGGCGAGCAGGATCAGCACCGCGCAGGCGAGCGCCGCGGCGGCGGCCGCCAGCTGGAGGGGGAGCCGCTGTCCCAGCGGCCGGTCGATCCGGTGTGTGCGGCCGAGCCACAGCGGCAGGACGGCGGCGGCGAGCACGGCGGCGCCTGCTGCGGCAAGCGTCCAGGCGCCGACATTCGGGACCGGAACGTAGAGCCCGCGGCTCGTCAGGAAGGTGCCCCAGCTTTCCTCAGCGGCACGCGGCGAGGGCAGGTGGGTGATGACGGCGTACCAGAAGAACACCTGCAGGATCAGCGGGATGTTGCGGAAGATGTCGACATAGGTGCGGCCGAGGAGCCGGGCGAGGTCATTGGACGAGGTGCGCGCAAGGCCGACGATGGTGCCCACGACGGTCGCCAGCACGAGGCCGAAGGTTCCGAGAAACAGGGTGTTGATGATGCCGTTGAGGAAGAACCACCAATAGGGGTCCATCGCCGTCGCCGGCAGCAGCGAGAAGTTCATGTCCCAGCCGGTCGACTTGAACAGGAAGTCGAAGCCGGAGGTGATGCCCTGGGCCGCGAGGTTGCGGCGGGCGATCAGGATGCCGGCCAGCACCATGGCGCCGAGCGCGCCGACGTAGAAAATCTGCAGCAACGCGTTGCGGACCTTCTGATTTCTCAGCAGGCTGCCCATCGTTCGGCCTTTCGCAGGGAGGGCACGGGCGCCGCCTGTCGTCCGGCGGCGCCCATGGTTTTCAGTCGACCACCAGCGGGAACAGCACGCCGCCGTTGTTCCACAGGTTCGTCAGCTCGCGGTCCATCTTGTAGGGCGAATCCTTGCCGAGATCGCGGTCGAAGATCTCGGCGTAGTTGCCGACCTTCTTGATGACATTGTAGGCCCAGTCGTCGGAGAGCCCGAGGCCCTTGCCCATGCCGGGCGTCGCGCCGAGGAACTTGGCCACCTGCGGCGAGGTCGGCTTGGCCTTCATCTCGTCGACATTCTTGGAGGTGATGCCCTCCTGCTCGGCGAACAGCAGCGCCGAAAGCGTCCAGTTGGCGACGTCGACCCAGTTGTCGTCGCCCTGGCGCACGATCATCACTTCAGGCTCGACCGCCAGGACGTCGGGCAGGATGACATGGTCCTCGACCTTGCCCTTGGCGATGCGGGCGATGGCCAGCACAGGTCCCCATTGCGCGTAGAGGTCGCAGCGGCCGGAGAAATAGGCCTGCTCCAGTTCCTCGGTCTTCTCGATGACCACCGGTTCCAGCTTGATTCCGAGCTTCTGCGCGTAGGCGGCGACCTGCTGTTCCTGCGTGGTACCGGCCGGAATGCAGATGGAGCCGCCGTCGGCATCCTTCAGCGAGGTCAGGTTGAGCTCCTTGTGGGCCATCACCTTGGTGGTGCCGAGATAATAGGACATGGAGAATTGCAGGCCGAGCTCGGTATCGCGCGACAGCGTGCCGCCGGAGGCCTTGATGACGATGTCGACGTCGCCCGACTGCAGCGACGGCCAGCGCTGCGCCCAGCTGATGGGAACGATCTTCAGCTTCGCCGGATCGCCGAGCACGGCCGTCGCCACCGCCCTGCACAGGTCGATGTCCATGCCCTTCCATTCGCCCTTGTCGTTCACCTCGGCGAAGCCGAGATAGGAGCCGTCGTGGCCGGTGCAGTTGAGCACGCCGCGCTGCTTGACCGTTTCGAGCGTCTTTCCGCCGGCGGCTTCGGCCGGGGCCGAGAGCTGCATGAGGCCCAGCGCCAGCGCTGCGGCACCCCATTTCGTCATGTTCTCCCATTTCGTCATGTTCATTGTCTTTCTCCGCTGTTGAGGTTGTTCAGTCTTCTTCTTGTTGGGGCCTTTGCGGCCCGGATCGCAAAACCGGTTTCAGTCGCCGAGAGGGATCGGCTTCGGCAGCGGCGAGGCTTCCAGGTCGCCCTGCCAATCCTGCTGCGTCAGCCATCGGTGCAGGGTCGAAACGGCCTTCACCCGCAGATAGCCCTTGGGCACGACGAGATAGAAGCCGGGGACTTCCTCCGGCTTCATGTTCGCTATGGCGTCGCGTCCGAGCGGCGCCACCAGCGCGCCGGAGCGCAGGTCTTCTTCCGCGTCGATGACGGAGACGAGGCCGACGCCGATGCCCTGCAACGTGGCGCGGCGCATGGTGGCGGCGTCATCGAAGCCGATGCTGCGGTCGCTGTCGGTTTTTTCGACGGCCAGGTGGCGAAGGATGTCCGGCCACAGCCGCTTCGACTTGACTGTGTCGAGCAGCGTGAATTGCGTCAGGTCCTGCGCCGACCGGATCTTCTCGCCGATCGAGGGTGTGCAGCAGATGATCTTCGGATCCACGACCAGCAACGTCGCTTCGTAATCCTGCCAGACGCCGTAGCCCCATTGCACGGTCATATCGATGTCGTCGCGGCCAAAGTCGGGCAGGTCGACCATCGTCGTCAGCCTGAGGTCGACGGCGGGCATGATCTCGCGGAACAGCGACAGGCGCGGCAACAGATAGTGGGTGGCGAAATAGGGGCTGGCGTTGAGGTTGATGCGGTCCCTGTAGGCCGACTTGGTGACGCGGCGCACGCCTTCGGCGAATTCGTCGAACCCGGCCTTGACGTAGTGGGACAGAAGGATCGCCTGCTCGGTCAGCTCGATGGAGCGTCCCTTGCGCTCGAACAGCGTCACCTGGAGCGTGTCTTCCAGGAGCTTGATCTGCTGGCCGACCGCCTGCGGCGTAACGAGAAGCTCGTCCGCCGCCTGGCGGAAGCTCTTGTGCTGCGCGACGGCGTGGAAGACCCTGAGCGCGTTCAGCGGCGGAAGGCGCAGCTTGCCGGTCATCGTCAGGTCCGCTCCTTTCCCGCCTGGTTGATCCTCACTCCCGGACAGTGCCGGTCGGTTGCGTCAGGCGTAGATGTAACCGCCGGACACGATGACCTGTTCGCCGGTCATGTAGGTGTTCTTCGGTCCGCCGGTCATCAGCACCCACTGGGCGATCTCGGCCGGCTCGGCGCCGCGGCCGAGCGGGCTCGCCTTGGCCAGTTCCTCCAGGAAGCCGAGCGCCTTTGCCTTGTCCGTCGCCATGCCCGCTGGGGCGACCGAGTTGATCAGGATACCGTCCTTCGCGACATAGTGGGCGAGCGAACGCGTGAGGCTCACGACGGCCGCCTTGGTCGCCGCGTAGTGCATGTTCTGCGGGTGCGCCTTGAAGGCGTCGACGGAACTGAGGTTGACGATGCGGCCGCGCACAGCGCCCTTGGGTTCCTGCGCCTGCATGTGCTTAATGGCGGCCACCATCATGTGATAGGTACCCTTGATGTTGATGCCGTTGGACGCATCCCAATCCGCATCGCTGATTTCCAGCGTCGGCTTGCGCGGATAGATCGCGGCGCAGTTGATCAGCGTATCGATGCGGCCGATCTTTGCTGCGATCTTCTCGAATGCGGCGTGGCACTGCGGACCGAATTGTATGTCGGCGGTGGCCGATGCAGTCGGCAGGCCCTTGGCCCTGGCGGGCGCCAGCGCCGCCTCGGCGGCTTCCTGGTTGATGTCGATGATGCCGATCGCGGCCGCGCCCTCGTCCACGGCCATGCGGGCGAGCAGCGCTCCAAGACCGGAACCGCCGCCGACGATCAATACGCAAAGGTCCTTCACTTCGCTGTTCTCCTATTTGCTGCCGCTCTGCGTGGTCGGGCGCGTTGGCATGATGTCGAGACGGGTGACGTCGGCCGAGGCCGGCAGGGCAAGAAGGGCGATCACCATTTTGGCGACGTCCTCGGGTTGCACGGCGACGTTGCCGGCGTACATGGCGGCCCGCGCCTCGGTATCGAGAATGGCGCTGTAGAGCTGCGTCTCGACGCGGCCCGGGACGAGTTCGGTGACGCGGATGCCGTATGGTGACAGGTCGGCGCGCAGCGCGGCGGCGAAGCCGGCGATGGCCGCCTTGGTCGCGGAATAGACCGCGACGTTCGGGAACGCGGCGTGGGCGGCCGAGGAGCCGGTGAAGACGATGTGGCCGGAGCGGCGCTCGCGCATCTGCGGAACGACCAGCCGGGTGAGCAGGATGGCGGCGCTGAGATTGACTTCCAGCGTGGTGTCGATATCGGCCACCTTCATGTCGGCGAAATTGCCGAGCGGCGGCATCATGCCGGCATTGTTGATGAGGACGTCGACGACGAGATCGGCCAGGAGGGCCTCCAGCCCGTCGCGGTCGGTGACGTCCATGGCGACGGGGACGATGCGCGGATGTTCGCCTTGCAGCCGTTTCAGCGCGGCTTCGTTGCGTCCCATGGCGTAGACGTCGTAGCCCGCCTCGCTCAACGCGACCGCCATGGCGCGGCCGATGCCGCTGGTGGCGCCTGTTATGAGGGCTGTCGTCACGGTCGTTCCCCCGATGCTGCGGGAAGGCAATGTGCGGCCTCCACCGGTTGCGCGAAACCAAGAAAACCCGCAAAAAGGAAAGATAAACTTTCCAATCCGACATGACGCGGGAAAATCTCTGTGAGCCGCGTAGGCCTCGAGGCCATGGAAACCATGGACTTGAGGCTGAATTCGGTGTGCTGTCGGCGCCGCCTGTTCTCAAGCGGTGACCAGGGGCGTCAAAACTACGGCTTTCGCATTCGTGTCGCTCGGCTTGGCTTTCGGCGGGTGTGGTTCAGGGCCGGCCGGCCGGCGGAGCGTGCTTCAGCTCCGTGAAGAGCGCGGCCGCCGCCGCTTTCTGTTCGGCGTCCGTCGCTGCGATTCCCGACGCCGCCGCCAGCGAACGCACGCGTTCCAGGCTGTTGTGGAGGTGCCGGTGCATGGCGCGGCGCGCGGCATCGCCGTCGCGCTTCTCGATGGCATCGACGATGGCCCGGTGCTCCTTGTGGATGCGCGCGTAGTAGGCCTCCTTGCCGGACGGCGCGACGACGTAGCCGAGCTGGTAGCGCGGCACGATCATCGGCCGCAGATAGGCGAGGAAGCCGTGGATGAATTCGTTGCGGGTCGCCCTGGCGATCGCCAGGTGAAAATCGTAGTCGTAGTGGATCTCGATCGCGGCCGGGTCCTCGTGCCTGGCGTCGAACTGCTCCATCAGGGCGCGGATATCTGCGGCTTCCGCGTCGGTCCGGCGCTCAGCGCAAAGGCCGGCTGCCTCGACCTCGACGCTCAGTCTGAGTTCGAGCAGGGCGATGGTTTCCGGCAGAGTCTTGAGCGCCTCGTCCGGTATCGAGAAGTTGCGCGCGGCGGGCGTCTCGCTGACGAACATGCCGCGCCCCTGCTGCGGCACCACCAGCCCTTCCGAGCGCAGTCGGGCCACGGCCTCGCGGACGACGGTGCGGCTGACGTCGTATTCGACGCAAAGCTCGGCCTCGGTCGGCAGCTGGGCGCCGGGCTGAAGCGCGCCCGAGCGGATCTTCTGCGACAAGCCTTCCGCCACGACGGTGGACAGCGGTTTTCGCTTCGTCATCGGTCTCCCTTCACCCGGTTCGGCCGGAGCGCGGACAATGCCCCGGCCGGAGCGGACTTTCAAACCACTATCGATGCTCAGCCAGGGCCACCGGGCGGATCGGATTGCCCTGCAGGTAGTGGGCGTAGGGCGCCTGCACGAGCCAGCCGGCGTCGACCGGCAGGGTCACGCCGGTGATCGCGCCGGCTTTGTCCGAACATAGGAACAGGGCCGCCTCGGCGACGTCGTCGGGATCGACGAAACGGCGCAGCGCCGTCGTCGCCTTGATCGCTTCGGGATTGCGCTCGCCCCTGGCGATGCGCGCCTTCAAACCGTCCGACAGCGTGTAGCCGGGTGCCACGGCGTTGACCCGCACGCCCTGCGGGCCGAGTTCGGCGGCAAGCATCTGCGTCAGCGCCAGAACCGCGTGCTTGCCCGGCGTATAGGCGGGCAGCGACAGCGGCGCGAAGGAAGCGAGCGAGCCGACATTGAGGATGGCGCCGCGTCCGGCCGCCGCCATCAGCCGGCCGAACACCTGGCAGCCGAGCAGGGTGCCTCGATAATTCACGCGCCACAGGCGTTCGTCCTCGTCGAGCGCCTGGTCGAGGACGCGCGTGCCGCTTTGCAGGATGCCGGCTGAGTTGACCGCCACATGCGGCGCGCCGAAATCCTGCTCCACCGCCTTGCCCAGCGCCTCGACGGAGCCGGCATCGCCGACGTCCGTCTCTATGAAGCGGGCCGCCGGCGCGCCGCCCTTCAGGCAGGCCTGCGCGGTTTCTTCGCCGCGCCTGCCATCGCGCCCGGCGACGACGACGGTGGCGCCGTCGGCGGCAAAGCGCAGGGCGATCGCCCGGCCGATGCCGGACGTGCCGCCGATGACCACGACCGTGCGGGGCTCAGCCATTGGCGCGATCCTTGCGCTCGACGTCGAAGAACTCCGCCATGCCGCGCATCTGGAAATCCATCATCGGCCGGCCGGGCTGGACGCGGCAGCCGATCTCCTTCGCTTTCTTGAGCAGCGCCGTCTCGGCCGGCTCCATGATGATGTCGACGACCATCATGTCCGGCGTCAGCTTGCTTACGTCGAGGGGATAGGGGTCGCCCGCATGCATGCCGACCGGCGTGGCGTTGACCGCCATGTCCATGCCGGAGGGATCGGCTTCGCCGGCCGCGATGCGGCAGGCCGGAAACGCCTTGCCGACAAGCGCGGCAAGGTTCTCGGCGCGCGAGCGATCCACGTCGTTCAGCCGGATCTCGGCCACGCCCGCCTCCGCCAGGCAATAGGCGATGGAGGCGCCGGCGCCGCCCGCGCCGACCTGCAGCGCCTTGCGGCCTTCGAAGCTGTAGCCGGCGGCCCTGAGCGCGTCGATGAAGCCGACGCCGTCGAAATTGTCGGCGTACCACCCGCCGTCCGGCAGCCGGCGGACGGAGTTGGCGCTCTGCACGCGAACCGCGCGGTCATGTCCGCCCGCGCATTTGTGGTAGACCGCGACCTTGTAGGGCACCGAGATGATGACGCCGCGGACGTTCTCGGCAGCCGTCAACCCAGCCCAGAAGGTGTCGAAATCCTCCGGCTTGCAGCTCATCGGCACCATCAGGCTGTCCAGTCCCTTCTGCTCGAACAGCTCGTTGAACATGCCGGGGCTCTTGGCGTGGCCGACAGGGTGGGCCAGCATCACGAACACATCCGCCTTGCCGCTTCCGCGCATCGCTTCAAATCCTTCCCTTGAACCTTCATCGCCGGCCGCACCATGAGGCGGCCCGGTGTCGGGTGCCGATATCGCCGTACCGCCGACGATATCCCGTTGCGGTCGCGCAATCTCATATGATATAGGACATCATACAAATTTCAATCCATCTTCTTTCGGAGGTCGACCGATGCAGGAACGCGCCAATCCGCTGAAGGCCGCGGTAACGGCCGGGCGCCCGCATATCGGTGTGTGGTGCTCGCTGGCCTCGGCGCTGACGACCGAGATCGTCGCCGGGTCCGGCGCCGGCTGGCTGCTGATCGACGGCGAGCACAGCCCCAACGACCTGCGCAGCATCATGGCGCAATTGCAGGTGGCGGCGGCCTTTCCCTGCGAAGCGGTGGTGCGCCTGCCGTCCGACGATCCCAACCTGATCAAGCAGGCGATGGACATCGGCGCGCGCAGCCTGATGATCCCCAATGTCCGCACCGCCGACCAGGCGCGCGCGATCGTCGCGGCGATGACCTATGCGCCGGGCGGATTCCGGGGCTTTTCGGTCGGGCACCGCGCCAACGCCTTCGGCCGCATCGCCGGCTATCATGCCAATGCGCGTGCCCAGCAGCTTCTCGCCGTGCAGATCGAGGACGAGACCGGTGTCGGCAATGCGGCCGACATCGCGGCGGTGGAGGGCGTCGACGTGCTGTTCGTCGGACCCGGCGACCTGTCGACCAATATGAACGCCATGGGCAATCCCAATGCCGCGCCTGTGCAGGAAGCCATCCGCTCGGTGCGCGTCGCGGCCGCCGCCGCCGGCAAGGCGAGCGGCATCCTTGCACCGGCGAAGGCGGATGCCGACCGTTATCTGGCCGACGGCTTCACCATGGTCGCGGTTGGCTCGGACCTCGGCCTTCTGGCGCGCGGCTCCGACGCGCTGGTCGCTTCCTTCAAGTCCTGACTCGTCATCGCTCACTCGGGAATATCCTGATGGCCATCCCTCCCTACAAGGCACCGACCCGCACGGCCTACGACATCGTCATCGTCGGCGGCGCCGTCGTAGGCTCCTCGAGCGCCTACTGGCTCAGCCAGGCACTGGGCGGCAGCGCCTCGATCCTCGTGGTGGAGCGCGATTCGAGCTACGAGTTCTCCTCCACCGCGCTGTCGACCAGCGCCATCCGCCAGCAGTATTCCAACCCGATCAACGTCAAGATCAGCCAGTTCGGCATCGAGACGATCCGCCGCTTTCCCGAGCTGATGGCGCCGTTCTTCCCCAACGAGCCGGCGCCCGATCTCGGCTTCCGCGAGCACGGTTATCTCTACTGCTGCTCGCCCGAGGGCGTGGAGGCGGCGAAGGCGCGCGTCGAGTTGCAGCGCAGCCTCGGCGCGCACACGGTCTTTCTCGAGCCGGGCGCGCTGAAGGAGCGCTTCCCCTGGCTCAACGTGGACGATCTCGGCGGCGGCTCGTGGGGATCGCGCGAAGAGGGCTGGTTCGATTCCATGGGCATGCTCAACGGCTTCCGCCGCGCCGCGCGCGGCTCGGGCGTCGAGTATATCGACAACGCCGTGGTCGGCCTCGACATGGCCGACGGGCGGGTCGCGGCGGCGCGGCTGGCGACCGGCGAGACGATCTGGTGCGGCACGCTGGTGAACGCCGCCGGGCCGCGGGCGCAACTCGTCGCGGCGATGGCCGGCCTGTCGATCCCGGTCGCGCCCTACAAGCGCTACAGCTTCGTCTTTTCCAGCGCCACGCCCATTCCCGGCCGCATGCCGAACGTCATCGACCTTTCCGGCACCTTCGTGCGGCCGGAGGGCGAGCTTTTCCTTACCGGCAACACGCCGCAGGGCGACGGACCGGCGGACTACGACGACTTCGAGATGCACCATGAGGAGTTCGACGATTACATCTGGCCGGCGCTGTGGCATCGCATTCCGGCCTTCGACGCGCTGAAGGTGCAGACCTGCTGGACGGGCCACTATGAATACAACATGCTCGACCACAACGGCATCGTCGGCTTCCACCCGCAGGTGACCAACTTCATGTTCGCCAACGGCTTTTCGGGGCATGGCCTGCAGCAGTCGCCGGCCGTCGGGCGCGCCGTGTCGGAACTGATCGTCCACGGTGCCTTCCAGACGCTGGACCTGTCGCCCTTCAGCTACGAGCGCATCCGGCGCAACGAGCCGTTCCTGGAGGAAGCGGTGATCTGACCCGTCTCTTCACCCGCCGAGCCGATCGAGCTTTGCATCGAAGTGGCGCCGGAGAAGGCGAGCGGCAGGATTCGCAACCCGTAGCTGGTGGTGAAGGACCAGGGCTTCCGTCCTGCGGCTTTCGGGAACCGGGCCGACCCTGAGTCTATCGGCTGGTGCCGACGCGCGAGCGGACCTGTGCGAGACAGAGCACCAGCAAGAGAGCCGTCAGGGCGGCGGCGAACAGCACGCCGAGCATTGTCGAACTGCCGCCATGGTCGAGCAGGAGCGCGCCGACCGACGGCGCGAGGGCCTGCATGATGAGGCTCGGCACGGCGAGCCGCCCCATGATCGAGGCGTAACGGTAAGGGTCGAACAGGACCAGCGGCAGCGCGCCGCGAGCGATCGTATGGACGCCGTTTCCCGCGCCATAGAGGATCAGGGCGAGCGCGGTGACCGGCCAGCCGGTGAGCAGGAGCCCGGTTCCGGCCGCCAACAGCAGCACCGATGCGAGCATGGTCCACAGCGGATGGTGATACTTGCCGATCACCATCTCGACGACCCGCGCGCCGACTTGCGAGGGGCCGATCAGCGTGCCGAGGCCGACCGCGACCGCAAGGTCGATGCCGCGAAGCTGCAGGACGGTGAGCAGGTGCACCGACAGCATCGAGGCGATCATCGCCGCCAGCGCGGTTATGCAGGCGAGCAGCACGAAGGTCGGCCGATGCACGGACGACCCGGCGCTTGGCGGCGGCCCGGCAATTCCTGAACCGGCGATGCCCGGAGCGGCCGGCACGAGCATCAGGAAGGCGGGCAGGCTGACCACGAGCTGGATGCCGGCATAGGTGAAGCAGGTAGCGCGCCAGCCGAAATGCTCGACCAGAAAGGCGCTCAGCGGCCAGCACACGGTGCTGGCGAAGCCGCCGAACAGCGTGAGCGAAGTGATCGCGCCACGGGCGTCCTTGCCGTACAGGCGGCCAAGCGTTCCGAAGCCGGCGTCGTACAGGCTGGCCGACATGCCCACCCCCATCAGCATCCAGGCGAGGAAGTAGACGGGCAGGTTCGGGGCAAGGCCCATGACGACGAGGCCGGACGCGAGCAGGATCGCACCCGCGATCAGCACCGGCCGGCCGCCGTTGCGCTGGATGAGGCTGCCGGTGAACGCCGAGGCCAGTCCCGAGCACAACAGCCCTGCCGAGAGCCCCGCCACGACCCAGGTGAACGGCCAGCCGGTATCGGTGGCGATCGGCCTGGCCAGAACGGCGGGCAGGTAATACGAACATCCCCAGGAAAGGATCTGCGCTATGCCCAGCGCGGTGATAACGATGCGACGGTTCATGGGTCGGGTTCGGCGAACGGTGTGTCCTTTTCCCGTAACAGATCGCGCACCGGAATGACCATGGCGGCGACCGGTTCTTTCAGCCGATCCGCTGGAGAACGTTCGCCATCGTCAACCGAACGCGGGCGCGACGGACTTCTTGTGCTGCTCGACTTCCGCGAAAAGCCAGTCCAGGAACCGGGTTATCTCCGGTTTGCTGCCGACACCCGGCCTCTGGTGAAGATAATAGCCTGCCGGATAGTCGTGGTAGACATTGAACGGCGCGACCAGCTTGCCCTCCTGCAAAAGGTCCTGCGCCATGATCGTGTCGGCGAGCGCGATGCCCGTGCCGTTCGCCACCTCGCGCATGATCAGCGTGCAGTCGTGCAATACGGTGGTGGCCCCGCTGGCTTCGCCGACGACCCCTTCCTGTGCCAGCCACCGCTCCCACCGCCTGCTTTCGCGCTCGTGGATCAGGCAATGGTGCAGCAGGTCCTGCGGCGTGCGCAGCGGCTCCGGCCCGTTCAGCAGGGCCGGCGAACAGACCGGCGTCAGCATGAGGGGAAGGATCAGCTTCAGAGCCGGACTGGTCTTCTCGTTGAATTCGTCGACCACCGCCAGATCGAAATCGGATCGCTTGCCCGAGGTAGAAATCTCCAGGTCGATCGACGGATGCAGGCGCCGGAAGGTCGGCAGGCGGTCGGCAAGCCACAGGTTCAGGAATGTCGGCTCGCACATGAAGCGGATGCGCTTGTGCCTTTTACGGGCGCCGTTCACCAGACTGACGTCTTCGGTGGCGCGCCTGATCGCCTCGAAGGCTTCCGAGAGGGTGTGTGCGTAATAGGAGCCGGTGGCCGTCAGGGTGATCTGCCGGAAGCTGCGTTCGAACAGGTCCTGCCCGAGGCTGCGTTCGAGGAACCTGATGTGCCGGCTGACCGCCGACGGCGTCAGCCGCAGCTCTTCAGCGGCGTCCTTGACGCTGCCGAGGCGGGCGGCAGCTTCAAAGGCCCGCATCCCGTTGAGTGAAGGCAGAACCATGGATGGATCATGATCTTTCGATTGATTTTTTGTCAACCGAAAGACGTGAAATTGACGTTTGAACACCCGTCTCGCTTTTCTGAATATCGAAAGCCGACTGGATGGCCTCGGCAAGCCATCCGGTCCGGATTCTCAAGCAGCGAACAGGGTGAAGCCTTTCATGCCCCAATCTCCGGAGATTGCCTTCCAGACCGTGGCCGAGGTTCCTGACGGCGCGCCTGTCGTCGTGATCCTGAAGGCGGGCCGCCGGGGTTTCGGCCGACAAGCGCAGGCGCTGGATTCCAGGGCCGGCGGAACGCTGGCGCGCGCCTGCGAGGCGCCGGGCTTCTCCGGCAAGAGCGGCGAATGCCTGGATATCCTGTCTCCCGGCAGCCTTGCCGCGCGGCGCGTCGTCGTCCTCGGGCTCGGCGATGCCGAGGCGATGACGCCGTTGTCGCTGACCCGTGCCGGCGCGGGGCTGGCCGCCTTCCTGGAAGGGAAGGGCGAGGACGCCGCCGCAATCGTCCTCGATGCCATCGAGGGGGCTGCCGTTGCGGGGGCGGAGCTTGCCGGGCGCCTGGCGTTCGGAATGCGCCTGAGGCGATACCGTTTCGACCTGCGCAACAAGCGGCCCGGCGCGGCGGCCGAAGCCGGCTGGACCATTCATCTAGTCGGCCCGCAGGACAGGGACGCCGACGCCCATCTGGCGCGGATGAGCGCGGTCGCCGATGGTGTCGAATTCGCCCGCACGCTGGTCAACCTGCCTTCCAACATCCTGCATCCCGACAGCTTCGTCGATCATCTGGAGCCGCTGCGGGAGGCGGGGATCGAGATCGAGGCGCTCGACGCGGCGGAGCTGAAACGGCTCGGCATGAACGCCCTTCTGGCGGTCGGGTCCGCTTCCCAGCATCCGCCGCGCATCGTCGTCCTGCGCTACAACGGCAAGAAAGGCGCGGACGCGCCGCTGGCCTTCGTCGGCAAGGGCGTCTGTTTCGATTCCGGCGGCCTTTGCACCAAGACCGGGCCGCAGATGTTCGAGATGAAGGCCGACATGGCGGGTGCCGCCGCCGTCGCCGGGCTGCTGCTGGCGCTGGCGCGGCAGGGCAGCGAGGTCGATGTCGTGGGCGTGCTCGGCATCGCCGAGAACCTGCCTTCCGGCAAGGCCTACAGGCCCGGAGACGTCATCACCACCCTGTCGGGCCAGACCGTGGAAGTGTTTGACACCGACTGCGAAGGTCGCATGCTGCTCGCCGATACGCTTTACTACACGGCCACGCGCTTCAAGCCTTCCGCCATGGTCGACCTGGCGACGCTGACCTATTCGGTCATGCGCGGGCTGGGCAGCGTTTTCGCCGGCCTGTTTACCACCGACGACGCCGTGGCATCCGGCATGATCGCCGCGGGCGAGGCCGTCGGCGAGCGCTTCTGGCGCATGCCGCTCGACCATGCCTATGACGAGGGATTGCAGTCGCCGCTGGCGGACCTGCGCCAGCACGCGCGCGACCTCGAGGACGGCGACGCGCCCTATGCGGCGGCATTCCTCCGGCATTTCACGGACAACCGGCCCTGGGTGCATCTCGACATAGCCGGCAAGGAACTGGCGGCCACCGACGGCCCGCTGGCGCGGCAGGGCGGCGTCGGCTTCGGGGTGCAGATGCTGGAACAGTGGGTTCGCGCGGGCGGCCGGGCAGACAGGTGATTGCCGGCTGGCGATTGCCGCCTGGGGCGGCGGTGTATAGCGTGCAGGTTCGGGAGGGGAAACGGTGACTTCGATCGCGAGTAGGGAGGGGCGTGCCCGGTTCGGCGCCTACGAGACGTGGTACCGGGTATCCGGCGACCTCGGCACGGACAAGATGCCGATCGTCATCCTGCACGGCGGCCCCGGCGTCGCCCACAACTATGTCGATTCCTACAAGCTGCTGGCAAAGCAGGGCCGCGCCGTCATCCATTATGATCAGCTCGGCTGCGGCAACTCCACGCTGCTGCCCAACAAAGGCGCTGATTTCTGGACGCCGCAGCTCTTCATCGACGAACTGGAGAACCTCGTCGACCATCTCGGCATCCGGCCGGCGTTCCATGTGCTCGGGCAGAGCTGGGGCGGCATGCTGGGCGCCGAATATGCGGTGACGCGCCCGAAGGGCCTGCGATCGTTGACCATCGCCAATTCGCCGGCCTCGATGAAGCTGTGGGTGGAGGAGGCCAACAGGCTGCGCGCCGGCCTGCCTGCGGATGTCCAGGAAAGGCTTACCCGGCACGAGCAGACCGGCACGACCGACAGTCCCGAATACCAGCAGGCGACGATGGCCTTCTACGAGCGGCATGTCTGCCGCGTCGTGCCGTTCCCACCCGAGGTGGAGGAAAGCTTCGCCCAGGTCGCACGCAACCCCACCGTCTACAACACCATGAACGGGCCGAACGAGTTCTTCGTCATCGGCACGTTGAAGAGCTGGAGCATCATCGACCGCCTGCCGGCGGTCGATGTGCCGACCCTCATCATCTCCGGCCGTCATGACGAGGCGACGCCGGCGACGGTGCAGCCCTACAAGGACGGCATCAAGGGGGCGCAATGGGAAATCTTCGAGAGCTCCAGCCACATGCCGCATGTGGAGGAAAAGGAAAAGTGCATGCAGGTCGTGGGTGCCTTCCTCGACCGGAACGATCGTTGAAAAGGGGAACGAGATGAAGAAACTTCTTTTGGCGGCCGCAGCCGCGGCCTTGTTGACGTGCACATGGCAGGCGCCCGCGAGCGCGGAATATCTGAAGGAACACCGGGGCGGCACCATGCGATTGCTGGCGCGTTCGGCGGCCGGCACGCTCGACCCGCACATCAACTACACGCTGCAATATTGGCAGATCTTCCAGCCGCTCTATGACGGCCTGGTCGCCTTCCGCAAGGCGGACGGCAAGGACGGCTTCAAGATCGTCGCCGACCTTGCCGAGGACATGCCGGCGGTGAGCGACGACGGCAAGTCCTTCACCTTCAAGCTGCGCAAGGGCATCAAGTTCTCCAACGGCCAGGACGTGACGGTCAAGGACGTGGTGGCGTCGTTCCAGCGCATCTTCAAGGTCTCCGGCCCGACCTCCGGAACCTTCTACGCCGGCATCGTCGGAGCCGACAAATGCCTTGCCGACACCAAGAGCTGCACCCTGGAAGGCGGTGTGGTCGGCGACGAGGCCGCCGGCACGATTACCATCAACATCGTCAAGCCGGATGCCGAGTTCATCGACAAGCTGGCCATGCCGCATGCCGTGATCCTGCCGGCCGACACGCCGACGGAGGACGTCGGCTCCAACCCCATTCCGGGCACCGGCGCCTACACGATCTCGGCCTACGACCCGAACAAGGGCATGACCATGGTGCGCAACCCGCACTTCCACGAATGGAGCGAGGAAGCCCAGCCCGACGGCTATCCCGACGTGGTGCAGTATGACTTCGGCCTGACCGAGGAGGCTGCGGTGACGGCGATCCAGAAGGGCGAGGCCGACTGGATGTACGACCAGCCGCCGACCGACCGGCTGGTGGAACTGGGTACCAAATATATGGACCAGGTCCATATCTCGCCGCTGACGGCGTGGTGGTATGCGCCGCTGAACACGCGGCTGGCGCCGTTCGACAACGAGAAGGCGCGGCAGGCCGTCGCCTATGCAGTCGACCGCAACACGCTGGTCAACCTGTTCGGCGGCAAGGTGCTTGCCTCGCCGGTCTGCCAGGTGCTGCCGCCGGATTTCCCCGGCCATGTGGACTATTGCCCGTTCACCAAGGACCCCGGCGCCAAGTGGTCCGCGCCCGACCTCGACAAGGCCAAGCAACTGGTCGAGGAGTCCGGCACCAAGGGCCAGAAGGTCACTGTCATCGTCGAGGACAACGCCGTGTCGCGTTCGATCGGCGTCTACCTGCAGAGCGTGCTCAGCAGCATCGGCTACCAGGCCGACGTGAAGCCGATTTCCCCAAATATCCAGTTCACGTACATCCAGAACACCAACAACAAGGTGCAGATGTCGGTCAGCCAGTGGTATCAGGACTATCCGGCCGCCTCGAACTTCCTCAACATCCTGTTCGGCTGCGATAGCTTCCGCGAGGGTTCGGACGCTTCGGTCAACATTTCCGGCTTCTGCGACAAGGCTATCGACGCCAAGATGAAGCAGGCAATGGATCTCGGCGTGACGGACCAGGAGGCGGCCAACAAGCTGTGGGCGGAAGTCGACAAGGAAGTCACCGACAAGGCGGCGGCCGTGGCCCTGTTCACGCCCAAGCATGTCGACTTCGTCAGCAAGCGGCTCGGCAACTTCAAGTTCAACGCCCAGTTCTACTGGATATTCACCCAGGCCTGGGTGCAGTGACGTTGCGTTGACGGGGGACCGAGTGTCGAGCGACGTCGTAGCCGTGCCGCGCAAGACGCGGGGGCCCTGGGCCCTCGCTTTTGCGAAGCTGACGGGAAACAGGGCCGCCATGGCGGCCCTGGCCGTCTTCGTCCTGATCGTCATCGCCTGCCTCAGCGCGCCGCTCTATGCGCGCTGGGCCGGCGTCGATCCGTTCGTGTCGACGCTCGACAGGATCATCACCATCGACGGGCAGGACGTACCCGTCATGGAGCAGTCCACCGAGGGGCTGGGGCTGGGCTATACGCCGCTCGGTCCGACATGGCGGCTCGGCAATTACTTCCTCGGCGCCGACAACCAGGGCCGCGACGTCATGGCCCGCCTGCTTTACGGCGGGCTCAACTCGCTCCTCATCTCCGCCGTTGCCACGGTGCTGACGCTTCTCCTCGGCACGGCGACCGGCCTGGTCGCCGGCTACTTCGGCGGCCTCACCGATACGGTGCTGTCGCGGCTGCTCGACATATTGTGGGCCTTCCCGATCTACCTCCTGGCGATCTCGCTTTCCATCGTCACCATCGCGCAGGGCATTTCCATCGGGCCGATAACGATCGAGTCCGGCAGCCTGTGGCTGCCCATCATCATCATCGGCATCGTCTACGTTCCCTATGTGGCGAGACCCATACGCGGGCAGGTGCTGTCGCTGCGCAACAGCGAATTCGTGCTTGCGGCCATCAATCTGGGCGTGCCGGGGCCGCGCATCCTGTGGCGCGACATCCTGCCGAACGTGACGACCACGCTCATCGTGTTCGTGCCGCTGATGATGGCGCTCAACATGCTGACAGAGTCGGCGCTTTCGTTCCTGTCGATCGGCGTGCAGCCGCCCGATGCGAGCTGGGGCACCATCATCCAGGACGGCCAGGCGCTGCTCTACACGCGTCCGCTGGTGGCGCTGGCGCCCGGCATCGCCATCGCCGTCTCGGTCATGGCGCTCAACGTCTTCGGCGACGGCCTGCGCGACGCGCTCGACCCGCGCTCCAAGATCGAGCTGGGGCGGGACTGATGATCTATCCGATCCTGCGCCGCCTCGCCCAGATGCTGTTCGTGATGTTCGGCATTTCGGTGATCGTCTTCCTGATCTTCTTCGCCACGCCCGGTGCCGACCCGGCCGCGCGCATCGCCGGCCGCAACGCCTCGCCCGAGGTGCTGGAGGCGGTACGCCATTCCTTCGGCTTCGACCGGCCGCTCTACGTGCAGTATGCGCTGATGATGCAGAAGATCTTCGTCACCGGCGACCTGACCTCCTTCGTCAATCGCGGCTGGAAGGTGGTTCCGGCGGTGCTGGACTCCATTCCCGTCACGCTGTCGCTGGTGTTCGGCGCGGCCGTGCTGTGGGTGGTGTTTTCCATCCTCATCGGCGTCGTCGCGGCCGCCACGCGCGACAGCTGGCTGGACAAGCTCCTGATGGCGCTCGGCCTGCTCGGCATCTCCATGCCGGTCTACTGGGTGGGCGAGGTGATGAACCTCGTCAGCCAGAGCCGCTATCACGACACATGGCTGTTCTCCTGGGTGCCGCCGCTCGGCTACGTCAACTTCTCCGACGATCCCAAAGGCTGGTTCCTCGCCCTGGTCATTCCCTGGATCACGCTGTCCATCCTCTATATCGGCATATACGGGCGCGTGCTCAGGGCGGCGATCATCGAGTCCATGCAGGAGGACTATATCCGCACCGCCCGCGCCAAGGGCCTGTCGGAAACCCGCATCCTGCTGCGCCATGCATTGCGCACGTCGCTGATCGCCTTCGTCACCCTGTTCGGGCTGGATTTCGGCGCGCTGGTGGGCGGCTCCGCCCTTTTGACCGAGGTCGTCTTCGGCCTGCAGGGCATCGGCAAGCTGACTTATGACGCGCTGCAGAGCCTTGACCTGCCGATGATCATGGCGACCGTCATGTACGCCTCGATGTTCGTCGTCATCGCCAACGCGGTGGTCGATTTCGTCTATATCCTCCTCGATCCGCGCGTGAAGACTTCATGATCCTCTCCGTGCGCGACCTCAAAGTCTCCTTCCGCACCGACGACGGTATCGTGCGCGCCATCGACGGCGTCTCCTTCGATCTCGCCGAGGGCGAGATCCTCGGCGTGGTCGGCGAATCCGGCTCGGGCAAGACCGTTTCGCTGCTGGCGGTGATGGGGCTCATCACCGATCCCAACGCGGTGATCGAGGGCTCGATCCGCTACAAGGGCCGCGAGCTGGTCGGCCTGCCGGCCAGCGAGCTTCGCCTGCTGCGCGGCAACGAGATCGCCATGATCTTCCAGGACCCGATGACGGCGCTGACGCCGGTCTACACGATCGGCTGGCAGATCGCCGAGCAGATCCGCGCGCATCAGCGCATCAGCAAGGCCGCGGCCATGAAGCGCGTCGAGGAGTTGCTGGCGGAAGTCAATTTCCCCAATCCGCACGAGGCGATGTCGCGCTATCCGCACCAGCTCTCGGGCGGCATGCGCCAGCGCGCGGTGATCGCCATGGCGCTGTCCTGCAGCCCGGCGCTGCTGGTGGCCGACGAGCCCACCACCGCCCTCGACGTGACCGTGCAGGCCGGCATCCTGGACCTGGTGCGCAAGCTCAGGGCAACCCACAATTCGGCGGTCGTCTTCATCACCCACGACATGGGCGTGGTGTCCGAGCTCGCCGACAGGGTGATGGTCATGTATGCCGGACGCATCGTCGAGCGCGGCAGCCGCCAGGATCTTTTCGCCGATTCCCTGCATCCCTATACGCGGGCGCTGCTCGGCTCCATCCCACCGCTGACCGGCGACAAGCCCCACCGCCTGCCGGCCATTCCCGGCTCGCCGCCGTCGCTGCTGAGGCTGCCGAAGGGATGCGCCTTCGCGCCGCGCTGTCCGGTGCGCTACGAGCCCTGCGATCTCGGCAAGCCGGCCCTCGGCGACGGCAACCACGCGGCCGCCTGTTTCCGGACGGCGCAACCATGAGCGCGCGCATGCAAGGTACGGACCAGCCCATCCTCGAGACGCGCGCGCTCGGCAAGCGCTTTTCCATCGGCACCCGCTTTTCCTCCGAGGGCCGCCGGCTGGTGCATGCCGTCGACAATGTGTCGCTCACCGTGCAACGCGGAGAGACGCTCGGGCTGGTGGGGGAATCGGGCTGCGGCAAGTCGACCCTGGCGCGCTGCCTGGTCAGGCTCTACGACATCACCGAAGGCCAGCTCCTGTTCGAAGGCGAGGACATCACCGGAAAATCGCTGGCCGGGCTGAGGCCGTTCCGCCGCCGCCTGCAGATGGTTTTCCAGGACCCGTCCGCATCGCTCAACCCGCGCCGCCGCGTCGGCGACCTGGTGGCCGAGCCGCTCAGGGTGCATGGCAAGCTCGGCGCCAAGGCCATCCGCGAGCGCGTCGTCGAATTGTTCGATCTGGTCGGGCTGCTGCCGGATCATGTGGTGCGCTATCCGCACGAGTTTTCCGGCGGCCAGCGCCAGCGCGTCGGCATTGCGCGCGCCATCGCGCTCAATCCCGATCTCGTCGTGCTGGACGAGCCCGTCTCGGCGCTCGACGTGTCGGTGCAGGCGCAGATCGTCAACCTGCTTGCCGATCTTCAGGAAAAACTGAAGCTGACCTACGTCTTCATCGCCCACGACCTGTCGGTGGTGCGCCAGGTCTCGAACCGCATCGCGGTGATGTATCTCGGCTCGATCGTCGAGGAGGGGCCGTCCGAGGCGGTTTTTTCCGCGCCGGCGCATCCCTACAGCCAGGCGCTGATCTCGGCCGTTCCGGTGGTGGAGACGACGCCCGGCGGGCGCCGCAGGCGCATCATTCTGTCGGGCGACGTGCCGAGCCCGCTCAACCCGCCCACCGGCTGCCGGTTCCACCCGCGCTGCCCCGTCGCACAGGAACGCTGCGCCCGCGAACGCCCGGCCCTTGTGGAGCACAAAGCCGGCCGGAAAGTCGCCTGCCACTTCCCGACGATATGACGGGCCGTCAGCCAACGGATAACGATGCCCGCCGAAGAAGAACCCGGTTGCGCCGATACCGTCCGTGGAAATAGATGCGTCCGGTCGCGTGCTTCGGGACGCTGCCGCGCGGCAGGGTCGAGATGGCGGCGACCGACGCCATCTTCGGGACGCTGCAGCATGACACACCGTCCCCTGCTGGCGGCCGTCGCCCCGGATCTGCCCTGAAAGGAAAATCCCCCATGCTTCTTCTGAACGACCTGCCGGAGCGCCGGACGCTCGTTGCTGCCGTGACGGAGGTCTTTTCGCGGCGGATCGCCAGTCAGGCGGCGCCGGGTGCGCGGTTCATGGTTTTCGACGCCTCGGGTCCGGCGTTCGACGGCAGTTTCGGCACCGCTGGGGCGGCAGGGACGCCGCCGGCATCGCATGGCCGCTTCCGCGTGGCTTCCTGCACCAAGAGTTTCACCGCCGCCGCGATCCTGTGCCTGCGCGACGGCGGACTGCTGTCGCTCGACGCACCGGTGACGGACTACGTGCCCGAACTTAAGCCGACGCTGCCGGCCGGCCAGCCGGAGGCGCCGACATTGCGGCTGCTCCTGTCGATGGCCGGCGGCTTTCCGACCGACGACCCCTGGGCCGATCGGCAGGAATCGCTTTCCAACGAAGCCTTTCGCTCCGTGCTGCGCGCCGGCGTCCGCTTCGCCACCGCGCCGGGAACCCGCTACGAATATTCCAACCTGGGCTATGCCCTGCTCGGGCAGGTGATCGAGGCGGTCGGCGGCAGGCCTTATCCCGTCTACGTGACCGAGACCCTGTTGAAGCCGCTCGGCCTCGACGAGACCGGCTTCGACTTTGCCGCCGTGCCGGAAGGTTCTCTGGCGACCGGATACCGCAAGGCCGGCGAAAGCTGGGTGGCGCTGCCGTTCAGCGGCCCCGGCGCCTTCTCTTCCATTGGCGGCATCGTCACCACCGCGTCCGATCTGGCGCGCTGGGCTGGCTGGCTGTGCTCGGCCTTTTCTCCGGCTTCGGGAGAGGCCGGACCTCTCAGCGCCGCCAGCCGGCGCGAGATGCAGCGCATCCAGTGCGCCATTGTACCGGAGCAGGCGGACGACCTGCGCCTCGAGGGCTACGGTTATGGCCTGCTCGTCGAACATCATGCGCGCTTCGGCCTCGTCGTCAGCCATTCGGGCGGCTATCCCGGTTTCAGTTCGCACATGCGATGGAACCCAGCCACCGGGCTCGGCGTGGTGGCGATGGAGAACGCCACCTATTCCGGCGCCTGGGATCCCGCGTCCGAGGCGCTTGGCCTGATCCTCAACGCCGCGGCAACCGTGACCGCGCCGGCGCCTGCGGCGCCCGCCGCCGTCAAGCGGCTGGCCGACGGGCTGCTGCGGCTGCTCTCACAAGGCTGGGACGAACGGACGGCGGACGCGATCTTCCAGGAGAACGTCGCTCTCGACGTCCCCTATGCGGAGCGCGCGCGGGAGCTCGATTCGCTGCGGGAAAAGGCGGGAGCGCTGGAGGCGGCCGGGGTGCGCGTCGTCGCCACGGACAGCGGTGCCGTCGACGGTGGCTACGGCCGCTTCGAGCTGCGCGTGCCCTGCAGCGCGGGAGAGGTCGTCGCGGCTGTGCGGTGCGGGCCTGCCGAACCGATCCGGGTCGAGACGGTGACCTGGCGGGTCGAATAGACGCGGGCGCGGCTTATTATGGCCGGTGGGGTCTGACGTTCCGGCCCGACAGGTGAAGGTTCCATGCCGCGATACTGCCGGCAATTTTCTTACGTGGTCACATTCTTCGAATTGAGGATCGGCGTTGCGCGGTCAAGGACCCTTGCGGAAGGCCTCGAACACCATCGCGCGCAGCCAGCGGTGGCCGGCGTCGGCGTCCATGCGCGGATGCCATATCTGCGATATGACGAGTTCGGGCATCGCGATGGGCGGTTCGAACAGCGCGATGTCGTAGCCGGGCAGCGTCAGGCAGGCCGAACGCGGGACGAGCCCTAGGAGATCTGAAGCCGAGACCACGGCGATCACCGCGGGAAAGCCCGGAACGACCACCGTTACCCGTCGCGCGAGCCCGAGGGCGGTTAGCGCTTCGTCCGCCGGGCTCGACCGGCCACGCCGCCGCGCGAAAACCACATGGCCCCATGCGCACAGGCGCTCCGGCGTCACGAGCCCGTCGAGCAGGGGATGGCCCGTCCGAGCGACACCGACATAGCTGTCGCGATAGAGGGTCTGGGCGCGAAGCTCGCCGGCATCCTCGGAGATCACCCCGATCTCGAGATCGACCGTCCCATCGCGCAGTGGCCCGATGTCCTTGTCGGGCTTCGGCACGAAGCGCAGCCGCACGCCCGGGGCGACGGCGGACACCGCTGCGCTCAGCTTCGCAGCATAGAGCTGGGTAAAGGCCTCGTTGGCGCGGATGGTGAACTCGCGCTCCATGTGCCTGGGATCGACGGGTTGCGGCGGCCGCAACACCACTTGCGCGCTCGCCGACAATGCGTGGACCTCCTCCGCGATGGCCTCGGCGTGGGGCGTGAGCACCATCGCGCGGCCGGCCGGCACCAACACCGGATCGTCGAGCGCCTCCCTGAGCCGCGACAGGGTGCGGCTCATCGCCGAGGTGCTGAGCCCGAGCTTTCCCGCGGCCCGTGTCACGCTGCGCTCCTGCAACAGGACGTCGAGGGCGGTGAGAAGATTCAGGTCGACGTCACGCATGGCGTTTCATGCAAAGGTCAATTGAGTTCGTTGCGCCTGGTGCAATTTACGGCAGTGCCATATCAGGACGGGGCCACAAAGGAAAGCTCCCATGTCCCAGCCTGCTCTTGAACCCCATGCCGACGGCCTGCCGGCGCCGCGCCGCTATATCGCCGTGGCCGTCCTCCTCCTGACGCTGGTGCTGGTCGTCCTCGACATCGCCATCGCCAACATCGCCCTGCCCTCCATCGCCGCCTCGCTGCACGCCAGTCCGGGCGATACGGTCTGGGTGGTTTCGAGCTACCAGCTTGCGGTCCTGGTGGCGTTGCTGCCCTGCGGCGTCATCGGCGAGATGATGGGTGCCAGGCGGGTCTTCCTCGCCGGCGTCGCACTCTTCACGCTGGCCTCGGCGGCCTGTGCCTTCTCCGGCACGCTCTCCATGCTGGTGGCCGCGCGGTTCGTGCAGGGCCTCGGCGGCGGCGCGATCATGGCGCTGGGCATCATGAACCTGCGCTTCTCGGTGCCGCAGCGCCTGCTCGGCACGATCATCGGCATCAACGCGATGACGATCGCCATCTCTTCGGCCGCCGGACCGGGCATTGCCGGTGCGATCCTCGCTGTGGCGCCCTGGCCCTGGCTCTTCGCCGTCAACGTCCCGCTCGGCATCGTCGTGCTGGCGTCGGGCGCAGCTCTTGCCCGTACTGAGGGCGTGCCGCGCCGGCTCGACGGCAGGGCTTTGGTGGCCAACACGTTGATGTTCGTCCTGTTCTTCCTCGGCGCCGACCGCATCGCGCAGAACCCGGTCTTGGGCGGCCTGATGATCGCCGGGGCGGCCGTCTGCCTGTTTACGCTGCTGCGGATCGAGCGCCTGAGTGCTGCGCCGCTCGTGCCGATCGACCTTTTGGCCACGCCGGCGTTCCGGGTTGCCGTCATTGCCTCGGTCTGCTGCTTCACCGGCCAGATGCTCGGGCTGATCGCCTTGCCCTTCTATCTCCAGCACAGGCTCGGCATGACGGCGACCGAGGCAGGCCTCTATATGATGCCGTGGCCGGCGGCGGTGGCGGTGACCGCGCCGATTTCGGGGCGGTTGGCCAACCGGGTGAAGACGGCCTGGCTCTGCGCCGCGGGCGGTGCCCTGCTGGCGGTCGGACTTGCAAGCGTCGGCCTGTCGCCAGCCGGTGCAGACAGAACGATCTTCATCGTCGGCACGGTGATCGCCGGCCTCGGCTTCGGCCTGTTCCAGACACCGAACAACCGCATCCTGCTTCTGTCGGCGCCCAAGGCGCGCAGCGGCGGCGCCGGCGCCATGCAGGGCACCGCGCGGCTGACCGGCCAGACCCTCGGCGCCATCGCCATGGCGGTCGTCTTCGGCGTCGTCCCGCTGGCTTCGGCCCCGGAGGTGGCGCTTGTCCTGGCCGCGGCTGCCGCCGCCCTCGCCGCCGTCGTCAGCCTTGGGCGCGTGCGCCACGAGGCGGCAAGCTGGAGCCAGGCAGTGGGGAACGCGTCCTAGCCATCCGCGCGTTGCACGGCGCGTGCACCCTAACGACCGGTCGGCTGGTTTCACGCCTTTTCGACCGGATCGACAGGCCTCGACCGTAACGCCCGGGAGGATTTCCAGATCGCTTCCACCATAGTGTCGCTTGTCTTTTCCAGGCTGCGATACAGCCGGATCTCGAGATCGAGGGTCCAGGCGGGATCGCTTGAACAGGCGACGAGGGCGCCGCTGGCAATTTCCTCCGCGACGAGACTTTCCGGCAGCCAGCAGATGCCGGCGCCCGTCAGCGCCAGTTCCTTGAGACCGGCGCTGATGCTGTTTTCATGCACCGTCTGGCGGCGGAACGGAACGCGCTTCGAAAACAGCCGCCCGAGGGCGACGCCGAAGAAGGAACTGAAGCCGTAATCCAGATAGGGCAGGGCACGCGTCGCTGTCCCGGCTTCGTCCAGAATGCCGGCTACCGGTCTGGTCGACGCATCGAGGCGCAATCGCGGCGCCGCGACGGGGATGAGCCGATCCGATCCGATCGTCAGAAAGGCGAATTTGTCGCGCTCGAGATGAAAGGGCACTTCCTTGTGCGCGTAGGTCAGGAAGAAGTCGGCCTCACCGTCCGTCAGCGCAGCGAGGTTGGCCTCGATGCCGCCTCTGTCGGCGATGAAGGAGGTACCGAACCTGGGGGTCTCGCATTGCAGTTCCTGCAGCCAGGTCGGGAAGAAGGTGATGGTCAAGGTGTGGAGGGCGGCGAAGCGGACAAGCCCCTGCTCTGTCGGTGGGCGCAGCGATTCGCGCACTGCATAAAACATCCTGATGGCGTCTCGCGCCGTCAGGAGAAAATTCCGTCCGGCCGGCGTCAGCTCCGCCGGCATGGTGGCGCGGCTGATGAGCGGCGCTCCCACCCACGTTTCGAGCTGCTTGATGCGCCGGCTGAAGGCGGGCTGGGTGACGTTGCGGATTTCGGCCGCGCGCGAGAAACTCGACGTTTCCGCCAGCGTCACGAAATCCTCCAGCCATTTGATTTCCATGCGATGCTTCCATGCGACTGGCCGCCGATCCGGCCGTCATTCCGGCATAATGGCGGACTTATGCAAATTTTACATGATTGGTTGCGAAAACCGAATTGGCCATGTGGTCGCAAACGCCACAACCTAGGTGCAACGAACAAGCCGGCGGTTCGAGCCGGCGTCCAGGAAGGGGACAATCGGGATTTCGCCGTCGGTCCGGCGGCGTTTCATGCCATCGCAGCGAAATGGCGCGGCCCGGCGAGGCGGCGGAGCGGATTTACCGTTATCGCCGCGCGCCTCGGCGACGCCAAGGGAGAATGAAAGCAATATGAATTCCGTAAGCAAGGCCGATCTCGTCCTGCATGGCGGCAAGGTCTGGACCGGTTATGGCAATCCAATTGCCGAGGCGGTCGCCGTCGCCGGCAACAAGATATTGGCCAGCGGCTCGAACGCCGATATCGAAGCGCTGACCGGGCCGGACACGAAGGTCGTGGACCTTGCAGGGCGCTTCGCCATGCCGGGCCTCAACGACGCGCATCTGCATCTGATCTCGACGGGACTGCTGCGCGGCAAGGTCGACGCCACGGCCGATGCCGCACCGACCCGCGCCGCGCTGATCGCCGCCTTGCAGGCGCGCGCCGCCGAGACGCCGAAAGGCGCATGGGTTATGGCGCGCGGCTTCGACCAGACCCGCTATCCCGACGGGCTGATGCCCACCGCGCAGGAACTGGACGCGGCTCTGCCGGACCATCCGGTTTCGGTGACGCGCGCCTGCGGCCACGTTACCGTCGTCAATTCGCGCGCGCTGGCGCTTGCTGGCATCGATATCGATACGCCAGATCCGGACGGTGGCCTGATCGGGCGCGAGAACGGCGCGCTCACCGGCATGCTGGCCGAGAACGCCCAGAACCTCGTCTACGATATCCAGCCGACGCCCTCGCTGGCCCAGATCGTCGACGCCATCGAGGCGGGCGGCCGACACCTCTTGCAGTTCGGCATCACCTCCTGCATGGACGCCGCTGTCGGCCAGATCGACGGCATGACCGAGATCGAGGCCTACCGGCAGGCCGAACAGAGCGGCCGGCTGCCGGTCCGTGTCTGGGCGACGCTGCTGGGCGATCCGGGTTCCTCCATCGTCGAGCCCTGCCATGCAGAGGGCCTCGTCACCGGTACGGGCAGCGACATGTTTCGCATCGGCGGCGTCAAGGTCTTCACCGACGGCTCTGCCGGCGGCCGCACGGCCTGGATGCGCCGGCCCTATGTCGGCCAGCCCGACAATTTCGGCGTCCAGATGCTGCCCGACGCGCAGCTCTTCGAACTGGTCGACCGCTTTACGGCGATGGGCTACACCATGGTCTGCCACGGCATCGGCGATGCCGCGATCGACCAGCTCATACGCGCCTATGAGCGCGTGCGCGCCGCCGATCCCGGCCACAAGCACCGCCACCGCATCGAGCATTGCGGCTATGTCGACGACGCGCTCAACCAGCGCATGCTGAAGGCAGGCATCCTGCCGGCGCCGCAGCAGGCCTTCATCTACGATTTCGGCGACGCATACGTCACCGTTCTCGGGCCGGAGCGCGGCTTGCATTCCTACCCCATCGCCACCTGGGACCGGTTGGGGATGAAGCCGTCGACCGGCAGCGATTCGCCGGTCTGCTCGCCCAATCCCTTCCCCGACCTCTACGCCATGATGACGCGCAAGACGCACAAGGGCACGGTGATGGAGGCTTCCGAGATCCTGACGCCCGAACAGGCTCTGCGCGCCTATACCGAGCACGGCGCCTATTCACAGGGCGCGGAGGCGGTGAAGGGCCGGCTGGAGCCGGGCATGCTGGCCGACATCGCCGTGTTCTCCGGCGACTTGCTGACCGCAGCGCCCGAGGCCATTCTGCACGGTACGCGCTGCGATATGACAATTCTGGATGGGCGCATTGTCCATGACAGAGGATGAGGGGGAGGCCGGGCGCGCCCGGCTCCGACGGAAACAAGCGACAACCACAAGGGAGGACTTCAGATGTTGACCAGACTTGGCCTGATAGCGGCGCTGGCGCTCGGAACGGCAACCGCCGCATGGGCGCAGGACGCCACCCCGAAGGACGGCGGGAAATTCGTCTTCGTGGCGCCCTACGGCAACGCCATCACCTCGCTCGATATTACCGCGACGCCGCATACGCAGGACGAGATCGTCGGCAAGGCGATCAACCGCTCGCTCTACAAATGGAACCCCGAAAGCGGCAAGCCGGAGCTCGACCTGGCGGAATCCGTCACCGTGTCGGACGACGGCAAGACCTATACCTACAAGCTCAAGGACGCGACCTTCCACAACGGCGACAAGCTCGATGCCGATGACGTGATCTGGTCCTACAACCGGCTGGCCGACCCCAAGAAGGCGCTGCCGGGCGCCGAGCAGATGCTGCAGATCGCCGGCGTCGCCGAATACCAGGCAGGCAAGGCCGACCACATTTCAGGCCTGAAGAAGATCGACGATCGAACCGTCGAGATCACCGTCATCAACCTGGCCAATCCCGGCTGGAACCTGATGTCGAACTATGCGCCGATCTACTCCAAGGATTATCCGGAAGACCAGCTCGCCTCCAAGCCGAACGGCCTCGGGCCGTTCAAACTGGCCAACTACGTTCCCGGCTCGAAGGTCGAGCTGGTGAAGTTCGACAACTTTTTCGAGAAGGGCAAGCCGCATCTCGACAAGCTCGACATCATGCTGATGGGCGAGGCACCGGCCCGCGACGTCGCCTTCCGCAATGGCGAGATCGACGCCAACGTGCTGGGCCCGGTGCAGTACGAAGCCTATACCCAGGACGCGGCGCTGAAGGATCACATCCTCGAAGTGGCCGAGGTCTATACGCGCAACATCGGCTTCAATCCGAAGATCGAGGCGTTCAAGGACAAGCGCGTCCGCCAGGCGATCAACTACGCCATCAACAAGGACCTGATCGTCGAGAAGCTCCTGAAGAACAAGGCCTATCCGGCGGTCTCCTGGCTGCCGATCTCCTCGCCGGCCTTCGACAAGAATGCCAAGCCCTACGCCTACGACCCCGAGAAGGCCAAGGAACTGCTCAAGGAAGCCGGCTTCGAGACCGGCCTGAAGTTCTCGGTCACCGCGACCTCGAACGAAAGCTGGGGCCTGCCGATCGTCGAGGCGATCATCCCGATGCTCGCCAAGGTCGGCGTCACGGTGACGACCGACCCGGTGGAGAACTCGGTCCTGTCCGACAAGATCCTGTCCGACAATTTCGAGAGCTTCATCTGGTCCAACTCGTCGGGTCCCGACCCGCTGAAATACCTGACCTGTTTCTATTCCAAGACGCCGCAGAACGCCTGCAACTACGTCAAGTTCAACAACGCCGACTTCGACAAGCTGATCGACCAGGCGGGCAACGAGACGGATCCGGCCAAGCAGAACGACATCCTGCGGCAGGCCAACAATCTGCTGGAAGAAGAGGCGCCGGTCTGGTTCTTCAACTACAACAAGGCTGTGATGGCCTACCAGCCCTGGGTGCACGGGCTGAAGCCGAACGCCATGGAACTGGCGATCCAGGACTACGAGGATATCTGGATCGACGACAGCGCGCCCGCCTCGCGCAAGTAGCGCGGTGACATGCCGGCGGCGGACGGGCGCACTCCCGCCCGCCGCGCGGCGCCCACCCCTTGCGAGGCAAAACCGTTCATGCTGCGCTTCATCATTCGCCGTTCGCTCCAGATGATCCCGACCCTTCTGGCGGTCGTCCTCATCATCTTCGTGATCTTCAGCGTCGTTCCCGGCTCCTTCATATCGAGCCTGATGGCGGAAGGACGCAATGTCATGAACGCGGAGGTGCTGGCGCATCTGAACGAGCAGTTCGGGCTGGACAAGCCGCTGCCGGTGCGCCTGTGGGACTATCTGTGGGGCCTGGCGCATTTCGACCTTGGAATCTCCTACCGCACGCGCGAACCGGTGTGGAACGTCATCGAGCCGCGGCTATGGCCGTCGATCAAGCTGGCGCTGACGGCGATGGCCTTCGCCGCGGCGGTTGGCATCCCCCTCGGCTTCCTTGCCGCGCTCAAGCCCGGCAGCGTGTTCGACACCGGCACCATGATGCTGGCGGTTTCGGGCCTGTCGGTTCCCGAATTCTGGCTCGGCCTGCTTCTGATGTACGTCTTCGCCTTGCAGCTCGGCCTGCTGCCCAGCTTCGGCTATCAGCCTGGCAGCATCCGCCACATCATCCTGCCCGCCATCGCGCTCGGCGTGTCGCCAATGGCGTTGCTGGCGCGGACCACCCGCGCCGGCGTGCTGGACGTGATGAACGCCGATTTCGTCCGCACGGCGCGTGCCAAGGGGCTGTCGGAACCGCGTCTGGTGCGCGCCCATGTCACCCGCAACGTGCTGGTGCTGGTGCTGACCACGCTCGGCCTCCAGATCGGCTCGCTGATGGGGCAGGCGATCGTCATCGAGAAGCTGTTTTCGTGGCCGGGCATCGGCTCGCTGCTGGTCGACAGCGTGGCGACGCGCGACATTCCGGTGGTGCAGGGAACCGTCATCGTGATCGTGCTGTGGTTCCTCGTCATCAACATGCTGGTCGACGTCGCCTATGCGGCCATCGACCCGCGCATCAAGGTGACCTGAGCGATGCGGCTGCGCTTCAATTTCACCCTTGGCCTGCTGCTGGCGCTGCTCGTCATCGTCGCCGCGATCAGCGCCGGCTGGCTGGCGCCCTACGATCCGGTCATGGATGCCGACCTGATGAACTCCGAGATGCCGCCGAGCTGGGAGCACTGGCTGGGTACGGACGGGCAGGGCCGCGATGTCTTCTCGCGCGTCCTCTTCGGCGCGCGGGTGTCGCTCACGGTCGGCCTCGTCTCGCAGCTGATAAATTCCTGCATCGGCACGGCGCTCGGCGTTTCGGCCGGCTATTTCGGCGGCTGGTGGGACGATCTGGTGAACGGGCTGACCAACGTCATGCTGGCGATCCCGTCGCTGGTGTTCGCGCTCGCCATCATGGCGGTGCTGGGACCGGGCCTGCCCAGCCTGCTTATCGCGCTCGGCCTGACCAACTGGTCGTGGACCTGCCGTATCGCACGCAGTTCCACCCTTTCGCTCAAGAGCCAGGGCTTCGTGCAGGCCGCCAAGACGGCGGGCTTCGGCGACACCAACATCATGCGCACGCAGATCTTGCCGAATATCCTCGGCCCTGTCCTCGTCATCGCTACCCTCGGCATCGGCGGAGCCGTGCTGGCGGAGGCGGCGCTGTCCTTCCTCGGCGTCGGCATCCGTCCGCCGCAGCCGAGCTGGGGCAACATGCTGACCGACGCGCGCGAACTGATCCGCACCGCGCCCTGGGCGTCTGTCTTCCCCGGCCTCGCCATCTTCGCCACGGTGCTGGGCTTCAACCTTCTGGGCGACGGGCTGCGCGACATGCTCGACCCGCATATGAGGACGCGCAGGACATGAACGGCGCGTCTTCCGATCCTGTCCTGTCCGTTCGCGACCTCACCATCGGCGTCGGCCGTAGTGCCGAACTCCTGCACGGCGTCTCCTTCGACATTCTGCCTGGCGAAACCTACGGCCTAGTCGGCGAATCCGGTTCGGGCAAGAGCATCACCGGCCTGTCGGTGATGGGACTGCTCAAGCGGCCGCTGGGCGTGACCGGCGGTTCGATTCTCTTTCAGGGCGAGGATGTGCTGAAGCTCGGCCGCCGCGCCCGTCGCAAGCTGCGCGGCGACCGCATGGCGATGATCTTCCAGGAGCCGATGACGGCGCTGAATCCCTTGGCGACGATCGGCCGGCAGATCGCCGAGATGTTCGTCGTGCATCGCGGCATGGGCTGGCCCGAGGCGCGCAGGAAGGCCGTCGAAGCGCTGGAAAGCGTTCGCGTGCCGTCGCCCGAGGAGCGTGCGCGTTCCTATCCGCACCAACTCTCCGGCGGCATGCGCCAGCGCGTCATGATCGCCATCGCGCTGGCCTGCCGGCCCGACCTCTTGATCGCGGACGAGCCGACCACGGCACTCGACGTCACTGTGCAGGCGGGCGTGTTGGAGCTGATCGCCGAGCTTTGCAAGGCCGAGGGAACGGCGGTGCTTCTGGTCAGCCACGACCTCGGTGTCATCGCCAATATGTGCCGGCGCGTCGGCGTCATGGATCGCGGCCGGCTGGTCGAGGAGCAGGACACGAAGGCGCTGTTCGAGAACCCGCTGCATCCCTATACGCGGGGCCTTCTGGCTGCGCGTCCGCGTCTGGGTTCGCGGCCGGTTGCCGGGCGCGGCCGCCTGACCGAACTCGACGAGGTCGTCGCCGACGAGGAACGCGGCCGCGACGCGCCGACGCTGACCACGCCGCGCGGCTCCCGGCTGGAGGCGACCGCATGAGCCGGCCGCTGCTCGAAATCCGCGACCTCACCGTCCATTTCCCGCTGCCGCGGCAATCGCCGCTCGGCCGAAAGCGGACGCTGCGCGCCGTGCAGGGCGTGAACCTCACTTTGAACGAGGGGGAATGCCTGTCCATCGTCGGCGAATCCGGTTGCGGCAAGTCCACCACGGCGCTCACGGTCATGGGCCTGCAGGAACCGACCTCGGGCGAAATCCTGTTTCAGGGCAAGCCGCTGACTGGGGCCGGCGCGCCTTCTCGCAAGGAGCGCGCGCGCATCGCCCAGATGGTGTTCCAGGACCCTTACGCCTCGCTCAATCCGCGCCAGACCATCGGCCGCATGCTTTCGGCGCAACTCGCGCTGCACGGCATCGCCAGGGGAAGTGAAGCCCGCGATCGCGTCGCCGCCATGCTGAAGCGCGTCGGCCTGATGCCGGACCACGCCGACCGCTACCCGCACGAGTTCTCTGGCGGGCAGCGCCAGCGCATCGGCATCGCGCGGGCCCTGATGCTCGACCCGAAGATCCTCGTATTGGACGAGCCGGTGTCGGCGCTGGACGTCTCGATCCAGGCACAGATCATCAACCTGTTGATGGATTTGCAGGAGACGCTGGGCCTCAGCTACATCATGATCTCGCACGATCTCAGCGTCGTCGAGCATGTCAGCGACCGGGTTGCGGTGATGTATTTCGGCCGGGTCGTCGAGGAGGGCGACTGGCATTCGATCTTCAGCCGTCCGACGCATCCCTATACGCGTCGCCTGATCGGTTCGGTTCCCGATCCCGATGCGATCCTCGCCGGCGCCCGCGGCGTACCGGACGCCGCCCCCGTCCCCGACGCGGCGCGCTTCTCGCCCGACATTTCGCGCCGTCCGAACCCCGACGAGGAACCGGAGCCGAGCGCGCTCGTGTCGATCGGCGAGAGTCACAGCGTGCGCCTGGCGCAATAGCCTTCACCACAGAGACCGCCGATGCCCTTCACCGTCCTCACCGCAGAGTTCATGCACGAGTCCAACACCTTCTCGCGCTACCGCACCGACCTGCCGCAATTCGCGATCGACCAGCTGTTCTACGGCGACCAGGCGATCCGCGTCCGGCGCGACGCCAACACCGAACTGGCTGGCTTCATGGACGTGGCCGAACCCGCCGGCTGGACCGTCGTCCACGCGGTTTCGGCGCACGCCGTGCCGGGCGGGCGGGTAACAAAGGCTGCCTACGACCATATCGCCGGCGTGATCCTAGATGCGGCGCGGGCGAACAAGGGCCGGCTCGACGGCGTTCTGCTCGGCCTGCACGGCTCGATGGTGCCCGATTTCTGCGACGACGGGGAAGGCTACCTGCTCGGCCTCTTGCGGGCTGAACTGGGCGAAGAAATCCCCATCGCTGTGACGCTCGACCTGCATGCGATGGTTTCGGAGGCTATGGTCCGGCACGCACAGATCTTCGTGTCCTACAAGACCTATCCGCATGTCGACATGCGCGAGATCGGCGCTCATGCCGCCCGCATCCTCGATCGTGCGATGAGGGGCGAGATCGCGCCGCGCACTGTCCGAGCGCATGTGCCGATGCTGGACGAGGCGAATGCCGGCCGCACCGACATCCCCGAGACGCTGGCGCTCTACGACCGCGCCCGCGAGGCGGAGGCCGATGGCCTGCTCGCCGTCTCCGTCAATGCCGGCTTTACCGGTGCGGACGTTTCCTGCGTCGGGCCGACGGTGCTCGCCACCTATGACAGCCGCGATCCTCAGGCTGAAGCCGCCGCTCGGCGTATCACCGAGGACCTTGCCGACGCGATCTGGCATGGGCGCACGAGAAAGCGCAACGTCTTCATCGAGGTCGAGGAGGCAGCCGCCGAGGCACTCGCGTGGACGGGCGACAAGCCGCTGGTCATTGCCGACTATGCCGACAATCCCGGCGCAGGATCATACGGCGATTCGACGGCGCTGCTGAAGGGTCTGCTCGACGCGGGTGTGAAGGGCGCTGTGCTTTCGCCGATGGTCGATGCCGAGGCGGCTGCGGAACTGCATCGCCGCAAGGAAGGCGAAACCGTCACGGTGACGATCGGCGGCAAGGGCGCACCGGACTTCGGCGGCGGGCCGCTGACGGTGACGGGCGTGATCACCAGGCTCTCGGACGGCGCCTATGTCGGCGACGGGCCGATCCAGGGCGGGCTTGCCCACAGTTTCGGGCTGACCGCCGTGATTGATGTCGACGGCATCGAGGTGCTGGTCGTTTCAGAGGCGCAGCAGATGGTCGACCTGCAACAGTTGCGCGCCTTCGGTATCGAGCCGACCGCCCGCCGGGTGCTGGCGCTGAAGTCGATGCAGCACTTCCGCGCCGCCTTCGAGCCGATCGCCGGCAAGGTCATCGTCTGCGACGCCGGCGCGCTGGCGACGCCGCGGGCGGAGCGGCGCCCCTATGTCCGCGCGCCGCGCCCGCTCTGGCCGCTCGACAAGGATTTCGAGCGGGATTGATTTTTGCCTTGGGAGCCGAAGTGCGATCGTCTGTGGAGCCGGTCCGAGCCGACGACTGAAGTTTCCTTGCCCGGTCAGAGCGAGCCGAAGAACCGTTGCAGGCGGTCCATCGCCTCGGTGACACGCTCGGTCGACTGCGAGCCGAAGCAGACCCTCAGATGGCCTTCGCCGGCGGGGCCGTAGAACGAGCCGGCCTCGACCACGACATCGGCTTTTTCGAGGATCAGTTCGGCCAGTTGCTGGGCGGGAAGCCCGATCTGCGAAATATCGGGGAAGGCGTAGATGGTGCCCTCGGGCCAGTCGCAGATCACGCCCGGCATCTGGTTGAGCCGCGAGACGACGATGTCGCGCTTTTCCCGGTCTTCCTGCACCAGTCCGGCGAGGATTTCGGCCGGACCGGTCACCGCCGCATAGGCGCCTTCCTGGATGAAGGTGTTGACGTGGGTGACGTCGCTTGTGGTGATCTTGAGAATCCCCTCGATCATAGCGGCGGGCGCGGCAAGATAGCCGATGCGCCAGCCGTCCATGGCGAAGCTCTTGGTGAAGGCGAACATGGAGACGGTGCGCTCGGCCATGCCGGGCAGCGAGGCGATGGAGATGTGCTCAGCGCCGTCGAAGAGGATTTCCTCATAGACTTCGTCGGAGATGACGACGAGATCGTGGCGGATGGCGATATCGGCCAGCGCCTCCAGCTCGGCGCGGCTGTAGACGCGGCCGGTCGGATTGCACGGATTGACCAGGCAGATCATCTTGGTGGCGGGGGTGATCTTCGCTTCGATGCGTTCCGCGTCGATGGCGAAGCGGTTGGCCGCGTCGAGTTCGGCGAAGACCGGCTTGCCGCCGGCCAGCTCGATCTTGCCGAGATGCTGCGGATAGTAGGGTTCGAGCAGGATGACCTCGTCGCCGGGATCGACCAGCGCCATGATGGCGGCGAAGGAAGCGTGGGTGAGGCCGTTGGTGACGACGACGTCCGAAGCATCGACAGCAAGGTCGTTTCTCGTGCGTAGCTTTTCGGCCAGCGCGGCGCGCAGCTTCGGCAGGCCCTGGAAATGCGAATAATGGACGTTGCCGGCCATCAGTGCGTTGGCGGCCGCCTGCTTCACCGGCAGGGGTGTGTCGGCGTGCGGGCTGCCCAGTTCCATGTGGATGAGGTCGCGGCCCGAGGCTGCCAGCGCAGCCGCCTTTGCGTACATGCCGTAGGACTTCTTGCTGCCCTTGGTGATGCGCTGCGCGAGATAGGTCATGGAAACGTCCGGTCTGGAAGGCTGCGGTCTTGGTCGTGGATCGCGGCGGGACGTGCCCGCCGCGATCCCCTGTTGCGGTGCTACTTGATCTTGTCCTTGAGTGCGGCGACGTCGTCGGCGCTCAGTTCGCCTGTCGTCTCAACCTTGCCGTCCTTGATCTGCCACAGGCGGAAGGGGCCGGTGATGTCGCCGTACTGGTCGAAGTTGACCGGGCCGATGACGCCTTCGTAGCGGATCGGCTTACCTTCCTTGATCAGCTTGAGCGCCTTGGCGAATTCGTCCTTGCCGGCGAAGATCGGTTCGCCCTTGGGATCGACCACCTTGTAGATGGCGTCGCGGATCTTGGCCGGGTCCGGTCCGCCCGCCTCGGCGATCGCCAGCCCGACGATGGCGCCGGCGTCGTAGGCGCGGTCGGCAGCCGGGTTGGTCGGCTCGATGCCGCCGGAGAAGGCCTTGTAATTCTTCGTGAAATAGTCTGTCGATTTGGTCGGGCTGGTGCCCGACGAGGTGCCGCGCGCCTCGTTCAGATATTCGGCGCCGACGGAATCGATGAAGTCCGGGCTATTCATGCCGTCATTGAGCAGGAACTTCTGCACGCCGCCCTGCGAGATCCAGGTGCGGGCGATGGTGGCGCCGTCGACGGGCGTGCTGATGAGATAGAGCGCGTCCGGCTCGCCGGCCATTGCGGCGGTGACTTCCGAGGCATAGCTGGACTGCTTTTCGTTGTAGGGCGTCTGCGAGACGATGGTGCCGCCGAGCGCCTTGTAGGCCTTGGCGAACTCGGCCTCCATGTTGACGCCGAAGTCGTTGTTGACGTTGATGACGGCGAGCTTCTTGTAGCCGCTGTCGATGGCGTATTTGGCGGCGGCCACGCCCTGCAGTGCGTCCGAGGTGATGGTGCGGAAGAAGATGCCGTTGGTCTTGCCGTCGCGGCCGAGCTGGGTCAGTGTCGGCGAGGAGGCGGCGGGCGAGACCTGAACGATCTTGGCCGGCGCGGTGACCGAGGTCAGGATCGGGATCGTCACCGAGGAGATGATGCCGCCGATGATGGCCGGCACCTTCTTGACCTGCACGAGCTGGGTCGCGGCATCGACTGCGACGTTGCCGGTGCTCTGGCTGTCGCGCGTGTCGGTGACGAGGTCGCAGCCGTTGACGCCGCCGGCTTCGTTGATGTCCCTGAAAGCCATCTCGACCGACTTGGCGCCGGCCTGGCCGTATTCGCCGGCCGGGCCGGTCAGTTCCATGACGACGCCGACCGTGACCTTGCAGTCGGCGGCAAAGGCGCTGCCGGCGGTGCCGCAAAGCAGCAGGGCGGCGGTGAGTTGAAGCATTGTTTTCTTCATTGCAGTTCCCCAGTTCGTGGTTGGTCGTTGCGGTTGTCTTGGCCTGTCAGTCGTTTGCCGCCTGCATCCAGGTTTCATGCAGGTGGCGCCATTCGACGCCGTTCGGCGCCGACGGATTCTCGGTGAAAAGGGCGGAAGCCCGTCGCGCCGTCGCCTCGCCGGCGCGACGCTGTTTCTCGACATAGGTGACGACGATCGCATTACCGGCCTGCCAGGACAGGCGGATGTCGGCGATCTCGATGGCGAAATCGTTGTCGAAGGCGCCGCGATTGGCACGGACATGGCCGATGACCTGATCGCGGTCGAGGGCGGCGCCGGAGGGCGGGATCATGTGCATGCCCGGTCCCATGGCGCGCTCGAACAGGGAAAAGTCGGCCGCATCCGCCGTGGCGCGGTTGTACCATTGGACGAAGAATCGGTGCAGCGCGATGACCTCGGCGGAGGCGCGGTCGAACAGGGTGGCGGGGAGGCTCATTTCTTCCCCGCGTTCAGGTTGTAGTGCATGATCGAGCCGTGCCGGCCGGTGCGGTCGCGCTCCAGCGTGTAGACGTCGCCCTCGGGGCCGCTGCTCCTGTCGATGACGGCCTGGATGGCGGCGAGATCGGCGTCGCTCAGGACGACGTCCATGATGCCGGCATTGGCGAGCGCATGGTCCCGGTTGCGGGCGCCGACGATGACGGCGGCGACGAGCGGCTGGCGCAGCACCCAGGCGCCGGCGACGGTGGCGATGTCGACGCCGTGGCGGTCGCCCACCGCCTTCAGAGCGCGCAGCAGGTCTTGGAACAGCGCCCAGCCGCCGAAATCGTCGATGATGAGCTTGTATTTCACCAGCGAGCGGTTCTCCAACTGCATATCCGGTTCCGGCGCGCCCAGCCATTTCTCGCTGAGGAAGCCGCCGGCCACCGTGCCGTAGCACAGGAACTTGATGCCGTTTTCGCGGGCGAAGTCGGCAAAACCGTTGAGCGGCCGCTGGTCGAGCACGGAGTACTGCAACTGCTGGCTGACCAGACGAATGCCGCTGTCGACGATCTCGGCAAGGTGCGGTACGTCGAAATTGGTGGTGCCGAGGTTGCGGATCTTGCCTTCGGCCCGCATCTCGTCCAGCCAGCCCATCGCCTCGACATAGCCGGGCAGCGCATAGTCCCACCAGTGGAACTGCACGAGGTCCAGCCGCTCGGTCTTCAGGCGCTTCAGCGAGGTGTCGACGATACCGCGAATGTAGGGACGGCTGATGCGTGACAGCGCTTCGAGGTCCGGCACCAGCTTGGTGTGCACCTTCATGCGCGCGGCGACGTCCAACCCACGCTCGGATGCGAGCTTCAGCCGTGCGGCGCCGATGAGTTCCTCCACGCCGGTATAGATGTCGGCGCAGTCGTAGGTGGTGATGCCGGCGTCGAAGGCGGCGACGAGGTCGTTCACCGCCTGCTCGCGGTCGATAGCGCCGTGGCCGCCGGCAAGCTGCCAGCCGCCGCGGATGACACGCGGGATGACATAGCCGGGGGCGAGTTCGAAGGTCGTGGTCATGTCAGTCGTTCTCCTGCGGCAGCGGCACCGCCGTCGTCTCGGCATGGCTGAAGCGGCGCTTGCCGAGGCGGACGATCCTCAGCCGGCTGCCGCAGTTCGGATCGGGACAGGCGATCTCGGCGTCCGAGGTCATCCAGTCGTTCGGATGCGTCTGGCGCTGCTTGGCGGCGAGCAGCGGCAGCACGGCGGCGATGGAATAGATGGAAAAGCCCTGACCGGGCGGCAGGGAGAGCATCTCGCCGCGCAGCTCGAAATGGTCGCCCGCCTTGGCGCCGCAATAGACCGGCTTGCCTTCCGGGATGACCGCCTCGACGCGCAGGTCGTAAAGCTCGAAGCCGTCGTCTCGTTCCCCAGACATGGTCAGGCCTCCGCTCGGCTAAACGTCACCTCGCAGGCGCCGGTCCTGCGGATGGCCGCGCAGCCGGCCGCCAGCGCCTCCCGCTCCTGCGGCCGGACCTGGGCGACGACGCTGCCGGGCAGCCAGCCGATCGGGAACAAAAGGCGGGCACCCGGCCCGTAGAACAGGCCGATGTCGAAGATCGCGCTGGGGCTGCCGCCCCACATGCGCGGCGGCACGTAGGAGAGCACGATATCGCCCGGCTGGGGGGTGAGCGTCGCGTTTTCCGCCGGCAGGGCGGCGGCATAGGACACGCCCTCAAGATGGGAGGCCGGGATCGGGCAGGAGATTTCCGGCCCGGTCCACATGGCATGGATGCCGCCGACCACACGTGGTTCGCTGAGGTATTCCCACAGGAAGGCGGCGTTGGCCGGCGCCTTGTCGGCCAGCAGCGGGGCTAAGACGGAGAGGCCGGATTTCGGCTCGGTGATGGCGATGGCGCGGTTCGTCATTGTGAGCCTTCCCGGTTCTCGGCGTCGGATTCCAGTTTGTTGCGCAGATAGGCGAAGGGCCGGCTGATGTCGGCCACCAGTGCCTCGCGCGCCGCCTCGGCGTCCTGTGCGGCGAGCGCTGCGACGATGGCGCGGTGGTAGCGCGCCGTATCGACCTCGCCGGCCTCGGAGAAGGCGTAGATCGCCACGCGGATGCAGGGGCCGGATTGCAGCCACAGGCTCTCGATCATCGGCATCAGCACGGCCGAGCCGCAGGCGCGGTAAATCTCGAAATGGAAGCGCTGGTTCAGCGTGACTTCCTTGTCGACGTCCTTTTCCTGCGCCGGCGCGCGCATGTCGTCCCACTCGGCCAGCAGCGCCTCGACGGAGGCGATGGCGTGCGGCGTCATGCGCGGCGCGGCGAGCGCGATGGCCTCGCCCTCGATCAGGATGCGGGTGCGCAACAGGTCGTCCATGCGCTCGATGGTGACCGGCGGCACGCGCACGGAGCGGTTGGGCAGTGCCTCCAGCGCCTTTTCGGTAATGAGCCGACTGATCGATTCGCGCACCGGCATGGTGCTGGTGGACAGCGCGCTGGCGAGGCTGCGGATGGTCAGCACCTGGCTGGGCGCGAACAGGCCGCCGATCAGCGCACGGCGCAGTTCCGCGTAGACGCGATCCTGCACCGTCTCGCGCCCCACCGGCGCAAGCTGGGCGGCGAAGATGTCGTTCCTCTCAGCGGCGCTCTTCAGCATGCTCCATCCCATTTTCCGCTTGCGAAATATTTTAAGCCTAATATTTTGATCATAGCAAGTGTGATCACAGATCAAAATTGCGAAACGAGAGGGGCGCCTTCTTGGGAGGAATGGCGAACGTGGCTTCGACCGACAGGCTGGCACAGGGAAGTACCGTACTCGGCGCGCGCAATGTCGTTCGGCATTTCGGCGGCCTCTATGCCGTCAACGACGTATCGTTCGATGTGCGCGAGGGCGAAATCCTCGGGTTGATCGGGCCGAACGGCGCCGGCAAGACCACCATGTTCGACCTGCTGGCCGGCAGCGTCGCGCCGAGCAGCGGCGAGATCTTGCTGAACGGTGTCACCGTTTCGGGCGAGCCGGCGCATCGCCGCATCGGCCGTGGCCTCGGCCGCACCTTCCAGATCCCGCGGCCGCTGGCCAATCTCAGCCTGGTAGAGAACGTCATGCTGGCCGAGCAGGGGCAGGCGGGCGAGCGGCTGCTCACCAATTTCCTGCAACCGTTCCGCGTCGCCGCGCAGGAGCGTGCCGCCGAGCAAAAGGCGATGGATCTGCTCGACCTTGTTTCCCTGTCGCGGCTGGCGCACGAGCCGGCGCGGGTGCTTTCGGGCGGCCAGCGCAAGCTGCTCGAACTGGCACGGGTGATGATGGCCGATCCGGCGATCATCCTGCTCGACGAGCCGGCAGCCGGCGTCAACGCCACGCTGCTGGAGGTCATCATCGATCGCATCCGCGAGATCAACCAGCGCGGCGTCACCTTCCTGCTCATCGAGCACAACATCGACATGGTGAGCCGGCTTTGCCATCGCGTGCTGGTCATGGCCGCCGGGCAGCTCATCTGCGAGGGCACCGCGGCGGAAGTGGCGCGCGACCCGCGCGTCATCGAAGCTTATCTCGGCGGCGCGGCCCAACCCGGAGAGGCGGCATGAGCGGCCCGGTGCTCCAGGTCGACGGCCTCGTCGCCGGCTACGAGCCGGGCGTGCCGATCGTGCGCGGCGCCTCGATCCGCGTCGAGCGCGGCGAGATCGTCGTCGTGCTCGGCCCGAACGGCGCCGGCAAGTCGAGCTTCATCAAGGCCATCGCCGGGTTGGTGCCGGTGTCGGCGGGCAAGGTGCTGCTCGACGGGACCGACATCACCGCCGTGCCGGCACACCGCATGGTGCGCATGGGCCTGGCCTTCGTGCCGCAGACGGAAAACATCTTTCCGCTGATGAGCGTGGACGACAATTTGAAGACCGCCGGCGGCATCCTCAAGGCAAAAGAGGCGGTGGAGCGCATCGCGCGGATGTACGACACCTTTCCCGACCTGAGGACGTTCCGCCGCACCGCCGCCGGCAACCTGTCGGGCGGCCAGCGGCAGATGCTGGCGGTGGCGCGGGCGCTGATCGTCGAGCCGAAGCTGCTGGTGCTGGATGAACCTTCTGCGGGGCTTTCGCCGAAGCTCGTCGCCATGGTGTTTTCCATGCTGGCCGACATCCGCAAGGCCGGCGTCACCATTTTGTTGGTCGAGCAGAACGCCAAGGCGGCGCTCGCCATCGGCGACCGCGCCTATGTGCTGGTCGAGGGCAGGGAGGCGCACGAAGGTGTGGCGTCCGAACTGTGGAACGATCCGGTCGTCGCCGAGCTCTATCTCGGCCAGCGCGCGCAGCCGTCGAGGGGAGGCGAGGCATGAACCTGCAATTCGTTGTCGACGGCCTGCTGACGGGTTCGATGATCGGGCTCGGCGCCATCGGCGTGACACTGACCTATGCGATCCTGCGCTTCTCCAATTTCGCCCATGGCGACTTCATGGCCTGGGGCACCTACGCGACGCTGGCCGTTGTCGGCGCCATCGGCGCCATGGTCGGCAAGGTGGCGCCGATCGGCCCGTTTTCCTTCGGCTGGCCGCTGCTGGTCGCCCTCGTTGTCGGCTGTGCGCTGACCGGGCTGCTGGCGCTGGCGCTCGACGCCGTGCTGTTTTCGCGGCTGAGGGCCAGGGGGCAGTCGATCATCGTCGTCATGGCATCCTTCGGCGCCTCGATGGCGCTGCGCAGCCTGCTGGAGTTTGTCTTCACCTCGCGCCCGACCTATTTCTCGCGGGCGATCCAGATCGCCATGCCGGTCGGTTTCGGCATTCGCATCACGCCGGACCAGGTCGCGCTTCTGGTGTTGACGGCGGTGCTGGTGGCGGCGACGCATCTGTTAATGACGCGCACCCAGACCGGCCGCTCCATGCAGGCGGTCAGCCAGAACCCGGCGCTGGCGCGCGTCGTCGGCATCGACGTCGCCAGGGTGGTGCGCGCTACCTGGCTGCTCGGCGCGGCGCTCGCTTGCGTGGCCGGCACCATGGTCGGCATCCTCGTCCAGATCAGGCCGCTGATGGGTTTCGACATGCTGTTGCCGATGTTCGCGGCGGCGATCCTCGGCGGCATCGGCTCCGTGCCGGGCGCGGTGCTGGGCGGGCTCATCATCGGGCTGGCGGAGGCCGCCGCCGTGCAGTTCGTCGGCGCCGAATGGCGCGCCGCCGTCTCCTTCGTCATTCTCATGGCGGTGCTGTTCGTGCGGCCCATCGGCCTTTTCGGGGTGAAGGAACGATGATGGACCTGATCGGCTACGGCGCCTTCTTCCTCACCACGGCGCTGATCTTCGCCATCATCAGCCTCGGGCTCAACCTGCAATGGGGGCTGACCGGCCTGTTCAACGTCGGCGTCGCCGGCTTCGTGGCGATCGGCGCCTACACGTCGGCGCTAATGACGACGCCGGACGATCCGACGCGCCTCGGTGGCTTCGGCCTGCCGATCCTGATCGGCTGGGCCGGCGCCATGGCGGTTTCCGGCATCGCTGCGGCCATCACCGGCTTCGCCACGCTCAGGCTCAGGTCGGATTATCTCGCCATCACCACTTTCGGCGTTTCGGTCGTCGTCCAGCTCGTCGCGCTGAACGCGCAGAAGCTGACCGGCGGCGCCTTCGGCGTCGGCTTCATTCCGCGCCCCTTTGCCGGCCTTGCCGAAACGCCGCTGCTGTTCAATCTCTCCAACCTCGCCATCGTGGCGGTGGTGACGCTGCTCGCCTACCTGGCGCTCGAACATCTGTCCCGCAGCCCTTGGGGCCGGGTGCTGAAGGCGCTGCGCGAGGACGAGCGCGCGGCGATCTCACTCGGCAAGAGCGCGCGCTTCTACCGGGTACAGGCCTTCGCCGTCGGTGGCGCACTCATGGGGCTGGCCGGCGCTGTGCAAGCGCATTTCACCGGCTTCATCGCGCCCGACAACTATGCGCCGATGCTGACGTTCCAGGTCTGGGTGATGCTGATCGTCGGCGGGTCGGGCAGCAATCTGGGCGCCGTCGTCGGCTCGGTGCTTGTTTGGGCGATCTGGGCCGGCTCCGGCGCGCTGACGGCCACGCTGTTCCCGCCCGAGCAGCAGGCGCGCGCAGCCTCGCTGCAAATCGTCGCCATCGGCGTGATGCTGTGCGTCATCCTGCTGTTCCGGCCGAACGGCCTGTTCGGCAATTTGACTTACCGCCGCCGTTTCGGCCTGAAGGCACGCAAGCCTTCATGAGCGGGATTTCGCTCTGGCAGGCGGTGGCGCAGGGCCGCCGCGACCGGCCCGCGCTGGATGGATCGGCTAACGCCGACCTGGCGATCGTCGGCGGCGGCTTTTCCGGCCTGTCGAGCGCGCTGCATGCGGTGGCGAAAGGCCTGTCGGTCGTCGTGCTGGAGGCCGAGGCCGTCGCCTGGGGTGCGAGCGGCCGCAATGCCGGTTTCGTCGTGCCCAACTTCGCCAAGCGCGACCCCGACGACATCGTGGCCGAACTCGGCCGCGAGCGTGGCGAGCGGCTGGTGGATTTCGCCGCCGCCAGCGGCGATCTTGTCTTCGAGCTGATCCGGCGCCACGCCATCGCCTGCGCCGCCGACCGCAGTGGCTGGATCCAGCCGGCGCACACCGAGGCCGCTTTCGCCAAAGTGAAGGCGCGCGCCGCGCAATGGGCGAAGCGGGGACGTCCGGTCGAGGTGCTGGACGCACAGCAGGTGGAGGCGTTGACTGGCGCCGGGGGCTATGCCGGCGGCTGGATCGACCGCTCCGGCGGCGTGCTCGATCCCGTCGTCTATGCGCTGGGGCTAGCCGACGCCGTCGAAGCGGCCGGCGCCCGCATTTTCGAGCGGACCCGCGTGACCGCGATCCGCCGTGACGCCGGCGGCTACCGGCTGGCGACGGCGAAAGGCGAGGTGCGCGCCGCAAAAGTGTTCGTGGCGACCAACGCCTATGGCGGGCCGCTTTTTCCGCAGCTTGCGCGCAGCTATTTCCCGCTGCGCGTCTTCCAGATCGCGACGCGGCCCTTACCTATGGCGGCGCGGCTGCGGCTTCTGCCCGGCAACCAGTGCGTTTCGGATACGCGGCGCAATCTCTTCACCTTCCGCTTCGATGCCGACAACCGCCTGATCAGCGGCGGCATGCACATCTTCAGCCCCGGCGCCGCCGAGCGCGTGCCGAGGGCCATCCATAGGCGGTTGGCGGAAAAGCTCGACCTGCCGGATATTCCGCCGATCGAACATGCGTGGTCGGGCTTGGCCGCGGTCGCGCCGGATTTCCTGCCGCATCTCGTCGACCTTGGCCCCGGCATGATCGCCGGCTTCGCCTGCAACGGTCGCGGCATCGCGATGACCACGGCGATGGGCGCGGCAGTCGCCGACTGGGCCGCCGGCGCCGATCCCGAAGCGCTGCCGATCCCCTATGCCGCCCCGCGCGCGATTCCCCTGCACGGCCTTCTCAGGCACGCGCCCAACGCGCTTTTGCCGTGGAGCATGCTGTGCGACCGGCTGGACGAGACCGGAGCCGGATAGGGGCGGCCACGCCACGCTCCATTCACTCGCTCGCGTTTGCGGAAGGTCGGCCGAACGTCTGACCTGATCGCGGCCTTGCGAGACGGGGCATGGATTTCAGGATCGCGTACGATTCCGCAACCACGGAAACTCGACGGCGGCCTCCTTGATCGCCGCTTCCAGGCTGTGGAAGATCGCGTTTCTGTCCGTCCGGGTTTCCCAGTATTCGTCGTGGTAGTTGTCTTCCGGCCAGTCGTCGATTTGAAACTGCTCCACCGAATACCCGAAAGCGCCGTCAGGCCGCTGATAAAACAGCACGCGCGTTCGTGCGTCGGGGCTCAGGTGGCGTTGGAGTTCCCGATTCAACGGTCTCACCCATTCCGCAGCGCCGCCATCAGCAGCGTCGCGGTGTGCGTATGGTCCGTGGCGGCTTGCTGCGGCAACGGCAATCGAGCCCAGTCCGTGAGTGCACCGACGTGTTCAGTCATCGAGGAACCGATGGAAGTCGCGCAGTCGACCGCGCCGGACTTCGCCAGGGTGACAATGGCGGTTCCGATTCCGTCGTAGCCGATGGCGGCCAGCCGCTCCACGTCTGCATCGTCGAAAACCCTGACATCGAACAGAAGCGTGCCGCCCGTTCTTTGCGCTATGCTCGACATCCGGCTGGAAAACGGCGGCTGCAAACCGTCGGTGGGGACGAACGTGTCCTCCAGCAACGCCAACTCGACCTGTTCTGCCACCATATCGGGAGGTTGCGCCATTCATTGCAATCAGCAATAGGTTTCCGATTGAATTCACAGCAAAATCGGTGACGCAATGCAGCGGTTCCGGTCCGTGACCCTACCGATGCCTCTACCGATACCTGAGGCGATGCCTATACTGGACCGGCCGCGTCGGTTTCGTGGCGGTCGCCGCCGTTTCGGTGCGGCGGCAAAATGGGGGATTGAAGATCGATGTCGACCGCGCCGGATAAACCCCTGATCCTCATTGCCGATCCTGAGCCGCGGACGCTGGACCTGATCTTCGAGCCGGAGGCGATGGCCCGACTGAGGGCGCTCGGCACCTTGCGCGTCCATGCCGACGGACAACGCCTTTCCGATCATGATCTGGACGCCGCGCTGGCGCAGGCGGTAATCGTCATCGGCCAGATCGACCTGCCGACCGAGCGGCTTTCGCGCATGGGCAGGCTCAGGGCGATCTTCAACATAGAGGGCAATTTCCTGCCCAATGTCGACTATGACTGGTGCTTCCGGTACGGCATTCACGTTCTCAACATCAGCCCGGTCTTCGCCACCTCGGTCGCCGAGACGGCACTCGGCATGGCGCTGGACCTGTGCCGCGGCATCACCGCGACGCATGAGAACTTCCGGTCGAAATCGGAGGCGTGGGGCCTCGAAAGCAATGCCGAAAGCTTCCTGCTCAGCGGCGCGACAATAGGCATTGTCGGCCTCGGCGACCTCGGCAGCACCTTGCGCAAGATGCTCACGCCGTTCCATTGCGAGGTTCTGGCGTTCGATCCGTGGCTGTCGGAGCGGCGCATCCGCGAGCAGGGCTGCGTTCCCGCCAGCCTCGACGCCGTCTTCCAGCAGGCGCGCGTCGTCTTCCTGTTCGCCAGTTCGACCAGCGAGAACCAGGGGTTCATCGGCCGGCGCGAATTGCAGTTGATGCGGCGCGGCTCGGTGCTGCTGCTCATGAGCCGCGCCGGCATCGTCGATTTCGCGGCGCTGGAGGAGGCCGTGCGCAGCGGCCATGTGCGTGCTGGCATCGACGTCTTCCCGGTCGAGCCGTTGCCTGCGGATTCTGCGCTGCGGAGCCTCGACGGCGTCATCCTCTCCAGCCACCGCAGCGGCGGCACGCGCGATGCCTTCCTGGAGATCGGCCGCCTGGTCGTCGCTGACAGCGACCTGATCCTGCGCGGCCTGCCGCCGCAGGTCTGTCGACGCGCCGAACGCGAGACGGTGGCGATGATGCGCAGCCGTCCGGTGGCGAAATCCTGACAGACCGGCCGGTCAGATTTCGGGAATGTTTTCCTTGAAGACGATCTGCAACCTCGGCGGGTGGTAGTCGCCGGCCTGTCCGCGTACGGCGTTCGACAGCACGTTCAGCGCCTCGCGCGCCTCGACGCGCGGGTTCTGGTCGATGACGGCGTCCATCGTGCCGTCGAGCAGCAGCGACTTGGTGCCCTCCGTCACCTCATGGCCGACGAACACCACCGAGCGCTCACGGCCGCGTTCCTTCAGTGCGCGCGCGATGCCCGGATTGCCCGCACCGATGTTGTAGATGCCGGCGAGGTCGGGATGACGGTCGAGCAGGGCCGCCGCCTCCGAATAGGCGCGCTCGCGATCGTCGAGCATCTCGCGCAGTTCGACGATCTCGATATGCGAATGCTCCTCGGCCAGCAGGTGGCGAAAGCCCATCTCGCGCTCTTCATGGCCACGATAGGACAGCGAGCCGGCAAACAGCGCCACCTTGCCGGCCCGGCCGGTGCCCATGAAGCGGCTCATGACATAGCCGGCGAGCCGCCCAGCTGCCCGGTTGTCGATGCCGATATAGGCGACGCGCGGCACATGCAGGATGTCGGAGGCGATCGTCACCACCTTGACGTCGCTCGCCGCCAGCGAGCGCAGCGCCTCACGTACCGTCGGATGGTCGAGCGCGATGACGCCGACGCCGCGCGCGGCGGGCGGCAGTTCGGACAGGCTTTTGGCCAGCCGGTCGGGGCTGAAGCCTTCTATCGCCGTGATGTGAACGTCGAGGTCGGGACGCGCCTGCGCCTGCGCCTCGATTTGCCGATGCAGCATCTTGATGAAGGTGTTCGTGCCTTCCGGCAGGATGAAATCGAGGCGCACGACCTCCGTCTCGTGCGCGGCGGCAAGGCGCCCGCCCGCATCGGCGATGTAGCCGAGACGCCGGGCGGCCTCCATCACGATCTCGCGGGTGCGCGGGCGCACGCCCGAACGGTTGTTCAGCACGCGGTCGGCCGTCGCCGGCGAAACCCCGGCTTCGCGGGCGACGTCAGTGAGCGTGAAGCGCACGGCTGGCCTGCCTCTCAATAACGGTTGCAACCGCGGCGCGGCATGGGACGGAAAGCCGGAACCCGAATTGATTCCGGCCGGCGATAATGATGCGGGCGCCGGCCCGGCACAAGTCGCGGTGCACTCGCCGGCACATGCCGGTGAGCGCAGGTCCTGCCGATTTTGCCCCGGAAACGAGCCTGTACAGCATTGGTTGACCCCCCCGGCGTCGAACTCCATTTTCCGCACGCCGAAATGATGGTTTTTGATAAGTATTGATGTTGACTATGATGGTTTGCCTCGTCAATATCCCTCTTGCGGATTGCTGACAGCGTCCGAAGGGGGAGGAGCCCCGAGCATCGAAATTTCGGTCCGGCCGGTGCGCGATGTGCGCTGCCGTGTCGAGCGAGGGGACTTGACGAGCGTGGCAGACGCCAGGGGATTCGAGCCGGACGCCAAAATCCGCGCCAGGGACTACCGGATCGGCTGCATCGGCGCCGGCATGATCATGGCCGAGTGCCATCTGGCCGCCTACCATGAAGCCGGCTTTCCGGTGGCGGCTATCGCCTCACGCACGAAGGCAAATGCCGAAAAGATTGCCGCCCGCTGGGGCATTCCAAAGGTGCACGACACGCCGCTGGCGCTGATCGAGGACCCTGAGGTCGAGATCGTCGATCTCGCCTTTCCGCCGGACCAGCAGCCGCAACTGATCCGCCACGCGCTGAAGCAGAAGCACGTCAAGGCGATCCTCGCCCAGAAGCCGCTGGCGCTGTCGCTGGAGGAGGCGATCCGGCTGCGCGACGAGGCGGCGGCCTCCGGCAAGATCCTGTCGGTCAACCAGAACATGCGCTACGACCAGTCGATGCGCGTGCTCAAGCAGATCATGGATTCGGGCGCGCTGGGCGACATCGTCTTCGCGGAAATCGACATGCACGCCATTCCGCACTGGCAGGGTTTTCTGCGCGACTACGACCGGCTGACGCTGTCCAACATGGCCGTGCATCATCTCGACGTGCTGCGCTTCTTGTTCGGCGACCCAGACGAGATCACCACGCTGACCCGCAAGGACCCGCGCACCACCTTCCCGCATTCGGACGGCATCACCGTCTCGACATTGCGCTTTCCGTCCGGCGTGCTGGCGGTGTCGCTGGAGGACGTGTGGTCCGGACCGCGCGCGGAGGGATACAAGGACGACCAGCATATCGCCTGGCGCGTCGACGGCACCGAGGGCGTCGCCAAGGGCACGATCGGCTGGCCGACGGGAGTTGCCTCCACGCTGACCTACGCCTCGACGAAAACGACCGGCGGCGAATGGGTGACGCCGACCTGGAAAACGATGTGGTTCCCGCATGCCTTCATCGGCGTCATGGAACAGCTTCAGCATGCCGTGAAGACCGGAACGCCGCCGGCGCTGTCGATTGTCGACAACGTGCGCACCATGGCGCTGGTCGAGGCCGGCTACCGCTCGATCGAGGAGAGACGAACCGTCAGGCTGTCGGAGGTTTTCTCCGGCTGAACCGCCATTCGCGGCCGGCCGGTCGTCAAGCCTACTGGAGTCCGTATAGGGAGAAGTTTTCTATCATGATGCAAGCTGGCATTTTCACGGGCTACTTCCCGTATGGCCTCGAGGAGACCGCGAAGAAGATTCGCGCGCTCGACTTCAACACCGTGCAGCTCGACCTGCATTTCAAGGACATCGACCTGTCCGCCGGCCAGATCACCAGGGACAAGGCGAAGAAGGTGCGCGACGTCTTTCGCGACCACAACCTGCCGATCTGCTGCGTTTCCGGCTACACCAACATCATCCACCCGGACAAGGACGAGCGGGCGAAGCGCGTCGGCTACCTCAAGGAGATCATCCGCCACGCGCGCGACTTCGGCTCGGCCTATGTGATCTCGGAGACCGGCACCTTCAACACCGAGTCCGACTGGGTGCATCATCCCAAGAACAAGACCGAGGAAGGTTTCGAGGAATGCCGCAAGGTGATCGCCGAGCTGGCCCAGCTCGCCTACGACCACGGCGCGGTGTTCTGCCTGGAAACCTACGTCAACAACGTCGTCGGTTCGGTCGAGGAGACGGTGAAGATGTTCGCCCAGGTCGACCATCCCGGCCTCGGCCTCTTGATGGACCCGACGAACTATTTCGAGAGCCACAACATCGACCGCATGGGCACGATCCTGCATCAGGTGTTCGACACCTTGCAGGACAAGATCAAGATCGCCCACGCCAAGGACGTGAAGCGCTCGGGCACCGACAAGTCTGAGAAGCACGCCGACATCGGCGACGCCGACGCGATGGAGAGCCACACCTTCCGTGGCGTCGGCGAGATCGAGCTGCCGGCGCCCGGCCTCGGCGAGCTGGACTACGACCTCTATCTGCAATTGCTGGCGCGCAAGCACTCCAACATCCCGGTCATCATCGAGCATCTGGCGGAGGATGACATTCCGCGCGCCAAGAAATTCCTGGACGGCAAGTTCCGCGCCAACGGCCTTTGAGCGGCCGGATTACCGGGCGGGAGGATGAAGAAGTTTGTTTTCAAAATGGGAGGTAATCGATGTTGAGTAAACTGAGACTGCTCATCTACGGCATGGTCCTTGCGATGGTCCTGCCGCTCGCGGCGCAGGCCAAGACGTTCTACTGGATTTCGCACGGCAGCCCGGCCGACCCGGTCTGGACCTACTTCCTGCAAGGCGCCGAGATGTGGGCGAAATCGACCGGCCAGACGGTCAAGACCTCGTTCCACAACGGCGACGTCCCGGCCCAGCAGGAAGCGCTGCGCGCGGCCATCGCCGCCAAGGCCGACGGTATCGTCACCACCAGCCCCGATCCGGGTAGCCTGGTCGACATCGTCAAGGAAGCGAAGCAGGCAGGCATCCCGCTCATCAACTTCAACACGCCCGACCCGTCGGCGCACTTCCAGGCCTATGTCGGCACCGATCTGGTCGTCGTCGGCAAGGGCTGGGCGCAGTATCTCGTCGACCATAACTTCGTGAAGAAGGGCGATTTCGTCTGGATGCCCGTCGAGGTCCCCGGCGCCAGCTACGGCGTCGAGGAAACGAAGGGCATCAAGGAGGTCTTCGATCCGCTCGGCATAACCTATGAGGTCACCGAGACGACGCTCGACCAGGCCGAGATCATCACCCGCATGAGCGACTACCTCAACGCCAACAAGGCCAAGATCAAGGCCATCATCGGCCTCGGCGATCTGGCCACCGGCTCGATCAAGCGCGTGTTCGACCAGGTCGGCGTCAAGGCGGGCGAAATCCCGGTCGTCGGCTGGGGCAATTCGCTCGACACCACCAGCGAGGTCACCGAGGGCTACGTCAACGCCGCCCAGTGGCAGGATCCGCAGGCGACCAGCTATCTGGCGCTCACGCTTGCCATGATGGCCACCGACGGCGTGCCGCCAGCCTTCAACATCACCACCGGCGCGCTCTACGAGAAGGACACGGCGGACGTCTACGCCAAGGTCATGTCGGCCAAATAAGGCCCGCGCACCCTTGTCTCCGCGGCGCAATGCGCGTCGCGGAGACAACCCCCAGGCAACCGGCCGCCCCGCCGCACCCGCAACGCAGCCCTGAAAGTCGGACATGCAACGTTTGTTCTCCAGACCCGAATTCGGGCCGCTCGTCCTGCTCATCGTCGAACTGGTCGTCTTCCAGTCGATCAATTCGCAGTTCCTGTCGGTGCTCAACATCTCCAACACGCTGGCCTTCTCGGTCGAGCTCGGCCTTGTCGCACTGGGCATGACGCTCTTGATGACGTCGGGCGAATTCGACCTGTCGGTCGGCTCGGTCTTCGGCCTGTCGCCGGTGATCATGTGGTCGCTGTTCAACAGCGGTGCGTTGCCGCTGGAGGCCGCCTTCGTCGCCGGCCTGCTGATCGCGGCGCTGATCGGCTTCGTCAACGGCTGGTTCGTCATCCGCCTGAAAATCCCGTCCTTCCTGGTGACGCTCGGCATGCTTCTGATCGCGCGTGGCACGGCGCTGTTCATCACCGACGGCTTCCCGCAGCGCACCTGGGACGCCAGCGGGCAATGGCTGGCGGAAGTCCTCGTCGGCGACTTCTATGTCGGGCCGTTCCGCATCTACATGTCGCTGTTCTGGTTCATCCTCGCCGCCGTCATTCTCGGCTACGTGCTGACGCAGACGAAGTTCGGCAACTGGGTCCAGGCCTCCGGCGGCAATCCCGGCGCTGCGCAGGCGCGCGGCGTCAATGTCGGCCGCACCAAGATCATCCTGTTCGTGCTGTCGGCGGTGCTCTCGGCCTTCGCCGGCATCATCAGCTCGATCCGCACGTCGGCCGCCAACCCCAACAGCGGCACCGGCTACGAGCTCGAAGTCATCGCTATGGTGGTGATCGGCGGCACGGCGCTGACCGGCGGGCGCGGCACCATCATCGGCACGGTGATCGGCATCTTCATCCTGCGCATCATGCGCAACGGCATCGTCATGGTCGGCGTGCCGGGCCTAGCCTACAACATCTTCATCGGCGCGATCATCCTCGGCATGATGGCGCTGCATTCGGGCCTCGAGCGCCGGCACCAGTCAGGGAATTAGGACAATGGCCGAAGAACTCGTCCTGATGGACAATGTCAGCAAGTATTACGGCCGCGTCCGCGCCCTCGACGGCGTCACCTTCCGTGTCTTCAAGAACGAGATCGTCGGCCTGCTCGGCGACAACGGCGCCGGCAAATCGACGCTCATCAAGGTGTTGTCGGGGGCCGTGCGCTCCACCGGCGGCACCATCTCGATAAAGGGCAAGAAGGTCGACATGCGCAGCACGGCCGACGCCATCGCCAACGGCATCGAGACGATCTATCAGGATTCGGCGCTGGTCACGCAGCTTTCCATTGCCCGCAACCTGTTCCTCGGCCGCGAGCCGATCAAGGGGCCGGGCTTCTTCAACAGGATGGACCAGGCCAAGATGGAGGAAGTGGCGACCGCGCTGCTGAAACGCGTCGGCATCTCCAAGAACATCCCGGTGACGACGCCGATCGGCTCGCTGTCGGGCGGCGAGCGGCAGGCCGTCGCCATTGCACGCGCCATGCACTTCCACAGCGACCTTATCATCCTCGACGAACCGACGAACAATCTGGGCGTGGCGGAGACGCAAGGCGTGCTGCGCTTCGTGCGCAACGCGCGCGACACCGGCCATTCCTGCATCTTCATCGCCCACAACATTCATCACGTCTTCGAGGTGGTCGACCGCATCGTGGTCATGCGGCAGGGCAAGGTGGTGGCCGACGACATCGATCCGAAGAAGACCACCGTTCGGCATGTCGAGGAGGTGATCACCGGCATGTCGGAAAGCGAACTCAGGAGCGCGGTGGCGCATTAGGCCTCCGGGAACAGCCGCGAAGGCAATCGAAGCAAGCCAGCGATCATGGTGGACCTCTACGGACAGACGTTCTCGCGCCGGCAACTCGCCGAGCGCACCGGCTCGCTCTCGCAGTTCGCCGGCGTGCGGTTGATGACGCTCGGCGACGGGGTGGAGCGCGGCATCCGCATGCTGGAGTTCCGCACCGGCACCGGCCTGCGCTTCACCGCGCTGGTCGACCGCGCGCTCGACATCGCCGACTGCGACTACAAGGGCCGGGCGATCGGCTGGCATTCGCCGAGCGGCTTCCGCCATCCCGGCCTGCACGACGTCGAGGGCGAGCAGGGGCTTGGCTGGGCGCGCTCCTTTTCCGGCCTGCTCCTGACCTGCGGCCTCGACCACACACTTGGTCCTGCCGAAGTGTCGGCCGAGACTTACAACTATCCCGGCAAGGCGACGGTGCGACACGGCCTGCATGGCCGCGTCAGCGCCATTCCCGCGCGGCTGACCGGCCATGGCGAGCGCTGGGAAGGGGATCGCTGCGTGCTTTGGGCGGAAGGTATCGTGCAGCAGGCGGCCGTCTTCGGCGAAGACCTGCACCTGATGCGGCGCATCGAGGCCGATGTCGGCTCCAACGAGATCCGCCTGTCGGACAGGGTGGTCAACCACGGCTTCCTGAAAACGCCGCACATGTTCTTCTACCACGTCAACATCGGCCATCCGGTGCTGGACGAGGGCTCGCGCTATCTGGCGCCGATCCGCGAGGCGGTGTGGGCCGCGCATGCCGATAGCTATCGTCGGCAAGGCGTCGGCTACCGCACCTTGCCGGCGCCGCGCCATGATTTCCGCGAGCAGGTGTGGGAGCACGAGACGGCGGCGGACGGGGCTGGCCTCGTGCCGGTGGCGCTGGTCAACGATCGCATCGGCCTCGGCTTCGAGGTCGAGACGCGCAAGGACCAGTTTCCTTGCCTCTACGAGTGGCAGAATTTCCAGGCTGGCTCCTACGCGCTTGGCATCGAGCCTTCGACGCACCATGTCCTGGGAGACGCCGCCGCGCGCGAACGCGGCGAAATGATCTGGCTGGAGCACGGCGACAGCCGCGCCTACGACACGACTTTCCGCGTGCTCGACGGCGCGGAGGAAATCGCGGCGGCGGAGCGCCGCATCCGCGCGATCACCGAACAGCCCGACGAAGACTACCCGGCCCCGTCCGGCAGGTTCACGACCCTTGGAGGCCAGCGATGACGACGGCGACGTTCCAGAAGACGAAACGCGACTACAGCCTCGTCGGCGAAAGCACCAGACGCGCCATAGAGACGGGGCTGGCCTCGGCCGAATGGTATCACACCGACGTGCCCCGCAAGGTGATGAAGGAACTGATGCAGCGCTCCGACGGACCGGCGATCCGCGACACGGTCCTGTGGATCGCGCTGATCCTCGGCTCGGCCGCCGGGGCGGTCTTCTTCTGGGGCACCTGGTGGTGCGTGCCGTTCTTCCTCGTCTACGGCGTGCTCTACGGCTCCTCCAGCGATTCGCGCTGGCACGAATGCGGCCACGGCACCGCCTTCCGCACGCGTTGGATGAACGACGTCGTCTACCAGATCGCCTCCTTCATGCTGATGCGCAACCCGGTGCAATGGCGCTGGAGCCATGCCCGCCACCACACCGACACCACCATCGTCGGCCGCGATGCCGAGATCGCCGTGATGCGCCCGCCGGACCTTCTGAAGGCGGCGTTGATGTTCACCGGCCTGCTCGATCTGCGCTATTCGCTGCCGACGCTTTTCCGCCAGGCCTTCGTCGGGCTGAACGCCGAGGAAAAGAGCTACGTGCCGGAGATGGAGTTCCGCAAGGCTATCGTCGCGGCCCGCTGGCATGTGGCGATCTACATCGCAACCGTCGCGGCGGCGCTCGCCCTGCGCTCGGTCCTGCCGCTGATGCTGATCGGCGGCCCGCGCCTCTACGGCTCCTGGCACATGATCCTGACGGGCCTGTTGCAGCATGTCGGGCTGGCCGACAACGTCACCGACCATCGGCTGAACACGCGCACCGTCTACATGAACCCGGTCAGCCGCTGGATCTACTGGAATATGAACTACCACGTCGAGCACCACATGTTCCCGATGGTGCCTTATTACGCGCTGCCGAAGCTGCATGAATTGATCAAGCACGACCTGCCGCAGCCCAACCCGTCCATGTGGCATGCCTATCGGGAAGTGTGGCCGGTGCTTTTGCGACAGCTGAAATACGAGGACTATTACCTCAAGCGCGAGCTGCCGCCGACGGCCAAGCCCTATCGGGACGAGTTCCACAACATGACGATCCCGGCCGCCGCCGAATAGGCCGGCTTGCCGCGCGAAAAAGAGGATATCCATGAGCCGGAAGAGACCGACCATCGCCGATTTGCGTGCCATCAAGGGCAAGCGGCAGCTCACCATGCTGCGCGTCACCACGATGGAGGAAGCCGAGGCGGCCGAGAAGGCCGGCATCGACATCGTGTCGATCACGCCTGAACTCATCCTCAATCCCGCTTATCGCGAGGTCGCGCCCAGCCTGTTTTCCATGCCCGGCGAGAATTTTTACGAGATCGGCACGGCCGACGATTTCGTGCGCTGGTCGTTCAAAATGGTGAAGGCCGGCGCCGACGCCGTCTATTGCAGCGCCAGCTACGCCACCATCAAGCGCATGGCCGACGAGGCGATCCCGGTGATCGGCCATGTCGGGCTGATCCCGTCGCGGCGGACCTGGACCGGCGGCTTCAGGGCGGTCGGCAAGACCGCCGACAGCGCCATGGAAATTGTCGAGGCGGTCAGGCAGCTCGAAGCCGCAGGCGCCTTCGGGGCGGAAATCGAGGTGGTTCCCGTCGAGGTCGCCGAGGCGATCTCCAAGCGCACGTCGCTGTTCCTTCTTTCCATGGGGGCGGGGACCGGCTGCGACGCGCAATACCTGTTCGCCGAGGATATCCTCGGCGCCAATCGCGGCCACATGCCGCGCCATTCCAAGGTCTACCGCAACTTCGCCGCAGAATACGACCGGCTGCAGCAGGAGCGCATCGCTGCTTTCAGGGAATATGTCGCCGACGTCGAGAGCTGGGCCTATCCGGAAGAAAAGCACATCGTGCGCATGCCGCCGGACGAGCTGAAAGCCTTCCTCGACCGGCTCGGTTCCTGACCCTTATAGATTTGTCCAGGCCCCGTCTTTCGCTTGCGAGCCGACGGCAGCGGCCACGAACCTGACGCCGCGCGCGCCGTCCTCGACGTTCGGCACCAGTGCGGGATGGGCGTCGTCGATTTCCTGTCCACGGCGATGGGCGCCGATGAGGGCAGCGGCGTCGCGGTAAAGGTTGGCGAAGGCCTCGATGTAGCCTTCCGGGTGCGCCGCCGGCATGCGCGAGACGCGCCGGCTTTCGCCGAAGGAACCGGCGCCGCCGCGCGTGATGGTGCGCGGCTCCTCGCCATAGGGCGTGAAGCGCAATTCCTCCGGCCTCGTGCCGCGCCATTCCAGCCCGGCCTTGTCGCCGTAGACGCGCACCGACAGGTCGTTGTCGTGGCCGGGCGAGGTCTGGCTGGCGAGGATCGTGCCACGCGCGCCGCCGCTCCAGCGCACCAGCACATGGGCGTTGTCGTCGAGTCGGCGGCCGGGAACGGCGGTGAAGAGATCGGCCGCCACCGCCTCGGCGTCGCGGCCGGAGATGAAGCAGGCGAGGTTGAAGGCATGCACGCCGATATCGGCCAGAACGGCGGACTGGCCGGCGCGCGCCGGATCGGTGCGCCATTCGGCCTGCTTCTGGCCCTCCGCGTCGATCGGTTTCGTCAGCCAGTCCTGGATGTAGGAGCCATGGATCGACACCAGCCGCCCGAGCGCGCCGGCGGCGACCATCTCGCGCGCCTGCCGTACCATTGCATAGCCGGTGTTGTTGAGCGTGACGACGAACTTGCGTTTCAGCCGCGCCGTCAACGCCACCAACGCCTCGGCGTCCGCTACAGTGGTCGAAAGCGGCTTGTCGCAGATAACGTCGATGCCGGCTTCGAGGAAGGCGGTGGCGACCGGCGCATGCAGGTGGTTGGGCGTGACGATGACGACGGCCTCGATGCCGTCGGGCCGTGCCGCCTCGACGCGCGCCATCTCACGGTAGTCGGCATAGGCGCGGTTCGGCGCGATGCCGAGTTCGGCGGCCGAGGCCGCCGCATTGGCCGGGTCGGAGGAGAGCGCGCCGGCCACCAGCGCGATGCGATCGTCAAGCCGCATGGCGTAGCGGTGAACGGCGCCGATGAAGGCACCCTGGCCGCCGCCGACCATGCCGACCCTCAGCCGCTCATTGCCCGTTCCGTCAGCCGTCGCGTAGACCATCGCGTCTCTCCCTGCGTTTCAGGAAGGAATACACGGGCGGTGGCGGTTTTCGAAGTGAATTTCTATTTTTCAAATTATGAAATGGTCCTATCATCGGCACCGACATCGGTCGCAGACGGAGGCCTGCAGGCGCGGCCTACGGGGAGGAAGATCATGCCGGCATTCGCCTTCGACACCGCACGGCACATAGAGGGCTGACGCCGATGCCGCCGCGCAAGCCCGCGACTTCCGACATCCGGCCGGCGCGAACGGCTGGTGGCAAGAGCGGCGGCAAGCCGAACCGCACCGCACTCGGCTACACCAAGCCGAAAACCTATGAGGACCTGCGCGCGGTGCTATCCTCCGGTACCATCCATTTTCCCAAGCGACTGCGTCAGGTGGCGATCTTCCTGTGGCAGCATCCGGGCAACGTCGCGCTGGGCACGATCAGCCAGGTGGCGGAACAGGCCGGCGTTCAGCCCTCGACGCTCGTGCGCTTCGCCCAGATCTTCGGCTATGCGGGCTTTTCCGATTTCCAGGACCTGTTCAAGCAGCACATGAAGGGCTCGTGGCCGAGGGACCGACTGCACGGCGAGGGATCGGCGGACGGCGACGAAAACCTGCATTTCATCAACGGATTGGTCGCGGCCTCGCAGGCCTCGCTCGGTCGCGTCGGCGAAGGTTTCGACGCCGCCGGATTCCGGCGGATGATCGAACTCCTCGCCGGGGCGGACCTCATCTATGTCGTCGGCAGCAAGCGCGCCTTCCCCGTCACCGCCTATGTCTCGCTCGCTTTGTCACAGCAGGGCATACGCAACGTGCTGGTCGACAATGTCGGATCGACCGCCTTCGACCAGATCAATTGCGCGCAGCCGACGGATGGGGTGCTCGCCGTCAGCTTCAGCCCGTACAATTCGATCACGCCCGACCTCGTCGCATCGGCACGCGAGCGCGACGCCCGTATCGCCTCCATCACCGACAGCACCTTCAGTCCGCTGGTGACCCTCTCGGACGTGTGGATCGAGGTCGTCGAATCCGATTTCGCCGGCTTCCGCTCGCTGGCGGCGACGCTCGCCGTCGGCATGGCGCTGGTCCATGGCGTTGCCGCCTACAGGCACAGCGAATCCGAAGCCGTCGATTGACGGTCGGGAAATGTCGTTCCATATTGAGAAAAATAGAAACCCAGTTCCGAGAGGGGCGGTGAAAGCGCGGGTTGACGGCAAGGTGGCGCTGGTTACCGGCGCGACGCAGGGCATCGGCCGTGCCATCGCCGAAACGCTGGCGCGCTCGGGCTCTTCCGGCCTGCTTCTGACAGGACGCGACGCTGCGCGCGGCGAAGCCGTGGCCGCCGAAATAGGCTCCCTCGGCACGCCGGCCCGTTTCGTCGCCGGCGATCTCGCCGATCCCGCTTTGCCGCCGCTGCTCGTCGAAAAGTGTCTGGAGAGCTTCGACCGCATCGATGTGCTGGTCAATGTCGCCGCGCTCACCGACCGGGCGTCCTTCCTCGACGCGGACCCCGCCTTGTGGGACCGGCTGTTCAGCGTCAACGCGCGGGCTCCGTTCTTCCTGATGCAGGGCGCCATCCGGGCGATGCGCGAGCGAGGGCAGGGCGGCGCGATCGTCAACATCCTGTCGGTCAACACCCATTGCGGGGCGCCGGACCTCGCCGTCTATTCCGCCACCAAGGCAGCACTAGCCCTGCTCACGCGCAACGCCGCCAATGCTCACCGCTTCGACCGCATCCGCGTCAACGGCATCAATGTCGGCTGGACAGACACGCCGGGCGAACGGGCCATGCAGGCCGAGACGCTGGGGCAGGGCGAGGGCTGGCTGGAGAAAGCCAATGCGGCGCAGCCCTTCGGGCGGCTGCTGTCGGTGCAGGACGTCGCTAACCTCGCCGTCTTCCTCGCCAGCGATGCCGGTGGGCCGATGACCGGCTCGATCGTCGATCAGGAGCAATGGGTGGCGGGGTCGGGCCGATGAGCGCCATGCCCCCCGAACAGGCCGGCAGGCTTGGTCCATCTCTGCTCGACCGGCTGCCGCCGGTGGTCCGCCGTCCCGCCTACGACCGCTCGAAGCTGAAGCCCGGCATGGCGCATATCGGCGTCGGCGCGTTTCACCGCGGCCATCAGGCCGAATATACCGAGGACCTGCTGGAGGCGCGGTTCGGGCCGTGGGGCTCGATCGGCGTCAACGTCCGACCGCCGGCGCTTGCCGAAACGCTCGGCCGTCAGGGCGGCCTCTACACGCGCCTGATCCGCGAGGGCGACCGGATGGAGGCGCGCGTCGTCGGCAGTATCTGTGCTGTGGTCGACAGCGTTCAGGACAGCGCGCCGGCGCTCGCCGTGCTGGCGCGTCCCGACATCCATGCCGTCACGATGACGGTGACGGAAAAAGGCTATTGCCACCGCCCGTCCACCGGCGCGCTCGACCTCGGCCATCCCGATATCGCGCACGATCTCGCGCATCCGCAAAGCCCGCGCAGCCTGCCGGGCCTGCTGGTGCGGGCGCTGGAGCTACGCATGGCCTCGCACGGGCGGTCGCTGACGCTGCTCTCCTGCGACAACATTCCCGCCAACGGCGTCCTTCTCGGCACGGTGGTGCGCACGCTGGCCGAGCGCCGCGGCCATGCGCTGCTCAAATGGATCGACGCCAACGCCGCTTTTCCCTCCGCCATGGTCGACCGCATCGCGCCAGCCGTCACCGACGCCGACCGCGACCAGGTCGAGCGCGAGTTCGGCTATCGCGACGAAGCCGTCGCCGTCGGCGAGCCGTTCCGCCAATGGGTCATCGAAAACCGCTTTGCCGGGCCGATGCCGCAATGGGACCTTGCCGGCGCGACACTCGTCAGCGATGTCGAGCCGTTCGAGCATCTGAAGATGCGGGTGCTCAACGGTGCCCAGTCGACGCTTTCCTATCTCGGGGTGCTCACCGGCTACGAGCATACATGCGACGACATGGCCGATCCGCTGCTGGTCGGCTTCGTACGGCGCATGCTGATGGAGGAAACCTTGCCGACCCTGCGGCCGGTGCCGGGCATCGACGCGGCGGCCTATGTCGAGCAGAGCCTGGCGCGGCTGCGCAACACCGCGATCCGTCACCGCAACCACCAGATCGCCACCGACGGTTCGCAGAAGATCGTCCAGCGTGTGCTCAATCCCATCCGCGAGCGGCTCGGCCGCGGGCAGGACGTCACCTTGCTCGCCGCTCCCGTCGCCGCCTGGATGGCCTATCTGGCGCGGGCGTCGGCGCGATTCGGCCGCCAGTGGCCGGTGGCGGATCCCTATGCCGGCCGCATCGCGGCGATCGCCGACGGCATCGGCGACGATGCCGCAGCCCTTGCCGGCGAAATCCTGTCCATCGACACGATTTTCGATCCCGCGCTGGCGGCTGACCATGCTTTCCGGGCGAAAGTAGCGGCCCTCCTGCAAGGGTTTCTGGGGACAGACCCGCTCGGCTGCCTGCGGCGGCTGGCCGAAGACGATTCAAGCCTTTCAAAATCGTCGCGAAAGCCACTATCGTAGGAACCGGGAGAAGGACATGAAGCTTGGGATACTGACCGCGCCGTTTCCGGATACGCCGCTGACCGAGGTCGCGGCGTGGGCGGGTTCGGTCGGCTTCGAGGCGCTGGAGATCGCCTGCTGGCCGAAGTCGGCCGGTCCGAGCCGCCGCTATGCCGGCACCAGCCACATCGACGTGGCAGCGCTGTCGAAGGCCGAGGCGGGCGAGATCGTCGCTGCGCTCGGCGAAAAGGGGCAGGCGGTGTCGGCGCTCGGCTACTATCCGAATCCGCTGCATCCGGACGCCGACCATCGCGCCACGGTGATCGCGCATCTGAAGAAGGTGATCGAGGCGGCCGGCCTGATGGGCGTCGGCGTCGTCAACACCTTCTGCGGCGGCGATGCGCAAAAGACCGTCGACGACAACTGGCAGGAAGCGCTGAAGGTTTGGCCCGCCATCATCGCCCATGCGGGCGACCATGGCGTGCGGCTCGCCTTCGAGAACTGCCCGATGATCTTCAGCCACGACGAATGGCCGGGCGGCCACAACATCGCCTATTCGCCCTACATCTGGCGCCGCATCATCGAGACATGGGACGGTGCCGTCGGCATGAATTTCGATCCTTCGCACCTGGTCTGGCAGATGATCGACCAGGCGCGCTTCATCGCCGAGTTCGGCGCGCATATGCTGCACGTCCACGCGAAGGACCTGATGATCGACCGCGACGGCCTCTATGAACGCGGCATCATGTCGGCAGGCATGGGCTGGCAGGTGCCGCGCATGCCGGGCCTGGGCGACGTGAACTGGAACACGATCTTCTCGGGCCTGTATCGCGCAGGCTATGACGGCCCCGTCGTCATCGAGCATGAGGACAGGCGGTTCGAGGGAAGCGACGAGGCGGTCAAGCGCGGGTTCCTTCTCGCCCGCGACGTGCTGCGGCCCTTCGTCAAGTGACGGTAACAACAACAATCCAACAGATATCCAAGCGGAGGAAAGGACATAAAATGCGTATTGTGAAATCCTTGGGCTGGCTGTCGCTGCTGGCCGGCACGGCGCTGATGGCGTCGGCTGTCGGATCCATGGCGAAGGACAGCTACACGATCGGCATCTCCAACACCGTGCAGGGCAACGGCTGGCGCGAGGAGATGGTGTGCGCGATGAAGGCCGAGGCGCTCGCTTCCGGCAAGGTCACCAAGCTCAACATCGCCCACCGCAACACCGACGCGGCCGGGCAACTGGAAGACATCCGCAATCTCATCAGCGCCGGCGTCGACGCCATCGTCGTCAACCCGTCCGATCCGTCCGGCGTCAATGCCGCGCTGAAGGAAGCCACCGACAAGGGCATCGTCGTCGTCGCCGTCGACCAGGGCGTGACGGAGCCGTCGGCCTACGTCATCTCCAACAACCAGGAGGAATACGGCTATCTCGGCGCCAAGTGGCTGTTCACGCAGATGGGCGGCAAGGGCGACGTGGTCTACATGCGCGGCGCCGCCGGCGCTTCCGCCGACAGCGACCGCGACAAGGGCTTCAAGAAGGCGCTGGCCGAGTTCCCGGACGTGAAGGTCGTGCACGAGGTCTACACCGGCTGGCAGCAGGACCAGGCCAAGCAGCAGATCCTCGACTTCATCGCTACCGGCACGCCGTTCAACGGCATCTGGACGTCGGGCATCGACAACGTCATCGTCGACGCCTTGCAGGAATCGCAGACGCCGCTGGTTCCGGTCGTCGGCGCCGACAATGCCGGCTTCGTCGGCCAGCTCAGTTCGGTCGAAGGCCTGCAGGGCGCGGCCGTCACCAATCCGGGTTCGATCGGCGGCGCCGGCGTGACGCTGGCGCTGCAGATCCTCGACGGCAAGAAGCCGGCCGACCAGACCGTGCTCGTCGAGCCGCAGATCTGGGACAACACCACCGACGAAGGCAAGGCCAAGCTGAAGGCCGCCGCCGATCCGTCGCTCAATCCGGAATGGCCGGTCTCGATCTCGATCCCGGACTGGACCACCTACACCAAGGAACAGATCGTGGCCTGCAAGGGGCCTGCCGACTGATCGTCTTATCCATCCGGGAAGCGGGCGGGGTGACGGGTTTCCCGTCACCCCGCATCCATCATAACAATGGCTGAGCAGATCGTGACCACCCAGCCCGTCCTCGATGCCACCGGTGTCGCCAAGAATTATGGAGCCGTTGCCGCCTTGCGCAACGCTTCCCTCTCCGTCTTGCCGGGCGAAGTCCATGCGCTTATGGGGGCCAACGGCGCGGGAAAATCGACGCTGGTGAAGATCCTCACCGGCGCGGTTCGTCCGAGCGCGGGCGATATCCTCATACGCGGCAAGCCGCTCGACGTGCGCTCTCCCGCGCAGGCGCGGCGCGCCGGTCTGGTGCCGGTCTACCAGGAACCGGCACTCATCCCCGATCTCGATATCGTCTCCAATCTCAGGCTGACGCGCACGCCCGTCGAGCCGTTCCGCAACTGGGTGCGCGAACTCGGTGTGCCCGACCTGGACCTTGATGACTTGGCGCGCGACGTTCCGCTGGCGATCCTGCGCGTGCTGGACCTTGCCCGGGCGCTGGCGGTGCAACCCGATGTGCTTTTGCTCGACGAAATGACGGCGGCGCTGCCGGCCAACCTCGCCGAAAGGGTGCTCGACGTGGTGCGCCGCCAGGCCGCAGCCGGCCGTTCGGTCATCTTCATCTCGCACCGTTTCGTCGAGATTTCCGCCCTGTGCGACCGCGCCACCGTGCTGCGCGACGGCGAGACGGTCGGCGTCGTCGACATCGAACCGGGCGTCGAGGAGAAGATCGTCGAGCTGATGCTGGGCGCTCGCGTCGACAGGAGCCGCCCGGTCTCGGCGTCGCAAGTCGCAGCCCGTCAGCCGGGAGAAAAGCCGCGCCTCAGCGTGCGCAACCTCAGCATCGGCACCAAGCTCAACGACGTTTCCTTCGACCTCTCCAACGGCGAGGTCGCGGGTGTCGTGGCGCTGGAAGGGCAGGGGCAGGACGAATTGTTCGGCGCCCTTGCCGGGTCGATCCGGCCCGCCGGCGGAACCATCGAAGTGGATGGCCGGGCGGTCCGGTTCGGCCATCCGGCCGACGCGATTCAAGCCGGCATCGCCTACGTGCCCGGCGACCGCGCCGAGGCGCTCCTGATGCAGCGTTCGGTGCGTGAGAACATCGCCCTGCCGTTCAGCGCGCGGCTGCGCAACTGGGGGCCGATCGGCTCGCAACGCGAGCGTGGCGCCGTCTCCAAAGCCATCGAACGGTTGCAGATCGATACGCGCGCCCAGGGCGAGGTGCAGCGGCTATCCGGCGGCAACCAGCAGAAGGTGACGATCGCGCGCTGGGTCGCGGCGGACGCCCGCACCATCCTGTGCTTCGATCCGACGCGGGGCATCGACGTCGGCACCAAGCAGGAAATCTACAAGCTGCTGAGGGAACTCGCCGGGCAGGGCAAGTCGATCCTCTTCTACACGTCGGAACTGGAGGAGGTGCGGCGTGTCTGCGACCGGGCGATCGTCATCTTCAGCGGCCGGGTGGTCGATATATTGCCCGTGGAGATCGCCGACGAAGCGGCGTTGACGCGGGCATCCTACGGTCTGCCGCGCGGGGCGGCGGCGGATGTCGGCATTCTCGCCGACGCCGCGCAGAAAGGGGCGGGTGCGCCGTGACTTCCTTTATCCGCCGTCAAAGCTGGGTCAGCGGTCTCTTCGCCCTGCTCGTCGTCCTTTTTATCCTGACCAGGATCATCCAGCCCGGCTACGGCTCGGGTGACTTCGGCTCTCTCGCCCGTGCGGCGCTGCCCTACGCCTTCGCCGTCGCGGCGCAGACCGTCGTCGTCATAGCCGGCGGCATCGACCTGTCGGTCGCCTCGCTGATGGCGCTGACCAGCGTCATCGCCGCGTCGATGATGAACAGCGCCAGCGAGGAATATGCGCTGTTCGTGGTGCCCTTCGTACTGGCGGTCGGCTTCCTGGTCGGCGCGCTGAACGGGCTACTGATCGTGGTGACGCGCGTGCCCGACATCGTGGTGACGCTGGCGACGCTGTTCATCCTGCAAGGGGCGGCGCTGATGGTGCTCGAGGCGCCGGGCGGTGCGGCGGCCGAATGGCTGAAAGCGTCCATCGTCGGCACCGTCGCTATCCCCGGCATTCCCGAAAGCGTCACCGCCTGGATACCGAAGGCGCTGGTCGTGTTGCTCGTGTGCCTCGGTCTCGTCTGGATTCCGTTGAAGCGCTCGGCGCTCGGCCTGTCGATCTACGCCATCGGCTCGAGCGAACTGGCTGCCTTCCGAAGCGGCGTGTCGGTGGCGCGCACCCGTATCGCCGCCTATGCCATCGGCGGCCTTTTCGGCGCCATGGGCGGGCTGTCGCTGACCATGAGTACCGGCATCGGCGCCCCCATCCCCGGCCCCTACCTGCTGGCCAGTGTGGCGGCGGTGGTGCTGGGCGGCGTTACCCTTGGGGGCGGCAAGGGCGGGCTCGTCGGGCCGATCGTGGCGGTGTTCATCCTCAGGCTCATGCGCACGGATCTCACCCTGCTCGCCATCGACCCCAACGTGACATCGATCGTGGAAGGAACCGTCATGGTGGCCGTCGTCATGCTCGGCGCCTTCCTCGCCATGCGGGAGCGCCGGCCATGAGCAGCGTCACTTCACCCACGCCGCAGGTGTCGCTCGGGCGCCGCGTCAAGCGCTTCATGAGCGACCAGCCGCTGGTGCCCCTCATCATCCTCCTGATCGCGCTGGTGATCGTGCTGCAGATCCTGCGGCCCGGCATCGTCAACGAGCGCTGGCTGGCCAATACGGTCAAGTTCTCCATTCCCCTGGCACTGCTTGCCGGCTCGCAGACCATGACGATGCTGACGGGCGGCATCGACCTGTCGGTCAGCACCGTGGCCACGATGGCCGCCTTCATCATGGCCTCGCAGGCGGCGGCGCACGGCGCGCCCGTGGCGGTTCTGCTGGCGCTGCTGCCGGCCTTGCTGATCGGCATCGCCAACGGCATCGGCGCCGGCGTCTTCCGCGTCCATCCCCTGATCATGACGCTCGGCACCAGCCTGATCGGCGCCGGCTGCCTGCAGGTCTACCAGCGCACCGTCATCGCCACCGGCACGCGCATCCCCGACCTGTTCACCTGGCTGGGAACGGGTGTGACATGGGGCATTCCCAATGCGCTGGCGCTGTTCATCCCGGTCGCGGCGTTGATCCTGTTCATCCAGAAGCGCACCGGCTTCGGCAGGCTGCTCTATGCTCTCGGCGACAACGAGAAGGCTGCCCGGCTGTCCGGCGCGCATTACTGGCAGGTCATCCTGGCGCTCTACGTCTTCTCGTCGCTGCTGGCGGGCGTCGCCGGCCTGCTCTATGTCGGCCTGATTCGGGCGCCCTCGTCGCTGTCGCTGGCCGAGCCGCTGCTTCTGCCTTCGGTGGCGGCCGCCGTCGTCGGCGGCACGTCGATCTTCGGCGGGCGCGGCGGCTATACCGGCACCATCGTCGGCGCGCTGATCCTGACGGTGCTCACCACCCTGCTGACGATTTTGCAAATGCCGGAGGGCGCGCGCCGCGTCCTGTTCGGCGCCATCATCCTGCTCGTCACCGCCGTCTACCTGCGCATCACCGAGGATCGCTGACGCCTGCACGCTCAACCGGCGAGCAGCCTCTTCAGCTTGACCTCGGGCGAGGCGAGGGCGGCGGGGGCGAGCCGCGCGCCCTTGGCGATCAGCATTTCGGCCAGCCGGATATCGCGCGCCACGGCGGTGTCGGGGCCGATGCCGCTCGCCGCGACGAGGCGTCCGTCGCCGGCGAGATGGAACAGGATGAAGGCGTTTTCGCCAATGTCGCGCCGGATACTGCTGTTCGCCTCGTCGGAAAGCCCTGCGATCTGCATGGTCAGCTCGTACTGATCCGACCAGAACCATGGCACGGCGGAAACCGGCTCCTCGTGGCCGAGCATGTTCCTGGCGGCAAGCGCGCCTTGCTCCTGTGCGTTGCGCCAGGCCTCCAGTCGCACACGCCGCCCACCATAGACGGCGAGAGGAAAGGAGCAGCAATCGCCGGCGGCGAAGATCGCCGGATCGGCGGTGTGCAGCATGGCGTCGACAGCGATGCCGTTCTCGATCCTCAGCCCCGCCGCCTCGGCCAGCCTGGTGTTGGGCTCCGCGCCGATGCCGATCACGGCGAGATCGGCGTCGATCACGCGGCCGTCAGCCAAGGTCAGCTGCACCTTTTGGCCGTCGTCGTCGATCGCCGCGATACCGGCGCCGCATAGAATCTTCGCGCCGTGCGCCTCATGCGCCGCATGGACGACAGCCGCGATCTCGGCCGGCACGCCGCGCATGAGGATACGCGGCTGCGCCTCGATAACGGCGACGTCGGCGCCCAGTCGCCGTGCCGAGGCGGCCAATTCCAGCCCGATGAAGCCGCCGCCGACAACGGCGATGCGGCTTTGCGGCCTGAGGTGTCGGCGGATCGCCAGCGCGTCGTCGAACGTCCTGAGATAGACGCAGCGCCTGCCGAGCCCCGGCATCGGCAGCTTGCGCGGCGTGGAGCCGGTCGCGAACAGAAGTTTCTCGTAGGCAAGCTCGCTGCCATCGGCCAGTTTCACCAGCTTGGCTGCCCTGTCCACCGACGCGACCGTAACCGGGCGCAGATGGGTGATGGCTTTATCCGCGAGGTCGGCCTCGCCGGCGATCGCCTTGACCGCCGGGGCATCCGCCACCATCGCGTCCTTCGACAGCGGCGGGCGTTCGTAGGGCAGGTGAGGCTCGTCGCCGATCAGCGTCACCGGCCCGGCATAGCCGAGGTCGCGCAGCGCCAGCGCCGCGCGCCCGCCGCACTCTCCGGCGCCGATGATGACCATCCCCCCGTTCATGGATCTATCCTGTCTCGCAATTCCGGACGGAAAACCGGTTCCCACTTTTCCTGGAATTGCTCCTATCCGACCTGGATCAGCACCTTGCCGCCCTCGACCTTCACCGGATAGGTCTTCAGGTTGACGCAGACGGGTGCGCCCTTGGCCTCGCCGGTCTTGTAGTTGAAGCGGCCGTTGTGCTTCGGGCATTCGATGATGTCGTCTATCACCAGCCCGCCGGAGAGATGGACCTGTTCATGCGTGCACAGGCCGTCGGTGGCGAAATATTCGTCGTCCGGCGACCGGTAGATGGCGAAGGTATGTCCCGCGTGGTCGAAGCGGATGACGTCCTCCTCGTCGACGTCGTCCGCGCCGCAGGCCTCGATCCATTCACTCACTTGCTCGTCTCCCTGGGTGGTGTCTCTGGGTTGTAACGGAGGCGCCGCCTTTATTATCGGTCCTGAAGAACCTATTCCGCCGCCGCAGGCATGCGGTCGTCCTGGTGAAGCTCCTCGCGATAGGGCTTCGCGGTCGGCGGCAGCTCGCGCCGCAGGTAGTAGTCCTCGTAGCGAAGCTGGCGCAGGAAGGCCGGGATCATCTCCCTGTAGCCGGCCCATATGGAAGGGCAGGGGGCCGGCAAGTCGTGCTTGATAAGGTCGTGCAGCTTCGGCAGCGCGTGATAGGGCACCATCGGGAACATATGGTGCTCCACATGGTAGTTCATGTTGAGGTAGATGAAGCGGCTGACCGGGTTCATGTAGACCGTGCGGCAGTTCAGCCGGTGATCGGTGACGTTGTCGGCCAGCCCGCCGTGTTGCAGCAGGCCGGTCATCACCATGTGCCAGGCACCGTAGAGGCGTGGCAGCCCGATCAGCATCAGCGGCAGCCATGAGTGCAGGGCGAGCGCGAGGGTTGCGGTCGCGATGTAGATGGCCATCCAGACGCGGGCGACGCGGATCGCCTTCGGCCGCTCGGATTCGGGGATGAAGGTGGCTTCCTCGGCGCCGATGACGCCGGCGGCGTTGCGCACCATGTCGACCGTCGCCTGCCAGGCGTCGAGGACGCCGACGAAATTCAGCACCAGCCGCACGAGGTCGGGCGGGCGCATGACGGCGATCTCGGGGTCGCGGCCGACGATGATGGTGTCGGTGTGGTGGCGGGTGTGGCTCCAGCGCCAGGTCACCGGGTTGCGCATGATCATGAAGCAGGCGACCTGGTAGACGGCGTCGTTCATCCACTGCGTGCGGAAGGCGGTGCCGTGGCCGCATTCATGCCAGCGCGAGTCCGACGAGGAACCATAGAGCACGCCGTAGACGAAGAAGAACGGTACGCACCACCACGTGCCCCAGAACCAGATGCCGCCGGCGGCGCTCACGATGAAGGCGGCGATCCAGATGACGGTGTCGCGAATGGCCGGGCCGTCGGAGCGCTTCATCAGCTCCTTCATCTGCTTGCGCGGCACGTCGGTGTGATACCACTCGGCCGCCGCCAAGCCGTTCTCGACGGCAAGCCGGGAGTCGCGGCCGATCAGGCTGTAGTCGCGCCTGGTTGGTCGCACGGAGGCATCGGTGACGGCTATGCCCATCTTCATCTCCCTTGCAGTGCCCTGCTGGAGCCATATGGCCGGGCCGCATGAAATTGCTTCCCTTAAGGTAGCAAGCGGCGTCAAATTGCTCAATATCCATCATTCATATTGCAATGAATTCTATCATTATCTATCATAATCACGACAAACCGGCAGACCCGTTCCTATGGTGAAGCGTCCGACCATTGCCGATCTTGCCCGCGCTGCCGGCGTCAGCGTCGCCACTGTCGATCGCGTCCTCAACGGTCGGCTGCCGGTGCGCGAAGACACCACCCGGCGCGTCTACGAGGCGGCGACGGAAATCGGCTTCCACGCCGCCGACCTGATCGGCCGGCGCCTGCACCGGGACCTGCCGGAACTGCGGCTGGGCTTTCTGCTGCTCAGGCCGGACGATCCGTTCTACCGGGCCTTCGCTACCGAACTGGAGGAGGCCGTTTCGCGCTCGCAGCGCTTTCGCGGCACGGCGGCGATCGACTTCACGGAAACGCTTTCGCTGGACGAGATCGTCGAGCGGCTGCGCCGACTGGCGGCAAAGTCGCGCGCGGTCGCCGTCGTCAGCCCCGACCATCCGATCCTGTCGAGAGCGGTGGAGGAACTGAAGCGGCGGGGCGTCCCCGTCTTCGCCCTGTTGTCGGACTTCGCCGCGGGCGTGCGGGAAGGCTATGTCGGCGTCGACAACCTCAAGGTCGGGCGCACCGCCGCGTGGATGATCGCCACGGGCGCGAAGCGGCCGGGCAAGGTGGCGCTGTTCGTCGGCAGCCACCGCTTCCATGGCCACGAATTGCGCGAGATCGGCTTCCGCGCCTTCTTCCGCGAGCATGCGCCGGACTTCACCGTCATGGAGACGCTGGTCAATCAGGAATCGTACCAGCTCACCCACGACGCGCTGGTCCAGCTTTTGCGCCAGGATGGCGACCTCGCCGGCTGCTACATCGCCGGCGGCGGCGCGGAGGGCGGGATCTCGGCGCTGCGCGAGGTGCGGCCGCCGCGCAAGCCGGTGATGGTCTGCAACGAAATCACCGCCGACCGGCGCGTCGCCCTTGCCGAAGGGCTTTTGACCATGGTGATCGACACGCCGCTTCGGCCGCTCTGCGCGGAACTGGTGGACCTGATGGCGCACGCGCTGGAAAACGGCGCGACGGGCGCGCAGGGACAGACCTTCGTGCCGTTCGGCGTCTATCTGCCCGAGAGTGTCTGATGGGGTGCCGTCGGATAGAGCCGGCTCCGCCGATAGGCATCTGCGCCGACGGCTTCATCCCGCGTGTCGAGGCGCTGTCAGGTTCCCGGCTGTTCGCGGCCTGAACAGCCAGCCGGGAGGACGTGGCGTTGACGGTGCCGATACGACTCCCTATGGCTGCCGGGATGCGGTGTCGCGGGGGAATGCGTCCTTCGATCGCCCAATCTCGATTGATGCCAGGATGACGGACAGTTTTTTCTTCTTTTTCGCCGTCATCGCGGCCACGCTCTTTGCCGGGCTCTCGAAGGGCGGCTTCGCCGGTGTGGGTATGGTTTCGACACCGATCCTTGCGCTGGTCATGCCACCTGTACAGGCTGCTTCCGTGATGCTGCCGATCCTGCTGATCCAGGATGCCTACAGCGTCGTCTCCTATCGGCGCACCGTCGACCGGCGCAATCTTGCCATCCTGTTGCCCGGTGCGGTGCTGGGCATCGCGCTAGGCTACAGCCTCGCCTCGTATTTGCCGCAAGCCGCCGTGGCGCTTGCCATCGGCGTCATTTCCGTCGGCTTCTCCCTGCTCGGCCTGCGCGGCCGGACAGTCGCCCGCTCGAAGCGACCCGCCAAAGTCGCGCCCGGAATGTTCTGGGGCGCGCTGTCGGGCTTCACCAGCATGATCGCCCACGCGGGAACGCCGCCATTCCAGATCTACGTCATGCCGCAGAGGCTGGAGCGCGATCTTTTCGTGGGCACCAGCGTGGTGTTCTTCGCCGTCGTCAACTGGATGAAGGTCCTGCCTTACACCCTGCTCGGCCAGTTCTCCGCCGAGACGCTGAAGCTGTCGTTTCTGTTGGCGCCGTTGGCGCTGTTCTCGACGTGGCTGGGCATCCGGCTGGTGCGGCGCACGGATACCGAGCGCTTCTATCTCATCGCCTATGTCCTGCTCGGACTGGTAGGGCTGAGCCTCGGTTGGGACGGGCTTAAAGGCCTCTTTTTCGCCTGACCTTGGAAGCCTTTCCCTCGCAAAATCCATGGTGAGGAAAACCTCGCTTGCCATGCTGCAGTTTTTTGTTCATGATGAACTTGTTCGTTAATTAAGAATCCTTGTCAGAGTGGCTATCACCCCTGACTTGAAGGACAGGCCGGGGAGGACGCACGGACATGGCCATCGCCGTTTCGACCGCAGGCTATTGGCATATCGCCTCGCTCGACGAGGCACTCGCCCAACTGGCTGCTTGCGGCATCGAGGCGGTGGAGTTTTTCCCTTATCCGCCGCACCTCGATCCCGCGTCGTTCGGCAGCTATGAGCGCAGCCGCGTCAAACGAATGATGCGCGATCTCGGCCTGCGCTGCGCGTCGGTCAACTTCACCATGGAGCTGAACCTGATGGCGCTTCATGCCGGGCTGCACCGGCTCGCCATGGCCGAGTTCAAGCGCGCCATGGAAATCGGAGCCGATCTCGGCGCCCCTTGCTTAGTCCTGCCGTTCGGCCGCCGCCATTCGCTGATGCCGGCGCCGGCCGACACGACCCTCGACTATCTATGCGCGGAAGTTTCCGCGCTCGCCGATCATGGCCAGCGCGGCGGCATCAAGGTGGCGCTCGAAACGCTGCCGTTCGACCTGCTCAGCACCGGCAAGGCCGTGCTCGACATCGTCGAACGTATCGGTCATCCCAATCTCGGCATCTGCTACGATTGCACCAACACGCTGGGCTTCGAGGACCCGGCCGCCGGCGTGGCGGCGGTCAGGGACAGGCTTCTGCTCGTCCATATCAGCGATAGCTGGCGCGATCGCTGGGCGCATACCTCGATCGGCCGCGGCGACATCGATTTCCCTGCTTTCGCGGCGGCGCTCGACGCGATCGGTTACGACGGCGATCTCGTCTACGAAGTGATGGACGGCGAAGACCCGACGCCGCGCCTTCGCGGCGATCTCGCCAAACTGAAACAGGCCGGCTTCCGTTCGTAGGCCCGGCATTCCCAATCGCAAGGACCCGTCTGCCCGACATGACCATCTCGTCCGCCCCCAAACTATTCCAGCCGCTCACCTTGCGCTCCGTCACGCTGAAGAACCGCGTCGTCATTTCGCCGATGTGTCAGCACGCCGCCAGGGATGGCTTCGCCCAGCCCTGGCATATGGTGCATTACGGCAAGTTCGCCCTCGGCGGGGCGGGGCTGGTGTTTACGGAAAGCACGGCCGTCTCGTCCAACGCCCGCGTGGGGTTCGCCGACCTCGGCCTCTGGCACGACGACCACATCGCCGGCCTGAAAGCGATCGTCGATTTCGTCCATGCCAATGGCGCGATGATGGGCGTCCAGCTGGCGCATCCTGGCCGGAAGGCGTTTTCCGAACCGCTATGGGAAGGCGGGCGGGCGCTCACCGCCGACACACTCGACAAATCCGGCATCGCATGGCGTCGCATGGGGCCGAGCGCGCTGGCGGCGGGCGAGCAATGGTCGGTTCCCGAGGAGATGACGCTCGCGGACATCGCCACCGAGATCGAAGCCTTCGCGGCGGCGACGCGCCGCGCCGCGACGGCCGGTTTCGACGTCGTGGAACTGCATTTCGGCCATGGCTACCTGGCGGCGAGTTTCCTGTCGCCGCTCGCCAACCGCCGCACCGACGCCTACGGCGGCAGCCGCGAAAACCGGATGCGCTTCGTCATAGAGGCGGCCGAGGCGGTTCGGCAGGCATGGCCACAGGACAAGCCGCTATTCATCCGGCTTTCGTGCCTGGACGGGGCGGAAGGAAGCTGGGGACTTGGGGACACCGTGGTGCTGGCTTCGGTCCTCAAGCAGGTCGGCGTCGACGTGATCGACTGTTCGTCAGGTGGGCTGACGGAGGAAACCCGCTCGCTGACCATTCCGCGCGGGCTCGGCTTCCAGGTGCCGTTCGCCGAACGGGTGCGCCGCGAGGCCGGTATTCCCACCCAGGCCGTCGGCCTGATCGTCGATCCGCGCCAGGCCGAACAGATTCTGGCCGAGGGAAAGGCGGATCTGATCGCCATCGGCCGCGAGGCGTTGCGCAATCCCTATTGGGCGAACGAGGCGGCGCTGGCGCTCGGCCATGCCGAAGACCATTCCACCTGGTCCTTCCGCCATGCCGCCTGGCTGGCCAAGCGCGAGCCGATCATGCGCAAGATCCGGGACGAAGGACAACTGGAACAATTCAAGGCTGCCCGCTGAGCCGACGGCAGGCTCGACGGGAGGAGGAACCGGCGGAGGTCCATCCGCCACGCACACATATCTGGAGGAGAAGACATGAAACTGGACAGATTGCTGAAATCCACCGCGCTCTCGGCGGTTGTCGCGACACTCGCCTTCGTTGGCTCGGCCGCGGCCCAGGAGGTCATGAAGCTGCGCATGCATGCCGCGCACGCCACGCAGACCCCGGTCATCGGAACGATCGTGCCGTGGATCGCCGAGCGCATCGAGAAGCTCTCCAACGGCACTCTCGACATCGAGGTCTTCGAGCCGGGCGCGCTGGTGCCGGGAACGGAATTCTTCGACGCCGTTTCGCAGGGCGCGATCGACATGGCCTATGGTACGCCGGGCTATGGCGCCGGTCTCGAACCGGCGCTCAGCGCCTTCACCTCGGTGCCCTTCGGGCCGGGCGAGACGGAGATGCTCACCTGGATGCGTTATGGCGGCGGCTACGAAATCTTCGACCGCATCCTGGCCGGTATCAACATGAAGGGCTTCGTGTGCACACTGAACCCGCCTGAAACAGCGGGCTGGTTCCGCAAGGAGATCAACAGCGTCGCCGATCTGAACGGCATGAAGCTTCGCTATTTCGGCCTCGGCGGCAAGGTTCTGTCGAAACTCGGCGCCTCCGTACAGCTCATTCCGGGCGGCGACGTCTATTCGGCGCTGGAACGCGGAGTCGTCGACGGCGCGGAATTCTCCAACCCGTCCGCAGACGAAACCATGGGCTTCTATCAGGTCGCCAAGATCGCCTACTTCCCGGGCTGGCATCAGCAGACGTCGATCAATGCCGTCTACATCAATCTTGATACGTGGAAGAAGATGACGGCAGAACAGCAGTTCGCCATCGAGACGACATGCGGCGAAGCCACGGTCAAGACGCTGGCCGAAGGATCGGCAGCGCAGGGGCCGGCGCTGAAGCGCATGAAGGAGGCGGGAACCGAGTTCAAGACCTGGCCGCCGGCAGTGCTGGATGCCCTGCGCGAACAGTGGAAAGTGGTAGCCGAGGAGGAGGGCGCCGCCAATCCGGTGTTCAAGGAGACGATGGATTCGCTGAACAAGTTTCGCGAGGACTACAAGCTCTGGGGCGAACTGGGCTACGTCAAGTAATCCGCAAGCAGCCCTGAGCCCGGCAGGTATCTGCCGGGCTCATGCCTTCGCGGCCTGTCTATTCGCTGCCGCCGTCTTTTCACCAGCGCCTGGGGCTGCCGGGAAACGGCTCCACCTGGTCCAGTTCTTCTGCCCTCAATTCATAGGCAAGTTGATAGAGTCCGTAGCGCGGCTTCTCCGTCGCGATGCCTGACTGCTCGAGCCGCGACAGGATCTCGGGCAGCAGTTGCGCGAGCAAGAGGCGGCTGAAGCCTTCGATGACCATCACCCCGACGGCTGTGTCGTGCCGGGTTAGCGGGGGCCGGTTCGGCGCGATGTCGGGATCGGTGACGCCGAGATGCACGGCGACGACGGGCGGCAGGCCGATCAGCCAGGCAAGGACGTCATCGACAATCGGAGCGCCGGCTACGACTTCCTCGCTCAGCGGCATGATCAGGCTGCACGCCGCGCCGCCGGTTCCGCCGCCGCGTTGCGCAAGCAAGCGGCAGTTGTTGCGCCAGGAATCGCGATACTGGTCGATGATGGCGTTGAACCATACGGACGAGCCGCCGGGATGTTCCGGCCAGGGTTTTTGCGCCAGCCTCGCGAATGCGGTCATGTCGCGCGCCGGATAGAACATGAAGTAAGCCGGTAATTGGCCCTTTCCCTCGCCGTAGCGGCGGCCGAAGTCGATCCCGCCGCGCCCGGCGGCATTGGCCACATAATCGGGCACATGCTCGCGCGTATGGACGAGATTGTATTCCTCGTCGATGCCGGGCGGCACGTTGTGCCACAAGGCGACAAACCCTCTTGCCTGCATGGTCATGCCGAAGCCTCCGAAGCGGCGGCGGTGTTGGAGGACAGCATGTCCCGTATGGCCGCCGGTTTGCAATATTTTATGTTATAAACGAAACGATTCGTTGATTCCAAGTTTTTGTCTGTCTAACGTGCACCTTTGGTAAGCCTCGCCGGACGAGGCGGATTGGCGATAGGGAGGAGGATGGAATGATCAGCCGTTTCGGATTGGTGAAGCGCAAGACGGGTCTCGACGACGAGGCATTCCTGTCGCATTGGCGCGGCACGCACGGGCCGCTGGCGGCCAGACTTCCGGGCCTGCGCAGCTATTACCAGCATCGTATCGAGGACGCGCGCCAGTTCGGCGTCGATCACCCGCGCGGCGGCTGGGACCTCGACGGGTTCTCCGAGCTCCAGTTCGACAGCGTCGGGGCGATGAAGGCGGCTATCGCCTCGCCGGAGTTCGCCCCCACCGTCGAGGACGTCGCGAAGTTCCTCGGCGAAATCCGCCTCGTCGTGTGCGAGAAGAACGTCGTCGTCCCGCTGGCGCTCGGCGACGGTCCCTTCGTCAAGCGCATGTCGATCCTGAGGCGGCATCCGCATGTCTCCTCCGCCGACTTCCGGCGCGAGTGGCAGGAACGACACGCCGAGTTCGTCAGGCATTGGCCCAACGTGCTTGGCTATACCCAGAACCTCGTGGTCGACCGCTATTCGGCGATGGCCGAGACGGCCGCGTATGAAGCCGTGCCGGTCGACGGCATCGTCGAGTTCTGGTTCCGCTCGAAGGACGATGTGGCGGCGCTGTTCAAGTCGGACCTGGTGGCCAGGACGCAGGAACACGCCCACTCCTTCATCGCCGAGATCACTACCTATTTCGTCGAAACCGTGCAGATCGCCTGAGCGTGGAGCCTCCACGACCGCGCCCGAGAGGACATCATGATCGACCTCTACGCCATGGTCAGCCCCAACGTGCAGAAGATCTACCTGATGCTCGAGGAGACGGGGCTGGCCTATACCCCGCATCAGGTCAATATCTGGAAAGGGGAACAGTTCAGGCCGGAATTCCTGGCCCTGAACCCCAACGCCAAGGTACCGGTCATCGTCGATGGCGAGGGTCCTGAGGGGCGGCCCTACACGGTCTTCGAATCCGGGGCGATCCTCATTTACCTCGCCGAAAAGACCGGCCGGTTCCTGCCCCGCGAGGGGATCGCCCGCCACGACACGCTGCAATGGCTGATGGTCCAGCTCACCGGGCTCGGGCCGATGCTCGGCCAGTTCAACCACTTCTGCCGTTTCGCCTCCGACAATGCCTATGCCGTCTCGCGCTACACGACCGAGGCTGCCCGCCTCTACAGGCTCGTCGACGATCGGTTGGGTCGGTCGCGCTATCTTGGCGGCGAGGCCTATTCCATCGCCGACATGGCGACTTTTCCGTGGTTCCGGACCGAGGCGCGCCTGTTCGGCCAGACGCATCCGTTCATGGGCGTCGGCAGTGCCGAACACCCTAACCTCTGGCGCTGGTTCGATGAGATCGCGGCCCGACCGGCGGTAGAGAAGGCGCTGGAGGTGATCGACCGGCATCCCTCGACGCTGGCAACTGCCACGACCGACGAGGTCGACCGTGTGTTCGGCCGCGGACAATACGCCCGCCGAAGCTGACGGCGGCTGGCGGCAAGATTCAGGTTGCGCTTCGTGTGTTTAGTCTCTATCAAATAACGAACTAATTCGCAGATAACGAATTATGCACAGTGAACGATCGAAGACGGGGGAGAGACTGGTGAGCACGATGCGTACCCATGTCTGCGATGTGCTGGTTATCGGTTCGGGCGCCGGCGGGCTGGCGACCGCGGTGACGGCTCGTTATCACGGGCTCGACGTCCTGGTGGTGGAGAAGGCGGACGTATTCGGCGGCACCACGGCGCGCTCGGGCGGCTGGTCGTGGATCCCTTGCAATCCGCTTGCCATGCGCGAAGGCGTGAGCGACAGCCTCGACAAGGCGCGCACCTATCTCCAGCATGAGACCGGCAACCATTTCGACGCCGCGCGCATCGACGCCTTCCTGGAGAACGGTCCCAGGATGGTCGATTTCTTCGAGCGCAACACCGCGTTGAAGTTCGTCCTCGGCCCTGCCTTCTCCGACTATCACCCCGATGCACCGGGCGGGATGCCGGGCGGTCGGCCTATCGTCGCCGAACCGTTCGACGGAAGGCAACTAGGCAAGGACATCGCCCGCCTGCGGCCGCCGCTGCAGGAGATAACCTTCCTCGGGATGATGATCGGCTCGGGTAAGGAACTCCTGCATTTCTTCAACGTCACGCGGTCGGTGAAGTCGGCCGCCTATGTCGGCGTGCTGTTCACGAAATACCTGCGCGACCTTGCGCTGCATGGCCGCGCGATGCGCCTGACCAACGGCAACGCGCTGATCGGCCGGCTGGCCAAGTCTGCCTTCGATCTCGGCGTTCCGATCTGGACTTCGGCGCCGGCGCGGGAACTGGTGGAGAGTGACGGCGGGGTCGTGGGTGCCGTGGTGGTCAGGGACGGCGAACCGGTCCGCGTCGAGGCGCGGCGCGGCGTGGTGCTGGCAAGCGGCGGCTTTCCGCAGGACGTCGCCCGCCGCAAGGCGCTTTTCGGTCACGCGCCGACCGGCAAGGAACACTGGTCGCCGGCCCCCGAAACCAACACCGGCGACGGGCTGCGGCTCGGCGAAAGCGCCGGCGGCAGCCTGATCGAGGGTTATCCGAACCCGGCCGCCTGGGTGCCGGTTTCACTGGTACCGCGCCGTGACGGCAGCAAGGGCCCGTTCCCGCATTTCATCGATCGCGGCAAGCCCGGGGTTATTGCCGTGACGCGCAAGGGCACCCGCTTCACCAACGAGGCCAATTCCTATCACGACTTTGTCCAAGCGATGCTGCGCGCGACCGCGGGCGAGGCGGAGCGCTGCGCGTTCCTGATCGTCGATCATCCGACGCTGCGGCGCTATGGCCTCGGCTTCGTCAAGCCGTTTCCGGTGCCGATCGGACCGAACCTGCGCTCGGGCTACCTGCTGAGAGGCCGCACGCTAGGGGAATTGGCGCAGAAGGCGGGCATCGACATCGCCAGCTTCGAAGCGACGGTGCGCGAATACAACAGCCATGCCGCCGCTGGAAACGATCCGCAGTTCAACCGTGGCGGCAATGCCTACAACCGCTATCTCGGCGATCCCGACCACAAGCCCAATCCGTGCGTCGGTCCGATCGCGACCGGACCGTTCTATGCCATCAAGGTCGTTCCAGGCGATCTCGGCACCTTCGCCGGACTCCGCACCAATGCCGACAACCAGGTCATCGACGCCGGCGGCCGGCCCATTCCAGGTCTGTTCGCTGCTGGAAACGACGCCGCCAGCATCATGGGTGGCAACTATCCGGGCGGCGGCATCACGCTCGGCCCCGCACTCACCTTCGGCTACGTCGTCGGCCGCCGCCTCGCTGGCGTCGATACCGCAGCCTGACCACGCATCGCATCGGAGATCGTCATGTATCCGCTTCTGGAAGGTAAGCTCTGCGTCATAACCGGAGCAGGGCAGGGCAACGGCCGGTCGCTGGCCGTGGGCCTGGCGAAATGGGGGGCCGACGTGGTCGCAGCGGACATAGACCGCGCCAATGCCGAGGAGACGGCGGAACTGGTGCGCGCCGAGGGACGGCGTGCGCATGCCGTCGCCTGGGATGTCTCGGACCTCGATCAAGGCCGGCGCGTGGCCGCCGAAAGCGCGGCGGCAATGGGCGATGCGGCGATCCTGATCAACAATGCCGGCGTCATCTTTCGCGGCGACAGCGACGGCGAAGCGGCGCTCAAGGCTTGGCCCAGGATCCTCGAAATCAATCTTTCCGGCACCTACTACGCGACGGTCGTCTTCCTCGAGCAATTGAAGCGAACGCGCGGCGCCGTCATCAACATCGGCTCGCTGCAATCTTTCGTAGGCCTGGCCACCAAAGGAGCGGCCTATGCTTCGAGCAAGGGCGGCGTGCTTCTGCTGACCAAGGAGATGGCCGTAGAGTTCGCGCCCTTCGGCATTCGCGTCAACGGTATCGCCCCCGGCACCATGACCACGCCGATGAACCCGTGGATCGGCAAGGACCAGGCCAAGATGGACATGCTGGTCAAGCGTATACCGATGGGGCGCGTGGGCGCGCCCGACGAGCTCGTCGGCGCGGCGCTCTTCCTCGCTTCCGATACTCTGGCCAGCTATGTCAACGGGATCATGATCCCCGTCGACGGCGGCTTCCTCGCAATGTGACCAACGCCATCAAAGGAGTGACAGCAATGCCCCGCATACAGGGAAAGCCAAATGTACCCGGCAGCGCCTTCCGGCAGATCATCGCGCTGCGCCCCGAGATCGCCAAGCCGTGGAACGCCCTCGATGAAGCCATGCGCTTCACCGGCGTTCTCGATGCCGGGCTCAAGGAAGAGGTGCGCCGCATGGTGGCGCGTCATTCCGGTTGCCTGTTCTGCGCTTCGTTCGGCGCGCCGCAGGACAGCTACGACGATCCGCGCTGGGCAGCAGCCGTGGCGTTCGGCAAGGCCGTGGCGACCGATCCGACGGCGGTGAGCGAAGATGACTGGCAGGCGCTCCAGGCGCATTTCAGCGACGAGGAGATCGTCGAACTGACTGCGTGGATCGCCTTCATGTTTGCCAGCGAAATGATCGGCGCGGTGATGAAGCTGGAGCCAGCCACCCCGGAACTGAAGACCATGTATACCAACTGGATCCGCAACGGCATCGAAAAGGCTGCCCGCGCCGCGTCCTGAAACGTCCGGCCAAAACGGCCGCCAGAATCCTCTCAGGCCTGTCGGCAGGGGCCGGACCTTCAGGTCTGGTTCCTGCCGTCACGGGCGGCAGACCGGTTCTAGATCGTTTCACGGTTTCCCGGAAACGGTGAAACGATCTGTCTCTTTGTTTAGCCGCATTTGTGCGGCGCCAGCGATTCCGTCTGGCTGCAAAATGCTTTAGGCAGTCGTCGGACGCTGCGCGGTTCTGGCTTGTCTGCGCTGCCGGCCGGGACCGGTCGAGGCGCCTGGCGTGCCGGGCCGCTCGGCATTCGGGTCGTAGCCGAGGCTGCTCGAAATCCGGGCGCAGAAGGCGAGGGTGGCGGTGACGTAGGGGCCGTCGGTCGCCGTGGTAAGCCGCCCGGCCGGGCCGATGAGGGTGATGACGAGCTGGATCTGGCCGGTGTGGTCGAATACCGGCGCCGACACCGCGTGAATGCCGGGAACCGGAACGCCTTCGGTCGTCGCGAAGCCCGTTGCCCGTACATTTTCGTTCGACGCCTCGATCTGTCGGATCGACGTCGGAGCTCCAACCATGAACTGGGACGGGCCTTCCTTCAGTTCGGAATCGACATAGTCGCGTACCATCTTCTGCGGCAGATAGGCAGCGAAGACCCGACCGCTTGCCGTTCCCATCATCGAATAGTGCGTGCCGGCGCGGACGTTGACATGCAGCTGGCTCGCGCCTTCCTCCACATAGATCACCGTCGGGCCGCGCGTGCCAAGAACGACGATCATCGCCATCATGCCGGTTTCTTCGGAGAGTTGCGACAGGTGCTGCGTGGCGATCTTCAGCGGATCGAAACTGTACATGCGCACGATGCCGAGGTTGAGCGCGAAGGGGCCGATCCGATAGCGGCCCGCATCGTCCTGTTCCACCAGGCCGAGGCGGCGGAACGACAGCAGGTAGGCGTGCGCCTGGGCCGGCGTCAGGTCCGATTTCTGGGCGAGGTCGCGCAGCATCATCGGATGGCCTTCGGCGGCCAGCGCGGTCAGGATGCGGCCGCCGACCTCGATTGATTGAACGCCACGTCCCTTGATTGTCATTGCGTGCCGCACCCGCTGATAGAGCACGCGCCGTATACGGCCGCACCGCCCACTTTCCCGCCCCGCTATAGACGACGCGGCGTCCTGCCTCAAGCTCGGCGTCAGGCTCTCACAGCGCCATGTAGCCGCCGTCGACCACCAATACCGTGCCGGTCACGTAGCTCGACATCGGTGAAGCGAGGAAGACCGCCGGTCCCACGAGTTCCTCCGGCTCGCCCATGCGGCCGAGCGGGATGCGTCCGAGAAACGATTTCAAGCGCGCCGGATCGTTGCGGGTCGCCTCCGTCATCGGTGTCGCCATGGCCCCGGGGGCGATGGCGTTGACGCGGATGCCGTCCTTGGCGAGTTCCTGCGCCAGGTTGAGGGTGAGCATCCGCACGCCCGCCTTCGACGCCGTGTAGCCGACCGAGGTCGAGGTGGACAGGAAGGAGGCTATCGAGGCGATGTTGACGATCGCGCCACGCGTCTTGCGCAACTGGGGCAGGAAAGCCAGCGAGACGTTGAGCGTGCCGGTCAGGTTCACGTCGAGGGCCGCGTTCCACATCGCCCGCAACCCGGGGTCGTCGATCGTGTGACGGGGACAGATGCCGGCATTGTTGACGACGATGGAGGCGTCGCCGATCTCGCGCGCCACTTCGCCGGCGACGGCATGGCAGCCGGCCTCGTCGGTGACGTCGAGCTGGAACCACCACGCCTGGCCCCCGGCCTGCCTGATCGCTTCGGCCGTCGCCGATGCCGGCTCGGCGTTGACGTCCACCGCCACCACGCCGGCGCCTGCCGCGGCCAGCCCCTTGGCGATGGCCGCGCCGTTTCCCTGTCCGGCGCCCGTCACGACGGCTATTCTGTCGGCCAGCATTGTCGATCCTCCCTGCGTCTTGCGCTTATTTGTCGAGAAGCATGTGCGGCATCCACAGCGCGATCTGCGGGAAGGCCATGACCAGGCCGAGGCCGATGATCTGCAGCAGGACGAAGGGAATGATGCCCCAGTAGATGTCCTGCATGCGCACGCCCGGCGGAGAAACCGCCTTCATGTAAAAGAGGGACGGTCCCATGGGCGGCGTCAGGAAGGACGTTTGCAGGTTGACCGCCAGCAGGATGGCGAACCAGTAGGCGACGTCGGCCTTGGCGACGTGATCGCCGAAATCGAGCGAAAGCAGGATCGGTGCAAAGACAGGCAGCACGATCAGGGTGATCTCGATCCACTCGAAGAAGAAGCCGAGGAAGAAAACCAGCCCCATGACGATGATCAGAAGGTGCCAGGGCGAAAGGCCGAGATGCTTGATGTAGTCGGTGACCAGGTGCTCGCCGCCGAGCAGACGGAATGTCAGCGCGAAGACGGTGGCGCACAGGATGATCATGAAGATCATGCCGGTGGTCAGGGCCGACTGATGCAGCACGTCCTTCAGCGTCGGCCACCAGCCGCGCGTTTCGGCTACCAGCCGCGCCATCAAGCCGCCCCGTGTCTCTGTCGCGGCGGAGTTCGGAATGGCAAAGCGGGTGAAGCTTAGGCCGGCGTAGATCAGCGGCCTGATGACGAAGGCCAGTAACATCGCGCCGGCGGCGCCGACGCCGGCGGATTCGGTGGGCGTGGCCCAGCCGAAGATGATCGAGCCGAGCACCAGGAAGATGAGCACGAAGGCGGGAACGAGCCCGACCGCGAGCGTGACGGCAAGCCCGCTCCATGAGACCGTGCCCGGCAGACGTTTGGGAGGTGGCGCCATGTCCGGCCGGAACAAGCAGATGAGCAGGATATAGGCGAGATAGAGGCCGCCGAGCAGCAGGCCGGGCACGAAGGCGGTCATGAACATGACCCCGACCGACCGCGACAAGAGGTCGGCAATGACAATGAGCATGATGGAGGGCGGGATGAGGATGCCGAGCGTTCCCGACGAGGCGATGGTGCCTGTCGCCAGGCGGACCGAATAGCGTTGGTCGAGCATGACGGGCAATGCCAGCATACTCATCATGACGACCGAGGCGCCAACGATGCCGGTGGCCGCCGCAAGGATGATGCCGAGCAGCGTCACCGCCAGCGCCAGGCCGCCGGGCACGCGACCCAGCACCAGTTGCAGGCTGTTCAGCATGTCTTTGGCGACGCCGCTGCGCTCCAGCATGATGCCCATGAAAACGAACAGCGGTATCGTCGTCAGGACGAGGTTTTCCGCCGCGCCCGCCCACATGCGCGTGGTGATTGTGTAGAGCTGGATGGGGATCAGCACTCCGGTGAGGATACCGGTGAAGGCGAAGGCGATGCCGACGCCGCCAAGAACGAAGGCGACCGGGAAGCCTGAAAACAGCAGGATCGCCATCGCCAGGAACATGAACAGCGGCAGGTATTCCAGGGACAAGGCCATCAGCGCGCTCCTGCGTTCGCGGTGGTATCGCTGCCGGCAGAAGACAGGATGGTGTTCAAGCTCACGATGATCCTGCTGATGCCTGCGAGGGCGAGCAGGTAGATGCCGAGAGGCAGCATCGCCTTGATGGCGAAGCGGTAGGGCAGGCCGTCGACGGACTGCGAGACTTCGTGGCGGATATAGGACGTCCAGGCGAAGTGGGTGGCGTGATAGCCGACTACGATGCAGAACGGCATCAAGAGCAACAGGCAGCCGAGAAGCTCGATCCAGGCCTGCTTGCGTTCGGACAGCCGCTCGCGCACCAGGTCGATGCGGACGTGGACGTTCTTCACGTAGGCGAGGCCGAGATAGAGCATGATGAGGACGGTGTGCAGGTGCCACTCGCCCTCCTGCAACTGGGTCGACCCGATGTTCATGAAGCGCCGCGTCACCACGTCGAAGATGACCACGCCAATCAGCCCGAGAAGCGCGAGCGATCCGATGCGGCCAAGCCGCTCGAGCAAAGTATCGATGGCACGGCTGAGCGCCATTAGCGTTGACATGGTTCTCCTCCCCAGGACCACAAGCGACCGGAACCACAAGCGAATGCACTCTTGTCGATCGGCACAGGATTCGTTAATAACAGATGATTTTGCTATTTTGCAATAGTCGCCGATTGGTGAAACACTTCTGACTGCATCCCCACTCGCAGAAGCGATGCAGTGGCAACCGAAGCGGCACCAGACGCGTTGAACGGAGAACAGGACGAAATGTCAAAGGCATTTGCCTCGCAAAACGATTCCACGGACAAGGCGATTTCCTTCAGCGAGGTCGGGAAGGGCCTTTGGGCATTCACCGCCGAGGGCGATCCCAATACCGGCGTCATCATCGGCGACGACGCGGTGATGATCGTCGATGCGCAGGCGACGCCGCAGCTGGCCGGCAAGGTTATCGAGAAGATCCGCGGCGTTACCGACAAGCCCATCCGCTACGTGGTGCTGTCGCATTATCATGCCGTGCGCGTTTTGGGCGCTTCCGCTTACCGGGCCGATCATGTGGTGATGTCCGATACCGCGCGGTCGATGGTCGTGGAACGTGGCCAGGAGGACTGGGATTCGGAATTCCAGCGCTTCCCCCGTCTTTTCCGGGGCCATGAGAGCATTCCCGGCCTGACATGGCCGACGATGACGTTCGGGGGCCGGATGAGCATCTATCTCGGCAAGAGGCGCGTCGACCTGATGCACCTCGGCCGCGCCCATACGGCGGGCGATATCGTCGCCCATGTGCCCGACCAGAACGTCATGTTCACCGGAGACATCGTCGAATACCATTCCGCCTGCTATTGCGGCGACGGCTATTTCTCCGACTGGGCCGGGACCATCGATGCCATCGGCGCCTTCAATCCGGATGCAATCGTACCCGGTCGCGGCGATGCGCTGGTGGGTTCGCGCATGGTCGGCGAGGCGCTCGATAACACCAAGGATTTCATTCGCTCGACTTTCGAGCCGATCGCTCGGGTAGCGCGAGGCGGCGGTTCGCTCAAGCAAGCCTGGGATGCGTGCCGGGCCGAGTGCGATCCCAAGTTCTCGACCTATGCGATTTACGAGCATTGCCTTCCCTTCAACGTCGCCCGCGCATACGACGAGGCGCTGGGGATCGACACGCCGCGCATCTGGACCGCCGAGCGCGACCTTCGGGTCTGGGAGCAGTTGAACAGTTAGAACAACCGTCGGCGGCCTGGATCTGAAAACCGCCGCTCGCCGATTTGAAAGGCTGCCTGCAGAGAGAATTGAAGGCGCGGTTATCCGCGACCTGGCATCGTCCAGTGGCAGGATGCGGAAGCTGAGGCCGGCGGAACCGACCGCACCAGTTCCGAGAAGAAGTTCCGGCAACTCCAGGCCTGGGCTATCCGACCGAGATGCTGCCGGCGCAGGAGTTGCGGCGGCTTGAGCCGGATATCGATCCCGAAGCTTATGGCTAGCGTCCAGTCATCCTCTACCCCAACGACGGCTGGTGCTACGCCACCTCGGGCGTCTCGCCGGCGTTCGGCTGCCGCTCCACGAGGCCGGCGTTGCCGTGTTCTCGGCCCTGTACGGCGAGGACATAGCATCTGCCAACGAGTTGCTGGACGACATCGTGTCAGGCTCTCCGGAGCACTTCCATGATCTGTGCCGGCACGGTTTCGGACGTATTTCTGACAATCGATGACAGGAGGTTAGCGTATGGCCCAGGGACGGCATTTCCTCCAGATTCCAGGACCCAGTCCGGTTCCGGATCGCATCTTGCGGGCTATCGGCATGCCCGTTCTGGACCATCGCGGGCCGGACTTCGGCAAACTGGGCCACGAGGTTCTGGAGGGATGCAAAGCCGTGTTCCAGACATCCGGGCCTGTCATCATCTATCCAGGCTCCGGAACCGGAGCCTGGGAAGCCGCGATCGTCAACACGCTTTCTCCCGGCGACCGGGTGCTGATGGCCGAGACGGGGCATTTCGCATCGCTATGGTGCAAAATGGCGCGCCGCTGGGGAATAGAGGTCGAATTCCTGCCCGGGGACTGGCGCCGCGGCGCGGAGCCGGAACGCATCGAGGCCGTGCTGGCGGAGGACCGGGCGCACGCGATCAGGGCCGTCATGGTCGTGCACAACGAGACCTCGACGGGCGCCACCAGCCGGATAGCGGATATTCGCAAGGCCATGGATGCGGCCAGCCATCCGGCTCTCTTGCTGGTCGATTCCATATCCGGTCTCGGATCAGCGGACCTGCGCCATGAGGAATGGGGGATCGACGTCACCGTGAGCTGTTCGCAGAAGGGGCTCATGCTGCCGCCGGGGCTCGGCTTCAACGCGGTGTCACAGAAAGCGATCGCCGCATCGCGGGAAAGCCGCATGCCTCGTTCCTATTGGGATTGGAACGATATGCTCGGGCCCAACAGCACCGGTTTCTTTCCCTATACGCCCGCCACCAACATGCTCTATGGCTTGCGCGAAGCCTTGGCCATGCTGCAGGAGGAGGGACTGCAAGCCGTCTTCGCGCGCCACAAGCGCCTGGCGGCGGCCGCCCGCGCGGCCGTGCACAGCTGGGGGCTCGACATACAATGCCAGGACGAGCGGGAGCATTCGCCTGTCCTGACCGCCGTCGTCATGCCCGAGGGGCACGATGCGGACCGGTTCCGGAAGGCGGTTCTCGACAGTTGCAACATGTCTCTGGGTGCAGGCCTTGGGAAGGTCGCGGGCCGGGTTTTCCGCATCGGGCATCTCGGAGAGGCCAACGACCTGACGTTGATGGCCGCGCTGGCCGGTGTCGAGATGGGGCTTTCGCTTTGCCAGGTGCCGCATCGCAAGGGCGGCCTGGACGCTGCATCGACGGTGTTGGCCAATACGGTCCCGTCATAACCGGCAACAGTTTCGGTGCATGGTTCACCGGCGGGTTCCGTGACCGTCGTCGGGGCGCTGGCCTCGTGTCGATCCTGTCGGGGAGCTATCGCTGTCGTGAATGCGCTTTTGGCTCTCTGGCCTAGTTCTCGACCCGATGGCAATCGCGATGGCGACGCCATTGTCGATCATCTGAGGACGCCATTCGTCGCCTGCCGCGGGCTGCTATCTCAACACCGGATCGGGATTCGCGCGACAGATTCGAGAAGGACCCCGAAAACAAGGGAAAACTCTACGTGAATGGGCTCTTCTCGCTGTCGCGCCACGTCAACTTTTTCGGCGATATCCTTTGGGTCAGCGCTTACGCAATTGTCGCTCACACCGTCTGGGCCGCCCTCATTCCGATCTACACGCTTTGTTTCTTTGGCTTTTTCAATGCGCCGGCGCTCGATCGACACCTCGCTGACCACTACGGCAAGCAATACACGGTTTATGCGGCACGCACCAAAATGCTGATCCCGTTCGTCTGGTGATCCGGTGTCAGGGATGCAACGATTTATCTCTCGGCAAGACCAAGAGGAGGCTGCTCGGCAATCCACGCCTTTGCGCCGAACGTGATAGCATCGTAAGTGGCGCGCCCGACAGCAGATCCAATGTCGGTGTGCAAACCTGCGAATTGTTCTTCCGGATTCCCGGCAGGTGCGGCGACAACGATGCAGTCGGTGCCGGTGCCGGTCACGACTTCGCCATGTGGTTTCCATTCCAGCTCAACGAGTGCGACTGTGCGAGCCTGCGCCGCGATCGAAACCGTTTCCACGAACGCCGCCTGCGACAACGGCCGGTCGACATGGACGAGCAGGTTAATCGTTCCCGCGCGATCGTGGAGCGCCGGTGCCGAGCCGACGCGCGCCGCATTGCCAAGCCCCACCGTGGCAAGGCAGGTGGCGGCGGCGAGCCCGACCGATGCTTCCGCGACATGATGTTTGCGGATATCGCGCGAGGTCATGAGATGCACCGCGTCATCCAATCCCGCAGCCGACATCCGGTCCCTCAGGAACTGGACCGGGTCGAGGCCGAGCGGCAGGTCGTCGTCTCTGACGTGCAGCCACGCGACGCTGTTGGCTGAGGTGAAGCCCGGCCGGGTGAGCGACCAGCTCAGCATTGCGTGAGGCCGCGTGAATTCGGCTACAAGGATTGGGCTGTCGCACCGGATCGAGAAGGCTTTCATCCGACGATGTCTCACATGATGAGATTCCGCCGGCAAGTCTTGAGACCGATCGCGTCTGTCCTTTCTGAACCTTGCCGGAACAGGAGAAGAGGGGAATCGGTGCGTTCGGAAGCTGACGGGGAGTTCGCCGTTGACAGCGCCTTCCCTCGATCGGTAAGGGTTTCCCTGGAGCTGGTTCCGTCGCGAGACGGATGAAAAGGGAACGCGGTGAGGCTGGCGACCAGCCAAATCCGCGACTGCCCCCGCAACTGTAACCGTAGAGCCTCCAACCCACATGCCACTGGTCCGCTTCGGCGAATCGGGAAGGCGGCGGGAGGCGACGACACGGAAGTCAGGAGACCTGCCTGTTCCAGTCACCCATGCTTGACCACGAGGGGTGGTCAGGCGCGGCCGTCCGTTGCGGTGACACAGTCTGGTGTTGCCGCATGCGGGCGGGCGGAGCGTTGTCCTGTAACGTCCCTGATCCCGGTCCACTTGCGGTTTTTGAAACCGGCACGATGCCGTCGTGCCTTTGAGCCGTTTGGGGGCAGATTTGAGAAGATTTCTTATTGCGGCTGGGGCGCTGTCTTCGGCCATTTCCACGCAATCGCTGGCGCAGGACGCCCCGACCTCTGAGCCGACGCTGCTCGAGCCCATCTACATCAGCACGCCGCTCCGGCGCGAGAGTCCGCTGGTGCGTTCGACTTCGTCGGTGACGGTCATCGATGAAGCCGAGATCAAGAAGTCGGCCGCACCGGACTTGCCGAGCCTGCTCCGGTCATATCCGGGCGTTTCGGTGAGCACCAACGGCGGCATGGGTTCGATTGCCAGCGTTTCGGTGCGGGGAACCAAGACGAGCCAGACGCTGATCCTGGTCAACGGCGTACGCATCGCGTCCGCCACGTCGGGCGGCGCTTCCATCTTCAACATCCCGCTGGATTCGGTGGAGCGCATCGAGATCGCCAAGGGCGCGCACTCGGCGCAATACGGCTCCGACGCCATCGGCGGCGTCATCAACATCATCACCAAGCAGGGTGGCGGTTGCGGCGACGACCGCAAGGTCTGCGGCAGCGCCACGATCGGTGTCATGAATCCGTGGGGCGGCTATGCTTCCGGCAACGTGCGGGGCAAGGCCGACGGCCTGACCTATTCGGCCGGCGCCAGCATCATCGGCACGCAAGGCTACGATTTCACCACGCCGGACGCGCCGTGGGGCATCCATGAGCCGGGCGACAACGGCTTTCTGCAAGGTTCGGCGAACATGTCGATCGCCAGGGATTTCGACTGGGGCCGCATCTATAGCGATGCCCTGGTGGCGCGCGGCAGAACCCGCTACGACAACGCCTTTCCCCTCGACAACCAGCAGTATACCACCACCTTCACCGGCAAGATCGGCACCCGCATCGACCATTCCGAGGACTGGTCCTCGATGGTCGAGCTCTATTCCGGCATCGACAATCAGAGGAACTTCCGCAAGGATCAGCCGGGCGACAGCCGCTTCGATACGAGCCGCTACGGCGTCTTCGCCTCGACCGAAAAGAGTTTCGACACCGGCGGCGTGAAGAACGTCGTCACCGGCGGCGTCGAATCCTATCGAGAAAAGGTAGATTCCACCGTCGACTACGACGTCAACGCCCGCACCGTCTCGTCGGTATTCGGCCAGTATTCGGCCGAATACGAGGCGCTTCGCATCGACAGCGGCATCCGCTACGACGACAACAGCCAGTTCGGCGGCGTGACCACCTACAATATCGGCGCCAGCTATGAAATCACGCCCGACCTGACCCTGCGATCCTCCTATGCGACGGGCTACAGGGCGCCGACCTTCAACGACCTCTATTATCCGTCGTTCCCAGGCTTTCCGCCGGCGTCGAATCCCAACCTGAAGCCGGAGAAGTCGCGCTCGTGGGAAGCCGGCCTCAACTGGCGGATGGGCGTGGACACGACGGTGGACGTCGCCTTCTACCAGACGATGCTGACCGACGCGATCACGCTCGACCAGAACTTCACGCCCGTCAATGTGGGCCGCGCCAAGATCACCGGCTTCGAGGCCGAGCTCTCGCACCGTTTCTCCGACGAATGGAGCGGCAAGGTCTCGCTCGACCTGCGCCGGCCGATCGATCGCGATACGGGCAAATATCTGGTCAACACCGATCGCTTCAAGGCAACGGCCGAAGTCACCTACAGCCCGACAGAGCAGTTGGATCTGACGGCCAGGGTGCTCTACGGCGCCAGCCGCTATATCTACGATTTCACGCATGAAAGGCTGCCGGACTACGTCACCGCCGACTTCACCGCGCTCTACGCCATCGATGCCAATTCCCGGCTGAAAATCGCCGTCGAGAACATCTTCAACGAGCAGTACCAGACCAGTCTCGGCTATCGCGCGCCGGGACGATCTTTCGACCTGAGCTTTACGCGGACGTTCTGACGCTCCATGAACGGGGCCGTGCCGTCAGGCGCGGCCTTGAAAGGATGACGATGCCGGTAGCAAGGAAAGGTCGCTCGCTGTTCGCCCTGATGGCGGCGGTGCCGGCATTCGCCCATCCTGTGCTTCCGGCCACGGCGGCACCTGCGCCGCGGCGCGTCGTTTCGATGAACCTGTGCACCGACCAGATGGCGATGCTGGTCGCGGCGCCCGGCCAGTTGCATTCCGTGTCCTTCCTGGCCGCTGATCCCGTCTCCTCGGTGATGGCGCCGCAGGCCGGCCGCTACGCGGTCAACCACGGACAGGCGGAGGAGATCTTCCTCATGCAACCCGATCTGGTGCTGGCCGGGACCTATACGACCGGCGCGACCGTCGACCTGCTGCGCCGGCTGGGAATCCGGGTCGAGCAGTTCGCCCCGGAAAATTCCTTTGACGATATCCGGGCCAGCCTCAGGCGCATGGGTGACGTGCTCGGCCAGCCGCAGCGCGCCGAGCAATTGATCGCCGACCTCGATGGGCGGCTGGCGGCGGTGAAGGTCGGCGACCACGCCGACATGACCGCCGCGATCTACTACGCCAACAATTATACGTCCGGCAGCGGCACGCTGATCGACGACGTGATGACGAAGGCGGGGTTGGTCAACATCGCGACGAAGTTCGGTTTTGCCGGCCTGGAACGCCTGCCGCTGGAACTGTTGGTGCTGTCCGATCCGGACCTTCTCGTCACCGCCGACCGGGACTATTCGGCGCCGGCGCTGGCGCAGCAGGGGTTCGAGCATCCGGCCTTCCGGGCGCAGGCGGCGCTGAGCGGCGCGGTCGATCTCGCCTCGCGCTACACGATCTGCGGGGCGCCGTTCACCGTCGAGGCGGTGCGGCTGTTGTGGCAGGGCGCTGATGCCCGCAAGGCGGCTCCGAAATGAGGGATGCCCGCCGCTACCATATGGCGCTGGGCCTTCTGTGCGCGGCGACGCTCATCCTGTTTTGCCTGTCGCTTCTGGTCGGGCCGGCCGGCATCGGCTTTTTCGACAGCCTGTCGGCGCTGTTTTCGGAGCGGCGCGACGCCATCGCGCTCATCATGCGGGAAATCCGCCTGCCGCGCGCGCTGCTCGGCCTGATGGTGGGCGGCACGCTCGGCCTGTCGGGCGCCGTGCTGCAAGGCTATCTGCGCAACCCGTTGGCCGAACCCGCGCTGATCGGCGTCAGCGCTTCGGCATCGCTGGGCGCCGTGCTTGCCATCTATACGGGGCTGAGCACGGTTTTTCCGCTGGCGCTGCCGCTGGCGGCACTGGCCGCGTCCGTGGTCGCCGTCGTCGTCGTGCAGGCGATGGCCGGCCGGCGCGGCAGCGTGCTGACCCTGATCCTCGCCGGCGTCGCCGTCTCCAGCTTCGCCGGCGCCATGACCTCGCTGGCGCTCAACCTGTCGCCCAATCCCTTCGCCGCGCTGGAGATCATGTTCTGGATGCTCGGCTCGCTGACCGACCGGTCGATGACGCATGTGTGGCTGGCGCTGCCCTTCATGCTGGCTGGCTGGGCGGCGCTGCTGACGCTCGGTCGCGCGCTGGACGCGCTGACGCTGGGCGGCGATACCGCCGCCAGCCTCGGCATCGACATGCGCCGTGTGCAGTTCCTCGCCGTGTTCGGCACCGCCGCATCGGTCGGAGCGGCGACGGCGGTCACCGGCGCCATCGGCTTCGTCGGGCTGGTCGTGCCGCATCTTTTGCGGCCGCTGACAGGCGGGCGACCGTCGCGCCTTTTGCCAGCCAGCGCGCTGGGCGGCGCCTCGGTGGTTCTGGCCGCCGATATATTGGTGCGCGTCGTCGCGCCGGAGCGCGACCTGAAGCTCGGCGTGCTGACGGCCATCGTCGGCGCGCCGTTCTTCCTCTGGCTGGTCTGGCGCGAGCGGAGGAAGGTGGCATGACGCTGCTCTCCGTTGCGCATCTTTCGGCCGCGCTCGGCGGCAGGCCCGTCCTGCACGACATCTCGTTCGCCGTCGGGCCGGGCGAACTGGTCGGCCTCATCGGGCCCAACGGGGCGGGTAAGTCGACGCTGCTGCGCGCCGTCATGGGGCTGACGCCGGCCACCGGCGGCATCGTTCTCGACGGCGAGGACGGGCGCGTGCTGACGGCAGCCCGGCGTGCCTTGAAAGTAGCCTTCGTGGCGCAGAACCGCGACGTCGCCTGGGCGATGTCGGTTGAGGCGCTGGTGGCGCTGGGGCGGCTGCCGCACCTGCCGCGTCTGTCGCCGTTGCGGGCGGCCGACCGCGCCGCCGTCGATGCCGCCATGCGCATGATGGACATCGAGGCCTATCGTGAGCGCCAGGCGACGGCGCTTTCGGGCGGCGAACTGGCGCGCGTGCTGGCCGCCCGTGCGCTGGCGCAGGAAACGCCGCTTCTGCTGGCCGACGAGCCTGCCGCAGGCCTCGATCCGGCGCACCAGATCAGCCTCATGCGGACATTCCGCTCACTTGCGGAGCAGGGGCGCAGCGTCGTCGTCTCGACGCACGACCTCGCCCTCGCGGCGCGAAGCTGCACGCGCTTGATCCTCCTCGACCGCGGGCGCGTGGTGGCAGACGGGACGCCGGAGGCTGTCGTGACCGCCGACAACCTCCAGTCGGTCTATCGCGTGAGGGCCTATTTCGGCGAAGTCGAGGGCCGCATGATCGTGCTCCCCCTCGATCTTTCAGAGCGAACCTGAAAGATCGCGACACGCTTCAGCTGGCTGCCTTTCCTTCACGCCAATAAGCAACGGCCAGCTGCTCGCCGGACGAAAGACCGACCGTGTCACGCCAATGGCGGCGGATGGCCTGGATTTCATCGAATTCGGCGCCTGCCCAGCAGAACCGCGTGCGGTCACGGGGAATGTCGATTGCCAGGACGGTGGAGGTAAAATCGGCCGAGCCGGACCGGCGGTCCAGCCGCTCGACCCGGAAGCCGGGCGGATGGCGCAGCGCGATCGCGTCGGCGGTCTTGTCGGCGACCAGAATGACGATGCCTGCAGCCGTCACCGGCAGGCCTTCCAGGATACGGGCTATCGCCGGCAGCGCGGTTTCGTCGCCTGCCAGCAGCATCCAGTCGGCTTGCCTGGCGCTGCGGCCGCCGGGGCCAGCCATGCCGATGCGCATGCCGGGCGCGGCTCCCTTCGCCCAATCGCTGCCCGGCCCGGCCGCCTCGTGAATCACGAAGTCTATGTCGAGGGTTCCGGCGTCGGTGTCGATGCGGCGGATGGTGTATTTGCGCACGGCCGGCTTGCGCTCCTCCGGCGCCGGCTGCACCAGACCGTCGGCGCCGCGCACCGGCCATAGCGGTTCCTGGCCCGGCGGCGGGAAGAACAGCCGTACATGCAGGTCTTCGTCCGTGTCGAAGCAGTCGAGATCCTCGCCCTTCATCGATATCCTGCGCATATGCGGCGTCAGGTCTTCAACGCGGGTCACCACCATTTCACGAAAGTCGGAGAACCGCGCGCCGGCCTGGAGGCCCGACCATTCGACACCGGGCTTTTCCGGATGAGCGAATTCGAGGACATGCGAGGCGAGGAAGCTGGCGAGGTTCTCGAGCTGCGACTGGCTCGGCGCCCTTGCTTCGAGGGACAGTTCGATGTCGCCCGCGTGCAGCCTTGCTTCGCCGGCGCGGATATGTGCGACGACCACGTCTTCGACATCATGAATATCGATGTCGTGCTCGACCATATGATCGCGGAGAGCCGTCAGGACGGCCGAAGGATTGCCAAGCCTGATCTTTGCCTGCGCCGATATCATGACTGCTTCTTTCTTTCATCTGTATTGGCTGAAGCGCCTGGGTCGGACGGCACGACGAAGAGACGGCCTCTGATCGTCTCGACGGAAGCCGAGGCGCCGTAGACCTCTTGCAGCATGGAGGCCGTGATCGCCTCGGACGGCACGCCGGCGCTGTGGAGCCTGCCGTTATTGAGGACGATGACGCTGTCGGCCCAGTGCGCGGCAAGCGTCAGGTCGTGCATGACCAGAACCACGGCCGCGCCTTCCGCGGCGAAGGACCGGACGAGCCGCATCACGTCGTATTGCCGTGCCAGATCCAGCGCGCTGGTGGGTTCGTCGAGAAAGAGCAGGGGCGGCGACAGTGCGATTGTCTGGGCAAGGCTGACGAGCTGCCGCTCACCGCCGGACAGGCGGTCGAGCGGTCGCAACGCAAGTTCGGCTATACCGACCCGACGCAGGACCGCGATGGCGCGCTTTTCCGCGTCAGCGCTGTCATATCCCGCCTGCAGGGAGACGATGACGCTTTCGATCACGGCCAGCTCGGCGGCCGGCGGGACCGTCTGCGGCATGAAGCCGATGGCGCGCGCGCGGTCTCTCGACGACAACAGCCGCAAGTCGTCGTCGCCGAATTTCAGCGTTCCCGATGACGGCACGATCTGGGCGAGGGCCTTCAGAACCGTGGACTTGCCGGCGCCGTTGGGGCCGACGAGCACGGTCACGGTTCCGGCCGATATCGGCGGCAGGGTAAGGGCGCGCACCACCGGCCGTGTGCCGTAGGCGACGGTCAGGCCGTCGACATGAAGAGCCATGCCCCCGCTCATGGCGTTCGCCTGTGGCGGCGAAGGACGAGCCAGACGAAGCCCGGTAGTCCGATCAATGCCGTGACGATGCCGATCGGCAGCGTGATGCCGGGTATCGCAAGCTTCGAGGCGATGGAGGCTGCCGAAACCATCAGGGCGCCCGTCAGCAGGCTGGCGGGCAGGAAGAAGCGATGATCCTCGCCGACGATCATGCGGGCGACGTGCGGCGCCACCAGCCCGACGAAGCCGATCACGCCGACGAAGGCGACGCTGGCGGCCGCCAGCAGGCTGGCGCGAAGCAGCGCCAGGAGACGCAGGCGGCGCAGGTCGAGGCCGAGGCTGACGGCCCGCTCCTCGCCCAGTCGCAGCGCGGTCAAGCGCCAGGAGGACGCCAGGGAAAACGGCGCCACGACGACCAGGACGACCGCCATGATCGGCACCACCGTCCAGTCGGCGCGGGCAAGCGAGCCCATGGTCCAGAAGACGATCTGCTGGAGCGCGTCTGCGGAGGCGACGAACTGCACCAGCCATAGAAGTGCGCTGGCGGTGAAGCCCAGCGCGATGCCGAGCAGCACCATCGTCTCGGCGCCTGCGTCGCTGAGGCGCGCCAGAAGCTGCACCAGCAGCAGCGAACCCATGGCGAAGACGAAGGCGTTGCCGGCGACGAGCCACGACCCCGGCAGCCAGGAGGAGCCGAGGCCTGTGGCGATCGCCAGCGCAGCGCCGAGCGCGGCTGACGTCGACACACCGAGCGTGAAGGGCTCGGCGAGCGGGTTGGCGAGCACCGTCTGCATCTCCGCGCCGGCCAGCGAGAGGGCCGCGCCGACCAGAACGGCGATAAGGGCGACGGGCAGGCGCAGCTGCCACAGGATCACTTCCTGCGCGGCGGTCAGTTGCTTGAGACCGAGCATGGACCCCAGCGCATCGAGAGGCGGTATGGCGGCCGGGCCGGAACCGAGATCGACGAGAAAGCAGGCGGCCGTGGCCAGTGCCAGGAGCGCGATCCACAGCAGCCGGCGCCGTTTCAGACGCGCATAGGCCTGGAGAGCCGCCGCCGAGGGATCGAGGGATTGCACGGTCGCGCTCACCGCTCGACCCAATAGGTGCCCGTCATCGGCACCGGCAGGAAGTCGCGGTTGATGGCGTCGATCGTCGCCTGCGGGTCGAGGTCGGCGAAAAGATCCGGGTGGAACGCCTTGGCCAGGAATTCGATCATGGCGATGTGGGCGGGGGTGTCGTTGAACATATGCCACAGGGCGAAGGCGCGCCCCTGCCGGACCGCCGTCAACTGCGACAGGCCCGGATTGGCAAGCAGCTTGTCGAACGAGGCCTCGGCGTCGTGCCGCGAAACATCGGGACCGAGCACCAGCCCGCCGCGCGCGGCAAGGTGCGCGCCGCCGGTGGCGACGTAAACATCCGGGTCGTCGGCGATCAGCCGTTCCAGGCTGACGTCGCCATAGAGGCCGGGCACATGCGCGAGCGCGACGTTCCTGGCTCCCGCCAGCTCGATCATGTCGTTGAAGACGCCGTGGCCCGGCGTCGGGCAGCAGGGCATGCCGCCGGCATGGACGTGCATGAAAACGCGCGGCGGCTTCGGCTTGGCCTTCGCCAGACGGTCGCGGACCAGATCGAGATGACTCTGGTAAAAGGCGGCGAAGGCGTCGGCACGCGCCTCGGCGCCGATCGCCCGGCCGAGTATCTTCAGGCTTGGCAGCGAATTTTCGAGCGGATGGGAAAAGAAATCCACCACGATCACCGGGATATGGAGTTCTTCCAGCAGGGTCATCGAGCGCCTGGTCGGCGCGGCCTCGGCGTCGTAGAGGCTGAGCACCACGAGATCCGGCTTCAGCGTCACGATGGTTTCGACGGGCAGGCCGTCGGCCGCGTTGCCACCGATGACGGGAACAGCATCGATCTCCGGAAATGCCTTTGCCCAGTCGCCGTATTGGGCTGGATCGAGCTTGAAATCGCCGCGCCATGCGACGAGCAGCGAGGCGGGTTTCGGGTGAAGAAGCCCCAGCACCGGCAACTGTCGGCCCGCGCCCATGACGATGCGCCGGGCCGGCGCTTCGAGCGTCACCTTGCGGCCCATGACGTCGGTGATTTCCACCGGTGTCGCCTGCGTTGTCAGCGTGAGAGAAAGCAAGGCCAGCACGACAAGCATGGTCATGCTGCAAAGCCGCAGGCCTGGCGGAAAACCGCCGGGCCTCCGAGACGTTATACTGCGAACGCAAGTCACCATGTGTATTTCAGGTTGGCCGTGATCGCGCGGCCGGCGCCGTAATTGCAGCTTCCGCCGGTCAGGTTGAGGCAGTGCGAGACGTATTTCTCGTCGAACAGGTTGGTCACGTTGACGCGCAGCTTGGTTCCTTCCATGTCCTTGTCGAGCGCCCCGAAATCGTATTCGGCGCCGATGTCGACGAGCGCGCGGGCAGGGATGCGCAGTTCTGGCTTGTAGGCACTGTCGGTCTGGTAGGACGACTGCGCCCTGACGCCGGCGCCCAGCGACAGACCGGGCACGAAATCGGGCCGATAGGTAATCCACAGCGAACCCTGATGCTCCGGCAGGCGCAGCATCTCGCGGCCGAGCTCGGCCTTGTTGTTCGACTCCAGAACCTCGGAATGCGTATACGCATAGGAGGCCAGAATATCGATCGAAGGGGTCAGTTCGTATTTGCCTTCGATCTCCAAGCCCTGCACTCGCTGCTTGCCGGTCTGGACGGAGAACTTGCTGTCGGCGGGGTCAGGTGTGAGCGCATTGGCGATATCCATGGAAAACAGCGATACGCCGATCATACCGCGCCCTTGCACAGGCTCGTATTTGACGCCGACCTCGAACTGCTCGGCGGTCTGCGCCACGAACGGGTTGCCCAGGCGATCCGAGCCGAGCAGCGGCAGGAATGCGGTGGAATAGCTGACATAGGGCGCCAGCCCGTTATCGAACAGATAGGTGATGCCGGCGCGGCCGGTCAGCTTGCCGTCGTCCGTATTGACCGTCGTATCGGTCAACCGGTTCAGGCTGTCGATTTCGGACCGGTCGTAGCGCAGGCCGAAGGTGCCGATCCAGTTGCCGTAGCGGATCTGGTCCTGCGCATAGACGCCGACCTGTTGCTGGTGTTGCAGGCCGGAGCGCGTGACTGGCGCCGTCGGATAGTCGAACCCGTAGCTGGGGTTCAGGTAGTCGATGGGCGGGACATAGGTTCCCGGTCCGGTATTGCCGAACTCGGTGCCCGAAGTCGCGCGCACATAGTCGATGCCCATCAGCAGCGTGTGGCTGAGATCTCCTGTGTCGAAATGGGCTTCGGCCTGGGTGTCGACCGTAAAGGCCGTCAACTCGTCGTCGGAGATGGCCGTGACGCGATCGAGACGCGATCCGGTTGGCGTTCCAGGGAATGGATAGGCGAAGGCCGGATTGACGAGAACAAGGTCCATGTGCTGGTCGGCCGCCGCGTAGCGCAGGTTCTGGCGTACGGTCCAGGTTTCGTCGAACCGATGCTCGAATTCGTAGCCGACCGCATAGAAATCGCGCCGGGTCCCGCCCCAGTCCGGATCGCCCAAGAAGACGTCGCGCGGGATCTGGCCGTAGGGATTGGGCAAAAGCGTGCCGCGCGCCGGATAGAAGCGCGGGCTGAAGACCGGATTGTCGTGCTGATAGTAGCCGTAGACAGTGAAGGTGGTGTCGTCCGTCGGCACCCAGCTTATCGACGGCGCCAGCATGATCTGCCGGTCGACCTCATGATCGATCTGCGTGTCGAGGTTCTTGCCCAGTCCGATGAAGCGGTAGAGGAATTGCCCATCCTCGGTCAGCTTGCCGGTCATGTCGATCGCACCCTGGATGCCGCCGAAGGCGCTTGTCTGCAGGGAAACTTCGCGGTGGGTTTCTTCCTGCGGACGCTTGCTGACGAGGTTGACGAGACCGCCGGGCAGCGAGCGCCCGTAAAGAACCGAAGCAGGCCCCTTGATGACTTCGACACGATCGAGCGCATAGCTGTTGACCGACGGCGTCGCATAGTTGCTGGGATCGCCCGGCAGGATGAGGCCGTCCAGCCAGTTCGTCGAATACAGATTGAAGCCGCGAACGTAGAGCCAGTCATAGCGGATGTCGGCGCCGTTGGGATCCGCCTGCAAGCCCGGCGTATAGCGCAGCGCCTCGGCGACGGAGTTCGCTCCCTGCGCGTCCATCTGGTCGCGCGTCACCACATTCATCGCCTGCGGCGTCTCGATCAGCGGCGTCGCCGTCTTCGAGGCGGATTTGCTCCTCTTGGCGACGATGCCCTTGACTGTACCGGTGCCTTTGCCCGCATCGGTTCCGTTCGCCGATTCGACGACGACCTGTTGCAGCTCGGTTTCCGATGGCTGCTGCGCGTGCAGGCTGCCTGCGGTCAACAGAACGGCACTGGCGGCGGACGCTGCGAGACAGGCATTCAGACGGGAAAAATTCATATCACCCCACTAAACATGATATTTAAAGTCATGTTAAGTGGGGTCGTAACGGACGATAGACCGCCGGGCAACGGCTTCGCCTTTGCAGAAGCGTCAAAGTGATTTGCGAGCGAAGCAGATCGTTGGCTTCCCCGGCGGTTAAGGGAAAGATGTGATGACGGAACAACAGCCGGAACGGATCATGCGGGTCGGAGATCTGGCGAGCCGGCCGGGCGTGAGCGTCGACGGACCTTCCCTGCACGGGGACGCAACGCTTTTTCGCGGCACCTTCTGGAACAAGGAACTGCGTCATGGTCTTTTCGTCCATGGCAGCGATGTCGTCGAGGACGAAGGCTTCACCGCGCTTTCATCACAGCAGGCGGGCTTATCCTGTGTCTTCTTCCTGGAAGGCGACGTCGAAGTGCGCATCGGCGATCGCGATCTTCGCTTTCGCGGCAGCGGAACGCTGCATGACGCGCTCGTCATACCCAGTGTCCGGGCGGAGAGCTTTCGCCGCCGTTCCCCCGGTCGGCAGAGGATCAAGCATCTCGTCGTGTCGGTGACGCCCGAATGGCTGGAAAGCGACGGTCTCGAGGGAGCCGACGATCCGCGCCTTGCCGTCAGTTTCGCCAGCGATCACCTTGCCAGCCATGCGTGGCGGGTAACGTCGCGCGCGGCTGAACTCGTCAACAGGCTTTTTCTGCCGGGTCCGCGTTCATCACGCATCGGCGAGCTTTATGCCGAAAGCGCGGCCGTGGAGATCGTCGCCGAAGTCCTTGCGGCCTCGAGCGGCGAGGGCCTCCCGAGGAAAAGTGCTACGCTGGCGCCGCGCGAGCGTGTCCGCCTGTCACGGGCGTGCGACTTCATCGCGACGCATGAAGGCGAATGGCCGAGCGTCGAAGCCGTGGCCCGGCAAGCCGGCGTCAGCGCCAGCGGCCTGCAGCGCCTGTTCCGTTCGGCGCACGGCCTGAGCGTCTTCGAATACATGCGTCTCGCACGGTTGGAACGCGCCAGGGACATGCTCGGCGCTGGTCAATGCACCATCCAGGAAGCCGCCTCGCTCTCCGGCTATTCCAGTGCGGCCAACTTCGCCACGGCGTTTCGCCGGCAGTTCGGGGCGACGCCGAAGCAGGTGCTCGGCAAGGCGAGACCATGAACCCGCTTGCCACGGTCGGGCGCCGTTTCTTGAAAAATACGCCATTGAACGGGCGTATTAGTTGAGTGTATCTGTCCACAAATTTTGCGAACGGACGTTGCCGATGAGATCTACCGCCATCCTTGCATGGGCCTTTCTGGCTCTGACGACCGTGATCGCGACGGCACAGGAGGTTTCGCCGAATCCGCCCGCCGTCGTCGAGCCGGCGGTCCCATCCGTGTCGCAGGCTCAAGCCACAACGACCCAGAGCGAAACCGTGCGGCAGGCAGGCAGGAACGGCGCGGGCAGTGTTCCCACGGCGCTCCTGCCGCACAACCTTTCACCCTGGGGTATGTTCATGAACGCCGACATCGTCGTCAAGGCGGTGATGATCGGCCTCGCCTTCGCCTCCCTGGTCACCTGGACGGTGTGGCTGGCCAAGACGCTGGAACTGTTCTTCGCCCGGTTGCGAACGCAGCGCGCCGTGAGCCGCATCGTCCACGCCCGGACGCTGCAGGATGCGGGCGCGACGCTGGCGACGGGAGGCGGTGCGGCAAGCCTGTTCGTCCAGGCCGCGCGGCAGGAAGTCGACCTGACCGCGCCGGTGCTCGACCACGCCGGCGGAGACGGCCTGAAGGAGCGCGTCGCCTCGCGGCTTTCGCGCATCGAGGCGCAGGCGACGCGGCGTATGACGCGTGGCACCGGCCTTCTGGCGACGATCGGATCAACGGCGCCGTTCGTCGGCCTGTTCGGCACCGTCTGGGGTATCATGAACGCCTTCATCGGCATTTCCGAAGCCCAGACGACGAACCTGGCGGTGGTTGCGCCCGGCATCGCCGAGGCGCTGCTGGCGACGGCGCTGGGGCTGGTGGCGGCGATCCCGGCCGTTGTCATCTATAACGCCTTCGCCCGCGCCATCGCCGGCTACCGCCAGGTGCTGGCCGACGCTGCCGCCGGCGTCGAGCGGCTGGTCAGCCGCGATCTCGATTATCGCGCCGTACCGGCCCGTTCCATGGCCGCCGAATAGGGAGAGCCGGAATGGCCGCACGGATTCGCGAAAGCGTCGGCGACGACCTGGAGGAGACGCACGAAATCAACGTGACGCCCTTCATCGACGTCATGCTCGTACTTCTTATCATCTTCATGGTGGCGGCGCCGCTGGCGACCGTCGATGTCAACGTCGACCTGCCGGCCTCGACCGCGGCCGCCACGCCGCGCCCCGACAAGCCGGCCTTCCTGACCTTGAAGAGCGACCTCACGCTTTCGCTCGGCAACGAGACCCTGCCGCGGCAGGGCTTTGCCCAGGCGCTCGACAGGATCACCGGCACCGACAAGGAAACGCGCATCTTCCTGCGCGCCGACAAGGCCGTCCAGTATGGGGAATTGATGGAGGTCATGAACCTGCTGCGCGGGGCCGGCTATCTCAAAGTCGCGCTGGTCGGCGTCGAGAGCCGGCCGCCGGAGGATGCCGTAAACCCATGACGGCTGACCCCGCCGAGATCGCGCTGGCGAAGCGCTCCCTTTTCAAGGACGCCGGCCTGTGGCTGGGCGCGGGCGCGGTCGTTCTCTTCGCGCATGCGGCCTCCGCCTACCTGCTGCGCGACTTCGACCCCGTGCCGGAGCACGCTGCGCTCGAGCAGGCGATGGAGATCGACCTGGCGCCGCTTCCCGTCTCGGTGCCTGAGGCCGTCCAGTCCGAGGCGCTTGCGCAGGAACAGCCGCCGGAAACGATCGAGCCGATGGAAGCGGCCGAGGCCGTCCAGCCGGAGCCGGAACAGGCGGTGGAGACGCCGGCGGAAACGGCGCAGCAGGCCCAGCCGGAAACCGTGCAGCCGGTTACCGATGAAGCCGAGCCCGAGCCTGTGGAAACCACCAACGCCGAACCTGAGGAGCCGGAGTTGGCGGAAGAGGAAACCGTTGCTGCGGTGACTCCGGAAGTCGCCATACCCTTGCCGCAACCGCGCCCCGAACGACCGGTCGAGGAGAAGGCCGAACCGTCGAAGAAGAAGCCCGTGCGCAGGAAGGCCGAGACCGCAGACAAAAAGGCGAAGGAGGCCGAGCTGCCGAAGCGGAAGGCGACGCCGCCCGCATCACAGGCTTCCGCGGCATCGCGGGCACCGACCATCGATCCGTCCCGCTGGAACAGCGCGGTGCGTGCCGCCATCGCGCGACGGGCGGGTGCCGTACGCGGCATGCGCGGAACCGTCCGGGTGAGCTTCGTGGTCAATTCGTCAGGCGCGATCGTCTCGGCCAGCGTCAGCGGCTCGTCCGGCGATGCGCGGCTGGATCAGGCGGCATTGCGCATGGTCCGCTCGGCGCGCGTCCCGGCCCCGCCCGCCGGCCTTGGCGGCTCGCGCCACGCTTTCGCGATCCCGTTGAGCTTCCGCTGAACCGCTGCCGTTCGAACCTCGCTCTTGGGGGGTGCCTGGCGCCGGAGAAGCCAGACTCATCCGCTACGGCCCGGCCTTCCGCCGAGCACGCTTGACGGATCATCGGGTCACTTCCGCGATCCCGCGCGCCGAAGATCGGCCGCCTATTTCCAGAGCGGGTAGCTCGGCGAAAAAAGCTCGGCGACCGGTGGATGTTGCCAGCTGCGGTCCGGATATTTCGCCACAAGACCTTCGAACTGGGCCTGCGCCTGTTCGCGCGCCTTGACGATATCGAGGCCGGCGAGCTTGCCGTCCAGCATGGAGAGTCGCCCGTCGACGAAGGTCGCCTGCGTGACCTTGCCCGAGCCGCCCACCACCAGCGTCGTGACGGGATCGACGCTCGGCGTGAGATAGGGATCGTCGAGGCGGAAGACGGCGATGTCGGCGCGGGCGCCGGCGGCGAGCCGGCCGAGGTCGGTCCGGCCAAGCGCCTTGGCACCGCCGAGCGTGGCGGCATCGAAAAGCTCGGCCGAGCGCACCGCGTCCGACTTCTTCTCCGCTATGCGGCAGGCGATCAGCCCCGCCAGCAGGTTCATCAGCATGTCGGGTGGGGCGGTGTCGGTCGCCATGCCGATATTGATGCCGAGTTTACGATAGGAGGCGAAGGAGTTGAGCACGCTGCCCATGCGTGCCGAGACGAGCGGCGAATGCGCCAGCGACACGCCGTTGTCGGCGTAGAGCCGCAAGTCCTCGGCCGTCGCATAGGTGCCGTGCGGCGCAATCAGCCTTTCGCCCAGCAGGCCGTGATCGGCCATCCAGCGCGGACCGGTCGCACCATGCAGCTTGCGCATGACGTCCAGCTCCATCGCACCCTGCGCCATGTGCAGCCGTGCCCGGCAGTCGAGGTCGCGGGCGGCGGCCATGGTCCTCTGGAGCAGTGTCAGCGTGCAGGTCTCGACGCGGTCGGGCGCCAGCATGCCGTTGACGAGGCTGCCATGGCTTCCGTGCCGGCGCTGGATGAAGGCGATGGCGTCGGCGAGGCCGCGGAGGCCCTTCTCCTCGTCGAACACCGGCTCCATGCGGCCGGGCTCCTCCAGCACCATGCCGCCGGAGCGGTAGGCGGGGCTTAAGAAAACGCGTAGGCCGAGATCGCCGGCTGCGTCGGCGGCGGCGTCGAATTCGGCGACCGTCTCGGCCCATTGGCGGTAGTAAAGCGAGGCGATGGGGGCTGCCGTGGTGATGCCGTTGAGCAGCAGCAGGCCGAAGGCGAAACGCTTCTGGAAGGCCAGTTCGTCCGGCGAGTACATTTCGTACGGCCCGCGCTCGACATAGGAACGCGGCCAGATGCGGCCCTTGGCCCAGCCCGGCTGGTTGTCCGTCACCAGAAGATAGGTGTCGAGATCGGACAGCGCGTCGAGGTCGATCAGACCGGGGCTGATGAGCGCCGTGCCGAAGTCGATGCACCGCGCCACCTCGCCTTCGAAGCGCGGGCCGGCGTAGACGACCGCGCCACCATCGATGACCAGTTCGCCGTTCGGCACCAGATGGTGCGTGCCGTCGCGGTGGGCGAGCAGCCATGCGGCGCTGAGCAGGGTCGGCCCTTTCGGCCGTTCTCCCAGGACGAGGTGGCGGGAAGGATCAGAGGTCATGGCGCATCCGAACGGGAAAAGAGAGCCGGCCGACGCCGCCATGGGTATCGGCATCGGCCGGCGAATGACAAAAGAGCGTTTCAAGGGTCGCTGAAACGCTCTTTCGCCAGGCTCGGGAGGAACGTCGAAGCTATTCGGCCATCTGCGTCAGCCAGTGACGCGGCTTGTTGTCGGCGCGGAAGTCGACGCTCTTGATCTTGTCGAGCATCGCCCAAGCGATCGGCTGCTGGTGCAGCGGCACGAGCATGACCTTGTCCTTCGCTATCTTCAGGGCCGCCGCTTCCAGCGCCAGGCGCTTTTCGGTGTCGGGTTCCTGCGCCGCCTGCTGGACCAGCTTGTCGAGTTCAGGCTCCGACCAGCCGCCGTAGTTGGAGACGCCCATGGCGCCGTTGCGGGTCGACAGCACCTGCGACAGCAGAGAATAGGCGTCGAGCGTCGGCTCGTTGGCCCAGCTGAGATTGAAGACGTCGGCCTTGCCGGTGGTGCGCTTCGGCTGCTGCACGGCGCGCGGGCCGATGTCGATGGTCGGCTGGAAGCCGCCGCGCTTGAGCATGTTGGCGATGCCCGAGCAGATGTCTTCCTCGTTGATGCTCTCGTCGTTCATGCACAGGTAGGTGAAGGCGAGGTTTTCCTGGCCGGCCTCGGCGAGCAGCTTCTTGGCCTCTTCCGGATTGGGCTTGTCGTAGGTGTCGAGGTCCTTGGCGTAGCCCGAGATTTCAGGTGCGATCAGCGAGCCGGAGGGCCGCGCCAGCCCGCGCATCACCTTCTTGTTGATGAGGTCGCGGTCGATCGTGTCCCGGAAGGCCTGGCGTACGCGGATGTCATTGAACGGGCTGGGACGGCCGTCCTCCAGCTTGTCGCGGCGGTTGAAGCCGATGAAGACAGTGCGCAGCTCGGTGCGGTTCTTGACGACGATACCGGGCGAAGATTGCAGGCGCGGAAGATCCTGGATCGGCGCGGAATCGATCAGGTCGATTTCACCCGACAAAAGGGCTGCGACGCGCGTCGCAGCCGAGGTGATCGGCAGGAATTCGATGCGGTCGAGATTGTGCTTCTTGGTGTCCCACCACTGGTCGTTGACGACCAGCACGGTCTTGCTGTCCGGCACGCGGCTTTCCAGCTTGAACGGGCCGGTGCCGTTGGTGTGGAGGGTGGCATAGCCTTCGACCTTGGTGGCGACGTCGGTCGGCTTCTCGCTGTCGTGGTCCTTCAGCCACTTGCCGCTGAACATGAAGATGTTGGTCATGTCGTTGAGGAACAGCGCGGTCGGCGCCGAAACGCCGATATCGACCGTGTAGTCATCGACCTTCTGGCAATCGACGAAGAGGGGGATGTTGCCGCGCAGCGGCGAGGTCGGGTCGGTGACGCGCTTCATCGAAGCGACCACGTCGTCGGCGGTGAAGTCGCTGCCGTCATGGAACTTGACGCCCTTGCGCAGCGTGAAGCGCCAGCGCTTGCCGTCGATCAGCTCCCACTTGGTCGCCAAAGCGGGCTCGATCTTGAAATCCTTGTCGTAGCGCACGAGCGCTTCGTAGATGTGATTGAGGAAGGCGAGGTTCGACGTCGACGCCACCGAATCCGGGTCGAGCGAATAGATGTCGGCGCGGCTGCCCCACTTCAAAGTGGCCGCGTTGGCCCAGCCGAAAGCGGGGACCGTGATGGCCGCAGCCAGCAGCGCCGAGGTGATGAATTTCTTCAGGCGGGACATGCTCTCTCCCTCATGTCGTATGTCGCTGCGCGACCGATGTGCATTTTCCGGCGGGATTATGGTAGCCGCCATTTCTATTGTCAACGACATTGTCGACATTTAAGGTGCCGAACATCGACATTGAATTCGCCTGCCGCTGCACAACCGAGGGTATCAGCCATGGATGGACTTCTCCTGCTTCACGGAACGATCGTCACCGTCGACGGGACGCGCCGCATCATCGAGGACGGTGCGCTGGCGACGGCCGGCGACCGGATCGTCGACATCGGCACGGCGGCTGAACTGGCACCCCGTCACGCCGGCAAGAAGGTGGTCGATTGCCGTGGCAAGCTCATCATTCCGGGTCTGATCGACGCGCACGGCCATGCCGGCCATTCGCTGATCCGCAGTATCGCCGCCGACACCAACGCGCTGTGGATGCGCATCGTCACGCCGATGTACTGCCACTATGTGACGCGTGAATTCTGGTATGCGGACGGCCTCGTCTCCGGCCTGGAGCGGCTGCGCGCCGGGGTGACGACGGCGGCCTCCATCATCACTTCCATGCCGCGCAGCGACGATCCGGTCTTCGCCATCAACCACGCTCGCGCCTACGCGGAACTCGGCTTGCGCGAAATCGTCTGCGTCGGTCCGGCCGGCCTTCCCTGGCCGCAATCGGTGACGCGTTGGGACAGCGGCCGTCCCGAGCGGCATTCGGTTTCCTTCGAAGAGATGATCGAGGGCGCCGAGGCGGTGATCGAGACGGTGAACGGCAATGCGGACGGGCGCATCAAGGTGTTTCTGACGCCGTTTACCATCGTGCCGTCGGTCGAGCCGTCCAACGCCTCGACGCCGGACTGTGCCGTCAACCTGACGGCGGACGACCGCATGCAGGCCCGCCGCGTGCGCGAAACGGCGCGCAAATGGGGCGTTCGCATCCACTCCGACGCCTTTGCCGGCCAGATCCGCATGGCTTTCCAGGACAAGGAAAACGCGCTGCTCGGCCCGGACGTGCACCTCCAGCATTGCTGGGGCATCTCGCATGAGGAGATCGACATACTGGCCGAGACGGGCACCTACGTCACTCACGCGCCGCCCGGCCGCTCGACGCCGATCCTGCAGATGATGGCGAGGGGCGTGCCGGTCGCCATCACCTCGGACGGCGCCGCACCCAGCCGCCATTTCGACATGTTCCAGATCGCCAGGACCGCGCAGGCGACGCAGCACCTGCTGCACAACCACGACCGCTACCACCTGCCGCCCGGCAAGGTGTTCGAGATGATCACCATCGACGCCGCCCGCGCCATCGGCATGGACCACGAGATCGGCTCGCTGGAGGTCGGCAAGAAGGCCGACATCGCCATCGTCGACATGCGCAAGCCGCACCTCATGCCGAACTGGATGCCGGTGCACCGGCTTGTCCATCAGGTTCTGGGCAGCGACGTGGACACTGTCATCGTCGACGGACGCATCCTCATGGAGGCGGGCACGGTGCTGACCGCCGACATGGGCGAGGCGCTGGAACTCGGGCAGGCCGAGGCCCTGGCGCTGGCCGAACGGGCCGGCTTGCAGGCGCACATGCACGATCCGGGCTGGGGGCAGCTGTACCGGACCTTCAGCGAGAAAGTAGTGCCACCCGTCCAGCCCGCTGTTTGACACGGCAGTCCGATTTTGCCGCCAAAATACCGGAAAAATTGTCTACGATTTAGTTGACATTGATTTTGACCGCGCCTATCATCGGTACAGTTGGACGGAGGCATTGGTCCACGAACGGCGCTTTCCCGGAGGAAAACCGAGGGCGCTTTGAACCAGGCAGATGATTGCGCCTCGGCCCGAGGAGAGTTCCGATCGCGGCAGCGGAAAGCTGTCGCCGGTCGTCTATTCCATACAGGCAAACCGAAAGAGACCTCCATGCAAGGAGGCGAACCTTCCAGAAGCGGAGCTAACCGAATGCTGAAACAACTCGGCCTGGCGGCCACACTGGCATTGAGCCTGGTTCTTCCCGGCCATGCGGCGACCCTCAAATGGGGCGCCTCGCACGACATTTTCTCGCTCGACCCCTATTCGTACGGGGACAGTTTCACGCTCGCTTTCCTGAACCATGTCTATGAAGGGCTGGTCCGCTACGACGACAAATTGCAGATCGAGCCGGCGCTGGCGACGTCGTGGGAGACGGTGTCGGACACGGTGTGGCGTTTCCATCTGCGCAAGGACGTCAAGTTCCACAACGGCGCCGACTTCAACGCCGACGACGTGCTCGCCTCGCTGAAGCGGGTGAGCGACCCGGTTTCGCCGCTGCGCGGCAACCTGCCGGCCTACAAATCCTCCACCAAGGTCGACGACTATACGGTCGATATCGAGCTGACCGGTCCCTATCCGCTGCTGCTCAACGACCTCACCAACATTCACATCTTCGACGCGACCTGGCTGAAGGACAACGACAGCGAAAAGCCGACCGACGTCGGCGCCAAGATCGAGGGCTATGCGACATACCACACCAACGGCACTGGTCCGTTCATGCTCGAAAGCCGCGTTCCCGACTCCAAGACCGTGCTGGTGAAGAACCCGAACTGGTGGGACAAGTCGCAGTCCAACATCGACCGCATCGAGTTCACGCCTATCGTTTCGGCTGCAACCCGCGTCTCGGCGCTGCTGTCGGGCGAGGTCAACTTCACCGACAACGCGCCCTCGCAGGATCTGCCGCGGCTGGCGGCGCAGCCCGGCCTCAAGGTGATGGAGCGCACCGACCTGCGCACCATCATGATCGGCTTCAACCGCAAGCCGAAGCTCAACAACGGCGACGACAACAAGTTCAACGACCTGCGCGTGCGCCAGGCCTTCGCCCATGCACTCGACCACAAGCTGATCCAGCAACGCATCATGCGTGGCAAGTCGCGCACCGCCGGCGAGATCGTGGCGCCCGAGATTCCCGGATATTCGGCCGATCTCGACACGCCGCTCCCCTACGATCCGGACCTGTCGAAGAAGCTTCTGGCGGAAGCCGGCGCCACCGACATGCCGTTCACCATGGTGTGCACGACCGACGCCTACGTGAACGAAGAGGAATTGTGCCAGGGCATCGTCAACATGCTGACCCGCGCCGGTTTCAAGCCACAGCTCGACATCGCGCCGGTCGCCCTGCAGGCGCCCAAGCGCACCGGCGGCAAGGCCGACGTCTACCTGATCGGCTGGGCGACCGAGCCGATGCTCGATGCCTATTCCATCCTGGTGCAGATGATCGAGACGCGGTCGGCCAATGCCGGCGTCTTCAACTGGGGCGGCTGGAGCTATCCCGACATCGACAAGTTGATCGTCGCGGCTTCGACCGAGATGGACCGGACGAAGCGGCTGGCGCTCGAAACCAAGGCGCTCGGCATGGTCAAGGACCAGATCATCATGCTGCCGCTGCACCAGCAGCCGATGGCCTGGGTGATGTCGGACAAGATCGACAAGATCGCGCAACTGCCGGACAATAAAGTTCGTAGCTGGCTGACGCATATTTCCGAGTAGCAACGACGGCTGGTCCGGGCCATGGTGCCCGGACCAGCCGGAAATTGGGAGCATCCCATGCTGGTCTTCATCGTCAGGCGCCTGATCAACTCGGTCTTCGTGATGCTCGCCGTCGCGATGCTGGCCTTCCTGATCTTTCAGATGGCGGGCGACCCCGTCGAGATGATGGCGAACGAGCAGACGTCGCAGGCCGATCGTGCCGCCATGCGCGAGCGTCTCGGCCTCAATGACAGTCTGCCGACACAATATGTGCGTTTCGTCGTCAACGCCGCCAAGGGTGATTTCGGCATCTCCTACCGCAACGGCCAGGACGTGCTGCATCTGATCGGGCAGCGTTTCCCGGCCACGTTCGAACTGGTCATGGTGGCGACGCTGATTTCGCTTGTCGTGGGTATTCCGCTCGGCGTGCTGACGGCGATCCAGCGCGGGCGATGGTATGCCGAGGGGTTGCAGTTCGTGTCCATCGTCGGCGTCTCGTTGCCGAGTTTCGTCGTCGGCATCCTGCTCATCCTGGTGTTTTCGGTCATCTTCGGCTGGCTGCCGGCCTTCGGGCGCGGCGACGTGGTCAAGATCGGCTGGTGGTCGACGGGCCTTTTGACACCGTCCGGCCGACAGGCGCTGATCCTGCCCGCCGTCTCGCTGTCGCTCTACCAGATCACGCTCATCATGCGGCTGGTACGGGCCGAGATGCTGGAAGTGCTGCGCTCCGACTACGTGAAGTTCGCGCGGGCGAGGGGCATCACCCGCGCACGCATCTACTTCCGCCACGCACTGCGCAACTGCCTGATGCCGGTGGTGACGATGACGGCCATGAACGTCGGCGCGCTGATCGCCTTCGCCATCATCACCGAGACGGTGTTCCAGTGGCCGGGCATGGGCATGCTGTTCATCCAGGCCGTCACCTTCATCGATATCCCGGTGATGGCGGCGTATCTGTGCATCATCTCCTTCATGTTCGTCGTGCTGAACATGCTGGTCGACATCGCCTACGCGGTGATCGATCCCAGGCTGCGCACCGCTTAACAGGATGGTTGGCCCATGACCGCCGAAGTCTCCGAAACCCCGCAGAAAATCCGCCCTGCGCGTCCGTCCCTGTTCAGGCGTATCCGCGCCAGCGACCTGTGGTGGTCGTTCACGCACAGCAAAACGGCGATGGTCAGCACTCTGCTGCTGGCGCTGTTGATCCTGACGGCGGCGCTGGCGCCGCTGATCGCCCCGCAGAACCCCTATGACGGGGCGCAGCTCGACATGTGGAAGGCCGAGCTGCCGCCGCTGTGGCAGGCCGACGGCGAATGGCCGTTCCTGCTCGGCACGGACACGCAAGGGCGCGACATGCTGTCGGCCATTCTCTACGGTACGCGCATCTCCATTGTCATCGGCATCGCGTCCGTCGCGCTGTCGCTGGTCATCGGCATGAGCGCCGGCCTGGTGTCGGGCTATTTCGGCGGCTTCATCGACAATCTTTTGATGCGCATCGGCGACGTCACCCTATCGATCCCGACTATCCTCGTCGCCATCCTCGTTTCCACCGTGGTGCGGCAGATGCTGCCGCCGGACTTGCGCGAGGTCGGCGCTTCGGCGGTGCTGGTGCTGGCCATCGCCCTGTCGGCCTGGGTGCAATATGCGCGCATCGTGCGCGCCCAGACCATCGTCGAGGCCGGCAAGGACTATGTGCAGGCGGCAAGGCTGATCCATGTGCCGGCGCGGCGCATCATGGGCAAGCATATCCTGCCCAATACGCTGACGCCGATCCTCGTCGCCGCCACGCTCAATTTCGGCATGGCCATCCTGACGGAAGCGACGCTCTCCTTCCTGGGCATCGGCATGCCGCCCAGCCAGCCTTCGCTCGGAACGCTGATCCGCATCGGCAACCAGTTCCTGTTCTCCGGTTCATGGTGGATCGTGCTGTTCCCGGTCATCCAGCTCTGCCTGCTCGTCGTCGCGGTCAACATGCTCGGCGACTGGCTGCGCGACGCCCTGAATCCGAAACTGAGGTAGAATAAGCGTGACCAGCCTTTTGCTCCGCAACGTCCGGCCGATGGCCGGCGCGAACTGCGACATCCTCGTCAAGAACGGCAAGATCGCCGGCCTCGGCCGTTTCGAGCCGGAGCCCGGCATGGCGGTGGAGGACGGCGGCGGCGCCATCGCCATCCCCGGCCTGATCGACGCGCACACCCATCTCGACAAGACGACATGGGGCATGCCCTGGCACGTCAACAACCGGGCGGCGGTGCTGCGCGGGCGCATCGATTTCGAGCGCGAGCATCGCACCGAGATCGGTATCGATCCGCACCGTCAGTCCATGCGCCACGCCATCGGCCTGGCGGCGCACGGCGCCAGCCATATCCGCAGCCATGTCGACATCGACACCACGCACGGCCTGTCCATGGTCGAAGGCGTGTGGAAGACGCGCGAAAAGCTCGCCGGCATCATCGACATCGAGATCGTCGCCTTCCCGCAGTCGGGCGTCATGGTCATGCCGGGTACCGTCGAACTGCTCGATGAAGCGCTGCGGCAGGGCTGCGAGGTGCTGGGCGGCATCGACCCTTGCGGCATCGACCGGGACCCGAAGGGCCAGCTCGACGCACTCTTTGCGCTGGCGGTGAAGCACGGCCGGCCGATCGATATCCATCTGCACGAGGTCGGCGACCTCGGCGCCTTCACCATGGAACTGATGTTCGAGCGCATCCGCGCCAACGGCATGCAGGGCAAGGTCGCCATCAGCCACGCCTTCGCGCTCGGCATGAACGACTATCTCAGGGTCGGCCGGCTGATCGAGGAGCTTGCCGCCCTCGACGTCGCCATCCTCACCACCGGCGCGCCATCGGCCACGGTGCCGTCGATCATGCGGCTCAAGGAAGCCGGCATCCGCGTCGGAGGCGGCTGCGACGGTATCCGCGACACCTGGGGGCCGTGGGGCCAGCCCGACATGCTCGACCGCGCCAAGGTGATCGGCATGAAGAACGGCCTGCGCAGCGACAACGACCTGGCGCATCTGCTGTCGGTCGTCTCGCAGGGCGGCGCCGACGTCATGCGCATCGAAGGCTACGGCATCGCCGAAGGCTGCAACGCCGACTTCACCCTTCTGACCGGCGAGACGCTGGCCCATGCCGTCGTCGACGTGGCGCCGCGCCCGCTGGTGGTCAAGGGCGGCCGCGTCGTCGCCCGACAGGGCAAGGCCGTGGTGGACATGCCATGAGCGCGACCGGCCCCGATACCCTGCCGCTGGGCCGCCGGCCCGAAGGGCGCACGCTTTTGACGGCGAGCTGGGTGCTCGGCCACAAGGACGGCGCCCATCGGCTGCTGCGCAACGGCGAGGTGGTGTTCGAGAACGGCGAAATCCTGTTCGTCGGCCACGGCTTTTCAGGCGAGGTGGCGCGCCGCGTCGACTTCGGCGAGGCGCTCGTCAGCCCCGGCCTGATCGACCTCGACGCGCTGTCGGACCTCGACACCACCATCCTCGGCATCGACCATCATCCCGGCTGGGCCAAGGGCCGCGTGTGGCCGCGCTCCTATGTCGAGCGCGGGCCGTATGAAATGTATTCGCCCGACGAACTGGCGTTCCAGAAGCGGTTCGCCTTCGGCCAGCTTCTGCTCAACGGCATCACAACGGCGGTGCCCATCGCCTCGCTGTTCTACCGCGAGTGGGGCGAGACGGTCGCCGAATTCGACGCCGCCGCCGACGCGGCCGGCGAACTCGGCCTTCGAGTCTACCTCAGCCCCGCCTACCGCTCCGGCGGCATGGTGCTGGAGGAGCCCGGCCGCATGGAGCCGGTGTTCGACGAGGCGCGCGGCCTTGCCGGGCTCGCAGACGCCATCGCCTTCATCGAACGGCAGGACGGCCGCCATGGCGGGCTGGTGCGGGGCATGCTCGTTCCCGATCGGGTGGAAACCTCGACGCTCGGCCTGCTTGAGCGCACGGACGCCGCCGCCCGCGACCTCGGCTGCAAGATCCGCCTGCACATGGCGCAGGGCGGCATGGAAGTCGATACGGTGCGCAAGCTGCATGGCTCCACGGCACCCGTATGGCTGGCGCGCGCCGGGCTGCTGAGCGACCGGCTGATCGCACCGCACGCCACCAACGCCACCGAAGAAGACCTCGGGCTCTATGCCGAACACGGCGTCTCCATCGTCCATTGCCCGCTGGTTTCGGCGCGTGGAGGCAGTACGCTCAATTCCTTCTCCGCCTGCCGCAAGCGCGGCATCAACATCGCCATGGGAACCGACACCACGCCGCCCGACATGCTGATGAACCTGCTGGTCGGGCTGATCGCCTGCCGCGTCAACGACCGGGCGCCTGACAGGATACGCTGCGCCGACCTGTTCGACGCCGCGACGCTCGGCGGGGCGAGGGCGCTCGGCCGCGACGACCTCGGCCGGCTTGCGCCCGGCGCCCGCGCCGACATCGCCGTGTTCGGGCTGGACGACGTGGCGATGGCGCCCTCCATCGACCCGATCACCACGCTGGTTGTCGGCGGTTCGGGCAAGGTCACGCGCGCCACCTTCGTCGATGGCCGCGTCGCCATGCTGTCCGGCAAGGTCGCCGGCATCGACATGGCCGCCGCGCGCAGGCAGGCGCAGGCGCAGTACGACCGCCTGATCGCCAAGTATCCCGAGCGAAGCTGGGACAATCCCCCGGTGGCCGAAATCTTCCCGCCGAGCTATCCGATAGAGGACGACGCACATGGGTGAGACAGCCAGCGAGCCGATCCTTCAGGTCCGCAACCTCAAGGTCGAGTTTCCCGGACGGCGCGGCGTGGTGACGGCGCTGTCGGACGTCGCGCTGGATATCCGGCCGGGCGAGATCCTCGGCGTCGTCGGCGAATCGGGCGCCGGCAAGTCGATGACCGGGCTGGCGATCCAGGGCTTGCTCGAATATCCGGGTCGCATCGCCGAAGGCGAAATCCGTCTCGGCGGGCGGCGCATCGACAATCTCGACGACCGCGCGCTGGAAAAAATCCGCGGCCGCGAGATCGGCGCCATCTTCCAGGATCCGCTGACCTCGCTCAATCCGCTGTTCACGGTCGGCGCGCAGCTGGAGGAAACGATCCGCCAGCATCTCGGACTCGGCAAGGCGGAGGCGAGGGAGCGGGCGGTCGCCTTGTTGCAGGATGTCGGCATTCCCTCGCCGCGCGAGCGCGTCGACCAGTATCCGCACCAGTTCTCCGGCGGCATGCGGCAGCGCGTGGTGATCGCGCTGGCGCTGGCCGCGTCGCCCAAGCTCATCATCGCCGACGAGCCGACGACGGCGCTGGACGTATCGATCCAGGCACAGATCATTTCGCTGCTGCGCAAGCTGTGCAAGGAAAAGCAGACCGCCGTCATGCTGGTGACGCACGACATGGGCGTCATCGCCGAGGCGGCCGACCGCGTGGCGGTGATGTATGCCGGCCGGCTGATCGAGATCGGCCCGGTCGAGCAGGTGCTGCGCGCACCCGCCCATCCCTATACGCGCGGGCTGATGGCCTCGATCCCGACGCTCGGCGCGCGTGTCGAACGCCTCAACCAGATCGACGGCTCGATGCCGCGGCTGGACGCCATTCCGCCGGGCTGCGCCTTCAATCCGCGCTGCACGTCGGCCGGGCCGCGCTGCACGCGCGAGCGGCCCGAACTCGCGCCGGTCGGCCACGGCATGAGTGCGTGCTGGCTGAACGCGGGAGGGATCGCCTGATGACCACGACCAAAACGAAACCGGCGCTGACCGTCGAGCATCTCGTCAAGACCTTCGATGTCTCGGCACCCTGGCTCAACCGCGTGATGGAGGGCAAGCCGCGCCAGCTCCTGCAAGCGGTCAACGACATCAGCTTCGCCGTTCCAGCCGGCGGCTGCCTCAGCCTCGTCGGCGAGAGCGGCTGCGGCAAGTCGACGGTGGCACGGCTGGTGACCGGGCTGCATAAATCCGACAGCGGCGAGATCCGCTTCGCACCGGGCCGGAGCGGCGCGCCGCTGTCCGCCCAGATGATTTTCCAGGACCCTTATGCCTCGCTCAATCCGCGCTGGCGGGTGAAGAACATCATCGCCGAGCCGTTGCGTGAACTGAAGCTGCGCAAGACCGCCGCCGAAATCGGCGACCGGGTGGAGGAACTGCTCCTGACGGTCGGCCTGTCGCCGTCCGACGGGGAAAAATTCCCGCACGAGTTTTCCGGTGGCCAGCGCCAACGCATTTCCATCGCGCGGGCGCTCGCCAGCGAGCCGGAATTCCTCGTCTGCGACGAGCCGACCTCGGCGCTCGACGTCTCCGTGCAGGCGCAGGTGCTGAACCTGATGCGCCGCTTGCAGGACGAATTCGGCCTGACCTACCTGTTCATCAGCCACGACATGAGCGTGGTGCGCCACATGTCCGACCGCATCGCGGTCATGTATCTCGGCCGCATCGTCGAGGAAGGCGACACCGAGACGATCTTCGCCGATCCGCGCCATCCCTATACGCAGCTGCTGTTGCAGACGATCCCCAACATCGAGGAGCCGAACCGCGACCGCGTCGTCGTGCCGGGCGAAGTGCCGAGCCCGCTCAAGCCGCCGTCCGGCTGCACCTTCCATCCGCGCTGCCCGCTGGCGACGGCGCGCTGCTCGGCCGAGGTTCCGGCGGTGCGCACGCTTTCCAGCAACACGCGTGTCGCCTGTCACCTTGTGGAAGACGTGCCGGTGCCGGCCTGATCCTCAGGCGGAGAAGGCCAGGGCTGCCCTGAGGTCGTTGGAGGGGCGGCGAATCTCGTTGAGGTCGAGTTCGGACTCCACATGCTCCAAATGATGCTCCATCAGCCGGATCGCCTTTTCGGAGTCGCCTTTGGCGATCGCTTCGACGATCTCGGCGTGCTCGTCCGGCCCGCAGTTGAAGCGGTTGTTGTTGCGGTAGACGGCGGTGATGAGCGAGGTGCGCGCGATCAGGTCGCGCATGGTGCCGAACAGGAAGTCGGAGCCGACGATTTCGGCGAGCAGAAGGTGGAAGCCGCCCGACAGCTTGATGATATCGGTCGTCATGTCCTTCTCGTTGGCGAGCCTCTCCTTGGCAACATGGCTGCGCAGCCGGGTGAGGTCGGCCTTGGTGTTGGCCTCGCAAAGCCGCTCGACGACGCGGCGCTCGACGCAGCGGCGCACGTGGAAGACGTCCTTGGCATCGTCGACCGACGGCTGGCACACGAAGGCGCCGCGGTTGGGGATGATCGTCACCAGCCCGTCGCGCTCGAGGGCGACCAGCGCCTGGCGCACGCGCGCGCGGCTGACGTCGAAGATGGAGGCAAGCTGCTCTTCCTTGAGCTGGACGCCGGGGCGCAGGCGCCGCTCGGCGATGGAGAGCCAGACGCGCTCAACGATCTGCTGTGTCGATATTTCGATTCGCTCGGTCATTTCCGTCTCCGCCGTGATGCAGACAAGCGTCATGGGAAAATAAATGTCAATCGGCAGCGCTCGCAATTTTGAGGGCATTATTGTAGACAATAATATAGGTTTATTGTACATAAAATCAAATCGTATCGGGAGCCGCCACATGGAGTTCGATTTCACGGCGCTGGAGCCGGAAGGCCGGTATCGGCTGCTGACGAACTTCGTCGGCCCGCGCCCGATCGCGCTGGTGACGACGCGCTCGGCCGCCGGCCACGACAATGCGGCGCCGATGAGCTTCTTCAACGTTTTCTCGCACGATCCGCCGATCGTGGTGCTGGGCATCCAGCCGCGCCTGAACGGCGACGAGAAGGACACCGTCGCCAATATCCGACGCACTGGCGAATTCGTCGTCAACATGGTGGACATGGCACTGTCGCAGCAGATGCTCATTTGCGGGCTCGGTTTCGGCAGCGAGATCGACGAGTTGAAGATGGCCGGGCTGCGAGCCGGGGCGTGCAGCAAGATCGGCGTCAGCTATGTCGCCGACGCGCCCTGCTCGATGGAGTGCCGGGTGGAGCGGTTGATCGACTATCCGCGCCGCGTGCTGGTGCTCGGCGAAGTGGTCAATATGCACGTCAGGCGCGACTGCCTCGACGCGGAGGGCCGCTACGTCAATCCAGACGTCTACCAGCCGATCGCCCGCCTGCACGCCGACAACTACATCACCTCCGACCGCCAGCTCGTCCTGAAGGCTCCGCCGATCAGCGATTTCGCCAATCCCCCCGCCAGCCGGCGGCGTTGAAAGATTTGCCCGTGCATATTCTTCTCATCAATCCCAATTCCACCGCATCCATGACCTCGCTGGCGCATGAAAGCGCGCTGCGCGTGGTGCAGCCGACGACGCGCGTCAGCGCGGTCAACCCGCAGGAAACGCCCGTCAGCATCGAAGGCGCCGCCGACGAGGCGCTGTCGGTTCCCGGCATGCTGGCCGAAATCCGCAAGGGCGAGCGCGACGGCGTCGATGCCTATGTGATCGCCTGCTTCGACGATCCGGGCCTGCACGCAGCGCGCGAAATCGCGCGCGGGCCGGTGATCGGCATCTGCCAGGCCGGCATCCAGGTCGCCATGACCGTTAGCCGGCGGTTTTCGGTCGTCACCACCTTGCCGCGCTCCATTCCCATCATCGAGGAACTGGTGAGCGCCTACGGTGCCGAGCGCCATTGCCGCAATGTGCGCGCCATCGACCTGCCGGTCCTCGGCCTGGAGGAAGACCCCGAGCGCTCGGAACGCCTGCTGGTGGCCGAGATCGCCAAGGCGAAGAAGGAAGACCGCGCCGAAGCCATCGTGCTCGGCTGTGCCGGCATGTCGGCGCTGTGCGAGCGCCTGACGCTGGCGACCGGCATTCTGGTCATCGACGGCGTGACGGCGGCGGTAAAGTTCGCCGAAGCGTTGGTCGGCGCCGGCTATGCGACCTCCAAGGTGGGCGGCTACGATTTTCCCACAGTGAAAAGCCCGGTCGCGATCCACAAGGACATGGTGCGCGGATCGGCCTAAGCACGATGCCGAAAAGTTGCCGCGTCAGCGCCCGGCACTCGCCAGCAGTCCGCGCCGCTCGGCATACCGCTTGAGGATATCGGCGGTGTCGCCGCGCGTCGGCGGCGCTTGCAGGTCGGCCCTTACGGCAACGGCTTCCAGGTGTCGCAGCATCAGTTCCTCCGCCGCGCTGGTGTCGCCGGCCTGCAAGGCCGCGATGATGCGCTCGTGCTCGTCCACGGCGCATTCGGAGGAATGGTCGCGGGCGAAGCGGGCGAGGATCAGCGAGCCGCGCGAGACGATTTCGCGCACGAAGCGCGTCAGTGACGGCGAGCCGGTCAGTTCCGCAAGCAGGATGTGGAACTCGCCGGCCAGCCGGATCGACGCCGGCCCGCCGACGGACTGCGCCTGCTTTTCCTGCTCCACATGGGCGCGAAGCCGGCCGCAATCCCGCTCGTTGAGTTGGCCTGCCAGCCGGTGCACGACCTCCGCTTCGAGCATGCGCCTGAGCGCGAAGATGTCGCGCGCATCCTCCGCCGTCGGCTCCGATACGGACGCGCCCTTGTTGGCCTGCAATTCGATCAGGCCGTCGCCGCGCAATTGCTGAAGTGCTGCGCGCACGCTGGTGCGGCTGACGGCGAATTGTTCGGCGATCACGTCTTCCGAAAGCTTGGTTCCGGGCCGGAGCGCCTGTTCGAGAATCGCTTCGCGCAGGGCGCTGTAGACGAGATCGGCGCGGCTCTGTTTCGGCTCCACGGCATCGGCTCCGGCTGCTTGGCCACGGGACTGGAGAATCGGCTTGGCCACCCATTCGAAATCACAATAGCAGACAATTTTCAAAAGGCGGTGTTGCCGGCTGCACGCCATTATTGTACACAATAGATGTGTGCATTCGTGACAGCCAAAGAATGCGAACGAAGGGCGCACGCAACGGTTCAAACGGGAGGAACTTCATGAACAAGAGCCTATTGTCGGCAAGCGCTGCGTGCGCACTAGGTCTGCTCGGCGCGCTGGCGCCGGCCGTTTCCCACGCCGATACGCTGGACACGGTCAAGCAGCGCGGCAAGCTGATTTGCGGCGTTTCGCTGGCCACGCCGGGCTTCGCCGCGCCCGACGACAAGGGTCGCATGGGCGGCTTCGACGCCGACATCTGCCGCGCCGTCGCGGCCGCCGTCTTCGGTGACGGCGACAAGGTGGATTTCGTGCCCACCAACATCAACACCCGCTTCCAGGCCCTGCAATCGGGCGAGATCGACGTGCTGTCCAGGCAGACGACGCAGACCTTCTCGCGCGACGCCTCGCTCGGCCTCGATTTCGGCCCCGCCGTCTTCTACGACGGCCAGGGCCTGATGGTGCCGAAGGACCTCGGCGTTTCCAGCGCCAAGGAACTGAAGGACGCGGCGATCTGCACGCTGCCCGGCACCACGACGGCGCAGAACCTCACCGATTTCTTCGGCGCGCAGGGCGCGAAGTTCGAGATGGTGGTGTTCGAGAGCCCCGACGAGAACCGCGCCGCCTTCTACAGCGGTCGCTGCCAGGCGATCTCATCCGACCGTTCCGACTTAGCCTCGATCCGCGCCGTCGCCAACAATCCCGACGACTATGTCGTGCTGCCGGAGACCATCTCGAAGGAACCGCTGGCGCCGGCCGTTCGGCAGAACGATTCCAACTGGCGCGACATCGTTTCCTGGACGGCGTGGATGCTGATGGCGGCCGAAGAAAAAGGCATCACCCAGGCCAATGTCGACGAGAAGCTGAAGAGCGACGACGCCGAGGTGCAGCGCATGCTGGGCGTCACCGACGACCTTGGCCCGATGCTCAAGCTCGACAAGGCGTGGGGCTACAACGTCGTCAAGGCCGTCGGCAACTACGGCGAGGTGTTCGAGCGCAACCTCGGCGAAAAGACCAAGCTCGGCATGACGCGCGGCCCCAACACGCAGTGGAACAAGGGCGGCCTGCTCTACGCTCCGCCGTTCCGCTGAAGACGCCGGCCTGCGCCCGCCTGACGTGCGCAGGCCGCCTTCGTCAAATCCTTCCGGCGGCGGTGTCGCGATGGCATGGATCAATGACGCGCGCTATCGCGCGGTTTTCTATCAGGTGCTGGCGATCGCGGCGGTTGCCGCGCTCACCTGGTCGATGTTCGCGACCGCCAGCGCCAATCTCGCCAAGCAGGATATCGCCACCGGCTTCGGCTATCTGTCCAGGCAGGCCGGCTTCGTCATCAGCGAAGCGGCCATAGACTACAAGCCGACCGACAGCGTCGGCCGCGCGCTGCTGGTCGGCATCGCCAATACCGTCAAAGTGTCGCTGCTGGCGGCGCTGTTCGGAACAGTCGTCGGCTTCGCCGTCGGCATCGGGCGCATGTCGCGCAATCCGCTGCTCCAGCGGTTGATGCTGTCCTACATCGAATTGCTGCGTAACGTGCCGCTGCTGCTCTACCTGCTGTTCTGGTACGCGCTCATCATCAACGTGCTGCCGCCGGTGCGCTCGGCGCTGACCATCGGGCCGCATGTCTATCTTTCCAACAGCGGGCTGGCGCTGCCGGCTTTCTCGCTCGATGGTGGCTGGGTAATGCCGCTGGCGGCGCTCGTCGCCGGGCTTGGCATGGCGTTCGCGGTGAGGCGCGTCTCGCTCAGGCGGCGCCTCGCCACCGGCCGGGTCAATGCCGGCGGATGGATCGCGCTGGCCGTCGCCGTCCTGCCGCTCGCCGCCGTCTGGCTGGCGGGGGGGCTCGCCGTTACCTGGGACATTCCCGAGGCCGGCCGCTTCCGCATCACCGGCGGCGCGCAGGTGCGGCCGGAATTCGTCGCGCTGCTGTTCGGGCTGGCGCTCAGCGTCTCGGCCACCGTTGCCGAGATTGTGCGCGCCGGCATCCAGGCGGTCGGCAAGGGCCAGTGGGAAGCCGCCAGCGCGCTCGGCCTGCCGCGCCGCCGTACCATGCGACTGGTGGTGCTGCCGCAGGCCATGCGGCTGATGGTGCCGCCTTTGACCAACACCTATCTCACCGTCTTCAAGAACAGTTCGCTCGCTATCGCCATCGGCTATCCGGACCTCGTGATGGTGTCCAATACGGTGATGAACCAGACCGGACAGGCGATGGAAACCATCGCCATTTTCATGGCCGTCTATCTCGGCCTGTCGGTTGCCATTTCGCTCGTCATGAATTGGTACAACCAGCGCGTCGCGCTGAAGGAGCGTTGAGCGTGACCGATCTTCCCCTCTCGATGGATCGGCAATCGCCGCCGCTGCGCAGGTCCGGCTGGACCCGCACCTGGTTCGGCACACCGCTCAACAGCGCGATAACGCTGGTCTGTGTGGCGACGCTTCTGTTTCTCGCCAAAGAGGCGATCGGCTGGCTTTTCTTGCATGCCACCTTCGAGGGCACGCCGGAGACGTGCAAGGCGGCGTCCGGCGCCTGCTGGCCGTTCCTGACGGCGAAGCTGCGCTACATGCTGTTCGGCTTCTATCCCTATGAGGAACAGTGGCGGCCGCTGGCGGCGCTTCTCCTGTTTTTCGGCGGCGCGCTGGCGTCTATGGCGCCGAGCCTGTGGGGCAGGGCGCTGCTCGCCGCCTGGGCGTTCGTGCTGGTGCCGGCGCTCGCCGTCCTGATGGCCGGCGGCGTGTTCGGCCTCGCCTACGTGCCGACGACGCAATGGGGCGGCCTGCCGCTTTCCTTCATGCTGGCCTTCATCGGGCTGGCCATCGCCCTGCCGCTCGGCATCGGGCTGGCGTTGTCGCGCATTTCCGCCATGCCGGCGATCCGCATGCTGGCGATCGGTTTCATCGAGGTCGTGCGCGGCGTGCCGCTCATCAGCATCCTGTTCATGGCGACGGTCATGCTGCCGCTGTTCATGCCGGACGGCGTCACCATCGGCAAACTGCTGCGCGCGCAGGTCGCCATCATCATTTTCGCCGCCGCCTATATCGCCGAGATCGTGCGCGGCGGCTTGCAGGACGTGCCGAAAGGCCAGGCCGAGGCCGGCTCGGCGCTCGGCCTCGGCTACTGGCTGGTGATGCGCAAGATCGTGCTGCCGCAGGCGATCAAGAAGGTCATCCCGCCGCTGGTCGCGTTGTTCATCGGCTTCTTCCAGGACACGACGCTGGTGACGATCATCGGCCTCGTCGATTTCCTCGACACGGTGCGCTCGGCCATGCGCGATCCCGCCTGGCAGGGCATCGCCGTGCTCGAAGGCTACCTCTTCGCGGCCGCCGTCTATTTCGTCTTCAGCGCGCTGATGGGCGCCTACAGCCGCTTCCTCGAACGCCATTTCAGGACGACGCAGGACTAGCACCATAAAGGTTCTGTGCAATGTCGAGACGTGGTTGCCTATGACGAGACGGATTTCGTCCATGGCAGAGGCCGCAACCGCACGGTCATGCCGGCTTGGTCAACATCCTTTGCCATTCTGGCGAAGAGCCGATCGCCAAGGGCCTCATTCTGGCATAGGGGAACAATCTTCAGTAACCCAACGCCAGCCCGTCTTTTCTCTGGTCGGAGCCACCGATCAGGACACCGCGTTGATGGTCGATCCAGACAGCCTGGGCGCCGCCCAGAGGGGTCGCGACCGTCTCGACCTTGTGCCCGGCCTCGGTCAAGTAGCTGACGACTTCGGGAGGGACATTCGCCTCCACTTGAACCAGATCGCCATAGCCAAACATTCGCGGTGCATCGATTGCCGCCTGAAGGTCCAACCCTTCTTCAAGGAGGCCGATCAGCAAGGCTGCATGCCCCGCAGACTGATATTGTCCGCCCATGACGCCGAATGGCATCACCACTTTCTTGTTTTGCATCAGCATGCCAGGGATGATCGTATGCATCGGCCTTTTGCGGGGCGCCAGGCAGTTCACATGCGTGCTGTCAAGATTGAAGCTGGTGCCTCGGCATTGAAGCATCACGCCGCTCTTAGGGGCCAGAATCGTCGAGCCGAAGGGGACGAAAAGCGAGTTGATGAACGAGACCGCAAGCCCGTCCTTATCGACGACGGACAGGCAGATTGTGTCTGTCTCCCAGGGCGCGATCTGCGCGAGCGCCTGCGGAGCGGGCGCCTGGCAATAGTCACGCACGGCCTTGATCGACCCTTCGGAGAGAAATTCTCCGATGTTGATACGCATCGCCTCGGGGTCGGTAATGCCCAGGTTGCGCAGATGGTAAGCCTGTTTCGTCGCCTGGATATACAGATGCGCGCGCAGCTTCGGATCTTTTGCGTCTTTCCACGGAGCCCAGTCCTCGAGAGCCGCGAGGATGAGAAGCGCAGTGGCGCCCTGGCCGTTGGGAGGACATTCCAGGAGATCGTAGCCGGCAAACCGACCTGACAACGGTGTGACGAAATCGGCAGCCTGGGCGGCCAGATCGTCTTGGTTCTGCGGGCCTCCCAGCGCCGTGAGCGTAGCGATGATGTCGTCCGCGACGGCGCCGTCGTAGAAGCCGGCCCTACCCCTGCGGCCGATCTCCCGAAGCGTGTCCGCCAGTTCGGGCTGCCGATGGGTATCCCCGCAGCGCGGCGGTTTCCCGCCCGGAAGGAACCGGGCGCTTGTGGCCGCGTTGCGCGCCAGCCTGCCGGCGTGCTGTGCCCAATCATGCGCGACGCGAGGGGCGACGGCATAGCCGTCCTGCGCTCGGTTCGCGGCCGGCTCCATAAGCGCGTCAAGCCCGAGCTTGCCGAACCTTTCATGCAATCGGCACCAGGCGTCGACCGCACCGGGGATGGTAACCGCCAGCGGGTCGTTGTCGGTGATCGCGGTCAGCGAGTGCCTGCCGGCGGCTTCCAGGGATGCGCCGGCAGCGGAATATCCCGATCCGTTGATGGCGATCGGTTCTTCGCCCGGCCGTGCGACGATCGCGAAACAGTCGCCGCCGATGCCCGTCATCGCGGGCTCGACAACGCACAGCATCGCGCTCGCGGCAATGGCCGCGTCGATCGCGTTGCCGCCCCGCCGCAGCACCTCGATACCGGTCAGCGAAGCGTCCGGGTGCGACGTCGCGATCATCGCATTGGTGCCGTATGCGGCAGACCGCCCTTTCAGAAAATCCCTCGCCATCAGGTGCTCTCCCCCTCGTTTTCGTCTCTGGTCGTGATCGGCGGTACTTCCATGCCTGCCGTCAGGAACGGAATGAGGTGCGCGATCGCGGCTTCCGGATCGGACATGTTGAGATCGTCGCCCAGCAGCCGCTGGAGCCGACCGCTGTCGGCGCGGACATACATCATCGCTCCGAAAACGCAGGCAAGTCGCCAAAACAAGTCCTCACGCGACAGGTCGGGACAGGCACGTTTGAAGGCATCGACGAACCGGCTCGAAACCGGATCGTACAGTTCGTAGACGATGCGCCGAACTTCCGGAGACGGGTCCACGGAGGACCTGCCGGACAGCTTCCGGAACATCTCCGCGCCGGGCGAGGTGCTGGCGCGGAAGGCAGGTTCCAGGAATGCCCGCAGGACCTCGCCGACGGCCGGCCGGCCGGCCGAGCGCGCCATCAACTCTTGCAACAAGGCTTCCCGGTCCGCGTTGACCGGACCAACCCGCCGCTCGAACACGGCGCGGAACAGCCCTTCCTTCGACCTGAAGTAATAGTTCGCGGCCGCGAGGTTGACGCCCGCCTCGGTCGTGATGGTCCGGAGCGATACGCCGTGAAATCCATGCTCGGCAAACAATCTTTCCGCCGCATCGAGGAGGCGATCCTGGGCATCCGGCCCTGCTTCGTTTGGGTGCATCACATTTCCAAACATGTGATTGAAACGAACGTTTGACACACAAGATACAATCTGTAATGTCAGGCCAACCTGCCACGGTCAAGTGGCGTCGACGGGAGAATTTGCATGGGCCGATATGTAACGCTGACCTCCAACTCCGGGCAGGGCCGGCCCGACGAGGCGGTGCTGAGGCCGATTACGGACGACAGCGTCAAGGAATTTACGGCCGAGCACATTGAACTCGGCGAGGCTGCGACCCTGAAGCTCGCAGTTCCGTCCCGGTCGGATGGATACTTGTTCGTGTTGGCGGGTGTTGATTTCCGCTGAGAGCTGACCCGGGATTTTCGCCGAGAAGTGACCCGCCTTCATGTATGGTTTGGGTCTTAGGTTTTGGTCAAGGGGCGGCTTTCTCCTTCTTGCTCGTTGCGGCCTGTGCTG
>NZ_SSNY01000013.1:0-80000 GCF_004801285.1 Ollibium composti
CGGAGCCGCACTCGTCGCCGTCATGATCGCCGGGTCAAGCACGCCGTCAGACGTCGGCCCGTTCGCCGTCTCGTCCAACGTCACAGACGAGCCAACAACCGCCGACGCGATCGCCGGACCGTCGTCCAGGAACGTCACCGCAGAGCCGACGTCGATCGCCGCCGTCGACGCGCTGTCGCCGTCCGCGTCCGTCACCGTCGCCGTCACCGCGATCTTGCCCGCAAGGTCCAGCGCGTCGTTGTACGAACCCGCCGGCGTCACGTCGTCGCCGTCGCTCTGGTGCTCCAGCGCAACGTTCTGCACAACCTTCAGCGTGCCGTCGGCGTTCAGCGTCACCGTGAACGCCGTCTGCGTCCCGCCGACGTCCGTGTACTGGCCCTCGATCGGACCCCCGGCGACTGCCTGCACCAGCGTGATCGCGTGATCCCCCTGCGCCGTCTGCAGGCCGGAGTTCGCCGCCGTCAGCGACAGCGCATACGTCGTCGTCCCGGCGCCGTCCGCGCCGTAGTCCGACGTCACCGTCACGATCGGAGCCGCACTCGTCGCCGTCATGATCGCCGGGTCAAGCACGCCGTCAGACGTCGGCCCGTTCGCCGTCTCGTCCAACGTCACAGACGAGCCAACAACCGCCGACGCGATCGCCGGACCGTCGTCCTCTATGGTGATCGCCATGTTGGCGGTGGCGCTGCTGCCGTGGCCGTCCGTGGCGGTCACCGGCACGAGGAAGGTCAAGTCGTCTTCGGCGCCGGGACGGGAGTCGTTCGGGTGATCGATGGGCCCGAAAAGCTCGACGGCATAGCTGTTGCCGGTCGCGGTGATCTTGATGACCTCGATGCCGTTTGCGGATCCAATCAGCTCGCCGGTGCCAAGGCCGGCCCAGACAACCGGGCTGCCGCCCGATGTGAGAGAAGACGGTTGGCCGAAAACATAAGACAGCGCGTCGTTATCGGGATCCGAGCCAGGGAAGGTTCCGGCAATCAGCGTCGCGTTCGTCGTATCGTTCGAACCGTCACTATCCGGATTGCCATCGTTCAGCCCCTCTTCCGATACCGGACGTGCCGCGAAATCCGCGAGATGCGGATCACGGTTCCCTACGGCGGCATAGAGCTCGTACCGGTCGAGTCCGCCAAACCGCAATTCCGTCGGCGGCAGCAGAGCGCTGATGTCGAAGCCGTTACCGATGTCGCCGGCCGGGTGCTCGAAATTGCCACCCGCGCTGTTATGCTGGGCAGCCGCAGGGCCAGCAGAAATTGAGCCGTCGGCGCCGAAGGCGACGTTGACGCCGTTCGATTCGAGCGCCGCGAGCAAGGCGACGCGCGGAACCTCGACGTCACCGACGACAAAGCTCGGAACGTTTATGGCCCCGTCCTTGATGACGATGACGGTTCCATCGGCCTGTTGCAACACCAGGTTGGCGCCTTCGACACGAATGTTGTCGATCGAGGCGTTGGCCGGAAGATGAACGACATTACTTGCATCGGCGACATATTCGCCGTTGGTCGCCGGAGGCGTGGTGGTCGCCGCCTGACCCGGGGCCTGCTGTCCCGCCAGGGCCGGAGGAGCACCGACATCGACCGGCACGGGTTCGGATGACGCTGCCGGCGCCTGTGCGGCTGCGACAGGTGCCGCATTGCCGCCATCGGCGTCAGTGGTGCCGCCGCCGGGTGTGGCCGCTTGTGCTAGTTCAAGCTGGGGCGATTGCCTGCCATGTTCGCCGTGATCCTCATGCTGGTCCCACGAGGCAGAATTGCTCTCAAGCTCAATGCTGGTAGCCATAGCCCAAAACCCCTTGCCAAGGTTTCAGACCAAACAGTCAGGACCATCCTTTTGCAACCATTCGGAAATAGCCAACATATATCCCGATATGATCTCAGACAGAATTTTTACGACTGGTTAATATTTGCGATGGCGTGGCGTTACCGTCATCGCGGCTTGACGCGCGAACTGGAAAGAATTCTTGACGGCAGTTTTCGATCCCGCGCTCACAAGGCGACAGGGGGCAATCCGCCAAAAGTACGGCAAAAAGAATTACCGGTAAAACCGCGAGAGCGCCAACGATAGAGATCGGAACGTTCATGAAGTTGCCAATGAGTGTAATCTTCTAAAGTTTTACATAAATAAGATCATTTCCGTATCTCTATAATTTATCATCCTTCTTTTCCGTAATTTCAGAGCTTTTCGATAGCATTCCCAGCAAATGGTGAGTGCTATGACAATAAAACTGGCTCCAACTACGAAGAAAAAATATCGCGCGTTTCTCCTTGCCGCGATGCTGGGAATTGGCGCGTCGGCCCAGGCCGCCACGAGCCAGGCCCTGTCCGCGGGCGCGCCCGTGCGGGCAACGCCATATTTCACCGTCGAGTTCCTTGGCGGTGTCGCGCTGCCCTCCCCGAATGCTATTGTCGAGCCGTCGGCCTACCGCATTGCCGTATCGAGCGCCTTTGGACCGATAACGGACGAAGAACGCGTAACGGAAGAACCGCAGCCGATGCTGGACCCGATCCAGACCGGCGCCGTCATTCCCGGCGTGTTCGGTTCTGTCGCCATATCGATGCGTAACTTTCCCGCTTCCACGCGATGGGCCTCCGTCTACAGGGCTATTCGCGCCTGCGGCAACGAATGCGATCGCCTCAGCCCTGGTTTCGCATTCATTGTCGATGCGGTGAAGAACAAGAATTTCAGCGACAAGCTGGCCTTCGTCAACAGCGGCATCAACCAGCTCATCGCCTATCGCAAGGACAGTGCCACATATGGCAGGCTCGACTATTGGGCTTCGCCGGAAGAGACGCTGAGGCGGCGGGCCGGCGACTGCGAGGATTTCGCCATCCTGAAAATGGCGGCGCTCCTGCAGGCGGGCGTGCCGGCGTCAAGCATGTCGCTGGTGGTGCTGCAGGACACGAAACGGCGGGTCTTCCACGCCGTTCTCTCCGTCAGTACGTCGAACGGCGCTTTCATTCTCGATATTCTCGACAACGCTGTCGTGAAAGATACTTCACTTTCAAACTACGCGCCGCTCTATTCTTTCAGCACCGACCGCGCCTGGGTTCACGGCACCAGAACGGGAGAGAGCCGCGTGGCTTCGCTCAAGGGTGGCTTTGCCGGTATCGCCCCTGGCGAAGGGGCCATGAACTGATCCAGGCCCGCATGTGTCCGCATGCCCCGTTGCCCGGTTTCGACGCGGCCGCCCTTTCAGTCAGCCGTTGACGACGAAGGCCATCAACAGTTCCGGTCCCACCACGGGTGCCCGTGCAGCATTGATCTGCCCGCGATAGCGGCGCTCGCCGAAACCGATCACAAAGCCCGAGGCGACAGGAAGATTGCCGTTCAGGCGCAACCGCTCCAGTATGTCGGAGATGTTCAGGTCGAGCGCCAGTTTCAGTTCATGGCGGCCGTCGTCGTTGAGTCCGGCGGGCAACTGGCGGCGCACGAGATTCTGAAACGGCGGATTGAACGTCAAGATCTTTCGCGTGTTCTCGAGTGCGAAAGCGGGGGCCGGGCAGGCGAGCAGAATAGTTCTCACTGTTTCGACCGAAACGAGCCGGCGCAGTGCCGCATTTTCCAGAGTGGCATTCTGCAAACAAGTAACCCGTAGCGCTGAGCTTAGATTGGCGCCTTCGCCTGCTGCCTCAGCTATCTCGTCGACAATTGTGCCGAGCGTGCATTTTTTTTGCGCCGCGATCTTCTTCAATGCCTCCCAGAACCCATGTTCGAGGCGAATGCCGCGCCTTTGGCCATTGTGCGCGACGACCCTGAATTCGGGCTCAAGGTCTGGAACCTGTGGTTGATCGGGCTGCCCTTTACGGGAGTCCGGCAGCGCGGCTTTATCGCTCACGCATGGCCTCCTCCCGAGCCTTGTTGATCGGCTTCAACAGGTAGTTGAGGATCGTCTTACGCCCGGTCTTGATGTCTACCGAACAGATCATGCCCGGGATGATGGAATAGGTCTTGCCGTCACGCTGCAGCGTCGATTTGTCGGTGGTGACGCGGACTTGGTAGTAAGGCTCTCCGGTCTTCTCGTCGACCAGACTGTCGGCGGTAACGTTGGCGACCTTTCCCTCTATGCCACCGAAAATCGAGAAATCGTAAGCGGTGATCTTGATCAGGGCTTCCTGGTCAGGACGAACAAAGGCGACGTCGCGTGGCGAGATACGCGCTTCCACGAGCAAGGTTTCCGATGTCGGCACAATGTCGGCGACCACCGCTCCGGGTTGAACGAAGGCGCCCAGCGTGTTGACGCTCAGCGTATTGACGATGCCGTCGACGGGCGAGCGGATATCGGTACGGGCAACGCGATCAGTCGCCCCGCGGATGGTCTCCTCTACGACCGACAGGTCAGCCAGCGCCTGTGTGAGATCGTTGAGCGCTTCCTGCCGCAGTTCGAGGCCGACTTCGTTGACCTGGAGTTGTGCTTCGTCGATAGCGGCCTTGCTGCGTTCAATCGTTTCGGTCGCCAGCTTGATCTGGCCGCTCAACTCCGTCTGCTCGCGCTCGACGCGGATCTGCTCCGTTTGAGCAATCAGGCCCTTCTTGGCCATTGCGTTGACGAGCTTGGCTTCCCGGTCGCTGACAGCAAGGTTTTCATTCAGGCGGTCGAGATTGGCATTCGCCTCATCCAGTTCCTTTTGCCGTTGTTCCAGCCGGGATTTCAGCACCGAAAGCTTGTTAGCGAAATTTTCCTGCCTCGCGACAAGCAGCTTTTCTTCGTTGTTGCAAATCTGAGGTGCGCTTTTCTGGATGTCCGGTGGACAGACAAATGTCGCGTCGACCTGCCCGCTCTGCTCTTGTTTCAGGCGGGCTATGCGCGCTTTCAGTGCCCTCGCCTTGGCCTCCTGCTCACCCAGGCTCGATGAATTCATCGTGTTGTCTAGACGGATCAGCAGTTCGTCTTTCTTAACCGTCTGGCCAATCTTGACAGCAATCTCCTGAACCACGCCAGCTTCGCTGGCCTGGATGATCTGGGTTTTCGACGCCGGAATGACCTTGCCCTCGCCACGCGCTATCTCGTCGACCTCGGCGAGGGACGACCAGGAGACGAAGGCGACCAACAGCAGCGCTATCAATATTGTGGTGGCCGACGCGAACAGCGGCGGTCGATCTTCCCTAGCCAGCATTAGCCCCGTGCCCAACTGAACTCATCGCACCAAGAAATTCAGCCCGCCCCGATTATGAACCGCCACCAGGCTTCTGAAGCGCCTGAATGACCTGATCCTTCGGTCCGTCCGCTACGATCTTGCCTTGTTCGACAACAATAAGGCGGTCCACCAGTTCCAGCATGCTGAATCGGTGCGTCGACACGATGAGTGTCGTGTTTCCATCGAACGCCTTTTTCAACTGGCGGATCAACAATCGCTCCGACGCAAGGTCCATCGAGCCTGATGGCTCGTCCAGGAAAACGATCTTCGGCCTGGTGAGAAGCAGGCGGGCGATGGCGACGGCCTGCCGTTGCCCGCCCGACAGGTTCGTGCCGCGCTCGCCGACAGCCATGTCGTAACCGCGCGGATGGCGCGACACGAAGTCGTCGACGCCGGCCGCTTTGGCCGCCTGGATGATCTCCTCGTCGGTGGCGCCGGGGCAGGCCATCAGCAGATTTTCCTTGATGGTCCCGGAGAAAAGATCGCCCGCCTGCGCCACGACGCCGACAGCCGCGCGGGCCTCTGAGGGATGGTATTGCCGCACGTCGATGCCGTCGAGATAGAGTTCACCCGATGTTGGCAGGAACAGGCGACCGATCAACCGCCCCAAGGTGGTCTTGCCCGAACCGATGCGGCCGATGATGCCTATCCGTTCGCCCGGCTTCACGCTGAAAGTAAGGCCGGTCAGCACCTCATTCTCGGTGCCAGGATAGACGAAACCCACATTTCGAAAAGCCAGCGCGCCGGTGCGGACGGGCCGGTTGACAAAGCCGACCGTCTCCGGCCGGTCCTCGGGTTGGTTCATGATGCCGTTGACGATCCGCAGCGACAGAAGCGCCTGCCGCAGCCGGGCGAGCGTGATTGCAATCTGGCCCATTGGCGCCACGGCGCGGCTCGCCAGCATGACGGAGGCGATAATGGCACCGGTAGACATGTGCCCGGCCGCGAAGGAATAGGCGCCGGCGACCACAAGACCCACCGTGACCAGTTGCTGCAGCGCATAGGTGATATTGCCGGCGGCGGCAGACAGTTCCTTGATCTTCTCCGACGTATTGGCCGTATTTTTGGAATGCTCGTTCCATTTGCGCAGCAGGTAGGATTCGGCTCGAAGCGACTTGATCGTCTCTAGCGTGGAAATCGCTTCCACCAGCAGCGCCTGCCGCTGCGAGGTCTCGTTCATGGAGGCAGTCACGCATTTGCCGATGCGACTCTGGGCAACCAACCCGACGCAAACCGCAATGGCCACCGCAATCGCTGGAATAACGACGATCCAGCCGCCCACCACATAGATGACGATGAGGAAGACGAAGATGAAAATTGAATCGATGAACACGCTGATGGTGTTCGAGGTGAAGAATTCGCGCACGAACTCATATTGCGTCACCCGGCTGGCGTATTCTCCCGTGGACTGAGGGCGAGCCGCCAGCGAAGAATTCAGGATTTTGTCAAAAAGCATGTAGGAGATACGGATGTCGGCCCGATGACCGGCATAGTCGATCAGCGCAGCGCGAGCTGTTTTCAACAGCAGGTCGAACAGCACCACCACCCCTATGCCGAATGCCAGCACCCACAAGGTCGACACGGCCTTGTTGGGCAAGACGCGGTCATAGACGTTCATGGTGAAGATGGGCGAGGCCAGCGCCAGGAGATTGATGAACGTCGCCGCGAGAATGACCTTGGCGTAGGAACGCCAGAACGCCACCAGCGTGCCGCCGAGCCAGTGCCGCCGTTCGATCTTCGGGGCGACGCCGACGTTCATCTCCTCCGCAGTATTGGCGTAGGTGATGGAAAACGATACGCCGCCGGCTATGGTGTTGCCTTGCAGTTCCGCAGTGGTGATGGTTGTGCGTCCATCCTCCTGGAGCGCCGTCGCAAAGCCACTTGGCTCTTCGAAAAGCAGCGCTATCGGCACCCGGCCGTTCCGAAATAATATGGCGGGAAGGTCCACCCGCCCAGCGCGAAAATCGCGAGCGGCGAACTCCCTAGCCTCCAGACCTATACGCTCAGCCAGATGGCGGATTTCGTCGATCTCGATGCGCGCATCCGACAGCGGCACGCCTGCGAACAAAACCGTTTCCGCGCTCGGCCGCCCGAGAAAGGCGGCGATCGCAGAAAAGCAGGCTTTAAACGCGTTTCCCGGCGTTTGGAGTTGAGGATGCTGATTCACGACACACTCAACCAGGCCTCATTGCCGGCGTCCGAGGCATTACTTTTTCTTGCGAACGGGCGCCAGGATATCTAACGGAAGGTCGTTGGTCTGTTCCGATGGCGTCCGCGCGAAAGTTTCGACATCCGCCGTTTCCGGCACGGCGAACTCCGTTCGCGCATAAGCCTTGGCCTGCTTGGGAGGCGTTATCCCCTCGGTCCGCAGAAGCTGACCAGTCGCAGCAAGCAGGCGATATTCCGCAAAAAGCGATGCGAAGACTGCCGTGTCGGCCAGGGTCGCCGTGTTGAAGCGGGTGTTCTGCGCATCCAGCACATCGAGGAGCGAACGTTGGCCGACCTTGAATTGCTCTCGATATGACGCCACAAGGCGCTCGTTCGTTGCCGCTTGTTGACGCAGCGTCTTTGCAAGGTCCGCCTGCTTGAAGCGACGATCCCACGAAGTGCGAACAGCTTCCTCGATCTCTCGATAGACCTGGTGCAAGGCCAACCGCTGCTCGCTGGCGCGCCTGATCTGCTCCTGCTCGTTGGCCTTGTCGATACCCCCGCGATAGAGATTCCAGCGCAGCACCAGCCGCGCCTGGAGATCATCAGTGCGTCCTTCCGTTCCGTCTACATCGTCACCCGTGCGGGCAGAGCCTTCCGCGACCAGTTCGGGGCCGTACTTGGATCTCGCCGCGTCCACCAGCGCGGTCGCCGCATCGATATCGCTGTTGGCCATATGAATGCGCGGGTTGCTCTGCCTGGCCAGCCCGATCGCCTCGTCGAGAGAACGCGGCAGGGCCCTAGCGACCGATCCGGGCATTTTCGGATTGGTGAGTGGTTTGCCGACAGTCTTGAAGAAGCGAATCTTGGCGGCCTCCAATTCTTCGGAAGCTTCCTGGACACGCGCTTTTGCCGCCAGAACGCGCTCCTCAGCCTGCTGGCGATCCGCATCGGTCAGCGCGCCACCAGCGACGCTCTCGCGAATATCGCCGAGGATGGATTGGTGGAATCCGAGATTCTTCTTTGCCTCACGGACGATGGAGGCCTGAAGCATGTATTCCAGATAGTCTTGGACGACCGAAAGAGCGATGTACTCGGAGCGCTCCAGAACCCGGAAGGAGGCGCCGTCGACCCGCGAGGCCTGACGATCGACTTCCGCTCGGCGGGCGCCACTGTCAAACAGCTTCTGGGTTACCGTGACCCCGGCTTCCGACGGGTAAAGCGTATCATTCTCTACCGAAAGGGCGCGGCGCGATGGATTGTCGAGGCGACGCACGCCGGTCGATGCCTCGAGATCGACGCTCGGCAGGTAAAGACCTTTGGCCTGACGAAGTTCGAACTCGATCGCTTCGCGGTTTTCTATCGCCTGACCGATTTCCGGATTCGATTCTACTGCGACCGCAATAGCTTCCTTCAAGGAAAGAGCATTTGAGCTGCCCACTGAGAGGAACGTAGCGGCAAGCAATATTGCCACGCGCTTGGCTGAACACGCCATACGGCTCGAAAACATCACCCGCTTGCCCCTCAACTTGTCGACCGCGCCAGTCGACTTAAACCCATTGCTGTTCTAGCACACAATAACTCGCGTTCGACAAGAGCCGTTAGTGTTTCCCCACTTGAATTGGCCTAATCATTATGCCTTCGTGGCAAAATCGCCACATCATATAGGCTGCTGCATGGCCTGCTGGAAGGTGGCGACAGGATGGCCATCGTCCTGAAGGTTGCTCGAAGAAGTGGCCATGGCAGCGTGACTCAAACGAAACGACCTCCGGCAAACCCGGAGCGGTTCAGTACATGGTCCCAGGACTCGGCAATGGCGTTGGTGGCCGCGCCGATGGTCGTTGCCAGAAAAGGAAGGGATTGGTGGCCACCATCGTGGCCATGGCAATGGCGGCACAGGCGAGGTCGGGACGTACTGTGACAGGATCGCGGCGGGATCCCTAGCGATCGGCACTCCTGTGACGGTGACGTCAGCGAAGGCAAGAGTCGCCAGCGATACCGGGGCGCCGAAAGCGTGCTACCTGACGGGCCGCTCGCGACCCAGAGTGGGCATTACCGATTGCTCATGTGGCCGAGCGCGGCTGGCGTGGGATTTTACTCAGCAGCTTTTCATCGAGGAATTGTTCCAGATCCTCGATGGCCTCATCAATAGCTCCCAAAAGCTCTTCTTCTGCGCCGTTCTTTTCGAGAAATGCCAAAACCGCTTCGAGACGATCACGCTGCTCCAGAACTCCGTTCAGTGCTTCGATATCGCCAAGGGTGACGCTTGAGCCACTCATAGTGCGATCACCAGTTCGAAGTTCTCATCTTCGCACTCTCCGGCGTACCAGTTTCATTTTCACAGGAACGTGGCCGGCAATGCGCCTCAAGGCGCGACGCGGAACGCGATGCCCGTTGCCCTAAGAGCCGGAACGAGGCCGCAGCCGTCGAAAAGGCCCGCCGGCTTGTACTTTGCCCGCAATATGGCGGTGGCGCCGAGCGCGGCCGCCTTTTCCTTCAGCAGGGGCAGGGCCTCGGCCTGTGTCGGCATGGGCGATCCGATGGTCGGCGCGCAGGCCGCGACCGTAATTCGCTTGAGCATCACCGGCGTGCCCTGGATATGATCGACTACCGCGACCGAATCGGCTCCCGGCACGTCCGGTGCCGGCGGCTGGCTGGCGCAGGCGCCCAGTGCCACACAGAAAAGCACCGAACCCGTCCTCACGCGCATCGCCGTACCTCCGCACTTTCGTCGCCGTAACGATGAATGACGGCGATTTGTGGTCCGCCAGGACGGCGGGCGGCCTGGTATCCGCTCTCTGCGCGGCTGATGGACCGGGGAGGAAGGTGGATGCCTCGCCCCGGAATTGAACCGGGGATGCACGGATTTGCGGTCCGCCGCGTATCATTCCGCCACGAGGCACCGCGATGGTGCCGCGCAACCCGTTAAGAAATGGTTGCCGCAGCGGAAATTGCCGAGCCGCCGTATGGTTGACGCCGGTTGAGCGGGTTTTCCGCGGAAAGGGCACAGTTCCGTCGGGCGCAGGCCTATTCGCAGACAACGCGCGCCCGCTGCCCGGGACGGATCTCGTTGTGGCAGGCAAGCGCCTTTGCTGGCCTGCTCTGGGCCGGCCCACTCTGGGCTATCCCACTTTTCGCTGGCCGGCTTTTGTGAGCCGCACGATGCGGCCGGCGGGCCGGCCTCGACCAGCCGGTCGTCGGAGCCACGGGAAAGACCTCCGTCCCGCTCTGGACCGGAGGCGTTTGCGGCGGCGGGAGACGGGGGCGCCAATAGCGGCCGACGTCCAGTTCCTTCGCCACGGCGATGGTGCCGTCGGGTGTGCGCACGCAGCCGCCTGCCGTCAGCAGGCAGCCCAGAAGCAATATCGACAACCCGACTGTCCCGCCGGCGGCCTGCCGGCCTCTGCCCGCTTTCATTTCCAGAGATTCGTCCGTTCCTGTCGACTGGATGGCGTTCCGGCGCACCCTGTCGAGGCGGCCAAAATGCAGCGCAACTGCGGCATGACGATGGCATCCGGCCGCGCTTCGCATCGGTTAAGGTTAGTCGATCGTTAACAGGTGTAGTGCACAGTTCCTGCGTCGGGTCGCGGGGAGGCCCGATCGTGCATTGGCGGGGATGGGATGACGAAGGCGGACGACAAGGTCGCGAGCGGCGATGCGCTCCCCAGCGGAGCGTTGCGCGAATTCCTGGATGTCGGCTGCGACTGGCTGTGGGAAACCGATGCGGAATTGCGCTTCTCCTGGCTGTCGGACAATTATCGCGAAGCAACGGGCATCGATCCCGCCCGGGTGATCGGCCGCTTCCGCTTCGATTTCCTCAAGGCCGTGCTGGCGGGCAGTCGAAGCGCCGCCGCGCATCTCGAGGACCTGCAGGAACGCCGGCCGTTCCGCGATTTCGTCTACGAGCTTGGCGGCGGCAAGCCCGAATGCCGCTGGATATCGACATCCGGCGTGCCTCGTTTCGATGCGGAAGGCCGTTTCATCGGCTATCGCGGCGTCGGCCGCAACGTCACCGCCATGGCGGATGCGTTCGCAGATCTGAAAGGGGAGGGCAGGGAGAGGCCGCCGACAACCGGCGAAGTCGACCGCGACCTCCTGTTCGACCTGCAGCGTACGATCGATGCCATGACGATGGGCATCGTCATCCTCGATGCCGACCTCAGGGCGGAACTCGTCAATCGCGCCTTTTACGACATCTGGAAGGTGACGGCGGAGCAGGTGGGCATCGGCGATCCGTTCCGCGCCCTGATGGACGTCAATCGCCACAACGGCATCTACGATGTCGCCGACGACCGCTGGGAAATCTACGTCGCTTCGCGACTGACGGAGATCCGCGCCGGAGACGTCGCACCGCGCGAGTTCCGCCGGGCCGATGGCTGCGTCATGATCTATTCGGTGACGGCGCTTTCCGGCGGCAAACGACTCATCTCCTATTACGACGTCACCGAACTGAAGGAGCGCGAGGCCGAACTCGCCGAGGCCCTGGAGAAGGCCAAGCTCGCCGAGGCGGTGATCGACAGCGTGCCGAACCCGATGTTCGTCAAGGACGAAAACCTCCGCTACGTCCTGGTGAACCAGGCCTTCGCCGACTTCTTCGACACGACGCCCGAAAGGATCGTCGGCCAGACCGACGCCAGCCTCGTGCCGGCGCACGAGCAGGGCCTGTTCGAGGACGACGAACGGCGGGTCCTGGAAACCGGCGAGATCTACGAGGTCCAGACGGCCCACGTCCGCAACGGCGCCGAGGTCTATCGCATCGTGCGCAAGAACAGGGTCGGATCGGCCAGCGGCAAGGCCTATCTCGCGGCCTCGATCTTCGACGTGACCGAGATGAAACGGCGCGAGACGGAGGCCGAGGAGGCAAGGCAGCGCCTGGCCAGCGTGCTGGAATCGCTGCCGGCCGGCGTCATCATCTACGACCGCGACGACCGGTTCGTGCTGGCCAACCGCAAGCTGCAAGAATCGCAGCCGGAAATGACGGCTGCATGGGTGCCCGGCTCGACATTGCGGCAGGCGATGGAGATCGGGCATCGGGCCGGCTATTTCCGCAACAGCGGCGATCCGGCGCTCGACGCGCTCTACGACAGCGATCCGGAAGGCTGGCTGGACAGGCGGGTGGCGCTGTATCACGGCCCCAGGCGGGTTTCGGAGCGGCGCAATCCGGACGGGCGCTGGTATCAGGCCTACGATGCCCGCACCGAGGACGGCACCTTCATCGGCGTGCGCGTCGACATCACCGAACTGAAGGAACGCGAGCAGGCGCTGCGGGAGTCGATGCGGGAGAACGAGGTGTTCCGTTCGCTGATCGACAACGTGCCGGTGTCGATCTACGCCAAGCGCTCGGACCTCAGGCTTTTCTACGTCAACAAGGGCTGGTGCGACCTCACCGGCGTTTCCAAGGAAGAGGCGATCGGCAGGACCGACATCGAGGTCTTCGGCGCCGACGGCGAGGCCTTTGTGGCGGGCGACCTCGCCGTGCTTCGCTCCGGCGAGACGCAGGAAGTCGAGGAGACGGTGACGTCGGCCGACGGTTCCGTGCGCCACCAGTTCGCCCGCAAGGGCGCGATGATCGCCTCCGACGGCTCGCTCTACCTGATCGGCTCGACCACCGACATCACGCTGCTCAAGCAGCGCGAGGCGGAGTTGCAGCAGGCCGAGCAGCGCGCCGTGCTGGCCGACCGCGCCAAGTCCGAATTCCTCGCCAATATGAGCCACGAGATCCGCACGCCGATGAACGGCGTGCTCGGCATGGCCGAACTGCTGTCCAAATCGGAGCTGGACGCCAAGCAGCGCACTTTCACCGACATCATCGTCAAGTCGGGCAACGCGCTGCTCACCATCATCAACGACATCCTCGACTTCTCCAAGATCGACGCCGGCCAGCTCGTGCTCGATCCCGCGCCGTTCAGCCTGGCGGAAGCGATCGAAGACGTGGCGACGCTGGTCTCGACGCGGGCGAAGGAAAAGGACCTGGAGCTGATCGTGCGCGTCGAGCCGGGACTGGACTCGATGTTCGTCGGCGACGTCGGGCGCATCCGCCAGATCGTCACCAACCTGCTCGGCAATGCGGTGAAGTTCACCGACGAAGGCCATGTGCTGGTGGACGTCACCGGCCGCAGGATGCCGGCCGGCACCCGCCTGACCATCTCGGTGACCGATACCGGCATCGGTATTCCGCCGGACAAGCTCAGGCAGATCTTCGAGAAGTTCAGCCAGGTCGACGCTTCCTCCACCCGCCGGCACGAGGGCACGGGGCTGGGGCTTGCCATCACCTCGCGACTGGTGGAGATGATGGGCGGCGAGATCGGCGTCGAGAGCGACGAGGGCAAGGGCTCGACCTTCTGGTTCACGGTGACGCTGCCGAGCGCCGCCGAGCAGGGCGCACGCCGCATCATGCCCATCGACGTCAGCGGCGCGCGCGTGCTGATCGTCGACGACAACGCCGTCAATCGCTCGATCCTGAGCGAGCAGATGGCCTCCTGGGGGTTCGATTCCTGCGCGGCCGAAAGCGGCACGGAAGGGCTCAAGGTGCTGGTGGCCGCCGCCGCTTACGGCCTGCCGGTGGACTGCATCGTGCTCGACTACCAGATGCCCGGCATGTCGGGGCTGGAAATGGCGCGTATCGTGCGCGCCACCGAAGGCCTGGCGGGCACGCCCATCATCTTGCTGACCTCGGTCGACCAGTCGCTTGCCGGCTCCAGCTACCGCGAGCTCGGCATCGATGCCCAGCTCATCAAGCCGGCGCGCTCCTCGGCGCTGCTGGAAACGCTGGTCGCCACCATCCAGCGTCATCATGCCGTCGCCATGCACCAGCAGCAGGCAGAGCCGGTGCCGACCGACAATGCCACCCCGTCCGCCGCGAGCGCGGTGCAACCCGGACCCCGGCGCGCGCCTGCGACGGAGCGGGCGATGCTCGCCCCGCCGCCGGCCCGGCCGCGTCCGGCCGTCGCCGAGGGCGCGGGGCTGGATATCCTCGTGGCGGAGGACAATGAGGTCAACCAACTCGTCTTCACCCAGATCCTCGGCGAAACCGGCTTCAGCTTCGAGATCGTCGGCAACGGCCGCAAGGCGCTGGAGGCCTGTTTCAAGCTCAAGCCACGCATGATCCTGATGGACGTGTCGATGCCGGAGATGAACGGCCTGGAGGCCACTGGCGAGATCCGCCGGCGCGAAGAGATCGAGGGCACGCACGTTCCCATCGTCGGCGTCACCGCGCATGCGCTGAAGGGCGACCGCGAGCGTTGCATCGAGGCCGGCATGGACGACTACCTGCCCAAGCCGATCAGCCCCAAGGCGCTGGCCGAGAAGGTAGAGCGGTGGCTGGGCGGCAGGGCCGACACACAGCGACGCGCCTGACGCCGGTCCATCCGCGATACGGCAACCGTGCGGGGAGACCCGCGCGGCGCGCTTGTGCGGTGTCAAACCGCCGACACGAAACTGTCATGCGACTGTAACACAGCGGGTCTATGGCCTCACCGGGCGCCGCCAAAAGGCGTCGAGAGACCAATCCGAACAGGAGCAGGCCAGATGAGACATTTCACCCGCTCGGCGGTCGCCGCGATCGCCATCACTGCGGCATCCTTCAGCTTCCCGGCCCTGGCGGCCGACATTTCCGGCGCCGGCGCGACCTTCCCCTATCCGATCTATGCCAAGTGGGCCGACGCCTACAAGAAGGAGACCGGCGTGGGGCTGAACTACCAGTCCATCGGCTCGGGCGGCGGCATCAAGCAGATCAAGGCCAAGACCGTGACGTTCGGCGCCTCGGATGCGCCGCTGAAGGGCGAGGACCTCGAGGCGACCGGCCTCGTGCAGTTCCCGATGGTGATGGGCGGCATCGTGCCGGTCGTCAATATCGAAGGCATCGAGCCGGGCGCCCTGGTGCTCGACGGCGCCACGCTCGCCGACATCTTCATGGGCAAGATCACCAACTGGAACGATCCGGCCATCGCCAAGCTGAACCCCGATGCCAAGCTGCCCGATATGGCCATCGCCGTCGTGCACCGCTCGGACGGCTCGGGCACGACCTTCAACTTCGCCAACTACCTCGCCGCCACCAATGGCGAGTGGAAGGAAAAGGTCGGCGTCAACACCGCGCTGGAATGGCCCGTCGGCATCGGCGCCAAGGGCAATGAAGGCGTCGCCAACAACGTCGCCCAGACCGGCGGCGCCATCGGCTACGTCGAATATGCCTACGCCAAGCAGAACAAGCTGATCTACACCGACCTGATTAATAAGGAAGGCAAGAAGGTCGAGCCGACCGCCGCTTCGTTCCAGGCGGCCGCCTCCAATGCCGACTGGAATTCGGTTCCGGGCTATGGCGTGATCCTCGGTGACCAGCCGGGCGCCGAATCCTGGCCGATCACCGCAGCCACCTGGATCGTGCTCTACAAGAAGCCCGACGATGCCACGGCCACCGCCGAGGCGCTGAAGTTCTTCTCCTGGGCCTATGCCAAGGGCGACGATGCCGCCGCCGAGCTCGACTACGTCGCCATGCCCGACTCCGTCGTGAAGAGCGTCGAGGAGACCTGGGCCAAGGAAATCGTCGACGCGGACGGCAAGGCGCTGTTCCCGGCCACCAACTGATAGCCACGGTTGGCGGGACCGGATTTCCGGTCCCGCCTGCCTGACCTTGCTTGCGCAAACCGATCGGGATTGGCTGGATGACCCTGGTAGCAACGGCGAATTCGTCGAGTGAAGGCAGAGCCTTGCGCGAGCGCGAGGCGACGGTGCGCCGCTTCGCGCTGACCGATCTCATTTTCCGCAGCGTGGCCAAGGGTTCGGCCATCCTCGTGCTCCTGATCCTCAGCGGCGTCGCCGTCTCGCTGGTGGTCGGCGCCTGGCCGGCGCTGTCGAAGTTCGGTCCCGCTTTCATCGGCACCGAAAGCTGGAACCCGGTGACCGAGAATTTCGGCGCGCTGGCGCCGATCTACGGCACGGTCGTCACCTCGGCCATCGCCATCCTGATCGCCGTTCCGATCGGCATCGGCATCGCCATCTTCCTGACCGAACTCTGCCCGCGGCCGCTGCGCCGGCCGATCGCCATCGCCGTCGAGCTTCTGGCCGGCATTCCTTCCATCATCTACGGTATCTGGGGCCTGTTCGTGTTCGCCCCGTTCCTGCAGCGCACGGTGCAGCCTTTCGTCATCTCCGTCTTCCATGACGTGCCGGTGCTGAACTCGCTGTTCGCCGGTCCGCCCTACGGCATCGGCATGCTGACCTCGGCGCTGATCCTGGCGATCATGGTGCTGCCTTTCATCACCTCCATCACCAAGGACGTGTTCGACACGGTGCCGGCGGTGCTGAAGGAATCGGCCTACGGCGTCGGCTGCACCACCTGGGAGGTCATGCGCCGCATCGTCATTCCCTATACCCGCGTCGGCATCATGGGCGGTGTCATGCTGGGCCTCGGGCGCGCGCTCGGCGAGACTATGGCGGTGACCTTCGTCATCGGCAACGCGCATCGCGTCTCCGCCTCGCTGTTCGCGCCCGGCACGACGATCTCGGCCACCATCGCCAATGAATTCACCGAAGCCGACGGCGAGATCTATACCTCCTCGCTGATCGCGCTCGGCCTGATCCTGTTCGTCATGACCTTCATCATCCTTGCCGCCGCCCGCTATATGCTCATGCGTATCGAGCGGCGTGCCGGAGCCTGACCGATGTCCGCTGCCTCCTCGCTCTATAGCCGCCGCAAGGCCCGCAATTCGGTGATGATGACGCTGTGCGTCGTCGCGGCCGGCATCGGGCTTGCCTGGCTGGCGCTGATCCTCGGCGCGCTGCTTTGGAAAGGGCTCGCCGGCCTCAACCTCGCCGTCTTCACCGAGATGACGCCGCCGCCCGGCGAAGCCGGCGGCCTGTTGAACGCCATCGCCGGCTCGGTCGCCATGACGGTCATCGCCGTCGTCGTCGGCACACCGGTCGGCATCCTCGCTGGCACCTACATGGCGGAATACGGCCGCTTCTCGAAGATCACCGTGGTGGTGCGCTTCATCAACGACATCCTTCTGTCGGCGCCGTCGATCATCATTGGCCTGTTCATCTACGAATTGATGGTGCGGCCGATGGGCCATTTCTCGGCGCTGGCGGGTGCGGTGGCGCTCGCCATGCTGGTCATACCGGTGGTGGTGCGCACCACCGAGGACATGCTGAACCTCGTGCCGAACGCGCTGCGCGAGGCGGGAACCGCGATCGGCGCACCGCGCTGGATCGTCATCCGCTCGGTCGCCTATCGTGCGGCGCTGTCCGGCATCGTCACCGGCATCCTGCTGGCCGTCGCCCGCATCTCCGGCGAAACGGCGCCGCTGCTCTTCACCGCGCTCAACAACCAGTTCTGGTCGGGCAACCTCAACGCGCCGATGGCCAGCCTGCCGGTGACCATCTTCCAGTTCGCGCTCAGCCCCTACGAGGAGTGGCAGCAGCTCGCCTGGACCGGCGCGCTCATCATCACCTTCACCGTACTGGGCTTGAGCATCTTCGCCCGCAGCCTGACCGGACGCAGGATCTAAAGGATCATGAAACCCATGCTCTCCAACGAAATCATCACGGCCGACGTCATCAACGCAGCGACGCCGAAGACCAAGATCGAGGTGAAGAACCTCAATTTCTACTACGGCGAATCGAAGGCCCTGAAGGACATCACGCTGTCCCTGCCGGAGCGCAGCGTCACCGCCTTCATCGGCCCGTCGGGCTGCGGCAAGTCTACGCTGCTGCGCGTCTTCAACCGCATCTACGAGCTTTACCCGAAGCAGCGCGCCGACGGCGAGGTGCTGCTCGACGGGACCAACATCCTCGACCGGTCGCAGGATTTGAACCTCCTGCGCACCAAGATCGGTATGGTGTTCCAGAAGCCGACGCCGTTCCCGATGTCGATCTACGAGAACATCGCCTTCGGCATCCGCCTCTATGAGAAGCTGACGAAGGCCGAAATGGACGAGCGCGTCGAACAGGCGCTGAAGCGCGCGGCCTTGTGGACCGAGGTCAAGGACAAGCTCGACGCCAGCGGCACCTCGCTGTCCGGCGGCCAGCAGCAGCGCCTGTGCATCGCCCGCACGGTGGCGGTGAAGCCCGAGGTGATCCTGCTCGACGAGCCGTGCTCGGCGCTCGATCCCTTGTCGACGGCGCGCATCGAGGAGCTGATCGACGAGTTGCAGGCCGACTACACCATCGTCATCGTCACCCACAACATGCAGCAGGCGGCGCGCGTCTCGGCCCAGACCGCCTTCATGTATCTCGGCGAGCTGATCGAGTTCGACAAGACCGAGAAGATATTCACCGCGCCCAGCGAAAAGCGCACGCAGGACTACATCACCGGCCGCTTCGGCTGACCGCCAGCACGGATACGGAAACAGCATCATGGCTGAACATACGGTCACCTCCTTCGACGACGATCTCGCCCATATCAGCAGGCTTGTCGGCGCGATGGCCGACCTCGCCGGCACGATGGTCGGCGACGCCACGCGGGCGCTGATCGAGAGCGACACCGGGCTTGCCCAGCGCGTGGTGTCCGACGACGTGGTGATGGACGCGCGCCAGCGCGAACTCGACAACCGCGCCATCACTCTCATCGCCAAGCGCCAGCCGATGGCGGACGATCTCCGCGCGGTGGTCGGCGCCATCCGCATGGCGGGCGACCTCGAGCGCATCGGCGACCTCGCCAAGAACATCGCCAAGCGCGTCGGCGCCGTCGGCCAGGGCAGCATGTCGCGCGATCTTTCGCATTCCATCGACGCCATGGCGCAACTGGTGCTGATCCAGGTCAAGGGTGTCGTGGAAGAATACAGCGCCGGCGATACCGCGGCGCTGGCGCGGCTCAGGAACGACGACGAGCGCATCGACGTGAAATACACCTCGGTGTTCCGCGAGCTTCTCACCTACATGATGGAAGACCCGCGCAACATCACCGCCTGCACGCACCTGTTGTTTTGCGCCAAGAATCTCGAGCGCATCGGCGACCATGTGACGAACATCGCCGAAAACGCGTATTATGTGCTGACCGGCGAGCAGTTGCCGGCGGCGCGGCCGAAGACCGACGAGACGGCGATGCCGGCACCGGCCGCGTGAAGGCACAGACGGGATGATTGCAATGATCGCGCCGCGCATCATGGTGGTGGAGGATGAGGAGCCGCTGGGCGTCCTCCTGCGCTACAATCTGGAATCGGAAGGCTACCAGGTCGAGGTGGTGACGCGTGGCGACGAGGCCGAGTTGCGCCTGCAGGAGAACGTGCCCGACCTTCTGGTGCTCGACTGGATGGTGCCGGCGGTGTCCGGCATCGAACTGTGCCGGCGCCTCAGGATGCGGCCGGAGACGGAGCGGCTGCCGGTCATCATGCTGACGGCGCGCGGCGAGGAGAGCGACCGGGTGAGGGGGCTTTCCACCGGGGCCGACGACTATCTGGTCAAGCCGTTCTCGACGCCGGAGTTCATGGCCCGGGTCAAGGCGCTGCTGCGCCGCGCCAAGCCGGAAGTGCTGTCCTCGATGCTGAAGGTCGGCGACATCGTGCTCGACCGCGAGCAGCATCGCGTCTACCGCAAGAAGAACGAACTCAAGCTCGGACCGACCGAATTCAAGCTGCTGGAATTCATGATGCGGCATCCCGGCCGGGTGTTCTCGCGCACGCAACTGCTCGACAACGTCTGGGGCGAGACCGTCTATATCGACGAGCGCACGGTGGACGTCCATGTCGGGCGGCTGCGCAAGGCCGTCAACAACGGCCGCATGCCCGACATCATCCGCACCATACGCGGCGCCGGCTACGCGATCAGGGAAGATTGATCCCGTTCCGGTCGGCGGTGGGGCCGCCTCCATTGCGTTGACGCGGGGACTTGCTAGAAAGAGGCAGGACTTCACGGCGCGCGAAACCCCGCAGTTGAAAAAGCTCTTTCCAATCATGGCCTTCGTGGCCGTTGCGTTGGCCAGCCTGATCATGGCGGGGTTCGCCTACTTCGCCACGCAGGAAGCCGCACGCATCAAATTCTCGGCAACGGCGGACGACGCGCTGAACCGCATCGAAAGCCGCGTCGACCTGCATCTTTCACTGCTGCGCTCCACCCAGGCGCTGTTCGACGCCCGCAACGGCAACATTTCGAGCAGCGAATTCAAGTCGTTCTTCGACGCGCTCGACGTAGACGGCAATTTCGCCGGCTTGCGCGGCATCGGCTTCCTGAAGATGGTCAAGGCGGGCGACGAGGCGGTGGCGGAGCGCATCATCCGCCGCGATCACGGCTTCGACCGCGCCATCTTTCCCGCCTCGAATACGCCCTGGCGGGCGCCCGTCGTGCTCTTCGAGCCGCTCGACCCGGCGAGCCAGAAGGCGATCGGCTACGACATGATGAGCGATCCCATGCGGCGCGCGGCGATCGAGAAGGCGGCGGCCGACGACGAGCAACACGCCAGCGGCCTGACGATGCTGGGCGAAGAGACAGGGGCCGACCAGGCCTATGCCGGCTTCATCGTCTTCGTGCGGCTGAACGTGCGGACCGCGCCGGACAGCATCGAAGCGTCCGGCAAGACGGCGACCGGCTTCCTGTTCGCCTCCTTTCGGGCGCAGCAGCTTTTCCAGGCGGCGCTGCGGCGCGAGCCGCTGCTGCCGGTCAACATCGAGGTCTATGACGGCGCACCGGAGGCGGGGCGGCTGCTGTTTCGCTCGGAGACGCCGCCGGCGTCCGGGCTGGGCAACAGGCTCGTCGCGGCGCGCACCGTCACCGTGGCCGGGCGCGAATGGACGATCCTGTTTCGCCCCACCAGCGCGTTCACGCCGCCGTCGTCGCGCGCCATCCCGGTGATGCTCGGCCTGTTCGGCCTGCTGCTTGCCGGCGCGATCGCGCTCATCGCGCGCTACCAGGAGCGCGCCTACGACGCCGTTTCGCTGCTGCACGAGACGTCGGAGATGAATCTGGTCGAAAAGGACCTGATGCTTCAGGAAATGAAGCACCGCATCAAGAATTCGATCACCCGCGTGCTCGCCATCGCCCGCCAGACGGCTGCAGGATCGAGCGGGATTGACGAGTTCTCGGAGTCCTTCTCGGCGCGGTTGCAGGCAATGGCCGCCTCGCAGGACATGCTGACGCGCTCACGCTGGCAGAAGGCCGACCTCGGCGACCTGCTGCGCATCGAGCTCAGCCAAGCGTTCGGCAAGGAGCTTCCCGACGGCCTGCTGACGGGTCCGCAGGTGCTGCTCGACGAGAAAACGACGCAGGCGCTCGGCCTGACCTTTCACGAACTGGCGACCAATGCGCTGAAATACGGCGATGCCAACGCCGTCGGAAGGCTGAAGGTGGGCTGGCGGGTCGACGGGCGAGGCGGCACGCGCAAGCTGGTGCTGAACTGGCGCGAATCGGGCCAGACAAAGCTCGCGGCGCCGTCGAAGGTGGGCTTCGGCACGAAGCTGATCGACATGAACATCACGCGCGAACTGCATGGCACGATCAGCCGCGATTTCCAGTCCGACGGGCTGAAGGTGACGATCGACATTCCGCTCGCAGGTTGACGTGCCGTCAGGAAAAAGGCGGAAGCCGGGACCCCGGCTTCCGCCTTTTTGTTCTCGTTGCCTGCCCGAAGCGCGCCGCGATCTATCGGATTCGCCGGCTGCGCTTCAGGTTCCCTTCGGGAGACAGGCTCTAGTTGCAGCGCGCGGTGTAGATACGGCCGGTGCGCGGGCTGCGATACTGGCAGTAGCCGTTGCGCAGGTTGCGCACCAGCAGGCCCGAACCGGCGCCGACGACCGCGCCGACAGCCGCGCCCTTCCAGCCGCCGATGGCGCCGCCGATGAGCGCGCCCGCGCCCGTCCCGACGCTGACATCCTGCTCGGTCGTGGTGCAGCCGCTCACAGCGGCGACCATTGCCACGACCACCAAAATCTTGCGCATCAAGTACTCCTCTCGCTGAATCAGTCCCTCGCTTTGCAGCGCAGGCCGATCTCTAGCACACCAGATCGGTTCGCGTCTGCCCTGCTTCCATCTTGGCTAAGAGAGTCTTTTTTCGGGCGCTCAGGGGGTGTTGGCGGCGATCATGACGGACGGTTTCTCGACCGAGGCCTGCAATCTGCCGTCGGTGATGCTCCAGACGATCTCGCCGTCTTCTTCCTCCATCGCCGGATCGACAGCGATGCAGGTGCCGAGCACGCGCGGCGCACGGCCTGCGAGGTCCTCCAGCGCGAAGGGCTGTTCGCTGGCGCAGTCCTCACTCGTCTCGAAGATCGGCGTCGGCACCGGCAGCTCGTGGCATTGGGTGAGATCGGGCGAACAGCCAACGATGAAAAGCACGGCGGCGATGTGTTCCATGGCGGAAACCTCCGCGCCAGAAACGGCTTCGCCCCCGACTAGGTTCCGTCCGGGCTCGCTCCCGGCCGGCCGGCCGGGTTATCGCTTCAGCACGTCCGCCCATTCGGGATGGCGGCGGAACTGCGCGGCGGCGAAAGGGCAGAGCGGGATGATCTTCTTGCCCGCCGCGCGTGCCTCCTCGACCGCGCGGGTTACGAGGTGAAGGCCGACGCCCTGGCCGCGGAAGGCGTCCGGCACGCCGGTGTGGTCTATGATGATCTGGTGCGTGCCGATGCTGGTGAAGGTCATCTCCGCCTCGGCGCCGTCAGGGCCGCGCACGACGTAGCGACCCTTGCCGCCGCCGACGTCTTCCCGTTCGATCTTCGGCAAGGTGTTGCTCATCGGTCCACTCCTTCAACAGATTCAACAGGCGCGGCCGACAGAAATGTCCGGGCCGCCGCTATCTCGTTGGGACGGACCTCGTGGCCGCCCTCGTGCCATTCCACCGTGACATCGGCATTTGCGGCGCGCAAATAGGCGTCGAGCCGTGCCGTCAGGTCCGGTGGGCAGATCGGATCGTGGCGGCCCGCCGTGAGAAGGATGCGCTTGCCGGCGAGGCTGCCGTCGATCCGGGGTTCGAACGGAATCAGCGGATGCATCAGTACCAGCGCGTCGAACAGCTGCGGCCGCGCGAAGACAGTCGAGGCGAGGATGTTGGCGCCGTTCGAGTAGCCGAGGCCGTAGACGGCCGACGGTTTTGCCGCCGCAACGTGGGCGGCCACGAAATCCGCCATCTTGGCCGTCGCGCGGGCAAGGTCGGCGAGGTCGTAGACGCCCTCGCCGGTGCGGCGGAAGAAGCGCGCGGCGCCGAATTCCGACACGTCGCCGCGCGGCGACACGATCGTCGCTCCCGGCACGAGGTCGTGGCCGAGCGAGGGAAGCTGGTTCTCGTCGCCGCCGGTGCCGTGGAAGACGAACAGCAGCGGTCCGCCCGGCTTTCCGGGCAGGACCTTATGGATGTAGCCGTCGATGCTCATGGCTTCCTCCTCAATCGTCCAGCGGCTGCAGGTGCTGTTCCAGCCAAGGCCGCATATGCGCGTGCTGGCCGGGTAGTTTCAGCGCCTCGCCGAGATGGGCGGTGTCCTCGTCGCGGTCGAAGCCCGGCTCGTTGGTAGCGACCTCGAACAGGACGCCGCCCGGCGTGCGGAAATAGATCGCCCAGAAGTAGTCGCGGTCGATCACCGGCGTCACCTGGTAGCCGGTATCCATCAGCGCCTTGCGCACTTCGAGCTGCTTTTCGCGGTTCTCCACCGCGAAGGCGACGTGATGGACCGAGCCGGCGCCGAGGCCGGCGACGTTCGCGCCCGGCAGCGTCTCGATGTCGACGACGTCGGCGCCTTTGCCGCCCTTGATCGCCAGCCGCTTGATGTTGCCGGCGCGGTCCGCCTCCTCGTAGCCCATGAATTTCAGGAGCTCTTCGGTGGCGCCGCCGTCACGCAGCCTGAGGGACACGGAATGGAAACCACGGATGGCGTCATCGCCCGGCACGCCGCCTTTCACCCAGGGGGCGCGGTCGTCGCCTTTGGCCTCGACCAGCGCGAAGCTGTCATTGTCGGGGCCGGTGAAGGTCAGGCGCTTCTCGCCGAATTTTTCCTCGCGCGTCAAGCCGGTGACGCCCTGTTCGGCGAAACGCTGTTCCCAGTAGGGAAGCGTGCCTTCGGGCACCGAGAAAACAGTGGTGCCGACCTCGCCGACACCGGGCCGGCCCTTGCCGATGTTGGGAAAGGGGAAATAGGTCATCACCGAGCCGGGCGTGCCGACTTCGTCGGCATAGTAGAGGTGGTAGACGTCCGGCGCATCGAAGTTGACGGTCTTCTTCACCCGGCGCAGGCCGAGCTTGTGCGTGAAGAATTCGTTGTTGCGGCGCGCATCGCCCGCCATCGAGGTGACGTGATGCAGCCCTTTGATCTGGTCGAGCATGGTCCTGCTCCCTTTTGGTTCCGGCGGCCCTTGCCGCTCTGTCCCTGCCAATATGAGGCCGATATAGCCAGCGGCACAGATGGCAAACACAGGATGATCTGTGCTGAAAAAGTGAACAATGGATAGGCGTTCGTTCACTCCGAGAAAAACATGCTGGAAGGCCCGCGCCGTCGCCAGCGCGGGCCTTCGCTTCACTTCGTCGTCAGGAATCAGCGCAGGATCATGCGCTGCTCGTCGCGCTTGTCGGCGTAGCTGCCCTTGTCGTAGGCGGCCTGGGCCTGGAGCTGATCCTTGGTGAAGTTGGTGTAGAGGTACGTCTTGCCACCCTTGTCGGTCATGAATTTCAGCTTGTCCATGCCGATCGCCACCGGCTTGGCGCCGATGCCGAGGAAGCCGCCGACATCGACGACGACGGCGTCCACCTGATTGTCGGACGTCAGCACGATGTCACCGATCTTGCCGATATTGGCGTCGTCGGCGCCGTAGACCGTCGTGCCGATAAGGTTGTCGGCGCTGATCTTGTCGGCCGGCATCTCGGTCAGGGTGGACTTGTCGATGGCCGCCGTCTGGGTGTCGTCGGTCGCCGTCGTGCCGGAGGCCGCCGCCGGCGCCTCGGCCGTCTTGTCGGTCACCGCGTCACCTTTCTCGGCAGCCGTGGTCGCGGGCGTCACCGCCGGCGGGGCGTCGGGTGCCGCAGCCGTGCTCGCGGGCACCGGGTCGTAGGCCTTGCGGTCGAAGTCCGGCAGGCCTTCAAGCTGTTCCTTCGAGGCGCCCTCGACGACGATCCAGCGGTCGCCATTCTTTTCCGCCCACTTGCCCTTGTTGTAGTCGAAGGCGACGTTCTTGGTGCCGATGCCGAGGAAGCCGCCGACGCCGATGACCAGCGATTCGGCCTTGCCGTCCTTGTTCAGCACCATGTCCTTCACGTCGCCGATCTTCTGCGCGTCGTCGGCGGTGCCGTTGTAGACGCTTTCGCCGATGACCTGGCTGGCAAGCGTGCCGTCCGGCTCGACGATCTCGGCCGGCGGGGTCGGCGCCATCGCCGTGTCGCCGCCCGCAGGTGCCGCCGTGCCGCCGGCCGCGGCGGCGGGCGGAGGCGCGGGCAGGTAGGGCGTCTGGTCGAAATCGGGCTGCGCCGTCAGGTCTTCCTTGCTGGTCTCGGCCACCAGCCAGCGGTCGCCGTTCTTCTCGGCCCATTTCAGCTTGTCATAGTCGAAGGCGACGTTCTTGGCGCCAACGCCCAGGAAGCCGCCGACGCCGATGACGATGGATTTCGCCTGGCCGTCCTTGGTGAAGACGACATCGGTGACCTTGCCGATGCTCTCGGCATCGTCAGCGGTGCCGTTATAGACGCTCTCGCCGATGATGTTGGTCATCAGGCTGCCGTCGGCCTGCACGACGGGAGCCGCCGGCGCGGCGTTCTCTGTCGCGGGCGCGGCCGGAGCCGGCGTCGTCGTTTCCTGTGCAAAGGCGCCGGAGGCCAACAGCATCGCCAGCGCGGTCGTTGCCAAAAGTTTGCGGGTCATGGTTGTCTCTCCTCGTGCGTTTTCATGCGCCATGCCGGCCTGTCCCGTTGCGGACAGGCACGGCGTGGCGTCCTACCCGTTCACAACGTGGTGATGCCGGTTCCGTTCCGTGGCCTGCGGCGTGCGCGGCGCCCGATCTTTGATCGGAACCATTGCCGCTCCCTGCCGTTTCCGCGGCGCTTCCAATTGCTTGAACGAAACGATCACATGGAGAGGGGCATGCGATTTCAGGCAGTGCTGAACCGCGATGGCGGCACATTGCGCACGACGGATCTCGACGCGTTCGCGGAGCGCATGCGCACCACCCTCGAAGCGGCCGGCCACAAAGTCGAGATCGACATCGTCGGCGGCGCTGACGTCGCCGCTGGCCTCGACAAGGCAGTGTCGCGGCGCAGCGTCGACGTGGTTCTGGCCGGCGGCGGCGACGGCACGATCTCCACGGCCGCCACGCGGCTGATGGGCAAGAAGAAGGCGCTCGCCATCCTGCCGGCCGGCACCATGAACCTGTTCGCGCGCGGGCTCGGCATCCCCCAGACGCTCGACGGCGCGGTCGAGGCCTTTGCCACAGGAAAGGTGAAGGCGGTGGACATCGCCACCGCCAACGGCGAGCCGTTCGTGCACCAGTTCTCCATCGGCATGCACGCCAGGATGGTGCAGTTGCGCGAGAAGATGGATTTCGGCTCGCGGCTGGGCAAGATGCGCGCCTCCGCCCGCGCCGCCTGGATGACGCTGCGCAATCCGCCGGCGCTCAACGCCACGCTCATGGTCGGCGAGGCGGAGATTGCGGCGCGCACCACCGGCATCGGCGTCACCAACAACCTGTTCGGCGAGGGCCATCTGCCCTATGCCGACGACCCGGCCGGCGGCGTGCTGGGCATCTACGTCAACGTCGCCAGCCAGCCGGGCGAACTGGTCCGCCATGCGTTCAACATGGCGCGCGGCCGCTGGCGCGACAACCAGCATGTCGAGATCCACCAGGCCGACCGCGTGGTGCTTTCCGTCCGTGCCGGTCGCCGCAAGCCGCGCGCGGTGATGGACGGCGAACTGGTGGCGCTGGAAGCCGAGACGGAATTCAGGATCCACCCCGGCGCGCTCAACGTGCTGGTGTCGGCAAAGCCTGACTGAAGCTCGCCCCATTTCCGGACGCCAACCCACGTCCCGCTTCGCCTGCAAACCGCTGGAAAGGCATCGTTTTCAACCGTCGGCAGCGGCGACAGGAACAAAGCCACCCTTTCACCCAACCGTTTCTTAAGGGGTGCGGACCTAAAACCGGACGACAGGGGCAGACGGAGAATTAGGGTGCGTCTTTCCGCGGCGACCACTGCCGAACGGTTGCTGCCGCAACGTCTGGCGTTGCGCGCCCGGCCGCTGCTCGGCCGCATCGATGCCGTGCTGTCCGGCGCCGACGCGCGCGGCGAGGCCGGCCGCATGTCGGTCATCGCCTTCGTCGTCCGCATCGTCTCGGCCGTCATCGCCTTTGCCAGCCAGGTGCTCATGGCGCGCTGGATGGGCTCCTTCGAATACGGCATCATGGTGCTTGTTTGGACGACGATGATCATCGTCGGCGGCCTGTCCTGCCTCGGCTTCCATGCCTCGGTCGTCCGTTTCATCCCCGAATACCGGCAGCATGGCCGGCTGGCGGAATTGCGCGGCGTCCTTGTGTCCAGCCGGCTGTTCGTGCTCACCATCTCCAGCGTCTTCGCGCTTGTCGGCGGGCTCGGCGTCTGGCTCTCTTCCGGCTGGATCGAGAGCTACTACGTCGTGCCTTTCGTGCTCGGCATCACCTGCCTGCCGATGGTGGCGCTGTCCGATCTCTTGCAAGGCATCGCGCGCGCCCATTCATGGGCGCTGTCGGCGCTGTTGCCGACCTATATCGTGCGGCCCCTGCTGATCCTCGCCCTCATGGCGCTGATGCTCGCCACCGGCTTCGCGCCGGATGCGCGCACCGGCATCCTGGCGGCCATCGCGGCTACCTACGCCACCAGCCTCGGCCAGTTGCTCGGCCTCACTCGGCGCATCGACGCCGGCCTGCCGCGCGGCCCGACGACCATCCGCTTCGGCCACTGGTTCGCCGTGTCGCTGCCGATCTTCCTGGTCGAGAGCTTCTTCTTCCTGCTCACCAACGCCGACGTGCTGATGGTCGGCTTCTACCTGAAGCCCGATGACGTCGGCATCTACTTCGCCACCGTCAAGACGCTGGCGCTGGTGCATTTCGTCTATTTCGCCGTCAAGGCGGGGGCGGCGACGCGCTATGCCGAGTTCACCCATGGCGAGCCGGAGAAGCTTGCCGCCTTCGCGCGCGAGACCGTGTCGTGGACGTTCTGGCCCTCGCTGGCGATGGCGGCGGCGGTGCTGACGCTGGGCGAACCAATGCTTTCCCTGTTCGGCCCCGGCTTCGCCGCCGGCTACCCGCTGCTGTTCCTGCTGGTTCTGGGCGTGGTGGCGCGCGCGGCCGTCGGCCCGTGCGAAAGCCTTCTGACGATGAGCGGCAACCAGAATATCTGTGCCGCCGTCTACGCCATCGCGCTGGTGCTCAACATCGGCCTCACCATCGTGCTCATCCCGCAGTTTCAGCTGTGGGGAGCCGCTGCCTCGACGACGCTCGCCATGGTCTTCGAGGCCGCAGCCCTTTCCTTCACCGTCCGGCGCCGGCTCGGCATCGCCATGGTGATCTTCCTTCCCGCCCGGAGACCTGCCTGATGGCCGCCGTTCCCCTGATCGAAGAAAGCAGCGGCGGCCCGGCCGGCGCGATGGTGTCCGGCCTCGCCGGGCTGGCGCGCGATGCGGCGGACGCTGCCCAGCTCGAACTCATCGCGCATGGGCGGCCCGAGCGGCGGCTGGCCATCTACCCGGCCTCGGCCGGGTTCGATCTCGTCGAGGAACTCGACTATCTCAGTGCCCGCACCGTCGAGCCCAACGTCTTCTTCAATCCGCGCTTCCTGGCGCCCGCGATGCCCAGGCTGGAGGACCGCGAGGTGCGGCTCGCCGTCATCCGCGACGGCGACGACTACCGCAGCCGGCTGCGTTTCCTGGTGCCTTATTCGATCGAGCGGCCGGCCGTTCCGCTCGGCGTTCCGGTCATGCGCACATGGTCGAGCCCGTTCGGGCCGATGGGCACGCCGCTGATCGACCGCGACGACCCGGTCGGCGTGCTGGACGACTTCCTTGGCATGCTGTCGAGGCCGCGCCTCAACCTGCCGAAGGTCTTCGTCTTCCCCGATATGCGGATGGACGGACCGGTGGCCGCACTCATCAAGACCGTGGCCGAGATGCGCAGGCTGCCGCTTGCCGTCACGGGAGCGAACGAGCGGCCGGTGCTGGAAAGCGCGCTCGACGGCGAGGCCTATCTGCGTGCATCGCTGAAGGCGCATCACTACCGCGAATTCCGGCGCCTCAAGCGGCGCCTCGCCGACACCGGCAGGCTGGAACATACGGTGGCGCGCGGGCCGGAGGAGATCCGCCACGCCATCGAGCGTTTCCTGTCGCTGGAGGCGGCTGGCTGGAAGGGCCGCGAGCGGACCGCCATGGTCATCGACCGCTATCGGGCCGCCTTCGCGCGCGAGGCTGTACACCGGCTGGCCGAGCAGGATATGTGCCGCATCCACGCGCTGGAGCTCGACGGGCGCACCATCGCCAGCCTGATCGTGTTCGTCGAGGCGGGCGTCGCCTACACCTGGAAGACGGCATACGACGAGACGCTTGCGGCCTATTCGCCCGGTACGCTTCTGATGATCGAGGTGACGAAGCAGCACCTCGACGATCCCAACATCGACGTCACCGATTCCTGCGCGGTGCCGGACCATCCGGTGATGAGCCGGCTGTGGAGCGAGCGCCGGCAGGTCGGCACCTTCGTGATCGGTCTGTCGCCAGAGGCCGACCGCGCAGCGCGCCAGGCGGCCTCGCAGCTGCATCTCTACCGCGAGACGCGCAACATGGCGCGCATCCTGCGCAATCGCGTCAGAAGCCTGCTGGGCCGGCGCTGACCGTCAGGCGGGAGACGACGATACGGCCGGGAGAGGGATACCCACCCGGCCGACGGTTCGAAGACTGGAGAATGCCGGCGGTCAGTTGCCGGCCGGGACTTCCGCAAGCAGCGCCTCGAAGACCTTCTTGGCCTTGCCGCTCTGCTTGACGGCCTTGGCCTGCTCCAGGTTCACCGGCTTGCCGACGACGATCAGCGCCACCATGCCCATGCCGTAGTGGGGCGTGCACTTGACGCCGTAGACGCCTTCCTTGTCCAGCGTGACGGTGATCGGCTGGCTGATCTTGCCCTTGAAGGGCTCGGCGCCGTCGGGGATCATGCCCTTGATGCTTTCGGCATCGTGGCCCTTGTCGGTGGGCACGAAGGTGACGGTGTCTCCGGGGGCGGCCTGGACGAAGTCCGGCTGGAACACCATGGTGCCCTTCTCGCCCTTGTTGAGCATCTGGATCTGATGATCGGCAGCCTGTGCGCCTCCAGCCAGCATCAGGGCGGCGAGGATGGTTGCTGCAGCGACTACGCGTTTCATGGAACTTGCCTTTCCTTTTCTCGGTGCGGCGGCGACCCGCCGGGTGTCATGTAGGGGTATCGCCGTCGGCCCACTTTGTTGCAGCGCAAACAAAACCGAATCAAGGCATAACTGGCCAAAAGCCTCGCGACTTGCCGTTTGCACCATCCCTATGGGATGGTGCGGCCGATTGACAGGACCGAGTCCCAGGAGAGTCCGTGAGCCGTCTCGACCGTTCCCTGATTGCAGACCTGCCGCTGTTCCGGGGCATGAGCGCGGCCGATCTCGACCGTATCGTCGGCCGGGCGCGCTCGCAGCGTGTCGCCAAGGACCAGGCCATTTTCGAACAGGACGGCGCCGCGAACACCTTTTTCCTGCTGCTCGACGGCCATGTGCGCGTCGTCAAGTCGACGCCGGAGGGGCAGGACGTCATCGTGCGCTACATCAGCGCGGGCGAGCTGATGGGCATCGCCCAGGCGCTCGGCCGTTCCACCTATCCGGCGAATGCGATCGCGGCCGTCGACTGCGTGGTGCTTGCCTGGCCCGGCGCCCTGTGGGCCGAGTTCGCCGCCGCGATCCCTTCCTTCGGGGCGAATACCTACAAGACCGTTGGCGACCGGCTGCAGGATGCTCATACGCGCGTCGTCGAGATGTCGACCGAGCAGGTCGACCGGCGGGTCGCCCATGCGCTGCTCAAGCTGGTGGGGCAAAGCGGCAAGCAGACCAGCGAAGGGCTCCTGATCGATTTCCCCATCTCGCGCCAGGATATCGCCGAAATGACCGGGACGACGCTTCACACGGTCAGCCGGCTGCTGACGGCGTGGGAAGGCAAGGGCCTGGTCCTGAGCGGACGCCAGAAGGTCACCGTCACCGACCGCGACCGGCTTTCGCGCATTGCCGAAGGGCGGGACGGCAAGGACTAGCCAACCTCCTCGCGACAGTCGGGAACCGGACGCGGATTTGCTTGCGCTAGATCAACGAGCGTCCCGGCGCCCGCTGATACGGCTTTCCTCAGCTTCGCAAAGAAGGAGTTGGAAATGGAAAGCAAGAGCAGAGCCAGCCCCGCGTCGATCGGCGTCGCGCCTATGGCGGGCAAGGTGACGCGGCGCGTCATGGCAGGCCTTTTGGCGACGACGATGGCGTTCGCCGTGCCGCTGGCGCCGGCCTTCACCCAGACGCACAATCACGGCGCAAACGCGCAGACCGCGCAGGACACGGCGGCGCCGGCGGCCTCGAATGCGCCGGCCGACGCCAGCGGCGTCGTCAGTTATCACAGCGCCACCATCTTCACCCTGCGCACCGGCATCGCCGAGGGCCGCATGGTCTATATCGGCGTCGGCGGCGACATCGAGGGCAAGGTCAATCCCACCCTGATGGTCCACGAGGGCGAGCTGGTGCAGATCAACCTCATCAACGGCGAGGGCGCCGAGCACGACATCGTGCTCGACCAGTACGCCGCCCGCTCGGCGGTGGTGGTCGGCAAGAACGCCTCCTCGACCTTCTCGTTTCTCGCCAACAAGGTCGGCGAATTCGCCTATTTCTGCTCCATCGCCGGCCACCGTGCGGCGGGCATGGAGGGCGTGATCCAGGTGATGCCCGGCCCGCGCTCCGGCATGGCGACGGACGCGGCCGACATCGTGCGCGATCCTGCGGACCTGCCGGGTCCGATCGGGCAGCGGCCGCCGCAGGTGGTGCGCGTCGACATGGAGACCGTCGAGCTCAAGGGCCGGCTGGATGACGGCACCTCCTATGTCTACTGGACCTTCAACAACAAGGTTCCCGGACCGATGCTCAGGGTGCGCGTCGGCGACACGGTCGAGCTTCACATCAAGAACGCGGCCGACAGCGTCATGATGCACTCGATCGACCTCCATGCCGCGACCGGCCCCGGCGGCGGCGCCGACTTCACCCAGATCGCGCCCGGCGAGGAAGCCGTGGTGACGTTCAAGGCGCTGAAGCCCGGCGTCTTCGTCTACCACTGCGCCACGCCCAGCGTCGCTCACCACATCGCCAGCGGCATGTACGGGCTGATCGTGGTGGAACCGGAAGGCGGCCTGCCGCAGGTCGACCGCGAGTTCTACGTCATGCAGGGCGAGCTCTATACGGTCGAGCCGTTCGGCACGAAGGGCGAGATGGAGATGGACTACGACAAGCTGATCTCCGAGCGCCCGGAATACTTCCTGTTCAACGGCTCGGTCGGCGCGCTCACCAAGGCGCATCCGCTCTACGCCAATGCCGGCGAAACGGTACGCATCTTCTTCGGTGTCGGCGGGCCGAACTACACCTCGTCCTTCCATGTCATCGGCGAGATCTTCGACCACGTCTATTCGTTGGGCAGCGTGACTTCGCCGCCGCTGACGGGCGTGCAGACGGTGAGCGTGCCACCGGGCGGCGCCACGGTCGTCGATTTCAAGATCGAGCGCGGCGGCCACTACGTGCTGGTCGACCATGCCCTGTCGCGCGCCGAGCGCGGCCTGGCGGGCTACCTGATCGTCGACGGCCCGAAGAACGACGACATCATGCATGAGGGGCCGGCCAAGCAATAGGCCGGCAACGGGGGGAGACGGGCGCGCCAAAAGCGCGCCCGTTGCCCTTTTCAGATACCCGCAGGGTTCGCGATGACGACCGTTCGTCGACCGTCAGGCCGCCCAATCGGAGCGGTGAGCGAAGCGAATTCGCATGAGATCAGGAAAATGGTGCCCCTAGCCGGGATCGAACCAGCACTCCTTGCGGAACTCGATTTTGAGTCGAGCGCGTCTACCAATTCCGCCATAGGGGCACGGACCGGGCAGGTCCGGATGGGCGCGGACTATACGGTCAGGGGCCTGTTCGTCAACTGGCCTCGCCGGTTTACCGCGCTGTCGATTTCGTGAACCCTGCGCCATTGTGCGGCGGGCGGAAACTTTCTAGACAAGCTCCGCATCACGAGGGCTTTCCATGCTTCGCGGACTCTATGACTGGACCTTGTCGCTCGCGGCAAGGAAATCCGCCGAATGGTGGCTGGCCGTCATCGCCTTCGTCGAAAGCTCGGTGTTCCTCGTGCCGGCCGACGTGCTCTACCTGCCGATGGCGCTGTCGCGGCCGGACCGGGCCTATCGCTATGCGCTGATCGCCACGGTCGCCTCGGTGCTCGGCGGCGTCGCCGGCTGGTTCATCGGCCACTACGCCTATGAGACGATCGCCGTGCCGATCCTGCAATTCTACGGCAAGTACGACGAGTTCGAGGCGCTGCGCACCTCCTCCGGCATCGGCTTCATCATCCTGATGCTGATCACCTCGGGCGCCGCCCACCTGCCGCCGATCAAGGTGGTGACCATCCTGTCGGGGGTCATCGGCGTCAACCTTGTCCTGTTCATCGGGCTCGCCATCGTCGCGCGCGGGGCGCGCTTCCTTTTGCTCGCCTGGTTGCTGCGCCGCTACGGCGAGCAGATCAAGGATTTCATCGAGAAGCGCCTCGGCATGATCGCGGGCGCTGCCGCCGTCGCCCTCATTCTGCTCTACATCGTCGTCAAATGGGTGTTCTGAGCGGACTTCATCACGGATGACCTTGCCATGACCGATATCGCCACCCCTGCCGCCACGCTCCGCCGCACGCAGATCGCCGGCTTCCTCGCCGTCGCCATGGCGGCCACCGTCGGCGGGGCGCTCGCCTTCCAGTACATAGGCGGCTACATCCCCTGCAAGCTCTGCTACGAGCAGCGTCTGCCCTACTATATCGGCGCGCCGCTGATGCTGGTAGCCTGCCTCGCCTCGCTGATGCGGGCGCCGGCCTGGGCCGTGCGCGGCCTGCTTGCCATCGGGGGGCTCCTGATGGTCTACGGCCTCTATCTCGGCGTCTTCCATTCCGGCGTCGAATGGGGCTGGTGGCCGGGGCCGACCGACTGCACCACGGTCGGCGTCTCGGTCGATACCGGCGGCAACGGCGTGCTCGACGCGCTGAACGAGTTCGTGCCGCCGTCCTGCGACAAGGCGGCGCTGCGCATCCTCGGCCTGTCTCTGGCCGGCTGGCAGGCGATCGCGGCCCTCATCCTCGGCGCGGTGGCCTTCAAGGGCGCGTTCGGCAAGGATTGAAGTGCGGGGAAGACGGCGCCTTACGGCTCCAGTTCGACATCCCAATAGAGATAGTCCATCCAGCTTTCGTGCAGATGGTTGGGAGGGAAGAGGCGGCCGTTGTTGTGGAGGTCGTGCACGGTCGGCTTGTAGGGTTTCTGCAAAGGCCACATCTTGGCCTGCGCAGGCATCATGCCGCCCTTCCTGAGATTGCAGGGCGAACAGGCGGCTACCACATTTTCCCACGTCGTCGCGCCGCCGCGATGACGCGGGACCACATGGTCGAAGGTGAGATCCTCCCCCGTCCCGCAATATTGGCACTGGAAACGGTCGCGCAGGAACACGTTGAAGCGGGTGAAGGCCGGATGCCGGGACGGCTTCACGTAGGCCTTGAGGCTGACCACCGAGGGCAGCTTCATGGAAAAGGTCGGCGAGGAGACGGCGTGCTCGTATTCGGCGACGATGTTGACGCGCTCGAGGAACACCGCCTTGATCGCGTCCTGCCAGGACCACAGCGACAAGGGGTAGTAGCTGAGCGGGCGGTAGTCCGCGTTCAGCACCAGTGCGGGCAGCGCATCCGGAGATACGGCAACCGTCACGTTCCTCGTCTCCTTGTGTCTCGAACCGTACGGTGCCGATACTGTAAGCCCGACATGACAGCGATGTGAAGCGGATTGTGAGCCGCGCGAGACGCCGAAAATGCGCTATTTTCACGCATTTTCGCGGTTCAGGCGATCGGCGTGGCGTCGCGGCCCTTCATTTCGCGATAGTAGGCCCAGAAAAGCCGCGACGCGACGCCGCGCCAGGGCGCCCATGATTCGGCTATGCGGATCAGCGTTTTTTCCGGCGGGCGAGGATCGATGCCGAGTGCATGGCCGACGGCGCTCTGCAGGGCGACGTCGCGCGCCGGAAACACGTCCGGGTGCCCGGCCGAGAACAGAAGATAGCACTCCGCCGTCCAGGGGCCGATGCCCGGCACGGCGGTCAGCGCCGCGATGGCCTCGCCGGCATCGAGCGAGCACAGGTGGTGGAGGTCGAGGCCGCCGGCCACCGCCTGGGCGGCCGCCAGGAGCCCGCGCTGCTTCGGCCGCGACAGGCCTGCCTCGCGGAACACCGCCTCGCCGGCGCCGAGCACCGCCTGCGGCGTCAGTGGGTCGAGCAGGCCGGTCAGCCGCCCGAAGATGGCGTCGGCGCTGGCGCGCGACACCTGCTGCGAGACGATGATGGAGGCGAGGCTTTCGAAACCCGGCTCGGACAAGCGCAGCGGCACAGCGCCGGCCCTGCCGCGCACCGCCGAGAGGCGCGGGTCGAGCGCGACGAGCGCATCCAGCCCGCGCGCAACGTCGTCCAGCGTGGCGATGCGCTGCATGTTTCCTCCATGGCCGAAGGCGATGCCCGCCGACTTGACTTCCATGGCCGCACGGTAGCAATCGAAAGCCATGCCGCACAGCCCGACCGTTGCCGCATCATGACGCTGCTGACATTCCGTTTCGCGCCGAGCCCGAACGGCGCGCTGCATCTCGGCCATGCCTATTCGGCGCTGCTCAACCAGAAGCTGGCGCGGACGGCTGGCGGGCGGCTTCTATTACGCATCGAGGACATCGACACGGCGCGCTGCACGCCCGAACTGGAAGCCGGCATCTATCGCGACCTCGAATGGCTGGGCCTCGAATGGGAAAGGCCGGTGCGGCGCCAGTCCGGGCATTTCGCCGACTATGCGGGGCTGCTCGACCGGCTGGTGCAAGAGGGGCTGGTCTATCCGGCCTTCATGAGCCGGGGCGAAATCCGCGCCTTCATCGCCGACAGCGGCAAGGCGGCAAGCTGGCCACGCGATCCCGACGGCGCGCCGCTCTATCCGGCCGTCGACAAGGCGCTGCCGGACAAGGAACGGCAAAGGCGGATCGCAGACGGCGCGCCGTTTTCGTGGCGGCTCGATATGCGGGCGGCGACGGCGCGGGCGGGCGAGGGGCTTTGCTGGACGGAATTCACCGACGAGACGCTTTCGGCGTCCCGGCAGGTCGAGGCGCAGCCGCAAGCCTGGGGCGACGTGGTGATCGCGCGGCGCGACGTGCCGACGAGCTACCATCTGGCGGTGGTGGCCGACGATGCCTTGCAAGGCATCAGCCATGTCGTGCGCGGCATGGATCTTTATCGGGCGACCGGTGTGCAGCGCCTGTTGCAGGAATTGCTCGGGTTTCCCGCACCGCGCCATTTCCACCACCGGCTGATCCTCGGGCCGGACGGCCGCAAGCTTTCCAAGAGTTTCAGGGATACCGGACTGGCGGCTTTGCGGGAGGCCGGTGCGACGCCGGGCGACGTGCGGCGGGCGGTGGGGCTGGAATAGCGGTCTGCCCTTCAGCTCCCCTTAGTCTATGAATCAGCGGTTTCGTTTTGCCTGGCCAGCCAAACCGCATTACATCGGCGCTTCCGATTCCTCCGGACAAGGTTTCCCGGCAATGCACGGCCTGAAGCGGCTGGTTCCCGCCACCTTCGTCGTCCTGTGGGCGACCGGTTTCATCGGCGCGCGCTACGCCATGCCGTGGGCCGAGCCGTTCACCTTCCTGGCGCTGCGCTTCGGCATCGCCGCGGTCCTGTTCGCCGCGCTGATGACTGCTCTCGCATCGAAACGCCTGACTTCGGCCGAAGCGTTTCACGCGGCGATCGCGGGCGTTCTGATGCACGGCGTCTATCTCGGCGGCGTGTTCTGGGCGATCCATCGCGGCCTGCCTGCCGGCATCTCGGCGCTGATCGTCGGGCTGCAACCGCTGATCACCGCCGTTATCGCCGGCAAACTGCTCGGCGAAAAAATCCTGCCGCGCCACTGGCTCGGCCTGGCCGTCGGCTTCGTCGGCGTCGTCATCGTGCTGTGGCCGAAGCTCGGCGCGCTCGGCAGCGGCGTCACCGCCGCCACGCTGACGGCGTCGATCGTCTCGGTGATCGGCATGAGCCTGGGGACCGTCTGGCAGAAGCGTTTCGCTTCCGGCGGCAACCTGTGGGCGGCGACGTTCTGGCAATATGTCGGCGGGCTGGCGACCGTGGCGCTGGGCTCGGCCCTTCTGGAGACGCGCCAGGTCACCTTCAACGGCGAGCTGGTCTTCGCGCTTGCCTGGCTGGTGCTGGTGCTGTCGATCGGCGCCATCTTCCTTCTGATGCTGATGATCCGCGAGGGCGCGATGGCGAAGGTCGCCTCGCTGTTCTACCTGGTGCCGGCCGTCACCGCCGTCATGGCATGGCTGCTGTTCGGCGAGGACCTCAACCTTGTGCAGATTTTCGGCATGGCGGTCGCCACGCTGGGCGTCGGTCTGGCGACGGCCCAGAAGGTGCCTCAGCCGGTCACCCGCGCCCGCGCCTCCAGGTAGCGGCTGATGGCGGCGTTGAGCTCGCCGCCGAGGATGAAGACCGCCGAGACGATGTAGAGGAAGACGACGGCGATCATGATCGAGGCCAGTCCCGCATAGGTCGTCACATAGCTGGAGAAATGGTCGATATAGCTGGCGAAGACGGTCGAGCCGATCAGCCAGCCGATCAGCGTGAACAGGATGCCGGGAACCAGCGAGACGAAGCGCCGCTTGCCCGCCGGCAGCCAGAAATGCACGGCGAACAGGCCGCCGACGATGACCGCCGAGGCGACGGCGTAGCGCCAAACGGTGATGGTGCCCATGTAGGGCTTGATCCACTCGATATGGGCTTCCGCCAGCCGCGCCAGGATGGGCGCGAAGACGAGCAGAACGGATATGGCGAGGATGCCCGCCGTGGCGATGAGCACGAAGACGAGGCTCTGGGCGCGGCGGTAGAAGAAACCGCGCGTTTCGCTCACCCGGTAGGCGCGGTTGAGCGAGGTGCGCAGCGCCTCGATGCCGTTGGAGGCGAAATAGGCGGCCAGTACCACGCCGTAGGTCAGAAGGTCGGTGCGCTGCACGGTCAGCACATTGAGCACCTCGCGGGCGATCGGCTTGGCGATCTGCTCGGGCCAGGTGTCGAAGACGATGTGCACGGCGGTGTCGGCGAAGGCCTGCGCGCCGAGGAAGGAGGCCAGCGTCGTTGCGAAGATGAGGAAGGGGAACAACGCCATCAGCGCCGTGATGGCCAGGTGAGAGGACATCGCCCAGCCGTCGTCGTTGTTGAAATGGCCCAACGCATCGTAGAGGACGCGCTTTACGGCGACGATGTTGCGCAGCAAGGGTCCCTACCTGCGATTGTGTACCGGCCGCGAATATGGGAAGGGTTTGCCGCAAATGGCAAGCCTTGCAGCCACCGATCGCGCGGCCGAGCCGCCGTCCATCATCGTCACCGGCGCATCCTCCGGTATCGGCGCCTATTGCGCGCGGGCGCTTAAGGCCGACGGCTGGCGGGTCTTCGCCACCGCGCGCAAGGCGGCGGATATCGCGGCCCTTGAGGCGGAGGGCTTCGAGGCCTTCTTCATGGACTATCGCGACGCCGCCTCCATCGAGGCGCTGGTGACACTGGTGTTGGAACGCACCGGCGGGCGGCTCGACGCACTCTACAACAACGGAGCGCATGCGCAGGCGGGTGCGGTCGAGGACCTGCCGGTCGAGGCGCTGCGCGACCAGTTCGAGGCCAATGTCTTCGGCTGGCACGATCTCACCCGGCGCGTCGTGCCGGTGATGCGCCGGCAGGGTCATGGCCGGCTGGTGCATTGCTCTTCGGTCCTCGGGCTGATGCCGGCCCGCTTCCGCGGCGCCTACTGCGCCTCGAAATACGCGATCGAGGGACTGATGCTATGCCTGCGGCAGGAACTGCGCGGCAGCGGCATCCATGTCTCGCTGATCGAGCCGGGGCCTGTGCGCTCGAACATCCACGCCAACGGCAGGCCGCTGTTCGAGAAGACCATCGACAAGGCAGCCTCGGTCCACAGCGCCGGCTATGGCGAGCAAATGGAGCAGGCGCGGCTGGCTGCCGCCGAGGCCCGCAGGAACGATCCGCAGGTCGTCTACGCGGCGCTCAGGCATGCGCTTCTGTCGCAACGCCCGAAGCCGCATTATGTGGTAACCATGCCGGCGCGACTCGGCGTCATACTCAAGCGCGTGCTGCCGGCGGCGCTGTTTTACCGTATCCTTGCCCGCACGACCTGACCAATCGGGAACGTCCATGGAAACCTTCGTCAAAGCCCTCGCCATCGTCGCCATGGTCGCCGTCGTGGCGGTGCTCGTCCGCGGCCTCGTCAACATGATGCGCGGCGGTTCCGGCGTGACCTCCAACAAGCTCATGCAGGCGCGCGTGCTGCTGCAGTTCGTGGCGCTGGTGCTGATCCTGATCGTCGTCTACATGACGCGCAAGTAGCCGGAAGCGGAGGCTCGTCGTGGTCAGACTGAACAAGATCTACACCCGCACGGGCGACGACGGCACGACCGGCCTCGGCTCCGGCGAGCGGCGGCTGAAATCGGATCTTCGGGTGGAAGCCTACGGCACCGTCGACGAGGTCAATGCCTGCGTCGGCATGGCGCGGATCCATACCGGGGCGTCGCATCCTGAAATCGACGCCATGCTGGCGCGCATCCAGAACGATCTGTTCGACCTCGGCGCCGACCTTGCCGTGCCCGATACCGGCGAGAAGCTGGACTACGAGCCGCTGCGCATCGTGCCCGCCCAGGTCGAGCGGCTGGAAAAGGACATCGACCTGCTCAACAAGGAGATCGCGCCGTTGCGCTCCTTCGTGCTGAACGGCGGAACGCCGGCGGCGGCGGCGTTGCATCTTGGCCGTACCGTGGCGCGGCGGGCCGAACGGCTTGTCGTGGCGCTGGCGCAGGAGCCGGACGAGCATGTCAACCGCGACGCGCTCAAATATCTCAACCGCGTGTCCGATTTCCTGTTCGTCGCCGCGCGCGCCGTCAATGACAACGGCAAGGCGGACGTGCTATGGGTGCCGGGCAAGAACCGCTGACGGCCGGGTTGGATGCAACAGGGTCGGGCGGAAGGCACCGGGAACCGGCCTGATGTTCATTCCGCTTTACGATTCCAACCATCTGCGCTCGATCAGCCTGCAATACGTCACTTTCGGGCTGATCGCGCTCAACGTCGTGGCCTATCTGTGCACCAGCCTCGGTGGGGAGCAGTTCACCAACGCCGCCGTGCTCGGCCTCGGCTTCATCCCCTCGGTCGTCCACGACACGGCGGAACTGGCTCCGCAATTCGTCGTCATCCCGGAGAGCCTGAGCTACCTCAGCTACGCCTTCCTGCACGCTGACATCTTCCATCTCGGCGGCAACATGCTGTTTTTGTGGGTCTTCGGCGACAATGTCGAGGATGCGCTCGGCCATGTCCGCTATCTTGTCTTCTACCTGGCCTGCGCCGTTGCCGGCGCCTTCGTCCACGGCCTCGTCGCACCGGATTCGCAGGAGCCGCTGATCGGCGCTTCCGGCGCCATCGCCGGCGTGGTCACCGCCTACCTGATCCTGTTTCCCCGCGTGAAGGTGTGGATCCTCGCCTTCGCCCGCATTCCGCTGCGCATTCCCGCCTATATCGTGCTGGCGCTGTGGATTTTCCTGCAGGTGGTCATGTTCCTGGCCGGCGGCGAGGACCAGGTGTCCTGGGCCTGCCATGTCGGCGGCATCGTGGCGGGCGCGGTGCTGGTGCTCATCCTGCGCCGCCGCGACGTGCCGCTCGAGGATGAGGAGATCGTCGTGGCGCCGGCTTCCATCGACGCCGAGCCGATCGTGCCTGTCGAGGAGCCGCCGGCGGCGGTGTCCGCGCCGCGCTGGGGTCGCCAGTAAGGTCGAAAAGGCAGGTCTTTCAACCGATTTGGTGTGCACTGCGATATTGACGGTGAGGGCGGGCGCCACTAGGGTCCGCGCGCCTTTGGCAGCCTTTCCGCCACCCGCGAGGCGTCGGAAGAACGGAATTTTCGCCGCAAATGTCGGCATTCGGCAAATCCCGCCGGGCAGGCGCTGGTAAGAGCGCACCCGGACATCGTTGAGAGGTGAGATTGAGATGAAAGTTCTCGTGCCCGTGAAGCGGGTTGTGGACGCCAACGTGAAGGTTCGTGTGAAGGCCGACGGTTCGGGCGTCGAGCTTGCCAACGTCAAGATGGCGATGAACCCGTTCGACGAGATTGCGGTGGAAGAGGCGATCCGGCTGAAGGAAGCCGGCAAGGCCGAGGAGATCGTGGTTGTGTCGATCGGTCCCGCGCAGGCGGCCGAGACGCTGCGCACCGCGCTCGCCATGGGTGCCGACCGGGCGATCCTGGTCAAGGTCGACGGCGAGGTCGAGCCGCTGGGCGTCGCCAAGGTTCTGAAGGGCGTGGTCGAGGCGGAGAAGCCCGGCCTCGTCATCCTCGGCAAGCAGGCGATCGACGACGATTCCAACCAGACCGGCCAGATGCTGGCCGCACTTCTGGGCTGGTCGCAGGGCACCTTCGCCTCGAAGATCGAGCTTGCCGGCGACCGTGCCAAGGTAACGCGCGAGGTCGACGGCGGCCTTCAGGCGGTGGATCTGAAGATGCCGGCCATCGTGACGGCGGACCTGCGCTTGAACCAGCCCCGCTACGCCTCGCTGCCTAACATCATGAAGGCGAAGAAGAAGCCGCTGGACGAGAAGACGGCCACCGATTTCGGCGCCGACGTCGCGCCGCGGCTGAAGGTGCTCAAGACCGAGGAGCCGGGCGGCCGCAAGGCGGGCGTCAAGGTCAAGACCGTCGCCGAGCTGGTCGACAAGCTCAAGAACGAAGCCGGCGTGCTGTAAGCGATCGGGAAAGGAACAAGAAATGGCAATTCTCCTCATCGCCGAACACGACAACGCCTCGCTGTCGGACCAGACCGCCAAGGCGCTGTCGGCGGCAAGCAAGATCGGCTCGGATGTCGACGTGCTGGTGGCCGGCAAGGGCGCCAAGGCAGCGGCCGATGCCGCCGCCAAGCTGAAGGGTGTCCGCAAGGTTCTTCTGGCCGAGGCCGACGAACTGGCCGAGCGGCTGGCCGAGCCGACCGCCGCACTCGTCGTCTCGCTCGCCGGCAACTACGACGCGATCGTCGCGCCCGCCACCGCCACCGGCAAGAACGTCGCCCCGCGCGTCGCCGCCCTGCTCGACGTGGCGCAGGTGTCGGAAATCATCGAGGTCGTCTCGCCGGACACCTTCAAGCGGCCGATCTATGCCGGCAACGCCATCCAGACGGTGCAGTCGACCGATGCCAAGAAGGTGGTGACCGTGCGCACCGCCTCCTTCCAGGCGGCCCCCGAAGGCGGCTCGGCCAGCGTCGAGACCGTATCTGCTGCCGCCAATCCGGGCCTGTCGACCTTCGTCGAGAACAAGCTGTCGGAATCGGATCGTCCCGAGCTCACCTCGGCCAAGATCATCATCTCGGGCGGCCGTGCGCTGGGTTCGGCGGAAAAGTTCCAGGAGGTCATCCTGCCGGTGGCCGACAAGCTGGGTGCCGCCGTCGGCGCCTCCCGTGCGGCAGTCGACGCCGGCTATGCGCCGAACGACTGGCAGGTCGGCCAGACCGGCAAGGTGGTCGCGCCCGACCTCTACATCGCCTGCGGCATCTCCGGCGCCATCCAGCACCTCGCCGGCATGAAGGACTCGAAGGTCATCGTCGCCATCAACAAGGACGAGGAAGCGCCGATCTTCCAGGTCGCCGACTACGGCATCGTCGGCGACCTCTTCACCGTCCTGCCGGAACTCCAGAAGGCGCTTTGACGGCGGTTCCGATCCGATATTAAATTGTAAGGGCGGGGTAGACGAAGTCGCCCCGCCCTTTTAATTTTGCGGTGCACAAAAAGCGGGCAACGGGATGCCATCATGAGCAAGATCGAAACCATCGGTATCGTCGGCGCGGGTCAGATGGGCGGCGGCATCGCCCATGTGTCGGCGCTCGCGGGCTACAAGGTTCTGATCTACGACGTCGGCGCCGAGCGCATCGAGACGGGCATCGCCACCATCAGCGGCAACATGGCCCGTCAGGTCGCCTCCGGCAAGCTGGAGGAGCAGGTGCGCAAGGACGCCATGGCGCGCATTTCGGCAGCGCCCGACATGGCGGGGCTTGCGGGGGCTGATCTGGTCATCGAAGCGGCCACCGAGGACGAGGCCGTCAAGCGCAAGATCTTCGCGCAACTCTGCCCGCTGCTCAACCCGGAAGCGATCCTCGCCACCAACACCTCCTCGATTTCGATCACGCGGCTGGCGTCCACCACGGACCGTCCCGAGCGGTTCATCGGCATCCATTTCATGAATCCGGTGCCGGTGATGAAGCTCGTCGAATTGGTGCGCGGCATCGCCACCGACGACCGCACCTTCGAGGCGTCAAAGGGCTATGTCGCCCAACTCGACAAGACCGCCACCGTGTCGGAGGATTTCCCGGCCTTCATCGTCAACCGCATCCTTTTGCCGATGATCAACGAGGCAATCTATACGCTCTACGAAGGCGTCGGCAGCGTCGAGGCGATCGACACGGCGATGAAGCTCGGCGCCAACCACCCGATGGGACCGCTGCAGCTGGCTGACTTCATCGGCCTCGATACCTGCCTGTCGATCATGCAGGTTCTGCATGATGGCCTGTCGGATTCGAAGTACCGGCCATGCCCGCTTCTGGTGAAGTATGTCGAGGCCGGCTGGCTCGGCCGCAAGGCGGGCCGCGGCTTCTACGATTATCGCGGCGAGCACCCGGTGCCGACGCGCTGATCCGCTGTTTTCCGCTCGGTCGGGAATTCGCTCGGCTGCCGTGGCGGGTGGCCCGGCGGGATGGGCGCGAATCTGATCTAGAAAAGCAATAGGGCTGTCGCGGCCGCCAACGCCACCGTTGCCGCGGCGAGGACGGCAAAGTGCTGGGCTATGCGGAAGGCCGGCTGCGGCGGCAGGATTTCCGGCGCGATGTCCGGGATCGGTCCCATGGCCAGCCGGGCGGCGCGTTCGAGCCTGTACATGTCGGCGCCCATTTTCGAAGCCTCGCGTATCGTCGACCGCTCCCCCGCGAACCATGCGCCGTTATGGTAAATGAGAGGTTAACCGCGCACCGGCCGAGGATGCGTCGTCATGCCGGCCCTGCCCGATGCTCCCGGCCCGTCGGGCTCAATCGATCTCGAAGTTGCCGTGCGGCACGGTGAGACTGTAGTCCAGACGGTCGTTGCCTATATCGAGCTTGGCCGCGCCGTTGAGCGAGGCCGGCACGACACGTTCCAGCGCCACCGAACCGAAGCGCTTGCCGTTCTTCGGTTCTTTGTGCGGCGCGATCCGTTCGTGCCATGCCAGCGACAGCGAAAGGTCGTCCGGCTCGCCCTCAAGCCCGGCAACGACCTCGACGAAGCCGTCCGGCCTGGAGAGCGCGCCGTAGCTGACGGAATTGACGGCTAGCTCGTGCATGGCAAGGCCGATGTGGAGGGCGGCGTTCGGGTTGAGGAACGGGTTGGCGCCCTCGAAGCGCAGGCTGTTCACCGGGTCTGGGCCGTAGCGGCCGACCTGGCCGGCCACCAGTTCGCGCAACCGCGCGCCGCGCCAGTTCGACGAGGTCACCAGATCCTGCGAGGAGGCGAGCGATTGCAGCCGGCCGCGGAAGCGGGTCAGGAAGTCGGCGATGCCGTCGGAATAGCGGCCGGTCTGGGAGGCGATGCCCTGGATGATGGCAAGCAGGTTCTTGGACCGGTGACTGACTTCGCGCAGCAGCGTGCGCAGCGTCTGTTCGCGCCGCTTCTGCTCGGTGGTCTCGACCTTGGTGGTGACGATGCCCTGCACTGCGCCGCTGTCGTCGAGGTCGGCGTCGACCCAGATCTCGAACCAGCGCATGCCGTCTTCGGCCGGCATGCCGATCTCGAAACGCTCCGGCTTGCCGGTGGCGACGACTTTGCGACGGGCCGTGTCGAGGCGTTCGGCCTGTGCGGCCGGGAGCATGTTCTGCCCGGCCTCGCCGTCGCCGGATACCCAGGGCGCGCGCATGTTGCGGCCCCACACCATCTTCAGGTCACGGTCCTGGTAGAGCACGGCGACGCCCGCATTGCGCAGGGCGTGCATCAGCGCCCGGCCGAGCTGTCCGTCTTTCTCGTCGGTCGGCAGGCCTATCGTCTCGTCGCTATAGGAACTCTGCCCTTTTGGGGTAGACCCGAAACTCATGTGCCAACGCATCCCCTCCAGGCAGTTGCAACGGCATATGCTGGATTAGGTTCCATCAGGCCGGCGATGATCGGTGAAAAGTGTGACGAAAGGGTTCCGCCGGGCTGCTGTCCGGTGAGGACCGCAACCCGGCGGCGACTGGAAACCGATTGAGGGGGGCGGCTTCCAGTATCGAACGGCCGGCCATTCACGCTCGCCTGAAGAGCGCGGCCAGCAGGGAGAGCACGAGGAACGCCAGGAAGATGAAGAACAGGATCTTGGCCAGCCCGGCCGAGGCCCCGGCTATGCCGCCGAATCCGAGCGCGCCGGCGATGATGGCCACGACAAGAAACACCAGCGCCCAGTAGAGCATTGTCCATCTCCTTCAAGCGATGGCTGAAAACGCCGGTCATCGCCGTTTGTTCCATGATTGTGCGAAAAGCGCCGCCTCAGGCGGCGGCCTTGGCCTGCCGGTCGAAGAACAGCGCCTGGCTGATGAGCGCCTTGACCATATCGGGATTGAACGGCTTGGTGACGAGGAAGGCCGGTTCCGGACGCTCGCCCGTCAGCAGCCGCTCCGGGAAGGCGGTGATGAAGATCACCGGCACCGAGGTCGAGGACAGGATCTCGTTGACGGCCTCGATGCCCGAGCTGCCGTCGGCGAGCTGAATGTCTGCCAGCACCATATGCGGGTGCGTGCGGCCGAAAAGGGCAACCGCCTCGGCATGGGTGCGTGCCGTGCCGACGACGCGATGGCCGAGGCTTTCCACCATCTCCTCGATGTCCATGGCGATCAGCGGCTCGTCCTCGATGATGAGGATATCGGTCGCGACCTGGCGCGAAATCTCGTTCGAGGCCTCGGCCAGCAGGTCGGAGAAGGCGTCTTCGTCGATGTCGAGGATCTCGGCGGCTTCGGCCGCGCTGAAGCCCTCGACCGCGACCAGCAGGAAAGCCTGGCGCGGCAGCGGCGCCAGCGCGTTGAGGTTGGCGGCGGCGCGTTGTTCCCATGCCGACTGGGCTTCCTCCTGCGGCACGCGGATGGCGACGGAGGTGAACAGCCTGGCGAAGACCTTGTAGAGCGCGATGCGGTCGCTGGACGCCTTGGGGAAGATGTCGACGTCGGCGATGATCGCTTCCAGCATCGCGGCCACCAGGGCATCGCCGCTTTCCTGCGAGCCCGAAACGGCGCGTGAGAAACGGCGCAGGAACGGCAGGTGCGGAGCGATGGTTGCGGACAAGCTCATGATGAACGTCTCCCTCAGATGACGTGCTTAGGATCGGATCAGGCGGATTGCAAACCCCCACGGTGCAAGGCCCGGACCTAAAAACGTCAGCCGGTGAAAAAAGTTCCGCGGCAAGGGAACGATTTTCCGCAACATGCGTTTTCGGCTCCAATCGGGGTGACCAGACAAGGGTGCCGCTCGCCTTGACGTATGGTGGACGGCGGCGGGGACGGGGAAAATATGAAGGACATGATGAAGACCTCCACGGCTGACGCGCGACAGCGTCGGAAGGGTTCCGGCGACCTGCTCGGGCCGAACTCTGAAATCGGCCGCAAACTCCGACAATATTACGACGACCTGGTTTCCGAGGACGTGCCGGATCGCTTCGCCCAGCTGCTGGCGCAGCTGGAGCAGGCAAAACCTGCCTCCAAGAAGGACTGACGCATGGCCGTTTCGCAGGGCTTCAAGACCGATCTGCTCGGTTCGATCCCGTCCTTGCGCGCGTTCGCGCTGTCGTTGGCGCAGAACGCTGACAAGGCGGACGACCTCGTCCAGGAAACACTGGTCAAGGCATGGGACAAGCACGCCTCCTTCCAGCCCGGCACCAACCTCAAGGCCTGGCTGTTCACCATCCTGCGCAACGAGTTCTATTCGCAGATGCGCAAGCGCGGCCGCGAGGTGCAGGACAGCGACGGCATCATGACGGCCAAGCTCGCCGTCCATCCGGCCCAGCACGGCCAGCTCGACCTCGAGGATTTCCGCGGCGCGCTGGAGCAGCTACCGGAGGACCAGCGCGAGGCGATCATCCTGATCGGCGCGTCCGGCTTTTCCTATGAGGAAGCGGCCGAGATCTGCGGTTGTGCTGTCGGTACCATCAAGAGCCGCGTCTCGCGGGCCCGTGCCAAGCTGCAGGAAATCCTGCAGATCACCGGCGAGGACGAGTACGGCCCGGACGCCATCTCCACCCAGGTGATGGGCAAGCCGGCCGCCTGATCCGCGTTCAGGCCGGCGAGAGGCGGCCGCAGGCCGCGGCGACGGCGTTCACCAGGTCGGCGCCGGCATAGGGTTTGGCGACGAAGGCGACTTCGGGAAACGAAGCCTGGACTTCGTCGGCGTCGGAATGGCCCGAAGCGAAGACGAACGGTTTGCCCGCCTGTTGCAGCCGGCGGGCGAAATCGAGTGTCGAGACGCCGTTGAGCATCAGATCGACGATGGCGACGTCGACGGACGAGACGGCGGCCTGCGGGTCGATTTCCTCCAGCGCGCGCACGGTGATGACCTCCGCCGCGCCGTTGTCCAGGCACAACTGTTCCACGTCCATGGCGATCAAGGGTTCATCCTCGAGCAGGAGCACGCGCAGGCCGTCGAGCAAATCAGACATTCGTTGAGCCTCGGCAAACCGCAGAATCGCGTCCTTAAAAAGCCGGCGAGTCATGAGCGTTGACGGCGCTCCTGTCATTTAAAAAAGACATGCGGGGCGACATCTGAGCGTGAGCGGGCGGAACCCTATCGACGCTGGGACGTTGCTGTCCGGCATTGAGGGGGTCTGAATGTCAGGTCAAAACGGCCGCTCCGTTTCCACGCGTCGATATCCTTGCGAAAACTGCCCGTTGCGGCCGTTGCCGGTCTTCCGCGAATTCACGGCCAAGGAACTCGCCTATGTCACCCATTTCAAGAAGGGCGAGCTGGCGGTGGAGCGGGGCGCGACCGTGTTGGTCGAAGGCAGCCACAGCGCGCATCTCTATACGGTGCTGTCCGGGTGGGCGTTTCGCTACAAGCTGTTGTCGGACGGCCGGCGGCAGATCCTCAATTACACCATGCCGGGCGACCTGATCGGCCTGCAGGGCAGCGTCATGGGCGAGATGCAGCACTCGGTCGAAGCGCTGTCGCCGATGCTGCTTTGCGTGTTCGAGCGCGGCGAACTGCATGATCTCTATCGCAACTATCCCGAACTGGCCTATGACATCACATGGCTTGCCTCGCGCGAGGAACGGATGCTGGACGAGAACCTGCTCAGCGTCGGCCGTCGCTCGGCGCTGGAGCGCTGCGCCTATCTCATCGCCTTCATATGCGCGCGCGCGGACGGCGTCGGCCTGATCGCGCGCAAGCCCGTCGCCATCCCGATCACCCAGCAGCATGTCGCCGATACGCTCGGCCTGTCGCTTGTCCACACCAACAAGACGATCCGCAAGCTGGCGGCGCGCGGGCTGGTGCGCTGGCGCGACGGCGGCTGCGAGGTGCTCGATGTCGACGGATTGAAGGAACTGGCGCATTGGGAAGGGCTCGGCGAGGAGCGCCGGCCGCTGGTATGAGGCGGCCGTTTTCGGCAGGCCGAACGCTGGCGGAACAATGGACCGTACCGGACGTTTGCAATGACCAAACACAGGAGCACCAGAATGGCGACCGCAAAGACCGTCAACCAGACCACCGCCGGCGACAATGCCACGGCCGATCTCGAAGCCGATATCCGGCAGCTCAGGGCCGACATCGAAAAGCTGGCCAAGCAGATGGCGGCCACCGGCCAGCAGGGCTACGGCACCGCGCGTCGCGCCGCCGCCGAGGGCGTCGAGCAGTTGCGCGTGCAGGGCGAGGCGGCGATGGACAGCCTCAAGACCAATGCGCGCGACCTGGAGGAACAGGTTCTGGCGAGCGTGCGCGAAAAGCCGGTGACATCGCTGGCGATCGCGGCCGGCGTCGGCTTTCTGTTCGCGCTCCTGTCGCGCCGCTAGGCCATGATGCCGAAAAGTGTGAAACGGTTTTCGGACGACATCATGATCTATCTATTTGATTTTGCCGCATGTATGCGACGCCAAGTGTTTCCACTTGGCTGCAACATGCTCTAGCCGGGCGCCGCCATGGGAACACTGGCATCGCTGCTCGCGGGTTTCGCCTCAGGGGAGACGGCCGCTGCGTTGAAGCGAGCGAAGCTCGCCGCAATCGTCCATCTGCTTGCTGGAACGGCGGCACTTGTCGGCGCCGGCTTCCTCGTCGGCGCCCTCTATATCTGGACGGCGCTGCGCTATGGCTCGATCGAGGCCGCCACCGGGTTCGGCGTCGGCTTCCTGGTCATCGCGGGACTGATCCTGCTTGTCTTTAGGCTGTCGGCCGGTTCGCGTGCCAGGCAGCGGGAACGCCGTCGCAAGGCCGACATGACCGCGGTCGGTCTCACCGCGGCGCTGGCGCTGCTGCCGGCGCTCGCGCGCGGCAAGGGCGGGCTAGGCCTGATCCTCGGTCCGGCGGCGGCGATGCTCGCCTATGCGATCTACCGCGAGAACGTCAAATCCGGACCGGACGACCCGGACCCTGGAGCCGGCATTTGAGGCGCCCGAAGGCTGGAACCTTCGCGGTTACCCATCGTTAGCCTCCCTGAAAGCGTCGCGTTCCAATGCAGGATCAATGCGTTGGATTCCTTGTGCCCTGCGGCACACGGCGCTCCAAGGAGGCGACCATGGTCAAGATCATTCCACACAACGAAGCCCGTCAGGGGCGCTGGGGTTGGCATGTGCTGATCGTGCTTGTCGCGGCCCTGCTGCTCGCCTTCGCCGTCTGGGGCGGCGTCGGCTTCTACGGCGAGATGCTGGACAACGGCACGCCGGCCGCCGACACCGCCGCTCCCGGCGGTTGATGCGGTCTCCTACCGCTTCTTCCTGCCTGTCGCGACCTGATGGCAGGTCGTGGCAGGAAGGTATCGGCCTCTTTTTTCAATCCTGTCGGATCGTGCCGCGTCGCGCCGTCCTTGCATAAACGGACCGCGCGCGCTTTCATTTCGTCTGCGATGCGTCGTATCCGGGAGGAACGAGAATGACGCATTCCTACCGTTGGATGATCGTCGCCGCCGGCGCCCTGATGGGCTGCGTGGCCATCGGCGCGATGTTTTCGCTGGCCATCTTCCTTGAGCCGATCGCCGTCGATACGCAATGGTCGCGTGCCGGCATCTCCAGCGCCATGACGCTGAACTTCCTCGTCATGGGGGTGAGCGGCTTCGCCTGGGGCGCGGTGACGGACCGGTTCGGCGCCCGCATCGTGGTGCTGACCGGCGCGGTGCTTTTGGGGCTGGCGCTGGTGCTGGCGAGCCAGGCTCACTCGCTACTGGCCTTCCAGCTCGGTTACGGCGTGCTGGTGGGGATCGCGGCGTCGACCTTCTTCGCACCGATGATCGCGCTCACCACCGCCTGGTTCGACCGACAGCGCAGCCTTGCCGTCTCGCTCGTCTCGGCCGGCATGGGGGTTGCGCCGATGACGGTCTCGCCCTTCGCGCGCTGGCTGATCACTGCCTATGACTGGCGCACGGCCATGCTGGTCATCGGCATCGGCGCCTGGGTGCTGCTGTTGCCGACCGCGCTGCTGGTGCGCCAGCCGCCGCAAACGGCAGGGGATGTGCCGGCCGGCGGCGAAATCGCCGGTGAGCCGGACATGACGGTCTGGCAGGCGTTGCGCTCGCCGCAGTTCCTGGTGCTGGGGCTCACCTTCTTCGCCTGCTGCGCGGCGCATTCGGGGCCGATCTTCCACATGGTCAGCTACGCCATGCTGTGCGGCGTGGCGCCGATGGCGGCGGTCACCATCTACAGCGTCGAAGGGCTGGCGGGGCTGGGCGGGCGCATCCTGTTCGGCGTCGCCGGAGACAGGCTGGGCGCCAAGCCGGTGCTGGTCGCCGGCCTGCTGATCCAGGCGGCGGTGATCCCGGCCTATCTGCTGGCCGGCGGGCTCGGGCAGTTCTACGGGCTGGCGGTGATCTTCGGCGCCACCTATGGCGGCACCATGCCGCTCTATGCGGTCTTGGCACGGGAGTATTTCGGACCGCGCATCATGGGCACGGTGTTCGGCGCGGCGACGATGCTGTCGGCGCTCGGCATGTCCTTCGGCCCGTTGGCCGGCGGCATGATCTACGACGCCTATGCCAGCTATTCGTGGCTGTTCATCGGCTCGGCGCTGGTCGGGCTGGGCGCGGCCGGCATGGCGCTGGCTTTCCCGCGGGTGAAGCCGGCCTTGCCGCAACCGGCATGAGCGGAACCGGCCCGGGCGGCCGGCTCAACGATTTGCGGAGAGAGGCGCTGCCTCAGGCGAAGGCGCCGTGGCAGTGCTTGTATTTCTTGCCCGAACCGCAGGGGCAGGGCTCGTTGCGGCCGACCTTGCCCCAGGTGGCGGGGTTGGCCGGGTCGCGCTCTTCCGCCGGCACGGTGCGGGTGTTCTCCAGCACGGCGAGCAGGGCGCCGCCCTCGTTGAAGTCGTCCTCGCCGGTGACGGGGTCGATATGCTGGCCGATCGCCTGCGGCGCTTCCGGCGGCGGCGCCTCGGCGGCCTGACGCACCAGCTCGACGCGCATCAACTGCGCCGTCACCGCCTGGCGCATGTTGCCGAGCATTGCCTGGAACAGCTCGAAGGCTTCCTGCTTGTATTCCTGCAGCGGGTCGCGCTGGGCATAGCCGCGGAAGCCGACCACCGAGCGCAGGTGGTCAAGGTTGACGATGTGCTCGCGCCACAGGGCGTCGAGCGTCTGCAGCACGATGGAGCGCTCGACATAGGCCGTCACGTCGGGGCCGAAACGGCCGGCGCGGTCGGCGGCGGCGGCATCGGCGGCGGCGGTGATGCGCTCGAGGATGTTGTCCTCGGCGATGCCCTCCTCCTTCACCCACTCCTCGATCGGCAGGTCGAGGTTGAGGTACTGCTGCACCTCCGCCTTCAGGCCGGCGGCGTCCCATTGCTCGGCATAGGCGTTTTCCGGGATCGCCTTGGCGACCATCTCGTCGATGACGTCGTTGCGCATGCCGGCGACCGTCTCCGACAGGTTCTCGCCGTCCATCAGTTCGATGCGCTGTTCGAACACCACCTTGCGCTGGTCGTTGGAGACGTCGTCGTATTTCAGCAGATTCTTGCGGATGTCGAAGTTGCGCGCCTCGACCTTGGTCTGGGCCTTCTCCAGCGCCTTGTTGATCCAGGGATGGATGATGGCCTCGTTCTCCTTCAGGCCGAGCTTGGTCAGCATGCCGTCCATGCGCTCGGAGCCGAAGATGCGCATCAGGTCGTCCTGAAGCGACAGGTAGAACTTGGAGCGGCCGGGATCGCCCTGGCGGCCGGAGCGACCGCGCAGCTGGTTGTCGATGCGGCGGCTTTCGTGACGCTCGGTGGCCAGCACGTAAAGGCCGCCGGCGGCCAGCGCCTTTTCCTTCAGCTTCGCCACGTCCTCGCGGATGGCCTTCTCGCGCGCCTCGCGCTCGGGGCCGGCTGGCATGTCGGCCAGCTCCTGCTCGATGCGCATGTCGGCGTTGCCGCCGAGCTGGATGTCGGTGCCGCGGCCGGCCATGTTGGTGGCGATGGTGATGGCGCCCGGCACGCCGGCCTGGGCGACGATGGAGGCTTCCTGCTCGTGATGGCGGGCATTGAGCACCTGGAAGCCCTTGATGCCTGCCTTCTTGAGCAGTTCGGCCAGAAGCTCGGACTTCTCGATCGAGGTGGTGCCGACCAGCACCGGCTGGCCCTTGGCGTGGGTGTCGCGGATTTCCTGGATGATGGCGCGGTACTTTTCCTCGACCGTGCGGTAGACCTCGTCGTCCTCGTCGATGCGCTGGACCGGCAGGTTGGTCGGGATATCGGTGACTTCCAGGCCGTAGATGTTGCCGAATTCCTCCGCCTCGGTCAGCGCCGTGCCGGTCATGCCGGCCAGCTTCTTGTACATGCGGAAGTAGTTCTGGAAGGTGACCGAGGCGAGCGTCTGGTTTTCCGGCTGGATCGCCACGTGCTCCTTCGCCTCCAGCGCCTGGTGCAGGCCTTCCGAATAGCGGCGGCCGGGCATCATGCGGCCGGTGAATTCGTCGATGATGACGATCTCGCCGTTGCGGACGATATAGTCCTTGTCCTTCTGGAACAGGCGATGCGCCTTGAGCGCATTGTTGACGTGGTGGACCATGGCGACGTTCTCGACGTCGTAGAGCGACTCGCCCTTGAGCAGGCCGGCGCCGCGCAGCATGTTTTCCACCTTCTCGGTGCCGTCCTCGGTGAAGATCGCCGTCTTCTGCTTCTCGTCGACCTCGTAGTCTTCGGGCAGCAGCTGGACGATGAAGGCGTCGACGGTGTTGTACATCTCCGAACGGTCCTCCAGCGGACCGGAGATGATGAGCGGCGTGCGCGCCTCGTCGATCAGGATGGAGTCGACCTCGTCGACGATTGCGTAGTTGTGGCCGCGCTGCACCATCTGCGCGCGCTCGTACTTCATGTTGTCGCGCAGATAGTCGAAGCCGAGCTCGTTGTTGGTGGCGTAGGTGATGTCGCAGGCATAGGCCGCGCGCCGCTCCTCGTCGTCGAGGCCGTGGACGATGATGCCGACGGTCATGCCGAGGAACTTGTAGATGCGGCCCATCCATTCGGCGTCGCGGCTGGCGAGGTAGTCGTTGACGGTGACGACATGGACGCCCTTGCCGGCCAGCGCGTTGAGATAGACGGGCGCGGTGGCGACCAGCGTCTTGCCCTCGCCGGTGCGCATCTCGGCGATGCCGCCGCCGTGCAGAACCATGCCGCCGACCAGCTGCACGTCGAAGGGACGCATGCCGAGCACGCGTCGCGCCGCCTCGCGCACGGTGGCGAAGGCGGGAACCAGAAGGTCGTCGAGCGAGGCGCCGTTGGCGAGATCGTCGCGGAATTTTTGCGTGCGGGCGACGAGATCGGCGTCGGACAACGCCCGCATCTCGTTTTCCATCGCATTGATCGCCTCCACTCGCGGGCGCGTCGACTTGACGCGACGGTCGTTTGCCGATCCGAAGACCTTGCGGGCGAGAGAGCCGAGACTGACCATAAATGGTCCTTTCGCTTGTATTCCTGATCGTGGCGGCGGGCTCGATCGAGGCCCGTCAAGCCGATCCTGAACGGATAAAACACCGAAAAGCGCCCGGAACTTGTTCTGGACGCAAAGTCGCTGGACAGATAAGAGGGGCCACAAACGATGTCAACGTTGCGTGCGCCGGCTCGAGCGCGCCCAATTCCGCCACATTTCGGTTGATCTCAACAGCCGGACAGTTCCCCCACCGGAGTGATCTTCATGCAATTTTCGTTCTGCCGCCCGTCGTTTGCCGGCCTTGGCCTGGCGCTCGGCCTGTCGGCCCTTGTCCTGTCGCCGCTGGCGGCGCAGGAAACCGCCCCTGCCGCGCCGGATGCAGCGGCGGCCGCCAAGCCCGTCGATCCTGATGCCGTGGTTGCCACCATCGGCGGCAAGCCGATCACCGAGGCGGACCTTGCCATGGCCGAGGGCGAGCTTTCCCAGCAATTCGCGCAGCTGCCGGCCGAGCAGCGCCGCGCCGCGGCCCTTTCGGCCGCTATCGAGATCAAGGTGATGGCCGCCAAGGCGGTGGCCGACGGCCTCGACAAGGACGCCGATTTCCAGCGCCGCGCCGCCTTCCTGCAGGAACGCGCGCTGCATGGCGAGATCGTCGAGAAGGAGGTGGTCGACAAGATCACCGACGACGAGGTGCGCGCCCGCTACGACAAGGAAATCGCCGCGCAGCCGGCCGTCAACGAGGTGCATGCCCGTCACATTCTCGTGAAGACGAAGGAAGAGGCAGACGCCATCATCAAGGAGCTGGACGGCGGCGCCAAGTTCGAGGACCTCGCCAACAAGCACACCACCGATCCGAGCGGCAAGACGAGCGGCGGCGATCTCGGCTGGTTCGGCCCCGGCCAGATGGTGCCGGAGTTCGAGAAGGCGGCGATGGCGCTGGAGCCCGGCTCCTACACCAAGGAGCCGGTGCAGACGCAGTTCGGCTGGCATGTCATCAAGGTCGAGGACAAGCGCCCGAAGCAGCCGCCGGCTTTCGAGCAGGTGAAGGACCAGATCCGCTCGGCGGTGCTGCGCGACAAGTATTTCGCGCTGGTCAAGGAACTGCGCGCCGCCGCCAAGGTCGAGATTCCCGACGAGGCGCTGAAGAAGGCCGTCGATGCCGCCGAGGGCGGCAAGTAGGCGAGACGGCGAGACTGGACAGGGCGGCACCGCGAGGCGCCGCCCTTTTTCTATCCGCAGGTCTGTCTTGCCTGTCTTCGAAGCCCTTGCGCGCCCGCGCGCTATCGGGCAAACCGGCCTCCTTCCATGCTTTGCAGCCGAGGCTCACAATGTCCGCAACCGTTTCCCCGCTGGCGCCGAAGAAATATCCGAAGATGCCGGGGATAGAGGGTGTGCGCATCGCCACCGCCGAGGCCGGCATCAAGTACAAGGGCCGCACCGACCTGCTCGCGATGGTGTTCGACGCCGGCACGACGGTCGCCGGCGTCTTCACCCGCTCGAAATGTCCTTCGGCGCCGGTCGATTTCTGCCGCCAGAACCTGCCGGGCGGCAAGGCGCGCGTGCTGGTGGTCAATTCCGGCAACGCCAACGCCTTCACCGGCAAGAAGGGTCGCGAGACGACGGCGATGACGGGCGATGCGGCGGCCAAGGCGGCCGGCTGCTCGGCCGGCGAGATCTTCCTCGCCTCGACGGGCGTGATCGGCGAGCCGCTCGACGCAAAGAAGTTCAGCCATCTGCTCGGCGATCTGGTGAAGGCGGCGAAGCCGGAGCTGTGGACCGAGGCGGCGAGGGCGATCATGACCACCGACACCTATCCCAAGGTGGCGACGGCGACGGTGAAGCTCGGCGACGCCGACGTGACCTTGAACGGTATCGCCAAGGGCGCCGGCATGATCGCGCCGGATATGGCCACCATGCTTTCCTTCGTCGCCACCGACGCGCCGATCGCCGCGCCCGTCCTGCAGGACCTGTTGTCGCGCGGCGTGGGAAAAACCTTCAACGCGGTGACGGTGGACAGCGACACCTCGACCTCGGACACGCTTCTCCTGTTCGCCACCGGTGCGGCCGCCAAGCGCGGCGCACCGGCCATTACCGATGCCAAGGACGCGCGGCTCGGGCCGTTCCGCCGGGCGCTCGGCAAGATGCTGAAGCAACTCGCCCGCCAGGTGGTGCGCGACGGCGAGGGCGCGCGCAAGGAAATCGAGGTGACCGTCACCGGCGCCAAGTCGGCGCGCTCGGCCAAGAAGGTGGCGCTGGCGATCGCCAACTCGCCGCTGGTCAAGACGGCGGTGGCCGGCGAGGACGCCAACTGGGGCCGCGTCGTCATGGCCGTCGGCAAGGCGGGCGAGCCCGCCGACCGCGACCGCCTGTCGATCTGGTTCGGCGACAATCGCCTCGCCTTCGAGGGCGAGCGCGACCCGGCCTATTCGGAGGAGAAAACCTCCGCCTACATGAAGCGCGATTCGGTTGTCATCCGCGCCGACCTCGGCATCGGCCGCGGCAAGGCGACGGTGTGGACCTGCGACCTGACCAAGGAATACGTCGCCATCAACGGAGACTACCGCAGCTGATGGCCGCTCCATCGCCGAGCGTGCTCGCCACCGTGCGCCGTTTCGAGGCGGCGGGGTTCCGCGCATGGCCGGCCGCGACGGTGCACTATGACGGCACCTGGGCGATCCGACTCACCGCCGGCCTGCCGGCCAAGCGGCTGAATTCGGTCAATCCGCTCGATCCCAGCGACGTGCACGACCTTCCGGAGCGCATCGCGCGCGCCGCCCGGCGCTTCGACGCCTACGGCCGGCCGCTGACCTTCCGCATCTCGCCGCTGTCGGGCGAGGCGCTGTCGGCGCATCTCGATGCCGAGGGCTGGGCGCGCTTCGACGACTCGCTGGTCATGCGCATGGCGCTGACCGATGCGGCGGTGGAGGGTGCGCAGGATCAGATTCCGCTCAAGGACATCGGCCGCTTCATCGGCGCGGCGCTCAAGGTGCATGGCTCGGACGCCTCGCTCCGGCCCGGCCTGTCGGAGATCATCGGCGCCATCCAGCCCGAAACCGGCCTGTTCGCGCTGGAGCATGGCGCCGAGCCGCTGGCGACGCTGATCTGCGTCCACGACGCCGATCTTGCCGGCCTGTTCGAGATCGCCACCGCGGCGGCCGTGCGCGGGCAGGGGCATGGCCGCAGCCTCGTTCTGTCGGCGCTCAAATGGGCGCGGCTGCGCGGCGCGCGCCAGGCCTGGCTGCAGGTAGAGGCCGCCAACCAGCCGGCGCTGGCGCTCTACCGGTCGCTCGGCTTCGAGGAAGTCTACCCCTACCATTACCGCCGCCCGCCGGGAGCGGCTGTCGATGGCTAGGCGCCTGCTTCTGGTGGCGGCCTGCGCGCTGGTCGATGCGGACGGGCGCGTGCTGATCGCGCAACGTCCCGAAGGCAAGCAGCTTGCCGGCCTGTGGGAGTTTCCCGGCGGCAAGGTCGAGACCGGCGAGACGCCGGAGGAATGCCTGATCCGCGAGCTTCGCGAGGAGATCGGCGTCGAGACGCAGGCTGCCTGCCTGGCGCCGCTGACCTTCGCGAGCCACTCTTACGACGATTTCCACCTTCTGATGCCGCTCTATGTCTGCCGCCGCTTCACCGGCATCGCCGCGCCGCGCGAGGGACAGGCGCTGAAATGGGTGAAGCCTGCCCGGCTGCGCGACTACCCGATGCCGCCGGCCGACGCGCCGCTGATCCCGTTCCTGATCGATCTTCTGTGACCGCCAATCTTTTGTGATTGTGATCGCGCGGCCGCGCGCGAAAGGCGCCCTGCGTTAAGAAAAGATTTATCCGGACATGAAAAATTGACGAGACGCCGCTTTCCGGCCGTGCAATGCTGTGGGGACGCAAGCCGATGAGCCTCGAAAAGGAGTGGGATGCGATCCGGCCCGACCGGTCGCAGCGCGCCTCGCAAGCCGGCATGGGCGTGCTCAGGCTCGCTTTGCTGTTCGGCTCGGCGGCCATCGCGCTGGCGCTGATCGCCACGCCGCTGCTCGACCGCGAAAGCCGGCAGATCTATGCGCGCGACAACGGCGTTTTCGGGCTGGACATGACCAGCACCGGCTCCGTCAGCCGTTCCAGCAGCTACACGGTGCGCCGTTCGGTGCTGCAACCGTCGCCCGATTCGGTCTGCATCATTCGCGCCGACGGAAGTCGCAGCGGCGACTGCTGAGGCCGGGACTCTTTCACCGCCCGTTAAGCGTGCCGTCTTAACCTTTCTTAATGGTTCGAGGGCAGGATGAACGTCATGACCATGCTGCGGCGGTTCCTGACGGACGAACGGGGTGCGACGGCCATCGAATACGGCCTGGTCGCTAGCCTCATCGCGCTGGCCATCGTCGGCGGCGTCACCGTCTTCGCCGCATCGCTCCAGACGTTGTGGAGCGATGTCGCCGATCGGATCAGCGAGGTCCTCGCCGGCTCCTGAAGCATCGGCGTCGAGTCCAGGACCGGCCGGCGAAGGCCGGCGCCGTTCTATTGCGTCTTGCCTTCTTCCAGCCTGTCGAGCACCGCCGCCAGCGATGCCTTGGCGGAGCCCGGCTTCAGCGGCTGCTGCTGCGAGGCGTGCGGCGCCCAGCCGGACATCCATACGAGCGAGAACGTCGCCCTGACCCGGCCGTCCGGATCGGCGAAGCGCTCGGCGTAGATTTCGGCGGCGCGGGCGAACAGCCGCCGGCCGGCGGGGCGGCGCGAACGGTCGGCGAGCGCGCTCGTCTCGCCCATGGCGCGCAGGTCCGCCGCCAGGTCGAACAGCGTGTCGTAGCGCACGGTCGTATCCTCGACATCGGCGACGGGCAGGGCGAGACCGGCTCTCTGTAGCAGCGCGCCGGCATCGCGCACGTCGGCGAACGGCAGTACGCGCGGGCTTACGCCGCCGGCAAGCTCGGTTTCGGCGGCAAGCAGGCTCTCGCGCAGTTCGGCGAGCGTGCTGGCGCCGGCGAGTGCTGCGAGGAACAGGCCGTCCGGCTTCAGCGCGCGGCGTACCTGCGCCAAAAACCCCGGAATGTCGTTCATCGCTTGCATCGACAGCAACGAGACGGCGAGGTCGAGGCTTTCCGGCTCGAACGGCAGCGTCTCGAAGGGTGCGATGCGGCCGGCGCCATCCGACAGGAAGGCGGGATCGGCCTCGATGCGCTCGATTTCATCCACCTTGCCGCTGGCTGCCAGCGCTTCGGCGGCAGCGCCCGTCTGGCAAAACAGCGCGGCGGCTCGGCTGAAGCGCTTTCCGACCGTGGAAAGCCGCAGCTCAAGGTCCTCGGCAGCGCGCTGCATGAGGAAATCGGCGCCGGGCACCGGGCGCGCCAGCGCGCGGCGCTTGCGCGCCAGCCACAGCGATGTGTCGATGATCGGCTGCACTTTTAAGGTCCTGCCTGTCGTGCGTCCTTCGAGGCTCGCTGCGCTCGCACCTCAGGATGAGGGCTGACAGTGCGACTTCGCCCGTAGAAGGCGACAGCGCCGACTTTCCTCATCCTGAGGTGCGAGCGCAGCGAGCCCCGAAGGACGCACCGAACAACTCGGTTTGCCGACCGTAGATATGCTATCATGCATGCGGGGACCAGCCTTGTGGGCAATCGGCATGGGGGAGATCAGGGCATTGACGGGGAGGGCGCTGGCCTGGCCGGGTCGTGTGCTGTTCCCGCCCGTCTGTGCCGGTTGCCGCCGCCGCGTCTCGCAGCCCGGTGCGCTGTGCGGCCAATGCTGGCCGCAGCTCAGGCTCCTGGAGAGGCCGTGGTGCGAGGTGATGGGCACGCCGTTCGCGCACGATATGGGCGAGGGCTTCCTGTCGGCCGAGGCCATCGCCGATCCGCCGCCGTTCGAGCGCGCGCGGGCGGCCGTCGCCTATTCGGGCGTCGCCCGCCAGATGGTTCGGGGGCTGAAATACCAGGACCGCACCGATCTGGCGCCATGGATGGCGCGCTGGATGCTGAGGGCGGGCGCCGAATTGGTCGCCGAGGCCGAGGTGGTCGTGCCGGTGCCGCTGCACTGGCGCCGCTTCTTCCGGCGCCAGTTCAACCAGTCGGCCGAGCTCGGCCGGGCATTGGCGCACCTCACTGGCCTGCCGTTCGCGCCGGAAGCGGTCAGGCGCATCAAGCTGACGCGCCAGCAGGTCGGGTTGGAACGCGCCCAGCGCGAGGAGAACGTGCGCGCCGCCTTTCGCGTGCCGGACGAGGCCGAGATCACCATCGCCGGCCGCCGCGTGCTCTTGGTCGACGATGTCTACACCACCGGCGCGACCGTCCGCGCCGTCACCAAGGCACTGAAAAGGGGCGGCGCCGGCGCGGTGGACGTGCTGACCTTCGCCCGCGTGCTGCCGGGGGACTTCCGGCAAGGGGAGATCGGACAGGGGGACTTCCGGGCGGACGAGTCCGCGACTATATAGCCTTGAAACAGGATGGCTGCCCGATGGCCGACGTGACGATCTATACGCGCATGATGTGCGGCTATTGCGCCGCCGCAAAAAGGCTGCTGGAGCGCAAGGGCGTAACCTATACCGAGCACGACGCGTCGTTTTCGCCCGAACTGCGCCAGGAGATGATTGCCCGCGCCCACGGCCGCTCGACCTTCCCGCAGATATTCATCGGCGACGTGCATGTCGGCGGTTGCGACGATCTGCACGACCTCGAGCGCGAAGGCCGGCTCGACGCCCTGCTTGCCGACCAGCCGGCCAACTGAGATCGGAGACCATCATGGCCGCATTCAAGGTTGCCGCAATCCAGATGCGCTCGGGCACCGATCCCGAACGCAATGTCGCCGATATGGAGCGCATGGTGCGCGAGGCGGCGGGACAGGGCGCCCGCTATATCCAGACGCCGGAGATGACCGGCGCCATGGTGCGTGACGCCGAGGCGCGCAAGGCTGCCTTTACCACGCAGGACAAGGACTGCGTCGCTGCCGCGGCCGGCCGGCTGGCGGCGGAACTCGGCGTCTTCCTGCATGTCGGCTCGACCGCCATCCGGCGTGCCGACGGCAAGCTAGCTAACCGGGCGCTGCTTTACGCGCCGGACGGCTCGCTGCGCGCTTCTTACGACAAGATCCACATGTTCGACGTCGATCTCGACAAGGGCGAGAGCTGGCGCGAATCCTCGGCCTACGAGCCGGGCACGGAGGCTGTCGTCACCGATCTCGGCGAGGCCCGGCTGGGCTTCGCCATCTGCTACGACCTGCGTTTTCCGCAGCTTTTCCGTACCGAGGCGCTGGCGGGTGCCGATCTGCTGTCGGTGCCGGCCGCCTTCACGCGCCAGACCGGCGAGGCGCATTGGCATGTGCTGTTGAGAGCGCGCGCCATCGAGAACGGCGCCTTCGTCGTCGCCGCCGCGCAGGGCGGCGTGCACGAGGACGGTCGCGAGACCTATGGCCATTCGCTGATCGTCGATCCATGGGGCCGCGTGCTGGCCGAGGCCGACCATGCCGAGCCCGGCGTGATCGTGGCGGAGATCGACGCCGCCCAGTCGGCCGCCGCGCGCGCCAAGATCCCCAACCTGAAGAACGCGCGCGAGTTCACGCTGGAAACCGTCACCGGCCCGGCACCGGCGCTGAGGGGCGCCGCGTCGTGATCCGGTTTTCCCTGATCTGCGAGCACGACCACGAATTCGAGGCCTGGTTCCGCTCCAACGACGATTTCGATACCCAGAACAGGCGCGGCTTCGTCGAATGCCCTTCCTGCGGCTCCAAGAAGGTCGGCAAGGCGCTGATGGCGCCGGCCGTCTCGACCGGCCGTAACCGGGAGAAGATGGCGCTGGCCATGGGCCAGGCGCAAAAGGAAGCGATGGCGCAGCTCAAGGCGCTGTCGGAAAAGATGCGCGAGAACGCCGACTATGTCGGCGACAAGTTCGCCGAGGAAGCGCGCAAGATCCATTTCGGCGAGACCGATCCGCGCGGCATCTATGGCGAGGCGACCGCCGAGGAGGCCCGTTCGCTTGCCGAGGACGGTGTCGACTTCATGCCGATCCCGGTGTTTCCCGACGACCGCAACTGAAGAGGCCTGTCGAAGCCGTTCAATCCGACAGGCCGGCGATCAGCTTCTCCAGCAGGGCGGCAAGCCTTTCGCGTTCTTCCGTATTCAGGCTGGACAGGATCCGGTGCTCGTTCTCGATATGCGCCTCGACGGCGCGGTCGATCAACTCGCGGCCCTCTTCCGTGAGCTGAACCATGAGGCCGCGCCGGTCGCTCGGATGCGGCACGCGGCGGATCAGTCCGGCCTTTTCCAACCGGTCGAGGCGGTTGGTCATGGCGCCCGAAGTCACCATCGTCGTCTCGTAGAGCGCCGTCGGCGTCAGCGAGAACGGCGCACCCGAACGGCGCAACGTCGCCAGCACGTCGAATTCGCCATGCTGCAAGCCGTAGCGGGCGAAAAGCGGCGCCAGCCGGTCGCGCGCGACGAGCGTCGCCGCCTCGCTCAGCCTGCCCAGCACCGCCATCGGCGATACGTCGAGGTCGGGCCGCTCCTTGCGCCATTGAGCGATCGCTTTGCCTGCGCGGTCCATATCTTTCCGAAAGTATCTTGACGTTAAGAATCTTTACGCTAATTATAATCCGAATCCCGATGCGGGCAAGCCCGCTTTCTGACGGAACCGCACCATGGCGTCACTCTGGAATTCAGCCTTCGCGCTGCTCGTCGTCACCGGCGCCCTGCTTGGGCTGACGCTGCCGTTCGGCAAGATGGGCACGGATGCCGGCGCGCCGGGCATGGTGTGGGCCTTCGTCGTCTCGCTGGGCGCCGGCGGCCTTCTGCTGGCGGCGTTGCTCGCCAGCGGCCGCGGGATGCGGCTGACGGCGCGGCGGCTGCGCTATTTCCTCGTCACGGCGGCGGTGTCCTACGCCTTCCCCAATTTCCTGATGTTTTCGGCAATTCCGCATCTCGGCGCCGGCTACACGGGCATCATGTTCACGCTGTCGCCGATCATCACGCTGGTCTTTTCGATCCTGCTCGGCGTCAGGCGGCCGAACCTCCTCGGCATGGCGGGCATCCTCGTCGGCTTTGTCGGCGCGGCCATGGTGGCGCTGACGCGCGGCGAAGCGGGCCAGCCGGCCGACATCTTCTGGGTCCTTGTGGCGCTGCTGATCCCGGCCAGCCTCGCCATCGGCAACATCTACCGCACGGTTGCCTGGCCCGACGGCGCCGGGCCGATCGAACTCGCCATCGGCAGCCATCTCGCGGCGGCGGCGATGCTTTTGGTCGCCATCCTCGTGACGCAAGGCGCCGGTGCCTTCGCGCCGCTTGCGCAGGTGCCCTGGGTAGTCGCCGCGCAGATGCTGTCGGCCTCGACCATGTTCGCCTTCTTCTTCCGCCTGCAGGCGGTGGGCGGCCCCGTCTATCTCAGCCAGATCGGCTATGTCGCGGCGGCGATTGGGTTGTTTTCGGGAACGCTGTTCCTCGGCGAACACTACCGGCTGCTGACCTGGGCAGGCGCCGCCATCATCGTCGCCGGCGTCTTCATCACCACCAAGGCGCAGGAGCGGGGCGAGATTGGTGAGCGCGAGCCTGCCTGAAGCGCAAGTCTCAGGCCGCCTTCTCGGCCAGCATCATGTAGTTGACGTCCATGTCGCGCGACTGGTGCCAGCGGTCGGCGAAGGGGCTGTAGACGACGCCGGTGCGGTCGATCACGGTGAGACCGGCGCCGGTCAGCGCCGTCTCAAGTTCCTCTGGCCGCACCAGCTTGCCGAACTGGTGGGTGCCGCGCGGCAGCCAGCGCAGCACGTATTCGGCGCCGATGATGGCCAGCCCCAGCGCCTTCAGCGTCCGGTTGATGGTGGCGACGAACATGATGCCGCCGGGCTTGACCATCTCCGCGCATTTGGAGACAAAAAGGTCGATGTCGGCGACGTGCTCGACCACTTCCATGTTCAGTACCACGTCGAATTTTTCTCCGGCGTTGGCCAGCGCCTCGGCGGTGGTGGCGCGGTAATCCACCTCCACGCCCGATTCGGCCGCGTGCAGCCTGGCCACCTCGACGTTGGTGGCGGCGGCGTCCGCTCCCACAACCTCGGCGCCGAGCCTCGCCATCGGTTCGCACAGGAGGCCGCCGCCGCAGCCGATGTCGAGGAAGCGCAGGCCCTCGAAGGGCCGCGCGGCGCGCGGGTCGCGACCGAAGCGGGCCGCCACCTGATCGCGGATATAGGCGAGCCTTACCGGGTTGAACTTGTGCAGCGGCCGGAACTTGCCGTTGGGGTTCCACCATTCGGCGGCGAGCGCTCCAAAGCGCTCGACCTCGGCGGTGTCGATGGTCGATCGTCCGGTCTGCGCGGCTCTGGAATCTGGCATGGGCGGTCTCCTGCGACGCTACCAAGTCGGTCCCATGGCGGTGAATGTCAAGGCGCTGCCGGCGCGCCGCCGCGCCCGCCCGGTGCGGCAGGATGGCCGAAGGCAAGCGCATGCCTTGCGAAACCGGCACGGTTTGGCTAAGGAGGCCGCGCATTCCGCACCCCGGCCCGCCGGGGCGGTTCCAGTCATTTCCGGTTTCCGGCAGCATCCAGAGGCAGGCCGCTTCCATGGCGCGCATCGTGATGAAGTTCGGCGGGACCTCCGTCGCCGACCTCGACCGCATCCACAATGTGGCGCGGCACGTCAAACGCGAGGTCGATGCCGGCCACGAGGTCGCCGTCGTGGTGTCGGCCATGTCGGGCAAGACCAACGAGTTGGTCGGCTGGGTGCAGGGCATGCCCAAGGCCACCGGCGCCAACAGCCCGTTCTTCGACGCGCGCGAATACGACGCCATCGTCGCCTCCGGCGAGCAGGTGACGTCCGGCCTGCTCGCCATCGCCTTGCAGTCGATGGGCGTCAACGCGCGCTCCTGGCAGGGCTGGCAGATCCCGATCAAGACGGACGGGGCGCACGGCGCGGCGCGTATCATCGACATCGACGGTTCCTTCCTGATCAAGCGCTTCGGCGAGGGGCAGGTGGCCGTCGTGGCCGGTTTCCAGGGCATCGCCCCCGACAACCGCATCTCGACGCTCGGCCGCGGCGGCTCCGACACCAGCGCCGTCGCCATCGCCGCCGCCGTGAAGGCGGACCGCTGCGACATCTACACCGACGTGGACGGCGTCTACACCACCGATCCGCGCCTCGAGCCGAAGGCTCGCCGCCTCGAGCGCATCTCCTTCGAGGAAATGCTTGAAATGGCGTCGCTGGGCTCCAAGGTGTTGCAGGTGCGCTCGGTGGAACTGGCCATGGTGCACAAGGTGCGCACCTTCGTGCGGTCGTCCTTCACCGACCCGGATGCGCCCGGCATGGGCGATTTCCTGAACCCGCCCGGTACGCTGATATGCGAAGAGGATGAAATCGTGGAACAGCAGGTCGTCACCGGAATTGCCTATGCCAAGGAAGAGGCGCAGATCTCGCTGCGCCGCGTCGCCGACCGTCCGGGCGTCGCCGGCGGCATCTTCGGGCCGCTCGCCGAGGCAAATATCAACGTCGACATGATCGTCCAGAACATCTCCGAGGACGGCAAGTCGACCGACATGACCTTCACCGTGCCGAACGGCGACGTCGCCAAGGCGCTGGCCGTGCTCGACAAGGTGCGCGAAACGGTCGGCTTCGACGCCGTCCAGCACGACGACGGCATGTCCAAGGTCTCCGTCATCGGCATCGGCATGAGGAGCCATGCCGGCGTCGCCGCCACCGCCTTCAAGGCGCTGGCCGAGAAATCCATCAACATCCGCGCCATCACCACGTCCGAGATCAAGATTTCGATCCTGATCGACGGTCCCTACACGGAACTGGCGGTTCGGACTTTGCATTCTGTCTACGGCCTCGATAAGCATTAGGACGTGGATATGATTTGACGGCAGCGTCGGGGCGGCGAAAGGGTCGCGCCGGCGCCTCGGTGCATTGGAGAAGACGTTCGCGATGCGTGATACGGCCAGCGGCCCGCGCGTACTGCTGAGACGACTCCGCGAGCTCATGCAGGAGCCGATGGAGCCGCAGGAGCGGCTCGACCGGATCGTGCGCGACATCGCCTCCAACATGGTGGCCGAGGTGTGCTCGCTCTATGTGCTGCGCTCCGATTCCGTGCTGGAGCTCTACGCCACCGAAGGCCTGAACAAGAACGCCGTCCACCAGGCGCAGTTGCGGCTGGGGCAGGGCCTTGTCGGCACCATCGCCGCCAGCGCCCGGCCGCTCAACCTGTCCAACGCGCAGGAGCATCCCGCTTTCGCCTACCTGCCTGAGACGGGCGAGGAGATCTACCACTCCTTCCTCGGCGTGCCGGTCCTCAGGGCCGGGCGCACGCTGGGCGTTCTGGTCGTCCAGAACAAGACCATGCGCAACTACCGCGACGACGAGGTCGAGGCGCTGGAAACGACCGCCATGGTGATCGCCGAGATGATCGCCACCGGCGATCTCGCCCGACTCAACCGCACCGGCGTGGAGCTCGACCTGTCGCGCCCGGTTTCCTTCACCGGCCTGTCGTTCAATGACGGCGTCGGCCTCGGCCATGTCGTCCTGCACGAGCCGCGCATCGTCGTCACCAGCCTGTTCAACGAGGACAGCGACGAGGAGATCCGCCGGCTGGAAACCTCGCTCGGTTCGCTCAGGCTCTCGATCGACGACATGCTGTCGCGCCGCGAGGTCGCCTTCGAGGGCGAGCACCGCGAGGTGCTGGAAGCCTACCGCATGTTCGCCAACGACCGCGGCTGGGTGCGCCGCCTGCACGAGGCGATCCGCAACGGCCTGACGGCGGAAGCGGCGGTGGAAAAGGTGCAGTCGGACATGCGCGCGCGCATGATCCACATGACCGACCCATATCTGCGCGAGCGCATGAGCGACTTCGACGATCTCGCCAACCGGCTACTGCGCCAGCTCATGGGGCGCGGGCCGGAGGACGTGGCGGCGGCGCTGCCGAAGGACGCCATCATCGTCGCGCGCTCGATGGGAGCGGCCGAACTGCTCGACTATCCGCGCGACAAGTTGCGCGGCCTGGTGCTGGAGGACGGCGCGGCCACCAGCCACGTCGTCATCGTGGCGCGCGCCATGGGTATTCCCGTCGCCGGCCAGATGAAGGGCGCGGTCTCCATGGCGGAGAACGGCGACCCCATCATCGTCGACGGCGAGGAGGGCTCGATCCACCTCAGGCCGCCGGCGGACCTCGAGGCCGCCTATGCCGAGAAGGTGCGTTTCCGCGCGCGGCGCCAAAAGCTTTACCAGGAACTGCGCGACAAGCCGTCGGTCACCAAAGACGGCGTGCCGGTCGACCTGCTGCTCAATGCGGGCCTTTCGGTGGACCTGCCGCACCTGGCCGATTCGGGCGCGGCCGGCATCGGCCTCTTCCGCACCGAGCTGCAATTCATGGTGGCGTCGGCCTTCCCGCGCGCCGAGGCGCAGGAGAAGCTCTATCGCGACGTCGTCGAGGCGGCGCGCGGCAAGCCCGTCACCTTCCGTACCATCGACATCGGCGGCGACAAGGTGCTGCCCTATTTCAAGGACGCGGTGCAGGAGGAGAACCCGGCGCTCGGCTGGCGTGCCATCCGCCTCACGCTGGATCGGTCCGGTCTCCTGCGAACGCAGGTGAGGGCGCTGCTCAAGGCCTGCGGCGGGCGCGAGCTCAAGCTGATGCTGCCGATGGTGACGGAACTGTCCGAGATCGCCCAGGCGCGCGAGATCATCGACAAGGAGGTGCGCCACCTGTCGCGCTTCGCCCATCACCTGCCGACCAGCCTCAAGGTCGGCGCCATGCTGGAAGTGCCGTCTCTGCTGTTCCAGCTCGACGAACTGATGAAGGCGGTGGATTTCGTCTCGGTCGGCTCCAACGACCTGTTCCAGTTCGTAATGGCGGTGGACCGCGGCAACACGCGCCTGGCCGACCGGTTCGATCCGCTGTCGGTGCCATTCCTGCGCGTGCTGAGGACGGTCGCGGCGGCGGGAGCGCGCAACAACACGCCGGTGACGCTGTGCGGGGAACTGGCCGGCAAGCCGATCTCGGCCATGGCGCTTCTGGGGCTGGGCTTCCGCTCCATCTCCATGTCGCCGGCCTCGATCGGCCCGGTCAAGGCGATGCTGACCGAACTGCCGCTGGCCGAACTCACGGCCCTGTTCGACGACAATCTCGACCAGCCGGCCACCGGCGTGCCGATGCGGGCGCTGCTGCAGGCCTTCGCGGACGATCGTGGCATACCGCTATAGGCGTGCGTCGGCCGGCCGTCGCATTTCCGTTGGCAAAGGTGCGCCGGACGGCTATTGCGCAAAGGCTGTTCTTGCTCGCGCTTCGTCGCGGCTCTCCCTTCAGGCTGCGTTCGTAAAGCTGTCCCGATGCTGAATTTCATGCGCGACAACGGCCGCTGGCTCTCCGGCGGTTTCCTTTTGATGTTGTTCTCGTCGTTCGGCCAGACCTTCTTCATCGGCATGTCCGGCAACGACCTGCGCGCGGCGTTCGATCTGTCGGGCGGCGCGTTCGGTGGCATCTACATGCTGGCGACGCTGGCATCCGCCATGACCCTGCCCTGGCTCGGCCGCACGCTCGATGTCATGCCGGGCTGGAAGGTGGCGCGCTTCACTATTCCCGCGCTCGCCTTCGCCTGCGTGCTGCTCGCCGTTGCCCCGAACGTCGCCGTGCTGACGCTGTCGCTCTATCTGCTCAGGCTGTTCGGGCAGGGCATGATGACGGAAACGGCGTTCACCGAAACGGGCCGGTGGTTCGTGGCCAACCGGGGCCGGGCCATGGCCGTCATCGTTCAGGGCTCGCAGACCGGCACGGCACTGCTTCCGATGATCGTCGTTCTTGTCCATGGCTGGAGCGGCGACTGGCGCGCGGTCTGGTTCGCCTCGGCCGCCGTGCTCATGCTGGTCGGCCTGCCGGCGATCGTGGGGCTGATGCGGGTCGAGCGCGTGCCACAATCCACGGAAGCGAAATCGCTCACGGCGCGGACCGCCCGCGACTGGACGCGCGGCGAGGTCATCCGCGACCCGATGCTCTATTTGCTGCTCGCCGGAGTTCTCGCGCCGTCCTTCATCGCCACCGTCATCTTTTTCCATCAGGGCTATCTGATCGAGACCAGGCACTACGACCCGCTTGCCTTTGCGGCTGCCTTCACCGTGATGTCGCTGGTCACCGTCGGCTTCAGTTTCGTCAGCGGTGCGCTGATCGACCGGTTCGGATCGCTCAACCTGCTGCCTTATTCGCTGCTGCCTCTCGCTGCCTCGGCGGCGGTGGCCGGGCTGGTGACGCCGGTCTGGGGCGTCTATGTCTTCATGTTCCTGCTCGGCATCTCCAACGGCCTGACCTCGACGCTGTTCGGCGCCCTGTGGCCGGAGGTCTACGGGCTTGCCAACCTGGGCGGCATCCGCGCCATCACGGTTTCGGCCATGGTGCTGTCGTCGGCGCTCGGCCCCGGCATCACGGGCGCCCTCATCGACCAGGGAATTCCGCTGCCCACCCAGATGCTGTGGATGGCGGCCTGGTGCGTGCTGGCCTCGGTCGTGCTAGCCATGGCGGCGAAGAAGATAGGACTGCGCGAAGCCGTCGCCCGCATGCCCGCGCTCCAGGGCAACTGATCGAGCGGGCCAACCGGCGCTCGTTGAGGTTTGCGGCAATCTCGGCTATTTGCCGGCCATGAACTCCAACCTTCACGTACACCCATGATCTCCCTTCCCCGCGATCGCATGGACCAGGTCGTCAAGCGTTTCGACATGCTGGAAGCGCAGATGGCCGCCGGGCCGGCGCCGGACGCTTACGTCAAGATGGCGTCGGAATATGCCGACATGCAGGAAATGGTCGCCAAGATCCGGGCGCTGCGGGCGGCGGAACAGGAAGCGGCCGATCTGCAAGCCATGCTCGACGACAAGGCGACCGACGCCGAGATGCGGGCGCTGGCCGAGGCCGACCTGCCGGGCGTCGAAGAGAAAATCGAGGCACTGCAACAGGATATCCAGATCCTGCTGCTGCCGAAGGACGCGGCCGACGAGAAGAACGCCATCCTGGAAATCCGCGCCGGCACGGGCGGCGACGAGGCTGCCCTGTTCGCCGGCGATCTTTTCCGCATGTACGAGCGCTATGCCGCCGAAAAGGGCTGGCGCTTCGAGACGGTGTCGGCCAGCGACGGCGATGCCGGCGGGTTCAAGGAAATCGTCGCTTCCGTCTCGGGCAAGGGCGTGTTCGCGCATCTGAAGTTCGAATCCGGCGTTCACCGGGTGCAGCGCGTGCCGGCGACGGAAGCGCAAGGGCGCATCCACACCTCGGCGGCGACGGTGGCGGTGCTGCCGGAAGCCGAGGAGGTGGATATCGACATCCGCCCCGAGGATATCCGCATCGACACGATGCGCGCCTCCGGCGCCGGCGGCCAGCACGTCAACACCACCGATTCGGCCGTTCGCATCACCCACCTGCCGACCGGTATCATGGTGGTGCAGGCGGAGAAGTCGCAGCACCAGAACCGGGCGCGCGCCATGCAGATCCTGCGCGCCAAGCTCTACGACATGGAGCGCAGCCGCGCCGCCGAGGAGCGCTCGGAATCGCGAAAATCGCAAGTCGGCTCGGGCGACCGCTCGGAACGCATCCGCACCTACAATTTTCCGCAGGGGCGGCTGACCGACCATCGTATCAACCTCACCCTCTACAAGCTCGACCGGGTGATGGAGGGCGAACTGGACGAAGTGGTCGACGCGCTCATCGCCGACCACCAGTCGAAGCTGCTGGTCGACATGAAGGAAGACTAGGGGCACCGCGACCGATGGTGCAAAGCCCCCCCTCCGATCATTCGAGCCGTCTTCCCCCGCTCAGGGGAGGGGCTATGGCCTCGACGCTGGCGGAACTTCTGCGAAAGGCGCGCGGCCAGCTGGCCGAGGCGGGTATCGTGGATGCCGCGCTCGATGCCCGCCTGCTGGTCGAGCATTTTTCCGGCACGACGCGCACGCAGGCCATCTCGCAACCTGACTGGATGATCGATCCTGCCACCGTTGCAGCCGTCGAGGCCGCGCTCGCTCGCAGGATCGCCGGCGAGCCGGTGCATCGCATCCTCGGTTTCCGCGAATTCTACGGGCTTCGGCTGTCTCTCTCGACGGAGACGCTGGAGCCGCGCCCCGACACCGAAACGCTGGTCGAGGCCGTTCTGCCCTTGGTCAGGCGCGCGGCGCAAGGCAAAGGCAGCTGCCGCATCCTCGATCTCGGCACCGGTACCGGGGCGATCGCGCTGGCGCTGCTTTCGGCAGCGCCGCAGGCAGAGGCGACCGGCGTCGACATTTCGGCCGACGCGCTGGCGACGGCGGAGCGCAATGGTGCCGACCTCGGGCTCGGCGGGCGCTTTCGCGCACTGAAATCCGACTGGTTCGAGAAAATTTCGGGCCGATACGATGCAATCGTCTCCAATCCGCCCTATATAGCGGGCAAGGAGATCGCGGCCCTGCAAAAGGAGGTGCGCGATTTCGACCCACGCCGCGCCTTGGACGGCGGCGCTGACGGTCTGGATGCCTATCGTATCATCGCTGCCAACGCGGCGGCGCATTTGGAGAAGGACGGCATCGTTGCCGTCGAGATCGGCAGCACACAGAAGGAAGATGTGACGGCGTTGTTCGAGCGGACAGGCTTTATTGTCCTGGAGGCGATGCGCGATCTGGCAGGCAACGACCGTGTCCTGGTGTTTTCACCGGTATGAAAAGCCGGGTGCGGCGAAAAAAACGCTTGGCAAGCCCGGTAAAATGCGTTTAGGTCCGGCCAACCGGATGAACGAAGCAGGCAGTGCTCTTAAGCGATTCGGTTTCCTTGGAAATAGCTGCCTTCTTGCGCAAACGACGCCCAAGCTTCGTGCGGGAATCGTCCGGCAAGTGATGTAACCGGAACAGGAATATCGTGGCGCCAACGCAATCGATGCGGGCGAGCACCGGTGAAACAGCGAGACGGCAGGCCGCATGAGCGCCGCCGTACGCGGAGAGTTTTTTCAAGTTCAATCTGGAAGAGAGTCCTGATGAGGCCACAACAGCAGAACAGGCGCATGCGCGGCCGTAACGGCGGCAACAACAATAATAACAACAACAATAACAACCGCCGGGGCCCGAACCCGCTCAACCGCAATTATGAGAGCAACGGGCCGGACGTGAAGATCCGCGGCTCCGCCCAGCAGATCGCCGAGAAATACGCCACGCTGGCCCGCGATGCGCAAAGCTCCGGCGACCGCGTGATGGCCGAGAACTATCTCCAGCATGCCGAACACTACAACCGCATCATCGCCGCCGCGCAGGCACAGATGCCGATCCAGCACCAGCAGCAGAACCGCGACGAGTTCGACGACGATATGGACGACGAGCGCGAGGACTTCGAGGGCGCCGGCAATGCCGCCGAGGCGCCGGTCGCGGCGGTCAACCATGGCGCCGGCCCGCAGCCGGTGATCGAGGGCATGCCGGCCGAAGTCGCGCTCAACGGCGAAGGCAATGGTCGTGAGAACGGAGGCCGCGAGAATGGCGGCAACCGCCACCATCGCGATCGCCGCAACGGCTACCAGAACGGCCAGCGCCCCGACCGTGGCCCGCGCAACGAGCAGGGCGAGCGCCGCGAGGCGGCCGCTGAGCCGGCCGAAGCCAGGGCGGAATCGGTGCAGGCGGATACGCCTGCTGAAACGGCTCCTGTCGCCGCTGCCCCCAACCCTGCGGCAGCCGTTGCCGATCTCGGTCCGGCCGGCTTAGTTGCGCAGGTCGAGCAGGCCGAAAGCGCCGGCGGCGAGGAAGCCGCGCCGCGCAAGACGAGGCGTCCGCGCCGCAGCCGTACCGCCGAAAGCGCTGCCGATCAGCCGGCCGCCACCGAGGCCGGCGACGCCCCGGCATCTGTCGAAGGCTGATAGACCTGTTCAGGCGCCGGCGAACAGCCGGGCCGCCAGAAGCAGGAACCACAGCAGAGTCGACACCAGGAAGGCGCGCTCGGCCAGGCCGAAGAAAGCGCGCAACCTGGGCAGCACCATCGTCACGACCACCAGGCCCAGCGAGACCGGCACGATCCAGCCGAGCAGGGCGAAGGCCGCGTTGAGCGGCCCCGTCGTGATCGCAAGCGCCGTCGGGCCGCCGAAGCTGACGACCTCGTAGGCCAGCGTGAAGGTCACCACCGCGAAGACGAGATGGATGATGCCTTCGCGCGTGCGGCCGAAGGCGCCTTCATCGGTCTTGAAGGCGAAGATGCCGAGCCTGAGCACGGCCAGCGCGCCCAGGCACCAGACGGCGGCGCGGGGAAATTCCGCGCCGGGATAATCCAGCATCGCCCGGCAGAGCGCCGCAGCACCAATGATGCCGGCCGCTCCATAGACCTTGAACAGCTTCGCCGCCTTGCCGGTGCCGTAGTCGCTGACAGCAGTGCTGACCGGGTTGCGCTGCCGCTCGACGCCATGAAGCGCGATCAGCAGCGCGAGAGCCAGCATGTAGCATGCTGCCGCGACGCCGGCGGCGGTCTGGTAGAAGGGCATCGGCCAACTCTCCCTCAAGAGGTTTTTCGTTTGCGGACATGGCATGGACGGGCCGCGGTGGGAAGCGCGGTTCGCGTCCGTGGAATTTTTCCCGGCCTTCGCCTTTCAGGCCCCTGCCGCGCCCTTGAGGGATGCCGGAAGCCGCACCATATTCGCTCAGGAACAGGACCCGGCTTGCCAAGCGGGTCCGTCACCAAGGCCGATCCGGTGCCGCAAAGCGGGCCGGTGACGGAAGGAGACAGGTATGAATCTTGAAAAATATTCCGAGCGCGTGCGTGGTTTCATCCAGTCCGCGCAGCAATATGCGCTCAACCGCAACAACCAGCAGTTCACCCCCGAACATATCCTGAAAGCGCTGATCGACGACGACGATGGTTTCGCCGCCTCGCTGATCGAACGCGCCGGCGGGCGGCCACGCGACGTCGAACTCGGCGTCGATGCCGCGCTCGAGGCGATGCCCAAGGTCGAGGGCGGCAACGGCCAGCTCTATATGGCGCAGCCCCTGGCGAAAGTGTTCTCGACCGCCGAGGACCTCGCCAAGAAGGCTGGCGATTCGTTCGTCACGGTCGAGCGGCTGTTGCAGGCGCTCGCCATGGAGAAGTCGGCCAAGACCGCCGATATTCTCGCCAAGGCCGGCGTCACGCCGCAGGCGCTGAACGCCGCCATCAACGACATCCGCAAGGGCCGCACGGCCGATTCGGCATCCGCCGAGCAGGCCTATGATGCGCTGAAGAAGTACGCGCGCGACCTGACGGCCGATGCGCGCAGCGGAAAACTCGATCCGGTCATCGGCCGCGACGACGAGATTCGCCGCACGATCCAGGTTCTTTCGCGCCGCACCAAGAACAATCCGGTCCTCATCGGCGAGCCGGGCGTCGGCAAGACGGCCATCGCCGAGGGGCTGGCGCTGCGCATCGTCAACGGCGACGTGCCCGAATCGCTCAAGGACAAGCAGTTGATGGCGCTCGACATGGGCGCGCTGATCGCAGGCGCGAAGTATCGCGGCGAGTTCGAAGAGCGGCTGAAGGCCGTGCTCAACGAGGTCACGGCTGCCGCCGGCGGCATCATCCTGTTCATCGACGAGATGCACACGCTGGTCGGCGCCGGCAAGGCGGATGGGGCGATGGACGCCTCCAACCTGCTCAAGCCCGCTTTGGCGCGGGGCGAGCTGCACTGCGTGGGCGCCACCACGCTGGACGAGTACCGCAAGTATATCGAGAAGGACGCGGCGCTTGCCCGCCGTTTCCAGCCGGTTTTCGTCGACGAGCCGTCGGTGGAGGACACCATCTCCATCCTGCGCGGGTTGAAGGAGAAGTACGAGCAGCACCACAAGGTGCGCATCTCGGACTCGGCGCTGGTGTCGGCTGCGACGCTGTCGAACCGCTACATCGCCGACCGCTTCCTGCCGGACAAGGCGATCGACCTGGTGGACGAGGCCGCCTCGCGGCTGCGCATGCAGGTCGACTCCAAGCCCGAGGCGCTGGACGAGATCGACCGCCGCATCATGCAGCTTAAGATCGAGCGCGAGGCGCTGAAGGTCGAGAAGGATGAGGCATCCAAGGATCGTCTGGCCCGGCTGGAGACCGAGCTTGCCGGGCTGGAGGAAGAATCCGACGCGCTGACGGCCAAGTGGCAGTCCGAAAAGGCCAAGCTCGGCGAAGCGGCGGATCTGAAGAAGGAACTGGACGAAGCCCGCAACGAACTGGCGATCGCCCAGCGCAAGGGCGAATTCCAGAAGGCCGGCGAACTGGCCTACGGCAAGATCCCGGAGCTGGAAAAGAAGCTCAAGGAAGCCGAGGCGCGCGACGGTCAGGGTGGCGGCATGGTGGAAGAGGTGGTCACCCCCGACCACGTCGCCCATATAGTCTCTCGCTGGACCGGCATTCCGGTCGACAAGATGCTGGAAGGCGAGCGCGAGAAGCTGCTTCGCATGGAAGACGAGATCGCCAAGCGCGTCGTCGGCCAGGGCGAAGCGGTGCAAGCCGTCTCCAAGGCGGTGCGACGTGCCCGCGCCGGCTTGCAGGACCCGAACCGGCCGATCGGCTCGTTCATGTTCCTCGGCCCCACGGGCGTCGGCAAGACCGAGCTGACCAAGGCGCTGGCCTCGTTCCTGTTCGACGACGAGACGGCGATGGTGCGCATCGACATGAGCGAGTTCATGGAGAAGCACTCCGTGGCCCGCCTTATCGGCGCGCCTCCCGGCTATGTCGGCTATGAGGAGGGGGGCGTGCTGACCGAGGCGGTCAGGCGGCGGCCCTATCAGGTGATCCTGTTCGACGAGATCGAAAAGGCGCATCCGGATGTGTTCAACGTGCTGTTGCAGGTGCTGGACGACGGCCGCCTGACCGACGGGCAGGGCCGCACGGTCGACTTCCGCAACACCCTCATCGTCATGACCTCGAACCTCGGCTCGGAATATCTGGTCAACCTGACCGAAGACCAGGACGTCGACCTGGTGCGCGACGATGTGATGAACGTCGTGCGCGCGCATTTCCGACCGGAGTTCCTGAACCGTGTCGACGAGATCATCCTGTTCCACCGGCTTCGCCGGCAGGACATGGGCCAGATCGTCGAGATCCAGCTGAAGCGGTTGGAAAAGCTACTCGAGGATCGCAAGATCGCGCTCGACCTCGATCACGATGCGGTCGAGTGGCTGGCCGAGAAGGGTTACGACCCTGCCTATGGCGCGCGGCCGCTGAAGCGCGTCATGCAGAAGGAGTTGCAGGACCCGCTGGCCGAAAAGATCCTCGGCGGCGAGATCCTCGACGGTTCCACCGTCAAGGTCACCGCAGGCTCCGACCGGCTGAACTTCCGGTCCAAGCCGAGCGCGGTGAAGGAAGACAAGGCGGCGTAAGCGCCGGAACGCATGGAATGGCGAGGCCCCCGCGATGAGCGGGGGCTTTTGCTTGTCGCCAGCGCTTCGCCATTTTCATGCCCGGTTCATGTTGGAACCAATAGATGGGTTGTCAGGTTACGTGCGAAGGGGTTTGCCGCGCCGTACGGGCAGGACGGCAACGGGAACGACCGGAGATTTTTGGCCAGATGGTCCGTACGCTTTTGCTTCTCTCGACGCTTTTCGCCGGGCTGACGGCATCGGAGGCCCTGGCCGCATTGCCGGGTGGCGAAGCGATTGAGGCGCCGCGCGTGGCCGCGCCGGTCGATTCAGACGGATTGCAGGTCGCCCAGAACGGCGACTACGAGGTTTTCTACGATGGACGCGGCAACCGGGTCATCGTCGATTCCTACACCGGCAAGGTGATCGCCATACAGCCGCCGCAGGGCCGGCTCGATCGCCGTCAGCTGCGCCTGCGCGAGCGCGCGCAGCGCCTGGACGAGCCGCCGCCCGGAAGTGATCGCTATTATCTCGACGATCCCGAAGACATGGCCCGGCTGCGCCGCCGCCAGATGCGGGAGGAGCGCCTGCGCGACGACGGGTTCGGCATCGATGACGGCGGCTTCGGCGACGACGGTTTCGGCGTTCCGGACGACCGGTACCCGCCGGCGCCCGGCGAAAGCGACCGCTACGGCGAGGACTCGCCGGTCGCGCCACCGTCTGTCGCGCGCAAGCCGGTCGAGGGTGGGCCGATCGAGCGCAAGCCGCTCGAGGAAGCAGCGGTCCAGCCGGCACAGCCGGCCGCGAAGGCGACGGAGCCGGCGCCCGAGCAGCCGAAGATCGGAGCCGGAACGACGGTTGACCCGTCGCTTTCGCTCGGCGCGCGCGAGGACGTGGCGGCGTTGCAGGTGCTGCTCGACCGCGCGGGGGCCTCGCCGGGCGTCATCGACGGCCGCTTCGGCTCGAACGTCGACAAGGCGCTCGCCTCCTATGCGCAGATCACCGGCAGCCGGCTGCGGTCGACCGATTCGGCGGCCATCAAGGCGGAGCTGGCGCGGACCGGCGGCGACCCCTTCGCCAGCTACACCATCACGGCCGAGGATGCCGCCGGCCCCTATGTCGCGTCCGTGCCGGAAGACTACGGTGCCAAGGCAAAACTCGAACGGCTGGGCTTCACCTCCGTTACCGAGGCGCTGGCCGAGCGCTTCCACATGGACGAGAACTATCTCAAGGCGCTCAATCCCGGCGTGAACTTCAACCGGCCGGGCACCGTCATCAAGGTCGCCAATTTCGGCCGGCTGGTGTCGACGCCGGTGGCGCATATCGTCGCCGACAAGGGCAAGAAGGAAGTCTTCGCCTATGATGCGGCCGGCAAGCTGGTGGCGAGCTATCCGGCCACCATCGGTTCGGCCGACACGCCTTCGCCCACCGGCACGCATGCGGTGTCGCGCGTCGCCTTCAACCCGAACTACACCTACAATCCCAAGATCAACTTCAAGCAGGGCGAGAACGACAAGGTGCTGACCATTCCGCCGGGGCCGAACGGGCCGGTCGGTTCGATCTGGATCGCGCTCGACAAGCCGACCTATGGCATCCATGGCACGCCCGAACCCTCGAAGATCGGCAAGACCGAGAGCCATGGTTGCGTGCGCCTGACCAACTGGGACGCCAACGAACTGGCGAAGCTGGTCAAGCAGGGGGTGACGGTGGAGTTTGTGGATTGAGGGAGTAGGGGAATAGGGCAGTAGGGCAGTAGGGCAGTAGGGCAGTAGGGGAAAGAGGTTCGGGGCAAGTACCTATTGCCTTATTCCCTTACTGCCCAGCTGCCTTATCCCTCCACCTTGGCGCTTGCCACCTTCAGCTGATCCGAATCCTGCTGCTTCAGCAGTTCGTCGATGCGCTCGCGCTCGCGCTTGAAGGCGGTGAGATCGTCGCCTTTCAGCACGCGGCCGGTGGGCAGGCGCACGCGCATCGGATCGACCTTGGTGCCGTTGACGATCAACTCGTAATGCAGGTGGGGGCCGGTGGCGAGGCCCGTCTGGCCGAGATAGCCGATGACCTGGCCCTGGCGCACCCGCACGCCGGGCGCGATGCCCTTGGCGAAGGCGCTCTGGTGGTTGTAGGAGGTTTCGTAGCCGTTGGCGTGGCGGATCATGATCTGCTTGCCGTAGCCGCCGGCCCAGCCCGCCTTTTCGATGACGCCGTTGCCGGCGGCGATGATCGGCGTGCCGACGGGGGCCGCCCAGTCGACGCCGGTGTGCATGCGCACATAACCCAGGATCGGATGGCGGCGAGCGCCGAAGCCGGAACGGAACTTGCCGGCCGGCAGCGGATTGCGCAGCAGGAACTGCTCGGCGCTGCGGCCTTCCTCGTCGAAATAGTCGAAGGTGCCGTCCTGCATCTGGAAGCGGTAGAGGTTGCGCGTCATGCCGCCGATCGAGGCCGAGACATAAAGCAGCTCCGAATCGTCGGATGCGCCGTCGTCGCCATCGGGTTGGGAGAACAGCACTTCCAGCCGGTCGGACGGGTTCAGCCTTGACTGGAAGTCGACGTCGGACGCCAGAAGCCTGACCACCTGCTGGGTCATCTTCTTCGACATGCCGTAGGAATAGGCGGCGCGGTAGATGCCGTCATAGACGTTGGGCAGGCTGCCGCGCACGGTCTGCGGCGGCGAATCGTCGAAGGCGGTCAAAAGTTCGGGGTTGGGGTCCGGCTCCTGCGCCGGCACGTACTGGCCGCGGTCGTCCAGCGCGATGGTGACGATGTGGCGGGTGCGGTCGTAGACGCCGGTGCGCACGATCCTGGCCGCGTCGCCGTGAATCTCCAGGCCGACGCGCAGCACGCTACCGGCCTTCAGCGCCGTCGTGTTGAGCAGCTTGCCGATCGCTTCGGCCATGTTGACGGCATCGTCGCCGGTGTAGCCCGAATCGGCGAGCGCGCCGGCGATGTCGGTGTCCTTGGTGAAGGGGATGATCTCTTCGGCGAAGGAGGGAGCGTCGTCGCTCTCGGCCTCGGCGCGCGGCGCCACCGAGACGTTCTCCGGCACGATCTTCACGCCGTAGGAGCCGGCCATGGACTGGCTGAGCTGGTCGCCGAAGCGTTGCGGGTCGACATAATGGAGCGCGGCGACCTGCACCGCGCCCTCGTCGAGCCCGGCGCCGGCCT
>NZ_SSNY01000013.1:85000-137930 GCF_004801285.1 Ollibium composti
AGACCGTACCCGAAACCGACACTGGTGGTCAGGTAGAGTATACCAAGGCGCTTGAGAGAAGGATGCTGAAGGAACTCGGCAAATTGCACGCGTAACTTCGGAAGAAGCGTGACCCTTTCATGGGCAACCATGGGAGGGTGGCACAGACCAGGGGGTAGCGACTGTTTATCAAAAACACAGGGCTCTGCGAAGCCGCAAGGCGACGTATAGGGTCTGACGCCTGCCCGGTGCTGGAAGGTTAAGAGGAGGGGTGCAAGCTCTGAATCGAAGCCCCAGTAAACGGCGGCCGTAACTATAACGGTCCTAAGGTAGCGAAATTCCTTGTCGGGTAAGTTCCGACCTGCACGAATGGCGTAACGACTTCCCCGCTGTCTCCAGCATCTACTCAGTGAAATTGAATTCCCCGTGAAGATGCGGGGTTCCTGCGGTTAGACGGAAAGACCCCGTGCACCTTTACTATAGCTTTACATTGGCATTCGTAGTGGCATGTGTAGGATAGGTGGTAGGCTTTGAAGCCAGGGCGCCAGCCTTGGTGGAGCCACCCTTGAAATACCACCCTTATTACTATGGATGTCTAACCGCGGCCCGTTATCCGGGTCCGGGACAATGTATGGTGGGTAGTTTGACTGGGGCGGTCGCCTCCTAAAGAGTAACGGAGGCGCGCGATGGTGGGCTCAGAACGGTCGGAAATCGTTCGCTGAGTGCAATGGCATAAGCCTGCCTGACTGCGAGACTGACAAGTCGAGCAGAGACGAAAGTCGGTCATAGTGATCCGGTGGTCCCGCGTGGAAGGGCCATCGCTCAACGGATAAAAGGTACGCCGGGGATAACAGGCTGATGACCCCCAAGAGTCCATATCGACGGGGTTGTTTGGCACCTCGATGTCGACTCATCGCATCCTGGGGCTGGAGCAGGTCCCAAGGGTATGGCTGTTCGCCATTTAAAGCGGTACGTGAGTTGGGTTCAGAACGTCGTGAGACAGTTCGGTCCCTATCTGCCGTGGGTGTAGGAATATTGAAAGGATCTGTCCCTAGTACGAGAGGACCGGGATGGACGGATCTCTGGTGGACCTGTTGTGGCGCCAGCCGCATTGCAGGGTAGCTATATCCGGACGGGATAACCGCTGAAGGCATCTAAGCGGGAAACCCACCTTGAAACGAGTATTCCCTGAGAACCGTGGAAGACGACCACGTTGATAGGCCGGGTGTGGAAGAGCGGCAACGCTTGAAGCTTACCGGTACTAATAGTTCGATCGGCTTGATCGTTCTCATTCCTTATGCCCATCTGAAAGATGACGGCACAGAAAACAGCTTCTCGAAAACGTGCGCTTTGCCGACCTGGTGGTTATGGCGGGGTGGCTGCACCCGTTCCCATTCCGAACACGGCCGTGAAACGCCCCAGCGCTGATGGTACTTCGTCTCAAGACGCGGGAGAGTAGGTCGCTGCCAGGTCTACAAAACGCACGTTGAAATCTTCTCCTTACGATTGGCCCGCCAAACGGGAATGACGGGCCGCGCGAGCGGCCTTTTCATTTGGCGGACTGGAAAATGGGTAAGTGCGAACTTATCTTATGCTGGTTGACGCGGGATGGAGCAGCCCGGTAGCTCGTCAGGCTCATAACCTGAAGGTCGTAGGTTCAAATCCTACTCCCGCAACCACCTCAATTTGCGATTGGCCCGCCTCTGGCGGGCCTTTTGCTGTTAAGGGAAATGCTCGGGATTCCGGCTAGATCGACGCCCACGTCGATCTGCATCCCGGTTTCTTCGGGCGTGAGGATGATTTCCTTGAAGCGGGACCGGACCAACTTGGCCGCCGTCATGCGCGTTTCCTCCGAATCTTCCTGAAGTGCGGCGTAAAGCTCGTCGACCCGGGCGTGGTAGCGGTGCGCCATATTCGGATGGAGGAGAGGAGGCGGCTCTTCGGCATCATGGAGGAAGCGCATCGACTTCTTTTCCGCGTCTCGAGCTTTGTGCTGCGCGAATGGGTGCGCGGCCTGTCGGCCGATCCGCAGCACGCCTTTCCCGGCCACGGTCAGATGAAGCCAGAGCAACTCGATATCGAGCGGCTCGTCACCGACGCCCTCATCATGGCGATCTGGCGCTGAGGCAAACCGGACAGCCTGCTGCACCACAGCGACCAGGGCAGCCAATAGAGGAGCGAGCAGTTCCAGCGCCTGATGGCCGATCACGGCATCACCTGCTCGATGAGCCGTTCGGGGCAACATCTGGGACAATGCTGCGATGTAGAGCTTCTTCTCGTCACTGAAAACCGAGCGGACAGCCCGCTTGGTCTACAGGACGAGCGATGACGCCAGGGCCGACGTGTTCGATTACATCGAGCGCCTCTACAATCCCCGGCGACGGCACTCGACACTGGACTATATGAGCCCCGTCGAGTTCGGGGCGAAAGCTATGTTAGCTTAACCTGGTGTCCGAAAAACCGGCAGCAGGCCAGACTGCCTCTCCCAGCCAGGGGATCTTGCCGTGGAAACTCTAACTCATAACAGTCAGCTGTCGAGGTTCAGATCATTTAAGCAGTGAGGCTGAACTGGGTGATCTTTATGCTGCGCTGGATATTGCAGAATTTCGGCTCTGGCCGATTTTGACTGCAAGGGGGAGGAGCTTTTTCACGCTCCGTTGCGTCTCGGATATCTGCCGTTTTTCGCCATCCAACGGTGGCATGGCATGGCGCCGAGGAGCCATGCCATGCCTGGGGTGGTCGAACTATTCCGCCGGCTGGAGTTCTGTCCTGCCGGTTGTGTGAAGTTTGCTGTCGGACAAACTGCCTTGGCCAATTCCCACGGTCAGCACGGCGGCGGCGCTGGCTGCGACCGACACCCAGAAGCCATTCTGCGGGCCGTAATTGTCGACGACCCAGCCGGAGATGAACGCGCCCAGAGCCATGCCGATTCCGATGCCGGTCATGACCCAGGTCACGCCTTCGGTCAGCATGGATTCGGGGACCTTGCGCTCGATCACCCCGAAGGCGGTGATGAAGGTCGGCGAGATTGCCACGCCGCTCAGGAACACGGCTGCCGCAAGAAGCGGGACCGACGTGCCGGCGAACAGAAGCGGCAACGCGGTAAGAGCCAGCACGCTGACGGCGATGAGCATCTGGCGGTGCAGCGGCATTTTCGGGTTGAGCGCTCCCAGAATGAGGCCAACCGCAAAGGAGCCGACGGCATAGACGCCGATCACCAGGCTGGCCGCGCCAGGCTGTCCAAGCTGTTCGGTGATGGCCACCGAGGCGACTTCCGCCGTGGCGAAAGTGGCGCCGACAAACACCAGCGCCAAGGTGACCAGCCTGACGGCGGGAAGCCTGACGGCAGAGCCCTTGTGCTGGCCGGAATGGATCGGCCGGACGGCGGGCTCGCTCGCCCGCTGCAGCAGGAAGGCCATCATCCCGACGGCAAGCAGGGCGGTGCTTGCCAGCATGCCCGCTTCAGGAAAGAAGGAGACGGCCAGGCCGACCGAAAGAGACGCGCCGGCGATATATATCAACTCGTCGGCGGCCGACTCGAATGCAAAGGCGGTGTTCAGTTCGGGGCGGTCGCGGAACACTTCGCTCCAGCGCGCCCGCACCATGGCGGAGATGCTCGGCATCGTCGCGGCGGCCAGGGCCGCGGCGAACAGGACCCATGCCGGCCATCTCTGGTTGGCTGCGGCAATCAGAAGAACAAAGGCAACAGCTGAAACGATAGCCGCCGGCATGGCGATACGAGCCTGGCCGTATCTGTCCACCAGCCGGGAGATTTGCGGTGAGACGAGCGCATTGGCGAGAGCGAAAGTAGCCGAAACGGCGCCTGCGAGCCAGTATTCGCCATGCGTTTGGGAGAGCATGGCGACAATGCCAATCGGCGCCATCGCAACGGGCAGCCGCGCAACGAACGCGGCACTTGAAAAGCCTTTGGCGCCGCGCGCCTTGAAGATTTCTGCATAGGGGTTTGCCATGGGAACCGTCCTTGATTTGGAACCTGAATCCAATATATACGCAGCGTATGTGAATGAGATAGTGACATACGATACGTACGTCAACTGAGATACGATACGTATGTAGGAGAATTGCCATGGCCGGCACGCGCAAGGAAAAGATGGCGGAGACGCGGTCCAGGCTTCTGCAGGCCGCGCGAAAGGCGTTCGGCACGGTCGGCTACACCGACGCGTCCATGGATGACTTTACGGCCGCGGTTGGCCTGACGCGCGGCGCGCTCTACCATCATTTCGGCGACAAGCAGGGACTGCTGCGGGCGGTCGTCGAACAGATCGATACCGAGATGGCCGAACGGCTCAGTCAGATATCGCGGCGCGCGCCGACGCGATGGCAGGGGCTGGTTGATGAATGGACGGCCTATATAGAAATGGCGCTGGAGCCCGAGATCCAGCGCATCATGTTCCGCGACGGGCCGGCGGTTCTCGGCGACGTCTCACAGTGGGCGAGCACCGACAACTGCGTCACGACGCTCAAGAAAAGCCTGGACGATCTCAAGGCTGACGGGCTGCTCATTGAACTCGACACCGAGGCCGCCGCGCGGCTGATCAATGGAGCGGCCAGCCATGCCGCGACCTGGATTGCCGCGTCCGCCGACCCGCAGGCTACCTCGATGCGAGCGGTTTCGAGTTTCCGGCAGCTTCTCAACCGGTTGAGAGAAGGAGATATTCAGCCAACTCGAACGAAGTGAAATCGCGCGAACTGACGCGCGCATGTAGTGGCCGGTGAACCGAAAAGGCTGCAAAGCTGGCCGAAACTCCAATGCGTCGGGGCAATTGTCTGGACGAAATCGTTTGCTTTGGGTGGGGTTCGCTTATCTGGTGCCAGAAGGCACTGCCTGTCGCTGGACATCGGCAAGGGGACGGTCCCTTGCCGCGACCTCTCGAACGGCCAACCAAGCGCCTGGAACGGATGTGTCAGTCCGCGACGGCCAGATCCGGTACCACGGACCCGATATTGTATCCCTCGAGCAACGCGTCCGGCGCGTCGGGAGACGCGAAGCTGAGGATCGTCGCCGTGCCCGGCGTGACCGGAACCACGCGCGACGGAGGCAGGCCGAGGAATTCGTCGCAGGCGGCGCGCACCACGCCGCCGTGCACCACGGCAAGCAGGTCGCCCTCTGTCCTGCGCAGCCAGTCGCGGATGCCGTCTGCCACGCGCGCGCGGAATGACCGCCACGTTTCGCCCCTTGCCGGCGTGAAGGTCCCCGCGCGCCAGGCCGCATAGTCCTCTGGCTGCTTGCAGATCAGATCGTGTTTGGTCCTTCCGGTCCATTCGCCCATGTCGAGTTCCCGCAGCCGCGCGTCCGACGGCGCATCCGGGTAGCCGATGATCTCAACGGTCTGGCGGGTGCGGCCGAGGTCCGAGGAGACGACCTGTGCGGGAAGCAGCGCCCTGGCATAGGGCGTGAACTGGCGCGCCTGCCGGATGCCGCGTTCGGACAGCTCCGAATTGTCCTGCCCCTGCAGGCGCTGTTCGGCGTTCCACCGGGTTTCGCCGTGGCGCAACAATATCAGTCTCATTGATCGATCCTTTCGCCCGCGGCGGTGAAGACGGCATCGGGCGTCCGGATGAAGGTGAGGTCCACGGTTTCGCCGGGCGATGCGGTGAAATAGCCGTCGGCCATGGCGGTGATGCGCAGGTCGCCGACCATGGCGGTGACCATGGTCTGGCCGGCGATGGGCGCCGCCTCGGCGAATTTCGCGACCAGCTTCGGCTTGCCGTTCAGGGCGCCGACCGCAATGTCCTGCGCGCGATAGAGAAGCTGCACTTCGGTTTGTGCTCCGGCGATGCCGGCCGGTGCCAGCGGCACGTCGCCGAAGGTGAGCATGTCGGCGTTGCGCTTCACCGGTAGAAGGTTGGCCGGCGGCGTGCCGAGGAAGGAAGCGACGAAGGTGGTGCGCGGATGGCGCAGGAGATCGATCGGACTGCCGAACTGCTCGACACGCCCGTTGTTCAGCACCGCCACATGGGTCGCCATGGTCATCGCCTCGACCTGATCGTGGGTGACATAGACGGAGGTGGCGCCGGTGGCGCGGTGGATGCGCATGAGTTCGCTGCGCATCTCGATGCGCAGCTTGGCATCGAGATTCGACAGCGGTTCGTCGAACAGGAGGATGCTGGGCTTCGGCGCGATCGTGCGTGCAATGGCGACGCGCTGCTGCTGGCCGCCGGAAATCTCGGCCGGATAGCGCTCGCGCAGCGCGCCGATGCCGAGGAAGGCCAGCACTTCGTCGATGCGCTGTTCGCGCTTTTCCTTCGGCCATCTGGCCACCTTCAGCGGCCAGGCGATGTTGCCGGCGACGGTCATGTGCGGCCACAGTGCATAGCTCTGGAACACCAGGCCCGCGTCGCGCGCGCCGGCATCGGCGATGACGCCGCCTTCACCGCTGGAGATCGTGCGGCCGCCGAAGGCGATGGAACCGGAGGTTGGCGCCTCCAGTCCCGCCAGCATGCGCAGCAGCGTGGACTTGCCGCAACCCGACGGCCCGACCAGAACCAGGAACGATCCCGCCGGCACGGAAATATCGACGTTGCGGACGGCGGTGAAATCACCGAACCGCTTGACGAGTTGCCTGATCTGGATGGCGTCCGGCGCCGCGGCGGCATGGGTTGTCATGATTGCTTCCACTTCTGGACACGGTGCTGGAGAACATGCGCGAGAAACGACGCCACCAGGCAGATGGCGAGGATGAGCAGCGTGATCGCGTTGGCGAACTGCATGAAGCCTTCCGAGGCGTACCGGTAGGCGACCATTGAGAGCACCGGCGAGGTGGCGGTGAACAGAAGCACCACCAACGAGAGATCCCGCACCATCTTGACGAAGACCAGTATGGCGCCGGCCAAAAGCCCGCGAATGGCAAGCGGGACGATGATGACCGCCATGCACCTGAGGAAGCCGGCGCCGGTGAGCCGTGCGCTTTCCTCGATGTCGGTGGAGATCTGGCCGAGCACGGAACGCCCCGCCTGCACCGCATAGGGCAGGTTGTGGGCGGTCGCCGCCAGCACCAGCAGCGCGAACGTGCCGTAGAGCGAGGGCAGCGGCCCGATCGGCGCGCCGAACAGTGCGATATAGGCGGCGGCGAAGGCGATGCTGGGAACCAGCAGCGGCAGGAAAGCGAGCTGGCTCAAGGCGTTGGCGAGCAGCGTGCCCTTGTTGCGCACGATGGTGTAGGCAAGCGCGAGCCCCAGAACCATCGTCGTCATCGCCACGACCACGCCCAGACGGAGCGTCGTCCACAGCGCGTCGATCAGCACCGGATTGCGGAACAGGCCGGCCTGGCCCTGGGCGATCTCCCCGCCGCCCTCGCCGATCCAGAAATACAGCGTCCAGTTGGAAAACAGCGCACCGCTTTGCGGCGCGAGGCTGGAGGCAGCGAGCACCAGCACCGGCACGATCGAGGTCATGACGCCGATGGCGGCAGCCAGCGCGAAGAGCGGCCAGCGCCAGATGCCGAGCGGAAAGCGCTTGGTGCGCCCGCCCTTGCCGGTCACGGTGGTGAAGGCCTTGCGTCCGGACACCAGCCGGTCGCTGAAGAACAGCAGCGTGGCGGAAACGCCGATCAGGAGCAGCGCCAGCACGAAGCCGCGCTCCGTCTGGCCGGTGTCGATCATGCCGAAAAGGCGGGTGGACAGCGTGTGCATGCGCACCGGCAGGCCAAGCAGGGCAGGTGCGGCGAAATTGGAGACGGCACCTGCGAAGGTCAGCGAGGCGCCGGCCACCAGCGCCGGCGTCACCACCGGCAGGACGATGCCGAACAGGATGCGCGACCGCCGCGCCCCGGCCATCTGCCCGGCCTCGACTAGGTCGGCCCCGACCGAACTCAGCGCAGCGGCGATGATGGTGTAGGCCAGAGAGAAATAGTGGGCCACGAGCACGATCAGCGTCGGCACAAGACCCCAGGCGAGCCAGTCCGGAATGGCGATGCCCTGCGCCTGGAAGTAGCCGGGCGCGCCACCAAGCCGGTCGTTGCGGAACAGCGTGCCCCAGGCCAGCGCGCCGGCGAAACTCGGGATCATGAAGGGCAGTGAGGATAGCGTGCCGATGAGGTTGCGCCCCGGCAGGTCCGTCAACACCACCAGCCAGGCCAGAAAGCCGCCGAGCAGGAGGCAGCCGAGGCAGACGCCGAGGCCGAGCAGCAGGGTGTCGACCAGCGGCCGCCACCAGAGGTTTTGCGAAAGCGGGCTGGCGAGCACCGCCACCCACGCATCCAGCCCTTCGGGCGTGAGCGTCGCCCAGAGAATCCTCAGCAGCGGCGCGACGACCAGGAGCGCGACGACGGCAAGGAGGATCGCGGGCATGGCATGGCGCGACCGGACGAACCTGCCGCTCGATGGGAACGACGTGGACAATGTCATGATGGAACCTCGGGCCGGGCCGGCACGCCGAGGGCGGGCCGGCCTCGTGCGCGGACTACTGCAGGGTGATGATGAGATCGGCGATGCGGCCGCGGGTCGCCGCCACCTTGGCGGGATCGATGCTCCAGGCGTTCAGCTTTTCGAGCGGCACCGAATCCGGATCGTCCGAAATCGTCTTGCGCGTCGCGTAGTCGCCCGGAACGTTGAAGGGTTCGAAGCCGGGCCCGCCGGTCGGCGAATCGTCGCCGAACATGAAATCGATCAGCAGCCGCGCCGCCGCCGGATGCGGCGCCTTGTCGGCGATGGTCAGCACGGTGGGAAACAGGATGCCGTTCGCCGGCTGCACATTGTTGGCGACCTGCAGCGCCCAGCCTTCCTTCTCGTTGTCGCGACGATCCGAATAGGTGGCGAAGCCGACCGGCGCATCCTTGACCGTCTTGTCACCGACGGCCTTGTTCACCACGTCGCTGTTGGCGACCAGGATCAGGTCGTTCTGGAACAGCGCGCGCACGAATTGCTCGCCGGCGCCCTGAAGATCGGAATCGACCTCGATGTCCTTGCCGAACTGGGCCTTGTAGGCGGCCGCCATCTCGTCGGGATGCAGCGCGATCTCGGTCAGCAGGTCGAGCAACTCGCCGCGCAGGGCGGGATCGACCATGAGGACCTTGCCCTTCCAGTCCGGCGTGGTGAGCTGCCACAGATTGGTGATGGGCGAACCGTTCGGATAGGCGGCCTCGTTGTACATCAGCACCTTGGTGGAAAGCCGGTGGACGAGCAGCGGCGCCTTGTAGCGATCGTCCAGCTCGCCGGCGACGCGCGGCGGCACGTAGTTCGTGATACGCTTGGCATCGAGCAGCTTCTTGTAGACCACCGGCGTGTCGGCGATGTAGAGCACATCGACGGCGTGGACGCCGGCCTGCTGTTCCGCCTCGACGCGAGCGATCTGCTTGACCGAGCTCATGTCGAGACCGATCAGGTCGATGCCGGGGTAGGCGGCCTCGAACGCCTTCTCGATGCGGGCGATGCGGCTCGACAGCGAGAAGACCGTGACACTGCCCTCCTTCATCGCCAGCGGCAGCAGTTCCTTCGCCGACAGTGCGTCGAGGTCCTGCGCCAAGGCCGCGCCCGGCAATGCGATCGCGGTGGCGAGCACGGATGCCCGAAGCCATGTTCCTACTTTTGTTTTCACAGTTCTTCCTCCCGTTTATTCGAAGTCGGCAAAAAGGTCCGACAGTTTTTCCAGCCGGCCGATGATCGGCTCCTCATGCCGTCCGGCTATCGTCATCAGGATCGCGTTGACGATGGCGAAGGGGATCGTCGGGGTCTGGAATTCGCTGCCCGACCGGCCGCGCGGCGCCGCCAGCAACAGGTCTGCCCTGGGCTCCATCATCGGGCCGGCGAGATCGGAAATGAGGATGCTGCCGGCGCCGGCGCTCGCCGCGTGCCTGAGCAGCGGCGGGTAGCTTTTCGGCTGCTTGCGGAAGGCCAGCGCCAGGACCAGGTCGCCGCGCTCCATGCCGACCACGCGCTCGGCGATGTCGCGCCCGCGCCCGGTCAGGGCGATGGTGGTCATGCCGAAGCGGTCGAGCCGCCGCTGCAGGAAGCTCGCCACCGACTGGGCGTGCCCCTGGCCGAAGATGAAGATTCGCCTGGCCTGGAAGATGCGATCGGCCGCCTCGTCGATCTCGCTTTGGGAAATGCAGCGTGACAGGCTCTCCAGTGCCGTCACTTCCGCGGCGACGAGGTCCGCCAGGAAATCGCCGTGTTCCACTTTCGCAACCGAACGGCGCATGCGGTTGGCGGCGTCCTGCCCCTCCAGCACCTCCCGCTGGAGCTGGGCCCGCAATTCAGGATAGCCCTTGTAGCCGAGCTTCTGCGCCAGCCGCGTCGCCGACGCCTCATGCACCTGCGCGCGCTCGGCAATCTGGGCCCCAGAGAGATAAGCGGCCTCCATGCGGTTCTCGAGCAGGGCGGAAAGCAGCTTCTGATCGGAATCCGTCAGCTTTGCCGAGTTCGATTTTATCCGTTCCAGAATGGTCATCGGCGTCCTGCAAACTATCTTGCGGGCGCATATTTCCTTGCAATCCGAATGCAGTCAAGTTTTTTTGTCAAAAATAGAAATCCTGCAAGGTTTATTGCAATCGATGTTATGAAAGGCATTCGTGGCGCCTAGGCCCTTAAGGCGATCAAATACCGTCCCGGCGGCGAGATCGTCACGGCGATCCATGAGGGGGGGATGGTTCTGTCCTTGATCGTCGTCACCACCCGCTCGATTCGACCGGCGCTACCCGCTTTGCAGTTTGACGACGCTCCTTATCCTCTCCACGGCCTGTGCGCGAGCGCCGCCGATCTGCCGATGCTTCTCGTATCGCGCGCCCTGCTCGGTGTCGCCCTGGGAGGGTTCTGGGCAATGGTCGGCGCGCTGGCGATGCGCCTGGTTCCCGACAGGTTGATGCCGCAGGCCATGGCTCTGGTAAACACAGGTATCCGCATGCCGCCTCCGAGAGGCGGGTCCAACTTGAGCACGGCTATCCACGGGAATTGTGACGCATGGCCGTCAACAGCACATAGACCAGGGCGACAATCGCGATCGTGCTGCCGTACCACAAGGTGGCCTGCGCCCCATCGCTCAACGCGTGGCTGCCGATCGCCGTCCCGATAGAGATGCCGAAATAGATGCCCGATGAATTCAGGGCGACGACGAGCGGCGCTTCCTGTGGAGCGCCGGCGATCAGCCTGTGCTGCTGCGGCGGCGTTTGCGCCCAGCTGCTCGCACCCCAGCACGCCATCAGCAATGCGACCACGCCGATCATGGCTGGCGAGGGTGCGCTGGCGACCCATGCCAGACCGCCCATGGCGACGACCATCAGGGCATAGGCTGACGTCAGTACCGCGTTCGGCCCGATCCTGTCGGTGGCCCAGCCCGAGGCATAATTGCCGACGACCGCGCCCGCTCCGTAGGCGAGCAGCATCGCCGTAACCGACGTTGCGGGAACCAGGAGGAAATCGAGAACCTGGATGGTGAAGGCATAGGGCGTGTAACATGCCGCCATGCCGAGCACGGTCAGCGGCAGCACAACCATGACGCCCGGGCGCGTGAGGATCGCGAGCCGCTGGTACAACGTCACCGGCACATTGCCGGGTAGCCGCGGCATTACAGCGAGAACACCGAAAGCCGCTGCGAGAGACACGATTCCGACAAGGATGAGCGATGCACGCCAGCTCATGGTCGTGCTGGCGATACGGCCGAGCGGCACGCCGAGAGCCGTCGCTGCGGTGAGCCCTCCGATGACGATGGCGAGGGCGCGGGCCCGCAACTCGGGACGCACGATGGCAGCCGCCACGGCGCCGGCATTGGGCGTATAGGCGGCGGCCGCTGCCGCGGCCACGACCCGGGTCAGGATGAGAATCCCAAGTGTTGGCGACAGGGCCGATGCAATGTTTGCAAGACCAAGGATGACCAGCGCCGCCACGAGCAGCCTTCGGCGCGCAACTGCGGAGGTGACGGCAGCGATGACCGGAGCCAGCAGCGCGTAGGCAAGCGCGAAGGCTGTGACCGAGTAGCCTGCGAGCGCCGGCGTGACAGACAGCCCGTCTGCCATTGCCGGCAGGAAGGCCGACACGATGAAGGCGTCTGTGCCAACCGCGAATGTGCCCAGCGCCAGGACCAGGGTCGATCTCAATCCGAACGTAGCCGCTGGCCCGCTCGACGCGTTCGGCCTGGTTGCATTAATTTGGATATTATTCATCTAGATTAAACTCCTGCGCAATCGCGAAAGCTTTTGATGTCTCTTATCGGGCGCGGGGGGCGTACCAGCAGCGCATGCGTTCGGCGCCCGCCGGCGGGGCGGCCTTCACCAGGTCCGCTACCGTCTGCGCGGCGAGCTCGCGCCGCCACGCGGCGTCGGCACGCCCCATGGCAATGGCGATTCCGCAGGGCATGGCAAATTCCGAGGGACGCGCGGTAACGCCGGCGCCGCGCCTTCGGATCTCAGTGCAGCGGAAGGAGGCTTCAGGACCCTCGATCGCCGTGACGACATCGAGCAGCGTGATCTTCTCGGGCCGCTTCGCCAGGCGGAACCCACCTTTGACGCCGGCGCTCGAAGCCAGGATGTCGGCCCGGACCAGAGCCTGCAGGAACTTGTTGAGATAGTGCGGCGGGACATCGAAAGCGGAAGCCAGCGTTGCCGTCGGGACGGCCGTGTCGTCCCCCAGCCAGGCAAGGGCAAGGCAGCAATGAAGCCCCCACTCGACACCCTCGCTCATCTTCATGACGCTCGTGCTCCATAATCTGGCTATTTTATATCCAGGTTATGGGCTTCCTGCAATGTGACAACATGAAATTGCCATGTGCCAGCGGCACTGCGGTCGTAACGGTTATGCTGACGCTATCTCAACCCGCGCGAACATGCTCTTCGCCATAGTCTCCGCCTGCGCCAGCCAGCCATGGCGTTCACTCTCGCTGCTGTCGGTGACTGTCCGGAAAACATGACGTACGTAATCCTGCACGCCGCAGAACGGCAGGACGCAGCGTCCCCAGATCAGTTCGAGGGGATCGCCCAGCACTTCCTTTTCCCTTTCTTCAGGCGTGTCCGACGTGTTGAGGATCAGCGCTTTTTCCATTCTCAGCAGGCCCTCCGGCAACCCGTCGGCGGCCGCCAGCCTGTAGGCGACACCCGGTACGAGCACCCGGTCGAGCCATCCCGCCAAGATCGCCGGTGGCTTTCCCCACCAATTGGGATGGACGACGAGCAGGCCGTCTGCCTGCGCGACCTGTTCGCGATGTTGCCGCACGACGGGGTCGGCAACCCGCGACAGCGCGACCTCGAGCGTGTCGCCGGTAGTGTAGGCCTCGTCCGCCGTCAGGCACGGAGAGAACGATTCTGCGTAAAGATCATGGTGCACGACATCGTGGCCAGCCTCTGTCATGGTTGTCCGTATCCGGGCGGAAATGGCGTGGCAGAAGCTGTTGTCCCTCGGATGCGCGACAATCGAGAACAATTTCATCTGGGCACCTCACCAACAGCATCCGCGCGAGCGGCCTGCGCCTCACCTAGCTGTTCCTTGATGCTGCGTCCCGGCCACCACCTTGTCGCCCGTATGCCTGTTCTGACAGGCTCGATCAACACGATCCAGCATTCTCCCTCCGCCACCGGATTGTGCATCGTGCCCTCGGGACGACGTGAAAATCGCCTGCTTCGAGCTGAACGGCGCCATCTTCATATTCGATGCGGAGCCGGCCCTCCACGACATGGGAAGCCTCACGGCGGCTTTCGGTTGTTGACCCTATGCGTCGGAAGCAGCGGCGCGGAATGCCTCCGACGCAGCGCATCAGTCTTCGTTTACCCGGGCCTGATAGGGAGAACCCGAACAAGTTTCGTTTCGGAGCGTCGGCGGTGCCGCAACACCAGGCAAGTTGGCCCAGCGAAAAAGTGAAGATATCCGGCGCGTCGTCGTGCCGGTTCCTCGGCGTTGAGCTGGCGCTGGCGCCCGGCGTGCTGGTGCCACGCGGGGAGACCGAGCTGCTCGGCACCAGCGCCATCGAGATCCTCGGCACGATGGCCGGCGAACCGGTCGTCGTCGACATGTGCTGCGGTTCCGGCAACCTGGCGCTGGCCATCGCGCATCATTGCCCGAACGCGCGGCTGTGGGCCGCCGACCTGACCGACGAAACGGTGGCGCTGGCGCGGGACAATGCGGAACGGCTTTCGCTGGCCGGCAGGGTCGCGGTGCGGCAGGGCGACCTGTTCGACGCCTTCGCCGGCGACGCGCTTGCCGGCACGGTCGACATGGTGGTCTGCAACCCGCCCTACATCTCCTCCGCACGGCTCGACGGCAAGAGCGCGCACCTGCTGGCGCAAGAGCCGCGCGAAGCCTTCGACGGCGGTCCCTACGGCATCTCCATCCTGCAACGCCTCGTAGGCGAGGCGGTCGGCTTTGTCAGGCCGGGCGGTTGGCTGCTGTGCGAGTTCGGCGAGGGCCAGGAGCGGCAGGTGGCGGCGCTGGTCGCGCGCACTAAGGCCTACGAGGGGCCGTCCTTCGCCACCATCGACGGCAAGCCGCGCGTCATGATCGCCAGGCTGTGTGCGGAAAGCGGGGCAGGCGCGTGAGCCTGGTCAGACCCTTCGAGGCGGCCGACGCTGAGGCCGTGGCCAGCTTGTTCCAGCGGATGCTGCGCAAGCTCCGCGCGCCGGCGCCGGCGGCGCTGACCGCCTATATACGCGACTTCTACCTGGAGACGCCGGAACGCGGCGACGGCATCGCATCGCTGGTCCACGTCGACGATACCGGGCGCATTTCCGGCTTCGTTGGCGTGCACGCGCTGCCGATGATCCTCGACGGACGGCCGCTGCGGGCGGCGGTCTGCGGTTCGCTGATGGCGGACGGGCGCGACAGGGACCCGATGGCCGGTGCGCGGCTCCTGAAGGCGTTCGTCGACGGCCCGCAGGACCTGTCCTTCAGCGAGACGGCGAACGCGGTCTCGGCGCGATTGTGGACCCGGCTGCGCGGCGTGGTCCTGCCGCAATACAGCCTCGACTGGGTGCGCGTCATCCGCCCGGCCGGCTTCGCCATCGAACTGGCGGCCGGCCGCGCCGGACCGCTGCGCCTGCTGAAACCGGCCGCCGCCGCCTTCGACGGGTTGCTGCGCCGCTCCCTGAAGCCGGGCGACAGGCGCTGGGCGGTGGCGCGGGAGGGTGAACCTGCGAAGGCGGCGCACGCCTCGGAGATCGACAGCGCCGGTTTCGCTTCCCTTCTGGAGCTGCTGTCGGCGCAGTTCGCGCTGCGGCCGGCATGGCGCGACATGCCGCTGGAAAGGATGCTTGCCGACGCCGCCGCAAGACCCGATCTCGGCGCCCTCGTCTTTTCCCGCGTGGAGACACCGAACGGTGCTGTGACCGGCGCCTTCGCCTACCATGCGCGCGCCGGCAGAATCGGAAGGGTGTTGCAGGTGCTGGCGCGACCGGGGCAGGCCGGCGCGGTCATGGACAGCCTTGTGGACGATGCCGCCCGGCGCGGCCTGTGCGGCCTGCGCGGCCGCACGCAGCCGGCGCTACTTGAGGCGATGCTGACGCGAAAGCTCGCCTTCGTTCCCGTCGCCTCGTCGGTCGTTCACGCGCGCGACGCCGGAATCCTGCATGCCTTGAAGACGCAGCAAGCCTTTCTCAACGGCCTCGCTGGCGAGAACTGGAGCCGGCTGATCGGAGGCCGCTTCGATTGATCCGCGATCAGGCGCGGATTTCATCCACTTCGGCAACGAGCAGCGGCGGCATGTGCAGGTAGCGCGTCGCCTTGCGCTTGGCGGCGATGTCGGCCCACACGCGCTCCACCTGCTCGCAGGTCAGCCCGGCCGCTTCGGCAACCGTTTCGGCGGCGAAACTTTCGTTGAGGCCGTACAGGCACAGATCCATCCTGTCATAGGGCAGTGAGAAGTAGAACTCCTCCTGCGTCTGGGCGAGCGAATAGGTGTCGGTCGTCGGCGGGCGCTGCCGGATCTCCGCCGGAATGCCGAGATGGGCGGCGAGTGTGTAGACCTGCGTCTTGTAGAGATGGGCGATCGGCTTGACGTCGGCCGCGCCGTCGCCGTTCTTGACGAAGAAGCCCTGGTCGTATTCGAGCCGGTTCGGCGTGCCGAGCACCGCGAAATTGAGGCGGTCGGCGTGGAAATACTCGAACTGCTTGCGCGTGCGCTGCTTCATGCTGGTGGCCGCGACGATGCCGAGATAGACCGCCGACGGCATCCTGAGCCGTGTCTGCCTTCCCTGCGGGTCCTGCACGACGAGCGAGGAGATGTTGTAGCCCTCGCCTTCGAGCCGGTTGGCGATGACGATCTTGGAGGCCCAGCCCGGCCCGTAGTCAGGCACGCATTTGCGGATGAAGGTGTCGCGGCGCTCGTAGCAGCCCATGGCACCGAGCGCCGGACCGATGTCCTCCACCACGGTTTCGATGCCCAGCGTGTCGGCGACCAGCCGGCCGAGCCGCAAGCTGTCCGGATCGGAATCGGCCTCCGGCATCAAAAGGCCGAGCACGTTGCCCGCGCCGACGGCGCGCACGGCGAGCGCGGCCGAGACGCTGGAGTCGATGCCGCCCGACAGGCCGAGCACGAGGCCGCGGCGGCGCATGCCGCGCAATTGCGCGCGCAACGCGGCGGCGATGCGGTCCGTTTCGACCGCGCAGTCGATGGCGAGACGATCCGACAGATCGGCGTCTCGACTGGGCATCGCGGTCATGGCGCCGCCTGCACTGTTTCGGCGGCGAGGCGGCGGCTGACCTTGCCGGTATCGGTTTTCGGCAGCGCCGGGCGGAACTCGACCAGCTTCGGCACCATGAAATCCTCCAGATGGCGCGCGCAATGGCGAATGACGTCCCGTTCGGCCAGCGCCGGATCGGCGGACACGACGATCGCGCAGACGGCCTGCCCCAGAATGGGGTCCGGCACGCCCACCACCACCGCTTCCGCTATCGCAGGGTGCCGGTGCAGCACGGCCTCCACCTCCTTCGGCGCCACCTTCTCGCCGCGCGTCTTGATGATGTCGTCCCGGCGCCCGACGAAATAGAGGTAGCCTTCGGCGTCGCGGGTGAACAGGTCGCCCGTATGGAGCACCTTCTCGCCCGGATCTGGACCCGGGCGCAGCACGCGCGCGGTCGCTTCGGCGTCGCGCCAGTAGCCCTGCATGACATGCGGGCCACGCACCACGAGCTCCCCTGCGATGCCCGGCGGCACCGGCCGGTCCGCGCCATCGAGGACCATGACCTCGGTGCCGGGGATGGCGATGCCGACCGATCCAGGCCGCAGGGCGAGCTGTTCCGGCGGCAGGTATGTGCAACGCTTGCATTCCGTCAGCCCGTACATGGAATAGAGCCTGACGCCGGGAAACAGCTCCCGCAGCCGCTCGATATGGGCCGGCGGCAGGGCGGCGGCGGTGTTGGTGATGTAGCGCAGGTTCGGCAGGAAGCCGGGTTCGAGGCCGCGCATGCGCAAGATCATCGCAGCCATGGTCGGCACCAGCGGCAGGCCGGTGACGCGCTCCTCGCGGATACGCTCGAAGATCGCCTGCGGGAAGGCGAAGGATTTCTCCAGCACCAGCGTGGCGCCCAGCCTCACCGCCATCAGCAACTGGTAGAGGCCGTAGTCGAAGGCGAGCGGCAACACGTTGAGGATGATGTCATCCGGCGTGTTCTGCAGGTATGTGGTGATGGAACCGGCTGCGGCATCGCAGTTGCCGTGGCTCATCATCACGCCCTTGGGGCGGCCGGTGGAGCCTGACGTGTAGACCAGCATGGCGAGGTCGGAATCCGTGCCGCCATGGGCCAGCGGCCGGGCCTCGGCGGCGAGGCACGCAGTCAGGGAGACGGCGCCGGCCGGCACGGCGTCGTCCGTTCCATGCGTGGATGCCACGAAGACGCTGTCGCAGCCGGCCAGCGCCTCGGAAACCACCGGCATCAGCCGGGCAAGGGTCAGCACGGCGGCCGGCTCGCAGTCGGCGACGATATAGGCCAGCTTGTCGGCCTTGGTCGACGGGTTGACGAGACAGAACACGGCGCCGGCCTTGAGGACGGTGAAGATCGAGACCGCCGCCTCCCGGCAATTGTCCATGAAGACCAGGACGCGGTCGCCGCGCTTCACGCCGTTCGTCGCGAGTGTCGTTGCCAGACGGTCCGTGAGATCGTCGAATTCGCGATAGTCCAGCCGGCGGCGGTCGGCGACAAGCGCGGTCTTGTCCGGCCGGGCGGCGGCGCTCAGGCCAAGATAGCGTTCGATGCGCAAGCGGGCGGCCTCCCCGAACGCGTCAGGCGGCTTGCGCGCCGACGCGGGCGCCGACGAAGGCCGCGATGCGGGACAGCGAATCGAGATTGGCCGGCACGATGTCGGCGTCGGCCAGCACGATTCCGAAACTGTCCTCGATGAAGGCGACCAGTTCGAGCACGGCGGTCGAATCGACGATGTCGTTTTCGATCAGCGAGGCGTCGTCCGCCAGCGGGTACGACGTGTCGCCGAACAGGAAGTTCTCGATCACGAAGCTGCGCACCCTGTCCTTGATGTCCTGCATTCCACCGCTCCTTTCTAAGATCAGGCCGCCCGGTCGATCGACCGGCCCTGCCGCGCGAACGTCCGCTGCCACAATTGCGTCGACAGGATGCCGACGAATGCCGTGTTGTCGCGATATCCGGTCACTGGCTGCGCACGGCATTTCGCGTGCAGGCGGGCGACGGAAGTCGGGTTGAAAAGACCGCCCTCGGCGATGCTGCGCTCGCTCAGGCACTCGCGAACGTATTCGTGCTCGCCCGGTCCAGTGAACGACCGGCTTTCGGGCGCCCGGTAGGGCTGCTTGGGGCGCTGGCCGATGGCCGGCGGCAAAAGGCCGGCGGCCGCCTCGCGCAGGATGTGCTTTTCCCTCAGGCCCTTCAGCTTGGTCTCGGGCGGCAGGCGCGCGGCAAGCTCGATCAGCCGGTGGTCGAGGAACGGGAAGCGGCCCTCGACGCCGTGCGCCATCGCCATGCGGTCGCCCTGGCTGGAAAGGATGTAGCCCGGCAGCAGGAAGCGGCTTTCCAGATATTGCGCCTGATGCAGCGGATGCCATGCGGCGAAGGCCGGCGGCAGGCGAGCGGCCATTTCCTCGGCCGCGTCGTAGCCCTTCAGCGCGGATCGCAGATCGTCGGAGAAGAACAGCTTGGCCGCCGCGGTCGTCCTGAAGCGCGGACGGTGCGAATAGAGCGGATCGTCGGGCGCCGTGTCGCCGGCGCCGAAGAAGGCGGCGAGATATTGCGCGGACTGCTTCTTCAGGCCCGGCAGGTAGGGATAGAGTTTGCGGAACAGATGGGCGCGGATGTTCGAGCCCGGCTGGCGGGCGCAGAAGCGGCGCACCCGCGCTTCCTTGAAGATATCGTAGCCGGCGAACACCTCGTCGGCGCCTTCGCCGGTCAGCACCACCTTCAGGCCCGCTTCCCTGACAAGGCCGGACAGGCGGAACAGAGGCGCGGGGGCGGTGCGCAGGATCGGCCGCTCGGCGAAGCGGATCACCTCGGGGAAGTCGCGGGCGATGTCGCCCGGCCCGCAGGCGACGGTGTGGTGCCGAGTGCCGAGGGCGGCGGCCATCTGCGCCTGGAAAGCGCTTTCGTCGTGCTCGGCGCTGTCGAAGGTGACCGAGAACGTGTCGAGTTTCCGCGGCGCCATGCCGGCCGCGAGCGCCGAGACGAGCGAGGAATCGAGGCCGCCGGAGAGATAGGCGCCGACCGGCACGTCGGCGCGCAGGCGCAGCCTGACGGCATCGGCGAGCAGCGCCTTGATCTCAGCGGCAGCTTCCGTCTCGTCCGCGACCGGCGCCGGCGCGTCGCACGGCGGGAAGTCGAGGCTCCAGTAGCGCCTCGCCGCGGTGCGGCCCCGTTCCAGGCTCATGAAACAGCCCGGCTCCAGTTCCTGGATGTCGGCGAAGGCGGTGCGCGGGGCCAGTGGCGCCCATAGAGTGAAGATCTGGTCGAGTGAGATCGGGTCGATCCGGGCGGAAATGCCGGGGACCCGCAGCAGCGCCTTGATTTCGGAAGCGAAATAAAGCGTCCCGCCGCTGCTGGCGTGAAACAGCGGGCGCACGCCCATGCGGTCGCGCGCCAGCATCATGCGTCGGCGCCGCCCGTCCCACAGCGCGAAGGCGAAATCGCCGTTGAGAAGGGAAAGGCAGTCCTCGCCCATTTCGTCGTAGAGATGCAGGATGACCTCGGTGTCGCCCTCCGTGCGGAAGCGGCGGCCTCTTGCGCGCAAATCCTCGCGCAGCTCGGCATAGTTGAAGATCTCGCCGTTGAAAGCGAGCGTCAGGCCACCCGTCTCGTCCGTCATGGGCTGGTGGCCGTCTTCGAGGCCTACGATCGAGAGCCGCGCATGGCCGAGCCCCGCTTCCGGCGAGACGAAAAAGCCGCGCGCGTCAGGGCCGCGATGCGCGATCGCCGCCGTCATGCTTTCAAGCAACGGCTCCGCATCCCGCACTGGGCCGAAATAGCCGACAAATCCGCACATGCAACTCGCCCCGCAGATCCAGCCGAGCATAAGGCGTCGGCTGAAATCTTGCGTTACCGATCTTGCCCGAATGCCGGAATGGTAAATGGTCGGTTGAGCATCAGGCCGTGCCAGGGCCGTCAAGCATCATGGCATCCAGGAGGAGCCGATCCTCGGCTACCGTTGCCGGATTACCGAGCCCGCGTTGGATGCGATCGTCCGCAACGTCGAATGTTCATCAAGGCCGACTGCTGATAATACGCGCGATGCCATCGAGACGGTTTTCCCGAACCCGATCGAGGAAGGAAATCCGCATACAGGATGATGCCATTGATTTTACTTCGACCTGCACGAAAGGAAGATCTTGACGACCTATGGACATTCCTTGCCGTGGCGGCATACGAGCCTGATGCGGCTACCGCGAGGGGCATTCCGGCCGTTGCAATCCATCTTGCCGATTGGAAGCGGGAATGCGATTTCGGCTATATTGCGGAAATGAATGGGCGGCCGGCCGGAGCGGCATGGGCGCGCCAGTTTGCGTTGCACGAAGAGCCAGCCTTCTTTGTCGATGATCGAACTCCTGAGGTATCCATAGGCGTCGGCTTGACCATGCGCGGCAAAGGTATCGGCGAAGCGCTGTTGGGAGAGCTTATTCTTGAAGCCGAACGCCGCGGGGTCGGCCTGTGCCTTAATGTCCGGGATTCGAACCCCGCTATTCGGCTCTATGAGCGCGTCGGCTTTTGGCGCGTACCTGGCACGGAGGTAAAGAACCGCACGGGCGGACTGTCTTTCGGAATGCAATTGCGAAAATCTTGACCAACAGGAAGAAGACCGCCTTGGCAAATAATCGACTATCCCTGAAGCTTCGGCTTGTCCCAGGTCAATATGCCGTGGCTCGCATGCCTCCCGATGCCGCGCTCCCCGGATGGGCCTCCGGGCCGGGTTTGTCAGCCATGATCCGGGCGGATGATGAACTTACGATCGTATGCGATCAGGAGCGCGTTCCAACGGAGGTGGAGGCCGAGCGAGATTGGATATGCTTGCGCACCATCGGGCCGTTCGATTTTCAGACCACTGGAGTTGTGCAGTCGCTGATTTCTCCGCTTTCCAGTCATGGCATCGGGATTTTCGTTCTCTGCACATTCGACGGAGAGCATCTCCTCGTCCCGGCGGCTGAGGGCCGCAGGGCGCGTGACCTGCTCACTGCGGCGGGTCATCGGTTCATTGATTGACGGTTTGCTCGTTGAGTTTATGCGGCGCCGGGGCCGTATCGATGTCGGATGGCGAACCCCGGATTGTCGGTGAGGCACCACAAGGCAAATCCGTGCCGTAGACCATCAAACTTTGCGTGAAGGCGCGTCTTTGAGAGCGGCAATCAGTTTGCCGATGCGCCGTTCCCGAACTTCCGCGCTTTTGGCTTCCTCAATCGTTCTGACGTGCTTTTGCCGAAGCCCGAACGGCAGACGGTCGAAAGACGCCCTGGCTTGCGGACAATCATTGAGCGCGTCCGCGAGGTCGACGGGCTCGGCAACTTCCCGCGGCGCCTCGTCCAGTTCGACATCGATTTCGACGATATCGCCTTCGCTGATCCTGGCGGCGGCGCGATTGGCGGCACTGATCCCTATAAGCCGCTGCCCGCGCATTGCCGCCACCCTGCTGCGCCAGGTGTGCCCATTGATCGTGATCGTCACGGGTGGGCGGCCCGCAGGCCCGAGCGCCTGCATAACGTCGTCAGGCACCTCGACGCCTGTCGCATTGCCGGAAGGAATGACTTGTGCCCGGAATTTCATCTGACAATCACCTGCAACGTTGATCCAACCGTGCCAGTACGGCAGGGCGAGCGCTATAGTGGGTCTCTCGCCCTTCCCGACAGGCGTTCGAAGAGGCCGCGTCTGGTCGAATCGGCAAGCGTCGCAAACAGCATATCAGGGCTTGTGGGCATCAAATTCATAACCCGTTGGTGATTTGTTTATCCAATAACTTTGCGGTTATGGATTTGTCAACCCTGATGCGACGAACCGAGGAATTGCGTGGTGGTCCTATGATTGCGGGCGCAAGCCTGACGACGCCGGCCTTTCGTCATTCATGCAGCGCCTTGCGCGCGCTTACCTCAATTGCCTCGAGGGGCTGCCGATCTTCGGCGGGTTGATAGCTGTCGCCCCCTCGTCGGCACCGTCGCGATGATGCGGCCATGCAGGGAGCCAAGTCGACGTTTGGTGCCCGCAAACCTTTCGGCTTGTGCACGGATTGTTTCCATGTAGAATAGTCCGTGAACGACCTCCAACTACCTCGCCCGCCTTTGTGCGGGCGTTTTCTTGGCCGTTGCAACCATTCGTAGCATTCTTCGGCTGGCCGGAATCTACCTTGCGTGGCATGTCAACCATGCACCTACGCTTCCGGCGAGCGGCGGGCAGGCATCTGGGGCAACGCTGTTCGTTGGGAACGGCGCTCGTTCCCTCTGAAGGCGCTGTAGCGCGCCGGCAACACTCCCTTTTATTGATTGACGACCCAATCAGCCGCACTTGCTATTTCCCTGCGCCGGGAGCACTGCTTTCATGCGCGCCGCGAAAAACGGAATGCGAAGGTCGGCGAGGGTCAGGGGTGGCGCGCCGCCCTTTTTTGCGTCGTGCCCGTCTCCGTATTGTACGCCGTCGTTCGCATGGATGCGGTATAATCGCTCACGCTCAACAAAGTTCGCATATTTGGCTGGCCTTCGTGATCGGCGAGGCGCTAGGGTCTTTGGCGCTGCGATAAGTAAGAACGAAGAGAGGATGGAATGGGAAAAGGAATCGCGATTGTGGTGGTGCTGGCGGTGTTCGTCGCGGCGATAGCTACCTTCGGTTTTGTGCCGGTACTGCTTCCCATCGCGTTCCTCGCTTCTGCGGGGATACTGGCAACGATGCTCGCCGTTGCATCAAGCAGGAATGCTTATTGAGCTGCATGCCTACCACATCTTTTTTGGCACGGCTGGCTTTGTGATGGAATAAAACAAGGTGCTGCGTTGTTATTGTCCGACGGGAGGCTTCCAACGACGGAGACTACCCGATGCGCGGACATATGACAGTTGCGGTCTTATTCTTCATCCTGACGGGAGTTGCTGGCTGCAACACCATGAACGACGGAGCGAAGCAGCCCTCGGTACAAACGACAAACGGCGGGAACGGTGGCATGGGCGGCGCAGGTGGCGGATATTAAGGCTTTATTAGCCTCGGCCTGCCATTGTGATTGTGAATAGGCGCCCGTACCGGAAGCACTTAAGCGATAAAAGCCCGCCCCGGCGAACCGGAGCGGGCGTTTGTTTGGGGAAAGCGCAAAGAACTCGGGACTACGGCGGCACGCGGCCGCCAGCCAGCCGGTTCAGCTTTTGTGAAGCCTATATCTCCGCCGCCTCGATCGCCTCGACCGTTCCTCAATCCTCGGAGCGCCTCGATTCATCGCGATCGCGCTCGTAGTGCCTCTTGAGCGGGAAGGGCGGCAGCCAGGATTCGCGGCGGATGGTCCAGAGCTCGTAGGTCGGCTTGAACTGGTCGATGGCGTCCAGGGAGCCGAGGTTCACTTCCACCTCGTCGCCGCTTCGTCCGAAGACCGGCGAGCCGCAGCGGGGGCAGAAGGACCGGCCGGCATAGCTGCCCGTCTCACCCTCGATCGTCACCGCCTCCTGCGGAAAGATCGCGGATGCGTGGAAAAGCGCGCCGTGATGCTTGCGGCAGTCGAGACAATGGCAGATGCCGACCCGGTAGGGCCGCCCCGTTGCCACGAATCGGACATTGCCGCACAGGCAGCCGCCGGTGAAACGATCCATGTCGAAGCCTCTCGTGAAGTGACCCGTGGTGGCCATGGTTACGACAAGGATGTCGGCCTTGCAATTTTTCGCGGGAAGAAGCGAAGGTTGCTTCCAGGGCGAGGGGCTGCGCGGGTTGGGTTGCATCCGGAAGCTGGCGCGGACAAAAAAGAGCGGGTGCGCTGCGGCACCCGCCCAGTCTGAGGGAAGGCAGGTCTGCTTCGCTGACGGCTCAGCCGATGCGAGGCAGCTTCTCGAACTGATGGTAAGGCGGCGGTGACGAAAGGGTCCATTCCAGCGTCGTCGCCCCTTCGCCCCAGGGATTGGCGAGTGCGATGCGCTTGCGGGCGAAGGCTTCCGCGACCATGACGAAGAACAGCACCAGTCCGGCGGCGGAAATGTAGGAGCCGATCGAGGAGATGAAGTTCCAGCCGGCAAAGGCGTCAGGATAGTCGGCGTAGCGGCGCGGCATGCCGGCCAGGCCGAGGAAATGCTGCGGGAAGAACACCAGGTTGACGCCGATGAAGGTGATCCAGAAATGCAGCCTGCCCAGCGTTTCGTTGTACATGTAGCCGGTCATCTTCGGGAACCAGTAGTAGAAGCCGGCGAAGATGGCGAAGGCGGCGCCCAGCGACAGTACGTAATGGAAGTGGGCGACGACATAATAGGTGTCCTGCATCGAGCGGTCGAGGCCGGGGTTGGCGAGCTGCACGCCGGTGACGCCGCCGATGGTGAACAGCAGCACGAAGCCGACCGCCCACAGCATCGGCGTCTTGAAGGTGATGGAGCCGCCCCACATGGTGGCGATCCAGGAAAACACCTTAACGCCGGTCGGCACCGCGATCACCATCGAGGCGAAGGCGAAGTAGCGCTGGGTGTCGACCGAAAGGCCGACGGTGAACATGTGGTGCGCCCACACGACGAAGCCGATAACGCAGATCGCCACCATGGCGTAGGCCATGCCGAGATAGCCGAAGATCGGCTTCTTGGAGAAGGTCGAGATGACGTGGCTGACGATGCCGAAGCCCGGCAGGATCATGATGTAGACCTCGGGGTGGCCGAAGAACCAGAACAGGTGCTGGTAGAGCACCGGGTCGCCGCCGAACTCGGGCGTGAAGAAGGACGTGCCGAAGTTGCGGTCGGTCAACAGCATGGTGATGGCGCCGGCAAGCACCGGCAGCGAGAACAGAAGCATGAAGGCGGTGACCAGCAGCGCCCAGGCGAACAGCGGCATCTTGTGGATGGTCATGCCCGGCGCGCGCATGTTCAGGATGGTGGTGATGAAGTTGATGGCGCCGAGGATGGAGGAGGCGCCCGACAGGTGGATCGACAGGATGACGAGGTCCACGGCCGGTCCGGGCTGGCCCGTCGTCGAATAGGGCGGATAGAGCGTCCAGCCGCCGCTGTGGCCCAAGCTGCCGGCCGCGCCCGGCACGAAGAGAGACGTCAGGAACAGGATGAAGGCGGCCACCAGCAGCCAGAACGAGATGTTGTTCATGCGCGGGAAGGCCATGTCCGGCGCGCCGATCATGATCGGCACGAACCAGTTGCCGAAGCCGCCGATCAGGGCCGGCATCAGCACGAAGAAGATCATCACCAGGCCGTGCGCGCTGACCACGACGTTGTAGGACGAAGGATCCATGAATATTTGCAGGCCGGGTTCCTGAAGCTCGGCCCTGAGCGCCACCGACAGGCCGGTGCCCAGGATGCCCGCCATCATCGAAAAGATCAGGTAGAGCGTGCCGATGTCCTTGTGGTTGGTCGAATAGAACCAGCGCGCGAAGAAGGACGGCTTGTGGTCGTGATGGCTGTCGTGGGTGGCGGTTGCGTCGGGCATCGTGGCACCTGTCCTTTGTCTGGCAGGTCGCGGTTCGATGTTGGCGGCGGTGAGGTCGTCAGGCGGAACCGGCCTGCTTTTTTGTTTTCAGTCCGTCAAGACGACGTCCATGGGTATGTCGTGCGGTTGCGGGTGGATGGTCGCGATCTCGGCCTCGCGGTAGCCGACGCCGATGACGACCGGCTTGCGCGGCATGGTGGCCAGCGTGCGGTCGAAGAAGCCGCCGCCATAGCCGAGGCGGTAATGGGCGATGTCGAAGCCGACGACGGGGGCGATGACGATGTCGGGCCGGACGGCTGGGCCACGCGCCGGCGACAGGATGTTGGCGGCGCCGTGCTCGAGCGGGTCGCCCGGCGACCAGATGCGGTATTCCAGCGGCCATCCCTTCTGGATGACGACGGGCAGGGCGATGCGGCCGCCGCGCTCGATGACCCTGATCGTCCAGTCGCGCAGGTCCGGTTCGCCGCGAAACGGCCAGTAGGCGCCGACGATACGGCCGCTGAAGCGGCTGATCGTCAGGTCGAGCAGGCTGGCGATGCGCTGCGCCCTGCGTCTGCGTTCCTCGACATCGAGGGCAAGGCGCTGTGCCAGCAGCCTTCGCCGCTCGCCGTTGCGCCAGCGCGAGACGTCCGCCCAGCGCTCCGGCGGTTCGGCCACGGATGCGGAACCGGCATCGTGGACCGGAACCGGGGCGGCGATCGTCTCGCTGCCTCCGCCCGATAGCCGGCCTTGTTGAGACATGCCCGTTTCTCGTTCCTTCACACGCTTTTTCACGGACGACCGTGCAGCCGCTCAAAACGGAAGGCAAACGGAATTAAATGCTGTATGACTGCAAAATTGTTGCATTGAAAAGAGGCGCTTCATGGATGTCGAGCGAGCCCGGACGTTCCTGGAGATCATCCATTCCGGCAGCTTCCTGAACGCCGCCGAGCGGCTGCATGTGACGCAGACGACGGTGAGCGCCCGCATCCGCACGCTCGAGGACGAGCTGGGACGAAAGCTGTTCGTGCGCAACCGCAACGGCGCGCAACTGACGGCGGCCGGGCGCGAGTTCCAGCCCTATGCGCAATCCATGGTCCAGCTCTGGGAGCGGGCCAGGCACCAGCTCGCCATTCCGGCCGGCCGATCCAGCATCGTGGCGCTGGGCGGCGAGCTCAGCCTGTGGAACCCGCTGCTGCTCGACTGGCTGGTGTGGATGCGCAAGGCCTTGCCGCATGTCGCGATCCAGGCGCAGGTCGGCGTGCCCGACCAGCTTCTGGAACAGTTGCGCACCGGCATCCTCGATATCGCCGTGCTCTACGCGCCGAAGCTCTTGCCGGGCTTCACCGTCAAGCTGCTTCAGGAGGAGCAGCTCGTGCTGGTCAGGAGTACCGCCAGGCCGATCGACGACGAGGAGGCCTATGTCCAGGTCGACTGGGGGCCGCAATTCGCCGCGCGGCACGAGGAGGGCGTGCGCGGCTTCGGCGAGCCCGGCCTGATGGTGGGGCTCGGGCCGCTGGGGCTGAACTACATCCTGCGCGCCGGCGGCATGGGCTATTTCCGCAAGGGCATGGCCGCCCCCCACATCGCCGCCGGCGAACTCGAACTGGTCGAAGGCGCGCCCGACTTCACCTATCCGGTCTACGCCGTCTATGCCGAAACGGCGCAGGAGCGGGAGGATATCAGGGAGTCGCTGCGGGGGCTGGCGGAGGTGATGACGTAGCGGGCTGAATGGCCGCGACCGTTGATGGCGCCGCACTTCGTTGCCCTGCCGGAAGGGATTGGCCACGGCTAACACGGCTGTCCTAATTAGCGACGTTCGGCGAGAGCTTTCTTTTCTTCGTTTGTGGCTGAGCCATCGCGCAGTTCGCCCCCCTCTCCGTCTCGGCTTCGCCGAGCCACCCCTCCCCCCGTTCCGGGTGGAGAGGATAGGCCGGCCGCAAGGCTTGGCACCCATCCTCTCCCCTCACGAAGTGGGGGAGAGGTGGCTCGGCGAAGCCGAGACGGAGAGGGGGGCTTTGCGTCATTCGTGATCACCCCGCCGTTGGTGGGAAGGGGTATCTGTCTGAGGATGAGGGGTGGTGCCGTCAGCCGAAATCAGGCCGTCCATGTCAGCCGCCGTCGCCGGAACCACCTTCACGCGCGGCGAGCAGGGTCGAGATCACCAGTTCCCGTCCGACGCGGCTGATGCCGATGCCGGCGGGGCGGCTGGCTACGAGACCCAGCGCCAGCAGCCGTTCGGCGGTGGCGGCGTCTAGACCCTGATAGGGGCCGCGGTTGAGACGCTTCAGGGCGGTCTGCTCGTCGGCCGAAAGGTCGCTCCAGCGGATGGCGGCGGCCGGCGCGACCGGTGCCTGCGCGCTGCCTTCGGCGCTGTCGCCGTCGGTCGCTCTGCCGGTTCCCGATTTGCGTCTCACCATGGCTGTTCCGTTTCGCTTGCGCTTGAGGGGTTACGCCTTCTTTTTTCGCCGGGCGAGCGCGAGAGCGACCGAAATGGGCCAATTTCGCCGCGAAACCGGGCTGTGCACGAAATTTTTTTATCGCAACATTCCTGTTGCCTGTCTTTTTGCTGAAAGAACAAAGCCGTCGCCGTTTCGCGGGTCCTTGGAATGATCGTCTAGGATCGGCTTTCCAGCAATTTTATTGCATCTATCTAGCAATATCATTCATTTGTCAGCATCCCTTCGCACGCGGCAAACGTGCCTTGTCAACATCCCGAAAAGGCCGTTTTCCGCACTTCGGGACAGGCATTACGCAGCTTGCAAACGAGACGTTGGAAGTCGTCGCCATGACAGCTTTGGAGTTTCCGGGACCGGGACTGAATGTCGATCAGTGGAACCAGATCGGCGCGCTTGCCACCTCGCTCAGGCCCGGTCAGGCGCTGTGGCTGAGCGGCTACTTCGCCGGCCTCGATCATGCCGCGCGCGGTTTCGGCGCTGAGGCCCCCGCACTCCTTCAGGACGGCGGCGTCAGGGCGGTTGCCGCGCCCGCTGCGGTTGCCACGCGCACGCTGACCATCCTCTACGGCTCCGAGACGGGCAACAGCGCCGCGTTGGCGAAGGCACTCGCCACTGCTGCCCGCGCCAAGGGCATCGAGCCGACCGTCGCCGACATGGCCTACTACAAGCCGCGCCGGCTGAAGGAGGAGCAGGACCTGCTGATCCTCGCCTCGACTCATGGCGAGGGCGAGCCGCCGCGCTCGGCCGCCGGCTTCTTCGAGTTCGTCGAGGGCCGCAAGGCGCCGCGGCTGGAGGGCGTGCGCTACTCCGTGCTGGCGCTGGGCGATTCCACCTACGAATTCTTCTGCGGTGCCGGCAAGCGGCTGGACGAGCGGCTGGCCGAGCTTGGCGCAACCCGCATCCGCGAGCGCGTCGATTGCGACGTCGATTATGACGAGCCTTCGGCCGGCTGGATCGCCGCCGTCGCGGACGATCTTGCGCCCGCAAAGGCGAGCGCCGTGCACGCCACTGTCGCCGCCCTGCAATCTTCGACCGCCGCCGTTTCCGCTTTCGACAAGCGCAATCCATTCACCGCGACGGTGACGGAGAACCTTCTGCTCACCGGCCGCGGTTCGAGCAAGGAAACGCGCCACGTCGAACTGTCGATCGAGGGTTCGGGCCTGACCTTCGAGCCGGGCGACGCGCTGGGCATCGTGCCGCGCAACGATCCCGCACTGGTAGAATCCCTGCTCGGCGCGCTCGGCCTCGACGCGGCGGCCACCGTCGCGGTCAAGGATCGTTCGCTGTCGCTCGGCGAGGCGCTGGGCGGCACGTTCGAGATCACCGCCGCCACGCCGCGCTTCCTCGACCAGTGGGCCGAACTCTCCGGTGCCGGCGAGCTCCAGGCGCTGCGCGGCGAGGGCGCCGCCGAGGCGCGCCGGGCCTTCCTCGAAGGCAATCACGTCATCGACATCGTCAAGCGCTTCCCGGTGCCGGGCGTCGACGCGGCAAGCTTCACCGCCGGCCTGCGACCGCTGCAGCCGCGCCTCTATTCCATCGCCTCCAGCCAGGGTCTCGCGCCGGACGAAGTGCACCTGACGGTCAGCACCGTGCGCTATGACTTGAACGGCATGGCGCGCAACGGCGTCGCCTCCGGCCATCTCGCCGACCGTTGCGACCTCGACGTCGAGCTGCCGGTCTATGTGCAGGCCAATCCGCATTTCCGCCTGCCGGGCGACGACGTGCCGATCATCATGATCGGCGCCGGCACCGGCGTCGCGCCCTACCGCGCCTTCCTGCAGGAGCGCGAGGCGAGGGGTGCTGCCGGCAAATCCTGGCTGTTCTTCGGCGAGCGCAATTTCGACAGCGATTTCCTCTACCAGACCGAATGGCAAGGCTTCCTCAAGGACGAGGTGCTGTCGCGCATGAACGTCGCCTTCTCGCGCGACGGTGCCGAAAAGGTCTACGTCCAGCATCGCATCGCCGCCGAGGCGCGCGAGGTTTATTCCTGGCTCGAGGACGGCGCGCACATCTATGTCTGCGGCGACGGCGCCAAGCTGGCGCCGGACGTGCAGAAGGCGCTGGTTGCCGTCGTGCAGGAGCAGGGCGGTAAGAGCCAGGAGGCGGCGGCCGACTATGTTGCCGCCTTGCAAGCCTCCCACCGCTACCAGATCGACGTTTATTGAGACAAAGCCCGTGACCACGATTGAAGTCGACCGCAGCCGCGACATCTCGCAGCCGCTGGAGAAGCTCAGCCCCGACGAGACGATGAAGGCCAACAGTGACCAGCTGCGCGGCACCATCGCCGCCGGGCTGGAGGTCGAGCTGACGGCGGCCGTGCCGGGCGACGACATCAAGCTGATGAAGTTCCACGGCGTCTACCAGCAGGACGACCGCGACATTCGCGACGAGCGCCGCCGCCAGAAGCTGGAGCCGGCCTATCGCTTCATGGCGCGCGTGCGCCTGCCGGGCGGCGTGTTGTCGTCCAGCCAGTGGCTGAAGCTCGACGCGCTCGGCCGGGCCTATGCCAACAATACGCTGCGACTCACCACCCGGCAGACCTTCCAGTTCCACTACGTGCACAAGAAGAACCTGCGTGCTCTCATGCAGGGCCTGCACGATGTGCTGCTCGACACCAAGGCGGCCTGCGGCGACGACGCGCGCGGCGTCATGGCCTCGATCAACCCGCAGCTGTCGGCCCTGCACGCCGAGGTCTACGCGCTGGCCAAGGCGGCAAGCGACCACGCCATCCCCAAGACCGGCGCCTATCGCGAGATCTGGTACGGCGAGGAGCGCGCGGCATCGACCGGCGAGCCGGAGGAGCCGCTCTACGGCAAGACCTACATGCCGCGAAAATTCAAGATCGGCTTCGTCATCCCGCCGATCAACGACATCGACGTCTATGCGCAGGATCTCGGCTTCATCGCCGTCACCGAAGGCAAGGAACTGAAAGGCTTCAACGTCGCCATCGGCGGCGGCATGGGTCGCACGGACAACGCGCCGAAGACCTACCCCAGGCTCGCCAGCGTCATCGGCTACATCGCGAAGGACAAGGTCATCGAGACCTGCGACGCCGTCATGACCGTCCAGCGCGACTATGGCGACCGGGTCGAGCGCAGCCGCGCCCGCTTCAAATACACGGTGGACGACAAGGGCCTCGATTTCATCAAGAGCGAGATCGAATCCCGGCTCGGCTTCGCGCTGGAGCCGGCGAAACCCTACAATTTCACCTCCAACGGCGATCCGATCGGCTGGCAGCGCGGCGAGGACGGGCGCGAGCACTATACGCTGTTCATCCAGAACGGCCGCGTCAGCAATTTTCCTGATCTCGCGCTGTTCGACGGGCTGCGGGCGATTGCGCAAGTGCACAAGGGCATGTTCCGCGTCACGCCGAACCAGAACCTCATCATCGCCGATATCGAGCCGGGCGACCGGCCGGCGATCGAAGTGCTGCTGAGACAATACAGGCTCGACACGCTGAACAATGCCAGCGGGTTGCGTCTCAATTCCATGGCCTGCGTGGCGTTTCCGACCTGTGGGCTGGCCATGGCCGAGAGCGAACGCTACCTGCCCTCGCTGGTCACCAAGATCGACACGATCCTGGCCGAGCACGGGCTTGCCGAAGAGCCGATCACCATCCGCATGACCGGCTGCCCGAACGGCTGCGCGCGGCCCTACATCGCCGAGATCGCGCTGACGGGGCGGGCGCCGGGCAAGTACAACCTCTATCTCGGCGGCGGCTTCCACGGCCAGCGGCTCAACAAGATGGTGCTGGAGAACGTCGCCGAGCCGGCGATCCTCGATCACCTGGGCAAGGTGATCGGCGATTTCGCGCACAACCGGAAGCCGGGCGAACGCTTCGGCGACTTCGCCATCCGCGCCGGGCATGTGGCGGAGGTCAAGGAAGGCCGCTTTTTCAACGATTGAGGGCAACGGTAGCACCGCTGGTCACGCGTCAGGGGTGACAATTCTGGTATCCGCACTCGATACCCCCACCCCTAACCCCTCCCCGCACGGGGGAGGGGGATTCTTGCGGCAGCGCCACAGTTCGTCGTCAATGATGATCTGGAGGAGACGGCGGCGTCTGCATCCTCCCCCTTGCGGGGAGGGGACAGGGTACGCACCCTCTGCGGATGGAAGCCGGCGTCGGCTTTTCTCTTTACTTTTGTTCCTTTTTTGTTCTAAGTTCATTACCGGGACAGGGTCGGTTTTCGCAAGGAAGCACGACGATGCCCGAGTTTATCCAGCCCGCATTCGATTTTATCGAACCGCTCGATCCACGGCGCCCGAAGTACCCGGAGCGCGTCTTCACCTGCATTGGCGCCGGCACGGCCGCAGCGGACGTCGCCCGCTGCCGGGAAGGGATCAAGCGCGACAATGCGATCTTGGCGAAGGGGATTCCGCCTGAACGGTTCCATATCTCGCTGTGCGGCATCGGCGACTATGTCCGCATTCCGAGCCGAGTTCCTTTCGCTGCCATGCGCGCGGGAGAACGCATCATGCTGTCACCGTTCGAGGTCGTGCTTTACCGTGCGGTGACCTTTCCCGGTTTCCGGGACGATCGCCCGACTGTGCTGCTTGCCGAAAGCAGGGAGCTTCGGGAACTTGGCGACCTGCTTTTCGGGCACCTACGCCGTGAAGGGCTGAGGGCGGGTGAATTGAGAGAACCACACATGACCTTGTTCTACAGCGCTCGCTCCATCCGCCCGGTGGATATCGATCCGATCCGCTTCCGCGTCGACCGTTTCTACCTGATCCATAGCGAGCGGGGCCTGACGCGCTACAACGTGCTCGGCTGCTGGCTGCTTAACGGCTCGGGTGTCGCAACTCCCGGACCACTAGCCTTTGGTTCCATGGCTGCATAAAGTCCGCTGCGCTAAAAGGTTGCCGGTGTCGCTGGGAGGACAATGCCATGGATTTTTCGTCGGTCGACCGGAGCTATGCCGATGCGCGCCGGACCTTTCATCCCGTCGTTCCGGAAGGGTTCAATTTCGCCTTCGACGTCATCGACGACTGGGCCGCGCGCGACGACCGCACGGCGATCATCGCCGTGTCGCGCGACGGCGAGACGGTGCGGCACCTGCCGTTCTCGTGGTTTGCCGAGCAGTCGAACCGCTTCGCCAACGCCTTGCGGTCGCTGGGCGCCAGGCCGGGCGACTTCGCCGTGGTCATCGCCGGCCGCGTGCCCGAATGGTACACGGTGCTGTTCGGCTGCATGAAGGCGGGCGTGGTGTCGATGCCCGGCACCAACCTGTTGACCGCGCACGACATCGAATACCGGGCCAACCACTCCAGGGCGACGTTGGCGATCGTTGCACCCGAGCATTGCGAGAAGGTCGACGCCATTCGCGCCGCCTGTCCGACGCTGAAGCATTTCATCGTCGTCGGCGGCGAGCGCGACGGCTGGCTGTCGCTGGAGGCGTTGCTGGCGGACGCCTCGCCCGTCCTCGACCGCGCGGCGCTTCCCACAACGCATGCCAGCGACATGATGATGGCCTATTTCACTTCCGGCACCACCTCGATGCCGAAGATGGTGCCGCGCGACCACGGCTATGCGCTGGCGCATGCGGCGACGGGCCTGTTCTGGCAGGACCTGCGGCCCTCCGACGTGCACTGGTCGCTCACCGATACCGGCTGGGCCAAGGCCGCCTGGGGCATATTGTTCCCGCAGATGGTGCTCGGCACGCCCTGCGTGCTCTATGACGGCCCGACGGCCTTCAACGCCGAAATGCACCTCAACCTTATTGGTAAGCTGAAGGTTACGACTTTCTGCGCGCCGCCGACGGTCTACCGCCTGTTCGCGCAGCAGGATCTTTCGCAATATGATCTTTCCTCGCTGCGGCGCTCGCTCGGCGCCGGCGAGCCGCTCAACCCGGAAGTCATGCGCATCTGGAAGAAGGCGACCGGCACGGTGATCGCCGACGGCTACGGCCAGACCGAGACGATCAACATCGTCGCCAATTTTCCCGGCGAGGAGGTGCGCCCCGGCTCGATGGGCAAGCCGGTTCCGGGCTTCGACGTCGACGTGGTCGACGACGACGGCAAGCGGATGCCCGACGAGGAGGTCGGCCATATCGGCGTCAGGGTCACCGATCCGTGGCCGCCCGGCCTGTTCCACGGCTATTACGAGGCCGGCGGCAGGCTCGACACGAAACCCTTCCGCAACGGCTGGTACTATACCGGCGACACGGCGCGGCGCGACAAGGACGGCTATCTGTGGTTCGTCGGCCGCTCGGACGACCTGATTTCCTCGGCCGGCTACCGCATCAGCCCGTTCGAGGTGGAAAGCGCGCTGCTGGTGCACGATGCGGTGGCCGAAAGCGCGGTGATCGGCAAGCCGGACGCCACGCGCGGCGAGATCGTCAAGGCCTATGTCGTGCTCGCCAAGGGCTTCACGCCGTCCGACGAACTGGTGAAGGACATCCAGGATTTTTGCCGGAAGGAAACCGCGCCCTACAAATATCCGCGCGAGATCGAGTTCGTCGAGGCGCTGCCGAAGACAATTTCGGGAAAGATCCGACGCGTCGAACTGCGCGCGGCGTCGAAAGACGGGTAGTCAACAGTCCGAACTTCGACTGTCTAGTGCCAGCCCCCTCTCCGTCGCGCTACGCGCGCCACCTCTCCCCCACGTCGTGAGGGAGAGGATGGGAGCCAAGAATTGCGGCCGGCCTATCCTCTCCACCCGGAACGGGGGGGAGAGGTGGCGCGCGAAGCGCGACGGAGAGGGGGTAGCGCCATACGCAATGGCACTGCCTTCTGCGGTGGAAGCGCAAATTACTGGCAGGCCGATGACGGGCAACGCCTATAGTAAGTTTAATCTTACGTTTTAGTCGCCGCTCCCGTATCGCGGTCGGTCAACGCGATGTGGCAGCAGCCGGAGCCGTGGCCGGGCACCCAGGTGACGTTGTCGAACCTCACGCCGGTCGCCTCGAACAGGCCGCGGTCGAAGGCGCCGGCGATGCGGCACAGCGTGGCGAGTTTTTCTTCGCCGACGCCGGCGTCCGTCCACGCGTCTTTCAACGGACAGCGTTTGACTTTGAAGGCGATGCGGTGGTCGCCGCGCTCGACATCGGTCGGGTACATGCGCCCGCCGTCCGGGCTGACGGCAAGAAAGGCTTCGCCGATGGCGCGCGCGTCGTTCGGTCCGAATTTGGCGAAGGCAGCGGCCGCGACCTCCCGACCGCGCTTTTCGATGATGCGGACCATCAGGGCTTCGGCCCGCCCGGCACCGAGATCGGCGGTCAGTTCGTCCAGCATCAGCCGGTAGAGGTCGGCGCGGTTGCGGAAGGCGGCTTCCAGTTCGGCGGCGAGCGTTTCGGCCGGAGCGTGGGCGTTTTTCTCGGTCATGACGCGTCCTGTCCTGTCAATCGATGCAGTCTCGGCGTCGCCGCCACCAGCGCCTTGCCGACCGCCGAGCGCGGCGCGTCGATGACGGCGCGGGCATCGCCTTCTTCGGTCAGCCGGCCGCCGTCGAGGATGGCGACGCGATGGGCGAAGGCGCGCACCAGTCCGAGATCGTGCGAAATGAACAGGTAGGCGATGCCGTCGGTGCGTTGCAGATCGGCGAGCAGTTCGAGGATCTTGCCGCGCACCGACACATCGAGCGCCGAGACGGCCTCGTCCAGCACGATCAGCGACGGTTTTGTCGCGATGGCGCGGGCAATCGCCACGCGCTGGCGCTGGCCGCCGGAGACTTCATGGACGGTGCGGCCGGCAAGATTAGGGGAAAGGCCGACGCGCTCCAGCAGTTCGGCGATGCGGGCGGGCCGCTCGGAGCGCGGGGCGATGCGGCGGATGCGCAAGGGATCGTCCAGCACGCGCGCCACGGTGGCGCGCGGGTTGAAGGCGGCGAGCGGGTCCTGGAACACCATCTGCATGCGGGCGCGGCGGGCGCGAAGGGCGTTGCCTTGCAGCGCCAGCCAGTCGTCACCCTCGAAGGCGATGCTGCCGGCGTCCGGCTCGATTAGTCGCAGCAGAAGACGCGCAACGGTGGACTTGCCCGAGCCCGACGGGCCGGCCAGTGCCAGCGTTTCGGCGGCATCGATATGGAAGGACAGGGCGTCGGCTGCGGCTACAGCCCTGCCGCCGCTATGGAATCGCTTGGAAAGGCTCTCAACCGTCAGCAGATGCTTACCCATTGGCGGGGGCACTCATGTTGGCAGCCGCGAAGAGGGGCGGGCTGTCGAGGCCGATATGAGCGGCGATCAGGCTGCGCGTGTAGGAATTTTGCGGGCGGCCGATCACCTGCCGGGTCGGCCCGAGTTCCATCAGTCTGCCGCCGCGCAGTACGGCGATACGATCGGCGAGTTCGGCGGCGAGCGCGATGTCGTGGCTGACGAACAGCAGCGTCATCCCGTCCTCGGCGGCCAGCCGGCGGATCAGGGCCACGATCTCGGCCTGGACGATCGTGTCGAGCGCGCTGGTCGCCTCGTCGGCGATCAAAAGTTTCGGCCGCGCGGCAATGGCTGCCGCGAGCGCCACGCGCTGCTTCTGGCCGCCGGAAAGCTGGTGCGGAAAGGCGTGCACGAGCGTATCGGGGTCGGGCAGGCCGACGCGGCCGAACAGGTCGCACGCGCGGGCCAGTGCATCCGGCCACGACAGGCCGAGATGCGTGCGTGCCACCTCCGCCACCTGCCGGCCAACCGCCATCACAGGGTCGAGGCTGCCGGCGGGGTTCTGGAAGACGAAACCGATATCGCGCCCGCCGAGCGGCGAAGTGCCTTCCCATTCGATGGTGCCGGCGGTTTTCGCCGAGGCCGGCAGCAGGTCGGCGAAGGCGAGCGCCAGCGTCGATTTTCCCGAGCCGCTTTCGCCGATCAGCGCCAGCCGTTCACCGGCGCGGATATCGAGGTCGATGGCGCTGAGCGCCGGGGCATCATCGCCATAGGCGACGGTCAGGCCGCGCAGGGCGACCAGCGGGGCCTGCTGCGCAGCGCTCACGACAGGCCCTTCCTGACGGCGGCGCCCTCGACCGCGCCTTCGCCGGCGAGATAGACGCCGAGCACCGTCACCACCAGCGCGATGCCAGGAACGATAGAGAGGAAAGGTGCAGTGCGCAGCACCGTGCGGCCCTCCGCCACCATGCCGCCCCAGGTCACTCGATTGGGGTCGCCGAGGCCGAGGAAGGAAAGGGCGGCCTCGATCAGGATCGCCTGGGCGACGATGATGGAGGACAGCGCCAGCACCGGCGGCAGCGCGTTGGGCAGCACCTCGCGAAAGGCGATTTCCAGTGGGTGCATGCCGACGACGCGCGCGCCGGCGACGAAATCGCGCTCGCGGATCGACAGCACTTCGGCGCGGGCGATACGCGCCGGGCCGGTCCAGGCCGACAGCGCGATCGCCGCCACCACGACGGACAGCGAGGGGCCGACGATGCTGACGAAGGCCAGCGCCAGAAGGAAGCCGGGCACGGTCTGGAAGGCGTCGGTCAACCGCATCAGCGCCTCGTCCGCCAGTCCGCCGGCGAAGCCGGCCAGGGTGCCGATAACGGCGCCGACGGCGAGCGAAGCGGCGGCTGCCGCCAGCCCGACGACGAGCGAGGTGCGGGCGCCGTGGAACAGTTCGGCCAGTACGTCGCGGCCGAGCCGGTCGGTGCCGAGCGGTAGCGCCCAATCCTGGAACGGCGGCGTCAGTGCCGGGCCGGCGATGCGCAGCGGATCGCCGGGGAAGAGCAAGGGTGCGGCCAGCGCCATGGCGGCCAGCAGGACGAGGATGGCTGTGCCGGCCACCGCCTCGGGCGTTTGCAGGAAACGTCTTCTCATGCGACCTCGCCGGCGCCGACGCGCGGATCGAGCAGTGCGTAGGCGATATCGACCGCGAGGTTGATGAGGACGACGGTGACGGCGCTGACGAGGATGATGCCGAGCAGCAGCGGCGTGTCGCGCCCGGCCACCGCCTCCTGTGCCAACCGGCCGAGCCCCGGCACGGAAAACACGCTTTCGATGACGACCGAGCCGCCCAGCATCTGCGCCGACTGCAGGCCGAGCATGGTGACGAGTGGCAAAAGCGCGTTGCGCGCCACGTGGGCGAGCACGATGCGGCGGCGCGGCAGGCCGCGCGCGCGGGCGGCGAGGACGAAATCCTGCCGCCAGACCTCGGCCATGCCGGCGCGCATCATGCGCAAATAGAGCGCCAGATAGATGAAGCCGAGCGCGGAAATGGGCAGCACCAGATGCCAGGCGATGTCGGTGACGCGGGCAAGGCCGGTCTTGCTGGACGCGATCGTCTCGATGCCGGCGATCGGCAGCCAGCGCAGGTCAACGGCAAAGACGATGACCAGCACCAGCGCCAGCCAGAAACTCGGCACCGCGTAGAGCGCCAGCGAGCCGGTGGAGAGCAGCCGGTCGCGCAGCGAGCCGGGCCGCGCGCCGGCGACGATGCCGAGGGCGGAGCCGAGGAAGAAGGAGAGCGCGGTGGCGCTACCCATCAAAAGCAGCGTGTTGGGCAGGCGCTCCAGCACGACGTCGCGGATCGGGCGCGAGAAGGTCACCGACCAGCCGAGGTCGAGGTGGAGAAGCGCCCACAGGTAGTTGGCCAGCCGCGTCCAGGCCGACTGGTCGAGGCCCCAGGCATGGCGCAGCGATTCGACCAGACCGGCATCGCCGCCCATGGAGACGACATAGGCGTCCACCGCGTCGCCGGGGGCGGCCTGCAGCATCAGGAAGGAGCCGACGACGACGATCAGCAGCACGAAGACGGAGCCGACCAGCCGGCGGCGGACGAGGCGAAGGGTGCGGGTCATGGGTGAGCGCCGGTCGTGCGGGCGGGGTTATTGCGTATGGACGGCATTTCGATTTCGGGCGTCGTGCATCCCCGTCCCTGCGCTTTCTCCTTTGAGGGTGAGGAAATCGCATAGGGCGCAACACCCCCTCTCCGTCTCGGGCTACGCCCGAGCCACCTCTCCCCCACTCCGTGAGGGGAGAGGATGGGAGCCAAGCCTTGCGGCCGGCCTATCCTCTCCACCCGGAACGGGGGGAGAGGTGGCTCGGCAAAGCCGAGACGGAGAGGGGGCACTGCGCCATAGGCAATTGTTCCGCCCCCGAAAAAGGGCAGACATGCGCCGGCGGGCCGCCGGAGAATAGCGTGCACGAAATCCATGGCCGGACCTTACCGGCAAGCCGGCGTTCGGCTCAATCCCGCTCGCCTATTCCGCCAGCCACGTATCGGCCCAGTTGGACACCGCCCAGCGCGGATTGTCGGCGACGTTTCTCAGCTTGTCGCTGGCGACCGACGTGAAACTCCACTCGGCGACGTTGATCAGCGGCAGGTCGGCGGTGACCTTCTTCTGGAATTCGCGGTAGAGTTCGGTACGCTTTTCCGCGTCCAGTTCCTCGGAAGCCTTCTCGATGATGGCGTCGATCTCGGCGTTCTTGTAGCCGCCCTGGTTGGAGAAGGGCACGCCGTCGGGAATGCCGCTCTGCACAAGGATGGTGGTGGAGATGGCCGGGTCGCCGCGGAACACCGGCGGGCCGACGGCGAGGTCGAAGGCGTGGTCGGTGTAGACGGCCTTGATGTGGGCGGCCGAGTCGTTGTTGACGAGCTGGGCGTCGATGCCGACGGCGGCGAGCGCCTGGCGCAGATAGTCGCCGAACTGCTTGGTCTCGTTGAAGTAGGGCGCCGGCAACAGCTTCAGCGCAAAGCGCGTGCCGCTGTCGGCGCGCTTGTAGCCGGCCTCGTCCAGCAGCGCATTGGCCTTGGCGACGTCGAACGGGTAGGTCTCCACGTCCGGCGTGTAGAATTGCGGATCGTTGGCCGGCACAGGGCCGGTGGCGGCGTGAGCGTAGCCGAGGAAAACCGTCTTGACGACGAAGTTCTTGTCGATGGCATGCGCGATCGCCTGCCGCACCTTCAGGTCCGCCAGCTCCTTGCGGCGGTGGTTGATCTCGACGACGAGCTGGTAGGTCAGCCCCTCGTAGCCCTTGGTGACGACGGTGAGGCCCGACACCTTGGAGATGCGCTCGAGGTCGGCTAGCGGCACGGCCGAGAAGGCGGCGAGCTGGATCTCGCCGGCCTCCAGCGCGTTCGCCGCCGAGGTGCGGTCGGGCAGCACCTGGTAGATGATCTCGTCGAGATAGGGCTGGCCCTTTTCCCAATAGGCGGGGTTCTTCTCCAGTCGGTAATACTGGCCGGCCTTGTATTCGGCGAATTTGAACGGGCCGGTGCCGACCGGGGCGTTGTTGGCCGGGTTCTCCTCGATCTTGGTGCCTTCGTAGAGATGCTTCGGCACGACGCTGGAAAGCGCCGGCAAAGCGTTGCGGATGAGCTGGAAGGGCGTCGGCTTGGCGAACTTGAAGACGGCGGTATGGTCGTCAGGCGTCTCGACGGCCTCGAGGTCCTTGAAGACGGTGCGGCCGAGGTTCTGCAACGGCTTCCACACTTCGAGCGCCGAAAACGCCACGTCGTCGGCGGTGAAGGGTTTGCCGTCGTGCCAGGTCACGCCCTCGCGCAGCTTGAAGGTGACGGAAAGGCCGTCGGCGGCGCCTTCCCAACTCGTTGCCAGCCGTGGCGAAAGCTGGTCCTTGGCGGTGTAGTCGGCCTCGGCCAGAGTCTCCACCACCTTGCTGGAGACGAAGAAAACGCCGTTGGAGGCGACGATGGCCGGGTTGAGGTTGCGCGGCTCGGAATCGGAGGCCACCACCAGCCGACCGCCCGTCTTCGGCGTCTCGGCCATCGCGATGCGGGGCAGGGCGGTCGAGGCGAGGAGCGCCGCCGAGCTTGCGAGAAGGCTGCGTCTGGAAAGGGAAAAATCGAGCATCGGGAGCACTCCGTCCTTCGCCGCTTGCCGGCCATATGGCGCGCGGCATCCTGTCTGGCTTCGGCCGCGATTATGGCCCTCGCGAAGGCTTGCGCCAGAGAAGGAATTGGCGCGGCGGGGCTTGGCTTTGAAAATTTCATCCGCTGGCCCAGTACCGTCCGCAACGGCTTTTTCCTCTATCTGGTATGACCAGATAGAGGCTTCTTACCGAAAAAGAGGCGGCCGTCCGGGTGGATTTTCAATCCCGCTTGTTTTCTGGCTGGACCAGTGACGGCAAAATGGTGCAGATTTGCCCGACAAAAGGCGCGTCGCGCCGTGGTGCCCCGCAGAGGGCCAATCCAGGGAGAAGGCTATGAACGTCGCGCCCGGCGCCACCGTCGGTTCGGTTCCTTTCGACAGCGCCCGCCTCGATCGCCTCATGGACGAAGCCGGCATCGACGTGCTCGTCGCCACCTCCAAGCACAACACGCAGTACCTGCTCGGCGGCTACAAGTTCATCTTCTTCTCGGCTATGGACGCCATCGGCCATAGCCGCTACCTGCCGGTCGTCGTCTACGAGCGCGCCAGCCCCGACCACGCCGCCTATGTCGGCAACCGCATGGAAGGCAGTGAGCACCAGAACCATCCGTTCTGGACGCCTTCGGTGCACACCGCCTGCTGGGGCACGCTGGATGCGGCCAATCTCGCCGTCGAGCATATCCGACAGATCGGCAAGGCGGGCGCACGCATCGGCATCGAGCCGCCCTTCCTGCCGTCGGACGCCTATACGCTGCTGCGCAACGCGCTGCCAGACGCGAAGCTGGTGGATGCCACCGGGACACTGGAGAGATTGAGGGCGGTGAAGACGCCGGAGGAACTGGAAAAACTGCGCATCGCCTCCGAACTCATCACCGATGCCATGCTGGCGACGATCGCTGCCGCGCGCGAAGGCTCGACTAAGGGCGAGATCATCGAGCGGCTGCGGCGCGAGGAGACCAATCGCGGCGCGCATTTCGAATATTGCCTGCTGACGCTGGGCTCCAGCCACAACCGTGCCGCCTCGGCGCAGGCGTGGAAGAAGGGCGAGGTGCTGTCGATCGATTCCGGCGGCAACTATCACGGCTATATCGGCGACCTCTGCCGCATGGGCGTGCTGGGAGAGCCGGACGCCGAGCTGGAAGACCTACTCGGCGAGGTAGAGGCGGTGCAGCAGGCCGCCTTCTCGAAGATCCGCGCCGGCGTTGCCGGTGCCGAGATGATTTCGCATGCCGAAGGCGTGCTGAAGGCGTCGAAGGTTGCGGCCTACACGGATTTCTTCGCGCACGGCATGGGGCTGATCTCGCACGAGGCGCCGTTCCTGATGACCAACCATCCGGTCGCCTATGAGGGCACCGATGCCGAAAAGCCGCTGGAAGCGGGCATGGTGCTGTCGGTCGAGACGACCATGCTGCATCCGACGCGCGGCTTCATCAAGCTGGAGGACACGGTGGCGGTGACGGCGGACGGCTACACGATGTTCGGCGACCGTGGCCGGGGCTGGAACCGGGGCGGGACCGCCTAAATCCCGGCGCAAAGACGGCGTGACCGGAACGGGCCGGCAGGGTTGACGTTTCAACCGTGAGACGCACTATGCAACCGGGGGCGGATAGGAGAGGAGGCCACCCCATTGGCTTGTCGTCACGTCGTTCTCGCGCTTTCGCTGCTCGCCTTGGCGGGCTGCGGCATTTCCCAGACGAATTATGATGCCAGCCGCGAAGCTCTGCGCGGCAGTCCGTCCCTGCGCAACGATTTCGTGCGCACCTGCACGCGCAACATTTCCCGCAAGCCGTATGCGACACGCCGCAACATCGCCAAGCTGATGAACGCGTCGGTTTCTTCCACGCCGCGCCTCTATTGCTCGCGGCTGACCCGCGGCATCGCCAACGGCCGGCTGTCGCGTTCCGACATCAACGCCGCGGCGCGCGGGCAAGTCACGCCGACCATCGTACGGGTGCTTCAGGGGCGGTAGGGGGCGCGTATTTGTCTCTGGCGCGTTGCCCCCTCTCCGTCGCCGCTTCGCGGCGCCACCTCTCCCCCACTTCGTGAGGGAGAGGATAGGCGTCTAGCTTGGCTCCCATCCTCTCCCTCGGAACGGGGGAGAGGTGGCGCGCGAAGCGCGACGGAGAGGGGGCGAACCTCGCGCGCCCGACAAGCGATTGGCCCTGCCTCAATTCCCAGCCGGAATGATCCTGAAATCCGGTAACTCGCGCAGGCCCAGTTCCGGTCCGGCGGGCGAATAGACGACGAAAAGCTGCATCGGCGCGCTGCTGGTGTTGAGCGTCGAGTGGAAGCGGCTTTCGGGGATGAAGCAGGTGCAGCCGGGGCCGACCTGGCGCACATGCGGGTTGCCGTGCTCGTCCTCGATCATCTGCTCGCCGTTGCCGGAGATGACGAAGATGATTTCTTCCGCGCCCGGATGGTTGTGGCGCGAATGGCCCTGGCCGGGCGGCAGGTCGACGACGCCGCCGGAAAAGTGCTTCGCGCCGTTCACCTCCGGCCCCACAGTCAGCGACAGCCTGCCCCAGTCGAAGCCGAAGCCGTCGACATCGCCCGGATAGACGAAAAGCTTGCCCGGATCGCTCATTTTTTCCTCCCTGTTCGTTTCAGTCGCATTTCCGGACGCAAACCGCGCCACGCTTTCTGCTGGAATGCCCTATCGCTTGCCGCCCGTGGCGGCCTTGAAGTCGGCGGTCTGGTCGGCGATGGCCTTTTCCGTCGGCAGCCGCTCCATCGAGGACGCGCCGTAGAAGCCGTGCAGGCCCTTGCAGCGGTCGAGGATATAGCGCGCGTCGTCCGGCATCGAGATCGGCCCGCCGTGGCAAAGCAGGATGACGTCCTTGCGCACCGAGCGCGCGGCATCGGCGATGGCGTCGATCTCGCCGACGCAATCGTCAAGCGACTTGGCCGAGGTCGCGCCGATGGAACCGCCGGTCGTGACGCCCATATGGGCGACGATGATGTCGGCGCCGGCGCTGGTCATCGCCTTCGCTTCGTCCGGATTGAAGACATAAGGTGTTGTCAACAGGTCGAGTCGGTTCGCCTCGGCGATCATGTCGACTTCGAGGCCGTAGCCCATGCCGGTTTCCTCGAAGCTCGTGCGCATGACGCCGTCGAACAGGCCGATGGTGGGGAAATTCTGCACGCCGGAGAAGCCCATGGCTTTGAGTTCGGCGAGCAGCAGCGGCATGATGACGAAGGGATCGGTGCCGTTGACGCCGGCCAGCACCGGCGTCTTCTTCACCACCGGCAACACCTCGTAGGCCATCTCCTTGACGATTGCGTTGGCGTTGCCATAGGCGAGCAGGCCGGCGGCCGAGCCGCGCCCGGCCATGCGGTAGCGGCCGGAATTGTAGATGATGATGAGGTCGATGCCGCCGGCTTCCTCGGCCTTGGCCGACAGGCCGGTGCCGGCGCCACCGCCGACGATGGGGCGGCCTGCCTCGATCATGGCGCGGAATTTTTGAAGGATGTCGCTGCGCGGGATGGCGGGCATCGTCTCTCTTTCAATGGCTGGCGATTTCCCTGAAGGCCGCGACGGCGGCTTCGGCGAAAGCGGGGTCGTTGATGTGCAGCGGCAGGCGCTCTATGCGTCTGTCGGCGGTCGGCCGGATGGTGCGTTCGATCGCCTCGAACAAAGCGGCGTCGGCTTGCGGGTCGAAGAAGGCGCCGCCCTCGATATCGAGCGCCGAGACGCCCTTTTCGGGGATGAGGAAACGCACCGGCCCCTCGCAGCGCGATAGCCGCTCGCCGATCCATTCGCCGATCTGCCGGCACTCGTCGGCCGTCGTGCGCATCAGCGTGACGTTGGGATTGTGCGGATAGAACAGCCGGTCTCGGTATTTCTCCGGCACGGTCGAGGGCGCCCAGAAATTGACCATGTCGAGCGCGCCGACGGAGCCGACATAGGGCAGCTTCGTACGCGCGATGGCACCGAAGCGGTCGGGCGTCGCCGGCAGCACGCCGCCGAACAGAAGGTCGCAGACCTCCGTCGTGGTGATGTCGAGCACGCCGGAAAGCAGGCCGCTGTCGGCGAGCTTCTCCATGGTGCGGCCGCCGGTGCCGGTGGCGTGGAAGACCATGCAGTCGTAATCGGCGCGCAGTTTCTCCACCATCGCGGTCACGCAAGGGGTGGTGACGCCGAACATGGTGAGCCCGAGCGCCGGTTTGCCTTCGACGGCAGGGGCCGGATGGGCGGCCATGCCGACGATCGCCTGGGCCGCGTTGTGCAGGACGGTGCGGGACAGCCGGTTCAGCCCGGCCATGTCGGTGACCGACGGCATCATGACGATGTCGGATACATCGACATAGGGCGCGGTATCGCCGGAAGCCAGCGTCGACACCATGATCTTCGGCAGGCCGAGCGGCAGGGCGCGCATGCCGGCGGTGACGATCGAGGTGCCGCCGCCGCCGCCGATGCCGATGATGCCGGCGATGTCGTGCCGGGAGGCGGCGAAGCGGGCGAAGGCTTCGCCCATCGCGGCTACCGCGGTGCCGCGGTCGTTGGAGACCAGCGCCGCCGAAGTGCCGTCCGGATGCCAGGCGGCGACATCGCGGGCGGCGACGTCGACCGGCACCAGGGCGCCGCGGGTGCCGACATCGACGCGCGCCACGGCAGCGCCCGAAGCCGCGATGATGTCGGCGAGATAGGCCAGTTCCTCGCCCTTGGTGTCGGCGGTGCCGACGACGTAGATGCGCTTGACCACGTCTCCCTCCCCAAGGCTCGTCCGGGCGGCCCGTCGCGACGTGCAATTCCAGTGCGCGGGCATTGCGAAATTTTTGAGACGGCCGTATCGTATTGACATGGATGTCTCACGTCAACCGACTGTTCCGGACAGGGACGAGAACGGCAAGAGCGAGAAGGGGCCGCGCGCCCGCACCCGCCGGTTGATGCTGGAGACGGCATCGCGGCTGATGCAGGCGGGCGCCACGCCCTCCGTCAGCGAAGTGGCGGAGGCCGCAGAGGTGTCGCGGGCGACGGCCTATCGTTATTTTCCCAGCCAGGCGGCGCTGGTGCAGGCGGTGGTGGACGAGGCGCTCGGGCCGATCCTGTCGTGGCGGTCGAAATCGAAGGACGCCGAGCGGCGGGTTGCCGCGCTGTTCGACACGGCCATGCCGCGCATCGAGGCTTTCGAGGCGACGTTCAAGGCGGCGCTGAAACTGTCGCTCGACCATTGGGCGCGCGGCCAGGCCGGAACGCTGGGCGCCGAGCCGAAGCTGGCGCGCGGCCATCGCAAGGACCTGCTTGCCGAGGCGGTCCTGCCCCTGAAGGATGTTTTGCCGCCGCGCGCCTTCCGGAGATTGACGCAGGCACTGTCGCTGGTCTTCGGCGTCGAAGCGATCGTCGTGCTGAAGGATATGTGGGGACTGGACGGCGCCGAGACGCTGTCGGTGGCGCAATGGACGGCGCGCGCCCTGGTGCGTGCGGCGCTGGCCGAGGCAGGGGGAACGCCACCGGACGTGTAGTCAACGGGGAGCAGACTGATTGATAACTGGTTAGACCAGATTTTATGTATCACGCTGCCCATTTCGGATCGAGTTCTTCTCTATCCGTCGGAGTGTTCTCGTTTTTCTCTAATAATATCATATAAAACAATCGGTTATGATATTCTCGTTATTCCGGAATCGCTGAACGGTATCAAGAAAGGCCTTGACGTCGGATAAAAATTGGTCATACCAGATTGAAACAAGAAGAACGGTCGCGGAGGAGGCTGCGGCGCGCTCCGGAACAGGCCGCAGGGCCTGCTGGAAAAGCGGTACGGAGAGGAAACGACCAGGCCGGTGGCGCACCGGCCGGCATTGCCGGAAAGAATGCGCACAAGGGAGGAAACTATGCGCAAGTCAGTGGCCAGCGTGCTCGCTGGTATCGGTATGGCACTCGCGTGCAGCACGTCCGTGCACGCACAGGACAAGCAGCTCACCATCTTCTGGGCCGAATGGGATCCGGCCAACTACCTGCAGGAACTCGGCAACGAGTACGAGAAGGAAACCGGCGTCAAGGTGGTGGTGGAAACCACGCCGTGGGCCGACTTCCAGACCAAGGCCTTCACCGAGTTCAACGCCAAGGGCAGTGCCTACGACCTCGTCGTCGGCGACTCGCAGTGGCTGGGCGCGGCCTCCGAGGGCGGCCACTACGTCGACCTGACCGACTTCGTGAAGGAGAACAAGGTCAACGAGAAGATGGCCGAGGCGACGGTCAAATACTATGCGGAATACCCCGGCGGCAGCGGCAAATACTGGTCGATCCCGGCAGAGGGCGACGCGGTCGGCTGGGCCTATCGCAAGGACTGGTTCGAGGACCCCAAGGAAATGGAGGCCTTCAAGGCGAAGTACGGCTACGACCTGGCGCCGCCGAAGACCTTCAAGGAACTCACCGACATCGCCGAGTTCTTCAACCGGCCGGACCAGAACCGCTACGGCATCGCCATCTACACGCAGAACCAGTATGACGGCCTGGCGATGGGCGTCGAGAACGCGCTGTTCTCCTACGGGGCGGAACTGGGCGACTACGGCACCTACAAGGTCGACGGCATCGTCAATTCCGACAAGGCGGTCGCCGCTCTCGAGAACTACCGCAAGCTGTTCGGCTTCACGCCTCCGGGCTGGACGAACGCCTTCTTCGTCGAGAACAACCAGGCCATCACCGAGGGCCTGGCGGCGATGAGCATGAACTACTTCGCGTTCCTGCCCTCGCTGCTCAACGAATCCACCAACCCCTACGCCAAGAACACCGGCTTCTTCGCCAACCCGGCGGGTCCCGGCGGCGACCAGTACGCCGCGCTCGGCGGGCAGGGCATCTCCGTCGTCTCCTATTCCAACAACAAGGAGGAGGCGATGAAGTTCCTGAAGTGGTTCATCCAGGACGACACGCAGAAGAAGTGGGCCGACCTCGGCGGCTACACTTGCAACAAGGCGGTGCTGGAATCGGAAGCCTTCCAGAACGCCACGCCCTACAACAAGGCCTTCTACGAGACGATGTTCAAGGTGAAGGACTTCTGGGCGGTTCCCGAATATGCGGAGCTTCTGCAGCAGCTCAACCAGCGCGTCTATCCCTATGTCGTGAACGGGCAAGGCTCGGCCAAGGAAGTGCTCGACGCGCTCGCCGGCGACTGGGACGGCACGTTCAAGAAATACGGGCGGGTGAAGTAGACCACCGCAGATTGGCGGAGGGGGCTCGCGCTCCCTCCGCCTTCTTTTTCATGGAAGCAGGAAAGGCCGATCCGTGGCGACAGCCGTGATCTCCACGCTGGATCCGAAATCCCGCGCCGCCGCCCGCGGCATGAGCGACATCGCGATCCGCAATCTGTTCATCGTCCCGACGATCCTGTTCCTGATCGTCTTCAACATCTTCCCGCTGCTCTATTCGCTCGGCTATTCCTTCACCGACTTCCGCGCCTCGACCAATGCGCCGGCGAATTTCGTCGGCCTGCAGAACTATCGCGAGCTGCTCAACGATCCCTACATCTGGAACAACTTCGTGGTGACGGCGAAGTACGTCATCGTCTCGGTGGTGGGGCAGGTGATCGTCGGCTTCGGCACGGCGATGCTGCTCAACCGCGACATCCCCTTCAAGGGGCTGATCACGACGCTGCTGCTTCTGCCGATGATGCTGTCCATGGCCGTCGTCGGCCTGTTCTGGAAGCTGCTCTACGACCCGTCCTGGGGCGTCATCAACTGGGCGCTCGGCCTCGGCAAGTTCCAGTGGCTGGGCGATCCCGACATGGCGCTCTACGCCGTCGCCATCACCGACATCTGGATGTGGGCGCCCTTCGTCATGCTGTTGTCGCTGGCCGGCCTGTCGGCGGTGCCGAAGCACCTCTACGAGGCGGCGGCGATCGACCGCGCCGGGCCGCTCTACACCTTCTTCCGCATCACCCTGCCGCTGGTGGCGCCGATCCTGATGATCGCCATCATCTTCCGCACGATGGAGGCCTTCAAGACCTTCGACCTCGCCTACGTGCTGTCGACGCAGCCGAGCACGGAGGTCATCTCCATCCGCCTCTACAAGATGGCGTTCCAGGAATGGCAGACGGGCCGCTCCTGCGCGCTCGCCTACATCGTGCTCATCATGGTGCTGGCCATCACCAACATCTACGTGAAGTACCTCAACAAAGTGAAGGAGCGGTAGGATGGCCGCCGTCCAGACCTCTGGCGAGCGGGCGCTGAACAGGCTCGCCATCGTCGCCGTTCTCGTCATCACCATGATCTTCCTGGCGCCGATCTACTGGATCGTGGCGACCTCCTTCAAGCCGCGCAACCTCGCCACCACTATTCCGCCGACGGTGGTGTTCACGCCCGAGATCTCGCCCTTCGTCAAACTGATGACCAAGCGATCGCAGCTGCGCGAGCAGCCGACACCGGAGGAATACGCCGCCGCTCCCTGGTGGGAACGGATGGTCTTCGACGGTGGCGAGAAGGTCGTGCGCGACGGCAAGGACCAGGTGCAGTGGTCGGCCTATCCGAGCCGCTTCCTGAACTCGCTCATCATCGCCGTCACCTCGACGGTGCTGGCGGTCGGCATGGGCACCTTTACCGCCTACGGCTTCTCCCGCTTCAAGGTGAAGGGGGAGGGGGATCTTCTGTTCTTCATCCTGTCGACGCGCATGCTGCCGCCGGTGGTGGTGGCGATCCCGATGTTCCTGATGTACCGCATCGTCGGCCTGACCGACACGCATATCGGCCTCATCATCCTCTACACCGCCTTCAACCTGTCGTTCTCGGTGTGGCTGATGAAGGGCTTCATCGACGAGATCCCGAAGGAATACGAGGAAGCAGCCCTGGTCGACGGCTACACGCGCATGCAGGCCTTCTTCAAGATCGTCTTGCCGGAGGCGGCGACCGGCATCGCGGCCACCGCCGTGTTCTGCTTCATCACCGCCTGGAACGAATATGCCTTCGCGCTGATGATGACCAACCGCCGCGCGCAGACGGCGCCGCCTTTCATCCCCAGCCAGGTCGGCTCCGGCCTGCCCGACTGGACGGTGATCGCGGCCGGCACCTTCCTGTTCCTTTTGCCGGTGGCGTTCTTCACCTTCCTGCTCCGCAACCACCTGTTGCGCGGCATGTCCTTCGGAGCGATCCGCAAATGATGCGCAGTTCGACCCTGCAACGCACGGCCGAGATCGTCATGGTGCTCGGCATCGTGGCGCTGTGCCAGCCGTGGAGCCTGTTCCTGCACCGCTACGGCGTGACCATCGTCATCGTCGGGCTGGTCACCTTCATGTTCACCAACTGGTTCGGCAAGCCCGGCGTCACGCCCGAGGACACGGATGGCGTGTTCGACGTCTCCGATCACAACGAGGGCCGGGCATGACGCAGATCGAGCTTCGCGGCGTGCAGAAGTGGTTCGGCGCCGTCCAGGTCATCAAGGACCTCAACCTGACCATCGCCGACAACGAGTTCATCGTGCTGCTCGGCCAGTCGGGCTGCGGCAAGACGACGACGTTGCGCGCCGTCGCCGGGCTGGAAACGATCGACGAGGGCGACATCCTCATCGATGGCAAGCCGGTGCAGCATCTCAAGGCGTCGGACCGCGACATCGCCATGGTGTTCCAGTCCTTCTCGCTCTATCCGCATATGAGCGTCTACGAGAACATCGCCTTCCCGCTGCGCGCCACGCGCATCAGCAAGGCGCAGGTGGACGCGGCGGTGCGCGAGATCGCGCGGGTGCTGCGAATCACCGACCTCCTGGCCAAGAAGCCGTCGGCGCTGTCGGGCGGCGACATGCAGCGCGTGGCGATCGGCCGGGCGCTGGTGCGCCGGCCCAAGGCCATGCTGATGGACGAGCCGATCGGCGCGCTCGACGCCAAGCTGCGCGAGGAGATGCGCGCCGAGATCAAGCGGCTGCACGTCAAGCAGGGCTCCACCACCATCTACGTCACGCACGACCAGATCGAGGCGATGAGCCTGGCCGACCGCATCGTCATCATGCACGAGGGCGTGCTGCAGCAGGTCGGCACGCCGGAGGAGGTCTACCGCCAGCCGGCCAACCTGTTCGTCGCGCAGTTCGTCGGCAGCCCGGTGATGAACGTAGCCGACACCACGGTCAGCGAGCAGGCCGGGCAGGTCTCCGTCGCCGTCGGCGGCGCCGAGAAGGGTTTCGCCTTTCCGGGCGAACTGCTGGCCAGGCTCAACGGCCATGCCGGCGGCGGCCTGAAGCTCGGCATCCGCCCCGAGGGCGTTCTGGTCGCCCGCGAGGCGACGGACGGCTTCCTGCCCGTCGAGGCGCAGATCATCGAACCGCTCGGCTCCTTCGACATCGTCGACCTCAAGGTCGGCGGCGAGGTGCTGCGCGCCCGCACCAAGAGCGGCTTCGTCGCGAGAGCAGGCGAAAAGGTCTTCGCCCGCGTCGACCCGGCCCAGGCGCATTTCTTCGACACGGCAAGCGGCAAATCGCTCGGGGTGGCTCTGTGATGGCCCATATCCAGCTTAAGAACATCACCAAGACGTTCGGCAGCCACAAGGCGCTGTCGAACCTCGATATCGACATCGCCGACGGCGAGTTCTTCGTGCTTTTGGGCGAGACCGGCGCCGGCAAGACGACGACGCTCAGGCTGATCGCCGGGCTGGAGAAGCCGACCGAGGGCCAGGTCTTCATCGACGGCGTCGACGTCGCCGACTGGGGGGCTGCCGAGCGCGACGTGGCGCTGGTGCTGCAGCAATATTCGCTCTATCCGCGGCTGACGGTGCGCGAGAACCTGGAATTCCCGCTGAAGCCGAAGATCCGGCGCGTGCCGGATGCCGAGATCAAGGAGCGCGTCGCGCGCGCCGCCAAGACGCTGCGCATCGAGCACCTGCTCGACCGCAAGGTGGACCGGCTGTCGGGCGGCGAGATGCAGCGCGTCTCCATCGGCCGCGCCATCGTGCGCAAGCCGCGCGTGTTCCTGATGGACGAGCCGCTGTCGGCGCTCGACGCCAAGCTGCGCGAGGCGTTGCGCACGGAACTGAAGAACCTGCAGGTTCAGCTCGGCGCCACCTTCCTGTTCGTCACGCACGACCAGATCGAGGCGATGTCGATGGGCGACAAGGTGGGCGTGCTGAACCACGGCCGCATCGTCCAGACCGGCACGCCGCAGGAGATTTACAACAATCCGCGCGACACCTATGTGGCGAGCTTCGTCGGTTCGCCGCCGATGAACCTGATGGATGGCCGGCTGGTCGACGGTCGGGCGGTGATGGCGCCGATGACGTTCGAATTGCCGTTGCCCGAGGGGGGCGGGAGGACGGGCGGGACGACCGATGGTCGCCCGCTCGTCTTCGGCATCCGGCCCGAGGATGTGCATCTGGAAAGCGGGGCGCCGGTCGAGGCGCTGGTGCACGACGTGGAAAACCACGGCGTGGAAAAGATCGTTACGCTCAGGGTCGGCGACGTCCACCTGCGCGCCACCGTGCCGGCGCAAACCAGCGTCGCCGCCGAGCAGACGGTGCGCCTTGCATGGAACCCGGACAAGGTCGTGCTGTTCGACAAGGGCAACGGGGTGAGCCTCAGGCACGGGGGATAGGGCACCCACGGCGCTTCCTCTTCCAAAAATATTCCCGAAACTTATCCACCTCTCCCGAACCCGCTCCATACTCACCCCAGCTTCCCGCGCGGGAACACCGGTCATGACGGTGATTGCGTGGCGGGGAACCGGCGCCTCCGGTAGTCGCTCAACGTAAGCGGCCGCTCGGGGAGGGTGAGAAGCCGGTTTCGAGCGCAGCGAGAAAATCATGATGCCAGTGGCATCATGATAGGCGCCGAACGCCCTGAGCCGTAGCGAAGGGCCGTCCAAGGGCCCTGCCGGGCGTTCATCAC
>NZ_SSNY01000014.1 GCF_004801285.1 Ollibium composti
ACAGAGGGAAATGCGGCGATATCCGCGCCATCTGGCGCTCGCTCAGCAGAAACAAATCACCCATCACGGTCTCCTTCTCGGAGCCGTGAATCACATCTCAATCCAAATTAATAGGTCCTGAGCCTAGCTGCGGGCGTGCAGGCCGGGCAATTTGCCGCTTGCCAGCAGGATGCCGAAGATGGCGACGGCGACGCCGGCGACCTGCATCGCATCGGGGGTCCGGCCGAAGATGGCGGCGACGACCAGCGCCGAAACCGGCACGAGGTTGAACATCACCGACGTCGCGCCGGGGCCGCGCCGGGCGATCCCCACCTGCCAGAAGATGTAGGCGAGGACCGAGCCGACCAGCGCCATCCACACGACGGACGCCCAGGCGATGGCCGGGGCATGGGCGAAGGTGGCGATCGGCGTTTCCAGCCGCAGGGCGGCAAGGGCGAGCGCCAGCGTGCCGACGAGCATCGTCCATGCCGAGGTTTCGAGCGGCGTCGCGTCCCTGACCCAGCGGCGGCAGCCGATCGTGTAGAGCGCCCATGCAATGCTGCCGAGCAGGATCAGTATGTCGCCGGAAGCGAAATGCGCGCCGGAAAAGGCGCCGACCGTCAGCGCGACGCCGAACAGGCTGATGACCATGCCCACGACGGCGAGCAGCGACGGCAGCCGCCGCAGCAGGATCGAATCGAGCAGGTTGGTGGTGAGCGGGCTGGTTCCCATGATGAGCGCCGCCGTCACCGGGCTCGACGTCTCCATGCCGAGGAACAGGGCGGCGTTGAAGCCGGCGACGCCGATCACGCCCAAGGCCGCATAGGCGAAAAGATTGCGCCGCAGCACGCGCCACGAAATGCCTTTGGTGAGAGCCAGCCACAGCATGATCGCGGCGGCGGCGAGAACGAAGCGACCGGCGGCGGCCGTCCACGGCGGCAGGTCGATGAGGGCGAGGCGCGTCGCCTCGAAATTGGTTCCCCAGAACACGGCGGCCAGGGCGCTCAGGACGAGCGCTCCGCCATCGCCGCGGGCGGCGGGAACAGGCGCAGAAATATGGGCAGGGGCGTGAGTCGGATTCGAAAGAGACATGGCATCCTCTCTGGACGATTGAAGTCCGCCGCAGATAGCCTTATCGGAATTGTAAGGTATATGGATAATGACGGCAATTCGATTTCCAAAAATGGAAAGGCTAATGAGCGCGCTGAACTGGGACGATTGCCGCATCTTCCTCGCCCTGGCGCGGGAGGGAACGCTGTCGGGCGCCGCCAGGCACCTCAAGACCGGCGTGGCGACGGTCTCGCGCCGGATCGAGCGGATGGAGCACGGGCTCGGTTTGCCGCTCTTCCTGCGCACCCAGAACGGCTATGTGCTGACCGATCAGGGCGCGACCATGCTGCCGCGCGCCGAGGCGGTTGAGCTGGCGATGGCTGAAATGCGGCAGGAAGCGCGCGACCACGCGCAAATCCGCGGCGTGGTGCGGCTGACCAGCATAGAAAGCCTCGTCGTGCCGTTCATCGTGCCCGCCCTTGCGCCGCTGCTGAGCGCCAATCCGGGACTGGACGTGGAAATCCTGTTTTCGACGGCGACGATCAACATGCATCGTCACGATGCCGACCTGGCGCTGCGCATGGTCCGGCCGGAACGGGGCAACCTGCGCGTGCGCCAGTTGGCGACGATGGGATTCGGCCTCTACGGCCCGCCGGACGGCCCTGTCCCGCGGCGCGTCGTCGCCTGGCCCGATGCCATGAGCCTCGGAACGCTGCTGCAATGGACCGAGGCGTTCGCCGGGCCGCAGGCGCCGAGACTGGCAGTGAACACATTGCCGGGCCAGATCGAAGCTGTCCGGCTGGGCATCGGCGTCGCCGTGCTGCCGCACTTTCTGGCCCGCGAGGCAGGGCTGCGCCTTCTCGACGACCGCCTGCCCGCCGGCGGCCCGATGCAGCGGCCGATCCTCATCGTCACCCATGCCGATCTCGCCGCCTCGCGCCGGGTGGTGAGCGTGGCCGACGCCGTGAGCGAGGAAATCCTGCGGCAGCGCCACAGCCTTGCGGAACCTTGATCGAACGACAGCCAGGCTCGTGCGCTGCCGTGAAGCGCGCGCAAGGGAAAACAGGATTTCGCGACGATCACTCCGGATCGAGTTCGAAGATGGTGTAGCCGTTGCCGCGCTCCCGCTCGCGAAAACCCAGGATGCGGAACCATTTGGCGACCTCGGGCCGGTCGGACCAGCTGTAGGAATCGATCGGCAGGTTGCCGCACACCGCCTGGATGCGCCTGATGTGCTGCTTGCAGAACCGCACTGACAGTCGCGAAAAGAAGCTGTCATGGGCCGCGAACGCGGTCTGCGCCGCATGCCCGACCTCCCGCCACGCGATGATGGCGACAGGCTTGCCGTCCTGCACCAGCGTGTGGGCCCGGCCTTCCTTCAGGCTCATCAGGAATTCGTCCTTGGCCTCCTCGATGTTGAGCCCGGCGGCCGAATACTGGTCGGCCATGCGCAGGGACAGGTCCCGGAAGATCGCCGCGAGGTCGAGTGATGTCGCTGTTCGGTAATCCATGATCCGCTCCCAAACGTCGAGACACAGGCGCTACCGGCGTGCCGGCCTTCGATGGTGTCACACGCCGGCACTCGGCCGGCCGATCCCGGAATCATTCCGGGAACGCGCGAGCCGGCGTCCGAAACCGTCGGACTGAAGGAATGAACCCGGATGGTTCCGTGCGATTGCGGCCGGCGTCGGGCGCAAGGTCGATATGGCGGCGAGAACAAGCGTCAATGCCCGCTTCCTCGTTTCGGCGCCCCGCCGGTCAGGTAAACACACATGGCGCCGGGCGGCAAGGCACGCCGCCGCAAGCGCCGAAACGCAACGGTTCGGTTGCCGGCAGTGCTATTGCAGCTGCGGGCGCTTGAGGAAATCGTTGCGGTCCGCCGAGCGGATTCGCAGCCAGGCCTCGCGGCCGTCGCGCACCACCCGCATGGGGATCTCGGTGCCGGCCGCGCCGCTGTCCCACACCTTGCGGTAGAAGTCGGCGAGCCCCTCGACCTCCTCGTTGCGGATATCGGAAATGACGTCGCCGCGCCTGAGGCCGGCCTTTTCGGCCGGGCTGCCGTCGGCGACGCTCATCACCACGACCGCCCCATTGCTTTCGGCCGAAAAGGCGCCCAGCCACGGTCGCGGCGGCCGGTCGGCGCGCCCGCGTGTGAGCAGATCGTCGAGGATGGGCACCAGAAGATCGATGGGCACGACCATGTTGATGTCGGCCACCTCGCCGGCCCTCGCCATCTGCAGGCGCAGCGAGCCGATGCCCAGCAGCCTGCCCCTGGCATCGATCAATGCGGCCCCGCCCCAGGAGGGATGCGCCGGCGCGGTGAAGATCGCGTCGTCCAGCAGATATTCCCAGTAGCCCGCGAATTCCTGCCTGGCGACGATCGCCGCCTGCACCGCATGCCCCTGCCCGTCCGCCAGCGTCACGGCGTCGCCTACCCCCGCGGCGGCGGCATCGCCGAGCGGCAGGGCGGGCAGACTAAGGTCGCCGAGCGCCTGCACCAGGCCGAAGCCGGTTTCCTGGTCGTAGGCCAGCGCATGCGCCGGCACCACGCGCCCGGCATGATCGGTCAGCCAGATTTCCTCCGCCTCGGTGATGAGATAGCCGATGGTGAGCACCAGCCCGTCGTCGCGGATGACGACGCCGCTGCCTTCCCGCATCGTGCCGAGAGCCTCCGCGGTGAAGGCATCCTCGGGCACCGAACTGCGGACGGCGACGATGGAACGAAGAAACGGAGCGGCGGTCATGCGGTCATCCCGATAGTGTCAGGGTGGATTACCCCTCTACCTATGACGCGCCGTACCGGATGCAAGACCGCCGGCGGATTTCCCGGCCCCTCACGCCGGCCGATAGACCCTTTCGGCCGTGTGCCGGAACAGGTCCGCCTGCTGGGCGGCGCTGTATTTCGCCGCCGCCGCCCGGTGCGCGGCGATGAGGTCGGCATGCGTCGTCCACAATTTCTCGATCGGGAAGTTCGAGCCGAACATCAGCCGGTCGCTGCCGAGGATTTCAATCGCCACATCGTAGATCAGAGAAACCAGCGCCGGGTCGTTGCGATGGACGAAGGTGCCGAGCCCCGAGAGCTTCGCATAGAGGTTCGGCGCCTGCGCAAGCGTTCGCAGCCCTTCCTTCCAGGCCTCGACCGTGGCCGGGTCCGTTCCCGTCAGCATGCCGCAATGGGTGAGGATGAAGCTCGTTTGCGGATTCTCCGAGACGAGTTCCAGCCCGTCGCGCATCTGCGCCGGGAAAAGCTGCAGGTCGAAGGACAGGCCGTAATCCTTCAGCCGCGCCACGTTCGCCTTCACCGCCGGATCGATCACCTGCCTTGCATCCGGCGCGAAGCGGTATTCCGGCACTTCATGCCAGTGAAGCTGCATGCGCACACCGCGCAGCAGCTTGTATTTCATCAAACGGTCGATCTGCGCCCGCACGTCGTCCACCGTCATGTCGGCATAGCCGACGATGGCGTGCGGCCAGCCGGTCTCGTCCGCCGTCTTCTGCAGGAAGGCCACTTCCTTCTCGAAATCCTCTTTCGCCCAGTTGGTCTGCACGTAGATGCCCTTTTCGACGCCGGAACCGGCCTGATCCTGAAGGAACTCGCCGATCGGATAGTCGCGCCGGATCGGCTCGTACGGGCCGAAAATGCGCGGCACCATCGGCCCCATCAGCCACGGCTGGTCCTTTTGCCGCCAGATATGGAAATGCGAATCGATGATTTTCTGCATCACGCTATTCTCCGCCAGACGGTTGCCGCCGCCGGCGCAGGCCGTGCAAGCGACAGGATGAAAGGAGCGAGCACGGCAACGGACGAGCCGTCCACCAGATCGTCGAGCACCGGCAGGATCGCCTGCAAGGCCGCCGTTCGCGGCGCAAAGCGCGGATCGCCGGCAAGCGGTGTCGCCAGCGACAGCCGGAAGGCGCGCGCGCTGAGCCGCCGCATCGCCAGTTCCATCTCGGCATGGCCGCCGCGCTCCAGCCCGTCGGACAGCACGATCACCGCAGCACCCCGCGCGAAGGCGGCGAAACGCGGGATCGAAAGCAGCGCCAGCAGGGCCGGGCCGATGCGCGTGCCGCCGTCCCAGTCGTCGACAAGGGCGGCCGCCCGCGCCAATGCCTGCTCCGCGTCGCGGATCCGCAGCGCCGCCGTGACGCGCGTCAGCCGCGTGCCGAAGGTGAAGATTTCCGCGCGCGGCGCCGCCTGCACCGCCGCATGCGCGAGCCTGAGGTAGTCTTGCGTATGCTCCTTCATCGAGCCTGAGACGTCGATGAGGATGAGCAGCGGCCGCGCCACCGTCTGCCGCCGCCGCAGCATCGGCGCCGGCACGTCGCCGTCGGCTGCGACCGCAGCGCGCAAGGAGCGGCGCAGGTCAAGCCGGCCGCCCGCATGGGTGCGCACATACCGGAACGAGCGCCGTTGCGGCAAGGCTGCCGGCAAGGCCCGCTGGAAGGCATCGAGCCGCGCGGCATCGGAAACGAAGGTGCGCGTTCCAAGCTGCTCCAGCGCCGAAGCGGCAGCGCCGCTCTCCTCGTCGCGCAGCACCGGCATTTCCTCCTCGCGCACGGCGGCGTCGTCCTTCACCACCGTTTCCTCGTCCTCCTCGCCGCCCTCGACCGTGATCGTTCCCTCGCCGTGGAAGAAGACGCGGAACAGCGCCTCGAAGGCGGCCCGGCGATCCGGCGGCGGCGCCAGCGTCGCCAGCGCCGCCTCGCGAATGTCGCCCATCGAGCGCGGCCCGAGCAGCGTCACCCCGGCCATGAAGGCGCTCACCTGCTCCGGCGCGACGACAAAGCCGTCGGCCCGCAGCAGACGCGCGAAATGCAGGAACGGTGCGGCCGCGCGGGGCAGCGTCTCCTCTCCCCGTTCACGGGGGTGAGAAGCCGGTTTCGAGCGAAGCGAGAAAGTCATGATGCCGGTGACATCATGACAGGCTTCGAACGCCCCGAGCTTGCGAGGGGTCGAGCCGGCACGCAGATGAGGGGCGGCACCGGCATCAGCGACTAGCCTGTTCCAAGGGAAGCCAGATGCTGCCCCCTCATCTACTGGGGCACCTTCTCCTCGCAAGCGGCGGGGTCGTCGCATATGGCGTCCCCCCTCTCCGTCTCGGGCTTCGCCCTCGCCACCTCTCCCCCACTTCGTAGGGGCGAGGATGGGAGCCAGGCTGGACGCCCATCCTCTCCACCCGGGACGGGGGGAGAGGTGGCGCGCGAAGCGCGACGGAGAGGGGGGCAAACGCCGTGTATGAGAGCCCTGATGCAGGCGGAAAGAAGAAAGCAGCCGCTACCATCCTCACCCCAGTGCCTCCTCGACGATCCTCGTCAACTCCGGCGTCAGGTACGAAAGGTCCTCCTCGTCCTTGATGAGCACGCCGATGGCGCGGCGGAAGGCTTCGGGCCACGGGCTACCGCCCTTTTCCAGCACCGTCGCCGCATTCGCCCATTCCACCGCCTCGGCGATGCCCGGCGGCTTGGCCAGCGGCCGGGCGCGGATCTCGCACACCGCCTTCGCCACCGCCTGCGCCGTCGCCTCCGCCACCTCGCCAACCCGCAGCATGATGACGGCGGCCTCGCGCGCGACGTCCGGATAGCCGATCCAGTGGTAGACGCAACGCCGCCTGAGCGCCTCGGCGAGCTCGCGCGTGCGGTTGGAGGTGAGCACCACGACCGGCCGGCTGGCGGCGGCGAGCGTGCCGCGCTCGGGGATGCTGATCTGGAAATCGGACAGGAATTCCAGCAGCAGCGCCTCGAATTCGTGGTCCGACCGGTCGATCTCGTCGACCAGCAGCAGCCGCTTTTCCGGTGCCCTGAGCACCTGCAGCAGCGGCCTGTCGATCAGGAAGCGGTCGCCGTAGATGTCGACCTCCTGCTCGGCGCTCTGGCGGATGGCAAGCAGTTGCCGCTGGTAGTTCCATTCGTAGAGCGCGTGCGCGGCGTCGATGCCTTCGTAGCATTGCAGCCGCACCAAATCGCGGCCGAGCGCGTCGGCCACCGCCTTGGCGGCTTCCGTCTTGCCAACGCCGGGCGCGCCCTCGATCAGCAGCGGCTTGCCGAGCCGGATGGCGAGGAAGATCGCGGTGGCAAGGCTGTCGTCGGCAAGGTAGCGGCTCCGCGCCAGCGCCGCTGCAACGGCTTCGGGGGATGCGAGTGTTTCGGAGTGAGCGATCATGGCGACGGCCTTGCGCTTCCGGAAATGGCGCATCCCCCCTCTCCGTCTCGGCTTCGCCGAGCCACCTCTCCCCCCGTTCCGGGTGGAGAGGATGGGAGCCAAGCTTGACGCCTGTCCTCTCCCTCACGAAGTGGGGGAGAGGTGGCGCCGCGGAGCGGCGACGGAGAGGGGGAATGCGCCATCTGAAATTTACACCCGCCTCTGTTCCTTCAGCGCCCTCAAGATGCGCTCCGGCGTGATAGGTAGATGGTCGATGCGCACGCCGACGGCGTCGAAGATCGCGTTGGCGAGCGCCGGAATCTGCGGATTGGCGCACATCTCGCCCGGCCCCTTGGCGCCGTACGGGCCGTCGGCGGAGGGCCGCTCCAGAACGATGATTTCGGTGTCGGCGAGGTCGCCCGGCCCCGGCATCAGATATTCGTTGAAATCCGACCCACCATGGTCGCGCGCCGGATAATAGGGCTCGGTCGTCTCGTAGAGCGTGTGCGAAATGCCCATCCACGACCCGCCGACCAGCTGCTGCTCGACCATCTTCGGGTTCAGTGCGCGGCCGATCTCGAAGACGTTCTTGACGGTCAGCACCGTCACCTCGCCCGTCTCGTCGTCCACCTCCACCTCGGTCACCGTGCAGGCATGCGCATAGCAGGTCGCCGGCTTCATCGCGCCGGTCTCGGTTTCGGGGAAGGAGCGCGGCACCAGGAACATGCCGCGCCCGGAGATCGAGCGGCCGCGCGTGAAATGCGCCGAAAGTGCCGTGTCAAAGATCGAGATCGCCTTCTGCGGCGCGCCCTTGACGTGGATGTTGCCGGCGCCGTCCGTTTCGAGGTCGGCGGCGTTGACCTCCAGTTCCTCGGCCGCCACCTCCAGCATCACCTGCCGCGCCTCCTTCGCCGCCTGGATGACGGCGTTGCCGATGCGGTGCGTGCCGCGCGAGGCGAAGGTGCCCATGCAGTGCGGCCCGGTGTCGGTGTCGGCGGTGTCGACCACCACCCGGTCGGTCGGCACGCCGATCGTCTCGGCGCAGATCTGCGAGATCACCTGCTTCAGCCCCTGGCCGAGGTCGACCGAGGAGAGCGTCACCATGAAATTGCCGGTCGGGGTGGAATGCACCAGCGCCTGGCTGGGATCGCCGCCGAGGTTCATGCCGGTCGGATAGTTGATGGCGGCGACGCCGCGCCCGCGCCTGACGGCCATGCTCAGCCCTCCCTCGGATGCGACGACAGCGCGAAATATTTCTCCGCCACCGGCCAGTTGGCGGCGCGCGCGGCCTCCTGCATGCACTCGATCAGCGCCGCGCCCTCTGTTGTTTGCCGATGCGCCTTCATGTCGCCGTCGCGATAGGCGTTGATGAAGCGGAATTCCAGCGGGTCCATGCCGATTAGCCGCGCCAGCTTGTCCATCTGCACCTCCAGCGCGAAGTCGGCGATGGTGACGCCGAAGCCGCGCATGGCCGAGGACGGCGTTCGGTTGGTGTAGACGCAGTAGGTGTCGGCCCACACGTTTGGGATCGTATACGGCCCCGGATAGTGCGCCGCGCCCTTCTGCGCGCCGTAGGGCGAATGGCGTGAATAGGCGCCGGCGTCGGTGTAGCCTTTGACGTAGCGTGCGACGATGCGCCCGTCCTTCATGACGCCGTCCTTGATGGTGATCGTCTCGGCCGCGCGCGGCGAGGAAATCTGCATCTCCTCGTGCCGGCTGTAGATGAAGGAGACCGGCCGGCCGGTCAGCTTCGCCGCCAGGATGGCGATCGGCTCGACGATGACGTCGACCTTGCCGCCGAAGCCGCCGCCCGCCGTGCCGCCGACCAGATGCAATTGCGAGCCCGGCATCTGCAAAATGATGGAGGTGTTGTCGAGCGTGAAGAACATCGCCTGCGTGTTGGTGTAGCAGGTGAAGCGGTCGTTGCCATCGGGCACGGCGATGCAACCGGTCGTTTCCATCGGCGCCTGCTCGATCGGCGAGGACGAATAGGTCTGCTCGAGGATATGATCGGCCTCGGCGAAACCCTTCTCGACATCGCCGAAGCGCACCTTGCGGCAGGCGCCGCTGTCGTACATGTAGTAGTTCTGGCCGTGGTGCTCGTTGACCAGCGGCGCACCGGGCTTCAAGGCCGCTTCCATGTCGAGCACGGCCGGCAGCACCTCGTAGTCCACCTTGACCTTGGCGGCCGCTTCCTGCGCGGCGCGCTCGGTCTCGGCCAGCACCGCCACCACCGCCTCGCCCTTCCAGCGCACCTTGTCCTCGGCCAGCACATGTTCGTCTTCCGGGCCGATCTGGATGAGGATCAGGATGGTGTAGGTGTTATGCGGCACGTCCTTGGCGGTCAGCACGCGCACGACGCCCGGATGCTTCTCGGCCTCCGACGTGTCGATCGACCTGATGCGCGCATGGTGATGCGGGCTGCGCACCATCTTCAGGTGCAGCATGCCCGGAAAGTTCCGGTCGGCGAAATAGGTCGTCTTGGCCGTCACGTGACCAGGCACGTCGGCGCGCGGCCGCCCCTGGCCGATCTCGTTGAGGTCGTCCCTGCGCTCGTCGGCGAAGTAGTTTTTCGCAAGCCGCATGATCGTCTCCTCCTATGCCGCGTTGTGCGAATTGGCGCGAGCGGCCGCGAGGATCGCCTGGATGATGGGCTCGTAGCCGGTGCAGCGGCAGACATTGCCGGAGATCGCCTCGACCACGTCCTCGCGCGTCGGGTTCGGCGTGCGGTCGAGTAGCGCCTTGGCGGCCATCAGCATGCCCGGCGTGCAGAAGCCGCATTGCGCCGCGAAACCGTCCATGAAGGCGCGCTGCAAGGGATGCAGCACACCGGCCTCCGCCAGCCCCGCCGTGGTGGTGATCTCCGCACCCTCGCAGGTTTCGGCAAGCGTCAGGCAGGACAGCCTGAGTTCGCCGTCGATCAACACAGAACAGGCGCCGCAGGTGCCCTGATGGCAGCCGCCCTTGGGCGAGGTATCGCCCGCCTTGCCGCGCAGCACGGCAAGCAGCGTCGCGCCGCTGTCGACGAATTCGGCCTTCTCGCTGCCGTTGAGCGAAAATTGCACAGGAACCTTGGCCATCTTTCCTCCCGGACCGCGGCCGTGACGCCGCACTATCGAGCAAGAAGCAGTCTTTTCAGATGCACCGGCAGCACCTCGGCGCGATACCAGGCGCTCGCCACCGCATCGGTCGGCGGCACTGTGCCCTCGCCTGCGACGGCGAGCGCGGCGGCTATCCCGTCCGCCGTCAGCCTGTTGCCGACCAGCGCCTTTTCTGCCGCCTTGGCCCTGATCGGCCGGTCCGCCATGCAGCCGAGGCCGATGCGCGCCGCCGTGACGCGGCCGTCGCCGTCCTCCTCGACGACTGCGGCGATGCTGAGGACCGAAACGCCCTTCGGCTTGACGCGCGACACCTTCAGGAAGCGGAAGCCGCCGTCGCGCGGCATAGCGAAGCTGACGGCGGTGACGATGCCGGTGAAGCCGTCGCGTCCGGCGAGAAACTCTTCCACAGGTATAGCGCCTCCGCCGGCATGAACGGTAGCGTCCAGCGCCAGCAGTGCGACCGTGAAATCGCCGTAGGGCGAGGCGGCGAACAGATTGCCGCCAACGGTGGCCTGGTTGCGGACCGCCGGTCCGCCGACGGCGCGCGCCGCCCTGGCGATCACCGCCAGACCCGGATGGGCGGCGACCGCCGCCATCGTGACGCCGGCGCCGATGGTGGCGCGCGCGCCCTCGACCGCGATGGCCGACAGCGCTGGATCGGTTGCCCGGACCAACGTCGAGAACGACAGGTCGCCCTCGTTGGCGGCGCGCACGGCGAGCGTCCCGCCGCCGAGATAGCGCGTGCCCGACGCCTTCAGCGCGGCGCCGGCATCGGCAATGGTGGAAAAAGTCTGGAGCGTCAGCGGCATCGTGTCCTCCCGCTTGCCACTGCCCGATGTCAGGACTTGCCCGAGATCAGGCCTTTCCCGAGAAATGATCCTTCAGCGCGTTGAAGCCGCCCTGGAAGACATTGGCGCCCATGCCGCTGGCCACCGCGTCGGCCTGGTCGGCCGGCGCTTCGAAATCGGCGCTCCACTCGGCATAGGTGCGCTCGCCGTCGGTGACGCGCCGCAACTGCAGCGTCGCCGTGTGGTTGGAGATCGGCTGCGGCGTCTCGATGATCGAATAGGAAACGCGGAAATCGGCGTCGGAGAAGTCCAGCAGCTTTTCGCGGATGGTGGCGCCGCTCGCCACCTTGAAGTTGCGCACGCAGCCGATGGCCTCGGCGTCCTTGCCGTCTTCGATATGGCTCTCCACCATGCGCGGATGCCACGACGGCAGGCCGTTGAAATCGCGGATGCGTGCCCAGACCTTCTCGACCGGCGCATCGATGACGCTGGAGACTGTGATTGACGCCATGGCTGGGTGCTCCTCGCTGACCAATGGCGAAACAATAGAGCCGGGCAAAAGCCGCCGCTTATCAAGGCGTCTTGGCGCCTTATCGAAGCGTCTGAAAAATTCAGCCTGCCAGCCGGGCCGCCTCGCGATAAAGCGTCGGCGGCACGCCGGCATGATCGCGAAAGAAGCGGGTGAAATTGCCCTGCGTGGTGAAGCCGAGATTGCAGGCCACCGCCGTCAGCGGCTCCTCGCAGCATTGCAACTGGCGCAGCGCCTCCTCCATGCGCAGCGTATTCCAGTAGACGTTGGGCGTCAGGTTCGTCTGCGCCTTGAACAGGGTGAAGAAATGCGGCCTCGACAGGCCGACGCTGCGCGCCACCTCGTCGAGGCTCATGCGCTCGCATATGTTGGCCTTCATCAGGTCCATGGCCTTGCGCACCCGGAAATCGTGGCCCTGCCCGGCCTGCATCGACGCTCTGACCGGGCCTGTGCCGGCGGCATCCAGCAGACTGTCGATCAGCCGCTCGATCTCGTAGGCGATCAGGTCGTCGGCGTCCGGCGCATCCGTCAGCCGCGCGAACAGCCCGGCGGCAGCCTCGCCCAGCCAGGCATCGAGCACGATGGCCGCGTTGCGGAACAGCCGCGCGCCGGCCGGCAGGCCGCGACGCCGCAAGGCCCATTCCGGCCGGATGTAGAAGCACAGGAACAGGCCGGGCAGGCTGCCTTCGGCGAAACTGTGGCTGTGCGGCTCGAAGGAATTGACGCCGGCGGCGACCTGCGGCCCCAGCGCGACGTGGCACTCGCCGACCTGCATGGTGCCCGGCGTGCCGTCCAGCCAGACGATGAGATGGGCTTCGGCATGCGCATGCGTGACCAGGTCGCTGGCCGCATTGAGCACCGACACATGCCCGAACTCGCCCCTGAAGAGCTTGATCGAGGACATTTCTCCTCCTGGACGCTTCTGCGCGCGTCTTGATACGCCAATTCTGGTCCGACCAGATGGCGGCGTCAAGCGGCAGGTCGCCGGCCCACACGGCAGCGCGGGCAGGAGCTTGTCCCGTGGCCCATTTTCAATCCCGTCCGCACAGGCTAGCTTCCCGCATCGGTTCGGAGTCCCGCCCTTCATGATCATCGTCATCGGCTCGATCAACCTCGACCTGATCGCCACCGTCGAGCGGCTGCCGGCGCCGGGCGAGACCGTTCCCGGAAATGGTTTTTCCACCGCGCCCGGCGGCAAGGGCGCCAACCAGGCGCTGGCCGCCGCGCGCGCCGGAGCCAAGGTGCGCATGGTCGGCGCCGTCGGCAAGGACCCCTTCGCCGCGCAGGCGCTGGAATTGCTGAAGGCCGGCGCGGTCGACCTCTCCGGCGTCGCCGAGATGCACGCCTCGACCGGAACCGCGCTCATCCTCGTCGGCGGCGCGGGCGAGAACATGATCGCCGTGGTTCCCGGCGCCAACGCCTCGGTCGTGCCGGGCGACCTCGCCAAGGCGTTTCTCGCGAAGGGCGACGTGGTCCTGCTGCAGCACGAAATCCCGCTGGAGACGGTGGAAGCCGCACTCGACGCCGCGCGAGACGCCGGCGCCGTCACCGTGCTCAACACCGCCCCCTTCCACAGCGGGGTGACGGCCTGGCTCGCCAAGGCGGACCATGTCGTCGCCAACGAGACCGAATTCGACCTCTATGCGGACGCACTGGCGCTGCCGGCAGGCGACAGGCCCACCCGCATGCGCGCCTTCGCGGAGAAGACCGGCCGCGTCGTCATCGTGACGCTCGGCGGCGACGGCGTTCTGGCGGCGTCGCCTGGCGGTTTCCATCAGGTGCCGGCGCTGAAGATCGAGCCGGTCGACACCGTCGGCGCCGGCGACACCTTCTGCGGCTATCTTGCCGCCGGCCTGTCCTCAGGTCTGCCGCTCGAGGATGCGCTGGCGCGCGCCGCGGCGGCCGGTTCGCTCGCCTGCCTGAAACCCGGCGCGCAGCCGTCGATTCCACTCAAGGCGGACGTCGATGCCGCGCTCGCCGCCGCCCTGCCCGACGAAGGACGCTGATATGGACGCCACCCGCCCCCGAAGCCGCCTTGCCGCTCCGCCGGCCGGCGACATATGCCGCCTTTCCGCCGTCGAACTCGCCCGCCGCATCCGCGAGCGCCGGCTCTCGGCGCGCGAGGTGGCCACCGCCTTCCTCGACCGCATCGAGGCCGTCAATCCGCTCGTCAACGCCGTCGTGTCGCTGCGCGAGCGCGCCGACATCCTCAGCGAAGCCGGCGAAGCCGACGCCCGTCTCGCGGCCGGCGCCGAGCCGGGAGCTCTGTTCGGCCTGCCCATCGCCATCAAGGACCTCGCCCTGACAAAGGGGCTCAGGACGACCTTCGGCTCGCCGATCTTCGCCGACCTCGTCCCACAGGAGGACGACCTGTTCGTCACCCGTATGAGGCAGGCCGGCGCGATCGTCATCGGCAAGACCAACGCACCGGAATTCGGCCTCGGCTCCAACACCTACAACCCGGTGTTCGGCGCCACCTTGAACGCCCTCGATCCGGCGCTCACCGCAGGCGGCTCCAGCGGCGGTGCCGCCGTGGCGCTGGCGCTCGACATGGTGCCGCTGGCCGACGGCAGCGATTTCGGCGGCTCGCTGCGCAATCCCGCCGCCTACAACAACGTCTACGGCTTCCGCCCTTCGCAAGGGCTGGTGCCGAGCCTTGGCATCGAGGTCTTTCACGCGCAAATGGGCGTGGAGGGACCGATGGCCCGCACTGTGCGCGACCTTGCCCTGCTGCTCGACGTGCAGGCCGGCTACCATCCGGCAGCGCCCCTGTCCTATGAAAAGCCAGGCTCGTTCCTGGCGGGGCTCGATCAGCCGGCGACACCGGGCCGCATCGGCTGGCTCGGCGATTTCGGCGGCGTCCTGCCGATGGAAAGCGGCATTCTCGACCTGTGCGAAGAAGCGCTCGGCCGCTTCGGCGATCTCGGATTTTCGGTCGAACCCCTGCTGCCCGATTTCGATGCGGAGGCGCTCTGGCAGGCTTTCTGCGTGCTCAGGCAAGCGACCAGCGGCTCGGCGCTGAAGGCGCTGCTCGACGATCCGGCCAATCGCGGCAAGCTGAAGCCCGAGGCGGTGTGGGAAGCCGAAGGCGCCGGTCGTCTCGCCGCTCCGCAAATCCATGCCGCATCGACGGTCCGCACCGCCTGGTATCGGACGCTGCTGGCCCTGTTCGAGCGCTTCGACCTTCTGGCGCTGCCCACCGCGCAGGTCTTCCCCTTCCCCATCGAAACCCACTGGCCGCGCGAGGTCGCGGGCCGGCCGATGGACACCTACCACCGCTGGATGCAGGTTTGCGCTTTCGCCACCATGGGCGGCTGCCCGGCGCTCAACGTGCCGGTCGGCTTCGACGCGCGCGGCCGGCCGATGGGCATGCAACTGATCGGCCGCCCGCGCGGCGACCTCGACGTGCTGCGCGCCGGCGCCGCCTACGAGACGGCGCTGCCCTGGGTCGCCGGCGCGCAAACCGCCCCGGACGGTTCCACGCGTTAACCGGAGGACTGAACCGATGTCGCCTTCCGTCTATGCCGCCTTTCTCGCCGCCTGCGTCGTCATCATCCTGGTGCCGGGCCCGACGGTGACGCTGATCGTCGCCAATTCGATCCGCCACGGCACGCGCGCGGGGCTGGCCAACGTCGCCGGCGGACAGCTTGGGATGGCCATCGTCTTCGCCGTCGTCGGCATCGGTCTTGCTTCGGTGATCGAGGGCATGGGCCACTGGTTCGAGCTGGTGCGGCTGGCCGGAGCCGCCTACCTGGTCTGGATGGGCGTGCAGATGTTGCGCTCGAAAGGCCATCTCAACCCCGACGGCACGGTCCGGCACCCGCGCGGCGGCTTCTTCCTGCAGGGCCTGCTGGTGGCGCTGAGCAATCCCAAGGTGCTGATCTTCTTCGGCGCCTTCCTGCCGCAGTTCCTCGATCCGGCCGGCAACGCGGCGCTGCAACTGGCGCTGATGGGCGTCACTGCGCTGATCCTCGGCGCGCTGTCGGACGCCGCCTATGCGCTCGCCGCTGGCCGCGCCGGCCACATGCTGTCGGCCCGCCGCGTCAAGCTCCTGTCGAAGATAAGCGGCGGCTTCCTCGTCGGCGGCGGGGTCTGGCTGGCCCTGTCGAGGAGGTGACGGCTTCCCTTTCCTCGCCCCGTTTACGGGGAGAGGGTGGCCGCGAAGCGGCCGGGTGAGGGGCAGCGCCGACTCGCGAAAGTTGGCGCCGCCCCTCATCCGCCTGCCGGCACCTTCTCCCCGTAAACGGGCTACAGCCGTCCCAGCCGCTCCGTCAGCAGGGCGAAAAACCCGTCGGCATCAATGTCGCGCATCACCAGGGCGTTCTTCGGCCGGTCGGTGACGCCCCACCAGTCGACCACCGTCATGCCCATGGTGAGCTCCGAAGTCGTCTCGATCTCGACATTGCAGTGGCGGCCCGTGAACAGTTCCGGCCTGAGCAGCCAGGCGATGACGCAGGGATCGTGCAGCGGCCCGCCGTCGGTGCCGTATTTCTCCTCGTCGAAGCGCTCGAAGAAGTCGAGCAGGGCGGCTACCGCGTCGCCGACCTTGCTGCCCAGCTTGCGCATCGCCTCGATTCGCTTATGCGTCGTCAGCGCCTTGTGGGTGACGTCGAGCGGCATGACGATGATCGGCGCGCCCGAGCGGAACACCACCTCAGCGGCGTGCGGATCGACATAGATGTTGAATTCCGCCGTCGGCGTGATGTTGCCGCCCTCGAAGAAGCCGCCGCCCATCAGCACGATCTCCCTGATGCGCGGCGCGATGCGCGGCTCGCGGATCAGCGCCAGCGCGATGTTGGTGAGCGGCCCCAGCGCGCACAACGTGACGGTGCCGGCCTCCTCGCTCATCAGTGTCTCGACGATGAAGTCGACGGCATACTGGTCCTGCAGCTTCATGGCCGGTTCTGGCAGCGCCGGGCCGTCGAGCCCGGTCTTGCCGTGGACGTGCTCGGCGGTGACCAGCGGCCTGACCAGCGGCCGGATGGCGCCCGAATAGACCTTGATGTCGGGCCGTCCGGCGAGCTCGCAGATCTTGCGGGCGTTTATCTCGGTCAGCTTCAGCGGCACGTTGCCGGCGACGGCGGTGATGCCGACGATATCGAGCTCGGCGCTGCCCAGCGCCAGCAGGATGGCGACGGCATCGTCCTGGCCGGGGTCCGTGTCGATGATGATCTTGCGCGCGGCAAGCCGTGAGGCGGTCATGGCATTTCCTTGATCTGAAAAGTCTTTTTGGGCGGGTGCGGGTTGGCGGTGAATCGGCTTGAACTTGGCCCCGGGGCGGACCATATCAAGGCCATCGGGAAAAATGCCAGTCGGGTTTTTCCGGTTTATGTCGCTCCAAGGAGGACGCTGTAACATGACGCGAATGACGCCCTTTTCCAGTCCGTTGCTGCTCGGCTTCGACACGATGGAAAAGACGCTCGAACGCCTGGCCAAGTCCGGCGACGGCTATCCGCCCTACAACATCGAACGCCTGCGTGGAACCGAAGGCAGCACTGAGCGGTTGAGGATCACGCTGGCGGTGGCCGGCTTCGCCGAAAACGACCTCGACGTCACCACCGAGGAGAACCAGTTGGTGGTGCGGGGCCGCCAGAGCGACGACACCGAGCGCGAATACCTGCATCGCGGCATCGCCGCCCGCCAGTTCCAGCGCTGCTTCGTGCTGGCCGACGGCATGCGGGTGATCGGGGCGGAGTTGAAGAACGGCCTCTTGTCGATCGACCTCGACCGGCCGGAAGCCGAAAGGCTGGTACGGAAAATAAACATATCGGTGAAAGACTGACCTTTGCCGATGGCTCTCACGCGGGACGGCCGGGACCGGCGCTCCGCTGAAAGGAGGCTGAAATGACCAGACTAGACGTAACGCCTATGACCACTGGCGAATTCGCCCATCTCGGCGAAGGCCATGTCGCCTATCTGCGCAAGGTCTCCAGCGACGACCTGCGCGGCCGTTTCCCGGCGCTGAGCGAGATCGCACCCGGCCTTGAGCTGTGGGCGCTGTTCGGGGCCAACGGCCAGCCGATCCTGCTGTCGGATGCGCGCGACCGCGCGCTCGCCGGCGCGATCGAGAACGAATTGACCACCGTCGCCCTGCACTGAGCATTTTGCAGCCAGGCTGTTCCGCCTGGCGTCGCACAAATGCGGCGAAACAATCTTAGGCGCGTCGGGGTTCACCGAAACGAAAGGGCCGCCTGAACGGCGGCCCCGCAAGCCTTATTCCAAAAATCTGAAGCGAACTGAACTACGCCGCGTGCGAGGCCGGCGTCTGCGACAGCAGCGCCTGGATCGCCGCCGCGTCGCGCGTGCCCCTGATCTTGGCCAGCGTATCGGCATCGCGCAGCACGCGCGCGATGCGCGACAGCGCCTTGAGATGGTCCGCTCCGGCCCCCTCGGGCGCCAGCAGCAGGAAGACGATGTCGACCGGCTGGTCGTCCAGCGCCTCGAAATCGACGGGCGTCTCCAGCCGCGCGAACACGCCGGTGATGCGCTTCACCCCGGCCAGCTTGCCGTGCGGAATGGCGATGCCGTTGCCGACGCCGGTGGAGCCGAGCCGCTCGCGCTGCAGGATGGTGTCGAACACCTCGCGCTCCGGAATCCCCGAAATGGCCGCCGCCCGCTCGGCCAGAAGCTGCAAAAGCTGCTTCTTGGAGTTAGCCTTCAACGCCGGCATGATAGCCGGAACGTCGATCAGATCACTGAGATCCATGTGAAAATCCTTCGTTTCGCCCGCCGCGACCGGTCCCCACGCCCGTCGCGGCCGGTCGTTATCCCTGCGCGACCTTGGCGGTCGAGGGGTCGATCCAGCCGATGTTGCCGTCCGGCCGGCGATAGACGATGTTGAGATGGTCGTTCCCAGCGTTGCGGAAAACGAAGACGGGACTGTCCTTGGTGTCCAGTTCGATGACGGCGGACGCGACCGACATGGTCCTCAGCGTCACCGTCGATTCGGCGACGACGGCCGGAGCGAAATTCTCCGGTATCTCCTCGTCGTCGTCCGCCAGCGGCTCCATGATCGCATAGGCGACGTCGGTGTCCTTGCCGTTGGCGGCGCCGTAGGTGTGCGACTTCAGCCGCCGATTGTAGCGCCTCAGCCGCGTCTCCAGCCGCTCGGCCGCGGCGTCGAAGGCCATTGCCGGGTCCTGCGCCTCGCCCGTCGCCTGCAACGATGCGCCCGAATCCAGCCGCACCATGCAGTCGGCGCTGTAGCGCGACCCCTTCTTGACCACCGTCACATGGCCCGAGAATCCGCGATCGAAATACTTGCCGATCGCCTCGCCGATGCGGTCGGTGATGCGCGTGCGAAACGCATCGCCGATGTCCATGTGCTTTCCCGATATGCGCAGCGTCATTTCGAAGATCGACCTTCCCTGCTCAGGTTTCACACTGTTCGGGAGTTTATACCCGTGGCCCGTGCGCACAAGCTTTGCGGCGCCCTTTGCGCCGATTTTACATCCGAACCTGCGGCTGATCACAAGCTGCCCGCCGGTCGCCTTTTGGCAACCGTTTCCAGGTGGCACGCCGACGGACCATCCGCACCGGGCCTCGCCCGTCCTCTTGCGGGCGGGCTTCTAGCCACTTCCCCATGGCTTGTCAACGAAGCCACGAAACTGTGGAAATCTTGGGAGAGAAGGCCGGCTCCTAACGTCCAGCCACGGCGAGCGCCCGCTTTTCCCGGCGCCGCTGCACCGAGGACGGGATGTTCATGCCCTCGCGGTACTTGGCGACGGTGCGCCGGGCGATGTCGACGCCGTCCGCTTTCAGGAGATCGACGATGGCGTCGTCGGAAAGCACCGCGTCGGCCGCTTCCGCCTCGATCATGTGGCGCACGCGGTCGCGCACGGCCTCCGAGGAATGCGCCTCGCCGCCCTCGGCCGAGGCGATCGCGGCGGTGAAGAAATAACGCAGCTCGAACACGCCGCGCGGGGTGAGCATGTATTTGTTCGACGTTACCCGGCTGACCGTCGATTCGTGCATGCCGATGGCCTCGGCCACCGTCCTGAGGTTGAGCGGCTTCAGGTGGCGCACGCCATGGACGAGGAAGGCATCCTGCCGGCGCACGATCTCCGACGCCACCTTCAGGATGGTGCGGGCGCGCTGGTCGAGGCTGCGGGTCAGCCAGTTGGCGTTCTGCAGGCATTCGGAGAGGAAGTCCTTCTCCGCCTGGTCCCGCGCCTTTGCCGACACCCGGTTGAAATAGACCTGGTCGACCAGCACGCGCGGCAGCGCGTCGGCGTTGAGTTCGACCGCCCAGCTTCCATCGCTGGCCGCGCGCACCTCGACGTCGGCGACGATGGCGTCGCTGGCGCCGCCCGAAAAGGCCATGCCGGGACGCGGATCGAGCGCACGGATCTCGGCCATCATGTCGAGCAGGTCTTCCTCGTCGACGCCGCACAGGCGCCTGAGCGCCTGGAAGTCGCGACGGGCAAGCAGTTCCAGGTTGGCGAGAAGCGCGCGCATGGCGGGGTCGAGCCGGTCGCGCTGGGCAAGCTGCAAGGACAGGCATTCGGCGAGGTCGCGGGCGAAGATGCCGGCAGGTTCGAACGCCTGGCATTCTACCAGCACCGCCGCCACCGTCGAAGCGTCAGCGCCCAGCCGGCCGGCGATTTCGGTGAAGTCGACGCTGAGATAGCCCGTCTCGTCCAGCCCGTCGGCCAGTTCGCCGGCGATCAGCCGCGCCGCCGGGTCGGCGAAGGTCAGCGCGATCTGTTCGCCGACATGGTCGCGCAGGCTGACGCGTGCGGCCGTCAGGACCTCCAGGTCGACGCCTTCGCCGCTGCCGCCCCCGGCGCCGACCGACTTCCACTGAGCGGCAAGGTCGGGCGCCAGCCGTTCGGTCGTGCCCGGATCGTCGGGAAAGACGTTTTCCAGTGAGGAATCGAGCTTTTCCGACATCGCCTCGGCGCTCCAGGCCGACTCGCTTTCGTCGAACCAGTCGCCCTCGGCGGCATCGGTCCGTTCCGCAGCCGGCGGCTCGGGCTCGCCCGGCTCGTCCTGCGGTTCGGCCCGCTCCAACAGCGGATTGCGCTCCATCTCCTCCTCGATGAAGCGCTCGAGCTCGACATGGGTGAGCTGCAGCAGCCGGATCGACTGCATGAGCTGCGGCGTCATCACCAGCGACTGGGATTGTCTGAGCTGTAGTTTGGCCGCCAGCGCCATGGTCGGGATACGGTTGCCTTCGTCTGCAAAACCGGCCGGATCAAACTGGCCCGGCTTTTGCTTGTCAAGGCAACAGCTAGCAGAACGGCCTTACCGGAACGTTATGGGCGGATCTTTGGAAAGCTGCCGGCGCGGCACCCCCACCCCTGTCCCCTCCCCACAAGGGGGAGGGAGACGGCGACACCGCTATTTTGTCTAAAACCAGCAAGGTTGGCGGGTTGTAGCAACACCGCAAAGTCCCCTCCCCCTTGCGGGGAGGGGTTAGGGATGGGGGTCTGCGCCATATGCGATAGCCTGCGAACTAAAGCGTGAACGCTTCGCCGAGATAAAGCCGGCGCACGTCCGGGTTGGCGACGATCTCTTCGGCGCGGCCGTGGGTCAGCACCTGGCCGGCGTGGATGATATAGGCGCGGTCGATCAGACCCAGCGTCTCGCGCACATTGTGGTCGGTGATCAGCACGCCGATGCCGCGCGCCGTCAGGTGCCGCACCAGTTGCTGGATGTCGGCGACGGCGATCGGGTCGATGCCGGCGAACGGCTCGTCGAGCAGCATGTAGGCCGGCTTGGTGGCGAGCGCCCGCGCGATCTCCAGGCGCCGCCGCTCGCCGCCCGACAGCGACATCGACGGCGCCTTGCGCAGGTGGCCGATGTGGAACTCCTCGAGCAGTTCGTCCAGCGACCTGTCGCGCTCCTTGCGGCTCTTTTCCACCACCTCCAGCACGGCGCGGATGTTGTTTTCGACCGAAAGCCCCCGGAAGATCGAGGCCTCCTGCGGCAGGTAGCCGATGCCCAGCCGCGCCCGCCGGTACATCGGCATGGAGGTGACGTCGAAGCCGTCGATCTCGATGGTGCCCTGGTCGACCGGGACAAGGCCGGTGACCATGTAGAAGCAGGTGGTCTTGCCGGCGCCGTTGGGACCGAGCAGGCCGACCGCCTCGCCGGCGCGCACGCCCAGCGAAACGCCGTTGACCACGGTGCGGCCCTTGTAGGCCTTGGTCAGGCCGCGCGCGATCAGCGTGCCCTTGAGCCTGGCGGTCCTGTCGGCGGACGACAGCGCCGGCGTCGCCGGTTTGCCGGCCTCTCGTCTCGACAACAACGCCATGGAGATCAGGGCTTCTGCGAATCGGGCGTGATCGACATCATCACCCGCCCGCCGGACCCGCCGCCGCTGCCGCAGCCGTCCACCTGGGCGAGCCCGGTGTTCATCTGCACGGTGAGCTTGCAGCCGACCAGCACGTTGGAGCCTTCCGACAGCACCACCTTCTGGCCCGACAGGGTGAAGACCTGGCTTTTCATGTCGAAGGTGCCGCGGTCGCCGGTGGCGACCTGCGTCTCGGTCTTGATGTAGACCTTGCCGTCGACCTCCAGATGGTCGATGTTGGCCGAGCCGGTGGTGGCCGAGCCGCCGCCCTTGACGTAATAGACCGTCATCTTGCCGGCCTTCATCAGCGTGGCGCCCTGCACCACGTTGACGTTGCCGGTGAAGATCGCCAGGTTCTGCTCCTGCTGGACCTCCAGCTTGTCGCTCTCGATCTGGATCGGCTGGTCGTTGGAAAGCTTCAGCCCGGTCATCTTGGCGTCGGACTGCGCCAGCGCCGGGCCGGCCGCGAGCAGCGCCAGCACGGCCGCCAGCTTCATCACCTCATTGCGCCGCATTGGCCTCTCCGCTCCCCTCTTTCGTCTTCGCGGCGGCGGGATCGATGTCGACGCGCACGCGCTTTTCGAAAACCAGTGTCTTGCCGCCGTTGCTCGCCGACATCGTATCCGACCGGATGTGCGAGCCTTCGCGCGTGATGTCGACCGGATCACCGGTCTTCATAGTGCCTTTCCCCATGTCGAGGAAGACGGATTGCAGTTTCATCACCATGCCGTCGCTGGTCGTCACCAGGATGTCCTTGCTGAGCTGCAGCGTGTTGGCGGTGCGGTCGTAGGTGCCGTTCGCCGCCTTCACGGTCGCCGAGGTCGCAGCGTCGACGGGCAGCGTGGCGTCGATGCCCTCCAGCCCGATGACGCTTTCGTTGGCGACGTCCTGGACGGCGCGCGCCGCGCTCATCGAATAGGGCAGGTTCTCGCTGGTCTGGCCCGACAGCTTGGGGTTGGACATCACCAGCTTGCCGTCCGAGAAGGCGGTGTCGTCGGCCTTCACCTCGACGGCGGGCGGCGTCACCAGATAGGAATAGACCGGAAAGGCCAGCGCGATGATGCCGGCCGTCAGCGGCAGCACGAATTTGAGGGCGCGCACGCGCTGCGAATGCCGCTGCGCCCGTCCGAACGCCGCCGCGCGCGCCGCCAGCGGCTCCTGCCGCTCGGCGGCGGGGTCGCTCTCGCTGCCGGTTTCTGTCGTCCGCGCCAACATGCTCGTTCCCGAATTCTTTGCCCGCCGCAGGCTGTCGAAAGGCTATAGGTTGGTTCGGCCGACCGCTCAAGCAAGCAAAAGCGAAGGAAAACCGCAAAAATGTGACGTCTTGCCGCCGCGTCGTCGCAAAGATAGCGGAAGCCGGACGCCGACCAAACCTTGGAACACCGCGGCAGGACCGCCATTTTACGATCGCGCTACTGCTCCGCGCCACGAAGCGCCGTATAACATAGGCGTTCGCGCCGATCTTGCCAATCGCGGCGCTTTCGGCGGCGACGCCCGTCCGCCGCCGCGCCCGAAAGCGGTAGCCCTCGCCCGGCGCTTGCTCTAAAAGCCCCGCTGGGGCCGCACGCAGACCGACCCCAATGAAGGGCTGGCCCGAACGAAGGACTGACCATGACGCTCAGAGCCGACGACCTCATCGACCGCCGCCGCCTGCGGCGCAAGCTCACCTTCTGGCGCGTCGTCGCCTTCGCCGTCGCCGCGCTCGGCATCGCGGCGCTCGCCGCATGGTTCTGGGGCGACGAGGTCGGCACGGCGGCCGACCATATCGCTCGGGTCAAGATCGACGGCACCATCACCGAGGACGAGGACCTCATCGAGCGGCTGGAGAAGATTCGCAAGTCGGACCGCGTCAAGGGCGTCATCCTGTCGATCAATTCTCCCGGCGGCACCACGGCCGGCGGCGAATCCATCTACGACGAGGTGCGCAAGCTCGCCGCCGACAAGCCGGTCGTCGCCCAGGTCGGCACGCTTGCCGCGTCGGCCGGCTACATGATCGCCTCGGCCGCCGATCACATCGTCGCCAGAAAATCCTCCATCGTCGGCTCGATCGGCGTGCTCATCCAGTTCCCGGACGTCACCGGCCTGATGGACAAGATCGGCGTCAAGCTGGAGGAAGTGAAATCCGCGCCGTTGAAGGCCGAGCCCTCGCCCTTCAACGCCACAACCGAAGAAGAGCGCGCCATGGTGCGCAAGCTCATCATGGACAGCTACGACTGGTTCGTCGGCATTGTCTCCGAGCGCCGCCATCTGTCCAGGGACCAGGTGCTGGCGCTGGCCGACGGCTCGATCTTCACCGGCCGGCAGGCGCTCGCCAACAAGCTGATCGACGAGGTCGGCGGCGAGGACGAGGCGGTCGCCTGGCTGGGCACCAAGGGCGTCGACGCCAAGCTCAAGGTGATCGAATGGAAGGACGGGGGGAGCGGCGGCTGGCTGTTCTCCAAGGCGCTGACGCGCACCGTGGCGCGCGCGCTCGGCCTGCCTGAAGAGAGCGGCGCGGTGCTTGAAGAGATCGGCGCCGACCGCTTGTTCCTTGACGGCCTCGTTTCGGTCTGGCACCCTTGAGCGCTTGCCAAATCCTCGAAAAAGCAAATAAAATCATCCGCATACTTTCGCCAGCATTGCCATCAGGGGACATCGCATGATCAAGTCCGAACTTGTGCAGGTCATCGCCGCGCGCAATCCGCATCTGTTCCTGCGCGACGTCGAGAACATCGTCGGCGCCGTGTTCGACGAGATCACCGACGCGCTGGCCGACGGCAATCGGGTGGAATTGCGCGGCTTCGGCGCCTTCTCGGTGAAGAACCGCCCGGCCCGCACCGGCCGCAACCCGCGCACGGGCGAATCGGTCGAGGTCGAGGAGAAGTGGGTGCCGTTCTTCAAGACCGGCAAGGAGCTGCGCGAAAGGCTGAACGGCGGCAGCTGAGCGGCGCGCCGACCCTGCGACGGGAAAGCCCCACGGGAAAATAATGGTCAACCGCTTCCTTCTCATCGTGGTCTTCGTGCCCCTGGCGATCGTGCTGATCGCGCTGGCGGTCGCCAACCGCGAACTGGTCGCCTTCACCCTCGATCCGTTCAATCCCGGCAATCCGGGGCTTACCGTCACGCTGCCCTTCTTCATCTTCCTGTTCGCCGCGCTGGCGCTGGGCATGATCGTCGGCAGCCTGGCGACCTGGATACGGCAGGGCCGCTACCGCAAGCTCGCCCGGCAACGCGGCGTCGAGGCGGAGAACCTGCGCCAGGCGGTCGCCCGCACACCAGCTCCCACGGCGCCTCCGGCCGGGCCGGCCCTGCCGACGCCGTCGAACTGACCCGGATCGTTTCCACGCAATCCCACAGGAAAAGCCGTTTCGCGCTTTTCTCGGGCATGAATTAAAGGCGTCGCGCCGAAAAGGGATGCCGGTTTTCGGCAGGAAGCGATGCGAAAACAAAAGGTACAACAAGCCGCCCGTTTCCGGTATCGGGCGGTTTGCTGTAGCCGCACATTTGCCGGAGGGGTTCCCATGCTTCACATTTCAGCCGCCGACGTCGACCGCGCCCTGACCTTCCCCGGTCTGGTCGAGGTCCTGCGCGACGCCTTCCGCGACGGCGCCGTGCAGCCGGTCCGCCACCATCATGCGGTGGAGCGTCCCGGCAGCGCCGGCTCGACGCTGCTCCTGATGCCGGCGTGGACGGATTTCAAGGCGGCGGATGGCAAGGATGGCCACATCGGCGTCAAGATCGTCACCGTCTCGCCCGACAACAACGCCATCGGCAAACCCGCGGTGATGGGCCTCTACCTGCTGCTCGACGGCGCCACCGGCGAGCCGGAAGCGCTGATCGACGGCCAGCGGCTGACCCAGTGGCGCACGGCCTCGGCCTCGGCGCTCGCCGCGAGCTTTCTGGCGCGCGAGGACGCGTCGCGGCTGCTGGTGATCGGCGCCGGCGCCCTGTCCTCCTTCCTCGCCAAGGCCCATTCGGCGGTGCGGCCGATCAAGGAAATCCGCATCTGGAACCGCACGCCGGCCAACGCCGAGAAGGTCGCCGCCGCCTTGCGCGCCGAAGGTTTCGCCGCCGAGGCGGCGTCCGACCTCGAAGCCGAACTCGGCCAGGCCGATATCGTCTCCTCGGCCACCATTTCGCAGACGCCGCTGGTCAAGGGCGCGCGGCTGAAAGCGGGAGCCCATGTCGATCTCGTCGGCGGCTTCACGCCGGACATGCGCGAGGCCGACGACGATGCGATTTCGCGCGCCCGCGTCTTCGTCGACACCCGCGCCGGCGCCACGAAGGAAGCCGGCGACATCGTCAAGCCGCTGGCCTCCGGCGTGTTGAAGGAAGCCGATATCGTCGCCGAACTGGCCGAACTGGCGCGCGGCCAGAAAAAGGGCCGCGAAAGCGCGGAGGAAATCACCCTGTTCAAGTCGGTCGGGGCCGCGCTGGAGGACCTCGCCGCCGGCATCGCCGTCTACCGTGCTCTGAAACGTTGAGCCTAACAGTCCGGAATGTAACGACAAAGTGACTTCGCCGACTTTGACGGCTAATGCTGTCGGCATTAAGTTGTTGTTGTTTCTACAGCATTTTGCAGCCAGACGGAATCGTCTGGCGTCGCAGAAATGCGGCTGAGATAAAAAGGTGGAGCGGCAGCCCGGATTTGTCCGGGCTTCCCCGCTCCAAGTTTACCGGACGTGGGACAATGTCTGAAGGCTGGTTTACGAAACCTGTGGCGATTGCCGTTGGCATCGTCGGCGACATCCACAATGTCTTGAGCGCCAAGCAGGCGCTGGATGCCCTGAACGGCCGATGGCCGGACGCCGGCGCGCCGAAATTCAGCGAGGCGCGGCGGCTGTGCCAGCGTGTCCTCAACGGCGGCACGACGAGCGAACAGGCACGCGAGGCCTTCGTCGCGGCCGCGCGGGAAGCGCGCATCCTGGTGGAATAGCGCGCCGCGATCCGTTTCAGGCTGCAACTGCCTTGCCCGCCTCCATCGCCTCGGCGATCAAAGCGAAGTCATGCTTGCTGACCTTCAGCACGCCGAAGCGGAGCTGGTAGCCCCAATGCGGCTGGCCGGCGGTGAGGTCGAGCTGGTCGAGCAGCGGCGCGATGGGCGCCTCGACGGCCACCGCCCAGTCCACGTCGCGCCGGAACGGCGTAGACCCGTCGCCCATGACGCCCGCATAGGGCTCGCCTTCCCTGACCCGGCCGATCGCGGTGAAGGATTGGAGCCCGTCCTTCTGGCGATAGACGGTGGTAGGGGAATAGTAGACCACGCCGTCGCCCGGGCTGATGCGCCGCAAAGGCGCGGCCTTGCCGTGATTGACCTGCATGAAACCTTCGGCCCAGCCGCGCCGCACATGCTCAGCCGATGCGACCGCCAGCCAGCACGCGCTCATGGCTGCGCTCCGGCTTCGTCGCTCAGCCAGTAGACGCGCAGGCGATGTCCGTCCGGGTCGAGCGCGACGAAGGTGCGGCCGAAATCCATGTCGCTCGGCGCCTGCGCAATGGCCAGTCCGCGCGCCGCCCAGTCGGCATGGGTGGCGTCGACCGTGGCGGGCGTATCCACGGCGATGACCACTTCTGCGCCGCCGCCGGCCGCCTGCGCCGCCGGCTCGACCGTATGGCGCGACCACAGGCCGAGCTTGAAGCCGTTGTCGAAGACGAACAGAACGAAGGTCGGCGAGGCCTCGACCGGCTGGCGGCCGAGCAGCGCGGCATAGAAAGCGCCGCTCCTTTCAGGGTTGTCGACATAGAGGATGACGAAGTTGGGGGCGGGCATGGGCGTTCTCCTTGGTTTCGATGCGGAGAATCTAAGGCCGACCACTGTCAATTTCTGGCAGCAGCCTTTTGTCCGATGCCCTGACTTTCGCGCCATTCCTTCAGAAGCGCCTGGCGGCGGCGCGGATAGCGATCCTCCGTAACGTCCAGTTCCTCGATGCGGTCGACGCGGAAATGACGGAAATCCTGCCGCGTCTCGCACCATGCGACCAGCACGCGCACCTTGTCGAAGAAACCGAGCGCGAACGGCCAGACCGTGCGCGCCGAACGCGCACCGCCGGCATCCCGATAGGAAAAGCCGAGCTTGCGCTCGCGGCGGATCGCCTGCCGCACCGCGCCGAGGTCGATCCCCTCCGCCGCCTCGGCGCGCGGGCCCACCATCAGCGCGGTGGCGTCCAGCGTCTCGCGCAGGTCCGGCGGCAGCACGGCCGCAACCTTGGCCAGAAGATCGCTCGCGGCCTCGGCCAGCCGCGCGTCCGGCTGCTTCGCCACCCAGCGCGCGCCCAGCACCAGCGCCTCGATCTGCTCGTCGTCGAGCATCAGCGGCGGCAGGAAGAAGCCGGGCTTCAGCACGTAGCCCAGTCCCGCCTCGCCCTCGATCGGCGCGCCCTGCCCCTGCAAGGTGGCGATGTCGCGGTAGAGCGTGCGGATCGAGACGCCGAGTTCGGCGGCCAGCGCCCGCCCGCTCACCGGCCGGCGGTGGCGGCGCAGCGTCTGGACGAGGTCGAGCAGGCGTTCGGAGCGTGACATGGAGCCTCCTCTTCGCAGGATAGGTCGCTCCACGCGCCCTGCAAAGTTCCGGCCTGCAATCGGGTTTTGTTGCGCCGGGCAAGGCGCTATGGCAGAAGCGGCCGACCACTCCGGAGAACGGAACGCCTTGAAATCCCACCGCGACAGGCGGCGCGACGACCGCCAGCCTTCCCCCCGGCAAGATCGGCCGCGGCAGGCCCGGCAGCATGAGGCTGAGGACCGCCCGGCCCGCCAGCAGGAACCGGCGCCGAAGCCTGCCGCCTCGCAGGAAAGGCCGGCGGCGACCCCGCGTGTGCTTTCCCGCCGCGAGGGCGCACTGCCGGCGGAAAAGCTGCCGCTCGTCCTCGAAGTGCAGCCCAACGCCGACTATGCTCTGCTGGACTCAGGCGCCGGCCGCAAGCTGGAGCAATACGGCCCCTACAGGATCGTACGGCCCGAGGGCCAGGCAATCTGGCAGCCGGCATGGCCCGAGAAGGAATGGAACAAGGCCGACGCCATCTTCACCGGCGACACCGACGAGGAAGGCATGGGCCGCTGGCGCTTTCCGAAGGCGCCGCTCGGCGAGACATGGCCGATGAGGCACGATGGCATCGACTATCTCGGCCGCTTCACCTCGTTTCGCCATGTCGGCGTCTTTCCCGAGCAGGCCTCGCACTGGGACCACATGGCCGAGATGATCCTCAATGCGAGACGGCCGGTGAAGGTGCTCAACCTGTTCGGCTATACGGGGCTCGCCTCGCTGGTCGCGGCGAAAGCCGGCGCCGAAGTCACCCACGTCGACGCCTCGAAGAAGGCGATAGGCTGGGCGCGCGAGAACCAGGAAGTCGCGCGCCTCACGGACAAACCGATCCGCTGGATCGTCGAGGACGCGATGAAATTCGCCGAGCGCGAGGAGCGCCGCGGCTCCCGCTACGACATCGTTCTGTTCGATCCGCCCGCCTACGGCCGCGGCCCCAAGGGCGAGGTCTGGCAACTGTTCGAGCACCTGCCGGCGCTGGCCGACCTGTGCCGATCGATCCTGACGCCGAAGCCGCTCGCCGTGGTGCTCACCGCCTATTCCATCCGCGCCTCCTTTTTCGCCACCCATGCGCTGATGCGCGACACCTTCGCCGGCATGGGCGGCAGGATGGAATCGGGCGAACTCGTCATTCGCGAGACCTCGGCCGGCCGGGCACTGTCGACCTCTCTCTTCTCGCGGTGGGTGGCGTCATGAGCGCTTCCCTGACCAACTTCGGCGCCGCCCCTCACCCTTACCCTCTCCCCGTAAACGGGGAGAGGGAGATTGCCGACGGCGCAACTGCCCTCCTCTCCCCGTTTACGGGGAGAGGATGCCGGCAGGCAGGTGAGGGGCAGCACTGCCCGTATGGGGAAACCACCGCATGAGCGAGCACGAGCACCGCCGCGCCGTCGGCCAGGTCAAGGAAGTCACCAGCCTCGCTAACCCGCTGGTCAAGGACATCAAGGCGCTCGCCCTGAAGAAATTCCGCGACCAGCAGCACGCCTTCATGGCCGAGGGGCTGAAACTGGTCATCGACGCGCTCGATCTCGGCTGGCAGATCAGGACGCTGGTCTTCGCCAAGGCAGGGCGCGGCAATCCGGCGGTGGAAAAGGCCGCCGCCCGCACGGTCGCCGCCGGCGGCACGGTGCTGGAAGTGTCGGAAAAAGTGCTGTCGGCCATCACCCGCCGCGACAATCCGCAGATGGTCGTCGGCGTCTTTTCCCAGCGATTCGCCGCCTTGAAGGATATCCGCCCGAAGCCCGGTGACGTCTGGGTGGCGCTCGACCGCGTTCGCGACCCCGGCAACCTCGGCACCGTGCTGCGTACCGTCGATGCGGTCGGCGCCAGGGGCGTCATCCTGGTCGGCGACACCACCGACCCCTTCGCCGTGGAAACGGTGCGCGCCACCATGGGCTCGGTCTTCGCCGTACCGGTGGCGAAGACCACGCAGGGTGAGTTCCTCGCCTGGCGCAAGGGCTTCTCCGGCATCGTCGCCGGCACGCATCTGAAAGGCGCGGTCGACTACCGCAGCGTCGATTTCTCCGGCAGACCGGTGCTGCTCCTGATGGGCAACGAGCAGCAGGGCCTGCCGGACGAACTCGCTGCAAGCTGCGACCGGCTGTTGCGCATCCCGCAGGCGGGCCGCGCCGATTCGCTCAACCTCGCCGTCGCCACCGGCGTCATGCTCTACGAGATCCGCCGCGACGCGCTGACGCTGGAGGCACGCCCTTCGTGAAATCCCTCATTCCCTACGGCCTGCTCTCGGTCGTCGCCATCGCGCTCGACCAGGGGATCAAGGTCCTGGTCGAGGCCAACCTGCCGTGGCAGCAGCCGGTAGACCTTTTGCCGTTCCTGGCGCTCTTCCGCACCTACAACACCGGCATCGCCTTCTCGATGTTGTCCTCGCTCGGCGACACCGGCCTCATCGTCCTGGCGCTCGCCGTCGCCGCCTTCGTCATCTGGCTGGCCGCCCGCACGGAGCCGCGTCAGGTCGCCGCCCGCATCGGCTTTGCGCTCATCGTCGGCGGCGCGCTCGGCAACCTCATCGACCGCGCCGTCTACGGCCATGTCATCGACTACGTGCTGTTCCACACGCCCGTCTGGTCGTTTGCGGTCTTCAACTTGGCCGATGCCTTCATCACGGTCGGCGCGGCGCTCGTCATCCTCGAGGAATTCCTCGGCTGGCGCAGCCAACCGCGACCTTCGGACGATTGACCCGACACGCGGGGAGCCGCAAACTTCGCCGACATGCGCGAGGAGAAAAAATGCCTGACACCTTCAAAGCCATCCTGGTTTCCCGCGACGAGGACAAGAAGCAGTCGGTGGCGGTGAAAGATCTGACCGAGGCCGACCTGATGGAGGGCGACGTCACCGTCGCCGTCGAGGCGACCACGGTCAACTACAAGGACGGGCTCGCCATCACCGGCAAGGCGCCGGTCGTCCGCCGCTGGCCGCTCGTTCCCGGCATCGACTTCGCCGGCACGGTCACGGCCTCCGACCATCCCGACTGGCGGCGCGGTGACAAGGTCATCCTCAACGGCTGGGGCGTCGGCGAAACGCACTACGGCGCCTATTCGGAGCGCGCCCGCGTCAAGGGCGACTGGCTGGTGCCGCTGCCCGAGGGCATGAGCGCGCACGACGCCATGGCGGTCGGCACCGCCGGCTACACGGCGATGCTGTGCGTCATGGCGCTGGAGCGGCACGGCATTGCGCCCGACCGCGGCCCGGTGGTGGTGACCGGGGCTGCCGGCGGCGTCGGCTCGGTCGCCGTCGCCATCCTGTCGAAGCTCGGCTACCACGTCGTCGCCTCGACCGGCCGCGAGGCCGAAAAGGCATATCTCACCGATCTCGGCGCGGCGGAAGTGATCGCGCGCGACGAGCTGACCGGCCCGGTCAAGCCGCTCGCCAAGGAGCGCTGGGCCGGCGGCGTCGACGCGGTCGGCTCCACCACCCTCGCCAACGTGCTCTCCATGACCGCCTATGGCGGCGCCGTCGCCGCCTGCGGCCTGGCCGGCGGCATGGACCTGCCGTCTTCCGTGGCGCCCTTCATCCTGCGCGGCGTCTCGCTGCTCGGCATCGATTCGGTGATGGCGCCGAAGGAGGTGCGCCTGGAAGCCTGGCGGCGCATCGCCACCGACCTCGACGTCGCCAAACTGAAGGCGCTGTCGACGACCATCGGCTTCGACGGCATCCTCGACGCCGCCCGCGCCATCGTCGATGGCAAAATCCGTGGCCGCGTCGTGGTGGATATGGAATAGACCGTCAGCGTCGCACTCCGTCCAGCACCCCTCATCCGTCTCGGCGCTGCGCGCCGATCCACCTTCTCCCACAGGGGGAGAAGGGAGGGCTTGCGCCTACGTCTCTGCAAATCTCCAACATTGACGATTGGTCGCAAGGGCAGCGCCACCTCACCTTCTCCCCTTGTGGGAGAAGGTGGCCGAGCCGAGCGAAGCGAGAGCGAGGTCGGATGAGGGGTGCTGGACGGAGTGCGGTTCCGAAAGATTTTCTCCCAGAATCTATCCCCGTCCTTTCCGCTCGCCCCATACTGCCCGTCATCTCCTGTGCGGGAACGCGGGTCGCGAACCGGGCGCTTGTGGCAGGAGACGGTGCCGGGCTGGTCGTCTACGGTAGGCGGCTGGGCGATGAACCCCCAAGTCCGGGCCTCGACCGAGCCAGCGGGCCGAAAGGCAGCGCCCCTCGGGGAGGCAAGACACCGGCGGGCGCGGGATGCCGCGCCATACTTTAACTTAGCAGGCACGGCCCCGCGCCCGCTTCCCGACCTCAAACGAGGTCCGCTCTTTGACAATGGCCAGGGCCGAAAGGCAGCGTGGCAATGAAGAAACCCACCCAGGGAGAACCCCTCTCCGTCTCGGCTTCGCCGAGCCACCTCTCCCCAGAGGGGCGAGGAACCGAGCTCGCGACCGTCGCACTCTTTGGATGCCCAAGTTCCGCAACAGTTTTCCTATGGTGTCGGCCTCGCAGGACTTGGGTTCCTCGCTCCTCTGGGGAGAGGTGGCTTGGCGAAGCCAAGACGGAGAGGGGTCGTTGGCCGTAGAGCGAGGGCTTCATAACGTCGGAGCGGTGGAAATGACCCCTCCCGACCGGACTTCGAGGGGGGGCACCCGCGCCACGGCCCTGCGCTATCGCTCCCAGCCCTTCGGGCGTTCAAGACCTTCAAAACGTCCACCGGACGTTTTGATCCGTCCGAGGGCGAACCGGTCTTTCACCGTTCGGCACTCGAAAAGCCACGCAATTGGCTTTTCATCCGCTGCGCGGACCGCTTCTCACCCTCAAACCGCTAAAATGCAAGCAATCCGTCAAAACCTTCCCTAATCGCTTTGTGGCAACGATGGCTGCATGAGCGCGCAGCCCGATCTTGCAGCAGCCGAAACACACGACGAGCCCGGTGAAACCGCGTCGCCCGTGCCGAGGCGCATGCGCATCCAGGCGCCGCCGCTGCAGCCGGACCTGCCGCCTGTCACGCGCGGGAACGGCCTCACCTTCCTGGTGTTCGCGGCAACGATAGCGCTCGCGGCCTTCTCCTGGCTGACCGGCGCCGCGCCCTTCATCCCCGCCTGCCTGGTGGTCATCGGCGTGGCCGGGCTTCTGGTGCATCTGCGCAGCGGCCGGGCAGCCAGGCGCGCGGCCTTCGCCTTCGACGACAGCGCCGCGCGCACGCGCGCCGAGATCGAGACGCTCGCCGACCGCATGTGGGAGATGCAGGAAAGCGAGGAACGCGCGCAAGGACTGATCGACGCGCTGGGCGACCTCGTCGTTCACCGCGACCGCAGCGGGCGCATCGTCTACGCCAACAAGGTGTTCGCCGATCTCGTCCGCATGGACCCGCGCGAACTGGACGGCCGCACGCTGGCCGAGATCGGCATCGACGTCGGCCTGATGCCGGACGCAGCCTTCGCCGAGCGCGACTGCCTCAGCTCCACCGACGTGATGATTTCGACGCCGGACGGCCAGCGCTGGTTCTCCTGGATCGAACTGTCGGTGCGCGAAAAGGACAGCGGCGCCGTCTCGCACCGGGCGATCGCCCGCGACATCACCGCCCGCAAGCGCGCCGAAACCTCGCTCATCGGCGCGCGCGAGCGTGCCGAATACGCCAACCAGGCCAAGTCGCGCTTCCTCGCCACCGTCAGCCACGAGATCCGCACGCCGATGAACGGCATCATGGGCATGGCCAAGCTTCTCGCCGACACCCAGCTGACGCCCGAGCAGCGCACCTATGTCGGCGCCGTCTCCACCTCGGCCAGCGCGCTTCTGGCGTTGATCGAGGACCTGCTCGACTATTCCAAGATCGAGGCCGGCCGCTTCGATCCCGAGCCGCAGCCGATGGCGCCGCGCGAGATCGCCGACAACGTGGTCGAACTGCTCGCCGCCCGTGCCTTCGGCAAGGGCATCGGCCTCGGTTGCCACGTCGCGCCGGACGTGCCGCAGCGCATCAGCGCCGATCCGGGGCGCGTGCGCCAGGTGCTGCTGAACCTGATCGGCAACGCCATCAAGTTCACCGGCGAAGGCGGCGTCCTGGTCTCGATTTCGCAGGTGCGCGACGTGGCGGGCGACCGCATCCGCTTCAGCGTCGCCGATACCGGCCCCGGCCTGGACGAGAAGGACAGGGACCGCATCTTCGAGGAATTCGAGCAGGCCGACGGTACCTCGACGCGCGCCTTCGGCGGCGCCGGCCTCGGCCTCGCCATATCGAAGCGGCTGGCCGCCGCCATGGGCGGCAGCCTCTCGGTGACGAGCCGGCTCGGCGAAGGCTCCGAATTCGCCTTCGAGATTCCGGCCGTCGAGGCGAGCGGACCGCCGCCGGGCCGCGAAGGTATCCTGACGGGCCGCCATGTCGCCATCGTCTCCAGGAACCAGGTGGAAGCCGAAGCCATCGCGGCGACCATCCGCGACCACGGCGGCAGCGCCGTCATCGCCTCCAGCGCCGCCGTGGCGGCGCCGCTCGACGGCCATTGCGACATGCTCCTGGTGGACGCGGCGCTGGAAAAGAGCGACGGCCGCCTGCTCCAGCACCTGCGCGAGGCCGGCCTGACCAATTGCGAGGCCGCCATCTTCATCGCGCCGGCCGATCGCGGCATGCTGGGCGAATTTCGCGCCAGCGGCTACGCGACGTTCCTGGCGAGGCCGGTGCGCGGGGAAACGCTGTTGCGCGTGCTTCTGGCGAGCCAGGCCGCCGCCACGGCGCCGGACGCCCCTGCCGCCGACACTCAAGGCACGGCGAACCTTTCCCGCAAGGGCCACCGGGCCTCGGGCCTGTCGGTGCTGATCGCCGAGGACAACGACATCAACGCCATGCTCGCCCGCGCCACGCTGCAGAAGGCGGGGCACCGGGTGGAAGTGGTGGGCAACGGCAAGGCGGCGGTGGAAGCCGTCATCGAGGCGGGGCACCGCCACCGCTACGATGTCGTGCTGATGGACCTGCACATGCCGGTCATGGACGGGCTGGACGCCATCGCCGCCATCCGCCGCCATGAGGAGGAAGCCGGCGTCGCGCCGCTGCCGATCATGGTCCTGTCGGCCGACAGCCAGGAAAAGACCCGGCACACGCTGCTTGCCCACGGCGCCAACGGCTTCGTGACCAAGCCGCTCGACCCGGAAGCGCTTGTGCTGGCCGTGCAGGAACACACCGCCGCCTGAACCGAAGCCAGTCTTGGACCGGCGGTTTTCCCGCTTCGAATCGGTGCTCCTTTCACCGCGCCATTGCCCATCGGAAGCGAACACGGTACTGTCACAATCCTGTTGCACCCCCATCGTATCCCCGCGCCAGGAGGGATGGCTCGAAGGAGACTCGCTCGTGCACACAGCGATGCCGCAAGGTGATTCGCAACCCAATTCCGGCACCGCCAGGCTTGCCGAGCTGAAGATGGAGGGCATCGCTTCGGGCGCCCTGCTCGGCCGTATCGGCAATCTCGAAGTGCGCCTTGCGCGCAACGAGGCCGAGGTGGCCGCCGCCCAGGAAGTGCGCTACCGCGTCTTCTATGACGAGATGGGCGCCCACAAGGGCGCCTTGCAGGCGCTGGACCGCCGCGACGCCGACCGCTTCGATCCCGTCTGCGACCACCTGCTCGTGCTGGATTCCAGCATTTCCGGCCCAGAACATCGCCGTATCGTCGGCACCTACCGGCTGTTGCGTCAGGAAGCGGCGGTCGCCGCCGGCGGTTTCTATTCGCAGGACGAGTTCGACCTGCCCGGCCTCGTCTCCCGCCATCCCGGCGAGCGGTTCCTGGAACTCGGCCGCTCCTGCGTGCTGCCCGAATACCGCTCCAAACGCACCATCGAAGTGCTGTGGCAAGGCATCTGGGCCTACACCAACCATCACCGCATCGGCGTCATGACCGGCTGCGCCTCCTTCCCCGGTGTCGACCCGGCCGCGCACGCCGAATCGCTGAGCTATCTCGCCCACCATTGCCGCGCCGGCGCCGACTGGGACATCCGCGCCGTTCCCGGCCGTTATCAGGCGATGGACCTGATGCCGGCCGAGGCCATCAACGCCAAGAGTGCCATCGCCGGCATGCCGCCGCTGGTGAAAGGCTATCTCAGGCTCGGCGCGCGCATCGGCGACGGCTGCGTCATCGACCACGATTTCCGCACCGTGGACGTCTTCATCATCCTGCCGGTCAGCGAGATCTCCTCGCGCTACGTCAATTACTACGGCGCGGAAGCCCAGCGCTTCTCCACCTGACCGGTGAGCGACGGCGACCTGTCCCAAACGTTCGAGCGGCTGAAACGGGCCGCCGAATGCCTTCCGGGCGTCGTCGAAGGCACGTCCTACGGCACGCCGGCGCTCAAGGTCGGCAAAAAGATGCTGGCCCGTGTCAAGGATGCCGACACCGTCGCCATCCCCTGCCCGCTCGACGAGAAGGAAATGCTGCTTTCAGCAGCGGACGATATCTATTTCGAGACCGACCACTACAAGGGCTGGCCCACTGTGCTGATCCGCATGGCCGCCGTTTCCGATGAGGAACTGCGCCACCGGATCGAACGCTGCTGGCTGGCGCAGGCACCGAAGGCTCTCGTCAAGGCCAGGTAAGTCCGCGCCGTGTAAAGGTGGATGCTTACGGAATGTCTTCGGGCTTACGCCCCGGCCGGCTCTTGTAGGCCGGAAACGACCAGCCGAAACGCAGTGCCCCGCCGCGCACGATAAAGGCGGCGGCAAAACCGATCAGCGCCGAAACCGGTGCCGGCAGGCCCGCCAGGTCGCCGAGCGTATAAAGCGCCGCCCCGGCGAGGGCTGCCGAGACGTAGATTTCGGGCTTCAGCAACACCGACGGCTCGCCGGCCAGCATGTCGCGCAATATGCCGCCGAAGGTGGCCGTCAGCATGCCCATCACCACGGCGATGATGGGTGAGCCCGTGATGGCGAGCCCCTTGGCCGCGCCCATCACCGAAAAGGCGGCGATGCCCACCGCATCCAGCCACAGGAGCAGCTTGTAACGGGATTCCACCCGGTGCGCGCCGAAGAAGACCACCACCGCGACGACCGCGCAGATCGGAACATAGGCCCGGTTGGATACCCAGAACACCGGCACGCCAAGAATCACGTCGCGCAGCGTGCCGCCGCCGATTCCGGTGACGGCGGCCAGGAACAGGAAGCCGATGATGTCGAGTTGCTTGCGCGAGGCGGCAAGGGCGCCCGTAGCCGCGAAAACGGCGACGCCGGCATAGTCGAGGAGAGTGACGAGGGGCATCGGACCTCGGCCAGGCAGTAGGGCAGTAGGGCAGTAGGGCAGTAGGGCAGTAGGGCAGTAGGGCAGTAGGGCAGTAGGGCAGTAGGGCAGTAGGGCAGTAGGGCAGTAGAAACTGATGCCAGCGCACAGGCTCGTGAAGACACAATGGCCTTCAGAGAAGGCAAAGGCGTCCGAAGCGACAGCCCTTACTGCCTTACTGCCTTACTGCCTTACTGCCTTACTGCCTTACTGCCCTATTCCCCTACTCCCTCACGCGTCCTTCTCGGCCTGTTCGTTGACCGGGCCGGGCTCGGCCGGCGCTTCGCTCGGAGCCTGCTTCGGACCGCCCTTGGAAACCCCGACCATGGCGGGCCTCAGCACCCGTTCGCCGATCGAGTAGCCAGACTGCACCACCTGCACGACCGTATTGGCCGGCACGTCGGCGTTGGGCACCTCGAACATCGCCTGGTGGAAATGGGGATCGAACTTCTCACCCAGCGGCTCGAGCTTCTTCACGCCGTGCCGCTCCAACGCCGACAGCATGCCGCGCTCGGTGATCTCGACGCCGTCCACCAGCGCCTTGAAGCCGGCGTCGGCAGCCGCCTTGGCCTCGGCGGGGATGGCATCGATGGCGCGGCGCAGATTGTCCGACACGCCGAGCATGTCGCGCGCGAAATTGGCGATCGCATAGGCGCGCGCGTCCTGCACGTCGCGTGCCGTGCGGCGGCGCAGGTTCTCCATCTCCGCCGCTGCCCTCAGCGCGCGGTCCTTCAATTCCTCGTTCTCCTTCAGCAGCCGCACCAGCGCTTCGTAGTCGCCCTCGACGCTGCCTTCCGCGCGCTCGGCCGCAGCCTCGGCGGTCTCGTTTTCCTCGGGCGCGTGTTCGTCTTTTGCCTGGTCGCTCATCGCGTTTTCCATCATCTCAACGGTTTGGAAGTTGCGCCCGATATCGAGGTTCGGGCACCAAAAATCAAGAGGCGCGGGACAGTTGCCCCGGCTCATGGCCGCCCGAGCGCCTTCCTATGAATCGCTCGAAATTAAGTCAAATTTTACCGTAACGGCCAATCGGGCTTGCGGCCATGGTGCAATGCGGGAACCATCACCGGTGCGGAGGAGTTTCGGAGCCGACCAAGGGAATACAGATGATGGCCCGCAATACCGCAAACCGGCAGGACAAGCTCGCAGCCGACATCCGCCGCCAGATCGGCGACCGGTCGCTGAACCGCTTTCTCGGCGCCATGCCCGCCTACAAGGTGGTGAACGACATTCCCCGCCACATGCAGGACCTGCTCGAGCAGCTTGAAGCCAGCGAACGCCGGCAGGCAGGCCGTTCCGGATCCTGAGGACGGGACCAATCGAACGACAGGCCCGGAAAGAAACGCGGCGACGTTACAGCGCCGCGTCCGTCAGCGACGCTTCCAGCCCCGAAAGGTGGATCCCGCATTCGGTCTTGGCTTGCCCTGCCCAGCGGCCGGCACGCGCGTCCTCGCCCGGCTGCACCGGCCGGGTGCAAGGAAAGCAGCCGATGGACAGATAGCCGTAGGCGACCAGCGGATTTTCCCGCAGCGCGTGCGTGCGCATGTAGTCGGCCTGATCGGCGGTCGTCCAGTGCGCCAGCGGGTTGATGCGGATGCGCCGTCCCACCGCTTCGAACACCGGCAGCGCTGCCCGCGTCGAGGCCTGGAAGCGCTTGCGACCGGTGAACCAGGCTCCAAAGGGCTCGACGCCGCGCGCCATCGGCTCCACCTTGCGCACCGCGCAGCAGGCGTCGGTGTCTGTCTCGTGCAGTTTGCCGGTCGGGTCGATGCGGGCAAGTGCCGCCGCGTCGGGCGCAACCACGCGCACATCGGTCAGGCCGAAATCGGCAACCAGCGCGTCGCGATAGGCGAGCGTCTCCTCGAAATGCTTGCCGGTGTCGAGGAAGACGATGGGCAGGTGCCGGTCGACGCCGGCGATCAGGTGAAGCAGGACGGCCGAATCCGCACCGAAGGACGACACCGCCGCGATCGTGCCGGTAAACAGGTCCATCGCCGCGCGCTCGATGACGGCCTGCGCCGGAAGATGGCCGTACAGCGCATCCAGACCGGCGGCATGGGCAGCGAGGTCGCTGCCCTCCTCTATTACCGCTTCAAGCGGCCTTGGCTTCGTCAACATGGAACGGCTCCCTGGAAGGCTGCGGGGCGGGCTGGCGGCCGGTACCCATTGGGCGGACGGTTGCAAGACCGGCCGAGGCCAGGGCGGCATGCAAGGCCATGAGATCGGCTGGCACCACATACGGCAGGAACAGGGTCTGCTCGTAGCCGACCCGCACTTCGCCCGAGCCGTAACGTTCGGCAAGGTCCGCTACCACCTCAAGTTGCCCGGTCGAGATGGCGCCCGGCATGCCCCCGGCTGCAACGAGCGAAATCGTCACCGCCCCATCATCGCTGAGTTGGCGAGCAGAATTATTATCGGGAAGACCATCGTCAGAAACCTCGACCGCCTGCATCCGAACGGTTGCGAGATCGGTCAGGATGGCGGGAATATCGATCAGCGACGGCCAGTGGAACTCGACGAACCCATGCGCGGTGAAGTGGCAATAGCCCTTGTCGTATCGGCGCGCGACATGGGCGAGCATGCGAAGCTGGCTGGCATCGAGTGCGCCTTCCGGCACGCCTATGCGCAGCCTATAGGAATGCAGTTCCAGCGAAACGCCGTTCGCCCGCCGAAGCGGCCGGAACTGCTCCTCCGTGATCTCACCTGCCAGCCGCCGCTCCACCTGGCCGGCGAACCGGGCGATACTGGCCTGGACCCGATCGCGGTCGAATGTCTCATGACGATCCATCGGTTCGCCCTCCTCAGGCTCTCGGCTCGGCGCCGGCACGGACAGCTTCCGGCAACAGGCTCGCGGGGACGTTTCCGCGCCGCGCCGCCAGCGGCTCGGAGCGCTCGAAACGACCACCGGCGACGGCATCGCCGATGACGGTCATGACCGGGCCGGTCAGGTCGGTTCGTCCTTCGAGCGAAGGCAGGTCGGCCAGCGTGCCGTGGAACCGGCGGCAGTGCGGCAGGCCGGCGTTCTCGGCCACGGCGACAGCCGTGTCCGGCGAAAGCCCGGCCGCGATCAGCCGCCCGGCGACATCGGCCGCCACCGAGCGCCCCATATAGACGGCGACGGTGGCGCCCGAAATGGCGAGCTTCGCCCAATCCGGTAGGCTGCCGCCCTTGAGGTCGTGGCCGGTGGTAAAAACCATCGACGAGGTGACGCCGCGCAGCGTCAGCGGCAGTTCGAAATCGGCGGCGGCGGCAAAGGCGGCGGTGACGCCCGGCACCACCTCATAGGCGATGCCGGCTTCGCGCAGCGCCGCCATCTCCTCTCCGGCGCGGCCGAACACCAGCGGATCGCCGCTCTTCAGCCGCACGACGCGCTTGCCTTCGCGGCCGAGTGAGACCAGCAGGGCGTTGATCTCTCCTTGCGTCTTCGAATGGCAGCCCTTGCGCTTACCCACCGACAGGCGCTCGGCATCGCGCCGGCCCATAGCGACGACCGCCTCCGGCACCAGCGCGTCGTAGAGGATGACGTCGGCTTCCATCAAAAGACGCTGGGCGCGCAGGGTGAGCAGATCCTCCGCGCCCGGTCCGGCGCCGACCAGCGCGACATGGCCGGCGGCGGACGCATCGGCGCCGAGCAGACCGATCGCGGCATCGCGTGCGCCGGCCATGTCGCCGGCAGCGGCGGCGCGCGCCGGCGCACCGGCGAAGAATTCGGCCCAGAAGCGGCGGCGACGATTGCCCCACGGCAGCAGCCGCTCGGCCGTCTCGCGCATGGACGCCGCGAGCGCCGCCAGCGGCCCGAGCGACGGCGAAAGCATGCGGTCGATGCGGGCGCGGATCATCTGGGCGAGCACCGGGCCTGCCCCTTCCGTGCCGATGGCCACGGCGACCGGCGCGCGGTTGACCAGCGCCGGCGTGAAGAAGTCGCACAGTTCCGGCCGATCCACCGCGTTGACGGCGATGCCCAGCCGGCGTGCATCGGCCGAGACGCGGGCGTCCAGCGTTGCCTCGCCACTGGCGGCGAACACCATGACCGCGCCGACGAGGTGGTCCGGCGCATAGCCGGCCGCGACATGCTCCAGCCCGTGATCGGCGACGAAAGCGGCCAGAGCCGGCTCCGTTTCAGCCGCAACGATGCGCAGCGCGGCGCTCGACTGCGCCAGCAGCCGCGCCTTGGCCAGCGCTTCCTCGCCACCGCCAACGATGACGACGAGACGACCTTCCACCCGCATGAAGACGGGGAAGGCGTTCAGTCTGCCGGATCGAGGATGCCCAGCTTGGCCGAGGTTGAATTGATGGTGCATTGCAAAATTCCGCATGGAACGGAATTTCTACCGGCGGGAGCCGACTTTCAGAAGCAACGGACTCGCGCGGACCGGCATCCAGCACAATCGCTTTTCCGATTGCGGGAAAGGCGGAAGAAAAAATTTCCGTGTTCTCGCGCGAGCCTCGATAATGGCTTGCCGTTCGGCAAGAAGACAGGCCACCGGTTCTAATTTCTACTAGATTAGTAGAATTAAACGACTTCACTCATAGCCGCGCATTAATGGCCGGAACCGTGGCCATGTCCGCACGTTTGGCCAATAGCCGTTCACGGCTTGGACAATCCCGATGCGGAAGGAAAAAACATGAACGATGTCATTCTCAAGCGCGGTTTGTGGGTGGTCGTCGCCGACGGTGAAAAGGCATTGTTCCTGAAGAACGAGGGCGACGCGAAATTCCCGGACTTCCAGCTCGTACAGGAAATGGCGCAGGACAATCCGGCCACGCGCGAACAGGGCGCGGAGCGTCCCGGCCGCTACAGCAACGGCCCCTCCCCGCACAACAGCGCCTTCGCCGAAACAGACTGGCACCGGCTGAGCAAGGAGCGCTTCGCCGACGACATCGCCGAACGGCTCTACAAACTCGCGCATGAAGGAAAGTTCGACGCCCTGATACTGATCGCCCCGCCACGGTTGCTGGGCGAAATGCGCAAGAAGCTGCACAAGGAAGTGCTGGACCGGCTCAGCGCCGAAATCCCGAAGACGCTGACCAACCAGCCGGTGTGGGACATCGAGGCGATACTGAAGGCAGCCTGACGAACGCGTCCGTGCCGTACCTTCAGCCGCCGCTCAGGATGTCGAGGATGGAGGTGCTCTTTTTCTTCAGCGGACCGCCGACGTCGCCCGGCGGCACCGGCCGCCTGATCGACGCGGTCGGAGCCGTATCTTCGCCCGGCATGCCGAAGCCGCCGGCATCGACCGTCTCGGTTGCCGGCTGCGACGGTTGTCTCGACGCCGTCGGAACCGCTTGCCGGGCCTGTCCGGTACCCACCGCGGTGGACGGCACCGGTGCTGGGCCGTCGTCCTGGACGATGGCGTCGGCGGGCGCCCGCTTCCAGCCACCGGGCAGCGGCCTGACCGGCACGCCCTCATGCGCGGCCAGCATGAATTCATGCCAGGCCTGCGCCGGCAGCGTGCCGCCGGTCACCTTCTTCATCGGCGAACCGTTGTCGTTGCCGAACCACACGCCGGTGGTGAGGTTTGCGGTGTAGCCGACGAACCAGGCATCGCGCGAATTCTGGCTGGTGCCGGTCTTGCCGGCGGATGGCCAGCCGAAGGCCGCCTTCTTCGCCGTGCCGCCGACCTGGACCGTGCCCGCCATCATCGAGTTCATCATGCCGACGATCTCGGGTTTGACGACGCGCGGCGTGTTGCCGCCGTCATTGGCATAGAGAAGCTTGCCGTCGGCGGTGGTGATGCGGCGGATGAAACGGATTTCAGGTCGGTAACCGCCGTTGGCGAAGGGCACGTAGGCGGCCGTCAGTTCCAGCGGCGTGACTTCCGACGTGCCGAGCGCGATCGAGGTGTTGGCGGTCAGGTCGGACTGGATTCCCATACGGTGCGCCGCCTCGACGACCGCGTTCGGGCCAACCTCCATGGTGAGCTGGGCGGCGACCGAGTTGAGCGACTTCGCCAGCGCCGTCGCCAGCGTCACCTTGCCGTAATACTTGCCGCCGAAATTGGTCGGCGTCCACTTGCCGATCCTGATCGGCGCGTCGTTGCGAACGCTGTCGGGCGTGCGCCCGGCCTCGAGCGCGGCCATGTAGACGAAGGGCTTGAAGGCCGAGCCAGGCTGGCGCTTCGCCTCCGAGGCGCGGTCGAACTGGCTGGTCGAATAATCGTAGCCGCCGACCATGGCGCGCACCGCGCCGGAACTGTCGATGGAAACCAGCGCGCCCTGGCTGACATTGAGCTTCTTGCCGTTCTGGTCGATCAGCTCGCGGATCGATTTCTCGGCGATCTTCTGCAAGGTGAGGTCCACCGTCGTGTCGACGACGATGTCGCCCTGCACCTCGCCGATCAGGTCGGGCAGTTCCTCCATTACCGTGTCGGCGACGTAGTTCTCCGATCCGGTCCAGTAGGAGGGGGCGCGCGTCGCCGGCGCGCTCATGGCCGTCGCCACCTGCTTGGCCGAGACCATGCCCTCGTCCTGCATGGCGGCGAGCACCAGTTGCGCCCGTTCCTCCGCCGCCTTCGGGTCACGCGCCGGCGACAGCCGGGACGGCGCCTTGAGCAGGCCCGCGAGCAATGCCGCTTCCGACAGGGTGACGTCGCGCGCGCTCTTGCCGAAATAGCGCCGCGAGGCGGCTTCCACGCCATAGGCGCCCGAACCGAAATAGACCCGGTTCAGATACATCTGCAGGATCTGGTCCTTGCTGTCCTTGTGCTCCAGCCACAGCGCGAGCAGCACCTCCTGCACCTTGCGCTCCAGCGTCCGGTCGGGCTTGAGGAACAGGTTCTTGGCGAGCTGCTGCGTCAGCGTCGAACCGCCCTGGCTGAAGCGGCCGCCGAGCACGTTGGTGACCATGGCGCGCGTGAGCCCGATCGGATCGATGCCGAAATGCGAATAGAAGCGGCGATCCTCGATGGCGACGACCGCCTCGGGAATGTAGGGCGACATTTCCTTCAGGGTGAGCGCCTCGCCGCCGCTCATGCCGCGATTGGCGATCAGCTTGCCGTCGACCGAGACGATCTTGATGTTGGGGGCGCGGTCGGGGATTTCCCAGGTCGTCGCGGCCGGCATCTTGGCGCCGTAGTAGACGACGATGCCGGCGGCGGCGATGCCGCCCCAGATGGCGAGCACGAAACACCAGTAGACCAGCCGGCCGAAGATGCCGAGCATGCCCCGCCCGGAACGGCCACGGCGGCGCCGGTCCTTCACCTTGGAGGATTTGCGCTTGGGCGCGGCTTTGCGGCGGCTCGGCACGACGCGGTCCTCCTCGCGCACCGAGAACCCGTCCTCCGGCGCCGTACGCGACGGCTCACCGAAACTCGGCTCGATGCGTCTGTCCCTGCGGCCCGCCATGCGCTGCCCTTTCGTCCCCGTGCCGATGGCGTCCCGGTTGAAGGGTAGATGCGGCGGTTTAAGGGCGGGTTAAGGCAACGGTTTACCAGCACTTTGAAATCCTTGACGAATTCTTAAATTCACGATGGCTCTCGCGACTCCAGGCATCGGCCCCGACAGGCTCCGCGCAAGCTTATCGAGGCCCGCGTCGTCATCCAGCCGAGCTTTCTCGCGGAGCCTTAAAGCAGGAACTAAAAAAGGAAGACCTCGTTTACCCGCCGAGGGATCAACAGGAGACGACGTCATGAAAACACTTCTGCTAGCTTCGGCCCTCGGGCTTTCCATGACCTCTTTTGCGCTCGCCGACACTGCTGTGGTCGCGACGACCGATCTCAATCTGCGCGCAGGCCCCGGATCCCAGTACCCGGTCGTCGGCGTCATCGGCGCGGGCCAGTCCACCATGGTCAAGGGCTGCATCAACCAGGGCAAATGGTGCAACGTCAGCACCGGCTCGGAAGACGCCTGGGCCTATTCGGACTATCTCGCCATGGATTCCAACGGAACGCAGGTCGTCCTTACCGACCGCTCCCCCGATGCGGGGATCGCCGTGGTTGAAGCGCCCGCCCGCATAAGCAACGGCGATGCCGGTGCAATGGCCGGTGGCGTGACCGGCGCCATCATCGGCGCGGTGGCCGGCGGCCCGGTTGGCGCCGCCATCGGCGGTGCCGCGGGTACGGTGGCCGGTGGCGCCGCCGGCACGATCACGCCCCCACCCCAAACGGTCCGCACCTATGTCACGGCGCACCGCACGGAACCCGTCTATCTTGACGGTGAGGTCGTTGTCGGCGCCGGGTTGCCCGACACGGTATCGCTGGCCGAAATCCCCGACTACGACTACCGCTATGCCTATATCAACGGCCAGCCGGTGCTCGTGGACGCGCATTCGCGCAGGATCGTCTACGTCGTCAGGTAACCGGCGTTTTCAGGAAAGACCGCCCGCCAGCCGGGCGGTCTTTTTTGTGTCGGCAATTTCCATGGGTGACAAAAATTCGCCGTCAATGACGCGCAAGGAACTCCGTCATTGATGCGACGAAATTTATCGATGCGAGGGGAACCGGATTTATTCCGGCGCGTTGACGGAGCATTAGCGGACAATCTGCGGCCGTCTTTTCGCAGCTTCTGGGAGGAAGTCGATGAATCGCCTGCAATTCTTTTCTCCGGTGCGGCTATCGCGCGGGCATGGACATCCGGTCGAGGAGATCGACAGCGTGGCGGATGCGATGGTGTTCCTGCGCGAATGGCCGAAGGGACGGCGCGGGCCGGTCTATCGTTGCGCCCTGAATTGCTGCACGGCCGCGATGGCATCCCAGATGAGCGCTGAAGAAGCCCGCAAGTCCTTTGCCGGCTTTGCCCGCATCACCGGCCTTCTGGTCGATGGCGGCCCTTCGCCGGTGGTAGCGGAACGGCGCGGGACAATGCGGCACGCCAGCTAACGGGCGTCAGGGTGCAAAGAGCGGGCTCAGCCGCGCGCCGCCTTTGCTGCCGCTTTGGAAAATCAATTCTTCTGAATCGATATGCCGTTGTCGTCGATCTTGAGTTCGACACCTTCGGGCTTGCTTTCCTGGCGCCAGATATAGGCGCCAAGCACGATGACGACGACGACGAGCGCGCCGATGAGGAGGTAAAGCATATTCCGGCTCACGGCGCGCTCCCTGGTCTGCAGGCCGGCGTCAGGCGGATTTCACCAGCCGGATCAGCACCAGCAGGATGATGGCGCCGATCGCGGCATGAATGATCGCCGCCAAGATACCCGAGCCCAGACTGATATTGAGCGCCGGAAACAGCCATCCGGCGATCAGCGCGCCGACGATGCCGACGACGATGTTGCCGAGCAGCCCGAAGCCGTAGCCCTTGACGATGAGGCCGGCGAGCCAGCCGGCGATGGCACCGATGATGAGAAAGACGATGAGGCTTTCAACGCCCATGGTATTCCCTCCTTGTGCGGAGCGGCGTCGGCGCTTGAAGCACCGAATCGCTCTCCGGTTGCAACGATGCCGAACCTATTGAAAAACGTGCCGGCGCGCCAGCGGCCCTCTTACGCGTCATCGTCGGAAGCCGGCCGCCAGCTCGACGGCTCGATCCGTTTCTTGGTGTCGCTGTCGATATAGGTCCACCAGCCGCCGTCCTCCCAGCGCGCCAGCGACTCGCTGGTCACCCCGTCCCCGTCCGTCCACGAGACGGTGACCTGCGAGCCGTCCTTCGGCGCGCTGGCGATCGGTTTGCGCTCGGTCATGGCAATCCCCTCAAATTCATCCGCGCGACACAACGCGGATGCCGCATCCGGGTTCCGTCAGCTATGGGCGAAGATATCTTCCTCGGCCCAACCCATAAGGTCGAGCTTCGCCCGCGTCGGCAGGAAACGGAAGCACGCTTCCGCCTCCTTCGTGCGCCCATCGCGGGCGAGCCGTCCGGCCAGGACGTCGCGCAGCCGGTGCAGGTAGAGCACGTCCGAAGCGGCATATTCGAGCTGCTCGGGCGACAGCGTCTCCGCCGCCCAGTCGGACGACTGCTGCTGCTTCGACAGGCTGACGCCGAGCAGTTCGTTGCAAATATCCTTCAGTCCGTGCCGGTCGGTGTAGGTGCGCGTCAGCCTCGACGCGATCTTGGTGCAGAACACCGGCTCGGCCATGACGCCGAGGGCGTGGTAGAGCACGGCGATGTCGAAACGGCCGTAGTGGAACAGCTTGGTGATCCGGCGGTTGCGCAGCAATGCGGCGAGGTTCGGCGCCCGCCGCTGGCCGGCCGCGATCTGCACCACGTCGGCGCTGCCGTCGCCGGGCGAAAGCTGCACCACGCACAGCCGGTCGCGATGCGGGTTCAGCCCCAGCGTCTCGGTGTCGATGGCGACCGCCTCGACATCGTAGTGCGAAAGATCGGGCAGGTCGCCCTTGTGGAAGCGGATGGTGCTCGTCATCGCCCGGCCCTCACCGTGTCAGAGCGTCGAGGATGCGCGCCCACGAGCGCTGCCCCTTGTGAAAGGAAGCGAGATCGTACTTCTCGTTCGGCGAGTGGATGCGGTCGTCCGACAGCGCGAAGCCGACCAGCAGCGATTCCATGCCGAGATAGGTCTGGAAATCGCCGACCACGGGGATCGAACCGCCGCTGCCCACCGTCACCGCCGGCTTCGACCACTCCTCGGTCAGCGCATTGCGCGCCTTGGTCAGGAACGGCGAATCGTAGGCAAGCTGGATCGCCGGCGATCCGCCATGCTGGTGGAACTCGATACGGCAGTCGGCCGGCAGGCGCTCGGAAGCGAACTGCCGGAAGGCGGTCCGGATTTTCTTCGGGTCCTGGCTGTGGACCAGCCGGAACGACACTTTCGCAGATGCTTGTGCTGCGATCACCGTCTTGAAGCCCTTGCCCTCGTAACCGCCGGAAATGCCGTTGAACTCGGCCGTCGGCCGCGCCCACACCATTTCCAGAACCGAGCGGCCCTTCTCGCCTGCCGGGATGGACAGGCCGATCGGCTCGAGGAAGCTTTCCGCGGTCTCGCCGAGCGATTCCCAGGCCTTAAGCACTTGCGAGGGCGTTTCCTCCACCCCGTCGTAGAAGCCGGGGATGGTGATGCGGCCGGTCTCGTCGTGGATGTCTGCGAGGATCTTCGAAAGGATGCGGATCGGATTGGCCGCCGGGCCGCCATACATGCCCGAATGAAGGTCGCGATTGGCCGCCTTGACGACGACCTCCTCGCCCACCAGCCCGCGCAGCGAGGTGCAGATGGAGGGCGTCTCGCGGTTCCACATGTCGGTGTCGCAGACCAGCGCGAAATCGGCCTTCAATTCCTCGGCATTGGCCTCAAGGAACGGCTTCAGGGATGGCGAACCGCTCTCCTCCTCGCCCTCGAACAGCAGCGTGATCCGGCACGGCAGCGAGCCATGCACCGCCTTCCAGGCGCGGCAGGCCTCGACGAACAGCATGAGCTGCCCCTTGTCGTCGGACGAACCGCGCCCGGTGATGACCTTGCGGCCCGGCTCCATCTCCTTGACCTTCGGATCGAACGGATCGTCCTCCCACAGCTCCAGCGGATCGACCGGCTGCACGTCGTAGTGGCCATAGAACAGGATATGCGGGCTGCCGGCCGGACCGTCGTGATGCGCGACCACCATCGGGTGGCCGGGCGTCACCCTGACCGAAGCGTCGAAGCCGATCGTCTTCAGGTCGGCCACCAGCCATTCGGCGGCGCTCCGGCAATCCGCGGCGAAAGCCGGATCGGTGGAGATCGACTTGATCCGGAGCAGCTTGAAAAGCCGCTCCAGGCTCTGGTCGAGATTCTGGTCGAGTCGGTCGAGGACGGAGGAAATTGCGGACATGAGCAAAAGGCCTTTCAGATTTGCGGCGCAACCCTAATGGGCCAAACCGCAAACGAAAAGCCCGGCGAGATTAGGCCATGACGGAAAAGCAGAGGCGAGGTCTTTTCGAGGCAAAAAAAGACCGCCGTGGCGGAGGGGGAAACCACGGCGGTCCTACTCGAAACGTTGCGGCAGCCCGGAGAGGGGGATAGGCTGCCGCAGGTGTCCGGTATAGGCGGGGGACGGGCCTTGCTCCGGACTTCGGCGAAAACTGCCGATGCCTGCTATCTGTGTCTGGGAACGTGGCGATTCAAGGGCACGAAGATTACATCTTTGTAATATGCCCGTGAGGTCCTGACGGCTCCTGTCAGGACATTGCTGGAACTGTCCGTTGCCGCGCCGTTAGGCGTGGACCGCGCCGCCCAGCCGCGCTATCGGTGACGCCATGAAAAAAGGCGATCACCTCTTCCTCGTCGATGGCTCCGGCTACATCTTCCGCGCCTATCACGCGCTGCCGCCGCTGTCGCGCAAGTCGGACGGCCTGCCGGTGGGCGCCGTCTCCGGCTTCTGCAACATGTTGTGGAAGCTGCTGCGCGAGGCGCGCAACACCGACGTCGGCGTCACGCCGACCCATTTCGCCGTCATCTTCGACTATTCCTCCAAAACCTTCCGCAACGAACTCTATCCTGAATACAAGGCCAACCGCTCGGCCCCGCCGGAAGACCTGATCCCGCAGTTCGGCCTGATCCGCGAAGCCACCCGCGCCTTCGGCCTGCCCTGCGTCGAGATGGAGGGCTTCGAGGCCGACGACCTGATCGCCACCTATTGCCGGCTCGCCTGCGAAGCCGGCGGCGACACCACCATCGTCTCCTCCGACAAGGACCTGATGCAGCTGGTCGGCCCGACCGTCGGCATGTACGACCCGATGAAGGACCGCCAGATCGGCATTCCCGAGGTCATCGAGAAGTGGGGCGTGCCGCCGGAAAAGATGATCGACCTGCAGGCGCTGACCGGCGATTCGGTCGACAACGTGCCTGGCGTGCCGGGCATCGGCCCGAAAACGGCGGCGCAATTGCTGGAACAGTTCGGCAATCTCGACACGTTGCTGGAGCGTGCCGGCGAGATCAAGCAGGACAAGCGCCGCCAGTCGATCATCGACAACGCCGACAAGGCGCGCATCTCGCGCGAACTGGTGACGCTGAAGACCGATGTTCCGACCGCGGCCGGCGAAGGCCTGGACGACTTCGTTCTCGATCCCGCCGACGGGCCGAAGCTGATCGCCTTCCTGAAAGCGATGGAGTTCACGTCGCTGACGCGGCGGGTCGCCGAAGCGACCGGCACCGAGGTCGGCGAGGTCGAGGCCGCGTCGATCGCGGTCGAACGCGCCGACACCGCGCATGGGCCCGATGTGGGCAGCACCTTTACCTCCCCCCTGAGGGGAGGTCGCGCCGAAGGCGCGGGTGGGGGTACTTCGTCGAGCGCCGGCGCGTCGGAACCCCCACCCCTAACCCCTCCCCTCAAGGGGGAGGGGGATTCTCCGTCCCTCCTTTCCGCCCTGCGCGCCGAAGCCGCCGTCGCCGACAAGATCGACGTCAACGCCTATCATTGCATCCGCGACCTGCCGACCTTGCTGCGCTGGGTCGAGGAAGCACGCGAGGCCGGCATCGTCGCCTTCGACACCGAGACCACCTCGCTCGACCCCATGCAGGCGGAACTCTGTGGCTTCTCGCTCGCCATCCGTCCCGGCCAAGCCTGCTATGTGCCGGTCGGCCACAAAAACGGCCAGGACGATCTCCTCGGCGGCGGGCTGGTCGACGGCCAGATACCGATCCGCGAGGCGCTCGCCGCGATCAAGCCGCTGATGGAGGACAGGTCGGTCCTCAAGATCGCGCAGAACCTGAAGTACGACCTCGTCATCATGCAGCGCCACGGCGTCGACGTCGCGCCCTACGACGACACGATGCTGATCTCCTACGTGCTCGACGCCGGCGTCACAGGCGGCCACGGCATGGATTTCCTGGCCGACAAATGGCTCGGCCACAAGACGATCCCCTTCAAGGACGTCGCCGGCTCCGGCAAGAGCTTCATCGGCTTCCATCAGGTGCCGCTCGACAGGGCGACCTGCTACGCCGCCGAGGACGCCGACGTGACGCTACGGCTCTGGATGGTGCTGAAGCCGCGCCTCGCCGCCAAGGGCCTCGTCTCGGTCTACGAGCGGCTGGAGCGGCCGCTAGTGCCGGTGCTGGCGCGCATGGAGCAGCGCGGCATCTCCGTCGACCGGCAAATTCTCTCCCGCCTCTCCGGCGACCTCGCCCAGGGCGCCGCCCGGCTGGAGGAGGACATCTATCAACTGATCGGCGAGCGCATCAACATCGGCTCGCCCAAGCAACTCGGCGACATATTGTTCGGCCGCATGGGCCTGCCGGGCGGCTCCAAGACCAAGTCCGGACAATGGTCCACCTCGGCGCAGCTTCTGGAAGACCTCGCAGCCGAAGGCCACGAACTGCCGCGCCGGATCGTCGACTGGCGACAGCTCACCAAGCTGAAGTCGACCTACACCGATGCCCTGCCGGGCTTCATCAATCCAGAAACGAAACGCGTCCATACGTCTTATGCGCTGGCCGCGACGACGACCGGACGGCTGTCGTCTTCCGATCCGAACCTTCAGAACATTCCGGTGCGCACCGCCGAAGGCCGCAAGATCCGTACCGCCTTCATCGCCGAGCCAGGCCATAAGCTGATCTCGGCCGACTACAGTCAGATCGAGCTTCGCGTGCTGGCGCATGTCGCGGATATCCCGCAGTTGAAGCAGGCTTTCGCGGACGGCGCCGACATCCACGCCATCACCGCTTCCGAGATGTTCGGCGTTCCGGTCGAAGGCATGCCGTCGGAAGTCCGCCGCCGCGCCAAGGCGATCAACTTCGGCATCATCTACGGCATTTCCGCCTTCGGCCTGGCCAACCAGCTCTCCATCCCGCGCGAGGAAGCCGGCGCCTACATCAAGAAATACTTCGAGCGCTTCCCCGGCATCCGCGACTACATGGACGAGACGAAGGCCTTCGCCCGCGAGAACGGCTTTGTCGAGACCGTGTTCGGCCGCCGCATCCACTATCCCGAAATCCGCGCGGCCAACCCATCGCTGCGCGCCTTCAACGAACGCGCCTCGATCAATGCCCGCCTGCAGGGCACCGCGGCCGACATCATCCGCCGCGCAATGATCCGCATGGACGACGCTCTGCTGAAGGCGGGACTCGGCGCCCGCATGCTTCTGCAAGTGCATGACGAGCTGATCTTCGAGACGGTCGAGGCCGAGGTCGATGCGACCATCCCGGTGGTGAAGGCCGTTATGGAGAATGCGGCGATGCCGGCGGTTTCGCTGTCGGTGCCTCTCCAGGTCGACGCCCGCGCCGCCGACAACTGGGACGAGGCGCACTGAGCATGTTGCAGCCGGATGGTCACGTCCGGCGTCGTACAAATGCGACTAAGAGGATCAAGTGCCGTCAGGCGGCCTCGGCCCGGCATTTTCCGCAGGTGCCGCGGAATTCGATCACCGCCTTCTTCGGCACGAAGCCGCCGGCCCGCACCCAGTCGTCAAGCTGGTGGCCGATGGTGTCGTCGGAAAACTCCTGCACTTGCCCGCATGTGTCGCAGATGGCAAAGGCGGTCATGGAATGGCCGTGATCGTGCGGTTCCGAGCAGGCGACGAAGGCATTCAGGCTTTCCAGCCGATGCACGAAACCTTCCTTGATGAGCGCATCCAGCGCCCGGTAGACCTGCAAGGGGGCGCGAAAACCGCGCTCGCGCAACTGGTCGAGCAGCGTGTAGGCGCTGAGCGGCGCGCTCGCCGCCTCCAGCTTTTCCAGCACGTTGAGCTGGTTCTTGGTGAGTGTCGCCCTTGCCGTCATGGTCCAGTTCTCGCTCCGTCGCCGTCAGGATGAGCGACACCGCGTCCCTGACATAGCGATGATCAGGCGATTTTACCACCGCCGTGCCGATCCGCACGCCAGGCGGGTAAGCTCTTTGCCGCTTGCCGAGTGTGAAAACTTCCCAAATACTGCCAAAATCCTTGTCCAAGCTCGAATTGCTTGGGAAGATTGATGGGTTTCGGGGGAAACGATCATGATTGAACTGACGCGGCGTACGCTGCTCGCCGGTTCGGCGGCGGCGGCAATGGCGGGCATGGTGTCATTCCGGGCGCGCGCTGCCGCGCGCACCTACCACGCACTGCTTGTTGCCTGTACCGACTACGACAACCTGCCGAAGAAGGCGTGGCTGATCGGGCCGAAGCACGACGCCGGCCTCGTGCGCGATTATCTTATCAACAACGCTCCGGCGCCGGTGAAATTCGAGGCGGACAACATCACGCTGCTGGCCAAGGACGTCGAGGGCGCCAGCGGCCCGCCCACTCATGCGGCGATCACCGCGGCCTTCACCGATCTCGCCGCCAAGGTGCAGCGCGACGATTTCGTCTATCTCCACCTTTCGGGCCACGGCGCCCAGCAGCCGGAGCGCCAGGCCGGCGACGAGACGGACGGCCTCGACGAGATCTTCCTGCCGGTCGATATCCAGAAATGGGCCGACCGCGCGAGCGGCGTGCCGAACGCACTGGTCGACGACGAAATCCGCGACGCGCTTGATGCCATCCGCGCCAAGGGCGCCTTCGTCTGGGTCGTCTTCGACTGCTGCCATTCCGGCACCGCGACCCGCGCCGTCCTCGTCGACGACGAGATGGAGCGCAAGGTGGAATTCCCCGACCTGGTCGGCGGCGATGAAGCGGCGCGCGCCGCAGCGCAGACGGTCTACGACGAGGCAAGCGCTGCGGCATCGCGCGCACTCGAAGCGGATGGTGGCCGTCAGGTCGGCTTCAACCTGACGCCGACGGGTGCGGAGCCGAGTACCAAGGGCAAGATGGTGGCCTTCTACGCCGCGCAGACGGTGGAGACGACGCCCGAAATGCCGCTGCCCAAGGGCGCCGAGGGCGCCACGCGCTTCGGTCTGTTCACCTTCACAATCATGGCGAAGCTGGCCGAAAACCCGAACATCACCTATCGCCAGCTCGGTCAGGCCGTGCTGCAGCAATACGCCGCCAACGGACGCACCCGCCCGACGCCGTTGTTCGAGGGTGAACTGGACGCGCCGGTCTTCGGCACCGAAAAGACCGATGCCGCCCATCAATGGCCGATCGTGGTCAAGGGCGATGCAGCCACCATCAAGGGCGGCCTGCTGCATCGCCTCAACCCCGGCAGCAAACTCGCGATCCTCCCCTCGGCGCTGTCGCCCATCGCCGATGCGGTCGGCTATCTCGAGGTCACATCGGCCCGGAACCTGGAAAGCAAGATCAAGCCGATCGAGTTCGACGGCAAGCCGGCACTAAAGATCGCCGACATTCCCAACGGCGCTTATGCGCGTGTGGCCGAACTGGCGGTGGACTACACGCTGGCGGTGGCACGGCCGTCGTCGAGCGACGGACTGGACACCGAGACGGCTCTGGTCAATTCCATGCTCGACGAACTGGCGGCGAAGAAGGACAGCGGCTTCAACATCAAGCTGGTAGAGGCTGGCAAGGCCGCCGAGCTGCGGCTGGCGGTGCTGCGCGAGAACGCTATTGCCGGCACCGCGACCGACGCCACCGACAAGCCGGCGCTGTGGTTCCTGCCGGCATCGGGCGACGTGACGACCAGCAACGGTGCCCGGCCGCCGCTCATCATCATCCATGCCGACGAGCGCCAGAAATTGCTGGAGACGACGGCCAAGAACCTCACCACCATCTTCCGCGCCACAGGCCTGTCGCGGCTCGCCGCGGCCAATGACTACCGTCCTGAAGAAGTCGAGGTCCAGTTCCTGATCAAGCGGGAGGGCGCCGACACGCCGGAGCAGCTGGAAGCGTCCGTCGTGCCGCGCGTCTCGCCCGGCGACGAGATGCACGTGAAGGTTGTCAACAAATCAACCGACCTTATCGACCTGAACGTGCTCTATGTCGGCTCCGACTATTCCATCGCCCATATCGTGTCGGAGCGGCTGGCCCCGCAGGCGGCGCTGGAAGAGGGCCTGTTCGCCTTCACCGACACCAGCTTCGGCATGGAACGCATGATCGCCGTGCTGACCGCGGCCCCGCCGCAGAGCGAAAAGGAGGATCTTTCCTTCCTGGCGCAGGACGGCGTTCCGGCAGCCACGCGCGGCACCGGCCTCGCCGGCTTCTCCGAAATGCTGGCCGACATCGGCATGGCGCCGGCAACCCGTTCTGTCATGAAACTGTCGGACAACAAGGGCTCCAAGGGCGCGGTGATGATCTTCCCGGTGGAGACGATGCCCCGCTCCTGACGCTTTCTGTACCGGTCGCCGGTTGCCAAGACCATCGACATCGATATCGGGCCGTTTGCTGGCGCACGCGGCCCTGACAGTGAAACGAGAGGTGCCTTGTGAAAGCCATGCTCCTATCCCGTATGCGCAGCGCCGGCCTCGGCCTTGCCGTGGCGGCCTTCTGCCTGACAGGTGCCAGCGCCGACGAGGCCTGTGGCCTGTGCGCCCAGTCGATCGTCACCAATTCCAGCTTGGCCGACTGCTTCCTGGAACAGTACGACCAGTTGGAAAAGGGTGATGGAGCGGCCGTCGCCGTTGATCTCTCGCAATGCGGATCGCGCGGCATCGTCGAAGCCCTGCCGACGCCCGAGAGCGGAGCGGTCGAGCCCGATACGCAGTTCATGATCTCGCGTGCGCAGCTCGGCTGCCTCAAGAAGAAACTCGAGGAGCCCGGCCTGGTGCTCGACCCCTCGGCCAGGATCGAACTGGGCAGTTGCCAATGAGCGGATCGGGAACGAAGGAAGCAAGGCGGGATGCGGGCAAGCCGTCGAGCGCGTTGGCGCTGACCATGTCCAAGGAGGCAACCGCCAAGCCGGAAGAGCAGCCCGGCGACGTCGCCGCGGAAAAGTCGGCGCATTCGGCGAAGAAGGAAACGCCGTTCAACGACAGCGACTGGCGGATCCGGGTCGATGCCTGGGCCGGCCTGTTCGTACGCATCGGCCTTGTCGTGGGCGCGATCTTCTCGGTCTACCAGTACCTTGCCCAGCGCGAGGAACAGCGTGTCGCGCAGACCATGCGCATGGTCGAACTGTGGGATCAGGGCGACTACCAGAAGGCGCAGCAGGCCATCAGGGCGCGGCTTACCGGATTGAACGAGAAATACGCCAACCTGCTCGGCCAGTCGCCGACCCGGACCGAGCAGTCGATCTATCGCCAGCGCATCGGCATCCAGGCGATGTCGGCGGACGGCGGCGCCCAGCCCCTGGCGGATTTCGCCGCCGACTTCGACCGCATCGTCTATTTCCTCAACCGTCTGTCCTTCTGCGTCGACGGCGGCCTATGCTCGCGCAAGATGGCCGACGCCTATTTCCGCGATTACGCCGTCTCGTTCTGGAGCTACTTCTCCGGCTACGTCGGCAAGCAGCGGAAGACAGGGGCCGCCACCTACGCCCTGCCGATCGAGAGATATGTCAACGAGGAAGAGCCTTCCTCGTTGTTCGGGCTCTGAGGGCCGCGCCGTGGGAGGCTGGCTAAGACGCATCCTGACCATATGCCTTCTGCTGGCGGCCTCGATCCTGCTTGCCGCCGTGCCGGCCCGCGCCGAGGACGGTGCCGATTTCCGTCTCGACCTCGATGCCGGCGGCCACACCGCGCGCATCGCCGATCTCGCCTTCACGCCCGGCGGCGACGAAATCGTCTCAGCCTCCGACGACAAGACCATCCGCATATGGGACTGGCAGAGCGGCGTGACGCTGCGCACCATCCGCGGTTATATGGGACCGGGGCCGGACGGCAAGGTCTACGCGGTTGCCGTCTCGCCGGATGGTAGAACCGTTGCCGCCGGCGGCTATTTCGGCGCCGGTATCGGCGACAAGCCGCCCTACGGCGACGTGCGCCTGTTCGATTTCTCGACCGGGCGCATGGCCGCGGTCCTGAAAGGTCCGCAATACGAAATTTACGACTTGGCCTTCTCCCCTGACGGCCAGAGGCTGGCGGCCGGCGGTGCCGACGGCATGGTCTATCTGTGGCGGCGCGACGACGCAGCCGCAAGCGGGTGGGCCGAGGACAGGACGCTCGACGCCGATTCCTGGCATCTCGACAAGCTGGCCTTCGCTGCCGGCGGAACGCGGCTGGCAGCGTCAACGACCGACAACGGCATCCGCCTGTGGAACCTCGAGGACGGCGAGGAAATCGCCCTTGCCGACGAGGCCGAACCGTTGCGCGACACGCCGGTTATGGCGCTCGCCGTCTCGCAGGACGGCGCGCAGTTCGCCACCGGTTCGGCCGACGGCACGGTGCAGGTCTGGCGCGCGGCGGACGGCACGCTTGCCCGCGCCATGCCGAAGCAGGACTTCTTCATCGGCTCGCTGACGTTCGCCGCCAGGGGAACGCGGCTCGTCGCCTCCTGCGGCTACCGCTGCGCCGACAGGAACCGCTCCGTCGTCTGGAACGTGGAGAACGGCGAACAGGTGCTGACCTATGCCGGCCATGACGGCACCGTCTTCGCCAGCACCGCCAATGCCGACGGCTCGCTGGTGGCCACCGCCGGCGGCACCCGCCATTCGATTCAGATCTGGGACCCGGCGACCGGCGAGCTGAAGGCGGCGCTGCAAGGCAAGGGCCAGCCGGTGACGGCGGTCGGCATCGACGCGGCGGGCAGTACCGTGGCATGGGGCAACGCCAATCCCTGCCCCGACAAGGTCGCCTGCCCTGCCGAACTCGGCACCCTGACTGCGGCCCTGGCGCTACCGAATGCCGATCGATTCTTCGACAGCCCCATGCCGGTGGAGCGGCAGGAGGGCTTCCTGCGCGCGCAAACGACCGTTGGCCAGTGGTCGCTGACGGCGAAGCCCGGCGGCAAGGAAGGGCTGGAAAACGCCGTGCTGGAGATCGGCAACGGCAGCAAGCCAACCCGCCCGATCGAGAACACGCCCCAGAACGGCTATGCGCATGCCGCCTTCACGCTGATCCGCGACGGCCTCGGCCTGATCACCGGCGGCACGGACGGCACGCTGCTCGAATACCGCACGGAGACAGCGCGCGTGTCGGGCGAGTTCACCGGCCATACCGGCGAGATCCATGCCATGGCTGCGGCGGAGAAGGCCGGCCTGCTGGCCACCGGCAGCGCCGACCAGACGCTGCGGCTGTGGAACCTTAAGACTCGCAAGCTGATCGTCTCGATGTTCTTCGCCGGCTCGGAATGGATCGCCTGGACCCCGCAGGGCTATTATTATTCCTCGCCGGACGGCGACAGACTGATCGGCTGGCAAGTCAACCAGGGACGCGACCGCGAAGGCCGCTACATCCGCTGCGACCAGCTCAAGCGCTATCTGTGGAGTCCCGAGATCGTGCGGCGCGCCATCATCCTGCGCAGCGCCGACGATGCCATCAAGGAACTGCGGCCCGGGGTCGACCGCGAGTTGCAGAAGCTCCTGGAACGCAAGCCGCCCGAGTTCCAGGCGCGTCTCGCCGCCGATCAGTCCGGCGTTCGCGACGGCTTCGTCGCCGTCGAGATCACCGGCGCCGGGGAAGGCGGCGCCGACATCGCCGATTTCTCCATCCTGTCCAACAGCCGCAACGTCGGCGCCTTCACCGCGCGCTCGGCCGACGGCGGCGCCACGACCGTCGTCGAGGTGCCGGTCGAGGACGGCGAGAACACTATTCGCATCACCGGCACCAACGAATTCGGCTATCTCACCGAGCGTTCGGTCACCGCGCTCGCCCGCAAGAAGGAAAAGGCGGCCAACAAGGGCAAGCTCTACCTCGCCGTCATCGGCGTCGACAAATATCCGTTCCTCACCGACGCCTGCGGCGGGCGCCCATGCGACCTGCGCTACCCGGTGGACGACGCCACCGGCTTCCTCAAGGTGGTGATGGAAAAGAGCGCGCCGCTCTTTTCCTCGATGGAATCGCTGGTGCTGGTCAACAAGGACGCGACCATCGACAGCGCCGCGCTCGCCGGCAGCGGCGAGGTGCTGGAGCCGGATTCCGACACCATCGACGACCAGCTCGCCGATTTCCTCGACAAGCCCGGCGAGAACGACACGACCATCGTCTTCGTCGCCGGCCATGGCATCAACATCGACGACGACTATTATTTCATCCCCACCGACGGCCGCAAACAGGACGCCGAGCGCTGGAAACGCTCCTCGCTGGTGGACTGGTCGGACATCCAGAAATCGGTCGAGCGTGCCAAGGGCATGCGCTTCATGCTGCTCGACACCTGCCACGCGGCCAATGCCTTCAACCCGAGGCTGGAGAAGGACGCGCAGGACGCCCGCATCGTCGTCTTCTCGGCCACCGCCGCCAACAACACCGCCGCCGAATTGCCGGAACTCAGCCACGGCGTCTTCACCTATTCCGTGCTGGAAGGCCTGCGCGGCAAGGCCAGGACATCCGACAGCGGCGTCACCCTGTTCGGGCTGGCCGACTACATCTCCAAGGAAGTCGTGCGCCTGACCCAATCCCAGCAGAAGCCGTTCTACTATGTCGGCGGCGTGGAGAACATCGTGCTGGCCGAGCCGTGAGCCGTCCCAAGCCCGGCAATCCACGCATGACCGAAAACCGGCTGAACGCAGCCGGGCTGATCGTCCTCTTCCTTGCCCTTCTGTTTCCCTTGCTCGCGAGCGCTGCCCCCACCTGCCCGCCCGCAGCCGGCAACTTCGGCCCTTTCTACGATGACGCAGGCCAGTTCCAGCAGGCCATCGCCGCCGCCGCCGATACGCAGACATCGAACAGGCGGCTCACCGGCATCACCGTGCCGCACCACCTGCTGGCGGCCGACCTCATGGCGCTCGGTATCCATGCCGCCTCCGGCTTTTCCTACAAGCGCATCGTGCTCCTCGCACCCGACCACTTTCACCGTTCCAAAAAGCCGTTCGCCACCACGCAGCATGGTTTCGACACCGTCCTCGGCCCAGTGAGGACGGATCGCGACGCCGTCACCCTGCTGACGCGGCATGCCGACATGGTGGAAGTGTCCTGCCTGTTTTCCGAGGAACATGGCGTGCTGGCCCTGCTGCCTTTCCTGCGGCACTATTTTCCAGACGCCGAAATCGTGCCCGTCGCTATGTCGGCCAAGGCCAAGCGTGCCGACTGGGACAGGCTGGCCGAGGCGCTGAAGCCCATCGTCGACGGCGAAACGCTTGTCGTCGAATCTACCGACTTCTCCCATTTCCTGCCGCAGCACGAGGCCCGCCGCTTCGACCAGCAGACGCTCAACCTGCTCGCCGCCGGCGCGTTCGACGGCATCGCCGCGCTCAACCAGCCAAGCCATGCCGATTCCGTCGGGGCGCTCTATGTCCAGACCAGGTTGCAGGCCGAACTGTTCGGCGCCCGCCCCCTCGTCGTCGCCAACGAGAATTCGCAGGAGCGTTCACCAGCTCATGAGCAACGCACCACCAGCTACATGGTCGTGCTGTTCGGCGCGTTCGACACCGGTTTCAACAATCCGGCGCGACCGCGGGACAGGCTGACCTACCTTGCCGGCGACGTGAATTTCGGCCGCGCCATGAAGAAGGTCCTGCTGCGCGACGGCGTCGCCGATTCCATCGCCGACAGCGTTCTGTCCATCACCGGCGGATGGCCGCTGGTGGTCAATCTCGAAGGCGTCGTTCTGCCCAACGTGCCGGAGGCGATCGATGGCATGACGCTCGCCATGCCGCGGGAATTGACCATCGATTTTCTGAAGCGTCTGAACGTCGTGGGAGTCGGCCTGGCCAACAACCACGCCTTCGACCTCGGCCCATCCGGCTATGCCGAAACCGTCGCCGCGCTCGATGCCGCCGGCCTCGCGCACTTCGGCCAGGGCGAAGCGCTCGCCCTTCCCGATCTCGACGTCATCGGCCTGACCGACATCGACACCAACGGCTCCGCCTTCAAGGAACTCGTCACCCCTGCCCTGTTCGACCGGCTGGTGCGGCCGGACGCCTCCCGCCCGACCGTCGCCTTCGTGCACTGGGGCCGGGAATACGTCACCGAGCCCTCCGCCCGCGAGGTCGCGCTGGCCGATGCGATGCGACTGCGCGGCGTCTCCATCGTCGCCGGCGGCCATCCGCATGTGTCGAGCGGCAGGCTCATATCGCTCGGCGGCGGCGATACGGTGGAAGTCTATTCGCTCGGCAACTTCCTGTTCGACCAGGGCGCCGACCGCGCGTCTGGCGCCATGCTGGAGGTGCGCGTCTTCGCCCAGGGCACGGTCTTTTGCCGGCTCATTTCCTTGCCGAACTATTTCGACATGGGCCGTAACTGACGCGGCTCGGCCAGCCTTTTGTCAGCCGCAACCGCCGATGACGCGGGGCAGATAACAGGCGTCCGGTTCCGCCTTGCTCTCGAAACGGCTTTCCTTCGGACGGAAGTAGAACAGCGTCACCGGCTTGCTTTCGCGCACCGAACCGTCGGCGAATCCGGCGGCAATGGAAAAGCGGTGAATCGACGACATCGACGACCACATCTTCAGCCGCGCCGTATAGGAACTGATGTTGCGGTTGCCCCTCACCGGCATCGGTATGACATAGTCGTGCTTGTCGATGGGAAACTCGACGTCCTGGTAGCGCGTCGCTTCCGGCGCGCCGCCGAAACCGTCGCCGCATTCGGCCACCTCTTCCGGCGTCTCCAGAAAGGCCAGCATGAGCCGCAACTGGAACGGCTCGCTTTGCCGCGTGGTATTGCCGTAGTCGTCCGCCCAGGAATAGTCGAGCGTGCCGGCGCCGGCCAACTCGATGAAGTTCCCTCCACCTCCCACATAGTCGGCAAGCTCGCCGAAATCGATCTTGTTGAGAACCTGGCGCCGGCAAACGTTGAACGCGTCCTGAGAGGGGCATGGGAAGCGCTCCTTCTCCAGCGCCGCCGTATCAACCCCCGCCTGTAGCAGCACATTCTTGATCGAGACATCCGCGCCGTCGCCGACAGTCCCGACGTCGACCGTATAGGTCGGGCTCGGATCGCCGACGAACTCCATGGTTTCCGCGTCTGATTGTCTGAAGCGGATCGACACCTTCATATCCTTGGCTTCGCCCCAACCGTTGTTCACAATGGAGAAGTCGGGCCGGAAACCCACGCAGCCGCTGTGCTCGCTCAGCGACAGCATCGGCTTGCGATAGGCCTTGCTGGAAGCGACCCGCATTTCGAGGTTCTTGAGCTTCACACGACCATTGCCGGCAGTGTCGAGACTGACCTCGGCGAAGGCCCGTTCGTTCTCCCAGTCCGGGCCTTCATAATAGTCCGTGCCGACCTGAACCTCGCCGCCGTTCCACACGTCTTTGTAATATTGCGGATAGATGGCGATATCTTCGTCACGGACGAGCCCCTCATAAGCGATATTCGACTGCTGGTTCATGCGCTCGTCGACGACGACGCCGATCTCGACCTTGCCAGCGTCGCCACCGCCCGCCTGCGCCTTGATGAGGCCGCCGACGCGCGCGTCGGCCAGCACGTCGGGGCGGTTGGCGCCGATCTCGCGTCCCATCACCCATTGTGATTCATAGACGGTGCCGCCCGCAAGCCGCGTCCGGCCCTTGCCGTCCTTGCGGCCATTGACGAACGCCCCCTCGAAAATCTCGCCCGTGCGCGACAGCAACCGGCCCTTGCCGTTCGGCAGGCCTGCGAGGAAGGCGCCTTCATAGCGATTGCCGGCGGTATCGACATGGAGACCCTGGCCGTCGAGCACCGGCGGCCCACTGGCCCTCGAACACCTCGCCGGTGCGGATTTCCAGCCTGCCCTGTCCGTTGGGGCGACCGTCCTTCAGCTCGCCAAAATAGCTCGAATAGACCGTCGCCGGATCGTAGCTGGCCGAGCCGCGCACGCGCCACACCAGCTTGCCCTTGCCGGTGACGGTCCCGTCCGCCGCGACCGTCGCACCGGGCGATGGGCCGGCTGCCGGCTCCCAGACGAAATCGAGGTTCAACTGCGGCTGGAAATCCCACACCCGCACCAGCCTGCGCGCCACCGAGCGCGTTTCGGCGTCGTAGAGAATCTGCACCCTCTCGGCCCACGCGCCTGCGGTGCTCGTTCCTTGTTCTTCGGCGCCCGTGGCCGGTATGGCCAGGCAAAGCAGACACGCCGCCGCAAGTGCCGACCGGAGCCGCATTGCTACCCGTTTCATCCGTCCCCCCGAATGGATGCCCCAAGAATAACCGACCGTAGTCGGCGCCTCGGCGCCGCGCAAGAGCGGCTTTCGATGGAGGCGTCGTCCCGCACTTCAGCCCGCTGCCGATGGGTGCGGGGACGACGGCGGATTGCCCCGCCGCCGTCCTGAAAAGATGGATGAACCGCCTGTTCCGACGGCCATCCGGCCTACTTCCAGAGGCTGTTGATCCACTCGATGTTGACGGCGTTCAGCCGGATAGCGGTATTGGCATCCGGGCTTTCGGCGATGTTCACGCCGGTGATGATGCGCTGCTTGGACTTGTTGTCGTAGGCATAGACCGAACTGCCCGAGGAACCCGGATAGGTATCGCAATCGTAGGCGAAATTCTCCGGTCCGATGTTCTCGGCCATCACGTCGCAGGTGGCGCGCCACATCGTGCCCATCGGCTTATCGCCCGGATAGCCGACAATGTTGGCGGTGAAGTCGCCGAGATCGTCGAAATTGGAATAGCCGAGCCAACCCAAGCTGTTGCCGACGTCCTGCTTCAGCGTGACGATGCCGAGATCCCAAGGCACGACCGAGCCGTAATAGCCCTGATAGTTGTCGATGAAGCCCTGCAGGATATAGGCGCTGTCATAGGTGAAGGAGCCGAACGGCGCGTCGTCGGCGGTGCTGCCGTTGAGCGCCGGCACGAACAGGAACTCGTCCAGCCAGTCCTTGTCCTCGTGGCTGTAAAGGCAGTGCGCGGCGGTGAGAACCGTGCGCGGACCGATCAGCGTCGCCGAGCAGCTGCCGTAGCTGCCCGTCTTGGGCGACTTGGCTTCCAGATAACCGATGGCGCTGAACGGATAGACCTTGGTGTTCTTGATCTGGACGCGATCGTCATCGCCGAACACCTGGCGGTTCGCCTCGTCGCCCTCGTTCAGTGCCGGATCTTCGGTCTTCTGCGGCCCGGATGCCGCATCGTCGCCGGATTGCCCCCCGTCGGCCGGTGCGTTCATCTCCTCGATCACGAGGTTGCGGATCGCCTCGCTCGGCGCTTCCCTGATGGCCTTGCCGTCGGACGACTTGCCAACGACGCCGTAGGACTTCACCGCCGTCTCCTCGTCGGTCAGCGGCGCGGCGCGGCTGGCTTCGTCCTCGCTCAGCTTCGGCGGCGCGATCGGTTTGGCCCGGCCCGGCTTGAAGTCGTCCGAGCCGACGTCACGCATGCTTTCGCTGTTGCCGGCATTGGCGCTGCCGGCCTGCTGCGCCGAGGCAGGCAACGCCCACATGGCCGTCGACACAAGCGCGGACGCAATGATGGTCTTTGTCAGTTTTGTCACGTTGAGACTCTCCCAAAAGTCAGCAAAGGCTGGATCAGAACAGAACAATGTTGTCGAGATCGTGGTGGCATTCGAAGATGCCGGCGCCCTCGCGATCCCCCTTATCGCGGCCGTATCTTCACCCCCGGCGCGCCTTCGCAGTCTGCCCAAAATATTCCCATTTTGGAAACGACAAATCGCTTCCACGTAGCCCGCGGGGGGCTATAGGGTCCGCAACGGGCAGGGCACGGACATCCATGGATTCCAGCGACGAGGCGCGCCGCAGCGAACGGCACGCCGCCTGCCTTGGGGAACAACCGTCTCAGGAGGACACAGGTGACTTTCATTAATCGGATGGGCATCAATCGAGTGGGCATCGACCGGGCTTCATCACTCGCCGCCGCGTCGCTGCTGGCGCTCGCAGCCACGGCAGCGGTCGGTGGCGCCGCATATGCCGACGCCGCCAAACCGGAAGCGGCGGTATCGCCGATGAAGCGCGTCGCCGAGGCGCGCGACAAGGCAAAGGCCGAAAATCCCGACGGCGCCGATCGCGTCTTCGGCGGCAAGGAGGCCGAGAAAGGGCAGTACCCGTTCCAGGTCGCGCTGCTGACCAGCGAGCGGCTGGATGAGAGCGCCGACTCGCAACCCAACGCCCAGTTCTGCGGCGGCAGCCTGATCGCCCCGCAATGGGTGCTGACGGCGGCGCACTGCCTGTCCGACAACGGCGAGGCGATCGATCCGGCTTCGGTGACCATCCTGATCGGCGCCACCCATCTCGCCGAAGGCAAACGGGCCAAGGTCAGCGAGGTCGTCGTCCACGAGGGCTATTCGACCGAGACGCTCGACAACGACCTCGGCCTGTTGCGGCTCGCTGAACCCGTCGACGCGCCGATCATCAGGATCAGCGCCACCGCCGCGCCCGATAGCGGCAAGACCACCGTGACCGGCTGGGGCATGATGGAGGACGGCACCTTCCCCAACGACCTGATGGTCGCCGACCTCGACCTGGAGCCGAACGCGGCCTGCAACAGCGGCATCAAGCAGATCTACGCCAGCGATCTCAGGATGGCGCTCGGCCAGCTTGCCGGCCGCATGCGCTATTCGGAAAAAGGCATCGAGGCGGGCGCCGAGGCCATCGCTTCCGACATGCGCGATCCGCTGACGGCCAACATGATCTGCGCCGGCACCACCAGCGGCCAGCGCGACGCCTGCAACGGCGACAGCGGCGGCCCGCTGTTCGTCGACGGCAAGGATGGGCCGGAGCAGATCGGCGTCGTCTCCTGGGGCGAAGGCCCGGCTGACGGCACCGCCGCCTGTGGCCACAAGAACGCATACGGCGTCTACACCCGCCTCGGCAACTACGTGTCCTGGGTCGAGGCCAGGATGCAGATGCCGGCCCCTGCGCCGGAAAAGGCGCCGGGCAACGGCATCGCGCAGAAGCCTAAGACGTAGGGCTTTTTTAGAACAGGTTTCGGGCGGCGGGAGAAATCCCGCCGCTTCCGTCTTGATTGCCTAGAGCATTTTGCAGCCAGACGGTATCGTTGGCGTCGCACAAATGCGGCCAAAACAAAGAGATAGATCGTTTCACCGTTTCCGTGAAACGATCTATTTCCGCGGCGGTCCCTTGCGTTCGGCCGAGGCGGCCCAAAGGTTGATGTCGGCCTCGCGCGCATAACGGTCGATCTCGACCAGTTCCGCCTCGCTGAAATCGAGATTTTTCAACGCGCCGATGCAGTCTTCGACCTGACTTGGCCGGCTGGCGCCGATCAGCGCCGAGGTGACGCGCCCGCCACGCAGCACCCAGGCCAACGCCATTTGCGCCAGGCTCTGGCCGCGCTTACCGGCGATATCGTTCAGCGCCTTGATATTGGCGACGGTCCGCTCGTTGATGAAGGCGGTTCTGAGCGACTTGCCCTGGCTGGCCCTGCTACCCTCGGGGATGCCGCCGAGATACTTGTCCGTCAGCATGCCTTGCGCCAGCGGCGAAAACACGATCGAGCCGACGCCGAGCCCCTCCAACGTGTCGAGCAGCCCGTCCTCCTCGACCCAGCGGTTGAGCATCGAATAGCTCGGCTGGTGGATCAGGCAGGGTGTGCCCAGCCGGTGCAGGATGTCAGCCGCCTCGCGCGTGCGCTGCGAATTGTAGGAGGAGATGCCGGCGTAGAGCGCCTTGCCGGAGCGCACCGCATGATCGAGTGCCCCCATCGTCTCCTCCAGCGGGGTGTCAGGATCGAAACGGTGGGAATAGAAGATGTCGACATAGTCGAGCCCCATGCGCTTCAGGCTCTGGTCGAGGCTGGCAAGCAGGTATTTGCGGCTGCCCCATTCGCCATAGGGGCCGGCCCACATCTCGTAGCCGGCCTTGGTCGAGATGATCAGCTCGTCGCGATAGCCGGCGAGATCGGTGCGCAGGATTTCGCCGAAGGCCCGCTCGGCCGAGCCGGGCGGCGGGCCGTAATTGTTGGCGAGGTCGAAATGGGTGATGCCGAGGTCAAACGCCTTGTGCACGATCGCCTGCTTGGTGCGATGCGGCGTGTCGTCACCAAAGTTATGCCAAAGCCCGAGCGAGATCGCCGGCAGTTTCAGGCCCGAGCGCCCGCAGCGATTGTAGAGCATGGAAGAATAGCGGTTCTCGGCAGGGGTATAGGGCATGAGATACTTCCAGTTGAAAAATTACGGGTGCGTCCTTCGAGGTTCGCTCCGCTCACACCTCAGGATGAGGGAGGTCGTGAGCAAACGCTGACCACGGAGGTCGCACCAAACGGTCCTCATCCTGAGGTGCGAGCGGAGCGAGCCTCGAAGGACGCACCTGCAATTCAACCTGTTCGAGATAAAACGGCAAGGCTACTTCTTCGCCAAGAGCCCCTTTGCTTCCTTCACCCCAAGCGCCGCCGGCCGTTCGCAAGTGGTCTGCATGGCGACAAACTTACCCGTTTCGCCGGACTTGAGGATGCCCGTCATAACGTCCACCGCGTGCAGCGCCAGTTCCATCGAGCAGCGATGCGGCCGGCCTTCCATGATCGCCAGCGCCATGTCGGCAAGGCCGGCGGTGCGGTAATTGGCCATCATGCCGTGCGGATGCTTCTCGTTGGCAACGGCGAAGGGATGGTCCCATTTCGGCAGCGCCTTCACCGCCGATTCGCCCTTGGTGTAGCTGACCGTACCGCCGAAGAAATTCGGGTCCGGCACGAAGACGGTGCCGGCCTCGCCGTAGAGTTCCATCGGCGCGTGGCCATGGCGCCAGACATCCCAGCTCGTATTCAGCGTCACCACAGCGCCGCTCTCGAACTGGAGAATCGCATGGATGGTTGTCGGCGTGTTGACGGGGATTCTCTCGCCTCGACGCGGTTTCGACAGGATCGTGCGCTCCTTCGCCGGCGTGGTGGCGACGGCGGCAACCTGGCGTATCGGGCCGATCAGCTGGATCAGGTCGGTGACGTAGTAGGGACCGATATCGAGCATCGGCCCTGCCCCCGGCTGGAAGAAGAAATCCGGGTTGGGATGCCAGTGCTCCATGCCGTGGCTCATCACGTAGCAGGTGCCGCTGGTGATTTTTCCGACCTTGCCGGTGTCGATCAGGTTTCGCACCAGCTGATGTGCGCCGCCCAGGAAAGTGTCCGGCGCCGAGCCGATGCGCAGGCCGTTTTTCCCGGCCCGCTTCTTCAGGTCGAGCCCTTCCTTGACCGAAAGGACGAAGGGCTTTTCCGAATAGACGTGCTTGCCGGCGTCGAGCACACGCTTCGACACCTCGTAGTGCACCGCCGGAATGGTGAGGTTGACGACGATGTCGATGTCCTTCGCCGAGAGCAGATCGTCCACCGTCTCGGCGCGCAGTTTGAACTCCTTCGCCCGCGCCTTCGCCGCCTCCATATTGATATCCGCGCAAGCCCGCATCTCGATGCCGCGAAACAGCGACGCCAGACGGAAATAGGCGGCCGAGATGTTGCCGCAGCCGATGACGCCGATCCCGAGTCTTTTCGCCATGGTCCCCTCCGCTCACCAGGCCTTGGCCGATGCGATCGAGCGGCGCGCGAAACGGCCGATGTCGTTCGGGTTATCCTGCTCCATGACGTAATATTCGGCAGCGGTCTTCGAACGCAGCGCCTTGAACAGGCCGGGCCAGTCGAGCGTGCCGTGGCCAACGTCCGACCAGCCGTCCTCGTCCAGCCCCTCGCCTGCCCTGGCGATGTCCTTCACGTGCACGGCGGCAATCCGCTTGCCGTGCCTCTCGATCCACGGCAGGGGATCGGTTCCGTTGCGCACCACCCAGGCGACATCCATCTCCCAACCGATGCCGGGTGCGGCCGACAGGATATGGTCCATCGGCACGGAGCCGCCGGGCAGCGCCTGGAACTCGAAATCGTGGTTGTGCCAGGCGAAGCCATAGCCGGCCGCCTTCGCCTTCTCGCCGGCCTTCGCCAGCCGCTCGGCGAAACCGCGCCAACCGGCGGCATCGGTCGGCCGTGCTTCGGCGACGAGATAGGGGCAGATCAACAGCTTCATGCCGAGCACCTCGGCGAGCCGGCGCACGCCGTCGAAATCATTATCCAGCGCCTCGATGGAAAAATGCCCGGTCGGCATGGTGAGGCCGTTCCTGTCCAGTTCGGCGCGCAAGGCCTTCGGATCGTCGTAGACGCCGCCGAAGCCCTCGACCTGGGTATAGCCCGCCTCGCCGAGCATTTTCAGCACGGCGTCCCACGGCTGGAAGTTGCGGGCGCTGTAGAGTTGGAATGACCAGTTCATCGTTTCTGTCCGTTTGCTGGGAGGAAAATTCTCAAATCCGCTTGCCGGCCTCGCCGTCGAACAGGGAGGCCCGCATCGGATCGAAGCCGATCGTCACCGTCTCGCCGGCGGCGGGAGCCCGCTCGGCGCCGACGCGCACACTGAATTTTTGACCGGCGACGAGCAGCCAGACCAGTGTGTCTGAGCCCATCGGCTCGACCACCTCGACCGTTGCCGTCATCGAGAACGGCCAGTCCTCGCCGCTGTTCAGCGCGACATGCTCCGGCCGGATGCCGAATGCCGCCGATCCAGCCACGGGGTTCCGCTCGAAACCGTAGGTCGACAGCGGAATCGAGATACCGTCGGCGGCGAAATGCCAGCCGCCTTTCCCGTCTTCCAGCCGCCCTTCGAGAAAGTTCATGCCCGGCGAACCGAGGAAACCGGCGACGAAACGATTGACCGGCCGGTTGTAGATGACCGGCGGCGCGTCGAACTGCTGGATGACGCCGCCGCGCATGACGGCGATACGGTCGGCCAGCGTCATCGCCTCGATCTGGTCGTGGGTGACGTAGATCATCGTGTTCTTCAGCTTCCGGTGCAGGAGCTTGATCTCCACGCGCAGTTCCGAGCGCAACTTGGCGTCGAGGTTCGATAGCGGCTCGTCGAACAGGAAGACGTCGACGTCGCGCACCAGCGCCCGGCCGATGGCGACACGTTGGCGCTGGCCGCCGGAAAGCGCCGCCGGCTTGCGTTGCAGCAGCGGTTCGATCTGCAGGATTTCGGCCGCGCGGGCGATGCGCCGGGCGATCTCGTCCTTCGGCGTGCCGGCGACGCGCAAGCCGAAGGACAGGTTCTTCTCCACCGTCATCTGCGGATAGAGCGCGTAGGACTGGAACACCATGCCGATGCCGCGCTCGGCCGGCTCCTGCCAGGTGACGTTCTTGCCCTTGATGAAGATACGGCCGTCGGAAATATCGAGCAGGCCGGCGATGCAGTTGAGCAGCGTGGACTTGCCGCAGCCGGATGGACCGAGCAGCACCACGAACTCGCCGTCGGCAATGTCGAGGTTGAGCGATTTCAGCACTGAGACGGCGCCGAAATCGAGCGACAGGCCCTGCACGGACACGCTGGCGCTGGAGGGGACGGTCAGGTTCATGCGCTCACCCCTTCACCGCGCCGGCGGCGATGCCGCGCACGAACAGTTTTCCCGAAACGAAGTAGACCAGGAGCGGCACCAGGCCGGTCAGCAGCGTCGCCGCCATGTTGACGTTGTATTCCTTCACCCCCTGCACGGAGTTGACGATGTTGTTGAGCTGCACCGTCATCGGATAGAGGTCGGGCTTGGTGTAGACGACGCCGAACAGGAAGTCGTTCCAGATGCCGGTGATCTGGATGATGACGGCGACGACGAAGATCGGCAGTGACATCGGCAGCATGATGCGCAGATAAATGCCCCAGAAGCCGGCACCATCGACGCGCGCGGCCTTGAACAGTTCCTCCGGCAGCGAAGCGAAATAGTTCCGGAACAGAAGCGTCAGGATCGGCATGCCGAAGATCGAGTGCACCAGCACCAGCCCCGTCAGCGTGCCGTAGAGGCCTATCTCGCGAAGGATGATGACGATTGGATAGAGCATCACCTGGTAGGGAATGAAGGCGCCGACGATGAGGATGGTGAAGAACACCTCCGCCCCCTTGAAACGCCAGTTGGCGAGCGCATAGCCGTTCACCGAGGCGATCGCGATCGACAGGATCACCGACGGCACGGTGATGCGCACAGAATTCCAGAAGCCACGCGAGAGACCGTCGCAGTTGAGACCCGTGCACGCCTCGGCCCACGCCTTCACCCACGGCTGGAAGGTGATCTCGACCGGCGGCGCGAAGATGTGGCCGAGCCGGATTTCCGGCATGCCCTTCAAGGAGGTTACGACCATCACGTAGAGCGGCAACAGATAATAGACTGCGACGACGAACAGCGTGCCGTAGAGGATGATGTTGCGGCGCGACAGCGTTCGGCGCGGCTTCCGACCACGCGGCCCGTCGGCAGCGGAAGTGGTATCGGCTGTCGCAACGCTCATCGCCGCCCTCGCCGTCCGAATTCCAGATAGGCCCACGGCACGATGACGATGACCACCGAAAGCAGCATCATCGTCGAGGCAGCAAAGCCCTGGCCGAGATTCTGGCCGAGGAACATGTAGTCGTAGACATACTTTGCCGGCACTTCCGACGCATGGCCGGGCCCACCACCGGTCTGCGCCACCACCAGGTCGTAGACCTTGACGATGGCCGAAGCGATGATGACCAGCGTGGTGACGAAAACGGGCCGCAGCATCGGGATGACGATGAACAGATACGTCTTCCATACCGGGATGCCGTCCACCCGCGCCGCCTTCCAGATGTCCTCGTCGATGCTGCGCAACCCGGCCAGCATCAGGCACATGATCAGCCCCGTGCCCTGCCAGAGCGCCGCGATCAGGATGCCGTAGATGACCAATTCGCGGTCGTAGAGCGGGTTGAAGGTGAAGCTCTCCCAGCCCAGCGAGCGCACCACGTGCTGCACGCCGAAATCGGGATTGAGCAGCCATTGCCAGACCAGCCCGGTGACGATGAAGGACAGCGCGAACGGATAGAGGAAGATGGTGCGGAACGTATCCTCGAAGCGGATCTTGCGGTCGAGCATCGCCGCCAGAAGGAAGCCGATGACGAAGGAAAAGACCAGCGACAGCGCGCCGTAGATGAACAGATTCTCGATCGAAACCAGCCAGCGCGGCGTCGACCAAAGCCGCTCATACTGGTCAAGGCCGACGAACTTCCAGCGCGGCAGAAGCTTGGAGTTGGTGAAGGAATAGAGGACCGTCCAGGCCGTGCCGCCGACGAAAACCACGAGCGCGGTCAGCACCATCGGGATCGAGGCGATCTTCGCGTTGAGATTGCGAAAGAGAGGGTTAGGGCGTTCGCTCTGGCTGCGCATCGCTGTCTTCGCTGCGTAACAGGGATGGCCCGGTCCCGCTGGGCGGAACCGGGCGGGTTTCCTGGCGCCGTCCTAGTCGGCCGAGCCGATGATGTCGGCGAAGCGCTTCTGCGCGTCCTCAACGCTCATGTCCTGCTTGGCGAAGAATTCCGCCATCAGGTCGTTGAACTGCGTGTTGGTGTCGGGGCTGATCAACTCGTCCGTGCTCTTGATGACGTTGCCGGCCTTCAGCACCTCGAGGCCCTTCTTCATGCAGTCGTTGGCGGTGGTGAGGTCCACATCGCCGCGCACCGGCATCGACCCCTTCTTGAGGTTGAAGGCCACCTGCGTCTTCGGAGACAGCATGACCGAGGCCAGCTCTTCCTGCGCCTTCGACTTTGCTTCGTCGGCCAGCTTGGGGAAATAGAAACTGTCGCCGCCGGTGGTGATGGTGGCGTTCGGCATGCCGAGCCCGACGAGGCAGCTATAATCCTTGCCGGCCACCTGCCCCGCCACCTGGAATTCGCCCTGTGCCCAATCGCCCATCGACTGGCCGCCGGCCTTGCCGGTGATGACCAGGTTGGTGGCCTGGTTCCAGTCCTGGACATTGGAGTTCTTGGCCATCTTGCGGGCGTCGTCGGCGGCCTTGAAGACCTTCGCCATCTCCGCCCCGCCGGCGGCTTCGGCATCCTTGTCCTGATAGACCTTCAGGTAGAGGTCCTTGCCGCCGATCGCGAGAAGGAGGTTGTTGAACAGGCCACCTTCCTGCCAGCCCTGCTTGCCGAGGGCGAGCGGCGTGATGCCGGCCTTCTCAAGTGCGGGTGCTGCGGCCACGAACTCGTTCCAGTTGGTCGGAACCTTCACGCCGGCATCGGCGAAGGCCTTGTTGGATAGCCATAGCCACTGCCAGGCATGGATGTTGACCGGCACGCAATAGACATGGCCGTCGAGCATGCAGCCTTCGAGCAACGAAGGTGGGTTGATGACGCCCTTCCAGTTCTCCTTCGCCGCGACGGCGTCGAGGTTGCGCATCAGTCCGGCCTCGACCAGTTCCTCCGCCTGGCGGCCATGGTTGAACTGCGTCGCCCCCATCGGATCGCCACCGGTGATGCGGCTGACCATGATCGGCCGCGCCGTGTCGCCAGAGCCTGCGATGGCGCCATCCACCCAGTGGTTGCCGGTGGCGTCGAAGGCCTTGGCGAGTTCGGCGACGGCAGCCGCCTCACCACCGGAGGTCCACCAGTGGGTCACCTCCAGGTCCGTCGCGCCCGCGCTGCCGGCGAAGGCAAGGGCGGCGGCGCTCGCCGCCAGCATGGCGGTGACGCTTCTGTATCGCATTTCGCTTTCCTCCCAGAAATCTGAAACGTTACAGATTTTCGATACGGCAAAAAGCCACCCGGTGCAACCCTCCCGTCGAAATGGTCGGAAATCGCTTTTCCAAACTGCCAGCAAAGCATTGTTTTCTTTCACCTCTAGAGAAATCTGAAGCGAAATGATTGCATACCTGTAACGTTTCAGAATAAACATGCCTATTCATCGCCGCGACAATTGCGGAGCGGCGGTGCGGCTGCTATGCGCCTTGCAGGGCGGAAGCGATGGATCGGGACGACCACACCAGCGAAACGGACGAGACGGAGACGGCCGGCCGGCCGACGCTGAAGACGCTCGCCTTCATGACCGGGCTCGGCGTCACAACCGTTTCGCGCGCGCTGAAGGACGCGCCGGAGATCGGCGCCGAGACTAGGAAACGCGTGCAACTCGTCGCCCGGCAGATCGGCTACCGGCCGAACCGCGCCGGCGTGCGGCTGCGCACCGGCAAGACCAACGTCATCTCGCTGGTGCTCGATACAGAGGAGCAGATCGGCGGCTTCGTCTCCGACATGATCTACGGCATCTCGGAGACGCTGGCGCCGACGCCCTATCACCTCATCGTCACGCCCTATTCGCGCAACAACGATCCGCTGGAGCCGGTGCGCTACGTGGTCGAAACGGCATCCGCCGACGGCATCATCATTTCGCGCACCGAGCCCGACGACAAGCGCGTGCGCTACATGACCGAGCGCGGCTTTCCCTTCGCCACGCACGGCCGCACCGCCATGGGCATCGAGCACCCCTATCACGACTTCGACAATACGGCTTTCGCCGCCCAGGCGGTGGAAAGATTGGCGGCGCTCGGCCGCACGCGGCTTGCGCTTCTGGCGCCCCCCGCCAACCTCAGCTACTTCCACCACATGCGCGACGGCTTCGCCGAGGCGCTGGCCGAGCACGGCCTGACGGAGGTGCCGCTGACCGGCGTCACCGTCGACCATTCGATCGAGGCGATCCGCGCCCGCACGGCCGAGCTGATGCGCCGCAAGGTGCGGCCGGACGGCATCGTCAGCGGCGCGGGTGCGGCCACCTTCGCGCTGGTCGCCGGCATCGAGGACGCCGGCTTTCGCCTCGGCGCCGACATCGACATCGTTTCCAAGCAGGCTTCGCGCCTGCTGCACCTGCTGCGCCCGCAGATTCACGTCGTCAACGAAAACGTGCGGCTGGCCGGCTCCGAACTGGCGCGCGCCGTCATGGCCCGCATCGATGGCAAGCCGGTCGCCGCGCTGCAAAGCCTGAGCCGGCCAAATGCGGTTGAGGCCTTCGGAGAGGACGGATAAGTCCTCCGGATCGATGGGCCAGCTAGGTCAACGAGGATGGCACGCCCCGGCAGCCCTGCTATAGAGGTGGCTGGAATCCGGAGTGCTGCCTTGTCGTCGTCCCGCGACCGTCTCGAAGAAATCCTTAACCGCCTGCAAGCCCGAGCAGGCGACGAGCGCGTCTTCACGAGACTTTATATCGAAGCCGCCCGCGCGGCGGCCGACGCCGCCGACGCGCGCCGCAAGACCGGTATCTCGTTGGGACCGCTGGACGGCGTGATCGTCTCGATCAAGGACCTGTTTGACGTCGCCGGCGAACCGACGCTGGCCGGTTCCGTGCTGCGACGCACTGCACCGCCGGCGGAAGCCGACGCGGCAATCGTCATGCGGTTGCGAAGGGCCGGCGCCGTCATCATCGGTAAGACGGCGATGACGGAATTCGCCTTCACCGCTATCGGCGACAATCCGCACACCGGCACACCCGGCAACGCGGCCGACGCCAGCCTCATTCCCGGCGGATCGTCGTCCGGCGCCGGCGTTTCGGCCGCCGAAGGCACCAGCGAAATCGCCATCGGTTCCGATACCGGCGGTTCGGTGCGCATTCCGGCGGCCTTGAACGGTGTCGTCGGTTTCAAGCCAACGGCGCGGCGCGTGCCGCTTTCCGGCGCCTTCCCACTATCGCCGACGCTGGATTCGATCGGTCCGCTGGCTCACAGCGTAGCCGATTGCGCAGCCGCGGACGCCGTCATGGCCAGCGAGGAATGGACGCCCCTGCCGGCGCTGTCCCTCTCCGGCTTGCGCATCGGCATCCCGCGCGGAACGCTTTTCGACGGTACCGAGGACGAAATCGCTGCCGCCTTTGAAGATGTAATGAGTAAGCTTGAACTTACAGGATCGCACATCGCCGATTTCGACATCGAAGACCTGCTGGCCGAGATGAAGGCAATGCGCAAGCATGGCTCGCTCGCGGCGCTGGAAGGTGCGGAAATCCATGCCGACTGGCTGTCGGCGGGCGCTAGCGTACCGGTCGATCCGCATATGGCGGAACCGCTGGAGCGAGCCGCCGCCGTGCCGACGCCTTTCTACATCCGCGCCCTGCGCCGGCGCGCCGAACTGGCGGCCGCCATGGACGAGCGCCTTGCCGGCCTCGACGCGCTCATGCTGCCGACCGTGCCGCTTTTCGCAGCGCCGATCGCCGCCATGGCGGCCGACGAGCGGCTGCGCGACCATACCGAGGGCCTTTTGCTGAGAAACACGCAGGTCGCCAACCAGTTCGACCTCTGCGCCGTCACGCTACCAATGCCCGGAACTCGCTTGCCGGCAGGGTTGATGCTGGTGGCGCGGAACGGTCACGACCGGCGGCTGCTGGCAATCGCCGCCGCGGTAGAGCGGCTGCTTGGCGCCTAGCGCGCCTTGCAGCGTGCCGTCTCGCCCGCCGTCGCCTTTCGCTCGATTGCGGTGGCAACGAGATAAGGCAGCTCGTACGCCTTACCCGTATAGGTCACAGTCCGCCGCTCGATGACTCCGCGCAGCACCAACTTTCCGGCATAGAGCAGATCGGCCGCCCGGTCCTTTTCAGGCAGGCGCTTCGTATCGATCGACACCCCCTTGATGATTGCACCGGTCTTGAGATCGAGCGCGTTGTTCGACCGGCACGGCGCTTTCACGCAGCGCAACCCGTTGTCGCAGTAGACGTAGAGGCCGGGAACCGCATAGGCCGAACCGGCGGCAAGGAAAAGAGGCACGGCGGCCAGGAGCTTGAAAGTCACCATGACGCAACCCTGGCTTGCGATTGCGGCGAAAACCGGCCGTCAGTCGGCGGCCGGGAACCGCTGCTGATAGCGCTCGACGACTTCGGGGTTGCGCAGGTTGACCGGAAGCTCGCCGGCGAGCACGCGCAGCGCCTCGCCCGCCGCCCCCGTTCCCATGCGCATCATCGATTCCTCCGTGATACCGGCCATGTGCGGGGTGACAATGACGTTATCGAGAGAGAAATAGGGATGGTCCGGCGGCAGCGGCTGGGTCGAAAAGACGTCCAGCGCCGCACCGCCGAGGCGGCCCTCGCCTAGCGCCGCAATCAGCGCCGCATCGTCCACCACCGGGCCGCGCGATACGTTGATCAGCAGCGCGCCGCGCTTCATGCGTGCGATGCGCGCAGCATTCATCAGGCCGCGCGTTTCCGGCGTCAGTGGGCAGCAGAGCACCAAGACATCGCTCTCGGCGACCAATTCGTCGATCGGCACGAAGCGCGCACCCTCCGGTGCGGCACGCGCGCTGCGCGTCGTCGCCAGCACGCTGAGGCCGAAACCGTGCGCGGCGATGCGGCCGACCTCCTGCCCCACCGCGCCGAGGCCGACAATCCCGATGGTACGACCCGCCAGTTCGTGGTTGAGGTCCGCATGCGCGCGGCCGGCCAGCCAGCCGTCCCGGCGCAGGTCGCGGTCCATCATGCGGAAGCGCCGCAGAAGCGCCAGTGCTGTGAAGATGACATGCTCGGCGACGGAGCGCGCATTGACGGCCGGCACGTTCGCCACCAGCACGCCGGCGGCGGTCGCCGCCTCCATCGGGATCATGTCGAGCCCGGCGCCGTGGCGGATCGCCGCCTTGAGCCGCCCGGCACCGGCAAACAGGGCTTCCGGCAGCGGCGCCCGCACGATGACGATGTCGGCGTCGGCCGCTTCGCGGGCCAATGTGGCGCCGTCGAGCGCCGAGGCAATCGCCAGCTCGCCCGCGCCGGCGAGCATCTCTGACGCGCGCGGATGCAGCGGGTGGGTTGAATAGATTTTCGGCATCGGAGGCTATGCCCGTTCCAGCGCCGGTTCGCCGGGCACACCGGCGCCGCCGATCAGCCCCTTCCAGTAGCTTTCGGCGCCTTGCAGATGCGCGCTCATCAGCGCCTGCGCCAGGTTGCCGTCGCGCCTCAGCAGCGCCTCGTAGATCTGGATATGTTCGGCATGCGATTTGCGGCCGCGCTCCGGATCGTTGAAATAGACCGGCAGGCGCTTCTCGCCCATGACGTAGTAGACCGAACAGACGCGATAAAAGACGCTGTTCTTGGTCGCGCGCACGATCTCAAGATGGAAGTCACGGTCCTGTTTCGCCAGTCCGCGGCCGGCGTCCAGCTGCTCCTCGGATTCCTTGAGGATTTCGCGCAGCCGCTCGAAATTCTCCTCCGTCGCGCGCACACAGGCGAGTTCGGCCGCCTTGATCTCGTGGATCTTCCTCAGCTCCACCGTTTCGTAGATCTGCACCGGATCGAGCGGCAGGCCGGCGCGCGCGAACAGCGCCATCGCTTCGACGCTGGCCTGCTTTGTGTCGATATATATGCCTGATTTGGCGCGGCGCTCGACGATGCGCATCGCTTCCAGGATGGCCAGCGCCTCGCGAATCTGGCCGCGGCTCACCGAAAAGTGCTCGGCCAGTTCCCGTTCGGAGGGCGTGCGGCCGCTCTCGCTGTCGCAATGGGCGAAAAGGTAGGCCGCCAGTTCGGCGAGAAGGTTTTTCTCTTTCATCTCAACAGCGTTGCGCGTGCGCCTCCAGAAAACGCTCGGAGACGGTGAAGCCAAGCCCCGGCGATTCCGGGATCGCTATCATACCGTCCTTCGCTTCGACAGTCTCTTCGACAAGATCGTGGATCATCGGATTGGCGCCCAGCGAATACTCCACGATAAAGGAGGCGGGCGAGGCCGCGCAGACATGCAGGCCGGCGAAGAAGCACGGCGCCCCTGCCCACAGATGCGGTGCAAAGCGCAGGTTGAAGGCGCTGGCCAGCGTGCCGATGCGCATGGCCTCCGTGATGCCGCCGCAGAAGCCCGGATCCGGCTGGAAGATATCGGCGGCCTTCATCACGGCAAGGTCGCGGAAGGCGTAGCGCGTCGCCTCGCTCTCGCCGGTCGCGATTGGCACCGGACTGCCGGCGCGCAATTCGGCCAGCCCCGGCTTGTCATCGGCGATCACCGGTTCCTCGAACCAGGCGAGGTCCTGGTCGGCGACGAGATGGATGAACCGCTTGGCTTCCGCCACCGTATAGGTGCCGTGGGCGTCGACCATCAGGTCGACAGCGGGGCCGAGCGCCTGCCGCGCCGCCTTGACGCGCCCTGCCGAGATATGCGCAGCGCCGTCCATGGCCCCGACACGCATTTTCACAGCCTTGAAGCCGCCCTTGTCGATGTAGGAGCGGAGCTGCTCGCCCACCCCTGCTGCGTCGGCCCAGCCGCCGGAGGCGTAAGCCGGCAGCCGGTCGGCCTTGCGCCCGCCGAGAAGCCGCCAGACCGGCTGGCCGAGCGACTTGCCCAGAATATCCCACAGGGCGATGTCGACGGCGCTGATGGCGGCAACGCTCAGGCCCCGCCGCGCCAGTTGCGGCATGGCATGGCCTTGCGCCGCTGCCATCTGGTGGCGCGAGCCGTTGTAGAGCATCTCCCAGATGATCGCGATGTCGGCCGGATCGCGGCCGACAAGCTGCGGCCCGACCTCGTGGTTGAGCATGTGGACGAGCGCGCCGTAGCTGCCGGCGCTGCCGGCCGCGTTCTTGCCCTCGCCCCAGCCGACCAGCCCGTCGTCGGTCTCGATGCGCAGGATGGCGGCGTCGAAGGTCGTCACCTGGCCGAAGTCGCTGCGGTGCTGCCGCGCGGCCTCGATCGGGATGCGGACCCACCAGGCTTGGACCGTCTTGATGCGCATGATCGTCGTCTCGAACCTCTGGCGGGATGGAGCCTGGGAATGGCCGGACGGCGGGCCCTGTCAGGCCGGCATCGTCTTGCCGATCAGCGGCAGGATCGTCTCCGCCGTGATGCGCATCTGGTCGGTGTAGAATTTCTCCGTCAGCAGGCTGGAGCCATGATCCTGGATGAACTTCAGCTGTTCGGGCGAGATGTCGACCGGGTTGCGCTCGACCATTTCCGGATAACGGTTGGCCGGCGTGCGATCGACCGGAGCGACGAACTCGTTGGTCAGTGCGCCTTCGTAGCCGATCTCCTTCAGCGTGCCGACAATCTTCTTCCAGTCGATGGTGCCGATGCCGGCGGCGAAGCGGTTGTTGTCGGCAACGTGGAAGTCGAACAGCCGCTTGCCGGCCTTGCGGATGGCCTCGGTAACGTCGAACTCCTCCATGTGGATGTGGTAGGCGTCGAGGCAGATGCCGCATTCTGGCGAGACAGCATCGGCCAGCGCCATCGCCTGCTCGCCGCGGTTGAACAGATAGGTCTCGAACCGGTTGAGCGGTTCGACGGCGATCCTGACGCCGACCTTCTTGGCGTGGGTGAAGCATTCGCGCGTAGCGTCGACCACCCACTTCCACTCCTCCTCCTCGGTGCCGTCCGGCACCACTTTGCCGACGGTCGCGGGCACCAGCGTGATGATCTCACCGTCGAGTTCGCTGATCATGGTCAGCACGTCCTTGACGTATTGGACCGAACGTTCGCGCTGGCCCTGATCCCGGGCCGCGAGGTTACGCTCGCCCAGCATCAGCGTCACCGCGCCCCAGCAGCGGATGCCGTATTCCTTCAGAAGCGCACGCGTTTCCCTGGTCTTGTACTGCTCGGGCTCGCCGGAAATCTCGATCGATTCGTAGCCGAACTTCTTGATGCGCTTGAGCGTGACTTCGAGCGGCTCTGCCCGCATCCAGTTGTGCGTCGAAAGATGCATGATCGGTTCCTTCCCGGATTTGCCTGTAACTGTCCGTTCAGTCGGCCATGCACGAACGCACGGCCGGCTCCCCCACCGGTCTCAGTTTTTCAAACTGGTTAGACCAATTGAGCTTTCGATGACCTCTACAGCAATTTCTCCGGCACGGCAAGGAGTGAGCGCCGATTGTGCATTTCGAGATACAAAATATTGATTTTCAACATATAATATCGATTTATATCACTCCAAAAAGACGACGAAACCACAGCGCCGCCTTGACCTCATCGACATATTTGGTCATACCAGAATAAAGGGTGGAGAAAACGCCCCGACCGTTTCGAAGCGAGTAGCCGGACTTCGCGAAAACGTTATGCTGCGCCGGCACAGGGGAGGACACGATGCCGACGACGATGAAGGGGCCTGCCATTTTCCTGGCGCAGTTCGCGGGCGACGCAGCGCCCTTCAACTCGCTGCCGTCGATCGCCAAATGGGCGGCGGGCCTGGGCTACAAGGGCATCCAGATCCCGACCTGGGACGGACGCCTGATCGACCTGGAGAAGGCGGCGTCCTCCAAGGCCTACTGCGACGAGATCAAGGGCATCTGCAAGGACGCGGGCGTCGAGATCACCGAACTGTCGACGCATCTTCAGGGGCAGCTGATCGCCGTCCACCCAGCCTATGATGCGCAGATGGACGGCTTCGCCCCGGCCAAGGTGCACAACAATCCGAAGGCCCGGCAGAAATGGGCGGTCGAGCAGCTCAAGGCCGGCGCCAAGGCATCACGCAATCTCGAGTTGGACGTCACCGTCTCCTTCAGCGGCTCGCTGGCCTTTCCCTATCTCTATCCCTTCCCGCAGCGTCCGGCCGGCCTGATCGAAGAGGCCTTCAAGGAACTCGCCAAGCGCTGGAAACCGATCCTCGATGTCTACGAGGACTACGGCGTCGACATCGGCTACGAAATCCACCCCAGCGAGGACGTGTTCGACGGCGCCACCTTCGAGATGTTCCTCGATGCGCTCGGCGGCCACAAGCGCTGCGCCATCAACTACGATCCGTCGCACTTCCTGCTGCAGCAGATGGATTATCTGGCCTTCATCGACATCTACCACGAGCGGATAAAAGCCTTCCACGTCAAGGACGCCGAGTTCAACCCGGACGGCCGCCAGGGCGTCTATTCCGGCTACCAGAGCTGGCTGAACCGCGCCGGCCGCTTCCGTTCGCTGGGCGACGGACAGGTCGATTTCGGCGGCATCTTCTCCAAGCTCGCACAGTACAATTACGATTCCTGGGCCGTTCTGGAATGGGAATGCTGCCTCAAGCATCCCGAAGACGGCGCGGCCGAGGGCGCGCCCTTCATCCAGCATCACATCATCCGCGTGACGGAAAAGGCTTTCGACGACTTCGCCGCCGGCAGGGAAGACAAGAAGCTGCTCAAGGCGATGATGGGCATCTAGACTAGGGCAGTAGGGCGGCAAGGCGGTAGGGCACTAGGACCGCCGATCGCCTGTTTTTCCCTTTCACTGCCCTATTGCCATACTGCCTTATTGCCTGTGGCCGCGGATGGCGGCGAGATGTGGAGGAGAAAAACATGGTCGGCGCATCGAAGGCGGAAGCGGGAGGCGGCCCGATCCGTCTCGGCATGGTGGGCGGCGGACAGGGCGCCTTCATCGGCGCGGTGCACCGCATCGCCGCGCGTATGGACGGCGAGTTCGAACTGGTGGCCGGCGCCCTGTCGTCGGATGCCGAGCGCGCCATGGCATCCGCCGCCGAACTCGGCCTCGATCCGGCACGCAGCTACGGCTCCTTCGCCGAAATGGCCAAGGCAGAGGCAAAAAGGCCGGACGGCATCGAGGCGGTGGCCATCGTCACGCCCAACAACGTCCATTTCCCGGCGGCGAAAGCCTTCCTCGAAGCCGGCATCCACGTCATTTGCGACAAGCCGCTGACGTCCAATCTGGCCGACGCGAAGAAGCTGGCGGCACTGGTCGCCAGGACCGGCAAGGTCTTCGTGCTCACCCACAACTACACCGGCTATCCGATGGTGCGGCAGGCGCGCGAGATGGTCGCCAAGGGCCAGTTGGGCGACATCCGCGTCGTGCAGGCCGAGTACCCGCAGGACTGGCTGACCGAAGCCGTCGAGGCCACCGGGCAGAAGCAGGCGTCCTGGCGGGTCGATCCCAAGCAGTCCGGCGTCGGCGGCGCGCTGGGCGACATCGGTACCCACGCCTATAACCTCGCCCGTTTCGTCTCAGGGCTGGAACTGGATCAGCTTGCGGCCGACATCGACGCCTTCGTGCCCGGCCGCGTGCTGGACGACAACGCCAACGTCATGCTGCGCTTCAAGGCGAAGGGAAAGGCGCCGGGCGCCAAGGGCATGATCTGGGCGAGCCAGGTGGCGCCGGGCAACGAAAACGGCCTGAAGCTGCGCATCTACGGCACCAAGGGCGGGCTGGAGTGGACGCAGGCCGACCCGAACTACCTCTGGTACACGCCCTTCGGTCAGCCCAAACAGTTGCTCACCCGCGCCGGCGCCGGCGCCATGCCGGTTGCGGGCCGCGTCAGCCGCGTGCCGTCCGGCCATCCGGAAGGCTATCTGGAAGGCTTCGCCAACATCTACCAGGAAGCCGCCCGCGCCATCCGGGCGGCACGCCGCAAGGGCGGCAAGCCCGGCAAGGACGTAGTCTACCCGACCGTTGAGGACGGCGTCGAGGGCGTCGCCTTCGTCGAGGCCTGCGTGAAGTCGTCGAAGAAGAACGGCGCCTGGACGAAGCTGTAGGTCCATCGAAGAGAAGAACAGGATCAGGGGGCGCCAATGAAAATCGGCATGTGCATGTTCCTGTGGACCACCAATGTCACGAAGAAGCACGAGCCGCTTCTAAAGGACATCAAGGCGGCTGGTTTCGACGGCGTCGAGATCCCGATCTTCGAGGGCACGCCGGACGACTATGCGCGGCTGGGCGAAATGCTCGACCGCATCGGACTCCAGCGCACCGCAGTCTCGGCCATGGGCGATCCGGCGATGAATCTGATCTCTTCCGATCCCGCCACGCGCAAGGCCGGCATCGCCTTCATGAAGAACGCCATCGATTGCGCGGCGGCACTCGGGGCGCATACGCTCTCCGGCCCGCTGCATTCGACGCTGGGCCTGTTTTCCGGCGCCGGCCCGACGGCGGCGGAATTCAAGCGCTCGCTCTCCTCCCAGCGTGCCATTGGCGACCACGCCGGCAAGAAGGGCGTCACCATCGGGCTGGAGGCGCTGAACCGCTTCGAATGCTACCTGTTCAACACCATGGACGCGCTTTGCGCGCATATCGACGAGGTCGACCGGCCGCATATCCGCGCCATGTACGACACCTTCCACGCCAATATCGAGGAAGCCGACCCGATCGGCGCCTATACGCGCAACAGGAAGAACATCGTCCACGTCCATATTTCCGAGAACGACCGCGGCGTCCCCGGCCGCGGCAATATCCCATGGAAGGAAACCTTCGCGGCGATCCGCAAGAGCGGCTACGACGACTGGCTGACCATCGAGGCCTTCGGCCGAGGCCTGAAGGATCTTGCCGCCGCCACGAAGGTCTGGCGCGATTTCTCCGAAGGACCGGAAGCCGTCTACCGCGACGGCTGCAAGCACATCAGGAACGGCTGGAAGAAGGCTGCCTGAACCGGCCGGCTGGCCGTCCCACTCTCAGAGCGTCGCGCCGAGATGCCACGGCACGAATTCGTTGTCGCCGTAGCCGAACAATTCGCTCTTGGTCTTGCGGCCCGAGGCCGTCTCGACGATCAGCTCGAAGATTTCGCGGCCCATCTCGGCGATGCTCCTGTCGCCCGAGGCGATGACGCCGCAATTGACGTCCATGTCCTCTTCCATGGCGTTGTAGAGCGCCGTGTTGGTCGCGACCTTGATCGACGGCGTCGGCCGGCAGCCGAAGCAGGAGCCCCGTCCGGTGGTGAAGACGATGACGTTTGCGCCGCCCGCCACCTGGCCGGTGGCCGAGACGGGGTCGTAGCCGGGTGTGTCCATGAACACCAGTCCATGGCCGGTGACCTTCTCGGCATAGTTGAAGACGCCGTTGAGCGGCGTCTGCCCGCCCTTGGCGACCGCCCCCAGCGACTTTTCCAGAATGGTCGTCAGCCCGCCGCGCTTGTTGCCGGGCGAAGGATTGTTGTCGATGGAAGCGCCGTGCCTGGCCGTGTGGTCCTCCCACCACTTGATCAACCCGTCGAGCTTGCCGGCGATCTCCGGTGTCGCCGCACGGGCACCGAGCAGGTGCTCGGCACCGTAGATTTCGGTGGTCTCCGACAGGATGCCGACGCCGCCGACGTCGGCCAAAATATCCACGGCGACGCCCAGCGCCGGATTGGCTGTGATGCCCGACATGCCGTCGGAGCCGCCGCATTGCAGGCCGACGACGATCTCCGAAACCGGGATCGGCTCACGCTTCAGGCCGCCCACCTCCTCGGCGATCTCGGCCAGCACGCCCATAGCCTTCTCCACCGATTTGCGCGATCCGCCGGCCTCCTGGATGTTGAAGTGCCGCTTGCCGGCAGCCACGCCCTTCTGGCCGTAGAGCGTCAGCTGATTGACCTCACAGCCGAGGCCGACCATCAGCACGCCGCCGAAATTGGGATGGCGGGCATAGCCGGCCAGCGTTCGGTGCAGCACCATCATGCCGTCGCCGGTCGCGCTCATGCCGCAGCCCTGACCATGGACGATGGGCACGAACTCGTCGATGCCGGGATGGTTCGGCAGGAGCCGGCGGTTGGCCTCGTCGGCGATGGCGTGGCAGACGGTGGCCGAACAGTTCACGCTGGCGATGATACCGATGAAGTTGCGCGTGCCGGCGCGCCCGTCGGCGCGGCGATAGCCCATGAAGGTACGGGCCTTGTCGGTCTCGGTGGCATGCGCGGCCTCGCCGGGCGGCACCACCGGAAGGCGGCCGGATTCGAAGGCCAGGTTGTGCGAATGCACATGCTCGCCGGCCGCGATGTCGCGGGTCGCGCGGCCGATCGCCTGCGCATACTTGACGACGGCCTCACCCGTCGCGATAGGCTTGATCGCCACCTTGTGACCAGGCTCGATCGGCTGGCTCGCCGCAGCGCCACCCGGCAGGACGGCGCCCGCCTCCACCTTGCCGTTGGCGACGGCGACATTGTCCGCGGGAGACAAAAGAATGGTGCTGGCGGCTGGCAAGGCATTGATCCTGAAGGGTTCGGGATGATGATCCTGAATGCGGCCGGTTGACTGCAGCCGCTTCACGATTATTGTCTTTTATCTGGAAAAAACAATTTTGCGTCAACTCATTTCTTGGGTCATTCGATCGATGGCAGGGCTGCGGTTCCGGAGGCGCTAGGGATGGCCAAGGGCAACAACGTCTACAAGGACGCCTACAACCGCTGCCTCGGCCTGCTCGAAGCCGCCGGCAGCCTTCCTTCCGAACCCGAACTGGGCGCGACGCTGGGCGTCAGCCGCACCACGGTCCGCTCGGTTCTGGCGCGCATGGCCGAAACCGGGCTGATCGCCTGGAACAAGCGCGACAAGAAGGCGCTGCGCAAGCCGTGCCCGGACGACTTCTTTCCGGTGGCGGAGACCGACTCGCCTTCCGAGATCATCGAACGCTCCTTCGTGCGCCGCCTACTCGGCGCCGGCGCCGAAGCCGGAACGCAGATCAACGAACTGGAACTGGCGCGCGAGCTCGGCGTCGGCACCACGAGCGTGCGCGAATTTCTGATCCGCTTCAGCCGCTTCGGACTGATCGAGAAGCGCCGGAACAGCCACTGGGTGCTCAAGGGTTTCACCCGCGACTTCGCGCTGGAGCTGACGGAAATCCGCGAGATGTTCGAACTGCGTTCGGCCGCCGCCTTCGCCGCCTTGCCGCAGGACGATCCGGCATGGGCCGAACTCGACAGGCTGGAAAGCGAACACCACGCGCTTGCCCGCGCCATCGCCACCCGCTTCAACGAATTCTCCGAGCTGGACGAGCGCTTCCACCGGCTCATCCACCGCGCTTCGCTGAACCGCTTCATCGTCGACTTCTACGACGTCATCGCCATGATCTTTCACTACCACTACCAATGGAACAAGGCCGACGAGCGCCAGCGCAACGAGACCGCCTTGCAGGAACATCTCGCCTACATCGCGGCCCTCAGGTCTCGCGACCCGGCCAAGGTCGACGCTGCCTGCCGCCGGCACCTGAATTCGGCGCGCCAGACGCTGCTGATCTCCATGCCCGAGACGGCCGGCGATGCGGAAATTCCCGCAGAATAATACGGCTTGCATGCGCTGGAACAAACTTCCGGCAACCGGGATCGTGTAGACAGGATCCGGACAGTGCCCGCGCAGGATGCCGCAGCCGCCTTTTGGCGATTTCGCGGCACGCATCGGCGTGATAGGTCTTGGACAAGGAAGCGGGAGACGAACGTGACCGCGATGAGGCGCAGACGATTGAGCATGACGGTGGCGTTCGTCGCTGCCTATGTGCTCGTCCTGCAATCGTTGCTCGCAACCTTCGCGCTTGGCGCCGACAGTGCCGCCGCACAGCTCGATGCCTTCGGCAACGTCATCTGCACCCATGCCGGCGCGGCCGAACAGCCTTCGGGCGATCCGCAAAACCACCAGCCGTCCTGCTGCACGCTTGGCTGTGCCCTGTCGTCGCTGGGCTTGGGTGCGCCGCCCGACACCGCCGTCGCGCTGGAAACGGCTTTTGCCGAAACGGCCGTCGTTACTCCGGCGACAGTGGAGCGGCCTCTTTTCAGCCGCCACCGCTGGCAGGCCAATCCGCGCGCGCCACCGCTTCTCGCCTGAGCGCGCATCCGCGCCGGAACATCTTCCCGTCAATCTCATCCAAATCATCAGTCGCCGTGGCCGCAGGCCCGGCACGGCATCGACCTCATGGAGACCCCATGTCGAACTTCCATATCTTCCGGCCGACCGGCCGAACCGCCGCAGCTGCCCTGGTCGCTGCCCTCCTCGTCTGCGGCCCTGCCCTGGCGCACGAATTCAAGCTGGGCGATCTCGAGATCGGCCATCCCTGGTCGCGCGCAACGCCACCCGGCGCCAAGGTGGCCGGCGGCTATTTCACCGTCACCAACCACGGCGGCGCAGCCGACCGGCTGGTGTCCGTCACCTCCGACATCTCGGCCAAGGCCGAGGTGCATGAAATGGCCGTCAAGGACGGCGTCATGACCATGCGCCCGGTCGAAGGCGGGCTGGAAATCCCCGCCGGTGGCAAGCTGGAGCTGAAGCCCAACGGCTATCACCTGATGCTGATGGGCCTGAAACGCCCGGCCAAGGAAGGCGAAAGCTTTCCCGCCACGCTGACGTTCGAGAAGGCCGGCAGTGTCACGGTCGAGTTCCAGGTCGAAGGCATGAATGCCGGCGGCGGCATGGAGATGGACCATGACTAAGCATCGCCTCCTCACCTGCGCCACGGCACTGTTCCTCACCACCGGCACGGCGCTCGCCCATGTCACGCTCGAAACCGGGGAAGCGGCCGTCGGTTCCACATATAAGGCGGTGCTGCGCGTGCCGCACGGATGCGAAGGCAAGGCCACGACTGCCGTGCGCGTGAAACTGCCGGAAGGCTTCATCGCCGCCAAGCCGATGCCCAAAGCCGGGTGGGAGCTGAGGACGGTGAAGGGCAAATACGCCAAGAGCTACGAGCTGTGGGGCGAGAAGGTCACCGAGGGCGTGCAGGAAGTCGACTGGACCGGCGGCAACCTGCCGGACGCCTACTATGACGAGTTCGTCCTGCGCGGCACCTTCGCGGGCGATCTCGTTGCCGGCGAAACGGCCTACTTCCCGGTGGTGCAGGAATGCGAAGGCGGCACGGTCGAACGCTGGATCCAGATCCCGCAGGCAGGCCAGAGCGAGGACGACCTCGAAACGCCGGCGCCGGGCGTCAAGCTGCTGCCGAAGAAGTGAGCGCATGCCGATGACGAAGCATCGGCTTGTCGGTGGGGCTGGCGGCGTTTTCGCCAGCCTCCTCCTCGCCTTCCTGCTGTGGCTCGCCCTGCCGGCCGTTGCCTTCGCCCATGCGGCGTTGATTTCCGCCGAGCCGGCCGACAACGCGATCCTCGCCGAAAGTCCGGTGCGTTTCACGCTCACCTTCAACGAGCCGGTTTCACCGCTCAAGCTGACGCTGGTCCGCCCCGACGGCACCCCGGTCGGGCTTTCGGATTTCCATGTCGACGGCGGGACCGTCGCCATCGATGCGCCGGGCAGGCTCGGGCAAGGCACACATGTGCTGAGCTGGCGCGTCGTGTCGGCGGACGGGCATCCCGTCGCCGGCTCGCTGCTGTTCTCCGTCGGCGCGCCGAGCGCCGCGCCCCCGGCAACCGAACCGATCGACTGGCCGCTCGATATCGCCATCTGGATCGGCAAGGTCGCGCTCTATGCCGGGCTGTTCCTCGGCATCGGCGGCGCCTTCGCGCTGGCCTGGATGGCGCGCGGCCGCGACGGCTTCCACGCCACCGCTCTGTTCCTCATTGCCGGCCTTGCCGCCGCGCCACTGTCGCTCGGCCTGCAAGGGCTCGACGCGCTCGGCGCACCTCTGGCCCGCTTCGCCGATCCGGCCGTCTGGCAGGCAGCGCAGTCAACCAGCTTCGCCTGGACCGTCCTGGCCGCCATCGCCGCGCTCGGCCTCGGCCTCCTGTCGCTCGTCCTGCCCGGCCGCCGGCTCCTCTCGCTTGCCGCCCTGGCCGGCACCGGGATCGCCCTTGCGGCCAGCGGCCATGCAAGTGCCGCCGAGCCGCAATGGCTCACGCGGCCGCTGGTTTTCCTGCACGGCGCCGCCATCGCCTTCTGGGCCGGGGCGCTGCCGCCGCTGGGCCTCGCGCTGAAACGGCGGAAAGCCGATGCACCGGCCTTCCTCGCCCGCTTCTCGCGCACAATCCTGCCCGTCGTCGCCGTCCTGGTTCTCTCCGGCACCGTGCTGGCCATCGTCCAGGTGCAGGAGCCGAGTGCCCTGCTGTCGACCGCCTACGGCCGCCTGCTGACGGCCAAGCTTGCGCTGCTCATCGTCCTGTTCGGCCTCGCAGCATTCAATCGCTGGCGGCTGACCGCCCCGGCTGAAGCCGGCGAAGGGCGCGCGTCCGCGCGGCTCGCCCGCTCCATTGCAATCGAAATCGCCCTCGTCGTCGCCATTTTCGGCATCGCCGCCGGCTGGCGCTTCACGCCGCCGCCGCGCGCCCTGGCGATTGCCGCCGCAGAACCCGCCGCGATGCACATCCACACCGAAAAGGCGATGGCCGACCTGTCCGTTACACCCGGCCATGCCGGCCCCGTCTCCGCGTCCATCACCATCATGACCGGCGATTTCGGCCCGCTCGACGCCAAGGCGGTGACGCTGGTCCTGTCCAAGCCCGATTCCGGCATCGAGCCGCTGAAGCGCGACGCGACGAAGCCGGGCGACGGAACGTGGCGCGTCGATGGTCTCGTCATCCCCGTCGCCGGCCGCTGGAGCGCCCGCCTCGATATCCTCGTTTCCGACTTCGATATGGTGCAGATCGAGGCGCCGATCGACATCCGGCCGCAATAACTGGCTCCAAGTCGATTGAAGTGCTAGCTGCGCACATGCCATCATCATGGCCTCCGAGCATTCGCCGCAGTTGAAGGACGCACCAATGGAAAAAGCCGAAATCGGCCTGATCGGCCTTGGCACGATGGGCTCCAACCTGGCGCTCAACATCGCCGAGAAGGGCCACCGCATCGCCGTCTTCAACCGCACCGTCTCGCGCGTCGACGAGTTCAAGGCCAATGCCGGGGAATTGGCCGACCGCATCGTGCCCTGCCACAGCCTGGCCGAACTCGCTGAGGCCATCCGCCCGCCGCGCCCGGTCATCATCATGGTGTTGGCCGGCAAGCCGGTGGACGAGCAGATCGCCGCACTTCGTGGCGAATTGGAAGCCAACGACATCCTCATCGACGCCGGCAACGCCAACTTCCACGACACGGTGCGCCGCTTCCGCGAACTGGAAGGCTCCGGCCTCACCTTCATCGGCATGGGCGTGTCCGGCGGCGAGGAAGGCGCGCGCCACGGCCCTTCCATCATGGTCGGCGGCACCGAGGAAAGCTGGAAGCGCGTGGAAGGCGTGCTCACCGCCATTTCCGCCAAGTTCAAGGGCGAGCCCTGCGCCGCATGGCTGGGGCCGGACGGCGCCGGCCATTTCGTCAAAACCATCCACAACGGCATCGAATATGCCGACATGCAGATGATCGCCGAGATCTACGGCATATTGCGCGACGGCTTGAGCATGGGTGCGAAGGAGATCGCGCCGGTGTTCGGGACCTGGAACAAGGGCCGGCTGAACTCCTACCTGATCGAGATCACCGCCAAGGTGCTGGCCGCCGACGACGCGAAGACCGGCAAGCCGGTGGTCGACGTCATCCTCGACCGCGCCGGCCAGAAGGGCACCGGCAAATGGTCGGTCATCGAGGCGCAGCAGCTCGGCATTCCCGCCACGGCCATCGAGGCGGCGGTGGCTGCGCGCGTGTTGTCCTCGCTGAAGGACGAGCGACAGGCCGCCGAAAAAGCCTATGGCGCGCTCGCCGTGGAGAAAATCGATGCGCCGAGGGACGCGCTGCTGAAGGACCTCGAACTCGCCCTGTTCGCCGGCAAGATCGCCGCCTATGCGCAGGGCTTCGCGGTGATGGCAGGCGCCTCGAATGAATTCGGCTGGAAACTGCCGATGCCGACGATCGCGAAAATCTGGCGTGCCGGCTGCATCATTCGCTCGGAAATGCTCGATACGATGGCCGAGGCTTTTTCCAGCGGCGGCGCGGAGAAGAACCTGCTGATGGCGCCGGCCTTCGTCACGCTGATGAAGGGGGCACATCCCTCGCTGCGCCGCATCGTCGCCCGCGCGGCAGAGGCCGGCCTGCCGGTGCCGGCGCTGTCTTCCGCGCTCGGCTACTTCGACGCCTACCGGCAGGGCCGAGGCACCTCCAACCTCATCCAGGGCCAGCGCGACTTCTTCGGCGCCCACGGCTTCGAACGGATCGGCGAGCAAGGCGCGTTCCACGGGCCGTGGAACAGTGCCGACTGATCCCTCCTCCTTGAGGAGGTGAGGAAGCGGAACCCGCGAACGTCGTGCTCTGCGAGTATCGAGGCATCGCGCAGTTCCACATGGCGCCGGCCCAACAAGACTTGGGTTCCTCGCCCCTTTTAGGGGAGAGGTGGCTCGGCGAAGCCGAGACGGAGAGGGGTTCTCCAGCGCAAACTTCTTCATTGCCACGCCCGGAATCTCTTCCGTCTGGCCATTGTCAAAGAACAGACCTCGGTGAGTTGAGGTCGGGAAGACGGCGGTCGTCGAAACGCTGCCGAATGTTTGGTAACTGCGATCCGAAGACCGCCGCC
>NZ_SSNY01000015.1 GCF_004801285.1 Ollibium composti
GCACAGGCCGCAACGAGCAAGAAGGAGAAAGCCGCCCCTTGACCAAAACCTAAGACCCAAACCATACATGAAGGCGGGTCACTTCTCGGCGAAAATCCCGGGTCAGCTCTCAGCGGAAATCAACACCTTGCCCTCAGCCAGGTTGTCGGCAATGCACTTCTTCGTCACCTTCTGAATGTATTCGCGACAGAACTGGATCGCGTTCTCGCGCGTGTGTATCGTGGTGATCTTCGCGTGCGTCGAATTCAAATTCGACTTCTTGACGACGGTTACGACCATGCCCGCTCGCGAGCCGTAATAAATCGTCTCGGCTGCTGCCATGGTTGTCATTGCCAGCAGCGCTGCGATCAGGATCATGTTTCGCAAGATCGACCTCCGGTTCCTGTCTCGTCGAGACACTATCCCGGCTTCCGGGCTTCTTCCAACGGCGGCGCGGACTTGAGCCATGCTGCGATCTCTTCGGCGATTTGAGCGTCAGCGGCCGTTCTATCGGAAGCGGGCGGCGCGGTAGGGCTCGACCGGGATCGCAGGCGCGCGGCCGCAAACGATGTCGGCGACGATCCGGCCGGTCGCCGGCCCCGCAGCCAGGCCGACATGGCCGTGGCCGAAGGCATGGAAAATGTCGGCCGACGCAGTGGAGCGGCCGATGACGGGCAGGCCGTCGGGGGTCGAGGGCCGATGCCCCATCCAGCGGCCAAGGGAGTCGGGCCTGACCGTGCCGGCCAGCGGCGGAAAGGCGCGCTTGAGGTGGTCGAGCAGCACATCGGCCCGCCTCCAGTCGGGGGCGGCTTCGACCGCCGCGAGCTCGACCTGACCGGCGGCGCGCTGCCCGCCCTCCGTCATCGTGATGCCCATCTTGCCGTCGCTGGGCATCACCGGAACGGCAAGCGTCATCGCCGGATCGCGGATCTCGACATGATAGCCGCGCTCGCTGACGAGCGGCACGCTGTCGCCGGCCTGCCGGGCAAGGCTTCGCGAGCCGATGCCGGCTGCGAGGACCGCCGTGTCGCAGGCGATGGTTTCCCGCCCGGCGACCTTGACCCCGCTCAGCCGGCCGGCGTCGAAGACGAAGCCGGTCGCCTGCGCCTTGACGAGCCGGGCGCCGCGCGACACCGCATGCGCCACCAGGGCCGCGACGTAGGCGCCGGGGTCGAGGCAATGCGCGCCTTCGCCGACGAGGATGCCGAGCCTGTACTGCGGTCCGAGCGACGGTTCGAAGGCGCGCAGTTCAGTTTCCTCGAGTTCGCTCCAGGCGACGCCGTTGTCGCGCCGCAGCCGCCAGGCGAGGCTTTCGGCCTCGAAGGCGGTGCGGTCGGGATAGGCGTAGAGCAGCCCCGACTGCCGGATCAGGTGCCCGGCGCCGGCTTCGTCGGCCAGATCCTTATGGCGCGCCGGTGCGTCCGCCAGCAGGGCCGAAAGCAGGCGCGCCGTTCTCTCCACCCGCGCCACGCTCGACCCGGCCTTGAGAAATCGCATCAGCCAGGAGGCGAGGCCGGGCAGCGCCGTCCAGCGTACGGTCAGCGGCCCGAGCGGGTCGAGGAGAAAGCCCGGCACCTTGCGCCAGAGGCCGGGCATGGACATTGGAACGATCGAGGCTGGACTGATCCATGCGCCGTTGCCGAAGCTTGCCGCTTGCCGCCCGCCTGCTTCGCCGGCTTCCAAGATGGTGACGCGGCAGCCGCTGCGCAAAAGCTCGACCGCCGTGCATGCGCCGACGATACCCGCACCGATGACGACGACGTGGCGGCTCATTCGATCACTCCTCGAACGCCTGTTCACGGACCTTGCCGATCGCCGACATCGACACGGCGACGAGCGCGACAAGCGAAAGGACCAGCAATCCCAGCGAGATGGGCCGGGTGACGAAATTGGTGAAATGGCCGCGCGCAAGGAATATGGCGCGGCGAAAAATCTCCTCCATCATGGGGCCGAGGATGACGCTCATGATGAGCGACGCCGGCTCGCAGCCCAGCTTGAGGAAGATATAGCCGAGGGCCTCGAAGCCTATCAAGGGCCAGACGTCGAACAGCGTGGCCGACAACGTGCAGGTGCCGATGGCGCAGGGCACGAGGATCAAGGGATAGAGATACTCGAAGGGAACGCTCAGCAGCTTCACCCATATGCCGACCGAAGGCAGGTTGAGCACGACGAGCATCACGTCGCCGACCCACATCGATGCGATGACGCCCCGGAAGCTCTCCGGCTTCCCGGAGGCGGGCATCGGTCCGGGAGCGACGCCGTGGGCAATCAGCGCGCCGATCATCAGCGCCATCACGGCGACGAATGCCCTCAGACCACTGCATGGAAAACATGGGCCCGCCTAAGCTCGGGACCTGGGCAATCGAAGTTTGTGCCGATCCTCAGGATTTCGTTTGACATTCGTTCTCGCTTCGAAATAATCGCCACATGGTTTCGGAAATGTCGCATGACGTGCGATACGAAATCGCGGGAGGCAAAGGTGGGCGAGTCCCCGATCCACGACATCTTCGTCATCGGCGGCGGCATCAACGGCTGCGGCATCGCCCGCGACGCGGTCGGACGCGGCTTCTCGGTTTTCCTGGCGGAGATGGGCGATCTCGCCGGCGGCACGTCTTCCGGCTCCACCAAGCTCATCCACGGCGGCTTGCGCTATCTCGAATTCTACGAATTCCGCCTGGTGCGCGAGGCGCTGATGGAGCGCGAGGTGCTGTGGAAGAACGCGCCGCACATCATCTGGCCGATGCGCTTCGTGCTGCCCTATTTCAGCGGCGGCCAGCGGCCGGCCTGGATGCTCAGGCTCGGCCTGTTTCTCTACGATCATATCGGCGGCCGCAAGCTGCTGCCGGCGACCCGCACACTCGACATGCGCAGGGACCCTGCCGGCAAGCCGTTGAAGCCGATTTTTTCCAAGGCGTTCGAGTATTCCGACGGCTGGGTCAACGACGCCCGGCTGGTGGCGTTGAACGCCCGTGACGCGGCGGATCGCGGTGCGACCATCCGGACGCGTACCAGGGTGGTCGGCGCGCGCCGCGACGGCGACAATTGGGCGATTACCCTCGAGGACCTTCGCAGCCGCAGGACCGAAGAGGTGAAGGCGCGGCTGCTGGTCAACGCCGCCGGCCCTTGGGTCGACCATGTGCTGGCCGAAGTGGTCGGCCAGAACGCGCACAATGTCCGCCTCGTGCAGGGCAGCCATATCGTCGTGCGCAAGAAATTCGACGATCCGCGCGCCTATTTCTTCCAGAACAAGGACGGGCGCATCATCTTCGCCATTCCCTATGAGGAAGACTTCACGCTGATCGGCACGACCGACCGCGACTACGATGCCGATCCGCATGATGTGAAGATTTCCGATGCGGAGATCGACTACCTGTGCGCGGCGGCGAGCGAATATTTCGCCGATCCCGTTCGCCGCGAGGATATCGTTTGGAGCTATTCGGCGGTGCGCCCGCTGTATGACGATGGAGCGTCGAAGGCGCAGGAGGCGACGCGCGACTACGTGCTCAAGGCTGACGGCGGCGGCGCCACCGCCCCGCTGGTCAGCGCCTTCGGCGGCAAGATCACCACCTATCGCCGGCTGTCGGAATCCATGCTGGAGAAGATCGAAGGCTTTCTCGGCAAGCGCGGCAAACCATGGACCGCGACGGCGCCGCTGCCGGGCGGCGATTTCCCGGCGACCGGCTTCAAGGCCGAAGTCGGCACGCTGCAGGCCGATTTCCCTTTCCTGGAAGCACGCCTCGCGCATCGGCTGGTCCGGCTCTACGGCACGCGTGCCCGCACGCTGCTCGGAACCGCCAGATCATATGCCGACCTCGGCCGCGACTTCGGCGGCGACCTCTATGAGGCCGAGGTGCGCTATCTCGTCGAGCACGAATGGGCGCAAACGGTCGAGGACGTGCTGTGGCGCCGCACCAAGCGCGGCCTGCATCTGAGCCGCGAGCAGGTGGCGGCGCTGGAGGATTTCATGCGGGAGCTGGACAAGGGACAGAGCGCGGCGGCGGAATAGACCGCAAAAAGGGGGAGAAGCCGAATGCTGGAACTGAAGAACGTCTCGAAGGTCGTGGGCGGTGCCACGCACATCGCCGATGTGTCGCTGACGCTCGCGCACGGCTCGCTGAACGTTCTGCTCGGCCCAACGCTTTCCGGCAAGACCAGCCTGATGCGGCTGATGGCGGGCCTGGACAAGCCGACCTCCGGCTCCGTCTGGTTCGACGGCAAGGATGTTACCGGCTTGGCCGTCCAGCAGCGCAACGTCGCCATGGTCTACCAGCAGTTCATCAACTACCCGGCGATGACGGTCTACGAGAACATCGCCTCGCCGCTACGCGTTGCAGGCGTCGAGAAGGGCAAGGTCGACAGCGAGGTTCGCAAGGCAGCGGAACTGCTGAAGCTGACACCCTATCTCGACCGCACGCCGCTCAACCTTTCCGGCGGCCAGCAGCAGCGCACCGCGCTCGCCCGAGCCATCGTCAAGAACGCCAGCTTGGTGCTGCTGGACGAGCCGCTGGCCAATCTCGACTACAAGCTGCGCGAGGAACTGCGCGAGGAACTGCCGAAGATATTCGCCGAGGCCGGCACCATCTTCGTCTATGCCACGACCGAGCCGCACGAGGCGTTGCTGCTTGGCGGCAACACCGCGACGCTGAGCGAAGGCCGCGTCACCCAGTTCGGGCCAACGGTCGAGGTGTTCCGCAAGCCGGTCGACCTGGTCACGGCGAGGACCTTCGCCGACCCGCCGCTGAACACCATTATGCTCGGCAAGCAGGGCAATCATTTTCTGCTCGACGGCGGGGTAAACCTGCCCGTGCCGGCGGCCCTCGCCGGCATTGCCGACGCCAGCTACATAATCGGCTTCCAGCCGCATCATCTTTCTCTCGAACGGCCGAACCCGGCCGCCGTGCCGGTGCGCGCCAAGGTGTCGATCACCGAAATCACCGGCTCGGAAAGCTTCGTGCATCTCGATTTTGCCGACGTGCGCTGGATCATGCTGGCGCATGGCATCCGCGAGTTCGAGCCGGACGAGCAGGTCGAGGTGTTCATCGACCCGCGCCACATCATGGTCTTCGACGAGCATGGCCGCGCCGTTTCGGTCGCGCCCCGGCTGGCGGCGTAGGAGGAGACGATGGCCCGCATCGACGTCGAGCATATCCGCCACTCCTACCTGCCGAATCCGTCGAAGGATTCCGACTTTGCGCTGAGGGAGGTCGATCACACTTTCGAGGACGGCGGCGCCTATGCGCTGCTTGGGCCTTCCGGCTGCGGCAAGACCACGCTGCTCAACATCATTTCCGGCCTGCTCAAACCCTCCCACGGGAAACTGCTGTTCGATGGCAAGGATGTGACCGGCCTGTCGACGCAGGAGCGCAACATCGCCCAGGTGTTCCAGTTCCCGGTCATCTACGACACCATGACCGTCTACGACAACCTGGCCTTTCCGCTGCGCAATCGCGGTGTGCCGGCGGACGTGGTCGAGCGCCGGGTGCGCGAGACGCTGGACATGATCGACCTTGCCGACTGGGCCAGGCGCAAGGCGAGGGGCCTGACCGCCGACCAGAAGCAGAAGATCTCGCTCGGCCGCGGCCTGGTGCGCTCCGACGTCAATGCCATCCTGTTCGACGAGCCGCTGACGGTCATCGATCCGCACATGAAATGGGTATTGCGCTCGCAACTGAAGCAGCTTCACCGGCGCTTCGGCTACACCATGGTCTATGTCACCCACGATCAGACCGAAGCGTTGACCTTTGCCGATCAGGTCGTCGTCATGTTTGACGGCGGCATCGTCCAGATCGGCACGCCGGCGGAACTGTTCGAGCGGCCGAAGCACACCTTCGTCGGCTATTTCATCGGCTCGCCGGGCATGAATTTCATGCCGGTGGCGGTGGACGGACGCCGGGCGAAGCTGGGCGACCAGATCATCGAACTGCCCGGCACGCCGACGAGCACGGAACGGGCAATGGAACTCGGTATCCGGCCCGAATATGTCCGCGTTGGCCGCGAAGGCATGCCCGTTTCGGTTTCCAAGGTCGAGGATGTCGGCCGCCACAAGGTCGTGCGCGCCAGGCTGGAAGGCCGTGATGTCGCTGCGATCGTGGGCGAGGACGAGGAGATTCCCGCCGAGCCGAAGCTCAGCTTCGACCCCGCGGGCATCAACATCTACGCCGGATCCTGGCGCGTCGAGATGGGAGCCTGAGCCATGGACAAGACATGGAACAACAGGGCCTGGTTCCTCGTACTGCCGGTGCTGGTGCTGGTCGCCTTCTCCGCCGTCATCCCGCTGATGACGGTCGTGAACTATTCGGTGCAGGACACGTTCGGCAACAACCAGTTCTTCTGGAACGGCGTGGACTGGTATCAGGAACTGCTGGCTTCGTCCCGGTTCTGGGAATCGATGTTCCGCAACCTGATCTTCTCCGCAATCATCCTCGCGATCGAAGTGCCGCTGGGCATCTTCATCGCCCTCAACATGCCGCGGCGCGGCTGGGGCGTGCCGACCTGCCTGGTGCTGATGGCGCTGCCGCTCCTGGTGCCGTGGAATGTCGTCGGCACCATCTGGCAGGTATTCGGACGCGGCGACATCGGCCTGCTCGGTTACTATGTCAACGCGCTCGGCGTCGACTACAACTACGTGCAGGATCCGTTCGACGCCTGGGTGACGGTCATCGTCATGGACGTCTGGCACTGGACCAGCCTCGTCGTGCTGCTCTGCTATGCCGGCCTGGTGTCGATCCCCGATGCCTTCTACCAAGCGGCGAAGATCGACGGCGCCTCGCGCTGGGCGGTGTTCCGCTATATCCAGTTACCGAAGATGCAGCGGGTTTTGCTGATTGCGGTGCTGCTGCGCTTCATGGACAGTTTCATGATCTATACCGAACCCTTCGTCGTCACCGGCGGCGGGCCGGGCAACTCGACGACCTTCATGTCCATCGACCTCGTGAAGATGGCGCTCGGCGAGTTCAATCTCGGCCAGGCGGCGGCGATGTCGCTGGTCTACTTCCTCATCATCCTGCTTCTGTCATGGGCGTTTTACACCGTCATGACCAACTATGACGCGGAACGCTGAGCCATGGCCGGGGTGAACGAAAGGACAGGGCAGGCGATGGACGATGCGGGCGCCCCCGCGGCGAACGCCGCACAGGAACAGATCGCCCGCCGCATGCGTCGGCGCGGCGACGAATCGCGCTGGTGGTGGCTGGTTCCGACACTCTATATCGTCTTCCTGCTGGTGCCGATCTACTGGCTCGTCAACATGAGCTTCAAGACCAACCGGGAGATCGTGACCGGACTGACGCTCTATCCGCACCAGCCGACGCTCCGCAACTACGCCATCATCTTCACCGATCCGTCGTGGTATTCCGGCTACATCAACTCCATCTCCTATGTGGTCATGAACATGGTGATCTCGGTCGCCGTGGCGCTGCCGGCGGCTTATGCCTTCTCGCGCTACCGTTTCCTCGGCGACAAGCACCTGTTCTTCTGGCTGCTGACCAACCGCATGGCGCCGCCGGCGGTGTTCGCCCTGCCGTTCTTCCAGCTTTATTCGGCCTTCGGCCTGATCGACACCTATTGGGCGGTGGCGCTGGCGCACTGCCTGTTCAACGTGCCGCTGGCGGTGTGGATTCTCGAAGGCTTCATGTCGGGCGTACCGAAGGAGATCGACGAGACGGCCTATATCGACGGCTATTCCTTCCCGCGCTTCTTCGTGAGGATCTTCATGCCGCTGATCGCAAGCGGCATAGGCGTCGCCTGCTTCTTCTGCTTCATGTTCTCCTGGGTGGAACTGCTGCTCGCCCGTACGCTCACCACCACCGACGCCAAGCCGATCGCCGCCGTCATGACCCGCACGGTTTCGGCGGCCGGCATGGACTGGGGCCTGCTCGCCGCCGCCGGCGTGCTCACCCTCATCCCCGGCGCGCTGGTGATCTGGTTCGTGCGCAACTACATCGCCAAGGGCTTCGCCCTGGGGAGGGTGTGATGGAAGTCAGGAGCAACTGGACCATCCCTCTGATCGCGGTTCTTGCGATCTACCTCGCAGCCACCGGCCTGCTGGCCGCCTTCGTTCCGACCGCGGATGGCGCGCGCGACTGGACCGCGCCGCTGGTCACCGGCGGCTGGATGGCATGGACGTTTCCGACGGCCCTGTTCTTTCTGACCATCGCCTTCATCCTGTCGCTGATGGCGGTGTGGGAATACGCCTCGCCGGGTGGCGCTCCGCGTATCGGCCTGCTGCGCTTCGAGACGACGCGCGGCGACCGCCTGTTCATTTCGCTGCTCGGCAGCGCCTTCATCCATCTCGCTTGGCTGGGCCTTGTCGGACCCAACCTGTGGTGGGCTCTCGCTCTCTGCGTAGTCTACGCCATCGCGGTGTTTCGCTACGTTTAGGGGAGAAACAGTCGGGGCGGCGGCCTGCACGCCACCGCCCCGGATCGCACTTGAAACCTTTTTCAATCGGAGGAAACGCAATGCGACGGCAAATATTAGCATCGACGAGCGCGCTGGCACTTCTCTTCTGCGTGAACCAGGCTTTCGCCGGCATGGACGAGGCGAAAACCTTCCTGGACAAGGAAATCGGCGACCTGTCGACGCTTTCGCGCGCCGACCAGGAAAAGGAAATGCAGTGGTTCATCGACGCGGCCAAGCCCTTTGCCGGCATGGACATCAAGGTTGTGTCGGAAACACTGACGACTCACGAGTATGAATCGAAGGTGCTTGCGCCCGCCTTCACCGCCATCACCGGCATCAAGGTGACGCACGACCTTCTGCAGGAAGGCGACGTGGTCGAGAAGATCCAGACCCAGATGCAGACCGGCCAGAACCTCTACGACGGCTGGGTCAACGATTCCGACCTGATCGGCACGCACTGGCGTTACAAGCAGGTGCGCAACCTGACCGACTTCATGGCCAACGAAGGCAAGGACGTCACCAACCCGGGCCTTGACCTCAAGGACTTCATCGGCTCGTCCTTCACTACCGCGCCGGACAAGAAGCTCTACCAGCTTCCCGACCAGCAGTTCGCCAACCTCTACTGGTTCCGCTACGACTGGTTCAACGACGAAAAGAACAAGGCCGACTTCAAGGCCAAGTACGGCTATGACCTTGGCGTGCCGGTCAACTGGTCGGCTTATGAGGACATCGCCGAGTTCTTCACCGGTCGCGAGGTCGACGGCAAGAAGGTCTATGGCCACATGGACTACGGCAAGAAGGACCCGTCGCTGGGCTGGCGTTTCACCGATGCGTGGCTCTCCATGGCTGGCAACGGCGACAAGGGCATCCCGAACGGCCTGCCGGTCGACGAATGGGGCATCAAGGTCAATGAGAAATCACAGCCGGTCGGCTCCTGCGTGGCACGCGGCGGCGATACCAATGGCCCGGCCTCGGTCTACGCCATCCAGAAGTACCTTGACTGGATCAAGGCTTACGCACCGGCGGAAGCCCAGGGCATGACCTTCTCCGAGTCCGGGCCGGTTCCGGCACAGGGCAACATCGCCCAGCAGATATTCTGGTACACCGCTTTCACGGCAGACATGGTCAAGCCCGGCCTGCCGGTGATGAACGAGGACGGCACGCCGAAGTGGCGCATGGCGCCGTCGCCGCACGGCGTCTACTGGAAGGACGGCATGAAGCTCGGCTATCAGGACGTCGGTTCGTGGACGCTGATGAAATCGACGCCCGACGACCGCGCCAAGGCCGCCTGGCTTTATGCGCAGTTCGTCACCTCCAAGACCGTGGACGTGAAGAAGAGCCATGTCGGCCTCACCTTCATCCGCGACTCCACCATCCACGACAAGAGCTTCACCGAACGTGCGCCGAAGCTCGGCGGCCTGATCGAGTTCTACCGCTCGCCGGCCCGCGTGCAGTGGTCCCCCACCGGAACGAATGTTCCGGATTACCCGAAGCTGGCGCAGCTCTGGTGGCAGGCGATCGGCGATGCGTCCTCCGGCGCCAAGACGGCGCAGGAAGCCATGGATTCTCTCTGCGCCGAGCAGGAGAAGGTCATGGCCCGCATCGAGAAGTCGGGCGTGCAGGGCGACATCGGCCCGAAGCTCGCCGAGGAGCACGATCTCGAATACTGGAACAAGGATGCCGTCTCGAAGGGCAACCTTGCGCCGCAGCTGAAGATCGAGAACGAGAAGGAAAAGCCGATCACGATCAACTACGACGAGTTGGTCAAGAGCTGGCAGAAACAGTAAGTTGACGCGGGCGCCCGCGCCCGTGCCGTGACAAGGGGGAGGCGGCATCGCGCCGCCTCCCCTGCTCATGTCCGCAAAGGGGCGATCACGAAGGGGAGGCAATGACCGGTTTTATTCTCGCCATCGACCAGGGCACGACCTCCAGCCGTGCCATCGTCTTCGATCGAAATATGAAGATCGTCGGCGTCGGCCAGAAGGAATTCACGCAGCATTATCCTGCTTCCGGCTGGGTCGAGCACGATCCGGAGGAAATCTGGTCGAGCGTGCTTTGGGCGGTCAAGACGGCACTCAAGAAGGCCGGGCTTACCGCTTCCGACATCGCCGCCATCGGCATCACCAACCAGCGCGAGACGGTGGTCGTCTGGGACAGGGCGACCGGCGAACCGATCCACAACGCCATCGTCTGGCAGGACAGGCGCACCGCGCCGCTTTGCGCCAAGCTCAAGAAGCAGGGGCTGGAACCGAAATTCACGAAAAAGACCGGCCTGCTGCTCGATCCCTATTTCTCCGGCACCAAGATCGCCTGGCTGCTGGACAAGGTGAAGGGCGCGCGCCGCCGCGCTGGGAAGGGCGAACTCATCGCCGGCACCATCGACAGTTTTCTCGTCTGGCGGCTGACCGGCGGCAAGGTCCATGCCACCGACGCCACCAACGCCTCGCGCACGCTCATCTACAACATTGCCAGAAACGAATGGGACGATGAGCTTCTGCGCATCCTGAACATCCCGGCAGGGATGATGCCGGAAGTGCGGGATTGCGCCGATCATTTTGGAAGCACGGATGAAAGCCTGTTCGGAGCGCCGATCCCGATCCTCGGTGTCGCCGGAGACCAGCAGGCCGCCACCATCGGCCAGGCCTGTTTCCGGCCAGGAATGATGAAGTCGACCTATGGCACCGGCTGCTTTGCCTTGCTCAACACCGGCACCGACATGGTGCGCTCGAAGAACCGGCTTTTGACCACCATTGCCTACCGGTTGAACGGCAGGACCACCTATGCGCTGGAAGGCTCGATCTTCATCGCCGGCGCTGCCGTTCAGTGGCTGCGCGACGGCACCAGGATGATCGACAAGGCCGCCCAGAGCGGCGAACTGGCGGCGAAAGCCGATCCGACGCAGAACGTCTATCTGGTGCCGGCTTTCGTCGGCCTCGGCGCGCCGCACTGGGACGCCGAGGCGCGCGGTGCGATCTTCGGCCTGACCCGCAATTCCGGCCCGCCCGAGTTCGCTCGGGCCGCCCTGGAGTCGGTGGCCTACCAGACTCTCGACCTGCTCGACGCCATGAAGAAGGACTGGAAGGGCGATTCGACACAAACCGTTCTGCGTGTCGACGGCGGCATGGTGGCGTCGGACTGGACCATGCAGTGCCTCGCCGACATCCTCGATGCGCCGGTGGACCGGCCGACCATCCTGGAAACGACGGCGCTGGGAGCGGCGTGGCTTGCCGGTTCGAAAGCCGGCGTGTGGCCGGATATGGCGGAGTTCGCCCGAAGCTGGGCGCTCGATCGCCGCTTCGAGCCGGCCATGGACGCCAGGACCCGGACGGCCAAGCTGAAGGGCTGGCACGACGCGGTGAGGCGAACCCTGTCGACCGGCTGAGCCTGCCGGCGACGTTGCCGGCCCACCGTGTCCACCGCTCTGCACGGCGAGGTTGTGAAATCCGGCAGGCGCTGATGTATGGTGTACCGGCACCGATTCGCTCCGATCATGCTGGCTGACCGATATGAGAAAAATCGCCGCCGCGCTGATTGTCGTCGCAACGCTCGTTGTTGCGCTGCTTTTCCTGCTGCCCCTGCTGATTTCGACCGACTGGGCCCGATCCGAACTGGGGCGGCAACTGTCGTCCGCAAGCGGCATGGACATCCGGCTGGAAGGACCGGTGCGGCTGTCGTTCCTGCCCGGCCTGGCGGTGGTCGCCAGGGACATCGGCATCTCGACCGAGGCGGGCGATCTTTCGGTCAAGGTTCCCGGATTCTCGACGGCGATCACGCTGTCGTCCCTGTGGTCGGACAGGCTCGAGATCCGGTCCATCGCGCTGGTCGGGCCGGTCATCACCGTCAAGCCGCCGGCTGTGGCGAAGACTGCGGAACCGGCATCGGCCGGCCAGTCGAAAGGCGATCCCTTCGCCGCGCTCGTGACGACGCTGGAGCGGCTGGCGGTCAACCGCATCACCATCGAAAACGGCAGTCTCACCATCGTCGACGAAGCCGGGGCGGCAAGCACTGTCGGCGCCATCGACGCGGATTTGAAGGCGCCGGACCTCGACGGCGAGGTCGCCTTCTCGCTTTCGGCCACGCGGGACGACCGCCGCGTGCAACTGAACGGAAGGCTTTCCGCGCTCAGGCCGATCCTCCAGCACCAGCCGGCCCAAATCGCCCTCGATGCGGAAATCAAGCCGGCGCCCTCGCCGTTGCTTGCCTCGTTGAAAGCGAGCGGCGAGATCAGGCTGAACGAGAACGGCAGCTATCAGATCAGGGGCGGGCAGTTCGATCTCGGTGGCCAGGCTTTGCGGATGGATGCGCTTTTCCTGCCCGGGCAGCGACCTCGTTTCCTTGCCGACCTGTCGGCGAAGCGCGTCGACATCGGCACCCTGATGGCAGCCGGGGACGGAGGCGCAAGCGGGGAGGGGGCGTCCGCCGGCGCGGGTGAGCCCAGTCTCGCCATGCTGGCGGCCTTCGATGCTGACGTCAGCGTTACGGTCGATCAACTGGTCAGCGGCGCGCTCGCCGCATCCGACGTGCAAGTCGCCGCGACGCTGCGCAACGGGCGGCTCGAAGCGAAACTGGAACATCTCGGCCTCGATGCGGGAACCGTCGCCGCCTCGGTTTCGACCGATGTAACGGAGGCGTCTCCCGCCTTCCAGGGCAAGGTCGCCAGTTCCGGCCTGGACATCGGCGCGCTGGCGAAGCTTGTCGGCCAGGCCGTCCCGCTGGCGGGGAAAGTCACGATGGATACGGCCTTCGCCTTTCGCGGGATGACGCCGGCCAGGATGCGCGAAAGCCTCAACCTGCGCGGAACGGTCGGCATCCGCCAGGGCAAGGTTCCGCTTGCGGCACTCGCCGACGCAAAGGGCGGCACCGTCGGCGACATCACCGGCCTGACCCTCGATGCGAAGATTCAAGACATCGCCAAGCCGGTCGACGTGGCGGGTAAACTGACCTGGCAGGGGCAGGAGGTCGCTTTCAAATCACAGCTCGCGCCCGCCGATTTCCTGGCCGGCGCTTCCGCAGCCCAGGCCTCGGGACCGGTCAGCCTTTCCGTCGCCTCGAAATATCTCGGCGCCAGCGCGACCGGCAGGGTCGGCGCAGGCGGCACGTTCAAGGGCCAGGTTTCCGCCACCTCGCCGTCGCTCGACAAGCTCCTGCGCTGGCTGGGGCAGGGCGGTTCCCCCGGCCTGCGGGATTTCGCCTTCGACGGCGCCGTAGATGCCGGCCCGCAAGGGGTTTCCTTCACCAAGGCGAAGGTCGGCCTGAATGGCGTCAGGGCATCTGGCGAAGGCGCCGTCAAACTCGGAACGCCGCTTGACATCCGCACGTCGCTCAGCTTTGCGAAGCTCGATTTCGCAGCGCTCACGAGCGGGACAAACGGCACGGCCACGGGCAGCAAAGGCCCGGCCGGATCCGGTGACGCTCCAATCGATCTTTCGTTCCTGAAAGGACTGGATGCGAAGATCGACGTGGAGGCGGACAAGATCGGCTACGGCAAGGTTTTTGCCGGCCCGGTGAAAACCACGCTTGTCGTGGCCGACGGAACCGCCGCCCTGACCGTCCCGCAAAGTCCTTTCTACGGCGGCACCGTGGCCGCTACAATGTCCGCCGACGGCTCCGGCGATGTGCCGGCCATAAAGCTGGGCATGGCGATTGCCGGCGCCGCGGCGGCGCCGCTGCTTCGCGACGCGGCGGAGTTCGACCGTCTGGAAGGCAGGCTCGACACGAACGTCGCCGTTTCGGGAGCCGGGAAAACCAGCAAGGCGCTGAGGCGCTCGCTTGACGGCAAGGCCTCGGTGAAGTTCAGCGACGGCGCGCTGCGCGGCATCGACATCGCCGAGGTCTATAACAACCTGGTCGGACTGCTCGCCAGCGGCTTCAAACCGGACGAAGGCAAGAAGACGACATTCACCGAGCTCGGCGCTTCCTTTTCCATCGGCAACGGCATCGCGCAGACCAACGACATCAGCCTGCTGGGCCCGCTGGTCAGGATGGATGGCGCCGGCAGGATCGACCTCGCCGAGCAGACGCTTGAAATCAAGCTCAACCCGCGCATCGTCGCCTCGCTTTCCGGACAGGGTGGCGACATCGCGACGAAGGGGATCGGCGTGCCCGTCATCGTCGACGGTTCGCTTTCGGCGCCGCGCATCTATCCGGATCTGAGCAAATTGCTGCAGGATCCGAAAGGTGCGCTGGAAATGCTGAACCGCTTCGGGTTGCCGACCGAAAAGCTAGGCCTCGACAAGCTGCTGCCCGGCCAGGCTGGATCGGGCGAAGCGGGAAAGGGAGCAGCCGACCTGATCGGCGATCTCATCAGGGGCGACGGCTCTGAAACCGGCAGGCAGGATCCCGCAAAGCCCTCCTCGGCGGAAGACGCCGCCAAGGCGATCATCGGCGATCTTCTCAAGAGCAAGGCCGCGAAACAGGTTCCTTCGACCGGCGGCGTGGCCACGGACGCGGAGAACACGGCCGAAACGCCGGATTCGGCCGCGCAGCAGCCCGAAACATCGAAAGAAGACGGGATCGGCTCGCTTCTCGATCAGTTTCTGCGTTAGGCCTTGGAATGGATAACGGGCCGTCGGCAGTCCTTGTCTGGCCCTGTCGCCACCGCGTCCGACAGAGCGGATTGTCAAGCCGAGAGTCAGCCGTAGGTCCGCGGCGCCAGCGCCCCCTGGAACCAGCGGACGAATGTCTCGATGGAGAAGACAGGAAGTCTCGTCTTCGCGTGGATGTCGGCTGCGTATGGCACCATGTTGGTGCATTCGAGCACGATCGCGCCGAGATCCGGATTGGCGGCGACCAATGCGGCGGCGGCGTCGATATTGTCCTGCCGCGCCGCCTCTACGTCGAGCTCCAGCTCGTTTCCGAGAATGGCGCGGGTGAATTCGCGGCCGCCTTCGGTGGTGCCGACCGGCGTTCCCGCCGGGACGCCGGCCTTGTCCAGGTGCAGCGGCGTCAACGTCGAGGCCGAGATGGTGAGGATGCCGGCGCGCCTGCCTCTCGGCAGCAGGCGGTTGACCATGGCGACCTGCATCAGCGACGAGGTTGCCACCGGTACGCCGACGGCATCGGCAAGCTCCTCCTGGAAAAGCGACAGGAAGCCGCAATTGGTCGTGATCCCGTCGACGCCGTCGGCCACCAGTTCCCGTGCAGCCGCGATGAAATCGCCGAGCAGGCCCTCGGCGCCCTTGCGCACGACGCGGTCGGGCGTGGCGCTGCGCACGATCCTGTAGTGGACCGGGAACGGCCAGGTGGTGGCGTTGCCCATGTCGCCGGGAATGCGGGGAAAACGCGCATCGAGCATGAGAATGCCTACCGAAGCGCCGTAGATCGATTTTCCGCCGGTTACGCGCATGCCTGATCCATTGTCTTGAAAGCGGGATGAACGAAGTCGTCTTCGACGAAGAGCCGGGCGTGGCACTCCTTGACCGCCTCGGCGATCTCGTCGCGCCGCCTGGCGATATGGCCGTCGACCAGCGCGACGGCCTTGCCCTTATCGCGCGCCCGGATGGCGTCGAGAATGGCGCGGTGCTCGCCCTGCGTGCGCTGCCGCCGGCTGCCCAGGTCTATCCAGCGAAAGAAGCGGATGCGCGCATTGACGTTGGCGAGCGTGCGGCCGATCTCGGCGTTTTGCGAGAACGATGCGATCGTCTCATGGAAATGTTCGTCGAAAGCGAGCAGGTCTTCCAGGGACCGGCCGGCCGGGTCGCCGGTACGGTCGAGGAAAGCCGCGAGTTCGGCCAGCTCGGCGTCGGCTGCCAGTTCGACGGCGCGCTCGGCCGCGAAACGCTCGATCGCCTGCCGCAACTGATAGAGGTCCTGCACCTCCGTGACCGAATACTTGCGGCAGAAGAAGCCCTTGCCGCTCTCGAAGGTGAGGAAGCCTTCGGCGACCAGCCGGTTCAGCGCCTCGCGCAGCGGCGTCCGGCTCGCATCGAGGCGCTTCGACAGCGCGACCTCGTTGATGCGCTCGCCGGGCTTGAGGCGAAAGTCGATCGCCATGGCCCGGATGTCGGCATGCAGTGCCTCGACCAGCCCGTCGCTCACGATCCGCCCTCGTTCCCCCGGCCTCTTGACTCAATCATGGTCTGCCACCAGTATTCAGACCTGTATACAGAATAAGCCGTGATCTTGAAAGGCCTTATCCAAGACAATCGGGAGAGACAGACTTGGCGGCGCCATCCGTGACCGTGCATGACAGGACCAACGCGATGACCGGCGCCGAAGCCATGGTCCGCATGCTTCAGGCCTATGGGGTCAGGCATATCTTCGGCCTTTGCGGCGACACGACGCTGCCGCTCTACGACGCGCTTCACAGGCTGGACCACGGCATTGCCCACCTGCTGACGCGCGACGAGCGCCACGCCGGCTACATGGCCGACGCCTATGCGCGCGTCACCGGGCGCCCCGGCGTCTGCGAGGGCCCGTCGGGCGGTGGCGCGACCTACATCCTGCCCGGCGTCGTCGAGGCCAACGAGAGCTCGATTCCGATCCTTGCCATCAACAGCGATGTCTCGACCGGTTCGCGCGGCCGCTATCCGCTGACCGAACTCGACCAGGTCGGGCTGTTTCGGCCGGCGACGAAATGGAACGCTTCGCTCGACGATGCGCAGCGCCTGCCGTCGATGGTGCGCCGCGCTTTCCGTGAGATGACGACGGGGCGGCCGGGTGCGGTCCATCTGGCGCTGCCTTTCGACACCCAGAAGGCCAGCGTCGCGCCCGACGAGATATGGGCCGACACGCGCCATCAGACGTTTCCGGCGCTTCGCGCTGGCCCCGACGCCGCGTCGGTCGAGGCGGCGGCCGAGGCGCTGCTGTCGGCAAAAAGGGCGGTCGCCATCTGCGGTGGCGGTGTCGTCGTCGCCGGGGCGATGGAGGCGCTGCGACAGTTGTCGACGATGCTCGACATGCCGGTTGCGACAACCGTTTCGGGGCAGGGGGCCATCGCCGAGACGGACCCGCGCGCCGTCGGCGTGGTCGGCTCCAACGGTGGCGTTGATTCGACCCGCGCCGTGGTTGAAGAGGCCGATCTGGTCCTGTTCGTCGCCTGCCGTGCCGGCTCCGTCACCACCGAGCGCTGGCGTCATCCGAGGACGGACGTGCGGGTCGTTCATATCGATTCCGATCCGGCCGTCATCGGCGCCAACTACAAGACGGAGGTGGCCATCGCCGCGGATGCGCGGCTGGCGCTGGAGGCGATTGCGGCTGACATCGCGCGACGCGGTACAGGCGGTTCAAATGGAGGCGCGGCGCGCGCCAAGGCCGCCTGGGACGCCAAGCTGGCCGCTTTTGCGCCGCTCGCCACATCCGGCGAGGCGCCGATCCGGCCTGAACGGGTGATCGCGACACTGCAGGCGCTGCTTGGTGACGACGCCATCGTCTGCGCCGATCCCGGGACGCCGTGCCCCTATTTCTCGGCCCACTACCGCTGGCCGAGCGTAGGCCGCCATTTCATCACCAACCGTGCCCACGGCGCCCTCGGTTTCGCCATGGGCGCGGCGATGGGGGCGCATATCGGCCGGCCCGGCGTCAAGACGGTCGCCGTCATGGGCGACGGCTCGTTCGGCATGAGCGTCGGCGAACTGGAAACAGCGATCCGCTACCGCATGCCGATCACCTTCATCACACTCTCCAACAGCGTCTACGGATGGATCAAGGCCGGCCAGCGTTCGGGCTTCGGCGCGCGGTTCCACAATGTCGATTTCACCCGCACCGACCATGCCGCGGTCGCCGCCGCCTTCGGGCTCAAGAGCTGGCGCGTCGAAGACCCCGACGATCTGGATACGGTATTGAGGGAGGCGCTCGAGGCCGACGGGCCGACGCTTGTCGACGTCATTTCCCAGCCGCTGGACGAGGCCGCCGCGCCGGTTTCCGAATGGGTTGCCTAGAGCGGCGGCCGGGCGGGATGATGGCGCACCCGGTTTCTGCAAGGACGACGAACTTAAATCTTGCGTCGCGAGCGCCTCGCGGTTCCAATAAGGGCATGAGAACAGGGAACGCCATACCAATCAACAATGGGAGCATGACGATATGAAGCGACTGACCACACTCCTGGCGACGACCGCCATGGCGTGCTTCGCCGCGAGCGCCGCACTTGCCGAAAAGTGGGATATGCCGATGGCCTATCCGGCGACGAACCTGCACTCCGAAAACGGTGCGGCCTTCGCCAAATGCGTCGGCGACGGCAGCGGCGGCAAGCTTCAGATCGTGACCCATCCGGGTGGGTCGCTGTTCGCGGGCAACGACATCAAGCGCGCGGTACAGACCGGCCAGGCGCCGATCGGCGAGCGGTTGATCTCGGCGCACGCCAACGAGAACCCGCTGTTCGGCATCGATTCGATCCCCTTCCTCGCAACCTCCTTCGAGCAGTCGGACAAGCTGTGGAACGCCGCGCGGCCGAAGATGGAAGAACTCCTGGCCAGCCAGAACCTCGTCTACGTCTACGCCGTGCCGTGGCCGCCGCAGGGCCTCTACGTCAAGAAGGAGGTCAATTCGGTCGCCGACCTGAAGGGTGTCAAGTTCCGCGCCTATAACGCCGCGACCGCCCGCATCGCCGAGCTGGCCGGCATGGCGCCGGTGCAGATCGAGGCCGCGGACCTGAGCCAGGCGCTCGCCACCGGGGTCGCCGAGAGCTTCATCTCATCGGGTTCGACAGGCGTCGACTCCAAGGTGTGGGAAAGCCTGACGCATTTCTACGACGTCCAGGCCTGGCTGCCGCGCAACGTCGTCTTTGCCAACAAGGATGCCTTCGAAGCGCTCGACGAAGCGACCAGGAAAGTCGTCATGGACTGCGGCGACAAGACCGCCAAGGAAGGCACCGCCAAGTCGCAGGAGCAGTCGGCCGGCTACCTGAAGACGCTCGCAGACAACGGCATGAAGGTCTCGGCTCCGGGCGACCAGCTCAAGAAGGAACTGGCCGGCTTCGGCGAAACCATGACGGAGGAATGGATCAAGGCGGCCGGGCCTGACGGCAAGGCGATCATCGACGCCTACAAGGGTAACTGATCCCCAAAAGCGCGAGAGGGTCCGGCATTGCGCCGGACCCGTCCATGACAGCCGTCAAGGGGGAACGCCATGAAAACGACAAGACGCGCGCTCGACGCGTTGTATGACGGCGCGGCGGTGCTCGCCGCCATCTGCCTGGTGCTGCTGCTCGTCGTCATCGTCCTGCAGATGGCGGCACGCTGGACCGGAATTCCGTTTCCCGGATCGTCGGACTATGCCGGCTACCTGATGGCGGCGGCGTCCTTCCTGGCATTCGCGCAGGCGCTGAACCGCGGCGCGCACATCCGGGTTTCGTTGCTGTTCAACGCGCTCGACGCCCGCAAGCGCTACTGGGCAGAATTGTGGAGCCTGACCATCGCCACGGCGGCTTCCGTCTATCTCGCCTGGTATGCGGTGAAGATGGTCTACTGGTCGCGCAAGCTGCACGACCTGAGCCAGGGACAGGATGCGACGCCGTTGTGGATCGCGCAAATGCCCATGGCGATCGGCGCGGTGATCCTCGCCATCTGCTTCGTCGACAACCTGGTGACGTTGCTGGTCAGCGGGCGCGACAACATACGCACCGAAAACCTCGAACAGTCGCACGCGGAGTAGGACGATGCAGGAGGTCTATTTCATCGGCATCTTCCTCTTCATCCTGTTCCTCCTTCTGGGGACGGGCGTGTGGATCGGCCTGGCGCTGCTCGGCGTCGCCTATGTCGGCATGGAGCTTTTCACGCTGCGTCCCGTCGGCGACGCCATGATGACCGTCATCTGGCGGTCCTCCTCCTCTTGGTCGCTGACGGCGCTGCCGATGTTCATCTGGATGGGCGAGATCCTTTTCCGGACGCGCCTGTCGGAGGACATGTTCAAGGGTCTCGCGCCGTGGATGGCCAGGCTGCCGGGCGGCCTGCTGCACACCAACGTCGTTGGCTGCACGGTCTTCGCCGCCGTTTCCGGTTCGTCCGCCGCGACGCTGCTGACGGTCGGCAAGATGTCGGTGCCGGAACTCAGGAAACGCAAGTATCCCGAGCATCTGGTCATCGGCACGCTCGCCGGTGCGGCGACGCTCGGCCTGATGATCCCGCCGTCGCTGACGCTCATCGTCTACGGCGTGACGATCAACGAATCCATCACCAAGCTGTTCATCGCCGGCATTCTGCCGGGTCTGGTGCTGGCGGCGATGTTCATGGTCTATGTCATTGTCGTTTCGCAGATCTCGAAGAAGTACCATCCCGATCCCGAACCCCCCATGACCTTCCTCCAGAAGGTCAGCAATTCGCGCTTCCTGATTCCCGTCATCCTGCTCATCCTCGTCGTCATCGGCTCGATGTATCTCGGTTTCGCGACAGCTACCGAGGCAGCGGTGTTCGGCGTCATCGGCTCGCTCATCCTCGCCGCCGCGCAGGGTTCGCTGACCTGGGCAAGCTTCGTCGAGAGCCTGATGGGCGCGACGCGCACCTCGGCGATGATCGCGCTGATCCTGTCGGGAGCGTCCTTCCTGTCGCTGTCGATGGGCTTCACCGGCCTGCCGCAGAACCTCGCCGAATGGATCAATTCGCTGCAATTGACGCGGTTCGAGCTTTTGATGGCGCTGTTGGTCTTCTACATCATTCTCGGCTGTTTCCTCGACGGCATTTCCGCCGTGGTACTGACCATCGCGGTGGTCGAACCGATGATCCGCCAGGTCGGCATCGACATCATCTGGTTCGGCATCTTCATCGTCGTCGTGGTCGAGATGGCGCAGATCACACCGCCGGTCGGCTTCAACCTCTTCGTCATGCAGGGCATGACCGGGCACGAGATGAACTACATCGCCAGAGCCGCCTTCCCGATGTTCCTCATCATGGTGCTGATGGTGTTTATCCTGATCGCCTTTCCAGACCTCGCGACCTGGCTGCCGGAGAATATGCGCCTTGGCCCCGGTGGCTGACCTGGACTGCGCGCAGGCATGATCGTGGTTCGGCTGCTTGCGGGTGCTGCGCGTCACGGCCGCCTGATCCTGGTGATCGGTCTTGTCGTCGGCATCCTTTTGCCGGGCCTCGCGCTTGCGATGAAGGACTGGATCGCCGAGCTGATCGCCGGCCTGCTGTTCATCGCCGCGCTGCGCGTCGGGCCGCGCCAGGCGGTGGGCGCGCTCGCCGAGGCGCGCGCCTCGCTCGGTCTCGCGCTGGTCTATCAGATCGCTGTCCCCGCAGCGGCCTTGTCCGCCTTCGCGCTTTGCGGCTGGAAAGGCGCGCTGGCGACGGGGCTTATCCTGATGATGGCCGCCTCACCGATCTCCGGCGCGCCGAACCTAGCCATCCTGACCGGCAACGACCCCGCGCCGGCGCTGCGTCAGCTCGTCATCGGCACGGCGCTGCTGCCGCTCACCGTGCTGCCTGTCTTCTGGCTGGCGCCGGCGCTCGGCGAGACGGCCGAGGTGTTGAGGGCGGCAGGCAGGTTGCTCGTCATCATCGGCGCGGCCGCCGGGGCGGCATTCCTCGTGCGCGCCTTTCTCCTCAAGGCGCCGTCCCGGACCGCGCTCGATGTCATCGACGGCCTCTCGGCGATCGCCATGGCGATCGTCGTCGTCGGGCTGATGTCGGCGGTGGGGCCGGCGCTGCGTGGCGACCCGGCCCTGCTCGCGGCCGCGCTGGCTGCCGCCTTTATCGGCAATTTCGGATTGCAGATAGCCGCCGCAGTCCTGCTGCGCCGTCTTGCGCCGGATCGTGCCGTGGCGCCGCTTGCGATCACAGCCGGCAACCGCAACGTAGCCCTGTTCCTGACCGCACTGCCGACGTCCGTTACCGATCCGCTGCTTCTGTTCATCGGCTGCTATCAGATACCGATGTACCTGACGCCGCTGCTGCTCGGACGGTTCTACCGGAGTCGCGACTCCGAGCGGTGAAGGAAGAGCCGAGGTCTATGACGCGGGCTTTACCCTTGCGCCAGTAGGCGATGGCCAACCGGCTCTATTCGTCGCTGCTCGGCGTGGTGCGGGTCATTCCCATCCTGTTGCGGCACTCGAGCGCGCGGCATAGCGACGAGGCGCAACCCGCCTGAAGCGCGGCGCAGCGGCAAGGCGCTTCCAGGCGGGTGCGGCTCAGCGCCGTTGAAACGTATCGCCGAAGCGGTCGCGCAGGACGTTCTTCTGCACCTTGCCCATCGTGTTGCGCGGCAGTTCGTCCACCGAGAAGATGCGCTTCGGCTGCTTGAAGCGGGCGATCTGGTCGTGAATGGCCGCAAGCAGCTTTTCTTCGTGGATGACGCTGCCCTTCTTCGGCACGACGACACCGACGACGCCCTCGCCGAAGTCGGGATGCGGCACGCCGATCACCGCCGATTCCAGCACGCCTTCCTGCTCATCCAGTAGCAGTTCCACTTCCTTCGGATAAATGTTGAAGCCGCCGGAAATTATGAGGTCCTTGGCGCGACCGACGATCTGGACATAGCCGTCTCGGTCGACGGTGACGACGTCGCCGGTGATGAAGAAGCCGTCGTCGCGGAATTCCTCCTTCGTCTTTTCCGGCATGCGCCAATACCCTTTGAAGACGTTGGGTCCGCGCACTTCGAGCACGCCGGTCTCACCGTTCGGCAGCACCTTCCTCGTCTCCGGATCGACGACGCGGATCTCGACGGCGGGTAGCGGGAAGCCCACCGTGCCGGCCCGCCGCTCGCCGTCATAGGGGTTCGACGTGGTCATGTTGGTTTCGGTCATGCCGTAGCGCTCGAGAATGCGGTGACCGGTGCGGGCCTCGAAGGCGTTGTGCGTCTCGGCCAGAAGCGGCGCGCTACCGGAGGTGAAAAGCCGCATGTGCGAGACGAGAGCCTTCGTGAAGCGCGGATCGTCGAGCAGGCGGGTATAGAAGGTCGGCACGCCCATCATCGAGGTCGCCTTCGGCAGCCAACCGATCACCTCGTCGGTCTTGAAGGAGGGCAGGAAGATCATCGAGCCGCCGGCGAGTAGGATGACGTTACAGGCGACGAACAGGCCGTGCGTGTGGAAGATCGGCAGCGCATGCAGCAGCACGTCGTTCGCCGTGAAGCGCCATGCCTCGACCAGCGACTTCGCATTGGAGAGCAGGTTGTCGTGCGTCAGCATCGCGCCCTTGGAGCGGCCGGTGGTGCCGGAAGTGTAGAGGAAGGCGGCGAGGTCGTCGCCCTTGCGCACAGCCGTTTCGAAGCGGTCCGTCTTGCCGGCCGCTTCCGCCGTCAGCGTGCCCGTGCCGTCGCCGTTCAGCGTCATCAGGCGCGCGCCGGCCTTTTCGGCGATGGGGAGAAGGGCTGCGCTGGAAGCGTCGTCGCAGACGACGAGGCCCGGTTCGGCGTTGCCGACGAAGTACTCGACCTCGCTCGGCGTGTAGGCGGTGTTGAGCGGCAGGAAGATGGCGCCGGCCTGGATGCAGGCGGCGTAGAGCGCCAGCGCCTCGGCGCTCTTCTTCACCTGGACCGCGACGCGGTCGCCCGACTTGACGCCCTGATCCCGCAGGACATGGGCGATCCGCGCCGCAAGCCGGATGAAGGCATCGTACGACAGCGTCGAGCCGTCCTCCAGGAAGAGGAAAGGCCCGGCCTTGCCCTGATGGGGCGCGAACAGCGCATCATAGAGCACGTTTGCCATTGTCGCTTCTCCGTCAGCTCCGCTCGGGGCCGCTCCGGCCCAGCATGGATTTTATCGCGCGCGTCGTGACCACTTCTGCGCGATGCGCGTACAGTTCGTGGTTCGTCTCTACCGTGTCGAGGTCGTAGCGGTAATTGACCATGACGCCGCAGGATTGGGCGATGCCTTTTTCCGAAAGGTCCGCGGCGGGATTGATCTTCTCAAGGCTCGCGCCGTTGCCGAAATGGAAGCGCGCCACCGGATCGAGCGGCAGGTCGTCCGCGCGTTTTGCCCGCACCAGGTATTCGGCGGCGAGCGCGGCCAGCGCCTTGCCGTGGGGTTTGAGGTCGTCGGCGGATTTCGCTTCGAGGAGTTGTGTGAGCAACACCCGGCGCTGCTCGTCGCCGTCCTTCGCCTGTGCTTGGCCGCGCATCCAGCGCGTCAGGCCGGGAACCGGCGAAAGCGTGACGAAGGTCTTGAGGTTCGGCAGCGACTGCATCAGGTCGGTCGCGACCTGCTTGATGAGGAAATTACCGAAGGAGATGCCGGCCAGGCCCTTCTGGCAATTCGAGATCGAATAGAAGACGGCGGTCGTCGCCTCGTCCGCCGCGATCGGCTGCCGGTCCTCCGACAAGAGCGCGTCGATCGAGCCGGGAATGCCGGCCGTCAGCGCCACCTCGACGAAGATCAGCGGCTCGTCCGGCATTGCCGGATGGAAGAAGGCGTAGCATTGCCGATCCGCCGGCTGCAGGCGGCGGCGCAGTTCCTCCCAACTGTTGATGGTGTGGACGGCTTCGTAGGCGATGATCTTTTCCAGGATGTTGGCCGGCGTCGCCCAGTCGATCGGCCGCAGCACCAGGAAGCCGCGGTTGAACCACGACATGAAAAGATGCTGGAAGTCGAGATCGGCGCGGCGGAAGGAAGGCGTTTCGTTGACCAGTGAAAGCAGGTCGCCGCGCATCGCGACCAGCCGTCCGGTCGCGCCGGGAAGCCGGTTCAGCCGCCTGAGCAGTTCCTGGCGCGGCGGCTCCGCTTCCTCGATAAGCCGGGCGAGTGTCGAAGCGTCGGGAGACGCCTTGTAGGCTTGCGCCGCCGTCGCAACCGCGCCGGCGTCGAGGTCGTGCGCGTCGGTCAGCAGGCGGAAGAAGTCCGCCTTGTCCTCCCGCGTGCCGTTCTCGTAGCGGTCGAGGATAGCGGTGGCGATGGAGAAGCCTGAAGCCTCGCCGCGCTCCGAAATGAGGGCGGCGCACAGGTCCTCCATCGAGCGCAGGTCGTCGCTTATCGAGCGCGGCGTGCTGCGTTCGAAGATCGTCGCGAGAAGGTCCTGCAGGAAGCTCGTTCTGCTCATGTACCGGGACCCATCAGGTAGGTCGGCAACCACGTCGCTATCTCCGGGAAGATACAGAGGATGACGATCTCCAGCATCATGCACAGCACGAAGGGGATCGTGCCCCAGATGATGCGGGTCAGCGGTACGTCGGGCGCGATGGAGTTGACGATGTAGATGTTGAGGCCCACCGGCGGATGGATCAGGCCGATCTCCATGTTGATGGTGATGATGACGCCGAACCAGATTGGATCGAACCCTGCCGCGGTGATGATCGGCAGCAGGATCGGCGCCGTCATCAGGATCACCGCCGCCGGCGGAATGAAGAAGCCGCAGACGAGCAGGAAGATGTTGATCATGAACATCAGCACCCAGCGGTTGACTTCCATCTCGGCGATGGCCTGCGCCAGCGTCTGGGTGAGGTAGAGCGAGGTCAGCATGTAGCCGAACAGCACGGCGGCCGCGATGATCATCAGGATCATGACGCTTTCACGGGTGGTGTCGCGCAGGATCTGCCACCAGTCTGTCGGCCGCCACATCCTGTAGATCATGATGGCGAGAAGCACGCAAAGCGCGGCGCCCACGCCGGCCGCCTCCGACGGCGTGGCGACGCCGCCGTAGAGCACGTACATGACGCCGATCACGATCGCCAGGAAGGGCGCGATTTTCGGGATCGACTCGAATTTCTGCTTCCAGGTGTAGCGGAAGTCCGCGGCATAGGCGCGGAAGCCGCGCTTCCACAGCAGGAAGATGGTCCACAGCATGAACAGGCCAGTCAGCATCAGGCCGGGAAAGACGCCGGCCAGGAACAGCCGCCCGATCGAGGTTTCGGTGGCGATGCCGTAGAGGATGAAGGTGATCGACGGCGGAATCAGGATGCCGAGCGTGCCGCCGGCGCAGATCGAGCCGGTCGCGACGTCGTCCGGATAGCCGCGGCGGCGCATTTCGGGGATGCCCATGCGGCCGATGGCGGCGCAGGTCGCCGGCGAGGAGCCGGTGAGTGCGGCGAACAGCGCGCAGGCCCCGAGATTGGAGATGACTAGCCCGCCGGGCAGCCGGTAGAGCCATCGGTCGAGCGCCTCGTAGAGGTCTCGGCCGGCGGGCGAGGAGCCGATGGCGGCGCCCATCATGACGAACATCGGGATCGAGACGAGGGTGAAGTCGTTGAGGCCGCCGTAAAAGGTCTCGGCGGCGACGTTGAGCGCGCCGAAGCCTTCGAAGACGGCGATGAAGACGAGCGCGATGGCGCCCAGCCCGAACGCCACCGGGGCGCCCGAGAGCAGCACGAGGAGCGTGACGACAAGGACGATGCCGCCTTCGATTGCCGGGTTCATGCGGGCACTCCCCCTTGGCTGGCACCGGCGTCATGGCCGCCGGCGGACGGGAAGGGCGGTTCGCGCCCGGTGGCGAGGCTATAGAGGTCGACGACATATTGCAGCGTCAGGATAGCGAAGCCGACCGGCATGGAGGCGAAGGGAATCCACAGCCGCGCCCGCCACATCGTGTCGGAAACCCAGTTGCCGTCCCAGGCCTCCCACCAGTAGAGGCAGGCGAACATGGTCATCGCAGCGGAAAAGGCGAGCGACAGGATAGCTGAGAACAGCGCAAGCCGGAATTTCCCGACCGGCCCCATGTAGTGCGGCAGGATGTCGACGTTGACGTGACCGCGCGTCAAAAGCACGTAGGGGCTGCCGAGGAAGGTCGCGGCGACGATCGAATAGGTGGTGAAATCGGTCTGCCAGATCGTGTTGGAGCCAAGCACGAAGCGTACGAAGACCATCTGGCACACGACGACGACGCCGGCCGTGATGAGGGCTGCGGCAGAAAAGCCGCAAAGCGTCGAGATCAGCCTGACCGTTCGGATGAATCTGTCCATGGATTCCAGCCTGGGTTGTGGGAGTTGGCGTTTATGACCCCCACCCCTAACCCCTCCCCGCAAGGGGGAGGGGGACTTGGGCGCGGCAGCTTCCCCTCCCCCTTGAGGGGAGGGGTTAGGGGTGGGGTACGGCAGGTGTTCGCAACGCGAGCACCTGCCTGCTAACGGAAAGAGCGACCGAATAGGACTTGCTCCCACCTCACTTCACGGCGAGCGCCTCGTCGATCAGCTTCTGGCCGTCCGGCACTTCCTTGGCGAAGTCCTTGTAGGAGCTCTCCTTGGCGACCGCGATCCAGGCGTCGTATTCCTCCGGCGTCATGGTGACGACCTCGACGCCGTGGTCCTTGAAGGCCTTGACCATCTTGTCGTCGAGCTTGAGAGCCTCGGCGGCGAAGAATTCCTGCGCCTTCTTCGAAGCCTTCATCAGCACGTCCTGCTGCTCCTTCGACAGGTTGTCGAAGCTCTTCTTGGACATCAGCACCGGCTCGTACATGAACCACAGTGCATTGTCGCCGGGCGCGGTGATGCACTTGACCTGCTCGTAGAGGCGGTACGACACGAAGCTCGCCGAGCTCGTGTCCGTCGCATCGGCGACGCCGGTCTGCAAGGCGTTGTAGACCTCGTTCGAGGCGATGGAGACGATCGAGCCGCCGGCAGCCTGCCACATGGCGGCGAAGGTCGGGCCGGCGGAGCGGATCTTCAACCCCTTCATGTCCTCAGGCTTGTGGATGCAGCCTTGCTTCGACGCGACCGCACCGGCCAGCCAGGCATCGGCGAGCACGATGGCGCCGGCGTCCTCGATCTTGGCCTTGATCGCCTTCATGAACGGGGACTCGTTGAGACGCTGCGCCCGCTCGTGGTTCCTGACCAGACCCGGCATCAGCGTTGCACCGAATTCGCGCACGCGACCGCTGGCGTAGTCGAGCGGGAAGGACGTGATGTCGAGCTGGCCCTTGATGAGAGCGTTCCACTGGTCCTTCGCCTTGAACAGCGAGGCGCCCGGATAGACCTGGATGTCGAGGTCGACGTTGGCGGCCTTGGCTTCCTTGGCGATGATCTGCACCATCTCGTCGCGCGGGTCGCCCTTGCCGCCGGGGAACTGGTGCGAGGCCTTCAGCGTGACGGCACCGGCGCCGCCGGCCAAAGCGAGTGAGAGGCCGGCGGCGGTCGCCAGCTTTGCGATACTGGATTTCATTGTTTCCTCCCTGCGGACTGTCGCCGCATGTCGTTTGTACTCCTCCGTACGCCTGTCACTCTAACCCACATGCACTCTAAGTCAACTTTCTTGTATACAAGATCGTTATTGATGAATGCAGATGGTTGATCTACGATCGGGTATGGTTTTGAGAAGCGCCGACAGGGTCAGGGAAGAGCTGGAGCAGGCGATCATGGCCGCCGAGTTCGCCGAGGGCGAGCGCCTCGACGAGGTGACGCTGTCGGCCCGCTTCGCGGTTTCGCGTACGCCGGTTCGCGAAGCCCTGCACGGGCTCGCCGCCTCCGGCCTCGTCGAGACGATCCCGCGACGGGGCGCCTTCGTGCGATATCCGAGCTTCATCAAGCTGGTCGAGATGTTCGACGTGATGGCCGAACTGGAGGCCATGTGCGGACGGCTGGCCGCGCGCCGCATTACGCCTGAAGAACTGGAGCGCCTGGAGGAGGCGGCGGTCGCCTGCGAAAGGGCGATGGAGAAGGGCGATGCCGACGATTACTATCGCGAGAACGAACGGTTTCACCACGTTCTCTACCAGGCAAGCGGCAACTCGTACCTCGCCGGGGAAGCGTCGAAGCTGCACAAGCGGCTGCAGCCGTTCCGGCGGCTCCAGCTCCGTGTGCGCGGGCGGCTTCAGCAGTCGATGCGGGAGCATCGCCAGGTCCAGGACGCCATAGTGAAGGGCGACGCCGAGCGCGCCGCCGATGTGCTGCGTGGCCATATCGCCATTCAAGGTGAGAACCTCAGGGACCTGATGGCGAATTTCGCCAAGCAGCAGGCCGGGACGGCGGCACGGAGCCAGAGCGCGTCTCCCGAAAGTGGGACCCGGTTTCGGGACAAAGACATGCGTAAGATCAGGAACCCGGAGCGTGCCGAGTGAATCTGAAAGATCGCGACGCGCCTTAGAGCATTTTGCATGCCGGGCGGAATCGTCTGGCGGCGCATGAATGCGGCAAAACAAGGAGATAGATCGTTTCACCGTCTCGGTGAAACGATCCGGAACCTATCGACCCAGCCGCGTCAGCGCATGCTCGTGCAGCGGACGGTCGCCGGCGGCGACGACGCAACCTCGCCAGTGGATGTCGAGCGGATCGCCCTGCCAGTCGGTGACGATGCCGCCCGCGCCTTCGATGATCGCCGTCGGGGCGAACAGATCATAGGCGTCGAAGCCGGCGTCGACGGCTAGATCGGTGCGGCCGCGGGCAAGGCAGGCATAGCCGTAGCAACTGCCGCCATACTGGGTGAAGCGCACCGCCCCGTCCAGCCGCGCGAACGGCGCGCGATCCGCCTCGGGAATGAAGCGGGGGTTCGATGAGGTCATATAGGCGTCGGCGAGCGTGGTGCCCGCGCGGCAGCGGATCGGCTTCCCGTCATGCCAGGCGCCGCGCCCGGAAATGCCGGTCAGGCGCTCTGCGGTGGCCGGCAGGTCGATGACGCCGGTCAGCGGCCGTCCCGCGCGGGCGACGGCGATCAGCGTGCCGTAGACCGGGATGCCGGCGATCCAGGCCGCCGTCCCGTCGATCGGGTCCAGCACCCAGACGAACTCGGCGTCGAGCCTTTCGGAGCCGTGTTCCTCGCCGAGGATGCCGTGGTCGGGGAAGGCGGCGCCGATCTCCTCGCGCAGCCTCGTCTCGACCGCGCGGTCGGTGGCGGTGACGAAGCTGTCGTCCTGTTTCAGGTCGATGCGCATCGCTTCGCGCGCGGCCTGAAGGATCATGGCGCGCGAGATGTCGGCCAACTTCTCGGAGAAAGCCAGGAGTGTATCGGCGATGTCGGTCATGTTTTCCGTACTCAGTGGGCGAGGATCTGGCCGAGGAAGGTGCGGGCCCGCTCGGTTTTGGGGGCGGCGAAGAAATCCGCGGGCGTGGATGTCTCGATGATCTCGCCGTTGTCCATGAAGACGATGCGGTCGGCGACCGAGCGGGCAAAGCCCATCTCGTGGGTGACGCAGATCATTGTCATGCCCTCGCGGGCGAGGTCGGTCATGACGTCCAGCACCTCGGAGATCATTTCCGGGTCGAGGGCGGAAGTCGGTTCGTCGAACAGCATGACCTCGGGATTCATGCAAAGCGCGCGCGCAATCGCCACACGCTGCTGCTGGCCGCCGGACAGTTGCGAGGGATATTTGTTCGCCTGGTCGTGGATGCGCACGCGCGTCAGGTATTTCATGGCGGCTTCTTCCGCCTCGCCCCGTGGCTTCTTGTGCACGAGGCGCGGCGCCAGCGTCAGGTTTTGCAGCACGGTCATGTGCGGAAACAGGTTGAAGGCCTGGAACACCATGCCGACTTCGCGCCGCACACTCTCGATCTTGCTTTCGTCGTCGGTCAGCTCCTTGCCGTCGACGACGATGCGGCCGCTGTCGTGCTCCTCCAGCCGGTTGATGCAGCGGATCATCGTCGACTTGCCGGAGCCGGATGGACCGCAGACCACGACCTTTTCGCCCTTGGCGACGGAAAGGTCGACATTCCGCAGCGCATGGTAGTCGCCGTAGAACTTGTTCACCTGTTCCAGGTCGACGATGCCGGTCATGGCTCAGCCCTTTCTGACATGGCGGTTGGCGTAGCCTTCGATCAGGGTGAAGGCGGTCTGTATGAACCAGACCAGAACCAGGTAGATGATCGTGGCGGCGATGAAGATCTCGTAGGGGGCGAAGGTGTCGGCCACGATGGTGCGGGCGACGCCGGTCATCTCCATCAGCGTGACGGTCGAGGCGAGCGCGGTCGATTTCAGCATCGACACGATCTCGTTGCTGTAGGCCGGCAGCGCCAGCCGCACCGCCAGCGGCGTGGTGATGCGGCTGGCGCGCTGGAACTTCGTCAGGCCGAGAGCCTTGCCGGCTTCGATCAATCCCTTGTCGACGCCGAGCACGCCGCCGCGCAGGATTTCCGAGACATAGGCCGCCGTATTGAGCGCCAGGGCGATGACCGAGCACCAATAGGGCTCCCGCAGAAGCGGCCACAGGAAGCTGTGCCGCAACAAGCCGAATTGCGGCAGGCCGTAATAGATGATGAACAGCTGCACCAGCAGCGGCGTGCCACGGAAGAAGTAGATGTAGGCCTTTGCGGGCCACACCAGCCAGGCGTGTTGGGACAGCCGCATCAGCAGGATGCCGACGGCCAGCAGCAGCCCGAGAAGGGTCGAAACCACCAGCAGATTGAGCGTCAGGCCTAGTCCCTGCAGGATCTTCGGCAGGCTGGTGGCGATCAGCGCGAAATCGAAGCTCATCGCGTCCCCCGCAGGTGGCGGTTGGCGCGCACTTCCAGTTGCCCGACGACAAGCGTGATGACCGTCGTCATCGCCAGGTAGATCATGGCGACGGTGACGTAGAGCAGGAACGGCCGATGCACGACGGAATTGGCCATCTTGGCGACGAAGAGGATCTCCTCCAGCCCGATGATGGAGATCAGCGCCGTATCCTTCATGATCGAAAGCATGTGGTTGCCGAAGTTGGGCAGGGCCAGTCGCCACATCTGCGGAACGCGCACGTACCAGAACACCTGGTAGGGGTTGAGGCTGAGCGCGCGGGCGGCTTCGATGTGGCCGCGGTCGACGCCGAGGAAGGCGCCGCGGAACGTCTCCGTCATATAGGCGCCGACGATGAGGCCGATGGCGATCGAGCCAGCCCAGAAGGGCGGCAGGTCGATGAACTTCACCGACGGATCGAACAGCTGCACGAACCAGGTCAGGGTCAGGGCCATGCCGAAATAGAACAGCAGCAGCACCAGCAGTTCCGGGGCGCCGCGGAAGACCACCGTATAGACCTGCGCCAGTGCGCGCAGCAGGCGGCTATTCGAAAGCTTCGCCGAGGCGCCGAGAAGCCCGAGCGCGACCGCGATGGCCAGCGCGACAGCGAAGACCTGCAGGACGGTCAAAAGACCGAAGAAGAAGTCATCCCACCAGCCGTCCAGCAGCGACATGGCAAACCCTCGCGAGCCAGGCGGGCGCCGCGGTCAAGCGGCGCCCGGAGGTTTTCGTTCGTCAGTCGACGCCCTTCCAGTTTTCCGGCTGGATGGAGAAGGGGAAGTATTTGTGGCTGTACTTCTCGAGCGAGCCGTCCTTGATCATCTCGGCCAGCGCCTTGTCGATGCGCTTCAGAAGCTCGTCGTTGCCCTTGCGCAGGCCGACGCCAACGCCCGGGCCGAAATACTTGACCTCGTCGATCGCCGGCGAGACGAATTCGAAGCCGGCGCCGTCATCCTTGCTGAGGAAGTCGAGATAGGCCTTCATCGGATTGGTGATGGCGATGTCGATACGGCCGTTCTGCAGGTCGAGCAGCATCGACTGGTTGCTGTCGTAGTAGACGACCTCGGCTTCGGGCAGCTTGGCTTCCAGCCATTTCGAATAGGTGGAGGCACGCTCCACGCCGAAGCGCAATCCCTTGAATGCTTCGGGGATCGGCTGGCCGGCGTCGTCGAACAGCATCAGCTTGGCGTCTTTCGCACCGAGGATGCGGCCGATCGAGACGCGATAGGGAATGGAGAAGTCGATCTTCTGCTTGCGCTCCTCGGTGATCGACAGGGAGGCGACGATCAGGTCGAACTTGGAGGCCAGCAGGGCCGGGATCATGCCGTCCCATTCCTGGCAGACATATTCGAGGTCTACGCCGATGCGCTCGGCGATGCCCTGGGCGACGTCGACGTCGTAGCCGGCCATCTGGCCGTCGGGCGTGCGGTAGTTGAAGGGCGCATAGGTGCATTCCATGCCGACCCGAAGGGTTTCGGCTTGGGCCGGCAGCGCCGCCGTCAGGCCCAGAAGCGCGGCGGCCAAAAGACCAGTCCTGAATTTCATGATGTCCTCCCGGTTCTTGGAACTCGTTGCGGCGATCCTCCCGCCGATTCCGGAACGATGCGCTGGTCGTCGGGCGAAGAATATCCTCCCAAGGGATGATGGTCGCCATCGGCCTCGGGGTGGATGGAAAGTGCCGACGGCTTGGCTTAGCCATCTGCCGAGCGTCGAGCGGAGGGAACGGTCCGATGAACTATTCGCGCATGCCTATCGAACTGGAATCGCCGGAACAGCTCGGCTACGACACCATCCGCTATAACCTGTCGGAAAGCTCGGTCGCCGACCGGCGGCTGGGCGAGCTCAATCTGAAGCTCGACGACATCCTGTTGTGCTACGGCGATCATCGCGGCGCACCTGACCTGCGCGCGCTGGTCGCGAAGACGGGCGAGGGGCTGGCGGCAGACGACGTGCTGATCACCGCCGGTGCCGCCGGCGCGCTGTTCATCATCTCGACCTCTATGCTGAAGGCCGGAGACCACATCGTCGTGGTACGGCCGAACTACGCCACCAACATCGAGACGCCGCGCGCCATCGGCTGCGACCTGAGCTTCATCGATCTCAAGTTCGAGGACGGTTTCAGGCTGGATCTCGGCAAGATCGAGGAGGCGATCCGGCCCGATACGAAATACGTCTCGGTGACCTATCCGCACAACCCGACCGGCGTGATGATCTCGCAGGAGGAACTGCGCGCCCTGATCGATCTGGTCGAGCGCAAGGGCATTCGCCTGCTCTTCGACGAGACCTATCGCGAGATGACGTCCGGCCCGATGCTGCCCCTCGCCGCCGGCCTGTCGGACCGCGTCATCAGCGTGTCATCGCTGTCGAAGACCTACGGCATTCCCGGCATCCGCATCGGCTGGCTCGTCACCCGCGACAGCGCGCTGATGGAAACCTTCCTGGCGGCGCGCGAGCAGATCGGCATTTCGGGCAGCATGGTCGACGAGTACATCGCCTATGTCGCGCTCAGCCGGCGCGAGGATTGGCTCGCCTTCAACAACGCCCGCATCGCCAGCGCCTTCGCCATCGTCAAGGACTGGATCGCTTCCGAGCCCCTGGTTGAATGGGTCGAGCCGTCGGGCGGCTGCGTCTGCTTTCCCCGCATCGTGCCTTCGGCCAAGGTGGACGTGGCCGGCTTCCACGAACGGCTCTACCGCAAGCACGACACCTATGTCGGCCGTGGCCGCTGGTTCGAGCAGGACGATCGCCATTTCCGCATCGGCTATGCCTGGCCGAACGAGGACGAACTGCGCAAGGGGCTGGCCGCCATATCGGCGGCGATCCGCGAAAGCCTCGTTGGTTGAGCGGATGAACCCGCACGTACGGCCGAGCCTAGAGATTGAGGCTTTTCAGGAAGGTCGAGAAAAGCTCCTGCTGGGTGGAAAGGTTGAGCTTGGTGTAGAGCTTCTGCCGATGGGTCTTCACCGTCGCCGTCGAGATGCCGAGATGATAGCCGATCGATTCGCTCGAATGGCCTTTCAGGATGAGAAGGGCGACCTCGCGTTCGCGCGGACTGAGCAGGCCGCGGCCGAAGTCGGTGAACAGGTGGTCGATGGGTCGCCCTTGGGATCGCGCCTCGCCGCGTGACAGATGCGCCCACAGGCGGCGGAAGATGGCCGCGATCAGCGGCTGCACCTGTTGAAGGCTGGCGATCGAGGCTTCGTCGAAGCCGCCTTCGCTGCGGATGCGCGACAGGCTGATCTCAGCCAGTTCGTTGCCCGGCAGGTCGATCGCGATGATCAGTTCTTCCATGCCTTCGGGCCAGCCGTGCGTGCGATAGCCCAGTTCCTCGTCCTCGTGACGGCGGATGTCGAGGTTCCGATAGAGATCGGAATCGAAATAGTTGTCGGGCGCCAGATCCCGCATCAGGTAGATGCCGGGCTTCAGGCCACCGAGATAGGCATTGTAGACCGGGTTGAGCAGATAGGTGCCTGCCGTGAAAAGCTCGATGGCCCGCTTGGCGCGCGGGCCGGAGAAGGTGTCGAACACATAGGCCGGCCGGCTGGTGCGCCGGTGGATCACCGACAGCGCGAGATGAAAATGCACGACGGAGCCGATGGCGGCCAGCAGGGCCGCCACGCCGTCCGGCTGGTCATGACGGTCGAGCGCGTGGGCAAAAGGAGCGATCCAGCTGGCGGGGGAAGGTTCGGACATGGACCTTTCGGTGCGGCGCCCGCAAGGGGCTGATATCTCAACCGAAAGTTATGACATGGCGGCTTTCGGCACAAGCTTGGCGATCGCCGCAAGCGTCCGGTCGATCTCTTCGGCGGTGTTGTAGTGGGCGATGCCGATGCGCACCACGCCTTCGTCCTCGGAGAGGCCGAGATGGCGCGCCGGTTCCAGCGCGTAGTTGTGGCCGGACCACACGTTGATGTCCTCGGCCGCCAGCGCCTCGGCAAAGCGATGGGTGGATATCCGGTCGTGGACGAACGAGATCGTCGGCACCCGGCGGGAAAAAAGGTTCGGATTGGCGATGCCCATCAGCCTGACGCCGGGCAGCGCCGTCAGGCCGCCGACGAGCTGCCGCGTCAGGCCGGCTTCGTAGGCGTCGAAAGCCTGGTAGGCGCCGGCCATCTTCTCGCGTCGCGTTCCACTGTGGCCGGTCTGTTCGCCCGCCCATGCCAGATAGTCGATCGTCGCCGTCAGCCCGGCCATGAGCTCGGTCTGCGGCGTGCCGGTCGAGAAGCGGTCCGGAAGGTCGTCGCTCTGGCAGCGCACCCGGTGCGGCGGCAGCGCGCGCAGCAGCGCCTCGCGCCCCCACAGGACACCGAGATGCGGGCCGAAGAACTTGTAGGACGAGCAGACGAGGAAATCGCAACCGACGGCCTGCACGTCCGGCAGGTGATGCGGCGCCAGCTGCACGGCATCGATCCAGACCAGTGCGCCGGCCGCCTTCGCCATGGCGGTCAGGGTGGCGGCGTCGTTGATGCTGCCGGTCATGTTGGAGGCGTAGTTGAGCGCCAGGAACTTCGTGCGCGAGGACAGAAGCGGCGCGAGGTTGTCCGGCTCGATGCGCCAGGTCTCCTTGTCGAAGGGAAGCCATTTCACGACAAGGCCATGCCGTTCGGCCATGTCGAGCCAGGGCGAGATGTCGCCTTCATGGTCCATGCGCGTGACGATGATCTCGTCGCCGGGCTTGAGCGTTTTGCCGATGACGCGCGCCATCTGGTAGGCGAGCGTCGTCATATTCGGGCCGATGACGATCTCCTGCCAGGACGCCGCGTTGACGAAATCCGCCGCCGCCTCGTGGGCGGCGCGCCAGATCGCGTCGGCGCGTTGCGAGGCGGCGAAGTGTCCGCCCAGATTGGCCGATGCCGTCGCCATCGTCTCGGCCACCGCGGCGATGACCGGTTCGGGAACCAGCGTTCCCGCCGGATTGTCGAGATGGGCGGTGCGGGAGTTCACGAGGGCCGGGAAACGGCTGCGAATGAGGTCCAGGGGATAAAGCGTCATGCGTCGAACTCCTTCGCGGCGATTTTGTCCGCCTTTGTCCCGCCTTCTCGTATCGCTGGCCATCCACCCCGAAGGGGATGGGCAGTCAGCCTCGGGGAGGATGGCGCACCGGCGCCGATCGTGCAGGATTGCCGGCGCGAACAGGGAGGAACGGCATGAAGATCCGCGAATTCGGCGTCGAGATCTGGATGAACGCCTATGAGAACGACGCAAAATTCAATCTCGCCGAAACCTGCGTGGATTCGATCACCGTTGCCGAATTGCTGTCGATGGCCGGCCGCAACGATACGGCGCTGGCCGAACTGTTGCCGATGCGCCTTGGATACGGAGCCATTGAGGGGTCGGACCGGCTTAAGGACGCGATCTGCCGCCTCTATCAGGAACAGAAACGGGAGAACGTGATCGTCACGCACGGGACGATCGGCGCCAACCACCTCGTTCACGTCGCTCTGGTCGAACCCGGCGATACGGTGGTTTCGATCGTGCCGACCTACCAGCAGCACACGTCCATACCCGAAAGCTGCGGGGCCGAGGTGCGGCTGCTCTGGCTGAAGCCGGAGAACGGTTTCCTGCCCGATCTCGCCGAACTGGCCGAACTGGCCAGGGGCGCGAAGCTGATCGCCCTGACCAACCCCAACAACCCGACTGGCTCGCTGATCGACAGGACCGGGCTGGAGGCGATCGCCGCCATTGCCCGCGCCGAGGGGGCATGGGTTCTGTGCGACGAGGTCTATCGCGGCATTGACCAGGAGGGGGACGGATTCACCCCCGCAATGTGCGATCTCTATGAGAAGGGCATTTCCACCTGCGGCATGTCGAAGGCGTTCTCGCTCGCCGGCCTGCGGCTCGGCTGGATCGCCGCGCCTGAGGAGGTCATCCGTGCGGTCTTCATCCATCGCGACTATACGACGATCAGCGTCGGCCGCCTCGACGATCATTTTTCCGCGCTGGCGCTGGAAAACAGCGAGCGGGTGCTGGAACGCAGCCGCAGGATGACCAGGACCAACCTGAAGATCCTCGACGACTGGATCGCGGGCGAGCCCAAGATCAGCTACGTGAAGCCGAAATCGGGGACGACGGCGCTCCTGCGCTACGATCTCGACATGCCCTCGGCGGAGCTGTGCCGCAGCCTGCAGGCCGAGACGGGCGTGATGCTGCTGCCCGGATCGGCACTGGACATGGAGGGCTGGCTGCGCATCGGCTATGCCTGCGACACCGAAGTGCTGCGGCAGGGTCTGGCGCTGTTTTCGCGGTTCCTGGCGCGGCAGGCTGGCGCGGGTCGCTCGCCGGTTCCCTGAGACAGGGCGGCGCGCATGCGCTCGTAATGCGCTAGGTCCACAATGTGGAATGATCTGGCCGTGTTTCCTGGTCCATTCACGCTGGCATGCCGTTTTGGCTTGCCGCTCGGCTGGTTTGTGTGAAATAAAAACAGTCTTCGGGAGAGGTAAGGTCCATTATGTGGACCTTTGGAGAATGTTTGAATTGGCGCTGCCGCGGAGCCAGGCGCCGAACTGGGAGGAAACGATGGCTGGACTGACGCGCAGAGATTTTCTTGGAACCACGGCGGTCACCGCGGCGGCGCTGACCATGCCGGCGATCCGATCCGCGCGGGCTGCCGATTTCCGCTACAAATACGCCAACAACCTGCCGGTCGCGCATCCGCTCAACGTGCGCGCCAAGGAGGCGGCCGATGCCATCGCCAAGGACACGGATGGCCGCTTCGAACTGCAGATATTCCCCAACAACCAGCTTGGCTCCGACACGGACGTGCTCAGCCAGCTTCGGTCGGGCGCGGTCGAGTTCTTCACTCTGTCGGGCCTGATCCTGTCGACGCTGGTGCCGGTCGCCTCGATCAACGGCATCGGCTTCGCCTTCCCGGACTACGATACGGTCTGGAAGGCGATGGACGGCGAGCTCGGCGCCTTCGTGCGTGGCGAGATCGCCAAGTCCGGCCTCGTCGCCATGGAAAAGATCTGGGACAACGGCTTCCGCCAGACGACGTCGAGCAGCAGGCCCATCGCCACGCCCGAGGATCTCGCCGGCTTCAAGATCCGCGTCCCGGTGAGCCCGTTGTGGACCTCGATGTTCGAGGCTTTCGGCGCGGCCCCCACCAGCATCAATTTCGCCGAGGTCTACACCTCGTTGCAGACCAAGGTCGTCGAAGGCCAGGAAAACCCGCTCGCCATCATCCAGACGGCGAAGCTCTACGAGGTGCAGAAATACTGCTCCATGACCAACCATATGTGGGACGGTTTCTGGTTCCTCGCCAACAAGGAGATGTGGGAGGCGCTGCCGGAGGACATCCGCGCCGTCGTCACCAAGCACATCAACGCCGCGGCGGTAGCCGAACGGGCGGACACCGCCGCGCTCAACGCTTCGCTGGCCGACAAGCTGAAATCCGAAGGCATGGAACTCAACACGCCCGATCCGGCACCGTTCCGCGACAAGCTGCGTTCGGCCGGCTTCTATGCCTCCTGGCGCGATAAATACGGCCAGGAGCCGTGGGATCTTCTGGAAAAGGCCGTCGGCAAGCTGGTGTAGGGCTTCGGGCCGAACGGTGGAAAACGGCTCTCGGATGATCCGGCGCGACATCGAGCGGAAAGGGTTGGGCAAGCGGCCTCGGCAGCCTGCCCGGCTGTCTGGCCGATGATGGAGCCGGCAGCCGAGGCGGAGGCGGGTATTTCGCTGCGACCGTGGGCAGCGAAGGCTGATGCTTTCCTCGGCCATCTGGTGGAGATCCCGGCGGCGGTCCTCGTCATCGCCGAGGTCGTGGTGCTATTCGCCGGCGTCGTCTCGCGCTATGTCTTCGACCGGCCGCTGGTCTGGTCCGACGAGCTAGCTTCGCTGTGCTTCCTGTGGCTCGGACTGCTCGGCGCCTGCGTTGCGCTGCGCCGCGGCGAGCATATGCGCATGACCGCCATGGTCACCGCACTGCCGCCGCGCGGGCGCGCCTTCATCGAGGTGCTGGCGATCGCTGCCTCGGCGGCCTTCCTGTTGCTGATTGTCATGCCCGCCTACAGGTTCGCGCTCAACGAAACCTTCATCACCACGCCGGCGCTCGGCATTTCGGCCGCATGGCGCGCCTCGGCGCTTCCGGTATGTGCCGCGCTGATGATCCTGATCGCGCTGGTGCGGCTGGCTTGTGTCGCTTCCACGCGGCAGGTCGTCGAGGCGGTGGCGCTGACGCTGGCCATCGGCGCCGTGCTCTACTTGATGAAGCCGGTCTTCGCCGACCTCGGCAACATCAATCTCGTCATCTTCTTCGTCGTGCTGCTCGCCGCCGCCATCTTCGCCGGCGTGCCCATCGCCTTCGCCTTCGGCCTCGGCACCTTCGCCTATCTGGCGCTGACGACGCGCGTGCCGATGAGCATCGTGGTCAGCCGCATGGACGAGGGCATGTCACATCTGATCCTGCTCGCCGTGCCGCTGTTCGTGCTGCTCGGCTATCTGATCGAGACGACCGGCATGGCGCGCGCCATGGTGGCCTTTCTGGCCGCCCTCGTCGGCCATGTACGCGGCGGGCTCTCCTATGTGCTGCTCGGCGCGATTTTCCTGGTGTCCGGCATTTCCGGCGCCAAGGCCGCCGACATGGCCGCCGTCGCCCCGGTGTTGTTTCCCGAGATGAAGGCGCGCGGCGCCAAGCCTGGCGAACTGATCGCGCTTCTGTCGTCGTCGGGCGCCATGTCTGAGACGATCCCGCCGAGCCTCGTTCTCATCACCATCGGTTCGGTCACCGGCGTCTCTATCGCCGCTCTCTTCACCGGCGGCCTTTTGCCGGCGCTGGTGCTGGCATTGGCGCTGGCGGGCGTCGCCTGGTGGCGCTCGCGCGGCGAGGACCTTTCGGCCGTGCGCCGCGCCAGTGCCGGCGAGATCGCCCGCACCTTCGCCATCGCGCTGCCGGCGCTGATCCTGCCCTTCGTCATCCGCTTCGCGGTGGTGGAAGGTATCGCCACGGCAACGGAGGTTTCCACCATCGGCATCGTCTATTCGGTGCTGGCCGGCCTGCTGATCTACCGCCGCTTCGAATGGCACAGGCTGCGCGCCATGCTGGTCGGCACGGCCTCGCTGTCGGGCGCCATCCTGTTCATCATCGGCGCGGCGACGGCGATGGCCTGGGCGCTCACCCAGTCCGGCTTTTCCGGTCAGCTCGCCTCCTTCATGTCGACGCTGCCGGGCGGGGTGGCGAGCTTCATGGCGATGTCGATCGTCGTCTTCGTCATCCTCGGCTCGGTGCTCGAGGGGATTCCGGCCATCGTGCTGTTCGGGCCGCTCCTGTTCCCCATCGCCGAGGCCGTCGGCATCAATGACGTGCACTATGCCATCGTCGTCATCCTGGCGATGGGCATCGGCCTGTTCGCACCGCCCTTCGGCGTCGGCTACTACACCGCCTGCGCCATCGGCCGGGTCAATCCCGATGAGGGCATGCGGCCGATCATGGGTTATCTGCTGGCGTTGCTCATCGGCGTCATCGTGATCGCGGCGGTGCCGTGGTTCTCCATCGGCTTTCTTTAAAGCATGATGCCGAAAAGTTGCAGACTTTTCGGAAAACATCATACTTCAAAAACAAAGGGTTAGAGTGAAATACCGATTCAGGGAAACGGCATTTCGCTCTAAGCGTCAGGCGCAGCGCGCGGTGAGTCCTCCGTCGACGATGATATGCGTGCCGTTGACATAACGCGCCTCGTCGGAAGCCAGGAACAGCGCGGCATAGGCGGTATCCCAGGCATCGCCCATGCTTCCCGTCGGGCTCTGGGCATTGCGCTTGGCGAGCATTGTCTCGACATCCGCGCCGTAACTCGCCGCCAGCGGCTCGCGAATCATCGGCGTGTCCATCAGGCCGGGCAGCACGCAGTTGGCGCGGATGCCTTTGCCGGCATATTGCAGGGCGATGTTCTGCGTCAGCGCCAGCACGGCAGCCTTCGACGCCGTATAGGCGGCGTAGGGGAAGCCGATCCAGCGCAAAGCCGCCGCCGACGAAATGTTGACGATGGCGCCGGCCCCTTGCTCGACCATCGCTGGCAGCACATGCTTGCAGGCGAGGAACACGCCGGTCTGGTTGACCGCGACGATGCGGTTCCATTCCTCCTCGCTTGTCTCGACCGGCCCTCCGGTGGCGGCGATGCCGACATTGTTGTGCAGCACGTCGATGCGGCCATGGGCGCCGAGGGTGGCAGCCACGGTGCGCTCCAGGCTGGCGCTGTCGGTCACGTCGGCCGTGAGCGCTAGGCAATCGCCGCCCTGCGCCGTGATCTCGCCGCGGGTTCGTTGCGCCGCCGCAAGGTCGCGGTCGGCGACGACGACGGCGCCGCCCTCGCGCGCATAGAGCAGCGCGGCCGCCTTGCCGTTGTTCAGCCCTTCAGGCGGCGCGCCGCCGCCGACGACGAGCACGACCTTGTTTTGCATGCGTCCGGGCATAAACGTGTTCCTCTGCCGGTTGTTCACAGTATGGACCGTTTGGCCCGGCTCAGAAGGCGACAATAGCGCAAGACGCGCGCTTGCGCAGCCTTAGGTGCAATGCAAATATGAATCAGGATAAGGATCGCGTGCCTACATGGTCCATATTATGACCAAACGGAAGTTGCCATAACATGAGCGCTATGCGGGAGGTCACCGGCGCGCAGAGCGTCGACCGCGCGCTCGGCCTGCTGGCTATCGTGCGCCGCAATGCCGAAGCCGGCATCGGCCTCTCCGATATCCTGGCCGAAAGCGGCTTGAACAAGCCGACGGCGCGGCGCCTGCTGCTCGCCCTGATGCGGGCCGGACTGGTGGAGCAGGACGCGAAAAGCCGGCGCTACCATCTCGGCGAGGAGGCCTTCCTGATGGGCGCGCTGGCGGCAACGCGCCATAGCCTGCTCGAATTCACCGGCGAGAGCCTGCGGCATATCTCCGACAAAAGCGAGGATTCTTCGTTCTTCTCCGTGCGCCGTCAGAACCTTTCGGTGTGTCTGCAGCGCGAGGAAGGCCGCTTTCCGATCCGCACTCATGTGCTGCAGGCGGGCGCCCATCACCCGCTCGGCATCGGCGCCGGCTCGATGGCGCTGCTGGCGGACCTGCCCGACGAGGAGATCGACCACATCGTCGCCGAGAACGAGGCCGCCGTCGCCGCCCGCTTTCCGCGCTATACGCCACAGGTCATCCGCGAGCAGGTCGAGGCGACGCGCGCCCGCGGCTGGTCACTCAATCCGGGGCTGGTGCTGCCCAATTCTTGGGCGATCGGCATGGTCGTTCGCTATCCCGACGGCCGCACCGCCGGCGCGCTCAGCCTGTCGGCCATCGACAGTCGTATGGGAGCCGAACGGCAGGAAAATCTCGCCGCGCTTCTGCGCGACGAGACCGGCCGCCTGTCCGTGAAACTGCAACGCATTTTTGCGCGCCGCGACGGCCGCGCGAGGAAACCGACGGAGACGTAGAGTGGGGCAGCAAGCGCCATCCGCAAACGAGGCCCTGCCGCGTTCGACGCGGGTGTCCAACCTGGCACATCTTTTGACGCGGTCGGCGCGCCGGTTCGGCGACGAAATTGCGCTGGCGTGGGGCGAGCAAAGCTGGACATGGCGCGATCTCGACGCGCGCGTCAGCGCCATGGCCGCAGGACTTCGCGACCGTTTCGGCGTGAAGAAGGGCGATCGCATCCTGGTCCAGTCGCAGAACTGCAACCAGATGCTGGAATCGATGTTCGCCTGCTTCCGGCTGGGCGCGGTCTGGGTGCCGACCAATTTCCGCCAGACCCCGGCGGAAGTCGCCTATCTGGCCGAGGCGAGCGGCGCGAAGGGAATGATCTGCCACGCCGCCTTTCCCGATCATGCCGCCGCCTGCGCCGCGCTTGCCGCGCCGCCGGCTTTCATGCTCGCCATCGGCGAGGCCGGGTTCGGCGACAGCTACGAGGCCGTGGTCGCCGAGTATCTGGGCAGGGCGGTTTCCAACGAGGCGGTCGGGCGCGACGATCCCTGCTGGTTCTTCTTCACCTCCGGCACCACCGGGCGGCCGAAGGCGGCGGTGCTGACGCACGGCCAGATGGGCTTTGTCGTTGTCAATCATCTGTGCGACCTGATGCCGGGCACCACGCAACACGACGCCTCGCTGGTCGTCGCCCCGCTCTCGCACGGCGCCGGCGTGCATCTGCTGACCCAGGTGGCGGCCGGCGCCAGGACGGTGCTGACAGCGTCGGAGCGCTTCGACCCGGCTGAAATCTGGTCGCTGGTCGAACACTGGCGCATCACCAACATGTTCACCGTGCCAACCATCCTGAAGCGCCTTGTCGAGCACCCCGCCGTCGAGGGCGCCGACCACGGCTCGCTGCGCTACATCATCTATGCCGGCGCGCCGATGTACCGGGAGGACCAGAAGCGCGCTTTGGCGAAGCTCGGGCCGGTCATCGTGCAGTATTTCGGCCTCGGTGAAGTGACGGGAAACATCACCGTCCTGCCGGCTGCGGAGCACGAGGCCGAGGACAGGCCCGGCATGCGTCTCAACACCTGCGGCTTCGAGCGCACGGCGATGGAAATCTCCATCCAGGACGATGACGGCGCCGAACTTGCGGCCAATGCCAGCGGCGAGATCTGCGTCACCGGTCCGGCCGTCTTCGCCGGCTATTACGACAATCCGGAAGCCAACGCCAAGGCCTTCCGCAACGGCTGGTTCCGCACCGGCGATCTCGGCTATCTCGACGAGCAAGGCTATCTCTACATCACCGGCCGAGCCTCCGATATGTACATTTCCGGCGGCTCCAACATCTATCCGCGCGAGATCGAGGAGAAGATCCTCGCCCATCCGGGGGTCGGCGAGGTGGCGGTGCTCGGCGTGCCGGACCCGGCATGGGGCGAGGCCGGCATCGCCGTGTGCGTGCCGGCGCAAGGCGCGACGGTGGGCGAGGCCGAACTGATCGCCTTCCTCGACGGCAAGCTCGCCCGCTACAAGATGCCGAAGCGCTTCATCTTCATCGAGGAGATGCCGAAATCGGCCTATGGCAAGATCACCAAGAAGCTGGTGCGCGAGGCGCTGGAGGCGCGCGGCCTGCTCGCCGGGACGACGGCATGACCGCCCGTCCGCCCATCGCCCATCCGGGGCCGGTGGCGCAACGGCGGCATGCGCTGGCATGGGCAAGGGCGGTGCCGCTCGATTTCACCCTGGCGCGCGGCGAGGCGGTGGAAACCGGGTTGGCGAAGACGGTCGCCGCCGCCGGCTGCGACAGTGCCTGTGTCGGGATCGACGGCGGCCGCTTCGATCCGTTCCGCTACGTGCTGCCCGCGGCTTCGCCCGATAGCGAACATGCCGCCTGGTATTCCGCGACCATCGCACCTGAAGGTGGCGTCACGGTGGAGCGGGCGACGGCGATCGTCGGCCGCCGCGACGGCGCCGGCTTCGTTCATTGCCATGGGCTTTGGCAGGACGAGAGGGGCTCACCTGCGCTCGGCCATATGCTGCCGTCCGAGAGCTTGCCGGCCGAGGCCGTGCGGGTGCGCGGTGTCGGGCTGCGCGGCGCGGTCTTCGAGTCGCGGCACGATCCGGAGACGAATTTCCGGCTGTTCGCCGCCGGGCCGGCGCAAGGTGGCGAAGCCGGCGGCAGGTCGGCGCTCGCCGTCACCTTGCGGCCGAACCAGGACATTTCACTTGCGCTGGAGGCGATCTGTCGCGACGGGGGCATCCGCCGGGCTACGATCCTTGGTATCGGCAGCCTGAACGGCGCACGCTTCGAGAGCGGCCCGGTGATGGAGTCCTACGCTTCCGAGTTCTTCGTCACCGAGGGGCGACTGGAGGAAACGCCGGCCGGCCCGGTCGTACGGCTCGACATCGCCATCGTCGACATGCGCGGCGCCATCTTCCATGGCCGTCTGGTGCGCGGCGAAAATCCGATCTGCGTGACCGCGGAGTTGGTCGTAGTACCTGAGTGAGCCTTACTCACGCCACGGAATGCGCGCTGGTTCGCCGATCCGGCCGGTTTTTCAGGAACGCGGCGATCGGCTTTTCCAGAATTTCGTGGACGGCCGCGCCGATGGCGACGCCAGCGACGATCGCGGCGACGCAGATGACTGGTCCCGGCAGGGAAAGCACGGAGCCGGCCTTGGCCACCACCGAGATCGCCACCATTCTTAGGATTGCCGGAAGGTGTAGTTTTCACCACTTCGGCTCGATCGCTCGTACACTGCAACCGCGTCAATGCTGCAGCGCCCTCATCGCGATGCAAAAAAGAAGACCTCCACTCTCGCCGAGTGTACGGCTGATCTCGAAATGGTTGTGGCCTTCCGCCAGCACGAGTTCACTTTGTTTGCCGGCCGCGCGCAGCGCGGCGTGAAACGTCGTCGCCTGGCGGCGGTATTCGTCGGTCTCGGCCGAGCCGTAAGCCACCACCATCGGGCAGGCGAGACGCGACAGATGGCGGATCGGACTGAATGCGTCGATCTCTGCGGCGCTCAGTTGCAGGTAAGCGCCCCGCGCGCTCAGCATCGTGCCCTGGAGATCGTAGGCCCCGCTGGCGCACAGGGCGGCGCGTACCGAGCCGGGGATGACATGCTCGGGCGTGTCGGCCGTCAGCGCTGCGGCGACCAGATGCGCGCCGGAAGAATGGCCGACGACGACGACACGGACGCTGTCGAAGCCCAGTTCCGCAGAGTTGCGTAAAAGCCAGCCTATACCGCGCTGCACCTGCCTTACCATGTCCGGCAGTCGAGCGTCGGGAATGCTCGCGAAATCCAGCACGGCGAAGTCGATGCCCGCAGCAACGAACGCCTCGGCGGCGAAGGCGCTGTCCATGCGGTCCAGCATGCGCCATGCGCCGCCATGGACGTAGACGACCAGCGGTGCGCCCGGCCTGCCGGCGGAAAACAGGTCGATGCGCTCGAGCGGCGTCTCGCCATAGGCGAAGCTGCGGCAGGCGAGCCGTTCATGCGCGGCAATGCTGGCGCTGCGATACCAGGCGATGATGGCGTCGGCATTCGGCGCCCAGGCGCTTTGCGTGTAATTGAGGTCCAGCCTCGCCTGATCGTAGTCGAGGAAGACATATTCGGGTTTCGGTCGGCTCATGGCTTCCTCTCTCGGGTGCATCAGCGCCGGATCCTCGCTCACCGCTGGTGGACGACGCGGCCGTCAACGATGGTCAGGTCGGCGGTGATTCCGGCGATCCTGTCGGGCGTGCAGGTCAGCGGGTCGTCCGACAGGACCGCCAGGTCCGCGAGCCGCCCGACCGCGATGCTGCCCTTGTCGTCCTCCTCGAAGGTCAGCGCTGCGCCGCCGCGCGTCGCGCATTCGAGCGCTTCCGCGCGTGTCAGCGCCTGCTCGGGGGCGATTACCGCGCCATGCTTGTCGCGCCGGTTGACCGCGTGTCCGATCGAATGGAACAGGCTGAGCGGGGCATTGTCGCTGCCGAACGAGATGGGTACGCCCGCCTCGCGCAGCGAGCGCAGCGGCACGATCTCGCCGGCGCGCTCGCTGCCGAGTTTTTCGACCAGTTCGCTGCCGCGCTTGTAGATATAGGCGGTCAGATGCGTGGTCACGGCAAGACCGAGATCCGCGACCTGCCTGACCTGGTCCGGTGTCAGGTTGACGATATGGCCGAGCACCCAGCGCTGCCCGGCGATCGGCGCGGTTTCGTTCACCTCGGCGAAGAGATCGAGCATGTTGGGCAGGATGCCGACGGCGCGGATGCCGTTGCGGGCGGCTTCGACCAGGACGGCCTTGAGGGCGTCGCGCGGCAGCGAGGAATCGTAGTGAAAGCCCGCCCAGCCGGTCTGCGGAAAGGCGGCGCTGCGAAGCGTGCGCTCGACGGAATTGTCGATCTCGCCATAGAGGCCTGCCATCCCGAGCCATTTGTCCCCGAGACCGCGGCCGGCCAGCCAATGGCCCCAGGATTTCAGCAGCGCCCGGCAATCGTCGGCGCTGGTGGAAGCCCATGCCGGGCTGAAAACCAGGGACGCCCGCACCGTCTGGCCCCCGGCCATGTTGACCTTCCGGTAAGCGTCGAGCACCTCGGCGGCGATGCCGTGGCCCTCGAACACGCTGGTCGTGCCGGCGCGGTTGTAGGCTCGCATCGAGGCGGCAAGCGCGGTGACGCGGTCGGCCGGCGCGAAATTCGGTGCGCGCCGCATCAGGCTGAGCTCAACGACGGGCATCTTGTTGGCTTCGATGAAGACGCCGGTCGGCTCGCCGTTGCGCGGATCACGGCAGATTTCGATCGACGGTGCAGGCGGAACCGTCGCGGCGTCGATGCCGGCCAGCCGGAGCGCAGCGCTGTTGGCGATCGAAACCAGCGGCAGGTCCGAACGCCAGTAGCCCCATATCGAGCGGATGTAGACGGGATTGTCCGGCGCGGCGCGGTCGAGGTCGTGGCGGTCGGGGAAACGACCCTCGGCGATGCCGGCCAGCACATTCTCGTAACCCGGCGGCTTGCCGATCGGCATGGTGACGATCCATTCGCCGGGCTTCCGGGAACGCGCGATTTCGGCGATACGGCCGACGATGTCCTCGATCGAGCGGCAGTCCGCCAGCGAGGGCAGCAGGTCCTTCAACCCCTCCCGGTCCATGTGGGCGTGGCCGTCGACCAGACCCGGCACCACCGTCCGTCCCGCGAGGTCGATCGTTTCCGTCGCCGCCGTGGCGAGCGCCGAGATGGCCGCCGTCGAGCCAAGGGCGGCGATGCGCGCGCCCGACACGGCCAGCGCCTCGTGGCGGCCGTCGTCGCCGAGGACGTTGCCGTTGACGAGAACGAGCGTCGGATATGCGGATGCGCCGTTCATGATTGTCCGTTTTCCATGGATGTTTCCTGCCGTTGAAATCCGTCGTCGGGGCGGGTCGATTGCCGTGTTGCGCCGGGCAGCGCTTAGCCGTCGCGCGCGCTCGCGCCGTTGAAATCGGCGGCAACGAAGACCTGCCGGGTCAATTCGATATGCGCGCCGAGCAATTCGACCGCGCCGTCGATATCGTGGTTAAGCGCCGCGTTCATCAATTCGGTATGCGGCGCCAGTGCGAGCGCGCTGCACAATGCATGGAAGGCGGCGCTATCGCGCCATTTCTCGCCTCTCGTGGCCGAAAGGCCGGGCGCGATGGCGAGCACGCGGTGATGGCGGCGCAACTGGTCGCGAATCTGGATATAGAAGCGCATCAGCCAGGGCGACTTGCAGGCCGACAAGAGCGCCATGTGGAAGGCTTCGTGCCGCTCCTCCCAATCGGTGATGACCAGGTCTTCCGGCCGTTCGGTTGGCGGTGCGCAGCGCGACAGGCGGAAATGGGCGGCCACGAGTTTGGTTTCCCACGCCTCGTCGCCGTTTGCGATGGATGCGGCCAGCATCGGCAGTTCCACCAGCCGCCGGGCGGCGGTCAGGTCGCCCAATTCCTCCAACGATACCGGCGCGACCGTATAGCCCTTGTTGGCGCTGGACGTGACGAGATGTTCGGCCTCCAGCCGCGACAACGCTTCGCGCAGGGGCGTCCAGCCGATGCCGTAGGCTTCGCGCATGGCACCCAGCTTCAGCGGGACGCCGGGCTTCAGTCGTGTTTCGAGAATCTCCTGCCGCAGCGTTCGGTAGGCGAACTCCGTCTTTGTGATCTCGTCCATTTGGGTCCCTTGCTCTTTCGATTTTATATATAATTCCCCTTGAGAAGCAAGGTTATATATATCTATTGACATCTTCGATATTACATCGAATGATCGATGCAACCAAGCCACCCAGGTGGCCGTGGCCCACGGGGAAGCATCATGACACCGGTAATCACCAACGCCGTAGGCGTTGCCCTGGATATCGCGCGCCGCGACGAATCCGATCCGCTCGCCCGTCTGAAGCAGCGTTTCCATCTTCCGGCCGGCATGGTCTATCTCGCCGGCAATTCGCTCGGACCGACGCCTGTTGCGGCCTTCGCCGACATGGAAGCCGCCATGCGCCGGGAATGGGCAGAAGGTCTCGTGCGCAGCTGGAACGACGCGGGCTGGTTCACACTGGCCGAGAGCCTCGGCGACCGCGTCGGCGCGCTGGCCGGTGCGGCCGCCGGACAGACGATGGTCTGCGATTCGGTGTCGGTGAACGTCTACAAGGCTCTGCAGGCGGGTCGCTCGCTGCGGCCGAAGCGTACCACGATCGTCGCCGAGGGCGGCAGCTTCCCGACCGACCTTTATGTCGCCGAGGGCGTCGTGGCGGGAGCGCCGGGCATGGAGCTGCTGCTCGAGGGCGTCGACGGCGCAAGGATCGAGGACCTCGTCGACGAGCGGACCGCCGTCGTGCTGGTGAACCACGTCGACTATCGGACCGGCGAACTGCGTGACATGGCCGCCATGACGCGCTTCATCCACGACAAGGGCGCGCTTGTCGTCTGGGATCTATGCCACAGCATCGGCGTCGTCCCGGTCGAGCTCGACCGCGCGGGTGCCGACCTGGCGGTGGGCTGCACCTACAAATATCTCAACTGCGGCCCCGGCGCGCCGGCCTTCATCTATGCCGCCGCACGCCATCAGGCGACGTTGCGCCAGCCGCTTTCCGGCTGGTGGGGTCACGCCACGCCCTTCGCCTTCGAGCGCGGCTACCGGCCCGACAACGGCGCCCGCCGCCTGCTTTGCGGCACCCAGCCGATCCTGTCCATGCGTACCCTCGACGCCGGTCTCGCCGCCATCGAGGATGTCGACATGCATACCCTTCGCGCCAAGAGCATTGCCATCACCGACCTGTTCATGACGCTCGTGGAAGACGCCTGCCGGACCCACGGCGCGACGATCGTCACCCCGCGCGATCCGGCCCGGCGCGGCAGCCAGGTGTCGATCGCCTTCGAGCATGGCTATCCGGTGGTCCAGGCGTTGATGGCGCGCGGTGTCGTCGGAGACTTCCGCGCGCCGGACATGATGCGCTTCGGCTTCTCGCCGGCCTATCTCAGCTATGCCGACGTGCATCGGGCTGCGTCCGCGTTCAACGCCGTGCTGGAGGGGGGCGACTGGCGCGACGCGCGCTTTACGGCGCGACGCGCCGTCACCTGACGCCGGCCGCCGGGAGGGCGGCCGCAGCTGTAGGGATCTTTCAATCCGGGTGAAATGAAAGACAAGGGAGGAAATGCGATGAACCATCTGCTCAGAAACGGTCTTGCGGGCGCCATGCTGATGGCGACCTGCGCGGGCTTTGCCATGCCGGCGCAGGCGGGCACCACCATCGACGGCATCCGCCAGCGCGGCGAAACCGCCTGCGGCGTCAGCACCGGCATCGGCGGCTTCTCGATCGCCGACAGTTCGGGCCAGTGGACCGGCCTGACCACCGATTTCTGCCGCGCGGTGTCGACCGCCATCCTGGGCGACGCCGCCAAGGAGAAGTTCGTGCCGCTCAGCCCGCAGCAGCGCTTTACCGCCCTGCAGTCCGGCGAGGTCGACATGCTGACCACCGTCGCCACCTGGACGCTGACGCGCGACGCTTCGCTCGGCCTGCTCTATGCCGGCGTCTATTTCTATGACGGCCAGGGCTTCCTGGTCCCCAAGTCGCTTGATCTCAAGAGCGCGCTCGACCTCGACGGCGCCAGCATCTGCACCGCCACCGGCACCACCAGCGAACTGAACATGGCGGACTATTTCCGCGCCAACGGCAAGACGTTCACGCCGGTGGTGTTCGAATCCCAGCAGGAAGCGCGTGCCGCCTTCTTCAGCGGGCGCTGCCAGGCTTTTTCCGCAGACATGTCCTACCTGTCCTCGGTCCGCGCATCCGACGCGCCCAATCCGGACGACTGGCAGATCCTGCCGGAAATGATCTCCAAGGAGCCGCTCGGGCCGGTCGTCGGCCGCAACGATCTCGACTTCTTCACCGTCGCCAAGTGGACGCTGATGGCGCTGGTGGAGGCCGAGGAAAGGGGCGTCACCTCTGCCAATGTGGACGAGATGAAGGACAGCAAGGACCCCGGCATCCAGCGGCTGCTCGGCTCGTCGGGCGATATGGGCGAGAAGCTCGGCCTCGACGCCGCCTGGGCCTACCGCGTGATCAAGCGGGTCGGCAACTACGGCGAAATCTTCGACCGCAATGTCGGACCCGGGACGCCGTTGCGCATGGAGCGCAACGCCAACGCGCTGTGGACGCATGGCGGGCTGATGTACGCCCTGCCGATACGATGAGATGAAGGCCGCCGCAGTCGAAACGGAGCGGCGTGCGGGAGGCTGGAACGAGCCGGCCTTCCGCGCTCTCGCCATTCAGGTGCTGGTGCTGGCCATCGTCGCCGGCGTCGTCGCCTTCCTTGGCCTCAACCTCGTCGGCAATCTCGAAGCGCGCTCGATCCGCACCGGATTCGGGTTCCTGTGGCAGGCGGCCAGTTTCGAGATCGGCCAGAGCTTCATCCCCTACAGCGCCGATGCCACATTTGGCACAGCGCTGCTGGTCGGCCTGCTCAACACGCTGGTGGTCGCGCTGCTCGGCGTCATCCTGTCGACCGTCGCCGGCACCTTCGTCGGCATCGCCAGCCTGTCGCGCAATCCGCTCGTCGCTCCCCTTGCGACGGGCTATGTCGAATTGGTCCGCAACGTCCCGCTGCTGTTGCAGCTCTATGTCTGGTACGCGGTGCTGACCCAGATGCTGCCGGCCGCTGCCGCGGCGCCGAAACTGCCGTTCGGCGTTTATTTGGCCAAGAGCGGCCTGCATTTCCCGATCCTGCATTCGGGTCTCTGGCTGGTGCTCGCCGCGCTTTTTGTCGGCATGGTCGCCGCCTTCGCCTATGGCCTTTTGGCGCGGCGTCGGGCCGATCGCTTCGGCGGCCCGCCGCCGCTCTGGCCACGAGCCCTGCTGCTTGCCGGGCTGCCGAGCCTCGCGTTCCTGTTCGTCGCCATGACGACGCCCTTCGACGTGCCGCGCCCCACCCGCTTTGGCTTCTCGGGCGGCGGCCAGGTATCTCCCGAACTGACGGCGCTGCTGATCGGCCTGTCGCTCTACAACGCCGCCTTCATCGCCGAGATCCTGCGCGCCGGCATCATGTCGGTCGATCGGGGGCAAGCGGAGGCCGCCGCGGCACTCGGCCTCAAGCGGGGCCAGACCATGCGGCTGGTCGTCATCCCGCAGGCATTGAAGGTCGCGGTGCCTCCGCTCGCCAACCAGTATCTCAATCTCGCCAAGAACACCTCGCTGGCGATTGCCATCGGCTATCCCGACCTGATGTCCATCGGCAATACGATCATCAACCAGACCGGCCAGGCGGTCGAGGTGATCGCCATCATGATGGCCGCGTACCTGGCGATTAGCCTGTCGATCTCCGCCTTCATGAACTGGTACAATGCGCGCGTGGCGCTGGTCGGTACACAATGAACGCCGCCGTTTCCGGATTGCGCTACAGGTTGTTCGGCAGCATCAGCAATTCGCTGCTGACGGTGGCGATGCTTGCCGCCTTCGTCATGCTGCTGCCGCCGCTGTTGCGCTGGGCCTTCTTCGACGCCACGTGGGCGGCCGCCTCTCCGGACGCCTGCCGCGCCAATGGCGGGGCCTGCTGGGCATTCATCCATGAGAAGTACCGGCTGATCCTGTTCGGCCGCTACCCTTATGAGGAGCAATGGCGGCCGCTTCTGGCGCTCGCGCTCGCCGTCGTCCTGGTGTTGGCGAGTTGCTCGCTGCGCTTCGGCTGGCGCATGGTGCTTGGAGGATGGCTGCTCGGCACGGCCATCATCCTCCTGCTGATGCGCGGCGGCACACTCGGCCTGGCGCCGGTGCCGACCGACCTGTGGGGCGGCCTGCCGCTGACGGTCCTGCTCGCCATCGGCGGCATCGTCTGTGCCTTTCCGCTCGCGGTGCTGCTGGCGCTCGGCCGCCGTTCGCGGCTGCCGGTGGTGAAATCGATCTGCGTCGCCACCATCGAGATGGTCCGCGGGGTGCCGCTGGTGAGCGTGCTGTTCATGGCGTCGTTCATGATACCGCTGTTCCTACCCGGCAGGCTGCAAGTCGACGCCCTGCTGCGCGCTCTGGCGGCGATCACGCTGTTCAGCGCCGCCTATCTCGCCGAGGCCATCCGCGGCGGCCTGCAGGCCGTGTCCCCGGGCCAGGAGCAGGCGGCTGCGGCGCTCGGCCTCACCTACTGGCAGACATCGCTGCTGGTGGTGCTGCCACAGGCGCTGCGGCATGCCATTCCGGCGATCGCCAACCTGTTCATCGGCTTGTTCAAGGACACCTCGCTCGTCGGTATCGTGGGGTTGACGGACCTGCTGCTCGCCGCGAAGCAGGCGCTGGCCGACCCGCAATGGCGGACCTTCATCGTCGAGGGTTACGTCTTCGTTGCCCTGATCTATGCGGCGTTCTGCTTTTTCATCTCGCGCTACAGCCGCGCGCTCGAGCGCAGGCTGCGGAATGAGCGGTAGATCAGATAACGATGGAACTCTCGGACGATTGCCGATCGGTCAAGTAGGTCCTTGTGGTGGGTCAAATGCAGTGCGTCTGCATCTCGAAGTTCTGATTGCCCCAGATCAGACGGCTCTTGTCATCACAGGCTATGACGAACCTTCCATAATCTATGTAGCTGCGAAGATGGCGAACCTTGCTATCGTCGCTCATGCGTAGACGTCGATCTGGCTGAGACAGATCGCATGGGGGCGATTTCCTTCCCTCCCTATCCATGATGCTCGCCGCCATCGCCGAGATCGCGCGCGTCATCGAACAGGCAGGCTGGCACCGGTCCTTCTCCGCCAGATTGACCGAGTTGGAAACCAGGCAGGACGGTCTCACCGCACGTCTGCAGGACATGCTTCCAGGCACGCCCAACATTCATCCGAATACAGCGGAGGCCTATCGCCGCAGGATCGAACGGCTGACCGAAGTGCCTTCGCATCCTGACGATGCGCTCCAAGCCACCGACGCCATCCGTTGGATCATCGACTTCCTGATGGTCACTCCCGGCGAAAAGCAGGGTCGCTGCATAATCACCATTCAGGGCGAGCTTGGCACGATCCTCGACTGGGTCGGCCGCAGCGACAAACTCGGCTCCAAATCCGATCGAGGCCTGCCGGCGGCGCGGTCTGATCGGCGGCGGTACGACATTCTCGATTCCCGGTTGCTTACGAAGGTGGTGCTGTGTTAAAAGCCTCCCATTGGTCCTATTGTTGGACCAATGGGAGGTTGACTTGGCCAGAACGAGCGCGGTCCAAAGCGTCGTCTCGACGTTGCGGAGCGAAATTCCGGAAAACTACAAGCCCGGCGACCTGCTCCAGAACGAGCGGGATATCGCCGAGCGGCTGGATGTGAGCCGCAATACGGTCCGCGAAGCTCTTATCCACCTGGAAGCGTTTGGCATAATCGAGAAGACGCAGCGAGGCCCGCGCGTCTGTGCGCCCAATATCGGCGCCGTCTTCCATGTCATGGACCAGTATTTCGACCGCAGTCCGAAGACCTGTCAGGATCTTCTCGATTTTCGTCGCATCATCGATCTCGGCCTGCTTCCGCAGGCGCTGGAGAACGCGACGGAAGATGACCTGGCCCTGCTGGAGAAACATGTTTCGCGCATGGAGCGGGCGCTCACGGCACGTGAGGCGGCCGAGGCCGACTATGCCTTCCACAACGAGATCGTCCGCGTTGCCGACAACCGCGTGGCGATGACGCTGTACACGGTGCTGACCCACACGCTCATCTTCTACATGGAGATCGGCAAGAACAGCCGCGAGAACAGCGAGCGCACGATAGAAGACCACCGCGCCATCGTCGCGGCACTCCGTTCGCGGAATCTTCCGGACGCGCTTCGCGCCCTTTCCAATCACTACGAATACAGCGAGCAGGCCGTGCGGGCGGTTCTGACCCGCAGCGCGACGGCGGCCGAAACGCGGGATATGGCATCATGATCAGGGCATTGCGGATCGAAAAGGAAAAGGTCGCCCGCTTCCACGAAGTGCCGCTCGACGCACCAGCAGAGGGCGAGGTACGGATATCCGTGCATCATGTCGGCCTTTGCGGCAGCGACCTGAACACCTTCAGGGGATTGAACCCGCTTGTCGGTTTGCCGCGCATTCCGGGCCACGAGATCGGCGGGGAGATCGTATCGGCGGGGCGGGGCGTCGACCCGGCCTATGCCGTCGGAAGGCGCGTCATCGTCATGCCGTATACCAGTTGCGGCCGGTGTACGTCATGTCGCAAGGGCAGGGTCAACGCCTGCCGCTACAACAAGACACTGGGTGTCCAGCAGGACGGCGGTCTGGCCGAGGAGGTCAACCTTCCGGCCGAAAAGCTGATCCTCAACGAAACCCTGGCGCCTCGCCACCTGGCATTGGTGGAGCCGCTTTCGGTCGGTTTCCATGCGGTCGGCCGCGGACGTGTCACGGCACACGATACGGTGGCCGTGATTGGCTGCGGCATGATCGGCATGGGCGTGCTGATCGGTGCCGTTGCACGCGGAGCGCGCGTGATCGCCATCGATCCGAGCGAGGAAAAGCGCCGTCTGGCCGTCAAGTTCGGCGCAGCCCACGCGTTGCCGGCGGGCGGGGACGAAGTTGTCGCCGAAATCAACCGGCTGACGCATGACGACGGCGTCGACGTTGCCTTCGAGGCGGTCGGCCTGCCTGCGACCTTCACCCAGGCGGTCGATCTGGCCGGCTTTTCGGGCCGCGTCGTCTATGTCGGCTACTCCAAGGCGCCGGTCACGTACCAGACCCAGTTCTTCAATCTGAAGGAACTCGACATCCTGGGCTCGCGCAATGCCACGCTCAACGATTTCCATGCCGTGATTGCGCATCTGGAGACGATCGGCGCGGCGGCCGACGACCTCATTTCGAAAGTCTTTCCCTTCGACCAAGCCGAAGCGGCGCTGCCCTATTGGGACGGCGATCGCGATGTCCTCAAGATCCTTGTCGAGCGTATCTGACACATGACTGAACCGACCCCACTCGAAAAGGCGTTCGGCCTCTCCGGAAAACACGCGCTGGTCACCGGCGGCGGCGGCGGATTGGGACTTGCCATCGCCAAGGCGCTTGCAGCCGCCGGAGCGCGCGTCACCGTCGCCGGCCGCCGCGCCGATGTGCTGGAGGCCGCGAAAGCCGAGATCGGCGGCGACGTTGCCTCCAGAACGATGGACCTTAGCGACTTGGCGTCGCTGAAGGATGCCGCGGCCGATATCGAGGCGAGCCGGGGGGCGGTCGATATTCTGGTCAACAACGCCGGCAACACCGTCAAGAAGCCGTTCGAGGAACAGACGGCGGAAGACTTTGACAGGGTGTTCGACGTCCATGTGCGCGGAGCGCTCGAACTGACCCGCTGCATCGTTCCGGGCCAGGCGGCGCGCGGCGGCGGATCGGTGATCTTCCTCGCCTCGATGACATCCTTCATCGGCCAGCCCTTTGTCATGGGCTACACGACCGCGAAATCGGCGCTGCTTGGCGCCGTGCGCGGGCTCTCCGCGGAATATGCCAGCCGCGGCGTGCGCGTGAACGGCATCGCGCCGGGCTGGATCGACACAGCGCTGTTCCGTGCCGCCACCTCGAACGACGCCGCCCGGCTGAACAAGATCCTCGGCCGCATCCAGATGGGACGCGTGGGACAGCCTGAGGATATCGGCTGGGCCGCGGTGTTCCTTGCCTCGCCGGCCGCCGGCTACGTCACCGGCCAGACGCTCGTCGTCGACGGCGGAGCCCTGGTCGGCTTCTGAAACCAACCACAACCGTCCAACACAGGGAGGACCCGCAAATGAACATTTTCAACAGATGCCTGCTTGCGGCGGGACTGCTGCTTGCCGGCAGCGCCGCCGGTTTCGCCGACCCGCTATCCATCAAGGTCGCCTATGAGAACAATCCGGGCGAACCTGTCGATCAGGTCATGCACTACTGGAAGGACGAATTGGAGAAGAAGAGCAACGGCGAGATCACGCTGGAGCTTTTCCCCAGTTCCCAGCTCGGCTCCAAGAAGGACGTCACCGAGCAGGCCATGATGGGCCTCAACGTCATCACCATCACCGATGTCGGCTTCCTGGCCGACTATGATCCGGACCTCGGCGTGCTGTTCGGGCCGTATCTCGCCGACGATCCGTCGAAGCTGTTCAAGATCTATGACGGCGAATGGTTCAAGAAGAAGTCGGACGAACTGAAGGAGAAGGGCATCCACATCGTGATGCGCAACTACCTCTACGGCGTCCGGCAGTTGATCACCAAGAAGCCGGTCCGCACCCCGGACGACCTGAAGGGCATGAAGATCCGCGTGCCGAACAACAACATGCAGATCAAGATCTTCGAGGCGATGGGTGCCACTCCGACGCCGATGCCGCTGGGTGAGACGTTCCCGGCGCTGACGCAGGGCGTCATCGACGGCGTCGAGAATCCGATCGCCGTTCTCTATGGCCAAAAGTTCCACGAGGAAGCCAAATATCTGAGCAAGATCGGCTATCTGACGAACACGGCCATGTTCGTCGGCGGTGAGGCTTTCTTCAGCAAGATCCCCGCCGACCAGCTCAAGCTGATCGAAGATACGGCTTACGACGCAGGGCTCTACAGCCAGAAGCTGACCACCGATCTCGACAACCAGATGATCGGGAAAATGAAGGAGGCGGGCGTCGAAGTCATCGATGTCGATACAGCGCCCTTCAAGGCCCTGACCGAGAAGGTCTACACCGAATTTCCGGAATGGACGCCGGGTCTCTACGACCAGATCAAGGCCGAGCTGAACTGAAACCGCTCCCAGGCGAAAGGGGCGGCCGGATACGGCCGTCCCCGATCGTCGCGAGCCGGCGCCCTGCGTTTGCAGGGATGGCCGCAGTGATACCAGGAGCATCGTCATGGAATCCATAGCGCGCCTCGCGCATCGGCTCGCAGCCATACCGCTGCTGATCCTCCTCGTCGTGTTCAACGTCGCGGTGGTGATGCGGTATTTCCTCGGCCGGCCGCTGCAGTCCACGGAAGAAATCTCCGGCCTGCTCATGATCTGGATCATCATGCTGGGCGCCATCGCCGCCGAACAGGACGACCAGCACCTGCATATCCCGCTGCTGCTGGAGATGTGCTCCGCCAAGGTCGCAGCCGCCATCAATCTGGCGATGTCGCTGCTGTCGGCAGCCTTCCTTCTCTATGTCTCTTATGTCGGCCTGCTTTTGGCGATGAATGTCCACTTCAAGGTGACCGGCATTCTGAGAATCTCCTACTTCTGGATCGACATCGCCGTGCCGGTCGGTTTCGTCGTCATCGCCATCTATATGGCCCAGCACGCCATTCGCAGTGCGCGTGCAGCGTTTTCGGGGCACGCGCAATGAACCTGTCCATCGTCATCCTCATCATGCTTGCCCTCTTCGCGCTGAATCTGCGCCTCTACGTGGGCATCCTCATGGCGGTTTTCGCCTACTTCATCTTCATCAACCAGATTCCGATCCAGATTGCCGTCCAGCGCTTCATCGGGCCGGCCCAGAACAGCTCCCTGCTGGCGATCCCCTTCTTCATCATGCTGGGCACGGTCATGTCGCATACGGGGATCGCGGAGCGCATGATCAAGGTCGCAGACCTCTTCGTCGGACGCCTGCGCGGCGGCATGGCGCTCACCAATATCCTGGTGTCCACCCTCATGGGCGGCGTCAGCGCGTCCAATCTCGCCGACAGCGCCATGCTCACGCGCATGATGGTTCCGGAAATGGAAAAGCGCGGCTACGACCGGGCCTTTTCCTGTGCCGTGACGGCAGCGGGGTCGCTGATCACGCCCATTATCCCGCCCGGCATCGCCCTCATCATCTACGGCCTGATTGCCGACGTCTCGATCGGCAAGATGTTCATGGCCGGCATCATCCCCGGCATCGTCGGCGCCGCCATCTTGATGTTCGCCGCCTATACGACCTCCGTGCGGCGCGGCTACAAGGCAAGTCGCACGCATCGTCTCACGGGCAAGGAACTCGTCGATACGCTGGCTTCCGCCTGGCCCGCCGTCGTCCTCATCCTGGCGATCCTCGGCGGCATCAGGGCCAACATCTTCACGCCTACCGAGGCGGGTGCCGTCGCGGTGACGCTGGTTCTCGTCATCGGCTTCGTCATCTACCGCGAAATGCGTGTCAGCCATGTCGTCGACGCTCTTATCGAGACCACCAAGTCGACGGCGTCGGTGCTGCTCGTCATCATGGCGTCCTCGGCGCTCGCCTGGGTGTTCTCCATGGAGCAGGCCGGCCAGTCGCTGGCCCAGCTGATCTCGTCGCTGACGTCCAATCCTTATGTTTTCCTTCTCCTGCTGAACATCGTGCTGCTGTTTCTCGGGATGCTGATCGAAGGCACCGCACTGATGATCGTGCTGGTGCCGCTCCTCCTGCCGACCGTGAAGGCGCTCGGTATCGACCCCATCCATTTCGGCATCGTGATCATCGTCAACCTGTCCATCGGCACGCTGACGCCGCCGGTCGGCACGGTCATGCTGATGGTCTGCAACATCGCCAAGGTGAAGGTGAGCGATTTCACGCGCCAGGCCTTCAGCATGTATGCGGGCCTGTTCGCCTTCCTGCTGCTGGTCACCTACGTGCCGATCCTTTCCACCCTTCTGTCCCGTTAGAGGAAAGCGCCTATGTCCGAGCAATTCCAGAAATCCGACAAGACCGTCTTCCAGGTCCTCAAGGACGAGCTGTTCACCGCCGTCGTCGGCGACGTTCTCGACGTGATGGGTTATCAGCACCAGTTCCTGCCGGCCGGCATCGCGCCGCTGCGTTCCGACATGAAGATCGTCGGTCGCGCAATGACCGTGCTGGAGGCGGACGTCTTCTCCGAGGGATCGCCATCGTCGGTCGGGCCTCTGGCCAACAAGCCGTTCGGCTTGATGATGGAGGCGCTCGACGACTTGCGCGAGGATGAGGTCTACATCGCCACCGGCGCGTCGCTGCGCTACGCGCTTTGGGGCGGCCTGATGTCGACGCGCGCCCAGCATCTGAAAGCGGCCGGAGCCATCGTGGACGGCTACCTGCGCGACAGCTGGGAAATCGAGAATCTCGGCTTCAACGTGTTCTCGCGCGGCATCTATGCGCAGGACCAGGGTCCCCGCGGCAAGGTGATCGATTATCGCTGCCCGATCCGGATCGGCGACGTGACGATCGTCCCGGGCGACCTGGTCTTCGCCGACCGTGAAGGTGTGCTCATCATCCCGAAGGCGGCCGAAGCCGAAGCGATCCAGCGCGCGCTCGACAAGGTGCGTACGGAAAACAAGGTGGCGGTCGCCATCCGCGAGGGCATGAGCGCGTGCGAGGCGTTTTCCACCTTCGGCGTGATGTGATGCCCACCGCTGACGCAGTCTCGCCCGGCATGCCACCCGATCGCTATGACGAGCGGCTGCTGCTGCTGGCCGACAGCGACAACGTGCTGGTGGCGAAGCGGCCGATCGGCGACGGCGAGGAGATCGTCGTTGCCGGTCGGCTCGTGCGCATCGGCAAATCCGTCCTGCTCGGCCACAAGGTCGCCCGCCGCGCCATTGCGCCGGGCGAGAAGATCATGAAGTACGGCGTGCCGATCGGCTCGGCCACGAGCCGCATCGACGCCGGCGAGCATGTGCATGTCCACAACATGCAGAGCGACTATACCAAGACCCATGTCATCGAGGCATCGGACGAGGAGAAGGCGAAATGAGCAACGAGGCCGAACTGCGCGGGTATCTGAGGTCCGATGGCCGCAAGGGGATCCGGAACGTGGTGGTCGTCGCCTACCTGGTCGAATGCGCGCATCATGTCGGCCGCGAGATCATCGCCAATTTCAGGGGCGGTGACGTTCATCTCATCGGTTTTCCCGGTTGTTTCCCCAATGAATACGCGCAGAAGATGATGGAGCGCCTCTGCACGCATCCCAATGTGGGCGCTGTGCTGTTGCTTTCCCTCGGCTGCGAAAGCTTCAACAAGTTCTCGCTGTCCCGGATCGTCGCCGAAAGCGGCCGCCCGGTGCAGACACTGACAATCCAGAACAATGGCGGGACGCTGTCGACGATCGAGGATGGCACCCACTGGGTGAGCGAGCAGCTCGACGCGCTGGCCGGCGCCGAGACGGTTCCGATGCGCCTCGACGAACTGATGATTGGCACCGTATGCGGCGGCTCGGACGGCACCAGCGGCCTGACCGGGAATCCAGCCGTGGGTCGCGCCTTCGACCGTCTGGTGGATGCAGGCGCCACCTGCATCTTCGAGGAGACGGGCGAGTTGATCGGTTGCGAGGAGATCATGGCCGCGCGGGCCTTGACGCCGGAACTCGGCGACGAGTTGCGCGCCGCGGTCGACAAGGCCGCGCGCTACTATGCGACGCTCGGCTACGGCAGCTTCGCGCCGGGCAATGCCGATGGCGGGCTCTCCACCATCGAGGAGAAGTCGATGGGGGCCTACGCCAAATCCGGCTCTTCAAAAATCTCAGGCATCATCAAACCCGGCGATATTCCGCCCGCCGGAGGTCTGTTCCTGATGGATGTCGTTCCCGATGGCGAAGTTCGCTTCGGCTTCCCGAACATTTCCGACAATGCCGAGATCGTGGAGATGATCGCTTCCGGCTGCCACATGACCCTGTTCGTGACGGGTCGCGGTTCGGTGTCCGGATCGGCCATTTCGCCGGTCGTCAAGGTCTGCGCCAATCCCGATACCTACCGCAAGCTGGCCGGCGACATGGACGTGGATGCCGGACGCATCCTGGAAGACCGTGCCACGCTGGAAGACGTCGGCTCCGAGATCGTCGATTTGATCAAGGATGTCGCGCGCGGCAAGCTGACGAAGTCGGAGCATCTTGGCCACCGTGAGTTCATCCTCACCTATAAGAGCTTCGAGCCCATCGGCCCCGCCTGCCTGCCGTCCGCCGCCTGAAAGCGGCGGTGAAAACTGGGTCGGTTGCTCCGCCGTTGACAAGTGGACCCGTCTCAGCCTGCTATCGGGAGCGTCATTTCCACCTTCGTGCCTTTGCCGGGGCAGGAGACGATATTGGCTTCGCCGCCGCTTTGCCGCACGAAGCCGTACACCATGGCAAGGCCGAGGCCGGCGCCGCCTTTTCCCTCGCGCGTGGTGAAATAAGGCTCGAACGCCTTGTCCACGGCCTCGGGCGACATGCCGATGCCTTCGTCCGTCACCGAGACGACGACGCTTGCTTCCCTTTCCGCGCAGCTTATGCGGATCCGGCCGCCTTCGGGCATGGCGGCCGAGGCGTTGAGGCATAGATTGAGAATGGATTGCTCGAACAGAGCCGCATCGAGCAGCACCGTTGGCAACTGGTCCGGGATGTCGAAGGCAAGCCGGCAGTTCTCGCCGATGGCGATCTCCAGCACGTCGGCCATGCCGCGCAGCAGGGCGCCGAGTTCCAGCACGTTGGGATGGATCGGCTGCTGGCTGCCGACCGAAAGCATGCTCGCGGCCAGCGAGCGGCCCCGGTCGGCGGCCTTGCGGATGCGCGCAAGGTGCCGCTTCTGGCGCGGACTGAAGCCGCCTTCCTCGCGCTCCAGCAGGCCGAGACTGCCGGTGATGATGCCGATCATGTTGCCGACCTCGTGGCTGACCTGGTGCGTCATGCGCATGATGCCGTCGAGACGATAGGCCCGGGCCGCTTCCGCTTCCCGCCGGTCCATCTCGGTCACGTCGCGCGCCAGGAGCACGATGCCGCCGTCCGTCTGGCGCGACAGCGAAACCTCCGTCACCCGCTCGGCCCGCCGATGGCGCGTGACGAAGCGGCCGTCGAGCAGGCCGGCTTCGCCGCCGCTTGGCAGCAGAGCGGGATCTATGTCGGGTATGGGCGCGACGAAGGCCCGCAAAGGCAGCTTGCGCGCAGATCCGGACCAGCCGACGAGTTCGATCACGCGCCGGTTCATGGTGATCGGCCGGCCGGACGGATCGAACAGGGCGATGCCCTCGTTCATGTTGCGGAAGGTGGAGCGGATCGTCCGGGCAGCCGCCTCGGCGGTGCGCCGTAGCCGCGAAATGCGCCCGACGCTCTCGCGGAAGGCGCGGAAGGCTTCCAGAAGCCGGACCAGTTCCGTTTCGGTGCCGTTATAATCCGGCGTTTCCACGTCTTTACGCCCTTCGGCCAGCGCGTTCATGCCACCGGAAAGGGAAACGATGCCGCGCGATACGCGCATGACCGAGCGGATCGACAGGATAGCCATGGCCAGAACCAGCAGCGAGGCGATGGTGACGACGGCGAGCAGGTGGCTCAGTGCGTCGGAGGTGGCGACAAGGTCGTCGTTGAGGCCGCGGGCGACGGCCTCGCTCTGCGTTTCGGTGGCGTGCGAAAGGTCGCGCGAGACCAGATGCAGCCGTGCCACTGCCGCGCGGATAGAAAACATCTCGAGCAGGTATTGCGTCTGTGCCTCGAAGACGCGCTCATACGGCGCAAGCTCAACCCTGGAGACCCTTGCGTCAGGTGCGGCGCGTTCGAGGCGCGGCGCTGTCTCGGCGACGTAGCGGCGGCGCAGTTCGCCAAGCTGGAAGAGGCTGTCGGAACTGGCGGCCGCTTGCACCACGGCGTTCAGCCGGCGGCGGAAATCCCCGTCGGCGACGCCGCGCCCGGCGGCGATCTCGCCCAGCGCCCCCGCCGCTTCGGCCTTGTGCTGCTGAGCGGAATCGGCGTCGCTGGCAAGCGTCGTCGTCTGGGTGCGGATAGTTTCCAGAAGCTCGACGATGTGGGCGCTGGCGAAACCCCTTGCCGCCGTTTCGCCGCTCTCCGGCTGCATGGCGCGCAACAGCGCATCGACCTGGGCGACCACCGAACGGCTTTCGCTGGAGACGCGGTAGGGCGACGTCGCGTTCATCAGGAAGGGAGCGCTGGAAACGAGGTCGGAGACCTGCCGCGACACCAGCGACGCCTTGGCAAGACTGGAAAAAGCCTGCAGGCCATAGGCCGCCATCTCCTGCCGCGCCCGTTGCAGGCCGAAGACGGCAATGGTCGCCAGGCTGAAGACGAGCACGCAGATGAAGACGATCGCGAAGGGCAGGCGAAAGGCGATCGAGGAGAGGAAGGAGCGGCTGATCACGAAGCGGGCTCGCCGTCATCCGTCTCGAGAACATAGCCCTTGCCGCGTCGCGTCCTGATGTGGCGAGGCAGGTCGGGATTGCGCTCGATCTTGCGCCGGAGTCTCAGCACCAGCACGTCCACGTTGCGATCGATGTAGCGGTCGCTTTCGGTGCCCAGGCGTTCGAGGATATGGGCGCGGCTGACCGGCACGTTCGGCGTTTCGGCAAGGATTTCCAGCAGGCTGAATTCGGCACTGGTCAGCGATTTCGCCGGATCGGCCAGGCACAGCGCGTTGCGCCTGGTCAGGTCCACCGACCAGTCGCCGAGCCTGAGCGCGGCAGGCTCGGAGCCCCGCTCGCTTTCCCGGTCGGGCTTCAGGGAGGGGATCGTTCGGCGCAGCACCGCCTTGATGCGCGCCGTCAGCTCGATCGGCTCGAAGGGCTTGACGACATAGTCGTCGGCCGCCGTTTCCAGCCCCAGCACCCGGTCAGCGGCGCTTCCCGCCGCCGTCACCATGACGATGCCGATGTTGGTGCGGGCGCGCAGGCGCTGCGCGAAGGTGCGCCCCGACGTGCCCGGCAGGTTGTGGTCGACAAGCACGAGATGCACGGTTTCGCGCGCCAGCACGGTCTCGGCCGCTTCGGCCGACGAGGCGGCGAGCGGCGTCCAGCCTTCCGCCTCCACGAGGTCGGAAACAAGCTCCGCCATCTCCGGATCGTCTTCGACGATCAGGATGCGAATCCGATCGTTCAGCACTGGCCTTCCTCCCGCCCGCATCATAGGCAGGGCGGCGGCAATGTTCAAAGCGGCTCGCATTATACGGCGGCGTCACATTTGTCATGTTTGTCATTTTCCGCCGCCGCACCGCCGCCCTGCTGTAAGAAAGGTAACGATTCTTCGATTGCGGCGGGTCGCGAATGTGCCATCCTGAACGCGGAGGAAGGGACGGCGACGTCCCGAACGGGAGGATCAAGTGAGAGGCATCACCGCTCTCGGCGCGGGCGTGGCCCTTTGGCTGTGCGGCACGGCGGCATCCATGGCGGCGCCGGCGCTGACCGTGCTGTGCGCGGTGGACGAGGCGTGGTGTTCTGCCATGCAGCGCGTCTACGAGGCGAAGTCCGGCCTCGAGATCTCCATGACGCGCAGGAGCACCGGCGACATCCTCAACCAGATCCGTGCCGAGAAGGCGGCGCCGACCGCCGACGTCTGGTGGGGCGGTACCGGCGACACGCATTTGCAGGCGGGATCGGAAAACCTGCTGGAGCCGTATCATCCCGCGCATGAAAGCGACATGCTGCCCTGGGCGCAGAATTTCTTCGCCCTGTCCGGCGGGCGCTCGGCCGGCATCTATGCCGGGGCGCTTGGCTTCGCCTACAACGCCGACCTGCTGCGTAAGTTGAAGCTGCCGGCCCCGGCCTGCTGGAAGGACCTGGCCGACGCCGCCTATCGCGGCCGCATCGAGAGCGGCAATCCGAACTCCTCGGGAACCGCCTTCACGACGCTGGCGACGCTGGTGCAGCTCTTCGGCGAGGACGAGGCGTTCCGCTTCCTGGCGCAGCTGAACCGCAATATCGCCCGCTACACCAGCGCCGGCGCGGACCCGGTGAAGGCAGCGGCGCGCGGCGAAACGGTGATCGGCATCTCCTTCATGCATGACGCCGTCACCCAGAAGCAGGCCGGCTATCCGCTGGTCATCGTCGCCCCCTGCGAGGGCACGGGCTACGAGATCGGCGCCGTCAGCATCGTCAAGGGCGCGCGGCATCCGGCCGAGGCCCGGCGCTTCGTCGACTTCGTCCTCAGCCCGGAGGGCCAGAGCACCGGTGCGGCCGCCGGCCAGAACCAGGTGCCGTCCAACGCCCGCTCGGTGCTGCCGGCGGCCGCGCCCGACATCTCGATGATCAAGATGGTCGACTACGATTTCGCCACTTTCGGCTCGCCGCAGGAGCGAAGTCGGCTGCTGGAGCGGTTCGACGCGGAGATCGCCCCGACGAACTGACCGGACCCCGCAGGCACTCCCGAAACCCGAACTGACGAGCGCGCCGCCGAGGGGCGAGCCGAAAGCCTTTTTGCGTCCCGTTCACAGGCAAACCGATTACAAACGGAGGATACCGATGAAAACGAAGACCCTTTCCATGCTGCTGTTCGCCGGCACGGCTGCGGCCGCGGTGCCGGCCCAGGCGGCGGGCGAACTCAATCTCATCTGCTCGGCCGACGTCGTCATCTGCGAACAGATGAAGGGCGATTTCGAGAAGGCCCACAACGACATCAAGGTCAACATGGTGCGCCTGTCCTCGGGCGAGACCTACGCCAAGGTGCGCGCCGAAGCCCGCAATCCGAAGACCGACATCTGGTGGGCCGGCACCGGCGATCCGCACCTCCAGGCGGCTTCCGAGGGCCTGACGTTGGAATACAAGTCGCCGATGCTCGACCAGCTCAACGACTGGGCCAAGAAGCAGGCCGAAAGCTCCGGCTACCGCACGGTCGGCGTCTATGCCGGCGCGCTCGGCTGGGGTTACAACACCGACATCTTCAAGGCGAAGGGCTACAAGGAGCCGAAGTGCTGGGCCGACCTTCTGGCGCCGGAACTGAAGGGCGAGATCCAGATCGCCAACCCGAATTCCTCGGGCACCGCCTACACCGCGCTCGCCTCCCTCGTGCAGATCATGGGCGAGGAGAAGGCCTTCGACTATCTGAAGCAGCTCAACGGCAGCGTCTCGCAATACACCAAGTCCGGCTCCGCGCCGGTCAAGGCGGCGGCGCGCGGCGAGACGGCGCTCGGCATCGTCTTCGTCCACGATGCGGTGGCGCAGGCCGTCGAAGGCTTCCCCGTCAAGTCCGGCACGCCCTGCGAAGGCACCGGTTACGAGATCGGTTCCATGTCGATCATCAAGGGGGCGCGCAACCTCGAAAACGCCAAGACCTGGTACGACTGGGCTCTGACGGCAGAGGTGCAGTCGCGCATGAAGGACGCCAAGTCCTTCCAGCTTCCCTCCAACAAGAATGCGGAAATCCCCAAGGAGGCGCCGCGCTTCGAGGACATCAAGCTGATCGACTACGACTTCAAGACCTACGGCGACCCGGCCAAGCGCAAGGAACTGCTCGAGCGCTGGGACCGCGAAGTCGGCGCAGCCGCCAACTGACGCGCCAATAGGCGGCGCCCGCCCCCAGAACCCCAGGGCGCCGCCTCTTCTCAACGCTGACAGCGAGGTCCGCCATGACGCGCCCCAATCGAAGGCTGGACATCGTCCTCGTTCTGGGCGTGGCGGCGCTCATGCTGCTGCCGTGGTATCGGATCGAAGGCGGCTTCTTCGGTTTCGGCTGGCTGGGCGGCTTTCCTCTGTCGCCGGAGGCCGCGCCCGGCCTGGTGCAGATCGTCACGCACGGCCGGTTCTGGCTTGCCGGCGTCGTCCTGTTCCTGCTCGCGGCCGGCATGGCGCGCGGCATGGCGGACCCGATGCGCCGCGGCGCCATGCTGGCCTGGGCAGGGGGGCTCGGCCTGCTGTTCCTCTGCCTCCAGGGCCTCTCCATCGGCTTCACCGGCTGGACCTGGACCGTCAGCGAGAACCTGTTCGGGCCGCTCGCCGACGGCCAGCCGTCGATGGGTGCCGGCGCGGTGCTGAGCGCCGTCGTCTTCGTGCTGGTGTTTTCATTCGGCCTGGCCGAGCGCGGCGTCATGAAGGGCGACGCCTTCGTCGTCAGCGCCATCGCGCTGCTCGTCTTCCTGGTCGCCGTCTTCGTCTTCTATCCCGTCGGCAGCATGTTCGTCGGCGCCGTGCAGGACTTCGACGGCTCGTTCAATCCGGATGGCTTCATCCGCAACATGCAGGATCCGGGCATCTGGAGCCTCGACTGCGTCGTCGGCGGCGCCCGGTGCGGGGTCGCCTGGCGCACGCTGTGGCTCGGCATCGTGACCGGCCTTTCCTCGACGCTGCTCGGCCTCGCCTTCGCGCTCGTCGCTACCCGCACGCGCTTTCCCTGCAAGAAGGCGCTCAGGCTCCTGACCATCCTGCCGATCATCACGCCTCCCTTCGTCATCGGCCTGGCGCTGATCCTGCTGTTTGGCCGCGCCGGCTTCGTCACCCAGGCGGTCGCCAGCCTGTTCGGCGTCGAGCCCGGCCGCTGGCTCTACGGGCTGACCGGCATCTGGATCTCGCAGGTCCTGTCCTTCACGCCGGTCGCCTTCCTGGTGCTGATTGGCGTCGTCGAGGGCGTCAGCCCGTCGATGGAGGAGGCGTCGCAGACGCTGCGCGCCGACCGCTGGCGCACCTTCGTCAAGGTCTCGCTGCCGCTGATGAAACCGGGGCTGGCCAACGCCTTCCTCATCGGCTTCATCGAGAGCATGGCCGATTTCGGCAATCCGCTGGTGCTCGGCGGCAGCCACGGGGTGCTATCGACGGAGATTTTCTTCGCCGTCGTCGGCTCGCAGAACGACCCTTCGCGCGCCGCCGTGCTTGCCATGGTGCTGCTCGCCTTCACCCTGTCGGCCTTCCTTGCACAGCGGCTTTGGCTGTCGGGCCGGAATTTCTCCACCGTCACCGGCAAGGGCGACAACGGTGTCCATGCGGCCTTGCCGCGCTGGCTTTCGACCGGCCTCTACGCGGTGGTCGTTCCGTGGATCGCCTTCACGCTCGTCGTCTACGGGATGATCCTGTTCGGCGGCTTCATGAAGACCTGGGGCCTCGACAATTCGCTGACGCTGGACCACTACGTCAAGGCCTTCTCGGTGAACCTGTCGGGTGGAACCGTCTGGACCGGCGTCGCCTGGAACTCCTTCTGGACGACGATGGAGATCGCGCTGATCGCCGCGCCGCTGACGGCCGCCGTCGGCCTGCTCACCGCCTATCTGATCGTGCGGCAGAAATTCGCCGGCAGGAACGTCTTCGAGTTCGCGCTGATGATGAGCTTCGCCATTCCCGGCACCGTCATCGGCGTCAGCTATATCATGGCCTTCAACCTGCCGCCGCTGGAGATGACCGGCACGGCGCTGATCCTGATCGCCTGTTTCGTCTTCCGCAACATGCCGGTGGGGGTGCGCGGCGGCGTGGCGGCCATGAGCCAGCTCGACAAGAGCCTCGACGAAGCCTCGCTGACGCTGGGCGCGGGCAGCTTCCGCACGGTGCGCAGGATCATCCTGCCGCTGCTGCGCCCCGCCATCACGGCCGCGCTGGTCTATTCCTTCGTCCGCGCCATCACCTCGATCAGCGCCGTCATCTTCCTCGTCAGCGCCGAATACAACATGGCCACCGCCTATATTGTCGGACTGGTAGAGAATGGCGAATACGGCGTCGCCATCGCCTATTCCTCGATGCTGATCGTCGTCATGCTCGTCGTCATTTCCGGCTTCCAGTTCCTTGTCGGCGAGCGGCGGCTGAGGCGCGACAATCGCCTCGCCGGCGCCCCCCGCACCCTATCCCCCGAGCAGGAGAGAACCGCATGACCACGCAAAAGGCCGGTTCCGTCGTCTTCGAGAACATCCGCAAGAACTACGGTGCCGTCACCGTCATTCCGGACCTTTCCTTCACCATCGAGCCCGGCACGCTCGTCACCCTTCTCGGTCCCTCCGGCTGCGGCAAGACGACGACGCTGAGGATGCTGGCCGGCCTGGAGCATCCGAGCGCCGGCCGGGTGTTCATCGGCGGCAAGGACGTCACCATGCTGCCGGCCAACGAGCGCGACGTCTCGATGGTCTTCCAGTCCTATGCGCTGTTTCCGCACATGAACTCGCTCGACAACGTCGCCTACGGCCTGGAAGCCTCCGGCCTTTCGCGCAAGGAGGCGCGGGAAAAGGCGGAGGACGGGCTTTCGCTGGTCGGCCTCGCCGGCATGGGCCACCGCCTGCCGGCCGAGCTTTCCGGCGGCCAGCAGCAGCGCGTCGCCGTCGCCCGCGCGCTGGTGCTGGAGCCGCAGGTGCTGCTGCTCGACGAGCCGCTGTCGAACCTCGATGCGCGCCTGCGCCGCAAGGTGCGCACCGACATCCGCGAACTGCAGCAGCGCCTCGGTTTCACCGCCGTCTACGTCACGCACGACCAGGACGAGGCGCTGGCCGTCTCCGACCGCATCATCGTCATGAAGGAAGGCCGCATCGCGCAGGCCGGTGCGCCGCGCGAACTGTACGAAATGCCGGCATCCTCCTTCATCGCCGACTTCATGGGCGAGGCCAACGTCATCGCCTGCGAGGTGATCGACGTTGCCGGCGGCGAGGCGCGCGTGCGCATCGGCAAGCTCGAGCAGCGTGTGCCGGCGCGAAACGCCAGGCCCGGCGCGGCCAGCCTTGCTGTCCGTCCCGGTTCGATCACCGTCGCCGAAGGGCAGGGGACAGGCCTTGCCGGCCGCGTCCTGCATTCGGCCTATCTCGGCGGCCATGTGGAATACGAGATGGAAACCGAGGTCGGAACCCTCTTCATCGTCGACCACGCCGTCGACCGCACGCTTCCCGCCGGCGCCGACGCGACGCTGGGTTTCAAGACCCGCGGCATCGCCCTTATCGAACACTGACCATCGCAAGGAAACACAGCATGACATCGCAGGAACTGGACGCGCGCTTTGCCGCCGCAAAGGCCATCGCGCAGGAGGCCGGGGCCATGGCGCTCGACTATTTCAACCGGCGCGAAACGCTGACCATCGAGACCAAGCACGATTTGCAGGACGTCGTTTCGATCGCCGACCGCAACACCGAAAAGCTGATCCGCCGGCGCGTCGAGGCGGCATTCCCGCAGGACGGGTGTCTCGGCGAGGAATTCGGCCATGTCGCCGGCACGTCCGGCTACACCTGGATCGTCGATCCCATCGACGGCACCGCACCCTTCGTCAACGGCATGCCCAACTGGTGCGTCTCCGTCGCGGTCGCCCATGCCGGCAAACCGGTGATCGGCATCATCGCCGCTCCTTGCCATGGCGAGCTTTACGCAGCGGCGGCCGGCAGGGGCGCCGAGCTCGACGGCAAGGCGCTGAAGCTCGATTCCTCCCGCACCGTCCAGAACGGCCTGACCGGCATCGGCGCCAATTCCCATGTCACGCCCGATTCGGTGGGAAAGATGGTGAGCGAGCTTCTGCGGATGGAGGGCAATTTCATCCGCAACGGCTCCGGCGCGCTGATGCTGGCCTATGTCGCTGCGGGCCGGCTGGTCGGCTACTACGAGCCGTATATGCACGCCTGGGATTGCTTTGCCGGCTTCTGTCTCGTGCAGGAGGCCGGCGGCTGGTATCACGATTTCCCGATCGAGGGCGCGAGGCTGACCGAGGGCGCGCCGGTGGTGGCGGCGGCACCCGGGGCGCGCCACGCTCTCGAAAGGCTGGCGGGGCTGGCCTGAGGCTTGCAACAGATCAGCGGTCCAGGAGTTTTGTCGCAAACTCGAACTTGACGCGAACAAAGGCTTCTGCCCGGTTTTGTCTGGCCAGGATTTCGAAGCTCGGCGAATGACGATGCTGGCCGGCGCGCTCGACCTGGGCGCATGCGCTTGACCTCCGGTGGAATATATCAGCGCTTCTTCCAGTTGCAAAAGCTCGCGTCGCTGATACCCGCCTTGCGGCAGCGAGATAGGGGACCTTTCCAGGGATGGCTGTTTAAGCAGCTTGCAATGCCCGCCGCCTGGCGCGGCGTGCCAGATAGGCTGGCAGGATTGCGACGGCTGCAGCCAGGATCCACAGCACGATGCAGATGGTGCTCGAGAACAGGATCGAGACGTCGCCGCCGCTGATCGCCAGCGCGTTGCGCAGGTTGACCTCGGTGATCTGGCCGAGGACGAAGCCGAGGATGATCGGCGCCATGTCAAATCCGGCCTTGCGCAACAGCCATCCCACCATGCCGATCCCCATCATCAGGAAGACGGAAAAGATCGAGGAGTTGGTGGAATAGACGCCGACGACCGAAAGCACCAGGATGCCCGGCACCAGCAGCCAGTTCGGCACCGTCAGCACGCGGGCGAAGATCTGCACCAGCGGCAGGTTGAGCGCGAGCAGGATGAAGTTGCCGACGAACATCGAGGCGACGAGGCCGCCAACGATCTCCGGCCGCTCTGTCAGCAGCATCGGGCCGGGCTGGATGTTGTAGAGCATCAATGCGCCCAGCATCACCGCCGTGGTGCCGGAGCCGGGAACGCCGAGCGTCAGCATCGGCACGAAGGCGCCGCAGGCGGTGGCGTTGTTGGCGGCTTCCGGCGCCGCCAGGCCGCGCACATCGCCCTTGCCGAAGGTCCCCTCGGTGTCGGAGAGACGCTTTTCAGTGGTGTAGGAGATGGCGCTGGAGACGGAAGCCCCGGTGCCCGGCAGCACGCCGACGATGAAGCCGATCACCGAAGCGCGCATCGTCGCGCCGGTGCATTTCACCAGGTCGCTCATGCGCGCGGTCATGCGGCCGAGTTCGCGGATCACCGTGATGCCGCGCCCTTCGTTCTCGAGGATGATCAGTGCTTCCGAGATCGAGAACAGGCCGATCACCAGCACGACGAATTCGATGCCCTCGCTGAGTTCCGGCTGGTCGAAGGTGAAACGATAGGCGCCGGAGGTCGGATCGAGGCCGACCGTGGCGAGCACCAGGCCGATGGCGCAGCCGATCAGCGTCTTGGCCGGCTGGCTGCCGACCATCGAGCCCAGCGTGGCGAAGGCGAAGACCATCAGCACGAAATATTCGGCCGGACCGAAACCGATCGCCAGGCCGGACAGGATGGGCGCGAACAATGCCAGGCCGATGGTGCCGAAGATGCCGCCGAAGAACGAGGAAATACCGGAGATCGCCAGCGCTTCTCCTGCCCGCCCCTGCTTGGCCATGGGATAGCCGTCCATCGCCGTCATGACGGCGCCGGCGTCGCCCGGCACGTTGAGCAGGATGGAGGAAATGCGCCCACCATATTCGGCACCACAATAGATCGCGGCCAGCAGGATCATCGTGCTCTCGGCGGGAAGCCCCATCGTGTAGGCGATCGGCAACAGCAGCGCGATGCCGTTGATCGGGCCGATGGCCGGCAGCGCGCCGACCAGCGTGCCGACGAAGCAACCGATGAAGCCGATGATGAGGTTCTGCGTGGTCAGCGCGACGGCGAAGCCGTGCCAGAGATAGTCGAGGTTCATGTTCGGGACCTTTCAGGTTCCAGGCGCGCGCGGCCGATTTGGCCTAGTGGCCAAACAGGGCGCCGGCCGGCAGATATACTTCCAGCACGTAGGAAAAGACGAACCACCACAGCACGGCCTGGCCAACGGCGCCGAGCAACGCCTTGAATGGTGGCGCGCCGAAGATCAGCGCGGTGCCGAAGGTCAGGACGAAGGTGGAGACCAGGAAACCGGCGGGCTCGAACAACGCGACGGCGGCGAGCATCACCAGCGGGATTCCCAGCACGCGCAGCAGAAGCCTGCCGGACGGATAGCCTTCAGCTGGGCCGGGCGAAAAGAAATACCAGACGCTGAGCAGCGCAAGCATCGCCGCCAGGCCGAGCGGGAAGACACGCGGTCCCAGCGGATCGGAGGCGAAGGCATAGTCGATGGCGGTCGCGACGAGGCCGTAGGCAAGGGCGAACAGCAACAGGCAGGCCGCCGTGGCCCGGCCGATCAGCCGCATCGACCGGTGCGAAGGTTCGTGGTGCTCGGACATGGATGTCTCCACAAGAGGGCGTCCGCACCCGCCGGCCGGCAACGCAGTGCAGGGGAGGGGCGGCTCTCCGGCGATCGAACGCTGGCCGATCGCCGGGAGATGGTTTTCGCGGTGAAGAATGAGGCCGCCGTGGCGGGGCCTACATGCCCGCTTCCTTGGCCAGGATCTTGAACTGCGCGACGTCCTTCTTCACGCGTTCGTCGAAATCCTTGCCGAACGACTTGAACTCGAACAAGCCGCGCGCCTCGCGCTCCTTGGCGAATTCGGGCGTCGCCATGGCGTTCTTGAACGCCTGCACCCACCAGTCGTAGTCGGCGTCGGAAACCTCCTTGCCGACATAGAAGCCGCGCCACACCGGCCAGTCGATGTCGAAGCCCTGTTCGCGCGCCGTCGGCACGTTGGCGAGGTCGCCGGGCAGCCGTTCGGGCGCCATGACGGCAAGGATGCGGATTTTTCCGGCCATATGGTGCTTGACCATTTCGGCGGCGTCGCCTGAGCCGACCTTGACATGGCCGCCCTCGAGCGCGGTCAGCACGGCGCCGCCACCCTCGAGCGCGACGTAGCGCATCTGCTTCGGGTCCTGCCCCGCCGCCTTGGCGAGCAGCGATCCCTTCATCCAGTCCTGCGAGCCGACCGCGCCGCCGCCGGCGATGGCGAAATCGGCGGGATTGGCCTTGTAGGCCTCGACCAGGTCCTTCAGCGTCTTGTAGGGCGCGTCCGCCGCGACCACCAGCACGCCGTAGTCGGCGCCGATGGCGCCCAGCCAGCGCACGGCGTTCTCGTCGTAGTGGCCGAACTTGCCCTGCGCCAGAAGCAGCGCGGACCCCGACGACGCCGCGGTGATGAGGCTGCCGTCCTTGGAGCGCTTGGAGATGACGTGGTTGTAGGCCACCGCGCCGACGCCGCCTTCCATGTAGGTGACGGCCATCGGCGCCGCGATCTGCTTGGTCTTGAGCAGCGCGTCGGCGGCAAGGCGGCAGGTGAGGTCGAAGCCGCCGCCTGGCTTGGCGCCGGCGAGGCATTCCGGCTTTGCAGGCTCCGCATTTGCGGATGCCGCGAAGGCAAAGGCCGCCACGGCTGCGCCGAGGATCGCCTTGATGAGACTGTTTGACATAAGTCCTCCCGTTGAATCCGGAGCGGCCGGTTTCACGGAACGCCTGCAGGACGGCGCGTGCGCAATGGTCTTGCGCGACAACCGATATATGCTGGCTTCCTCCCCGGACCGGACCCATCGCTCCCTCGATCAGGCCGGCGCGGGGGAAAATAGCGCCCGTTCCTGTCACGATCCTGTCACGCCGGAATTCTTCGGTTTCCTTGCGCGACGTGCGCCAGCGAATCTTGCCGGTCCCCCGGCTGCGTGTAATCATCCGCGCGTGCGCATCCTTCTGGTCGAAGACACTCATGACGTGGGCGAAGCCATCTGCCGGCGCTTCCAGCAGATCGGTCATACCGTCGATTGGGAAACCGACGGCACCGCGGCGTCCGACATCCTCGCCCATACCGCCTATGACCTGCTGATCCTGGACGTCATGCTGCCCGGCATGGACGGCTTCTCCATACTGAAGGCGCTGCGCCGCGCGCGGATCGGCGTTCCGGTGCTCGTGCTGACCGCCCGCTCCGAGATCGACGACCGGGTCGGCGCGCTGGATCTCGGCGCCGACGACTATCTCGTCAAGCCTTTCGATTTCCGCGAGCTGGAGGCGCGTGCGCGGGTGTTGCTCAGGCGCAGCAGCGGCGGCGATGCGACCAACGTCATTGTCTGCGGCGACATCAGGCTCGACCGCACCAACCGCAACGTGACGGTGGGCCGGCGCGAGGTGCAACTGAAGCGGCGAGAGATCGCCCTTCTGGAAATCCTCGCTTCGCGGCCGGGGCGCGTCTTCAGCAAGGACGAGTTGCTGGATCAGCTTTTCGGCTTTGACGAGGCCGCCGGCGTCAACGCGATCGAACTCTATGTCGGCCGGCTGCGCAAGAAGCTCGAAGGCGCCAGCGCGCGCATCGTTACGCTGCGCGGCAGCGGCTACCAGCTCGTCTCCGACGATGCGCACTAGCAATTCGCTCTTTGCCCGGCTGATGCGCCGCGTCGGCATCGTGCTGGCGCTGGGTGCGGCCGCGCTGACAACGGCCGCATGGTTTTATGCCCGCACGGCAGCCAACGAGGCTTACGACCGGCTGCTGCTCGGCGCCGCCTTCCAGATGAGCGAAGGCCTCGTCGTGGCCGACGGCAGGCTGCGCTTCCTGCTGCCGCCCTCGGCGTTCGAACTGCTGGGGCTGGCTGAGCGCGACCGTATCTTCTACCGCGTGGTCGACCCCGATGGCGCGACGCTGACCGGCTATCCCGACCTCGGGCCGAAGATCGATCTCCATGCCAGTCGCGGCGGCCCGGTCTTCTCCAACGGCAGCTATCTCGGCGTGCCGGTCCGCAACGTCACCGTGGCGCGGGCCATGAGCATGCCGCGCGGACCCGGCTGGGCCTACGTCATGGTGGCGCAGACCACCGAGGCCCGCCAGGCGCTCGCTTCCGAGCTGACGACCCGCGCGGTCATCCTGGTCGGCATCATGAGCTTGGTGGCCGTCATCGGCACCGCGCTCGCCGTCCGCTATTCGCTACGCCCGGTGGGCGAGCTCGGCACCGCGCTGAGGCGGCGCGACCCGCAGGACCTGACGCCGCTGAAAGTCTCGGTTCCCTCCGAGCTTTCCCCCTTCGTCACCTCGATCAACCATTTCATCACCCGGCTCGACGAGCGCGTGAAGCTGTTGCAGCGCTATATCGCCGACAGCGCGCACCAGATCCGCACGCCGCTCACCGCCCTGTCGGCGCAGGTCAGCCTGATCGACGAGGCGAAGCTTGCGCCCGAGGACCGCCGCCATCTTGAGCGGGTCCAAAGCCGCACCGCCGAACTCGCCCGCTTCACCAACCAACTGCTCAACCACGCGATGGTGATCCATCGCTTCGATTCGATCCAGCTTGCTCCGGTTTTCCTGAACGACGTCGCTCGCAAGGCGCTGCGCAACGCCGTTCCCATCACCGTCGACCCGGATCTCGTCGTGTCGTTCGAGCCGGCCGACGAGGAGCTTGCCGTGCTGGGCGACATGCTCAGCCTGCGCGAAGCCATCGTCAACGTCATCGACAATGCCCTGCGCCACGGCGCGGTGGCGCGCCTGGAGGTGCATGTCAGGCAGGCCGGCGATTTCGGCTCCGTCGACGTCCTCGACGACGGCCCCGGCATCCGGCCGGAAGATTGGCCGACGGCAACGAGCCGCTTTTATTCCGGCCGTTCGGATGCCGAAGGTGCCTCGGGCCTCGGCTTCGCCATCGCCGCGGAGGTCGCCGCCAGGCTCGGCGGCCGCCTGCGGTTCCGGCAACGGTCCGAAAGTGAGCTGTTTTGCGTTTCCATCGAACTGCCTCTGGCGGAGAGGCCGAGCTGATGCGCAGAACCCTGATCTTCGCATTTGCGGCGGCGACGCTCCTGCTGCCCATGCTGGCGAACGCGCTCGAGGGCGATCACAGGATCTTCCCCGCGAAGGGCTCCGAAACCGGGCGCCTTCTCATCCACGGCGCCACGGATCTCGATGCGATGCAGCCGCTGATCGCCGACTTCCAGGACCGCAATCCCGATATCGCCGTCGAATATACGGATATGGTCACCAACGACCTGTTCCGGCAGGCACAGCAAATCTGCGCCGCAAAAGCCGAGGGTGCGGACATTCTGCTGTCGTCATCGGTCGACCAGCTCGTCAGGCTGGCCAACGATGGCTGCGCGCAGCCGCACCGCTCCGCCGAGACGATGGCCGTGCCGGACTGGGCCAACTGGCGCGACGAGGTCTTCGGCTTCACCTTCGAGCCCGTCGTTTTCGTTTACGACCGCCGCACCGTGCCCGCCGAGGACGTTCCGCGCAGCCACGAGGCGCTGTCGAACCTGCTGAGAAGCAAGGCGGAAGCCTATCGCGGCCGCGTCGGCACCTACGACATCGCGGCCTCCGGCGTCGGCTACCTGCTGGCCTTCAACGATTCGCGCCAGGCGCCCACCGCAAACGGCCGGCTGCTGGAAACGCTGAGCCGGACCGACACCGTCATCCGCTGCTGCAACAACGAGGTGCTGGGCGAGCTTGCCGCCGGCAGGATCAGCCTCGCCTACAACGTGCTCGGCTCCTATGCCTATGCCGCCGCACGCGCCAACGCCGCCCTCGGCATCGTCCTGCCCCGCGATTACACGCTGATCCTGTCGCGCGGCGCGCTCATCCCGTCGCACGCTCCGCACCCGGATGTCGGCAAGCGTTTCCTGAACTACCTGCTGTCGGCCCGCGGCCGCGGCGTCGCGCGGGAAAAATCCTTCTTCTTCGCCGAGGACGCGCCGCTGCCCGACGGCGTCGACGGACCGCCCGACCTGATGCAGTCCGGCATCGGCCGGCCGATCCGCATCGGCCCCGCCCTTCTTGCCGCGCAGGATGAGGTGCAGCGCAGGACCTTCATTGCCGACTGGATGGAACTGATCCGGAAAAGCCGTACGGATCGCTAACTGGCGTATTCAGTGTTGACGCCAATAATTACGCTGGAGAGATTCCAGTTGCGGGTCACGTTCGAGGCTCTTGGCCATGACGAATGCGGAGCGCCTGCATGACTGGCCACGAGACCTATTCAGCGCCGTTCATTACCGCACACGACGATCCGGGCCAGCTTTGAGACACGGCCTGCCGCAAGGACATTCCGGAGAAATGCCGGCGTGACCGTCGCGCATGCGCCGGTCACGCCATAAGTTTCCTTAGTCCTTGCGGCTGAGAAGGTCCGCCGGCAAGTCGCGCTTGTGGAACTTCTTGAACATGGCGGGAAGCTCGCCGCTCTTGAACTTCTCGGTGATCCAGTTGTTGAGCCATTCCTTCAGCTTCGGCTCGTTCTGCGGCAGGGCGATGCCGAGGTCGAGCGACTTCTGCACGAACTTGACGTCCAGCGGGTCGCCGCCCTTCTTCTCGTTCATGGCGGCGAGCACGGCCGTCTGCGTCGAGACGAGGTCGACCTGGCCCGACGCCACGGCGGTAATCAGCGTCGCGTCGTCCTCGAAGCGGACGATCTCGGCATCCTTGGCATTCTCGGACACCATCATGTCGTTGACCGTCGCGCGCGTGACGCCGATACGCTTGCCGGTGAGGTCCTTGTAGTCCTTGATGGCGACGTCCTTGGGACCGGCGACGATGATGTCGAGGGTCGCATAGGGGATGGTGAAATCGACGGCCTTCTTTCGCTCGGGCGTGATGGCCAGGTTGGCCACGAGAATGTCGGCCTTGTGCGCCTGGATAGTCGGCACGCGCGCGGCGTTGGTGATCTGCACCAGCTCCAGCTTCACGCCGAGGCTGTCGGCGATCATCTTGGCGGTCTCCACGTCGGAGCCGGCGGGCTGCAACTGGGCGTCGACATAGGCGAAGAGCGGCACGCCCATGGCGGTCGCGACACGGATCTTGCCGGCCGCCTTGATGTCCGAAAGCGCGTCGGCGCGAGCCGCCGGCATGGCCATGACGAAGGCGGCGGCCAGGGCGGCCATGCCGAATGCGAGTTTGAGTTTCATAGCTGTTTCCTCCTTGGTTATCATCGACCGTCCCGCTCCTCCGCGGGTGCCGGCTTCACAGTTCGTTGGCGAGAAAATTCTTCAGTTCCGGCGTCTGCGGGCTGCCCAGCATCGCACCGGTGCCGGTTTCCCAGACCTTGCCGGTGTGCATGTAGATGACGCGGTCGGCGGCACGGCGCGCGAAGCCCATTTCGTGCGTCACCATGATCATCGTCATGCCGCCCTTGGCGAGCTTCTCCATCACCCGCAGCACCTCGCCGGTCAGTTCCGGATCGAGCGCCGACGTCACCTCGTCGAACAGCATCACCTTCGGCGACATCGCCAGCGAGCGGGCGATGGCGACGCGCTGCTGCTGGCCGCCGGACAGCTGCTCGGGATAGGCGTCGATCTTGTCGGAGAGGCCGACCTGCTCCAGCGCGGTCCGGGCGAGCGCGTGCGCCTCGGCGCCCTTGACGTTCTTCACGCGGCGCGGCGCCAGGACGATGTTTTCCTCCACCGTCAGGTGTGGGAAGAGGTTGTAGCTCTGGAAGACGATGCCGACGTCCTGCCTGAGCGCGCGCAGGTCGAGATCGGGCGCCTCGACGCGCCGGCCGCAGACCTCGATCGAGCCGGACTGGATCTTCTCCAGCCTGTTGATGCAGCGAAGTGCCGTGCTCTTGCCCGAGCCGGAGCGGCCGATGATCGCCACGACCTCGCCGGCGCTGACCTCGAAGGAAACGCCGCGCAACACCTCGACCAGGCCGAAGCTCTTGTGCACGTCCTCAAGCTTGACGACGACTGACATTGAGCCTCCTTTCGAGCGCCCGGCTCCAGATCGACAGCGGATAGCAAAGGGCGAAGTACAACAGCCCGGCGATGCCGAAGATCAGGAAAGGCTGGAACGTCGAGTTGTTGATGACCTGCGCCGCGCGCGTCAGCTCGACGAAGCCGACCACCGAGGCGAGCGAGGTGCTCTTGAGCACCTGCACGAGGAAGCCGACCGTCGGCGGCGTGGCGATGCGGGCCGCCTGCGGCAGGACGACGTCGCGCAGCGTTTGCCAGCGCGTCAGCGCCAGGCACTCCGCCGCTTCCGTCTGGGTGCGCGGCACCGCCTCGACGCAGCCGCGCCAGATCTCGCCGAGGAAAGCGCTGCAATAGATCATCAGGGACAAGCCGGCGGCGAACAGCGGCGGCATCTCGACGCCGAAGATGCCGAGGCCGAAATAGACCACGAACAGGATGATGAGCAGCGGCGTGCCCTGGACGATCTGGACATAGACGAAGACCAGGCGGCGAAGCGCGGCCGAACGGGATATGCGCGCCAGCATGACGATGAAGCCGGCCGCGCCGCCGACGACGAAGGCCAGCGCCGACAGCACGACCGTCCAGCCCATGCCCTCCAGCAGGTAGTAGAAATAGTAAAGGCTGAAGCCGCCGTTCATGTCGTCTCCTAGAGCGGGGTGCCGAGGCGGCGCCGGCGCGGGAACAGGCCCTGTCCCAGCAGCCAGAAGCCCGATTTCAGGAGAACGGTGAGCACCAGGTAAAGCAGCGCCACCACGATGTAGGTTTCCAGCGAGCGAAAGGTGATCGACTGGATGTTGTTGGCGACCGCCGTCAGCTCCTCGGCCGAGATCTGCGAGGTGATGGAAGACGACAGCATCATCAGCACGAACTGGCTGGTCAGCGCCGGATAGACGCGCTCCAGCGCCGGCCGCAGGATGACGTACCAGTAGACTTGCGGCACCGACAGGCCGAGCGATTCGGCCGCCTCGATCTGGCCGGGATGAACGGCCTCGATGCCGGCGCGCACGATCTCCGTCGTATAGGCTCCGACATTGATGACCATGGCGAGCACGGCAGCGGCCAGCACCGGCATCCTGACGCCGACGCTGGCGAGGCCGAAGAACAGGAAGAATATCTGGATCAGGAAAGGCGTGTTGCGCACGAGTTCGACATAGCCGCCGGCGACGACCCGCAGCCAGGCATGGCGGCTGCCGCGCGCGATCGCGCCGGCGACGCCGATGCAAAGGCCGAGCACGGTGGCGGCGAACGTCATCTCGAGCGTCGTTAGCGCGCCGGCCAGGAACTCCGGCCAGTATGCCCACAGGCTCGAGAAGTCGAACGTGTACATCATCGGGCGAGCCAGCCTCCGTCCACCGGCAGGACCGTGCCGTGCACATAGTCGGACGCCTGCGAGGCGAGGAAGACCGCGGCACCCCCCATGTCGGCGGGCTCGGCCCAGCGGCCGGCCGGGATACGCGCCAGGATGTCGCGCGAGCGCTGCTCGTCCTGCCGCAGCGCGGCCGTGTTGTTGGTGACGACGTAGCCGGGCGCGATGGCGTTGACGTTGATGCCTTTGTGCGCCCACTCGCAGGCGAGCAGCCGCGTCAGCCCGGCAAGACCGCTCTTGCTCGCCGTGTAGGACGGGATGCGGATGCCGCCCTGGAAGGAAAGCAGCGAGGCGATGTTGATGATCTTGCCGCCCTTGCCGCGTTCCAGCATGGCGCGGGCTGCCGCCTGCGACAGGAAGAAGGCGGTCTTGAGATTGACGTTCATCACGTCGTCCCAGTCTCGCTCGGTGAAATCGAGGGCATCGGCGCGGCGGATGATGCCGGCGTTGTTGACGAGGATGTCGACCGCGCCCTTCCAGGCCACGGCCTCGGCGACGATGCCGGCGACCGGCGCGATCGAGCCGAGGTCGGCTGAAACGCAGCGGACCTCGACGCCGGCCTGCGCGCACAGTCTTTCGGTGTCGTCCATGGCCGAACGGCCGACCGCGACTATGGCCGCGCCGGCCCGCCCCAGCGCCAGCGCGATGGCCTGCCCGATGCCGGTGTTGGCGCCGGTGACGATGGCCGTGCGCCCGGACAGGTCGAACGGGTTCCGGCTCTCCACGCTCACCGGAGCGCCTCCATTGGCACCATGTCCATGTCGTCGAAATCCTGGTTGTCGCCGGCCATCGCCCAGATGAAGGCATAGTTGGAGGTGCCAACGCCGGAGTGGATCGACCAGCCGGGCGAGAGGATCGCCTGCTCGTTGGCGACCACCAGGTGGCGGGTCTCCTGCGGCTCGCCCATCAGGTGGATCACGCGGGCGTCGGCCCGCAGGTCGAAATAGAGGTAGGCTTCCGAACGCCGGTCATGCGTATGGCACGGCATGGTGTTCCACATGTTGTTCGGCTTCAGGACCGTCATGCCGAGGACGAGCTGGCAGGAGGCGCACACGTCCGGATGGATCATCTGGTAGATGGTGCGCTCGTTCGCCTGCGCCGGGCTGCCGAGTTCGCGGACATTGGCCATCGCCCGCGAGATCTTGACCGTCTTGTGGCGCGCATGTGCCGGCGCGCTGATCAGGTAGAACTTGGCGGGGCTGGCAACGTCGACGCTCTCGAAGCGGACCTCGCCCGCGCCCATCGCCACGTAGAGCGCCTCGTGCGCATCGAGGTCGTGGACGCCGCCGTCGGCCCACACGCGCCCGGCGCCGCCGATGTTGACGACGCCGAGTTCGCGGCGCGCCATGAAGCTCGTCGTGCCGATCGGCTTCGGCGCCGTCAGCTCGAGCGCTTTGGAGACAGGCATCGCGCCGCCGACCACGAGACGGTCGATATGGCTGTAGGTGAGGGCGATCTCGTCCGGCTGGAACAGGCTCTCGATCAGGAAATGACGGCGCAGCGCGGCGGTGTCGAATCCCTTCGTCGCTTCCGGATGGCTGACTTGCCTGACTTCGATCTTCATGACTGCTCCAGAAATGATCCGACCGTCACGCCCCGCGCGCTGGCGCCGGGGCGTCGACGAAATAGTCGGGGTTGAGGTCCTTGATGTCGCCGATATCGGTGATGAGCGTGCTCAGGTGCCCGTTCATGAGCGTGGCGGCGGCGACCGGGTCACGCGCCTCGATCGCCCTGGCGATAGCCGTATGCTCCTCGATGACGCGCAGCATCCGGCCCTCCTGCGGCAGCGTCAGGCGCCGGTAGCGATCGACCTGCACCTTGACCTGCTGAACGACCGCCCAGATGCCCGGATAGCCGGCCATCTCAGCGACCGCGGCGTGAAAACGCTCGTCTGCCTGATGGAAGGCTTCCCGGTCGCCCGCGGCCTCGCTTTCGCGCATTTTCTCGATGACGGCATGGAGGCCGATGACCTGGCTGCGGCTGGCGCGGCCGGCAGCAAGACGCGCCGCCGTCTCCTCGAGTGAGGTGCGGATGACGATCGCTTCGGGCAACGCGCGCAGCGGGATATGGGCAACGAAGGTGCCCGATTGCGGGAAAATGTCGACAAGCTTTTCGTTCGCCAGCCGCAGCAGCGCCTCGCGCACCGGCGTACGGCTCACGCCGTAGGCTTCGACGATCTCCTTCTCGACGATCGGCTCGCCCGGCGCGCGGCGCATGGAAATGATGTCGTCGCGCAGTTTCGCATGGATCAGCGAGGCGGCGGTCGCCGGCCTGTTGGGCTCGCCGGCGCGGCCGCCGGCGAGCGCGTGTCGGCCGCGTCCCTCACGCCCGGCTGCGGCGGCTTCGCTCATTCCGGGGCCCTCCGCGTGGCGGGCTGCGGGGCGCCGCCGGGACGACCCGCCAGGCGGGGCATGCGCTTCATCGTCAACTCCGCTCGACATCGGGAAAGGTCACGATCTCACTAACTAATATATCTAATATACTAGTTAGTGAGATGTGCAAGAAGGAATCCAGTCAGGGGCGTTGCCCTATGACGACGGCCGCGCAATGCAGTTGGTGACGGGCTTGGTCGATGGCGTCGGGCTCAGACGCCTCACGCCGGCAATTCCCTCAGGCTCGGCACCCTGGAAGCACAGATGGCAAGCAGTTGAATCAGGAACCCTACAGCAGCCACCATCAAACAAGCCTCTACTCCGAACCGAGACGCGACAATGGCGCCCAGGACGGCCCCAACAGGCCTCGCGCCGGCTGTGGCGGTCATGATCAGGGCAGATACCCGCCCCAGCATGGAATGAGGCGTGACGGCCTGCCGCAAGGTGGTGGTGGATATCGTCCAGAGCATTGGTTGTTGATTTCCGCCGAGAACTGACCCGGGATTGGGCGGTTTTTCCATTGAGAAGTGACCCATGTTTGAACCCACCCCTGCTGGTTGATTGCAGGGGACTTTGGAGTGATAGACATGGCGTTACTGA
>NZ_SSNY01000016.1 GCF_004801285.1 Ollibium composti
GCTCCCCTGCGGTTGTGGCCGGAGGGTGTACGGGCGACTTCGCCAAGCCTCGAACCGGATGGCCATCCGGTTCGAGGCTCAGTCGCTTTCCTCGCACAAATCCTGCCTGCGTGCAGATACAAGGGTGCCGCCCGAAGGGCGGTGGGAGGGGTCGTTGACCGTAGAGTGAGGGCTTTATAGCGATAAAGTCGGAGCGGTTGAGGTGACCCCTCCCGTCAGGCCTGTGGCCTGCCACCCTTCCCTCAAGGGGGAGGGATCAGCCGGCGCTACCGCCCTTCGCTGTCGCTCCGGGTGTTCGAAGCTCAAAAAGCCAAGCAATTGGCTTTTCATCCGATACGCGGACCGCTTCTCCCCCTCAAGGGGAAGTCGGCGCTACTCCGCCGCCACCTTGTCCTGCGTTCTGGTGTCGAAATCGGAAGCGTCGTGGCGCTCGCGAAGCTGGCTCGACGGATCACCGGAGGTGCGGTTGACCTTGCGGCCGCGCGTCACCGCAGGCCGGGCGAAGATCTGGTCGGCCCAGCGATTGACGTTCTTGTACTCGTGGGTGGATAGGAACGTCGCCGAATCGCCGTACTGCCAGCCCTTCACCAGGCCGCCGTACCAGGGCCAGATCGCCATGTCGGCGATGGTGTATTCGCTGCCGGCGATGAATTCGTTGTCGGCGAGGCGCCGGTCGAGCACGTCGAGCTGGCGCTTGGTCTCCATGGCGTAGCGGTCGATGGCGTATTTGATCTTCTCCGGCGCGTAGGCATAGAAATGGCCGAAGCCGCCGCCGAGGAAGGGGGCGGAGCCCATCTGCCAGAACAGCCACGACAGCGTCTCGGCGCGGGCCGGCTGCGAAGTCGGCAGGAAGGCGCCGAATTTTTCGGCCAGATGCATGAGGATCGCGCCGGATTCGAAGACGCGGATCGGCGTCGGCCCGCTGCGGTCGAGCAGCGCCGGGATCTTCGAGTTCGGGTTGACCTCGACGAAGCCGGAACCGAACTGGTCGCCGTCGCCGATCTGGATCAGCCAGGCGTCGTATTCCGCTTGCCTGTGGCCGGCCGCCAGCAGCTCCTCGAACATGATGGTGACCTTCTGGCCGTTCGGCGTGCCCAGCGAATAGAGCTGGAAGGGATGCTTGCCGACGGGCAGCACCTTCTCGTGCGTGGGGCCGGCGACCGGGCGGTTGATGTTGGCGAAGGTGCCGCCGTTGCCCTTTTCCCAGGTCCAGACTTTCGGCGGCATATAGGGGGTGTCGGTCATCGTGCGCTTTCTCCAGCGTGTGACGGAAGAAGTTCCACTGGGCAGATAGGTGGCGTCGGCGCTCTTCGCCACGTCGAGCGTTGCCAATCGACTGGTCCAGCGCGACCGCACCCGCGCGGTGTCGCCGGAGGCTCGGATCGCGAGAAAAAAACCTCGCACCCCCCCTGTCGCAGGCGGCCGGAGCGCTACCTTTCTATTGATCTCATACGAGAGGAGATTGCGATGAAACACCAGATCCCCGACGAGATCATCTCGACCGCCGAACTGATACCGATGATCGACAGGCCCGCGGCAAAGGATTTTGGCGCACGCCTGGACCTGTGGGCCGCCGCGCTTGAGCGCCATGCCGGCCCGCTGAGCGCGCTCTACCGGCTGGAATACCTGCAGCGCGCGGAGTTGCGGGCCTATCGCCGCGACAACACCCCGCTCGCCGTCGCCTTCGCCGACGAGTCCCTGCGCCGGGCCGGCCTTGCCGGCGACAGCCTCGGCGACATCATGGATTTCTTCGGCCTGAGCGAGGGCGCCGCGCACCGCCTGCTCTGTGACTGCCACTACAACGGCGCGATGACGGGAGCGCGGCTAGCCGCAAGCCTGCGGCGGCGGGCGTGGTGGTCACGGCGCCGCGCCGCCTTCGTCAGTGGTTTCCGAGGGCTGCTCGCCCGCGCGGCCTGAGGGGAGCGAACCGGCCGGCGACTTGCGGAAGGCGGATTACTCGGCGTCGGCCATGATCGAACCGCCGCCGCGCCAGGCGCGCCATTGGGATTCCGTGCCGTTGAAGACGTTGAGGTCGATGCGGCCGCTCACCCCATGCGACAGGCCGGAGCCGGAATACTGCCAGAACAGCCAGTCGCGGCCGGGATAGACCTTGGAAGGATGCCGGGCCACCGAGCGCAGCCAGAACGGATGGTTCGGGAAGGCGCCCCTCAGGTTGTCGGCATAGAAGTCCGGCGAGGTGTAGATGACCGGGCGCTGGCCGTAGTGGGCCTCGAGCTTGTCCATGAAGACCTGCATCTTCTCTAGCACCGTGGCGCGCGAGGGCCTGCGCTTGCAGGAGGACTGGTGGTTCCATTCCACGTCGATGACCGGCGGCAGCGCGCCGCGCACCCTCGGCACGTTGCGGATGAACCAGTCGGCCTGCTCGCCCGCCGTGCGGCACCAGTAGAAGAAATGATAGGCGCCGCGCGCAAGGCCCGCCTCGCCGGCGCCCTTCCAGTTGCGGCGGAACATCGGGTCGATGTGGTCGCCGCCGTCGGTCGCCTTGATATAGGCGAAGTTCGCGCCCTGCTCGCGCAGCTTCGACCAATCGATGTCGCCCTGCCAGCGCGAGACGTCGACGCCGTGGACGGCCAGCTTCTTCGGCGAATGGCGGCCGAAGTTGATCGGCTTGGCGTCACGGAAGCGGCGCTCGCGGATGCGGTGGTCCACGGCCGGTTTCGCCCGGTCGGCGGCGCGCACGGCCGGCTTGGGCGCGGGCATGACGGCGGCAAGGCTCACCGGCTGGGGAGTGTCGCCGACCAGCGCGTCGGGCTCCACGTCGGCGCCCATCTGAGGCATCGAGAAGGCAGCGTCAGCAACGGTCCGGCTTTCGACCGAGGCGACCTCGGCCTTCGGCTCGACCGCCCGCACGGGTGCGGCCGGACGCGAGATCGCGCTGGTGGTCTCCATCGACGGACCCGGCACGATATCCTCGATGCCGCGGCTGGACGTGCAACCGGCGGCAAGGCAAGCGAAAAGGACGGCAGCGAAGCCCGGCAGACGCATATCGAACCTGTACGCACAACAAAACAGATCGAACGACACCCATTCGCGGGCGGCGCCAAGGCAATTGCTAACGAGAAATTACCAACAAACCATAAATGCCTGAAAAATTGTCCGCGATGCCGGCCAGCCACAACCGGGAGGCGCGAGGCGGCACGCGGCCGTCACGCCGGCAAGGCGTGCCGCATCGCAGGTCTGAGGGGTATAGGAAAGCCGGCAAACGCCGGCAGCCGCATGGAAGCGGCGGTTCGTCCCGGCCGATCACAAGGCCGGGAGCCTGCGCGCTAGAGGCACAGACGTTGCATCAGGCAGGTCTTGATGACATGCGCCGGCGGGATGATCTCGCGCTCGGCGGCACGGTCGCGCGCCTGTTCCAGCAGGAGCCGGACGTCGTCCGCCTGCCAGCCATCGCGCGCCATTACAAGCTGGATCGTCGGATCGTCCAGCAACTCGTCCAGGGTTCTTGCGCCCTCGGTCATGAATAGACTCCTCGTCGGCCCGCCTCGACCCTTAGATAGGAAGACCATCGTGACACGCCAATGATCGTTTGGCGGCTATCTTGCGGCAAAGACAAGAAAAATGTGCTGCACCGCAGCACTGCGAACCCTCGTGGCCGCGCTTTTTTGCAGCCGCGAAGGGACGCAAAACGCTCAGGACAGGCTTTTCGCAAGCGTCTCCAGTTGCTCGGCGCAGATGCCCCAGCCCTCGTAGAAACCCATCTTCTCGTGCTGCTCGCGATCCTCGACCGTCCAGTGCCGAACGGTCGCGACATAGCGCGTGCGCCCCTCGCCCGCATCCTCGAGGGTGACGATGCCGACCATGAACGGCTTGCCGGACGGCTGCCAGGCCGACGTGAACGCATCGGTGAAAACGAGTTTCTCGTTCGACACGACGTCCAGATAGACACCGGGATTGGGGTACTCGTTGCCATTTGGGTCGGCCATGACGATCAGCGAAGAGCCGCCGGGGCGCACGTCCATCTCGGCACGCGGCACGCTCCAGGGTTTCGGCACGAACCATTGGGTAACGAGTTCAGGCTCCGTCCAGCAGCGCCAGATATTGGCGCGCGGCGCATCGATGATGCGAGCGAGCACCAGTTCACGGTCGGAGGAAGGGGCGATATCGATCGTGGCGGTCATCACAAGTCCTCGTGTTCGGTTTGGGCGTCTTAACCGCCTCAAGGACGGCCGCTCCTGGACGAAACCGACAGCAGCCCGTGAAATTCTTCGCGCCGAGGAAATTTCGCCGGGATGCCAGCGTCTTGGGGCAAGCTGCTCCGAAACCGATTCAATGCCGCCGGGCGTGGACCAGATAGGCGTCTATCGCCTCCTCGCCCAGCCATTTCATCGCCTCCAGCCGGTGCTGTCCTTCGACGAGAACAAAGCGCTTGCCGTCCTCGCGGACCTGGATCGGCGTCTTCAGGCCGTTTTCCACTATGTCTTCGGCGAGAGCGCGCACCGTTTCCGGATGCAGCAGCTTGCGGCGCGCCGTCGGCACGTAGATGTCGGCTATTCTGACCTTCTGGATCCGCAGCATCGTGCCTCCCTCGCAGCGTGGCCGTTACATATAGCGGCTTGCCATGGTTCGGCCAACCGAAGCCCGCGCGCTGGCCCGATGGGTTCGCTTGACGCCCGGCCCGCGCTTGGCCGAAATGACGGCGCATCGTTTCAGGATCACCATGACCGGCCTGCCGACAGAATTTCCGGATTTCGGGTTGACGCACGAGCAGCGCAGGCTCGCCGTACGCAGCCACTATTACGAGCGACCGGGCATGGACGGGACGCGCGGCGAGATCTGGTGCTACAGCGACCGCTTCTCCTACCGCCCCGGCGAGACGGTGCGGTTGCAGGTGAGTTCGACCGCGTCGCGATTCACGCTCGATATCGTGCGCGACAGCGGCAACGAATCGACCGTCTTGACGCAATCGGACATCGCGGCGCGCTGGCAGGACACGCCGGACGATTGCTCCGTCGAAGGCTGCGGCTGGGAGACGAGTTTCGAGTTTCACATCGGCGGAGACTGGCCGTCCGGCGGCTATCGGCTGACGCTGACGGCACAAGGCCGCGACGGTGAGCCGATCCGCTGCCACCATATCCTGATCGTGCTGCCGAAGCCGGGCCGCAAGCAGGGCCGTATCCTGCAAGTCGCGGCAACCGGCACATGGCTCGCCTACAACACCTGGGGCGGCTCGAACCATTACGAGGGCATCACCGGGCCGGAGCGCAATCAATATTCGCCGGTCGTGTCGACGCAGCGCCCATGGTGCCGCGGCTTTGTCGTAAAGCCAACCGACGCGCCGCGCGTGCCGCTGGAGGTGGCGATGCCGCCAGGCACCGTGCCGCGCTATCCGCATATGGAATGGGCCTACGCCACCGGCCATTCCAAGAAATACGCTTCGGCGGGCTGGGCCAGCTACGACAGCCATTTCTTCCGCTTCGCCGAACGCGCCGGCTATAAGGTCGATCTCGTCAGCCAGCACGACCTTCACTTCACCCCGGAAATCCTGCTCGACTACGACTGCGCCGTCTTCGTCGGCCATGACGAATACTGGACCTGGGAGATGCGCGACGCGGTCGACGCCTTTGTAGAGCAGGGCGGGCATGCGGCGCGCTTTGCCGGCAACTTCATGTGGCAGACGCGGCTGGAGGACGAGGGGCGAAAACAGGTCTGCTATAAATATCGTGCGCGCGCCGAAGACCCCGCCTATCGCGGCGGCGACGTGACGCGCGCCACGAACTCCTGGGAAGCGCCGGAAATCGGCCGTGCCGGCTGCAAGACGTTCGGCCTCAATGCCTCGAACGGCATCTACGCCGGCTGGGGCGGCTGCGCGCCGCGCGGCACGCGCGGCTTCCCCGTCTACCGGCCGCAGCACTGGGCCTTCGCCGGCACCGGGCTCTACTACGGCGACATACTGGGCGCCGAAAGCCACGTCTTCGGCTACGAGGTGGACGGGCTGGACTATGAAATCCGCCACGGCCTGCCCTACCCCAGCGCCACCAGCGGCGCGCCGGACGGGCTGGAGATATTGGCGCTCGGCATGGCCTGCCAAGTCGAGGAAAGTCCCGACGTGCCGCTGGAAGACCAGTTCTTCGGCGACGAGGACGGCCGCTTCGTCGCCGAGACGCTGCACGGCGAAGCGAGCGACGAAAACCTTGAGAAAGTGCGCTACTCCAACGGCATGATCGTCAATTTCAAGCGCGGCAAGGGCGAGGTCTTCCACGCCGGCACCTGCGAATGGGTGGCGGGGTTGTTGCGGCGTGACGCCATGGTGGAACAGGTGACGAAGAACGTGCTCGACCGTTATCTCGGCCGTTCGTGAACGAGGATCGAATGAACGTCCAGACCAAGCCCAACCTTTTCCATTTCACCCGCGCGCCGCGCCCGCTGATCGACCGGGCCGACGGCATCTACATGTGGGACGCTACCGGCAAGCGTTACATCGACGGCTCGTCGGGCGCGGTGAACGTCAATATCGGCCACGGCAACCGCACCGTCATCGACGCCATGAAGCGGCAAATGGATCGCGTCTCCTTCGCCTATACCATCCATTTCGAGAACCAGCCGGCGCTCGATCTGGCGCGCGACCTCGCCGCGCGCCTGCCCGGCCTCGACCGCATCTATTTCGTCTCCGGCGGCTCTGAGGCGGTGGAAGCCTGCCTGAAGTTGGCGCGGCAATGGGCGATCGCCACCGGCCAGCCCAACCGCTGGAAGATCATCGGGCGGATGCCGTCCTATCACGGCATCACCATCGGCTCGCTCGGCGTCACCGGCGACGCGGTTCTGACCCCCGCTTTCGAGCAAATGGGCCACGCCATGCCGCTGATCCCCGCGCCCGTCGTCCACCGCGACCGCGACAACCTATCGCTGGAACAGCGCGGCACACGCTACGCCGACATGCTGGAGGAAAAAATCCTCGCCGAAGGGCCGGAAAGCGTGCTGGCTTTCATCATGGAGCCGATCGGGGGTGCCGCGACCGCCGCTCTCGTGCCGCCGGACAGCTACTTCTCCCGCATTCGGGAAATCTGCGACAAGTACGGCATCCTGCTCATCCACGACGAGGTGATGACCGGAATCGGCCGCACCGGCGCCTTCCTCGGCGGCGACCATTGGGGTTGCAAACCGGATATCGTCTCGCTGTCGAAGGGCCTTTCCTCGGGCTACGCCCCACTCGGCGCGCTGGCGGCATCCGAACGCATCGTCGGCCCGGTGCTCGCCATGGGCGGTTTCCTGCACGGCCACACCTATGGCGCCAATCCTGTTGCCTGCGCGGCCGGCGGCGCTGTGCTGGCCGAAACCGACCGGCTTGGCCTGATCGACAACGCCGCGGCCATGGGCGAAGTCCTGAAAGCCGAACTGGAAGGCCTGTCGGCCCGCTTCCCCTTCGTCGCCGACATACGCGGCAAGGGCCTGCTCACCGGCGCTGAACTGTATGCCGATCCGGTCGCCAAGGTGCCGTTGCCGCGCGAGTTGAACGCCAATGTGCGCCTGATCGACCTCGCCTTCGAGCGCGGGCTGATCGTCTATTCGCGCCGCGTGAAGGGCGGGCCGGAAAGCGACAACTTCATGGTCGCCCCGCCGCTGATCGTGACACGCGAGCAGATCGGCGAGATCATGGGCCTGCTCGGCGACACGCTTGAGGCGCTGGCGGCCGAACTCGACCTTCCGGTCAATCACTGACCAAGGCAACCGCTGAGGGACAAATGGCGTCAGCACCGCGCAAAGTCATCATCACCTGCGCCGTCACAGGTTCAGTGCACACGCCGACCATGTCGCCGCACCTGCCGGTGACTCCGGACCAGATCGCATCGGACGCCATAGCGGCCGCCGAGGCCGGCGCCTCGATCCTGCACCTGCACGCCCGCGACCCGGAAAACGGCCGGCCGACCGCCGACCCCGCCGTGTTCATGCAGTTTTTGCCGCGCATCAAGCAGGCGACCGACGCGGTGGTGAACATAACCACCGGCGGCTCCTCGCTGATGACGCTGGAGGAGCGGCTGGCCGCACCCTTGCAGGCACAGCCGGAAATGTGCTCGCTCAACATGGGCTCGATGAATTTCGGCCTGTTTCCCATGCTCGACCGGCCGCGCGAGTGGCAGCACGAGTGGGAACCGAAGCTGCTTGAGGCCACGCGCCACACCATCTTCAAGAACACTTTTGCCGACATGGAGACGATCCTGGACAAACTCGGCAAAGGCTGCGGCACGCGCTTCGAGTTCGAGTGCTACGACGTCGGCCACCTCTATTCGCTGGCGCATTTCCGCGACCGCAAGCTGGTCGAGGGGCCGCTGTTCATCCAGTTCGTGCTGGGCATCCTCGGCGGCATCGGCGCCGATCCGGAAAACCTCATGCACATGAAGCGCATCGCCGACAAACTGTTCGGCGCCGACTACCGCTTCTCGGTGCTGGCCGCCGGTAGGGCGCAGATGCCGCTGATTTCGATGGCCGCAGCCATGGGCGGCAACGTGCGCGTCGGGCTGGAGGATTCGCTCTACAACGGCCGGGGACTGGCGAAGTCCAATGCCGACCAGGTCAAACGCATCCGCGGCATAATCGAAGGCCTGTCGCTGGAGGTCGCGACGCCGACCGAAGCGCGGGAGATGCTGGCGCTGAAGGGCGGCGACCGGGTGGCGTTTTGACCGGCCTCATCATCCGCCCTGCCCGACTGGACGACGCAGACGACATCCATGCCGCTCTCGTCGGTATCGCCGAGACGGTCGGCGAACTGCACAAAATGACGAGCACGCCGGACGACATCCGTCGCGACGGCTTCGGCCGGCATGCCCGTTTCCACACGTTGATCGCGGAAATCGATTCAAGTTTTGCCGGCATGTGCCTGTATTTCCCCATCTATTCCACATGGAGGGGGCAGCCGGGCGCCTACGTGCAGGACCTTTTCGTCAACAAGGACTTTCGCGGCTTGCGGATCGGCGAACGGCTGCTCAGGCATCTGGCGCGCGCGGTTCGCGACCAAGGGGGCGGCTACATCGAATTGCAGGTGGATGCCGGTAACGTTAGGGCGCAACGCTTCTACCAGCGCATCGGCATGGAGCGGGACGCCGACCATGTCTACCAGTTCATGGGCGAGTCGCTGACGGTCTTTGCCGGCAACCAGGATGACGAGGAGACCACATGAAAGCCTTCTACGCCGCCGAGCAGAAACGGCACGACCCGAAGATGTTCCTGTCCAGCGGCGCACAGCAGCCGAATCCGGAGCAGCCGGAACGCGTCGAGCGGCTGCTTTCCGGCGCCAAGGCGGCCGGCTGCACGGTCGAGCGGCCGCGCAATCATGGGCTTGGTCCAGTGGCGGCGGTGCATACGCCGGAATATCTCGATTTCCTCGAGCACATCTTCGTCCGCTGGCAGCGCATCGAGGGTGCATCCCAGGAGGTCATCCCCAATATCCATCCGCTGGCGCGCGACGGCGCCTATCCGGCCTCGGCGGTCGGCCAGGCCGGCTACCACATGGCCGACACCGCCTGCCCGATATCGGCCGAGACCTGGGACAGCGTACTGTGGAGCGCCTGGAGCGCCGTGGAAGCCGCCGAAGCCGTGATGGGTGGCGCGCCTTCCGCCTATGCGCTGTGCCGTCCGCCCGGCCACCATGCCTTCGCCGACCTCGCAGGCGGCTTCTGCTTCGTCAACAATTCGGCGGTCGCGGCGCAGGCGCTGCGCAAACAAGCGGCGCGGGTAGCGATCCTCGACGTCGACCTGCATCACGGCAACGGCACGCAGGGCATCTTCTATGCGCGGGGCGACGTGCTGACAGTGTCGCTCCACGCCGATCCGGTGCGTTTTTACCCCTTCTTCTGGGGCCACGCCGACGAGCGTGGCGAAGGACCGGGCCTCGGCTACAACCTCAACCTGCCGCTGGCGCGGAAATCCGGCGACGCTGCCTTCCTCGAAGCGCTCGAACCCGCCTTCCGACGCATCAGGGCCTTCGCACCGGAGGCGCTGGTGGTGGCGCTGGGGCTGGATGCCTTCGAGGGCGATCCGTTCGGCGGCCTGTCCGTCTCGACACCGGGCTTTTCGCGCATCGGCGAGGCTATCGCCGGCCTCGGCCTGCCGACGGTGATCGTGCAGGAAGGCGGCTATCTGTGCGACGAACTCGGCGACAACCTGACGGCGTTCCTGACGGGGTTCGGCGGGAAGCACCGGGTGGGGTGACGCTTTCCTTTCATCCATCAGCGCCGCCCCTCACCTGCCTGCCGGCATCCTCTCCCCGTAAACGGGGCGAGGAGGGATGGCTGCGCCCTTGCCGCTCGTTCTCCATCGTTGAAAATTGGCGGAAGCGGCGGTGACAGCGCGCCTCTCCCCGTTTACGGGGAGAGGATGCCGGCAGGCAGATGAGGGGCGGCGTAGACGTTGGGAAAGCGAGCGCTAGTACCGATCACCGTTGCTTCACGGACAGGGATTTCCCACCCTTTGGTGCACGGCGTCCACCGCCGTCTGCATCTCGTCGGTCCACTTGACGTCGATGGCCGACAGCGCGGTTTCCAGCTGGCCGAGCGTGGTCGCGCCGACGATGCTTGAGGTCAGGAACGGCCGGTTGAGCACGAAGGCGGCGGCGAAGGAGGCCGGATCGAGCCCGAAAGACCGCGCCAGCGTGTTGTATTCGAGCTGCACCTCGGCGGCATTGGGCGTCTCGTAGCGCTGGCCGCGATTGAAGAGCTGCGTGCGCGACCCTTGCGGGCGGGCGCCATGATCGTACTTGCCGGTGAGATAGCCCTGCCCCAGCGGCGAATAGACCAGCAGCGACACATCCTCGCGCTCGCACACTTCCGCCAGGTTCACCTCGAAGGTGCGGTTCAGGAGATTGTAGGCGTTCTGGATCGAGGCGACACGCGGGCCGACGCCCTTCTCGGCTTCGAACAGGAAGCGCATGACGCCCCATGAGCTTTCGTTCGACAGGCCGAAATGCCGGATCTTGCCCGCCTTCACCAGTTCGTCGAAGACGGCCAGCGTCTCGGCCACGGGCGTTTCCGGATCCGGCACCGCCGCCGCGTCCGCCCGGCGCGGAGCGCCGACGCGGGTCGGATTGGAGCCCCAGGGAATATCGCGATCCGGCCAGTGGATCTGGTAGAGGTCGAGATGGTCGGTCTGCAGCTTCGCCAGCGACTTTTCCACGGCGTCGACAATATCGGCGCGCACCAGCTTTGAAGGACGATCGCCGCGGAACCATTCGTTGGCGGTGCGGCCGACGACCTTGGAGGCCAGCACCACCTTGTCGCGGTTGCCCTTGGCCTTCATCCAGGTGCCGATGATTTTCTCGGTGCGCCCCTGAGTCTCCGCCTTCGGAGGAATGGGATAGAGTTCGGCCGTATCGATGAAGTTGACGCCACGCTCGAAGGCCATGTCCATCTGGGCGTGGCCCTCGGCCTCGGTGTTCTGCTGGCCCCAGGTCATCGAACCCAGGCAGATGCGCGACACAAGAAGGTTCGTGCGGCCGAGACGGCGTTTTTCCATGTCGGGACTCCAATGAAGGGGTCGCACCGATTCAGGCGCGGGAGAGCCCGGCAAAATAGGCAAGAACGCCGCGATCTCCAAGCCCTGCATGCCGCCGGGCCTGCCTGTCAGCGCCCGGTGCCCGTCTTGCGCTGTGCATCGTCGATCAGCATGTTCGCCACCTGCATGCGGATCATCGCCCGCTGGCGCAGATGCGGCGCCACCCGGTCGGGATGGTTGGCGAAGGCGAAGCTGCGGCGCAGTCGCGAAAGGTCGAGCTCGGTAGCCGGCCGGTCGAGGCCCAATTCTGCGGCGATCGCGTCGGGGTCGATGGGCGGCAGCACCTCCTGCGGCAAAGGCTGCTCGTCGGCCAAAGCCGCCCTCGCCTGCTCGAGCAAGGCAGCGAACTCGGCCGCCATGTCGGCGCCTGTCTCGCGATACTCCGCCGCGACGGCCTCGCCGGCAACCCGGATGCGGCCGGAATGCAGTTCATCGGCCACCGCCAGATAATCGAAGGGAATAGACGGCTTGGCGCCCGCCTCCTCGGCCGCGTCGGACGCGGCGAAAAGGTCGTCGAGCAGCGAGGCGAAATCCCGCTTGGCTCCGATAGCGATGGCGACCTCCCCGAAAAGATACGCGAACTTGCCGGCAGCATAGCGGCGGCTCGTTAAAAATGATTGCCCCCGATCGACGGCAATTTAGCCGATATCGGGCTTCGGGCGAGGGGCCGCACAAGGCGACGGGAAAAATTGCCGCACATGGCGATAATGCGAATGCTGCACTGCACAAATCACCATGAATCACCTATATGCGTCTCGGGAGGACCAACTGGAGAGCCTGACCATGGGGTTCTTGACCGAGATGTTCTCCCGCCCGCGCCCGACGGAGCAGTCGCGCTATCGTGCAGCGCTCGCCATTGCTGATACAATCAACAATTCCGACCGCATCGGGACGGCTGCCAAGCCGATCGACTTCCGGCGCATCGCCTGCGAAATGGCGATGCGCTGAGGTTTGGGGCACCTTGCCCTGGCGGCTCGCTCAATGTCCGCGAATGAACAGCACCTTGCCGAGCGGCACGCCGTTGTGGCGCAGGATGTCGTAGGCGGTGGTGACGTGGAAATAGAAGTTCGGCGTGGCGTAGTTGAACAGGTATTGCAGACCGGGCATGGCCATGTCGCGGCCGCCGACCTTCAGGTTGATTGTCCGTTCCTCCGACCCTTGCAGATCCGCCGCCGAGAAGGTCGCCAGATGGTCGAGCGTCTTTGCGATACGGGCCTGGAGGTCGGCAAAGCTCGCCTCGCTGTCCTCGAATTTCGGCACCTCGCGGCCGGCCAGCCGTGACGGCGCGCCTTTGGCGTGGTCGGTGGCGATCTGTACCTGCCGCGTCAGCGTGAACATATCCGGCGCCAGCCGCGCGTTCAGGAACACCGACGGATCGATCTTGCGTTCGGTCGCGTTCTGCTCACCCGCCGCCAGAACTCCGCCCAGCGCCTTCAGCCGCGCCTGGAACACCGCCACGGACGCATCGTACATCGAGATAGGCACGTCATTTCTCCTTGCTGTTGTCGTGACGAACTAACGCCGCGCCCGGCGATTCCACAAGCGCCACGGCAGCGCCGCATTCGGTGCTAGCATTCGTCCAGACAAGGGGAGATTCGTCATGAAGAACGCCCTGATCGCGGCGGCCCTCACCGTCGCCTGCTGCGGCCAGGCCGCAATGGCTGCGGACGGCCCTTATCTGGACGACCGTTCCAGCCCGGAAGCGGTGGTGCGCTCGCTCTACAACGCCATCGACCGGCACGACTATGCCCGCGCCTGGAGCTATTTCGGCGAGGTCAAGCCGGCCAAGGATTTCGACAGCTTCGCCAAGGGCTACGAGAACACCGACAGTATCGAACTCAGGGTCGGCAGCATCTCGGAGGAAGGGGCCGCGGGCTCCATCTACTACGGCGTCCCCGTCGCCATCCTCGCGACGGACAAGAAGGGCGAGCAAAGGGTCTTTGCCGGCTGTTACACGCTGAGACAGGTCAACGCCGATCAGGAACCCCCGTTCAATCCCATCCATATCGACAAGGGTGAATTGAAACCTTCAACGGCCGCACTGGACGAGGCCGTGCCGGAAAGCTGCGGCGACGGCCCGCCACCGCCGAAGAAGGACGCTGTGCTCGAACAGGCCAAGAAGGCATTCCTCACCGCCTATGGCGACCAGTGCGACAAGGAAACGCCGGAGCACAAGCCGATCAGCGAGCCGGCAGCCTATTCCATCCACTACAAGGACAAGGACGCGGCGGAGGGAGAGCCGGACCGCGAGGCGCGGCTGTTCCGCTTCTATTGCCACATGGCAGCCTACAACGAGAGCGCCGTCTACTACGTGGCCGACGCCGTCACAGGGGTGCGGCAATTGCAGTTCGCCGTGCCGGAACTCGACATCCGCTACGAGAACGACGACCACGAGGGCAAGGTGGACTCGATCACCGTCACCGGCTTCCAGACCGAGGACACGGCGATCAATTCCGCCTACGACGAGGCGACCCGGACCATCTCGACGCATGCCCTGTGGCGCGGCGTGGGCGATGCCTCGTCCGCCGGCACCTACCTGTTCCGCAACGGCCGGTTCGCACTGGTGCAATACGACGTGGACGCCTCCTACGACGGCGAGGCCAACCCCGAGACGGTGGTGGACTACAACACGCCGCCTTGAGCGCAGCCTATTTGGCCAGCGACAGCATCCAGTTCAGCGTCTCGCGCCAGTCGGTCATGCGGATCGGCGTGCCGTGCGTGCCCGTCTCGAAGCGTACGAAGCGCGTGGGATAACCCGGCGCCTTCGCCAGGATCGAGCGGAAGAAGGCTTCCTGATTCTGGATTGGAAAGACCGGGTCCTTGCTGCCCTGACCGAAGAAGACCGGGATGCAGCGCTTGAAGGCGGGGCTTGAGAAAAAACTCTCGTCCCACAACGAACCGAGCAGCAGCAGGCCGTTCACGCGCGCGCCGGTGTCCTTGCGGCCGGCCAGCTTCCAGCACAGCGCCCCGCCCATCGAGCCGCAGGCAACGTAGATTTTGGCCTGCGGCGACTGCTCGGCATAGTGCCCGATCAGCGCCGCCACCTGCGCGGCGCCGGTATCGCCGAAATCGGAAAAATCCGGCGACAGGTAAAGCCCGCCATTCGCCGCCATCAGGTTCTTGATGCGGTTGAAGTTGCCGCCGAAGGTGAAATCGTCGACGCCCTGCCGGCGCGAACCGCCCTGCCCGTGCAGGTAAAGCACGATGATCGAAGCCCCTTCGGTCTTGCCGACGGCGAAATGGCGGATCGATCCGGCATCGGTCTTCAGCACGAGATCGCGCTGGATCGAGCGGACGCCGAGCGAGACGTACTGGGAGTGAACGCGCTTTTCCGGCACCTCGTCGCGGCCGTTGATGTCGCGCATCTCGCGGTAGTCGATCACGCGGTAGAGATCGCCCTTTTCGGACGCGAGCTGCGCCGGATAGGCGAACAGATCGTCCTTGTAAGGTTTCAGGGCCTGGGCCGAGGCGGGCGCAACGAGGGCGAACAGCGCGAACGCAGCCAGAAGGGTTTTGGGGAGCGAAAACGGCGAAACCATCCTGCAGGCTTGCTTGCTTCGCCGCGGCCTTGTCAACAGCCGGCGATCAATCCTGAAGCACGCCGCCGGCGATTTCCAACGCCTCGCGCGTATCGACGTCGATGGCGGCACCGGCACCGATGTCGATATCCAGCACCTCCACACCGCCATTCTCGACGAGATGGCGGGCGCCCGTGTCGCCTTCTAGATGTGTCACCGCCTCGAACAACGTCTTCGGCAGAAGCACGGGATTGCCGCGCTTACCCTCATGGGCGGCACGCACGACGGCCCGGTCGCCGGACTTGTGGAACGCCTCGATCAGCCGGTCGAGATCGGCGGCGGATATGCCCGGCATGTCGCCCAGCACCACCAGCGCGCCGGCCGCGGAGGCCGGCAACGCTCCGATGCCGGCCTTCAGCGAGGTGGACAGGCCCTCGGCGAAGGCCGGATTATCGGCAAAGGCGACGGGCAAACCGTCCAGCGCCGCCTTCACCCGCTCGCTTTGGTGGCCGGTTACGACGATGACGCTTTTCGCCTTGGAGGCCAGCGCGCGCTCGACCGTGCGGCGTACCAGCGGCTTGCCGTCGAACAGCGCCATCAGCTTGTTTGGCCCGCCCATGCGGCTGGAGCGGCCGGCGGCCAGAACGACAGCGGTTACCGTACCGGCGGCTGGGGCCGGCGCGGGTTCGCGCGGCTGCGGCCGGGTGGGGATTTCCATCAGGAGACCGCCGACGCCCATGCCGGCGATATCCTCCTTGGTCACGCCGATGCCGGAGACGATGCGGTCCAGCACCCAGTCGAAGCCGTTCAGTCGCGCGCTACGGGCACAGCCCGGCGCGCCGAGCACCGGCTTGCCGTTGCGCTCGCCGAGCACGAACAGGTTGCCCGGGTCGACCGGCATACCGGAGCGGAAGACGGTGCCGCCGGAAGACTGGATCGCCGCCGGGATGACGTCCTCGTCGGGATCGCTCATCGCCGAGGCGCCGAACACCAGCACCATGTCGCTGTCGTCGGCGAGGTCGCGGATCGCCTGCGCCACCTCCGGCGCGGCGTGCGAGGTGCGGATCTCGCCGGACACGGTGCTGCCGGTGCGGCTCAGGCGCTCCTCGGTGACGCGCAGTGTCTTGTCGAGCACGCTCGCCTTGATCGAGGGCAGAACCGTCTGCACCACGCCCACCCGCATCGGCCGGTAGGCGTGCATGGCGAACGCCTCGCGCGTGGCGGCCAGCGCCAGCACTTTTTGCAGCGTCGCTTCCGGCACCGCGAAGGGAATGATCTTGATCGTTGCCACCATCTGGCCCTCGACCATCGGCGCGAAGGCCGGCATGGTGGCCAGCGTGATGTCAGGATCGACAAGGTTGATGGCATCGACCAGCGGCTTGTCCACGGCGAAGATGCCGGTTCGTGTCGCGTGTAAATTCACCCGGCCGGTCGCCGCCGGTCGCGCCTCGATGCCGGAAAAGCGGAGCGCCGCCGCGATGCGGGTGGCCGCCTCGTTTTCCTCGACGTCGTCGGGTGCCAGCGTGGCGACGATGATCTCGTTGAACCCGGCATTGCGCAGGGTTGCCACATCCTCGACGGAAAGCAGCCGCGCCTTCCTGAAGCGCGCCGGCCCGGCGACGGTCGAATGCGCAAGGATCGCGCCCTCGGCTTCCTCCAGCGGAACAGGACCGAATTTCACGCCGCTGCGTCCTTCGCTTCAAGGCCGCGGGTGCGGAAGGCGCGGATGATCTGGGCGAGCACCGCAACGGCGATCTCGGCGGGGCTGGCGGCGCCGATGTCGATACCGATCGGCGCGTGGATACGGCCGATCTCGTCGGCGCTGGCACCCAGCGCCAGCAGGCGCTCGACGCGCTTGGCATGCGTCTTTCGGCTGCCCAGCGCGCCGACATAGAAGCAACCGGCGTCCAGTGCCGCCTTCAGCGCGAAATCGTCGATCTTGGGATCATGGGTGACGGCGGCGAGCGCCGTATAGCTGTCCAGCGGGCGGCGGGCGAGCACGTCCTGCGGCCATTCCGCATCCAGCGCGATGTCCGGGAACCGCTCGGCAGTGGCGAAGGCGGTGCGCGGGTCGATGACCTCGACTGGGAAGCCGGCGACCTTCGCCATCGGCGCCAGCGCCTGACTGATATGGACGGCGCCAATCACCACCAGACGCGGGCTGGGCAGATGCACATTGAGGAAGAGCTTTTTCCCGTCCGCCTCGACGGAGTCGGACCTGCCGGTCCGGAACACCTGACGCACGGCGTCGGCCAGTTCGCCGCCGACCGTATCGTTTTCATGGAGCAAACGGCTGGAGCCGTCATCGAGATCGGTGACCAGCACGGCGGCACGGCGGGCACGGCGGTCGGCATTCAGCTCCCTGAGCGCGGAAAGGTCCATGGGTCAGGCCAGGCGCTCGACATAGACCTTGATGCGGCCGCCACAGGAAAGACCGACGCGCCAGGCGGTCTCGTCGGCGACGCCGAATTCCAGCATGCGAGGCTTTCGGCTCTCCAGCACGTCCATCGCCTCGGTCACCACCGCGCCTTCGACGCAGCCGCCGGAAACGGACCCATGGAAATTGCCTTCGGCGTCGATGACCAGATGGGAGCCTACAGGGCGCGGCGCCGAGCCCCATGTCTCGACCACCGTGGCGAGCGCAACGTCCCTGCCCTCGCCGACCCAATTTTCCGCGATCTGCAACGGGTCGCGGATTTCATCGATTTGCGCTGGGTTGTCCATGACGGAACCTCCTTGCATGCTCGATGGCGGGCATCCCTCGCATCGGGGCATCGTTATATATGGCTACGCAACACGACCGCTTGCAACCCCCGACTTTTGTGCCAGATGCCCCAGCCAGCGGCGCGGATCGACATGGGCGGCGGTGCGGCTGTCGAGCGACGCGACGAGGTCGGCCAGCGCGTCGAGATTGTGCACGGGGCGGAACTCGTCGACATGCGGCAGCATGGCCCTGACCCCCCTGGCGCGCGCCTCGAAACCGTCGAACCGCAGCAGCGGATTCAGCCAGATCAGCCGGCGGCAGGATTTGTGCAGCCGCTCCATCTCCTCGGCGAGGTTGCCGATGTCGTCGCGCTCCAGCCCGTCGGTGATGAGCAGCACGACGGCACCCTGCCCGAGCACGCGGCGCGACCACAGCCGGTTGAACTCGCCGAGCGCCTCGCCGATCCGGGTGCCGCCGGACCAGTCCTGGACGGCGGCCGAGCAGTCGGCCAGCGCCTGATCGGGGTCGCGATGGCGCATCTGGCGCGTCAGGTTGGTCAGCCGCGTGCCGAAGACGAAGGCGTGGACGCGGCGGCGCTTTTCGCTGAGCGCGTGCAGGAAATGCAGGAAGATGCGCGTGTACTGGCTCATCGAGCCGGAAATGTCGGCCAGCACGACCAATGGCGGATGCACTTCGCGCCGGGAGCGGAATTTCGGCAGGATCAGCCCGCCACCGGTGCGGCTCGCCACCCGCATCATGGCGCGCGGATCGATGCGGCTGCCTTGGCGGTCAGGCCGGAAGCGGCGCGTCTCCACGCGGTCGAACGGCAGCTTCAGCTCGGTGATGGCGCGGCGTGCGTCCATCAGCTCCTCGGCGCTCATCTGGGCGAAATCCTTGCCGCGCAGCATCTCGTTGCCGGAGACGGTGAACCGCGCGTCGATCTCGATCTCGGGCACTTCGCTAAGCGGCTGGCTCTTGTCGTGGCCCTCGAACAGCGCCCGGCTGACGCGATGCTCCGCCGCGCGCGGCTTCGCTTTCTCGCGGTTGTCGGGCGCGACCGGCGAGAACATCGCCAGCATCTTCTCGATCAGCTCGCGCGACTTCCAGAACAGCCGGAACGCCTCGTCGAAGGTGGCGTGGTCCTCGCGGCGCGAGACGAGCACCGAATGCAGCGTCCAGTAGAAATCGTCGCGGCTGCCGATGCCGGCCGCCAGCACCGCCTCGATGGCGTCCTTGACCGAAGCCGGACCGACCCGCAAACCCGCCTTGCGCAAGGCACGGGCGAAATAGACGATGTTGTCGGCCATGCGGCCTTCGGAGGTCGCCTGCTTGGGATTTTCGGCCATCGTTGCGGGCTTCATACCCCCCCTAACTCCTCCCCGCAAGGAGGAGGGGAAGCTGCCGCATACCCGCTCCCCCTCCTCCTTGCGGGGAGGGGTTAGGGGTGGGGGTCTTTTCAAGCAAAGCCGGCACGCACCGCCCCTACTCCGCGGCCGCCAGTTCGGCCTTCACCTCGTCGAGGATACGCTTGCCTTCGCCCTGGCCGATGCGGGCGATGTCGTCCTGGTATTTCAACAACACGCCGATGGTGTCCGACACCGTCTCGGGGTCCAGCGCCACCTTGTCCAGCTCGGTCAGCGCACCGGCCCAGTCGATCGTCTCGGCGACGCCCGGCGCCTTGAATAGTTCGATCTGCCTCAGCCGCTGCACGAAGGCCACAACTTCGGCCGACAACCGCCGGTTGGCGCCCGGCACCTTGCGGCCGACGATCTCCAGTTCGCGCTCAGCGTCCGGATAATCCACCCAGTGGTAGAGGCAGCGGCGCTTCAGCGCGTCGTGGATCTCGCGCGTCCGGTTGGTGGTGATGATGACGATGGGCGGCTCTTCCGCCTTGATGGTGCCCAGCTCCGGCACGGTGACCTGGAAATCGGACAGGATTTCCAAAAGATACGCCTCGAACGCCTCGTCGGTACGGTCGAGTTCGTCGATGAGGAAGACGGGCGCGGCACCGGTCTTGCCGGTCAGCGCATCGAGCACCGGGCGACGGATCAGGTATTTTTCGGAAAAGACGTTCTTCTCCATGGCCGAGCGCTCGACCTTGCCCGCCGCTTCCTCCATGCGGATCTCGATCATCTGGGCGGCGTAGTTCCACTCGTAGACGGCCGACGAGACGTCCAGCCCCTCGTAGCATTGCAGGCGGATGAGCCGGCGCCCCAGCGCCGAAGCCAGCACCTTGGCGATCTCGGTCTTGCCGACGCCGGCCTCGCCTTCGAGGAACAGCGGCCGCTGCATGCGCAACGACAGGAACAGCACCGTCGCCAGCGCGCGGTCGGCGACGTAGTCGGCCCCGGTCAGCAGGTCGAGCGTTTCATCGATCGTCCCCGGCAAGGGACGCGGGACAGGTGAAGTCAATTTGTGCTCCGTGCCTGCGGCCGGGCACGTCACAGGATATGATAGCCGCGGTCGTGATAGATCAGCGGATGCAGGTTATCGCCGAGGCGCAGGCCTGTCACCTTGCCAAAAAGCACACGATGCGTGGCCATGTCCTTGGCCTCGACCAGTTCGCAGTCGAAGACGGCCAGCGCATCCTTCAGCGCCGGTGCGCCGGTGGAGATGACGTCCCACTCGGCCAGCGCGAAACGCTCTTCGGGCGACAGGCCGGTCTGGCCGGAAAAGCCGGCCGCCAGATCGTGGTGATGCGAGGCCAGCGTGTTGAGCGCAAAGCGGCCGTTGGCGGCGAAAGGCTCGTTGCGCGGGTTCTCGCGGTTGAGGCAGGCCAGCACCATGGGCGGCGAATCCGACACCGAACAGGCAGCGATCACGGTCGTGCCGCGCCGGCCGGCGGGGCCGTCGGTGGTGATGACGTGCACATGGCCGGCAAAATGGCTCATGGCATCGCGATAGGCCTGAGGCCCTATGTCGTTCATCTTCAGCACGATTGAATTCCGTCGCCTGTTCCCGCCACGCTGACCCCGGATGGCATGGCCTATTCCGCATGTATGAGTGAACACCATAGGCTGCAAGGAAGCGTTAAGGCGGCTTGTGGCCTTTTCGCGAGTTGCGAAGCCAGGGGCAGGCCTATACGACTGGCGCGGAAAACCGGCCTCAGCCGGCGAAGGGAATCTTTTCTGACAGGTATGCGCATAATCGCCGCCAGCCTTGCCGTCGCTGCCGCTCTCGCCTGGAGCGGTCCTGCGGGCGCGCAGGAACTTGCCATCGGCGTGGCAGCGCCCTTGTCGGGACCCTCCGCTCCGTTGGGCCGCCAGGTCGAGGCCGGCGCCGCTGTCGTCGCCAGGGCGCTGGGGGTGCAGGTCAGCACCGCCGACGACGCCTGCACGGCGGAAGGCGGAGCGGCGGCGGCCAAGCAGTTCGCGGCCGAAAAGGTTGCCGCCGTCGTCGGCTTCCTGTGCACGGAATCGATCGAGGCCGCCCTGCCCGTCCTCAAGGACGCCGGCATTCCGGTCATCACCGTCGGTGTACGCACCGAAAGCCTCACCGACCGGCGCGAAAAGACCGGTTGGTCGGTGTTCCGGCTGGCGCCGCGCGGCGACGACGAGCGCAACGCGGCCGCCACGATCCTGACGAGACTCTGGCGCGCGCAGCCCTTCGCCATCGTCGACGACGGCACCATCTACGGCCGCGAACTGGCCGAGACGGTGCGCAACGCGGCCGAGCAGGCGGCGCTGAAACCCGTCTTCATCGACACCTACCGACCCGACATGGACAACCAGATCGGCCTTGCCGGCCGGCTGAAGAAGGCGGGGGCCGAACAGGTTTTCGTCGGCGGCGACGGCGACGACGTTGCGATCCTCGGGCGCGACGCGGCCAAGCTGGACGCCGGCATCACCGTCGCCGGGGGCGAGGCGCTGCGCGCCGCCCCGTCCGACGTGCCCTATGTAGACGGCACGCTGATGATCGCCGAGCCCGAATGGGCCGATATTGCCGATGGTGATACGCTCGCGGCCTTCAGCGCCGCCGGCGTCATCCCGGAAGGCTATGCCCTGCCCGTCTATGCCACCGTGCAGATCGTCAAGGCGGCGGCGGCGCAGGCTGCCGGACGCCCCTTGGCCGATGTGCTCGGCGGCCAGGATTTCGCCACCGCCATCGGGTCGATCCGTTTCGACGCCAAGGGCGACCTGACGCAGAACCCCTACCGCGCCTTTCGCTTCGAAGGCGGGGCTTTTGTGCCGTTGCCGCAACCGGAAAATCAGTAATGTTCCGCACCGGGCCGAAGAACCTCATCACCGACGTCGCGGGCCTCAAGGTCGGCAACGCCGAGGACGCCAGGCTGAAATCCGGTGTCACCGCCGTTCTGTGCGAGACGACGGCCGTCGCTTCCGTGCAGGTTCTCGGCGGCGCGCCGGGCACGCGCGAAACCGACCTTCTGGAGCCGCACAACACGGTGGAAGCCGTCAACGCCGTGGTGCTTTCGGGTGGGTCTGCGTTCGGCCTCGACGCCGCCTCCGGCGTGCAGGCGGCCTTGCGGGAAAAGGGCATAGGCTTCGAGGTCGGCGGCCACCACATCCCCATCGTGCCGGCGGCGATCCTGTTCGACCTCATCAACGGCGGCGACAAGGACTGGGGCCGCTACCCGCCCTATCGCGAACTCGGCTATGCGGCCGTGCAAGCCGCCGCTGCCGACTTTTCGCTGGGCAGCGCCGGCGCCGGGACCGGCGCGCTGGTGGCCGGCCTGAAAGGCGGCCTCGGCTCGGCCTCGACGGCGTTGGCCAGCGGCATAACCCTCGGCGCGCTGGTCGCCGTCAACGCGGTCGGTTCGGCAACGGTCGGATCGAGCCGGCACTTCTGGGCAGCGCCCTTCGAGATCGGCACGGAGTTCGGCGGGCTTGGCCTGCCGGCGGCGCAGCCGGAAGACGCCACGGCGATCCGGCTGAAAATCCGCCAGGAGATGGCCAACACCACCATCGCGGTCATCGCCACCGACGCGGTGCTGACCAAGGCGGCCGCCAAGCGGCTGGCGATTTCGGCGCATGACGGCTTCGCGCGGGCGCTGTGGCCGGCGCACACGCCGATGGACGGCGACCTCGTCTTTGCGTTGGCGACGGGGGCCAGCGGCATCGCCCCCTCGCCCGACCAAGCGATCGACCTCTATGCCGCCGCCGGCGCAACCATGGCGAGGGCCATCGCACGCGGCGTCTTCGCCGCCACGCCGGCTTCCGGCGACCTCACGCCGACGTGGTCGCAGCGCCACGGCTGACCGCCGTTCGGCGTCAGGACCTCACGTAGGGTCGCCCTCTTCCTCCTCGAACTCGTCCACGGCAACATCGGCGTTCGCCGACAGGCGCACCCTGTCGCCCTCGACGCCGGCCACGAGGCTCGCCGGAATGTAATGGTGATGCCCCTTGTGCGAGCCCATGCCGCTATCGGCCTTGGTCAGCTTGATGCGGTCGCCCTCCATCCTGTCGACGGTGCCGATATGCACGCCGTCGGCGCCGATCACTTCCATATGTTCGCGGATATTGCTGTTCATGGCGATTCTCCGTTTGGGCAGGAACGCAAAACGGCCGACCGGCCGTTTGGATGCTTCGCCGCAGCGATATTTCTGGTGCACAGGCGCCCGCCTCCTGCCATCATGAAGGCAAAGCGAGGGATTCCATGGAAATACGACCCGCCCTGTTCGCCGCCGCGCTGGCCGCGCTATCGGCAGCCCCTGCCCTTGCCGGCGATGCCGCGCAGCTGGAAATCCTCGGTTTCTCCAAGGACGGCGGCGTCTTCGCTTTCGAGGAATACGGCGTGCAGGACGGGTCCGGCTTTCCCTATGCCAGCCGCTATTACATCGATACGGCGACCGACACCTTCGTGAAGGGTACGCCGGTCAAGGTGCGGCTGGACGACGAAAGCGCCTCGATGGCCGACGCCCGCAAAGAGGTGCGCGCCAAGGGCGAAGCGATCGTCAAGGAAGACGAACTCGTAGCCAATCGCGGCTTCACGGCCGGGTTCAACGCGATCACCGAACTTTCGGCCGATCCGCACCGCATGGTCGTCAACCCGCGACCGGTCTTTCCCGCCATCGACCCGCCGCTGGAATTCCGACTTGAGGAAATTGCCCTCAACAACCTGCCCGGCATGGAGACCTGCAACAGCCAGGGCGAGATCAACGGCTTCCGACTGCTCAAGATCGATGCCAGCGACGGCGGCCGCACGAAAGTCCTGCACGAGGACAAGACGATCCCGCAAAGCCGTGGTTGTCCGAACGGCTACCGCATCGGCGGCGTGCAGACGTTCTCGAAAGACAAGCTCAGCGCCTACGCCGTCCTGATCTCGGTACGGCAATACGGCTTCGAGGGCCCAGACCATCGCTGGATCGCCGTGACCGGCCGCCTGTGACGATCCTTTCCTCCCAAAACGCACCGCATCCGGGAGTGCGGCTTGTCGCCCGTTTCGCGCTGGCCCTGCCGCCTTGGCGGGTAGCGCTTGCCGGCGCGCTGCTGTGGGGGCTCGCCATGGGCGCCAGCGCGCTTGCGGCCCTCCTCATCGACCGTTGGGAAACGCCGGCGTCGATCCGCACCGTCGTTGTCCTGTTCGCAGGCGGCGGAGCGGTCGGCTTTCCGGTCGCGCTCTATGTCGCCCGGCTGCTCGCCATCGGCGCGCGGGCGGAGCCCGCCTTCGCCGCCGCCTTCGTCTCGCTGGCGGTGGCGACGATCGGCTTCACCGCCCTGTTCTTCGCGCTGTACTATCGCAGCTACTACGCGCAATGGCATGCCGAGACACTAACCCGGTTCTGGGCGATCCAGTTCGTCCATACGGCAGCGGGCGCGGTGTACCAGTTCGCAGTGCTCGGTCTGCGGCTTTATTTCCCCTTCGGCTTCGCCGCCCTGTTCGTCGGCGCGCTGATGAGCCTGCGCTTTGTCCGCCATGCGCGTTGAGGAATCCGCCCGGCTCTGTTAGGAGGCGGCGACAATTCCCACACACGGCAGGACCGCCCGATGATCCCACGCTATTCCCGGCCGGAAATGGTCGCCATCTGGTCGCCGGAGACGCGCTTCCGCATCTGGTTTGAGATCGAGGCGCATGCCTGCGACGCGCTGGCCGAACTCGGCGTCATCCCGAAGGAAGCGGCCAAAACCATCTGGGAAAAGGGCGGCGCTGCGACCTTCGACGTCGAGCGCATCGACGAGATCGAGCGCGTCACCAAGCACGACGTCATCGCCTTCCTCACCCATCTGGCCGAATTCGTCGGGCCGGACGCGCGTTTCATCCATCAGGGCATGACCTCGTCGGACGTGCTGGACACCTGCCTTGCCGTGCAATTGACCCGCGCCAGCGACCTCCTGCTCGCCGACATCGACGGCCTGCTGGCGGCGCTGAAGCGGCGCGCCTTCGAGCACAAGGACACGATCACCATCGGCCGCAGCCACGGCATCCATGCCGAGCCGACCACCTTCGGCGTCAAGCTGGCGGAAGCCTATGCGGAATTTTCCCGCGCCCGCGAGCGGCTGGTGCATGCGCGCGAGGACATCGCCACCTGCGCCATTTCCGGCGCCATCGGCACCTTCGCCAATATCGATCCCTATGTGGAAGAGCATGTAGCGAAAAAGCTCGGCCTGAAGCCGGAGCCGGTCTCGACGCAGGTCATCCCGCGCGACCGCCACGCCATGTTCTTCGCCACGCTCGGCGTCATCGCCTCGTCCATCGAGCGGCTGGCCATCGAGATCCGCCATCTGCAGCGCACCGAGGTGCTGGAAGCGGAGGAATATTTCTCGCCCGGCCAGAAGGGCTCGTCGGCCATGCCGCACAAGCGCAACCCGGTACTGACCGAGAACCTGACCGGCCTTGCCCGCATGGTGCGCTCCTACGCCATGCCGGCGATGGAGAACGTCGCGCTATGGCACGAGCGCGATATCTCGCACTCGTCGGTCGAGCGCATGATCGGCCCGGACGCGACGGTGACGCTGGATTTCGCGCTTGTGCGGCTCACCAGCGTCGTCGACAAGCTGCTGGTCTATCCGGACAATATGCTGAAGAATTTGAATCGCTTCCGCGGGCTTGTTCACTCGCAGCGCGTGCTTCTGGCGCTGACGCAGACCGGCGTGTCGCGCGAGGACGCCTACCGGCTCGTCCAGCGCAACGCCATGAAGGTGTGGGAACAGGGCAAGGACTTCCTGGAAGAACTGCTGGCCGACAAGGACGTCACCGCAGCGCTGCCCGAGGCCGAAATCCGCGAGAAATTCGACCTTGGCTACCACACCAAGCATGTGGATACGATCTTCAGGCGGGTGTTCGGAGAAGCTTGAGGCGGAACCGCCAGCTTCGCATCGGCGTTTAATGGCGAATTTTCGCTGGAGCGCCCATGCCGAAGACGGTGCGAATGCCCGAACCTGAAGAAGTGCCGATCCATACGCAGGAGCCTTCCGGCTGGCACGGCCATATCGGCTGGTTCCTGCGCGGCTTCGTGGCGGCGGCGCTGCTGTTTGGCGCCTTCCTCGTCTATCAGGACTATTCCAGCAGCGCTGTCGCCAGCCATGACGACACGCGCACGATCATCGTCGGGAAATAGACGGCACGGCCGCTCTCAGGCAGCCGTCGCCACGGCCTTGTCCGGCACCAGCCGGATGAGCGTGCCCCATGGGTCCTGCTTCTCGCTTGCCGCCGACGCCTGCGAAGACCGCAACTCGACCCACGACAAGCCGCTGCGGGACGGATCGCGGCGACCGGCGCCGGGGCTCTGCCAGGTGTTGCCGGCGATGTGGTGGTGGTAGCCGCCCGACGACATGAAGGCCGCCTGCGTGCCGTAGCGCGCCACCGTGTCGAAGCCATACGCCTCGTTCCAGAAGCTTTCGGCGGCTCGCGGGTCGCCGACGCGCAGGTGGACATGGCCGACGACAGTGTTTTCCGGCATACCCTGCCAGGGGGCGTCGCCTTCCGGCACCGAGCCGACAACGCCGGGAATATCCATGCGCGCGGTCGCCATCTTGACCATGCCGTTTTCCCACGCCCAGCCTTCATGCGGCCGGTCGGCATAGATCTCGATGCCGTTGCCTTCCGGATCGGTCAGGTAGAGCGCCTCGGAAACGATGTGGTCGGAGGCGCCGTCGATCTGGATACGATCGGCGATGGCATGGTTGATCCAGCGGCCTAGGTCGGCGCGGCTGGGCAAAAGGAAGGCGGTATGGAAAAGACCGGCGGCACGCGGATCGTCCGGCTTGGCGGCGGCATCGCGCTCCAGCACAAGCAGCGGGCGGCCGGGCGAGCCCAGTGTGATCGTCTCGCCGTCGCGCGACAGTTCCTGAAGGCCGACGACGGAACGATAGAAGTCGGCCAGCTTGTCGGCCTCGCGGGCCTTCAGGCCGACGCGGGCGACGCTGATTGGCGTGGTGGCGGCAAAGGGCAGTTCGCTCATCATGAACTCCTTGGGCGGCGCACGTCGCCGCGCTTGTGTGGTGCGCCGCATCCAGATGTGGCGCTTCCTTGCCCTACAGATCGTCCATCGCCATCGTTCACACAAGATAGATAAATGCGAACATCGTGTTCACATTTTTGACTACGTTCCATCGACCGACGCGGTTGCGCGCCACGGTGCGGCTCGCTACATGCCGGCCATGAAAGTCAAGGACGCAGATATCCTCATCGTGCCGGGCTACACCAATTCCGGCCCCGACCACTGGCAAAGCCGCTGGGAGGCGAAGCTCTCCACCGCCCGCCGAGTCGAGCAGGCGGAGTGGTCGAAGCCGGTGCGCGAAGACTGGACGGCGACAGTGGCAAAGGCCGTCAACGAAGCGGAAAAGCCGGTGGTGATCGTGGCGCATTCGCTCGGCGTGCCGAGCGTCGTGCAGGCGTTGCCGCACTTCCGCAACAAGATAGCCGGCGCCTTCTTCGTCGCGCCGCCCGACGTCGCCAATCCCGAGGTCAGGCCGCGCCACCTGATGACGTTCGGGCCCTACCCGCGCGATCCGCTGCCCTTTCCGTCGATCACCATCGCCAGCCGCAACGATCCCTACTGCGCCTTCGAGGTCGCCGAGGATATCGCCTCGGCTTGGGGCTCGCTGTTCATCGACGCTGGCGAGGCCGGCCACCTCAACAGCGAATCCGGCCACGGACCATGGCCGGAAGGCTCGATGACCTTCGCGCAGTTCATGAGCAAGCTGTGAATGGTGAATGGTGAATGGTGAATGGTGAAGTCGGGGTTGAGAATCCTCGACCCGTCAACCTAACACATTCTGTCCATTTACTATTTTACCATTCACCGCTCTACTTCCCGATCGCTTCCCTGATGTTGCCGATCAGGGTCTTGGCGCCGAGCGCGATCAGCGCGTGCTCGGAACATCCGGCCAGCAACCGATAGCCCATCTTGACGGCGCGGCCGGCCATCTTCGGGTCGATGATGTAGATGGCACAGTGCTTGCCGGCCGCGCGCGCCCGGGTCGCTACGGCGCCGACCGTCTCCATCATGTCCTCGAGCGTCGAATCCACCTTGGCGCCCTTCGTCCAGGCAATGGAGAAGTCCGACGGGCCGAGGAAGATGCCGTCGATGCCGGGCGTGGCCAAAATGCCGTCCAGCGCGTCGAGCGCGGCGCGCGTCTCGATCATGGCGAAGGCCAGCGTGCGCTGGTTGCTGGTCGCGAGCCACTCGGCGTGATCGCCCTTGCCGTGCCGCGGAAAGGCGTAGGTAGGCCCCCAGGAGCGCCCGCCCAGCGGAGGATACTTCATCGATTCGGCGAAAGCCTTGGCGTCGGCGACCGAATTGATCATCGGGGCGATGACCGCCTCGGCGCCGAAATCCAGCGCTCGGCTGGCCATGTCGAAGCGGCCGACCGGGATGCGTACGATCGCCGGCTTGTCCGCTGCCAGGACCGGGGCGATGGAGCGCAGCACGCTGTCCTCGTTATGGCCGCCGTGCTGCATGTCGAGCGTGACGCAGTCGAAGCCCTGCCTGGCGACGATCTCCACCGTCAGCGCGTCCGGCACGCCGGACCAAGCGGAAATCAGGGTTTCGTCAGCCTCCAGGCGCGTTCTCAGCGACATCCGTCCATCCTCATTGGCTGAATCCAGTTTCAGCCGGAAATGCCTCGAAAGGCAAAGAAAAACCGCCCGGAAAGCCGGGCGGTCGATTGGTCCACGAGAAGCGTCCGATCAATCGGCGTTCTTCACCTGCTCGGCCGCGGCCGCCATCAACTCGTCCATGGTGCGGCGGATCTGGTGGTCCGACTGGTCGACGCCGGCGGCGTCGAAATCCTTGCGGATCTTGCGGAAAACGTCGTGGTCGCCGGCTTCCTCGAAATCGGAATTGACCACTTCCTTGGCATAGGCGTCGGCGTCGGTGCCGGTCTTGCCGAGTTTTTCCGCAGCCCACAGGCCGAGCGCCTTGTTGCGGCGGGCCACTGCCCGGAATTTCTGTTCCTCATCGAGCGCGAACTTGCGCTCGAAGCCTTCCTGGCGGTCTTTCATGCTGGTCATGGCATTCCCTCCGGTGGAAAAGCGAGTCATCGCCGGTGAATATGTCGTCGCCGAGCACAAACCAAATGGGCGCGGATCGGTCAATATGCAAGCTCCCATGCTGCACCGCGACATTCCGGTTTCAAATCGGTTGATTGGCCGTATTGCTCATTGAGCAAAGGCTGCGATTGAGGTAGGACCGCGATTGAAACCTCCCACGCCGCATCGTGCGCGCAAGAAAGGGACCAGTCGCTTGACGCCTGCCCTTCCAGCCAGAGAAAACACCCCATGAAGTCACGCCGCCGCATCTACGAAGGCAAGGCCAAGATCCTTTACGAAGGACCGGAGCCGGGAACGCTGATCCAGTTCTTCAAGGACGACGCCACCGCCTTCAACAAGAAGAAACACGAAGTGGTGGACGGCAAGGGCGTGCTCAACAACCGCATTTCCGAGCACATCTTCAACCATCTCAACCGCATGGGCATCCCGACCCATTTCATCCGCCGCCTCAACATGCGCGAGCAGTTGATCAAGGAAGTCGAGATCATCCCGCTGGAAGTGGTGGTGCGCAACGTCGCCGCCGGCTCGCTGGCCAAGCGCCTCGGCATGGAGGAAGGCACGGTGCTGCCGCGCTCGATCATCGAATTCTATTACAAGGCCGACGCGCTCGACGACCCGATGGTGTCGGAAGAGCATATCACCGCCTTCGGCTGGGCGAGCCCGCAGGAAATCGACGACATCATGGCGCTGGCCATCCGCGTCAACGACTTCCTCTCCGGCCTGTTCCTCGGCGTCGGCATCCAGCTCGTCGACTTCAAGATCGAATGCGGCCGTCTGTTCGAGGGCGACATGATGCGCATCGTCGTCGCCGACGAGATTTCCCCGGATTCCTGCCGGCTGTGGGACGTCGCCACGCAGGACAAGCTCGACAAGGACCGTTTCCGCCGCGACATGGGCGGGCTGGTCGAAGCCTATCAGGAAGTGGCCCGCCGCCTCGGCATCATGAACGAGAACGAGCCGCCGCGCCCGACCGGCCCGGTGCTGGTCTCCTCCAGCGACCCCAAGACCACCAAGCACTGAGGACCCGCCGCGTGATCAAGGCCCGCGTTACCGTAACCCTCAAGACCGGCGTCCTCGACCCGCAGGGCAAGGCGATCGAGCACGCGCTGACCGGCCTCGGCTTCGGCGGCGTCGGCGCCGTCAGGCAAGGCAAGGTGTTCGACATCGAGATCGACGGCGCCGACAAGGCACAAGCCGAAGCCGACCTCAAGGCCATGTGCGACAAGCTGCTGGCGAATACGGTGATTGAGAACTATAGTGTAGCCATTACCTGAGGTTGTACCGGAGGGTAGGATGGCGGAAGTCGATGGCGATCTGATCTACGAAATCCTCAAAAGCATTCAGGGCAGACTCGACAAGATCGATGCCGGCATCGGTGAGATCCGACATGAAATCGTTTCGCTGCGGCTCAACCAGATGGGCATGCAGAACGATATTCATAACATCTACGGCGTCCTTGCCCGCCACGACGAACGCCTCGAACGCATAGAACATCGCCTCGACCTGCGCGAACTGGCCGAGAAATCCCAGACCCCATACGAGCCGCCCAAATGAAATCCGCCGTCGTCCTCCTTCCCGGCCTCAACCGCGACCGCGACATGATCGCGGCGCTGACCAAGATTTCCGGCGCCGCACCCGCGACCGTGTGGCAGACCGACACGGAAATCCCCGACGTCGACCTGATCGCCATTCCCGGCGGTTTCTCCTTCGGCGACTACCTGCGCTGCGGGGCGATCGCGGCGCGCTCGCCGGTCATGCGCGCGGTGGCGGAGAAGGCGGCCAAGGGCGTCATGGTCGTCGGCGTGTGCAACGGCTTCCAGATCCTCGTCGAGGCCGGCCTGCTGCCCGGCGCGTTGATGCGCAACGCCTCGCTGAAATTCGTCTGCCGTGAAGTGAAGCTTCAGGTCGCCAACGCCAACACGGCGTTCACCCGCGGCTACCGGCAGCATCAGGTCATCCGCTGTCCTGTGGCGCATCACGACGGCAACTATTTCGCCGACGAGGAAACGCTGGCGCGCATCGAGGGTGAAGGCCAGGTGGTGTTCCGCTATGCCGAGGGGACCAACCCGAACGGCTCGGTCAACGACATCGCCGGCATCGTCTCGGCCAAGGGCAACGTGCTCGGCCTGATGCCGCACCCGGAAAACCTGATCGAGGCGGCACACGGCGGCAGCGACGGGCGCGCGCTGTTCGAGGGCGCGCTGGGGCTGGCGGCCTGACACCGCTTCCGAGCCGCTGGCGCGGCGCGGAAAAGTCTGAAATCCTGCTGCAAGCTGAACCCGAATCGACGGATGAGAGCATGACGATCCGCTTTGCCGCCACCTGCGCCCTCATCGCCCTGTCCGGCCTCGCGCTGGGCGCCTGCCAGTCCAAGTCCTACAACGGCGCGTCCGGCGGCGGCGGCAAGAGCGCGTCGCTCAAAGCCATGGAGCAGGTGGCGATCGCCGCGCACAAATGCTGGATCGCCTCGAAGGACCCGGCCTTCAAGCCCTACCAGATGGCCAACGAACTGAACAATTTCGGCGGCACGCCGCGCTTCCTGCTGGTGCCGGCCAAGCACTATGGCGGCAAGCCGCTGCTGGTGGTGCAGGCGAGCGGCAATTCCAGCCGCGTCGACGTTTATGGCCCGCTGATGGACGGCGCGCTCGGCAGCCGCATCGGCGCCGACATCGCCCGCTGGCAGACCGGCTCCAGCGACTGCGGCACTGCCGCCTGAAGCGCGCCGCGATCAATCATTCCCAGGGAGGGCGAATACCCTCGCGATAGGCGTCGGCGCGGGAAATGCCGATGTCCTTGAGCTGTTCGTCGGTCATTTCGAGCAGCGCCAGGCGGCTGCGCCGGCGATCCGCCAGGTAGTCGAGCCAAGTGTAGAGCGAACGAATGACAACCGTGATGCGCCTGACGAAAGAGGCGCGCGGCGGCAGGAACCGCAAACCATCAGAATCCGTGATGATTGTATCGATTGTCTTCATGATTGCACCTGAACGGATCATGCTATCGGGATGCAATCTCTATGAATTGACTTTCAAAACGGTGCAATGTAGAAAATTGTCACCATGACAAATTGGTTTTCCGACCTTTCCGGTCCCGGCCCGCTCTACCAGCGGCTCGCGGATCGCATCGAATCCGGCATCGACCGGGGCACGATGCCGGCCGGCTTCAAGCTGCCGCCGCAGCGCGACCTCGCCTATGACATCGGCGCGACGGTCGGCACGGTAGGGCGCGCCTACCAGTTGCTGCGCGAGCGAGGGCTGGTCAGCGGCGAGGTCGGCCGCGGCACCTATGTCCTGAAGCGGCACGACGACGCTCAGCCCGACATCGAGACGGCGCCCCTGTCCTATGAAGGCACGCGCGGTTTCGAGGCGCCACCCGACAAGCTGCGCTTCGACAGCACGGCCGCGCCGGACATCGGCCAGGGCGTCGCCGTCGGTGAACTGCTGGCACGCATCGCAGCCGACCATCCTTCCGAGATTTCCAGCTATACGCGCGACTTCCCCGAACGCTGGTTCGAGGCCGGCAGCCGCTGGCTGGCGCGCAACGATTTCCGCCCTGCCCCGGATACGATCGTGCCGACGCTCGGCACCCATGCCGGCGTCATTTCCGCTATCTCGGCGCTGACCGCACCCGGCGACACCATCGCCTTCGAGCACCTGACCTATTCGCAGATCGCCCGCAGCGCCGGACTGATCGGTCGCCGGGTAGCGCTGGTCGCGGCCGACGGCGAAGGCCTCGACCCCGAGGATTTCGCGCATGTCTGCGCGCAGAAGCATCCGAAGATGATCTTCCTGATGCCGACGATGCAGAACCCGACGCTCGCCACGCTTTCGGCCGCGCGGCGGCAGGAGATCGCCCACATCGCGCGCGAGCACAACGTGCTTCTGATCGAGGACGATCTCTACGGCGCGATGACAGGCGATACGACGCCGCTTCTGGCCGAATATGCGCCCGAACGCACCATCGTCGCCGGCGGCCTATCGAAGTCGGTGGCGGCGGGCGTGCGCGGCGGCTGGCTGTCGTGCCCGCCCGCCTACCGGCACCGCATCCGCGTCGCCCACAAGATGCTGACCGGCGGTCTGCCCTTCCTGTCGGCGGAACTGTGCTCCCGGCTGGTGCTGTCAGGCCGCGCCGCCGAAATCCGCACGCAGATCCTCGCCGAGATCGAGGCGCGCACGGCGATGGTGCGCGACAGGCTCGCCGGCTTCAGGTTCAACAGCCACGCGCGGGTTCCCTTCGTCTGGCTGACACTGCCCGAGCCCTGGCTTTCCGGCACGTTCAAGAACGCGGCCCGGCAGAACGGCGTGCTCATCGACGACGAGGACGAGTTCAAAGCCGGCCGCTCGGAAAAGGTCTTCCACCGCATCCGCTTCGGCATCTCGCAGCCGCACCGGCGCGAGCAGGTCGAAGCCGGCATCGGCGTGATCCGCCGCCTGCTCGACGAAGGCCGCGCCGGCTACGAGAGCTTCGGCTGACGGAACCGCCGCGCCTGTGATTTTCGGCCGATTCCCCGGCTTTCATGGGGTGTAAGATCGCGGCGCATCGGCTATAGCGACCTCGACACGCGCTTTCGGAGCCGCCGCCACCGATGACCACTTCCAACACCGTCACGATCACGCCCGAACTGATTGCCGCGCACGGGCTGAAGCCAGACGAATACCAGCGCATCCTCGACCTGATCGGCCGCGAACCGAGCTTCACCGAACTCGGCATCTTCTCGGCCATGTGGAACGAGCATTGTTCCTACAAGTCCTCGAAGAAATGGCTGCGCACGCTGCCGACCAAGGGCGAGGTCGTAATTCAGGGGCCGGGCGAGAACGCCGGCGTGGTCGACATCGGCGACGGCGAGGCCGTCATCTTCAAGATGGAGAGCCACAACCACCCCTCCTACATCGAACCCTACCAGGGGGCAGCGACCGGCGTCGGCGGCATCCTGCGCGACGTCTTCACCATGGGCGCGCGGCCCGTGGCGGCGATGAACGCACTGCGTTTCGGCGATCCGGGCCATCCCAAGACCCGGCATCTGGTTGCCGGCGTGGTGTCCGGCGTCGGCGGCTACGGCAATTCCTTCGGCGTGCCGACGGTCGGCGGCGAAGTGAATTTCGACGCCCGCTACAACGGCAACATTCTCGTCAACGCCTTCGCCGCGGGCATCGCGAAGACCGACGCCATCTTCTATTCCAAGGCGGAAGGCGTCGGCTTGCCGGTCGTCTATCTCGGCGCCAAGACCGGCCGCGACGGCGTCGGCGGCGCCACCATGGCTTCGGCGGAATTCGACGATTCGATCGAGGAAAAGCGCCCGACCGTACAGGTGGGCGACCCCTTTACCGAAAAGTGCCTGCTGGAAGCCTGCCTCGAACTGATGGCCTCGGGCGCCGTCATCGCCATTCAGGACATGGGCGCTGCGGGGCTGACCTGCTCGGCGGTGGAGATGGGCGCGAAGGGCGACCTCGGCATCGAACTCGACCTCGACAGGGTACCGGTGCGCGAAGAGCGCATGTCCGCCTACGAGATGATGCTGTCGGAGAGCCAGGAGCGCATGCTCATGGTGCTGCGCCCGGAAAAGGAAAAGGAAGCCGAGGCGATCTTCACCAAATGGGGGCTGGACTTCGCCATCGTCGGCCGCACCACGGACGACCTGCGCTTCCGCGTCCTGCATCAAGGCGAAGAAGTCGCCGACCTGCCGATCAAGGACCTCGGCGACCAGGCGCCGGAATACGACCGGCCATGGGTCGAGCCGAAGAAGCCGGCAGCGCTGAAGGCCGGCGACGTGCCGCATGCGGACGTGGCGGACGCCCTGCTGAAGCTGCTTTCCAGCCACGACCTTTCCTCGCGCCGCTGGGTTTGGGAACAGTACGACACCCTCATCCAGGGCAATTCGCTGCAACGGCCGGGCGGCGATGCCGGCGTGGTGCGCGTCGACGGCCACGCCACCAAGGCGCTGGCCTTTTCCTCCGACGTGACACCGCGCTACTGCGAGGCCGATCCTTACGAAGGCGGCAAACAGGCGGTGGCCGAATGCTGGCGCAACCTGACGGCGACAGGCGCCTTGCCCTTGGCGGCCACCGACAACCTCAATTTCGGCAACCCCGAACGGCCCGAGAACATGGGCCAGTTCGTCAAGGCTATCGAAGGCATCGGCGAGGCCTGCCGGGCGCTCGACTTCCCGATCGTGTCGGGCAACGTCTCGCTCTACAACGAAACGAACGGGCAAGGAATCCTGCCCACCCCCACCATCGGCGGCGTCGGCCTGCTCGCCGACTGGGGCAAGATGGCCCGCATCGGCTTCGCCGCCGAAAACCAGCCGATCCTGCTCGTCGGCGCACCGGCAGAATGGGGCACGCATCTCGGCCAGTCCGTCTATCTGCGCGACATCCACGGCCGCGCCGAAGGCCCGCCGCCGCCGGTCGATCTGGCCCATGAGAAAAAGGTCGGCGATTTCGTGCGCAAGTTGATCGCCTCGGGCGTCGTCACCGCCTGCCACGACGTTTCCGACGGCGGACTGGCCGTCGCGCTGGCCGAGATGGCGATGGCATCCGGCATCGGCGCGACCGTCCCCGGCCTTGTCGATCTCGATCCTGTCCCGGTCTGGTTCGGCGAGGATCAGGGGCGCTATCTCGTCACGCTCGCCCTCGACCCGCATCAGGACGAGATCGACGACATCTGGAACGAAGCCAAGGCGCTCGGCATCTTCGCACCGTGGATCGGCTCCACCGGCGGGCGCGATTTGAAACTCGGCGAGGCGCGTGCCATATCTGTGGCTGAATTGACCACCGCGCACGAATCCTGGTTTCCTCGCTTCATGGGGACCTGAACGAGGACAGCACCATGGCCATGGACGCCCACGACATCGAACGGCTCATCAAGCAGGGCATCCCGGACGCACGGGTGACGATCCGCGACCTCGCCGGCGACGGCGACCACTATGCCGCCGAAGTAGTGGCCGAGAGCTTTCGCGGCAAAAGCCGCGTGCAGCAGCACCAGATGGTCTACGACGCGCTGAAAGGCAATATGGGCGGTGTGCTGCACGCGCTGGCCTTGCAGACCAGCGTGCCGGAGTAGCGCCTTGCCCTCGCCCCGTTTACGGGGAGAGGGAAGCGAAGCGAGCTTGCGAGCGAAGCAGGGTGAGGGGCAGCGCCAACCTCGGCAAGCCGGCTCCGCCCCTCATCCGGCCCTTCGGGCCACCTTCTCCCCGTGAACGGGGAGAAGGAAGAAGTGTTTACCTCTTCCTGACCGCCAATATCGGTCCGACTGGATCCTTGCCGCCGACCAGGATGCGGTCGCCGTCTGACAGGGTCGAAATCGCGCCGTCGAGGAACAGGGCGTTCGGGCAGGCAAGCTCATCCTTGAACAGCCGCGCGAAGGAGCCGAGGCTGACCGGCTGGCGCGAGATGGCCAGTACCACGGTGCCGTCGCCGCGCACACCCGCCCCGTTGCGAATGAAACGTGAGGTGCCGTCCGGCTCGAAGCGCGGGTGGATCTTGCCGTCGATCACCAGCATCGGCCCGGATTGCGTGGCGTAGGCGATGTCAGGGTCGCCCTCGGGATGCGCGGCCTCATAGGCGGCTGTTTCCATCACGCCGGCGCTGCCGTCCTTGCGCACGAAAAATACGCCGTTCGGCTCGAGGAAGAAATTCCCCTCCCCGTCCGCCTGATTGAGCGGCGTTTCCTGCCGGCCGGCCTCGACGAACAGGCCGACCGGCCCGAGCCCCTCGTGATACATGCCGGCGTTCATGGCGAGTTGCACCGGCGCTCCCTTCGCGGCAACCGCCTTGTCGAACGCCTGGATCGAGCCATAGGGCTTGCCACGCGCATCGGCGCGGGCGACGAAAACCGCGTAGCCCTTCGGATCGACTTCGCACACCGCATGGACGACCCCCTCGAAGCTCAGGTCGTGGCAGAACGGCGGCAGTTCGCCGACCACCAGCGGCGGCTTCGGGGCCGGACGCGGCCGGACGAAGAAGGCCGTCGCCGCGACGGCGAGCAGGCCAACCACGATCGCAAGGACCACTCGTGGCCTCATGCGCATGCCGTCAAGGTCGTTCGTCCGATGCGCGAGACAAGTCGCATGATGCTGGTCCAATTCACGTCATTGTTTGCGCCATTTCAAAGGCATCCCGGCAAATGGCTTGTTTCGGGTCGACTGCGGGGCTATTTGACTGTCATGTTATGGCCTTGCTTGCGCAGGCGAAAGGATTCTCCATGACCGGCATCAACGACTACATCGACAGCGAAGTTAAGGGCAACGACGTGGTGCTCTTCATGAAGGGCACGCCCGGCTTCCCGCAGTGCGGTTTCTCCGGCCAGGTCGTCCAGATTCTCGACTATGTCGGCGTCGACTACAAAGGCATCAACGTGCTGACCTCGAACGAGTTGCGCCAGGGCATCAAGGACTATTCCAACTGGCCGACCATCCCCCAGCTTTACGTGAAGGGCGAGTTCGTCGGCGGCTGCGACATCATCCGCGAAATGTTCCAGGCCGGCGAATTGCAGGCCTTCCTCCAGGAAAAGGGCGTCAGTGCCAAGAGCACGGCCTGAGCGCACAGCCGGGCACGCCCCCTAACCCGGCAAACCCCGCCGGTCCCGGTTTTCGGGACCGACAAGAGCCAATGCGTCGGCCTGCCGACGCATTTTCATTTAGGGACTGGATTTGCCATGGACCAGCAGAAGCCGGCGCCGCACCCAGAGACGCTGCGAGGCGCGCTGCGCATTCCGCGCTGGGAGTTCATCGCGCTGTGCGCGGCGCTGATGGCGATCAATGCGCTCGCCGTCGACGTCATGCTGCCGGGCCTGCAGGAGATCGGCGCCTCGCTCGGCGTCGAGAACGAGAACCACAGGCAATACGTCATCCCCGCCTACATCTTCGGCTTCGGCGTGGCGCAACTGTTCTTCGGCCCGCTGTCGGACCGCTTCGGCCGACGCCCGCCGCTGGTCGCCGGGCTGATCGTCTACATCGTGGCCGCCGCTGCTGCGGCGGTTGCGCCGACCTTCGCGCTTCTCCTGGCCTGCCGCCTGGTGCAGGGCGTCGGCGCGGCAGCGACACGCGTGATCGCCGTTTCCATCGTACGCGACACCTTCGAGGGCCGGCGCATGGCGGAAGTCATGTCGCTGATCTTCATGGTGTTCATGGCGGTGCCCATCGTCGCGCCCAGCGTCGGCCAGTTCGTCATGCTGTTCGCCAGCTGGCATTTCATCTTCGTGGTCATGGCGGCGGGCGCATTGGCCGTGCTGGGCTGGATGTGGCTGCGCCTGCCCGAAACCCTCCATCCCGAATACCGTCGCCCGTTCACCCTCGATGCCGTCCTCAAGGGCTTCGCCATCGTGCTGACGAACCGTGTCGCGCTCTGCTACACGCTGGCCAGCACGTTCATCTTCGCGGCGATGTTCGGCTTCATCACCTCCTCGCAGCAGATCTATGTCGGGCTCTACGGGGTAGGCGAACTGTTTCCGCTGATCTTCGCCGGCATGGCGGGCGTGATCGCTGTGTCCAACTTCGCCAATTCGCGACTGGTCGGGCGCATCGGCATGCGCCGGCTCTCGCACAGCGCGCTGCTGGCGTTCCTCACCATCAGCCTGATCTGGCTGGCGCTTTCGCTGGCCGGGCCGATCCCGTTGTGGCTGTTCATCATCATCTACTGCTGTGCGATGGTTCCCTTCGCCATGCTGGGCTCCAACTTCAACGCCCTGGCCATGGAGCCGCTGGGTGCGATCGCCGGCACGGCCTCGTCGGTGCTCGGCTTCATGCAGACCTTCGTCGGCGGGGTATTCGGCACTGCCATCGGCCAGGCCTATGACGGCACCGTGATGCCGCTGGCAGCCAGCTTCTGCCTGGTCACGGCGGCGGCGCTGGCTGCCGTGCTGGTGGCCGAACGCGGCAAGCTGTTCCAGGCGCACAATCCCCCGGTCACGCCCGGCGGCTTCAGCGAATAGAAAGCCGGCGCGCGGTCAGGTCAGGTCCGGCTCCTTAGAGCGAAATGCCGTTTCCCTGAACCGGCATTTCACTCTAGCCCTTTGTTTTTGAAGCATGATGTTTTCCGAAAAGTCTGCAACTTTTCGGCATCATGCTTTAGCCAGCGCCGCGAAATCGAACAGCTTGCGGTCGAGCAGGTGCGAGGGCCGCACGTTGGTCAGCGCGCGAATCATGGTGTCCTTGCGGCCGGGCATCTTCTTTTCGATGTCGTCCAGCATCGCCTTCATGACGTTGCGCTGAAGGCCGTCCTGCGAGCCGCAAAGATCGCAGGGGATGATGGGAAAGCGCATGCCGGCCGCGAATTTTTCCAGATCCGCTTCCGCACAATAGGAAAGCGGCCTCAGCACCAGTACGTCGCCCTCGTCGTTGAGAAGCTTCGGCGGCATGGCGGCCAGCCGGCCTCCGTGGAACAGGTTCATGAAAAAGGTTTCGAGGATATCCTCGCGGTGGTGGCCGAGCACCAGCGCCGAACAGCCTTCCTCCCGCGCGATGCGGTAGAGATGGCCGCGCCTGAGCCGCGAGCACAGTGAGCAATAGGTGCTGTTGTCCGGCAACTTATCGGTGACGATCGAATAGGTGTCGCGATATTCGATGCGGTGGGCGATGCCGTTGGCCGTCAGGTAGTCCGGCAGGATATGTTTCGGAAAATTCGGCTGGCCCTGGTCGAGGTTGCAGGCGAGCAGGTCCACCGGCAGCAGGCCGCGCCATTTCAGCTCGAGCAGCAGCGCCAGAAGGCCGTAGGAATCCTTGCCGCCCGACAGCGCCACCAGCCAGCGCTGGCCCGGCTCGACCATGGCGAAATCCTCGATGGCCTGGCGCGCGTGGCGCAGCAGCCGCTTGCGCAGCTTGTTGAACTCGACCGAGGACGGCGCATCGCGAAAGAGCGGATGGCAACCACCGTCCGCCTCGGAAGGTTCGGTCACAGCGTCGGCGTGGATATTCATGGTCGTCGGCCCGGAAACAAGTGTGGGGACGGCTTAACCGAGCAGGCGCGCAAAGAAAAGGCCGCCCGGAGGCGGCCTTCGATATGTCTCGCTGCGGATAGGATCAGCGCGAGTAGAACTCGACCACCAGGTTCGGTTCCATCTGAACGGCGAACGGCACGTCGGCAAGGCCGGGAACGCGCTGGTAGGTGGCGACCATCTTGTTGTGATCGACCTCGATGTAGTCGGGCACGTCGCGCTCGGCGAGCTGGACCGATTCCAGCACGATGACGAGCTGCTTCGACTTCTCGCGCACCTCGATGACGTCGCCCGGCTTGCAGCGGTATGAGCCGATGTTGGTGCGGCGGCCGTTGACGTTGACATGGCCGTGATTGATGAACTGGCGCGCGGCGAAGATCGTCGGCACGAACTTGGCGCGGTAGACGACGGCGTCGAGACGCGATTCCAGCAGGCCGATCAGGTTCTCGGAGGTATCGCCCTTGCGGCGGTTGGCCTCTTCATAGGTCTTACGGAACTGCTTTTCCGAAACGTCGCCGTAGTGCCCCTTCAGCTTCTGCTTGGCGCGCAGCTGCAGGCCGAAGTCGGACATCTTGCCCTTGCGGCGCTGGCCGTGCTGGCCGGGGCCGTATTCACGCTTGTTGACCGGGGACTTCGGGCGGCCCCAGATGTTTTCGCCGAGACGGCGGTCGATCTTGTATTTCGCGGATTCGCGCTTGCTCATCGCATTCCCTTTCAAAACATTGCACCCGAAACCTCACGTTTCGGGTGAAGGAAACGCGCCCTCCTCTGGCCTCCGTTTTCGAAGCCTGACAGGACAACCCACGCACGCTTTGCGGAGATGTCCACGGGACACGTCAATTGAAACACCGGGCGTTGCGGCCCGGTGCGTTGCCGGTTCTCTAGAGGGATCGGCGTTTCATGTCAAGCGGCGGACACTAGACCATGATGCCGAAAAGTGTGAAGCGGTTTTTGGACGGCATCATGGTCTATCTATTTGATTTTGCCGCATGTATGCGACGCCAAGTGATTCCACTTGGCTGCAACATGCTCTAAGAGCCAGTAACGCGCGCTTTTACATATGGCTGACGATCGCCGGCGGGTGATCGTAGTCGTCCTCGCGTCCGTTCTCATATTGGATCGGGATCGCCGCCAATTCCTCATCGGACACGCCGTCCAGCGCCGCGACGTTGACTGCATGGAACCAGCCGTCGAACGGTTCCATCTCCAGATAGCCTTTGCTGAAGCCGCGAAAGCCGCAGTAACCGCAGAAGTAGTGGTGGACGTGCCCTTGCGGCCATTGCGACTCCGGCCCACGGTAGTCGCGCAGCATCTCCTGCCCGGAGACGACGCGAAAGGCATCGCCAAGCACGAACACCTTCCACAGCCGCGACTTGCCACAGAAGCGGCAATTGCAACGGCGCGTCCCTTGGGCGAGGTCAACCTCGCATTCAAAGCGGACCGAACCGCAGTGGCAGCTTCCCCTGTAGGTCTTAAGCATCCCAGTTCCCCTCCCTTGCCAGCCTCTCCGCATAAGTCCGCTCGCGCTCGAAGCATTCGCTCCAGCCACCGACATGGCCGTCTCGGGATTCGACGGAGAGAAATGGCGCCTGATGAAAGGATTGCACGGTCTTTCCCTGCTTTTCGGCGAAGGTCACGGTGACCAGCGTCTCGATGCCGGGCTGGTCGTCGCCGTCTTCCCAAAGGAAGGTGTAGACGATGCGGCTGTTCGGCTCGATCTCGCGGTATTCACCCCTCATCCAGTACGTGCCGTGGTCAGCGGAGGCGATGCAGGCGCGCCATTTGCCGCCCGGCCGAAAATCCATCTCCAGATGCGTGCAGGTGAAATCCTTAGGTCCGAGCCAGCGGATCATGTGATCCCTGACCTGCCAGACGCGGAAGACGAGTGCGACCGGGGCCTCGAAGGTGCGCACGATCAGCAGTTCGTCGTCGCGCAGGCGCCCGGGATCAGTTCGGCTCGCCATCAATACTGCCTTTCTGCAATGAAGCCAGATACAGGTCCATCCTGTCGAAACTATCCTCCCAGAAACGTCGGTAACGCTCCAGCCAGCCATCCACCGCCTTCAGTTGCCCAGGCTCCAGCCTGCAAGGGCGCCACTGCGCCTTGCGGCCGCGGGAAATCAGCCCTGCCGTTTCCAACACCTTCAGATGGCGCGAGATCGCCGGCAGGCTGATGTCGAAAGGCTCGGCCAGTTCGTTGACGGTCGCCTCGCCCGTGACAAGCCGGGCAAGGATGGCGCGGCGGGTCGGATCGGCGAGCGCCGAAAGCGTCCGGCTCAATGGATCTGTCATTTAGCCATTCCGTTAATTAACATATCAGCTAAGTAATAAGCGGCGCACGGTCTGTCAACTCCATGTCGTTATCTTGCGTTGGCGTTACCGCGGGCGGCGTCCGTCAAGCGGCGGCCGCGTCGAAGGCATTGCGGGCCGCCCGCATATGGTCGCGGTTCTCGGCGGCCCAGGCGCCGAGCGCGCCGATCGGCCCGGCGATGGAATGGCCGAGTTCGGTCAGCGCATATTCCACCTCCGGCGGCGTGGTGGGCCTGACCGTGCGCGCCACCAGCCCGTCGCGCTCCAGTGAGCGCAGCGTCACCGTCAGCATGCGCTGGGAAATACCCTCGATGGCACGGCGTAGCGCGTTGAAGCGCACCGGCCTCTCCTGCAGGTTGATGACGACGAGCAGGCTCCACGTATCGCCGACCCGGTCCAGCACCTCCCGCATCGGGCAATTACCCCGCCCGTCCGGCTCGAAGCCGGGCGCGGTGTGGAGGAGCGGCGTATTCGAGGCAGCCTGCGATTCCGCTCTGGCGTTCATGGCAGTTCCTTCCCTGTAACCTGGGCACGAAATCATGCCTTCTTTTCGCGCCGCGGCAAGGTGGCTATATGGTTACTTGTTGTAACCTGATTACGGATCATACCTACAATTTAGCCGCGAGGGAAGCGGCAGAAGGAGACAGTCATGAAGATCGCCCTCATCGGCGCGTCCGGCTTCGTCGGCAGCGCGCTGCTCAAGGAAGCCGTCGCGCGCGGTCATTCGGTCACCGCCATCGTGCGCAATCCCGGCAAGATTGCCGAGGCCAAGGGAGTGGCCGTCGTCCAGGCCGACGTCACCGACGCCGCGGCGCTCGCCGCCCTGCTGAAAGGCCACGACGTCGTCGTCTCGGCCTTCAACGGCGGCTGGGGCGATCCCGACATCTACGCCAAGCATATCGCCGGTTCGAAAGCCATCGCGGCGGCGGCAAGGGCGGCGGGTGTCAGGCTGATCGAAATCGGCGGCGCCGGCTCGCTCCATGCGCCGGACGGCAGCCAACTCGTCGATTCGCCCGAATTTCCGACCGCCTACAAGGACGGCGCCCGCGCGGCGCGCGATGCGCTGACGGCGCTGCAACAGGGCGACTGGAAGGACTGGACCCTCGTTTCGCCGGCCATCACGCTGGCGCCCGGCCAGCGCACCGGCCATTATCGCCTCGGTGCCGACAACCCGGTCTTCAACACCAAGGGCGAGAGCCATATCTCGGTGGAGGACTTCGCCGTCGCGGTCCTCGACGAGGCGGAGACGCCGAAGCATTCTGGCAAGCGCTTTACCGTGGGCTACTGAGCGTTTCGCTGGCGGTAACGCCCGTCTTCCTCGGGCCTCGCCCGAGGATCTGCCGGCAACAGGAAATAGCGGGGCACTTTGTTGCCGAGTGGAGAATTGCCCGAAATGGACCGGGCATGATGACGGCGGGCGCCGGACGTTTCCGCTCAATCCTTCGACTTATGCTCGGGCTTACCCTTGCGCTTGGTCGAGGCCATGTCCTCCAGCTCTTTTTCGCTCATCGATTCGTACATACCCTTCGATGCGCCTTTGAGCTCGCTCTTCTTGGTGTCGCCGCGCTTGGCCGAGAGTGCGGCACCGGCGGCCTTTTGCTGGGCCTTGGATGTAGCAGGCATGATCTTTCCTCCAGTTTCAGGAGAAAGGAACGCGACCACCTGCGCTATGTTCCGGCCGTTTCCGGCACGACGAGGCCGAACCCCTGCATCAGCCGGCGCGTGGCGAAGTCGGTCCGACCGGAGGTGAAGACGGCAAGGTCCGGCTCCTCGCCGCGCAGGCCAGCCCCCTCGCCGTCCACTGCCGTAAGCAGCGACAGCGCGCGACGCGCGATCGCCTCGGCCGGATCGATCCAGTCCACCGGCCAGGGCGCGGTCTTGCGCATGCGGTTGACCAGGAAGGGGTAGTGCGTGCAGGCCAGCACGACGATGTCGGTGAAGCGACCGTCCTGCTCGATGAAGCAGGGCGCGATCTCGGCCCGCACGGCCGCCTCGTCGACGAAGCCCTCGCGCATATAGGTTTCGGCAAGCGCCGCCAGCCGGTCCGAGCCGACCAGCCGCACATGGCATTTCTGCGCCCAGGTGCCGATCAGGTCGCGCGTATACTGCCGCTTGACGGTGCCCGGCGTCGCCAGAACCGAGACGAGGCCGGAACGCGTGCGCTCGGCCGCCGGCTTGATGGCAGGCACGGTGCCGACGAAGGGATGGCCCGGAAACGCTTCCCGCAGCGCCTCGATCACCAGCGTGGAAGCGGTGTTGCAGGCGATCACCGAAATCGCCGGGCGATAGCGCTGCAAAAGCGCAGCGAACAGCGACAGGATATGCGCCTTCAGTGCCGGTTCTTCCCATGCGCCGTAGGGAAAGGCGGCGTCGTCGGCGACATAGATGAAACGGCGGTCGGGCATCAGCACGCGCGCTTCGCGCAGCACGGTCAGCCCGCCGATGCCGGAATCGAACATCAGCACCGGCCGAGCTTCCGGCCTGGACACCACAGCCTCCAGCGCCGGCGTTTCAGTCATTGTCCATGCCTCGACCGCCGGCAGGCGGAAGCTCGCCGGCGTCGTTGTCGTCGTCCGCAGGTGCCGTATGTGCGGCTCGGTCGGCTTTCGCCTTGCGCTCGGGATAGCCGGCGCCGCGCGGCTCCTTCGGCGAGAAATAGTCGAGCGAGGCGACGACGCCGCGCAACACCTTCAGTTCCGGCTCGGCGAAACCGGCGCGCGTCAGCACGGCGCGCAAGTTTTCCACCATCTTCGGCTTCTTCGCCGCCGGGCGGAAATAACCGCGCGTCTCGAGCGCCGCCTCCAGATGATCGAACAGGCCCTGCAACTGCTGCTTGGTGGCGGGTGCCATGTCGGGGCCGGCGAAGTTCGTCTCCGTCTCGTTGGCGAGGCCGGACTTGCGCCACTCATAAGCCATCAAAAGCACCGCCTGGGCGATGTTGAGCGAGGCGAAGGTCGGATCGACCGGGAAGGTGACGATCTCGTCGGCCAGCCCGACCTCCTCGTTGTTGAGGCCGAAACGCTCGCGCCCGAACAGGATACCGGTGCGCTCGCCGCTTGCGGTGCGCGCGCGCAGCGCCCTGCCCGCCTCCACCGGCCCGCGCACCTCCTTGAAGCCGTCGCGCTGGCGCGCCGTGGTGGCGAAGACGAAGTTCAGGTCGGCGATGGCCGAGGGAAGGTCGTCGAAGACGCGCACGGCGTCGATGACGTGGTCGGCGCGGCTGGCGGCGGCACGCGCCTTCTCGCTCGGCCAGCCGTCGCGCGGATTGACCAGCCGAAGCTCGGTCAGGCCGAAATTCGCCATGGCGCGGGCGACCATGCCGATGTTCTCGCCAAGCTGCGGCTCGACCAGTACGATGGCGGGGCCGCCGGCGGCGGTGGTGTCTTCAGTGTCTTGCATGGCTGTTCGTTGGCGTTTTTTCCAACCTTCACTGGCACATCCGGCGCGGGAAATGAAGCGCCGCACTTTGTCCTCGATCCGTGTTACGGAAAAGCATGATCGATCACAGCGGCGAAATCCTCATCCTGACCGGGCCGCCCGGCTCCGGCAAGACCACCACGGCCCGCGCCCTTTCAGCGGAGCCCGGCGCACCGAAGGTGCATCTCCATACGGACGACTTCTGGCATTTCATCAAGAACGGCGCGATCGCACCCTACCTGCCCGAAGCCGACAGGCAGAACGGCGTGGTGATCGACGTGCTGACCAAGGCGGCGCAAGCCTATGCCGAGGGCGGCTATTTCGTCGTCCTCGACGGCATCGTCGGCCCATGGTTCCTGCCGCCGTTCAAGGCGCTGGCCGTACCGCTTCACTACGTCGTGCTTCGGCCGCCGCTCGAGGTGGCGATCGAACGCTGCCGGCAGCGCGGCGGCGACACGCTGAGCGATCCGGGACCGATCGGCGACCTGCACCGGCAATTCTCCGATCTCGGAGAGTTGGAGCCGCATGTGCTGCGAACGGACGGACAAAGCCGCGGCGACACGCTGGCCGCCGTTATAGCAGCCTTGGACAGCGACCGGTTCCGCCTGCCTTCCTAGCCGCCGGAGCTCGCGGCGGCGTTCGCACTTCGTCGCGTTTGCGCACGTCACATCGCTTTGATATAGGGGCCGCATCCTTTCAAGGCCGTGCCCGCGCGCGGCCCTATCCCCAGCAGCGAGGCATATTTTCCATGGCGAAGATCAAGGTGGCGAACCCGGTCGTCGAACTCGACGGCGACGAGATGACCCGCATCATCTGGCAGCTCATCAAGGACAAGCTGATCCACCCCTATCTCGACCTCAAGCTGGACTATTACGACCTCGGCATCGAGCACCGCGACGCCACCGGCGACCAGGTGACGATCGACGCCGCGCACGCCATTCAGAAGCACGGCGTCGGCGTCAAATGCGCCACCATCACGCCGGACGAGGCGCGCGTCGAGGAATTCAAGCTCAAGAAGATGTGGAAGAGCCCCAACGGCACGATCCGCAACATCCTCGGCGGCACCATCTTCCGCGAGCCGATCATCATGAAGAACGTGCCGCGCCTGGTGCCGGGCTGGACCAAGCCGATCATCGTCGGCCGCCATGCCTTCGGCGACCAGTACAAGGCGACCGACTTCCGCTTCCCCGGCAAGGGCAAGCTGACCATCAAGTTCGTCGGCGAGGACGGCAAGGTGATCGAGCACGACGTGTTCGACGCGCCCGGCGCCGGCGTGGCCATTGCCATGTACAACCTCGACGAATCGATCCGCGAATTCGCCCGCGCCTCGCTGAACTACGGCCTCTTGCGCAACTATCCGGTCTATCTCTCGACCAAGAACACCATCCTGAAAGCCTATGACGGCCGCTTCAAGGACATCTTCCAGGAGGTCTACGAGAAGGAATTCGAGGCCGAATTCAAGGAGCGCAAGCTCTGGTACGAACACCGGCTGATCGACGACATGGTGGCCTCCTCGCTAAAATGGTCGGGCGGCTATGTCTGGGCCTGCAAGAACTACGACGGCGACGTGCAGTCCGATACGGTGGCTCAGGGCTTCGGCTCGCTCGGCCTGATGACCTCGGTGCTGATGACGCCGGACGGCAAGACCGTCGAGGCGGAGGCCGCGCACGGCACCGTTACCCGCCACTACCGCCAGCACCAGAAGGGCGAGGAGACCTCGACCAACTCCATCGCCTCGATCTTCGCCTGGACGCGCGGCCTGGCGCACCGTGGCAAGCTGGACGACAACGCCGAACTGAAGAAATTCGCCGAGACGCTGGAGAAGGTCTGCATCCAGACCGTCGAGTCCGGCTTCATGACCAAGGACCTGTCGCTGCTGATCGGCCCCGACCAGCCGTGGCTCTCCACCACGGGCTTCCTCGACAAGGTAGACGAGAACCTGCAGAAGGCGATGGCCTAAGGCCTGATGAGCCGCCCCACCCTCTATGGTGCGGACTACAGCGTCTATGTGCGCATCGCGCGCATGGCGCTGGAGGAGAAGGGGATCGGCTATGACCTCGTGCCGGTGGACATCTTTGCCGAAGGCGGTCCGCCGGCATGGTATCTGGAGCGCCACCCGTTCGGGCGCATCCCGGCCTTCGAGCATGACGGGTTCCGACTGTTCGAGACGGGCGCCATCACCCGCTATGTCGACGAGGCGTTCGACGGCCCGCCCCTCCAGCCCGCCGATGCGCGCGGGCGCGCGGTGATGCACCAGATCGTCGGCCTGATCGATTCCTACGCCTATCGCGCTATGGTTTGGAACGTAGCGGTCGAGCGGCTGGAAGGCAATCCGCCGGACGAGGCACGCATCGCTGGCGGCCTGCGCATCGCCGAAACCGCCTTGAAGGCGCTGGCGACGTTGAAGAGACCCGGAGACTGGCTGCTCGGTAGCCAATTGACGCTGGCGGACCTGCACGTCGCGCCGGTGATCGGCTATTTCCTCAGGACGGAAGAAGGCCGCAGCTTGCTCAAGGCTTTTCCGTCCATCGAAGACTGGTGGAAGAAAATCAGCGCGCGGCCGAGCTTTGCCGCCACCGAAAAGGCCGACTGACGACAGCCGCAGGGCACGTCATGTTTTCGCCGCGCGGAGGCGGAACAAACGAATCCCCTCGCAGCTTCGATTCGGGATCGTCCATGCGCAAACGAATGAAAGTGCTGCTGGCGCTTGGTCTCGCGGCGGCCGCATTGTGGGCCGGCAACACCTCGCTGTTCTCGCATTCCGACGCCAGACCGCAGCTGATCGCGCATCGCGGCCTCGGCCAGACCTTTCATCGGGAAGGCCTGACCGGCGAGACCTGCACGGCGACACGCATCTTCGCCCCGGAGCATTCCTATCTCGAGAACACCATCGCGGGTTTCCGTGCCGCCTTCGATGCCGGCGCCGATGTCGTGGAGTTCGACATCCACCCCACGACGGACGGCCATTTCGTCGTTTTCCATGACTGGACGCTGGACTGCCGGACCGACGGCCACGGTGTCACGCGCGAGCACGACCTAGCGGCGCTCAAGGCGCTGGACATAGGCTACGGCTACACCGCCGACGGCGGCAAAACCTTCCCGTTCCGCGGCAAGGGCGTGGGATTGATGCCCTCGCTCGACGAGGTTTCGGCCACTTTTCCGGATCGACAGTTTCTCATCAACATCAAGAGCAACGACGACGAGGAAGGCAAACGGCTGGCCGAGGCGATCGGTGCGCTGCCGGCGGCGCAGCGAAAGCTGATAACCGTCTATGGCGGCGGCGGCGCGATGGCCGCCTATGCCGCGGCGCTGCCGGACGCGCCGGTGCTGGACACCGACGGCGTGAAGCGCTGCCTGCTGCGCTATTGGGTGCTGGGCTGGAGCGGGTATGTGCCGCAGAACTGCCGCGACACGCTGTTCATGCTGCCCGCCAACATCGCGCCGTTCGTCTGGGGTTATCCTGACAGGCTGGCGGCGCGGCTCAAGGCTGCAAACAGCACGCTGGTGCTGCTCGGCGCCTATGATGGCAGCGGCTTTTCATCCGGCGTCGACGATATCGAGGCCCTGGCCGATCTGCCTGCCCGGTTCGACGGCGCGATCTGGACGAACCGCATCGACAGGATCGGCCCGAAGGTCAAGCAATAGGCCGGCGACCCGGGGCCCGGCGCGATCTTTCAGGACGACCGGATTCCTGAGCCAAATCTGAACCGGTCACGCTTCGAACGACTCGCCTCAGGCTCCGGCCAGCGCTGTCTTGACCGCGTCGATGGCGGCCTGCGCTTTCGAGGCATCGGGGCCGCCGGCCTGCGCCATGTCGGGCCGGCCGCCGCCGCCCTGCCCGCCAAGTGCGGCCGAAGCCACCCGCACGAGGTCGACGGCGCTGAAGCGGCCGGTCAGGTCGTCGGTGACGCCGACCACGACGCTCGCCTTGTTGTCCTCACCGGCGCCGACGAAGACGACGACGCCCGAGCCCAGCGACTTCTTGGCGGCGTCGGCCAGCGGCTTCAGGTCCTTCGGCGACACGCCGGACACCGCCTTGCCAAGGAAGCCGACGCCGGCGATCGTCTCGTTCGCCGCCGGGGCGTCGGCCGAGGAATCGCCACCGAGCGCCAGCTTCCTGCGCGCTTCCGAAAGCTCCTTCTCCAGCTTGCGGCGTTCTTCCACCAGCGCCTCGACGCGTGCGGGAACGTCGGCGGGCGAAATCTTCAACGTCGCGGCAACCTGCTTCAGCAACCTGTCCTGATCGTCCAGGTGCCGGCGCGCGGCCTCGCCGGTCAGCGCCTCGATGCGGCGCACGCCGGCGGCGACGGGGCTGTCGGACAGGATGCGCACCAGTCCGATGTCGCCGGTGGCGCCGACATGCGTGCCGCCGCACAGTTCGATCGAATAGGGCCGGTTGGCTTTCTCGCCGTGCGTTGCCGTGCCCATCGACACGACGCGCACCTCGTCGCCGTATTTCTCGCCGAACAGCGCCATGGCGCCTTCGGCGCGCGCGTCGTCGACCGACATCAGCCGGGTCGTCACCGGTCCGTTCTGGACGACGATCTCGTTGGCCATCTGTTCGACCTGTTCGAGCTCGTCGTGCGAAATCGCCTTGTTGTGCGAGATGTCGAAGCGCAGGCGGTCGGGCGCTACAAGCGAGCCCTTCTGCGCGACATGCGTGCCCAGCACCTCGCGCAGCGCCTCGTGGATGAGGTGCGTGGCCGAATGGTTGGCGCGCAGCTTCGAGCGGCGGGCATGATCGACCGCGAGCTCGACCGCAGCGCCCGTCTTCACCGTGCCCCTGGCGACCTTGCCGAGATGGATGAACAGGCCGTCGGCCTTCTTCTGGGTGTCGGTGACATCGATGGAAAAACCGTCGCCGGCGATGGTGCCGGTGTCGCCCATCTGGCCGCCGGACTCGCCGTAGAACGGCGTCTGGTTGACGACGACAGCGACCGTTTCGCCGGCGGCTGCGCTTTCCGCTTCCTTGCCGCCCTGGACCAGCGCCTGCACGACGCCCTCTGCCTTTTCCGTGTCGTAGCCGAGGAATTCCGTCGCGCCGAGCTTTTCACGGAGGCCGAACCAGATCGTCTCTGTCGCCGCCTCACCCGAACCTGCCCAGTTGGCGCGCGCCTCGGCGCGCTGGCGCTGCATGGCGTCGTTGAAGCCGTCGAGATTGACGGAGATGGAGCGCTGGCGGAGCGCATCCTGCGTCAGGTCGAGCGGGAAACCATAGGTGTCGTAGAGCTTGAAGGCGGTCTCGCCGTCGAGCATGTCGCCGGCGGAAAGCCCGCCAGCCGCGTCTTCGAGCAGCGTCAGGCCGCGTGCCAACGTCTTGCGGAAGCGCGTTTCCTCCAGCTTCAACGTCTCGGTGATGAGGGCCTCGCCGCGCACGAGTTCCGGATAGGCCTGGCCCATCTCGCGCACCAGCGCCGGCACCAGCTTGAACATCAGCGGCTCGGCCGCGCCCAGCAGCTGGCCGTGGCGCATGGCGCGGCGCATAATGCGGCGCAGGACGTAGCCCCTGCCCTCGTTGGACGGCAGAACACCGTCGGCGATGAGGAAGGCCGACGATCGCAGGTGGTCGGCAATGACGCGGAATGAGGCGGTGTTGTCCTTATCCGGGCCGCGGCCGAGCGCCGAGGCGGTCGCCTCGATCAGGTGGCGGAACAGGTCGGTCTCGAAAACGCTTTCGACGCCCTGGAGGATGGAAGCCATGCGCTCCAACCCCATGCCGGTGTCGATGGACGGGCGCGGCAGGTCGGTGCGCTGGTCCTTCGTCACCTGCTCGTATTGCATGAAGACGAGGTTCCAGAATTCCAGGAAGCGGTCGCCGTCCTCCTCCGGGCTGCCGGGCGGACCGCCCCAGATGTGCTCGCCACGGTCGATGAAGATCTCCGAGCACGGGCCGCAAGGGCCGGTATCGCCCATCGCCCAGAAATTGTCGGAAGTGGGGATGCGGATGATGCGGTCTTCGGAAAAGCCGGCGATCTTCTTCCACAGCGAAGCCGCCTCGTCGTCGGTGTGGTAGACGGTGACGAGCAGCTTGTCCTTCGGCAGGCCGAAATCCCTGGTGATCAGGTTCCAGGCAAGCTCGATGGCGCGTTCCTTGAAATAGTCGCCGAAGGAGAAGTTGCCGAGCATCTCGAAATAGGTGAGATGGCGCGCGGTGTAGCCGACATTGTCGAGGTCGTTGTGCTTGCCGCCGGCGCGCACGCATTTCTGCGAGGTCGTCGCGCGCGAATAAGGACGCTTCTCCAGCCCGGTGAAGACGTTCTTGAACTGCACCATGCCGGCATTGGTGAACATCAGCGTCGGGTCGTTGCGCGGTACGAGCGGACTGGAGGCCACGACCTCGTGTCCGTTCTTCCTGAAATAATCGAGGAAGGTCGACCGGATATCGTTGACGCCACTCATTCGTCTGTCCTTGCAGGAAATGCCGGCCGGCCCGGCGAAACGCCCTCTCTTAACGGCGGCTCATGGCGCTGTCCAGAAAAGGCGGAGCCGGAAAACGGCAAAACCGCCGGCCCATGGCCGGCGGTCCAAGTTATCTTTAAATGGCAGCAGCCTCCTCTCCGTCTCGGGCTTCGCCCGAGCCACCTCTCCCCCACTTCGTGGGGGCGAGGAAAGGAGCCAAGCCTACATCTCGGCAGCTTCGTCGGGCAGATCGCCTTCGCCGCCGTTCTCGAGGAATTTTTCCGCGATCAGGCCGGCGTTCTGGCGCAGCGCCAGTTCGACCTCACGGGCAAGCTCGGGATTGTCGCGCAGGAACAGCTTGGCGTTCTCTCGGCCCTGGCCGAGGCGCTGGGAGTTGTAGGAGAACCAGGCGCCGGACTTCTCCACCACGCCGGCCTTGACGCCGAGGTCGATCAGTTCGCCTGTCTTCGACACGCCCTCGCCATACATGATGTCGAACTCGACAACCTTGAAGGGCGGCGCCAGCTTGTTCTTGACCACCTTGACGCGCGTCTGGTTGCCGACGACCTCGTCGCGGTCCTTGACCGAGCCGATGCGGCGGATGTCGAGACGCACCGAGGCGTAGAACTTCAGCGCGTTGCCGCCGGTGGTCGTCTCGGGCGAACCGAACATGACGCCGATCTTCATGCGGATCTGGTTGATGAAGATGACCATGGTGTTGGAGCGCGAGATGGAGGCGGTGAGCTTGCGCAGCGCCTGGCTCATCAGGCGAGCCTGCAGTCCGGGCAGCGCGTCGCCCATCTCGCCCTCGATTTCGGCGCGCGGCGTGAGCGCGGCAACGGAGTCCACCACCAGCACGTCGACGGCACCGGAACGCACCAGCGTATCGCAGATCTCCAGTGCTTGCTCGCCGGTGTCGGGCTGCGAGATCAGGAGGTTCTCCAGATCGACGCCGAGCTTGCGGGCATAGACGGGGTCGAGCGCGTGTTCGGCGTCGACGAAGGCGCAGATGCCGCCCTTCTTCTGCGCTTCGGCCACCGTATGCAGGGCCAGCGTCGTCTTGCCCGAGCTTTCCGGCCCGTAGATCTCGACGATACGCCCGCGCGGCAAGCCGCCGACGCCGAGCGCAATGTCCAGCCCCAGCGAACCGGTCGGCACCGTCTCGATCTCGACCGCCTGCTCGTTGGCGCCCAGGCGCATGATCGAGCCCTTGCCGAAGGCGCGCTCGATCTGCGAGAGAGCGGCGTCCAGCGCCTTTGATTTGTCCACCGATTTATCCTCTACAAGCCGCAAACTGTTCTGAGCCATGATACATCACCCCTTGGTCGTCAATGAAGGCCGGAGAGCCCGGTGGACCCTGCGAATATGTACCTCTTTTGTTCCGTTTTGGCAAGGGTCGTATATATTTGATAAAAAAGGATGATTCTATTTTGTTCTTTTTTTGTTTTACCTATTCTGCTTCGAATGTATCCATATGCCGCGCAGGGGGCGACGGCCGTTCCGGCCAGGGGCGATTCGGCTTTGGCGCCATGATCGCCGCTGGGCGGGACCGGTGCCCGGCATGACGCGCGCGCCGCATATCCTCGCCGTCGGCGGCGCGCATATCGACCGGCGCGGCCAGGTGAGCGGCGCCTATATAGCCGCCGCCTCCAACCCCGGCACGATGCGCGAGGATGTCGGCGGCGGCGTCTTCAACGCGCTGCGCACGGCGGTGCGGCGCGGCGCGTCCGCCTCGCTGGCGTCGCTGCGCGGCGGCGATGCGGCGGCCGAGACCGTGGCGCGCGCCATCGCGGCGGCCGGCATCGAGGACCTGTCGGCCGTCTTCCTCGACCGCACGACGCCGAGCTATACCGCCATCCTCGACGCCGAGGGCGAACTGGTCGTCGGCTTTGCCGACATGGGACTCTACGACCTCGCTTTCCCCAAGCAAGTGCGGCGCGCCAAGCTGCGCGAGGCGGCGACGACGGCGGACGCGCTGTTCCTCGACGCCAACCTGCCGGAGGCGGCGCTGCAGCGGCTGGTGCCGCCGGCCGGCGGCAAGCCGGTCTTCGCCATCGCCATCTCGCCGGCCAAGGCGGTGCGGCTGAAGCCGGTACTCGACAGGCTGGCGCTGCTGTTCATGAACCGCCGCGAGGCAGCAGCCCTGACCGGGTTGGAAAAGAACGCCCTGGCGGCGGACCTCGTAGCCGGATTGCACGCCGTCGGCCTGAAGGGCGGCGTCGTCAGCGCCGGCGACGGGCCGCTGATCGGCTTCGACGCGAAAGGCGCCTTCACCATTGTGCCGCCCGCCCCGCGCCATGTCGCCGACGTTACCGGCGCGGGCGATGCGCTGGCCGGCGCCACGGTCGCGGCCGTGCTACGTGGAGAGGCATTGCGGCAGGCGCTGTGCGAGGGCGCCGCAGCGGCGCTTCTGGCCATCGAAAGCCCGCATGCGGTGCCGGATTTCACGGCGGCGGACTTTGCCGCAGCGCTGGCCCTTGTGCCCGAACCGCAGGAAATGGCATGAGCCATGAAAGCCGGCGCGCCACGCCGGCGCCCGGAGATGACCATGATGCTTGAAAGCGCCCGCCCCTTCGTCGACATCCACCCGCCGGTGGCCGAGGCCCTTGCCGCCAAGCGTCCGGTGGTGGCGCTGGAATCGACCATCATCACCCATGGCATGCCCTACCCCGACAACGGCGCGATGGCGGCGGACGTGGAAAAGATAATCACCGAAGAGGGTGCCGTGCCGGCCACCATCGCCGTCGTCAACGGCCGCATCAAGATCGGCTTGTCGGACGGCGAGCGCGAATCGCTGGCCATGACGGTCGACGCCATGAAACTGTCGCGCGCCGACCTCGCCTTCGCGGTGGCCGAAGGGCGTACCGGCGGTACCACGGTCGCGGCCACCATGATTTGCGCCGCTCTTGCCGGCATCAAGGTGTTCGCCACCGGCGGCATCGGCGGCGTCCACAAGGGGGCGGAAAAGAGCTTCGACATCTCGGCCGATCTCGACGAACTGGCGCGCACGCCCGTCATCGTCGTCTCTGCCGGCGCCAAGGCGATCCTCGACATCGAAAAGACGCTGGAGGTGCTGGAGACGCGCGGCGTGCCGGTGATCGGCAACGGTTGCGAGGTGATGCCGGCCTTCTGGTCCCGGCAGTCGCCGTTCCGCGCGCCGCTGATGCTCGATTCGCCCGAAAAGATCGCCGAGTTATTCAATGTCCGCCGGGCGCTCGGGCTGGAAGGCGGCATGCTGGTCGCCAACCCGGTGCCGGAAGACCACGAAATCCCGGCCGCCGAAATGGCCGGCTATATCGAAGCGGCGCAGAAAGCGGCCGAGGCGCAGAAGATCGTCGGCAAGGCGGTGACGCCGTTCTTGCTGGGGAAAATCCTTGAGCTCACCGGCGGCCGCAGCCTGAAGACCAACATCGCGCTGGTGGAAAACAACGCGCGGGTCGCGGCACGGGTGGCGAAGGCGCTGTAAAGTTTGCCGTACGTCCTTCGAGGCTCGCTCCGCTCGCACCTCAGGATGAGGACCGTTTTGGCCCCACACTGGAGAACCGTCTCAGGCGAAACTCAGCGGCAGGGCCATACACCAACCTTTGCATGACGGCCATCGGACCACTTCCCTCATCCTGAGGTGTGAGCGGAGCGAGCCTCGAAGGACGTACGGCGGACCGGCCCTACTTCTCGCTCCGCAGTCCCGCCTGGTAGGCCCTGCGTGCCCATAGCGCCATCTCGTCGGGATCGTCCAACGCGCTTTCGGGCGCTGTCCAGTAGGGCATGGCGACCTCGCGGCCGTGGCGCTTGTTGAGGTAGGTCCAGTGCCGGCCGCCGGCCGCCTCGTATTCGGCGGCGATCTCGTCGTCGCCCTTCAGCATCAGCTCGCCGCGCAGGATCAGAGCGAAGATGACGCCGTTGTGGTAGATGCCCTTGCCGCTGAACATACGGCGGATGGTGACAGGCCCCAAGCCGTCGAAGAGTTCGCGGATGCGTTCGTCGTCCATGGGGCGATCATCTCACGCGGCTTGGCTGCTGTCATGCCGGCAACCGAAACGCTGCTGACAAGTTGAGAACGCACCGGTGCTATCGTGCGCCCGTCAATCGAGGAGAACCGCCCATGCCCATGCTGCTCAAAGGCTCCTGCCGCTGCGGCGCCGTGCGCTTTCAGGTCGAGAGCCACACGCCCGCGCCCTACCAGCTCTGCTATTGCTCGATCTGCCGCAAGCAGCAGGGCGGCGGCGGATACGCCATCAACCTCGGCGCCATCAACGACACGCTGGCGATCGAAGGCAGGGAAAATCTCGGCGTCTATCGTGCGGAAATCGAGGACGAGGAACATCCGGTCTGCGAAACCTCGACCGGCGAGCGCAATTTCTGCACCCGCTGCGGCACCGCGCTCTGGCTCTACGATCCGACATGGCCCGAGCTGGTGCATCCCTTCGCCTCGGCGGTCGATACCGACTTGCCGATACCGAAGGAGCGCACGCACCTGATGCTGAAATACAAGGCGAACTGGGTGGAGCCGGCTATCGCCGACGGCGACAAGGCGTTCGACGTCTATCCGCAGGAGTCGATCGCGGATTGGCACAAACGGACGGGCATGTGGATTGAATGAGTTTCGGTGCGTCCTTCGAGGCTCGCTGCGCTCGCACCTCAGGATGAGGGAAGTGGTGCGATGGCCGTCAGACAAGGGTTGGTGTACGGCCTTGCCGCTGAGTTTCGCCTGAGAGCCTTTTTGAAAAACAGTCAGGCCGTGGCGAAAACGGCGGCTGGCGAGCACCGGAGCGGAGCGTACATCAAGTACGTGAGCACCGGAGCACAGCCGGACGCTGTTTGCAGCCCGGCCTCACGGAATTTTCAAAAGGGCTCTAAGACGGTTCTCCAGTGAGAATTGGCTGAAACGCTCCTCATCCTGAGGTGCGAGCGCAGCGAGCCTCGAAGGACGCACTACGCGGCGCTGGCCCGCGCTTCGGCGAGCGCCTTGAGGTCGGCCGGCTTCAGTTCCACCGATTCGCCGCAGCCGCAGGCGGAAGACTGGTTCGGGTTGCGGAAGGTGAAGCCGGTGCGCAGCGTCGTCACCTCGAAATCCATCTCGGTGCCGAGCAGGAACAGGGCCGCTTCCGGCGCGACATAGACATGCGCGCCGTCGCGTTCGATGTGGTCGTCCTTGAGACTGGGCTCGGTCACCAAATCGACCGTGTATTCCATGCCGGCGCAGCCGCCCTTCTTGATGCCAAGGCGGATGCCGTGAGCCCGGACACCATTCACATCGTCGCGGCTGGCGACGATTTCGCGCACGCGATCCGCGGCCTTCTCGGTCATGCTGATGACGGCGAAGCGTCCCATGCTCAATTCTCCATCCTGTGCAGGTTCAAGGCCTGCCGGACCAATCCTTGCCTAAAATGGTGAAGTTTGTGCCACGTCGCAAGGGCTATTCCTTTTGGTGATCGTCCGTAACACTTTTCACTTTTGCGGAACCGCCTCCCTTCCCCGGCATTGGGTTCGGGTCATATCAATGGAGGCTAAAATGCTGATCCGGAATTTTCTTATCGCGGGTGCCCTGCTCGCCACCACCGCTTCGGCCGCCTTTGCCCAAACGGTCGTCCTTCAGCCGGAAGAAAGAACCGTCGTGCGCGAATACATCATCAAGCAACCGCCCGCTCCGGTCGTGCTGCCGGACGACTTCAACCTCGCCGTCGGCACCGTCGTCCCCGACAGCGTGATGGTCAGCCCGCTTGACGCGCCGGGCCTTGAAAAACGCTACGACTACATGGTCGTCGACGGCCATGACGTGCTCGTCGACCCTGAAACGCGCGAGATCGTCGAGATTCTCAACTGACGGCAGACACAGAGCAGCGCCGGCAGCGATGTCGGCGCTGTTTGCCTGTCCTCAGTACCAACCCACCGCGATCTGCGCTTCTTCCGACATGCGGTCGGGCGTCCACGGCGGATCGAACACCATCGAAACCTCGACGCCGGACACGCCTTCCACGGCGCCGACGGCATTTTCCACCCAGCCGGGCATCTCGCCGGCGACCGGGCAGCCGGGCGCCGTGAGCGTCATGTCGATCTTGACGGAGCGGTCGTCCTCGATGTCGATCTTGTAAACGAGGCCGAGTTCGTAAATGTCGGCGGGAATTTCCGGGTCGTAGACCGTCTTCAGCGCCGAAACGATGTCGTCGGTCAGCCGCGCCAGTTCGTCGGCGGGAATGGTCGAAGTCGTGACCGGAACATTGGCCGGCGTCTGCTCGGAAAGGGTCGTCTCATCCATGGTCGTCATCCGAAGAACTTTCGCGCCTTTTCCAGCGCATCGGCAAGGGCATCGACCTCGGCGCGGGTGTTGTACATGCCGAACGACGCCCTGCATGTTGAGGTGACGCCGAAGCGTTTCAACAGCGGCTGGGCGCAATGGGTGCCCGCCCGCACTGCCACGCCCTGCCTGTCGATGACCATCGACACGTCGTGCGCGTGGATGCCTTGCAACTCGAAGGAGACGATGGCGCCCTTGCCCGGCGCGTCGCCGAAGATTTTTAGTGAATTGATCGAGCGGAGCCGCTCGTGGGCGTATTTTTTCAGGTCGGCCTCGTGCGCGGCGATGCGCTCGCGGCCGACGCTTTCCATATAGTCCAGCGCAACGCCGAGCCCGATCGCCTGCACGATGGGCGGCGTGCCGGCCTCGAAGCGATGCGGCGGGTCGTTGTAGGTGACGACATCCTGCGTCACTTCCTCGATCATCTCGCCGCCGCCCATGAAGGGGCGCATGGCCTCCAGCCGCTCCCTCTTGCCGTAGAGCACACCAATACCGGACGGGCCGTAGACCTTGTGGCCGGTGAAGACGAACCAGTCGCAGTCGAGGTCCTGTACGTCGATGGGCATATGGACGGCGCTCTGCGAGCCGTCGACCAACACCGGAATGCCGCGCTCGTGCGCAATCCGGCAGATTTCCTTGATAGGCGTCACCGTGCCCAGCGCGTTCGACATATGGGTAATCGCGACGAGTTTTGTCCGGTCCGTCAGGCTTTTCTCGAAATCCTCGACATGCAGCGCGCCGAGGTCGTCCACCGGCACCCACACCAGCTTCGCGCCCTGCCGCTCGCGGATGAAATGCCACGGCACGATGTTGGAGTGGTGTTCGAGGATCGACACGACGATCTCGTCCCCGGCGCCGATGTTCGGCATGCCCCAGCCGTAGGCCACCGTGTTGATGGCCGAGGTCGAATTGGAGGTGAAGACGATATTGTCCGGGCTCGGCGCATTGAGGAAGCGGCGCACCGATTCGCGCGCCTTCTCATAGGCGTCGGTGGCGGCGTTGGAGAGGAAATGCAGGCCGCGATGGACGTTGGCGTATTCTTCTCGATAGGCGTGCTGGACGGCGTCCAGCACCACCTGCGGCTTCTGCGCGGAAGCGCCGTTGTCGAGATAGACGAGCGGCTTGCCGTACACCTCGCGCGCGAGAATCGGGAAATCGCGGCGGATCGCCTCGACGTCGTAAGGAAGGGTTTCGACCGCCTTATCCATGGTAGCTTATGAACTCCATGAGCGATCCGTCCGGATCGCGGAAATAGACGCTGGTGCCTTTGCCCTGCCCACCGAGGCGCGGCACCGGACCGAGTTCGACCGGGATGCCGTTGGCGCGCAGATGCTCAACCGCGTCCTCGATCGAACCGCTCCAGCAAAAACAGAGATCGCTGTTTCCGGGCTGGACCGGGATGCGCGCCAGCGGCTCGGCTTTCACGCCCGGCCCATGACAGTTCAACTGCTGGCTTCCCAGCCGGAAAACGTAGGCACCGCCTTCGCGCGCAATCGCTTCGGCGCCGATGACCTTGGTATAGAACGCCTTCGCCCGATCCCAGTCGGAAACGTGGATCACACTGTGATCGAGCGATACCGGCAGCTCAGCCATGTTCCGCGAACCACCCGTCGAGCCTGGCTTCCAGCGCCTCGACGAGCGCCTCGTCCTCCAGTTCTTCGATCACCTCGGCAACAAAGGCCTTCACCAGAAGGCCGCGCGCGGTCTTCTCGTCGATACCGCGCGCCATCAGGTAGAACAGATGCGCGTGGTCGATCTCGGTGACGGTGGCGCCGTGGCCGCAGGCGACGTCGTCGGCGAAGATCTCCAGTTCCGGCTTGGTCGAGAATTCGCCGTCGTCGGAGAGCAACAGCGTGTTGCAGGCCATCTTGGCGTCGGTCTTCTGCGCCACCTGATGCACGTTGATGCGGCCCTGGAAGACGCCGCGCGCCTTGCCGGTGACGACGTTGCGGATGATCTCGCGCGAACCCGTGTTCGGCACGGCGTGGTCCAGCACCATGGTGACGTCGGTGTGCGTGTCGCCATGCAACAGGTCTACGCCGCGCAGCTGGAAGTCTGAGCCCTCGCCCTTGGTGACGACGCGGATTTCCTGCCGCACCAGCTTGCCGCCGGCGTTCATGACGAACAGGGTGAACTTGGCGTCCTTGCCGATCCAGGCGTTGAACTGGCCGAAATGCGTCGCCGTATCCGGCTGCTCCTGCACGATCAGCCAGGTCACCTCGGAGCCGTCGCCGATGACGACGTTGTCGACCGACGAGACCAGCGCGTCGCCGCTGCCGGTCTGCCGCTCGACGATGGTGGCGGTCACGCCATTGCCGATTTTCGCCGCGAAACGGGTGTGGACCTGTCCGCCGGCCTGCACGTTCTGCACTTCGACCGGCTTTTCGAGCACGGTGCCGTCGGCGATCTCGAGCAGCCAGCCGTCGGCGACGAAGGCGCTGTTCAGTGCGCCGATGGCATCGTCCGCGCCCTGGGCTCCGAGTGCCGGCGCATAGGTGCCGTCGCCGAGCTTTTCGGCCACCGGGGTCGCGGTAACGCCTTCGATCGCCACAGGCTTGCCGGCAACGCCGTTGAGCACGGTCAGCACCGGCGAACCTTCGATGAGCGGCGCGACGGGCTTCGCCTCAAGGCCGGCGTCGAAGGCCGGAACCTTCGTCAGCAGGCGGCGCAGATCGGTGTAGTGCCAGGATTCGATGCGACGCGTCGGCAGGCCGGCCTTGATCGCCTCGATCGCCGCGTCACGCTTCAGCATGACCTCGCCATCGCCCGGCAGCAGCGCCAGCCGCTCGCCGAAGGCGTCGATCAGCGCCAGCTCCGCCGGCGTGTTCTTGATGGGCGTCTGGATGTTCATGGCCTTACGCAGCCTCTCCGATCACGCCGGCATAGCCGTTGGCCTCGAGGTCGAGCGCCAGCGACTTGTCGCCGGACTTGATGATCTGGCCCTTGTAGAGAACGTGCACGCTGTCGGGCACGATGTGCTCCAGCAGGCGCTGGTAGTGCGTGATGACGACGATGGCGCGGTCCGGCGAGCGCAGCGCGTTGACGCCGTCGGAGACGATCTTCAGCGCATCGATGTCGAGGCCCGAATCCGTTTCGTCCATGACGCACAGCTTCGGCTCCAGGAGCTTCATCTGCAGAATCTCGGCACGCTTCTTCTCGCCGCCTGAGAAGCCGACATTGAGCGGGCGCTTCAGCATGCCCATGTCCATCTGCAGCGTGCCGGCAGCGTCCTTCACCTTCTTCAGCAGTTCCGGAACCTTCAGCGGCTCCTCGCCGCGCGCCTTGCGCTGGGCGTTCATCGCCACCTTGAGGAATTCCATCGTCGCAACGCCCGGTATCTCCATCGGATACTGGAAGGCGAGGAAGATGCCGCTCGCCGCGCGCTCGGCCGGATCCATCTCCAGAATGGATTCGCCGTTGAACAGGATGTCGCCCTCGGTGACCTCGTAGTCCTCGCGGCCGGCGAGGATGTAGGACAGCGTCGACTTGCCGGAGCCGTTCGGGCCCATGATGGCGGCGACCTCGCCCTTGGCGACGGTCAGGTTCAGGCCGCGGATGATCTCGGTGCCCTCGTCTGCGATGCGGGCGTGCAGGTTCTTGATCTCAAGCATTTGTTCTTCCTGAAAATTCGTTGGTCAGCCGACGGAGCCTTCGAGCGAGATGCCGATGAGCTTCTGCGCCTCGACGGCGAACTCCATCGGCAACTCCTGGATGACGTCCTTGACGAAGCCGTTGACGATAAGCGCGATGGCTTCCTCTTCGGGAATGCCGCGCTGCATGACGTAGAACTTCTGGTCCTCGGAAATCTTCGAGGTGGTGGCCTCGTGCTCGAACTGGGCGGTCGAGTTCTTGGCCTCCATATAGGGCACGGTATGCGCCCCGCAGTTGTCGCCGATCAGCAGCGAGTCGCAGTTGGTGAAGTTGCGCGCATTCGTCGCCTTGCGGTGGGCCGAAACCTGGCCGCGATAGGTGTTCTGGCTGAAACCGGCGGCGATGCCCTTGGAGATGATGCGGCTCTTGGTGTTCTTGCCGAGGTGCAGCATCTTGGTGCCGGAATCGATCTGCTGATAGCCGTTCGAGACGGCGATCGAGTAGAAATTGCCCTGGCTGTCGTCGCCGCGCAGGATGCAGGACGGATACTTCCAGGTGATCGCCGAACCGGTCTCCACCTGCGTCCACGAGATCGTCGAGCGGTCGCCGCGGCAATCGCCGCGCTTGGTGACGAAGTTGTAGACGCCGCCCTTGCCCTCGGCATCGCCCGGATACCAGTTCTGCACCGTCGAATACTTGATCTCGGCATCGTCTAGCGCGATCAGCTCGACCACGGCGGCGTGAAGCTGGTTCTCGTCGCGCTGCGGCGCCGTGCAGCCTTCCAGATAGGAGACGTAAGCCCCCTCTTCCGCGATGATCAGGGTGCGCTCGAACTGGCCGGTGCCCTTCTCGTTGATGCGGAAATAGGTGGAAAGCTCCATCGGGCAACGTACACCCTTCGGCACGAACACGAAGGAGCCGTCGGTGAAGACCGCCGAATTCAGCGTGGCGTAGAAGTTGTCGGACACAGGAACGACCGAGCCGAGATACTTCTTCACCAGTTCCGGATGCTCGCGGATGGCTTCCGAGATCGAGCAGAAGATGACGCCGGCCTTGGCCAGCTCCTTCTTGAAGGTGGTGACGACCGAGACGGAATCGAACACGGCGTCCACCGCCACGCGGCCGGACTTGTAGACGTTGTCGTTGGCCGCATCCGCGTCCTCGTCGTCCACGCTTTCTGCCGGAGCCGCCTTCTTCACGCCGGCGAGGATTTCCTGCTCCTTGAGCGGAATGCCGAGCTTCTCATAGGTCCTGAGCAGTTCGGGATCGACCTCGTCGAGCGACTTCGGCCCGGACTGGTTCTTCGGCGCGGCGTAATAGAAAATGTCCTGGAAATCGATCTTGGGGTACTCGACGCGCGCCCAGGTCGGTTCTTCCATGGTCAGCCAGCGGCGATAGGCGTCGAGGCGCCATTCCAGCATCCAGTCCGGCTCGTTCTTCTTGGCCGAGATGAAGCGGATGATATCCTCCGACAGGCCCTTGGGCGCCTTGTCGACGGCAATCTCGGTCTCAAATCCATATTTATACTGATCGACATCGATCTGGCGGACCTGATCGATCGTCTCCTGCACAGCAGGCATCGGCGTTCTCCATCCATGCCGGGTTCAAGGCCCGGCCGTTTTTGAACTCTGGCACCGCCAGCCAAACTGACGGAGTAAGTTCGATATAGTGCGTCCGCACCGGAAATTCACCCGGCCAATTCGACACGCACCGCTCTGCCAGGCGAAACCCGGCTTTTTCCTCCCTGGACGCGGCCCGGAGGCCGCCGCCCGACGGCTTACGCCGCCTTTTCCGTTCCCGCCCGGCGCGCGGCAATGCCTGCCAGCGCCGTGCGAAACAATTCGATATCCTCGTCGGTCGTCGCCGGGCCGATCGACACGCGCAGCGCGCCCTGCCCGTCACTGATGCCCATCGCCTTCAGCACATGGCTCGGCCCGACCTTGCCCGACGAGCAGGCCGATCCGGCCGACAGCGCCACGCCTGCGAGGTCGAAGGCGATCTGCGCCGTCTCGGCCTTCATGCCGGGGATGGCGAAGAAACTCGTATTGGCGAGACGCGGCGCACTGGCGCCGAAGAAAACGGCGTCCGGCACCAGTTCGGAAACGAGGCTTTCCACGGCATCGCGGCGGGCACGCACCGCCTCGATCGCATCCAGCGCGGCGAGCGCTTGTCTCGCCGCCGCGCCGAAGCCGGCGATGGCAGGCAGGTTTTCCGTGCCGGCGCGATGGCCCTTCTCCTGCCCGCCGCCGACGACCAACGGCTTCGGCATCATCAGGTCGGCGGCGGCGACGATAGCGCCGGCGCCCTTCGGCCCACCGATCTTGTGCGAGGAGAGAATCAGGTAATCGACGGAACCGGCTGAAATATCGAGCGGAATGCGCCCTGCCGCCTGCACGGCATCGAGCATCAGGACACCGCCGGCCGCCTTGACAATCCTGCCGATTTCCTCGACCGGCTGGATCACGCCCGTCTCGTTGTTGGCTGCGTGGACCGCCACCAGCGGCAGGCCGTCCGCCTTGTCATGCGCGGCAAGTGCTGCCTCAAGGGCTGCAAGATCGAGAATGCCGTCGCCGTCGACGCCGATCCGCGTCACCTGCCCGGCCGGAACGCGGCCGCCGGAGAGCAGGCAGGGATGGTCGGCCTCGCAGACGTAAAGACGACCCATGCGAAGCGCTGCGCGGCCCATCTGCCAATCAGGCGTCAAAAGCGTCGTGGCGGCCTCGGTGGCGCCGGAAGTGAAGACGACGTGCTCGGGCCTGCCGTTGACGAGGGCCGCCACGGCGCGGCGCGCATCCTCGACGATGCGGCGGGCGGCGCGGCCTTCGCTGTGCACCGACGAGGGGTTGGCTGCCCCGAGCGCCGCGACCACGGCCACCCGCGCCGCGTCGCTGAGCGGCGCGGAGGCGTTATGGTCGAGGTAGGCGCGTGCGGCCATCGGGCATCCTGTCATGTCGCAACGTCAGGACAGCGCGTTATTTCCTTGAAATTCCAAGGCGAGCCGTCCTATCTACGCGTTCGCGGCACTGGTGGACAGTCCACCAAAGTTTTGAACAATTCTAAACTAGCTTCTAAGAAGGCGCTGGCCCTGCGTCAAGAACCGATCTGACGCAGATCGGAATTGTCCAGGGGCGGAATTGTTGAAGGCGCCGCCGCCAGTGTATGCCAAGTGGAGTATTCGATGCCAGAGGTCATTTTCGCCGGACCGGCCGGACGCCTGGAAGGCCGCTACCAGCCTTCGACGGAAAAGAGCGCGCCCATCGCCATCGTCCTGCATCCGCACCCGCAGTTCGGCGGGACGATGAACAACAAGATCGTCTACGACCTCTTCTATATGTTCCAGAAGCGCAATTTCACCACGCTGCGCTTCAATTTCCGCGGCATCGGCCGCAGCCAGGGCGAATTCGACCACGGTACCGGCGAGTTGTCGGACGCCGCCGCCGCGCTCGATTGGGTGCAGTCGCTGCATCCCGATTCCAAGAGCTGCTGGGTGGCCGGCTATTCGTTCGGCTCGTGGATCGGCATGCAGCTTCTGATGCGCCGGCCGGAGATCGAAGGCTTCATCTCGATCTCGCCGCAGCCCAACATCTACGACTTCTCCTTCCTGGCGCCCTGCCCGTCGTCCGGCCTCATCATCCATGGCGACGCCGACAAGGTGGCGCCGGCCAAGGACGTGCAGGGGCTGGTGGACAAGCTGCACACGCAAAAGGGCATCACCATCACGCAGAAGACCATTCCCGGCGCCAACCACTTCTTCTCCAACGATTCGGCGCTGCTTCTGGACGAGTGCGCCGACTATCTCGACCGGCGGCTCAACGGCGAGCTCGCCGACCCGCGGCCGAAGCGGCTGCGCTAGGATAGCGGCGGCAGCCATCTGGCTCAAGAAATTGGCACAGCAGAGACTATGGTGCAGGCCTTCCTTTGAAGGCCTACACTGGAGGCTTACTTGTACCAGCCGCCGCTTTTCCGCGAGACGCGCCCCGACATCCTGCATGCGCTGATCCGCGCCCATCCGCTCGGGCTGATGATCTCGGTCGCGCCTGACGGACCAATGGCCGATCCGGTGCCGTTCCTGCTCGACGCCGACGCCGGCCCGCACGGGCGGCTCAACGCCCATGTCGCCCGCGCCAATCCGCATTGGCGCCAGATCGCGGACAATCCGGCGCTGCCGGTGCTGGTCGTGTTCCAGGGCGTCAACACCTACATCACGCCGTCCTGGTACGAGACCAAGCGCGAGACCGGCAAGGTGGTTCCGACGTGGAACTACGCCATGGTGCAGGTGCGCGGCACGGCGCGCGTTATCGAGGACGCTGACTGGCTGGCCGGACAGATCCACGCGCTGACCACGCGCCACGAGAGCGGCCGCGCCGAGCCATGGGCGGTCTCCGATGCGCCGGACGCCTTCATCGCCTCGCAGATCAAGGGCATCGTCGGCATCGAGATCGACATCACGGCCATCGACGGCAAGTGGAAGGTCAGCCAGAATCGCCCCGTCGCCGACCGAGCCGGCGTGGCGGCCGGGCTGGAGGCCGAGCAGGACAATGTTTCGGCGCATGAGATGGCGGGACTGGTGCGGGCGTTTGGCGGATTGGACGGGGCGTGAAGCGGGGCGACGCATTACGCATGCTTAGACAAAATACAGAGCGCAGCGCTGTCACCCCCACTCCGTCTCGGCTTCGCCGAGCCACCTCTCCCCTCAAAAGGGAGAGGAAAGGCGCCAAGCTGGCGGCCGGCGTTTCCTCTCCCCCGTCGAATGGGGGAGAGGTGGCTTGCGAAGCAAGACGGAGTGGGGGTCGATCTAACGGCCAAGTCAAGCCGATCGACCCGGCAGCCCGTCCGCTCTCGCAATCACCCCGCCGCTGACCGCCTCGCGACATCCGGTCGTCGCCGGGAAGGTCAGCGGCAGGCCTTTCAGCGCCCTGACCGCCAGATAGGCCCAGGCCTCTGCCTCGGTGGCGTCACCGTCGAGGCCGGCATCTTCGGCCAGCATCACCTCGGCGCCCAGCCGCGCAGCGCCTTCCCGCAAGTCGCCGACGATGTGCGGGTTCTTGCGGCCGCCGCCGCAGACGATCCACAGCTTCGGCGATTGCGGTAGGTGTTTTACCGATTTCAGGATCGCCTCGGCGGAGACGGCGGCCAGCGTGCGGGCGCCGTCGGCCAGTGCCAGGTCTTCGGCCTCGGCCAACGTGAAATCGTTGCGGTCGAGTGATTTCGGCCCGGGCAGCTTGAAGAACGATTTTTCCAGATAGCGTTCCACCACCGGGCGCGACACGCCGCCTTCGCTGGCGATCGCCCCGCCGGCGTCGAAGGGCACGCCGCCTTCGCGCTGCACCCACCGGTCGATCAGCGCGTTGCCGGGACCGGTGTCGAAGGCGACCGGATCCCCCTTTTCCGGTACGAAGGTGATGTTGGAGATGCCGCCGATGTTGACGAATACCACTGGAAACGACGCCACCGCCGGCAACGCGCGCGCCAGCGCCGCATGATAGGCTGGCACCAGCGGCGCCCCCTGCCCGCCATGAACCATGTCGTTGGCGCGCATGTCGTAGACCACCGGCAGGCCGGTTTTTCCGGCCAGCAGCGGCCCGTCGCCCAGTTGCACGGTCAGGCCGACATGGGGACGATGAAGCACGGTCTGGCCGTGGAAGCCGATCAGGTCCGACCGACCCCAGCGGGCATCGTCACGCAGTTTCGCCCGGAACGTCGCTACAGCTTCGGCATGGCGCAGCGTGATGTTGCGCTCGAGCGCCGCCAGATCACCCGGCCGTTCATCACGCTTATCGATCCGTTTGGCGTCCTCCAGCCCTGCCTCGATGCGGCGGCGGAAGGCCGCCTCGTAGGGAACGAAGAAGGACGGGCCGCGCTCGACCGCGTTTTCGCCGTCGGTGCGCAGCACGGCGAGATCGATGCCGTCCATGGATGTGCCGCTCATCAGGCCGATGGCGCAGAGTTCGCTCATCTTTCCACCGTTCTTGTGATTCCTTGCCGCAGGATGCTAAACGCGCGCCATCGTTGCTGTCACCGCCGCATGCGGCCGGTCCGTCCCGAAAGTAGAAGCCATGCCCGCCTTCAAGTCCGATTTCCTGCGCATCCTGTCCGAGCGCGGCTTCATCCACCAGATTTCGGATGAAACCGGCCTCGACGACCTCCTCGCAAAGGAAACCGTGACGGCCTATATCGGTTTCGATCCGACGGCGCCCAGCCTGCACGCCGGCGGCCTGATCCAGATCATGATGCTGCACTGGCTGCAGCAGACCGGCCACCGGCCGATCTCGCTTATGGGCGGCGGTACCGGCATGGTCGGCGACCCGTCCTTCAAGGACGAGGCGCGGCAACTGATGACCGTCGAGACCATCGCGGCCAACATCGCCGGCATCAGACGAGTCTTCTCCAACTACCTGACCTATGGCGACGGGCCAAAGGACGCCCTGATGATCAACAACGCCGACTGGCTGACGTCAATCAACTACCTGGAGTTCCTGCGCGACGTCGGCCGTCACTTCTCGGTCAACCGCATGCTCTCCTTCGACAGCGTGAAGATGCGGCTGGAGCGCGAGCAATCGCTGTCCTTCCTCGAATTCAACTACATGATCCTGCAGGCCTACGACTTCGTCGAACTGAACAAGCGCACCGACTGCCGCCTGCAGATGGGCGGCTCGGACCAGTGGGGCAACATCGTCAACGGCATCGACCTCGGCCATCGCATGGGCACGCCGCAGCTTTTCGCGCTGACCTCGCCGCTGCTCACCACCGCCTCCGGCGCCAAGATGGGCAAGTCGCTCAGCGGCGCGATCTGGCTCAACCCGGACATGCTGTCGGCCTACGATTTCTGGCAATACTGGCGCAACACCGAGGACGCCGACGTCGGCCGCTTCCTGAAACTCTACACGACCCTGCCGCTTGATGAGGTAGCGCGGCTGGCGGCGCTCGGCGGCGCCGAGATCAACGAGGCCAAGAAGGTGCTGGCGACCGAGATCACCGCCATGCTGCATGGAAGGCAGGCCGCGGAGCAGGCCGCGGAGACGGCGCGCAAGACCTTCGAGGACGGCGTGACCGCCGACAGCCTGCCCTCGGTCGAGGTGCCACGCGCCGAACTGGAGGCCGGCATCGGCATCCTTGCCTTGTTCGTGAAGGCCGGGCTCGCCGGCTCGAACGGCGAGGCGCGCCGGCATGTGCAGGGCGGCGCGGTGCGGCTAAACGACGAGCCGGTTTCGGACGACCGGCGCGCCGTGACGCTTCAGGACCTGAGTCCGGAAGGCGCGCTAAAGCTCTCATTAGGCAAGAAAAAACACATTCTGGTCAGGGTGGTGTAGGAGCTGCTCTCCTCTCCCCGTTCACGGGGAGAGGATGCCGGCAGGCAGGTGAGGGGCGGCGCCTGCCTCGCGAAGGTTTACGCCGCCCCTCATCCGTCACTTCGTGACACCTTCTCCCCGTAAACGGGGAGAAGGAAGCCTGGCCCCTCACCTAAACTCGAAAATCGACCGGAAGATGCCGGGGGCGATGACGGACAGCGGGTTGACGTCGAGCACCGGCCTGTTGGCGTTGCCGCGCAGCCGGAAGGTGACGCCGATCAGGCCGCGGTCGCGGCCATTGCCGAGCAGCGCGCCGACCAGCGGCAATTCGCCGAAGATGCGGTTCAGGCCATAGATCGGCATGAAGGTGCCGGTCATATCCATGTCGTTGTTCTGATCGTAGAGCGTGCCCTGGAAGGTGGTGCCGATGGTCGGCCCGCGCAGCAGGCCGTTCTTCAGCTTCAGGTAGCCGGCGCCCTTCTCGACCTCCGAATAGCCACGCTCGAAGCTGACGCGCGAGGTATCGATATTGCCCTTGACGGCCTGGTTGAGGCTGCGGGTATCGTTGGCCGGCCTGGTCGACACGATGGAGGCGAGCTTCGGCTCATTCACGACGAGGAAATCGCGGGCGTCGATCGTTCCCGTCAACGGTCCCTTGCCGCTGCCGGACAAGGCCAGCGCGATCGCCCCGCCCTGCATGTGCTCATAGATGTCGAGGAAACGCAGCACCGCGCCCGCATCGGCCGACTTCATCGACAGCGACCGGCCCTGCCCGCCCGTATCGCTGACGGTGAACGCGGCTCCCGCGCTCGTCGTCGCATTCGCCTGCAGGCCGGCCGCCTTGCCGGCGGCGGTGCTGTAGCTCAGCGTCAGGTTGGACAGCTTCTCGTCGTGGAAGCCGGTCAGCGAACCGACATTGGCGCTCACGGTAATGGGGTCCGAGCCGGCGCCGGTGCTCGCGGTGCCGCTGTCGGACATGAACTGCTTGATCAGCGGGCGCGCATCCAGCGCATCGCCGTCGATGCTGACCGCATAGCCCTTGGCCGAATGCTTGACCGAAACGGCGACGTCGTCGCCGCGGTTGAGCCGCACGCGGTCGAAATCGGCCGAGACGAGGTGACCGCCGCTAAGCACGACCTTGCCGTCCAACTGGAAGGATTTGCCGGACAGGTCGAAGTCCGACAGCGTGGTGGTGGCGCCGGTGTCCTTCATCGTGAAGGTCACGTCGGCGGGCACGGACGCGCCCTTGCTCCAGCCGGCCCAGGGAATCATCAGTTTGGCGGCCGTCAGGTCGGCCGAGACGGCCTGGCTGCCGTCGTCGTTCTTGTCCAGCGCGACCTTCACCGTGCCGGAAAGCAGCGTGGAAAGGCCGGGCATGACGGCGTTGCGGGTCTTGTCGTCGATCACCAGCAGGACCTTGCGGCTGCGCGGCGGCCCACTGTCTTCCAGTGGCTCGGTGATGTCGATCTCGGCCGGGATGCCGTTCAGCTTCGCATCGGCCTCGACCAGCGCCTTGTCGGGATCGACGACGATGGTGCCGTCGGCTTCCGTCACCATCTGGCCGTCCACGGGCTTGGCCAGCGCGAGGTCCCGATAGTCGAGCGACACCAGGAAGCCCAACTTGCTGGTGTCGACGCCGTGCTGCAGGGGGATATCGGCCTTGACGTTGCCCTTGACCGTGCCGGACAGGTCCTCCGGCATCATGCCGACATGGCGCATGGCGTTGATCGGCTCGTAGGAGGCGAGTTCGGCGATGGCCGGCGCATCGCCCTCGACGTCGATGTCGAGCGCGCCGACGACGGGCGGCTCGTTGGCGTTGCGCACCTTGAGGATGCCGTTGGAGGCGGCGACGACACGGCCGCTCGGCATGTAGACGCTGCCCGAATCCAGTGTGATGTCGACGCTGTTGCCATGGAACTCGACCGCGCCGACGGCATCGCGCACGGGCGGGATCGTGCCGGCGGTGTCGAAGCGGGAGCCGTCGATGCGAAAACGCCCGAACACCTCGTCGGGTCCGAGCGGCACGCCATTGCCGGCGCGGCCCGGCGCGACGTGATATTGCACGTTGCCGTCGACCACCCGGCCGCCGAACAGGTTCTGCAGCACCCAGGTGCGGGCACCATGGGCGGAGAACCATGGCCAGAGCTGCTTGACGTGCGAGACCGGCATGTCGTGCACGCTGAGATCCAGCGACACGCCGGGCGCCTCGCCGGCGACGAAGGCGACGGCGGCATCGCCGCGCACTTCGCCGACCGGGCCGGAGCGCAGCGCGATGGTGTCGGCGACCAGCTTGCGGCTTTCGATCCGGTACTCGCCGGCGACGCGGGCAAGGAAAGCGAGCGCCGGTTCGGGCGAATCCTCCGGCGCCAAAGTCGAGCCGTCGCTGGTGAAATCGTAGCGGTAGGACGGCTCTTCCCCGCCGGTCGCGGTATCCCTCGGCTTAGGTCCGATCGAGCCAACGAAATTGTATGTCGAGCGCCAGGTCTTCACCAGCAAACGGTCGATCGAGATCTTGTTGGTGCCCGATATCAGGCTGCCGTCGAGCGAGATGTCGCCGTCGATCACGCCGTGCTTGCCCAGGTCCAGCGCGCCGTCGGCGAGCGACAGCGAGGCCGCCAGACGGGAATCGGCGTCATCGCTGCCTTCTGAACCGGTCAGGTGCAGGGCAAGCTCGCCCAGCCTGCCGCCGGACATGGCCTTGTCCTGCGTGCGGCCTGCCGGCGGCGCCAAGGTGACGTCCAGGCTCAGGTCGTCGATATGGGACGTGGCCGGATCGCGCATGGCGGCGGCCTTGAGGGCAAGCGCACGGCCGTCGACGGCCGCTTCGGCGACGACGTTCATCTTGCCCGGCCCGCTCTGGGAGACGATAGCGGAGGCGACATGGACGGTCTGCACGCCCGCCCCGGCCGGCAAGGCGAACTCGACATCAGTCAGCCCGATCTCGCGCAGGGAGTCCCGGCGAACGGCGCCGAGCGCTTCGCGCACCGCGTCGAACACGGCGGCCGACACCTTGTCCGGATCGAGCAACCCGTCGGCATTGCGCAAATGCGCGGCCCAGTCGCCATCGCCCGCAGGCATGGCGTCGAGCGAGATATGCGCGTCGGCTATGCGTGCACTGGTCAGGTGCACCTCCCCCGACAGCAGGGGAAGGAAGCGGACGCCGAAGCGCATGGAAGCGGCGTCGACCATCGGCTTCCCATCGGCAGTCTTCAGGCTGACGTCGCCGACCTCGAGCGCCAGGAAGCTGGAACCGTCCAGCGTGATGCGCGCAGGCCCAAGCGCCATGTTCACGTCGATGCCGGCAAGGTCCTCGATGGCTTTCTCAGCCGTCGCGCGCAATCGCTCGGAGCCGATGCCTGAGGCGCCGATAACGTAGACGGCGAGCGCCACGACGACGGCCAGCATGACCGCGCCGAAGGCGATCCTGGCCAGGATGCGGAACCCACGGCCTATCGCCGCCTGCCCGAGCGGAGGCACCATGCATGCCGACGGCATGGCGCCAAGGTCGGTTATCTCATGGCGCCGGAACCTGATCTTTTCGTGCCGTGGCAGCTCCTGATCCACGCAATCTTCCGTTTTGCGAACTCGATCGTGGACGAATCCCCGTTCGACACTATATCGGTGGCGCCATGCCCCGTAACCTTAAAGTCCAGTAACCTCAAACAAGGCTCCCGGCATGGCTGATCTCGACGTGGGCGACATGGCGCCCGATTTCGATCTTCCGCGCGACGGCGGTGGCTCGCTGCGGCTTTCCGGCTTCCGCGGCAGGCCCGTCGTCCTCTACTTCTACCCGCAGGACGACACGACAAGCTGCACCGCCGAATCGATCGACTTTTCGCGGCTCAGGCCGGAATTCGAGAAGGCCGGCGCGGCGGTCATCGGCCTCTCCCCCGACAGCACCAAGAAACATGACAAATTCAAGGCCAAGCACGGCCTCGGCGTTGATCTGGTGGCCGACGAGGAGCGAAAAGTCATCGAAGCCTACGGCCTGTGGGTCGAAAAGCAGATGTACGGCCGCCGCTACATGGGCGTCGAACGCACAACCTTCCTGATCGGGAAGGACGGCCGCATCGCCCGGGTCTGGCGAAAGGTGCGGGTGAAGGGCCATGCGGAAGCCGTCCTGGAAGCGGTGAGAAGCCTGCTCTCCTGAGCCGGCAGGACCGACACCGGCGCGGCCACCTTCGACGGCCATGCGGAAAAGCTTTGTTAACCCTAACAATGTTTAAATCGGGCTCGTCGTCGGCATAGCAACAAGAGCCTGCTCCCGTGAACGCAACCGGTCAGTCCGCAGTCTTCGGCAAGCGCAAGGAACCGCACACCGTCATCATCGCTCATGGCGATGAGATCCGTCACTTCACGGTGCGGCCGTGGATGGCGGCCGTGATCGGCTCGGCCTTCGCCGCCGTCGCGATCGGCTACCTGCTGGCCACCAGCTACCTCGTACTGCGCGACGACCTGATCGGCGCGGCCACCGCGCGCCAGGCACGCATGCAGCAGGCCTATGAGGATCGCATCTCGGCGTTGCGCTCGCAGGTCGACCGCATCACCAGCCGTCAGTTGCTCGACCAGCAGCTGATGGAAACGAAAGTCAGCGAGTTGCTGGAGCGCCAGACGCAACTCAGCCAGCGCCATGGACGGCTGGATTCGGTGATCGAACGGGCCGAGAAGGAAGTCGGCGCCAAACTACCCGACGCGGCCCCGGCCCCGCAGCAGAAGCCGGACGTGCGCGCCGAGATCGGCGCCCCCGCCGATGGTGGGGCCGCCACCGTCTCGCTGGCCAGCCTCGGCGCGGCCGACACGAAACCGTTCTCGTTGTGGTCGACCCGCACCGACATCAAGGCCGACGATTCCTCGGCCGACCGGGCCGACAAACTCTTCGTCGCCATCAACCAGTCGCTGCGCAGCATCGAGAACGAGCAACTGGATCGCGTAAGCCGGCTGGCCGACACCGCCTACGAGAACGCCGACGCCATCAAGGATGCGCTCGCCAGCGCCGGCCTGCCGGTGGACAGCAACTTCGGCAAGGACGAGACCGACGTCGGCGGGCCGCTGATCCCGCTCGACAAGGCCGCGATCTTCGACAGCAAGGTCAAGGAACTGGACGAGGCGCTGGATGCGCTGGACCACCTCAAGTCCGAAGCGCGGCGCCTGCCGCTGGCCAATCCGGCGCCGGGGCATGTGGTGACCAGCCCGTTCGGCGTGCGCACCGATCCGATCCTCGGCACGGCGGCGCTGCATTCGGGCATGGACTTTCGCGCCCCGAGGGGCATGCCGGCGCGCACGACGGCTGCAGGCGTGGTGACGCGCGCCGGCTGGGCCGGCGGCTATGGCCGCATGGTCGAGATCGACCACGGCAACGGCTTCGCCACACGCTACGGGCATCTCAGCAAGATCCTTGTGGCGGTCGGGCAGAAGCTCAAGGCCGGCGACGAGGTCGGCGAGACAGGGTCGAGCGGCCGCTCCACCGGCCCGCACCTGCACTACGAGGTGCGCCACAACGGCGAGGCGGTCAATCCGCTGCGCTTCCTCGCCGTCGGCAAGAAGGTGCAGAAGTACCTCTGATTTCGTCTGCGGTCGGCACGACTTGCAGAACGCACCGCCGGTCGCCGACATCGACACGAATCGGCTTCAGGAACTTTGAAACCTGCCGACGAAAAGGTCTGAATTGACGGGATGCGGCTTACGCTAAGCCTTTGAAAGAATGGCGCGAGTGACGGGGCTCGAACCCGCGACCTCCGGCGTGACAGGCCGAATGGAAAGCGTTTCCTCTCAAGCACTTCAAAGTTTTCCACCGGATTTGATAGGGTGTGGACAAACCGGGAAACTTTGAACCCATGCGCACCCGCCGCGATGCCCGCTTCATCCTCTGGTGCTGTGTATTTTGGGCAGTGGTGATGCTGGCGGCGCTGCCGTTTGGTGCGATTGCGAGATGGATGGGCTGGCTATAATCCGCTTGCGAACGAAATAGGAACATGCTTGCCTATCCCGCCTGGGGCGACCTTTCAACGGAGGCCGCTATGGCAAGACACAAACGCATGAAGCAGATCACCGACATGGAGCGGTTTGCCAAAGACGCCCATGCCATCAGCATTATCTATAGCCAATACGGCTTTGAATTGCAGACGAACGGCTCGCATTACAAGGCCGTACGAAAGGCTGAGAATGCGCTATGGGATCTTGTGCGCGAAGTGACCGGCAAGGATGAAATGCCTTGGGCGCGCGGGCCGCTGTACATTTCGCCTACTGGCGAGCCGCAGCCGTTCTAACGCACGATGGGTAAGGCGATCCACGCCAACCAGGCCGCGCGCTAGCTGGTTGCAGCGCCGTTCTCTCGAACGAACACTCCATCTTCCTTTGCCGCAGCAATGAACGCGTCTCGCGCGGCGTCGGATGCTTTGCGCTGCTTCAGCACGGCCATGATGGCCTGTAGCGCTTCCCGATGCTTCGCACCACGCTTTTCAGGTCATTTGTGGAGGAGGAAATCGGCGGCCTGTCCGATGCGCGTCATGGTCAGGAAATGACCGGGGGCATCGGTCTCGACCGTCAGAGGCACGTCAAACTGAACATCGCGCATAGGCGTACTCGCTACTGAGGCGACTCGAACGGCGGTAGAGGAGATTCGTTCCAAACGAAAAGGCTCGCCCAAGGTGTCCGGAGGGCGAGCCTTGCTCCAATGCTGCGAAGGGGAGGCTGGCACGGGAGCAAGCCAACAACCACCAGATCGAAGATTTGTTCCTGAAACGCAAAAAGCCCGCCCCGGCGAACCGGAGCGGGCGAACCTGTGCAGAAATTGCACGAGTTAGGTTAGGGCGCAAAGCCACCCTTGATCATGAAGCCGACGACGGCGACGACGATCCCCGTTACGACCATCCACATGATGCGCGACAGGCCTTCGGAGATTTTGTCGACCTTCTTGCCAACAGCGTCGATCTTGTCGTCCATTCGCTTCCACCGTTCATCATGACGCGCTGAATCGATATCGCGCTGCGTTCGCCACGCCTCCAGCGTCGTAAGCCGCTGGCCGTTTGCCGCGATGCCTTGCTCAAGGGCAACCACGCGCCCGCGCAGATCGGTTTCCATGTCCGCTGCCTTTTCCAATCGTCCAGCCCCTGTCCTAATGCTGCATGCTGATGGTTGCCACTATTTCCAGCATCCGGCATTTCTGCCGTGCCGGTTGTGAGAGGCGATGTCCTGCCCGGCCGACACGTCATTGCCCGCCAGGTAGACCGCCGTCGTGGGTTTGACCGTGATCCTCTGCCAGCCGGCGCAGCTCGGCGGCGCAGTCGTCTGGCATCCCGCCAAGCTCAACGCACAGAGCGCCAGGATTGAGAGCTTCGACAGCCTCGTTTTCATCGGTTCGATCCTTGTAGGCTTGGGTGACAGCTTCCAGCGCGGCCACAGCGGCTTGCTGGCGGCCGGCGTGAGCGCCGTAGAGATAGGCAGGGCCAGAGGCGACAAGCGCGCCCAGTGCCGCCCCTGCCCCGACCTTGAGCCAGTCCAGAAGGCCGAACATCAGCACGACCTCCAGACGCCATCGGTGAGCCAGCCGTGCCAGTGGCCGACATGATGAACGGATGGCGTCAGGGTCGGCTTGTCATGCGATCCGTTCCACTGCCACGATGGACTATCGGACGGCTTAAAGCCGTTGCCGACGAGCAGATTGGATTGGTGGCCGCAACCGCACGGGCAGACATACGACATGTATTGCTCGCCATCCTCGTCTGGGAACGGCGAGAAACTGACACTGCCGGGAATCTTGCGCTCCACCAATTCCTTCCAGCCGTCGAGATGAACGGCGGCGACCGGCTGCGTCTTGACCTCGCCCACCGCCTCAGCCCTCCACCGCGCCGCGTATATCCTGCACGGCGGCGATGATCTGCCGGCGCAGCAGGATCACGACGACGAGGCCGCCCAGCGACAGCCCGCCAATGGCAAGGATGGTCTGCCAGTCGGCACCGAGCAGGCCGGCCAGCCCCGCCCCGCCCGCGCCAAGGAACGACGTGATGCCGCCCCACAGGTTGGTCTTCTTCTTGACCTCACTCTCGATCCGCTCTGGCACAACCGGAGTGTCGACCGGCACCGGCACCTGCACCTCGATCCTCGGCTGGCCCTCAGCATGGCGCTTGGCAACCTCGGCCAGCGCCGCCTTCACCTGAGACACGGAAACGCCTGCGTTCTGGCCGGCGTAATGGCCCTTGCCGTCGGGCTTCGGGATCGAGGCCCATTCCTGCGCCAGGTTGCGGATGAGCGTGTCGAGCGACAGGCGGCCGGCCAGCCATTTGTCGATCCCGCGCTGGCCGAGCAGGTAACAGGTGTCCTCATCCTGCCCGGCCGCGTCGAACAGTTCCTTGCCGGTTCGGCCAAGGTCTTCATCGATCGCTCGCCGAGTGGTGCGGATTTCCTGAAATCGTCCGACTGCCGAGCTGCGCAGCTTGCGATTGTCAGGATCCTTGAGCATTCGGCTCTGGAGCTTATCGACCTGTTCGCGCGTCATTGAAACGAGGTCGACGGTCGGCCCTTTGCCCTTGGTCACACGGCCGTCGAGCATCATGCCGTAGCCCAGCGTCTCGTTGTAGCCGCGACCCTTGTCGGTTCCTTCGCTCTTGCCGATCAGGTCGAGCATGGGGCGGTAAACATAGTATTTGTCGCGCGCAGCAGCAGTCGCCGCGCCGGTGGGCACGTTCGTCATGGTGGTGGTCCTTTTGGTTAAATTGTCGGGATTGCAGCAACCGGCCGTTGATGGCCGGATGCTACTGAGTTGCCATGGTGGACAACGTCTACAAGTTCCGTCGTATCAAGCACGGCGCGCCGGCTAGGATGCGGACCCTTCCTCAGAGCTCCGGGCGTCGAGGTGCCGGGAGGCTGATTATTCCCGTCGTACTTCTTGCCGCTGGCGGTTTTGGCTACTTCGGCGATGACATTCTGCATGCAGCGCCGTCGCCCTCGAAACTGTTCGGCGTAGGCTGCGACATCAAAGGCAACATTTCGATCGATACCGGCGAGCACATCTACCATGTGCCTGGCCAAGAGCACTACGACGATACGCGCATTCGACGGGAATACGGCGAGCGGTGGTTTTGCTCCGAGGCCGATGCTCGCGCAGCGGGATGGCGCAAGGCGAAGCGGTAGGATTGTCAGTTCGGCAAATCGCGGCCTATCGTGATGGCGCCGGGGTCGGGAGTGGCATGCAATGCGGAACTGGAGAAACGATCAGACCCTTATCGCCTTTGTCATAGCGGTGATCGGTTTAGCTTTTTGGGCTCGGTTCTACGTCCACTAGAGCCGCTTCGGCCTTGGCGTCCGGCAAGGGCCGGCGTATGGTCGGGGTCGCTAGAACCCCAAAGCCTCTGGCATCCCTCGCCCGGCCACGAGCCCCCTCTATGGCCGGGCCTTTTCTTTGTCGATTCTAAGTGAAGCAGGTAACAATACTTATGCTTGCAAAATATCGATTTGCGCGCTAACTAATTTGTCGGTCGTTGGGGTGCGATTGATGTCAAATGCATTATTCCCAGCTTTGCTGGGCATTATGGCGGGTGTTGGTTTCTTGCTCGTAGAATTAGATGGCGGTTGGCTCGGCTGGTCAATCTACGCCGTAGGCTTGGGAAGCACTCTTTACTCGGTGGCCACGTCCTGACCGAAATGGAACCTCGTTTTCGCGATGGCTACAATCGCCATGACCGTGATCGGGATGAGAACCGCGAATGATCCATGTGGGGATGCTCCGATTTTCAGGTTTTCAGGCTGGGGCCACCCGGCGAGGTGGGTTGAGTTTTTCAGGCGATGGCGCGAAAGGGACGCGCTGGCTCAACCATAGGGGCACCACATGATAGTGCGAGATCCGTTGCGGCTATGGATAGCGAAAAATATTCACCTGTTGATGTTTTTAGGTATCTATTTCGCGACAGTAGTTGCGGGGAATCTCCTGTATGCCAGTCCTTGGGGCCACGCTATTCTAGACCGCATCAATTATCCGACAGAATTCCTTGCGTTCGATTACGTATTCACGGCGGGATTTTGGCTACTTTTGCTCTGCCCCTTCGCGATTGCTCCTCTTGTCGTGACACTAGTGAAGAGGTTCGCGGAGCGTCCGATGGCCGCGATTTCCTCCGCCCTGCCCGAGTTCCGCCGCATCGATTACCTTGTCATTGCAGGCGCCTTATTCGTCTACCTCGCATATTCGTTTTACACGGCGGACGCAATTTCACTTATGATGAGAGGGACCGATGATGCTAGCGCCGTCAATGCGCGCTTCGAACTGCGCAGTCGCATCGGATTCCCTGCGCTGGCAATTCTTCAGTCCCTTTTGGTCTATCTGTCAATTTATGCACTCGTCCGCGCGCTGCGTTCCGGTGAATGGTTCTGGCGAGGCGCAAGTGTCGTCAGCATCGGAGGGGTGGCCACCTTCTTGCTACTGCTCAACATGAAGTGGCCCATTGTTCTATTCTTTGGATCGCTGGTCCTTGCGTTCTTCATATACGGACGAAAAACAAGGATCGTTTATGTCGTCTTTGCGATGGGGACGGCTGGTGTCGTCTTGGCCTACCTAGTGGTGTCGATGTTCATTTTCCGCACAGGCTTGGTTTCGGATGGAGAGACGCGAGCTAGTTATTTCATGAGAATTGCACAAACCTCACTGCAGTTTGCCCCCGATCTCGCGCTCGCGGCAGTGAACCGAATGGCAGTGTCATATCCCTATTATTACGAGACCTTTACTGAAGACGGGCAGGTCTGTGGGGGATTACTAGAGCAGGCTAGACGCGGTCCCGTCTGCCGACCCAGCACATACATTTACACGCGAATCTTTGGCGATGATGGATGGCGCGGAACAGGGACATCCCCTGCCGCCGTTCATATCTCTGGATACGCAATCGGCGGCTGGCCCCTTGCATTTGTCGGTATCGTTCTTGCGTCCGTTGTGCTCGGGCTATTTGCCAGTCTGCCGATCGATAAAAGCGCAACAGTCGGGGCGACCGTGATCGTCGGAGCCTTGGCCGGATACCACTTTTCGCAGATACCCGGCGAAGGCGTTTTCATCTACGATCACGGACTGCTGTGGGCTTTCCTGATGGTTGTCGCGTATGCCTTGTGGCGATGGTCGCAGAGCAAAATCAGGTTGCCCGCATAACATCGTTGCGGTTGTTGCCAACTACCGCGACCATCGGAACCGAAAGCAGCACGCCTGATGTTGTGCCGCCGATGCACTTGAATGAAAGCGTCAAAGTAGTCGCGCCGTCATCGACCCGAAGCAGAACGCTCTTGGTCTTCCACACATCGGATGCTGTGATGTCTTCCGTGATCGATCCGTCGTGATCGTTATGGGTCGTCACACCATCGCTGATGTTTAACTGGATCCCAGCGGCCACTTCCAGCACCTGATAGTTGAAGCCGAACCAGACATAGCGGGCCTTTTCTTTGACCCAAATTGAGGATGCGCGACGTCTGGCGGCGTGCTACAACTTCCCCGGGTTTGGGTGAGGTGAAAATGTTGTTCAGCATCTGGAAAGCAGCGCACTATCTGCTGTTATTTTTAATGTTCGGTTATCTGGCATTCGGCATAGGTAAACTCATCGCCCCGCTGTTCTGGCGCTAGGGAGTCAACCACGGATTGCAGCGCATCGGCGGCCGGGTGTTTTTGGTGGCGGTCATATTGTCGGACCGGGTGTCAGCTTGTAGGTTGCGCGCACAGGAGCGCGTTTGGGTGGCTGCACTGTGACGATTCAGGATATCTTGGACGCGGCGCCCATCGTTTTGGTGGTCGTGGTGGTTGTTTTGCTTACGGTCTTGTTAGTGAGAAACTCACCGATTGATTTATGCATCGATAGCGCCGACTATATTTCCTACTGCTATCGCTGACGTGGATATTCACAATGTTTCAGAGAACGATTGGCGTCTCTGCTCATACCCGTTCATCCACCAGATCAGCTGACGCCAGGATGCTTTTGCTTCCTGTTAGCGCAGCGGCCCTGACAATCCCGCTCGCCCTGTTTCAGGTGATGGGGTACGATATCAACCCGGCCTTCCTTCTCGCTCCCATCATCCCGTGGGCCTATCTAGCCAGTTACGAGACCCGAACGAATTTACCGTTCGCCGTGTCATGTGCGCTGGGGGTCGCATCCATACTAATCGCGAATTCCATTGAACCGGATGATCGTTTGGTTCGAAACCTGCTATCGCTGATCCTGCTTTTGTTCCCGGCCAGTTTCTTTTTTCTAGGGCGCTACCTTGTCCAAGATATAAAGAAGGGAGTCTTTTGGTTGGCGGTGTTCTCGGCTATTTTTGTTATACCGCTCGCGCTACGCCTCATAATAGTTGGTCAAGCAGTTCGTGCTGTGACGGTTGAAGGCTACGCATTCCTCAACGTTCAGTTTTTCGGCCTCCCTGTATTCGCGGCCTTTGGCGTCAACGCCCTAGCTCATCTGCTTTGTATTCAGACGACCATCTTATCCGGCGCGCTTTTTTCGCCAGACACCGCACGACCGTTCCGCGCGCTATTTTTCGTGGCCATGGCATCTGCCCTCTTCCTTGTCATCGGTAGCGACGCTAGGAGCGCGGTGCTTTATCTGATCGCAATGTTCATCGGCATGGCGGCCTACGCCATCTGGAAACGACAGCACGCCAAAGCCATTTTTTTGCCTGTCGCAGCTCTCGCGGTTGCCATTCTTGCGCACGAGATGAACGACCCATCGAACACCCGCGTTGTTCAATTCTTATCAACGATATTCGACATGGTAAAAGGTAAAGGCTCTACCCCGGAAAAGCAGCGTATAGATGACATTTCCACCGGCAGACTCACTCTATGGACAGAGGCAACATCAGAAATCGTGGAAAGCCCAATTGTCGGAACTGGTTTCTCGCAATGGGGACGCTATTCTCCAGCGCCGATCGAGGTGACGCCCAATAGCGGAACGCACATCTATTACCTAACCTACCTTTGGAAGGGCGGCCTTCTGTTCGCCATTCCGTTTACGATATTCCTCGCGGCGGCGGCGTGGAACTCCTTCCGAATAAGGCGCTGGGCTTCTTCACCAGAAGGAGCGTTTACCGGACTTGCGGTCCTTCTCTCCTTCTGCTGGCTGGCTATAACCTATGACACGCCGAACGTTCCGAGCGCTGGAGCCCTAGCGTTCTTTTTACTTGGTGCGCTTAATCCCATAGCAAATCAGTTCCCCGTCAACTCTCTGCGTTCTAGCCACGCGGCTCCGTAGCGCCAGCCAGCAAGAGTGTACTTGCTACCAGCGGTGCCTACTTCGGATCCGTCAGAGCACCAGGCGATCTGGCCGAATGACGGAGAAGGCCAGCGAGAACCCAATGTGGCCTGCTGCCGGTTTCGTGGACACCGAGATAAGGTGTTTAACGGAACTGGAGAGTTGGAATGCAGAGAAGGAAGTTCAGCCGCGAGTTCAAGCTCGAGGCGGTGAGACTGGTGAAGGATCGG
>NZ_SSNY01000017.1 GCF_004801285.1 Ollibium composti
GCACAGGCCGCAACGAGCAAGAAGGAGAAAGCCGCCCCTTGACCAAAACCTAAGACCCAAACCATACATGAAGGCGGGTCACTTCTCGGCGAAAATCCCGGGTCAGCTCTCAGCGGAAATCAACAGCCTCGTCTTATGGTTACGCTCCTTACCCCGCCAGCGGCTTTGCTTGCGTTTCTCGGCCTGAGGTCCAACGAAGCGGGTTATTGCATCGATAGCAGGTGCAAGAACTCCATTCATACGCTCCAGGGTCTCATGGGGAATGCCGCATTCCTGTCCGATTTCCGACCAGTCCGGCCGACTACCGCACTTCGGAGGTGACTGGCGGTCGGCGATCAGAGAATGGAGATATACCCGAAGTCGTTCGAGTTCCCGGGGAGGAAGCGTTTCGGCGACTCGCTGGCGGAGAAACTGATCGATCATGCGGGGAAACGATGCCCGCCTGGCACTCTTGGTCATTGTTATCTCGTTTGGAAACAACGACCCTGTGCCGCTGCCGGCCAGCATCCCTAGCCGGCAATGACCTTGGCGTCACCGGCTAAAATGGAGGGCGGAGGTGCCTGTGGAAAAGCTGCCCCCGAAAGGCCGCTCTCAACGCCTGGCCTGCGGCCAGGGTCCGGGGCGCTTTGCATAAACGGTAACCGCTAGCCGATCAGCGTCCTGCCACCTAGTCGCTGTCGGGGACGGCTACAGCGCTGTTGAGGGCGCGCCGCCCCCGACAGCTTCACACCCGGCACTGGCTGCGCGATATCTAGACGACAGATTCGTGTGGGGGCGAAAAGGCTTCGACACCAAGGCCATCCGCACGCTTGTCCGGCTGCGCAAACAGGACCAGGCCGAGCGGCAGGAAGAGGAGTCGATCCTCGATCTCTACAAGGCCGCGCTCGGCATGGCGTGACCGCAAGGGGTGCCCTTGCCTCGCCCTTCTGTCGATCAGGCGGCCGGCTCGAATTTCAGCGCGACACCGTTGACGCAGTAGCGGAGGCCTGTCGGCGGCGGGCCGTCCGGGAAGACGTGGCCGAGATGGCTGCCGCAGGTGGCGCAGTGGACTTCGGTGCGCACCATGCCGTGGCTGCGGTCCACCGTCGTCTCGACCGAACCCGGAACCGGGTCGTTGAAGCTTGGCCAACCGGTGCCGCTTTCGAATTTCAGCGTGGCTTCGAAAAGCGCGCTGTCGCATCCGGCGCAATGGAAGGCGCCCGGGCGGTGTTCGTGCAGCAGCGCGCAGCTTCCGGGCCGCTCGGTGCCGTGGCCGCGCATGACGGCGTACTGTTCCGGCGTCAGCAGGGCGCGCCATTCGGCGTCGGTGCGGGTGACCGGGTAGGTGTGGGTGTCCATGCTTGTCTCCTGCCTTTGCGGCTTGTTGTTGGTGTCATCCTGGAATTCGCCTCAACATAGGCATTTGTTACGGCTTTGCCCAGCGGCGAGAGCCTCAATGCCTGCGCGACAATTCCTTCGTCGCCGCTTCCAGCCCGGCCAGCGTCAGCGCATACATGCGGCCGGCGAAGAGTTCGCGCACCATGCCGATCGAATGCGTGTAGTCCCAGTGTTTTTCCGGCGTCGGGTTGAGCCAGACGGCATGCGGCCACTGGGCGAGCACGCGGCCGAGCCAGGCTGCCCCCGCCTCCTTGTTCCAGTGCTCGACCGAGCCGCCCGGCGTGGCGATCTCGTAGGGGCTCATCGAGGCGTCGCCGACGAAGACGACCTTGTAGTCCGGCCCGTATTTATGCAGCACGTCGAAGGTCGGCAGCGTCTCGGAACGGCGGCGGCGATTGTCCTTCCACACGCCTTCGTAGAGGCAATTGTGGAAATAGAAATATTCCATGTGCCGGAATTCGGCGCGGGCGGCGGAAAACAGTTCCTCGACGGCCCTGATGTGGTCGTCCATCGAGCCGCCGACGTCGAAGAACATCAGGAGCTTCACCGCGTTGCGCCGTTCCGGCCGCATCCTGACGTCGAGATAGCCGTGCTCGGCGGTGGCGTGGATGGTGCCGGGCAGGTCGAATTCCTCCTCCGCGCCCTCGCGCACCCAGCGGCGCAGGCGTTTCAGCGCCACCTTGATGTTGCGCGTGCCGAGCTCGACCGTATCGTCGAAATTCCTGAACTCGCGCTTGTCCCACACCTTCACCGCGCGGCGATGGCGGCTTTCGTGCTGGCTGATGCGCACGCCTTCGGGATTGTAGCCATAGGCGCCGAAGGGCGAGGTGCCGGCTGTGCCGATCCATTTCGAGCCACCCTGGTGGCGACCCTTCTGCTCCTCCAGGCGCTCTCTCAGCGTTTCCATCAGTTTGTCGAAGCCGCCGAGGGCCTCGACCAGTTTCTTCTCCTCGTCGGTCAGGTGTTTTTCGGCGAGCTTGCGTAGCCAGTCTTCCGGCAGGTTGGCGACATCGACGCCGGCTTCGCCCGACAGCGCCTCCAACCCCTTGAAGACATGCGAAAAAACCTGGTCGAAGCGGTCGATATGGCGCTCGTCCTTCACCAGCGCCGAGCGGGCGAGGTAGTAGAAGCCCTCGACGTCGTAGTCGACCAGCCCGGCCTCCAGCCCTTCCAGCAGCGACAGATATTCCCGGAGCGAGACGGGGATTTTCGCCGCTTTCAGTTCGAGGAAGAAGGGAAGGAACATTTTTCTCCTACAACAGATCGTATTCGATAAACCCGGTCCGCCGCGCCACGTAGTCGTAGAGCTTTCGCGCCGTGGCGTTGGTTTCGTGCGTCATCCAGTAGACGTTGGCGACGCCGATCTTCGCCGCCGCCTGCTTCACTGCCTCGATGAGGGCCGCGCCGACGCCCTTGCCGCGCGCGTCGGGGTCGGCGAACAGGTCCTGCAAATAGCAGTTGTTCACCAGCGACCAGCAGGAGCGGTGGTAGAGATAATGCGTCAGGCCGACGGCCTTGCCGTCGAGTAGCGCAATGAATCCTTTCGGTTCGAACTCACCGGCCGTGAACAGGCGCTTCCAGGTGGTCCGATAGACTTCCTCGGGAACCGTCGTCTTGTAGAATTTGAGATAGGCCGTCCACAGCCGGCGCCAGTCGGCGTGGTCGGATTCCTGCAGCGGACGAACGATGATGGCGGACATGGTTTTCCTCCCGATTGGCGACCTATTCTAGCGGCCGCGGTCGCAGGCGGCGATAGGACAGGGCAGGCTTTTCCGCTGCCACGCTGCCTTTCGGCCCTGGCCTTTGTCAAAGAGCTGACCTCTTATGCTTGAGGTCGGGAAGCGGGCGCGGGGGCCGTGCCTGCTAAGTTAAATAGTGGCGCGGCTTCCCGCGCCCGCCGGTGTCTTGCCTCCCCGAGGGTCGCTGCCGCCTTTCGGGCGGCCCGCTGGCTCGGTCGAGGCCCGGACTTGGGGGTTCATCGCCCAGCCGCCTACCGTAGACGACCAGCCCGGCGCCGTCTCCTGCCACACGCCCGGTTCGCGACCCGCGTTCCCGCACAGGAGATGACGGGCAGTATAGAGCGGGCGGAAAGGACGGGGATAGATTTCGGGAAGATTTTTCGCGGAAGGAGGCGCGGCATGGGCGTCGCCCTCTCCCCGTTTACAGTAGGGCTATCGCCTATGGCGCTCCCCCTCTCCGTCGCGCCCTGCGGGCGCGCCACCTCTCCCCCCGTTTCGGGTGGAGAGGATAGGCCGGCCGCAACTTGGTGCCCATCCTCTCCCCTCACGAAGTGGGGGAGAGGTGGCTTGCGAAGCAAGACGGAGAGGGGGAGCGCCATAGGCGATAGCCCTGCCACAAGGGGGAGGGAGACGCTGATGCCGCCGTTTTGTCTAAAACCAGCAAGGTTGGCAGGCTGTAGCAACACCGCAAGTCCCTCCCCCTTGCGGGGAGGGGACAGGGGTCTGCATCGATTGAAATGAGGAAAAATCCATATGCGATAGCCTACCGGTAACGCGAAGAGGGAAGGCGGCGCGATCACCCCTGCCTTCTCGCCATGAAGGCCAGACGTTCGAACAGGTGCACGTCCTGCTCGTTCTTGAGCAGCGCGCCATGCAGTTTGGGCAGCGCGTTCTTCGGGTCTCCGCGCAGATCGGCGGGATCGACGTCGTCGGCGACCAGAAGGCGGATCCAGTCGAGCGCTTCGGAGGTCGACGGCTTCTTCTTGAGGCCCGGCACCTCGCGGATCTCGTAGAATTGGGTCAGCGCGGCGCGCACGAGGTTCTGCTTGATGCCGGGATAGTGCACGTCGACGATTTTTTGCAGCGTCTCCATGTCCGGGAAGCGGATGTAGTGGAAGAAGCAGCGGCGCAGGAAGGCGTCCGGCAGTTCCTTCTCATTGTTGGAGGTGATGATGACGATGGGGCGATTGGCGGCGCGGATCGTCTCGCCCGTCTCGTAGACGAAGAACTCCATGCGGTCGAGTTCCTGCAACAGGTCGTTGGGAAACTCGATGTCGGCCTTGTCGATCTCGTCGATCAGGAGCACGACCTTCCTGTCGGCGGCGAAGGCGTCCCACAATTTGCCGCGCTTGATGTAGTTGCCGATGTCGTTGAAACGCTCGTCGCCCAACTGGCTGTCGCGCAGGCGCGAGACGGCATCGTATTCGTAGAGGCCCTGCTGGGCGCGGGTGGTGGATTTCACGTTCCATTCGATCAGGTCGAGGCCGAGCGCTTGCGCCACCTGCCTCGCCAGTTCGGTCTTGCCGGTGCCGGGCTCCCCCTTGACCAGCAGCGGCCGCTCCAGCGCGATCGCGGCATTGACCGCCACCATCAGGTCCTTGTCGGCGACATAGGCGGCCGTGCCTTCGAAACGCATGGACTGGCTCCCGGTTGGATGTGTCCGGTCTAGAAGCAGACGGCGGCGGATGCAACCGGGACAAGACCCCTCTCCGTCACCGCTGCGCGGCGCCACCTCCCCCCAGAGGGGGGAGGAACTGCTGTTGCGTTGCCGGCGCTTTTCCAGCTTGGGTTCCTCGCCCCTTTTGGGGAGAGGTGGCGCCGCGCAGCGGCGACGGAGAGGGAAATTCCACGGCGCTGTGCCTTCCCGCTGGCGAACGCCTTCGCCACGCTCTATATTGGACCTCGACGGTCTGCGCCTCGCGGCAGGAGAGACATTTCCCCGGGGCCTTATTGATCCCTAGGGAGCTGTCCCTGGCCAGGCCCGTGGGCTTGGACATATGGCGCCCACCTACTTTGTAGGTTCCCGGGATCGACTTCTCCACCGGTTGCGTGGATCGTCACTTTTCCAAAGCAACAATCCATATCCATAACCTGTCAGGCGTGCCGCGCGGCGTTTTCCTGTTCGTGCCGCAGCGTGGCGATGAAGCGTTTTGTCCGCTCGCGCTGCGGGTTGCCGAACACCTCGGCGGCCGGGCCTTTTTCGACGACGGTGCCCGCTTCGAGGAAGATCACCTCGTCGGCGACCTTGGAGGCGAGGCGCAAATCGTGCGTCGCCATCACCATGGTGGTGCCTTCCTCGGCCAGCCGGTCGAGCACGTCGACCACTTCCTGAGCGAGTTCGGGATCGAGCGCCGAGGTCGGCTCGTCGCACAGAAGCACGCGTGGCGACGGCGCCAGCGCGCGCGCGATCGCCACGCGCTGCTGCTGGCCGCCCGACAGCGTCGCCGGCCAGGCGTCGGCCTTGGCCGCCATGCCGACCTTCTCCAGCAGTTCCATCGCCCGTTCGCGCGCCTTGGCTTCCGGCCATTTCAGCACGACCGTCATGCCCTCCATGACGTTCTCGATCGCGGTGCGGTGCGGGAAAAGCTGAAAATTCTGGAACACCATGCCGGTCTGGCGGCGCAGGCGCTGGATGTCGCCGGTGGCGACGCGCCGGCCGGTGCCGAAGGCGAGTTCTTCCTCGCCGATCTTGACCATGCCGGCATTGGGCAGTTCTAGAAGGTTGATGCAGCGCAGCAGCGTGCTCTTCCCGCCGCCCGAAGGGCCGACGAGCGCGGTGACGCTGCGCTCGGCCATGGTGACGGAAACGTCCTTCAGGACGACGTTGTCGCCGAATCGCTTTTCGATATCCTTCAGCTCGATCATGCGCGCGCCTCCAGGAAGCCGCCGTAGCGGTTGAGCCGTTCCTCCAGCCTGACCTGCAGCGCCGACAGCACCGAACTCATGGCGAGATAGAGGAGAGCGGCTTCGATGTAGAGGATGAGCGGTTCATAGGTTGTGGCGACGATGCGCTGGGCGGCCTGGAACATCTCCGGCACGGTGATGGCGGCCGCCAGCGAGGTGTCCTTGACCAGCGAAATGAAGGTGTTGGAGAGCGGCGGCACGGCGGTGCGGGCGGCCTGCGGCAGGATGGTGCGGCGCATCGCCTGGCTCCAGCTCATGCCGATGGAATAGGCCGCCTCCCACTGGCCACGCGGCACCGAGGCGATGACGGCGCGGATGATCTCGGACGAATAGGCGCCGATGTTCAAGGTGAAGCCGATGAGGGCTGCGGTGAAGGCGTCGAGCAGGATGCCGGCGGAAGGCAGGCCGTAGAAGATCAGGAAAAGCTGCACCAGAAGCGGCGTGCCGCGAAAAATCCAGACATAGAAGCGCGCGACGGCTACCAGTGGCTTCGGGCCGAACAGGCGCGCCAGCGCGGTCAGCAGACCGACGGCGAGCCCGAGGACGAAGGACAGAAGCGTCAGCGGCGCGGTGAAGAGCAGCGCTGCCCATAGAAGCTTGGGCAGCGAATCCAGCATCAGTTGCAGCCAGTCTGGCACTCTTTTTACTCCTCGGCCGCGGGTTCGAGCGCGGCTCTCGATGAGGCCTTGCCTCGAACATTCGCTTTGCCCCTCATCCCCCTGCCGGGACCTTCTCCCCGTAAACGGGGAGAAGGAGATTGGCCGCACGGTCGCCGCTTCTGTCCTCGCCCCGTTTACGGGGAGAGGATGCCGGCAGGCAGGTGAGGGGCAGCGCCCAGCGCTCGATACTTACGACGGCCGATATCACAAGAAAAGCGGCGCCCGGGAAACCGCGCGCCGCATGAACTTTATGGGTCGCCGTACCCCTACTGGGAAACGTCCTGGCCGAAATAGGTGTCGGCGATCTTCTTGTAGGTGCCGTCGGCCTTGATGTCGGCCAGCGCCTTGTTGATGGCGGCGACCAGTTCGGCGTCGCCCTTGCGCATGATGATGCCGGAATAGTCGGCGTTCTCTTCCTGCGCGGCGATCTTCACGGCGGCGTCGGGCTTGTGCTTCTTGAAATCGTAGAAGGACAGGCTGTCGTTGATGGTGGCGTCGGCGCGGCCGGTGAGCACCAGCTGGATCGACTGGTCGAAGCCGTCGGTGCCGACCAGTTCGGCGCCGTTCTTCTCGGCCAGCTTGCCGAAGTTGGAGGTCAGCGACTGCGCCGACTTCTTGCCCTTCAGGTCGGCGAAGCCCTTGATGTCGGCATTGTCGGCCTTGACGATCAGCACCGCCTTGGAGGCGATGTAGGGATCGGAGAAGTCGTACTTCTTCTTGCGTTCCTCGGTGATGCCGACCTGGTTGATGACGGCGTCGTAGCGGTCGGCGTCGAGGCCGGCGATCAGGCCATCCCACTTGCCCTCCTGGAACTTCGCCTCGACGCCAAGGCGCTTGGCGACCTCGCGGCCGATCTCGACGTCGAAGCCGACCAGCTTGTTGTCGGCGTCGTGATAGGTGAAGGGGGCGTAGGTGCCTTCGGTGCCGATGCGGAATTCGCCGGACTTCTTGATCTTGTCGAAGTCGGCGCCGGCCTGGGCGGCGGCAACCGCGGCCAGCGACAGCGCGCCGGCGGCAAGCAGGGTGATGAGCCTTTTCATGGTCTTGAAGTCCCGTTTTTCGACCGACGTTTGCCGGTGCTGGTGAGGTGCTGCAATCTCGCAGAAGCGTGGTGCAGGCTTAAGGAATCAATTTTCAATTCAACGCGCTTTCTGAAATCTGATACCATTGATTTGCCTGTTTGTGGACTATTTGCGCGCGCCCATCCCCGCCGCCACGGCAACACAAGACACGGCGCGGGCGGAACAAATACCGGGTCTTCCGCGTTGTGACGCGTTCTAGGGCGCTGTGGCTTGTCTTCAAGGCCGGCGCGACGGGTTTTGCGGGAGCGCGGATGATGATGCAGGACCGTGCCGGACGCACGTTCATTCGTGCGGCGATGCAGGCACCCTATCTCGGCCGGGCCGAGGAGCACGAACTGGCGCTGCGCTGGAAGGAGAAGGCCGACCGCCAGGCGATGCATCGCATTGCGTTGGCGCACATGCGCCTCGTCGTCGCCATGGCGGCGAAGTTCCGCCATTTCGGCCTGCCCATCGGCGACCTCGTGCAGGAGGGCCATGTCGGCCTGCTGGAGGCCGCCGCCCGCTTCGAACCGGAGCGCGAGGTGCGCTTTTCCACCTATGCGACGTGGTGGATCCGCGCCGCCATGCAGGACTATATCCTGCGCAACTGGTCGATCGTGCGCGGCGGCACGTCGTCGGCGCAAAAGGCGCTTTTCTTCAATCTGCGCAGGCTGAGGGCGCGGCTCGCCAGCGGGGCCGGGCCGCTGACCAGCGAGGCGCTCTACCGGCATGTGTCGATCAAGCTCGGCGTGCCGGAAGCCGACGTGGCGCGGATGGATTCCAGGCTGTCGGCCCCCGATTCTTCGCTCAACGTGCCGCTGGCGGAGGAGGGCAGCGAGGAGAGGCAGGATTTCCTCGTCGACGAAGAGCCCTTGCCCGACGAGATCGCCGGCGAGGCGATCGATGTCGAGCGGCGTTCGATCTGGCTGCATGCCGCCCTTTCCTCGCTCAACGAACGCGAACTCCACATCATCGAGCGCCGCCGGCTCACCGACGAGGGCGCGACGCTGGAGGAATTGGGCACGGCGCTCGGCATCTCCAAGGAGCGCGTGCGCCAGATCGAGGCGCGCGCCATGGAAAAGCTCAAGGCGGCGCTGGTCGAGCAGAATCCGGAGTTCCTGAAGGCAGCGTGAGTGCGTCCTTCGAGGCTCGCCTTTTTGGCTTCGCGTACAATCTTCATCGTTGGCGAGGGCTCGCACCTCAGGATGACTGCCGGTGCCCGCTTCCTTCGTTGGCCCTGCAACCGGCTTGCCTCATCCTGAGGTGCGAGCCGCACGACCTGCGGATTCCGGGAAAATCAGAATGGGGCGAGCCTCGAAAGACGCCCCTATCTGTCGGTGACGATCTTCACCTTGTCGCCGGCCGAGACGTTGCCGGCGGGGCCGATGGCGTTCAGCACCTTGAACAGGTCTAGCTTGCGGTCGACGCCGGTCATCTGCGCGGCCAGCGTGCCCATCGTCTGGCCGGCCCGGACGGCGACGACGCGGATGCGCAGCGGCTTCAGCGCCGCCTTCTCCTGTGCGCTGAGGAGGCGGAAGGTGCCGCTGACGGAGCGCGCCACCGGATCGAGCGTGGTGCTGGCGGCGGGCGCGGCGGTGAGCAGCCGGTAGACCTGGCCGCCGGCGCGGATGACGGCGATGTCGAAGCGCCAGCCGTCGGCGCTGGCCTTGGCCACCACCGCCTCGTTGCCGTTGATGGTCTCGGGATGCACGCTGGCGTCGTCCAGACCGGCCACCCAGCCGCTGCGGACATAATCGGTCAGCGCGCGATTCTGGTCGAGCGAAACGCCGTCGAAACGGATCGCCATGTTGCCGGGACCGGTGGCGGTCACGGCGCTCGCCGAATTGTCGATGATGAAGCCGTCCGGTACCGAGAAGGCAACGCCGAGCTTCGGGTGCAGGAAGGTGTTGCCGCGCACATAGCCTTCCTCGGGCGTGTCGCCGTAGAGGATGCCGTCGATGCCGGCGAGATAGGAATCGCGGTCGCGGGTGCCGACGCCCGGCGGGCCGAAAGCGCGGGCGTGGCGCTGCGCCAGCTCGATGCGCTGCGGCGTGTTCGGATGCGTGGCGAGGAAATCCAGGCTGGGGTCGGTGGCGCCGCTGACCGAGCGGAAATCGGTATAGGCCGACATCGATTGCAGGAAGCGGCTCGCCGCATAGGGATCGTAGCCGGCCTCGCCGACCGACTTGATGCCGATGGCATCCGCCTCCAGCTCCTGGTTGCGCGAGAACTGCGCCAGCTTGAGCTTGTTGCGGATCAGGGCGGCGCGCGCCGTCGGGCTGTCGCCCAGCACGTCGGAGACGACCTTGGTGGCGAGGCCTTCCTCGGCTTCCAGCTTCTGCCGCGCCAACCCGTGGTTGGCGGTGACGTGGCCCATCTCGTGGGCGATGACGGCGGCAAGCTCGGCCGAATCGTTGGCCAGCGCCAAGAGGCCGCGGGTAATGTAGAGATAACCGCCCGGCAACGCGAAGGCGTTGACGTTGGGTGAATTCAGGATGGTGATGCGATAGGTCTGCGTCGGGTTGGCCGACACCGTGGTCAGGCTGCCGACCACCTTGGCAACCATGCGCTCCAGCTTCGGGTCGGAATACTCGCCGCCATAGGTGGCGAGGATGCGCGGGTGCTGCGCCCTGGCGAGTTCCGCCAGCTTGCTGTTGGCGGTGACGTTGTCGACCGTGACCGGCCTGTCGGACGGCTGGAAGCCGGATTCCTCCACCCGGTCCGGCATGATCGACTGGCAGGCGGCCAGCACGGCCGCCAGCGAGGCGAGCGCGACGGCACGCGCCAGCCGCTTCAGGCGGCCCGCGGTCTGGGTCGGGAGCGTATCGAGGCCGGTCGGCAGGTCGGCTTCCTTTCCGGTTCGTTTCGGCAAATCAGGCAGCCGGGCCCGTCTTGCGTATCGCAGTTCGGAGGCGGGCTCCAGCCCGTTCCTTAGCCGGACCGGCGCTTCGCCGCCGCTTCGCCGTCCTTGGCCCTCAATTATGTCGGCTTGCGGGCAACATCGCGTGATCGGCCGTCTTGCGTGCCGATATAGCGCTGGAACGCCTCGGGTCCAGTGCCGGCGAAGAAATCGCGCGCCGGCCCCGTTGCCGCGATCGCGCCGTCCTCGAGGAAGACGACGTGATCGGCAATGCGTTCGGCATCCTGCGGCTGGTGGGTGACGAACAGCACCGTCATGCCCTTTTCGCCGTGCAGGTCGGCGACGAGGTCGAGCATGTCGGCGCGCAGCGCCGGACCAAGCGACGCGAAAGGCTCGTCGAGCAGCAGCACCGGACGGTCGCGCACCAGGACGCGCGCCAGCGCGACGCGCTGGCGTTCGCCGCCGGATAGTTCGCGCGGCAGGCGCTTCTGTTTGCCGGCAAGCCCCGTGCGTTCGAGCGCGGCCGAGATCGCCGCACGGTCGTCCGCCGTCAGTTTCAGCGAAGGCGAGCGGCCGAGTCCGACATTCCGCTCGACGCTGAGATGGGAAAACAGGTTGTTCTCCTGGAAAACCATGGAGACCGGCCGGGCGGCCGGCGGTGCCTTCGAGACATCGACGCCGTCGATCAGCACGCGGCCCGATTGCGGCGCCTCGAAGCCGGCGACGAGGTTGAGCAAAGTGGACTTTCCCGAGCCGCTCGGCCCCATCACGGCGGTGATCGCGCCGGCGGGAAAGGCGGCGTCGAAGCGGAAGGTCGCTTCGCCGTAGCTGAAGGCGACATCGTCCAACTGCACGGCAGCGCTTTTGTGCCCGTTCGCGCTCATGCTGTCCGTTCCTTTCCGAGCCGGTCGGCGGCAAACACCAGAAGCAGGCATACCAGTCCGAGGATGAGCGCCAGGCCGGCGGCATCCGCCGTGCGATAGCTGCCCATGCGGGCAAGCAGGAGATAGGGCAGGGTCTGCATGGAATCCGAACCGAACAGGGCGATGACGCCGAGGTCGCCGAGCGACAGCGCCATGGCGAAGGCGAAGGCGGTGGCGAGCGGGCGCCGCAGGACCGGCCAGTCGATGAGGCGGAAGCGGTTCCAGCCGGCGATGCCGAGCTGGGCGGCGAGCCGCTCGTGCCGCTCGCTGGCGGCGTCATAGGCTGGCCGCACGGCGCGGATGGCGAACGGCATGGCCATCACCGCGTTCACCGCCGCGACCATGACGGGCGCCGCGCCGAAGACGGAGCCGAGATGGCGCAGCGCCAGGAACCAGCCGGCGCCGATGACGATGGGAGGCACAACAAGGACAAAACCGGCGCCGGTGTCGGTGAAGAATTCCAGCATCGAACGGGGGCCGTTGCGGCGGGCAAGCGCCAGCGCGCGGCGTGCCATGGCAAGCGCCAGCGACAGCACCGCCGCGAGCACGGCGGAGACGAAGGCGAGCAGGATGCTGGTCAGCGCCGCCTTCTGCACCGAGGCTTCGCCGACCAGCCGTGCGAGGTCGGCCTGCAGGCCGGCGGCGACCGTCGCCAGCATCGGCCCGGCGACGAAGGCGAGTGCTGCGACGATCAGCGCGGCGTCGAAAGCGGTCCCCGCCACGGACGGCGTCGTATAGCGGCGCGGCGCGACGCTGAGGCTCGATTCGCCGGTCATGTCGGCACCGAGCCGGGCAAGCAGGGTCACGACCACCGCCGTCAGCGCGATCTGGAGAGCCGTCAGCGCCACCGCCCGCGCGGGATCGAAATCGAAGCGCAGCGCCTGGTAGATGGCGACCTCCAGCGTCGAGGCGGCGGGGCCACCGCCCAGCGTCAAAACGATGGTGAAGGAGGTGATGCACAGCATGAACACCAGCCCGGCGATGCCGGGCAGGGCCTGCCGCAGCGCCGGTCCTTCGATCAGCCGGAAGGTGGCGGCCGGTCCCATGCCGAGCTGGCTGGCCAGCCGCCACTGGTCGGTGGGGACGGCCTGCAGGGCTTCGAGGAACAGTCGCGTGGCCAGCGGCAGGTTGAAGAAGACATGGGCGACGAGGATGCCGGACAGGCCGTAGATGCCCGGCCAGTCGCTGCCGGTGGCCGACGACAGGATGCCGGCGAAATAGCCGGCGCGGCCGTAGAGCGCCAGCACGCCGAGGGCTGCCACCAGCGCGGGCAGGGCCAGCGGCACGGCGAAAAGCTGGAGGATGAGCGTGCGGCCGAAAAAGCGCGGATGGCGGGACAGCGCGCGCGCAACGAACAGTGCCGGCAGCACCGACAGAAGCGTGGAGAGCGCGGCCTGCCAGAGGGTGAAGCGGGCGACGCGCAGGAGATAGGGATCGAAGGCCGAGACGGCGCCGGAGAGGTCACCGGCGCCTGCGGCGAGCAGGCCGACAAGCGCGCCACCGATGAGGGTGGCGATGAAGGCGAGGGCGAGGACGCCGAGGGTGATGCGGGAGTCGTTTCGGCGAAAACTGTGCATCGTTGTGCTGCCCCTCACCCTTACCCTCTCCCCGTAAACGGGGAGAGGGGGACGCCGACGCTGCAACTGCGCGCCTCTCCCCGTTTACGGGGAGAGGATGCCGGCAGGCAGGTGAGGGGCGGCACTTTCATTCCGCTGCTCGCTTCACTTGCTCATCACGGAAAGCCATTCATCCACCCAAGCCTTGCGGTTCTTGGCGACTTCCTCGGGGGTGAACATCAATGTCTTTGCCGGCTTCACCAGCTTGTCGAAGGCTGGATCGAGCGGCTTGTCGGTCTTGCCTGCGGGATACATCCAGTTGGTCTCCGGAACAGCGTCCTGGAAGCCGGGGCCGGTCATGAAGGTTAGGAATTTCTGCAACAGCGGGTTCTTGGCGCCGTTGGCGGTGATGCCGGCGACCTCGATCTGGAGATAATGGCCTTCCGAAAAGCTCGCCGCCTGATAGCGGTCGGTCTTCTCGGCAATCATGTGGTAGGCCGGCGAGGTGGTGTAGGACAGCACCATCGGCGCCTCGCCCTTGGTGAACAGGCCGTAGGACTCGCTCCAGCCGGGCGTCACGGTAAGCACGCGGTTCTTCAGCTTCGCCCAGGCGCTTGCTGCCTGATCGCCGTAGACCGATTTCACCCACAGGAGCAGGCCGAGGCCGGGCGTGGAGGTGCGCGGGTCCTGGATGGCAATCTTCTGGTTCGGGTCGCCTTCGACCAGCTCCTTCAGGCTCGCCGGCGGGGTCTTCAGCTTTTCGGTGTCGTAGACGACGGCGAAATAGCCGTAGTCGTAGGGCACGAAGGTGTCGTCGCTCCAGCCGCCCGGAACGGTGACGCCGGAGACTTCGCCGTGCGGGGCAAACAGGCCGGTTTCCTTGGCCTCGGCGGTCAGGTTGGTGTCGAGGCCGAGCACGATGTCGGCCTTGGTGGAGGCGCCTTCCAGCTTGAGCCGGTTGAGCAGCGCCACACCGTCCGCCACCGAGACGAAATCGACCTCGCAGGCGCATTCGGCTTCGAAGTTCTTCTTCACCACCGGGCCGGGGCCCCATTCGGAAGTGAAGCTTTCATAGGTGTAGACGGTGAGTTTTTCCGCGGCCGCCGCGGGGGCGGCAAAAGCGGCAACAGCCGCCACGGACAACAGGAGAGAAAACAGCCTGCGCATCGGCGCCTCCTTCATGGTTTCAGGGGAATGGCGCCTGGCTAGAGCGTCTAATCCCTCCGCCGGTACAAACCGGATCAGGTTCAGCGGGTTGGCGAGAAGCCTCTCAGCCGGATCGCAAGGACCGGCACCCCGTTAGAGCGGGATGAGACATAGGGCGGACGCACGGCGGAGGCAAGCGAAAGGTTTTGCGGAGGCACAACCGTCGAGGCGTGGATTCCCGACCCTCGCCGCTCCCTTCGGTCACTCACGAGGTCGGGAATGACGACTGTGTTTGGTGCCGCGGCTAATCTCCTACGTTGGCGATTAACGGAAGCAGTCAAAGAAGCCCGTCATTCCCAACCTCGTGAGGGAGCGGAGCGACCGGCGAGTGTCGGGAATCCATGCCTCGACCGCAGCGCCAGGCAAGCCACGGCAAGACGAAAGCGAGGAACAGGGGATTGCCGTCACCGCGCTTCCGTTTCGGCGAACGCCCTGCTATGGCGCTGGCCCGATGAGCACTTTCACCATCCTTCTCGGCGGCGAGTTGAAGCGCACGCCGCGGCTTGAGCGGCAGATCGCCGGCAGCCGCATCATCGCCGCCGACGCGGGCATCGGCCATGCGACGGCGCTCGGCGTCGTGCCGGAGCTGTGGGTCGGCGATTTCGATTCGGTGCCGGTCGACCTGCCGGACGCCCTGGAGGCGGTGCCGCGCATGACCTTTCCGGCCGAGAAGGACAAGACCGACGGCGAACTGGCGGTGGAGGCGGCGTTCGCGCGCGGCGCCACTGCGGTGGTTCTGGCCGGCGCCTTCGGCGGGCCACGTGCCGATCATGCCTTCCTGCACATGGTGCTGGCGATGCGGCTGACTGAAGCCGGCATCGACGTGACGCTGACCAGCGGCAGCCAGGAAGGCGTGCCGCTGCCCAGCGGCCGCGCCCGCTTCGACTACGAGGATGACACGCTGTTCTCGGTTCTCGGCTTTTCCGATCTCACGGGCCTCAGCCTCGCCGGCGCGAAATGGCCGCTCGACAATGTGCAGGTGCCGTTCGGTTCCTCGCTCACCATCTCGAACGAAGTGCGCGGCGGACTGGAAGTCGCGCTCGGCGGCGGGCAGGCGATGCTTTTGGCGCATCCCTATCCATAGGACATCCTTTGCATCTGAACTGCACCGTCGCTACCCCCACCTCTGCCCTCTTTCCCCAGGGGGGAGGGCTATCGCATATGGCGTGGTACCCCCACCCCTGTCCCCTCCCCGCAATGGGGAGGGAGACGCCGACACCCCAGTTTCGTCGAAAATCTGGAAGATTGGTGGGTTGTAGCGGCGCCGCAAAATCCCCCTCCCCCTTGCGGGGAGGGGTTAGGGATGGGGGTCCTCAGTGATGGCTCCGCCGCTTCTCAACCTTGCCGGGATAAAACTCACCTTCGGCGGCACGCCGCTGCTCGACGGCGCAGACCTTGCCGCCTCCGCCGGCGACAAGATCGCGCTGGTGGGGCGCAACGGATCGGGCAAGTCGACGCTGCTGAAGATCGCCGCCGGGCTGGTCGAGCCGCAGGACGGCGAGGTGTTCCGCCAGCCGACCGCCACCGTGCGCTACCTGCCGCAGATGCCGGACATGGACGGGTTCGCCAGCGTGCGCGCCTATGTCGAGGCTGGCCTGGGTCCGGCCGACGATCCGCACCGCGCCACCTACCTGATGGAGCATCTGGGACTGACCGGCGAGGAAAATCCCGCCAGCCTTTCGGGCGGCGAGGCGCGGCGGGCAGCGCTTGCCCGCGTCATGGCGCCGGAGCCGGACATTCTTTTGCTCGACGAGCCGACCAATCATCTCGACCTGTCGGTTATCGAATGGCTGGAGGAGGAGCTTTCCCGCACCTCGTCGGCGCTGATCCTGATCTCGCACGACCGGCGGTTTCTCGAGCGCGTCAGCCGCGCCACCGTCTGGCTCGACCGCGGGCAGACGCGTCGCCTCGATCGCGGCTTCGCGCATTTCGAGGAATGGCGCGACCAGATCCTCGAGGAAGAGGAACGCGAGCAGCACAAGCTCGGCCGCCAGATCGTGCGCGAGGAGCACTGGCTGCGTTACGGCGTGACCGCCCGGCGCAAGCGCAACATGCGCCGGCTCGGCGAGTTGCAGCAGATGCGCCAGCGCTTCCGCACGCATCGCGGCGCCGAAGGCACGGCGACGCTGACCGCCAGCGATGCGGCCGAATCCGGGAAGCTGGTGATCGAGGCGAAGAACATCGCCAAGAGTTTCGGCGATCTCGCCGTGGTGAAGGATTTCTCCACGCGCATCCAGCGCGGCGATCGCGTCGGTTTGGTCGGCCCGAACGGCGCCGGCAAGACGACGGTCCTCAAGATGCTGACCGGCGAACTCAAGCCCGATGCAGGCACCGTGCGGCTCGGCGTCAACCTGGAGATCGCCACGCTCGACCAGAAGCGCGATGCCGCCGACCCGGACGAGACGCTGGCGCACTACCTCACCGACGGGCGCGGCGAGAACCTCGTCGTCAACGGCGAGCAGCGCCACGTCGTCTCCTACATGAAGGATTTCCTGTTCAAGCCGGAGCAGGCGCGCACGCCGGTGCGCGAGCTTTCCGGCGGCGAGCGGGCGCGGCTGCTGCTGGCGCGGGTGCTGGCGCGGCCGGCCAACCTTCTGGTGCTGGACGAGCCGACCAACGACCTCGACATGGAGACGCTGGAGCTGTTGCAGGAACTGGTTGCGGGCTTCGCCGGCACGGTGCTGCTGGTCAGCCACGACCGCGATTTCCTCGACCGCACCGTCACCAGCGTCATCGCGCCCGAGGGCGACGGGCGCTGGGTGGACTATGCCGGCGGCTATTCCGACATGCTGGCGCAGCGCGGCGGCAAGCGGCTGGACGACCGCAAGACGGCAAAAAAGGCTGATGCCGCGCCGGCGGCGACAAGGGCTGAGCCGGCGGCACCGAAGGCACCGACGAAAAAGCTGTCCTACAAGCAGCAGTTCGCGTTGGAGAACCTGCCGAAGAAAATCGAGGCCGTGGGCGCCGCCATCTCGCGGCTGGAGGACGCCATCGCCGATCCGGCCTATTACGAGCGCGATCCGACGGGCTTCCAGAAGACCATCGCCGCGCTCGACAAGGAGCGCACGACGCTGGCGGCGCTCGAGGAAGAGTGGCTGGAGCTGGAGATGCTCAGGGAAGAATTGGAGGGCTGAACACCTCCAATCCCTGCTGTTCTACTTGCGGTGGTTGCCGGCGAATGCCGCAGTGACGCCGAGGCCGATGAACACGACCCCGCTGACATAGCGCTCGAAGCGCAGATAGGCGCGGCTGTGGCGCAGCCGGTCGCCCAGCGTGCCGGCGGCGAAGGCATAGCAGCCGTCGCTGATCAGGCCGAGCAACGTGAAGACGATGCCGAGGAAGGCGATCTGCATGGCGACGTGCCCACGCCCGACCTCGACGAACTGCGGCAGGAAGGCGAGGAAGAACAGCGCCGTCTTGGGATTGAGCAGGTTGACGACGAAGCCCTCGCGGAACAGCCGTGCGTGGCTGCGCGGCTTGAGGGCGACGTCGACGTCCGGATTGTCCTCGCGGCTGAAGATCTTGCGCAGGCCGATCCAGATCAGATAGGCCGCACCGGCATATTTGACGATCGAGAAGGCGATGGCCGAGGACGCCAGCAGCGCCGAAAGGCCGAGCGAGGCCGCGGCGACATGCACCAGCGTCGCCGAATGGATGCCGAGGTCCGAAACGAAGCCCGCCCTGCGCCCCTGCGCCACCGAACGGGCGACGATATAGAGCACCGCCGGGCCGGGAACGACCAGCAGAGCCAAGGCGGCGACGACGAACAGGCCGAGACTGCCGGCGCTCGGGATGACGATGTCCATGGGAGAGGCTCCTCTTCGACCGGTATATCTAAGGCCATGGCCCGGTCGAAGGGAAGTGGCTTGCGCGCGGTATAACCCTGCGTCGTTGTCTTCATGGAGAGATGCGCATAGACTATGCGCAGATTTGGAGGCAGCCATGCCAAGAGCGTCCACCAATGCGACCCGTCAGGCGGCGAACCTGTCCATCGATGCCAACCTCATGAAGGAAGCCAAGGGGCTGGACGTCAACATGTCGCGCGCGGCGGAAGCTGGCATTGCCGAGGCTGTCGCCGCCGAAAAGGCGCGGTTGTGGAAGATCGAGAACCGGGCGGCGATCGAGTCCTGGAACGCGTATGTCGAGGAGCATGGACTTCCGTTGGCGGAATTCCGTCAGTTCTGATGGCGCACTACGAGGTTTTTTCCGGTCCGATCGAAGGCAGTTATCTGCTCGATGTACAAACCGACCTGATCGACCGCATGACGACGCGAATGGTTGTACCGCTGCTGCCCGTCGAAGCGACGCCGCCGCCGGTAAAAAAATTGCATCCGGTCTTCGAGATCGGCGGGCACAGGCTGGTCATGGCCACTCATCTCATGGCCGCGGTGCCGACGGCGGAATTGAAGGAAAGCCGCTTCAGCCTGTCAAAGCATCACGACGAGATCGTCGCGGCGCTGGACATGCTGTTCCACGGGTTCTAAACGGCACTCACCCCGACGATTTGGCCTGCCAGGCCTTGAGCGCTTCGTCGAACACCTTTTCGCCGGGGATGCCCTTTTCCATCGTCAGCAAAGCGCGGCGGCCGGATTTGTAGACGACGGGAATGTCGATCCAGTCCTGGTTGCGCAGCAGCGTCAGGTTGGCGTTCTCGTCGGCCTTGGTGTCGTTGAGCGCGACGAGGAAGAAGCCGTCGGCGATCTTGGCCGGGATGCCGATCAGCGGGCTGCCGGCTTCCTGTTCCGTGCCCTTCATGGCGATGCGCAGCACGTTGTCGATGCCGCCGCCCTCGAAACCGTCGGGGGTGAGGAAGATCATCTCGACGATGTGGCTGGCCGGCAGCGTCTGGTCGGCGTTGCGGCGGATGGTCATGCGGAGCTGCACGTTCTTTCCGGGGATGGTCGCCTCGGCGCGGATGGCCGGCTCGGGCGGGGCGTCGCCGCCGGGCGATTCCTGAACCAGCGACCAGACGATGTTGCCGGGTTCGGCCGAACCTTCGGCGGAAGCGGTGCGCTCCTCGTAGAAGATCGCCTTCTGGCCGACCGGCAGGGCGGTTTCGGATGAAGCGGTGGCCGGCGGCGGTGTCGTCTCGGCGGCCGGCGGGTTGGCCGCAGCCGTCGGCGGGGCGTCCGGCGCCGGCTCACCGGCCGCCGGCGTGGCCGGGGTCGCGGCGGAAGGCGCGGTGACGGGCGGCGTGGTCAGCGCGACCACCGACGTGCCTTCGCCGATGCTGCTGGCGCCGCCGGCCGGACCGGGATCGGTCTCCTTGCCTTCGGGCGTCAGGCGCTGGGTGAATTTCTGCGGTTCGCTTGTTTCGCCGCCGTTCGCCGGCGGCGTCTCGGCGGGCTTGGCGGCCGCTGTCTCCGCCGGCTTGGCTGGCGGCGTCTCGGCCGGCTTGTCGCTCGCCGCGACCTCGGTCTTGCCGAGGCCGAGCATGTCCTTGAAGGCATCCTTGTTCAGCCAGACGCCATAGCCGCCGCCAGCGATCAGTAGGAGCGCCACGACGGCGGCGATCAGTCCTCCATAGCCGCGCCGGCGCTCGCCGTCGTCGCCGGCCAGCATGTCGGCGGTCGTATCGGCGACGGCGGGAAAGGTTTCATCGGCCCTGTTTGCGGACGGGTCGTCGAACGGAGGAAGAGGGTCGACCGCGGACGGCTTGTGGGCAGCAGAGCCGGTCCCGCCGTTGGGCGTGGTCTGGGCCTGCTTGGCCACCGAGACCTCGGTGGCGGCGGATTTGCGCCAATCCGCCTCGGTCGGCGTCGTCTTCGGCCGCGCTGTCTCGGAAGCAGGTTGCGGCGGCTGCCAGGCCGGCTCGGTGCGGGTGGTGGCCGGTGCCGTCGTCGGCTGCGGCCTGACATGGTTGGGCTGGTTCTTGTTGCGGTCGATGGAGGAGAAGATGTTCTCCAGTTCCGCCAGCGGGTCGCTGGCCGGCGGAGCGGGCTTGGCGTAGCCGCTCTCGACGGTCGCGATGGCGTCCTCCAGCGTCCGCTTCTGGCGTTCAGCCACCGCGGCCGGCGGCGGCGGGTTGATGGCGGCCAGCTTGGCGGCGATGGTGGAACGGGCCTTGTCGTAGACCTTGGCGCGCACCTCCGGCGTCGTCTCGCCGAGCCCGTCGAGCGTCTTCCTCAGAACCGCAACGAAATCTGCCATGCTTCAAACGAACCTGTCTTGCTCCGGGCCGAATCCCCGCAAATCAGCCGCCTTGCCCGGAAAGGGGGTCATAATTAGTCTTGAAACGGATCGGTCACAAGTATGGTGTCGTCCCGTTCCGGACTGGTGGAGAGCAGCGCGACGGGCGCGCCGATGAGTTCCTCGATGTGGCGGACGTACTTAACCGCCTGCGCCGGCAGGTCGTTCCACGAGCGTGCGCCGGCGGTCGTTCCCGACCAGCCCTCCAGCGTCTCGTAGATCGGTTCGACCCTGGCCTGAGCGCCCTGGCTGGCCGGCAGGTAGTCGATCACCTCGCCGTCGAGCCGGTAGGCGGTGCACACCTTGATCTCGGGCAGGCCGTCGAGCACGTCGAGCTTGGTCAGCGCGATGCCCTTGATGCCGTTGACGGCGACGGCCTGGCGCACCAGCACGGCGTCGAACCAGCCGCAGCGGCGCTTACGGCCCGTGACCACGCCGAACTCGTGGCCCTTGGTGCCGAGGAATTCGCCGATTTCGTTGGTCTGCTCGGTGGGGAAGGGGCCTTCGCCGACGCGCGTCGTGTAGGCCTTGGTGATGCCCAGCACATAGCCGACGCCGCCCGGCCCCATGCCCGAGCCCGCGGCGGCCTGGCCGGCCACGGTGTTGGAGGAGGTGACGAAGGGATAGGTGCCGTGGTCGATGTCGAGCAGCGTCCCCTGCGCGCCCTCGAACAGGATGCGCTCGCCCGCCTTGCGGCGGTCGTCCAGCACTTTCCAGACGCGGTCCATGTAGGGCAGGATCCTGTCGGCCACCGAGGTCAGCTCGGCCATGATCGCCTCATGCGTCGCCTCCGGGTGGCCGAGGCCGCGTCTCAGAGCATTGTGGTGTGTCAGCAACCTGTCCACCTTCAAGGGCAGCGTTTCCAAGTCCGCCAGATCCATCACCCGAACCGCGCGGCGGCCCACCTTGTCTTCGTAGGCAGGGCCGATGCCGCGGCGCGTGGTGCCGATCTTCGTTCCGGAATTGGAGGCGGCGTCCTCGCGGAATCCATCCAGTTCCCGGTGCAGCGACAGGATAAGCGCCGTGTTTTCGGCGATTTTCAGGCGGTCTGGCGTGACCTCGACGCCCTGGTCCTTCAGTTTGCCGACTTCCGTGACGAAAGCATGCGGATCGAAGACGACGCCGTTGCCGATGATGGAGAGCTTGCCTTCCCGCACCACTCCCGATGGCAGCAGGGAGAGCTTGTAGACCTTGCCGTCGACGACCAGCGTGTGGCCGGCATTGTGGCCGCCCTGGAAGCGTACCACCACATCGGCGCGCTCCGACAGCCAGTCGACGATCTTGCCCTTGCCTTCGTCGCCCCACTGCGAGCCGACGACCACCACATTGGCCATAGTTGTTTCCTTCGCACACGAGAATGCCGGAGCCGACGCCGGCGGAACGATGAAATTTCAAGCCTCTATAACCGCAACGGCGGCGCCATGCGACCCTTCTTTGGCGCGACGGCGACGGGCAGGTACAACAAATTCCGGGCCGCGCATCATTTACTTGGGCGGGCGGGCGCCATAGCCACGTCGCTGACGCGAATCCATGCGAGCAGCCCGATGCACCGCAAGGCCTACATCCTGCTTCTGGCGACGATGCTGTTCTGGGCCGGCAACGCGGTCGCCGGCAAGCTGGCGGTCGGCCACATCTCGCCGATGCTTCTGTCCGGCCTACGCTGGATGCTGGTCATCCCGCTGCTGGCGGCGCTCGGCCATCGCCACCTGGCGGCGGACTGGCCGGTGCTCAGGCCGCGCCTGTGGCTCCTGATGTTCCTCGGCTTTCTCGGTTTCACCGTCTTCAGCGTGGCGATGTACGGAGCACTCCTCTACACCACCGCCACCAATGTCAGCATTGAGCAGGGCGGCATGCCGGTGTTCGTGTTCGCCGCCTCCTTCGTGCTGTTCGGCACCCGCACGCGGCCGGCGCAATTCGTCGGCTTCGTGCTGTCCTTCGCCGGCGTCGCCGTCACCGCCATCCATGGCGACATCCACCGATTGATCCATCTCGACGTCAACTTCGGCGACGCCCTGATGCTGCTCGCCGTCGTCGCCTACGGCATCTACACCGCCGCCATCAAGGCGCGGCCGCAGGTCCACTGGATGAGCCTGATGACGGTGCTGTGCCTGGGCGCTTCGCTCGGCGCCGTGCCCTTCATCGCGGCGGAAGCGGCGGCCGGCGCGACGATCCTGCCCGACGCGACTGGCCTTGCCATCATCGTCTATGTCGTCGTCTTCCCGTCACTGGCCGGGCAGGCGCTCTACATCCGCGCCGTCGAGCTGATCGGCGCCAACCGCGCCGGCCTGTTCATCAATTTCCTGCCGCTGTGGGGCGTGGTGCTGTCGGTGCTGATCCTCGGCGAAGCCTTCGAGCCCTATCACGCGCTGGCCTTGCTTCTGGTGCTGGCCGGCGTGGTCCTGGCCGAATACAGCGGCCGCAAGGCGGCGGCGCTGGCGACGTGAACCGCTTCGCCTGAGCCGCTCCGGTTTTCCCAACCGGGTGTTCCGTGCCTGCGCCGCCTCAAATCTCGCCGACGTCGAACTGCAACCGTTTCGCCGAATCGATCGACGCGTTGGCGCGCACCTCGGCCAGCAGCTTCTCGGGGAAGGGGGCGTCGAGGTAGAGGAGCGCGATGGCGTCGCCGCCCGGGCGGTCGCGGCCGAGCTGGAAGTTGGCGATGTTGACGCCGTTCTGGCCGCACAGCGTGCCGAGCATGCCGATGATGCCGGGCGCATCCGCATTGGTGGTGTAGAGCATGTGGCGGCCGACCTCGGCGTCGAGGTTGATGCCCTTGATCTGGATGAAGCGCGGCTTGCCGTCGGAGAAGCAGGTGCCGGCGATGGCACGCGTCATGTGCTCGGTCTTCACCGTCAGCTTGATGTAGCCGTCGAACACGCCTGATTTGTCGCGCTTGACCTCGGCGACGATGATGCCGCGTTCCTTCACCATGATCGGCGCCGATACCATGTTGACGTCGGACACCTGCGGCCGGATCAGGCCGGCAAGGGCGGCCGAGATGAGCGCGCGCGTGTTCATCTGCGCGGTCGAGCCGTCGAACAGGATCTCGACCTCCTTGATCGGGTCTTCCGTCACCTGGCCGACGAAGGCGCCGAGCACTTCGGCCAGCTTGACGAACGGCTTCAGGCGGGGCGCTTCCTCGGCGGTGATGGAGGGCATGTTGATGGCGTTGGAGACGGCGCCCTTGATGAGATAGTCCGCCATCTGCTCGGCGATCTGCAGGGCGACGTTTTCCTGCGCCTCCGAGGTCGAGGCACCGAGATGCGGCGTGGCCACGACGTTTTCCAGCCCGAACAGGGCGTTCTCGGTCGCGGGCTCCGTCTCGAACACGTCGATGCCGGCGCCGGCCACCTTGCCGCTCTTCAATGCCGCGACCAGGTCGGCCTCGACGATCAGCCCGCCGCGCGCGCAGTTGATGATGCGCACCCCGTCCTTCATCCTGGAGATAGCCTCGGCATTGATGATGCCTCTCGTCTTGTCGGTCATCGGCGTGTGCAGGGTGATGAAGTCGGAGCGGGCGAAAAGCTCGTCCAGTTCGACCTTCTCGACGCCGAGTTCCTCGGCGCGCTTGTCCGACAGGAAGGGGTCGAAGGCGATGACGTGCATCTTCAGGCCGATGCCGCGCGTTGCGACGATGGAGCCGATGTTGCCGCAGCCGACGACGCCGAGCGTCTTGCCGGTGATCTCGACGCCCATGAAGCGGTTCTTTTCCCATTTGCCGGCCTGGGTCGATGCGTTCGCCTCGGGGATCTGGCGCGCGAGCGCGAAGATCATGGCGACCGCGTGTTCGGCGGTGGTGATGGAATTGCCGAAGGGCGTGTTCATGACGATGATGCCGCGCCGCGAGGCGGCCGGGATGTCGACATTGTCGACGCCAATGCCGGCACGGCCGATCACCTTCAGCTTCGTCGCGGCGGCGATCAGCTTTTCGGTGACCTTGGTGGCGGAGCGGATGGCGAGACCGTCATAGTCGGCGATCTTCGCCAGCAGGGCGTCCTTATCCTTGCCGAGATCGGGCAAATAGTCGACCTCGACGCCGCGATCCTTGAAGATCTGCACGGCAGTGGGGGAGAGTTTGTCGGAAACGAGTACGCGGGGCATGGGTGTGATCCTTGGAAAAGGTCGTGGATTGTCTTGAAGCGTTGGCGCTGCCCCTCATCCGCCATTCTTCCTTCTCCCCGTGAACGGGGAGAAGGAAGAATGGCGGCCTTGCGACTGTCTTTCCTCGCCCCGTTTACGGGGAGAGGATGCCGGCAGGCAGGTGAGGGGCGGCGCCGACATTGCTGATCGTGTCAGGCAGCAGCCTTCAGCGTCGCCTTCTGGGCGGCAAACGCCCAGTCGAGCCATGGCAGCAGCGCTTCGATATCCGCCGTCTCGACGGTGGCGCCGCACCAGATGCGCAGGCCGGGCGGGGCGTCGCGATAATGACCGATATCGTAGGCGACGCCTTCCTTGTCGAGTGCTGAAACCAGACCCTTGGCAAAGGCCGCCTGGCCGTCGGCGTCGAAGGCGGTCACGTCCGGATCGACGATGGACAGGCAGACCGAGGTGTTGGAGCGCGTCGCCGGGTCGGCGGCCAGATGGCCGAGCCAGGGCGATTTTTCGACGAAGCGGACGATGGCGGCGGCGTTGGCGTCGGCGCGGGCGACCAGCGCATCCAGCCCGCCGATGCCCTTCGCCCAGGTAAGCGCGTCGAGATAGTCCTCAACGCAGAGCATCGACGGCGTGTTGATCGTCTCGCCCTTGAAGATGCCCTCGATCAGCTTGCCGTTCGAGGTCAGGCGGAAGATCTTCGGCAGCGGCCAGGCCGGCTTGTAGCTCTCCAGCCGCGCGACGGCGCGCGGCGACAGGATCAGCATGCCGTGTGCGCCTTCGCCGCCCAGAACCTTCTGCCAGGAGAAGGTGACGACATCGAGTTTCTGGAAATCCAGCCGCTGCGCGAAAGCGGCCGAGGTGGCATCGCAGATGGTTAGGCCGGCGCGATCACTTGGAATGAAATCGCCATTGGGTACGCGCACACCGGAGGTGGTACCGTTCCAGGTGAAGACCACGTCGCGGTCGAAATCGATCTGCTTCAGGTCCGGCAATTCGCCGTAGGGCGCTTCGATCCGGCGCACGTCCGGCAGCTTCAGTTGCTTGACCACGTCGGTGATCCAGCCGGCGCCGAACGATTCCCAGGCGACCATGTCGACGCCGCGTTCGCCCAGAAGCGACCACAGCGCCATCTCGACGGCGCCGGTGTCGGAGGCCGGCACGATGCCGATGCGGTAATCCGCCGGCACCTGAAGCACCTCGCGGGTCAGGCTGATCGCCTGCTCCAATTTGGCCTTGCCGATTTTGGCGCGATGGGAACGGCCGAGCGCGGCATCCTTCAGCGCCTCGACCGACCAGCCGGGGCGTTTCGCGCAGGGACCTGAGGAAAAATTGGGGTTCGCCGGACGGAGTCCGGGCTTGGGAAGCGTCGTCATCGTGGTCTATCCTTCCAGATAGTAAGCCCCTCGTTGGGGAGGGGTGGCCCACGGACGGCGATATGCCTGGCGACCTACGGCGTCAAGAGGAAAGTTTCTGTCGCAGGCGGAATGGTTTTCTAAAATGCAGAAACGCAAACGGCGGGCCTGAGCCCGCCGTTGAAATCAACCGAAGCGTTTGCCTACCAGAGGTCGTAGCGCAGGCCGACCTTGAATTCGTGGGTGTCGAAACCGCCGTCACGGCCCTGAATGCCGGTGGCGCCGGCCGCGGCGCTTCCGGCGTCCCAGCCGAACATATTGCCGCCCTGGATATGCTTGTACTTGTAGCCGACGTCGAGCTTGAGATTTTTGCTGATATCGTAGGCGACGCCGGCCATCAGCGCGTAGGTGAAGCGCCAGTCCTTCTCGCCGCCGTTCTGCGAGCTTGCAACGGAAGCCGCGGTCGTACAGTCGGCGCCGACGCAGTAGAGATTGCTGTCGAGCCCCTTCCAGTGGACCAGCGAATAGCCGAGGCCGCCGCCGACATAGGGGGTGAAGCCGGAATAGGTGCCGAGATCGACATAGCCGTTGGCCATGATGCCGATGGTGGTGAATTTCGACGAATCTTCCGAGCGGCAGGTGGTCGTTGCCGGCTGGGCTCCAGTACACGGTCCGTCGCTCACGGTGGTTCCGTTGAATTTGGCGTCGAAGCCCTCCACCGTCGCGTCGGCGCGCAGCCAGTCGGTGAAGTGGTAGCCGATGCCGCCGCCGAAGGCGACGTCGGTCTTCATGCTGCGGGTCGCGAAATTGTTGTCGGAGTAGCTGCCGGGCGGGCCTGGATCGAAGGTGCGGTAATCGATGTTACCGGCGCGGCTATTGAAGACGTAGCCGACGTCGCCGCGCAGATACCATCCCGAACCGACCTCGACGGGCACGTATTCCGGCGCCTCGTCGACATAGATCGGCGGATCGTAGTCGGCCGCCAGCGCGCCGGACAGCGGCAGCGCCGATGCCGCTGCGGCAAGCGCAAGAACAATGCGCAGTTTGGTTGTCATTCACCCACTCCCGAAGTCGCCGGCGTCCGTGACACGCCGCCGGTTGCCCGTATCGAGAGCATTGTTAACCATACAGGTTAAGTGCGGGTTAAGGATAACGAAGGGTTACAAATGGGCTGTTGTGGTGCGTCCTTCGAGGCTCGCTTCGCTCGCACCTCAGGATGAGGACTGTTTTTTGCTGTAGCTACGAGAGCGAAGCCAAGCAAACCACTTCCCTCATCCTGAGGTGTGAGCGAAGCGAGCCTCGAAGGACGCGCTGTCAACGCTCGGTGAGCTTCAGCTCGATCCGGCGGTTCTTCGAGCGCGCCTCGTCGGTGTCGGCGGGATCGAGCGGCTGGAACTCGCCGAAGCCGGCGGCAACCAGGCGCTCCGGCGGCACGCCGTTGGCGATCAGGAACTTCACCACAGAGGTGGCGCGTGCGGTGGAAAGCTCCCAGTTGTCCTTGTAGCGGCCGGTGCCGGAAAGCGGGATGTTGTCGGTGTGGCCGTCGACGCGCAGTACCCAGTTGATCTCCGGCGGGATTTCCTTCTGCAGTTCGATAATGGCGCCGGCGAGCTTCTTCATCTCGACCTGGCCGGCATCGTTGATCTGGTCGGAGCCGGTGGGAAAGAGCACCTCCGACTGGAAGACGAAGCGGTCGCCGACGATGCGGATGTTCTCGCGGTCGGACAGGATCTCGCGCAGCCGTCCGAAGAAGTCGGAGCGGTAGCGGTTCAGTTCCTGCACGCGCTGGGCGAGCGCGACGTTGAGGCGGCGGCCGAGGTCGGCGATCTTGGTGTTGGACTCCTTGTCCTTCTCTTCCGAGACCTGCAACGCGTCCTCAAGGGCGGCGATCTGCTTTCGCAATGCGGCGATCTGCTGGTTGAGGATCTCGACCTGGCTGAGCGCGCGCTGGCTGATCTGCTTTTCGGTGTCGAGTTCGCCCGACAGCGCGTCGGCGCGCGCATTGGCGGCCTCGCCGGCGCCGGCGCCTTTCGCCAGAAGCTGTTCCAGGCGGCTCTTTTCGGCTTCGGCGGCGCTCAGCGACGCCTGCAGGTTGGCCAGCGAATCCTGCGCGTCCTGGGTGTTGCTCTTCTCCAGCGCCAGCAGTTGCGTCAGTTCGTTGATCTGCGAGTTCAGGCGGTTCAGCACTTCGTCCTTGCCGGAAATCTCGCGGCTCAGCAGGAACTGCGCCAGCACGAAGACCGAGAGCAGGAACATGAAGGTGAGCAGCAGCGTCGACAGCGCGTCGACGAAGCCCGGCCAGTAGTCGATGCGGCGGTCGGCGCGGCGCGCGCGGGCGAGGGCCAAGTCAGTGGACCCCTTGCTTCTTCAAGGCGTCGGCGATCTTTTCGAGCGTCGTGCGCATGGCCTTCTGCTCGTCCGACTGCGCCTCCACCCAGTCGCGCATGATCTGCTGCTCGGAGCGCATGTTCTTGACCAGGCCGGAAATGCCGTCGGCGAGATTGGCCATGGCGCTGGCGACGCGCGGGTTTGAGGAGCCGTTCTCCTGCATGGAGCGCAGGCGCTCCGACAAAAGCCGGATCTCGTCGGCAGACTCGGCCCGCATCGCCTCCGGCACGGCGATGTCGGAGGACAGGTCCGTCACCGAGGACAGCCAGTTCTCCAGCTCGGTGTAGAAGCGTGTCTGGGCGCGGCCGGCCTGGAGGTCGAGGAAGCCCAGCACCAGCGAGCCGGCAAGGCCGAACAGCGAGGACGAAAAGGCCGTGCCCATGCCCGACAGGGGGGCAGCCAAGCCCTGCTTGAGGGCATCGAGGACGGCGGCGGCGTCGCCCGAGCCGGGATCGAGCGCCTGGATGGTGTCGCTGATCGAGCCGATCGTCTTCAACAGACCCCAGAAAGTGCCGAGCAGGCCGAGGAAGACGAGCAGGCCGACGAGATAGCGCGAGGTGTCGCGGCTCTCGTCGAGGCGCGTCGCGATGGAATCCAGCATCGTGCGCATCGAGGAGGCGGAAAAGGCGACGGCCGAGGAACGGCCGATCATCGCCTTCATCGGCGCCAGAAGCACCGGCTCGGTCGTCTCGGAGCCGGCGCGGAAGGAATTGACCCAGCGCACTTCGCGGAACAGCCGCCCGACCTGCACGAAGGCAAGCAGGATGCCGACTGCCAGCACACCGAGGATCAACCCGTTGAGGCCCGGATTGGTGACGAAGGCCGTCGAGATCTGGCGGGTGAGGATGACGCCGATAAAGGCGACGATGGCGAGGAAGATGACCATCGTCAGCACGAACACCTGCGGGCTGGACAGCCTGTGGGGGTCGTAGCTGAGGACGTCGGAACGCCCACCTATGCCGAACGATCTGAGAAGGGCCATGCGTCTTCCGTTCCGATTCCGCAGCGAGTTCGGCGGCAACTCTACTCGGAATTCCGGCGAAATTGAAAGCCGTTCGGGCCGTATGCGGCGATCGTTCTATTCGATGCCATCATATCGCCCCTATAGGTCGATTGCATGAACAACTGATTCCCGGCGGAAGCGTGGCAGAGAGAACCAATGACGAGATCGTACATTTATACAGATGGACAAAGTAAGCAAGAGACGCGACGCGCATTTTGATGCCCTTCGTGGGGCTGGTATATTATTAGTCGTCTTCGGACATCTCATCGAGAAGCCGTCGTCAGGATCGCCGATCCTGCAAGCGGCCTATATTGGAATCTACAGCTTCCACATGCCGCTTTTCGTTTTTCTGGCCGGAGCGTTCGCCCGCGAGACGCTGGGCCGGCGCGACTACCGCAAGATCGTGTGGACGCTGGTGTTGCCGCTCGTGCTGTTCCAGCCCCTTTATATCGGCATGGGACGGTTGACGGGCTGGTACGAATACTCTGCGCTCACGCCCTACTGGCTGTTGTGGTTCATCGCCAGCATGATCTGCTGGCGCCTGCTGTTGCCGCTGTTCGCCTCGCCGGCCGGACTGGTCGCGGCCTTCGCCCTGTCGGTCGCGGCGGGCTACGACGACGGCATCGGCTATTCGCTCAGCGTCTCGCGGACGCTGTATTTCCTGCCCTTCTTCGTGCTCGGCCATCTCTTTGGCGCGGACCTCGTCGCGCTGGCGCGCCGGCATGGCGGCGTCTTCGCGCTCGTGTTCGCCCTTGCCATGGCATTGGTGATGGTGTGGTGGACGCAGGGGCTCGAACCGTCGGCGCTGACCGGCAGCCACGACTACGCCAATGGCGGCGCCCAGTCCGCCCATCCGGCGCTGGCCCGCATGGGCATACTGGCGCTCAGCGCCGCCGCCGTGCTCGGCTTCTCGGCCATCGTGCCGGGCAGGGCGATGCTGCTGCGCTGGTTCGGCGAGCGTTCGCTATCGATCTACCTGCTGCACGGCCTCGTGGTGATGGCCTTCGTCGCCGCCGGCGGCCCGGCGCTTATCCCGCAGCCGCTTCTGTTGCCGGCGCTCGGCCTTCTCGCCGTATTGATCGGGCTCGGCACGGCGGTGGCGGACGGTCCGATGCGGCGCCTGTTCAGCCCGTCGTGGCAGGCCGGCGAGCGCGTTACAGCCGGCTGAAGACCAGTGCGTCGAACATCGCCACCAGGTGCAAGGTGGCGCCGGTGACGACGAAGCCGTGCCACAGCGCGTTGTGGAAGCGCAGGCCTTTCCAGACGAAGAAGACGACGCCGCAGGAATAGACGATGCCGCCGGCGACGATGAGCGCCAGCGCGGCGGGCGGCAGCGTTTCGACCAAGGGACCCGCCAGAACCAGCCCGCTCCAGCCGATGGCGAGATAGAAGACGATGGCCAGCCGGTCGAAGCGGCCGGGCAGAAACACCTTGATGGCGATGCCGGCGGCCGCAGCCGCCCAAACCAGGGCGATCATCCAGCCGGCCAGCGGCGAATTGCCGATCTGGGCGAGGAAGGGCGTGTAGGTCGCGGCGATCAACAGGTAGATGGCCGAATGGTCGAAGCGCCTGAGCACCCATTTGGCCGGCGAGTCGAGCGGCCACAGATTGTAGGCGAGGGAGACGGACAGCACCGTCAGGAGCGACACGACGTAGAAGACGGCGGCGATGTATTCGCCGGGTCCCGCATGGGAGGCGGCAAGCACGAGCATGGCGGAGCCGGCGGCGATCGCCAGGACGATACCCACCGCATGGACGATGCCGTCGGCGATCATCTCGGCGCGCGAATAGTGCCAGCGTCCCATGAAGGGAATATGCGGTGCTTTGTGTGTCTCTTTTGCGGTCATGTCGAGCCTGCCCGTCCCTCATGTGGTGGACAAGCATCGACCATGCCAGTTGTGCATTGCAAAATTGCGACGGCGCCTGCGGCGGGTTGCCGCCGGCGCCCGTGCGGGCCCTAAGCCTTCAGCGGCTTGGTGACCGTCTTCAACAGCGCGCGGTGGATCGCCTCGTTGCCGGCGACAAGGGCGCCCTTCTCCAGCATCGTCTGGCCGCCGTTCAGGTCGGAGACGAAGCCGCCCGCCTCGCGGATCAGGAGCAGACCGGCGGCGATGTCCCATGCCGACAGGCCGTCCTCCCAGAAGCCGTCCATGCGGCCGGCGGCGACATAGGCGAGGTCGAGCGCGGCGGAGCCGAGGCGGCGGATGCCGGACACCTCGGCCATGACGTTGCGCAGCTCGATGAGGAAATTGCCGTGGCGGCCGCGGCCGAGATGCGGCACGCCGCAGCCGATCACTGCGTCGGAAAGCTTCGTGCGCGCGGCGACGCGCAGGCGGCGGTCGTTGAGGAAGGCACCGCCGCCACGCTCGGCGGTGTAGAGCTCGTCCATGGCCGGGTTGTAGACGACGCCGGCGACGACCTGGCCCTGCCGCTCCAGCGCGATGGAGACCGAGAAGATCGGGATGCCATGCAGGAAATTGGTGGTGCCGTCGAGCGGGTCGACGATCCAGCGGTGCTGGTCGTCGTCGCCGGTGACGGCGCCGCGCTCCTCCATCAGGAAGCCGTAGCCCGGCCGCGCGCGCGACAGTTCGGCGAAGATGATGTCCTCGGCCTTGCGGTCGGCCTGGCTGACATAGTCGCCGGGGCCTTTCATCGACACCTGGAGGTTCTGCACCTCGCCGAAATCGCGCGACAGCGAGCGGCCGGCCTTCATCGCCGCCTGGACCATGACGTTGAGGAGGGCTGAACGGGCCATGGGAAGGGTCTTTCGTTGGGTAAGGCTAGGGGAATAGGGGAGTAGGGGAACAAGGCAATAGGGGAGCAAGGCGGTACGGCGGTTTTGTTCCCTACTCCCTTACTCCCCTATTCCCCTATTGCCTTCATCTCAATCCGCCCTGCGCAGATACGTGATCTCGTTGGTATCAACCAGGATGCGTTCGCCCGCCTCGATGAAGGGCGGCACCAGGACGCGGATGCCGTTTTCCAGGATGGCCGGCTTGTAGGAGGACGCGGCGGTCTGTCCCTTCACCACGGGATCGGCCTCGGTGATCGACAGCACGACCTGGTCGGGCAGGGAAACGCCGATCGGCGTCTCGCCGTAGAGGCGCACGGTCACCATCATGCCGTCCTGCAGGAAGGCGGCGCGCTCGCCGACGAAATCCTTCTGCAGTTCGAGCTGTTCGTAGCTTTCGGTGTCCATGAAGACCAGCGCTTCGCCCTGCTCGTAGAGGAAGGAGAAGTCCTTGTATTCGAGGTCCACCTGCTCGACCGTCTCGGCGGAGCGGAAGCGCTCGTTGAGCTTGGTGCCGTTGATGAGGTTCTTCAGTTCGACCTGGTTGTAGGCGCCGCCCTTGCCGGGCTTCACCGTGTTGGTCTTGACCGCCACCCACAGGCCGCCGTCGTGCTCGACGACGGTGCCGGGACGGATTTCATTGCCGCTGATCTTGGCCATGGATGCCTGCTGCAAAAGGTTGAGAAAAAGGAGATTGCGCCGGAAACGGCGATTTCGGCGCCTCCAAGACCACAAATCGCCCGCACTGGCAAGAGAGCGGTGGAATGCAGCGGCCCGACGCCTCAGCGCAGCCGGTTGGCCTTTTGCAGCGCCAGCCGGGTTTCCTCCTCGGTCAGGCCGCCAAGGAAATCCTCCATCTGGTCGTCGATCAGCCCGGCGCGGCGGGCGACGATGTACCAGGCGGCGGCGAGGTTCGAATCCGGCTCGACGCCGATGCCGGCCATGTAGAGCTTGGCCAGCCGGTTCTGCGCGGCGACGTTGCCGCCGTCGGCCGCCCGCTTCATCCACTGGAAGCCGGCCTTGAGGTCGCGCTTGCCGCCGCGCCCATCGATCAGCCATTGCGCGAGGTCGATCTGGGCAGTGTCGTAGTTCTGGCGCGCGGCCTGGACCAGCAGCGTGCGGGCCTTGACGTCGTCCTCTTTCTTGCCGCCGACGCCGTTGGCATAGAATTGCGCCATCGCGTATTGCGCGTCGGGTAGACCCGCCTCGGCGGCGCGCTCGTAATAGGGGGCTGCGCGGGCGAGGCCGGCATCGCCGCTGTCTTCCTCGACCAGCAGCTGGGCGAAGTTGAACTGCGCCAGCGTGTTGCCGGCCTCGGCGGCGGCCTGCATCAGCGCGTGCGCCTCCTTGCGGTCCTTCTTCACGTAGGTGCCGTCGATCAGCATCAGCGCGTACTGGAACTGCGCTTCGGGAACGCCGCGCTCGGCGGCGCGCTGATACCATTTCGCCGCCTCGGCGGCGTTCAGCGGCACGCCCAGCCCGCGCGAAAGGATCTCGGCGACCAGCGTCTGGGCGGCCGGGTCGCCGTTCTTCGCCCGCACCAGGGCAAGGTTGTAGGCGGTCTTGTAGAGGCCGCGCTGGAAGGCGCCGTAGGCGGCGTCCGGCTGGCGGGCGCCGAAGCGCGACGGATCGACGGTGTCGGCCGGCGGCTCGTCGGTCGTCGCCGGCTGCGGCAGCGGATTGGCGATCGGCTTGATGATGGTGATGCGCGGTTCGCCGAAGCGGGACGCGTCCGGCTGCTCACCAGGGGATGGCGGCGCGGTTGTGGGCGGCGCGACGTCGGGTATGAAGGGTTCGGGCGCAGCAGCGGCCGGCATTGTCTGGGTCGGCGCCTGAACGGCTGGAGGCACCGGTTCTTTTGCCGGTTCGGTCGCCCCCGCCTGGGCGGCTGCAAGCAGGAGAGGAACGGCGAGGACCAGCCGCATCGTCAATCCTCGAAGCGTGGCGCCTGCGCGTCGAGCAGCGCGTTGGCACGCGCCACCGCCTCGCGCGGATCGATGCCGTCGCCGTAGACGGCGGCGGAAAGGGCGACGAACTCGGCACCGGTTTCGGCGACGGCGGCGGCCGAGGCGAGGTCCGAACCTGCCATGACGATGCAGGGGATCTCGATCATTTCGGCCCACCAGCGGCCGAGGTTGAGGTTGCGCGGATGCGGCTCGGCCTGGGTGTCGTAGCCGAAGCGGCCGAAGAAGATGTAGTCGGGCCGCTCCTCGCCGAGCTCCAGCGCCTCGTCGCGCGTCTTGGCGCCGCCGGTGCCGACCGCCATCTTGTCCTGGAAACGCTCGACAGCCTCGGCGAGATCGGCCTTGCCGGATTCGATGTGGATGCCGTCGGCCCGCACGCGCCCGGCGATGCGGGTGTCGCCCTCGACGATGACTGCGGCACCGGCCGCCTGCGCCGCCGGCATGACCTTTTCGGCCAGCGTTTGGAAAGCGGCATCGTCCAGCCCGTTGCGCGGCAGGATCAGCGAGGCCACGTCGCCGCCGGCGAAGGCGGTGGCGAGGCGTTCGGCGCCGACGCCCGGCGGGGCGATCAGCACGATGCGGCAGCGGTTGGGAGGCGTTGTCTCGGTCATGTGGCGGCTCGATATGGCTTCCGCCTATGCGAGGCGAAGATGGTTGCATTGCGGCATAGAGCAAAGTGCCGCGCTTGAACAGGCGGGCTCAGAGCGTGAGCTTGTAGCCGATATGACTCGCTTCGAAGCCGAGCCGGTCGTAGAAGCGATGCGCGTCGGCGCGGCTTTTATCGGTGGTCAGTTGCACCGTGCGGCAACCTCTGGCACGGCACTCGGCGATGGCCCATTCGAACAGGCGCTGGCCAAGACCCTCGCTACGGTGGCCGGCGGCGACCCGCACCGCCTCGATCTGGCCGCGCAGCGCACCCTTGCGCGACAAGCCCGCAATGAAGGTGAGTTGCAGCGTGCCGACGACGGCGCCGTCCAGGGTCATCACAGCGAGGAACTGGTTGGGGTCTGCGTCGATGGCGCTGAAGGCATCCTGATAGGCCGGCGCGCCGGGCGTCGAGAGGTCTTCGCGGGTCGCGCCCAGCGGATCGTCGGCCAGCATGGCGACGATGGCCGGTATGTCGGCCCGCATGGCCCGGCGAAAGGCGATGTCTGCCATGCTGATGCTCCTTCGATGAACCGTTGCGTGCTGCATAGAGGTGCAATGCAGGCGCGGCAACGGGCAGCCGCATATTGCTATCGCGGCACGGGCGGAATCCGGTTATGAGGGCGACCGACTTCTCACGCCGGAAGCCTTCTACTTCTTTACTTGCACGACGACGGGCATCGTCGCCGTCAGGCTTTTGCGGGACGGCATCGCCGGGCTTTTCTAGGGCATGCCATCCTGAGTATAGGATGATGACAACAGCCGGCTTCAGCTGGAAGCGACACGTTTCTCAGGAGAACGGGATGGCCAGTCCCTACGATATCGATCTCGACAAGAACGCGGCGAACTATCAGCCGCTGACGCCGATCACCTATCTGGAACGGGCGGCGAAGGTGTTCCCCGCGCACATCGCCATCATCCACGGCAGCCAGCGCATCGACTACCGCACCTTCTGGCGACGCTCTCTGAAGCTCGCCTCGGCGCTGGCGAAGACGGGCATCGGCAAGGGCGATACGGTCACGGTGATGCTCTCCAACACGCCGCCGATGCTGGAGGCGCATTTCGGCGTGCCGATGGTCAAGGCAGTGCTGCACTGCCTCAACACCCGTCTCGACGCGGCCGTCATCGCCTTCCAGCTCGACCATGCCGAGACGAAGGTGCTGATCGTCGACCGCGAATTTTCCGGCGTGGTCAGGGAGGCGCTGGCCTCGGCCAAGGCGAAGCCGCTGGTGATCGATTACGACGATCCCGATTATGCCGAGGACGCGCCCTATGCGAAGGGCGAACGCATCGGCAGCCTCGACTATGAGGATTTCGTCGCTTCCGGCGACGAGGATTTTTCCTGGTCGATGCCGGACGACGAGTGGGACGCGATCTCGCTCAACTATACCTCCGGCACGACCGGCAACCCCAAGGGTGTCGTCTATCATCATCGCGGCGCCGCGCTGATGGCCTACACCAACACGATCCATGCCGGGATGCAGAAACACTGCGTCTACTTGTGGACGCTGCCGATGTTCCACTGCAACGGCTGGTGCTTCCCGTGGACGCTTGCCGTGCAGGCGGGAACGCATGTGTGCCTGCGCTGGGTGCGGGCGAAGCCGATGTACGACGCGATCGCCGACCATGGCGTGACGCATCTGTGCGGCGCGCCGGTCGTCATGTCGCTGCTCATCAATGCGCGCGAGGAGGACCGGCGCGCGTTTCCGCAGACCGTCACCTTCAACACCGCCGCCGCCCCGCCGCCGGAAGCGGTGCTGTCGGGCATGGCCGACGCCGGCTTCGCCGTCACCCATCTCTACGGGCTGACCGAGACCTACGGGCCGGCCGTCGTCAACGAATGGCACGGCGAATGGGACGGTCTCGACAAGGCGGCTCGTACGCAGAAGAAGGCGCGCCAGGGCGTGCGCTATGCCGCGCTCGAAGGGCTCACCGTCATGGACCCCGAGACGATGCGGGAGACGCCGCGCGACGGCGAGACCATCGGCGAGGTGATGTTCCGAGGCAACATCGTCATGAAGGGTTATCTCAAGAACCGCAAGGCGAGCGACGAGGCTTTCGCCGGCGGCTGGTTCCATTCCGGCGACCTCGGCGTCATGCACCCGGACGGCTATCTCCAGATCAAGGACCGCTCCAAGGACATCATCATCTCCGGCGGCGAGAACATCTCATCCATCGAGGTGGAGGACGTGCTCTACAAGCATCCGGCGGTGGCGGCCTGCGGCGTCGTGGCAAGGCAGGACGACAAATGGGGCGAAGTGCCCGTCGCCTATGTCGAACTGAAGCCGGGCAAGCCTGCAACCGAAGCCGAGATTCTCGACCATTGCCGCTCGCTGCTTGCCCGCTTCAAGGTGCCGAAGGCGGTGATCTTCGCCGAAATCCCCAAGACCTCGACCGGCAAGATCCAGAAGTTCCTGCTGCGCGACATGGTTCGCGACGAGGGCAAGGGCAAATAGCGGAACACGGCCGGCGGCGAACCGCCGGCCTTTCTCAGGCGGCTGGTGCCGGGGTCAAACTGCGCGTTCCGGCTGTCGCCGCGAGCGCGGTGCCGGCCGCCAGCACCGCCGCCATCCCCAGAAGAATGCCCAGGTCCTTCGCGGTCGGCTTCAGTACCATATCGGCGACGATGACCAGCATGACGCTGTAATCGATGCGGGCGAAGCGCAGCATGCGCTGGCCGAGGGCGAGCGCCCGCGGCGTCATGCCTTCCTGCGCGATCAGGGCCGCCATCTTCGCGGCCGTCGGGGCGAAGACGGTCATGCCGATGGTGAAGGTGGTGAAGTAGCCGCCGAGGCCGATGAGGACCCACAGGTCGGAGAAGCCGACCCAGAACCAGCACAGGACGAGACCGAAGGCGAGGGTGAGCAGCGACATCGGCGCAAACAGCCGATTGCCGAGTTCGCCGGTGGCGCGCATCGCCAACAGCATCGCCTCGACATTGCTGGCGCGCTCGGCCCGGAGCGCCAGCAGCGCCAGCGCGAAGCCGCCGCCGACCCACACCACGGCCGCGACGACGTGCAGGAATTTTACCAGGGAATACCAGTCCATTTCGTTCATCCTTGTTGTTGTGGCGGATGATCGGTGGCGGCCGATACCGTCGAGGGCCGGGCGTCTAGCACCGGCCGTGTATCCGAACGATGCCGGCCGGCTCGACCGGACGTTTCCGCAACGCGGAGGCAAAAAGGCGGAGGACGTGGCGGATGCCGTTACGTCAGCATCAGATTGTGCTAATGTAACGGGGTCGGAAGCGCAGGGGGAAGCGGCACGGCATTCCTCGGAAACACGGCCGGCTTACAGGCTGCAAGGCCGCATCCATTGCGGCGCGGACGACAGGCTCATTGCCCATCGGACAGACAACGGAGAACGAACATGCAAGGGGTGGCAAGGAACTTCTTCACGCTGGCGATCATCTACGCCTTGTGCGGCATGGCGCTCGGCATCCACATGGCGATCAGCCAAGACCATGGCCAGATGCCAACGCATGCGCACATCATGGTGGCGGGCTGGCTCATGTCCACGGTTTTCGCCTTCTTCTACCACCTGTTTCCCGCAGCGGCCGGCAGGACACTGGCGATGGTTCATTTCTGGCTGACGGCGGTCAGCGGCGTCGCGCTCGTGGTCGGCCTCTATCTGCTTTTGGCTGGCAACGAGGCGATGGAGGCCGTCACCGGCATCGGATCGATGGGGTTTTATGCGGCGATGTTCCTGTTCGCTTTCATCGCGCTGCCGACGGTCTACAGTCGCGCCTGAGAGCGAGGTGAACTGTGCCGGATCGGCACGGCATGGCCCGGCTTGGTAAAAAAATCTTCAAGCCGTTAAGGCTTCATTTACCTTCACAGGTGCTTACTGGGGCCATCCAGTGATCTGGATTCTTACCGAGTGGTTGGAGCCACTTTGTTTGACGCCTCCCTGTTAAACTCCTGAGAGCCGCCTCATCCGCGGCTCTTTTTTTATGCCGCTGCCCGCCGCCGTTCCGTCGCTGCCTCGAGGCGCGTTAACCCTCTGTTAAACATACGCTTGCCTTCGCGGCGTGTGCGGCGCATTTTCGAGGTGCGGTCGTATAAAGTGCAGGTCGCGGCGGGCGGTCGAATCAGCTCGCCCGATACAGGTTCAGGTGGCTTGAACATGAGTGAAGTTTCGAAGGACGGTGCCAAGACGGTCAAGCTGGCGGAGCGCCGGGTCTTCTCGCAGTCCTTCAAGCCACTCTACAACGAAGGCATGGGGCTGGTTGAGCAGGCGGCCGAGTATCTCGACGGCCAGGGTCGCGCCGAGGCCAAGAGGCTTTCACGGCTGGGGGCGACTCTTTACGCCGCCGAATCCATGCGGCTGACCACCCGGCTGATGCAGATCGCCTCCTGGCTCCTGTTGCAGCGCGCCGCCAATTCGGGCGAGATGACGCGCGACCAGGTTGCTTCGGAAAAGTCGAAGGTGAGGCTGGACACCGCCTCGGCGCATGAGGATGTGGCCGGCTGGACCGAATTGCCGGCCGATTTCGTCGATCTCGTCACGCGCTCGCTACGTTTGCAGGCGCTGGTCCGGCGCATGGATGAGGAGGTCTACGGGGCAGGGGCCAGGGCCGTGCTGCCGTCGATCGCGGGCCGCAGCAACCCCGTTTCCGACCAGATCACGCTGCTCAACACCGCCTTCGCGCGCGGCTGACCGCCTGCCGCCCGTTCAGGGCCTCCGTTTCCGATTTGTTCACATTCCGCTGGCATGACCCCGCCGGAGAGGTAGAGTCGGCGGCATGAACGAAGCGATTCGCATCATTGGCATCGATCCGGGCCTGCGGCGCACCGGTTGGGGCGTCGTCGAGAGTGCCGGCAACGCGTTGCGTTTCGTCGCGGCCGGCACGGTGCGGTCCGACGACAAGGCGGCGCTGGCCGCGCGGCTGTGCCAGCTGCACGACGGGCTGGCCGAGGTGCTCGAGCGGACGGCGCCGCAGGAGGCTGCGGTCGAGCAGACCTTCGTCAACAAGGACGCCACCGCCACGCTGAAGCTCGGCCAGGCGCGCGGCATCGCCATGCTGGTGCCGGCGCGCGCCGGGCTCGTCGTTGCCGAATATGCACCGAACGCGGTCAAGAAGGCCGTCATCGGCGTCGGCCACGGCGACAAGCAGCAGATCCAGTTGATGGTGAAGGTGCTTTTGCCGAAAGCCTCCTTCGACAGCGCCGATTCCGCCGACGCGTTGGCCATCGCCATCTGCCACGCACATCACCGGCAGAGTACGGCTTACCGAATCGCGCTGGCGGGGTAGGGCGCGACTTGTTCTTGACTTGTTCTCATGGCCGCGATAAGTAATACCGTGGAGGTATTACTATGCGCGTCACCGAGAAGGGCCAGGTCACGATCCCGAAGAACGTTCGTCGGAAACTCGGCATCGTGGCGGGCAGCGAGATTGAGTTCGACCTGCGCGAGGACGGCGCTCTGCTGCGCCACGCGGTGGCGCCGCGGCCCGGCCGCGAGGTGGCCGATTTCATGGATCATATCCGCCGCCACAAGGGAACGATGGATCTCGGCGGCATGACCGGCGATGAATTCTTCAGGCTGCTCAGGGACTGATGCCGACGCTGGTCGATACCAATATCCTGATCGATCTGTTCGATACGGGTAGCCCGTGGGAGGACTGGTCGAGCCGAACCATCGAACGGCTGCGGTCGGAAGGACCGATCGTGATCAACCAGATCATCTATGCGGAGATGGCGGCGGGGTTTCCGATCGAGGCCGACCTGGAATCGGCCCTGTCGCCGTCGCGTTTTACCCGCGAATACCTGCCCTGGGAGGCCGCCTTTGCCGCTGGCCACGCCTTCGTCGCCTACCGCCGCGACGGCGGCCCGAAGCGCTCGCCGCTGCCGGATTTTTATATCGGCGCCCATGCCGCGATCCGCGGCTACCGATTGCTGACGCGGGATACGGGCCGCTACCGCGCTTATTTTCCGCTGTTGCGCATCGTTTCCCCCGATACCCATCCGTGAGGCCTGAGGCATGATCGGCAAGCTCAAGGGAACGGTGGAAGAGATCGAGGAGGATCACTGCGTCGTCGACGTGCATGGCGTCGGCTATGTCGCCTATTGCTCGACGCGCACGCTTGCCGCGCTTGCCGGCGCGGGCGAAGCCGTCGTCCTGTTCATCGAAACCTATGTGCGCGAGGACATGATCCGGCTCTACGGCTTCCAGACCGCGCTCGAGCGGGAATGGTTCCGGCTGTTGATGAACAACGTGCAGGGCGTCGGCGCCAAGGTGGCGCTGGCCGTGCTGTCGACGCTGGCGCCCGCCGACCTCGCCAATGCGATCGCGCTGCGCGACATCGCCATGGTGTCCAGAGCGCCCGGCGTCGGCAAGAAGGTGGCCGAGCGCATCGTCACCGAACTGAAGAACAAGGCACCGGCCTTCGCGGGTGCAGCCGCCGGCACCATCGGCCTCAAGCAGGAACTCGGCGAGGGCGTCGCGCCGGCGCCGGTGGCGGACGCCGTCTCGGCGCTCACCAATCTCGGCTATTCGCGCGACACCGCCGCCAACGCCATCGCCGCCGCCTTGAAGACGGCGGGCGAAGGGGCGGATTCGGCCAGGCTGATCCGCTTCGGCCTGAAGGAACTGGCGCGGTAGGATCGGATTTGCCATGCATAGCGCGACTTACTAAGTTAAGAAGGTAAGAAAGGACGCAAAGGTAAGGCGATGGGTATTCTCGCGACGATGTCCTCGAAAGGGCAGTTGACCATCCCGAAGGAAATCCGGGATCAGTTGAACCTGTCCGAAGGAACCCGATTTTTCGTGTCGGTGCGCGACGGAGAGGTGGTGGCGCGCCCGAAAAACAGAAGCGTGGCCGATCTGGCCGGAATCCTTGGCAAGCCGTCGATCGGTGTCGGTGCGACCCTCGAAGATTTCGATGAGGCAATCGGTCAGGCCGTGGCTGAAGACGACGAGCGTATCGTGCGTGAATGGAACGAACTCCACGGCAAAAAGCGATGAAGGCCGTCGATACGAATATCCTGCTTCGCTACGTGCTTCGGGATGACGAGGATCAGTTTGCCAGAGCGGCGGCGTTTTTCGGAACCCGCACGGCGCAGGACCCGGCCTTTGTGAGTCTCGTCGTGCTGGCCGAATTCGCCTGGGCTTTGCGGCAGCGCTATCGCTTTCATCGAACGGCCATTCGTTCCCTTGTCGAAACGCTTATGGAAGCGGCCGAGATTGTCCTTGAAGATGAAACGATATTGGCTACCGTCGTGGCGGAAGCGGAACGCGGCGACCTTGCGGATCATTTGATTGCGTATTCCGCGCGGCGTGCAGGCTGCTCGGCGACCGTGACCTTCGACGCGGAAGCCGCCCGTCGCGTCCCGTCCTTGGAACTGCTGTCTTGACGCTCGCCCCCCGCCTCATCTCGTCGGAAAAGCGCGGCGAGGATGCCGACCAGAGCCTGCGGCCGCAGGCGCTCGACGAGTTCGTCGGCCAGGCGCAGGCGCGTGCCAACCTGAAAGTGTTCATCGAGGCGGCGAAGGCGCGCGGCGAGGCGCTCGACCATGTGCTGTTCGTCGGCCCGCCGGGGCTCGGCAAGACGACGCTGGCGCAGATCATGGCGCGCGAGATGGGCGTGAATTTCCGCTCCACCTCCGGCCCCGTCATCGCCAAGGCCGGTGACCTCGCCGCACTTCTCACCAATCTCGAAGACCGCGACGTGCTGTTCATCGACGAGATCCATCGGCTCAATCCGGCGGTGGAGGAAATTCTCTATCCGGCGATGGAGGATTTCCAGCTCGACCTCATCATCGGCGAGGGGCCGGCGGCGCGCTCGGTCAAGATCGACCTCGCCCGCTTCACGCTGGTGGCGGCGACGACCCGCGCCGGCCTCATCACCAATCCGCTGCGCGACCGCTTCGGCATCCCGGTCCGGCTGAACTTCTACACCGTCGAGGAACTCGACCTGATCGTGCGGCGCGGCGCCCGCATCCTGTCGATGCCGCTTGGTGACGACGGCGCGCTGGAGATCGCGCGGCGGGCGCGCGGCACGCCGCGCATCGCCGGCCGGCTGCTCAGGCGCGTGCGCGATTTTGCCTCTGTCGCCGGCGCCGATGTCGTCTCGCGCAAGGTCGCCGACGAGGCGCTTTCCCGGCTGGAGGTCGATGCGCTGGGGCTCGATGCACTCGATCGCCGCTATCTTTCGATGATTGCCGGCAATTTTGGCGGCGGGCCGGTCGGCATCGAGACGATCGCTGCCGGCCTGTCGGAGCCGCGCGACGCCATCGAGGACATCATCGAACCCTACCTGATCCAGCAGGGCTTCATCCAGCGCACGCCGCGCGGCCGCGTGCTGACGGCAAACGCCTGGCGTCATCTCGGACTGGAGGCGCCGAAGGACCTCGCCCAACAGCAGATCAGCCTGTTCCAGGAAGAATCGTGAGCACCGTTCCCGAACCGACCGAGGAAGAGCTGACCGGCGGGCTGAACGGCGCGCTGACCTCTACCGGCCACCGGCTGATGGCGCGGGTCTACTATGCCGACACCGATTTCTCCGGCGTCGTCTACCATGCCCGCTATCTCGAATTCCTCGAGCGCGGCCGGTCCGATTTCCTCAGGCTGGCGGGTGTCCATCACACGGAACTCCTTGCCGGCAAGCACGGCGAGAGCATCGCCTGGGTGGTGCGGCGCATGGAGATCGACTTCGTCCAGCCGGCGCGCATCGACGACATCGTCACCGTCGATACCCGCACCGAAAGGATTTCCGGCGCGCGAATCTTCATGGCGCAGGAACTGAGCCGTGCCGGCGAGGTGCTTGTGCGGGCGAAGGTCGAGGCGGCCATCGTCGGCGAAGGCGGGCGTCCGAAACGCTTCCCGAAGGAATGGATCAAGGCGTTCATGCCGCCGGCCTCCGCTCCCCACCCTTGAGGGCGATGCGCCCTATACGATTGCGCGGACCGCTTCTCGCCATAACTCATCCTTAACCATAACGGTTCATGAAGGGATCGGTGAAAATGGAAGGCATCGACGCCTTCCTTTCACCAATATTTGCCCTAAAAAACGCCGCGAACGGCGCATTTGGGACGTTTCCGGAAGCTTTGGGCGAACGGGACCACACAAGGTAGAGCGCCATGGGCCAGCCGCGAGCCATGCCCGGAAAATCTTAGGGATCTTAAGGAATGGAAAACATCGCACTCGCCGAACCGACGGCGTCGCTGTCGATCTGGGCGCTGTTCATGCAAGCCGGCTGGGTGGTCAAGCTGGTCATGCTGGGATTGCTCGGTGCCTCGATCTGGACCTGGGCTATCATCGTCGACAAGCTGATCGCCTATGCCCGCATGCGCATCTCGCTCAACCGCTTCGAGCAGGTGTTCTGGTCGGGTCAGTCGCTGGAGGAGCTCTACCGCACGCTGGCCGACCGCAAGACGACCGGCATGGGCGCCATCTTCGTCGCGGCCATGCGCGAATGGAAGAAAAGCTTCGAGAAGGGCGCCAAGTCGCCGCTCGGCCTGCAGACGCGCATCGACAAGGCGATGGACCTGGCGCTGACGCGCGAGATGGAAAAGCTGGAGGGACGCCTCGGCTTCCTCGCCACCATCGGCTCGGCCGCGCCCTTCATCGGCCTGTTCGGCACGGTGGTCGGCATCATGACCTCGTTCCAGGCCATCGCGGCATCGAAGAACACCAGCCTTTCGGTGGTGGCGCCGGGCATCGCGGAAGCCCTGCTGGCGACGGCCATCGGCCTGCTCGCCGCCATCCCCGCCGTCATCGCCTACAACAAGCTGTCGTCCGACGCCAGCAAGCTGGCGGTGCGCATGGAGGGCTTCTCCGACGAGTTCTCCGCCATACTCTCGCGCCAAATCGATGAGAAAGTCGTGGCCAGGGCAGCCTGAGGAACGATCATGGGAATGTCAGTCAGCGCGGGCGGCTCGGGACGTGGCGGGCGCGGCCACAGGCGGCGCGGCCGCCATCACAGCCTGATGTCGGAAATCAACGTGACGCCGATGGTGGACGTCATGCTGGTGCTGCTCATCATCTTCATGGTGGCGGCACCGCTGCTGACCGTCGGCGTGCCGATCGACCTGCCCGACACGCAGGCCAAGGCGATGAACTCGGATACCCAGCCGATCACAGTTTCGATCAATCCGGAAGGCAAGGTCTATGTGCAGGAGACCGAGATTCCGATCGAGGAGGTGGTGCCGAAGCTGCAGGCCATCGCCAAGACGGGCTACGAGGAGCGCATCTATGTGCGCGGCGACAAGATTGCCGACTACGGCACGGTGATGAAGGTGATGGCGCGCATCTCGGCTGCCGGCTTCAAGAACATCGGCCTGGTGACGCTACAGGAACAGGATCAGTAAGACGGAAATGCGCGCGGGTCTCACCACATCGGTGATCTTGCATGCGGTGGCGCTGGGTTTCGGCCTGCTGTCGCTGAAGGCGCCGTCGGCCTTCGACGTCGCCGACGTGGAGTCGCTGCCCGTCGACATCGTGCCCGTCAGCGCGCTGACCCAGATCCAGGAAGGCGACAAGAAGGCGACGATGCGCGACAAGCCGGCACCGACGCCGACCAAGCGCCCCGACATCGTGGCCGACGCGCAGAAGACCGGCGACAACAGCGTCGACACCGACAAGCCGCCGACGCCGGAAGCCAAGGCCAAGCCGGTGCAGAGCAGCTCGGCGCCGCCGCCGGCGCCCACCCCGGTGGAAAAGCCGAGGGAAGAAGACGTGCCGAAGCCGAAGGAGGCGCCGAAGCCGCCGCCGGCCACCGAAGTCGCGCCGCAGCCACAGCCGAACGAACAGGTCAAGCCCGACCCGGCCAAGCAGGCCGAAGCCAAGCCTGAGCCGGTCAAGCAGCCCGAGCCGACGCCCCAGAAGCCCGATGCGGTGGCCGAGGCGATCGCCGCCGAGCAGCCGCAGCAGGACGTCCAGCTGCCGGACCAGGCGCCGGCGCCTGACGCCAGGCCCAAACCCGCGCCGGCCGAGACGGCCAAGGCGCCGGAGCGCAAGGATTCCGACAAGCCGGTGAAGGAAGCCTCCTCAAAGCAGGCGTCGCAGGACAAGTCGCTCGACGACAAGATCTCGGCGCTGCTCAACAAGGAGAAGGCCTCCGGCGGCGGCGCCAAGCGCTCGAGCCAGCAGGCCTCGCTCGGCGGAGAAAAGAACACCGGCGGCGACAAGCTGTCGCAAAACGAGATGGACGCGCTGCGTCAGAAGCTCGGCGGCTGCTGGAGCATCCCGGCCGGGGTCGACGACGCCGAGACGCTGAAAGTGTCGGTGAAATTCCACCTCGACCCGTCCGGCCAGTTGCAGGACCGCCCGCAGGTCGTCAAGGGCGGGGCCGCATCCGGTCCCGGCCGTACCGCCGCCGAATCGGCCGTTCGCGCCGTGCAGAAGTGCGCGCCGTTCAACCTGCCGTCCGACAAATACGACACATGGTCCGAGATCGTGGTCAATTTCGACCCGAGCGACATGTTCTGACCAATCAGCCAGCCCGCCCGTCCGCCCGCCAGAAAACGAGGCCCAAGCCATGAAGAAATTCCTCACCACGCTCATGATGATCGGTGCGCTCGCCTCGGGCATGAGTGCGCTCGTCACGCTGCCGGCGCATGCCCTGGTCGAGATCGACGTCAACAAGGGCACGATCGAGCCGCTGCCGATCGCCATCACCGATTTCGAGGGAGCCGGCCTCGGCGCCGAGATCTCCGGCATCGTTTCCGCCGACCTCAAGCGTTCGGGCCTGTTCGCGCCCATCGACAATGCGGCCTTCATCGAGAAGATCTCCAATCCCGACGCAGCGCCCCGCTTCGACGACTGGAAGGTCATCAACGCGCAGGCGCTGGTGACCGGCCGTGTCAGCCAGGAGGCGGACGGCCGCATCCGCGCAGAATACCGGCTGTGGGACACCTTCGCCGGCCAGCAGCTTGCTGGTGAGCAGTTCTTCGCCAACAGCGCCAACAAGCGCCGCATCGGCCACATCATCGCCGACGCCATCTACGAGCGGCTGACCGGCGAGAAGGGCTATTTCGACACCCGCGTCGTCTTCATCGACGAGTCGGGCGCCAAGAACGCGCGCAAGAAGCGGCTGGCCATCATGGACCAGGACGGTGCCAACGTGCGCTATCTTTCCAACGGCGGGGCCATCGTGCTGACGCCGCGCTTCTCGCCGAGCCGCCAGGAAATCACCTACATGTCCTACGAGGGCGGCCAGCCGCAGGTCTACCTGCTGCAACTGGAAACCGGCCAGCGCGAACTGGTCGGCAAGTTCCCCGGCATGACGTTCGCGCCGCGCTTCTCGCCGGACGGCCAGAAGGTCATCATGAGCCTGATGCGCGACGACGGCAATTCCAACATCTTCGCCATGGACCTGAGGAGCCGCAACACCACGCGGCTGACCGACTCCACGGCCATCGACACCTCGCCCTCCTATTCGCCGGACGGCTCGCAGATCGTCTTCACCTCCGACCGCGGCGGCGGCAGCGGGCGCTCGCAGATTTACGTCATGGGTGCCGATGGCTCCAATCCGCACCGAATCTCCTTCGGCGACGGCGTCTATTCAACGCCGGTGTGGTCGCCGCGCGGCGACCTGATCGCCTTCACCAAGCAGTCGGGCGGCCAGTTCCAGATCGGTGTCATGAAGACGGACGGCTCGGGCGAGCGGATCCTGTCTACCGGCTTCCAGCAGGAAGGCCCGACCTGGGCGCCGAACGGGCGCGTCTTGATGTTCTTCCGCGACCAGGCCGGCGGACCGAAGCTGGTCACCATCGACCTGACCGGCCGCAACGAACAGTCGATTCCGACGGCCAACTACGCCTCCGACCCGGCATGGTCGCCGCTGCTCGAATAGCGTGTGGGAATACGGAGAAAACGGGGCCGAAATGCCCCGTTTTTCTTGGGGTGGTCGCGTTTTGGCCGCATTTAAGCCTAGGGTCCGCGCCAAATGTGACGTTCGGTGCTCCCATGGCAGAAACATCGGGGCAAAGCATCGGGCAGCGACCGCGGACGGCGGCCGATACCGAATTTTAACCGTGTTTCTTGAGCACCGGTTAACCCAAACGTGGTTACTGGCTTGTCAACGAAACAACTCGAATTGCGAAGGAGAGGCGGCATGCGCCGTATCGCAAAACTTGCAGCAAACCCCGTCATGATCGCCCTGGTCGCCTCGCTGGCGCTCGCCGGCTGCGCCTCCAAGAAGACGCCGAACAGCGCCGCCGACCTCGGTCTCGGCGCGGGTGCTGCGACCCCCGGCTCGGCGCAGGACTTCACCGTCAATGTCGGTGATCGCATCTTCTTCGATACCGATTCCTCGTCGATCCGCGCCGACGCGCAGCAGACGCTGGCCCGCCAGGCCCAATGGCTGAACAAGTACAGCCAGTACCGCATCGTCGTCGAAGGTCATGCCGACGAGCGCGGCACGCGCGAATACAACCTGGCGCTCGGCGCCCGCCGCGCCGCCGCCACCCGCGATTACCTGATCTCGCAAGGCGTCGCCGGCAACCGGCTCAAGACCATCTCCTACGGCAAGGAACGCCCTGTGGCCGTGTGCGACGACATCTCGTGCTGGTCGCAGAACCGCCGCGCGGTCACGACGCTGTCGGGCGCCGGAAGCTGATCCGGGCCGCGAGCCCGCTATCGGTAAAAATGCCACATCGGACGGACAAAGGCGGCGGCAACGCCGCCTTTTGCCGTTGGGCGACGGCCCGAAACAAAATTTGGCCGAAGTCTCGCGCCCTGCTAGAAGCGAAAACGTCCGGGCCGGCGCGTCGCGGCTGCCGTCTGACGCAGGCGTTCCGCTTCCGGACAAACCGACGAATCGTTGATTTCAGGGCGAGACATATGCACTTCAGATCCATCCTAAGCGGCACGCTTGCGGTGCTGTTGGCTTCCGCCGTCGCGGCGCCGGCGAGCGGCGTTTCCGGCGCCGAGCGGACCGACAGCGGTTTTTCGTTCCATATGCCTTCCTTCGGGCTGCCCGGCGTGTTCGGCAGCGGCGGGCAGGACAAGGTCCAGATGGCGCAGTCCAACGCCGCCGGCGTGACCGGGCTGGAAGACCAGATCCGCCAGCTGAACGGCAAGGTCGAGGAACTGAACTTCCAGATCCTGCAGATGCAGGAGCAGATCCGCAAGCAGCAGGAAGACAACGAGTTCCGCTTCCAGCAGCTTGAAGGCGGCGGCGGCCAGGCGCCGCAGAAGAAGTCCGACGCCTCCGGCGGCGGCAATACGGCCGTTGCCGCAGCACCGGCAACCCAGCCTGGAGCCGATACGTCGGCTTCAGGCGACGGTCCGTCGGACCCGGTCGGCGACATCATCGTCGATTCCGGCAACGGCGAACCCGGCAAGCTCATTACCGGCGCGCCGGCCAAGACCTTCGGCACGATCACCGTCGACAAGGACGGCAATGTCGTCGACGCCGGCGGCACGCAGTCGACGGCGGCGGGAGCATCGCCGCCGGCCGGCGGCGATGCCGGGTCCGGGTCGGGAACGCAGGTCGCCTCGTTGCCGGCCACCGACAATCCCGACGAACTCTATCGCAATTCCTACCAGTTCATCCTGTCCGGCGACTACAAGACCGCCGAGCAGGGGTTCCGCGACTATGTCTCGCGCTTCCCCAAGGATTCCAAGGCGTCGGACGCCCATTACTGGCTGGGCGAAGCGTTGCTCGGCCAGCAGAAATACCGCGACGCCGCCGAGACCTTCCTGGCGGCGAGTAAGGCCTATCCCAAGGCGAAGAAGGCTCCCGACATGCTCCTGAAGCTCGGCGTGTCGCTGGTCGGCCTCAACCAGCGCGACGTCGCCTGTGCGACCTTCAACGAAGTCGGCAAGCGCTATCCCAACATTTCCGCCGCCATGAAAGAGCGCGTCAAGCAGGAACGGACCCACGCGGCGTGCTGAACCCGGCTGCGTCCGGCCCAGGCGTATCTCCCGAAAACGGGAACCGGTTTCGGGGCAAGGACGTGCTCAAGATTGAAACCCCGGAGACGGACCGGCTCTTTTCGTCCATCGACCTTTCCGGCGGCGCGATCGTCGCTGTGTCCGGCGGCAGCGATTCCACGGCGCTGCTTCTCCTTCTCAAACATCATATCGAGCGAAATTCCCCGACCGTGCGGCTGCTTGCCGTCACCGTCGACCATGCGCTTCGCGCCGGCTCGGCCGCAGAAGCAGAGGCTGTCGCCCGGCTCTGCGCCAAGCGCGGCATTCCGCACAAAACCGTCCGCTGGGACGGACCCAAGCCCGCCACCGGGTTGCCAGCGGCGGCGCGCGATGCGCGCTACCGGCTGCTCGGCCGCGCGGCGCGCGAGGCCGGTATCGGACTGGTGCTGACGGGCCATACGGCCGACGACCAGGCCGAGACGGTGCTGATGCGCCAGGCGCGCGCGGCCAGCGCGGAAGCGGGGCCGGATGCGGATGGGCGCGGTCTTGCCGGCATGGCGCCGGCGACACTCTATGACGGTGAAATCTGGATCGTGCGGCCGCTGCTCGGCACGCGCCGCGCCGCTTTGCGCGGCTGGCTGACGGGACAAGGCGCCGGCTGGATCGACGATCCGACGAACGACAACCGGACGTTCGAGCGCCCGCGCATCCGGGCGCGGCTTGGGGACGGCGAGGCGGCGCAGTTCGGGCCAGCCATCGCCACGGCCGACCGCGCCGCCGGCGCACGCATCGACCTCGGCATGCGCGCGGCAGCGCTGATGCGCGCGCATGCCGGCCGGCCCGCTCCGGGGCTGCTGCGGCTGGCGCCGGCTTTTGTGACTGCGGCCGACAGGCCGGCGGCGGTCTATGCGCTGCGGATCCTTGTCGCGGTCGCCGGCGGATCGTCCTTCCTGCCCGACCTTGCTCGCGCGGAGGCGCTGTTTTTCCGGATTTGCGGGTGGCGCGGGCCCGATCCGCTGCGCGCCACGTTGTCGCATGCGGTCGTCGACCGGCGCTCCGCCGGCCTGTTCCTGCACCGCGAGGGACGCGACCTGCCGCCCGCCGGACCCGTCCGCGACGGCACGGTCTGGGACGGCCGCTACCGGATCACGCTCGGCGACGGCGGCGGGGAATTCTTGATCGCGGCCAAAGGTGAGTCCGCCGTGGCCGGCGCTTTGCCGGTTACAGCCTGCGCGCCGGCGAGCCTCGTGCATGCCGCGCTCGCCGCCGAACCGGTGTTTTCGATGGAAAAACAAGGGTTCATGGGCGGATTCCTTCCGGCTTCGGCCCAGCCGGTCGCGGCACCGTTCGCGCACTTCCTGTCCGGCTTCGATCTCGCACCGGCGCGGGCGGTGGCCGAACTCATCGGCGCCGCCGCCATCGCCGCGCCGCCGTTGGGCTCTATCGGCCTAAAACCATGATCGAAGGCTTAACCCAACCCGATGGTCGTGCTTGGCAAGGGGGGGGCGGCTGCCTATGTTAGGTCCAACTTCTCTCTTACGGCGTGCCGCTGGCGCGCCTCAACGGGACGCTAAATGAATCCGAACTACCGTAACCTCGCGCTCTGGGCCATCATCGCCGTCCTGCTGATCGCACTGTTCAACCTGTTCCAGACGCCGCAGACGCGTGGTGCATCGACGGATGTTCCGTATTCCCAGTTCCTTCAGGATGTCGGCGCGGGCCGGGTCAAGACGGTGACCATCGCCGGCGATCGCATCAGCGGCACCTACACCGACACCTCCGGCGGCTTCCAGACCTATTCGCCCGGCGACCCGTCGCTGGTGTCCAGGCTCGAAGACAAGAACGTCACCATCAACGCCCGCCCCGAGACGGACGGCTCCAACACGCTGTTCGGCTACCTGATCTCGTGGCTGCCGATGATCCTCATCCTCGGCGTGTGGATCTTCTTCATGCGCCAGATGCAGTCCGGTTCCGGCCGGGCCATGGGCTTCGGCAAGTCGAAGGCCAAGTTGCTCACCGAAGCGCACGGGCGCGTGACGTTCCAGGACGTCGCCGGCGTCGACGAGGCCAAGGAGGACCTGGAGGAGATCGTCGAGTTCCTGCGCGATCCGCAGAAGTTCCAGCGCCTCGGCGGCAAGATCCCGCGCGGCGTGCTGCTGGTCGGCCCGCCCGGTACCGGCAAGACCTTGCTCGCCCGCTCGGTCGCCGGCGAGGCGAACGTGCCGTTCTTCACCATTTCCGGCTCGGACTTCGTGGAAATGTTCGTCGGCGTCGGCGCATCCCGCGTGCGCGACATGTTCGACCAGGCCAAGAAGAACGCGCCCTGCATCATCTTCATCGACGAGATCGACGCGGTCGGCCGCCATCGCGGCGCCGGCCTCGGCGGCGGCAACGACGAGCGCGAGCAGACGCTGAACCAGTTGCTGGTCGAGATGGACGGCTTCGAATCCAACGAGTCGATCATCCTGATCGCCGCGACCAACCGGCCCGACGTGCTCGACCCGGCGCTGCTGCGTCCCGGCCGCTTCGACCGCCAGGTGGTGGTGCCGAACCCCGACATCATCGGCCGCGAGAAGATCCTCAAGGTGCATGTGCGCAACGTGCCGCTGGCGCCGAACGTCGATTTGAAGACCATCGCGCGCGGCACGCCGGGCTTCTCCGGCGCCGACCTGATGAACCTCGTCAACGAGGCCGCGCTGATGGCGGCGCGGCGCAACAAGCGCCTCGTCACCATGGCCGAGTTCGAAGACGCCAAGGACAAGATCATGATGGGCGCCGAGCGGCGTTCGTCGGCGATGACGCAGGCGGAGAAGGAACTGACCGCCTATCACGAGTCCGGCCACGCCATCCTGGCGCTCAACGTGCCGACGGCCGACCCGCTGCACAAGGCGACCATCATCCCGCGCGGCCGCGCCCTCGGCATGGTCATGCAGCTGCCGGAAGGCGACCGCTACTCGATGAGCTACAAGTACATGATCTCGCGCCTCGCCATCATGATGGGCGGGCGCGTGGCCGAAGAGTTCAAGTTCGGCAAGGAGAACATCACGTCCGGCGCTTCCTCCGACATCGAGCAGGCGACCAAGCTGGCGCGCGCCATGGTGACGCGCTGGGGCTTCTCCGACAAGCTCGGCCATGTCGCCTATGGCGACAACCAGGAAGAAGTCTTCCTCGGTCACTCGGTGGCGCGCCAGCAGAACATCTCGGAAGAGACCGCGCAGATCATCGACGCCGAGGTGCGCCGCCTCATCGACGACGCCTATTCGACGGCCAAGACCATCCTGACCAAGAAGAAGAAGGACTGGATCGCGCTCGCCGAAGGGCTGCTCGAATACGAGACGCTGTCGGGCGAGGAGATCAAGCAGCTGCTCGCCGGCAACAAGCCCTCGCGCGACCTCGGCGACGACACGCCGACCAGCCGCGGCTCGGCCGTGCCGAAGGCCGGCGGCACCGCGCGCGGCAAGAAGAAAGGTCCCGAGCCGGAAGGCGGCATGGAGCCGCAGCCCTCGAACTGATCGCCCGCAGGCCGGTCAAGGAAACGCCACGGCAGGTCCGTGGCGTTTTGCTTTGCGGCGGGCTCGAAATGCGCTTGTGGTCAAGGGACTGGAAAAGCCGGTCGCGGCCAGTTGCTTTTTGAATCCGGCCAGCCTATATGGCCGGTCTTGGCTGCGCCCTTCGTCTAGCGGTCAGGACGGCGCCCTCTCACGGCGCAAACAGGGGTTCGATTCCCCTAGGGCGTACCAACCTCGAACAAAAGAGAGAACTGCCGGCGGATTGTTGCCTACTCCGCTCGATGCAGCACGCGCCAGAGCGGCTTTCGAGCCCCTGATACGGATTTCCTTACCTTTTACGGTAACCTGCCGGACGACAAGGCGAGCATAGGCCTGTTTCAGTTCGGGTGAGCCGTTGTACAGTTTGTCCCGCAGCAGGTTCGACAACCTGTCAATCTTCTCCGGAGTTATCGATGTCTGGTCGCTGCTGGCGCGCTTGGTCAGATCAGCAATCTCGACCGTCAATTCGTCACGCTGGAGTTTCAGACCAACCAAGCGCTCCCGCAGGTTCGGGTCGTCCGGGTCCATCAGACCTTTCTCCACCAACGCGAGCAGGCGCGTGATCGCAGCTTCGGCTTCCTTGTGGGCATGGCGTAGTTGCGTCAGCCGGTCCTTGATCTGCCCTGCCTGCTCACTGCTCGACTTCGTGTAGGTTTTGAGCAGTCCGCCCAGCCGGTCGGGCGCCAGGACGCGCGCTGCGATTTCATTGACCACGATTTCATCGAGCCGGTCCATACGAATGCGCATGCCTGGGCAAGCAATCGCGCCCTCGCGCATTTTGCGTGAGCAGCAATAATACCGATAGACCCCGCCCTTGCCTGTGTTGAGGACGAGGCCAGCCCCGCAATAGCCGCAGCGGGCAATACCGGCGAGCAGCGTCGGGCCGTTGACGATCCTGGGCGCTACGCGCTTAGGGTTGCGACTTTGAAGCAAAGCCTGCACCGTGTTGAAGGTCTGCTCATCGATGATCGCCGGCACCTCAAACTCGATCCATTCGGATGGCGGACGTGGCTTGCCGTTACGGGTGTCGGTGCGATTGAAATGATGTTTGCCGTAGTAGGTCGTCGAGGTGAGTAGGCCATACACGCCGCCAGTCGAGAAGCGACGACCGCGTCGGGTAATGCCTCGCTCGTTGAGATAGGTGGCAATCGCCTTGACGCCCAGCGGCCGGCTGTCCGCTCCGATAGCCAGCTTGAACAGGAGCCTGATCGTTCTGGCTTCCTCCTCATTGACGACCAGGACTTTCTTCTCGCGCGGCCCGCGCCGTTCCTTGATCTCCGTGGCGTAGCCGAAGGGCGGGCGCGAACCGTTCCAGAAGCCTTGCCGGGCGTTTTCCAGCATCGACCGGTGGACGTGTTTCGCCGTCTCCCTGGATTGGTGTTCGTCGAAAACGTTGAGGACCTTGCGAATAAATTCGCCGCTCGCATCCTGGCCGAGGTCCTGGGTGATCGAGACGAGTTCGACGCCCACCTTGCGCAACTGCCGGACATAGAACTCCGAATGCAGTGCGTCGCGAGAAAAGCGGCTGAGCGAATGCACGACCAGATGATCGAAGGGATGGTCAGGCTTCCTGGCCCTGTCGATCATCTTCTGAAAAACCGGCCGGTCTTCGTCCAATGCCGAAGCGCCCGGTTCGGTAAACACCTCAATCACCTCCCAGCCGCGCTGCTCACAATAGCGGCGGCACTGCGCGACCTGATCGGGCAACGACAGATCGGCATCGGCCTGCCGGGCGGTGGAAACGCGCACGTAGATGGCGGCGTTGACAGTCATGGCAGATCAGCCTGCTTCGTTGTCGCCATGGATGATGGCGCTGATTTCGGCGGAGAGGAAGGCGCGAAGCAGAGTGATCTCCTCGTGAGTGATGGGCAGGTTCTCGGACATGTCGGCAAGAACATCATAGCCGTCTGGCGTGTGGCGGCAATGATATGGGGCGGCGTGAAGGCGCGGCTCGGCGTGGGAGATTTCCTCCTGCGCCTGCGGCCTTCCGGCATCCTGTCCAAAACCATGCTCCATCTCCGATGGTCTACGGCCGGAAGGCGATGACAACCAGAGGGATGCCGCCCCACTGGTATGCCTGCGCATCCACGACGGTGTTGGATGCGCGTCGTATCGGCTCCATCGCGACGGCGATATGTTCGTAAAGACAGAAGGTTAGAGGGCTCTGGTCGGCCTGGGGCCTTGCGGAGATCGTGCAGCCCATTGCACTTGGAGACATTGGCCATCGGCAGCCACGTCAGTTGCCTGCCGGGCAGGATGGGAAGTCGATTGTTAAAATTTGCAATTAATTGCACCGTGGATTTCAATCTTCCATTAACCCTTCGAGGACCGCGTCCAACCGCATGACGGCGCTGAAACTGGTGGCTTGGTTGTAGGATTTCTGGCTGCTGGAAAGTGAGGCATGGCCCAGAACGGATTTCGTGATACCGACATGCCCAGGATCGAGCAGCGCGATGTCGGTCGCCGCAATGTCGCGAAACAGATGAGGTGACACTGGCTTACCAAGATGTTGCTTCGTGGTTTTGGTCACGATGCCGGTGACGCTGTGAGGCCGAAGAGGTTCGCCTTTCTGCCCGATCCAAAGCCAGCCCTCGTCGTTCACCGAAGACCTGGTTTGCAGCAGGGGGCGTATGTCATTGACATAGACATCAAATGGCCGGGTCAACCAGCCCGGATAATGGAAATCGATGTCTCGGCCTTTCTTCGTTTCGTCCTTCAAAAAACGAACCCGGACACCGATCTGATCGCGCAGAAAACTGTGGTTGATGCGCAGAGCGGCGAAGTTCCGTCGTCTAGGTTCGGGACGCGCTATAAGTGCTGCGATCATCAACCCGTTGCGAAATATCTGTGCCCCGCTAATTTTACGCATTTGGAGATCTTTCCAGCCTGCTCGCATCAGATGCCGACCCAGTTCCTCCAGTTCAGCAACTGATGACATGCGCGGCAGTTTCGGGCGCGAGGGCACCGCCGTATTTGTCATCCTGTGCGCGAGCTTGGTCAGCCAAGGCTGGCCATCGGGCGGGTTGGTCGCACGTACAACGTAGGCGATGCCACGGACCGCAGCGGCAACAGTGAGTTCGGACCGACCGGGTGCATAGGCGTTGAGGAAAGTTTTGATCCAATCCTGATCGACTCTGTCGACCGGGGCAGCGTCCTGATCGAGATTATGCCGTTGGGCGAGCCACGAAAGGTAAAGGCCGTAGCCTCGTTCAAGGGAACGGAGGGTCGTAGGCTGCCAGTCGGCAGCAAAGCCTGCTTCGTCGAAGATGCCGGCTTTTTTCTGTGCAGCCATCCAAAGGTCTCGGTCGTATGCCGGCCAATCCTCGAGCCGGAGGCTGGAAAACTTCTGCTTGGTCGTCACAGGATGTCCTCCGGGCTGAGGCCGAAGAACGCCTTTGCCTCGAAGCTGGGCGGTGGAGACTTGACGAACTTCAGCGGCACGGGATCAAGCCGGGCGGCGATGACATGGTCATAACGACCCAGTGCGCTTTTGGTGTCGGCGCCTGTGTAAGCATTGATCGTAGTCGCGATGTTCTTGTGGCCGAGCAACTGGCGCACAGTCTCGTAGTCGCCGGGGTTGGCCGCGAGATAGGCGAACGCCGCCCAGTGGCGTACCAGATGCGCGTTCATCACGAAGCCGATCTCTCGCCTGATCAAGCGGCGGAACTGACCGCTCAGAGTATGCGGGTCCTTTCCAGTTCCATGCTGGCTGATGAAGAACTTCGAGGACGGCTTCTTGGTCAGGATGGGACGGAAGACGTCAACATAACGCTGCAATAGCGCGCTCACCTTTTCATTGAAGACGCCATCAATCGCCACCTCATTCTTCACCTCGCCAGAAGCGAAATGGACGATCCAGCGTCCGTCGGCACCACCCGCCGGACGTTTGATATGAATATCAAGATCGAGCGCGGCAGCGTTCTTGATGCGCAACGGCAGATGAAGGAGGATTGCGATCAACGCAGCCATCTGCATCTGCTGCGCCTGACGAACTGTTGGAAGAGTTATGTTGGCAAGATCGTTGGCCATCCGGAAGGGCAGATTGACGAGCGCTCGCATCGCGTGCTCCTCGTTGAACTGCGCCAAGCGTTCCTTGTTGCGCTCGGTCATACCATTCTGCCGGTGGCGCACCTTGTCGGCGAGGCGTTTCAGTTCGCGGTAGTGCTCATCCGATACGTCAACAAAATGTGCCACGCTGATGATGGCTGTCATCATCGCGCTCAAGGCCGGCTTCGTCTTGTCGTCGAGGTCTTTCCCGCCGAGACGAAGCTGAAGGCCACGCTTGACCAATTCCGGCTCGACACAATCCGCGAGGGATACGAAGTGGCCCGCGGTCATGCCATTCTCGACATGCCGAGATAGATGCCACCGAAGATTGTTCAGATAACCCTTCAGAGTGATCGGTTTGATAATGCGACGTTCGTCCCCGGCAAAGGGATTGGCCGACGTCACCGCAGTCTTGTACATCTCGATCTCGCTCAACAGGCTTTCCGGAAACGCCACCCACGGCAGCCCCCGCCAACCCGCCGGTTCAACGTTGGCGACCGCCGGGAGGCCGGAGTCAGGATTAGCCGCCAACGTCCGGTTCCAGGCGCGGCGAGCCACATGCCACCGCTCGCGGGGATTGCGCTGGATCGTTTCGGTTTCAAGATGGATGCGGTAGCAGTCGAACGTTTCGATATTGACTTTCTCCGGATCGATCCCATGCACTGAGCACCATCCCGCGAACCGGCGCAGTCCGTCACGATCCCGGCGGCCCAAAGGTTCAAGTCGCGTCTCCCATTCGGGCAGCAGCTTGAAGTTCCGGCGGCGGCGATGGACCTTGATTTCCGCCATCATCATCGCGCGCGTCAGCCGGCTGATCATGTTGGCCCAGCCCCGCTTGGACAAGCCCGCCATCTGCCAGTTCGCTCTGCCTATCCACTGACGAATGACGGCAGGGTCGGCGATGATCTCGCTGGGGTGCTTGCCGCAAATGCGGGCAAAGCGGCGGATTGCGGAGCAAAGTTCGCTACGTTGGGCAGACGACAGCGACGGCTCGACGCTGATGCGCTCCATCAAGCTGTTCAAGGTCAGCGTTTCATGTGCTGGCGCAGGCATGGTGAAAGCTCCTTTCAGGCATTGATTGACTGGTGATGACAGGTGCCGAACGGGGGCCTTTCTGGTGAAACCCCTGCCTCCGATTTTTATTGAAAATCGGGGATGGGAGTTTCACCAGGACAACCGGCGAGGCCATTCCGGCCTGTCAGACGCTGACAGGGCTCGTCAGCGGGATCGCAGTTCAAACAGAAGTACGTTGTCCTCGGCGATGCGCAGCGAGCGGCCGAACTTATGCGCCACAAGCACGCCGCTATGGACAAAACGGTGTACCTGGCGCTCCGACACCTGCCAGCGCTTAGCGAGTTGCTTGATGGTGAAGAACTGCTCGCCACGAAAGCGAGACGGCTGCAAGGAACTCTTGGCTCTTTCGGGAGGATCGCTCGCGTCGAGCGGGTTCGGTTTTACGGATTTGTTCAACCTGGTCACGGCATGGCTCCTTTGGCTCGATATTCCAAAGGTCGGCCTCGCTCATTCGCAGAGAACCCAGGGCGGATTGTAAGCGAGGCTCTGACCGCACCTTCTTTGCGCAGGCCTGAAGGGGCACGGTGACGATCCGATTTGGAGGATCGTTTTGTGTCTGGACTTGACCATAGACTTGAGCCGGAGGGCGAGCTCCGGCGCT
>NZ_SSNY01000018.1 GCF_004801285.1 Ollibium composti
GCACAGGCCGCAACGAGCAAGAAGGAGAAAGCCGCCCCTTGACCAAAACCTAAGACCCAAACCATACATGAAGGCGGGTCACTTCTCGGCGAAAATCCCGGGTCAGCTCTCAGCGGAAATCAACACCATCTGGCAAAGCAGGCGTTTGAGCGCGCCGCTGAGTCAATAATTGTCCCACTTTCTACCAAAGAGGAAAAAAGTGGGACACTTTTTCCGCCTAAGACATTGAAAAGAAAGGAGAAAATAAGAACTTTGGTGCCCAGGGGCGGAATCGAACCACCGACACGCGGATTTTCAGTCCGCTGCTCTACCAACTGAGCTACCTGGGCCCTCGACCGCGACAGCGCATCCGCCTGCGGTGATCGTCGAGCGCCGGAGCGCCGCCGAAAGCGCGTGGGTTATAGCATGAGAATGACGCCTGTCCAGCGCCGGAAAGTCGATTTCGACGGGAAAGATCAGCCTTTGTTGCGCGGACCTCGGCGGCGTCGTCGAAGCGGGCCGCGGAACCGTTCAGCCGTCCTCGCCGCTGGGTGACGTGCGGCCTGAATCCGGCTGGTCTTCCTGCTCTTCGTCCTCGCGCACGGGGATGACGTAGGCGCCCTTCAGCCAGCGGTTGAGGTCGATCGCCTTGCAGCGCGGCGAACAGAACGGATAGGTCTCGCGTGCCGACGGGCGGCCGCATTCGGGGCAGGGGCGCTTCGGCCTGAGCGGCGTGACGGGTGCGCCAAGTCCGGTGCTCATGACGCCATGCTCATGAGATTGCGCCCGCCGGCGCAGCCTCGTGCGCCCGGTAGCCTTCGCCGGCAAGCAGCGCCGTGGTCTCGTAGAGCGGCAGACCGACGACATTGGTGTAGGAACCGACCAGCTTGACGACAAAAGCGCCGGCAAGGCCCTGCACGGCATAGCCGCCCGCCTTGCCGCGCCATTCGCCCGACGCGATGTAGCGCTCGATCTCGGCCCGCGGCAGGCGCTTGAAGCGCAGCCGTGTCTCCACCAGCCGCTGGCGCTGCTTGCCGTCCGGCGTGATCAGGCAGACGCCGGAATAGACCCGATGGGAGCGACCGGACAGCAGTTGCAGGCAGGCTGTCGCATCATCGATCGTCTCGGCCTTGGGCAGGATGCGGCGCCCGACCGCGACGACCGTATCCGCCGCCAGGACATAGGCCGGTGTGTGCCCCGGCTCGGCCCGCAGCGAGGCCGCCGCCTTTTCCGCCTTCTCCTTCGCCAGTCGCTTGGCCAGCGAGCGCGGATGCTCCGAGCGCTGCGGCGTCTCGTCGATGTCGGCCGGCAGGATGCGGTCCGGCTCGATGCCGGCCTGCTGCAACAGTTCGATGCGGCGCGGCGAGCCGGAAGCAAGCACGAGCGTCTGCGAAGGGCTCATGGCAGGTCCTTCGGCCGGCTGGCGATCACTTGAAGCGGTAGGTGATGCGGCCCTTGGTCAGGTCGTAGGGCGTCATCTCGACCAGGACCTTGTCGCCGGTCAGCACGCGGATGCGGTTCTTGCGCATGCGCCCGGCGGTGTGGGCGATGATCTCGTGTTCGTTTTCGAGCTTCACGCGGAACATGGCGTTGGGCAGCAGTTCCGTTACGACGCCCGGAAACTCGAGGACTTCTTCCTTCGGCATTCGTTACCTTTGGTCTGGGTGATTTCCGGCAGGAAGGCCGGATTTGCGCGGAACCTATATGATCGCGAACGGTTTGTGAACACGCTTATTCACTTGGTCCTGCCCTCGGCTACGGCCTCGGGCGTTCGTCGCTCGAAAAGTCCGTTCCGGGGCTTTTCGCCCGCTGCGCAGACCGCTCGGTGCCAGCCCGGGTCCCGCTGTCTGCGGCAGCTCCCGGGCGCTCACCCTCGCCAATGCAGGACGCACACCAGCGTGAACAGACGCCGTGCCGTGTCGAAATCGATGTCGATCTTGCCGGAAAGGCGCTCCAGCAGCGTCTGCGAGCCTTCGTTGTGCAGGCCGCGACGGCCCATGTCGATGGCCTCTATGTGGCTCGGCGTCGAGGAGCGGATGGCCTCGTAGTAGCTCTCGCAGATCAGGTAGTAGTCCTTGACGATGCGCCGGAACGGCGTCAGCGACAGGATGTGGGTGACGACGGACGCCCCGTCCTCGCGGCTGATGGCGAAGACCAGCCGCGACTCGGCCAGCGAAAGCTTCAGCCTGTAAGGGCCGCCCTGGTCGTCGCCGACGGGGGCAAAGCTGTTTTCCTCGATCAGGTCGAAGATCGCCACCGCCCGCTCGTGCTCGACGTCGGGCGTCGAGCGGCCGATCGTTTCGTCCAGTTCGACGTCGACCAGCTTGGCGCGGCTATGATCGCCCCCTGACATGGCCGCCTACATATTCAGCCTGACGGCGACGGAGCGGCCATGCGCGTCGAGTCCCTCGGCCTTTGCCAGTGCGATCGCCGCCGGACCCAGTGCGCGCAACTGCTCGGAGCCGAGCTTGAGGATGGAGGTGCGCTTGACGAAATCGAGCACCGACAGGCCGGACGAGAAGCGCGCCGAACGCGCGGTTGGCAGCACGTGGTTGGAGCCGCCGACGTAGTCACCGATGACTTCCGGCGTATGCCGGCCGAGGAACACGGCGCCGGCATTGCGCAGTCGAGCAAGAAACCCTTCCGCATCCGCTATGGCCAGTTCGACATGCTCCGCCGCGATGCGGTCGGCGAGCGGCAGCGCGGCCTCGATGGTGTCGACCAGGATGACGGCGCCGAAGTCGCGCCAGCTTGCCGCCGCCGTTTCGCTGCGCGCGAGCGTCTTCAACTGGCGCTCGACCGCCTGTTCGACGGCGGCGGCGAAAGCTGCGTCGTCGGTCATCAGGATGGACTGCGCCGAGACGTCGTGCTCGGCCTGCGCCAGAAGGTCCGCGGCGATCCAGTCGGGATCGTTGTCGGCATCGGCGATCACCAGCACCTCGGAGGGGCCGGCGATCATGTCGATGCCGACCGTGCCGAACACTTGCCGCTTGGCGGCGGCGACATAGGCGTTGCCGGGGCCGACGATCTTCGCCACCGGGCGGATCGTCTCGGTGCCGTAGGCAAGGGCGGCGACCGCCTGGGCACCGCCGACGCGGTAGATCTCGGAGACCCCGGCGAGATCGGCCGCGACCAGCACCAGCGGATTGACGGCGCCGCCGGAGGCCGGCACCACGATGACCAATCGCTCAACGCCGGCCACCCTGGCCGGCACGGCGTTCATCAGCACAGAGCTCGGATAGCTCGCCGTGCCGCCCGGCACGTAAAGCCCGACCGCCTCGACCGCCGTCCAGCGCGAGCCGAGTTCGACGCCGATAGCGTCGGTGTAGCGGTCGTCCTTCGGCATCTGCCGCGCATGATGGGCGTGGATACGGTCGCGCGCCAGCTTCAGGGCTTCCACCGTGGCCGGGTCGGCCTGCGTATAGGCGCTTTCGATATCCTGCCGCGAGATGGCGATGCCGAGTGTCGTCAGGTCGGCGCGGTCGAAACGGCGCGTATAGTCGATCAGCGCCGCATCACCTTCGGCGCGCACGCGCGCGATGATGTCGCGGACCGTCGTATTCACGTCGGCGGAAACCTCGCGCTTGGTGGTCAGGAAGGCCGCGAAACGCTGCTCGAAACCGGCATCGGATTGGCGAAGGGTGATGGCCATGATGCCGCTCAGACCTTGTGGAGGGGACGCGCGGATGCCTGCCAGGCGCCGCCGACATCGGCCAGCCGCGCCTCGATGCACTCGACGTCCAGCATGATGGTGCCGCCGCCCGAGAAGATGAGTTCGACCAGCCCGGCAGGCGCGTTGATCGCCACGAAGCTGACGGCCAGCAGCGACAGTACCTCGTCCGGCCTGTCCCGTCGGATGCCGCTGGTCTTGGCGCCGAGCACCCGGTCGAAATGCAGCACCGCCTGGCGGCGTTCGTTGTGGCGGCGCAGGAAACCGGACTTGGCCTCCCAGGCGAACCGGTTCATCGGCAGGACGAAGCGCTTGGCGGCGGGCAGGAACTGCAGGTCGCCCACCTTCATGACGGCGTCCTGCACATGCGCCGAAACGACCTTCAGGTCATCCTCGTCGAGGGCGAGAAGCTTGAGCGCGGTCATGCGGATTTCGCACCTGCGAAGGTTTTTCCAACATCACTCTGTTAGGCGGTCTTTGGCGCAGGCGCAACCGGGGAGGATGGAAGGGAGTAGGGGAGTAAGGGAGTAGGGGAATAAGGCAGTAAGGCAGTAAGGCAGTAAGGGAATGGGCTTCGGCTGACGGAAGCCTGCAGCTCACATATTGCCCTACTGCCTTAGCGCCCTATTGCCTTAACCACTTATCCTCTCGATCACCGCGCCGCAGCCCGACAGTTTCTCTTCCAGCCGCTCGAAACCGCGGTCGAGATGGTAGACCCGGTTGACGGTCGTTTCGCCTTCGGCGGCGAGGCCGGCGATGACCAACGACACCGAGGCCCGCAGGTCCGTCGCCATCACCGGCGCGCCCTTCAGCTTGGAGACGCCTTCGACGATGGCCGTCTGGCCCGATAGCGTGATGTGCGCGCCGAGCCGCGCCAGTTCCTGGACGTGCATGAAGCGGTTCTCGAAGATCGTCTCGGTGATGCGCGATTTGCCCTTGGCCATTGTCATCAGGCCCATGAACTGCGCCTGCAGATCGGTCGGGAAACCGGGGAAAGGTTCGGTGGTGACGTCGACCGGGGCGATGCCGGCGCCGTTGCGCCGAACGCGGATGCCGGCATTGGTCGGCGTGATCTCGGCACCCGTCTTCCGGATGACGTCGAGCGCCGCTTCCAAAAGGTCCGGCTGTGCGCCTTCCAAAAGCACGTCGCCGCCCGTCATCGCCACCGCCATCGCATAGGTGCCGGTCTCGATGCGGTCGGGAATGACCCGGACCTTGGCGCCGGAGAGCTCATCGACGCCTTCGATGGTGATGGTCGAAGTGCCGGCGCCGTGGATCTTCGCGCCCATGGCGATCAGGCATTCGGCAAGGTTGACGACCTCCGGCTCGCGGGCGGCGTTTTCCAGCACCGTCTCGCCGCGCGCCAGCGAAGCCGCCATCATCAGGACATGGGTGGCGCCGACCGATACCTTCGGGAAGGTATAGCGGTTGCCGCGCAGCCGGTTCTTTGCCTTGGCGACGACATAGCCTGTATCGACGTCGATGTCGGCGCCGAGCGCCTGCAGACCCTCGATGAACAGGTCGACCGGCCGCGTGCCGATGGCGCAGCCGCCCGGCAGCGACACTTTCGCTTCGCCCATGCGCGCCAGAACCGGCCCGATGACCCAGAAGGAAGCGCGCATCTTCGATACCAGCTCATAGGGGGCGGTGGTGTCGACGATGTTTTCGGCGGTGAAGTTGATGGTGCGCGAATAGCCGCTGGTAGTGCCGCCGTTCTGGTGGTCGCGCTTGCCGTTGACGGAGTAGTCGACGCCGTGGTTGCCGAGGATACGGATCAGTTGCTCGACGTCGGCCAGGTGCGGCACGTTTTCCAGCGTCAGCGTCTGCGGCGTCAGCAGCGAGGCGATCATCAGCGGCAGGGCGGCGTTCTTGGCGCCGGAGACGGGAATGGTTCCGGCAAGCGGGTTGCCGCCGACGATCCTGATGCGGTCCATGAAAAAGCGTCCCTTCGGCCGTATGGCCCGATTCAATCGATTGGTCCTGCCCCGGCTCCGTCTAGACGATGAGCCGGCGCGGTTCAAGAAATAGGCGGCCCGTCCCCTTGGGCCAAAGCGTGGCGCTCAGCGTTCGCGCTTGTCCGTCGATGCCGCCAGCCCTTCGGGCCGTGCGTCGGGCTTGCCACTGCGGCGCGAGCGTGCCTGCGTCTTGCGCTTCTGCAAGTTGGCGCGCAGCGCCTCGGCAAGCCGGGCCTTGCGGTTGTCCTTGTCCCTGGAAGTGTCGGTCATGATGTCCCCGATCCGCCGTTGAACATAAGAGGGAATGTGGCAGGCGCAAGGCTGCCGCGTGCCGGAGATAAAAGCCTGCACACATAACTTGCGCTGACGGAAACGATGTGGCAGAAGGCGCCGCATTCAAGGCGCTGCAGTAGCTCAGTGGTAGAGCACTCCCTTGGTAAGGGAGAGGTCGAGAGTTCAATCCTCTCTTGCAGCACCATTCTATCCTACTGATAGGCAAAAACTACCTGATTTCCTTGGCCTTTTACCGCTGCTTCCGGTACGCGGGGGCGGTAGATGAGCTGGGGATGCACGAAATTGGCCATCACGCCAAAAGATCGCCTTCAGCCTTTGCCTGACGAGCGGCCTCGCGCCGTTTTCGCAATTCCTTGCACGGCAAGGCAGTGCCGGAACGAAATGAGGCTTCGCCGGTGTCCAGCGCCTGACGAAACAACCGGTCCGGGCAAGTCGATCGGCAAAACTGGTGATGGTTTTTGACAGTTCCAGAAGGTTGGAAAAACTCATGCTTCTTTGAGTTTATAGATAAAATTTTAATAAGATTTGAAGATTAACCTTCTGTTAAGAACAGACTTAACAGAAATCCGGCATTCGTATACAAATCAATCAAGCGAAGCCACTTGATGTTAATCAGTAGCTGTTTGTTTTCAAAACGCAATTTGCGGGCTTCGTGATAGTCGCAGGCCGCCGGCGGGATTGTTGTCCTGTTTGCGGCCATCGTCGATCGGCCTGGGGTTGCAGGTGCCGATCGGTTGGGAGTTCGAATTGACGTCATACGCACAGATGGTGGCCGCCGTTCCGACCGTCACTGTAGGTGGCTTTTCCGTCAGCGCAGCCGACCGGCAGACGGCCGCGACGATGATGATCCGTGCCGCCAGCGAGCGCGCCGGCGCGGGCCGCCCGCTCTATTTCACCTCTATCAACGGCGAGGTCATTGCCCGCGCCCGCGTAGAGCCGGACATCGAAACGCTGTTCAGCGCCGCCGACCAGATTCTCGCCGACGGGCAGCCGCTGGTACTGGCCTCGCGCTGGCTGTGCCGCGACCGCTTGCCCGAGCGCGTCGCCACCACCGATCTGTTCCACGACGTCGCTCGTCTGGCCGAACAGACTGGCACCACCTTCTATATGCTGGGCGCCGACGAGGAGGAAAATCCGAAGGCCGTGGCGGCCGTGCGCGCCGCCTATCCGAAGCTGCGCCTTGTCGGTCACAGCCATGGCTTTCTGAAGGGCGCGGCGCTGGAGGAAAAGGTCGACGAGATCAACCGGCTGGCGCCGGACATCCTGTGGCTCGGGCTCGGCGTGCCGCTCGAGCAGCGTTTCGTTCGCACCTTCTCGAACCGGCTCGGCAATGTCGGCGTCATCAAGACTTCCGGCGGTCTGTTCAATTTCCTGTCCGGCAAGAACAGCCGCGCGCCCTCGTGGATGCAGAAGGCCGGCTTTGAATGGCTGTGGCGCCTGCTGCTCGAACCGCGGCGGCTGTTCTGGCGCTATCTGACGACCAATCCGCGCGCCCTCTATGCCATACTAAGGTATTCCGAATGACCACCACCGTTGCCCCCGGCACCGGGATCGAGTGCGACGTCGCCGTCGTCGGCGGCGGGTTGAGCGGCACGCTGGCCGCCATCATGCTCGGCCGCGCCGGTTACCGGGTTGCGCTGGTCGACCGCAACGCGGTGTTTCCGCCGGAATTCCGTGTCGAGAAGATCGGCGGCGACCTCGTGTCCCGTATCGAACGGATCGGCCTGCTCGACGCCGTGTCGGCCAATGCCGCCCGTTTCGACGAGATCGTCAATGCGCGGCGCGGGCGTGTCCTCGACCGCACAAGGACCCCGCATTTCGGTTTCCTCTATGAAAATCTCGTGGCCGCGATGCGTGCGAGCCTGCCCGAGACGGTCACCCTGATCGTTGGCCGGGTCAACGACCTGAAGACGAGTTCCGATCGGCAGCAGGTCTTCGTGCATGAGCAGGGCATGGTGGAAGCGCGTCTGGTGGTGCTCGCCACCGGCATGGGCGATCTCTTGCGTCGCACGCTGGGCATGGAACGCCGGGTCATCCACGAACGCCAATCGCTGACCTTCGGCTTCGATATCCGTCCTGCCGACGGCAGCTTCAAATGTTCCGCGCTCACCTACTACGGCGAGCGCGTGTCCGACGGCATCGACTATCTGTCGCTGTTCCCGACTGTCACCGGCATGCGGGCGAACCTGTTCACCTTCCGCGATCATCGCGATCCCTGGGTCAAGGCTTTCAGGGAAAGCCCGACGGAGACTTTGGCGGCCACCTTGCCGGGCCTGCGCAAGGTGCTGGGTGATTTCCAGGTGGTCGGCCGGGTGCAGAACTGGATCATGGACCTCGCCGTCGCTGAAAACTGCCGGCAGGACGGCGTCGTTCTGATCGGCGACGCCTATCAGACCTCGTGTCCAGCCGCCGGCACCGGCTTCAGCCGGTTGCTGACGGATGTCGAAAGGCTGTGCCACGTCCATGTGCCGCAATGGCTGGCGACGCCCGGCATGACGGCCGACAAGATCGGCTGCTATTACGACGATCCGGCAAAGCAGGCGGCAGACGCCTCGGCGCTGGCGCAGGCGAAATATCGCCGCAGTCTGACGGTGGATACCGGTCTCGCCTGGCGCGTTCGCCGGTTGCTGCTGGTCTGGCGCCGTCGTCTGGTCGATCGTCTCGGCAGGCTGTCGCCCGGTACGGTCGCGCGGTTGAGGACATTATCCGGCCGCCCGGCCTGAGCCGCCACCTTCTAGCCCTGTCCGTGGCCCCGGACCGCTCGGTCAGCCGGGTGTGACTTCCTTCGGCACCGATTTCGCGGCATCCGCCTGTCCGCTGGTCTCGTGAGGCTTGTGGAAGATGCGGCGCGCCAGCGATTTCACTGCCGGCATGCGCTCTGTGATCAGCTCGGCCGCGTAGCCCAGCGGGCTGCCGGGACGCGATATCTTCCACATTGTCGCCGGTTCGGCACCAAAGGTAAGTTTATAACGCTCGTCGCCGATGGTGAAATCGAGCACCCGCTCGCCGCGTTCGATGCAGTCGCGCGCCACCTGTTCGAACATCAGGCTGCCGATCGACTGGTTCTTGAAATTCTCGAAGTCGAAACCGCCGAGAATGACCAGGAAAGAGGAATCCCGGTGCGCGAGGCCGAGCACGCCGGCGATGACCCGGTCGTCGAGCCACAGCGTATAGGTACGCGTGGCGTCATCGCGCCCGTCCAGCGCCATGCCACGATAGAAATCGTAGTAGGCGGGAAGCTGCAGCAGGTCGCCGCCATTCTTGGGATCGCCGAAACGAAGGCCGCGATAGAACTTCATCGCCTCGAAAGTGGCGTCGATGGCCGCCGCATCCCGTGCGCATTCGAACCGCACGGCGCCCTTGCGATGCAACTGGCGCGACTTCTTGTCCAGTTCCTTGCAATAGGAGCGCTCGAGCCGGCGCTGACGCCACAACGGATAGGTTTCGTCCAGCGGCGTCGCATAGGCGTTCATGCCCATGCTTTCGCGCTCGATGTCGAACAACCTTTCCAGCCGCAGGGACTGGTCGGCCAGTTTGCCGATGCGCAACAGGTCGTAAGGCCGGCAAAGCCGTCGGATGGCCGCCACGCAGGCCGGATCGGCGGCAATCTGAGCGAAGGTCGCGGCATCGGTCACCGGCGATACATAGTCGGAAACGCGCATGTCCGCGAACTCGACGACGCGCAGCATGGCATAGCGCTGCCGCACCAGCGGCAGTACCATGGCGAGGCGCTTGTCGTCGGCAAAGCGTATGACGATGATCAGCGGTGCGATCGAATTGCCGATCGCGAGCTTGCCGTAGAGGGCCGACAGCCATCGCGGATGCTGGAAGGCGCTCGCCACCGACCGCGCGAACAGCGAGGCGTATTCGGGTGACTGAAAGTCGAAGGAGTTTTCGACGGCAACTTCGAACATGGGTGCGGAATCGCGCCTGCGGCAGGGAGCGTTGTCGAGCTTCTGTCTGCTTCGGCGGGGCAAGAGTCAAACGGATGTTCGGGGTTTGGTTTACCGACTGCCAAGAATGACCGTGTATAAGGCGGGCTGCAGCCGATCCGGATGGGCATGGATCGGATGCGGGAGCGAGGCAAGGGGGTAAGGCATGGGCGACAAGGGGTTGTTCTTGCGAAGCGCCGACCGGCGCGGAGCCGATCCGTGTTGCGGCGTCGCAGCACGAGGATACCGAATGCCGATGACCAGCCGGTCAAGGCTGCTGTCATGGCCGTAGTGGATGTGATCGTTCCCGCCTCGCGGCCGCGGCTGTGGCAGCGGGTTCTTGTCGAGCGGTTGCGGGCGTGCGGCCACGATGTCGCGGTCCTGCACCAGTCCGCCGACCCCTGGCCCGCAGCGGCCTTGCAGATACTGCGATTCGAACGGCGTCTCTTCAGGCGCCGGGCGGTCGGTCTCGCAACGCCGGTGGAGGCGATAACGCAGGTGCAGACGCAGCGTCCTGCAGACCTGAGGCTCGATCTGACCGGGGTGGCGCCGCCGTCGCCGGCGCCGACGGTGCGATTGACCTTCGACGGACGATTTTCGGATTTCGCCGCTGTGAGCGCGGTCGCGGCCGGCCGCCTGCCGGACCTGCAGGCCGTCCTGGCGGACGGCACGGTCGTCGGTCGGGCTGCCCCCATGATCGACAAGCGCGAAGCCACCGCGCTCGGCATCGAGGATGTGCTGGCACGCGCCGTCACCCTCGCGCTTTCCGTCGTCGCCCGGTTCGACGGCGGGTGGGCGGACGAGCGGCAAAAAATTGCGCCTGCGACCGGCGGAGCAGGGGGTAGCGGCTTCGTTGGCCGCTATGTGACGTCTGCCTTGCCGCGGCTCGGTCGCGAAGCGCTGCGGCGGGCGCGCTTTCGCCACGCTCACTGGCGCGTCGGCTACCGCTTCATCGACGGCCCCGGCGTGGCTGAAACCGGCATGCTGGGCGATGGCTGGCGGCAGTTGCCGGACGACGGCACCCACTTCTATGCCGATCCTTTTCCCTATGCGTGGAGGCAGGGAGAGCATCTGATCTTCGTCGAGGATTACCCCCACGCCACCGGCAAGGCGATCATCTCGCTCGTGCGCATCGGTGCCGACGGCGCGGTGCGCGGGCCGGTCGAGCCGGTGCTGGAGGAGCCGTTCCATCTTTCCTATCCGCAGGTCTTCGACTGGCAGGGCGATGTCTGGATGCTGCCGGAAGGCAGCGCCAGCGGTCGGCTGACACTTTATCGCGCAGCGCGGTTTCCCGACCGCTGGGTCGCCGAAGCGGTCCTGCTGGAGGGCAAGATCTCCGACGCGACGCTGTTCCAGCAGGATGGTTCGTGGTGGCTTTTTGCCACCGACCGCGACGGTTATGGCAGCACGTCCGACACGATGGTTGTCTTTCGTGCACCGTCTCCCGCCGGGCCCTGGCGCCCGCACCGGATGAACCCGATCGTCATCGACCGCGCCATGGCGCGGCCGGGCGGCGCTTTCGCCACGGTCGACGGACGGCCCCTGCTGCCGGTGCAGGACGGCACCGAAGGCTACGGCGGTGGGCTCGGCCTCAGCGAACTTCTGGAACTGGACGAAAATACCGTTCGTTTAGCTCCGCCGCGCCCGGTATCGGGGCGGGGAGACTGGCCCTATCCGCGCATCCATACGCTCAACCGCGCCGGCCGGCTGGAGGTGATCGACGGCATCGCAGCCGTGCGTCGGCGCTAAGTCGATGCCTCAGGCAAGCAGTCTTTCATAGGCAAGACACATGGCGGCGGGCGAATAGCGCTCGGCCAGCCGCCGGCCGTTCTCGGAGAGCTTGTCTGCCAGGCCCGGCGTTCGTACCGTCTCTTCGAGAGCAGCGGCGAATCCCGCCGCGTCGCCGCCGTCGACGAATAGGGCCGCTGGTTCGCCGCTTGCGGTCGACAGAACCTCGCGCAGAACGGGCAGGCCGTTGGCTACCACCGGCAGGCCGGCGATCGCCGCTTCGGCGACCGAAAGGCCGAAGGTCTCGTTGACGGACGGGAAGGCGAAGACGTCGCCAGCCGACAGGAACTCGAAGATGCGCGACGGCGGCACCTCGCCGACGAAATGCAGCCGGTCGGCGACGCCGTTTTCGCGGGCGAAGGCCGTCAACGCCTCGCGCTCCGGCCCTGCGCCGGCAATGGCGACGTGGAGTTCGTTCAGCCGGCACAGCGCGCCGGCCAGCGCGAGATGGTTCTTGTCGCGTGTCAGACGGCCGGTCGTGACGGCCAGCCAGGCATCCTGCGGCAGGCCGAAGGCTGCCCGCGCCTCGCGCTTGTCATAGGTTCCCGGCGGTCCGGGCACGCCATGGTCGATGCGTCGCATGCGCTGCTTGTAGGCTTGCGGATAACGGTCGAACTGCCCTTCCGTCCAGGCCGAGTTGACGACGTTGAGCTGGTAGGCGCCGAGCACGCCCATCGCCTTGTCGATCCTGCTGAGCAGGCCCATGACGCCGTGGCTCTGCGGTGCGCCGCTCTGGTTGGCGACGACGTGGCGCGCGCCGGCAAGCCGTGCGGCCAGCGTGCCGAAGATGTTGCCATAGTGCTGGTAGGAGATGACGGCGTCCGGCCGTTCGCGGCGCATGTAGGCGACCAGCCCGGCCGCCGCCCGCATCTGGCCCGGTAGGCCGCCCGGCTGCGAGGACAGCACGAAATCGGCATGGGGATCGTTATCGTAGGCCGCCGTCTTGCGATACATGAAGACGGTGCGCACGGCATGGCCGCGTGCCCGCAATCCTTCTCCGACCATGTCGGACACGCGCTGTGCGCCAGCGGCCTCGGCCTGCGTCTGGACCTGAACGATCTTCATGCGGTGTGGTCGCGCGGCACGAAGCCGGTTCGTTTCGGCCGGACGGCGGACAGAAGTCCGGCCACCGACGGGTTGATGCCGATCGAGCGGCTGCAGATCATCACCTCCCATATGGTGGCGATCATCACGGTGCCCGCCGTGCCGAGACCGACGCCGAGCGGGCCGAGAAGCCATGTCAGCAGGGCGGTAACGGCAAGCCCCACCACGTTGACGGCGACCAGCAGCTTGACCAGCGAATGCTGGAGGCCCGTCAATTGCATCAGGAGCTCGACCGGGCCGCAGGCGGCGGCGACCGTGGCGCCCAGGCCGAAAAGAATGAGCACGGTGTGGATCGCCGGCGTCGCGTAACTGGCGTCGAACGCGGCGAGAATCAATGGGCCGAGCAGCCAGAAAGCCAGAAGAATGACCAACGCCGCCGCGAAGCTGCCGAGCGCCGTCAGGCTGGTCATCTTCTGTACATGCGCCTTGTCGCCGCCATAGAAGGCAGCCGAGATTTCCGGCGCCAGCGCCTGGTTGATGCCATTCAGCGCCAAGAGCACCAGGCGCGTCGTACGGTCGGCAACGAAGACGGCGCCGGCGATCTCCGGCCCGAGGATGCCAGCCACCAGCAGCGTGCCGACCTGACCGAGCGCCGGCGGCAGCGAGGTGGCGCCCCAAAGGCCCATCGTCACCGTGTTGAATTCGGCCTTCTGCCCGTCGCTCAGCGGCGGCGGCCGCGCACCCAGCGTGTCGCGCAGCAGCGCCACCGTCTGCGGCAGCACCGACAGGATGAGCAGGCCGGCAGTGAGCAGCGTCGCCATCACGGCGCTGATCTTGATGCCCTCGAAACGCAAGGCCAGCACCGCCGCGATGGTGAGCGCGCGCCACACCACGTCGCGCGGCAAGAGGCCGGAGATCAGCGCGCCCTTAGCGCGGAAGGCACCCGAGGCGAACTCCGACCAGCCGAGCGCGCCCGACAGGATGGCGGCCGAGACGCATAGCGGCAGCCATTCGACGGTGTCTTCTCCGAAATAGGGAGCGAAGCCGAAGGCGACGACCAGTAGGCTGGACAGGATGACGCCGGCAAAGGCGACAGCGATCGACCGCACCATCATGCCGTGCGCGGAAGGCAGGTCGCCGGCCTCGGCATATTGCGGCCAGAACCGGAGCACCGTGCTCTGCTGACCGACGCTGGCGAAGAACGACACCAGGCTGGCACCGGCATAGGCGGCGCTGTAGAGGCCGAACTGGCGACCGTCCGTGACCATGGCGACGGTCACGAACATGGCGAACGAAAGCGCCGCGCTGGCAAGCTTGATGACGCCGGCGACGGCGCCGCTCTTGGCCAGCCCGGCAATCGACATCCGCATGGCGGTGCCGTTACCCGCGGCGTCGCGGGCGGTCTCGTCTCGGTCGGTCATGGACGTCTGCAAGGATCATTCACGACGCGGCCGCAAGCATGCGAACAGTCAATTCGGCTCCCTTTCCCCGAAGCGGCCCAGCGATAGTCCAATCGGCGGTTCCCCGCCACAAGGAACCGCGCCGATGGTTACCACCAGAACAACATAGGTCGCGGCCGCGTAGCGGCTGGCGGGAGCCGGCTAGTAACCCAGCGCCTCGCCCGAGCCGGAGCGGCTGTCCATGGCGCCGTTGTAGCGCGCGCCGCCGCCCTTCTCGATCTCGCCGAGGCTCTTGCCGCCGACCAGAATGCCGGCCGCCTGGCCCCATGTCTTGTCGTCCTCGCCGACGTCGAGGTGGTAGCCCATGCCTGCGAGCAGCTTCAGCGTGTCCGGCGACAGCCCGTCCGACTCGACATAGAGCGTGTCCGGCAGCCACTGGTGATGGATGCGCGGCGCATCGATCGCCTCCTGGATGTCCATGCGATGGTCGATGACGTTGAGGATCGCCTCCAGGGTGATGGTGATAATGCGCGAGCCGCCGGGGCTGCCGATGACCATGAAAGGCTTGCCGTCTTTTGCCACCACCGTCGGGCTCATCGATGAGAGCGGCGTCTTCTTCGGCTGGATGGCGTTGGCCTCGCCCTGCACCAGCCCGTAGAGGTTGGGCACGCCGGGTTTCTGGGTGAAGTCGTCCATCTCATTGTTGAGCAGGACGCCGGTGCCCGGCGCCACGACGCCGGCGCCGAAGGAACCGTTGAGCGTATAGGTGACGGCCACCGCATTGCCGTCCTTGTCGATGATCGAATAGTGCGTCGTCTCGTTGCTCTCGCCGAAGCCCTTCGGCATGAGGTCCTGCGAGACACCGGCGCGGAATGGGTCGATCTTGCTGCGGATTTCGGCGGCATAGGCCTTGTCCAGGAACTTCGACACCGGGTTGTCGACGAAATCCGGGTCGCCGAGCGCCGAGTTGCGGTCGACATAGGCATAGCGCATCGCTTCCGCCATCAGGTGCACGGTGTCGGCCGAGCCGGCGCCGAGGTAGGCGAGCGGATAACCCTCCAGCACGTTCAGGATTTCGCAGATGATGGTGCCGCCGGAGCTGGGCGGCGGCGCCGAGACGATCTCGTAGCCGCGATAGGTGCATGTCACCGGCTTCAGTTCGCGCACCGCATACTGTTCGAAGTCCGCCTTGGTCAGGATGCCGCCCTTGGCCTGGCTGGCGGCTGCGATCAGTTCGGCCGTCTTGTCCTTGTAGAAGGCGTCCTGCCCCTTTTCGGAGATGGCCGATAGCGTGGCGGCGAGATCGGGCTGGACAAGTCGTTCCCCCGCGTGATGGGCCGAGCCGTCCGGTTTGAGGAAGATCGCCGCGGCCGCCGGATCCTTCGCCAGCCGCTGCGCGTCCTTGGCGAAGGTGGCGGCGTCGCCCTGGTTCAGCTCAAAGCCTTCCCTTGCGAGCTTTATGGCCGGCGCCATCAGGTCCTGGCGCGGCATCGTGCCGTATTTCTCGCGCGCCATTTCGAAGCCGGCGACCGAGCCAGGTACGCCGACGGCCAGATAGCCGTCGAGGCCGGCCCTCTCGATCGGCTTGCCGTCCTTGTCGAGATACATCGTCTTGGTCGCCGCCAGCGGCGCCCGCTCGCGGAAGTCGAGGAAGGTGGATGTTCCGTCCTTGAAGCGGACGGTCATGAAGCCGCCGCCGCCGATGTTGCCGGCCGTGGGGTAGGCGACTGCCAGCGCGTAGCCGACGGCGACGGCCGCGTCGACGGCGTTGCCGCCCCGTTTCAGCACGTCGACACCAATCTCGGTGGCGAGATGCTGCGCGCTCACCACCATGCCGTTCTCGCCCTTTGCCGGCGCCGGCGAGGCGGCGAAGCCGGGATCGGCCAGAGCGATCGCGATGACGGTGGCGAAGGCGAGAGAAGGGATGCGCGCGGTGAACATGGCCGATCCTCCGGTTGACGGATCGGCCTAGAAGACCGCGCCGACGCTCTTCTGTCCACCCTTGCCGGTGAACAAAGGGCGCCGGCGCGCTTCCTGGTTACTGCGCTTGCGCGAACTCGGCCGGATCGAACTCGTAGGCGGTCGAGCAGAATTCGCAGGCGACGTTGATCTTGCCGTCCTCGGTGCTGTCGCGGATTTCTTGCGCCGTGAAGCCGGCGAGGATGCCGTGGATACGCTCGCGCGAGCACGAGCAGCGGTCGGCGACCTCGACCGCGTCGAAGACGCGCACGCCGTGCTCGTGGAACAGCCGGTAGAGCAGCCGCTCGGCGCCGACGGTCGGATCGACCAGTTCCGCCGGCTCGACTGTGCCTGCCAGCATGGTGGCTTCCTGCCAGGCGTTGTCGACCGGATCGTGCACGGCTTCCGCCGTGTCGCCGTCGCCACCGGGCAGATCCGGCACGCGCATGCGCTCCGGTGCCTCGGGAAGGAACTGCGTCAGCAGGCCGCCGGCGCGCCATTGCTGGCAGCCGCCAGGCAGGACCTGCCTGGCTACGGCAAGGCGCACGTCCGTCGGGATCTGCTCCGACTGGCGGAAATAGATCCTCGCGGCTTCCTCCAGCGAGATGCCGTCGAGCTGGACGATGCCCTGATAGCGCTGCGTGTGCTGGCCCTGGTCGATGGTCAGCGCCAGCACGCCGGTGCCGAGCAGCGTCGCGTCGGAGACCTCGCCGGCCTCAACGAGTGCCGCCAGCCGGTCGGCGTCGAAACGCGCGTAGGCGCGCAGTGCATCCGGGGTGGAGAAATCCGCCACCAGCATGTCGATCGGCCCGTCGGTGCGGGTCTGCAGGATGAATTTGCCCTCGAACTTCAGCGACGTGCCGAGGAGCACGGTGAGTACGCAAGCCTCGGCCAGCAGGCGCGCCACCGGTTCGGGATAGGCGTGCCGCGCCAGTATGGCATCCAGCACGGAGCCGAGCTGTACGGTGCGGCCGCGCACGTCGAGCGGGCCGACCTCGAAGGGCACAACGTGGTCGTCGCCGGCGTGGTCGAATTCGCCCAACCTTGTTTCGTGTTCACTCACGGTGATTGCTTCCAACATGACAGGATCTCCGGCCGGCCCTGCCATCCCTCACGATGGCACGCCGCCAATGGCGCTAGACTTTGGGTGATGCGCCGGAGATAGGCATCACCCTGACGCCGTTCAAGCGTCCCCTTACGCCCCAAGGCACCAGGCGAGCACCGCCTTTTGCGCATGCAGCCGGTTCTCGGCCTCGTCGAAGACGACGGAATGCGGTCCGTCGATGACCTCGTCGGTGACTTCCTCGCCGCGATGCGCCGGCAGGCAGTGCATGAACAGCGCGTCCGGCTTGGCCTGCTTCATCAACGCCGCGTTCACCTGATAGGGCATGAAGACGTTGTGGCCGCGCGCGCGATGCTCGGCACCCATCGACACCCAGGTATCGGTGACGACGCAGTCGGCGGCCCGCACGGCCTCCTCAGCCGTCTTCTTGAATTCGATAAGCCCGCCGTTGGCGCGCGACCAGTCGACGAACTTCTCGCCGGGTTCGCTTCCCTGCGGTACCGCTACATTGAGGGTGAAGCGGAAGCGCGCCGAGGCTTCGAGCAGCGAATGCAGCACGTTGTTGCCGTCGCCGGTCCAGGCGAAGGTCTTGCCCGCGACCGGCCCGCGATGTTCTTCGAAGGTCATGATGTCGGCCATGAGCTGGCAGGGATGCGTGTCGTCCGTCAGCCCGTTGATGACGGGAATCGTGGCGTTCTCGGTCAGTTCGGTAAGCCGCTCGTGTGACGTCGTGCGGATCATGATCGCGTCGACGTAGCGCGACAGCACCTTGGCCGTGTCGGCGATCGTCTCGGAGCGGCCGAGTTGCATTTCGGTGCCGGTCAGCATGATCGTCTCGCCACCGAGCTGGCGCATGCCGACGTCGAACGACACGCGCGTGCGCGTCGAGGGCTTGTCGAAGATCATCGCCAGCACCTTGCCGTCGAGCGGGCGCGAGCGTTCGCCGGCCTTGAGGCGGGCCTTGCGCGCCGAGGCGTCGGCCAGGATCGAACGCAGGTCGGTTTCGGAAACGGTTGAAAGGTCGGTGAAGTGGCGAAGCGTCATGGTGGCGTCCGGCTTACTCGGCGGCGGCCGAAGCCGCCTCCGCAAGGCCTTTGGCGGCAGCCCGGATGCGGGCAAGCGCATCCTGGATCTCGGCGTCGCTGACGGTGAGCGGCGGTAGCAGGCGGATGACGTTGTCGCCGGCCGGCACGGCAAGCAGATGCTGGTCGCGCAGTGCCATGTTCACCTTGCCGTTGGGCATGGTGCATTTCAGCCCGAGCATCAGGCCGGTGCCGCGGATTCCTTCGATCACCTGCGGATACTCGTCGGCGACCGCAGCCAACCCCTGCTTGAACAGAAGCGCCTTGCGGTTGACCTCGTCGAGGAAACCCTGTTCCAGCACGACGTCGAGTACGGCGTTGCCGACCGCCATGGCGAGCGGATTGCCGCCGAAGGTGGTGCCGTGCACGCCGGCGGTCATGCCCTTGGCCGCCTCGTCGGTGGCCAGGCACGCACCCATCGGAAAGCCGCCGCCGATGCCCTTGGCGATTGCCATCAGGTCGGGTTCGACGCCCGCCCACTCGTAGGCGAACAGCTTGCCGGTACGGCCGATGCCGCACTGTACCTCGTCGAAGATCAGCAAAAGGCCGCGCTCGTCGCAGAGCTGGCGCAGGCGCTTGAGCGACTGCATGGGGAAGTCGCGGATGCCGCCTTCGCCCTGCACCGGCTCGAGCAGGATGGCGGCGGTCTCTGCGGTGATCGCCTTTTCGGCGGCCCTGAGGTCGTCGAACGGCACCTGGTCGAAACCCTCCACCTTGGGACCGTAGCCTTCGAGGTATTTCTGCTGGCCACCGGCGGCGATCGTCGCCAGCGTGCGGCCATGGAAGGCGCCTTCGAAGGTGATGATGCGGTAGCGCTCCGGCTGGCCGTTGACGTAGTGGTAGCGGCGCGCCGTCTTGATCGCGCATTCCAGCGCTTCGGCGCCGGAATTGGTGAAGAACACCTTGTCGGCGAAGGTGGCGTCGACCAGCCGCTCGCCCAACCGGCGCTGGCCGGGAATCTCGTAGAGGTTGGAGACGTGCCACAGCTTGGCGGCCTGCTCGGTGAGCGCCGCGACCAGATGCGGATGGCCATGGCCGAGCGAGTTGACGGCGATGCCTGCGGCGAAATCGAGATAGCGCTCGCCTCGCTCCGTAACCAGCCACGCACCTTCGCCCTTCTCGAAGGCCAGGGGAGCACGGGCAAAGGTCTCGTAAAGCGCCGAACCGCTCATTATATGTCTCTCCGGAAGCGGAAAATCAAAAAGCCGCCAACGCGGCGGCCTTTCCCGGTTTATCGTGGTTTTTCGCTGTGAAGTCAACGATACCGTCGTTGGGCCACGGACGGAAATCTTCCAACGGAAGCTTCTTGTAGCAATCCGGCAAGTTGGGGAAAACCGCAAAAACCGATTCGGTGTTGCCGTTGGGACTCTTGTCACCGAGTCAACGCATACGGTAATTATGAGCGGGAAATAACTAGATTTCGTGCGGCGGATCTAATCACCTCGTATATGTGGTGCCGTCCGGCAGTTGCCGGAACGGGGAACGATTCCGATTCCGTACGGTTCGTAAGGAGCGGCCTCATGAACTGGACTGACGAGCGCGTCGAGCTTCTGCGCAAACTGTGGTCGGAGGGCCTGAGCGCCAGCCAGATCGCGGCGCAACTGGGCGGGGTCAGCCGCAACGCGGTGATCGGCAAGGTGCACCGGCTCAAGCTGTCGAGCCGCGGCCGCGCGGCGGCGGCGCCGACCCGCACCAAGAAGACTTCGCAGGGCACGTCCTCCACCAAGTCGGTGGTTCGGGCCGCGAGCGCGCCGCGCCATGTGACGGCGTCGATCGGCGCGACCGCGCTGCAGACTCAGTTCGAAGCCGAGCCGGTTGCCCGCCAGTATCTGCGCCCGGTGGAAGACGTGGTGGTGCCGATCTCGCGCCGCCTGCAACTCGTCCAGCTCACCGAGCGCACCTGCAAATGGCCGAACGGCGACCCGCTGTCGGAGGACTTCCACTTCTGCGGCAACGATGCCGGCGAAAGCGGACCCTACTGTACCTATCATTCGCGCATCGCCTTCCAGCCGGCGGCCGAGCGCCGGCGGGCGAGGTAGGCATTTAAGGGAGTAGGGGAATAGGGGAGTAAGGCAGTAGGGCAATAGGGCAATAGGTGAAAAAGAGGCATGAGCCGCCTCTCCGATTTCCCTACTGCCTTACTGCCCTATTGCCTTAACGCCCTGATCTCACAGCCACCCGTTCTTCCTGAACCGCCAGTACAAAAACAGGCAGATGCCGGCGATCACGGTCAGTACCGCCGGATAGCCGTATTCCATCTTCAGCTCCGGCATGTCGGAAAAGTTCATGCCGTAGATGCCGGCGAAGGCGGTGGGCACGGCGAGGATGGCAGCCCATGAGGCGAGCTTCTTCGAGACCGCCGTTTCCTGGCTCTGGCCGACCAGCACGCTGGCTTCGAAGGCGAAGGCCAGCACCTCGCGCAACGAGTCGATCTTCTCATGCACCGTGCGGATATGGTCGGTCACGTCGCGGAACATCGGGTGCATGGCGGGCTGGATCTGCGGCAGTTCGGCACTGGTCAGCCGCCGGCAGACCTCGACCAGCGGTAGGGCCGCGTTGCGTAAGCGGAGTAGGTCGCGCCTGAGCATGTAGAGCCGCTCGATGTCGCGCGTGTCCATCGGCTTGACCAGCACCTGGTCCTCGATTTCCTCGACCTCCGTCTCGATCTGTTCCAGCACCGGCATGTAGTTGTCGACGATGAAATCGAGGATGGCGTAGAGCACGAAGTCCTCGCCCTTGGCGAGCGCATGCGGGCAGGATTCCCAATGCTGGCGCACCACCGTGTAGGAGGTCGACGGCCCGTGGCGGACGCTGACGATGTAGCCTTTGCCGACGAACAGGTGCGTTTCCCCGAAGGTGACGCGGCCGTCGATCAGTTGCGCCGTGCGCGCCACGATGAACAGCGCCTCGCCGTACTGCTCCAGTTTCGGCCGCTGGTGCGGGTGCTCGGCATCCTCGATGGCGAGATCGTGCAGGTTGAACTGTGCCTGCACGCGGGCGAGCAGATCGGCGCTGGGTTCGAGCAGGCCGATCCACACGACATGGCCGTCCTTGCCTGCCCAGGTGCCTGCTTCCTCGATGGAAATGTCGGCCACCCGCTTGCCCGAGGCATAGACGCTGCAGGCGATCACGCCTGCCGTCGGCGGCGCCGGCTTGAGCTCACCCACATGGTCCATCGCGGCCTCCCGAGGACGATGTCCTCTCTCGCGGCAGTGAGTTCGTGAACGCCGTGAAGTCTAGCCCAATCGCGGTGCCGCTTCGAGGGCCTTCGCCGTTCAATTCGATGCGATGGTTCCCGGCGCCGTCACGCGGTCGGTCTTGTCGCCTTTCGGCCGTTCCACCGGCATCTGCTCGCCGGTGGCGATATGGTAGATCGTCTCGGCGATGTTGGTGGCGTGATCACCGATGCGTTCGACGTTCTTGGCGCAGAACAAGAGATGCGTGCACGGCGTGATGTTGCGCGGGTCTTCCATCATGTAGGTGAGAAGTTCGCGGAACAGCGAGGTGTACATGGCGTCGATCTGGTCGTCGCGGTCGCGCACGAAGCCGATGCGATCGACGGCGCGGGTGGCGTAGATGTCCAGCACATCCTTGAGTTGCGTCAGCGCCAGCTCGGCCAGCGCCTCGATGCCGCGGAACAGGCTGGTCGGCTGCCGCGCCTCGGTGACGGCGACTACGCGCTTTGCGACGTTCTTGGCGAGATCGCCGACCCGCTCGAGGTCGGCCGAGATGCGGATAGCGCCGATGATCTCGCGCAGGTCCGTTGCCATTGGCTGGCGGCGCGCGATGACGACGATGGCCTTGTCGTCGATCTCGCGCTGGCCGTCGTCCAGCACCGCGTCGTCGGCGATCACCTTCTGCGCCAGCCCGGCATCGGCATTGACGAGGGCGGCGATGGATTGCTCCACCATGCGCTCGGCATGGCCGCCCATGGCCGCGATGCGCCTGGCCAGATAGGCCAGTTCCTCGTCATAGGCACTGACGATGTGCATGGTCTGCATGGGCATGACGCCTTTCCGGTCGATTCGCGATTTCCAGTTTGCCGATTGTTACGCCGGCAACATGACAGGAAGACGAAACCGTTCGCTCAGACATAGCGCGTGCAGAATTATTATTCTAGTTCGCCGGCAAATGAACGGTGAAGGCGGCGCCTTTGCCGGGCTCCGAGGCGATGGACAGGCGCCCGTGGTGGCGCGTCAGTATGTGCTTGACGATGGCAAGGCCGAGCCCGGTGCCTTTCTGCGCCCGGCTGCTCTCGGCGTCGATGCGGTAGAAGCGCTCGGTGACGCGCGGGATGTGTTCTTCCGCGATGCCCGGCCCGAAGTCGCGCACCGTCACGTCGACGGTCGGCTCCGGCCCGTCATGGCCGGGCGTGACCGAGACCACCACCCGGCCGCCCGACTGGCCGTATTTGCAGGCGTTTTCGACAAGGTTCTCGAACACCTGGAAAAGCTCGTCGCGGTCGCCTGGAATTTCCGTCGGCTCGTCGGGGAATTCGCGTTCGATGACGACGCCGTTGTCCTTCGCCAGCGGCGTGAGCGTATCGATGACGGCCTTGAGCGTACCGGTGAGGTCGACCCTGCTGCCCGGCCTTAGATAGGGCTTCATCTCCAGCCGCGACAGCGACAGGAGGTCGTCGATCAGCCGCGCCATGCGTCCGGTCTGGTTCTGCATGATCTGCAGGAACTTGTCGCGCGCCGCCGCGTCGTTGCGGGCGGGGCCGCGCAAGGTCTCGATGAAGCCTGAGATGGAGGCCAGCGGCGTGCGCAGTTCGTGGCTGGCATTGGCGATGAAATCGGCCCGCATGCGGTCGATGCGGCGCGCCTCGCTCTGGTCCTTGAAGATCAGCACGTAGAGGCCGCTGCCATGGCCGACGGTTGAGGCGCTGACACGGTAGAGCCGCTCCACCGGCAGCTTTTCCGCGTAATCGATGCTGTCGGCGCCGACGCTGCCGGAAAGCACGTTGTCCAGCAGCACCTGCATTTCCGGCGCGCGGAACTTGAGCGGCAGCGAGAGCCCCGGCGCCAGGCTGCCGAAAGTGGCGATGGCGGCGGCATTGGCATGCACCACGGTCGCCGTGCGGTCGAACAGGATGAGCGGATCGGTGACGGCCTGCGCCAGATGCTCCGCCGGCAACCTTTGCAGGTCGTCGGCCATGGCGGCGCCTGCGCCTTCGCCGTTCTGGTTCTCGCCATCGCCGACCACCAGGACGGACGCGACGAGCAGGAGGCTGAGGCCAACCGGCACCACGAGGGAAGAGCCGGCCAGCGCATGGGCGACCAGGATCGCGACGATGCCGGCCGTCAGCAATCGGCGATGTCGCCACAGTTTCCGCCAGAGCGCCTCGATCATTGCGTTCTTCCTGCCGCGCCGGACGTGCCGGCGGACATAACTTCCCGCTGGACCGCCGGCAGGCCTCCCCATAGCATGAAGACGATGACGAAAAAGGTTCTGTCTGCATGAAAAAGAGCGATGCACAGCCCGAGCGCACCGGGCCGCTGAAGATCGAGATCGGGGGCAAGGAGCGCATCTTCGACATCGACGATCCGGTGCTGCCCGACTGGATCGAAAACCACAAGCTGACGACCGGCGGCTATCCCTACGACAAGAAGATGAAGGGCAAGGATTACGACGAGACGCTGGAACGGCTGCAGATCGAATTGGTCAAGGCACAGGCCTGGCTGCAGAAGACCGGCCAACGGGTGATCGCGTTGTTCGAGGGGCGCGATGCCGCCGGCAAGGGCGGCACCATCTTCGCCATCCACCAGTACATGAACCCGCGCACGGCCCGCAATGTTGCGCTGCCCAAGCCGACCGAGCCGGAGCTAGGGCAATGGTATTTCCAGCGCTACGTCCGGCATTTCCCGACTTCCGGCGAATTCGTCAGCTTCGACCGTTCCTGGTACAACCGCGCCGGTGTCGAGCCGGTGATGGGTTTCTGCACGCCCGAGCAGCACGAGCGCTTCCTGCACGAGGCGCCGCATTTCGAGCGCATGATCCGCAACGACGGCATCCATTTCTTCAAGTTCTGGCTGGACATCGGCCGCGAAACACAGCTCGACCGTTTCCACGACCGTCGCCACAGCCTGCTCAAGAGCTGGAAGTTCTCGCCCATCGACATCGCCGGCATCACCAAGTGGGACGCCTACACCAGGGCGCGCGACGAGATGGTCAAGCGCACCCACGCCAAGGAGGCGCCGTGGATCGTCATCCGCGCCAACGACAAGCGTCGCGCCCGGCTTACCGCCATCCGGCGGCTGCTTCTGTCGCTGCCCTATGACGGTCGCGACCTCGATGCCGTCGGCAAGGAAGACAAGAAGATCATCGGCGAAGGGCCGTCGAAACTCAACGGTTGATCGTTTCCCGGAAGCGGCGGCTGACGAAGGACGATCCCGCGAGGCCGAAGCGCCACGGCTTGTCGACGGCCCGGGTGATGCCGATGCGCAGGCCGGTCGCCACCGGCATCGGGTCCGCCGGCAATTCGAGCGAGAAGGGCGGCCGGTCGAGGGCTGCGCCGTTCAGCGAAATGTCGACGCCGAGCGCCTGGCAGAGCCGACCCGGTCCTGAGCAGAGCTGCGGCAATCGATGGGTCTGCCGTCGCGTTTCCATGATGGTGATGCCCGCTTGCGGCTCGATGGCGCGGATGAGCACGGCGCTGCCCGGCAGGCAGACGAAATTCAGGCACCAGTGGATGCCGTAGGAGCGGTAGACATAGGCGTGCGCGGCCGCGCCGAACATGGCGCCGTTGCGCTTCGTCTCGCCGTTGTAGCTGTGCGAGGCCGGATCGTCGCGCTCATAGGCTTCCGTCTCGACGATGATGCCGCCGACACCGTCCACGGCAAGCCGCGCGCCGATCAGGTCCCTGGCGACGATGCTGGCCGGTCTGGTGAAGAAGGTTTCGAACGTCACTGCTCAGTTCACGCCCTTCGGCACCACCTCCGGCGGCACCGTATCGACCACCTTCTGGCGATGGAAGATGAACAGGCCGGCGACGACGACGATGGCCGCGCCGATCAGCGTACGGGGGCCGGGCACGTCGCTGAAGAAGACGAAGCCGAACACCACGGCCCACAACAGCAGCGTGTATTGCAGCGGCGCCAGCGTCGAGGCCGGCGCCAGTTTCAGCGCGCGCGTGATGAGGAGATGGGCGATGCACGATACGACGCCGAGCAGGAGCATGGCGCCCAGGTCGAAGGCACTCGGCGTGGCCCAGTTGCCGATGGCGAGCGCGGCACCGACCACGAGCATGCCGACCGTCTGCCATGTCACCAGCGTCGTGTCGCTGGTGCCGCGCAGCAGTCGCCCGAGAATGATGGTGAAGGCGAAAGCGATCGACCCAACCAGCGCGAAGAGCGAGGCCAGCGAGAAGGCGGCGGAAGACGGCTTCAGGATGATCAGCACGCCGCAGAAGCCGATCAGGATGGCGATGGTGCGCCGCCAGCCGACCTTTTCGCCGAGCAGGAAATGCGACAGTGCCGCGACGTAGATCGGGCCGGCCATGTAGAAGCTCATCACATCGGCCAGCGGCAGGTAGACGACCGCTGCATAGAAACAGCCGGTGTCGGCGGTGGTCGCGACGACGCGCAGCACCTGCAGCAGCGGCCGTTCGATGTTGAAAAGCTTGCCCGCGCCCTGCCGGGCCATCATCGGGCCGAGCACCAGGAAGGCGCCGACCGAGCGGATCGCCACCACCTCGCCGACCGAGAAGGACGCCACCAGCCATTTGCCCATGGCGTCGTTGAGAGCGAACATGAAATCGCCGACCAGCATCAACAGGATGCCGGCGAGCAACAGGTTCTTCGTGGTCAGTTTTGCTGCAATGGTCGCCATGGTCGGCAAAATCCCTCCGACTTGGCTCGGATTTGTCCGCCTTTAGCCCGGCCGGTTGCGGCTGGCGAGGGAAATCGGTTGGCGCAGAGGATGCCGGGGCAAGAGGGCGGCTATCCCGCCCGATGTCTCCGGTTCACCGTCTTCGGTCGACCGGCGATCGACAGCCGCGTGTCCTGCTGCGTGCGCTCGGCAACCACTTTGCCGCGCGCGATGACGGCGAGCCGTTCCGGCCGCAGCCGCACCGCCTCGATGGCGTCGCCGGCGTCGAGCACGACGAGGCTGGCACGCTTGCCGACAGCCAGCCCAAGATGGTCGAGGCCCATGATCGAGGTATTGACGGTCGTCACCATGTCGAAGCACTTCGCCATGTCGGCAGGCGACGACATCTGCGCCACATGCAGGCCCATGAAGGCGACGTCGAGCATGTCGGCGGTGCCGAGCGAATACCATGGGTCGAGCACGCAGTCCTGCCCCCAGCCGACGCGGATGCCGAGCGCCTGCATCTCCTTGACCCGCGTCAGCCCGCGTCGCTTCGGGAAGGTGTCGTGGCGGCCTTGCAGCATGATGTTGATGAGCGGATTGGGGATGGCCGAAACCCTGGCTTCGGCGATCAGCGGCAACAGCTTCGAGACGTAGTAGTTGTCCATCGAGTGCATGGAGGTGAGGTGCGAGCCGGCCACCCGGCCCTGCAGGCCGAGGCGCTGCGTTTCGTAGGCGAGCTGCTCGATATGGCGCGACAGCGGATCATCCGTCTCGTCGCAATGCATGTCGACCATCAGACCGCGCTCGGCGGCGATTTCGCAAAGCTCCGTGACCGAGCGCCGGCCGTCTTCCATGGTGCGCTCGAAATGCGGTATGCCGCCGACCACATCGACGCCCATGTCGAGCGCGCGGATGGTGTTTTCGCGCGCCGTCGGCGAGCGGTAGAAACCGTCCTGCGGGAAGGCGACCAGTTGCAGGTCGATATACGGCGCGACGGTCTTCTTCACCTCCAGCAGCGCCTCGACGCCGAGCAGCCGGTCGTCGCAGGTGTCGACATGCGAGCGGATGGCGAGCAGGCCCATCGAAACGGCCCAGTCACAATAGGCGAGCGCCCGGTCGCGCACCTCCTCGAAGGTCATCACCTTCTTCAACTCGCCCCACAATGCGATGCCTTCCAAGAGCGTGCCCGAGGCGTTGATGCGCGGGATGCCGTAGGAGAGCGTCGCGTCCATATGGAAATGCGGATCGACGAAGGGCGGCGAGACGAGGTTGCCGGTGGCGTTGATTACCCGTCCGGCCTCGGCCTCGAGCTTCGGCTCGATCGCCGCGATGGTCTCCCCGCGAATGCCGATATCGGCCTTTCGGCCGTCCGGCAGGGTACCGTTGCGGATGAGGAGATCGAAAGTCATGCCGTTTCCCGGTCGATTGGGTTCATATTTTCAGGATGCGTCCTTCGAGGCTCGCGTCGCTCGCACCTCAGGATGAGGACGCTTGGGCGCTGTTCGGATGCCGAGATATTCTAGGCCGGCACCATAAGGCTTCGGTTCGGCATCAAACGGTCCTCATCCTGAGGTGCGAGCGAAGCGAGCCTCGAAGGACGCACCCAATTGGCTGTGGAGTCCCGCAAGGCCTGGCTTCACGCTTACTCCGGCATCTTGCGTACCGCGCCCTTGTCGGCGCTGGTGGCGAAGGCGGCGTAGGCGCGCAATGCCTGGGTGACGTTGCGCTTGCGCTTTTCGGCGGGCTTCCAGCCGGCCTTGTCCTGCGCGGCGCGGCGGGCGGCAAGCTCGGCTTCCGGTACGGCGAGGTTGATGGTGCGGTTCGGGATGTCGATCTCGATCAGGTCGCCGTCGCGCACCAGGCCGATGGCGCCGCCTTCGGCCGCTTCCGGCGAGGCGTGGCCGATGGAGAGGCCCGACGTGCCGCCGGAAAAGCGCCCGTCGGTCAAGAGCGCGCAGGCCTTGCCCAGACCCTTCGATTTCAGGTAGCTGGTCGGGTAGAGCATCTCCTGCATGCCCGGTCCGCCGCGCGGGCCCTCGTAGCGGATGACCACCACGTCGCCGGCCTTCACGGCGTTGCCGAGGATGCCCTTCACCGCCGCGTCCTGGCTTTCGAACACCACGGCCGGGCCGGAGAATTTCAGGATCGATTCGTCGACGCCGGCGGTTTTCACGATGCAGCCGTCGAGCGCGATGTTGCCCTTCAGAACGGCGAGGCCGCCGTCCTTGGAGAACGGATGCTCGGCCGAGCGGATGACACCCTTTTCGCGATCGAGGTCGAGTTCGTCCCAGCGCCGTTCCTGGCTGAAGGCGACCTGGGTCGGCACGCCGCCGGGGGCGGCGAGGTAGAAGTCGCGCACCTTCTGGCTGTTGGTGCGCGAAACGTCCCAATGCCCGATGGCCTGGCCAAGCGTGGCGGTATGTACCGTCGGCTGGTCGCGGTTGATGAGGCCGGCTTTGTCCAGCTGGCCGAGGATGGCGAAGATGCCGCCGGCGCGGTGGACGTCCTCCATGTGCACGTCGGCCTTGGCCGGCGCCACCTTGGACAGGCACGGCACGCGCCGCGACAGGCGGTCGATGTCGGCAAGCGTGAAGTCGATGCCGCCTTCGACAGCAGCGGCGAGAATGTGCAGCACCGTGTTGGTCGAACCGCCCATGGCGATATCGAGGCTCATGGCGTTCTCAAAGGCCGGCTTGGAGGCGACGTTGCGCGGCAGAACGCTCTCGTCGTCCTGTTCGTAGTAGCGCTGGCAGAGATCGACGACGAGATGACCGGCCTCGACGAACAGCCGCTTGCGGTCGGCATGGGTGGCGAGCGTCGAGCCGTTGCCGGGCAGGGACAGGCCGAGCGCCTCGGTCAGGCAGTTCATCGAATTGGCTGTGAACATGCCGGAGCAGGAGCCGCAGGTCGGGCAAGCCGAGCGCTCCATCACCGTCACCTCCTCGTCGGAGACGGAATCGTCGGCGGCAGCCACCATGGCGTCGATCAGGTCGACGGCGGTGACCTTGTCCTTCCACACCACCTTGCCGGCCTCCATCGGCCCGCCGGAAACGAAGACGGCCGGGATGTTGAGGCGCATGGCCGCCATCAGCATGCCGGGGGTGATCTTGTCGCAGTTGGAGATGCAGACCATGGCGTCGGCGCAGTGCGCGTTGACCATGTATTCGACCGAATCCGCGATCAGTTCGCGCGACGGCAGCGAATAGAGCATGCCGTCATGGCCCATGGCGATGCCGTCGTCCACCGCGATGGTGTTGAATTCCTTGGCCACACCGCCCGCCTTCTCGATCTCGCGCGCCACAAGCTGGCCGAGGTCCTTCAGGTGGACGTGGCCGGGCACGAACTGGGTGAAGGAGTTCACCACCGCGATGATCGGCTTGCCGAAATCCGAATCCTTCATGCCGGTTGCGCGCCAAAGGCCGCGCGCGCCGGCCATGTTGCGGCCGTGGGTGGTGGTACGGGAACGGTAAGCTGGCATCGGATCGTCCTTGCGGCTGCGCCTTGCGCCTAATTTCACTGGAACTGCTGGCCTTATATACGCCGGGCGCCGGCCTTGCCATTGTTTTGCGCTGCGCCAGATTGAACCTGCGTCGCTGGGTGGAGGGCAGCCGGAATACTTTTTTCAGCGGGGATGTCGGATTGGCCTTGTGCTGCCCGTCCTCGAAGCGTCGAAGCCGAGGCCGATACCCGAGGAGAAAACAATGCAGAAGATCAGCCCATGCCTGTGGTTCCGTAACGAGGCCGAAGAGGCGGTGGACTTCTATGTCTCGATCTTTCCCGACGCGAAGAAGGGAACCGTGTTACGCAGCGGCGAAGGCGGGCCCGGCCCGGCTGGCAGCGTCATCATGGTTCATTTCGAGTTGTTCGGACAGTCGTTCCAGGCACTGAACGGCAATTCTGAGGACGTGTTCAACAATTCCATCTCGCTGTCTGTCGATTGCGAGGACCAGGCCGAGGTCGATCACTACTGGGACAGCCTGATCGGCGATCGCGGCCGGGGGATAGCCTGCTCCTGGCTGAAGGATCGCTACGGCGTCGCCTGGCAGATCGTACCGCGGATCCTGCCGAAGTTGCTCGGCGATCCCGACAAGGCCAAGGCCGGGCGCGCCATGGCGGCGATGATGAAGATGGTCAAGATCGACGTCGCCAAGATCGAGGAGGCGGCAAAAGGCTGACCAGCCTGACCGGAAATGGAAGAAGGCGGCGGATCGCTCCGCCGCCTTTTTCTGAATGCCGATCGGTCTAAAGCCAGTCGGTCGCCGGCATCAGCGCCGGGTCGGGCTTCTCCGCATGCTGCGGCAGGTCCTTCGACGCTATGAAGGTGTAGAACATCGGCACCACGAACAGCGTGAACATCGTGCCGACGAGAATGCCGGTGAAGATCACAAGGCCCATCGAGTAGCGCGCTGCCGCACCCGCGCCGCTGGAGGTGATCAGCGGCACGACGCCGAGCGCCATGGCTGCCGTCGTCATCAGGATGGGCCGCAGACGCACCTTGGCGGAAGCGATGATGGCGTCGCGCCGTCGCATGCCATGGATCTCGCGCTGCTGGTTGGCGAACTCCACAAGCAGGATGCCGTGCTTGGTGATGAGGCCGATCAGCGTGATGAGGCCGACCTGGGTGTAGATGTTCAAGGTGCCGAGCCCGAGGTTGAGCGGCACGATGGCGCCGAAGATCGACAGTGGCACCGCCATCATGATGATGAGCGGATCGCGAAAGCTTTCGAACTGCGCGGCGAGCACGAGGTAGATGACCAGCACCGCCGCGGCGAACGCGATCATGATGGTGTTGCCCTGTTCCTTCTCCTGCCTGGACTGGCCGGAATAGTCGACAAAGAAGGTATCGGGCAGCGTCTCATGGGCGATCTGCTCAAGCGTCGCCAGTCCGTCGCCGGTGGTGACGCCGGGCAGCGGCAGGGCCGAGATCGTCGCCGAGTTCAACTGGTTGAACTGCTCGATCGCCGCCGGCGAGGCGTTGGTGGAAATATTCACCACCGCCGACAGCGGCACCATTTCACCGGTCGTCGAGCGCACGAAGAACTGGCCGAGTTTCTCGGGATTGTTGCGGAACTCCTCGGGCACCTGCGGGATGATGTCATAGCTGTTGGAGTCGCGGTCGAATTGCGCGACCTCGGCGCCGCCGACAAGCAGCGTCAGCGTGCGGCCGATATCGGCGATGGGAATGCCGAGCGCCGCCGCGCGGTCGCGGTCGATGGTCACCGTCACCTGCGGCGCGTCGTAGGCCATCGAGTTCTGCACGATGATGAACTTGCCGGTCGCCTGCGCCTTGTTCTTGATCTGCTCGGCCGCCTCGTAGACCTGCGAGGCTTCGCCGGTGGACCGCACGACCATGCTGATCGGCAGGCCGCCGCCGGAGCCGGGCAGCGTCGGCGGAGCGAAGACGAAGGCCTGCACGCCCGCCACCTTGGCAAGCCGGTTCTGGATGTCGGCCTGCAGTTCCTTGGAACTGCGGACACGCTGGGCCCAATCCTTGAAGGCGAAGCCGACGAAGGCCTGGCCGGTGTCGCCGCCGAAGGCGACGGCCGAGAACTGCGCCCGCGTTTCGGGGATGTCCTGTGTCAGCTCGCGGATCTGGGTGACATAGCGGTCGGTGTAGTCCGCCGTCGCGTAACGCGGCGCCGTCACCAGCGAGAGCAGGAAGCCCTGGTCTTCTTCCGGCGCCAGCTCGCTCGATGTCTTGGTGAACATGAAGCCGGTCAGGGCGACGAGCACCAGCACGATCATCAGCGTCACCGGCCGGTACTTCAGCGAGCCGGTGACGAGCTTTTCGTAAATGTGCTCGACATAGCCGAATGTGCCGTCGACGATGCGCTGGAAACGGCTGTGGTTGCCGGCTTTCAGGATACGGGCCGACATCATCGGCGTGATCGTGATGGCGATGAGGCCCGACAGGACGACGGAGCCGGCCAGCGTCACGGCGAATTCGCGGAACAGCGCGCCCGTCAACCCGCCGGTGAAGGCCAGCGGCGCGAACACCGCCGCCAGCGTCAGCGTCATGGCCACGATCGCCGAGGAGATTTCGCGCATGCCGTTGAAGGCCGCCTGGATGGCCGACATGCCGTCTTCTTCCATGTGGCGGTGGATGTTCTCCACCACCACGATGGCGTCGTCGACGACCAGGCCGATCGCCAGAACCATGGCCAGCAGCGACAGAAGATTGATCGAATATCCAACTGTATAGAGCAGGAAACACACGCCGATCAGCGACAGCGGAATAGTGACGATCGGCATCAGCACCGAGCGGAAGGAACCGAGGAACAAGAGGATGACGACGATGACGATGGCAACCGCCTCGCCGATGGTTTTGAAGACTTCCTCGATGGAGGCGCTGATCTGCTCGGTGGAATCGTAGACGACCTCGATCGTCATGCCCTGCGGCAGCGTTTCCTGGATCGTCGGCACCAGCTTCTGGATGGCAGCGGCGGTCGTCAGCGGATTGGCGGCCGGCGTCGGGAAGACGGCGAGGAAGGTGCCCGGCTTGCCGTTGAAGGAGACGCGGGTGTCGGTGCTTTCTGCGGCCAGCTCGATGGTGGCCACGTCGCGCAGCCGTACCACGTTGCCATCCTTGGTGCGCAGGGGCAACTCGCCGAAGGCTTCCGGCGTCTGGATGGTGGAGCGCACCGTGATGGACGAGACGTAGTATTCGTTCTCGGTCTTGCCCGGTGCCGACAGGAAGTTCGATGCCTGGATGGCCGCAAGCACTTCGGCGGCGGTGACATCGCGCGAGGCGAGCTTCACCGGGTCGATCCACACGCGCATGGAATAGTCGGCGGCGCCGAACACCTGCACGTCCGAGACGCCTTCGACCGTCGACATGCGCGGGCGGATGACGCGCTCGATGTATTCGGTGAGCTGCTCCGGCGTCATGTTCGGATTCTGCATGGAGATATACATCATCGCGAACGACTGGCCGGTGCCCTTGACGATCACCGGGTCCTTGGCTTCCGTCGGCAGCACGCCGCGCACGCCCTGCACCTTGGACATCACCTCCGTCAGCGCCACGTCCGGGTTGGAGCCGAGCTTCATCTGCACGGTCACCGTGCTGGACGACGGCCGGCTGGCCGAGGTGACGTAGTCGATGTTTTCCGTCGAGGACACGGCGCGCGCGATCGGCGCCGAGATGAAGCCCTGGATCAGGTCGGCGCTGGCGCCCGGATAGGCGGTGGTGATGGTGATCGCCGTCTCGTCCACCTTCGGATACTGGCGGATCGACAGGCTGGAAATGCCCTGGAAGCCCAGGAGCAGGATCATGCAGGCCAGTACGGTCGAAAGGACCGGCCTGCGGATGAAGAGGTCGGAGACGTTCATTGTGCGGTCCCCTGTTTGGCGTTCGACAATTCCGGCGTAAGCGTGTTGTCGACCGTGACGTGCGCGCCGTTGGAGAGCCGGTTCTGGCCCGCCGTCACCACCTCGTCATCGGCCTTGACGCCCTCGGTGATCTCGACCAGTCCGCCGAAATGGCGGCCCGACTTGACGAAGATCTGCCTGGCGACGAGGGCAGGAGCCTCCGTCTTCGGCGCGGCCGGCTTTTCGGCCGAGGCGTCCGCCGCCTTGGCGCCCTCCGCAGGCTTTTCGGCCGCCGGCGGCGTCTCCGTCTTCGGCGCGGGAACGACGGTGTAGACGAAATCGCCGTAGAGGCTGGTCGTCAGCGCCGTTTGCGGGATCGCGATGACGTTATCCTCCTTCGGCAACTCGACGCGCACCTGAAGGAACTGGCCGGGGCTCAGCTTGCCGTCGGAATTGGTGACTTCGGCGCGTACCGAAACCAGCCGGCTGATCGGGTCGATCTTGGGGTCGATGCCGGTGATGGCGCCGCGATAGGGCAGCTTGTCCAGCGTCAGGCCGAACGAGACCGGCTGGCCGATCTTGAGGGCGGCGAACTGCTGTTCGGGCACGGTGAAGTCGACGCGCATGGTGTCGAGGTCCTGCAGCGTCACCACCGTCGCGCCGGGAGCGATGTACTGGCCCTCGTCGACGCGCGGAATGCCGGCGGTGCCGGAGAACGGCGCCTTGAGCAGCTTCTGTTCGGCCAGCGCCTGCAGCTTGGCGACCTGCGACTTCGAGGTCGATGCGGCCGCTTCGGCGGAATCGAGCGCGGCCTGGGTGCCTGCTCCGCTCTTGCGCAGAGCCTGCGCACGGTCCAAGGCCTGCTGGTCAAGGGCCGCCTGGGTCTTGGCCGCCGCGAGGTCCGCCTGCTCCACCGCGTCGTCGAGCCGGACCAGAAGCTGGCCCTGCTCCACATGATCGTTCGCCTTGAACTGGATTTCCTTGACGATGCCGGTGGTTTCCACGGTGAGGTCGACGCCGCGCGAGGCCGCGGCCGTGCCGATCGCCTCGATGCCAGGCGTCCAGGTGGTGGGCTCGACCTTGACCGTCGATACCGTCAGCGACGGCACTGGCATGTTGGCGAAATACTGCTGGATCGCCTTGTCGCGGAACAGGTTGAAGCCGACGATGCCGCCGCCGATGAGGACAAGCAGAATGAAGGCAATGATGAAGCGCTTGATCACGGACGGTCCCTCGGGCGGCGTTTGGTATGGATGGCCGTACACGCTGACTTCGCTGCGTGCACGGAGGCACCGGCGTGAAACGCCGGTTTTGAATCGCGGCACTTACTGTACCGTCCGGACGGTCTTGTCAACCGGGGTGCGGCTAATATATGGGGGGGGCATGGCGACTTCCCGAAGAACCAACTCGCGTGAAAAGATATTGGCTGCGGCGGCCGATGTCGCGCGGGTATCCGGTCCGGGAAATGTTTCCCTGGAGGCGGTGGCCAGTCGTGCCGGCGTCTCCAAGGGCGGACTTCTCTACAATTTTCCCAGCAAAGGCAAGCTCATGCAGGCGCTCGTGGAGCGCTACCTGGGCGAATTCGAACAGTCGCTGACCGAGGCGCATGCTAGCGGCGAGAGCCTGCTCGAAGCCTTCGTCAAGCGCTCTGTCCGGGAATGTCAGGAGAGTGAACCGTCCTCGGCTTCGTGGGTTTTTTCCGCGATTGCCGAAGATCCGGATTTCCTGACGCCGATGAAGGCATTCCACCGCCAGCTCTTCGCGCGTCTCAAGGGCGAGACGAACGACCTGCGCGCCGTTCTGCTGTGCTACCTCGCCATCGAGGGCCTGCGCAGCCTGAATCTGTTCGATTTCGATATCCTGTCGCCCGAGGAACGCGACGTGCTTCTGTCTTCATTGCTGGAGATCGCCGAAAAGGCTTGATCGCAGCCCTTTCCAGTGCCGCCCGCACCGTGTTTATTCGGTGCATGGCCTTCACCATCCGCCAGCTCCAGTTCTTCGTCGCCGTCGCCGAGCAGGGCACGGTGTCGCGCGCGGCACAGAACCTGTCGATCTCGCAGTCCTCGGTGACGGAGGCGATCAAGGAATTGGAGGGCGACCTTGGCGTCGAACTGTTCGAGCGCCATCCGCGCGGCCTGTCGATTACCCACAAGGGGCATCAGTTCCTGCGCCATGCCACCAAGATCCTGGCCGACGTTTCGGACGCCCGCCGTGCCTTCCTCGATGCGCCTGCGGCGACCGGCGGCAGGCTGCAACTCGGCGTGACCTCGCTGGTCGCCGGCTACGTGCTCTCCGATCTTCTCGCCCGCTACCGCCGTGCCAATCCCGGCGTCGAAGTCTCGGCGATCGAGGACAATGGCGACTACCTTGAGCACCTGCTGGTCGGCGGCAAGCTCGACATCGCCGTCATGGTGACCTCCAACCTGCGCGACCGCATGGCATTGCAGTCGGAAATCCTGGAGGTGTCGGCCTACAGGTTATGGTTGCCGCTCAGCCACCGGCTGACGACGACGGAAATCATTGGCATCGGCGATCTCGCAGGCGAGCCGCTGATCATGCTCACCGTCGACGAGACGGAGGAAAATACCGGCAAGCTGCTCGCCGCCATCGGCACCAGGCCGAACGTCGCCTTCCGCACCCGTTCGGTCGAGGCCGTTCGCAGCCTTGTCGCCACGGGCGCCGGGGTGGCGCTGCTGCCCGACCTCGTCTACCGGCCGTGGTCGCTGGAAGGTGACCGCATCGAGCAGCGCGACGTGTCCGGCGCGTTGCCGGTGGTCCAGGTCGGCATGGTCTGGCGGCGTGGCTCCGGCCTGCCGCAGGCGGCGCGCGACTTTATCGGCCTTGCCCAGGCCCAGCGCACGGTGCGGCAGCGGCCGTAACCGATACCTATCGGTAAAACCGATATCGGCGTTCTGATAAATGAATTTGCGAAACCGGGATTTTCGCGACACCTTCTCTCCAAGGGATCAAAGCCGCCGCTGGAGTGTGGCCCCTTTGAATGGGAGGATGACAATGAATTCATTCCTGAAGTCCTGCACAGCCTTGACCGTCGCGCTGACCTTCGCCGGTCAGGCTGTCGCGCAGGAGGCGCTGAAGGAACTCGGCAAGGGCGAAGGCGCACTCAATATCGTTGCCTGGCCGGGCTACGTCGAACGCGGCGAGACGGACAAGGCCTACGACTGGGTGACGGATTTCGAAAAGGAAACGGGCTGCAAGGTGACGGTCAAGACCGCCGCCACCTCCGACGAGATGGTGTCGCTGATGAATGAGGGCGGCTTCGACCTCGTCACGGCCAGCGGCGATGCCTCGCTGCGCCTCGTCGCCGGCAAGCGCGTGCAGCCGATCAACCTCGACCTGATCCCGAGCTGGAAGACGGTGGACGAGCGCCTGCAGAACGCGCCCTGGTACACGGTCGGCGGCGTCCATTACGGCGTGCCCTACCAGTGGGGGCCGAACGTGCTGATGTACAACACCGAGATCTTCAAGGAAGCGCCCAAGAGCTGGAATGTCGTCTTCGAGGAGCAGACCCTGTCGGACGGCAAGTCCAACAAGGGCCGCGTGCAGGCCTATGATGGGCCGATCTACATCGCCGACGCCGCCAACTACCTGATGGCGCACAAGCCCGAGCTCGGCATCAAGGACCCTTATGAGCTGAACGAGGACCAGTACAAAGCCGCGCTCGAACTGCTGCGCGTCCAGCGCACGCTGGTCGGCCGCTACTGGCACGACGCCGCCATCCAGGTCGACGATTTCCAGAACGAAGGCGTTGTCGCCTCCTCCTCGTGGCCGTTCCAGGTCAACACACTGGTCGCTGCCAAGCAGCCGATCGCCTCGACCGTTCCGGAAGAGGGCGCCACCGGCTGGGCCGACACCACCATGATGGAGGCCGACGCCGCGCATCCGAACTGCGCCTATATGTGGATCGAGCATTCGCTGAAGCCGAAGGTGCAGGGCGACCTCGCCGCATGGTTCGGCTCGGTGCCGGTCGTGCCCGCCGCCTGCAAGGGCAACGAACTTTTGACCGACGAGGGGTGCAAGACCAACGGCTTCGAGAACTTCGACAAGATCAAGTTCTGGAAGACGCCGACCTCCAAATGCGCCACGCAGGGCGATCAGTGCGTGCCCTACTACCGCTGGGTGTCGGACTACATCGGCGTCATCGGCGGACGGTAAATGCCTGTCCTTCCCCTTCTGGGGAAGGATGCCGCGCGAGGTGGGGACGGATGAGCTCCTCCCATTTCCATCTCCACCCGCGCCTGCGGCGTGACTTCCTCCGTAGAGGAGGCGGCGTCCCCGCTCTCGATCGTAAATCTGAGGCGACAGCACGATGACCCCAGCCGTTTCCTTCCAGGGCGTATCCCGCCATTTCGGCGCGGTGAAAGCCGTCGACGCGCTTTCCCTCGACATCCAGCCTGGCGAGTTCTTCGCCATGCTGGGGCCGTCCGGCTCCGGTAAGACGACCTGTCTCAGGCTCATCGCCGGTTTCGAGCAGCCCACCGCAGGGTCCATTTCCATCTTCGGCGAGCGTGCCGAGGGCGTTCCGCCCTATCGCCGCAACGTCAACACCGTCTTCCAGGACTACGCGCTGTTCCCGCATCTCAATGTGCTCGACAACGTCGCCTATGGCCTGATGGTCAAGGGCACTGGCAAGGCGGAGCGGCACAAGGCTGCGGAGGAGGCGCTCGCTCTTGTGCGCCTGCCCGGCTATGGCGCGCGCCGGCCCGGCCAGTTGTCCGGCGGCCAGCGCCAGCGCGTCGCGCTTGCCCGTGCACTGGTCAACCAGCCCAAGGTATTGTTGCTGGACGAGCCGCTCGGCGCGCTCGATCTCAAACTGCGCGAGGACATGCAGGAGGAGCTGAAATCCTTGCAGAAGGCGCTCGGCATCACCTTCGTCTTCGTCACCCACGACCAGGGCGAGGCGCTTTCCATGGCCGACCGCGTGGCCGTCTTCAACGAGGGCCGCATCGCCCAGGTCGGTGCGCCGCAGGACATCTACCAGAAGCCGGCGACCCGCTTCGTCGCCGATTTCGTCGGCTCCTCCAACGTCCTGCCGCCGGATTTCGTCCAGCGCTGGTCCGGCCAGAAACGCTGGGGATCGCTGCGGCCGGAAGCGATCCGGGTCAACCTTGGCGGCGGCGCCAAGGGGAATGAGGGCGTGGCGGCGCGTCTCGTCGCCACCAACTACCTCGGCGCCACCACGAGGCTGGCGCTCGATGCCGACGGTCTGCGGCTGCATGCCACCGTACCGGCCGGGTCGGCGCTGCCTCGGGAAGGCGAGCAGGTGACGCTCTCCTTCAACCGCGAGAGCCTGCATCTGATGGAGGAAGGCGCGTGAGCGTGCAGGCGACCCTGCCGACGCGGCAAGCTCCCGCCGTGCTGCCTTCGTCGGGCGGCATGCGCGGCGCGCTGTCCGACCTGTTCTGGCGACGGCCGCGCGTCCTGCTGCTGCTGATGCTGGCGCCGCCGCTGTTGTGGCTGGGCATCGTCTATATCGGCTCGCTGATCGCCCTGCTTTTGCAGAGCTTCTTTTCGATCGATGAGTTTTCCGGCCTCATCAACCGGCAGTTCACGCTGAAAACCTACGGCGACCTGTTGCAGGCCGCCAATCTCGACATCATCCTGCGCACGGTGACGATGGCAGCCCTTGTGACGCTGGCCTCGGCGGCCATCGCCTTCCCCATCGCCTACTACGCGGCGCGCTATGCGCGCGGCCGCTGGAAGGCCTTGTTCTACCTCGCCGTCATGCTGCCCCTGTGGTCGAGCTATCTCGTCAAGGTCTATGCCTGGAAGCTGATCCTCGCCAAGGAAGGTATTCTCACCTGGCTGTTGGCCAAGGTGCATCTCGGCTGGCTGCTCGACGGCTGGCTGGCGCTGCCCTATGTCGGCGGCTCCTCGCTCTCGGTCTCGGCCACCGGCACCTTCATCGCCTTCGTCTATGTCTGGCTGCCCTTCATGATCCTGCCGGTGCAGGCCTCACTCGAGCGCGTGCCGACGAACCTCATCGAGGCATCGTCCGACCTCGGCGCCTCGCCCGGCCAGACGTTCCGTAACGTGCTGTTCCCACTGGCGCTCCCCGGTATCGTCGCCGGCTCCATCTTCACCTTCTCGCTGACTTTAGGCGACTACATCATCCCGCAGATCATCGGCACCTCGCGCCTGTTCATCGGCCAGGCCGTCTATGCCCAGCAGGGCACCGCCGGCAACATCCCGCTCGCCGCCGCCTTCGCCGTCGTGCCCATCGTCATCATGGGCTTCTACCTGTGGGGCGCCAAGAAGCTGGGGGCCTTCGATGCGCTCTGACCGCAACGCGTCCGCCCCCCTGCCGCTGAAGGTCGCCGCCGCCTGTGGGCTGCTGTTCCTGCACCTGCCGATCCTGCTGATCTTCGTCTACGCCTTCACCACCGAGGAAAAGACCTTCCAGTGGCCGCTGCCGGGCTTCACGCTGCAATGGTTCGGCGTCACCTGGAACCGGCCGGACGTGTGGTCGGCCCTATCGCTCTCCGTGCGCGTAGCCGCCATCTCGACGTTGATCGCGCTGGTTCTGGGCACGCTGTGCTCGGCCGCCGTGTCCCGCTCGAAATTCTTCGGCCGCGAGACGATCTCGCTGCTGGTCATCCTGCCCATCGCGCTGCCCGGCATCATCACCGGCATCGCGCTGCGCTCGGCTTTTTCGCTGACCGACATTCCCTTCTCCTTCTGGACCATCGTGCTCGGCCACGCCACCTTCTGCGTGGTGGTGGTCTACAACAACGCCGTCGCCCGCTTCCGCCGTACCTCCGGCTCGATGATCGAGGCGTCCTACGATCTCGGCGCCGACGGCTTCCAGACCTTCCGGCATGTCGTGCTGCCCAACATCGCGACAGCCCTTCTGGCCGGCGGCATGCTCGCCTTCGCGCTGTCCTTCGATGAGGTCATCGTCACCACCTTCACCGCCGGCCAGCAGCAGACGGTGCCAATCTGGATGCTGGAGGAACTGATCCGCCCGCGCCAGCGCCCGGTCACCAATGTCGTTGCCATGGTGGTGGTGATGGTGACGTTCCTGCCCATCCTGTTGGCCTACTACCTCACCCGTGACGGCGACCAGATCGCCGGTTCGGGCAAATGAATCCCAAATCATCACGGGAGTTCCCCATGCACACCGAAATGCTGATCGGCGCGAAGTTCGAGAAAGGCACCGAGGCCGGCGAGGCGGTGCTCAATCCGAAGACCGGCGCCACCATCCTCGACCTGCCCGAGGCCAACCCGGCGCAGATCGAGGCGGCGGTGGCGGCTGCCGAAAAGGCGTTCGCGAGTTGGTCGCGCACCACGCCGGCCGAGCGATCGGCATGCCTCCTGAAGATTGCCGACCGCATCGAGGCGGACGCCGCCGAGTTCGCCCGGTTGGAAGCGTTGAATTGCGGCAAGCCGATCAATTCGGTGTTGAATGACGAGATCCCGGCCATCGTCGATTGCTGGCGCTTTTTCGCCGGCGCGGTGCGCACCATGCCGGGGCAGGTGGCGGGCGAATACCTGCCCGGCCACACCTCGATGATCCGCCGCGATCCGGTCGGCGTCGTCGCTTCCATCGCGCCGTGGAACTATCCGCTGATGATGATGGCCTGGAAGCTGGCGCCGGCGATCGCCGGCGGCAACACCGTCGTCTTCAAGCCGTCCGAACAGACGCCGCTGACGGCGCTGAAACTGGCGCGTGTGCTGGCGGATGTGCTGCCGGAAGGCGTCGTCAACGTCGTGCTGGGCCGTGGCGACAGCGTTGGCAGCCCGTTGATCAACCATCCGAAGGTCAACATGATCTCGATCACCGGCGACGTCGCCACCGGCAAGAAGGTGCTGCAGGCTGCCGCCAAGTCGGTCAAGCGCACGCATCTCGAACTGGGCGGCAAGGCGCCGGTCGTCGTCTTCGACGACGCCGATCTCGACGCGGTGGTCACCGGCCTGCGCGCCTTCGGCTATTACAATGCCGGGCAAGACTGCACCGCCGCCTGCCGCATCTATGCCGGCAGGAAGATCTATGACAAGCTGGTCGCCGATCTGTCGTCCGCCGTCTCGACCATCAGGTACAACCGCCCGGACGACACAGAAAACGAGATCGGCCCGCTGATTTCCCGGCGCCAGCGCGACCGCGTGTCGAGCTTCGTCGAGCGCGCCTCGGAACTGAAACACATCGAGATCACCACCGGCGGCAGGCCGGGCGAGGGGTCGGGTTTCTTCTACCAGCCGACCGTGGTGGCGGGTGCCTTGCAGGAAGACGAGATCGTGCGTCGTGAGGTGTTCGGCCCGGTCGTTTCCGTCACCCACTTCTCGGATGCGGACGAGGCGGTCGCCTGGGCCAACGACAGTGACTACGGGCTCGCCTCGTCGGTATGGACGAAGGACATTGCCCGCGCCATGGCGACGGCGGCGCGCCTGCAATACGGCTGCACCTGGATCAACACGCACTTCATGCTTTGCAACGAGATGCCGCACGGCGGGCTGAAGCAATCCGGCTACGGCAAGGACATGTCGCTCTACGCGCTGGAGGATTATACGGCGGTGCGGCACGTTATGATTGCGCATTCGTAGCTTTCCTCGCCCCGTTTACGGGGAGGTGAGGAACGGTCTGCGAAGCAGACGAAAAGCCAATTGCTTGGCTTTTCGAGTGACAAACGCCGGCAGGCAGGTGAGGGGCGGTGCCGACTTTGCGAATATTCGCGCAGCCCCTCATCCGCCCTTAGGGCACCTTCTCCTCGCAAGCGGGGGAGAAGGAAGAGCTGCTCTATCCGACCGCCTTGGCCTTTGCCGGCAATGGCGGAGGGCCGTCCAGCGGCGCCGGCGGGCGCCTGATGCTGGGCGCGGCTTTCAGCACGAACTCGTCGAAGCCGGGCGTGCCGCCGTCGATCATCTCGAAGAACTGCCGCCGCATGCGCGGTTCCCAGAACTTGTTGATGTGCTCGGCGACACCGGCAATGCCTTCCTCGCGCGGCTTGGAATGGAAGAACGTCGCGATCTGATTGGCCATGACCATCAGCTTATCCTTGGTGGTCATCGAAGAATTCAGGTCATGCGACATGCTTGGCTGCTCCCCTCGTCACCCGCTCGGGGTGGGTAAAAACATCGAAATCGTCGCCGCGCACCAGCGCGACCAGCGTCATGCCGGCCTCGTCGGCGGTGCGGATGGCAAGCGCGGTCGGCGCCGACACTGCAACGATCGCCGGCGATCCGATCGCCGCAGTCTTCTGCACCATCTCGACCGAGACGCGGCTGGTCACCACCACCGCTCCGGAAGCGCCGTCTATGCCGGCCCTGGCCAACGCACCGCCCAGCTTGTCCAGCGCATTGTGGCGGCCGACATCCTCGCGCGCCGCGACGATGCCTTTGCCCGGCACGTAGAAGCCGGCGGCATGCACCGCGCCGGTCTCGGCATGCAGCGGCTGTTGCTTCGCCAGCAACCGCACCGCGCCGGTGATGTCCTCGGGCGTCAATTGCAGTTTCGAGCCGCCGACGCCGTCGACCGAGCGCATCGCCTCGTCGATCGATTCGATGCCGCACAGACCGCAGCCGACCGGTCCGGCCAGCCTGCGCCGGCGCGCTTCGAAGCGCTTATTGGCGCTGTCTTTCAGCCTGATCTGGATGTCGATGCCGGCGCCGAGATCCTGCACCTCGATGGCGTCGATCTCGTCAGGTGACCCGACGATGCCTTCGGTCAGCGAGAAACCGAGGGCGAAATCCTCGAAATCGGCGGGCGAGGCCATCATCACCGCATGCGTCGTGCCGGCGAAGCTGAACGCCACCGGCGCCTCCTCCGGAACGTTGCGCGGCGCGCTCGCCATGCCGCTGGCGCGGCGGGCGAGCCGCGACGTGGAGGTGATGGCGGGGCGGGTCAAAACCTACTCCGCCGCTTCGAGATGGCCTTTGATGCGCCGCGTCTTCTTCGACAGGTCTTCGTAGTCGCGCTGCCATTCCGTCGGCCCGTTCGACGGCCCGACCTGCACGGCGGTCACCTTGTATTCGGGGCAGTTGGTCGCCCAGTCGGTCGCTTCGGTCGTCACCACGTTGGCCTGCGTGTCCGGATGGTGGAAGGTGGTGTAGACCACGCCCACCGCCACGCGGTCGGTGATCAGCGCGCGCAGCGTCGTCTCGCCGGAGCGCGACGCCAGCCGGACCCACTGGCCGTCATGGATGCCACGATCCTCCGCATCGTGCGGGTGGATCTCCAGCCGGTCCTCCGGGTGCCAGACGCTGTTGCCGGTCCGCCGCGTCTGCGCGCCGACATTGTACTGGGTGAGGATGCGCCCGGTGGTGAGCAGCAACGGGAAGCGCGGTCCGGACCTTTCCTCCGTGGCGACGTATTCGGTGCGCACGAAGTTGCCCTTGCCGCGCACGATGCCGTTGATGTGCATGATCGGCGTGCCGAGCGGCGCTTTTTCGTTGCACGGCCACTGCACCGAGCCTTCACGCTCGAGAAGATCGAAGGACACGCCGGCGAAGGTCGGCGTCGTCGCCGCGATCTCGTCCATGATCTCGGATGGGTGCGTGTAGTTCCAGTCGAGCCCAAGCGCGCGCGCCAGTTCCTGCGTCGCTTCCCAGTCAGCGTAGCGGGCTTTCGGCTCGATCACCTTGCGCACCAGGTTGATGCGGCGCTCGGCGTTGATGAAGGTGCCGTCCTTCTCCAGGAAAGTCGAGCCGGGCAGGAACACATGGGCGTAGCGCGCCGTCTCGTTGAGGAACAGGTCGTGCACCACCACGCATTCCATCGCTGCCAGGCCGGCGGCGACGTGCTTGGAATCGGGGTCGGATTGAAGAATGTCCTCGCCCTGGATGTAGATTCCCTTGAACGAGCCGTCGGTGGCAGCGTCGAGCATGTTGTTGATGCGCAGGCCCGGCTCCTTGTCGAGCGTGACGCCCCACAGGTCCTCGTAGATCTGGCGCACCGAATCGATGGCGATATGGCGATAGCCCGGGAATTCGTGCGGGAAGGAACCCATGTCGCACGAGCCCTGCACGTTGTTCTGGCCGCGCAGCGGGTTCACGCCGACGCCGTTGCGGCCGAGATTGCCCGTCGCCATGGCGAGGTTGGCGAGCCCCATCACCGCGGTCGAGCCCTGGCTGTGCTCGGTCACGCCGAGGCCGTAATAGATGGCGCCGTTGCCGCCGGTGGCGTAGAGGCGTGCCGCCTCGCGGATCGTCTCGGCGTCGACGCCGCAGATCCTCGCCGTCTCTTCCGGATTGTAGCGCGCGTCGGAGACGAACTCGCACCAGTCCTCGAAGGCGTCCCAATCGCAGCGTTCGCGGATATAGGTCTCGTTGTAGAGCTTCTCCGTGACGATGACATGCGCCAGTCCCGTCAGGATGGCGACGTTGGTGCCCGGCTTGATCGGCAGGTGGTGAACGGCCTTCACATGCGGGCTTTTCACCAGGTCGATGCGGCGCGGGTCGATGACGATGATCTTGGCGCCTTCGCGCAGGCGCTTCTTCATGCGCGAGGCGAATACCGGATGCGCGTCGGTCGGGTTGGCGCCGATCAGCAGCATGACGTCCGCTTCCTCGACCGAATCGAAATCCTGCGTGCCGGCCGAGGTGCCGAGCGTGGTGTTGAGGCCGTAACCGGTCGGCGAATGGCAGACGCGCGCGCAGGTATCGACGTTGTTGTTGCCGAAACCCTGCCGCACCAGTTTCTGCACAAGGTAGGTCTCCTCGTCGGTGCAGCGCGACGAGGTGATGCCTCCGATGGAGGCGCGGCCGTACTGGTACTGGATGCGGCGGAACTCGCCGGCGGCATGCGCCAGCGCTTCCTCCCAGGTCACCTCGCGCCACGGATCGGTGATCTTCTCGCGCACCATCGGCGAAAGAATCCGGTCCTTGTGCGTGGCGTAGCCATAGGCGAAGCGGCCCTTGACGCAGCTGTGGCCGTGGTTGGCCTTGCCGGCCTTGTACGGCATCATGCGCACGACCTCGTCGCCCTTCACCTCGGCCTTGAAGTTGCAGCCGACGCCGCAATAGGCGCAGGTCGTCACCACCGAACGCTCCGGCATGCCTTTTTCCAGCACCGCCTTTTCGCGCAGGGCGTCGGTCGGGCAGGCCTGCACGCAGGCGCCGCAGGACACGCATTCGGATTCGACGAAGGCCTCGTTCATCGAGGCGACCATGCGGCTTTCGAAGCCGCGGCCCTCGATGGTCAGCGCGAACGTGCCCTGCACGTCCTCGCAGGCGCGCACGCAGCGCGAACAGACGATACACTGGGCCGGATCGTAGCTGAAATACGGGTTGGAATCGTCGCGCACCATGTAGTCGATGGTGAGCGATCCATGGCCCGGCGCCACGCCGTCTTCCGGCTTCACATGGTTGCGGCCCTCGACGCCGTAGCGGTTCTCGGAGAGCCCGACCATTTTCGCGACATGGTCGAATTCGCTGGCACCTGTACCGGCCTTTTCGCCAAAACCCGTCGGATGGTCGGACACGTAGAGTTCCATGACGCCCTTGCGGATGGCGTCGAGCCGGTCGCTGGTGGTGTGGACCACCATGCCTTCGCCGACCGGCGTCGTGCAGGATGCCGGCGTGCCGTTGCGGCCTTCGATCTCGACCAGGCAGACCCGGCACGAGCCGAAGGAGTCCAGCATGTCGGTGGCGCACAGCTTCGGGATCTCGACGCCCGCTTCCATAGAGGCGCGCATGATCGAGGTGCCTTCCGGCACCGTGATCGAGCGGCCGTCGACGGTCAGCGTCACCGTCTTTTCAGCCTTGGATTCGGGCGTGCCGTAGTCGATCTCGGTGACGAGCGAGGAAATGTCGGCCTTGACGTTCATCGGTCCGCTCCTATTCCGCAGCGGCGCGCACGGGCGCCGGCTTGAAGTCCTCGGGGAAGTGGGTCAGCGCACTCATGACCGGATAGGGGGTGAAGCCGCCCAACGCGCACAACGACCCGAATTTCATAGTATTGCACAGGTCTGTGACGAGAGTGAGGTTCTTCTCCGGTTCGATGCCGGCGGCGATCCGGTCGATCGTTTCGGTGCCGCGCACCGCGCCGACGCGGCAGGGCGTGCACTTGCCGCAGCTTTCGACGGCGCAGAACTCCATGGCGAAACGCGCCATCTTCAGCATGTCGGCGCTGTCGTCGAAGACGGTGATGCCGGCATGGCCGATCAGCCCGTCACGCTTGGCGAACTCCTCGTAGTCGAACGGCGTGTCGAACAGGCCGCGCGGGAAATAGGCGCCCAGCGGACCGCCGACCTGCACTGCCTTCACCGGCCGGCCGCTTGCCGTGCCGCCGCCGATATCGTCGACGATTTCGCCGAGCGTCAGGCCGAAGGCGGTCTCGAACAGGCCGCCGTGCTTGACGTTGCCGGCGATCTGGATCGGGATCGTGCCGCGCGAGCGGCCCATGCCGAAGTCGCGGTAGTATTCCGCGCCCTTGTCCATGACGATCGGCACCGAGGCGAGCGAGATGACGTTGTTGATCACCGTCGGCTTGCCGAACAGGCCCTGGATGGCCGGCAGCGGCGGCTTGGCGCGCACCACGCCGCGCTTGCCCTCGAGGCTGTTCAGCAGCGAGGTTTCCTCGCCGCAGACATAGGCGCCGGCGCCGACGCGCACCTCCATGTCGAAGGCATGCGCCGAACCCAGCACCTTGACGCCGAGCACGCCCGCCTTGCGGGCTATCTCCACCGCCCTGTTCATCTTGGCGACGGCATGCGGATATTCGGAACGGATGTAGATGTAGCCCTTGGTCGCGCCGGTCGCGATGCCGGCGATGGCCATGCCCTCGATCAGCACGAAGGGATCGCCTTCCATGATCATGCGGTCGGCGAAGGTGGCCGAATCGCCCTCGTCGGCGTTGCAGACGATGTATTTCTGGTCAGCCGCCGTATCGAGCACGGTCTTCCACTTGATCCCGGTCGGGAAGCCGGCGCCGCCGCGTCCGCGCAGGCCTGAATCCGTCACCTGTTTGACGATGTCGGCCGGCTGCATGGCGATGGCCTTGCGCAGGCCCTTGAGGCCGCTGTGGCGCTCGTAGGCGTCGAGCGACAGCGGGTCGATGATGCCGCAGCGCGCGAAGGTCAGCCGCGTCTGTTTCGCCAGGAACGGGATCTTGGCCGGATCGCCCAGCCAGCGCTTGTGATGGCTTCCCTTCAGGAAGCCACTGTCGAAAAGTCCTTTGACGTCGGAGACCTTGACCGGGCCGTAGGCGACGCGCCCGGCATCGCAGGCGACCTCGACCATCGGTTCGAGGAAATAGGCGCCGCGCGAGCCGTTGCGCACGATCTTGGCCTCGATACCGCGCTCCTTGAGTTCCTTCTCGATCGCCTTGGCGACTTTGTCGGCACCGAGTGCGACGGCACCCGAATCGTCGGGAATGAAAATGCGGGGGATCATGAGCGCACCGCCTCGACGATCTCGTCGATCTTTTCGTTATCCAGTCGGCCGATCACTTCGCCGTCGAGCATGGCGGAAGGGGAGCAGGCGCACAGGCCCAGGCAATAGACCGGTTCCAGTGTCACCGAGCCGTCCTTCGCCGTCTCGTGGAAATCGATGCCGAGCAGTTGCTTGATCCGCGCCGTCGTCGCGTCCGAGCCCATCGACTGGCAGGCTTCCGCCTGGCACACCTTCAGCACATGCCGGCCGCCGGGTTCCTTGCGGTAGTCGTGATAGAAGGAGGCGACACCATGCACTTCGGCACGCGACAGGTTCAGCTCGTCCGCGATGACGCGCAGCGCCTCCTGCGGGACGTAGCCGAATTCGCCCTGGACGCCGTGCAGGATGGGAAGCAGCGGCCCTTCCAGCGCCTTGAATTCCTGGATGATCGACGCCGTGCGCGTCGCTATTTCGGTACTTGCAGGCTGCACAGCCATGCAGCGCCCTCCCTGTCGTCGCGGTCTACCCGCTAAGTCCTTAAGAAACCGGAGCAAACCGGCGGAATCAATAGCGTTGTCCCGTTGCTTGATAGAAATTTTCTATCAATCCGTTGTTGTAACCCTTTTAGATCAACGCTCCTGCCGGAAATCGCTTGCCAGCGTCATTGCCTCGTCCAACAGCGCCGACACCAGCGGCGTCTGCGGCTGCCGCGGGGCAGCCACTAGGCCGACCGTGTGGCGGGCATCCGGATCAACGATGGGAATGGACCGGATCGGTTCGGAAAAGCCGAACGTTTCCGTGAGGTTGAGCGGCATGATCGACGACCATTTGCCGGTCCTGATGTGCGAGAACAGCACGATCATCGAATTCGATTCGAGCGTCGGCCGCACCTGCACGCCGGCTTCGGCGAGGTGCTGGTCAATGATGCGCCGGTTCTGCATGTCGGGGGTGAGCAGGCAGAGCGGCAGCCGGCTGACCTCGGCCCATGACACATGGTCGCGGTCGGAGTAGGGCGTGCCGACGGCCGTGATGAGCTGGTAGCGCTCGTTATAGAGCGGCACGCTTGCCACCCGTCCCAGCGGCTCGTTGTCGAGATAGGTAATGCCGGCATCGATGTCGAAATTGCCGAGCAGGGTGAGCACCTCGATAGAGGTTCTCGATAGGATCGAAAAGGTGACGCCGGGATGCTTCTCGCGGAACGGCGTCGTCAGCCTTGCCACCATGGCGAGCGCGGTGGGGATGGCGGCGATGCGGATATGGCCGGTGAGGCCGATCTTGGCCGCGCGCATCTCCTCCTTCATGGCCCGCGTGTCGCCGACGATGCGCCGCGCCCAGGCGAGCACCTGCGCGCCCTCCGGCGTCAGCCCCTGGAAGCGCGAGCCGCGCTTGACCAGCATGACGCCGAGCTGGTCCTCCAACTGCTTGATGCCGGCCGAGAGCGTCGGCTGCGTCACCCCGCAACGTTCCGCCGCGCGGCCGAAATGTTCCTCCCTGGCCAGCGCGATGAAGAATTCCAGCTTGTCGATCATGGCCGAACCTATCATGAGGCAACCGGCCGGCCATGCCGGCATCCCCACTTTTTGCACCAGTTTGTATTTGCGCCGCCGGCTAATCGCGTTATGGGACGCCATCGCCGCAAAGGGACGTCGGAAATGCTGGGCTGGTTTCGCAAGCTTCTGCCGCGCGAGGATCGTTTCTTCGATCTGTTCGACCGGCACGCACGCACGGTCGTGGCCGCCGCCGAGGCGCTGGAACATCTGCTTTCGGGCGAGGATGTCGAGGCCAACTGCGACAGGATCGTCACGCTGGAAAAGGAAGCCGACACCATCGCTGCCGAGGTGATGCTGGCCGTGCGGCGCTCCTTCATCACCCCCTTCGACCGCAGCGACATCCAGGACCTGATCCAGTCGATGGACGACGCCATCGACATGATGAACAAGACGGTCAAGACCGTGCGGCGGTTCGAGACGAAGGAATTCGATCCGCTGATGCGCGAAATGGGCGGCACGATCGTCGACGCGGCCCGGCTGGTCGCCAGGGCCGTGCCGCTGCTGGCCAAGGCCAATGCCAACGCGCAGCAACTGGCGATGATCGCCGAGGAGGTGACGCGCGCCGAGGAGCGGTCCGACGAACTGCATGAGCGGGGCCTGAAGGACCTGTTCCACCGCCATCGCACCGGCAACGCCATGGCCTACCTGACAGGCTCGGAAATCTACAGTCAGCTCGAAAAGGTGGTCGATCGTTTCGAGGACGTCGCCAACGAGATTTCCGGCATCGTCATCGAGAACGTGTAGCCGCCGATGGAAGCTTCGCTCGCCTTTCCGCTGCTCGCCGGCCTGATTGCCGTCGCGCTGTTCTTCGATTTTCTCAACGGCCTGCACGACGCCGCCAATTCCATCGCCACCATCGTCTCCACGCGGGTGCTGAGGCCGCAATACGCCGTCTTCTGGGCGGCCTTCTTCAATTTCATCGCCTTCCTGTTCTTCGGCCTGCACGTCGCCGAGACCATCGGCAAGGGCATCGTCTCGGCCGAGATCGTCACGCCCGCCGTCATCTTCGCGGCGCTGACGGGCGCCATCGTCTGGAACATCCTTACCTGGTGGCTCGGCATCCCGTCCTCGTCCTCGCATGCTCTGATCGGCGGGCTGGTCGGCGCCGGCGTCGCCAAAGCCGGCACCGGCGCCATCGTCTGGGGCGGGCTGAGCAAGACCGTCGCGGCAATCGTGCTGTCGCCCGCCACCGGATTCGTGCTGGCGTTGGTCCTTATCCTTCTGGTGTCGTGGCTGTTCGTGCGGCAGACGCCGTTCGCCGTCGACAGCACCTTTCGCGTCGCGCAGTTCTTTTCTGCCTCGCTCTATTCGCTCGGCCACGGCGGCAACGATGCGCAGAAGACGATGGGCATCATCGCCGTGCTGCTCTACTCGCAAGGCATGCTGGGCGACACGTTCTATGTGCCTCTGTGGGTCGTGCTGACCTGCCAGTCGGCGCTGGCGCTCGGCACGCTGTTCGGCGGCTGGCGCATCGTCCACACGATGGGTTCCAAGATCACCCGGCTCAATCCCATGCAGGGCTTCTGCGCCGAGACCGGCGGCGCCATCACCCTGTTCGGCGCGACGTGGCTCGGCATTCCCGTTTCCACCACCCACACCATCACCGGCGCCATCGTCGGCGTGGGTGCCGCGCGCCGCGTTTCGGCCGTGCGCTGGGGGCTTGCCGGCAACATCGTCGTCGCCTGGGTCGTCACCTTGCCGGCCACCGCGGCCATCGCGGCGCTGACCTACTGGGTCTCGCATCTGGCCGGCTGACGGCGCGATCTGGCGCTTGCGTCCCGGCGAAAGCGGATTATGTGACTCTTGATTTCGCCATCACGCCCGCCGGACATGCGGTCCGGCCAGCCAAGGAATGATCCATGACCGTCACCAAGGAAACCGTCATTGAGCACCTGAAGACGGTCAACGGGCCGGACTTCACCGGCAACATCGTCGATCTCGGCCTGGTGTCGGAAATCTTCATCGCCGATTCCAAGGTCTTCTTCTCCATCACCGTTCCGGCCGAACGGGCGCAGCAGATGGAGCCGCTGCGCGCCGCCGCCGAGCGCGTCGTCAAGACGATCCCCGGCGTTGCCGGCGCGGTCGTGGCGCTGACCGCCGAGAAGAAGGGCGGCGGCATGGAAAACGCCCCGCCGCGCCAGCCGCCGCGACCGGCTCCAGCTCCTGGCGGCCATGCCCCGCATGCGCCCGCTTCGCGCACCTCCGGCAAGCGCGGCGTGCCAGGCATCGAAGCGATCATCGCCGTGGCGTCCGGCAAGGGCGGCGTCGGCAAGTCCACCACCGCCGTCAACCTTGCGCTGGGGCTCGCCGCCAACGGCCTGAAGGTGGGCGTGCTCGACGCCGACATCTATGGCCCGTCCATGCCGCGCCTGTTGGGCATCAGGGGCCGGCCGGAGACGAAGGACGGCAAGATCCTGCAGCCGATGCAGAATTTCGGCCTCAAGGTCATGTCGATGGGCTTCCTCGTCGACGAGGAAACGCCGATGATCTGGCGCGGGCCGATGGTGATCTCGGCGCTGACGCAGATGCTGCGCGAATGCGAATGGGGGCCGCTCGACGTACTGGTGGTCGATATGCCACCCGGCACCGGCGACGCCCAGCTCACCATGGCCCAGCAGGTGCCGCTGGCCGGCGCCGTCATCGTCTCCACGCCGCAGGACCTCGCCCTTATCGACGCCCGCAAGGGCCTCAACATGTTCCGAAAGGTCGACGTGCCGCTGCTCGGCATCGTCGAGAACATGAGCTATTTCATCGCCCCCGACACCGGCAAGCGCTACGACATCTTCGGCCATGGCGGCGCCAGGAAGGAAGCCGAGCGGCTGGGCGTCACCTTCCTCGGCGAGGTGCCGCTGGAGATGGGAATTCGCGAAAGCTCCGACGACGGCAGGCCGGTGGTGGCCGCGAAACCGGACGGCCCCGAAGCCAAGATCTATCGCGACATCGCGGCCAAGGTCTGGGAGCGGCTGGCCGAGGAGAAGGCGTCGGCCGAGGGTGCTGCGCCGGCGATCGTCTTCGAGTAGCGGCGACGCTTCTTCCCTCGCCCCGTTTACGGGGAGAGGGTGGCTGTGAAACGGCCGGGTGAGGGGCGGCGCCGACTCGCGAACGTTTACGCTGCCCCTCATCCGCCCTTCGGGCACCTTCTCCCCGTAAACGGGGAGAAGGAAAAGTGCCGCTACCCTCCCACCTTCTCCCCGAACGTCGAGAAGAACTGGCCCGCCAGCTTCTTCGAGGTCGAGGTGATCAGCCGGCTGCCGAGCTGGGCGATCTTGCCGCCGACATCGGCCTTGGCCGCGTATTTCAGCATGGTACCGTCGCCGTCGGGCGTCAGCGTCACGTCCGCGCCGCCCTTGGCGAAGCCGGCGATGCCGCCCTTGCCCTCGCCCTGGATGGTGTAGGAGTGCGGCGGCTTCAAATTCTTCAGCGTCACCTCGCCGTTGAAGGTCGCCTTGATCGGGCCGATCTTCAGCACGACGGTTGCCGCCATCTCGGTTGGTGATTTCATCTCCAGGCTCTGGCAGCCGGGGATGCAATCCTTCAGCACGTCCGGATCGTTGAGGGCGGCCCAGACCTTCTCCACCGGCGCCACGATGCGCTCCTCGCCTTCGATCACCAAAGCCATTGCATCCTCCCGTCGAGACGTGGGAAATGCGTAGCTTGGTATGGCGTCGCTGTCCATCGCACCAAAGTCCGGGGTGCGACAGCGAACCCTCTTGCCGGGGGGACGGCGCTGTCCTATCCATTTATCAGACAAATAAGGATTTCCCCGATGGCAGGCGCCCCGACCCGGAAAAAGCTTCGCTCCCAGGAGTGGTTCGACAACCCGGACAATCCCGGCATGACGGCGCTTTACCTGGAGCGCTACCTGAATTTCGGCCTCACCCGCGAGGAACTGCAGTCCGGCAAGCCGCTGATCGGCATCGCCCAGACTGGCTCAGACCTGTCGCCCTGCAACCGCCACCACCTGCAGCTCGCCAAGCGCATCCGCGCCGGCATCGAGGCGGCCGGCGGCGTGCCCTTCGAGTTCCCCTGCCATCCCATCCAGGAAACCGGCAAGCGCCCGACCGCGTCGCTCGACCGCAACCTCGCCTATCTGTCGCTGGTCGAGGTGCTCTACGGCTATCCGCTCGACGGCGTGGTGCTCACCATCGGCTGCGACAAGACCACGCCGGCGCTGCTGATGGCCGCCGCCACCGTCAACATCCCGGCGATCGCCCTGTCGGTCGGGCCGATGCTCAACGGCTGGCACAAGGGCAAGCGCACCGGCTCCGGCACCATCGTGTGGGAATCGCGTCAGCGGCTGTCGGCCGGCGAGATCGACTACGACGAGTTCATGGAAATCGTCGCCTCCTCCGCACCGTCGACCGGCTATTGCAACACCATGGGCACGGCCACCACCATGAACAGCCTTGCCGAAGCACTCGGCATGCAGCTTCCGGGTTCCGCCGCCATTCCCGCGCCCTATCGCGAGCGCGGTCAGATTTCCTATGAAACCGGCAAGCGCATTGTCGAGATGGTGCACGAGGACCTGAAGCCCTCCGACATCATGACACGCGAAGCTTTCGAGAACGCCATCGTCGTCAATTCGGCCATCGGCGGCTCGACCAACGCGCCGATCCATCTCAACGCCATCGCCCGCCATCTCGGCGTGCCCCTGGACAACGACGACTGGCAGAAGGTCGGCCACAAGATCCCGCTGCTGGTCAACCTGCAGCCGGCCGGCGAATATCTCGGCGAGGACTATCACCATGCCGGCGGCGTGCCGGCGGTCGTCGCCGAACTGATGAAGGCCGGTCTCCTGCCGCATCCCGACGCCGTCACCGTCAATGGCAGGTCGATGGGCGAGAACTGCGCCGGGGCCGTCAACGAGAACCATGACGTCATCCGCACCGTCGCCGAGCCGCTGAAGAAAGAAGCCGGCTTCATCAACCTGAAGGGCAACCTGTTCGATTCGGCCATCATGAAGACCAGCGTGATTTCGGAGGAGTTCCGCGACCGCTACCTCATGAACCCGGCCGATCCTGACGCCTTCGAGGGCAAGGCCGCCGTCTTCGACGGGCCGGAGGATTACCACGCCCGCATCGACGACCCGGCGGAGGGAATCGACGAGCACACCATCCTGTTCATGCGCGGCGCAGGTCCCGTCGGCTATCCGGGCGGCGCGGAGGTGGTCAACATGCAGCCGCCGGCCTACCTCATCAAGAAGGGCGTGCACTCGCTGCCCTGCATCGGCGACGGCCGCCAGTCCGGCACGTCCGGCACGCCGTCGATCCTCAATGCCTCGCCGGAAGCCGCCGTCGGCGGCGGCCTGGCGCTGCTGAAGACCGGCGATCGCGTGCGCATCGATCTGAAGAAGGGCACGGCCGATATCCTGATTTCCGACGAGGAGCTGGCCAGGCGTCGCGTAGCACTCAACGGCAATGGCGGCTATCATTATCCGAAGCACCAGACGCCGTGGCAGGAAATCCAGCGCGCCATGGTCGACCAGTTCGATCAGGGCATGGTGCTGAAGCCGGCGGTGAAATACCAGGACGTCGCGCATACGGCGGGCATGCCGAGGGACAACCACTGAGGGCTGGCACTGAGTGCCGGCTTCCCCTCCCCCTTACGGGGGTGAGAAGCGGTCCGCGCAGCGGACGAAAAGCCAATTGCTTGGCTTTTCGAGCTTAGAACGCCCGGAGCGACAGCGAAGGGCAATAGCGCGGACTTCCCCCTCCCCCTTGAGGGGAGCGACTATCTGAGGTGTCAAGTTGCATTTGCGAACTCGGTGCGCGCGTCGCGTGCTTTTGCGTTGAGGATGACGAGTAGCTTGCGGGCGAGCGCGATGCGGATGACCAT
>NZ_SSNY01000019.1 GCF_004801285.1 Ollibium composti
GCACAGGCCGCAACGAGCAAGAAGGAGAAAGCCGCCCCTTGACCAAAACCTAAGACCCAAACCATACATGAAGGCGGGTCACTTCTCGGCGAAAATCCCGGGTCAGCTCTCAGCGGAAATCAACATCCTGCGGTCACACCCGACTCATCGAGGCCAGCGTGGGCGCCCCACAAGCAGACGCGGACAGGTGCCGACCCTGGCTCCATGCTCATCGGTGGAGTTCAATGACACGCCAGCGGCGGCCGGGCCGCAGCAATGTCCCCGTCATTCGTCCAGGCCCTGCCCTTTCGGCGCCGACCGCCGCCGCCCGCGCCCATCCGCTCGCACCGCATCTCGGCCGGCAACGGTCGCGGCCGCCGACCAGGCGGGCATTTTTCCGGCGACGGCGAGGCCTGCCTCCCACCCAAGCGGCCGGCCCGGCTCTGCGCCGCATCGTCCGACGCCCGCTGGCGCAGGTGATGGCGTCTTACGCGCCTCGTCACCGCCAACAGGGTGCGGCCTCTCCCTTCCATGCGCCCCCGCAGGCGGAGCAGGGATTCTAGCGCACACCGCGGGGCGCGGGAAACGGTGAGTGGATCAACCGTCGGGACGATCGTCTGGGCGCTGCTGGGCGCCATGCAGCACGCGCAGGATCCGCACCGCCTCGCCGGTCGCATTCTCACGCATCTCCGATCGAGCAAACCCTCAAACGGAGTGGTGAGCAGACCGGAAGCTTATTGCATTGCGCTAGGGAAAGCGGGCGTTCGCCTCGCGCCAACGTTGCCAGCGGAGGCGTAATTCGCCTTGGCGGAGGCCATTGGTTTCGTCGAGCATCTCGGCCTCGACGATCCGGTCGGTGCGGAAATGTCGGAAATTCTGACGCAACTCGCACCATGCGACCAGCAAGCGGCTGGTCTCGGCATAGCCAAGGATCACCGGCCACACCGTTCGCTGCGTTTCCTCACCAACCTCGGACCGGTAGCGCAGCCGCAGTTTCACACCGTTGCGGATCGCTGATCTGAGCATCGAAGCATCGACATGTTCATCGGGCTCTCCGATCGTTGGTTTCGCGCCCACGCTCGGCTCGATGATGAAGGGGCGCAGACGCTCGGGGACGACGGCGGCGATCTTTGCGACCACATCGCGGGCCGCGCTGGAAAGAACCTTGTCGGAACGGCCTGCTACCCATTGCGCTCCGAGCATCACCGCCTCGATCTCATCGGGTGTCAGCATCAAAGGCGGCATGTCGTAATCGGAGGCGAGCAGATAGCCAAAACCCGCCTCACCCTCGATGGGAACCCTCTGACCTATCAGGTCGGCGACGTCGCGGTACACCGTGCGCTTTGATATTTCGAGTTCCTCCGCCAACGCTGCCGCCGTCACCGGTCGGGATGATCGGCGGAGGATTTGTATGATCTGAAACAATCGGTCGGCGCGACGCATTGTATTTTGACTCCTGTTGCCAGGATGGTGGCAACAGGCTTGGGCGACAAGACCTTTCGCAACGCCGCAGCTTGCGGCCCATTGAAAGGACAAAGGCATGAAGTTCGCCTCCACACGTCTAATTGCAGCTGACATGAAGGCCATGGTTCTCTTTTATGAGAAGGTGACGGGTCAAAAGGCGGACTGGCTTGCGCCTATGTTCGCCGAAATCGTCACTCCGACGGCAACGCTTGCTTTTGGCAGCGCCGAGACGGTGGCGCTGTTTAAGGCGGGAAGTGCTGAGCCCGCCGCCAATCGTACGGCTGTCATCGAATTCCAGGTCGATGACGTAGAAGCCGAGTTCGCGAAATTGAAAGATGACGTGGAAGTGGTGCACGCGCCGAAGTTGATGCCCTGGGGCAACTGCGCGGCGCAGATCCGCGACCCTGAGGGCACGCTTGTGGGTCTGTATACGCCGGTAACCGACGCGGCAAAGCAGCGGTTTGGTTCGCGATAGGGGCCGCGAGAGATTATCACGCACGATGGCTCGGCTCTTACCTTGTCCTGCTTGAGGGCCTTCGGTAAACGATCGCTTCTCGGATCGCCTGAACGGGCTGTTGAGTGGCCGCGTTGAGGTGGGTTCTGCCAATACACCGATCACGGCGCGCGTCGCGACCCGGAACGGCTCGACATGGGGTTGGACGGCCTGGCAGGTTTCGGGTGACTATGCCGGGAAAGCTGCCCTTCTTCTGGCTAACGAGCTTCGGCAGCATTGCGCCGCCATTCCGGTCGTCTAACCAGACTCTGGCTTTGCCTGAAAGCGGACGCTCGAAACGGGCCGAGAAGTGGGTCGGCTTCGTGTACATGTCGGTTATAGAAGCAAACTTGTCCCCGTCCAGAAGTCGACCTCGCGGTGATCATTCTGGAAGTCGTCATCGCAAAAATGCTGAAATCCGCATAGGAAACCGGAATGACCAACTTGGCGGCGCTTAGTTGGAAGTCTTGTTTCGGTCATGTGATTTTCTCCATTCCCGCTCTGCCACCAGCGTTGCTTCGACCCTGTTGCGGACTTTCAGTTTGGCAAGAACGTTCGTGACATGAGCCTTAACGGTTCTTTCGGTGATGCCAAGTCGCCGGCCAATCTCGGCATTGCTGAGCCCCGAGGCCAGAAGCCTCAGCGTCCGTTCCTCCCGATCAGTCAGGGCTGAAAGAAGTGACGGCGCCGGCTTTTCGAGCGAGTTTGCAATCAGCCGCCTGGTGAGATTGGGCGAAACGAATGCATCGCCTTCGAGGGCGCCCTTCACGGCGCCGATGAGTTCGGCTGCCTTGACCCCCTTAAGCACGTAGCCGATGGCGCCGGCGCCCAATGCTCCCATGACGTGCTCGTCCTTTTCCGATACCGTCAGCATCATCACCTTGGGCGCGTTCTTCAATTCAAGGATCGTTCTTGCCGCCTCTATCCCGCCGCCGGGCATATTCACGTCCAGAAGCATGATGTCCGGCTTCAGCCGAGAAGCGAGTTCACAGGCTTCCTGGCACGAACTTCCTTCGCCCACGACTTTCAAATCCTTGTCAAGTTCGAGTGTCTGGATCACGCCGGCCCTGAACAGCGGATGGTCGTCGACGACCACAATGGTGGATTGCCTACGCATTCTTTTCGGCCTCGGCGACGTCGAGTTTCATTTCCACCCTTGTTCCACCGTTGGACTTGCTGCTGATCGTCACCGTGCCGCCGAGGCTTTCCACCCTGTCGCGCATTCCGGCAAGACCAAGACCGGCTTCACGGGCAGATTGCCAGCCCTCCCGCTCACCGCCTTCGTCCTCGACCGAAAGTGTCAGCACCCGGTTCTTTATCTTGCACGAAACGGTCTGACCTCGCCCACCCGCATGCTTGAAGGCGTTGTTCAGCCCTTCCTGGATAAAGCGGTAGACGCATATCTTGACTGCGTGCGGGAAAGCCTTCTCGGGAAGATCGCAGTCGACGGCGGCTTTGGTACCGGTGTGCTTCTTGTGAGCGGACACGGCCAAGTCTACGACTTCGCAAAGAGGGAGATCCTCTATTTCCGGTAGCATCAATCCTTTGGAGATCGTCCTGATCTCACGAATGGCCTCGCTCAGCGCGGTTTCCATCGAGGCGAGGTTTTCCTCACGTTTGGCCGTGGTCCTGGCGCGGCGGATGTGCTCCACCTTCAGCGCGGCCAGTCCCACCAATTGGGCCGGGCCGTCATGCAGTTCCGCGCCGACATTGCGCAGATATCTGGCGTTCAACTCCGCAAGGCGGCTCGACGCCCTCTGGGCCCGTTCTTTGAAGACCCTGTTCTGTTCAGAAATCTGCTGTACAGCACGGATGTTGTCTCTCAACTTTTCCTGCTGGGTGGCTATGGTTCTGCTGCCGCGATAGACGATGCTGACCAGACTTGCCATCAACAGCAGCGTCAGTGCCGCCGTCACCAGCCACGTCTGCAGCCGGACATGAAACAGCCGTCGCTCGATCGCGCCGGGATGTTCGTGGATTTCGGCGACTGCCACGATCCGCCCCGAGAGATATTCCCGAACCGGAACGTAGATCTCCAGATACGCCTTGTTGAAGTGACGTATGGTATGTTCCTCGGCATCGAGGTCGGCATAGCGCGACGCCACCTTGCCGCCCAGCGCCTCAAGAAGGCCCTCGGGAGGCGGGAATTTCTTTCCGATCAACTCCTTGGTCCTGGAATAGGCGACGAGGCCTCCCGGTTTCCATATCTCCAGGTGGGGGAATCTTCCTTCGAATGCATCGGAATCCAAGAGGCGGTCAAGCGCGCCGGACGCCTCGGGCGACAGAATATCCGACGTGGCCAGTTCCTGGAGATGCGGAGACAGGAAGCTGTCCATGAAGAGTGCCGTCGAGGTCGCCGTGTTCTCGACTGTCGCCCTGGTTACTATCCCTGATGTGATGAAGCCCGCCAATGCGGCGGCCAACACCATAACCAGCCCCCCGGACAAGGCAAATTGCCTGGAGAGACTCCATGGACGATCCTCCGGGCGAGTCGCCCCGCCATGTGGTGCGGACATTGCCATACCATCCCCCAAGCCGACAATTTAACCCGGCGTGACAAGTCTGGACATGGCCGAAGGTCCAATCAACACATGTATCAAAGTACATGTGGTCTTTCGATCCATGGTACTGCACGCGCCAAACTTTCTGCCGTCGCAATTCGCCAAACCTTTGGCAGTTACCGACCAGGCCAGGTTCAGTCACCCTTGCAGGCAATTTAGGCAAACCCTGCCGAAGAACGGCGATGGGGATGTGCACACCAGCGCAAGGGGAGCAGCGTCATGGTCAATATCGTCAAGCACGATCTCGAATTCATTCTCAAGCAGATCAAGATCGCCGAGCGGCACGCGGCCGGGGAAGACCTTCACGCGCTGGTCGCGGAGGCAGGTGGCGTCGACCCGAATTCGCCCGCATCGCCGCAGATTCACCTGCTTCCCTACGGGTTGCGTACCGTCGACGGCAGCTACAACAACCTGCTGCCGGGGCGCGAGGAATGGGGCGCGGCGGACCAGCAATTCCTGCCGGCGACGGCCCCGTCCTTCCGTGAGGGCAGCGGCACGTTGCCGCCCGGCTATCCGACCAACAACGACTATGGGGTCCCCGGCAACGTCGTCGACGCCGAACCAAGGCTGATCTCGAACCTCATCGTCGACCAGACGCTCGACAATCCGGCCGCCATCGTCGCCGCTCTGGAACATGCCGGCGTGACAGGCCTGGACCAGGCCGTGGCATTGCAGGAGATCCGCGACGCGCACACCATCCTGAAAAGCCTCAATCCCAACGCCGGACCGGCCTACGCCACGCAGAAGACGATCCTCGACGGGCTGCTCGACCAATACGGCATCCAGATGGACGGCCCGACGATCTTCCTGCCCAACGTTTCGCCCGACATCGGCGATTCCGCATCCTTCAGCTCGATCTTCACCCTGTTCGGGCAGTTTTTCGACCACGGCCTCGATCTTGTCGCCAAGGGCGGCAACGGCACGGTGTTCATGCCGCTTTCGGAGGACGATCCGCTCTACAACCCCGCGAGTCCGCACACCAACTTCATGGTGCTGACGCGCGCCACCACGGGCGACGGGGCCAGGAACTCAACAACACCATGGGTCGATCAGAACCAGACCTACGGCTCGCACGCCTCCAAGCAGGTATTCATGCGCGAGTATGAGGTCGGCGCCGACGGCAAGCCGGTGCCCACCGGCCTCCTGCTGGAAGGTGCAGGCGGCGGTCTTGCCACGTGGGCCGACGTGAAGGCGCAGGCGAGAGACGTCCTCGGGATCGAACTGACCGACGCCGATGTCGGCAACATCCCGCTGATTGTGGCCGACGAGTACGGCAATTTCATTCCCGGCGCGAACGGTTACCCCCAGGTCGTAGCCGGCCTCGGGGACGACGGAATTTTCGGGACAGCCGACGATGTGCTCGTCGAAGGAAACCCCGCTGCTCCAGTCAACCCGACCGCCGTGGGCGCGTTCCGCACGGGGCACGCATTCCTGGACGACATCGCCCACAATGCCGTGCCTGTCATCACGGCAGGCCAGTTGGCGCCGGATTCCGATGGCGATGCCGGCAATGCCGTCGCCGTCGACAATCGGGGCCAGAACACCGAATACGATGATGAACTGCTCGACGCGCACTTCATCACCGGCGACGGGCGCGGCAACGAAAACATCGGGCTGACCACCATCCACCACATCTTCCATGGCGAGCACAACCGCATGGTGGAAGAGACCAAGCGCGTCGCCATCGAAGCGGCCGAAGCCGGTGACCTCGCATTCCTGAACGAATGGCTGCTGGTCGACGTGGCGGAGGTTCCGGCCGACCTTTCGACGCTGATCTGGGATGGCGAGCGCCTGTTCCAGTCGGCGCGGTTCGTCACCGAAATGGAATACCAGCACCTCGTGTTCGAGGAATTCGCGCGCAAGATGCAGCCGGACGTCGACGCCTTCCTGTTCGAGCCCGACCCGGACATCAACCCGGCGATCTTCGCCGAGTTCGCCAATGTCGTCTATCGCTTCGGCCATTCCATGCTGAACGAAACGGTCGATCGTGTCGGTGCCGATGGCACACAGGACCACATGTCGCTGTTCGACGCGTTCCTCAATCCGATCGCATACGACCAGGACGGCACGATTACCCATGAGGCGGCGGCGGGCGCGATCCTTCGCGGCATGAGCGCCCAGGTCGGCAACGAGATCGACGAGTTCGTAACCAACACGCTGCGCAACCAGCTTCTCGGCATTCCACTGGACCTTCCCGCGATCAACATAGCGCGCGGCCGCGACACCGGCATGCCGACCCTGAACGAAGCGCGCGAGCAGTTCAGGGCGATCGCCGGCGGCGACAGCCAGCTCGACCCCTACACGAGCTGGACCGACTTCGCGCTGAACCTCAAGAACCCGGCCTCCATCGTCAACTTCATCGCCGCATACGGAACGCATGAGCTCATCGCTCGCGAAGCCTCGATCGAGGGCAAGCGCGCGGCGGCGATGTCGCTCGTTTTCGGCACGACGGAAACCTTCTGGGATCCGATCGCCAGTGCGATGAAGACGATCGCTCCCGCGGCCGATCGGGGCGATTTCCTGAACGGCACGGGCGCCTATGCCGACGGTCTCGGCGGCCTGAACGGCGTCGACCTGTGGATGGGCGGCCTGGCCGAAAAGAAGATGGATTTCGGCGGCATGCTAGGCTCCACCTTCTCCTTCATCTTCGAATTGCAGATGGAGAACCTGCAGGACGGCGACCGCTTCTACTACCTGTCGCGCGTCCAGGGCCTGAACATCCTGTCGGAACTGGAAAGCAACTCGCTCGCCAAGATGGCGCTGCGCAACACCGACCTGGAAGAGACCGGCACGGCTATTCCAGGCGATATCTTCTCGCGGCCGGATCGCGTGCTCTACATGGATATCGCCAAGCAGATCGCCATGACCGGGCTGGGCGATCCGACGCACGACAATCCCTATCTCGAGGCCGTTTCCAGGCTGGTCGACCGCCAGGACAGGGACGGTGACGGCGCCACCGACTACATCCGTTACAACGGTGGCGAGCACGTCGTCATCCAGGGAACGGACGGCGACGACCATATCGTCACCGGCGAGGGCGACGACACGATATGGGGCGGGGATGGCAACGACCGGCTTGAGGGCGGATACGGCGTCGATCATGTCCACGGCGGTGCCGGCGACGACATCATCACCAACGCCGGTACCGATATCGGCGCGATGGACTTCCTCCATGGCGAGGAGGGTAACGACGTCATCCATGGCGGCAGCGGCCTGTCGCTGGTCTTCGGCAACCAGGGCAACGACTTCCTGATCGCCGGCCCCGACGGCAAGACCGTGATGGGCGGCATCGGCGACGACTTCATCATGGGCGGCGACGGCATGGATTTCCTCCTCGGCGAGGCCGGCGACGACTGGATGGAAGGCGGCGGTCGCTTCGACACGCTGGCGGGCGAGAATTCGGAGTTGATGTTCAACTCCACCATCCAGGGCAATGACGTGCTGAACGGTCAGCAGGGCGACACGGACTACGACGCCGAAGCCGGCGACGACATCATGTTCCAGGGCGTCGGCATCCAGCGCAGCAACGGCATGTCGGGCTTCGACTGGGCGATCCACAAAGACGATCCGGTGGCCGCGAATTCCGATCTCGGCATCCCGATTTTCGCCAACCAGGAAGCCTTTATCCTGCGCGACCGCTTCGACCTTGTCGAAGGCCTGTCCGGCTGGAAGCACGACGACGTCCTGACTGGGCGCATCGTTCCCGTGAACACGCGGGTCGAGGCGACCGGCACGGCCGCGATCCCGGCGCCGGGATCGCCGCTCTACCAGTACTCGAACGCCCTGTTGGAAAAGAACGTCGCGCTGATCGACGGTCTCGACGACCTGGTCGTGCATTTGCAGCGCTATGTCGAGGTCGGCATGGACGGCAAGGCGGAGACGGTCGTCATGGATACGGCCGACGCATCCGACATCCTGCTGGGCGGCGGCGGCAGCGACCGCATCAAAGGTCTGGCCGGCAACGACGTCATCGACGGCGACAAGTGGCTGAACGTCCGCATCCTCATCACGCATGAAAGCGTTCGCTATACCGCCGACGGCATGACCAAGAAGGTCTATCTCGAGAGCGACATGGTCAACGGTGCGCTGGTCGAGAACGCGGCTGCGCAGTTCGGCGGCCTGGGACTCGACTCGCTGATGCTGGCTGGCACCCTTAATCCGGGCCAACTCCAGATCGTACGCGAAATCGTCGACGGCAATGCCGAAGGCGACATCGATACGGCCGTGTTCACCGGAATCCGCGGGAGCTACGGTTTCGGCGTCAATACCGACGGCAGCCTGTATGTCGACAACGCGCCGGCGGCGAGCGACGACACCGATGTGCTCGGCGACAATATCGAAGGCGTGACGGAAAAGCCGGTCCTCGACGGTCGTGACACTGTGCGCAACATCGAGCGGCTTGAATTCACCGATCTCACCATGAACGTCATCGAGGGAACGGCTGCCGGCGAGACGCTGAACGGCGACGAGGCCGGCACCGGGTTGATCCATGACGTCCTGATGGGCTTCGGGGGCAACGACACGCTGAACGGCGGCGCGGGCGACGACGTGCTGATCGGCGGCAACGGCAACGACACGCTGCGCGGGGGCGCGGGCGACGACATCTACGTCTTCGGCCTCGGGGACGGCAACGATCGCATCGAGGAAACCGCCGGCAACGACCGCATCAGCTACGCGCTCGCCGGACAGGCGCTTTCCAGCCTCAACTTCAGCAGGACAAATGCCAACGACCTGCGGATCGAACTGAACGGCCAGGTTCTGACGGTGGCCGGTCACTTCGCCAATCCGGCGGCGGCCGTCGAGACGCTCACCTTCGACGGGGGCAGCTATGGCGGCTACGACCTCTATCTGGCGGACGACGAGGGCGACGAGGTCTTCCGGGGCACCTATGCGCTCAACACGGGCACCGGCGCCGTCCTCACCGCCGAAGCGGGCGTCAATACTATTCTCGCCGATCTCGGCAGCAACGTCTCCACGACCCTTACCGGCGACACCGGCAACGACATGCTGTTCGGCAACGGCGGCGCCGACACGCTGAACGGCGGCGCGGGCGACGACCTGCTCGTCGGCGGCAGCGGCAACGACACTTATGTTGTCGACGACCTCGGCGACACGGTGGTGGAACTCGAGAACGGCGGACGCGATACGGTGCAGACGTCGCTCGCGACCTACCTGCTCGACGCCGATGTCGAGAACCTGACCTCCACCGGCACCGGCGACTTCACCGGCGCCGGCAACGAGCTGGACAACGTCGTGACAGGCGGTGTCGGCAACGACAGCCTTTATGGTGGCGAAGGCGCGGACAGGCTCGTCGGCGGCGAAGGCGACGACCTGCTCGACGGCGGCGACGGCGACGACATCCTCAACGGCGGCGACGGTAATGACGCGATCAAGGGCGGTGCCGGCAACGACACCATCAATGTCGGCGCAGGTTTCAACACCATCGTCTATGACGAAGAAAATTTCGGCGACGATGTGGTGGCGAGCTTCGACGCCAATGCCAATGGCGGCGGCCAGGACAAGATCGATCTCAGCGGGCTGGGCATCACCGATGCCGATTTCGCATCGCGGGTTTCGATCAGCTCGGACGGTTCCAATACGCGGGTTGAGGTCGCTGGAGGCTCGATCACTCTGAGCGGCGTGACCGGAGCCGGTCTGAATGTCATCACCCGCGCCGACTTTGTCCTTGCCGGGGAAACGCAGGTCAACGGCACGGCAAATGGCGAAACGCTGAATGGCACCTCGGGCGCCGACATCATTCTTGGCCATGGTGGCGACGACACGATCAACGGTCTTGCCGGAAACGACGTGATCGACGGTGGCGCCGGCGATGACGTCTCCAACGGTGGCAGCGGCGACGACACCATCCATTGGAACGCCGCGACGGGCGGCTGGGACGTGATCGACGGCGGCTCGGAAGGTATCGCCGGCGACACGTTCGTCATCACCGGTGACGACAACTACGAGATCTTCCGCTTCTACCCGGCGGAAGATGCCGAACTCGTCATCCCCGGACTGGCCCTCAAGGGCACAGCCACCGAAATCGTGGTGACGAGGTCGACGGTCGTGAACGGCGTCGAAGGCGCGCCGCAGGTGATCGCCGAACTCGCCGAGATCGAGGAGATCGTCGTCAACGGAACGCCCGCCGACGGCGCGGGGGACGCCGGCGGTGACCGCTTCGAACTGATCGGCGACTTTGCCGAGCAGGGCGAGGAAACCAGCCTGCGCCTGAACACGGTCACCATCATCGGTTCGGAAGGCAATGATACGGTCGACATCTCCGGCCTGCTTTCCGCCCACCGCATCGTCTTCAAGACCAACGGCGGCAACGACACGATCATCGGCACGCTGCGTCCGCAGGACGTGGTCGAGCTGCCGGAAGGCACGGCGGTCGAAGACTACGAAGTCGTCTCCAACGATAACGGCACCACCACGCTTGCCAGCGAGGGATACTCGGTCACCTTCCTCGCCAACAACGGGATGCCGCAATTCGTTTCCGGCACCGGAGACAGCGACGGCCACGCACCGCCGGTCGGGACGGAGGCCGAGGCCCCTGTCGGCCAGGACGACGACGACCAGGGAATCGACGACGGCCACGATCACGAAGACGACGATCATGACCATGATGACGACCACGACGACGATCACGATGACGATAATGACGATCATGGCCACGACGACGATGCCGGGGACGGCGACGAAGACGGCGATGCCTGCGGCACCGGCGACGACTCGACCAACGTTCCTGTCGCGGCCATCGTCGGCACGGCCCGAGCGGACACGATCATGGGGCTTGGCGGCCGCGACGTGATATTCGGTGGTGCCGGGGATGACGACATTCTCGGCGGCGGTGGGGCCGACATGCTCTACGGCGACGGCGGCAACGACCGTATCCTGGGCGGTAACGGCGACGATTTCATCAACGCGGGTGCCGGCCGCGACACCGTCTTCGGCGGCAATGGCGACGACCTGATCGTGGCCGAGCAGGGCGACGGCGACGACACCTACTACGGCGACGACATGGTCGGCGGCTCGGGCAAAGACACGCTCGACATGTCGGCAATCACCGCCGACATCGTCGCCGACCTCGGCACCGGCTTCATGGGCCACGGCAGCGTTTCCAGCATCCAGACCGGAAACGATACGATCTGGGGGATCGAGAACATCGTCACCGGCTCCGGCAACGACACGGTTACCGCGAGCGGCGCCGTAAACGTGATCGACGGCGGAGCCGGCAACGACACCTTCCGTTTCCTTTCAGCCGCCGACGGCGACGGCGATACGATCATGGGCTTCCAGCCGGGCGACAAGATCGACCTCAGCGGCATGGACGCCAATGGATGCGCTGCAGGCAACCAGGCATTCACCCTGGTGTCTGATGCCTTCACCGGGGCAAGGGGAGAACTGATCCTCTCGCATGAGGTCCGGGACGGCGAGGACTACACGGTCGTGCAAGGCAACACGTCTGGCGGTTCCGAAGCTGACTTCAAGATCAGCATCAAGGGATCGCACGACCTCACAGCCAGCGACTTCAACCTCTAGCGCAGCCCCTCCCTGGGCAGGAAACGCATTCCTGCCCAGGGACGGATACCTCAATGGACATTCCGGGGGATGCCATGCGTTCCAGCGATTCGATCACGGCGGCAAAACGCAAAAGCGTGGAAAAGCTGACAAAGGGCTTCAGGAGCATCTTCCTGTTCCTGTTCACGGTATCGGGCATCATCAATATCCTTGCCCTGACCGGCGCGTTCTACATGCTTCAGATATACGATCGTGCCTTGACCAGCGGTAGCGTCCCGACGTTGCTCGCCATTTCGGTCCTTGCAATCGGGCTCTATTTCTTCCAGGGCCTGTTCGACATCATACGATCGCAGATTCTCGTGCGTGTCGGTGCGCGGCTCGACCGGAAGGTCGCTCCCATGGCGCATCGGGTTGCCATCGACATGCCGCGCTTCGGTTTCTCGACCGCCGAGGCGCTCGAACGCGGCAGGGATGTTGACACCGTACGCGGCTTCCTCGGCAGCCAGGGGCCGATGGCCCTGTTCGACCTCCCCTGGATGCCGCTTTTCCTGGCTTTCGTCTACATCCTGCATCCATGGCTCGGAGCCTTGACCTTCGGCGGGGCCTTCGTCCTGACGGTCATCACGATCATCACCGAACTGATGACGCGGCGGCTGAGCGGTGCCACGCACCAGGCGGCGGTTACCCGCAACGCCATTGCCGATTCCAACGCCCGCAACGCCGACATACTGAAGGCGATGGGGTTTGCCGGGCGCGCCGTGGCGCGGTTCGGCCGCGCCAACGACGAACATCTGGAACTGCAGACCAGGACCAACGACATCAGCGGCACCTTCGGCGCCCTATCGCGGGTGCTGCGGATGATTCTTCAATCGGCCGTCCTCGGATTGGGCGCCTATCTCACCATCGGGGGCGAGCTTTCCGCCGGTGCCATCATCGCGGCCTCGGTTGCATCGGCGCGCGCGCTGGCGCCCATCGACCTGGCCATCGGCAACTGGAAGAACGTCGTTTCAGCGCGCGCCGCGTTCGGGCGGCTCAAGGAAACCGCGATGGCGCTGGCCGACGGCGCGGAACCGATGGAACTGCCGCGGCCGGCGTCCACTCTCAAGGTCGAGAACATCACTGTCGCAGCACCGGGCTCCGGCCGCGTGCTGCTGAGCGAGGTCGGCTTTGAGCTGAAGGCGGGACAGGCACTCGGGATCGTCGGGCCAAGCGGCGGCGGCAAGACCACGCTGGTGCGCGCCCTGACCGGCATTTGGCCGACCCTGCGCGGCAGCGTACGGCTGGACGATGCCGAACTGTCGCAATGGGACGACGAGGCGCTCGGCCGGTTCGTCGGCTATCTGCCGCAGGAAGTGGCGCTGCTTGACGCCACGATCGAGGAAAACATCGCGCGGCTTGAGGAGAAGCCGGATGCGCGCGCAATCGTGGAAGCGGCCAAGGCGGCGGGCGTGCACGAGATGATCGTGCGCATGCCGGAGGGCTACCGCACCGAGCTAGGACCGTTGGGCACCGCTCTCTCCGGGGGGCAGAGACAGAGGATCGGGCTGGCCCGCGCTCTCTACGGCAATCCGTTCGTCGTCGTCCTCGATGAGCCGAATTCGAACCTCGACGGAGAAGGCGAAGCGGCCCTGACCGCCGCGATCGAAGGCGTGAAGAAGCGCGGCGGCATCGCCATCGTCATCGCCCATCGGCCGAGCGCGCTTGCAGCGGTCGATCTCGTCGCGGTTGTCCAGAACGGTCGGATGACCGCCTTCGGGCCCAAAGATGAGATCATCGGGCCGGTGGACCGGAAGGATACGACCTCAGGCGCTACGCAGTCCCGGAAGGAGGCGCGGCCGCGAATGTCCGCGCGCGTGCTGGCATGATGATCGACGTCAAGGGCACCAAGACCCAGCCGCAGGAAACCGATCCAGCGCAGCGCTACGTGTTGAAGCACACGGAGCGGAGATCGAAATTTCCTGCGATCTTCGGCATTTTCCTCGTGGGAATTGCCGTCTACCTGAAATCGATTTTCCCGGGTCGTGCGGCCAATCCGGAAGAGGCAGGGCCTTCAGCGGAAAAGGAACTGGACAGCCAGGATGAGGCGAAACTCGCTCAGACCGAGCTGGAGACGCCTCCGGTCCTGGACGACAAGCCGACGGGAACGGTTCCCGGGCCGCAGGCGCCCGGTGGCGGCGGCAGGCTGATCGATCTGGCGCCGCCCGCCGAATTCGTGATGATCGAACCGCCGACGGTGGAAAACTTCCGGGTACCGGATCCCGAGGGATGGTGGAGAAAATTCCAGCCGCTGAATCTGGAAGCCCTGCCGGCCAATGACAACACGGATCTGGCAGCGCACCCTGCAAACGAAAATTCCGGTGGTGACGATCCGCAGAATTACGGTGGCGGTGGTCGGGATGACGACGAAGATATTTCCGATGGCACCGACGCGGCCGGACCAGACAACCAGGAGCCTGATCCGCCTCGCGGCGAGGAAGAAGCGTGCGTGGAAGAGCCGAACGAGCCCTGCGAGGCCCCCCGTGCGCCGAACCGTGCGCCGCGCATTTCCGGCCCCGTCTATCTGATGGATATCACCGGCTGCGCCATCCTTGCCGTCGCGCTCTCCGACCTGCTGCGCAACGCGATGGATCCGGACGGCGACGTGCTCGCAGTGAAGAATCTTACGGTATCGTCCGGTACTCTTTCCCCGTCCGGCGACGGTTGGATATTCCAAAGCGAGCCTAAGCTGCTCGGCCCGGTGACCATCACCTACGATATCACCGACGGGCAATTTACGGTCGCGCAGACCGCGCATTTTTCCGTGGGCCGTTCCTATGTCGGCGGCACCGACGCGGACGACCTGCTGCTTGGCACGATGTGCGCCGACGACGTGGAGGGTGGCGCCGGCGACGACAACATGGACGGGCGCGCCGGCGACGACATTATGAGTGGTGGCGCCGGTAACGACCACATCGTCGCCGGATCGGGCGACGACACCGTGTTCGCAGGCGACGGTGACGACATCGTTTTCGGCGGCCGGGGCAACGACCACATCTCCGGCGGGGCAGGCAGCGACCGGCTGTATGGCGAAGAAGGCGACGACGTGATCTTCGGCGATGCCGGCGACGATGTCATTTCCGGTGGAGAGGGCAACGACCTCTTGTTGGGAGGCACCGGCAACGACACTATCGCTGGCGGCGCCGGGAATGACACGATCCTGGGAGAAGAAGGCGACGACATTCTTGCCGGCGGCTCCGGCAGTGATTCGATCGACGGGGGCAGCGGTAACGACTGGATAGAGGGCGGTAGCGGCAACGACACTGTCGTGGACGGTCCAGGTAATGATCTCGTCTGTGCAGGGGTGGGAGACGACACGGTCGTCGCCTCAGCCGATGGAGACGCGGATGTCTACGATGGCGGCGAAGGGCTGGACACGCTCGACTATTCTGCTGCCACCATGGCGGTGTCGGTCGATCTATCGGCAAAGACTGCCATGGGCGCAGATATTGGCGAGGATACGGTTTCCGGATTCGAATCCGTCATCGGAGGAGCCGGCGACGATGACCTGGCCGGGACCGAGTGCGGCGACATCCTTCAAGGCAACGAGGGCGATGACCTCTTGCTCGGCCGAGGCGGTGACGACACGCTTTTCGATGGCCACGGCAGCGACACCGTTCGCGGCGGCGACGGAGACGACACGGTTGTTGCAGCGATCGATCGCGCCGACGACTTTTATGACGGCGGTGCCGGTTGCGACACGCTCGATTATTCTGAAGCCACGGAGGGCATCAGAATCGACCTGACAATGGCGACGGCCTGCAGCGTGGAGATTGGCGAGGATTCGATTTCCGGCTTCGAAACGGTCATCGGCGGGGAAGGCAACGATCATTTTGTCGTCGGCGAGGATGCCGCCGTTCTGGTCGGCGGAGACGGCGCCGATATTTTCGAGTTTGTTGAGCCGGAGAATGCCGGAACGAACGGTCCGGTCATCCACAAGGTCATGGATTTCGAGATCGGCGACAGGATCAGAATGTCCAAATACGATCTCTTCGAAGAGGTTCTCGACGATCTGGAGGACCGCTTCGAGGACATTTACGGCGACAGTTTCGACGATGACGATGTCCCGATACGCATCAGCCGCGATTGGGTCGAGGACATGAAGCGGACGGTGATCGAGGCCGATCTTAACAGGGACGATGTCTATGAAACGACGGTCACCATGCAGGGCCATCATGTCCTGGTGATCGTCGAGAATGCGTGAACCGGCGAACAAGAGGACGCTCGAGATGGTCAGGAAATCGTTTGAGAACCGAGAATCCGCTTTCAGGATCGGCCGCCGGGTTTTCGCCGGCGTGGCGTTCAGTGTCCTGCTTGTCGCCGGAGCCGGCGGTTGGGCCGCGACGGCGCAATTGACCGGAGCCGTCATCTCCCAAGGTTCGGTGGCGGTGGACCAGAAGCTCAAAGCCATCCAGCACCGAGACGGAGGCATCGTTTCGGAAATCGCCGTCAGGGAGGGGGATTTTGTCCGCAAGGATCAGGTTCTGATCCGGCTCGATGATGCTCAGACCAGGGCAGAACTATCCATCGTCAGGTCGCAGCTGATCGAGTTGGTGGCCAGAAAGGCGCGGCTTCTGGCGGAGCGGGACCTCCTCGACGCGGTCGAATTTCCCGACCGGCTGGATGTGACAGTTTCCGATGTCGCCTTCATCGTCAACGGCGAGAAACGTCTTTTCGCGGGTAACCGCACCAATCGCGACAGCCAGAAGCAGCAACTGGAGCTCGGAATCCGGCAGATAGAGGAAGAAATCAAAGGACTGGAGGCCCAAAGGGCTTCAAAGGACGACGAGATCGCGTTGCTGGAGGTCGAGCACGGTAAGCTGAAAGGCCTTGCAGACAAGAACCTGATCGAAAACACGCGCGTTTACACCTCCAATCGGGACAGGGCACGTCTGCTTGGCGAAAGCGGCGAAATCGATGCTGCGATGGCGAGAGCCAGGGCTCGTCAGAGCGAGATACGGCTCCAGATAATCTCCATAGACGAAAGTGCACGGACCGAAGCCCAGCGGGAACTCAGCCTCGTCGAAACGAGAATATCGGAGCTGTACGAACGAAAGACTGCTATCGAGGACCGGCTTTCACGCACAGATATCCGGGCTCCGATATCCGGCTTCGTGAATGAACTCAACATCCATACGCTTGGCGGGGTCATCACGCCCGCCGAAGTTCTCGTCACGATCGTTCCGGCAGACGCCAGGCTCAAGATAGAGGTGAGGCTGGCCCCTGCAAGCATCGACCAGGTTTCCGTTGGTCAGGCGGCACGATTGCGTTTTTCCGCCTTCAACCAACGCACGACGCCCGAACTGAAGGGGGAGGTCATCCACGTTTCGCCAGCCACAAGCCATGATCCCGCCACCGGGGAAATCTATTACATGGGCGACATAAAAGTAACGCCGGAAGAACTAGCGAAACTCGGGGACGAAACGTTGTTGCCCGGCATGCCCGTGGAAGTCTATGTGACGACCGAGCAGCGAACGGCGCTCTCCTACCTGGCCAAGCCGATCACCGACCAGTTCAACAGGGCTTTCAGGGAGCGGTGAGGTCGAGTGTACTCGACCCGCCTGCATCCTTGCTTTTCTCGGCCGCGCCTGCCTGGTTTCAAGAAGATGCGGTTCTCTCAATGTGAGAAAGTGCGCCGATGAGGCTGGGCATCAATTGACGAAATGTGCCTCGACCGCAGGTCCGGTTCGCATAGCAAGAGCAAGTTCGAGCCTGTTCTTGGCATTGAGCTTTTGCATCAGGTGGTGCATGTAGTGCTTTATCGTCTTTTCGCTGAGACCAAGCGTTTCGGCGATCTGCCGATTGGTTCTACCCTTCAACAACAGCCCGGCGATCTGTTCTTCCCGAAAGTTCAATCGCTGCTGTCGCATTGTTTTTTTTCGGATCGCCGCAGCTCGGAGGGAGACGATGACCTTTGTGGCGATCTTTGGGGAGATAAATGTATCTCCGTCTGCGATGGCCTGAACCGCGCTCGTCAGTTCTTCCGCTGTAGCTGTCGTGCAGACGTAGCCGGCGGCCCCTGCCTCGATTGCTCGTACGGCAAAGTCGACACTGCTCGTAGATGCAAAAACGAGAACCTTTGTATCCGGGCAAACTTCGCGAATCCTTGAAACCGTCTTCAGTCCGTAATGTTGATCCCCGCAGTCCAGTATTATCAGGTCTGGATTGTTTAGGAGAGTATCTTCTATCTTCTCTGGCGCAGGAAGAATGGCATCGGTCAATCGACAAGACTCTAGCGCACCAAAGATGCGGATGAGCGCTTCAAGCATGAGCGGTTGATGATTGATCAGCGCAATTTTTTTCCTAATTAGCAAGTTATCTACCCCAAAGCCCAAGTGGGATAGTAAAAGTTTGTCGAAATTTCGCAATGCTAGACTTAACGAGTGGTTAACATCCAAAAGGATGAGGGAGCATTTCGCGTTGCAGGAATATTTAAGATGGCCGCTGCAGCATATTGAGGTGAGTTATACAAGCTCAGCATGCCTCCAGCGGCTTCCCGCATGACATGGTGTTCCGGCAAGTAACAGCCTGCCTGAAGCATTAGCCAGATCGGGGGCGTTCGGTTCGCTCTCCTGCCATCGCACGCACGAGTAGCTTTTTTGAAGAAGGTATCGTCAGGCTCTCTAGCTATGCTTAATCTTCTGCTGGATAGACGGGATGGTCTATAAATTGTCGGCCCTGTGGCGATAATCTCGAAAACCCGGCAGCTTCAGCCATCTCAGCGTCCGGTTTAAGAGGCGTCATTCATAATGATAGACGGCCATAATGAGAGTCGGGAGCTGCACGGCAGCTAGCCCATGACCGCTCTCCAGAACCAGCCGGTCTGGAATCGGCCCCCGAGCGGCCTAAATGAATCGTTGCCGCTGCGGGTCTGCCCCCGGCCTGGGCATGGTCCAAGGCTCGGCGATGCCGCAGCCTGCTAGCGTCGCCGGCGAGGCCCGTTCTTCGCTCACGTCAGGGCGAGGCCTCCGTCGACCGTGATCACTTGTCCGGTGATCCAGTTCGAAGTCGGGTCCGAGAGGTGAATGATCCAGCGCGCGATGTCGTCGGGTACGCCGCGTCGCTTGAGGGGAATCTGTTCACGTTCCGCTTCCTCGACAAGCGCGGCCTGTTCCGGCGAAAGACCCATCATTCCGGTCAGCGCGCCGGACTCGGTCGGGCCTGCGGCGACGGCGTTGACGCGGATACCCCGCGATGCCAGTTCGAGCGCCCAGCAGCGGGTCAGGTGCTCCAGAGCGGCCTTGCTCGCGGCGTAGTGCGAAAGATCTGCCCCCGGCTTGTGGCCGAACGTGCTCGACACGTTGACGATCGTCCCCGCCGTTTTGGAAAGATGCGGCAGGGCCTCGCGAGCCAGAAGGCTCGGCCCGACGACATTGACGGCAAGGATTTCCCTGATGTGGTCGGCTGTGACGTCGGCCAAGGGCGCTAGGGCGCCGGCCCCCGCATTGTTGACGAGGATATCGAGGCGGCCCCAGGTCTTCACGGCCTTTGCGACGCTGTTGGCGGCATCGTTCGGTTCGGCGACGTCGGCGACCAGCCCAATGATGTTCTCATGGGCCGCTGCCACCCGCTCCAGTGGTTCGGAACGGCGCCCGGTAATGACGACTCGCGCCCCCTGGGCGGCCAGGGCCAGCGCTACGGCGCGTCCGATACCTGAGCCGGCACCCGTAACGAGAGCGACCCTGTCCTTGAATGTCGACATGAAGTGTTCCTTGGTTTGTTCGACGCGGTCGAGAAGATGACGTGGCCGATCGTCCAGAATTCGAAAATTGGGACGATCGCCAGCCGCCAGGAGGACAGACGACTGGCGATCGGGCTTCGGGAAAGGATCGGGAGCCTAGCGGCGGATGAATGCGAGGATGTCGTCGTTCACCAGATCGGCGTGCGTGGTGCACATGCCATGCGGCAAGTCCTCGTAAACCTTGAGCTTTCCGTTCTTCAACAGCTTAGCCGAAAGTGGTCCCGAGTCAGCGAAGGGCACGATTTGGTCGTCCTTGCTGTGCACGACCAGCGTCGGCGTTTCAATGAGCTTGAGATCCTCGGTGAAGTCGGTTTCCGAGAATGCCTTGATACCCTCATAGTGGGCTTTGGCGCTGCCCATCATGCCTTGGCGCCACCAGTTCTGGATGATGCCGGGTACTGCTTCCGCCCCCGGCCGGTTGAAGCCGTAGAAAGGACCCGAAGGAAAGTCGATGTAGAACTGCGCGCGGTTCGTCGCGAGAGAATGGCGCAACCCGTCCAGCACCTCGATCGGCAACCCGCCAGGATTAGCGACCGTTTTGACCATGATCGGCGGCACCGCGCCGATTATGACGAGCTTGGCAACCCGCTCTTTGCCGTGGCGGGCGACGTAGCGGACAGCCTCGCCTCCGCCGGTGGAATGTCCGATATGGATGGTGCTCCTGAGGCCGAGATGCTCGATCACGGCGGCAACATCGGCGGCGTAATGATCCATGTCATGGCCGTCGCTTACCTGGGCCGATCGACCATGGCCGCGACGATCGTGCGCGACGACGCGGTAGCCCTTGCCGAGGAAGAACAGCATCTGCGCGTCCCAGTCGTCGCCGCATAGCGGCCAACCGTGGTGGAAGACGATCGGCTGGGCGTCCTTCGGCCCCCAGTCCTTATAGAAGATCTCGGTGCCGTCCTTGGTGGTGATGATGCTCATGGTGATTGATCCCTGGTTTGGTTGGTGAGGAGAGAGGGTTTGTTCGCTTCCCGACCGGGCGAGTACGGGCAGCGCGCCTGCCAGCGTCGCCGTGACCGCGCCAACCAGAACATCGCGGCGCGATGCGCGGACCGTCGGAAAGACGTTGTTTCGCATTGACCTTGTCCTTGTCCGGATACGCGGGGCGAACGCTGGATTGGCCGCGGCGCACGTCGATCCGTTGGCGGCCGACGGTGGAAAGGATGGGCCAAGGCCGCCCATCAAGCCATCCGACACAGGTGTCTGTCAGTTAGTGCGAAGGTCTATGTCGTGCCTTTGGGTGGGACAGGAGGACACGCCACCTGTGTGGTCCGCCCTGATCCTCCATCCAGTCGCGCGCGCAGCCCTGCGGATTTAACGTCCTCGACAGCATAATTTGCCCGGCATCGGCGGATCGCCAAAGGCCGGGACGTCAGGATATCGAGGTCGGAAATGGACGCAAGGATTCAGGAAAACAGGCAACTCCATCGTTTCGAGTTGCCGATCTCAAAGGGGCTGTTCGCCGCCGCCTATTATCGGATGGAAGATGGCCGCATCGTGTTGTTCCACACGGAAGTTCCTTCGGAGTTCACCGGTCGGGGTATCGGTTCGTGCCTGGCGCAGGGCATTTTCGACCTGCTCCGCGCATCCGGGCGCAAGGCGATCCTGAGATGCCCCTTTATGAGCCGGTTCTTTGCCAACCACCTGGACTATCTGGACGTGATCGCCGGGTAGCCGCTCATGACACATTGGCATCTACGGTCAGACATGGCCGATGAATACGATCTGCGCCGGTTCATCCGGGCCCAGGCTCCCGTGTACGAGAAGACACTCGGTTGCCTTCGCAGGGGGACCATGGAGTCGTCCTACATGAAGTTCATTTTCCCGCGACTGGCCACAGGACACGACCTTCCCGGGCACTATGCGATCTCGTCGCTCGATGAAGCCAGGGCATATCTGTCGTCTCCCCTTCTGGGAGGACGCTATCGGGAATGCGTCGGAGCGCTTCTGCCATTGTTCGCCGCCGACGTGCTGGCCGTTTTCGGCGAGGCCGATGCGAGAGATCTGCACGCTTCGCTCACCCTGTTTTCTGCGGCAGCCCCTCGAGAATTTCTCCTCGAAACAATGTTCGAAGTCTGGTTCGGCGGCACGGTCGACGAGGGCACCGCCGTAGCGATAACCTGCATGTCATAGATGACGACAAGCATTTGGCCGCGCCAGCGGGAAAGCCTTCCGGGTCGACCATCCCGATCGATGCTGAAGGCGGCATTGCCAAAAGCAGGCCAGTTGATCTGGAACGACAATAGATGAGGTCGAAGCCGGATCGGGTATGAAAGGCTCTATTGGCGTTTGTCGCCAAGCACCGCCTCGGTGATCGAGTTGGGCAGGCGGCGCGGTGTCTCGATCAGGCCGAGAACCGGCATGACGATCAGGAAGAAGGCGAAGTAGAACAGCGTGGCAAGCTGCGCCATCAGCACGTAGGAGCCTTCCGCCGGACGGGAGCCGAGCCAGCCGAGCAGGATGGCATCGGCCGCGAACAGCCAGAAGAACAGCTTGTACCACGGCCGGTAGACGGCCGAGCGCACCTTGGAGGTGTCGAGCCACGGCACCAGGAACAGCATGGCGATGGCGCCGAACATGCACAGCACGCCGCCGAGCTTGGAATTGATCGGCCCGATGTTGAAGGTGATGGCGCGCAGGATCGCATAGAACGGCAGGAAGTACCATTCGGGAACGATGTGCGCGGGCGTCTTCAGCGGGTTGGCGACCGTGTAGTTGTCTGGGTGGCCGAGATAATTCGGGATGTAGAAGACGAAATAGGCGAACACGACGAGGAAGGCGGAAGCGCCGAACAGATCCTTCACCGTGGCGTGCGGCGTGAATGGCACCACGTCGGTCTTCGATTTCACCTCGATGCCGGTCGGATTGTTCTGGCCCACCACATGCAGCGCCCAGATGTGCATGGCAACCACACCCGTGAGCATGAACGGCAGCAGGTAGTGCAGGGCGAAGAAGCGGTTCAGCGTCGGATCGCCAACGGCGAAACCGCCGAGCAGAAGCTGCTGGATCCAGTCGCCGACCAGAGGAATGGCCGAGAAGAAGCCGGTGATGACCGTCGCGCCCCAGAACGACATCTGCCCCCAGGGCAGCACGTAGCCCATGAAGCCGATCGCCATCAGCAGCAGGAAATTGATACAGCCGAGTACCCACAGCAGCTCGCGCGGCGCCTTGTAGGAGCCGTAGTAGAGGCCACGGAAGATATGGATGTAGACGGCGATGAAGAAGAACGACGCGCCGTTGGAATGCAGGTAGCGCAGCAGCCAGCCGTGATTGATGTCGCGCATGACCCTTTCAACGGACAGGAAGGCGAGCGCGGTATCCGGCGCATAATGCATGGCCATGGCGACGCCAGTGACGATCTGAGCCGCCAGCATCATGGTGAGGATGCCGCCGAACGTATAGGCGTAGTTCAGGTTGCGCGGGACGGGATAGGCGATGAAGGAGCCGTGCACGAATCTCGGCAACGGCAGCCGCTGATCGAGCCAGCGCTCCCATGCGGCCCTCGGCGTATAGGGTGAATGGACAAAGTTCATCGGATCGTTCCTCGCTTGAGACGCTCCTCCGTTCATGCAGGGAAGCGTTGCGGGCCGCCCTCGTTGGGGGGCAGACGGGGCGGCCCGCAAGCAGAGCGGCACGAAACGGGGGAGGACGGGCCGTTTCGGGCCTGAGGAGGCAAATCAGGCGGCCGCTCTGTCTGTCTGCTGTACCGAGTGGACGGCGCGGGCCGCGATCTGCAGCCGGTTCCAGAGATTGATCGCGCCGATCATGACCGTCAGGTTGACGATCTCGGCCTCGCTGAACTGGCTCCTGACCAGTTCGTAATCGGCATCCGCGGCACCGGTCTCCTTGATGTTCGTGAGCGATTCCGTCCAGGCGAGCGCTGCACGTTCACGGTCGGTATAGAGCGGCGATTCCCGCCAGGCGTCGAGCATGATGATGCGCATGTCGCTTTCGCCGTTCTTGCGAGCATCGGTCGCGTGCATGTGGATGCACATGGCGCAGCCGTTGATCTGCGACGCGCGCAGCCGGACAAGTTCGCCAAGGCCGTGCTCGATCCCGCCGGCGCCGAGCGCCTTCTCGACGTCGAGCAGGGTTTTGGCGAGGTCGGGGGCGATCTTGAAGGGAGCGAAACGAGGCGTCATTTGCGGGTTCCTTGGTTGGAGTGAAGACGGACCGACTATGTCCGCCTTCCCGAGCGCCCTCTATCGTGCCCGAGGCTGCCTTTCCGCATACTTTGGTACAGGAAGATCTCCACCGACAGCGCGGAGCGGTTCGCCCCAAAGCCACATGGTTCGTCCCGTCTCCCATGCAGAATCGGAAGCGACGCGCATACCGCGTCTGATCCACCGTCCGTCGGAAGCGAGGAGACATTCCATGAAACTCTACTACAGCCCCCTGGCATGCAGCCTGGCAGACCACATCGCGCTTCTGGAAGCCGGTGTTCCGTTCGAGCGCGAAGCGGTCGACCTCAAGACCAAGCACACGGCGTCCGGAGCCGACTTCGCCACCGTCACGCGCAAGGGATACGTGCCAGCCCTTGTGCTGGACGGCGGCGAAATCCTGACGGAGAATATAGCCGTCCTCGACTGGATTGCCTCACAATATCCCGCTCTGCGCGCGGACGGCCCTCTCGGCCGTACGCGGACGCTCGAGGCCCTGACCTATATTTCCACCGAGATCCATCGAGCCTTCAAACCCATGTGGCATCAAGGTACGGAAGAGGACAAAGCCAAGGCGAGCCGTTCGATCGCCGTATTGCTGGACCTGTTCGTCGCCGGCCTGGAGACCGACTACCTGTTCGGCGACGCGCCCGGCGTCGCCGACTTCTACCTTTTCGTCATGCTCCTGTGGGCCAGGCGCTTCCGCGTTCCCGTTCCCAAGCCGCTCGAAGCGCTCCGGGTTAGAATTGCAACCCGGCCGGCCGTGCGCGCGGCGATGGAGCACGAAGGGCTTTTCCAGTCCCTGAGAGAAGCCAGCCGACCGGATGCCGGGTGAATTCCACCCATGCGGCCGTCGCGACGACCTGTACTGCGGTATGGCAGACCCGACCCCTTGATCCAATCGACCATGGTTCCGCTCACCCGTAGCGTTTTGCGGCATCAACTGCACGCCAGGCAAACGAAGGAACAAGGACTGCGCCATGCCGCAACTCGAACCGACCAAACCATTTCTCTCACCCTACGCCGGCGAGGCAGCTGCCTTGAAGCGCCGCGGTCTTCTGGAGAGCGCCGGCGTGGCTCACGAACTGGGCAATCTGATCCAGATCGCCTCGTCTGCGGTGAACATCATTGCGCGCGGTTCGCGGTTCGACGTGACGCCGACGCTGGAGCCGGTGATTTCGGGCGCAAGAGCTTCCCTTGATCGCGCCGGCACTCTCGTCAGGCAGTCGCTTCATCAGGCAGGCTGCGCCTCCACTGAACTCGGCCATGTCGACGTTGCGCACTCCTTGGCGGAGATTTTGGACCTGCTCCAACCGACATGGGCGCCGACGCATCTGATCGCTTTGGACGTTGGCGGTGGTCTGCCCGCGGTGAAATGCGAGCCCCTCGGATTGCAGAGCGCGATCCTGAATCTGGCGCTCAACGCCCGCGATTCGATGCCGAACGGGGGCACCATCACGATCGCGGCGGCCATGCTTATTCCGGATGAGGACAGGACGATGGTCGAGCTGAGTGTCGCGGACTGCGGAATCGGCATGACCGACGAAACCATGAAGCGTGCCTTCGATCCGTTCTTCACGACCAAGAGCGGTGGCCTCGGCGGTGTCGGCCTGCCTATGGTGAAGCGCTTCGTCGAGGGCGCAGGCGGCCAGATCAGGGTCTCCAGCATGCCGGGCGCCGGCACTACCGTAACGCTCCTCCTGCCGGCAATTCGGCGCTAGCGGTCTCGTCGGTCCGCTTCGGCAGGACGCCACTTCTCTATCGCCGGGTATTTACGACCATCAATTATGAGGACGAAGACCATAGGCTGTATCCAATCTCAACCTTGGTACAGTTTATAAAATTCCTCGAAATTATAAGTATATATACAGCAACATCAGCAATTAAATCATGAAGATGTTGCAACAATAATGATAATTCAAAATAGGAGAAGAAAATGCGTAAATTGATGTTCACTGCCCTGGTCTCTGCCGTCATGGCGGTGCCGACGGCGACGTTCGCTGCCGGCTTCACCACTTACGGGAAGATCGGAAGCCTGAATGCAAAGGCAAATACCGTGCGTCTGGTCAACGGCGACTCCTTCAGGCTGCCGTCTGGCGTCGATCTTGCGGGTTTCAGCGTCGGCCAGACGGTCAAGATCACCTGGAACACACAAAGTCCCAGTTCGATTGAAGTTGGACGCAACATGACGATATTCGAGCTGAAGGCCACAGGCATCAGTGCCGTGGATTGATTGTCGTCCGATCGCAGATGTCGATACGAAGGCAGAGCCGGTCGAAAGGCTCTGCCTTCGCATCAGGGTTCAAGCTGACTGATTGTCGATGCGTCTCGGGAGCAGCCCGTAACGCTCTATTTCGGACGGTTTCCGCCTGACGCGCTTGAGGCCGAACCATCCATCCCGGGAGTGTTGCCATGAGAACTGCAGCGTCGTCGGAAGCTCTGCGCGGGCCTGACTGCCTGGACCTCCGACGTCCCGGGCCCTCGGCACAAATTCCCGACATTGATGCTGTGATCAAAGCTCTGTCGATCGCGCTTCGCTCACTCGTCGCCGACGATCCGTTGCTGACTCTCGCGGCGGCGCGAGCCGCGCAATTGACCCGTTGCGCCTTTGGCCTTGCCACCCATATCGAGCTGGCCAAGCTGCAGGGAGAGCATCCCATGCGGCTCTGCCATCTCTCGGCCTGGCGCGATTCGAACCTGTTCGGCCCGCGTGAGCGCGCCGCGCTCGAATGGGTGGAGATCATGGCGCTGTCACCGGCGTCGGTCGGCCCGGAACTGACCGGCCGTTTTGTTGACGTCGATCTCTCCTCGAAAAACATTTCCGATCTGAGCCTCGTGGTCGCGTCCGTCAATCTGTGCCACCTGCTGCGGTCGACGGTGACGGCCATTGGCCCGGCGCGAATTCGGCGTGCCGGGTAGTACCGACCCTGGACCTTGGTACGGCATCACCGATCCGTAGGTTCGATAGCGGCAAGTGTCATGCCGACGCATTTTCCGACGTGACAGCCGTCACATTCGCTCACGGAGATAGCAATGAAGAAGATCACGAAAATCCTGGCGCTTGCCACAGCCCTGACGGTATCGGCCGGCATAGCGGCGCAACCGTCGATCGCGCAGTCCAGGCCGACCATCGTTCTGATCCATGGCGCCTTCGCCGAATCTTCGAGCTGGGACGGCGTCATCGCCGAACTGGAGCGGGACGGCTATACAGCCGTCGCTGCCGCCAACCCGCTTCGCAGCGTCGCCACTGACGCCGCCGCCGTCGCGGCGGTTGTCCACTCGATCTCCGGCCCGGTCGTCCTGGTCGGTCATTCCTACGGCGGCCCGGTCGTCACCGAGGCAGCCAATGACAGCCCCAACGTCAAGGCGCTGGTCTACGTCGCCGCCTTTGCTCCCGATAATGGCGAGTCCAGCCTGTCGCTTTCGGCCAAGTTTCCCGGAAGCACGCTGGGGAACGCAATCGTCCCGGTTGAGCGCCCTGACGGTGTGCGCGATCTCTTCATCGAGCGTAGCAAGTTCCATGCACAGTTTGCTGCGGACGTTCCGAAGGAACAGGCCGACCTGATGGCGGCCACCCAGCGACCGGTCACGGAGGCCGCGCTGGCGGAGCCGTCCGGTGATCCTGCATGGCGCAAGCTGCCGTCGTATTGGATCTATGGTTCACAGGACCGCAATATTCCGCCGGCGGTGATGCGCTTCATGGCCGAGCGCGCCCGTTCGGTGAAGACGGTCGTGATCGACGGCGCCTCGCACGCCCTGATGGTTTCCCACCCTCACGACGTCGCCGACCTGATCGAGGCGGCCGCGACGAGACAATAAAGCGTCGCCGCTCTTCGGTCTTCGTACGTCCGGTTCCCTTCCAGAAGTGCAGGGATAATCAGCATGAAAATCCTAGTCATTGGCGCGACCGCCAGCATCCGCTCGCAAACCGTCGAGAGGCTGCGTGAAAAGGGGCATGAAGCGATGCCGGCATCGCCGCCAAGGCGCCATGTAGGCTCGCACACCGAAGCTCCCCGGGATCCCGGGTATGCGGGCCGACATCTGAGGCACTTCCTGGAAAGGACCTTCGCGCTGACGCGCGACCTATGGGGCAACTTGCGGCGCCTTGAAGCTGGAAATCGTCGGATACGTCGCTAGCCGGACGCCGACGCCGGTATCCATCAATCACAAAATTCCCAAACAGAACAGGAGATAGTCATGAAGATCGTCGTCATCGGTGGTACCGGCCTCATCGGTTCCAAGACAGTCGAGAGGCTGCGCGCAAAGGGCCACGAGGTCATTGCGGCCTCGCCGAATTCCGGCGTCAACACCGTCACTGGCGAGGGCCTGGCCGAAGCGCTCGCCGGAGCGCAGGTCGTCGTCGACCTGGCCAACTCGCCGTCGTTCGAGGACAAGGCGGTGATGGACTTCTTTCAGACGTCCGGCCGCAACCTGCTGGGCGCGGAAAAGACGGCCGGCGTGAAGCATCACATCGCACTTTCCGTGGTCGGCACGGACCGGCTGCAAGGCAGCGGCTATTTCCGCGGCAAGAAAGCCCAGGAGGACCTGATCCGCGAATCCGGCATTGCCTACACCATCGTCCATTCCACCCAGTTCTACGAGTTCATGGGCTCGATCGCCCAGTCCGGGACGGTCGGCGGCAAGGCTCTCGTTTCAACCGCCTTCGTACAGCCGATCGCCTCGGACGACGTCGCCGACGTGATGGCACAGGTCGCGCTGTCGGCCCCCCTGAACGGTATGATGGAAATCGCCGGGCCGGATCGCGTTCCGCTCAACGAACTCGTGGCCCGCTACCTGAAAAAGTTCGACGACCCCCGCGAAGTGGTGGCCGATCACCATGCTCTCTACTTCGGCGTCGAACTCGATGACGGCTCGCTCGTGCCCGGTGCCGATCCGCGCATCGGTCGGGTCCGCTTCGACGACTGGCTTCGGACTTCCGCCCGCAAGCCGTGACGGCGAGGCGCCGTCAGATGCTTGGACTCCCAAACGAAGGACTAAAACCATGATCAGGAAATTGCTTGCCCTGCCGCTGCTGGCGGCCATGGCGGCCACGCCGGCGTCGGCTCATGACGACAAGGTTGCCGTCGTCTACGACCAGCCGCTGCCCAACGTCCCCGGCAAAAGCATGAAGGGCGTGATCGTCGAGTATGAGCCCGGCGGCTCGTCGCCTGCCCATACCCATCCTGACTCCGCCTTCATCTACGCCACCGTCCTGGAAGGGGCGATCCGCAGCCAGGTCAATGACGGTCCCGTCATCACCTACCATGCTGGCGAAAACTTTTCGGAATTTCCCGGCGATCACCATGGAGTGAGCGAGAATGCCAGCAAGACCGAACGCGCGCGCCTGCTCGCCGTCTTCGTGGTCGACACGGATGAAACGGAATTGACGACCTACGCGGAGTGATTCGCAGTTGGTCGTTGCGAAGCGGGCGGCGTCGCATGCGGCGCCGCTCGTCTCTATCGAGGAGGTTTCCATGCTTGTTGGACAACTCAGCTCAATGACGACGGTTCGCCTGACGATCGTCGGTGTCGACGCACCGCTGCACGAGGCGGCGGTCTCCTTCCTGAAACCCGGCATCGGATTGGTCGTCGCTTGCCGTGGAAACGGCTTGGCTGCCGGCGTTCTGAGCAAGTCGGATCTCGTGCGCCATATGGCGACCGCGCGCGCCGAACTGGCCAGGGTATCCGCATTGATGAGCAGCCCCTTCTTCTCCTGCACGCCGGACGACGATCTCCACGCCATATGGGAAACCATGACTGCGCGGAGCCTCCAGAACGTGCCTGTGCTTGATACGGGCGCAAGACCTATCGGAGTGCTCGATATCCGCGATGCAATGAAAGCGCTGTTCGAGCAGGAGGAACTCCAGGAGAGACTTCTGGCAAACTACATTGCCGGAATCGGCTACCAATAAGCTTGTCCGTCCTGTCCCCGAGGACAGATGTACGCGGCGGCGAAAGACGCGAAATTGAACGCGCGGGCCGTGTTAACCGGACGCGACAGGGATGATGAACGTGGGGGTTTTTCCGGTTTCTCCCCACGGCCGACGAAGAGGCAGGCGAGCATCCAACCTGTCCGGTTCGCTCCCGACCCTGCCATGGTCGGCCAGGCGGATACATGGATTTCCATAGGATGTCCTGACGCGGTATCGGCTGTAGCCTGCGATGATGAACTGGCAAAACCCGAAACCGGCGAGAAATGATACGCTGGACTCTGACGCGGCCGCCGTCTGGCACGGCCGCAAGGAGGACCAGCCAATGACGACTGCGCTCGGGTCGGCCGCCGAAATCCTGCGGGCTGCGAAAATCGTCGAAGGCGTCGTCGGCAACGCCTGGGCGACCGACGCCGACGGCAGATTCATCTATGTGACGCCCGACGCTCTCACATTCCTCAACCTGACCCTGGACGACCTCAACACGCCCCCAGAAGAAGGGTCCCTGGGATGGAAGCGGGTGATCCATCCGGAAGACTACGAGGCTGCGGCGGCGACGTGGCGTCACAGCCTTCGCTCCGGCGAGCCCTACAATGTCGAGCATCGCATGCTGCTGGCGAATGGCGCCTATGGTTGGGGCCGGAGCACGGGGCAGCCCCTGCACGACGGTCTCGGCCGGATACTGGGGTGGTATGGCACGGTGATCGACGCCGGCGTTTCGACGAGCGCCGATAACCGGCCGTCATCCCAGACCACCGATGCCCCAGTGCACGACGCTGCTTCCAATACTCCGCCGCTGAACCTCGTCCATCCCCATGACCGGCCAGCCGCGGAACAGGCGATGGCACGCGCGTTCTGGCACGGTATTCCCCAGATTGTCAGCTACCGGCGGCGCCAGGCTGACGGCAGCTATCGCTGGGCGGAACTGCGCGCCGAGCCGGGATACGCCGTCAGCGTCGATGTAGACCCCATGGTGTCCAAGCCAGGCGAAAGGTGGGCCACGTCCGATACGCTCGGTGAAACGGTTGAGGCCGTGCGTGGGGCCAGGGCTGTCGAGGGCTTGTTCGGTGCCGCCTTCGCGTTCGATCCGTCCGGGACGTTTACCTATGCCACGCCGATCGCCCAGACTTCCATTGCGCTCACCCTTGAGGACCTCAACGAGCCGTTGAGCGTAAACAGCTTCCTCGACGGCGGCGATCTCGGCTGGAAAAGAAGCGTGCATCCTGACGACTATGAAGATGTCGCCGCCGCCCTGCGCCGTTGCCTGCGCACAGGCGAACAGTTCCATCATGAATGGCGCGTGCTGCGGACCAGCGGCCAATGGGTCTGGCATCGGTTCGCCGTCCGGCCGACCCACGATACCCAGGGCCGCATCACCGGATGGTACGGCGTCGGCATAGACATTGACGTCTACAAGAAGACAGAGGCGGCGCTGCGTGAAAGGGAGCGGGAGCTGTCGCAGCTCATCGATATGGTGCCCAGCCATTTGTGGCGGTTGAGTCCCGATGGCGAGCCGACCTTCTTCAACAAGCGCATGGCCGACTTTCTCGGCATGGATGCGGCGGACATGGCCAGCCCCGGCATGAGCCGGCTGGACAGGCTCATCGCCACGGTTCATCCGGACGATGCTGCCGAATTCGGCAATGCTCTCAACCGTTCTCTCGCCAGCGGCGAGCGGTTTGCCATGCGCTATCGCCTGCGGCGCGCCGACGGTGTCTATCACTGGATGTCGAGCCGTGCGGAACCGTTGCGCAACGAGGAAGATCGGATCGTTCAATGGTATGGCCTGTGCCATGACATTGACGATCAGGTGCATGCCGAGGACGCGTTGCGGGAAAGCGAACGCTCGCTCCGCCAACTCATCGAAACACTGCCCGCCCTGATCTACTGCGCCGCCCCCGACGGCAAGCCGATCTATCGCAGTCAGCAGCTTCGCGAATTCCTCGGTTTCAATCTGGAAGATAAGGATGAAGGGGCAAGGTCACGGTTGGTTGGCACGCTGGACGCCATCATCCATCCAGACGACCTCGCAGTCGTCAAGGAACGGTACGGTCATTCGCTCGAATCCGGCGAACCCTATGCCCTGCAGCACCGCTTGCGGCGTTCCGACGGCGAATATCGTTGGGTCGAGACACGGACCGCGGCGATGCGCAATGCAGAAGGCGCGATCGTGCAGTGGAATGGTGTCTGTTTTGACATTGAAGATCAGGTGCGGGCGCAGGAAGAGTTGCGCCTTTCCCAGGAGAGCCTTGCGCGGGCCAGCCAGGCGGCAAGTCTCGCGGAGCTATCCGCCTCCATCGCCCATGAGGTGAACCAGCCATTGGCGGCCGTTGTCGCCAACTCGCACGCCTGCCAGCGTTGGCTCAATGCAGATCCACCGAACCTTGAACGGGCGCAGAAGACTGTCGAGCGCATCACGCGTGACGCGAACTCTGCGGCTGATGTGGTCAATCGTATTCGTGCCCTGTTCAGACAATCGGCCGAAGCCCGTACCGGCGCCTCGATTACCGGCGTCGTTGCAGAAGCGCGTGAGGTCCTGACGGAAGAGGCTTTACGACGGGGCGCCCGCATGGACGTTGCGGTCGAGAGCGGCCTGCCGACGGTTCGACTCGACCGCGTCCAGATCCAGCAGGTTCTGGTCAATCTGATCCGCAACGGTCTGGACGCCATGAATTCCTTGGCCGGCCCCAGGATCGTCAGCATCCGGGCGCGGCGATCGGAAGAAATGGTTCGGATCGAAATTGCCGACCGGGGACGGGGGGTGGAATTCCCCGAGAGAATATTCGAGCCATTCTTCACCACGAAAGGAGACGGGATGGGCATGGGGCTGGCGATATGTCGCTCCATCGTCGAATCGCATGGCGGGCGGCTTTGGGCGGAGAAGAATGAGCCACAGGGGGCAAAGTTCATCTTCACATTGCCGATCGAGCCGGACGCGACGCCATGAACGTGCACGACCACATCGTATTCGTCATCGACGACGATGTCCGCATCCAGGAAGCGCTCGAAGAACTGCTGGCTTCCCACGGCATCCATGCCGTCGTCTTCGGATCGGCAGGCGAATACATCGACGCCGAAAAGCCGGACGTCGCCTCCTGCCTCGTCCTTGACGTCGAACTGCCCGACATCAACGGACTCGACCTCCAGCGCCAGATCGCCGAGGGCGATCATCCGCCGATCGTGTTCATAACCGGCCATGGAGACATTCCATCCTCTGTCAGCGCCATCAAGCAGGGCGCGGTTGATTTCCTGACCAAGCCGTTCAGCGACGGCGACCTGATGACGGCGGTCCGAGCGGCCATCGCACAGGATCGGCAGCAACGTTCGCAGCGTGCCGACCTCGAGCTGCTCAGGCAACGGTACGCCCGACTCACGCCCCGGGAACGCGAGGTCATGCCGCTCGTCGTCAGCGGGCTTCTGAACAAGCAGGCAGCTGCCGAACTGGGTATCAGCGAAGTCACGCTGCAAATCCACCGCCGCAACGTCATGCAGAAAATGGTGGCCGCTTCTCTCGCCGATCTGGTGCGCATAGCCGAACGGCTGGAGATGCCGGTCACCCATTCGCGCCGTACCGGAGGTTCGAGTGTCGAGTAGAAGAAATACCGTTGCCATTGTCGATGACGACCCCAGGCTGTTGGAGTCGCTGGCGGACCTGCTCGAATCCGCCGGCTACGAGGCCCGCACCTTTTCTTCGGCGGGTACGCTGTTGGCCGGCGGGCTGCTGGACCTGGACCTGCTCATCACCGATATCGGCATGCCGGGAACGGATGGCTTCGAGCTTCGTGGCATGGTGACGAAAGAGCGCCCCGATCTACCCATCTTTCTGATCACGGGCCGCCATGAGATCGCGGATCAGGACCGTGCCAGGGATCATAGCGGGTTCTTCCGCAAGCCTTTCGACGCTCAACAACTGCTCGCGGCAGTGGCCGAAGCGTTAAACAACCAGGAGGGTGAAGATGAGACTTGAACAGCCGTTTGTGCGGAGATCGGCACCGCAAACCCTGCAACGGAAGGGTGAGCCTGACAAGCCGCTCGTCATCATCGTGGATGACGACGAAGCCGTTCGCGAAGGACTCTATGAACTCATCCTGTCGGCCGGCTTCCAGCCGGCAGCTTTCGCCTCGACGAAGGAACTTCTAGAGGCAGATGTGATCGACCGGCCCGGATGCCTGATTCTGGACGTGCGGATGCCGGGCTCCAGTGGCCTTGACCTCCAACATCATCTGACGCGGAACGGCAATCCAAAGCCGATCATCTTCCTGACCGGGCATGGTGATATTCCAATGACCGTACAGGCGATGAAGGCAGGCGCCATCGACTTCCTGACCAAGCCGGTACGCGACCAGACATTGCTCGACGCGGTGATCGCGGCGATCGCCGCCGATGCCCGGCGCAGAGCGGACGCTGAAGTGGTCGAGCGCAACCTCAGACGTCTGGAGACACTGACCCCACGCGAGCGCGAGGTGTTGCACGAAGTGGCGCGGGGAAGACTCAACAAGCAGATCGCCTACGATCTCGGCATCAGCGAGGTGACGGTGAAGCTGCATCGCGGCAATGTCATGCGCAAGATGCAGGCGGCTTCCATCGGCGAGCTTATCCGTACGTGGGAAACGCTACCGGCGCCGATGCGAGAAACCGCGTGACGGCCGCGCCGCAACCACGGTCAGGCTCGCGCCTTTGCCAGCTTAGTTAGGGCGACCCTGATCGTAATCAGCATCGGTGCGGCAACGATAAACAGCAGTGCGACCGCGTTGAACGCCGTGTCGAAGGCGATCACCGTGGATTGGCTGATTACCGCTTTGCCCAGCAGACCGAGGGCAGCGCGGCTGGCCTCCATGGCGTCCATTCCTCTTGCGGCGAGTGCGGCAGACGTTGCCCCAAGCCGCTCGCCGACAGCTGGGGCGCCGGACGTAACGTGCGCGCCAATTACCGCCGCATTCGCTGCGACATTGTCCTGGATCAGCGTCTGGAGAGTCGCCACGCCCACCAGCCCGCCAAGCTGTCGGCCTGCATTGAAGAGGCCGATGCCGGATGCAAGATTACGGCTTTCGAGCCTGTCGAAGGCGATCAAGGTGATCGACAGGAACAGAAAGCCGAGGCTGAAGCCGCGTAAAAGGATGGCCGCCATCATGTCGTCGGCTCCGCTTTCGCCGGTCGAACCCGAGAGCATCCACATCGCAACCATGATCATCAGTATGCCGAAAGGCACGGTGGCGATTGGGGGAACGCGGCACGCCTGCATGAGGAAGGCTGAAACCAGAAGCGAGAAAGCGAAAACCCCGCCACTCGGCAGCAGGAGTTGGCCGGCGTCGGTTGGCGTGAAAGCGAGGATCGACACCGCGAACGACGGAATAAGATAGGCGCTGCCGAACAAGGCTGCTCCAGCGACAAAGCTGACGACGAAGGCAAAGGAGAAGTCAGTCGACAGGAACGCGGTGAAGTCGAGCAAGCCGTCATGGCCAGCGCATATCTCCCGGCCGATGAATAGCATCAACGCAATCGTGCCTGCCACCGTCAGCCCCACGATGTGCGGATCTTCGAACCAGTCCCAACGGCTGCCCTGGCTCAAGACATAGGTGAAGCAGAAGAGCGCTGTGGAAACGAGCGAAAAGCCGATCCAGTCGAACGGATGGCGCATAGCTTTGTCCGGCTTCGGACTGTCTGCCACCAACATCAGACCAGCCGCCGCCGAAGCTACCGGAGCGGCGCCGAGGAATATCCATGTCCAGGACCGGCTGTCGAGCAGCCAGCCCTGAAGCGCCGGGGCGATCGTTGCGGGGGCTACGACCGAGCCCATTGCGAACAGCGCCTGAAGAAACGGCTGGCGACGGCGCGGCCAGGCGAGAAAGATGAGCGTCTGACCACTGACTAGTAGAATACCGCCGGACAGGCCTTGCATGACGCGAAGCGCAACCAGCAGATCCAGCCGAGTCGTCGCGGCGGCAAGGGCGCACGCCGCGCCCATGACCAGCGTGGAGCCAGCGATCAGGCCGCGCGGGTCAATACGGTTGATCAGCCAGGGCGCGGCCATGAACCCCGTCAGCTTCAATGATGTGTAGCTCACATCGAGCCAGGCGAATTCGTCCGGCGTCGCGTAGGTGTCGCCGATAATGTCGCTGCGCCCAAGTGACAGGACGGTACTGGCGATCGCCTCAGTCAGCGCGGCCAGCACGATCCCCACCAACAGAAAAGTCCCTGCCGCAGGGCGATCGCGGCTCACCGCGCTGGGGAGGGTGGTGGTCATGAACGGCTGCCACCATCAATCTCGACACGTGCTGAGAGGCCGGGTACGAGACGGCCGGGTAGCGGGTTGTCGACGAGCCGGATCTTGACCGGAACCCGCTGAACGACGCGGACGAAGTTTCCAGTGGCATTGTCCGCCGGCAACAGGCTGAAGGCGGAACCGCTGCCGGGCGCAAAACTGTCGACCTCGCCCGCAAGCGTTTCTTCCGGATAGGCATCGACGGTGATGCGGACGCGCTGGCCGGGTCGGATACGTCCGACTTGCGTTTCCTTGAAGTTGGCGACGATCCAGACATCGTCGACGGGAACGATATCGAGCAGCGGGGCGCCGGGCGAGACAAGCCGGCCGACGCGGACCTGCCGGTTTCCGACGATGCCGTCGACCGGAGCGCGGACCACGGTATTGTCGAGGTCGATCTGGGCTAGGTCGCGAGCCGCCCGCGCCTGATCGACGGCGGCTACGGCGGCTTCGCGCTCGGTGGAAAGAACGGCGATGCGCTCCTGTTGGGCATCGGCAGCAGCAGCAGCGGCGGCTACGGCGGCTTCCGCGCGCGACCTCGCGGCATCGCTTTCGTCAACCTTGGCCTGACTGATGGTGTGGCTGCGGGCAAGTTCGCGACGCCGGCCGGAAGCCTTCGACGCCAGCGTCAGTTCGGCCTTGGCCGATAGTTCCTGCGCCTGCGCCTGCCGCACCAGCGCATGCTGAAGCTCGATCTGGGCATCGACATTGGTCAGCCGGGCCAGCGCAGCCTCAACGGTGGCGCCCGCCTCCGCGAGCTTGGCGTGATAATCCCGATCGTTGATCCTGAACAGGACGTCGCCTGCCTGCACGACCTGATTGTCGTCGATCGCCACCGCATCGACATAACCCGCGACCTTGGGAGCGATCGCGGTAACATTGCCACGAACATAGGCGTTGTCGGTGGAGGCCTTCGCGTCGAAGCGCAGCACTGACCAACCTGCCGCCAGGACGACGACGGCTCCCAGGCACAACAGCATACCGACGAGCTTCCTGTTTCGCGACTGTGCCATGATGGCCTCCGGTAATGATCGTTACCATTGACGCTTATGGTAACGAGTGTTACCAGTCAAGCGTGCCTGGAAGGAATGGATACATTGGGTGGTGTCAGGTCAGGGCGAATAATCCGGCGACGGGAAGCGCTTCTTCAGGCGGCTGCCGAAATCTTCTTCGAACAGGGCTATGCGGCAGCGAGCATTGACGCGATCATCGAGCGTGCCGGCGGGTCGAAGCGAAACATCTACAGCGAATTCGGCAACAAGCAGGGCCTGTTCGCCGCGATCGTCACCGGGAATGCCGACGAGGCGCTCTCGAGCCTCCCGATCGACACCGTCGAGGAGCGCGATCTCGCCGAAACGCTGACCGTCTTCGGCCGTCATCTTCTGCGCATCTACATGTCGCCGACGGTGATCGGCATCTATCGGCTTGCGGTTACGGAGGCCAATCGCTTTCCTGATCTTGCCAAGGCATTCTACGAACAGGGACCCGGCCGCACGACAATCCGGCTGGCGCAGATCCTTGAGGCGGCGCAGAAGCGAGACGAAATTCGGATGGGAGATTGCTGGCAACTCGCCGACCGCTTCGTCGGCATGATTCGCGACAATCTGCATCTGCAGGTGGTACTCGGATTGCGGCCACCGCCCTCCGAAAAGGAGGCCGACAAAGCGGTCAGGTCTGCTGTCGACTTGTTTCTTAACGGCGTTCGGGACAGCCGACACACATAGCTGATCGAACATCCGACTTTCCATGGGCCGGATTCCGCCCGATGGAATTTGCGAGCCTCCTCGCGAGCCTAGCAGAGCGAAGCCGTGGTTTGCTGTCGCAGAAAGATCGGTAACAATCCTGACTGACCCCAATCCTTCGCAAGTCATGCCCATTCCTTTCGCACTGTGCGGCGGTGAATTCACCAACTTGGCGGCAAGGATGCAGAAAACTTCTGCGCTTGACCATTCGACCCGGGGGTTCACTAAGCGATACAAAAGTGCAGGATACCGATACGGTCGACGAGCCTCCCACCCGAAGCCTGTTGAGGAATGGGCATCGGCTGCGAAATTCCCTGGAAACTCCATGCCGCCTCCTGCCCCGGTCAAAGTGTCCGTCGCGCCGGAGGACAGTAAGCTTAGAGCGCCACCAGGAGCGGGTCGAAAAGTTACAGCGAAGTCGGTTGTTGAACGACAGCTATCGGCCGGGCGCCACCCGGACCGGTCAGACTGCAAACGACCCAATCTGGCAGCATGCGACCGCTGCTGCAAACGGCAGGTGTCAGAGCATCATAACAGGCGCTCGAACGTCCGAGAGTAAGGTCGACTGCAGAACGGCAGCTTTCCACCGAAGGCACCCCACGAGCGGACAGTCCGAAGTCGGCCCCCAAGCTGCCTCATTGCGCATTGGCGAGATACTCGTTCGTGAAGTAGCCGCCGAAATCGGGAGGGCTCGTCAGCGCGTCCCCGTTCGCGTCTCGCAGGATGCCGGCCGTGAACAGGAACGCGCCCATCGCCTCCACCTTGCCGCGATCGATCTCGCCGACGGTGCCGTCCGGACGGGCGAGATAGTTTCCCTCGACCAGCGCCTTCATGGAAGCGCGGATGAAGGCGGGATCGGTGAGCATGCCTTTGTTCGCTTCCACCAGCATCGCCGCCGCCTCGTCGGGATTGGCAACGGCGAAGGCGTAGCCGCGACGGGTCGCCTGCCCGAAGGCCGCCGCTCTATCAGGATGCCGGGACAGATAGGCATCGCTCGAGACGATGAACGTCGTGTGCTGATCCGGCACGCCGTAGTCGGCATAGCGGAAGGCGCGCTGCGGCCTGTTCTCCAGTTCGGCCTTGACTCCTTCCCAGGTGTAGACCTCCAGCGTGAAATCCACCGCGCCGTTGGCCAGCGCTTCGTAGGCCGAAGTGCCCAGGGTCACCGTTTCGAACCTGCCCTCGCCACCGTCGTTTCGGATCAGCGTGCCGATCAGCGCGTTCTCCCAGGCGCTGCCGAAACCGCCATAGGTCCTGCCGTCGAGGTCCCTCGGCCGCTGGATCCCCGCCCGGTCGGCATTGAAGACGAGGCGGCCGGTTTCGGTCTGCACCACGGCGTAGACCGCCTTGAGGTCGGCCCCGGCCGCACGCTGGGTGAAGAAACCGATCGCGCCGCTGACACCGAAATCGGCCACCCGGTTGCTGACCAGCGTGCCGGCCGCGGTGTCGGCATAGGGGAGAATCTCCACCTCCAGCCCAACGTCGGCATAGAAGCCTTTGTCGCGCGCGACATAGAGGCCGACATGGTTGGTGTTGGGCGTCCAGTCGAGCGCAACAGTCACTTTCGTCTTATCGGCCCGCGCCCAGGCAGGAACCGCGCAGCTCGTGCCCGCGGCGAGCCCGAGCAGAAGCGCATCGCGGCGGTTGATCGTGGTCATGGGTTGGATTCTCCAATGGTTTCAGTTTTGAGAAGCGTTTCCAGCACAGCGGCTTCCACCGCGCTGGCGTCCCGCAGGCCGGTGGCGCCGGCGTGGCGCGGTCGCGGCAGCGGAACGGAAAACTCGCAAACGACGCGTGCCGGACGTGCTGACAGGACGTAAATGCGATCGGACAGGAAGACAGCCTCGCGCACGTCGTGCGTTATCAGCAGCGCCGTCCAGCGGTGGCGCCGCCACATGGCCTCCAGCCAGCGCTGCATGCCTGAACGGGTGAGCGCATCCAGTGCGCCGAACGGCTCATCCAGCAACAGCATGTCCCGCTCCTGCGCCACGGTACGCAGAAGGGCGGCGCGCTGGCGCATGCCGCCGGAAAGCTGGGCCGGGTAATGGTTCTCGAACCCTGCCAGCCCGAACTCCGGAAAGAGCGCCAGCACCTTTTCCCGCGCAGCCTTGCGCCCCATGCCCTGCACCTCGAGGCCGAGCGTGACGTTGTCGAGGATGCGCCGCCACGGCATGAGGGCGTCGCGCTGGGGCATGAAGGCGAAGCGGCCGACTTCCGGACCAAGCAGCTGGCCCTCGCAGCGTATGCTGCCGCTGTCGGCACGGATACCGCCGATCAGCATCTGGAACAGGGTAGACTTGCCCGCACCCGACGGGCCGAGGATCGACACGAATTCGCCCGCGTGTACGTCGAGCGAAATGCCGTCAAGAACAGGCGTGGTTCCGAAAGCCTTGCGGATATCTTCGAGTTCGAGCTTCGGCGTCATGGCGTCGGCCCCCGTTCCAAGCGTACCCAAGGCATGGCCAGACGCTGGACGAGCACCGTGGCGGCGAACAAGAGCAGGGTCAGCGTCGCGCTTACGCCGACCGCGGCGAGCACGAGGTCGGGCCGAAAATTGTTCTTGGCGTTGAGAATGTAGATGCCGAGGCCGCGCGCCGCGCCGGCGTATTCGGCGAAGATCGCACCGACGACCGCATAGGTGATGGAGATGCGCAGGCCCGCGAAGAAGAAGGGCGCCGCCGATGGAAGGCGGGCGAGCCGGAATCTTAGCCAGCGCCCTGCGCCCATGGAGCGCAGCAGCGTCAAGATCTCCTTTTCCGTCGACTCGTAGCCCTGCACCAGCGCGACCAGCATCGGAAAGAAGGTCACCAGCGCGACCAGCATGATCTTCGGCATCAGTCCGAAGCCGAACCAGAGCACGACGAGCGGCGCGATGGCGACCAGCGGCAGCGTCTGGCTGACGATGAAGACAGGAAATAGCGCCCGCCGCAGTGCCTGCGAGAAGTCGAGCAAGATGGACAGGACAAACGCCGTCGCCAGCGAGCAGCCGAAGCCGAGCAGAGTCGCGCGGATGGTGGGCAAGGTATTGTCCCACAGCGCCCGGCGGTTCGCCCATGCCTGCTCCGCCACCCGGACAGGAGACGGCAAGATGGTCGGGCTGATACCGGACAGATAGGCATAGAACTGCCAGGCAAGCAGCAGCGTTGCGATGGCGATCGCGGCAGGCCCCGCCCGGGCCAATAGGGAAAGTGTTTTGGGCATGGTGCAGGCGCCTTGCGCGGACAGCGCCAGGCTCAGATGGCAGTCGGGCTGTTGGCCGAAACGGTGAGGTCGAGCGCCAGATGGCCTTCGGGAGAGCCGAAACGCAGGAACGCCTCGCCGAGTGTGGCGAACACCGGTCCGGCGTCGCCGCGCAGCGTGGTGCAGAAATTTTTCGACCGCCCGAACACGCCCGAGCGCTTCACGAAATCGATGCAGCCGTAGATCTCGTCCATGTGATGCGCCGCGCCCAGCGGGTAGAGCGACAACTGTGCGGCCACGGCCTGTCCCGTTTCCGGTGCGCCCGCTACGACAGCCAGCGCGGCCTCCACCCGTTGACCGAGCGGCATGTCGGCCCCTCGGCCCTGGATGGGCGTGCAGATCGGATCGTCAGGCTCGCCGGGACAGCCGCGCGACACGGTGGCATGCAGCACGCAATGAACGCCGCCCCGGGAAGCCGCGACATGGAGGTCGCGCATGGCGGGAAACAGCTGTTCGGGGGCCCCGACCAGCAGGGTGGAAAGGTCGTCCGTCTCGATCCGGAAGCGATCCCGGTAGGGATCGAACGCCGACAGGCTGCCGAGGATGACGCGAACGAAATCGTCCGCCATCGGGTACAATGCGACTTGTGCGCCAGAAAACATGATCCGCCTCGCTCCGCTGGTATTACCCAGATCAGCTTGAGGGTTTCGCGGCTTGGCGCTGCGGTCTCAGCCCCGGCAATACGGAGCACCCCTGTGGTGAGGCGTTACTCAACACAGATTTGTCGAAGGCGCAAGACGTCTGGGTAATTACCCTTGGGAGGCGAGAGCAGGAGGCAGCGGCGATGGAAGAAAGGAACAATCGCTTGTAGAGCGGCTAGATTAATTCCGACTTTGCGCCGGAGGAGGTATAGCAGACGCTAAAGCGGCAAACCCGCCTTGATATAGCCGTCGAGGAAGTGCTGCCGGTCCTCATCGCGTCTGAAAGGCTGCGTGGCCGCCCAACGCGATGCGAGAAAGCCGGGATTTATCTCGAGGAAGCGGCAGGCTTCCTCGTGAGCTTCGCTGAGCCGACCGAGCTGCGCCAGGCTCGCGGCAAGGATGCGCTTTGCCGGGAGCCGGCCGACCTCCTCCTTGCGGAGAACCCGGACCGCCTCGGCATAGTGGCCGGCGGCATAGTATGCGAAGCCAAGGTCCCAATAGTACCAACCCGGCGGAAAGGGGTTGAGCCGGAGAGCATTCTCGGCCAGTTCGACGGCATCGTGAGGCTGGCCTTGCAGGACCCTCAAGCCCGCCATGTTCACCATCGTATCGGCATGGTTCGGGTTGATCCGCAGCGCCGTTTGCAATGCGGCTTCCGCCTCATCGAGTTTGCCCTCGCAGAGCCGGGCATACCCAAGCACGCTATGCGCCATGGGATCGTTCATATCGAGCGACATGGTTTTCTGGGCGTAAGCGAGCCCCAGGGCCTGGTTCGCGTCGAAGTCCTCCCCGTACTGGATCGCCGCGCTGTAGTACGAGACGGCAAGCCATGCATAGGCCTCCGCCAGATCCGGATCGAGCTCAATGGCCTTGGCAAGGAAAGTACGAGCGAGATCGTTCCCCGCGGGTGAGTGCATGACAAGAACGCGCCCGCGAACGAGGAGGTCATACGCCTCGATCGTCGTCCGGCGCCGGGGCGTATCATCGAGCACCGGTCCAAGCGGCAGCACGTCAGACAAGGCCGCGACGACCTTACGTACGACCTGGTCCTGCAGACCAAAGACGTCGGCCAGATCGCCATCGAAGTGCTCGGCCCAAAGGCATCTGTTCATCGTCGCCTCGGTGAGGCGAACCCCAATTCTGACCTGGCCTGCGACGCGGCGCACGCTGCCCTCGACGACATGGCGGGCGCCGAGTTCCTTCGCGATCGATTGCGTATCGGTGGACCTTGCCTTGAAAGCGAACGATGAATGGCTCGCGATCACATGGAGGCCAGGCACCTTCGACAGGTCGGCGATCAGATCCTCCACCAGACCGTCGGCGAAATGCGCCTGCTCCGGATCGAGGCTCATATACGAAAAGGGCAGGACTGCGATGGAGGGGTCCGCTTCGAGCGCTCGGCCGGCGTCGACGATGCGAGCCTCGCGCTCCTGGATGGTGAGCGGGCCTGCGAAACGATAGCCCACCCGCGGGAAAGTCACGATCCACTCTTCCCCGTCCGGCGAGACCCGCAGCCGTCTCCGGAGGGTGGCGATCTGCACCGTCAGATTGCTTTCCTCGACGTTGGTATCCGGCCAGGCGGCATCCATCAAAGCCGCCTTGGGCACCACCTGACCGCGCGCCTCCACCAGGGCCTGCAGCAGCGCGAGGGGTTTGCTTCCCATCGCAACAGGAAGGCCGTTCTCGAAGAGTGCGCTGCTGCCAGCGTCGAGCACGAAGGGGCCGAATGCGAAGCGCTGAGGCGCCATAGCCTATCATACGACCTTCGGACGAAATTTTGCGCCTTTCGGAAAAATTTTGGATTCTGTTCGGAGCGTCTTCAGGATTGCCGCCGCGAAATCGCCGATGCTCTCCACCTCGGGCCAGCCTGAACGGGATCTGGCCAAAGCTTAGCAAAGCACCAGGGGAGTTAATCATATGGCGAAGCTAACATTGGCGATAAGCGTGCTTGCCGGCGTGACCGCGCTTTGCGGCGCTGCCGCAGCCGATTCCTCGATGGTCGGCCCTGCATACATCGGGGATCGTGCGGCGGACCCCGAGGACGAGACGTTCGCCTATCTGGTGAAGCCTGAAGACAGTGATCATCCGATCGCTTTCATCGGCCCGGCCCGCAATTTCGGCCCCGTCACCGGCGATGCGGAGAAGGACACAATCGGGTACCTGCCGCTGCTCGCAGTGCAGAGAGATGGCTTTTGGTCATTTGCGCTCGCGCGCGAGTGAGGTTTCAAATGCGGCAAGGACTATGGATCGCCGTCTACGCTGACGGGTCCTCACCACCCGCGCGGATCATGGCGACCTATGGTCTTAGCCTTGCGGCAATCGGCGCATCTCTGCAGACTGGCAGGTTTCGGGCGGCCATCCCTCGTTCCAGCGCAGAAGTTCGTCTCGAATATTTCGCCCTACGGAAGCAGTCAGGCAATGGAGCGCAACACGCCACCGTCCACGCGCAGGGATGCGCCGGTCGTCGCCGAAGCTTGTTCCGAAGCGACATAGACCACCATGTTCGCCACTTCTTCTGTGGTTGCGAAACGTCGGATCAGCGTGGTCGGGCGCATCGTTTTCAGAAAGTCCTGCTCGGCCTGCGCGGGCGTGATGCCTTGCTCTTGCGCAACCGATTTCATCCAGTTGGACAGGATTTCCGAATCGGTCGGGCCGGGCAACACCGCATTGACGGTGACGCCGCTGCCGGCAACGAGTTCGGCCAACCCGCGCGATACGGCGAGCACCGCGGTCTTGGTCACTCCGTAGTCGATCATTTCCTTCGGGATGTTCAACGCCGATTCGCTACTGATGAACACCACGCGTCCCCAGCCGCGTGCCGTCATCTTCGGCAGATAGTGGCGCGCCAGGCGCACGCCGCTGAGCACGTTGAGGTGGAACAGGTCGAGCCATTCTTCATCGGTTTGATCGAAGAAGTTATTCGGGCGCGCGGTGCCGGCGTTGTTGACGAGGACGTCGGCATCGGGCGCTCGCGCGATCAGCGTGGCGCAGCCTTCCGGCGTGGCGATGTCGGCAGCGACGCCATGCAGTTCTGCCTGCGGCAACAGCGCGCGCATTTCGCGCAGCGCCATGTCCACGCGTTCCCGCGTGCGGCCATTGACTACGACCGATGCACCAGCGCGTGCCAGTCCTTCGGCAATCGCTCGGCCAATCCCCGCGGTGGAGCCGGTCACGATGGCTTTGCGGCCTTTGAGTTCGATGTGCATGCGATTCTACTCCGGTGGATGGCGGTTCAAGTGGCGGCGTTCGCGGCTTCTGCCCCCGCGGGGCGGGCGAGGTGTTCGACTTAGTCTTTGTGATAACCGCCCCATGCGATGCGTATCGTTGACTCAGCCGATATCGACGTTCATGGCGAAGTCCCAGGTGCCGGCGCCGTTTTTGGCCAGGCCGATCATCATCAGGCCGAGCGCCTCGAGCGTCTGGGCCATGTGCAGGCCGCCGACATCCAGCGGTCGAAGCCCGAGACTTTCGAGAAAGGTCGAGACGCGCGCCTTCGCCCCTGCATCGTCGGCTGCGATGAACGCGTCGAGCCGTCCGCCCTTGGCGAGTACGTGGCCGAAGATCGTGTTGAACGCCTTCACGACATGCGCGCCGGCGGGGAGGCCCCTGGCGATTTCCTGCGCACCGGAACTGCCGGAGGGAGTGACGAGGCCTGAAAGGTCGGGAGCGACCGGGTTGGTAATGTCGATGATCACCTTGCCGTTAAGCGCTTCACCAAAGTCGGCTACGACCGCCGCTGCACCGGGGTACGGTACGGCGAGGATGACGATGTCGCCCGCAGGCGCGGCGCCGTACGCCCCTGTGGTCGCCCCGGCTGCAAGATGGTCGGCCAGCGCCCGCGCCTTGGCGGGGTCGCGGGTGATCACTTCGACGGTGTGTCTCGCTTTGGCAATACGGTCTGCAATTGCCGTGGCCATGGTTCCTGCGCCGATAATGCTGATGGTGCTCATGTTCAATCTCCTAAAGACGTGGAATGTTGTTCGTGGTCACCAAGCGGGGTCAGCCGGCCGGGAAGTAATGGCCGTTGTCGAGATCCGCGATCAGACCCGGCTGAGACGGCTCCCAGCCGAGGGTCTGGCGGGTGATGAGGTTGGACGCCGGAACGTCAAGCGTGACCAGATTCGCGAGGAACCCGAAGAATCCCGGCAGCATCAGGACGTCGGCGGGAATGGGCACAGCGGGTAGCTTGAGACGGCTGCCAATGGCCTCGGCGATCTCGCGGAACGGGACACCCTCGTCACCGACCGCGTGCCAGACTTTGCCGGCAGGCCCCTTCTCCAGTGCCAGGCGGAATAAAGAGGCGAGATCGCGGGCATGTACGGCCGGCCACAAGTTCGCGCCGTCCCCCGGATAGCCCATCACGCCCTTTTCCTTTGCAAGCCCGATCAGCAGCGGGAGGAAGCCGGCATTGTCGGTCGTGCTGTGCATGATGGGAGGAATCCGCACAACCGAGGACCGTACGCCCTTCTCGGCCAGGCCAATTACCGCAGTCTCCACGACGTTACGAACCCGCAACGTGCCCTTGTATCCGCCGCCGGGAAGAGCCGGGTCGGCCTCGGTGGCCGGTCGGCCCAGGCCTTCCCAGCCGGGCGAGCCAATGCTCCCCGACACGACAAGCCGCTTTCCGGTTCCCGCCAACGCCTCGCCGTAGGCGAGCATGATCTGGACCTCTGCGGCAGCCACGGCGTCGAGCCCGCCGGAGGGAAGCAGGTCCTGCCGGTGCGCGACGTGGATGACACCGTCGGAGCTTGCAGCCGCCGCCTTGAGCCCGTCAAGGTCCTCGAGGCTGCCGCGACGCACCTTGGCGCCGAACGCGGTCACTTCCGCCGCAGACTTCTCCGAACGGGCCAGAGCGGTGACCTCGTGGCCGGCGGCGACGAGCTCGGAGATGATGTACGGACCGGAATGGCCGGTCCCCCCAGTGACGAAAACGTGCATGGTACTGCTCCTTGTGGGCGACGCGAGAAGTCGCGGTACGGGTTTGCTCAGCCGGGAAGACTGACGCCAATTGAGAAATTGGTGTGCCTGACGGAGTGGGTCATAAGGCCCAGCCACAACATGCAGGCGTGTTCCAATGTCCGCGCCATGGTCAGCGGCCCGGTATCCATCGGCCGCAGTCCGAGGCTTTGGATAAACGCCGAAACGCGCGCTTTCGCCTGCGCGTCGTCGCCGGCAAGAAATATGTCCAATGTACGGCCTTCGACCGGACCGGCGGCAAGAACGTTCGAATTCTGGGTGTTGAACGCCTTGACTATCACCGTGGCGGCAGGAGCGGCCTTGGCGATCTCCCGCGCGCCGAAACTGTCCGCCGGGGTCAAGAAGCCCGTGAAATCGGATTTGATGGGGTTGGTGATGTCGACGAGGAGCTTGCCTGCCAGGCCCTCGCCGTACTGCGTGACCACATCAAGAGCGGCTGCGTAGGGAACCGCCAGGATGACAATATCGCCGGCCGGGGCGGCGCCGAACGTCCCTGTCGTTGCGCCCGCCCCGATCTGCTCGGCCAGCGCCCGCGCCTTCGCGGCGTCGCGACCCAGCACCTCGACGAAGTGTCCGGCCTCGACGGCAAGGCCGCCGATCGCCGCGGCCATATCGCCCGATCCGATGATGGTGATCGTCTCAGTGATAAAGGACCCTGGGCTCGCGGCCATGTCGGAGGCCCGCGCCAGTGCTTGCGTATCGATATACTCCCGGATGTTCGTCAGCTTGCCGTTCTGGACGGTAATGGCGAAGACGAAATGGTCCTCGAACGCCCTGTTCGTAGCCTTGACCTTGCCCCTTGCGAAACCGAGGATCAGGACCCGATCTCCCTGCGCTACGTATTCGCGGGGCTCTGTGTACGTTTCCAACGTCTTGGACGCCGTTAGAAGCAAATCCGCCAATCCAGAGTGTCCGCGGTGCGTACCAGCCAACGGCCAGTTCTCGCCCGGGATGATCCACTCGATGTCTTCGGCGACCAGCGCCAGCAGACCCTCCCTGTCGCCGCGACCGATCGCGGCGAAGAAGTCCTTCACGGTCTGGACGTTCTTCTCGGTACTCATAGGAATTTCTCCATTTCCCTCGGATCGCGTGCGTCGTGGCTCTCCCGGCGGGGAAGTCGTGTTCATCCGTCGAACTTGATCAGGTCCTTGAAGATCAATTGACCCCAGCTATTTCCGCGCGCATGGACCAGCAGCCCACCTTCCGAAAGCCCGCCGAGTTTGATCGGCGCAAAACCGAGATTTTCCGCGAGCGAACCAATCTTCGCTGCGGCAGCGTCATCGTCGCTCGCCAGGAACACGACCCTCCTGCCGCCATGCACGGCCGGATCCTGGTCGAGGACCGCAGCGGGCAAATGGTTGAAGCCCTTGACCAGTCTTGCACCAGAGAAGGCCTGTGCAACGAACCTGGACGAAGGCTGTCCTCCCAGTTTCTCAGGGGGCACGCCGTAGGCATTGGTCACATCGACGATGGTCTTGCCCTGCCAAGTGGGAAGCGCCTTCGCGACATCCGGGTGCTGTTCGAAACGGACGGCCAGAAAGGTGGTGTCCGCCTTGACGGCGTCCGCCAATTTGGTGGGAATGACTGTGCGTCCGATCGCGGCCGCTGCGGATGCAAAGCTTTCCGGGTCGCGCGTGGTTGCAACGGATACTTCCATGCCTTTGCGGGCAAACGCCTTGGCCAGAGCCTGGCCGATATTGCCGAAGCCGATGATTGCGTAGCTCATCTATATTCTCCTTGGGTTGATCACGCCCCCACGGCGCTCCGAACAATCGAATGGAGCGCCCGGCCGGGCGTGCGTGTCAGAGTTGCGCCAAGCCGCCGTCGACGGCGACTTCGCTGGCGGTCATGAAACTGCTGTCCGAAGACGCGAGAAAGGCGGCCACCGCCCCGATCTCCGCCGGATCGGCCATCCGCTGGAGCGGAGTCATCGCAGCGAAGGTTTTCTGGCCTTCCTCGCCCAGCGCTTCCTTCGCGAGTTCGGTCGCCGTCGCCCCGGGCGACAGCACGTTTACCCGGATGCCGGTGCCCTTCAGGTCTTCCGCCCAGGTCCGCGCGAGGTTGCGCACTGCCGCCTTGCTCGCGCTGTAGGCGCTCATTCCCGGAGCACCCGTGGTGCCGGCGCTCGATCCCGTCAGGATGATCGAACCGCCCTGGCCCATCAGGGGCAGCGCCTTCTGGACCGTGAAGATCGTACCCTTCACATTGGTGTCGAAGGTTTCGTCGATGTGCCCGGCGGTGATCTCGCCGAGCGCAAGCTGGCTTCCCGCCCCGGCATTGGCGAAGACGATGTCGAGGGTTCCGCGCTCGGCCTTCACCGCCGCGTAAAGCCGGTCGAGGTCGGCCTCATCGGAGACCGAGCCCTTCACCGCGCGGGCATTGGGGCCAAGGTCGGCTACAGCGGCGTCGAGCGCTTCCTGCCGGCGGCCGAAGATGAAGACGAACGCGCCTTCCTCGATGAAGCGCCTTGCTGCGGCGCGACCGATGCCGGTGGAGCCACCTGTAATCACGGCGGTCTTTCCGCTTAATCTCGTCATGTCAGTGTTTCCTTCGTTTCGGCGTCACGGGCCGTTGGCTGTAGGGAGGTCCCCTGAGAGCCCCAAAATAGGTCTGCCGAAGTCAGGCGGTGAGTGCGCAAGCGCGCATATCGGTGGTGCGAAATCGATCCGGCTGGAGGATTGAACGTCGCGCCGATCGCGCGTACCGCGGCTCAATGTGCTAGAAGGGGCTTTGGAAGGCGCACCGCACGGTGCGGGATTGCACCATGATCGACTGGGACGACGTTCGCTACTTTCTTGCCGTCGCGCGGGGAGGCTCGGTCCGGGCCGCCGCCGGGCGCCTCGGAGTAAATCACTCGACCGTGCTGCGACGTATCGCTCAGCTCGAGGAACGCCTCGGGGCGCAGATGTTCGAGAAGCAGCCCTCAGGCTACCGCCTGACTTCTGCGGGCGAGGAGGTCCTCGATCTCGCGAGCCAGATGGAAGCGTCGTCGCACCAGCTGGAGACGCGCATCTTCGGGCGCGACCAGAGCGCTCGCGGGCTTTTGCGGGTGACGCTTCCGCCGTTCCTCGCCACACATTTGCTCATGCCGGATCTCGCCGACTTCGCGCGTCTGCATCCTGACATCGAGATGGAAATCCTGTCGTCCGGCGAGGTGGCAAACCTGACCAACCGGGATGCCGACGTCGCGATCCGCATTGTCGCCGACCGCAAGACCCTGCCGCTCAATCTTTATGGCCTGAAGGGACCGGAGCTGTTCAGCGGCGTCTACATGTCCCGCGATCGACTGGCCGCGTGGCGTACGGGCGCGCCCGATCCCGTCCGGTGGATCGTCATAGACAATCATGGAATTCCGGACTGGGCGCGCGAGGGAGAGATTCACACCACGGGAGTTCCGTTCAGGACCCCGGACGCCGAGACGCAGATCGTAGCGGCGCAGCAAGGGATCGGGATGACGAAGCTGCCGTGCTTCGTCGGAGATACGGACCCGTTATTGGTGAGGGTGCCGGGCACCGACCTGCCCATGCATGGGACGCTCTGGCTTCTCACGCAGGGCGAGGCACGCAAGACCAAGCGCGTGCGGCTGTTCACCGAGTTCGTATCCCGCAGGCTCGGCGCCTACGCTCCGCTTCTGGCAGGGCTGTCCGTATCGGGCGGCTGATGCGGCGCAGGTCGCCGACGAAGAGATTCCAGAATTCGCCGAACAGATGGAAGCGTCGTCGAACAAGCTCGGAACACGGGTCGGTTCGGCTCAGCACGCTCCTGCTCGCCTTCATCAAGGAGGTGGGTGAGGCGAACCCCACCCACGGCTAGGTCGGGGAATGCCTATCGACGCTCTTGAAAATACCGCCTGGCCTCCAGATCACCGTCCCGTCAGGTCCGTCACGTTTCAGTGAAGCGCTTGGGTTTGATCGTCTAGGCTCAGGACTCATTAATCATAGCCAGAAGATGACGGCGGCAGCGATGCAGATTGCCGAGAAGAAGGTGTGGGCGCAGCGGTCGTAGCGGGTTGCGATGCGCCGCCAGTCTTTGAGCTTGGC
>NZ_SSNY01000020.1 GCF_004801285.1 Ollibium composti
TCAGTAACGCCATGTCTATCACTCCAAAGTCCCCTGCAATCAACCAGCAGGGGTGGGTTCAAACATGGGTCACTTCTCAATGGAAAAATCCCTCAATCCCGGGTCAGCTCTCAGCGGAAATCAACACACATCGCGAAGATCGAGCGCGATGTCGATAAGCTGCTTGAGCGAATCCTTGATGTGAGCGAGCCGCGTGTGATCGCGAAGTTCGAGGAGCGCATTCGCGATCTCGAAGATGAGAAAATCATCGCGAAGGAGCGCGCGGCGAAATCGTTGCGACCGGCGAGTAACTTCGACGATACACTTAGAACCGCGCTCACCTTCCTCGCAAACCCTTGGAATCTATGGCGTTCCGAGGACTTCGATGGGCGTCGTGCGGTGCTGAAATTGATGTTCGCTGAGCGACTTCGTTATGCACGAAATGAGGGGTTTAGAACCGCAAATTTGACCTTACCGTTCAAGGTCTTAGGTGCTTCTGAATGTGGTGAAAACAAAATGGCGCGCCCGAAGAGATTCGAACTCCTGACCCCCAGATTCGTAGTCTGGTGCTCTATCCAGCTGAGCTACGGGCGCGCACCGGCGTGTCGTCGACACTGCGGCAGCGAACCGATCGGACGATCGGCCGCGAATTGACGTGCTACCTAACGGCTCGCTTGGCGAAATGCAAGACGACGCTTCAAAAGATTTGCACATCGCCTGCATCGCTGGAATCGGCACGGTCTGCACGGCGGCTTAGAGCTCAAAATAGCCGTCAGCAGCCTCGGCCTCACCGGAGCGCCCCGTTGAGGTTCCGGACCCGGAGCGTGGCCGAAACGCCGCAACATCGGCATAGGCGCCTCCACCACCCGGAGCTTGTCGGGCGTGGGCCAGCTCCCGGTGCCATGCCCGGCCAAGTGCCATAGGCCGCCGTCAAGCCTGCCGCTTTCGACGCTTTTTACGCCGGGCGGCGCAGGATGCCGCGCGCCGCCTCCAGCCGCACCGGCTGGTCGGGAATGGTGACGGCGAAGACGGTACGACCGCCGACGCTTTCCACCAGTTCGACACCGCCGCCATGGGCGCGCGCCAGTTCCTGCGCGATGGCCAGGCCCAGTCCGGTGCCGCCGCTGCGGGCGGATCCTCGGAAGGCGGCGAACAGGTTTTCTCGCGCCTTCGGCGGCAGGCCGGGGCCGGTGTCGGCGATGAGGATGCGGCTGACGCTTCCCTTGCGCTCGGCCGAGACGGTGAGACGTCGCACCAGCGCGCTTTCGGTGTCGGCGGCCATCGCCTGCACGGCGTTGCGGGCGAGATTGGTGAGCAGCCGGAACAACTGGTCGGCGTCGGCGTCGATCTCGAAGTCGGGCGGGACGGCGTTGACGAACTCGATGCCCTCGCCGATGTCGAGCAGGCCGTGAACTTCCTCGACCAGCCGGCGCAGCCTGAGACGGCGACGGGCCGGCGGCGCCTCCTGGGTGCGGCCATAGGCCAGTACCCCTTCCGAATAGGCGACGGCGCGGTCGAGCGTGCGCAACAGCTTCGGCGCGAAGGCCTGCACGGCCGGGTCCTTCGCCTGGCGCAGGCGGTCGGACATCAGCTGGGCGGAGGCCAGGATGTTGCGCATGTCATGGTTGATCTTGGAGACGGCAAGGCCGAGATCGGCCAGATGCTTCTGCTCAGCCAGCATCCTTTGCAGGCGCTCCTGCATCATGGAAAGCTCACGCTCGGCCACGCCGATCTCGTCGGCGCGCGCAGCCGGACTGATGACGCGGGATGGATCGTCGGGCGCCTGCGAGAACGACAGCATGGAGCGCGTCATGGCGCGGATCGGCCGGATCATGATGCGGTCGATCGCGGCATAGACCAGGGTGGCGGTGACCAGCGAGAGCAGCAGCGCGATGAGCGCCACGGTGCGCGAATAGGTGAGCATCGCCTCGCGCAGCCGGCGGTCCGGCATGATCAGCTCGAATTCCTTGTCGCTGTCGCCGACGGGGCCGTAGACGCGCAGCATGCGCTCGCCGCCGAACACCAGCGTGTCGAGCGCGCCGGCAATCGCCTCGGCCATGCCGGTGTCGGCGACGGCGATGTGCTCGTCGACGCTGGGCGGCATGTCGGCCACCGCCAGCAGGCGCGAGACACCGCCGTCGCGCACGGCGATCGCGGTCGCGCCCATGGCGGCCAGCACGTCGTCCTGGGCAGAGCGCGACAGGCTTTGCGGGTCGCCCTGCACCAGCACAACCGAAACGGCGGCAGCGGTCCCCAGCCTTTCCTTCAGCCAGGCCATGCGATAGCTCGCCACCGAGGGCAGGAAGATCAGCACCTCGGCCAACAGCACGAAAGCGATGGTGAGCAGGAGCAGCTTGGCCGAGAGGCCGCGCGCCAATGGCACGGTGCGGGCGGCGGCGGATTGATCGGCCTCCTGCCGGTCTGCTGATGGGTCGGCGCTCATGCGGGTCCGGGTGTCAGGACTGTCGCTTCAAAAATAGGTGATTGCGCGGCTTTTGCCAATTTGGCCTTTGGCGGGGCGCAGGCTGACCCCTGCTCCGCCCAGGCCCGATTGACTTCGCACCCCCTTTGACCCTATAAGCCCCGCCACGCACGGACCAGCCAGTCCCGGCGCGCTTTTGGGTGCGCCGAACCGAGCGGCAGGCCGGGCACAGCTCCTGTTACAGACGTGGCAGAACCAAGAAGGGCCGCACTCCGCGGTATTTAAACAAATGAAGCGTACCTACCAACCCTCCAAGCTCGTCCGCAAGCGCCGGCACGGTTTCCGCGCCCGCATGGCCACCAAGGGCGGCCGGGGCGTCATCGCCGCCCGCCGCAACCGTGGCCGCAAGCGTCTCAGCGCCTGACCGGCAGACATCCGTTGCCCGCTCCCGGCAAGTCCGTGGGCAAGCCCATCGGGCGAGGCCCCGAAAGGCTGCTGAAGCGCGCGCAATTCCTGGCCGTCCGGCGTGGTGAAAAGCGCCGCGGGCGGCTTTTCCTCATGGAAGTCCTGCAGCGCGGCGACAGCGAGCCGCCGCGCGTCGGCTATACGGTGACGACCAAGGTCGGCAACGCGGTCGTGCGAAACCGCATCCGCCGGCGCCTGAAAGAAGCGGTGCGGACTGCCGCCGCCGCTGACATGGCGCCCGGCAATGACTATGTGATCGTCGGGCGCGCGGAAGCGCTCGACGCCCCCTTCGGCCTCATCAGGGCCGAACTTTCCCGCAGGATCGGCGGAAAATAGGGACCAGGGTTCTCGATGGAAAAAAACCGCAACTTCTTCATCACCATCGCGCTGTCGGTGCTGATCCTGACCTTGTGGCAGGTGTTCTACATGAACCCGCGCATCGAGAAGCAGCGCGAGACCGCCCAGATCGAGGCGGCGCGCGACCAGGACAAGAAGGCCGCCGAGGGCACAGCCCCCGCGGCCGGAACCGGGACTCCGGCCCAGCCGGGCGCGATCCCGAATGCGCCGGGCGCCGGCGCCGCCGCCACGCTCACCCGCGAGCAGGCGCTGGCGCAGACCGGCCGCGTCACCGTCGACACGCCCAGCCTGCAAGGTTCGATCAACCTGACCGGCGCGCGTCTCGATGACCTCAAGCTCAAGCATTACCGCGAGACGATCGATCCCAATTCGCCCGAGATCGAACTGCTCAACCCGTACACGCTGAAGGACGGCTATTTCGCCGAGATCGGCTTTTCGGGCACGCCCGAGGCCGGCACGCTGCCGGGACCGGATACGGTGTGGACCGTGGACGGCAACGCCAAGCTGACGCCGACGACGCCGGTGATGCTGACCTACACCAACGACAAGGGCGTGACCTTCAAGCGCACCATTTCGGTCGACCAGGAGTATATGTTCACGGTCGACGATACGGTGAGCAACGGCGGCAGCGCCCCGGTCTCGCTCGCCAACTACGGCCGCGTGACGCGCTATGAGAAGCCCGACGACCGCAGCACCTACGTGCTGCATGAAGGCCTGATCGGCGTCACCGGCTCGGAAGGGCTGCAGGAGATCAAATACGCCGCGATCGAGAAGGACAAGCAGGTCACGCCGGGCAAATCCACCGACGGCTGGCTCGGCATCACCGACAAATACTGGGCGGTGACGCTGGTGCCGTCGACGAAGCAGCCCTTCCAGCCGCGCTTCGGCTTCTTCGACGACGGCCGCACACGCTACCAGTCGGACTACCTGTCCGACCAGATCGCGCTCGCGCCCGGCCAGTCGGCCACCTTGCAGACGCTGGTTTTCGCCGGCGCCAAGGAGGTTTCCACCGTCAACACCTACGAAAAGGACCGCCACATCCGCCAGTTCGACCTGCTGATCGACTGGGGCTGGTTCTATTTCATCACCAAGCCGATGTTCTGGCTGATCGACACGCTCTACAAGTTCTTCGGCAATTTCGGCCTCGCCATCATCGCCACCACCGTTCTGGTGAAGGCGGTGTTCTTCCCGCTCGCCAACAAGTCCTACAAGTCGATGGCGAACATGAAGAAGGTGCAGCCCAAGATGGTCGAGATCCGCGAGAAGTACGCGGACGACAAGATGGCCCAGCAGAAGGCCATGATGGAGCTCTACAAGACCGAGAAGATCAACCCGATCGCCGGCTGCTGGCCGGTGGCGCTGCAGATCCCGGTGTTCTTCGCGCTCTACAAGGTGCTCTACATCACCATCGAGATGCGCCATGCGCCGTTCTTCGGCTGGATCCACGACCTCGCCGCGCCCGACCCGACGTCGATCTTCAACCTATTCGGACTGCTGCCCTTCGCGGCGCCCGCCTTCCTGCCGCATCTCGGCGTCTGGGCCGTGGTGATGGGCATCACCATGTTCCTGCAAATGCGCATGAACCCGGCACCGCCGGACCCGACGCAGGCGATGATCTTCACCTGGATGCCGGTGGTGTTCACCTTCATGATGGCCGGCTTCCCCGCCGGACTGGTCATCTACTGGGCCTGGAATAACACGCTGTCGATCATCCAGCAGGGCGTCATCATGAAGCGCCAGGGCGTCAAGATCGAGCTTTGGGACAACCTGGCGGGCATGTTCAAGAAGAAACCGTCGCCGGCGGAATAGCCGGCCTCCCGTATCGACCGGACAAAGGCCCCGGAGTGCTCCGGGGCCTTTTGTCTTTCAGCGGCCCGCCGCTATGCTGAAAGCGTAAAGACCATGGACGAACCCGCCATGACCGGACCCAATCCCGACATCAAGCACCCGATCGCCATGCACCCGCGCGTCGGCTTCCTGAAGCCGCTGGTCGAGGCCGGCAACATAGAGATCGGCGACTATACCTACTACGACGATCCGGACGGGCCGGACAAATTCGTCGAGAAATGCGTGCTGCACCATTATCCGTTCATCGGCGACCGGTTGGTGATCGGCAAGTTCTGCGCCATCGCCGAGGGCGCGCGCTTCATCATGAACGGCGCCAACCACGCCATGTCCGGCTTCTCGACCTATCCCTTCAACATCTTCGGTCACGGCTGGGAGGAAGGCTTCGACGTAGCCACGTGGCAGCAGGAGAACCGCGGCGACACGGTGATCGGCAACGACGTCTGGATCGGCATGGAGGCGATCGTCATGCCGGGCATCTCGATCGGTCACGGCGCCATCGTGGCGGCCAAGTCGGTGGTCACGCACGACGTGCCGCCCTACGCCGTCGTCGCCGGCAACCCGGCCAAGACGGTGAAGATGCGCTTCGACCAGCGAACCGTCGCGCGCCTCCTTAAAGCAGCGTGGTGGGACTGGCCGGCCGAGAAGATAAGCCGCAACCTCGCCGCCATTCGCGGCGCCGACATCGAAGCACTGGAGGCGGCATCTTGAACGCGCCGACGACAATCGCGCCCGAGGCTTTCGAGCGGCCGTGGATTTTCATCCGCGGCGTGCCGGCGATGAAATTCCTGCCGCCGGAAGGGCCGCCGGAAATCGCCTTCGCCGGCCGCTCCAACGTCGGCAAATCCTCGCTCATCAACGCGCTGACCGGCCAGAAGGGACTGGCGCGCACCTCGAACACGCCGGGCCGGACGCAGGAGCTGAACTATTTCGTGCCGGACGGCTATTCCGGCGAAGGCGCCGACCTGCCACCGGTCGCGCTGGTCGACATGCCGGGCTACGGCTACGCGCAGGCGCCGAAGGACCAGGTCGACCGCTGGACGAAGCTGGTGTTCGACTACCTGCGCGGCCGCTCGACGCTGAAGCGCGTCTATGTGCTGATCGACGCCCGCCACGGCATCAAGACGAACGACGAGGAGGTGCTGTCGCTGCTCGACAAGGCCGCCGTCTCCTACCAGATCGTGCTGACCAAGACCGACAAGGTCAAGGCCGCCGGCGTCCCCCGCCTGATCGACGAGACGCTTGAAAAGATCCGCCGGCGCCCGGCGGCCTTTCCCGCCGTCCTGGCGACATCATCGGAAAAGGGCGGCGGCATAGAGGATCTGCGCGCCGCCATCGCGCTGGCGGCGAGCCAGTAAGATCGGCGGTCAGTTGACCGTCCGCATCGTGTTCGGCAGGTCGAGCGAGAAGGCGGGTACGGCGATGTCGAACAGGTCGCCACGCGCATTGCGCATGGTGTAGTGGCCGACCATGATGCCGGACGGCGTCGAAAGCGGACAGCCGGACGTGTACTGGAAGCTGTCGCCGGGATTGAGTTCCGGCTGCTCGCCGACGACGCCCGGACCGCGCACTTCCTCCACCCGCCCTTCCGCGTCGGTGATGTGCCAATAGCGCGTCAGGAGCTGGACGAACTCCTCGGACCGGTTCTCGATGGTGATGCGATAGCCCCAGACATAGCGGCCGGTATCGGGGTCGGAGCGATCCTCCATGTAGAAGGGCTCCACCTCGACTTCGATGTTGCGGGTGACGGCGTGATACATGACATTCTCCCGACTCTGACCGTCGGTATTGTGGACCCGGCGGAGCCGTGGTCAATATGTCCGCAAGGATGGGTGGCGGCGCGCGATCGCGCGCTCCTGCCGGGGCACGACGGCTGCGGAGACCGGCATGGCCAGCGCAGAAGACTTTCGCGCCATGGCGCTCGGCCTTCCCGAGGCCGAGCAGGGCGGCCATTTCGACGTCACCGATTTTCGCGTGCGCGGCAAGATCTTCGCGACGTGGCGTGAGAAGGACGGCCGCGCCGTGCTGAAGCTGACGCCGGACCAGCAGCGGTTGTTCAAGGAAACGGCGGCGGGCCTGTTCACACCCGCTGCCGGTTCATGGGGCCTGAAAGGCTGGACGCTGGTGGCGCTGGACAGGATCGATGCGGCGACGCTCGGCCACGCCATGCAGATGGCGTGGCGCAACGCGGCGCCAAAATCCCTTCTTTGACGCTTACGCCCGGTCGAGCGCCTGGGCGATATCCTCGATCAGGTCGTCGGCGTCCTCCAGCCCGATGGAGAGCCGGAGCGTGCCCGGCCCGATGCCGAGTTCGGCGCGCGCCTCGTCGGTGAGGTTCTTGTGCGTGGTCGTCGCCGGATGGGTAATCAGGCTCTTGGCGTCGCCGAGATTGTTGGTGATGAGGATGATGTCGAGCGCGTTCTGAAAGGCAAAGGCTGCCGCCTTGCCGCCCTTGACGTCGAGGCAGATCAGCGTCGAGCCGCCCTTCATCTGTTTCTTCACAATGTCGGCCTGCGGGTGATCGGCGCGGCCGGGATAGATGACGCGCGCGATCTTGGAATGACCGGCCAGCACGTCGGCGATCTTGCCGGCCGACTCCGTCTGCTGGCGCACGCGGATCGGCAGGGTTTCCAACCCCTTCAGCAGCGTCCAGGCGTTGAAGGGCGACAGGCTGGGACCGGTGTGACGGAAATAGTCGTGCAGGTTCTCGTCGATCCACTTCTTGTCGGAAAGCACGATGCCGCCGAGACAACGCCCCTGCCCGTCTATGTGCTTGGTCGCCGAATAGACGACGACATGGGCGCCGAGCTCGAGCGGCTTCTGGAACAGCGGTGTGGCGAAGACGTTGTCGACCACCAGCCGCGCGCCGATGGAATTGGCGAGCTTGGCGACAGCGGCGATGTCGGCCACTTCCAGCGTCGGGTTGGTCGGGCTTTCGAGGAAGAACAGTTTTGTGTTCTTCCTCACCGCCTTTTCCCAATTGGCGATGTCGGTGCCGTCGACGATGCTGCATTCGATGCCGTAGCGCGGCGCCAGCGTCTCGACCACCCAGCGGCAGGAGCCGAACAGCGCGCGTGCCGCCACGATATGGTCGCCGGCCCGCAAGCCGCACAGCACCGCCGCCGCGACCGCCGCCATACCGGAAGCGGTGGCGCGTGCGTCCTCCGCACCCTCCAGCGCGCACATGCGCTTCTCGAACATGTCGACCGTCGGGTTGGCGTAGCGCGAATAGATGAAGCCGGGTTCCTCGCCCTTGAAGCGGGCCTCGGCCTGCTCGGCGGTGGCGTAGAGATAGCCCTGCGTCAGGAACAGGGCTTCCGACATTTCGCCGAAGCCCGATCGCAGCGTGCCTTCGTGCACGAGTTGGGTTGCGGGCTTCCAGTTGCGCTTGTTGTTCGTCATGGTCCTTCACCAGCCAAAATCGGCACCGACACAAAAAAACCGGTCGCGAAAGTCGCAACCGGTGCCATGGGCTCTTGTGCCGACGGTCCTTTAGCGACTTGTTTAACGTGGCTGCAAGCCGACCGGCAAATCACCACGGGATAAAGCCCCTTTAGACCCAGCCCGCGCTTGCGTCAATCGATGGTTTCACTATGCCTTGTGCGGCTGGTATTCCTTTGGTGCGTCCTTCGAGGCTCGCTTCGCTCGCACCTCAGGATGAGGGAAGTCGACACGCTCGGCGGAAAACGACGCCGGCGGAAATGCTATGCCCACACCTGAGGATGAGGACGAAGGCACCAACCCTCCCCATCCTCAGGTGCGAGCGAAGCGAGCCTCGAAGGACGCACAACGAGCATCGCACCGACGGAGCAATCATTGCGCAAGACCGGTATTCTTCCCGATCAGGACATAGCGGCGCTGTTTTCTTCCGGCGCGCTCGCCGCCCCCCGGCCGCTCGACGCCGACCAGATCCAGCCGGCGAGCCTCGACCTCAGGCTCGGCGCCAAGGCGTACCGGGCACGCGCGTCCTTCCTGCCCGGCCCCGGCAGCACGGTCGACGCCAAGCTGGAACGGCTGAAGCTGCACGAGATCGACCTGACGGAAGGCGCCGTGCTGGAGACGGGCTGCGTCTACATCGTGCCGCTGATGGAGAGCCTTTCCCTGCCCGACCATGTCTCGGCCTCGGCCAATCCGAAAAGCTCGACCGGCCGGCTCGACATCTTCACCCGCGTCATGACCGACCACGGCCACGAGTTCGACAAGATCGCCGCCGGCTATCACGGTCCGCTCTATCTCGAAGTCAGCCCGCGGACGTTTCCGATCGTCGTGCGCGCCGGCTCGCGCCTGTCGCAAATCCGCTTCCGCACCGGCCATGCCGTGCTGTCGGAAGACGAGTTGCAGGCGTTGCACAGGGCACAGACGCTGGTTGCCACCGAGCCGCCGGACATTTCGGGCGGCGGCATCGCGCTTTCCATCGACCTTGCCGGCGACGCCAGCGGGATGGTCGGCTATCGCGGCAAGCACCACACCGGACTGGTCGACGTCGACAGGCGCGCCGCGCACGACGTCGCCGACTTCTGGGAGCCGCTCACCCGCAACAAGGCCGGCGAACTGGTGCTCGACCCGGACGAGTTCTACATCCTCGTCAGCCGCGAGGCGGTGCATGTGCCGCCGCTGTTCGCCGCCGAGATGACGCCATTCGATCCTCTGGTCGGCGAATTCCGCGTCCACTATGCCGGCTTCTTCGATCCCGGTTTCGGCCATTCCGCCGCCGGCGGCACCGGCAGCCGCGCCGTGCTGGAGGTACGCAGCCACGAAGTGCCCTTCATCCTCGAGCACGGCCAGATCGTCGGCCGCCTCGTCTACGAGCACATGCTGGAACGACCGAAGGCGCTCTACGGCACCGACCTCGGCTCCAACTACCAGGCGCAGGGCCTGAAGCTGTCGAAGCATTTCCGCCCGCCGGGGCGGTGATACCGGCAATTTCGACGGATATTGACGGGCGCCCCCCACCCCCTGTCCCCTCCCCGCAAGGGGGAGGGAGACGCGGACAGCACCGTCTCCGCGAAATTATCTACGTTGGCGAATTGCGGCTCCGACGCAAGGTTCCCCTCCCCCTTGCGGGGAGGGGTTAGGGGTGGGGGTCTGCGCCCTCCGCGATTGCCTGCCTGTCGACGCCCACCAAGCTTGCTACAGCGCCCTCACCGCCACCTTCACCGGCGCCTCGATCTCCAGCGCGTTGCGCAGCGGCAGGCCGAAATCGGTCGCCTCGATCTCGAATACATCGCCGGGCTCGGTGCGGACGCCATCGGCGAAGGAGAGCGTCGCGGTGCCGAACATGTGGACATGCACGTCGCCCGGCTGGCGGAAAGCGGCGTACTTGAAATGGTGATGCTCGAGGTTGGCGATGGTGTGCGACATGTTCGCCTCGCCCGACAGGAACGGCTTTTCCCAGATCGCCTTGCCGCCGCGCAGGATGCTGGAAGTGCCGCGAATGTCAGCCGGCAGGTCGCCGACCAGCAGTTCCGGGCCGAAGGAGGCGTTGCGCAGCTTGGAATGGGCGAGGAAGAGATAGTTGACCCGCTCGGTGACGTGGTCGGAGAACTCATTTGAGAGCGTGAAGCCGACGCGTAGCGGCTGGCCGTCGTCGCCGATGACATAGATGCCGGCGATCTCCGGCTCCTCGCCGCCGTCCTTGGCGAAGGAAGGCGAGACGAGCGGCGCGCCCGGCGCCACCGCCATGGTGCCGTTGCCCTTGTAGAACCATTCCGGCTGCACGCCGACTTCGCCGGCTGCCGGCTTGCCGCCCTCCAGCCCCATGCGGAACATCTTCATGGAATCGGTGAGTTGCTCTTCGCCGCCTTCGGCCAGCTTCTTGTGCATGGAATCGCGCGTCGAGGCCGAGCCCAGATGGGTCAAGCCCGTGCCTGTCAGATGCAGATGCGCCGGATCTGGATGGTTGATCGGCGAAAGCAGAAGGCCCTTGCGGTAGGCGGCCTCCAGGTCGACCGCGGCACCCGCGCCCTTGCGCTCGATCAGCGCGGCAAGCCCGACGCCCGTGCGCGCCGCTTCCATCGCCAGCGCATAGACGCTGCGCGCGCCGTTGACGATGCGTGCCCCGTTGCCGTTGCGCGCTACGACGCGGATCGTGTCGTCCTCGCCCAACATCTGTGAAACCAGCATCGTCACCTCCTGTTTTCCCGTGCCGGCCGCCGCGGCCGCGCAAACCATCCCAGGCGCGGCGCATGCCTGCGCCGCGTTCCTCCAATGCGTATCGGTTTAAGTTCCCGTCCGGCCTTCGCCCGCGGCTCAGGCCTTGTTCTTGTTGTAGACGTCGAAGACGACGGCGCCGAGCAGCACCAGGCCCTTGACCACCTGCTGCCAGTCGACGTTGACGCCCATGATCGACATGCCGTTGTTCATGACGCCCATGATGAAGCCGCCGACCACCGTGGCGATCACCTGGCCGACGCCGCCCATGGCCGAGGCGCCGCCGATGAAGACGGCGGCGATGACGTCGAGCTCGCTGCCGAGGCCTGCCGCCGGCACCGCCTGGCCGAGGCGCGCGGCGATGATCAGGCCGCCGAGCGCCGACAGCACGCCCATGTTGATGAAGACGTACAGCGTCAGCCGTTCGGTCTTGATGCCGGAAAGCTGCGCCGCCTTGGGATTGCCGCCGAGCGCATAGACGCGCCGGCCGATAACCATGCGCTTGGTGACGAAGACGAACAGGCCGATCAAAAGTCCCATCACGACGAGCACGATCGGCAGCCCCTTGTAGATGGCGAACTGGTAGACGAGGAACAGCGTCAGCAGGCTGACGATCAGCGTCTTGGCGACGAACAGGGCGAACGGCTCGGCCTGATAGCCGTGACGCTCGCGCGTGCGGCGCGCCGAAAGGCCGAACCAGGCATAGGCGGCGACGCCTATCAGGCCGAGGATCACCGACGTCATCTGGAGCTGGACGCCGCTGCCGAAGATCGTCTTGCCGGCGGCGTTGACCGTCGGCGGGACCAGCGTCCACACGCCCAGCAGCTCCGGGATGAAGCCGGAGGAGAGTTCCTTGAAGGAGACCGGCAACGGCCCCACGGAAAGGCCGCCGCCGAGCATGGCCTGGCACAGGCCGCGGAAGATCAGCATGCCGCCCAGCGTGACGATGAAGCTCGGGATGCGATGATAGGCGATCCAGTAGCCCTGCGCCGCGCCGATCGCAGCGCCGACCAGCAGGCATACGATCGAAGCCACCAGCGGATTGCTCAACAGGCCGAGCTGCCATGTCACCATCATGTTGGCGCCGAGCGCGCCGATGAAGCCGGCGACCGAGCCGACCGACAGGTCGATGTGGCCGGCGACGATGACCAGCAGCATGCCGAGCGCCATGACGATGATGAAGGAGTTCTGCTGCACCAGGTTGGACAGGTTCAGCGGCTTGAACAGCGTTCCGTCCGTGGTGAACTGGAAGAACAGCATGATGATGATGAGCGCCAGCACGAGGCCGTATTCGCGCAGGTTCGTCACCAGCGCCGAGACGGCGACGCGCGGCTCATGGGTATCCTGGGCCACGCCTGTCTGTGGCGAGGGCGAGCTCTCGACGGTCATGATGCAGCCTTTCCTTCCCCGCGAATGATGGCGCGCATGATCTTTTCCTGGCTGGCTTCGGAAGCCGCCATCTCGCCGACGATGCGCCCTTCGTTCATGACATAGATGCGGTCCGATATGCCAAGCAGTTCCGGCATCTCGGACGAGATGACGATGATCGCCCTGCCCTCGGCGGCAAGGCGCGCGATGATGGTGTAGATCTCGTATTTGGCACCGACGTCGATGCCGCGCGTCGGCTCGTCGAGGATCAGCACCTCGGGGTCGGCGAACAGCCATTTCGACAGCACCACCTTCTGCTGGTTGCCGCCGGACAGGTTGCCGGTCAGCTGGTAGACGCTGGGGGTGCGGATGTTGGTCTTGGCGCGGTATTCGTTGGCCACCGCAAGCTCGCGCAGGTCGTCGATGACGCCGCGCTTCGACACGCCCTTCATGTTGGCGGCCGTGACGTTGTGCTTGATGTGGTCGATCAGGTTGAGGCCATAGGTCTTGCGATCCTCGGTGACGTAGGCGATGCCACGGTCCACCGCCCTGCCGACGGTGGAGACGTCAACCGGCTTGCCGTCGAGCAGCACGGTGCCGGTGATGCGGCGGCCCCAGGAGCGGCCGAACAGGCTCATGGCGAATTCGGTGCGGCCGGCGCCCATCAGGCCGGCGATGCCGACCACCTCGCCCCTGCGGACGTTGAGGTCTATGCCCTTGATGACCTGCCGCTCGGCGTGGATCGGGTGGTAGACCGACCAGTCCTTCACCTCCAGCACCACCTCGCCGATCTTCGGCTCGCGCGGCGGATAGCGGTCGTCGAGCGAGCGGCCGACCATCGAGGTGACGATGCGGTCCTCGGTGACGTCCTTGCGCGCAAGCGTCTCGATCGTCTGGCCGTCGCGGATGACGGTGACGTGGTCGGCGACGCGGCTGACCTCGTTGAGCTTGTGCGAAATGAGGATCGAGGTCATGCCCTGCCGCTTGAATTCGAGCAGGAGGTCGAGCAGCGCCTGGCTGTCCTTCTCCGACAGGCTCGCCGTCGGCTCGTCGAGGATCAAAAGCTTGACCTGCTTCGACAGCGCCTTGGCGATCTCGACAAGCTGCTGCTTGCCGACGCCGATGTTGGTTATGAGCGTCTTGGGGTCCTCGTCGAGGCCGACCTTCTTCAACAGCGCGCGCGTGCGCGTCTCGTTGGCGTTCCAGTCGATGACGCCGTAGCTGGCATGCTCGTTGCCGAGGAAGATGTTCTCGGCGATCGAAAGCATCGGCACCAGCGCCAGTTCCTGGTGGATGATGACGATGCCCAGCCGTTCGCTGTCGTGGATGCCGGCGAACTGGCATTCCTGGCCGCGAAAGACGATGGTGCCGTCATAGGTGCCGGACGGGTAGACGCCCGACAGCACCTTCATGAGGGTGGACTTGCCGGCGCCGTTCTCGCCGACGATGGCGTGAATCTCGCCTTCCTCGACGCTCAAGGTGACGTTCGACAGCGCCTTCACGCCGGGAAACGTCTTGGTGATGTCGCGCATTTCCAGGATCGTGGAAGCCATCGCGATATCGCTCCTTCGTGGCCGCAATTCTACCGGCAGCACTGCGAAACGGAAAGGGGCCGAGCCAGGCCAGGCCCCTTTCCGGGCACGATATTACTTCAGCTCGTCGGCCTTGATGTAGCCGGACTCGACGACCAGCTTCTCATAGTTCGACTTGTCGACCTCGACCGGGGTGAGCAGGATCGAGGGAACGACCTTGACGTCGTTGTTGTAGGTCTTCTCGTCCAGGCCTTCGGGCTTCTTGCCCGACAGCACGGTGTCGACCAGCTCGACGGTCGCCTTGGCGAGTTCGCGCGTGTCCTTGAAGACGGTCGAATACTGTTCGCCCGAGATAATCAGCTTGACCGAGGCGGTTTCGGCGTCCTGGCCGGTGACGATCGGCCACGGCTGGGCGTCCGTGCCATAGCCGACGGCGCGCAGCGAAGCGGTGATGCCGCGCGACAGGCCGTCATAGGGCGACAGCACGCCGTGGACGCGGCTGCCGTCCGAGTAATTGGCGGAGAGCAGGTTATCCATGCGCGCCTGGGCGGTGGCGGCCAGCCAGCGCAGCGTGCCGACCTTGTCCATGCCCATCTGGCCCGACTTGATCTTGATCGAGCCGTCGTCGATCAGCGGCTGCAGCACCGACATGGCGCCGTTGTAGAAAAAGAAGGCATTGTTGTCGTCCGGCGAGCCGCCGAACAGCTCGACGTTCCACGGCTTGGCGTTGGGGAAGCGCTCCTTCAGGCCCTTGACCAGCGAATTGGCCTGGATAACGCCGACGCCGAAATTGTCGAAGGTGGTGTAGTAGTCGACGTTCGGCGTCTTCTTGATGAGGCGGTCGTAAGCGACGACGACGACGCCGGCGTCGTTGGCCTTCTGCAAGGCGTCCGACATGGTCGTGCCGTCGATCGAGGCGATGATGAGCGCCTTCGGACCCTTGGTGATCTCGTTCTCGAGCTGGCTGAGCTGGTTGGGGATGTCGTCCTGCGCATACTGCAGGTCGACGGTGTAGCCCTTCTCCTCGAGCTGCTTCTTGACGGCGTCGCCGTCGTTGATCCAGCGCTGCGAGGTCTTGGTGGGCATGAGCACGCCGACAAGGCCCTTGTCTTCGGCGTGCGCGGGCACGGACATGGCCGCGATGCCGAGGGCCGCGGCAGCGACCAGCGATTTGATGATCTTCACGTTACTCTCTCCCTGGTTGATGGGCGCTCAGCCGCGTGGCTCGCGGCCGCACGACCGGACGACAGCGCAACGCGCAGCCGCGGATCATCGATTGTCTCGCATCCTCCCGATCGGCCCCTCCGGCCGCCCCGCCGGCCTGCGGGCCGGAACGCGACGTCTTTGAAGCGTGCGCAGCGTGTTATCCTTTGCCATAACTGTCAAATGCGATCTTCGATTGTTGCTATATCGAAACCGGTATATCATATCGATTTAAGCCCTAAGGATCGGGCGAAAAAGGCGACGGACAGGCATGGTTGGGGCGCGCGATTCGACCGGGAACGACGAGCGCGGAACTGCCGCCGTGCCGCTGCTGCGCAGCGGGCTCAGCCTGCGCCACATGCGCATGATCGCGGCGCTCGACGACCACGGCAAGGTCAGCGCCGCCGCCCAGGTGATGAACATCTCGCAGCCGGCCGCCTCGCGCATGATCGCGGAGATGGAAGCGGTGCTGCACGTCACGCTTCTGGAGCGGCTGCCGCGCGGCGTGGCGCTGACGCCCTACGGAAAGGCGCTGGCGCGGCGCGCGCGCTCCATCCTGCTCGAGATGCGCGAGGCCGACCGCGAGATCGCCGAACTGAAGGCCGGCAAGGGCGGCTCGGTGTTCCTCGGCGCCGTCACCGCGCCGGCCATCGAGCTGGCGGTGCCGGCGATCCGCGAAATCCGCCGGCTCTATCCGCGCATCGAGATCACCATGCAGGTGGAAACCTCCAACATGCTGGCGCGCGAGCTGATCGCCTCGCGCCACGACTTCATCGTCGCGCGCATCCCCGACGACCTCAACCCACGCCTGTTCGACAGCCGCGTCATCGGCGTCGAGAAAGCCTGCCTGATCGTGCGCCGCGGCCATCCGCTCGCGCACGGGCGGCAGGTGGCGCTGGAGGAGACGACCAGCTATGACTGGGTGTTCCAATCCGGCGGCTCGCCGCTCAGGCAGGCGATGGAGGCGAACTTCCTCAATCGCAACGTGCCGCTGCCGGAGCGCATCCTCAACACCTCCTCGCTTCTCTTGACATTGGTCATGGTGGCGCAGTCGGACGCTATCGCGCCGGTGTCGGTGCAGGTGGCGCGCTTCATCCAGAACCCGGAGGGCCTGGCCGGCGCCATCGACGTGGTGCCGATCGAGTTCGACATCGAGGTGAGGCCCTACAGCCTGATAACCGCCCGCAACCGCGTGCTCTCGCCGGCCGCAAGGATGCTCTACGACTTCATCCTGCGGGAGGTGGGCTAGGAACGGTGCGGCAAGGTGGAGCGGGTGAAGGGAATCGAACCCTCGTATGCAGCTTGGGAAGCTGCCGTTCTACCATTGAACTACACCCGCGCAGCAGCTTCGTTATCACGCTGCCGGCGGGGGCTGCAACTGCCTTGAAGCATCGTTGCTTGAACTCCCCGCCCCGACTGCGTATCTGAACCATCCGACCAACCGGACCTGACGGCCCATGTCCGCACTGACGCGTTTTCTCGGCGATTCGCCGCTGCGCATCCTGCTCAAGCTGATCGTCGTCTCCTTCCTCGTCGGATTGGTGATGAGCGCCTTCGGCTGGTCGCCGCTCGACGTCGTCTACGGCATCCGGAATTTCTTCGTCGACCTCTGGCACATGGGTTTCCACGCGCTTGACCGCTTCGTCGGCTATATCCTGCTCGGCGCGGCGATCGTCGTGCCCGCCTTCCTCGTCATTCGCCTGCTCGGCTACCGCAAGTAGCCCGCAGAACGCCGCAGACGGCATCGGAAGGCTGGCAAAAGCGTTCGGATGGCGGCATCATCGCCAGCCGGAAAGGATATCGAAGTGACGCAACAGGGGCACGACAAGGAACTGCCGACGCTGACCAGGCGGCGCATCCAGGCCGAGGTCATCGGGCCGATCTATGCCGAAATGGTCGCGGCCATCGGCGAGGAGAAGGCGCAGGCCATCCTCGATGCGGCAATCCGCAAGGCGGCGGTGGCGGAAGGCAAGCATTTCGCCGCGCTGGCCCCCGGCGGCGTCACCAGCATGGCCGACTTCATCAAGCTCTACGACCTGTGGACCCACGACGGCGCGCTGGAGATCGAGGTGCTGGAGGCTTCCGACACCACCTTCAATTTCGACGTGACGCGCTGCCGCTATGCCGAGAGCTATCGGGAAATGGGCCTCGGTCAGATCGGCCACCTGATGTCGTGCAACCGCGACGGCACCTTCTGCCAGGGCTACGATCCCAATATCCAGCTGGACCGCAAGCAGACCATCATGGCCGGCGCGCCGCGCTGCACGTTCCGCTATTCCTACAAAAGCGAAGCCGAATAGTCGCGGTTTCCCCTGCGGCGCGGTAAGCCAGCGGTCGAAATCGCTTGGCCTTGCCGCTTTGGCGGTTGCGGGGCGGCCGAAAGCGGGCCACATCCGCCGTCCGGCCAAACCATCTCAAGGCACCACGTGGACCAGACCCAGGCATCCGCTTCCCAGCCCTTCGCCGTCACCAACCGCACGGTGTTGGCGATCGCGGTGCCGATGACGCTTGCCTATCTGACGACGCCGCTGCTCGGCATCGTCGACACCGCCGTCGTCGGCCAGTTCGGCGATGCAGCGCTGCTCGGCGGGCTGGCCGCCGGCGCGCTCGTCTTCGACGTCGTCTTCACAACCTTCAATTTCCTGCGCTCCGGCACCACCGGGCTGGTGGCGCAGGCCTTCGGGCGCGGCGACGCGCTGGAGGAACGGGCGGTGCTGTGGCGGGCTGTGCTGGTGGCGCTGGTTGCCGGCATTGCGCTCGCCCTTCTGGCACCCCTGATCTCGAAGGGCGGGCAGGCCTTCATCGGCGGCGGACCGCGCGTCAGCGCTGTCATGGATACATACATCCGCATCCGCATGCTCGGCGCCCCCTTCTCGCTCGTCAACTACGCCATTCTCGGCTACGTGCTGGGGCGCGGCGAAGGCAATCTCGGCCTTTTGTTGCAGATCGTGCTCAACGGCATGAACATCACGCTGTGCATTCTGCTCGGGCTGGAACTCGACTGGGGCGTCGCCGGCGTCGCCTGGGCGACGGTGACCGGCGAGGCGGTCGCCACGCTGTTCGGGCTGGCGATCGTCACGCGCCGCTTCCGCAACGCGCCGCCGCTGGCGCGAAGCCGCATCCTCGACCTTGCGGCCTTCCGGGCGATGATGTCGCTCAACCGCGACATCATGATCCGCTCCTTCTCGCTGCTGGCGGCGTTCGCGCTGTTCACCCGCCAGGGCGCGCAGTTCGGCACGGTGACGCTGGCCGCCAACGCCGTGCTGATGAATTTCTTTCTGATCGCCGGCTATTTCCTCGACGGCTTCGCCACCGCCGCCGAACAGTTGGCCGGGCGTGCCATCGGCGCCCGTGCCGAGCGCTCGTTCCGCCGCGCCGTTCGGCTGACCGTGCTGTGGGGCTTCGGGCTGGCGGGGGCGGCGACGCTCATCCTGCTGGTCTTCGGCGCCAATCTCATCGGCATCATCACCACCGCCGTCGACGTGCGCGAGGCGGCCGACACCTACCTGCCCTGGGCGGCGTTCACGGCGCTGTCCGGCGTGCTCGCCTTCCAGATGGACGGGGTCTTCATCGGCGCCACATGGTCGCGCGACATGCGCAACATGATGCTGCTCTCCTTCCTTGCCTTCACGGCCGCGCTGTTTGCGCTGGCGCCGCTGTTCGGCAACCACGGCCTGTGGGCGGCGCTGCACGTCTTCCTGCTGGTGCGCGGCGTCAGCCTGGCCATGATGCTGCGGCTACGCACCCGCACCGCATTCGGCGCGGCCTGAAACGGCGGACTTCGGCAAGAACGATCAGGGCGTTTCCAACGCGGGTTTCGGCCGCTGAACCGCCGTCTCGCGCACGAACGCCTTGTTCGACCGGCCATCGTCGTCGTCGCCGAAAGCGATCAGCCGGGCGACTAGGGCGCGGCGGGCATGATGGGGCGTCAGCGTATGGTCGGCGGCGGCGAGGCCGAGCCTCGCCACGCCGCGCAGCGCGTCGAGCCGCCGGCCATCCGGGCCGAAATGGCGGGCGATCTCCTTCAGGCTGAGGTCGCCCTCGGAGGTAACCATCAGCACCTTCACGCCGCGGGCGCACAAGGCCCGCATCCAGCGTTCGACCGGCGAGCGGCCGATCAGCCGCTCCGGCACGGCGAGCGCGGTCTTGACGAGTTCCAGCCCGCGCCGGATGGAGAGGCGGCCAATCTTCGAAGCGCCGGCACGCAGCGTCGTGCCGATCGCCGGCCGCGAAGGCTCCTGCGGTGCGTCGCTGTCCGGCCCACGCACGGCCTTGGCGTTCTCGTAGACCTTCCACGCCGCGAGATCGAGCGCGTAGGAACTGTTCCAGGCAAAGCACAGCGGATTGATCATCGTCAGCCGCCGCACCCGGCGGTCGGCGCGCGCCGCGTGGAAGGCCTGGAAGGCGCCGGAACAGGTGCCGACCAGCCCGACCTCGCCGAACCCCGCCTGCCCCATCCAGTCGATGACGCGCATGACGTCGCTGCTGGTGCGGTCGTCGTAAAGGAACAGCCGGTCCTCGGCGGGGGCGGCACTCTGGCCGATGCCCGGCAGGTCGATGCGCAGCGAGGCTATGCCTTCGGCGGCGAGAGCCCGAGCCGCCTCGACCGTGCCGCGCGCCCAGCCGACATGCGCCACCGCGCCGGCATTGAGGAAGATAACCGGCGTCGCGGGCGCGGTACGGATTTCGGGCCGGCACAGCACGCCGCAGATCTCGCTGCCGCCACCGATGACCACCGGCTCTTCGCGCCAGTCGGGACCGATGAGGGTTTGCGGCTCGTCCGAGCGAACAGCGACGCCCGGCGCTTTGGCCTGTTCCGCGAGACGCGCGATCCAGCTGGCGGCGAGGTCGAGCGTCGGTTCGGGAATCCGGTTGGCGGTCGGATCGCAGACCAGGTGGACATAGCCTTCGAACTCGGCGACCGCGACATCGGGCACGATGCCGCCGCGTTCGGACCGCAGGCTTTCCGGATCGGGAATCCTGCCGTTGGCAAGCACCAGCATGTGCGGCACGACGGCTTCGGCCAGCGCCTGCTGCCAGTCGAGCTCCGCCAGCGCCGCCAGCGTTTCCGACGACAGGTGGAAACCGGCGACCTGGCGGCCGTCGAACGGCTCGGCCGGTCCGGCTTTGGCCGCCAGCGGCGCGTCGATCATGCGCGACAGCGCCGTCATCTCGCGCACATAGGCCTTGCCGGAAGCGGGCGGTGCGAGCAGGGCGAGGCCGGCGACGTCGTCGCGGCCGTCAGCCGCCAGCGGCGCCAGCAGCGCACCCAGCCGGAAACCGGCGATGACGACATCCTCGACGCCCGTCTCGCGCTTCAGCCGATCGACGGCGGCACCGATGCTTTTCACCCACGCCTCGACGCGGGCCGGATCGGTGTGGTCACCGGCGGCATCGCCGCAGCCGGGATAGTCGAACTGCAGCACGGGAAGCCCCGCCGCCGCGACACGGCCGGCCAGCAGCGTCAGGAAGCGGCGGCTGCACAGGTCCTCGAAGCCGTGCGCGCCGGCAATGACGACGCCGCGACGGCCGCCGGCCTCGTGCAGCCAGCCGATGGTTGCGTCGAAGACGAGCGGCCTCATGCCACGACCTCGGGTGTCTCGAAAACCATCACGGCGCCCGAAACTGGCCTTTCCGGCCGATAGGCCGCGCCCTTGTCCGCATTGAGCGCCGTCACCATGCCTGCCGGGTCTGCGTCCGCCGGGCCGAACAGGCGCACGGTGCGTTCACGGCCGGGCAGGAGATGAAAGCCGTTGTCCTCCGGCCGGAACGCGGTGTCGCCGGCGATGTCGACGTGATAGGCGGCGCGGCGGCAGGCGAGCACGAGTTGCCAGCCTTCCTCCGAACGGTCCAGCCGCGCCGTCAGGCCGACGTCGCGGCGCGCCGTCATCGCGCCCGGCAGGACATGGACGGCCTCCGCCAGCACCGCGCCGTTCTCGTCCTCGAAGCGCGCCACCGTCAGTTCGTGGCCGGCGGGACCGAAGCGATAGGCGTAGGAAACGTCGAAGAAGGCGCCGAGAAGCTCGAACACCGGCAGCGTCAGGTCGCCATGCGGCGCCACTTCGACCGCCCGCTTGCCGCTCACCACGGAGACCGCGCCGTCACGCAGGCAGGACACTGTGAGCGTACCGCGCAAGGGTGCCGGGCCGTCGTTGATGAGATGTACGTCCAGCCCGTTGACTCCCTCGTCGGAGAGGATCAGCCGCGTCGGCGCGAAGGCGCGCTTCAGCGCATGCCAGACCGATTTCGGCCGGCCGGTGGCATCGACCACGCCCCATCCGGCACCGATCGCCAGATCCTTCCAGAACAACAGCAGCGCGCCCGCCGTCGGCGAGGCGGGACGGCGCCACTCGTCGACGGTGCGCTCGACCACCTCGGCGGTGACGGCGCGCGACAGGTCGAGATACCGCGCCGGGTCCTCGCGGCGCAGGCGGCGCGCGTCGACCGTAAAAAGCGTCTCCAGATAGTGCTCGCGGATATCCTCGAAATCCCACGAGGCGCCGGCATCGCGCGGCACGCCGGCCTTCCAGCGCGGATCGTGCACCTGCGGCACCGGCAGATGCGCGTCGAGCGTCGCCTGATCGGGCACGTTGGCGAAGGCCAGGCATTCGGACGCGAAGCGCACCTCGGCGCGGCGGGCGTCCTCCAGCGGCCGGCAATAGGCGCCGACGCCGTAATAGTGCATCGGCCCGCCGGAACCGGCGAAGGGCAGGCTGCCGCCGTGCGGCGTGGAGGGGACGAGCACGAGGTCGGGGCGCCGGGCTTCCGCCGCCGGGCGAACGACATGATCGAACCACGGCGTCGCATCGATGACGGCCGGCAGGCCGAGCATCGTCGCCTGCTGGGCGATCTCGCTGCCACCGCACAGCACGACAAGCGAAGGCGAAGACCCAAGCCGCCTGAGCAGCGCCACGACCTCCCGCCCGAGCGCGGCGCACCAGCCTTCGTCCCTTGCCGGGTAGTCGAAATTGGCCAGCATCAGGTCCTGCCAGACGAGGATGCCGAGTTCGTCGCACAATGCGTGGAAATCGTCGGATTCGTAAGTGAAGGTACCGGCGACGCGCAGCATGTTGACGCCGGCATCGCGCACCAGTTCGAGGTCGCGCGCCAATGCGGCCTCGTCTCCGGCAAGCGCCACCGGATCGGACGGCGTCCACACCGCGCCGCGGCAGAACACCGGCACGCCGTTGACGAGAAGCCGGAAGTCACGCCCATCGGCGCCGCGGTCGAGGGCGATGCGGCGGAAACCGACGCGGCCGAGATCGTGGCGCACGGCGCCGAGGTGCACGGAGACGCCGTGCAGTACCGGCTTGCCGTGGCTGTTCGGCCACCACGGCGCAACGTCGGCAACGTCCATTTCCGCAACGAGACGGGTCGGCGTTTCACGACGTAGCGGTACCGTCACATTGGCGCAGGTCACGGTCGCGTCGCCGGTCAGCGGCGCGGACAGGTCGAGCGCGACCGAAAGGCGGCCGGTCGTACCGTCGAGGTCGGCCCGCAGCATCCTGTCGAGGATGCGCGGTTGCTTACCTTGCTGCACCAGCCGCACCGGCCGCCACGGCCCGACGACATCGAAGCGCGGGCACCAGCCGGGCATATGGCCGATCAGCGTCGTGCGCATCAGCCGAAGACGCTGGTCGTCCATCATGCGCGGCTTCCAGCGGGCGCGCGGCCCGGAAAGCGTCTCCAGATGCCTGTCGAGGCTGCGGAAGGCGATGGCGAGCTGTTCGCCACCGGCAAGGTCGGCCTCGACCTCACAGGGCTCGAACATCGAGGTGGAGGTGGCGACCAGCTTGTCGTCCAGCCAGATTTCGGCGACGGTCGCTAGCCCCTCGAAGACGAGGCGGACGGCACCTTTCGCGTCCAGCCGGCAGCGATACCAGACGTCCTTGTCATGCAGCGGCGCAGGCCGGGTGCGATCCCAGCGGCTGTGCCGTTCCAGCGTGGCCGCAGCCGTGCCGGGACATTCTGCCGCCAGCCACTCGGCGTGCGGGTCGATCGCGGCGGGGGCCGGCCATGCGCCGGCGTCCGAGACGGCCATCGACCATCCCGTGTCCAGCCTTCGATCCGCGCCGGAGACCGGCACAATGACGTCCATCATACTCCCCTTGGCGGCTCAGGCCGCCTTCGAATCCGCCCTGGCGGAAAGCCTTGCCTCAAGCGTCCCCATCACCGCATCGTAGGCTTCGGCCATCGGCGCGATGCTCTCGGCCAGCCCGTCGAAGCGTTGCCGCGCCATGGCGCGGGCGAGCTTGAACTGGATGGCCTTGGCGCCGTCGGCGATGCGCTCGGCGGCCCGCGCCGGCGCGTCGAAATCCATGCGGGCCTTCGCCTGCAACCAGTCGAGATGGCTGGCCAGCAGCTCGAAATTGGCGCCGACCTGCCGCAGCGTGTTGAACGCATAGGTGTGGAAATATTCGGGTTGACGGCCGGCCAGCGCGCGGGCGTGGTCCTCGAACGCCCCGGCGTAGCATGCCAGCGGATTGCGCCTCGGCCGGCGTGCCAGATGGCCACGCAGAAGCTCGAGCGCGGCCGTCGCCGGCTCTTGCCCGTCCGGCGCGCCGAACTTGATGAATTCGGCGTAGGGAAACAGCGGCAGGCCGCCGGCCGGCGCATTCCGGTACGGGCCGAAAAGGCCGTCGTAGTCCTCGCCTTCCAGCGCGAAATAGCCGTCGTTGTGGAAATAGTGCATGCGGCGCGCTTCGGGGTCGAGCGCATTGATGCCCACCGTCGTCTTGGAATGCCCGCTGCGATAGGTGATGCCCTTCGTATCGGGCAGGAAGTGGGCGTCGAGCTCGACGAGAGGCAGGCGGCCGCGCTCGATCTGGACGAGGATATGGTCCTCGAGCCGGTCGAAGATCGCCAGTTCCTGGATGTCGATGCCGGCAAGCCGCTGAAGGTCGGCGCTTGGGAACTTGAAGAAGGTGAACTGGTCGCCCTCGAAGTCCTGTGCCACTGTAAAGCCGAGTGCGGCGACCGGGTCGTGTCCGGTCGCGTGCATCACCTCGACCAGCAGGTCGACATAGCAGTTGGTCTGCGGCCAGCGGCGCTCCGCATCGTGCAGCGGGTGCGGCCGATAGCTTGCCGGGTCGAGACCGGCTATTGCCGCCTTCATCGTCATTCGCCCCACAGGACGGCGCGCACGCCCGCCGGCCAGGCTTCGATGTCCGGGCCGTGGTGGCGGAACAGCGCCAGCGCCACGCGCTCCAGCCCGAAGCCGACGCAGGCCGAATGGCAAAGCTCGCCGTCGGCGAATTTCAGGCCCCAGGTCTGGCCGAAATGGTCCTGGTGGTAGTTGAAGGACAAGCAAGCGGTCGGCTTTTCGATGCTGGTCACCGGAATCAGCAGCTCGAACTTCAAGCCCTGGTCGCGCTGGTTGTTGGCCATCATCTTGCCGCCGCGGCCGAAGAACGGATCGTTGGCGAGGTCGACGTCGCAGGGCAGTTGGAGAGACTCGATCATCGCCTTGCCGCGCGTCAGCCAGCTTTCGCGGAAGGCACTGACCTGTTCGGCGGTGCCGATCTTGACGAACTCGCGCATGCGGAAAAGCTGCATGCGCGCCGGGTCCTGCGACGGCTCGTGGCGGAAGCAGTAGGACGACAGCTCGAACAGCACGCCCTCGGCCGGCACCGGGCCGCGCGCGGCGACCGTCGGATAGAGCGGATAGCAGGCCGCCGGGGTCAGCGCGACATTGGTGGCCTTCTGAAGCTCGGTCCAGTCCTCGCCGGTCGCCATCATGTTGAGCAGCGAGGCATGCTCACGCTCGCCGCCCATGAAGGAATGCACGCAGCCGGCAAGCTGCGGGAAGGACTTCATGTAGCCGCTCTTTTCCAGCGTGGCGCGGCTCATGCCGGGCGGGAAGTGAATGCGGGTCGCCTTGTCGGGCGCACCGAGGCGGGTGACCAGCTTCTCGAAGCGCTCGATCACCTCCTCGAAGGCGCCGGAGCGGCCGTAGAGCCCGTCCACGCCCGTCTCGAACAGGATGCCGTTGTCGAACAGGCTGTCCAGCAGGGTTTTCGCGTCGAAAGTCTTGGCGTCCATGGTCAGCCCCCCAGGCTGGTGTCAAAGCGGCTCATCAGGAGCAGCGTCGCGGTGTTGGAAAGAATGCGGTCGTTGGAGATCATCACCGGCGCGGAGGCGGTGTCGCGCAGGTGGCGGCCGACGCTGAACGGCGTGCCGTTCTTGTAGCCGAGGATGCCGTTGACCAGCAGCGCGATGCGCACCACCTCGCCGGCCTTCTCGCTGGCGGCCACTTTAAGCGCATTGATCTCGGCGGCGAAACCGATCGAAGACAGCGCGGCGTCGTCGCCCCGAGCGGCATCGACTTGCGCGGCGTCGAAGCGGTGGATGGCGGCCATCAGATGGCCCTTCATCTCCTGCAATTTCGCCGCCGCTTCGGCCAGCCTCAGCGCGCCGGGCGGCAGGGTGCCGTCGGTCTGCTTGCGGGCGGCCGCCTTGACGAAGGCCTGCGCGCGGTTGAAGGCGTCGGCGGCGATGCCGAACCAGGTCGCCGCCCAGTAGATGTGCGACGATGCCAGCATCGACTGCGCGGCGATCTCGGAGAAGGGCTTCGGGAAGATCTGCGCAGCATTGCCCACCGCCTCCAGGTGGAAGCCGTCGGAACAGGTGCCGCGCATGCCGAGGGTGTCCCACACCACGGTGCGGTCGATCGTGCGGTTGGCGTCGTTGGGGATCACCACCATGATCTGGTCGGAACTCGCCGCGTCCGGCGCGCGCCGGGCGGTGGCGAGAATGGCGTCGGCATAGTTGCCGTAGGAAATGACGATGGCTTCCTTGGTAAGCCGGAAGCGGCCGTCCTCGACCTCGATGGCACAGATGGAGTTGCGCAGGTTGCCGCCGATGCCGGCCTCGGTGGTGGCCGACGCCATCAAGAGCTGCTCGGCGGCGATGCGACGCATATAGGCGCGGTGCCATTCGCTGCCGGTGCCGTGCATGACGAAGCTCGACGTCTTGATCTGGTGCATGGCGTAGATCATCGCGCTCGAGCCGCAGGCCTGGGCGAGCTGCGCGATCAGGTCGGCGACGGCGGCAGTACCGAGTCCCTCGCCGCCGTATTCGGCGGGAATGGCGACGCTCAGCAGGCGTTCGCGCTTCAGCGCCTCGACGGTTTCCGCCGGGAAGCGGCCTTCGCGATCGACGGCATCGCCGTGCTCGACCGCCACCGCCACCACCCGGCGCATGCGCTCGGCAGGCGCCTCCACAGCCGCCGCAGGCGCGGCAGCCTCGATCTTGCTCACGACATTCATGATCAGGCCGCCTTCCGCGTGATCTGCGAGACGGCTTCGGCGATGTTGGCGAGCGAGGCGAAGGTGCGGCGCGTCAGCATCGCCTCGGGGAACTCGACGTCGAATTCCTCCTCGAGCGCCAGCATCATCTGCACCGAGGCGAACGAAGTCAGCCCCGCGTCGTAGAGATTGGCGTCGTCGCTCAGCGCCGAGAAGTCCAGCGGAATCATCGGATGGCCGGACAATAGCGTGCGGATGCGGTCGATCATGGTGGCGTCCCTGCCCTGTTGTGCTTGTGGCGGGGACCGTCGCACGCCCGTGGCAACCAGCGCGTTAACGATTTGCGGAAGCTGGAGACAGGCTTAAGGATCGGTATCGAGGACCGGCACAATTCGAGCGATCGGCAAAACAAGCGGCGCGCGTACGGGGCATTGTACGACAGCGTCGTGCCGTCCTCCAGGAAGAGGAAGGCCCGGCGTTGGATGGGGCGCGAACAGCGCAGCATCGGGTAATGCCCCTTTGCGGCACGCCTCGCCGGTCCACTATGACGCCATCAGCCGGTCGAAAACCGGATCGGGATCGTCGACCTCGACCAGCCGCTTGCCCGCGATCACCCAGATCCGCGTCGCGACCGCCCTGACGAAGGCGCGGTCGTGGCTGACCAGCAGGCAGGCCGCGCCCTGTTCCACCAGTTCGCTCTCCAGCATGTCCTGCCCCTCGATGTCGAGGTGGTTGGTCGGCTCGTCCAGCAGGTAGAAGTTCGGCTGGGCGAGGCGCAGCAGAAGCATGGCGAGGCGGGCGCGCTGCCCGCCCGACAGGCGCGAGACGGGTGCGGCCTGGGCGTCGACGCCGATGCCGGCGCCGGCAAGCTGCGCCCGCGCATGGTGATCGGTCGCGTCGCTGGAGCGCTTGACGGCATCCCACGGCGTCGAGAACGCGTCGAGCTGGGAGAGCGCCTGGTCGGAATAGCCGAGCCTGAGGCTGGCCGCGCCGCGAATGGCCGCGTCGGGCTCTGCGAGCGCGCCCCTCAGCCTGTTGACCAGCCGGGTCTTGCCGGTGCCGTTGGCGCCGAGCAGGACGATGCGGTCGCCGTTCTCGATCCACAACCGCCCGGTGCGGAACAGGAGCCGGCCGTCCGGCGTCTCGATCGCCGCGTCGTCGATCGAGACCAGCGCCTTGGCATGGGTGCCGCTGTTGGAGAGGCGGATGGCGCCGGCCGAGCGCTCCTGGTGCGCGGGCCTGGCCCGTTCCTCCAGCCTGTCGGCGCGCTCGGAAAGCTGCTTCGTCTTGACGACCAGCAGGTCGGAGCCGGAATTGATGCCGATGTTCTTGAGCTTCGCCGCCTGCTGCCGCAGCGCCCTGACCTTGCGCATATCGTTGTCGAATTGCCGGCCGCGCGCGGCGTCGCGCTCCTCCAACGCCTGCAGGGCGCGGGAATAAGGCAGGGCGAAGTCGAGGCTTTCCTGAGGGCGCAGGAACAGGGTGCGGTTGGTCACGTCGTCGAGGAAGGCGCGGTCATGGCTTGCCGCTACCACCGCGCAATCGTGCGGCAGCGCGGCGAGGAAGCGCTCCAGCACACCGATGCGGCCGATGTCGAGATGGTTGGTCGGTTCGTCCAGCAGGATCAGGTCGGGCTCGACGATCGCCGCACGCGCCAGAAGCATCGTGCGCTGCCAGCCGCCCGACAACCTGTCGACGGCGCGGTCGCGGATCGCCTCGTCGACTTCGAGGTCGTCCAGCAGGATATCGACCCGCCAGTCTTCCGTCTCGGCAAGCTCGCGCGAGAGCGCGTCGCGCACCGCCTCGCGCAGGGTCATGGCGAGCAGCCGGGCGGGCGGGTCCTGCGGGGCAGTGGCGACGACGAGGCCGCGCGAGCGGGTAACGGTACCGCCGGTCGGCGCCTCACTGCCGGCGACGATGTGAAAGAGCGAGGTCTTGCCGCGCCCGTTGGCGGCGACGAGGCCCAGGCGGTCGCCCTTGGCGATGGAGAGGTTCAGCCCGGTGAACAGGGCTTCGGTGCGGATCAGCGAAAGGTCTTTGACGGCGATCAGGGACATTGTGGTCTCACTTCAGGTCAGGAAGCGCGGCAGGCGCGCCGGTGAGGCTGACAGTGAGACGGCGATGCGTTTCCCGATCAGCCCCGCGAGGTCAGGCGCGGGGCTGAGACAGGTCCACGGGTGCGGTTATGGAAGCACTGGCAAAGCACCAGCTTCCCCCTTCTCGGTTGCAAAACGTCGCGGCGATGTACCAAACCGGCCGCGGCGAAGCAAGACCGGCGGAGCCGAGCGGCGTTCCGGGACGCCACGAAGTCCTTTTCTGCTGGAAATACCGGAGCCCGGACCTACCGGTCGGGCCAGAAGTTGCCTTCGGTGCCGACAATATGGCCGGGCTGGAACGCTACCCTGACCGTGGTGATCGGGCCGAGGTCGTTCCAGGTGCTGCGGTAGAGGACAAGCAGCGCGCGGCCGGGTTGCGTCCCGAGAAGCCTGGCATCGCGCCGGTCGGCGTTCTCGGCCGAAAACGCCATTTCGGCGCGCAGGTAGGGCGCGTTGCGCACCAGCCATTCGTTGGCGTTCAGCTGCCGCAGATCCGCCTCCGCCAGCGTCGGCGTGGCGCGCAGGTTGAGCCAGCGGTCCTCGAGCTGGAAGGGCCGATCGTCGGCATAGTGTATGGCCCGCATGCGGACGAGCACCTCGCCTTGCTTAAGGCCGATCCGCGCGGCGAGCCCGGCGGGAACCGGGCTCCTGCGCTGCGCCACGACCCGATAGCTGTAGGCCATGCCGGCCTGCTCGACCTGCTCGCGCACGATGGAGATGGTGAAGGACGCCTTGCGCACCGGATCGACCGTCACGCGCGTGCCGGCCTTGCGGCGGCGGTCCAGCAGGCCGTCGTTCGCCAGAAGCTGCAGCGCCTTGTTGACGGTGGCGCGCGCGGCGTCGAACTCGATGGCGAGGTCGGCTTCGTCGGGAATGCGGTCGCCCTGGCGCCACTCGCCCTCGACGATGCGGCGGCGCACCTCGTCGGCGATGGTCCGCGCCTTGGATGACGCCGCTCCGGCTGCCATCGCGATCTCCTCCTGACGCCCCGGTCCGCATGAACCGGCAATGACAAGTTTAGGCACGAAACCAGAATAAGTCTAGACATAGAGAATTCGATATGTTTAGACTTAAAAATCACGAACCGGCCGGGAGGAGCGCCAGATGCAGGTTCTCGACAGGGCCGCGATCGCGGCCGATGAAACGGCGGGCAGCCGGCCTGCCGCGTTTTTCTCTGGTTTGACCGCATGAGCGGCCCGCTTGCCGGCATCAAGGTGCTCGACCTGTCGCGCGTGCTGGCGGGGCCGTATTGCACGGCGCTGCTGGCCGACCTCGGCGCCGAGATCGTCAAGCTCGAGCCGCCTTCCGGCGACGACTACCGTCATATCGGCCCGTTCAAGGACGGCGAGAGCGCGCTGTTCACGCTCAACAATCGCGGCAAGAAGAGCATCGTGCTCGACCTCAAGAAGCCGGCCGACCTCGAGCTGGCGCAGGCGCTCGCCGCCCGCGTCGACGTGGTGGTGGAAAATTTCCGCCCCGGCGTCGCCGCCCGGCTCGGCCTCGGCGCCGAGACGCTGCGCAAGGCCAATCCCCGGCTGGTCTATTGCTCGATCTCCGGTTTCGGCCAGGAAGGCCCGTTCAAGGACCTGCCGGCCTACGACCTGGTGGTGCAGGCCATGTCCGGCCTGATGGCCGCGACCGGGGAGGATGGCGGCGCGCCGCTGAAGACCGGCGAAAGCATCGCCGACCTGATCGCCGGCCTGTTCGCGAGCTGGTCGATCATGGCGGCGCTGGTGCAGCGCAACGCGACAGGCCAGGGCGCGGTGCTGGACATTGCCATGTACGACGCGCTGTTTTCCATGCTGACCACCAGCCACGCCCAGCATTTCTACGGCGGCGTGCTGCCCGGCCGTGTCGGCAATCGCCATCCGCTTTCCACCCCCTTCGGCTGCTTCAGGACCAGCGACGGGCAGGTAGTGATCGCGGTGCTGAGCGGCGGGCAGTTCCAGCGCCTGGCGGCGCTGATCGGCAGAGCGGAGATCGCCAACGACCCGCGCTTTGCCTCCGATTCCAGCCGCACCGAGCACGAACCGGCGCTGCGGGCGCTGATCGAGGAATGGTCCGGCCGCCTGACCACCGAACAGGCCGTCGCCGCTTTGGCCGCCGAAGGCCTGCCGACCGCGCCGATCTGGGACATCGCGCAGGCCGCCGACAACGAGCATGCCGCCATGCGCGGCTTGGTGAGCCTGCTTGCGCATCCCGTCCTCGGCAAGGCCCCGGTCGTCGGCCAGCCGGTGCGGTTCGACGGCGTCAAGCCGCTGGCCGCGACCGCCGCGCCGTCTCTGGGCGGCGACCTCGCGGCGGTGCTGAAGGAATTCGGGCTGGAGGAGCGCGCATGACTGCGATCGACGATCCGTGGCACATGCTCTCCGAGGAAGAGCGCCTGTTCTGCGACGTGCTGGAGCGGCTTTGCGCCGACAGGATCGCGCCGCTGGCGGCCGAGACCGATGAAACCTCGCGCTTCGTGCATGAGCAGCTCGCAACGCTGGGCGAAGCCGGCATGATGGGCGCCAACCTGCCGGAAGCCTATGGCGGCGGCGGCATTTCCGCACCCGCGCTGTTGCGTGCCGTCGCCATCGTGGCCGGCGCCTGCGGCTCGACCGCCTCGGCGCTGACGGCGCATTATCTGGCGACCGATTCCATCCTGATCGGCGGCACCGAGGCCCAGAAGGAGGAATGGCTGCCGAAGGCCGCCAGCGGCGAGGTGCTCGCCGCTTTCGCGCTCACCGAGCCCACCGCCGGCTCCGACCCCGCCGACATGAAGACGCGGGCGCGGCGCACCGAAAACGGCTGGCACATCAAGGGCACCAAGTGCTTCATCTCCAACGGCGGCGTCGCCGACGTCGTCGTGGTCTATGCCGTGACCGATCCGGACAAGGGCCATCGCGGCATCTCCGCCTTCCTGCTGCCGAAGGGCACGTCCGGCTTCGAGGCCGGTCCGGCGGAAAAGACCATGGGCCTGAAGGGTGGCCACGTCTTCACGCTGAACCTCGATTGCGAACTGCCCGAAAGCGCGCTGCTGGGCGAGGAAGGCAAGGGCTTCCGCACGGCCATGCAGGTCCTCGACAACGGCCGTGTCGAAGTCGCCGCCCAATGCCTCGGCCTTGCGGGCGCGGCGATGAAGGCGGCGATCGCCTATGCGAAGGAACGCGTCATCGGCGGCATCGCGCTGTCGGAGCGCCAGGGCATCCGCTGGATGATCGCCGACATGGGGCTGGCCTGGCATTCGGCGCTGCTGCTGTCGCAGGAGGCCGCGCGCCAGCGCGACCTGGCGCACCGCCATGGCGGGCGCTTCTCGGCCGCCTCGTCGATGGCCAAGCTCGGCGCCTCGGAGGCTGCGGGAAAGATCGCCGACACCGCCCTGCAATTGCACGGCGGTTACGGCTATACTCGCGATTTTCCCGTCGAGCGGATCGTCCGCGACCTGAGGATCATGCGCATCTATGAAGGATCGAGCGAAATCCAGCGCATCATCATCTCGGGCAACATGGTGGCCTGACAGGAGGCGGATCGTGAACGACCGAAGGGAAGATGCCCCCTACAGTTTTCTTGCAGATGGAAGCACGCTAGATCGTTTCACCGTTTTACGGAAACGGCGCAACGATCTATCTCTTTGTTTTAGCCGCATTTGTGCGACGCCAGACGATTCCGTCTGGCTGCAAAATGCTCTGGCGCCAGGAGACGATTGACGCAGGCGTCCATTCTCTGACCCTATCAAGCGCCGTTGGGGGAGTGGCGGCGCGCGATGAATTCCCGATAGTTCACTCGTCCATCAAGGAGAACGACGATGACCTTTTCCAACGCACTGAAATCCGCCCTGCTCGGCCTGGCCGTGCTCGGCCTCACCGTGCCGGCCATGGCCGACCAACTTGCCGACATCAAGGCCAAGGGCAAGATCGAGACCGCCACGGACATGCACTATGCGCCCTTCGACATGCTGAACAACGGCACCTACGAAGGCATGACCAAGGACCTGTTCGACGGCGTGGCCAAGGAAATCGGCGTCGAGCCGGTCTACCAGGACATTCCCTGGACCGCCGAGCTGCCCGGCCTCGAGGTGAAGAAGTTCGACATCGTCATCGCGCCCGTCACCATCACGCCCGAGCGCCTCGAGCGCTACGCCTTCACGCTGCCGATCGCCGACGCCACCGTGGCGCTGGTGCGCGCCGCCGCCAACACCGAGCTGAAGAACCCGGAAGACATCAAGGGCAAGACCGTCGGCGTCCAGCAGGGCACCGCGCAGTTCAAGCAACTGCAGGCCTTCGGCGACAAGCTCGGCGGCGTCAACGTCAAGGAATACGGCACCACCGACGAGGCCTATGCCGACCTCGCCGCCGGCCGTCTCGACGCCGTCGCCGGCTCGCTGCCGAACCTCACCTACCTGGTCAAGAGCCGTCCCGAGACGTTCGCCATGTTCGACAAGGCCACCTTCGGCCAGCCGACCTACTTCGCCTGGGTGGCGCGCAAGGACGCCGACAGCGAAAGCTTCGTCAAGGCGATCAACGACGCCATGCTGAAGATGACCGACGACGGCCGCATCAAGGCCATCCAGGAAAAGTGGCTGGGCACCTACACCGAGCTGCCGCGCGAAGTTCCGACCAAGTAATGCCTTAGAGCGGGCGGGAGCGATCCCGCCCGCAACCTTCCATCCGCCGCTTGGCGGCAAATGGAGCATCGATGTTTTCGATCCCCGTTTTCCTGAGCAGTTTCGAGCCGCTCTTCTGGGCGGCGCGCTTCACGCTGCTGATTTCCGTTCTCGGCATCGCGCTGGGGCTGGTGGTCGGGGCGCTGATCTGCGCGGCGGCGCTGTCGCGCACGCGCTGGCTGCGCTGGTTCGCGGCGCTCTGGGTCAGCTTCCTGCGCGGCGTTCCGCTGCTGGTCCAGCTCCTGCTCGCCTATTACCTCTTGCCGGTCATCGGCATCAACGTGCCGGCAATGGTCGCCGCGGTGGTGACGGTCGGCATCTGTTCCAGCGCCTATGTCTCGGAAATCTGGCGCGGCGCCATCATCGCCCTGCCGAAAGGCCAGACCGAGGCGGCGACGGCCATCGGCATGCTGCCCCGCGACATCTGGATCAGGGTGATCCTGCCCCAGGCGTTCCGCTACTCGCTGCCGGCGCTGGTCAACGAACTGATCCTGCTGGTCAAGGCGTCGTCGCTGGTCTCCGTCGTCGGCATCCTTGAGGTCACGCGCGCCAGCCAGGCGCAGGCGGCCACCACCTTCCGGCCGCTGGAAGTCTATATCGCGGCCGCCTGTATCTACCTCGTCATCAATCTCTGCTTCGCGGCGCTCGGGCGCTACCTCGAGCACAGGACGGCCATCTGATGGACCCGAGCATCCTGCTGCAATACTGGCCGATCCTGCTCTCCGGCTTCAAGCTGACGATCCTGTGCTGGATTCTCGGCACCATCTTCAGCATGATTTTGGGCCTGATCATCTCGCTGGCGCAGCGCTACGGGCCGCGCCCTCTCGGCTGGCTGATCCAGGCCTATATCGAGGTCATTCGCGGCACGCCGTTCCTGGTGCAGCTCTTCGTTCTCTATTACGGCGGCCCGTTGCTCGGCCTGCGCCTCGACGCCCTGCCGGCGGGGCTTCTCGGGCTCAGCGTCTACGGCAGCCCCTATTTCGCCGAGATCTTCCGCGCCGGCTACCTCGCCGTGCCGGTCGGGCAGCTGGAGGCGGCACGCGCCATCGGCATGTCGGAACTCACCATCGTTCGCCGCATCCTTTTGCCGCTCAGCCTCGTTTCGGCGCTGCCGGCATTGGTCAACTTCTCCATCATCCTGACCAAGGAGACGGTGATCCTGTCCATCATCACCGTGCCGGAGCTGATGTATTCCGTGCAGCGCATGTCCACCGAGACCTTCCGCTATTTGGAAGCCAACTTCATCCTGGCGCTGTTCTTCTGGCTCCTGGTCGAAACCATTTCGCGCGCCGGCCGCTGGCTGGAAACGCGCATCACCAGACATCTGATCGAAAGGACGTAGGATGATCGAAGCCTCATCCGTCGAGATCCGCAAGGTCAACAAGTTCTACGGCCCCTTCCAGGCATTGAAGGACGTGAACCTGTCGATCCTACCCGGCAAGGTCACCTGCCTGATCGGACCTTCCGGTTCGGGCAAGTCCACGCTGCTGCGTTGCATCAACTTCCTCGAGGAATACGATTCCGGCGAGATCACCATCGACGGCCAGTTGATCGGCTATGCGACGCCCGGCGGCCGCAGGATGCCCGGTCGCAAGCTGCGCGAGATGCGCCGTTCCATCGGCATGGTGTTCCAGCAATTCAACCTGTGGCCGCACATGACCGCGCTGCAGAACGTGGCCGAAGGGCTGATCCGCGTGCGCGGCCTGCCGAAGGCGCAAGCCGAGGCCCGCGCCGCCGAGGCGCTGAAGAAGGTGGGGCTGGCCGACAAGATGGCCAACCATCCCTCGCGCCTTTCCGGCGGCCAGCAGCAGCGCGTGGCGATCGCCCGGGCGATTGCCATGGAGCCGCGCCTGATGCTGTTCGACGAGCCAACCTCGGCGCTCGACCCGGAGCTGGTGGGCGAGGTGCTGAGCGTCATGCGCACGCTCGCGACCGAAGGCATGACCATGGTCGTCGTCACCCACGAAATGGGCTTCGCGGCCCATGTCGCGGATCAGGTCGCCTTCATGGAAAAGGGCGAACTGGTGGGCGTGGACGCGCCGGGCAAGATCCTGCACCATCCCGAGGACCCACGCATCCAGGCCTTCCTGCGCACCTATCACGAGCGCAACAGTTTTTGACCTGCGGCCGCCAGCGGCGCGGAGTTCGGACTGTCACCTTTCGCGACGCGGGTACGACCGTGGCCTTTGCCGCGCGCGGCGTGCGAAGACCGATGACTGGAAGCTGAAGCCAGCCGTCAGCCGACGAAGGCGCGCTCGACGACGAAGCTGGCGGGTGCGCTGAGAGACCCCTCGACGAAGCCGTGGTTCTCGGCCAGTTCCTTGACGTCCTTCAGCATCTCCATGGAGCCGCAGATCATCACCCGATCGGTCTCCGGATTGAGCGGTTCGACGCCGAGGTCGGAATAGAACTTGCCGGAACCGATCAGCGCGGTGATGCGACCCATGCAGTCGCTCTCCTCGCGCGTCGTCGAATTGTAGAGCGTAAAGCGGCCCTCGGTCAGTTCGCCGATCAGCGGATCGTCCTTCAGCGACGCCGCAAGTTCCTGGCCATAGACCAGCTCGGCCCTGTCGCGGCAGGTATGGGTAAGGACAACCTGATCGAACTTCTCGTAGGTGTCGGGATCGCGCAGCAGCGAGGCGAAGGGGGCGATGCCGGTGCCGGTCGAGATCATGAAGACGCGCCTGGCCGGGGTCAGCGCGTCGAGCACCAGCGTGCCGGTCGACTTCTGGCGCATCAGCACCGTGTCGCCCGGCTGGATCTTCTGCAAATGCTGGGTCAGTGGACCGTCCGGCACCTTGATGGAGAAGAACTCCAGTTCCTCGTCCCAGGCGGGGCTCGCCACCGAATAGGCGCGGAACACCGGCTTTTCGGCATTCGGCAGGCCGATCATGACGAACTCGCCGGAGCGGAAGCGGAAGGATTGCGGGCGCGTGATGCGGAAGGAGAATAGCCGGTCGGTGTAATGGCGAACCGACACCACCGTCTCAGCATAGACATTGGCGGGAATGGGGAACTGCGGCGCGCGCGGCTCGGGTGCAAGGGCAGACGTCATGCGGAAACATCCTGCGGCAAAGACGAAGGGCGTTATCGTGCGGCGCTGAACCAGTCAATCGGGCGGCCTGTCACAGCGCCCTCGTCACGGCCCCACGTATCAGGCCCTTGTGTGGTAAATTTATTAGTATACAAATGATTTCCGTGTCAAGATCGGGCGGGAAAGCCGGTCGGTCCGGCGCGTATCCGCGGTCCGGATTCGGGTTTCGGCGATGGATGAAAACCTTCAGGTTCACTCGGGCAGCGTCGTGGCCGGCATCGATGTCGGCGGCACCTTCACCGACCTGATCCTGATCGACCAAGCGGCCTCCAAGGTTTCAATCGCCAAGACGCCGACGACGACCGACAACCAGGCCTTCGGCGTGGTCGCGGCCCTTGCCGCCACCGGCTACCCGGTGAAGGACATCGACCTCATCGTCCACGGCACCACCACCACCACCAACGCAGTGCTGGAGCGGCGGCTGGCCAAGACCGGCATGATCACCACCGCCGGCTTCCGCGACATCATCGAGCTTGGCCGGCGCACGCGCCCGCAGGCCTACGGCATGACCGGAACCTTCGTCCCCGTCATCCCGCGCAACCTGCGCCTCGAAGTCGCCGAGCGCGTGGAAGCCCGCGGCGCAGTGCGTACGCCGCTCGACGAGGACGGCGTGCGCGATGCCGTGCGGCAATTGCTCGATGCCGGCTGCGAGTCGCTCGTCATCCACTTCCTGCATTGCTACGCCAATCCGGCGCACGAGAAGCGCGCGGCCGAAATCGCCGCCGAACTCTGGCCGAACGGCCACATCACCATGGGCCACGCGCTGCTTTCGGAAGCGCGCGAATTCGAGCGCGGGGTGACGGCCGCCGTCAACGCCTCGGTGCAGCCGATCCTCGAACGCTATGTGGCAAAGCTGCGCGCCGAACTGGCTGGGCAAGGCTACGCCCGCGACTTCCTGATGATGAACGGCAACGGCGGCATGATCTCGGCCCGCTTCGTCACCCGCGAGGCGGCCAAGACGGTGATGTCCGGCCCGGCTTCCGGCGTCATCGCCGCCGCCTATACCGGCAGGCGCGCCGGCTTCCCCAACCTCGTCACCTACGACATGGGCGGCACCTCAACGGACGTGGCGCTGATCCGCAACGCCGAGCCGGCCGTCTCCAACGAGATCGAGATCGAATACGCCATGCCGATCCATGTGCCGATGGTGGCGGTGCACACGGTCGGCGCCGGCGGCGGCTCGATCGCCCGCGTCGACGCGGCAGGGCTGATCCAGGTCGGGCCGCAGAGCGCGGGCGCCGCGCCCGGACCGATCTGCTACGGCCGCAGCGGCACCGAGCCAACCATCACTGACGCCAACCTCGTGCTCGGCCGGCTGGCGCCGAAAAAGCTGCTTTCGGTCGACAATCCGGTCACCGCCGAAAGCGTCACCCGCATCTTCGAGGAAAAGATCGGCCGCGCCGCCGGGCTTTCCGGCGTCGAGGCGGCGGGCGCCGTTCTGAAACTCGGTAACATGAAGATGGCAGGCGCCATCCGCATGGTGTCGGTGGCGCGCGGCCACGACCCGCGCGACTTCACCCTGTTCGCCTTCGGCGGCGCCGGCCCGCTGCATGCCTCGGCGTTGGCGCGCGAACTCGGCCTGCCGCGCGTTCTGGTGCCGGCGCGCCCCGGCATCACCAATGCGCTCGGCTGCGTGGTGGCCGACCTGCGGCACGATTTCGTCAACACGCTGAACCAGCCGGTGGCGGCGCTGGACGAGGAGCGCGTTCGCGCGGTGCTCGCCGCCCAGGTCGAGGAAGGCAAGGCGCTGATCGCGCAGGAAGCGGTGCAGCCGCAGGAAATCCGCATCAGCCATTCGGCCGACATGCAATTCATCGGCCAGACGCACATCGTCAATGTCCCCCTGCCCTCGGCCGCCATCGACCGTGCGACGCTGCAGGCGCTGTTCGAGAAGGCCTATTTCGCCCGCTTCAAGGTCGAACTGCCGGAAATCCGCGCCAACCTCGTCAACCTCAACACCTCCGTCACCGGCGTGCGCCCGGCGCTCGACCTTAGCCGGCTCATCGACCCGGCCGGGCGAGCCGGCACGCTTGCCGAAGCGCGGCTGGAGGTGCGGCCCGTCTGGTATGACGGGCGCTGGCACGACACGCCGGTCTATGCGCGCGAAAAGCTGCCGCTTGATGCGACGATCGAAGGCCCGGCGATCCTCGAGCAGATGGACTGCACGACGGTGCTGGAGCCGGGCGACATGGCGAAGAGCGATGCCGACGGCAATATCGTCGTCGAGGTGGGACGATGAGGGCGATGAGCGGAACAGGACTCCTCGCCCCGTTTACGGCCGCGCCATTGCATATGAACTTTTCGTTGGCCCGAAACCCCCACCCCTGTCCCCTCCCCTCAAAGGGGAGGGAGACGCCGACACCGCCGTTTCTCCCGAGACCATCGAGGTTTGTGAATTGTGGCCACGCCGCGAAGTTCCCCTCCCCCTTGAGGGGAGGGGTTAGGGGTGGGGGTTCAGCGGCATATGCGATAGCTCTGCCGTAAACGGGGAGAAGGAAGATGACCCTCGACACGCTCACCCTCTCCGTCATCCAGGCGGCCCTCCAGCAGGCCTGCGACGAGATGGACCTGACCTTCTCGCGCGCCGCCTTCTCGCCGGTCATCGCCGAGGCCAACGACCGCTCCGACGGCATTTACTCGGCCGAGGACGGCTCGCTCATCGCGCAGGGCAACCAGGGCCTGCCGGTGTTCGTCGGCGTCATGCAGCACTCCACCCGTACCGTCATCGAAATGATCCGCGACGGAAGCTGCCTGCCGCCGCAAGAAGGCGACATCTACATCGTCAACGACCCCTATCTCGGCGGCACGCACCTGATGGACGTGCGCTTCGTCATGCCGCTTTACCGCGACGGACAAATCTTCTGCTGGCTGTCCAACACCGGCCATTGGCCCGATATCGGCGGCGCGGTGCCCGGCGGCTTTTCCGCCTCCGCCACCGCCGTCGAGCAGGAAGGCTTGCGCCTGCCGCCGGTAAAGCTGTTCAAGAAAGGCGTGCTCGATCCAGAAATCCACGCCATCATCGCCTCCAACATCCGCGTCGCCGACCAGCGTATCGGCGACATCAAAGCGCAGGCCGCCGCCCTTTTGGTCGGGCAGGACCGCGTCAATGAGATCCTGGATCGTTACGGTGACGAAACGGTCAGAGATGCCATTTCAGAACTACGCCGACGCGCCGCCGAGCAGATGCGCGCGGCGATTGCCGCCATTCCCGACGGGCTCTACCGCTCGAAGGCCTTCGTCGATTCCGACGGAGTGGTCGACCATCCGCTGACGATCGCGCTGCTGGTCGAGAAGGAAGGCGAGACGCTGACCTTCGACTTCTCGCAGTCGAGCCATCCCTGCGCCGGGCCGATGAACAGCGTGCTCGCCACCACGCTGTCGTCGGTCTACCTCGCCATGCGCCACATCTTCCCCGACGTGCCGATCAATGCCGGCGCCTTCGAACCGCTGATCGTCAAGCGGCCTGAGGGCACGTTCCTCGACGCGCACTATCCCCGCCCGGTTTCCGGCTGTGCTGCGGAAGTCTCGCAGCGCATTGCAGAGGCCGTGTTCGCTGCGCTGGTGCAGGCGCTGCCGGAAAAGGTGACGGCGGCGCCCGCAGGCTCCAGCGGCAACTTCGCGCTCGGCGGCCACGATCCGGCGCGCGGGCGCGACTATGTGATGTACCAGATTTCCGGCGGCGGCTACGGCGGCAACGCGGACGAAGACGGGCTTGCCAACGGCTGCTCGACCATCGGCATCTCCAAGTCGCCGCCGGTCGAGATCATGGAGCAGGCCTTTCCGGTGCTCTACCGCCACTACGCGCTGCGCGAGGGCTCGGGCGGCGCGGGCAAGCATCGCGGCGGCTTCGGGCTCGCCTACGAGGTGGAATTGCTCAGAGGCGAAGCCCGCGCGTCCTTCGTCATGGACCACGGCCGCTTCGGGCCGCAGGGCGCACTCGGCGGCGCGGATGGCGCCGTCAACGAAGTGACGGTGTTCCGCGACGGCGAGGCGCATGTGCCGCCGCACCTCTCCAAGGAACAGGATATCCCGATGAAGGCCGGCGACCGCGTGCGCGTCGGCACGCCCGGCGGTGGCGGCTACGGCGACCCGCGCCGCCGCGACCCCGAAGCGGTGCGGCACGACGTGGCGATGGGGTACTACACGGCGACGCAGGCGAAAGAGATGTTCGGGGTGGCGGTGGAGTGAAGCTGCTTTCCTCGTACACGGCTGTCGCATATGGCGCGTACCCCCACCCCTAACCCCTCCCCGCAAGGGAGGGAGACGCTGACACCCCTGTTTCGTCTAAACCCGGTAACGTTGGCGGGCTGTAGCGGTGCCGCAGAGTCCCCCTCCCCCTTGCGGGGAGGGGTTAGGGGTGGGGGTACTGTGCCACATGCGACAGCCCCGCCGTAAACGGAAAGAGGGGCGGCGGCGTGCTTTCTCCCGCAAAGAATTTTCCAAAATCTATCCCCGTCCTTTTCATCCACCTCATACTGCCCGTCATCTCCTGTGCGGGAACGCGGGTCGCGAACCGGGCGCTTGTGGCAGGGGACGGTGCCGGGCTGGCAGCGTAACGGTACGCTGCTGGGTGATGAGCCCCCAAGTCCGGGCCTCGACCGAGCCAGCGGGCCGCTGTGAAAAGCGGCAGCGACCCTCGGGGAGGCAAGACACCGGCGGGCGCGGGATGCCGCGCCACTATTTAACTTAGCAGGCACGGCCCCCGCGCCCGCTTCCCGACCTCAAACGAGGTCAGTTCTTTGACAATGGCCAGGGCCGAAAGGCAGCGTGGCAACGATGAAGCTCACGCAGGGAGAACCCCTCTCCGTCTCGGCTTCGCCGAGCCACCTCTCCCCAAAAGGGGCGAGGAACCGAGCTCGCGAACGTCGCACTTCTCGAATATCCGAGACATGGCAACAGTTTTCGTACGGCACCGGCCCAACAGGACTTGGGTTCCTCGCCCCTCCGGGGAGAGGTGGCTCGGCGAAGCCGAGACGGAGAGGGGTCGTCGGCCGTAGAGCAAGGGCTTCATAGCGTCGGAGTGGTGGAGGTCACCCCTCCCGACAGGCCTGCGGCCTGCCACCCTTGTATCTGCACGCAGGCAGGATTTGTGCGAGGAAAGCGACTGAGCCTCGAACCGGATGGCCATCCGGTTCGAGGCTTGGCGAAGTCGCCCGTACACCCTCCGGCCACAACCGCAGGGGA
>NZ_SSNY01000021.1 GCF_004801285.1 Ollibium composti
GCCCCGATCCTTCACCAGTCTCACCGCCTCGAGCTTGAACTCGCGGCTGAACTTCCTTCTCTGCATTCCAACTCTCCAGTTCCGTTAAACACCTTATCTCGGTGTCCACGAAACCGGCAGCAGGCCATGGCTCGAATCTTGCCGAACCGGAGACCGCGCACGCCTACGTCGAACATTGTGGCGATCTTTGGCACAGCACACCGGACGCGATCCCGTTTCTCCGGTGGCTACATACGCACCCGAAAGTCCTCGCCGAGCGAGCACGCATCCACGACATCAAGGAACAATTCCTTTGGGAACGCGATGTCCCGAAACGTCAAAAGCTAGTCGACCAGGAAGAACAGCTCCTGGCCGAGATCAGTGACAAACTTTCGAAGGAAATCGTGATCAAACAGATTGATCGTAACCGCTGTTCTCAGGCCACGGCCTTGAGTGGCGTGGGGGCATAGGCCCAGGGCAGCAGGTCGTCGAGCTGGCTTTGCGGATGGCCGGCAACGATGCGGGTGATGACGTCAGCGAGGTAAGCGTACGGGTCGACGCCGTTGAGCTTACAGGTCTCGATCAGTGAGGCGATGGTTGCCCAGTGCTCGCCACCGCCATCGGAACCGGAGAAGAGCGCGTTCTTTCGATTGAGGGCGATCGGCCTGATTGCGCGTTCGACTACGTTGGAGTCGATCTCGACGCGGCCGTCGTCAAGGAAGCGACCAAGTCCAGCCCAGCGCGCGATCGGGTAGCGGATTGCTTCGGCGAGCTTGCTCTTCTGGCTGACCAGCGCGAGCTTCCCGCGCAGCCACGGCTCGAGGGCATCGATGATGGGGCGGCTTCGCTCCTGGCGCGTGGCGCGGCGTTCCTCCGCCGGGCGGCCCCTCAGCTCGCTCTCGATCTTGTAGAGCTCGGCGATGCGCTGGAGCGCCTCTGTCGCGATCGGCGCGGGTCCGGACTGCGCCAGTTCATAGAAGCGGCGACGCACGTGCGACCAGCAGAAGGCCAGGCTCACGGCGTTGCGCGCGGCCAGCGCCTTGTATCCGGCGTAGCCGTCGACTTGAAGGATCCCGACGAAGCCCTGAAGGTGCCGCAGGGGCTGTTCGGCCTTTCGGTTGGGCGCATAGAGGTAGGCGACGCCGGGCGGATCGATCCCGCCCCAGGGGCGATCGTCGCGCGCATAGGCGAACAGCTGGCCGGTCTTGGTGCGGCCGCGCCCGGGATCGAGCACCGGGGCCGTCGTCTCATCGGCGAAGAGCTTGTCGGACGCCTTCAGCCGGTCGAACAACCGCTCGTGGATCGGCCGAAGCAGGAAGGCTGCCTTGCCGACCCAGTCGGCGAGCGTCGAGCGGTCGAGGTTGACGCCCTGGCGGGCATAGATCTGGGACTGGCGGTAGAGGGGAAGGTGATCGGCATATTTGCTGACCAGAACATGCGCGACGGTCGCTTCGGTCGGAATGCCGGCTTCGACGAGGCGCGAGGGAGCCGGCGCCTGCACAACGACTTCCTCGCAGCTCCGGCAGGCGTATTTTGGTCGGCGCGTGACGATGACGCGGAACTGGGCCGGCACGATGTCGAGGCGCTCGGAACGATCCTCGCCCATGACGTGCAGCGGACCGCTGCAGCAGGGGCAGACCTTGTCCCCGATGTCGACGACCTGCTCGATACGCGGCAGGTGCGTGGGCAGTGCGCCGCGGTTGGCGCGGCGCTTCCTGGTGCGATCCTCCCGCTTCGCAGGATCACCGGCGTCCTCCGCCGCGAAGCCTTCGGCCTCGACCTGCTCGGCCTCTTCCAGACCCAGCAGCAGCTGCTCGACGGGCAGGCTCTCGGCCCTGCGGCCGAAGCGGTGACGCTGCAGTTCCTTGATGATCTGGCGCAGCCGCTCGTTCTCGGCGCGCTCCGCGGCAAGCATCGCCTGAAGTGCGATCGGATCGTTGGTCAAAGGGTCGGCTGGATTGCTCACAAAGCCGATTCGATCATGGAATCCAATGCTTTGCCAGCGTCCTCGGCCGTCCCTGGAATCAACTTGCCGCGACCGGCGCGCGCGTCTCGCGGGCATCATGTACGCGCCGCCAGTCCAGCCCTTCCAGGAGCGCCTGCAACTGCGCCGCCGTCAACCTGACCACACCATCGGTAATGGCAGGCCAGCAGAACTTCCCATCTTCCAGACGCTTCGCCAGCAGGCACACGCCGGTGCCGTCGAAGTACACCAGCTTGACCCGGTCGGCGCGCTTGGCCCTGAAGACGTAGACCGCGCCAGAGAACGGATCGGCGCCCATCGTCTCGCGTACCAGCGCCGCCAGGCCCTCGGCCCCCTTGCGGAAGTCCACCGGCTTCGTCGCGACCATCACCTTGACCGCACCCGTCGGCCCGATCACGACAGCGCCTTCAGCGCACGGATCACCGCCGCCACCGTCCTGGCGTCGGCGCCACGACCGATCCGCATGGCGACGCCGTGAATCTCAAGCTCGATCACGCCGGCATCTCGCGCGGCCTTTCGCTTCCGCGTCGATATCACGTGCTTCGCCGCCAATTCGGGCTCAGGTGACGCGACCACTGCCGGAACAAACATGGGTTCTGGTGCCGGCGCATTTGCCAATGGCACCCGCGCGGAGCGGCGCCAGGCGAACAACTGCTGCGGGGACAATGCATATCGCCGGGCCACCGCGCTCACGGTCTCGCCATCATCGTAGCTTTCCGCCACAATCCGCGCTTTCTCCTCCGGCGGCCATTCACGTCGGCGACCCGCACCGGTGAAGAACTCCAGCCGGCGGACCGGTTCCTCGTCCCTGGATTTAAGCGTAAGCTCTGAAATCGTCATGTGTCGAAGCCCTCAATGGCTTCGAACATCTCCACCGTGTCGCCGACGCTGTCGATTGCGCGATAGAGATACATCCATTGGCCTCGAACCTTGATGTAGGTCTCGTCCATATGCCATTTGCCTGACACTGCCCGCTTGCGGCGATTGAAACGTTCCGCCAGTTGCTGTGAAAACCGCACAACCCAGCGGTTGATCGTCGAATGATCCACGGCAATGCCCCGCTCGGCCATCATCTCTTCCAGGTCGCGCAGGCCGAGCCCGTAGGCGAGGTACCAGCGTATGCAGAGCAGGATCACCGACTGATCGAAATGGCGGCCTTTAAACATGGTGTAGCTCCAGCGTCGAGGAGCCATCCTCATGCCCAAGAGCCATTACTGAAAAGTTTGCGACACAACCTTCCGAATGACCTGTGGGACGGCGACCAGGAGGCGGTCATCACCAACTGGCTGGCCAGCGACGGTACGGCCGTGGAGGCAGGCTCGCTGATCGCCGAGATCATGGTCGAGAAGATCCAGTACGAGATCCATGCGCCGGCCACCGGCGTCATCACCCTCGTCAAGCAGGCCGACGACGTCGTCGCCAAGGGCGATGTCATCGCCCGGATCGGATAGCGGCCATGGCAACGCAGGCTGAAGCGCCCGCAACGCGTGCCGACCGCGTCGTGCCGCTGCGCGGCGCCAGGGGCATGATCGCCGACAAGATGCTGCGCAGCCTCTCCGAGGCCGCGCAGCTCACCCATCATGCCGACTGCCGCGCCGACGCGCTGCTCGCCCGCAAGGCAGCGCTGGCGGAAACCGGCGTCAAGGTCTCGGTCGAGGATCTGATCCTCGACCGGGTGGTGGCGACGCTGCTGAAACATCCGGACCTCAACGGCGTCCTCAAAGGCAAGGAGGTGCATCTGTCTGGCGCGGTGCATCTCTCCGTTGCCATGGCGCTTCCCGGCAATCTGCTGGTGGCGCCGGCGATCTTCAATGCCGAGGCGCTGACGATCGAGGCGCGCGCCGCCGCCCGCAAGGATCTTGCCGAGCGGGCGCGCGCCAACAAGCTGACCGTGCCTGAGATGACCGGCGGCACCTTTACGGTCAGCAATCTCGGCCTCTCGCGGGTGAAATATTTCACCCCGATCCTCAACACGCCGCAGATCGGCATTCTCGGCATCGGCCGCATCGCCGAGACAGCATTTCCGGACGGCAAGGGCGGCGTGGAGTTCCACCCCGTCATGGGTCTGTCGCTGACCTTCGACCACCAGGCGGTCGACGGAGCGCCTGCAGCGGCGTTCCTGTCCGACCTATGCGCGGCGATCGAGGCCGCATGACAATCGCGGCGCGCCAAACACTCGAACCGAACGAAGCGGACGGCCGCCCGCAATTCCTGCCCATCGCCGCGGCATTCGAATGGGAAACCGCGATGCTGGATGCGGTCGCCGGCGGAGCGGGCCTGCAAGTCATGGTGTGGCGATGCGAGCGCTGCATCGTCGTGCCGCGTCGGCTGGCGGCGTCCGCCGCCTTCCCGGCGGCGGCACGCGAATTGGAACGACGCGGCTTTCCGGTCGTCGTGCGCAACACCGGCGGCGACGCGGTGGTCCAGGGACCGGGCGTGGTCAACGTCTCGCTGGCCTTCGCCATGCCGGCGAAGCTGCCGGACCGTATCGGCCATGCTTATCGGTTCCTATGCGCCCCGCTGATGTCGCTCCTGAGGAAACACGGTATCGAAACCGCCAATGGCGCGGTGGCCGGCGCCATGTGCGACGGGACCTTCAACATCATCGCCATGGATCGCAAGCTGGCCGGAACGGCGCAGCGTTGGCGGCGCGCGTTCGGCGGCGAAGGCGATTCCGGCTTCGCCGTCCTCGGGCATCTTGCGCTTTCCGCCGATCTCGACCATGCAGCCGCAGCCGATGCAATAAACGCTTTCTACGCCGCGGCCGGGATCGATAGCCGCGTCCGAGGGGACGCGCATGTCAATATCGCAGAACTGCTCCCGTCAGACGAGCCCGTGACAGCAGAAACGATCGTGCAAGATCTTGCCTCCTGCTATCTGTTAGCCTCTCGAAGAGATCAACCTGGCTTCTCGCAAGCGATCATCCCGTAGGATGAACTGGCGCGACCTGGCTGCCATCGTACAAGCGTCTACGCTCCAAGCATGCGCGGCCTGATGCTACTTTCGGTTTCCGAGCGAGGTTTTCCGATGGCTTACTGACGTCCGCAGGCGAGGGACGACCGTTGTGAGGTTGGGAAGCCTTACAGCCTTACGGTGGATTGGCGGTCGCGATATGCTTCCTGCGTTGTTATGAAGGCGCTGGAAGCCAAAAAGGTCGAACTGCCGCGATGTCCAATGTGAAAACGATGCGTTCTTTCGTTACGGCACAGCAGGTCGCTGCCGCTGCCGGCGTCTCCCGTTCAGCCGTTTCGCGCACCTTCACGGACGGAGCCAGCGTCTCGGAGCATACGAGGCGCAAGGTCCTGGAAGCCGCCGAGCAGCTTGGCTATCACGTCAACCATCTGGCCCGGAGCCTGATCCAGGATGCCAGCGGCATCGTCTGCGTGGTCGGCTCGGACCTGCATTTCCCCTATCAGTCGATGATCCTCGACGCGATGACGCGGCGGCTGCAGAGCGACAACCGCGTCGCCATGGTCATCAACACGTCGGGCGAAGCAGACTCCGTCGAGGCGGCACTGAGGCAGACGCTGAACTACCGGGCGGACGCCACGGTGGTGCTGTCCGGCGCTCCGCGCGCCTCGCTGATCGAAACCTGCGTCAGGAGCGGCCAGCACGTCATCCTGATCAACCGCGAGGAAAGCCAGAGCGGCACGCAAAGCGTCCATGTCGACAACGCACAGGCATGCCGGGAGGCATTCCACATGCTTCGCCGCGCCGGCTGTACCGACATCGCCCTCATATCGTCCAGTGCCGGAACGCCCAGCATCACCATGCGTGAAAGAGCGTTTGAGGGCGCGGCTACGGAAGCCGGCATGTCGGTCCGCACGATGCGAACCGGGCCGACGGGCTACGCCACCGGCTATGAGGCCGGCCGCCAGATCCTGGCGGGGTCGCAACGGCCCGACGCCGCGTTCTGCGTGACGGACCTGCTCGCCTGCGGCTTCATGGACGCAGCCCGCAATGAGTTCGGCATATCGATCCCGGACGAGCTTTGCGTCGTCGGCTTCGACGACATCGAACAGGCGGGATGGGGCTCCTATGCGCTGACGACCTTTCACCAGCCCATAGACCAGATGGTCGATCACATCGCGACGCTGCTGGACGAATCCGAACGCGGCATCGTCAGTGAGCCGACGGCGACGTTTCAGGCGGTTCCGGTCTGGCGCAGGAGCGTCCGGCCCAATGGCCGGGCAACGACCTCACCGCTCTCCAGGTCGACCGAAAACCGGTCCGACGGCTGAGCGTCCATATAGTTGCGCATGATGGCGAAGAAGATGGCCAGTCTGTGCTGCGCGCTCCACTCCGGCCAGCTTGTGGCGGCAAACCGTTCAGCCAGAGACCGGTAGAGCAGGACGCGTTCGGGTGCGATAACGGCGAGGGCCAGTTCGCGCGCCGTGCGCAGGCGATACCAGTCCGCAACGACGTCAAGGCCCGCGACGCCACCCTCCAACGTCGAGACAGTCGCCACCTCCTCTACCGGCAAGGGCGAGCTTTCGACAAGGCGCGCGATGTCAGCGGACCGAAGGCGCTCCATCAGCGCAGCAAGTTCCGGCGGCCATTCCTTTTCGAAATACCGCAAGGTGACGTTCAGGGTCATCACCCTACTGAGGAACTCGCCGTGGGAACGAGCCTCCAGAACGTCGCCGAAGTCGGCTCCGGAGCAGGCGGTTTCGGCACGATAGGCATCGAAGGCCGCATCGAAGTCCGGCACGTCCCAGAGCATGGCGGTCTCGACATTCAGCGACGCGCCATCGAAGGACGCAATCTTGTAGGCCGGCGGAAAACTCACCGTGGACGGGACCGCGATGTTGACGGCGAAGTCGTCGCCGTGGCGGACAACCCGGGTGTCGTTCACATGCAGGTGCCCGCTGAAATGGACTCCCACTCCGGTTGCTGCGGCAGCGGCTTCGACCTCCGGGGAAGGCGAACGGCGCACGAACCCGGTCCTGCCCAGCAGGATCGCCTCCGCCTCGGCCGTGTCGCCAAGCGGATTCAGCAGCGGATAATGCGAAACCGTGAGCAGGCGCTTGCCCTGCCGCCTGGCGCGGCGTGCGACGTCCGTCATCCAGTCCAGGACGAACGGCTTGCTGCGCAGCATGGAGTTCCAGCCTGCATCCGTGCTGTCGAAGTAGCTTTTTTCCTCGATCAGGTTCTTCGCCCCATTCCGTGGCTCGAAGACGTTGGCGTCTATGGACAGGATCCAGAGACCCTCCATCGGCTCGACGAGATAGGACGCATCCACCATCGACGTCACAACCGAGCCATCCTGAGAACGAATCTCGAAGCACCGTTGGGCAAGGTCGTCGCTGGTCCCGAAAGGCGTTTCCCAATGCAGGAAATCGGGCCGCCTGAAGAAGCCGAACGCCTTCATCATATCGAGCGCCTGCGGGTAGCCCGCGCAGTGCATCTCCTGCGTCAGCACAACGTCGCCCGCCGCTTCGGCGACAATGGCCGGGTCGCTGGTGACCAGCGTCTGCGAGCCGTCCTCGTTGACGAACAGCTTGCCGTGCTCGCGGCCGTGCATTGCATAGAGGTCGTGGTTTCCCGGCGTCGTGAAAAAACGCAACCCGTACCGGTCGCTGTAGCGTTCGAGCAGGCGGCAAGCGGTCGCCATGGTCGACATCTGGCCGTCGTCCGACAGGTCGCCGGCGATGACGACAATACGAATATCCCGGCTCACGATGTCATCGAGGAGCGCCGTCAGGGCGGGAAAGCTCTCGTTGAAGACGCGCGTGGAAGCGCAGGTGTCGGCCAGCGAACGGAACGCGCTGCCGCCGCCACCGCCCGGACGATAGGTGATATCGTGGAAGTGCGGGTCCGCGATGACGGCGATTTCGTTCTGCGCCATCAGGCCGACCGGCTCCCCTGTACGGCCAGCGCTAGGGGTGCTGCGCCGGAATCGATCAGCGTGATCCATTCAGCAGCCCGGCGCGCGGCGTTGACGAGCACCGGCTTCGGCGTCTCGAACCATTCGTCCCGGCGCAACTCGCGCATCGCGCGCACATGGTCCAGCGCGCTGTCGAGCGTCGGATATTTCGCCCTCGCCTCGATGTGCAGGAAGAGCGCAACAAGCGACACGGAACGGCTGCGGCCGCCCCGGCAATTCACCAGAACATTGCCCTTCTCGCGCAGCGGATAGGTCGGACGTTCCGGCAGCTTTTGCGACAGCGCGCCGCGCAGCATATAGAACCCCGCCAGCATCATCGTCTCGGGATTGCCGTCGCCGTCGATCAGGCCGAGCTTGTAGTAGCGCACCGCGCCGATGCCGTAGATGGCGTCGGGATTGGCCTCTTCCGGAAACGGCGACACCGCATAGTTGAAGTCGAGATTGACGGCGCAGTTCACCACTGTGGTGATGTTGCGCTCCCGCAGTTCCGCAAGGTCGCCCGCCCCTTCCATGCCGCCGATGAAAAGATCAATGCCGTAGCCGGGCAGGTTCGGCTCGATCAGGCTGATGTTCGGTCGTTCGTAGCGTGGCGAAGCGTTCATCTCGGCTCTCGGCAATCCAATCAAAGCGTCAGCGCGATCCCGGTCGCCTCGCTCATCCCCGGCGCTATGCCCGGGCACGCCGCCAGCACGCCGCCACCTTTCGACAACCCGTCCAGTTCGAGGAAGGGAGCCGTCACGCCGCCAGCCTCCTTGACCAGAAGCAGGCCGGCCAGGCAATCCCACGGATGCATGTGCAGTTCTGCATAGCCGTCGGAGCGCCCGTCGGCGACGAAGGCCAGGCCGAGCGCGCCGGACGCCGCCCGCCGGACGTTCGCCCCCTCCTCGAGGATACGGTTCAGCGCCGCGAGATAGGTCGCGTTGGGAAGCCGTGTGGACCAGCCGAGTTCAACGCAGGCACGCTGGTAGTCACGGGTATCGGCAACATGGATCGGCACGCCGTTGCGTGTCGCGCCCTGCCCCCGGCGCGCCACATGCAACTCATCCATGCCGGGGTTGTAGATGGCACCGATTTCCACCTGTCCGCCGCTGACGAAGGCGATCGAGATGCAGAAATGCGCGATCTGGCGGGCGAAGTTGGCAGTTCCGTCGATCGGATCGATGACCCAGAGGTCGTCCCCAGGCACGCCGCCGGTCTCCTCCCCGAGGAACCCGTCCTGCGGAAAGGCTTCCGCGATCCGCGCCTTGAGATACCTCTCGACCAGGCCATCGGTTTCGGTCAGGAAATCCTGCGGCCCCTTCATGGCCATCATGCCCGATTTCACCGCCTTGAACCCGTCCAGCGCCATGCCTCCCGCGGTCAGGATCATGGCGCGGCACAGGGCTTCGCGGGCGTCCAGATCCGATGCCTGCAAGGCAAGTTGGGTTCGATGTGCGACGGTCATGGCTGCGCGCCTCTTGCCACTTTTATCGAGCCATTTTTAGGCTCTTTATGCACTGGTGTGCAATACAAATAAATGAAGTCTATACAATTATTTGATGCACAAGTTGATAGTAATTTTCTGGAACTTTATGAATTGGCGTGCACACCGGGTTGGCTCCTACGCGGCCTTGGTTCGGCCGACCGAAATAGCCTCCGCGATGCGCGTCAGCGTGGGATAGTTCCCGCCATTCCCCCACGCCATGTAGCCCGGATGGAACTGGTCCGGCCGGTCCGCCGGAATCTTGCCCAGAGGTAGGCTGCGATAGGTGCCGCCCGCCTGGCGCAGCAAAAGGATCGCGGCGGTCACATCCCATGCGTTGACGCCGAAGCCGCAGGCTGCGTCCGCCCAACCAGCCGCAACGTGTGCAATGCTGAGCGCGGCACTTCCCGGCCGGCGCAGCGTGGAAAAGGTCTCGGCCAGCGTCGCGAAATTGTCGAGCGCCCTATCGCGCCCGTCCAGCCTGAAGTCGCGCGCCACCGGATAGCCGGTGATGAGCGTCGCCTTGTTCTCCTCCGGGATGGCCGAGGAACGCAGCGGCTCGCCGTTCAGCCAGGCGCCAGTCAGGTCGGCGGAGAACAGGTTATCGGCAACCGGATCGAGGATCGCGCCGGCGACGATCTCGTCGTCCACGGCGGCGCCGATGGAAATGCACCAGAAGGCGATGCCGCGCGCGAAGTTGGAGGTACCGTCGATCGGATCGACATACCAGCGCACCCTTCCCTCCCCGCTGGCGCCATGTTCCTCACCCAACACCGCCGAATCCGACCAGCGGCTCAGTATGTGATCACGGATCGCCTGCTCGGCCTGTCTGTCGTACCTGGTCACCACATCGTGCAAGTCGACCTTGTACTCGACCGCCGTGTCCGACCTGAAAGCAGCGGCGAGCGGCCCGCCGACAAGTTGCACCGCCTCCATTGCGATCGCGCGCAGCGCGGCCGATTCCGCGGCATCCATCACGCCACCGAAATCTTCTGTGACTGCTTCAGCAGCGCCAGCAACCGGCGCGGGTCGGCGACGATGGCGTCCGGCTTGACCCCGAGATCGTAGGGCATGTCGTAGGTGCCCTTCGCTTCCATCAGGATATTGCCGCCGATGCCGGCGCGAAGGCCGCAAAGGACGTCGCGGTCGAAATTGTCGCCGACATACCAGGCGTCCCGCGCCTCGACGCCCAGAGCACGGCAGGCGATCAGGATCATCTCCGGATTGGGTTTGCGAACCTTCACCTCGTCGCTATGGATCTTCACGGCGAAACGCCCCGTCCAGCCATGTTCGTCAAGGAAATCGATATGCACCTGGCCTGACAGCGCGTTGCTGACGATGCCGACAGGCACGTCGGTGGCGTCGCACCTGTCGAGCAGTTCCAGCATCCCGTCGCGCAGCTTTCGCCGGCTGCACAGAAGGCCCATCTGGCGGCAGAGCTCCCGCGCTTCGCCAAGCACGGCCTGCCGCGCACGGTCGGACCAGTCGGCGGCGACGAAATCACCCCAGAACTGGCCGTAGGTGAGTTCCGGCGGGGACAGCGGCCGCGACATGGCGTTCTTCCAGCGCGAATCCGCGATGCAGCCGGCGCGGATGTCGGCGATGATGCGCGACCTGGACAGCACGGCCGAAGCGGCGCCCGCCCGGCCCAGCACGGCTTCCACTTTTTCGGCCAGCCTGTCTTCCCAGCCCGGGATACGCGCCGTCTCAACGACCACGCCGCCGAAATCGAGCAGTAGGGCCCGCGGCGCGGACAACGCCCTCCCGGAGAGTTCGGCCTTGGTCATGTGCGTGCTCCTGCTGTGTGTCTGTGTCGGGTTGCGGTTTGCGCCGATAATGTCCGCGCCACCTGTTCGAGCGTCGGGTAGTCGGCGCCGCCACCCGTCGCGAAATAGTCGGACGCGAGATGAGTCGGCTCCGACTCGATTCCTCCGTCGAAACCGCAATAACGCCCGCCCGCCTGGCGCAGGATCAGGATCCCCGCCGCCACGTCCCATGGGTTGGTCGACAGCCCCAATGTCGCGTCCGACCATCCGGCGGCGATATGGGCAAGGTTGAGCGCGCCGCTGCCGAGGTTGCGGGTGACCTGGAACGCACGCAGCAGTTCAGCCTGGCACCCATACACCATGGCGCCGAGATCGTTGATGTTGCGGGCGTTCGGAAAACTGGTCAGCAGCGTGGCCTGCCGTTCCTCGGCGAAGGCTTGCGCAGCGAGCGGCCGGCCGTTCAGCCAGGCTCCGCCCAGGCTTGCCGAGAAGAGATTGCCGGCCATGGGATCGAACACAACTCCGGCGACGATCTCGTCATCTACCGCCGCCGCGATGGACACGCACCAATAAGCGATCCCGCGCGCGAAATTCGACGTGCCGTCGATCGGATCGACGTACCAGACGACGTTGCCGCTGCCGCGCCGGCCGCCCTCCTCGCCGACCATCGCCGAGTCCGGAACTTCCCGGAAGATCACCGAGGCGATGCGCTCCTCGCTGGCCCGATCATGCTCGGTGACGATGTCGTGGAAGTCACGCTTGGTGTCGAAAGCCATGACGGAGCGGAAGGCCGTCCGGAGCTGATCCTCGACGCTGTGCGCCGCCATCTTGGCGACCGCCAGCAGCCGTTCGGATTGCGGCAACGATGTCATGATGCGTTTTCACCGATAGGATGAGGCGGGCCGGCAACCGGTGTCGCCGGCCCTTGTGCGATTATTTCTGGTAGTTGACGCGCCAGAAATCTTGCCAGTCCTGGCGGGCGTCCCAATCGTTCAGCGCAGTCGAGGCGTCGTACTGTTCCAGTTTGTCGAGCACCTTGCCGATGCCGGACGGCTCGTCCGCCGGCAGCTTGATGTCGGGATTGGTCGGCAGCTTGCCGTCGATCACCTGCGGCGCGATGCCCTCTTCCGTCAGGATGTAGTGGATGAAGAGCTTCGCCGTGTTGGGGCTCTTGGTGCCGGTGGCGATCAGGCCGAGCTTGACATAGGTCCAGCCGGGCCAGGGACCCATGTCGGCGCACAGGCCGAGCTTGAACCCCTTGTCGGCGTTGTCGCGAAACTTGGCCGAGGACAAAAGACCGAAGAACGGCTCCTTCTGGCCCGGCGCGCCGACCGCCTCGGAAATGGCGTCGTCGGTATCCGCCAGCAGCGGGCTGTTCTGGGCGAAAGCCTTTACCCAGGCGGCCGTCGCACTCTTCTCGCCGCCGAGGTCGATGTCCTTGCCGTACTCAGCCTTGTAGGCGTCCTTCATCGCGTCGTCGAAATGCGTCGCGGTCTGGTTGAACCAATCTGGATAGGTGCCTTTCGAGAGCGGATCATAGAAGGCAACCTTGTTCTTCCATTTCGGATCGGTCAGCTCCCAGATGTTCTTGACCGGGCAACTGTCGTAAACTTCTGTATTATAGGCCCAGACGCTGGCGTTGGTGGTAATCGCCAGCGGGTCCTGGAACTTCGCCGGGATCTTGTCCTTCATATCGGGCGGCAGCCAGCTCATGACGTAGCCGCCCGGCAGAAGCTGGGCCAGACCGGCGGGCGCGTCGGTGATCAGCACCACGTCGCCCTGGACATTCTTGGCCTGGCCTTCGCGCACGATCATCTCGAGCTGGCTCGATGCCGAGACCTTGATACCGGTGGCCTTGAGGCCGTACTTCTTCGAGAAGTTCTTGGCCATCTCCACGATCTTGCCGGTGCTGTCGTAGATGTTGATCGGCGCCTCGGCCTTCGCCGCCTTCAGCAGTTCGTTGACGCTGGACGCGTCATCGGCATAGGACTGCATGGCGAAAAGGCTCACCGTCAGCAAGCCGGCCGCCATCCCGATACATCTGTTCAGAATACCCATCGTCTCCTCCCCTCGCTGGTGGTGGGCATCGCCTGCCGGCGATGCCCCGCCATTTCATTTCTTGTAGTTGACGCGCCAGAAATCCTGCCAGTCCTGGCGCGCGTCCCAGTCGTCATTGGCCGAAGACGCGTCATAGGGTTCCATCTGGTCGACCACCTTGCCGATGCCTGACGGCTCCGAATCCGGCAGCTTGATGTCGCGATTGGACGACATCTTGCCGTCCTCGGCCTGCGGTGTGATGCCTTCCTCGGTAAGCAGGTAATGGATGAAAAGCTTGGCCGCGTTCGGGCTGTCCGTACCCTTGGCGATGAAGCCGAGGCTCGGATACAGCCAGCCGGCGAAGGGCTGGAGCCCGGTGCAGAGACCGAGCTTGGTGCCTGCCTCCTGGTTGTCGCGGAATTTCGCCGAACTCATGAGACCGACGAACGGTTCCTTCTGGTTGGGCGCGCCGACCGCCTGCGCCGCAGCCTCGTCGGCGTCGGTCAGCAACGGCGCGTTGGCGGCTAGCGCCTTGACCCACATAGCCGTCGCGCTGTCCTCGTCCTTCACCAGATCCTTGCCGTATTGCGCCTTGTACGCTGCCGCGATCTTGTCATCGGCGTGCATGGCCATCTGGTTGAACCAGTCGACATAGGACGCCTTGCCGAGCGGATCCTGGAAGGCGACCTTGCCCTTCCACTTCGGCTCCGTCAGTTCCCAGATGTTCTTGACCGGGCAGCTCTTGTAAACCTCGGTATTGTAGGCCCACACATTGGCTTCGTTGGAGATGACGAGCGGATCGCGATAGAACGGGTCGATCTTGTCGGCCAGATCCGGCGGCACCCAGCTTTCGACGTAGCCTTCGGGCACGAGCTGCGCCACCCCAGCCGCCGCGTCGCTGATCTGCAGCACGTCCGCCTGCACGTTCTTCGCCTGCGCCTCGCGCACCACCATCTCGAGCTGCGAGGCGGCATTGGCCTTGGTGCCGGTCGCCTGGACACCGTATTTGGCGGTGAACGCCTTGGCCTGTTCGACGATCTTGCCGGTGGTTGAATAGACCGAAACCGGCGGCTCCTTCTTGGCCGCCTCGACCAGCGCGTTGAGATCGAAGTCGTCGGCGCTCGCCTGCGCGGTGAGCGCGACGAGCAAGGCCGATCCGCCCAGCAGGGCAAATTTCCAACTCTTCGCCATCCCGTTCAAGAACATTGCCTTTCCTCCCGTTTTCTCATACCGGCCGCGCTCCCGGCGCGGCCCGATCCATTGCTATTTGCGGTAGTTGACGCGCCAAAAATCCTGCCAGTCCTGGCGCTTGTCGAAATCGTCAGCGGACGTCGAGGAATCGAACACCATCAATTCGTCCATATGCTTGGCGATTCCCGACGGCTCGTCGGCAGGCAAGGCGATCTTGCGGTTGCTCGGCACCTTGCCGTCGATAGCCTGGTTGGCGATGCCTTCCTCAGTTAGCAGGTAGTGGATGAAGAGCTTCGCCGCGTTGGGGCTCTTAGTGCCTTTAGCGATCAGCCCGAATCCCGGATAGGAAAAGCCGACGAACGGCTCGATGCCGACGCAAATGCCCAGCTTGAGGCCATCGCTGACGTTGCCGCGGTATTTGGCGACCGACGTGATGGCCATGAACGGGTCGGCCTGGCCCGGCGCGCCCGCCGCCTCGGCGACGGCGCTGGAATCAGCCAGAAGCGGCGCGTTCTGAGCATACGCCTTGACCCATGCGGCGGTTGCGCTGGGCTGGTCGGTTTCCAGCTTCTTGCCGTAGAGATCCTCGTAGGCTTTGGCGATTTCAGCGTCGTGATGCGCCTCTAACTGGTTGAACCAGTCAGCGTAAAGCGGCTTGTTAAACAGGTCGAGCATGGCGACCTTGCCCTTCCACCTCGGCTCGGTCAGCTCCCAGATGTTCTTGACCGGGCAGGAGGAATATTTCTCCGTGTTGTACGACCACACATGTGGATCCGTGACGACGACGAGCGGGTTGCGCTGGCCTTCGGGAATATCGGCCTCGATGTCGCCCGGCACCCAGCTTTCGACCATGCCTTCGGGAAGCAGTTGGGACGCCGCTGAACCTACATCCACCGCCAGGCTGACATCGCCGACGATCTGGCCCGACTGGCTTTCGCGGATCAGCAGGTCGGCCTGGGTTGCCTCGTTGACTTTCTTGCCGGTTGCCTGGACACCGTATTTCTGGGTGAAGGCCTTCGCGGTGTCGACGATCTTGCCGGTGACAGCATAGACGGTGATCGGCGGCTCCTTCTTGGCCGCCTCGATCAGCGCGTTGAGGTCGAAATCCTCGGCGCAGGCCTGCGCCGAAAGCGCGACGAGCGCGGCCGACGCGCCCAGCAGGACGAACCTCCAGCGCTTCACTATCCTGTTAAAATCCATTGCCTTTCCTCCCGTTTCTCATGTGACCACGCAGCCGCGAGATCGATCCGCGACAGCGACGTCATCTCAATGAACCTTTGCCGCGCCGAGCAGCTTGTCCGCATCCGCCAGCCGGTTGCCCTGCGCGTCGAAGACATGCAGCGCCTTCGGCTTGACGAAGAAGTCGATCCGGTCGCCCGTCTTGATCTCCGGCGACTGATGGGTGGTCATGAACAGTTTCTCGTTCGCGAGAGACAATTCCACGATCCAGCTTCCGCCGGTCGGCAGCACGCCGGTGATTTCGGCCTTGCCGCCCAGCGCGCCTTGCGGAACCGGCGTGTCCGGTCCGGCGATGCGGATCGATTCCGGCCGAATGCCGACGGAGCCAATGCCGGAAAGCTCGGCATGGCGCGTCGCGAAATACTCCGATGCTATCTTTCCGAGCTTCGAAGTGGCTCCGTCCCGGAGTTCGACGATGTTAATGGGCGGGCTGCCGACGAACTGCGCGACGAACCGGTTGGCTGGGCGGTCGTAAATGTCGTTCGGCGACCCGACCTGTTGCAGATGTCCTTCGCTCATCACCGCGATCGTGGTGGCGAGCGTCATGGCTTCCCACTGGTCGTGCGTGACGAACACGATCGTCGTCTTGAACTCGTTGTGCAGGCGCTTCAGCTCGGCGCGCATTTCCAGGCGCAGCGCCGCGTCCAGGTTGGACAGCGGCTCGTCGAGCAGTAGCACTTCCGGGTTGACGGCGAGCATGCGGGCGAGCGCCACGCGCTGCTGCTGGCCGCCCGAGAGCTGCGAGGGATAGCGGTCGCGGTATTTTTCGATGCCGAGCGTCTTCATGACGTCGGTTACCCGCTGCTCCCGCTCCGCCTTCGGCGTATTGCGCAGGCGCAGGCCGAAATCCGTGTTGCGCTCGATCGTCATGTGCGGCCACAGCGCGTAGCTCTGGAAGACGAGACCCATCTGCCGCTTCTCGGGAGGAATGAAGACACCCTGTCCGACGGAGTCGACGACGCGCGCGCCGACCTGGATTTCCCCGTTGGTCAGATGCTCCAACCCCGCGATCATGCGCAGCGTCGTGGTCTTGCCGCAGCCCGACGGCCCGAGCAGGCACATGAACTCGCCGTCGCCGATTTCGAGATTGAGGTTGGCAACGGCGTTGGCCGAATTCGAGCCATAGCTCTTGTCGACGCCGCGCAGGTTGATTCGTGGCATGTCAGCCCCCTAGCCCTTGGGCGAGATTGGTCTTGGTGAGTTTCTGCCCGAGAAGCGTGCCGAAATAGGCAATTCCCGCGATGATCAGCACGACGGCGTTGGCCGCCTGCGTGTAGTGGTAGTCGACCAGCCTGAGCGAATAGGTGGTCAGCACGTCGGTCGACGGCACGGCGAGCACGACGAAGAGGCTCAAGCCCTTGATGCCGGAGATGAACGGCAAAAGGATGCCGGTCACCAGCGATCCCTTCTGGATCGGCACCACGATCGAGCGCATGCGGCGGAACCATCCCGCGCCGGCGACCTGCGCCGCCTCCTCCGGATCCTTGCCGAGCTGCATCATGGCCGAGATGCCCGCGCGGGAAGCGTATGGCATTTGATCGGCTATCAGGGCGAGCATCAGGATCAGCGTCGTGCCGTAGAGGGCCGGGATCGGCCCACGCGGCACTGCGAACAGCGAGAGGTAAGCGGCCGCGAAGGCGATGCCGGGAACCAGATAGGGAAGGAACGTCACCTGGCGCAGAAAGGTCGCCAGCGGCCGGACCGGCGTGCGCACCACGACATAGCCGACCAGCAGCCCGAGCAGGCCGGAGGTGATCGATGCCAGGCCGACAATGCTCAGGCTGTTCCAGGCGGCATTCCACAGATCCGGGCTGAGCAGGATGCCTGTCTGCAAGGCCACCGTGTTGAGGTCGCTGCCGATCCAATAGTCGAGCGTGAAATTGTCGAGCGTGAACCGCGCCGGTATTCTCATCACGGTCGACAGGAACAGTGTGAGCAAGGGCAGACCGACGCTGAACAGGAAGATGCAGGCTGCGAAGGCAGTCGCCGGGATGCGCATGCGGCCGAGCGGCTGGATACGGTCCATCGACCCCTTGGAACCGATGGTGACGAAGCGGCGGGCTTCCTTGATCAGCTTGGCGTCGATGATGATGGTGATGATGCCGATCAGCATGATGCAGCCGGCAAGCACCGCCGCCACACCGGTCTGGCGCGACGAGATGTTGCGGTAGAGCGAGGTGGCCAGCACGTCGAAGTTCACCGGCAGGCCGAGCACGTAAGGCACGCCGAACTCGCCGAGGCACTTGGCGAAGATCAGCACCACCGCCGACAGCAGCGAAGGCAGCATCAGCGGCAGGATGATCTTGCGCGTCACGGTGATGCGGCCGGCGCCCAGGATGCGGGCCGAATCCTCAAGTTGGGAATCGAAGCGCCGCAGCGCATTGCCGAACAGGAGGATGATGAAGGGAGCGTAGTGCAGCGCCAGGATCAGCGTGACGGGAAGCCTGCCGTAAGAGAGCCAGTCCGGAGGGGAAAGGCCGAGCGCCTCGAACCAGCCGACCTGGCCGCCGACCGTGCGGTTCTTGAACAGCGTGGTCCAGGCGAGCGCAAAGGTCCAGGCCGGCAGCATGTAAGGCACGATCAACGCCGTGGCGAACCACTTGCGCCCGAACATGTCGGTGCGCGCCAGAAGCCAGGCGAGACTGCCGCCAACGGCGACGGAGATGACGATGGCGCCGAAGGCGACGCTGAGCGTGTTGACCAGCGGCTCCCAGAAAAGGCTCTGCGCGACGCGCGAGGTAAAGGTCCGCTCCAGATAATACCAGGTCAGGTCGCCGGTTTCCGCCTTGATGCGCCGACCGTCGCCGAGTTGTACCTGGACGGCATCGAGCAGCATGGAAATAATCGGGACGACGATCAGATAGGCAAACAGAAGCGCGGCTAGCACACCGATCAGGGTCGTCGGCTCGTGTGCGGCGATCCGCAGCCCGTAGCGCAGCCTTTGCCATGCGGTGGGCATGGCCAGCGCACTGGGCGCCGGCAGGCGGTCCCGCTCCTGGCCAGGCAGCGCGGCGGACTCGGCCTTGGACACCGTCATGCCGCGACCGCGTGAGGTTCCGACCGCCTGCCCTTGCGGCGACGAATGAATGCATGGGGCGTCATTGTTCCTCCCAGACGCTTGCCGATCGTTTTGGCGACCCGCTTCGAACCGCCCTCCTGCGGCTCCGGCACTATTTGAGCGCCGACGCCATTTGTCGGCCTGTATCGGAGAAAGTCAACCCGCTGCCAGTATAATATTGCACTGGTGTGCAAATTGCAAACAGCCGAGGTCTCGGCCATATCCTTGATGCCAAACTATCTCTGTTGCCAGTTCTACATCGAATTGCCTCAGTCAGTCTCGCGGGTGCAGAGCGGTTCAAAATGCTAGTTGTGGTATCATTTATGCACAGGAGTGCAGAGGGTAACGTCGCAAATTGAAGCGGCCCGGATCCGTTGTCCACACCGTCAGCGCGAGATCCATCCAACAGAGCAAGCCGCGAGCGGGTTGCGCGCGTCGACAGCATCGCAGCACGGCAATCCGAACCTGAGCCATCCGTGGTCTTCAGCTAAGGTTGGGGGCGATGCCTGCAACGATGGCAAGGCTAAGCCCACTGCCTTCCGGCCTGGCGCCCCTCTTTCGAAGCGACCGATCAACCGGTAAGCGTCTCTGTGGGCACGACGGGCCGTCCTTGGCTACGCGGAACTTACCGCCCTCAAGGCTTACGACGATCGGCTCACCAAGGGTCCCATGCCCAGGGCGTTCTCGACAAAGTTGCGGCAGACAATGCCGAAGGCGTCGGGGTCGAGGTCTGACATCACCGAGCGTTCGGCAGGGTCGGACTATCCTGCTGCCTGGCACCACCCTCGGTATCCTCGGCGATCAGGCGGGCGGAAAAGCGGAGATTCAACTTATGGTTAGGCCGCAACTGTTGATTTCCGCTGAGAGCTGACCCGGGATTTTCGCCGAGAAGTGACCCGCCTTCATGTATGGTTTGGGTCTTAGGTTTTGGTCAAGGGGCGGCTTTCTCCTTCTTGCTCGTTGCGGCCTGTGC
>NZ_SSNY01000022.1 GCF_004801285.1 Ollibium composti
CTCAGTAACGCCATGTCTATCACTCCAAAGTCCCCTGCAATCAACCAGCAGGGGTGGGTTCAAACATGGGTCACTTCTCAATGGAAAAACCGCCCAATCCCGGGTCAGTTCTCGGCGGAAATCAACATTGTTCGCTTGCTATGCGTGAAAATGTGCATATATTGTGCACTGGAGAGGTCGGAGATTTGTCATGACCCACGCACAGCTTGAACGTTCCACAGCGATTTCAGGCTTTGTCGATAGTCTGCAGGAACCGCGCACACCCTATATCTCGCCGAAGCGCCTGTCACAGGCGCTTGGGGTGAAGGTGGCCAACCTGGCGCAGCTGATCGGGGTTCATCGCAATACGTTGCGTAATCCCTCGTCGGAGCGACTGCAAGGGCGGATGCGCGAGATGGTCAAGGTGATCTCGGCAGCGACGGAACTCACTGGCGACGTCGACAAGGCAATCTACTGGTATCGCAACGAACCGATCGCTGACTACGGTCATCGCACGGCGGCCGAGCTCGTCGCCGACGGGCAAGTCGAAGCGGCCCTAGCCTTCATCCGAGATCTTGAGAACGGGGCGCGCGGGTGAAGATCACCCGCGTCGGCCCTGACGAAATCTTCCATCGCTATCTGACACCGAAATGGGCTTTCCTACCGACCAGCGGAGCGGGAGCCGCCATCGACGGCGGTCGTTTCAACCGGCCCGCCGTTGAGGCGCTTTATTTGTCCCGCTCGGCCCAGACGGCGCTCGAGGAATACAGGCAGGGCGCCAGCATCACCCCGCCGGCCACCCTCGCCGCTTACAAGATCGCGCTCGCCGAGGTGGCCGATCTTTCTCAAGGGTTCGACCCCGCCATCTGGGACGATGCCTGGCGTGAATGGGATTGCGCCTGGCGCCGGATCGCCCGCATCGATGAGAAGATCCCGCCGTCGTGGAAGCTGGCGGACATGGTCATAACGGCGGGGTTGCGCGGGATCCTGTTCCCGTCGCTGCGCCATGCCGGCGGCACCAACCTGGTGATCTTTCCGGCCAACCTTGTTGATGGTGACAGCATCGACGTCCACGATCCCGATCGCCGGCTGCCGGAGGACCAGTCATCGTGGCCATAAACTGACCGGCTATTACCGAAAGCCCAAAGCACCGACTGCCTCCTCAAGACAAGGAATCCTCGACAACATCGGACTCTGGCTCTTCTTCGCCATCGCTCTCCCCGCTCGCCAGCCCGCTGGGAATATCCCCGGCCAGCAGCTTTTCCTTCGACAGCAGACCGGCATCTTCCAGCGCCTCGAAGTCCGGCAGATCCCGCAACGTATCCAGCCCAAACTCGAGCAGGAACTCTCTTGTCGTGACATAGGTATAGGGCGCGCCGGGAGTCGGGCTGCGCGGGCCGGAGGCGATCAGCTTCGCGCCGCGCAGAGCACCGATCAGGTCGCGCGAAACTTCTTTGCCAAAAAAGCTCGACAGTTCGCTACGTGTAATCGGCTGGAAGTAAGCGATGCACATCAGCACCAGTATCTCCGACTGCGTCAGGTCGACCGCACGCTCGCTTGCGCCGACCGCGGCGCGGATGGCGTCAGCATAGGCCGGTCGGGTCAGGTGCTTCCAGCCGCCCGCCACAGTGACCAGATCATAGGGCCGCCCGCGAAGTTCCTCACGGATGTCGTCGATCAAAAGGTCGATGCTGCAGCTTTTTCCCACAATCCGCGCCAGCACCTCACGGCCGACAGGCTCTTGTGCCGCAAAGATCGTCGCCTCGACGCGGTGCATCCATTCGCGCCAGCGCGCCTCTGGCGGCAGGTGATCCAGCTCCCGATCAAACAGACCGTCGTCTGATCGGCCTTCGCCTCCCCGCCCTTCCTTCCGTCGCTTGGGCGCACTCGCCGCCATCGTTTTCAAAGTCCATAAATGCGGAAGGTTGGTCGGCCGGACAACTCGCGCACGGCGCCGAGCTCGACCAGACGGTCGAACAGGCGGCGCAGACCACGGTCACTCATGCCGGCGACCTTGTCCGAAGCGACGATGGCGTCGTTGGACAACAGCCTTTCGACGACAAGATCGGATGCCCGGGCACGCAACTTCGGTGCAACCGCGAGCAACCGCTCTGATCGGCGCCCAAGCTCGACCGCCAGATCAATCGCGCGCAACGCGGCACGTGTCTGTGCGGCCATCAGACTTTTCGACTGGGCGCCTCCATCCTCACTGCTTGCCGCGACGACGGTTGCGGATCGACGCGCGCGATCAAAACCCGCCGCATTGACCTCCGCACCGAGCAGCGGCACCGCGTGGGTCCAGCCCAGGTGCTGTGCCAAAAGAGCGTCAGCCAGCCAGGCGCCGAAGGCCTGGCCAAATCCGTATCGCCCGGCGACGATGAAGGCGCCCGTCAGCATTGCGACCATGCCTTCTGTCGAAAGCCGGCGAAGTTCGCCCGCCAGATCGCCGAGCACCTCATCGTCGAGCGTGTAGCCAAACTCCTCCAGCACCGCGCCGAGGTTTTTTCTCGCCAGCAAATCCTCCGTCGACCGTGTGGCCAAGCGGCGCCAGGCCAAAAGCATGCGGCCGGCGGGTCCTACATCGTCACCCGCCTTCGTCAACAGCACGGCATCGCGCAGCGCCGCCTCGTCCTCGACGCGGCCGGCCTGCTTTGCCGTCACTGCGGCGGCGGCAAGCGCCAGTCGCTGCCGCCAGGCACCTCCCCACCGCTCCTGCCGGCGGACGATAGCGTCAAGCGTGGCAAAGGCCGCACCCGCAACAAGGGCGATGTCCTCAACGTCTTTTGCCGCAACGTCTTGAGCATCCGGGACGGCGCGGCGCAGCCATGTCGGGACGACAGCCGCCGGCCCGGCGCCCAGCGCTCCAGCAAACGGGACGGGGTGGCGGGAAAGCGATTTAGGCCGCAGAATCATCGATAGCAAGATGAATCGGCGCGGCGCTTTCCGCAAGCAAAAACGCACTAAACCGCCGCGCTTGTCGAAAATATATAATGACCGATAATGTTGCATTATCGGTCGTTTTTGAAAAGGCGCGGAAACCCGTCCTCTGGAGCGCTTTTGGAGAGGATTTTTGAGATTCTCGTCGTCGACGGGTATGTTGCGCCGCTTGTGCATCGTGGCGCGGCTCTTGTGGCGCAGACCACGCCTGCATTCCGATCGAATGCTGGGATCGTAGCCTGTTTTCGGCGCTTCCGCAACGTCCGGATCCGAGCCTGGACATTCGGTCGGCCACTTCGCGTTCGAGCCCGCACCCATTGCGTGGGTTTCGCCCCCATCGGTCACCGGAGCTTCAGCGCGTCGCTGCCCGGTAGAAGATCACGCGGCTCGTCGGAACAAGCTGGCCGAGAATATCGAAATCCCGGACGTTTCCAGTCAGCACGGCGGCGCCGAGAACACCGGCCTGGTGGAAGATCAGTGCGTCATTCAGGAACCGGCGCTCATGCCCCTCCCCTTTCGGCAGGCCGCTCAGGCGAAACAGCAGCCCGGCCACGATTCCTGCCTGACCCCAAACGCTCGCCTCGGGACTATGGAGGCGATGGGCGGGAATGTCCTCGATCGTCTCCCCGCCCGCTTCCAACACCGACTTTGTCGTCGGGTGGGCCGGATCGAGCCGGCCGAACACATGCGTCAGTTCGGCAAGGCAAACGGCCGAATGATAGCAGATGCGATAGGTGAGGAGATCGTCGACCGCTTGCGGCGTACGGCCCTGCAGCACATCGAGATAGACGCTGGTGTCGAGGAGCAGTGCGCCGCCGACCGGCGCCCTCGTCTGCGGCCCACGCGAGTTCGGCATCGGGCCGTCGTTCCAGTTGCGTCGAGTGCTTTTGCGGCTTGAGCGAGCATAACGCGCTCCGCAGATCAAATGCCAAGATCGAGATCCGCCGGGATGCTCCCCTTGCGGCCGAGGAGACGCGTCCCGAAATCGTCTTCCAGGGCCAGCCGCGACAAAGCGAGTTCCAGCAGTTCGGTGTCGGAGGTGACGTGCGCGCGCCTTTTGGCTGCCTCGATCAATTCCGAGGGTACACGACCGGACAGGCGCGTGTTCTTGGCCGCGCCCAGAAGGCCGACCGCCCTTGCCTGTTCAAGCACCAGGCGGTTGCGGGTGTGGGCAATCCGTTCGTCCGTTTCGGTTGCCGCGGCGGGATGAGCAGGCATTCATATTCCCCATGCGTTGGACGGAATAGAGAAAATGTTGAACAAAATGCAAGGCGTCAGCATGGTGCGCTTGCGGGACGTCAACGCATCATGCCCTGAACCGATCGTGCGCCGTTAGCCGCACGGCCGGTGGCTCCGCCTCGCTCCAGCGATAGATCTCGGCGCGCAGATAGCGGAGTTCGTCACCGTAGAGGTCTTCATCAATCTCGATCCACCATGCCTTCGGCCGGCCGTCGCTACCGTCAGACCAGCGATAGCCCCGCGCCTTCAGGTGATCCTTCATGTCGAACGGTGCGTTTTCGGCAAAAATGCGGATTCTGCAACGGGCACTTGATTGCAGCAATTCGGCAAAGGGCAGAGCACCGCCCTCCCCTGCCGGTCGCGCCAACACTTCAAGAAGCGCGTGGCAATCGTCGGTAGCCCGATGCCCTTCGTGGAACAGGCCGGACTGCCCAACCAGATAGCCGAGTTTATTGCCCTCAAAGCCCAGATCGGCCCAGCGAATTTCCGTCACCGAGCAGGCCCACGCTTTTGGAACGAAGACCGGCGACAGTTTCTCGCAAAACGGTCGATCGAAGCCGGCGTTGTGGGCGATGATAAGGTCGGCGGGCTCGATCAGCGCATCGAGGGCGGCCATATCGATCGCCTTGCCGGCGACCATCGTATCGGTGATACCGGTCAGGCGGGTAATTTCTGGGGGAATGGGTGATGAGGGCTGGCGGAGGCCACTGTAGACGCCGACCACGTCCCCGATCCTGCCGCCATCCTCGTACGTGAAGGCGACGGCGCCGATTTCGATGACCTCGTCCCTTGCGTGGTAGAGGCCTGTCGTCTCGGTATCGACCAGAACTGCCAGGTGGGGATAGTGACTTTCGTTCCGAGCTACGATGGGACGCGGTACCAGTTTGCGCAGGACCCGGTAGTTACCTTCGGCTTCCAGTCGCCGGGCCGCCTCCTCCGCGTTCCAGCTCGCAGAAACCGGACCGCATGCGGCAGGCCGGTTCTTTGGCGTCGGGCGCGGAACTTCCCGATAGCCGGGCGCCGCGTCGAACAGGTCAAACTGGGCGGCTGCCGTCTTCATGCTGTCAGCCTCCTCCAATCCGTCGTCCGGCTCGCTTGGTCATTATTGCAAGGCGCTAGCTGAGCACGCGTAAACCGTGCTTTTCGACCACCGATAGCAGCTTCAGCGCCAGCCCGCTCGGCCGTTTGGCGCCGGTCTCCCACTTCTGCACCGTCGATTCCGACGTGTTCAGATAGCGCGCGAACACCGGCTGGCTGACATGGTTCTTCTCGCGCAGTGCCTTGATCGCATTCGGGTCGAATGCCGCAGGTACCGCCAGACAGCCCTCGTCGAAGCCGCGCATCGTCGTCTTGTCGATTGCCCCGACCTTGTAGAGCGCGCCGGCCGAGCTGTGGATCGCCTCGAAGGCGTCGGACTTGTATTTTCTAGCCTTGTTCATGGCATATCTCCAAAAAATCCCCGTCTGCGAGCAACGCGGCGAGCTGCCGGTCCGTTAATCCGGAATAGGCTTTGGCCAGTGTGCGGAACGCGACGAGTTCATTGTCGTCGATGTTGGCCCTGTCCTGCTTGGCGAACAGATATTCATAGACCCAGAACGCGCCGGACCTGGCCAGGATGATCGAGCGGTGCCGGTTGTCGTTCAGACGTTTCTTGAACACGCCGCCGCCGAGATCGTCCGCCTGTCCCCGCGCCACCTGCGCGATTGCCTTGCACAGGACGGCGTCACTGATGCGTGCCTTGCGCGCCGCCTTGGCAAACCAGGCCGTCTTGAATGCTCGTTCCTTCATGCTGTCATGTAGCACCAAGTGCTATAGATATCAACATCAGCGCAGGCAGCTACCCTGCTTTCCGGTAACGATTCACATTCTGGGCGCATTGTCATACATTGGACGGCGGAAAATGCCTTCCGAGAGGATCTTCAGATGACAGTCCCGTCCCGGTAATGATGAATCAGCCTAAAATCCCATCTGACGCCGACGCCGGCGACCTGCCTGACGTTGTCGATGTCGTCATGGCGATGGGCGGCGCTACGATGGAGAAACCACAAGAGGGCCAGAATAAGACCCCCTCCCCTCGCCTTCCGACCACTTCGGATTCCCGCCTCCCGGCACATCTCGAACAGCTCGCGGGCCGCGCCCGCGATTATGTCGAGGCGGCGAGCTCGGCCAATACACGGCGCGCCTATGCCTCCGACTGGAAACACTTTTCCAGCTGGTGTCGGCGCCAGGGCTTTGCCACGTTGCCGCCCGACCCGCAGACTGTCGGTCTTTACATCACTGCACTCGCATCCGGCACGGCGGCGGGGGAGAAAAAGTCCGTGTCGACGATCGAGCGCCGACTGTCGTCGCTGACGTGGAATTATGCCCAGCGCGGCCAGCCACTCGATCGCAAGGACCGCCATATTGCCACCGTCATGGCCGGTATCCGCAACAAGCACGCCTCCCCTCCCCGGCAGAAGGAAGCGGTGCTGCCCGAAGAGCTGATCGCCATGCTGGAAACGCTCGACCGTGGAACCTTACGAGGCTTACGCGATCGCGCCATGCTTCTGCTTGGCTTTGCCGGCGGCCTGCGTCGTTCCGAGATCGTCGGGCTGGACCTCGGCCGCGACCAGACGCAGGACGGGCGCGGTTGGGTCGAGATCCTCGACAAGGGCCTATTGGTGACCCTGCGCGGCAAGACTGGCTGGCGCGAGGTCGAGGTTGGACGCGGCTCGGCCGACGCCACCTGCCCGATCGTGGCCCTGGAGACTTGGCTCAAGTTCGCCCGCATCGGCCATGGCCCGCTGTTTCGTCGCGTTACAGGGCAAGGCAAGGCTGTCGGCGCCGATCGTCTCAACGATCGGGAGATTGCTCGACTGGTGAAGCGCACCGCGCTCGCCGCCGGCGTACGCGGCGACCTGCCCGAGGGCGAGCGAGGCAGGATGTTTGCCGGCCACTCGCTTCGCGCTGGCTTGGCCTCCTCGGCCGAAGTCGACGAACGCTATGTGCAGAAGCAACTCGGCCACGCCTCGGCCGAGATGACCCGCAAATACCAGCGTCGCCGCGATCGGTTTCGCGTCAATCTCACAAAGGCGTCAGGATTGTAGAAAGCCCCTTTCCCTTCCGGCCGGACGACAGTGGAACGGCCAACCTTCAAAACTTGGTCTCCAAGCTCATAACGACGAGGCCCGTTTGTCCGGCCGCGGTTCAGTCGTCTACGAGCCGGTCATACCAGTTCGTATGGCCACCGCGCCGCTCGAATTCTAGCCGTTTTGAAGCGAGTTGACTGCGGTCAACTAAGTCCGCTTCATGCCTATTAACTTTCTGTTAAGATTAAATTTGTTGCCGGAAGGAGAGAATCGGTTCTAAATGCGGTTTCTTGAGGCGAGCCCGCTTCAAACCGCATGTGCGAAAGAAACCGATGAATATCCAGCCTCAAATTGCCGAAGCGATAGAGGAAGTTGACCTGCTTGTGTCACAGCAGGCTCGCGAATTATCGGAAATGCTCAACGAGCATCGTCTCGAAATGTTTCCGCCAAATGCGCAGAAAAGTCTCCGTTCGTTTCAGCTTTCGGAGGTTGCGCAATACATCGGTGTCACCAGCGGATATCTGAAGAACCTATCGTTGGAAGGCAAAGGCCCCCAACCCTCAGTTACACCGTCAGGCCGACGATCATATACGGCTGAGCAAATCGTAGAAATGCGTCGTTTCCTCGACAAGCACGGTCGCGGGACAAACTATGTGCCGCACCGAAAAGGCGATGAACATCTCCAAATTCTGGCCGTCGTAAATTTTAAAGGTGGATCGGCGAAGACCACGACGTCCGCTCACCTCGCCCAGCATCTGGCGCTGACCGGGCACCGGGTTCTTGCAATTGATCTCGATCCGCAGGCGTCGCTTTCAGCCCTGCATGGGTTCCAACCTGAGGTCGATCAAAACGAATCTCTCTACGAAGCGCTGCGCTACGATGACGAGCGCAAGCCACTCTCTCAACTCGTTAAGAAGACGAACTTTCCTAATCTTGATATCATCCCGGCTAATTTGGAGCTGCAGGAATACGAATACGACACACCGCTAGCCCTTGCCCGCAAAGATGGCTCCATGGGCCGACTTTTCTTCGGACGGCTTGATGACGCTCTTGCCGACGTTGCCGGGAACTATGATGTGGTCGTGATCGATTGTCCGCCGCAGTTGGGCTACCTGACGATGACGGCGTTGTCATCGTCGACGGGGGTTCTCATCACCGTTCATCCGCAGATGCTCGATGTGATGTCCATGTGTCAGTTTCTGCTGATGATGGGAGAAGTCATGAGCACGCTGAAACATGCCGGGGCAAACATGCGTCTCGACTGGTTGCGTTATCTCGTTACTCGATATGAACCGACTGATGGGCCCCAAAGTCAGATGGTCGCATTCATGCGCGCGATCTTCAAACACCACGTTCTGGTGAATGAGATGCTGAAATCCACGGCAATCTCGGACGCCGGAATCACCAAGCAGACGTTGTATGAGGTCGAGCGCTCGCAGCTCACGCGGTCGACTTATGACCGGGCTATGGAGGCCCTTCACCGCGTGAATGGCGAGATCACCGATCTCATTCACAGAGCTTGGGGTCGCAGGTGATGTCCAGGAAGAACCTCCTGTCTTCTCTCACCGAGCGAAAGTTGACCACAGTCAACTCGATGTCTTCGCAAACCCTCCCGCTGCCTCCTTCGCAAGAAAGACTGCGAAATCGTGGGGCGTTCGGCGCGATCACCCGCTCGATCGACGAATTAGCTGAGAGGGCGCAACAAGCAAACGAAATCGAGGCTCGGCTCCTGGAAGGAGCTTCGATTATCGAACTTGATCCGGATGCGATCGATGCTTCCTTTATCGCCGACCGTATGGACGACGACGAAATCGCCTTCAATGAATTGCTGGAAGCCATTCGAGAACACGGACAAGCCTCGCCAATTCTCGTACGCCCGCATCCCGGCATCAACGGCCGCTATATGATTGTTTTCGGCCACAGGCGTCATCGTGTGGCAAAGACACTCGAACGGAAGGTGAGGGCGGTCGTCCGGGAAATGGAGGACCGCGAGCACGTAATAGCCCAAGGACAGGAAAATTCAGCTCGAACCGACCTTTCCTTCATCGAAAAAGCCGTTTTCGCCAGCAGTCTTGAAAAGCAAGGATACGATCGAGAAGTGATCATGCAGGCACTGTCGGTCGACAAGACAGTTGTCTCTAAGATGCTCTCTGTCCTCAATGACATTCCCGCCGACGTGGTGAATGCGATAGGAGCCGCAAGAAACAGCGGTCGTGATCGCTGGTACAAGCTTGCCATCAAGTTCAGGGAAACTGGTGCCCTCAAATCTGGAGCCGAACTGGTCAGGTCCGATGAATTCAAATCGTTGGATAGCGACAGCCGATTAGAATTGCTGACCAGTCATCTCGACAAGCCGGCTGTCAAACCTCGACCAAAGGCTGCTATTTCGAAATCCTGGGCCCCTCAGGACAACTCGGTTAGCGTTACCTTTAAACCGCGCCCGAAAGGCATTTCGCTCGAGATCACGAAGACCGACGCGAAGCCTTTCGCTGATTGGATTTCTGGCAATCTGGACGGCCTCTATGAGGCCTACAGGAAGTCGAAACAGGAGAAATAAACCGCAAAAGAAAAAGGCCCCCGAACGGCGAACCGCGGAAGCCCTTCTCAGATTTAAGCACTCCGAGAATCACATTTCCGCGAATCACTGTCAAGAGTCATTAGCGTCGATTCGGCGAGCAGGTTTCTTTTGCCCAATGAGAGGGTGAAGGAAGGACATGGAAACGGGCATTGCAACGACGCCTTTCGGGCGGCGGCCGATGTCGCTCGCCTTACTGGCAGCGCAAAACGATTCACATGAAATTCCTGAGGGCAAGGCCGTCGACAAGTGGCAGGCTTATCGGGATCTCTGCGAAGGAAAATCTGTCGTCGGCATCGGCGATCGCGCTCTCGCTGTTCTGGCGGCCTTGCTGTCGTTCTATCCGGACGACGAACTGAGCGAGGAAAACGGCCTGGTCGTATTCCCGTCCAACAGGCAGTTGATCCTGCGCGCCCACGGAATGTCGGAACCAACCCTGCGGCGTCACCTGGCGGCTCTGGTCGCGAACGGCCTGGTCATCCGTCGGGACAGCCCGAACGGCAAACGATACGCCCGTAAGGGCAGGGGAGGGGCCTTCGAGGAGGCCTTTGGTTTCTCGCTGGCACCCATGCTGGCGCGCGCCGGCGAGTTCTCAGAGGCCGCCGAACGGGTCCGTGCCGGCAATCGCGCGCAGAAACTCATGCGAGAACGCATCACGCTGCACCGCAGAGACATTAGCAAGCTGATCGAGGCGGCCGTGGAGGAAGACGTTCCAGGCGACTGGGGCGGTCTCTGGAGGCGTTTTCGGGCCATTGTGGATGCGATCCCGCGCCGTGCGGCCGTTGCCGATCTGGAGCCGATCGTCGGCGATCTGGCTGCGATTCGTGAAGAAGTGGATATCCTTCTGAATTCTCACATGAATGTCGAAGATTCAATCGGCAATGACGATCGAAATGAGCGGCAGTATTCTGATTCAAATACCGAGTCCCTTATTGAATTTGAACCTGCTTTGGAAAAAAGCGGGGCGATGGTCGAGCCCAGACGAGAACCGCAGGAGCCGCCGAAGGGCTATCCATTGGGATTCGTGCTGAAGGCTTGCCCTGAAATCATCGACTATGCGGTCGACGGGATCACCAGTTGGCGAGATCTAATGGCGGTGGCCGCCCAGGTGAGGGGATATCTGGGCGTCTCGCCATCAGCGTACGAAGATGCCTGCCATGTCATGGGGCCGGAAAGCGCGGCGATTGTCGTTGCCTGCATCCTGCAGCGCGCTCAGCACATCAATTCGGCTGGTGGATATCTGAGGGCGCTCACCGAGAAGGCGAGGGCAGGGGAGTTCACCGTCGGGCCTATGCTGATGGCGGCATTCAAATCGAACGGCTCAACGGCAAGGATGGCAGGATGACCAGGTTCGAAGAACTGGTTTGCTCGCGGGATATGACGAAAGCCGCGCTCTCGATCTGCGCGGCTCCGAGCGTCTTCGGCAAGATTATCGGTCATTTGGAAGCGACTGCAGGCACGGCGCTTCACTGTCGAAATGATTGCCCAAACCGCCGCGATGCATCAGCGTGTTCGCGACACTGGAATGAGCTGATGAACGAACAACCTCTTGGAAGACGCCTTGGACGGGGTCTTGCCGCCCTGATCGGTGACGTGAACAGTCCGGCCCCCGAGCCGGCAAGCCAACTCGCGCCGGATCGCACAGTTCCGATCGAACTCGTCTCCCCGAACCCGCAATCCGCGGCGTAGTTTTGTTGAAGCCGATCTAACCGATCTGGCGCAATCGATCCGAGAGCACGGCATTGTTCAGCCTGTCGTTGTTCGCCCATCCCCGGATCAGCCGGGCCGCTACGAGATCGTCGCCGGTGAGCGGCGCTGGCGGGCGGCCCAGAGTGCCGGCTTGGCCGAACTACCCGTCATCGTTAGAGACGTCGATAATCGTACGGCGCTGGAACTGGCGATTATCGAAAACGTCCAGCGCGCTGACCTCAATCCCGTCGAGGAGGCGCGGGGCTACCAGCAGCTCATTTATGAGCATGGCTACAGCCAGGCGGATCTCGGGCAGGTCATCGGCAAAAGCCGCAGCTACGTGGCCAACACCTTGCGGCTGCTGAAGTTACCCGACGTGGTACACGACATGCTGGTCAGCGGGACGCTGTCTGCCGGTCACGCCCGCACTCTGGTCACCGCCGATAACCCGGCAGAGGTTGCGCGCCGCATCGTCGAGGACGGGCTTTCAGTGCGGCAAGCAGAAGCGCTCGCGCAGACGCCTGCGGCAGAAAGACCCTCGATCTCGCGATCCGCTTCTGCGGCGAAAGATACCGACGTGCTCTTGCTGGAAAAGAAGCTTTCGGATGCAATTGGCATGAGAGTGACGATTGCGCTCAAAGGCAACGTCGGAGAGTTGAAGCTCGTTTGCCGGTCACTCGAACCGCTCGAAGAACTATGCAGGCGTCTCGGACACGGATAGTCGCCGGCCGCGCTGGTCGAAGGGGAAAGGACACACTTTACGCAGATCAAACTAGCCGGAGCGGGCGTGACCAGCCATCATTAGGTGTTCATCGGAAGGGGTGGCATCTCGCCCTCAGTGGTGCGCCAGATCCAGGCGCCGATTTCCGGCCGTGACGTAATCAGCTCGCCGAGAGCTTCTTCGTAAGCTCCGTCGGCCGAGGGTGGGACGACATAGAGCGCAACTGGCTGCGATTCATGCTGCAAAATTGCTGCAGCGGTCGGCTTTTCGGCCGACAAATTATAACGTAGTCCCTTCACGCTGCGCTCAGGCAACTTGGCTAGTGCGTCGACCAGCCTCTTCTCGTAAGCGGACTCGTAGGGCACCCAGTTTTCGGCGACGACCATCAGCGCCATGTCCTCCACGACCGGGAGACCGACTGGCGTGAGCCCGAACGTCGCAATCACGATCAGGTGAGAAGCCTCGTCCGCTCCCCAAAGCGCCAACTCGTTCTCGAAGCGGGCCTGGAGACGCCTATAGAGGCCTTCTTCCAACATGAGCGGAAAATCCGGCAGATGTTTTACGATCAGCCGATGGCCGCTGCGCGCCGGCGCAAAATCCTTCACCTCACCAACCAGGATCATCAGTTTGCGCGGGCCGCTCTTCGGAGCAATGGAGGGTGCAAGCGCTGCGGTTCGACGCTGTTCGATCGCGCCCTTATCCACCGCTCGGAACGGTTCTGGTATGAATAGTATTTCGCTGAGCGGTCCGCCCTTCACCGTCATCTGACCGGCAGCTTCAGCCAGATGCCACCGAATATTCCACCAATGCCGCTTGCCCGCCCATCGCGACGTCCACGCTGTCAGTTCGGCCTGCTGCCAGAGGTAATGCAGCAGGCTACGCAACGACAGCTTCTTCGCATCACCGACGATGGTGTCGGTTGCATTGGCCCCCGGGTTCGGCGCCGCCCGTGTACCGATTTTCGACAGGCTGAAGCTCACTTTCAGCGCCGACATTCCGCTCTCCGGGTCCACCTGTATGGCGCTACCCGTCAGCACGCCGAGGCCTGACAGTTCGTCCGGTGGTTCGTAGGATGGGCAGTTGGGATCGTGCCCACCACCTGAGAGCGGCATGCGCTTGACCAAGTACTGATCGCCAATTCGGGCGATGTACATTGGAAGCCCACCTTCCTTGCACAGACAATGCGGCCGGATACGTCTTCGGTAAGCATCCGCTAACGCGCTTTGCAAATACGGCGCCGTGTCCTCGATCACCTTGTCAGCAAGTCTGAACCGTCGCATCGCCTCCATTGCTCCGGACGCCGCCACATCCCCCATCGTCATTGATTCACGCTTTCACCGGCGACGCAACCCTCGGGATATCCCGAATGCGGGCACTATTTCGACGATGCGCGGCCTACGACCGGCCGATGCGGCAGCGCGCCGCGCTTCGCGCGGGCTAGCGCAGGTAAAGGCAGAGGGGTGGTCGGTTAGCGGCGGCGGGTGAGGACCGGGAGAGAGGCTCCCGGCACCCGTCGCGGAGCAAGATCATGACCCATATGGAAATTCAGTCGCCGATACGCGGTGCGTCGAATGGTTATAAGGTCGACGTCAGCAGGGGCCAGAACATTGGCCGGGTGTCTGTTGATTTCCGCTGAGAGCTGACCCGGGATTGAGGGATTTTTCCATTGAGAAGTGACCCATGTTTGAACCCACCCCTGCTGGTTGATTGCAGGGGACTTTGGAGTGATAGACATGGCGTTACTGA
>NZ_SSNY01000023.1 GCF_004801285.1 Ollibium composti
AGCACAGGCCGCAACGAGCAAGAAGGAGAAAGCCGCCCCTTGACCAAAACCTAAGACCCAAACCATACATGAAGGCGGGTCACTTCTCGGCGAAAATCCCGGGTCAGCTCTCAGCGGAAATCAACACTCATTTCTCTGGACTTGCCGATCCAGATCGCACAAATGGGCGACATGGGCAGGTCTCGCGCAACTCCGGTTCTGGTTGGCAACGACAATCGACGCAGTCAGCTCGAACACGTCAGGCTCGGCAACGGGCTGTTCGATGAAGACTGGCTTCAGGAACTGATCCACAACCATCCGTCCATTCTGCCGATCTCGGAGATCGAACCGGGATTCGGCAACCTGATCGCCGTGGCGCGTGAAGTGCCATGCAGGCATGGGTTCATCGATAATCTCTGCGTCACGGCATCCGGCGACATTGTCGTCATCGAGACCAAGCTTTGGCGTAATCCCCAAATGCGACGTGAGGTGGTGGCTCAACTGCTGGATTATGTCGCGGCGCTTGTCACCATGACCTATGACGAGTTCGAAATGGCCATCTCTCGGGGACAAAGTGCGCCTCGAAATCTGTTCAGTCTCGTCCGGGATGATCCAGAGGCCCTTGACGAAGCCGAGTTCATCGATGCGATCGCCCACAATCTTCGCCGGGGCCGAATGGTCGTCATCGCCCTTGGCGATGGCATACGGGCCGAAACAGAAACCTTGGGCAATCTGCTTCAAAGCCACGCGGGGTCGCATTTCACTTTTGCGCTCGTTGAACTTGCCACTTGGAAAATGCCTTCAGGCGACATCCTGGTCGTTCCCGACACTCTGGCGAAAACAGTAATGATCGAGCGGGGCATTGTCCGCGTCGAGAACGGCGAGCCGGTCGTCCGCCCTGTTCCTGCAACGCTTCAGTCTGGCCCGCAATCGATCAGTTCGGCGGATTTCTGGGAGAAGATGGCCGAGCGCGATCCTGCACTACCGAACGCCATCCGCCGCTTCACGGAAGCTCTCAAACCTCTCGGGGTATATACGGAATTGAGGGCCGGCCTGAATCTGAAGGTGGACATGGCCGACCAGACGGTCAATCTCGGATATATCCTGAAGAATGGCCAGTTCTGGACAGAACGCACCCCGCTACGTGTTCCTGAGCGGGCGTGGCGTCCTTATCTCGAAACGCTGGCCGACCTCGTCGGCGGGACCGTTCGGTTGGCCTCTGGTTTTGGCACTTACGTCAGCATCGGTGGCAAGGAGGCGCCGAGAATAGAGCAATTGCTGCCTCGGCATCACGATGCGTTCGTTTCGGCGATCGAGACGATGCTGCGGACCCTCAACAGCGAGGACGCATGATGTTCGACAGTGAAGTCTAGCCGCTTCACGCTACCGAACACTCCCCGTCGCGACCGAATGCCCCTGGCTACGCGGGATAGTGGGCTCGTCGACAAGCACCGTGCTTACGTGGTGGAAATAGCCTTGTCGACCAGTGCCATCAGCGCGGCCTCCGTCTTCGCAAGACCGTTGCCGCTGACCACCGCGCCATATTTCACTAGCGCTGCCCTCAGCCGCGTGTGGTCCTTCAGTGCAAGATAAAACTGGACGACCTTCGCATCTTCGACCGGTGTTTCGCCGCGCAGCAAAACCTCAAGGTCATGAGAGGTGTGCTGCTCGGCCAGTTGCAGCAGGTATTCCGCGTTCTCGTCAGTCAGGTAGCGGCCGACGATCTGCAATTTCGACCAACCTATGACATAGAGGCGATTTTCCTCCACTCCCAGCTCGGTGAATTGGCGATCGATGCGCGCCAGGGCATAGGCCTTGCGGCGGCTGATTCCGAGACTCTCGGCGACTTTGAGGAATATTTCAGGATCATCATCCTGGAGTTTCCGCAGCGCTTTCGCCACTCGTAAGAAACTGTCGCCGATGAAGGAGGCGGCGATATCGACCTTCTTCTCCAGTGGGATATCGGTCGTTGCCATGTCAGGTCTCCGGCTATGTGGCTCACATAACCGATCATGACAAATTATCTAATAAAAACAAATATATGTATCACTGTAAACTCGATGTGCGCACACTGCCGACGCTCGGCCCAATGAATGGCTTTTGCCCCAATATGTCGCCAGAGGCTTTCAGCAACCCTTCTTGTTTCAGCCTGGAGTATATCTGACCGAGTGTTCAGAACCTGACGCTGAGATTGGCCTTTGCGCCGTTGTCACGAGTGTGGCTGCCGATTTGGCCTGCGTAGGAGATGCCGAGCGTGGCATTGTCGGAGATGGCGAAGTCCAATCCGGCCTCCAGCACGGCGGTATCCTTGGCGATCGGCACGCCGGCGATGGCGAAGGGGCTGCCGCCGGAGAAAGCAAGCGAGGCCAACGGCGTGGTGCCGCCGAAAGCGTGCCGCCAGCCGATCATGCCGCGCGCGGTGGCCTTCATGCCGCCGAGATCGAACGTCGTCGAGGCACGGACGCCGAGCGTTGTGAAGGTGGTATCCGTGGTTTGGCCATCCGCATGGAGCGCCCCCGCCCCACCTTTCTCGGTGAACCCGTCCGTGTGCAGGTTGACGTAAGCGAGATTGGCGAACGGCTCGAACGAGGCCGACGCCGTGTCGATGCGATAGCCCGCCTCGCCGAAGGCCTGGAAGGTTCCAGCATTGTAGTCGGCTGTCAGGCTGTCGGCGAAGCCAGGGAAGGCGACCGAGCGGGACGTCGAGATATCGTGCCATGTGTAGGCGGCACCGGCACGCAGGCCGAGTGCGCCCATCTGCGAGCCGGCATAGATGCCGAGGTGATAATTGTCGCTTTCTCCCGACGAACTGCGGCCGTCGACATCGAAATTAGTGTGGCTGTATCCGGTCATGATGCCGAGCCGCACATTCTCGGCGACCTGCCCGTCGATGCCGGTGAAGAAGCCGCCCACGGAGCGGTCCAGCCCGGCCGCGTTGCCATCTCCGTCCGTCGATCCCCATGATCCGAAGGCCGAGCCCCATGCTGCGAGGTTTGCAGTATCGGCGGGAGCAAGCGCATGACCGATAGCCGATGTCGCATGGTTGTCGGTGCCGTTCTCGCCATAGGCCAGCACGGGCGTTGTGGTTGCTCTAAGGGAACGCACGAAGCCCGACACCGACGGCTATAGAATGTCGACTGTGATCCGGCGTGCAAAATTGACCAATCGGGGATCGGTTTTGCGCGCCGATTGGCATGTGAATGCTCCACCGCCTGAAAGGCAGGGTCCCGATCCCATGGGCACCGACAGTCACAAGGAAGACCAAGCGACCTTCACTGTTCAAATCGGCTGAGATCGGCGAGGTGTCCTCCGGGTATGACGATGCACTCTTCGTGCTGGCCAGTCATACGAAACAGCTTGGCAAAATCCGTCGGCGCGTCGACGTTGACGCCAGCGATATGAACCTCGATCCGGAGGCGATCGCCGGCCGGCGCAAAATAAACTTGTGAAATCGCGTCCCGGATACGCTGGCAAATGCCGACCGCATCCGCTTCCGTAACATTCTGCAACAGAATACCGAATTGGCCTTCGCCCGTGCGGCCGACAAGATCGCCGGCCCTCACCGAAATGCGAATCGTCCCGGCGATCAGCCGTTCAGCTTCCTCGCCATAAGCGCGGCCATAATCCATAATCAAGGCCCTGAGGCGCTCTATCTCGACGAGAAGAAAGGTCGATTCGCCCGAAGGAGCGGCCTTCACGCGCCGGTCGACCAAGGACGAAAAGGTCGGAACGTTGAGGAAGGAGGTAACGCGGTCAGTGGTGGAAAGACGTGTAAGTTCACGCTTGGCCTGCTTGTACTTCATTTTTGACACGAACAGCAGAAACGATAGGGGTGCTGCAATCAGAACCGACACCGCAACGGCCGCCACAAGGCTCCGGCTGAACGGATCGAGCGCGTCGCTGAACAGCAACAGATAGTTGACGAGCGCCGACACCAGCAAGGCTGCTGCGGTGCCTGTGAGCGCAAATTTCAAGGCGCCCGTCCAGTCCGCCTCGGGAATCTTTCCGGTGGTTGCCATGGTCCCGCCATCGTTTGAAACTCCGGCAAGGAGATAAAGGACGGGCCTTTAAGTCAGGTTGAACAGTTCTCTAAAACTGTAATTCTCGGCAAAAATGTCAAGGCAGACAGGGCATTTACCAGGTTTTGCCTGTTTCATGTCGTTATGCGGACAGGCTTTCAGTAGCCCGTGACGGCGTTGGCGATCTTTTTTTCCACGCCCTTTTGGATGCGGTAAAGCGACATGGAACGCTCACCCGCTCCGTCCGCGCGGAAACGAAAGACGCCAGTCGATCCGCGAAAACCGTTACGGTTCTCGATCACCTGTCGGCTGAACCCCTTGGGGCCGAGAGCGTTGGCAATGCCAGTTGCCAGCGCGACGCTGTCATAGGCGTAGGCCGCATTCACGTCGGCCGCATAACCGTAGGCAGCCTTGAAGCGATCGGCGATCGGGCCGGTTTCATTCTTGTCGAGGCCTGCCACATAGGCGCCCTGGTAGAGCGGGTCGACGACCGGTTGATCGAGCCAGCGCGCCGTGCCGATGATAGCCATTTGGTCGGCGGAATAGCCGCGGGCCTTCAGTGCCCGCAGCAAGGGCAGCGGGCTGGCGTCACCGGTAGCGATGACGATTCCTTCGGGAGCGCCGACGGTGGCGGCCATGTCGGCAGCGGCCTTTTCCGCCTCGTTGGAAGGATCGAATCGCAGCGTCAGCGCAATCGAGGCGCCGGTGATACTCAATCCGTTCGCCACCCGCTTTTCGATCGCGCCGGCGACCGGACCGCGAGCAACGAACAGGACGAACTTGCGCTTGCCTTTCTGGGCAATGGCGGCCGCTCCGGCGGCGGCGCTGTCGGCCTCGTTCAAGGCCATAGCGTAGACGCCGGGCGCGCCGGCAAAATTGTCGGCCAGCACCAGCACGGGTGGCCGCGTCGGTCCCGAAATGGCCGAAAGGCGCTTGGCGGCATCGAGTTCAGTCGGACCAATGACGACATTGGCGCCGCTGGCCATGGCCTTGACGGCTAGGTCCTTAGCGGTCTCGCTGTCGCCGTGCGTGTCTTCGATGGACAGGGTGATGAGATCGTTGCCAAGATCCGCCATGGCGAGCTTGGCGGCGTCGAACATGCTGCGGCCCTTTGCGCCCGCGCTGCCTGTGGCCGAAAGCGGCAACAGCATGGACACTTTCGTTTCGCCCTTGCCGAGCGTTTGCGCTCTGGGCACGGCCGAAGCCCCAGCCGAATTCGCCTCGGCTACGATCGAGCCGCCAGCGGGGTCCAGAACGTCACTGGCGTTCTTGGATTGGCATGCCGCGAGCATTATAAAAGCGCCCACAAACGCGACTGTATGCATGTCACGAAGCCGCGACAGTGCCGCAAGAACGCCTCCGGGTTGGGTCGGCTTGACCGACATCGGCGAGGCTATCCGCGGCGTCAGTTCATGTATTCAACCATGCGCTGATGAAAACACTCGCATTTGTTGAGCGTGTCCTCATCGCGATAATTGGTCTTCAGATAGCCGTAGGCCATGCCGCAAGCGACCTTGGCCTCCGAAGCCCAGACGAAGGCCGGCCGCGAGGAATTCACCCACTCGCTGGATTTGGCAACTGAAACCGCCTCATCCATCAACCGCACCACTTCGGTCTTCAGCGCGCCGATGTTTTCCTCCAGCACCAGGTTAGAAGTGCCGGCGACGCGGCAATATTCGACAGTCGGCGCGCCGATGATGTCGGCCGCCTGCGTGCCCGTTACCGCCAACGAAAGCAGACATGCCAAGCCGAAAGATTGAAAAGGCCGTTTCATGATAAACCCCACCGTGATCCCGTATCCTTTACATTAGCACGGCGCGCCACCCGCCGAACAGTGGTCGAACGGATGCAACCCACCAAAATCGCCGTTATTTCAAAGCCTCTGGCACCATCATCCCGTGACCGTGCCTGGATGATCACGGCTGTCGTCACCGTAGAGCGCGGTGACGATACCGGAATGGGCGGCCACCGCCGTTGAGGTCGGGAAGCTGTCAGCTCCGCCGCTCATTCCGGCTGGTGCCCCGGCTGCCGCTTGCACGGTTCCGAAATGGCCGCCCGCGTCGGCATCGAACAGCACGCTCAGATCGATCTCGTCGCCCGCACCGCCACCGGCCTGCAATTCCGGGGCGGCAGCTTGACTGCCGGCGTCGCCGGCAATCGCCTCGCCGGCTAGGCTGTCGAACAAGGCGCCCAGATCGACTTCATAACCGGACGAAGCGGCCTGATAGTCCGCGATGATGTCGCTGATATGAAGCAAGGCGGTGTCATCGGTGCCGGAAACCATCGCCGGAGCCGCCTGCGCCGCGTTCAGCACGGCGCCGAGATCGACCTCGTTCTGATTGGCCTGACTATGGTCGGTCATCAAAGATACCTCGGAAACTTACGACGTCTAAACGTCAAATCGCAAAGCCATAGGATAAACTGACCTCCACGGACGACGTCGTTAGTCGCAACTATTTTCTTTCTATCACCTCGAACTCGAAGAAAGCCACACCCTTATATCACCCATGCCGGCTTTTCCCATAGTTGCTCGGTTCCGCCTATACAGTATCTGGATGCTTTACCCCTGAACTGTCTTCGAACAATACCTTTACTGCTTCGGATGAGCTGCTGCTATAGTTGAAGGCCTGCAGTTCAGCGACCACTTGATAACCGTCACCGCCCCCATTGACGTCGACACTCACGACCGAATTCGCTCCCGAGACCTCAATCTTGACATAGCCACTCGTCTCCAAATCGGTGCCGGCGGCAATGCCTTTTAGCAGTTCGCTCAGATCTATCTGATCGCCTTGACCAATGTTGAAATCAGCTATGACATCGTTGATGGCCCCGCCAACGGCATCTGAACTGACGACAAAGGTATCAGCTCCGCCCCCGCCGGTCATGGTATCCTCGCCCGACCCGCCATCCAGCAGGTTGGCGAGCGCGTCGCCGATTAGCGTATCATTGCCCGAACCGCCGATTATCCCTTCGATACCACTATATGTATCGCCATTCGCCGTTCCACCGGCTCCCAACCCGGTGTTCAGATTTACCGTTATTGCGCTTGTTGCATCGTGATAGTCGACAATATCGAAGCCGCCACCGCCCGTGATCGTGTCTTGATGACCGCTACCGGCGATCACGTCGTCACCGGCCGTACCAGTCAACGTGTATGCACCGCCGTTTCCGGCCGCGACCTGATCGATGTGAAGCGTCTGGGGTGACGTTGTATCCCCGTCGCCGTCGACAGCGATGATATTGAAATCATAATCCTGGCCAGGAGGAAGGATCGTATGAGCGATCGTAATATCCGTGGCCATTCTGAAAGTGGCCTTGTCGTCGGTACTCACAGCATCGCCGCCACTTATATTCTCAATTTTGAGAACGCTGAACGGTATCGTCGGATCGATCGTTACAGAACCTGATCCATATAGGTAAATATCACCCGATTCATGAGTACCATCTGTTGGATTCGTGGCGGTCCAATGCACTTTGACCGGCCCATGATTAACCTGCTGAACATTGATCGTGACTGAACTCAGTAAGTCGGGGTTCGAGCCAGCGGCATCATTGACTCCGTACTGGCCTGGATTGTGAAATTCCATCTCAAACCATTCGCCTTTACTGGTCCATTGATCATCGACACCGAAACCCTGGTTGCTGGCATTGACACCATTCGTCCCGTTGGATTGGAATTCCACCCTGCCAGCTTCGTTGATGGCAGTGCTTGAATCGTCGCCGAGTTCACGGAAGCCTGGTCCTCCAGCGCCCAACTGGCTGAACGAGAGAGTCTCTGTTGTCGCAAGCTGAGGTGCGCTCAAGTTGAAATGGTATGTTCCATCGGGTGCAACCGTCAGCGAGAAGACATCAGAACCACCGTTTTGTCCGTGAAGGGTCGTTGCTCCATCCGACCCATAAGTTGTTACATATGAAATTCCTGTAATACTTGGTCCCGTGATGTCGAAGTGATCGATTCCATCGGCCCCTGAAGCCAGCGAAAAGAAACCCGATACCGACCCAACCTCATTGGGAATAACACCCGTCGTGAACGTCCCCATTGTCGGACCGTCGTCGTGGAACACAATCTGGCTGCCGACGCTCACGGCGTTCGAGGTGTTGGTGTCGTCGTCGCCATCGGTCACCGTCGCGATCACCGACAGCGCCCCGTTGGTCAGGCTCGTCGTCTCGTCGTAGCTGGTCCCCGGCGTCGGGTTGTGCAGCGACAGATACTGTTCGACCGTCACCTTGCCGCTGCCGGCATCCATCGAGATCGCAAACGCGACCGTGTTCGGCTGCCCGGCCACCACGCCCAGCACCAAGGTCGAAGAGATCTGCACCAGGTTAACCTTGGTGCCGTCCGTCAGCGTCACCCCCGAGGCCCCCGCAACCGCCGACAGTGCATAGCTCACGCTGCCGACCGCCGCCGGACCGTCGGCGCCGAACGACGGCGTCACCGTCACCAGCGCGCTGCCGCTCGTCGCCTTCGAGATGTAGCCCGTGCCGGACACATCGAGATCGTTGCCCGCAGTGTAGCCGAACGGCAGCGTAATCGCAGCCGCCGTGCTCATCGGTGGCTGACCTGCGTCGGTCTGGCCCTCGTCCAACGTCACAGACGAGCCAACAACCGCCGACGCGATCGCCGGACCGTCGTCCAGGAACGTCACCGCAGAGCCGACGTCGATCGCCGCCGTCGACGCGCTGTCGCCGTCCGCGTCCGTCACC
>NZ_SSNY01000024.1 GCF_004801285.1 Ollibium composti
CGATTACATCGAGCGCTTCTACAATCCCCGGCGACGGCACTCGACACTGGGCTATATGAGCCCCGTCGAGTTCGAGGAGAAAGCTATGTTAGCTTAACCCCGTGTCCGAAAAACCGGCAGCAGGCCACCGAGATGGACGGAACAGCAGGGTTCACCGCGCGTCGAAGCGACCATCCGCGCTGCCTCGGATGACCGCCCAACGTCAGATTTCCGTCCGCTCTTCCAGCAGCAATGCGTCCTTCACGTCGACACCGAGATATCGGACCGTGTTCTCAATCTTGGAGTGACCGAGCAAGATCTGAATGGCGCGGATGTTGCTCGTCGCCTTGTAGGTCATCGACGCCTTCGTGCAACGGAGCGAGTGAGTGCCATACTCCTCTTGGCCCGGGCCGATCGCGGTCGCCCACTCGTCGACTAGGGCTTCGTGTCGGCGCTGGCTGCGCCGACGTGAAGCTCGTTGTCGTTAGCCATTGGCCCATTGTGTGGCGGCGTCTTTGGCGAAATCGCGATAGGAGCGCGGCGCGTGGCCGAGCAAGGCGGTGAAGCGGGCGAGTTCGTCCGCTGTCGCGACCGCGCCGTCTCTCTGATAGCGGCTGAGCATCAGGCGCAGGTCCAGAGCGTGCCAGGCCGGCAGCGTCGACTTGAGGCGTTGCTCCATCGCCACGAGGTCATCGCCGCCGTAGCGGATGGTGCGGCCGAGCGCTTCGCTCCAGATGGAAGCGATACCCTCGCCCGTCAGGGCATCCGGCCCGGCCAGGGTGTATATCTCGCTGGGCAACGGCGTCGCGCTCCGTTCGCGGCGCAGGAGTTCGCTCGCCGCCGCCTCTCCTATGTCGCGGATATCGACCATCGAAACGCCCTTCGCACCGATCGGCATACCGTAGACGCCGAATTTCAAGAGCGGGTCCTTCAGTCGGATGTCGTTCTGGATGAAGTAGGCCGGACGCAGGATCGTGACGGGAAGGTCGAGCGCCTCGATCATCCGTTCGACCGTGTACTTGCCGGCGAAGTGCGGCACGTCGGCATAGGCGTCGCCCTTGTGAACCGACAGATAGACGATGCCCTTGACGCCGGCTTCGCGGGCGGCGGTCAGCGCCAGCATGGCCTGGGTCAATTCGTCGGCGACGTTGGGGACCAGCAGGAACAGCGTGCTCACGCCTTCCAACGCCGCGCGCACGCTATCCACGTCGGCCAGGTCACCGCGAACCGGCGCCACGCCCGAGGGTAGTTTGGCCGTATCGGGCGAGCGCGTGAGGGCGCGGACTTCGACCCCACGCCCCTGCAGATGGCTGAGGACCTGGGTGCCGATGGTGCCCGTGCTGCCGGTAACGAGAATGCTCATGTCGGTTATTCCTTCTGTGTTGCGGAATTCCATCCGCGATGACGAAGAAGATAGATGTTCCAACTTCGTGAAGAAGGCATCATCATTGGGACAAGTCGTCTCGGGTTTGGAACGTTATGAATCTGCAAGCGCTGTCCGACTTCAATCTGGTCGCCGCCCATGGCGGCTTTGGCCGGGCCAGCCGCGTTTCGGGCCGCTCGAAGGCCACGCTGTCGCGCCGGGTCGCGGAGCTTGAGCGAAGCCTCGGTGTCCGGCTGATCGAGCGCGGGTCCCATAATTTACGACTGACGGAGGAAGGCCGGGCGTTGCACGACCGCACCGCCGGGCCACTTTCCGAAATCTCGGAGGCGGGCGAGGCGGTGGTGCTCGGCGCCTCGATCCCACGCGGCCGGCTACGGGTCAGCGCTCCTGTCGTCATCGCGCATGTCGCGTTCGGCCGGATCGGCGCCCGCTTCGCGCTTGCCTATCCCGAAGTCCAACTGGAGATCGTGGCCGAGGACCGTCTGGTCGATCCCGTGGAGGATGGCTACGATCTCGTCATCCGGGTCGATCCGTCACCGGACGATCGTCTGGTCGGCCGCCGCTTCCTGAACGACGAGCGCCTGATCGTGGCGCATCCTGACCTGCAGCGGCCCAAGAACTGCCCAGACGATCAAGGCGCGCTCCGAGTGAAGGCCGTCCTGCTCAGCACGACGCCGGCCGACACTACTTGGCGTCTTCAAAGCGGCCAGGCAGCCGATATCGTTCTCAAGCCCGAGCCGGTGCTGCGTCTGTCGTCGTTGTTGATGGTGCGCGATGCCGTGCTCGCCGGCGCCGGGGCCGCGATGTTGCCCAAACTGCTCGTGGCCGATGATGTCGCGGCGGGTCGGCTTGCCCTTTGGGGAAACCAGGCCGGCCCCCCGGTTGAGCTTTGGGCGCTGCAAAGCTCCCGACGGCTCGTCGGGGCCAAGGTCCGGGCATTCCTGGACGTGGTCGAGAAAACCTTTCCGGAAAGGGCCTTCGTGCCACCGGTTTGAGGCAGCACAGAGAATGATCTTGCTCGGGAACCAAGACCCATAAGGTCAAGTGCCGAGTCCGGGATCAGGCGGATTGCGGTCAAAGCGCGCTGGTCACGTGAATGGCTGCTCCCGCCCGCGCATAACGCGCCGGCGGCATGCCGACATGCCGTGTAAAGGCGGTGCTGAACGTGCTCGCCGAGCCGTATCCCACCCGCGTCGCAACATGCTCGATCGCGAACTCGCGCGTGCGCAACAGGCGCTTGGCGAGCGCCATGCGCCAGGCGAGCAGATATTCCATCGGCGGCATACCGACGATCCGGTTGAAGCGGGCGAAGAAGGCCGAGCGCGACATCGCCGCTTCAGCAGCGAGATCCGCGATCGTCCAGCCATGCGCAGGCTTCGCGTGCATTGCCCGCAAGGCTGCAACCAGACGATCGTCGGAAAGCCCGCGTGCGACGCTTGGTACCGAGGCGGGGTCGGCACCGCAGCGCAGCGCTTCGATCAGCAGCACCTCCAACAGGCGTTCGAGCACCAACTCACGTCCGGGCCGCGATTGGCGGGTCTCATCGCTGACGAGTTGCATGAGTGTCGCAAGGCGCGGCTCGCCGCGCGCCACCACCATGCTCGGGAGCAAGGATATGAGCAGGGCCGCATCAGGCGATGCGAAATTGCATAACCCGACCTGCATCCTGAGATTGATCGGCTCTCCCGATCGGCCGACGCGAAAGCGACCTTCGCCAAGTTCGACCGGTAGCATGTCGATCCCATGAGGCGGCGCTTCGATACTCTCGATAGTCTGATCGTTGGTTGAGGGAGACAGCAGGAAATCGCCGGCACGCACGATGATGGGCGACTGGCCTGAGAAGACCACGCGGCACTCGCCTTCCAGAACCGCGAAAAAGACGGGCTTGCCTTCGCCATCGCGACGGATACGCCAGCGCCCGGCATACTCGACCAGCTTGGAAAAACTGGCGGACGGCTGGAGCAGGGTCACGATCTCGGCGAGCGGATCTACGGTCATATCAGGACTATCACAAATTTATTCGGGACGTTCACTCATAGAAGGTCTCACCTGCAGTGGCTATCTCCAGATCACCATCAACAACTTCGGAGTAATGCCATGCCCAGCGTCCTCATCACCGGCTGTTCCTCGGGTTTCGGTCTCGCTGCCGCGAAACTGTTTCTTGATCGTGGCTGGAGGGTGATCGCTACAATGCGCAAGCCCAGTCCCGACATCCTTCCGGCATCCGGTAATCTCGTTCTCCTGCCGCTTGACGTCACCGATCCCGCGAGCATCGCCAGCACCATGGAAAAGGCCGGTGAGATCGACGTGCTGGTCAACAACGCGGGGATCGGTGCGGCGGTGCCGATCGAACTGACTGAGCCCGAAACGGCCCGCCATCTGTTCGAGACCAACACATTGGGCACGCTCAACATGCTGCAGGCGGTCCTGCCGGGGTTCCGCGAGCGCCGGTCGGGTGTGATCGTCAACGTCACCTCCACGGTGACACTCAAGCCCCTGCCGCTCGTCGGCGTCTACCGAGCAAGCAAGGCGGCGGTGAACGCACTCACCGAAAGCCTGGCGGTCGAGATGGAGCCGTTCGGCGTGCGCGTGCATATCGTGCTCCCCGGCCGCTCACCCGAAACCCAGTTTGGCGAGAACGCGGTGCCGCACATGCGCGGGCTCGATAATCCCGACTACAAACCGCTGATCGAGAACTTGATCGCCAGTTTCCGCGAGGAAAGCGGTCCCGTCACGCATGCCGGCGATGTGGCGGAAGCCATCTGGGAGGCGGCCACCGACGAGAACGCGCCACTGCGGATTCCGGCAGGAGCGGATGCGGTGCAGTGGATGGCCGAGGCGGCGTGATCTTCGATCACCTGCCGTGCGCCGGAGCGTTCACGATAGATTTAGAGATCGCAAGCGCGCAACTTTGGTGCCCGGCAGTCAAGCTGCGCCCGGCGATCTCCGCTCGGCCTTGGCCGTGGGGAGACGTCTGCCCCGCTCCTCAGCTCGGCATGATCGGGATACGTCACTGCCGTCGAGACACCGCTGAGCGGCACGGGTACCGGCCTCTCAGCAAGAGCGTCGGCATGATCGTGAAAAACGGCCGGTTCGGGATCTGCGACCGACGCCTATTACAGCGATAATGGGGTGCATAAGCGCCAGGCGACTTCGTGTTCGGTCTCGGTTCAACCGACGTCGAGCCGGGGACCGATTGTCTCGACCAACCAATCAACAAACACACGCACGCGTGGGGAAAGCTGACGGTTGCTCGGATAGAGCACTGACAAAGGCGTTGGCGTTGGCACAAAATCGGCGAGTACCTCGACCAGCGCGCCACTCGCCAGGTCGTCGGCAAAACGATACCGGGGCGCTTGGTAAAGCCCCAGGCCGAACCGCGCGGCCGCTGCGCTGGTATCAGCACCGCCGACCAGCACGCGCGCCGGCAATGCTACCTCGATGACGCTGCCATCGCGCGTGAATTCGAGTGGAAGCGGTTGGCCCGTGCGCGACGAGACGAAGCCAATCATCCGATGGCCATCCAGTTCGTCCGGGGTGAGCGGTGTGCCGTGCTTTGCGAGATAGGCAGGGCTCGCGACGGTGATCTCCTCCATCATGCCCAGCCGCCGGACCACCATGTCGCTATCGGCCAATGTGCCGGCGCGCACGACGCAATCCACGCCCTCGCGCACCAGATCGACAAAACGCTCACCTTCGCCGAGATGAACGGTCAACGCCGGATGCCGTGCCAGGAATTCGGGCAGTGCCGGCAACAACGTCGTGCGGGCGAGATGGCCGACGACATCGACACGGACCACCCCGGCAACCGCGCCGCCGGCACCTCGATCCGCATCCTCGAGATCGGCGAGGATGGCGACGCAGCGATGGTAATAGGCTTCGCCCTCGATCGTAGGCTGGACGTGGCGGGTGGAACGCTGCAGTAGCCGGGTGCCGAGGCGCGCCTCCAGAGCCTTGATGGCAGCGGTCGCGACCGGCCGCGAAACGCCGCAATCCGCCGCGGCCGCGCTGAAGCTGCTTCGTTCGACGATGCGGACGAAAAGGTTGAGCGTAGCGAGCCGATCCATGCGGATTATTCTATCACGCAAAACAATGCTGACGGAAAGCGCGATCTAATCATGGCGGGAATGAATACTAGATTGGGATCCTGACAGAATGGAGATTCCTCATGACAACAGACCTCATTGCACTCGTCACAGGAGGTAGCCGCGGTCTCGGCCGCTCGACCGTGGAGGCGCTCGCGCGCCGTAGCGTATCATCGATCCTGACCTACAACAGCAACCGAGCCGCCGCCGACGAGGTGGTGGCGCGAGTCCAGCAAGCCGGCGCTCGCGCGGTCGCGTTGCAGCTCGACACCGGCGACACGGGCGCGTTTCCCGGTTTCGCCGACAAAGTACGGAGCGTGCTCGACGAATGGAAGGCGGAACGCTTCAACTTCCTCGTCAACATGGCCGGCACATCGCATAGCGGCCCGTTCGATGAGGTGAAAGAAGAGGATTTCGATGCCGCCTACCGCGTCCACCTCAAGGGCCCCTTCTTCCTGACGCAGACATTGCTGCCGATGATCGCGGATGGAGGCAGGATCGTGAATATCTCCTCCGGCCTGACCCGCATCATCTATCCCGGCCGCATCGCCTATGGCTCAATGAAGGGCGCGGTCGAGGTGATGACCCGCTACATGGCCAAGGAACTCGGCCCCCGCCGCATCGCCGTCAATACGGTCGCGCCGGGCGCCATCCAGACCGACTTCTCGGGCGGCGCGGTGCGCGACAACCCGGAGGTGGCCCGGCACATCGCCGAGGCGACCGCCCTCGGCCGTCCTGGCCTTCCCGACGACATCGGTCCGATGATCGCATCGCTTCTTTCGGAAGACAATCGCTGGGTAAACGCACAGCGTATCGAGGTGTCAGGCGGGCAGGCGATCTAGGATTGGGTTCCATCCGGGCGAGAAAAGACGCCCGTTGGCCAACCTGTGGGGAGTTGACGGGCGACTGTCCAGGCGCAGGGATTTCGCTGCCCCCGATTGAGGGCGGTGGAGCCGGAAGCTAACGACGGACCTAGGCTCAGGACCTATTAATTTGGATTGAGATGTGATTCACGGCTCCGAGAAGGAGACCGTGATGGGTGATTTGTTTCTGCTGAGCGAGCGCCAGATGGCGCGGATATCGCCGCATTTCCCTCTGT
>NZ_SSNY01000025.1 GCF_004801285.1 Ollibium composti
CGATTACATCGAGCGCTTCTACAATCCCCGGCGACGGCACTCGACACTGGGCTATATGAGCCCCGTCGAGTTCGAGGAGAAAGCTATGTTAGCTTAACCCCGTGTCCGAAAAACCGGCAGCAGGCCATGTCTATCACTCCAAAGTCCCCTGCAATCAACCAGCAGGGGTGGGTTCAAACATGGGTCACTTCTCAATGGAAAAATCCCTCAATCCCGGGTCAGCTCTCAGCGGAAATCAACAATCGAGCCAACGATTGAACTGCGCTTGCGCCTTCCGGATTGTGGCCTCGATGCTCGGGATACCGTGGCCAATCAGGGCCAGATCATTGCCTTCCGTCATGAACGCGATCTGGTTCTTCAGGTCTGCCAGACGATTGTTCACGGGGGTCGCAGAAAGCATCAGAACCTTGGTCTTCACGCCAGTCTTGATGATCCGCTTCATCAAATGGTCGTAACGGGTATCGCGATCCTTATGAGTCGCCTTATTTCTGAAGTTGTGTGACTCGTCGATCACGACGAGATCATAGTTGCCCCAGTTCACATGTGACAGGTCAATGTCCCCGGAGAGGCCCCCTTCCCTGGACAGGTCCGTGTGATTGAGAACGTCGTAGTTGAAGCGGTCAGCAGCCAACAGATTTCGCCGATCATTGGCCTTGTACAGCGTCCAGTTGTCGCGCAGCCGCTTGGGGCAGAGTACCAGCACCCGATCGTTCCGCAGTTCATAGTACTTGATGACAGCCAAGGCCTCGAAGGTCTTTCCCAGGCCTACGCTGTCGGCAATGATGCACCCGCCAATCCGTTCGAGCTTGTCAATCGCGCCGATCACCCCGTCGCGCTGAAAACGAAACAGCTTCTTCCAGACGATCGTGTTTCGAATTCCCGTTGCCGACTTGATGATCCGCTCTTCATCCAACTCGTCACCGAGATTGCGGAACAGCTGGTACAGAATCTGAAAATAGATCAAGGATGGTGCGCGATGTGAACTGGCGTCTTCTAGCAACTGGAGGAGGTACTCTTTGTGAGCGGGGTTCGGCCGAATTCCGTCCCAGTTCGAGCGAAACCATTCCGCGAAAGCCAAGGATTCGTCAGGTGCATCCGTCGCTTGCACGAGCGACATCCTGTCCCCGGGGGTAAGTCCCAATCCTTGGGTCGTGAGGTCACAGGCTCCCAGCAAGGCCCGTCTTGATCCAGATGCCTCGATCAGGACGAGTGCCTGAGACGGGGTCGAGGATGCTCGCCGAACGTCAGAAAGCTTTTTGATCCAGTCGGCTAGCTGACGGGCAAGCCACCGTTCCTGTAGCTTTCCACGCGCGGCAATATCAGCCGATCCATTGAATAACGCCGCCGGCTCCCACGCTTCTTCTCCTAGGAGCAGCCGGCAGTCGCCGGTCTTCGAGAGCAGATCACGTACCTCAGCAAACGCGTGAACCGAAAGCTCTTTCGAAATCAGATCCAGTCGCGCGCCCGGTGTCAGCCATTGTCGCAGCTGATCGATAACGCGTTCGGTCCCAGCGTTAGAAATTAACTTCATGCGCCGGAATTCGCGGCGGCCTTACCGACCGGCCTCAAATTATTCGAAGACCGACGATTCCCCGTCAGAAGCAGAAACCCCTCGCCGATTCCTTGAACCCTTGTTCGCATCCATCCACCAGAGCTAATTCGCTGGCATTCTATGGATGAAATAGAACACAGCAACCTAAAGCTTTCCTTGGCTCGGGGGCGACAACAGTGTCGCTGCGACGGATCCACTGTCACGAAAGGCCCCTCGGTAAAACTTCTTGCACGCGCTCCCACCCAACCTAGTGACGTGATGAGCCATGTCGAATGCGGGGCCGGAAGATGACTTTCCGGTTTTCGGAACCACCCTGCGGTAAGTTACCCTTCGCGATAGGCGTTTTGGACGCCGTTTTCCGGAAGAGTCCATTCCGGCTGGAGCGGGGCCTACTGACCACCCGCTCGTAGATAAGCTTTGGGGAAAGCCGTCGTCCGGAGACCTTGGGGAACCGTCATGTCAGTGAATTGACCACCCGCCATCCTGCCTGAAAGCGATCCGGATAAATCGGTCAAACAGGATTGTCTTGCGGTAGTGCCGTTGCTCGATGCGGGTGCGATCCTGTTCCGGCTTGCGTTCCAAAAGTCCTATCCAGATGAGCGGTCGTATCAACCGCGAAATCAGATGAAAGCAGGCATCGGACACCGGATCGATGCGCGATGCCGTGATCATGTTGAGCGGCAGGCACCATCCCGCGAAATCGGCCAGCTCAACCCAATCGTCCAGGCGGTTTTGGACAACGCCAAGACAGTGACGCAGATCGGCATCTTCATATTCCATCGGGAACCGCTCATATTCCGATAGGTCCAGCGTCGAAAAATAGGCGTCGAACAACACGGCCTGCAGCCTGCCATAGTCGCCAATCATCGACCGTCCGGCTTTTGTCAGCACGGCTTTGCCTTTGTAGTGACGGATCAGGCGGGTTGCCAGCATCAGGCTGTGCATGACGGCAAGTGGGAAGAAATCCTGCTCGTTAAGCACCTTGTTGACGGCGAAGAGCTTCTCCGGCTCGTGCTCCGGCCACCGGAATTCGTGAGCGGCCCACGTAACGAATTTGCGGAAGAACCCGCCGGATTTCGTCAGCGTGATGCCCTCATTGTCGCGGGCGTAGATCAGCAACTTCATGCCGTTCGCGCACATGGGACTTGCCGCCAGATCAGCGGTTCCGAGGCTTTCATTAATCAGAACGTCTGGGCTGATCCTCGACGGCCTTATCATCAGCGGTTATTGTCCCTGCTTGCTGCAGCGCACGCTATTTCATCTGATCAAACGACGTAATCCCCAAAGACCACCTTGACGAAGGCAACCCATGCCTACTGAACAACGATCCCAGCGCCTGGCCGTCCTCATCGACGCCGACAACGCGTCGGCGAAGATCGCCGATGGGCTGTTCGAGGAAATCGCGAAGATCGGGGAAGCCAGCGTTCGGCGCATCTACGGCGATTTTTCCAGCGCCCGCTCGAAGGGCTGGGCCGACATCCTGTCGAAACACGCCATCATCCCGCAACAGCAATTTGCCTATACGACGGGCAAGAACGCCTCCGACATCACGCTGGTGATCGACGCAATGGACCTTCTGCACAGCGGCCGGTTCGACGGGTTCTGTCTCGTTTCGTCCGACAGTGACTTCACTCGGCTTGCCGCCCGCATTCGCGAACAGGGCGTCGATGTGTATGGGTTCGGCGAGCAAAAGACCCCGGAGAGTTTCCGGCAGGCTTGTCGGCGTTTCGTCTATACGGAAAACCTGCTGCCGACCGCGCCGGCCAACGTGACCGATGCCGTTCAATCAGCTACGCCTCTCCAGCCACCGAGCACGGCGGCGGCAATTATCAAGCGGGTGATTGCTCAGATGGAGAGTGAGGACGGCTGGGTGACGCTCGGGGCGGTAGGCAACCAGCTTGCCAATCTTGCCTCCGACTTCGATCCACGCACCTTCGGCTTCCGCAAACTGAGCGACCTTGTGCGAAAGACGAACGAGTTTGAAATTGACCATCCCGAGGGCGGAACAATGCGCATCCGGGTGAAGCCTGCGCCTTCCGGACGATCACGGACCAAGGCGCCGCGGTCGTCCTGATGGTTGCAGACTTATTCCAGGTTTAGTGGGATGGAGCTCTTTGGTACCGACATCCTTCGCGCCATCAGCAGAGGAAGGAAGCGATTTGCGGAACGAGGAACTGGACGTCTCTCCTGACAAACGCCCGGTCAGCCCCTCTGCCGAACGCAACAAGGGCCCGATCGCAGACGTCCTGAAACGCATCTTGCCCGATCATGGCACGGTGCTCGAAATCAGCAGCGGCACGGGGCAACATATCGTTCATTTTGCCCGCATGATGCCGTACCTCACTTGGCAACCCAGCGAACGCGACGAACCTTCCCTCCGATGGATCAAACAGTGGATTGCGGCTGAGGGACTCGGAAATATTCTATCTCCACTGCGCCTCGACGCGACCGAGTTGCCCTGGCAGCTAGGATCTGCGGCGGCGGTCGTTTGCCTGAACATGATTCACATAGCGCCCTGGCCTGCCGCGGAAGGACTCATCCGTGGGGCGGAAACCATTCTTGGCCAAGGCGGCATTCTTTTCCTCTATGGCCCATATCTGCGGAGCGGCGTGCAAACGTCACCGAGCAACATGGCGTTCGATAGCGAGTTGCGGTCGCGCAATCCGGAATGGGGTTTGCGCAATGTCGAGGATGTCACTCGCTGCGCTCTGTTGCACAGCTTCGGGGAACCCGAAATCCACGAGATGCCCGCGAACAATCTGTCGGTCGTATTCCAAAGGCAATGAATCCGAACTGAAGCTTACTCGCGGAAGGACTGGACATGGGTCGTCAGTAGGTTCCCTATGAGGCCGTCGTCTGGAGATACCTGACAGCTGAGCAATGGGAGGCCGGCGGATCGGCAACGGCGAAAAAGCTGAAGGCAGCGATCGCGCAGCGACTGAGCCGTTCCGCGTGTAAGATGATATTACAAATCCCGCGAAGCCGCCATACCTACAGGCCTGCTGCACATCAGTTCCGGATGGCGTATCCGGGGCCGAAACCGGACCGTCCACTCGCGGAGAAGCTTTGGTGGAAAGCCGTCGTCCCGAGACCGACCGAGGCAGAATGCCCGCGTCTTCATCCAGAAGCCACGTAGCCGTCAGGGTTCTACGGTGCAGCCTTCTTCACGCGGGTCGACGTGCCCCGGTTAGCCATGCTTTCACAAGAACGGATCGATTAAGATACAGCATATCAAGTCATCGACGTACGGCCGTCGTAACGAGCCATGTGGTTTCTGGGCTCGGTCTCCGCACCTCGGTGTCGCCGAACCCGGCATCTTGCAAGGAGCAATGACCTCGTCTGGCTCACGCGGGGTGAAGATTTCGGCCGGCATGTTCATCCGGTCCATGTGCGCCTTTGGAAGGAAGCCTAGCACCACCCGCCTAACCTAAGAATGCGTGCTAGCGCCACGGATCCAGTTTTGAGGCCCTACCTGAAATATATCGTATGGACGCTGAGGGCCTTGTCGAAGGCGGCATCCGGCTCGGCCAAGTTCTCGACTGTCCCGAGGCGGAACTCGGCTTGGGCCGCACGCACTGCATCGGCGAACCAGCGGGCGGCAGCGCCCACGACGTCCTTTGAGCGATCAACACTAGCCAACCGCCGATATCGGAAGGCCATGAAAGCTGTTTCGCTTTGCAACAAAACATACTTCCACACGGATTATACCAACGGCCCTCTGATCTGACTCGGTAGGGATTCCCAGATTGAGGTCGGCATGATTCAAAAGGGGCGTGGAGAACCTGCGCCATGCCGAGAACCGTAGAGATCAAGCCAAGTCATAGGTCGTCTGAGCTTCGCCGCTTGGCGGCTTCGACGAAGGATGCGAACCAGAGCCGACGGTTGCTGTCGATCGCAGCGGTGCTGGAGGGGATGAGCCGTGCGGACGCCGCGAAGATAGGCGGCATGGATCGGCAGACGCTGCGGGACTGGGTGCATCGCTTCAACGCGCTTGGACCGGCCGGGCTTAAGGACAACCGCCGCCCGGGCAATCCCAGGCGGCTGTCGGTGACCCAGCAGGTGGAATTGGCCCGGATCGTGGAGACCGGCCCGGACCCCGTCGTCGACGGTGTGGTGCGCTGGCGACGCATGGACCTTCAGCGCGTCATCGAGGTGTTGATTTCCGCTGAGAGCTGACCCGGGATTTTCGCCGAGAAGTGACCCGCCTTCATGTATGGTTTGGGTCTTAGGTTTTGGTCAAGGGGCGGCTTTCTCCTTCTTGCTCGTTGCGGCCTGTG
>NZ_SSNY01000026.1 GCF_004801285.1 Ollibium composti
GTAAGCGAGGCTCTGACCGCACCTTCTTTGCGCAGGCCTGAAGGGGCACGGTGACGATCCGATTTGGAGGATCGTTTTGTGTCTGGACTTGACCATAGACTTGAGCCGGAGGGCGAGCTCCGGCGCTTCGAGATCATCAACGGGGCGATGGGACGGCGGCGATGGTCGGCCGACGACCGGGCGCGGATCCTGGAGGAGACGCTGACGCCGGGCGCGGTAGTGTCAGCCGTGGCGCGCCGGCATGGCCTGACGCCGCAGCAATTGTTCACTTGGCGGCGCGAGGCGCGCAAGCGATTGGAGGCTGAGGCACCGCCTGCCTTCGTGCCGGCAGTCGTGGTCGCCCCCGAACCGATTGCGGCGAAAGAGCTGAAGCCGCGAGCGAAACGGCGCGCGCCACGACGACGTGTTGTCGCGATCGAGCTCGAGGCGTCGGGCGTCACGGTGAGGATCGGCGACGGCGCCTCGCCCGCCACGATCGCGGCGGTCATCGGCGCACTGAAGGGTGCGTCGTGATCGGTCCGACTGGCGCCGTGCGCGTTATGGTGGCGACCAAGCCGGTCGACTTCCGCAAGGGCGCTGACGGCCTGGCGGCGCTGGTACGGGAGACTATGGGCTCCGATCCGTTCTCCGGCGCGGTCTACGTCTTCAGGGCCAAACGCGCCGACCGGGTCAAGCTTGTCTACTTCGACGGCACCGGCGTGTGCCTGCTGGCGAAGCGTCTGGAAGACGGAAAGTTCTGCTGGCCTACCATCACCGACGGTGTGGTGAGGCTGACGGCAGCGCAACTGCAGGCGCTCTTGGAAGGGCTGGATTGGCGGCGCGTGCATGACGCCCGTGAGACGCGCGCACCGGTCGCGGCAAGTTGATTCCATGGGCGGCCAAGATACTGGCAATGCATTGTAATCCATGATTGAATCGGCCTTGTGAGCAATCCAGCCGAGCCACTGACCAACGATCCGATTGCGCTTCAGGCGATGCTCGCCACCGAGCGCGCCGAGAACGAGCGGCTGCGTCAGATCATCAAGGAACTGCAGCGTCACCGCTTCGGCCGCAGGGCAGAGAGCCTGCCCGTCGAGCAGCTGCTGCTGGGCCTGGAAGAGGTCGAGCAGGTCGAGGCAGAAGGCCTCGCCGCTGAGGAAGCCGCCGATCCTGCGAAGCTTGAGGCTTGCGTCAGAAAGCGCCGCGCCAACCGCGGTTCATTACCCGCCCACCTGCCGCGGATCGAGCAGGTCATCGACATCCCTGACAAGACATGCCCGTGCTGCAAGGGAATGCTGCACGTCATGGGCGAAGATCATTCCGAGCGCCTCGATATCGTGCCGGCCCAGTTCCGTGTGATCGTCACGCGCCGGCCAAAGTATGCCTGCCGGAACTGCGAGGAGGTCGTGGTGCAGGCGCCGCCTCCGGCGCGCCTCGTCGAGGGCGGCATTCCGACCGAGGCGACCGTCGCCCATGTTCTGGTCGGCAAGTACGCCGACCACCTTCCGCTGTATCGCCAGGCGCAGATCTATGCCCGCCAAGGCGTGAACCTCGACCGCTCGACGCTCGCCGACTGGGTCGGCAAGGCGGCCTTCCTGCTTCGGCCCATCCACGAGCGACTGTTCGAGCGACTGAAGGCGTCCGACAAGCTCTTCGCCGACGAGACTACCGCGCCGGTGCTCGATCCCGGGCGCGGCCGCACCAAGACGGGTCAACTGTTCGCCTATGCCCGCGACGATCGCCCCTGGGGCGGAGCCGAGCCACCTGGCGTCGCCTATCTCTATGCGCCCGATCGAAAGGCCGAGCAGCCGCTCCGGCACCTTCAGGGCTTCGTCGGAATCCTACAGGTGGACGGCTACGCCGGATACCGGGCCCTGGCCGACAGGAACGCCGTGAGCCTGGCGTTTTGCTGGAGCCACGTGCGGCGGAAGTTCTACGAGTTGGCCCAATCCGGTCCGGCACCGATCGCCACGGAAGCGCTCCAGCGCATCGCCGAGCTCTACAAGATCGAGAGTGATATCCGAGGTCGCCCGGCAGACGAACGCCGCGCCGCTCGCCAGCAAAGGTCCCGGCCGATCATCGACGCCCTCGATCTATGGCTGCGCGGGAAGCTCGCCCTGGTCAGCCAGAAGAGCAAGCTCGCCGAAGCGATCCGCTACGCGCTCTCGCGCTGGACTGGCCTGACGCGCTTCCTCGACGAGGGTCGCGTCGAGATCGACTCCAACGTCGTCGAGCGGACCATCCGCCCCATCGCCCTCAATCGCAAGAACGCACTCTTCGCCGGCTCCGACGGCGGGGGAGAACACTGGGCCACGATCGCCTCGCTCATCGAAACCTGCAAGCTCAACGGCGTCGACCCGTACGCCTACCTCGCCGACGTCATCACCCGCATCATCGCCGGCCACCCTCAAAACCAGATCGATGACCTTTTGCCCTGGGCCTATGCCCCAGCGCCACTCAAGGCCGTGGCCTGAGAACAGCGGTTACG
>NZ_SSNY01000027.1 GCF_004801285.1 Ollibium composti
AGCGCCGGAGCTCGCCCTCCGGCTCAAGTCTATGGTCAAGTCCAGACACAAAACGATCCTCCAAATCGGATCGTCACCGTGCCCCTTCAGGCCTGCGCAAAGAAGGTGCGGTCAGAGCCTCGCTTACCCTTTCTCTACCGCCCTACAAGCTTGCAGTACAATTTTGATAGAAATCGGATTTGTGTCCGAGTCGTAGCTTTTTCCATATCCGTGAGGGTTCCGCCCAAAAATTGCAGATTGGGAAACAGACGCCTGACGAGTGCAAAAAGCGTTCGGTCACCTTCGGTCGGCTCAAAGTTCATTGTTTTTATCCTCTGGTTCGAATTCCAATTTTAAAGACCGCTTTTGAGGCGCAAGCGGCGAAACGTAACGGTAGCGCGCTGCGTGGTCTTCATCCCTCTTCCTTTGTTCGTCTGCTCTCGCTTCTGCCGATAGTCGTTTTCTCGCTGCTTCCTCATCTGCGTGCCGCTGCCTGATTCGCGGTAAATCAGAACTCGACACCGGAGTTATTCGCGCTCTCTGGACATCCATTCCTGATGGCCATTCGTACTGGCTGGGTATGACGTTGTCCTCGCCATGATACGCATAGTCACTAGGATCGGACTGAGGGGAACTTCCCGCTGACTCCAGATGATTGTGCGGCAACGTCTTCTCCGAAAGTTGTCTAAGCCCGGACACCGTGTTCCGTTTCGCTGATCGCGGCGGAAGTACTTCTGTGCAGACAATAAGTGAGATATGTGCGCTCGGCGATCGCACGAAGTCAAGCGCTTTGTCACTTATAGTCTGTAGACTGTTCGTCGACGGATGTCGACTCTCGCGGCGTGGACATTCGTAAACGCCTCGCCCGAAATCTGAGAAGGCTGCGGCAGCAGAGAAACCTGTCGCAAGAGGCTTTTGCACATGACGTGGGTATCCATCGCACTTATATATCCGACCTTGAACGTGGCGCTCGGAACCCAACTATTATCCTAGTCGATAGACTGGCACAGTTCTTGGACGTGACGCCAGGAGCACTGTTAGATGAATAGGCGTACGAACCCCATATCCCAGCGGGCACGCCCTAGGGTTTGACTTGGTGTGACTTGTTTGTAGCCTGGTATTAATTGCCGCCGAATGTTGCGGTACTGGCTGCGGCTCGCAGTGATTGCACAGTTGCGTATTCCATCGACGCGCTCTGGTATCTTGTAGTCCCAGTTTTTTCCTGCCGTTTGGGTGCTGTCGCGCCTGTTCCGCCGGCTCTTTCTGCAGGATCTGCAGGCAGCGTACGAAGCAGGCAAGTTGAGCTTCTTCGGCAACTTCGCCGACCACCTGCCGTGTTCAAGCGCGGGGTTGGCGAAGTCCGCGGGCTTGACTGGGTTGTTTATGCCAAGCCGCCGTTCGCCGGGCCGGAACAGCTGGCTCACCTCGGCCGCTATACCCATCGCGTCGCCATCGCTAAATTCCCGTCTGGTCAGTACCGCCGACGGCGAGATCTCCTTCCGCTGGAGAAATTACGGCGTGGCGGCAGGGCGAAGTTCATGGAGTTGGATGTGCACGAGTTCATCTCCCGAAGACTGCCCAGGCTGAGCGCTTCGCCGACGTCGCGATCCAACATCGACACTGGGATCACAAAGCGCTCGGCAATGTACGCGCCCCCGCCGTTCGCCCGTTCCGATATACTCGCATTGGCCTGCTGCCGGTTTTTCGGACACGGGGTTAAGCTAACATAGCTTTCTCCTCGAACTCGACGGGGCTCATATAGCCCAGTGTCGAGTGCCGTCGCCGGGGATTGTAGAAGCGCTCGATGTAATCG
>NZ_SSNY01000028.1 GCF_004801285.1 Ollibium composti
TCTGGGCGGCGTTCCCCGGCGCGGGATCTACGACAACATGCGCACGGCGGTCGACAGGATCGGCCGCGGCAAGGAGCGGCAGGTCAATGCCCGCTTCTCGGCCATGGCCAGCCATTATCTGTTCGAGACCGAGTTCTGCAATCCGGCTTCGGGCTGGGAGAAGGGACAGGTCGAGAAGAACGTCCAGGATGCGCGTCACCGGCTATGGCAGCCAATGCCGCGCTTTCCATCGCTGGAGGCCCTGAACGACTGGCTGGAGCAGCGGTGTCGGGAGCTGTGGCAACAGATTCCCCATGGCCTCCGACCCGGCACGATCGAAGACATCCGGGCCGAGGAAGCACGGTTCCTGATGCCCATGCCACGCCTCTTCGACGGCTTCGTCGAATACACCAAGCGGGTCTCTCCGACCTGCCTCGTCCATTTGGAGCGCAACCGCTACAGCGTGCCGGCGTCCTTTGCCAACCGGCCGGTTAGCCTCCGGGTCTATCCGGAGCGGATTGTGGTTGCCGCGGAGGGGCAGATCGTGTGCGAGCACCGCCGCATCATCGAGCGGTCGCATGACGGCCCCGGTCGCACCGTCTACGACTGGCGTCACTATCTGGCGGTCATCCAGCGCAAGCCCGGTGCTCTGCGCAACGGCGCTCCCTTTACTGAACTCCCCGAAGCCTTCAAACGGCTGCAGCAGCACCTGCTCAGGAAGCCCGGCGGCGACCGCGAGATGGTCGAGATCCTGTCGCTTGTCCTGCAACATGACGAGCAGGTCGTGCTGACGGCAGTGGAGATGGCCCTGCAGGCTGGCGTGCCGACCAAGGTCCATATCCTTAATCTCCTGCATCGGCTGGTCGACGGCAAGCCGATCACGGCACCCGTCGTGGATGCGCCGCAGGCGCTGAGCCTGGTCAAGGAGCCACAGGCCAATGTCGAGCGCTACGATGCGCTGCGCCAGGTTCGGGAGGTGCGTCATGCGTCATGATCCCGCCAGCGGCGCCATCGTCATCATGCTCCGGAGCCTCAAGATGCACGGCATGGCGCAGGCCGTCGCCGAGCTCACCGAGCAGGCTTCTCCCGCCTTCGAGGCCGCCATCCCGATCCTGTCGCAGCTGCTGAAGGCCGAGATGGCCGAGCGAGAGGTCAGATCCGTGGCCTATCAGCTCAAGAGTGCACGCTTCCCGGTCTATCGCGACCTGGCAGGCTTCGACTTCGCCAGCAGCGAGATCAATGAAGCCCTCGTGCGTCAGCTCCATCGATGCGAGTTCATGGGCGATGCCAACAATGTCGTGCTTGTCGGCGGCCCTGGCACCGGAAAGACCCACGTCGCCACCGCCCTTG
>NZ_SSNY01000029.1 GCF_004801285.1 Ollibium composti
TGGCCTGCTGCCGGTTTTTCGGACACGGGGTTAAGCTAACATAGCTTTCTCCTCGAACTCGACGGGGCTCATATAGCCCAGTGTCGAGTGCCGTCGCCGGGGATTGTAGAAGCGCTCGATGTAATCGAACACATCGGCCCTGGCGTCATCCCTCGTCCTGTAAACCTTGCGGGCTGTCCGCTCGGTTTTCAGCGACGAGAAGAAGCTCTCCATCGCTGCATTGTCCCAGACGTTGCCTGACCGGCTCATTGAGCATGTGATGCCGTGGTCGGCCATCAGGCGCTGGAACTGTTCGCTCGTATATTGGCTGCCCTGGTCGCTGTGGTGCAGCAGGCTGTCGGGCTTGCCTCTCCTCCAGATCGCCATGATGAGGGCGTCGGTGACGAGCTGTGCCGTCATCTCGGCCTTCATCGCCCAGCCGACAACGCGTCTGGAGAACAGGTCGACGACGGCGGCAACGTAGAGCCAACCTTCGGCGGTCCAGATGTAGGTGAAGTCGGCGATCCACTTCTGGTTCGGGGCCGAGGCTTCGAAAGCGCGGTCGAGGATGTTGTCCGACACTGTCGCTCGCTCGCCGGTGTCTTTCGGCAGTCCACGACGCCGCGGTCGGGCACGCAGCCCGTTCTGACGCATGAGCCGCTCGATGCGATGCAGGCCGCAGGAGAGACCCTCGGCCAGCACGTCATGCCAGACGCGGCGAGCACCATAGGTTCGGTCGCTGCTCTTGAAGCTGCGATCGATCGCCGTCACCAGCACCTCGTCGTGCCGGGAGCGAGCGCTGGGGCTGCGGTTGAGCCAGGCGTGAAAGCCCGAGCGGGAGACATCCAGCGCGTCGCACAGCCATGCCACCGGCCAGATGTTCCGGTGCCTCGCGATGAAAGCGAACCTCATATCGCTTCCCTCGCGAAGTAGGCTGCGGCCTTTTTTAGGATGTCGCGCTCCGCCTTCAGCTTAGCCACTTCCTTGCGCAGCCGATCAATCTCCTGCTGCTCCGGCTTCAGCTGACCATGGCCGGGAAAGGCATGATGCGGATCCGTCGATAGCTCGCGCACCCATTTGCGCAGCACGTTCTCGTGGACATCAAGGTCGCGAGCTGCCTGCGCCACCGCAACGCCCCGATCCTTCACCAGTCTCACCGCCTCGAGCTTGAACTCGCGGCTGAACTTCCTTCTCTGCATTCCAACTCTCCAGTTCCGTTAAACACCTTATCTCGGTGTCCACGAAACCGGCAGCAGGCCA
>NZ_SSNY01000030.1 GCF_004801285.1 Ollibium composti
TCAGTAACGCCATGTCTATCACTCCAAAGTCCCCTGCAATCAACCAGCAGGGGTGGGTTCAAACATGGGTCACTTCTCAATGGAAAAATCCCTCAATCCCGGGTCAGCTCTCAGCGGAAATCAACAAAATGAGTCTTATAAGTCGTGGGCGGATCAGTCGCATCAGCTGATCGTGCCGCGCGATGGACATCCGCGATCGCATCGGCTGGAATTTGCGACGCCTGCGCAAGGAGCGAAACTTCACACAGGAGGAGTTCGCGACGGACAGCGGGTTCGATCGTGGCTATATCAGCGGTATCGAGCGCGGCGTGCGCAATCCATCCATACTGGTCCTGGCCAGGATAGCGAAAGCTCTGGACGTGGATGTCATCGAACTGCTCGATCCCGTGAAGGCGCAACAGTTCGCGAAAAGCGCGCGTGGTCAGCCGTATTGATGATCGAGATGGATTTGCGGTTGTAGTCGTCATCGGGTGGCGCCGAGGACTGAAATAGCAACAGCCACGTTTTGGCCTGTCGGCTGAGATACACGACATCATTTCCTGCACTTGACCGAGATCCCCTGAAGGCTACCATGGTGTCCGAGGAGAAATTACGCATGGCCTTCAAACGACAAGCGACGAGGCGATGATGTTTCAGCAAGCCGACAGTCCTTGGGGCGACTTGCGCCGTAGCGTAAGGCGGCTGCGGTGGCTGATCACCGCAAGCCTCGGTCTGGAAGTCTGCATCTTTCTTATGTTGGTATTCTTCTCGCCCTGAGCATCGCTTGATTGCATGCAGCAGAAGCATCCGATAGGTCCATTTTTGTGTCTGCGGGGCGGAGAATAGACCGCCTTGAGGACGATACCGCGCGATCGGTGCCGGATGTAGTTCCATACCGCGTCGGCAGTCATCCCTTGGCGCGTCTGTCAATTCACGGCAGGCTGTGACTCGTCCATAGGTCATCAGAAATGTCGAGCGCAGAGAATCCGCCGTAACCGCTGTTCTCAGGCCACGGCCTTGAGTGGCGCTGGGGCATAGGCCCAGGGCAAAAGGTCATCGATCTGGTTTTGAGGGTGGCCGGCGATGATGCGGGTGATGACGTCGGCGAGGTAGGCGT
>NZ_SSNY01000031.1 GCF_004801285.1 Ollibium composti
CACCCTTGTATCTGCACGCAGGCAGGATTTGTGCGAGGAAAGCGACTGAGCCTCGAACCGGATGGCCATCCGGTTCGAGGCTTGGCGAAGTCGCCCGTACACCCTCCGGCCACAACCGCAGGGGAGCCAGGGATCTTCGCCTCGTCACGCACGACCGAATAGTCGCTTGGCTTCAACCGCACGCACAAGGCAGGTTACCGTGAGCAGGACCATTTGTGGAGTTGATGTTTCGAAAGACTGGCTCGACGCCCATGTCGAGCCAGGCGCGACGGCAGAGCGTTTCGGCAACGACGCGGCCGGCATTGCCGGGCTCGCCGGCTTCTGCCGGGACCATGGTGCCGAACTCGCCGTCATGGAGGCGTCGGGCGGCTATGAGCGGCTGGCTTTCCTGCTGCTGTGGCAGGCCGGCCAGCCCTGCGGTATCGTCAACGCGCGCAACGTGCGCTGTTTCGCTGAGGGGATTGGCTTCCTGGAGAAGACCGACCGGATCGACGCCGCCGTCATCGCCCGCTTCGCCGAAGCCAAGCAGATCATGCCGACGCCGCCGCCCAGCCCGGCGCAGGCGCGGCTCAAAGCTCTGATGGTCCGACTTTCCCAGCTCGGCGCCGACCTGACCGTCAACAAGCAGCGCAGGAGCGCGGCGGCCGATGCCGAGACGGTCGCAAGTCTCGAAGAGGTCATCGCGCTGCTCACGCGCCAGAGCCGCCGCATCGAGGGCGAGATCGCCTCGTTGATCGACGACGACCCGCTGTGGGCCAGGCTCGATCGGACC
>NZ_SSNY01000032.1 GCF_004801285.1 Ollibium composti
CTCGAACAGATAATGGCTGGCCATGGCCGAGAAGCGGGCATTGACCTGCCGCTCCTTGCCGCGGCCGATCCTGTCGACCGCCGTGCGCATGTTGTCGTAGATCCCGCGCCGGGGAACGCCGCCCAGAACCCGGAAGGCGTGGTTGTGGGCGTCGAACAGCATCTCGTGCGTTTGCAGCGGATAGGCCCGCACGATGAAGGCACGGCTGTAGCTGAGCTTGAAGTGCGCCACCTGAAGTTTGGTGCGCTCGCCGCCGATGACCGCCCAGTCTTCCGACCAGTCGAACTGGAAGGCCTCCCCGGGCTCGAACGCCAGCGGCACGAAGGTGCCGCGCCCGCTCGTTTGCATCTGACGCTGGCGCTCTTCCTTCCAGGTCCGCGCAAAGGCGGCGACACGACCATATGAGCCCTCATAGCCGAGGCTCATTAGATCGGCGTGCAACTGCTTGATCGTACGCTTCTGCTTGCGCGGCCTGTTTGCTTCCGTCCTCAGCCAGGCAGACAGCCGCTCGGCATAGGCATCAAGCTTGCTCGGCCGCTCCGGCGCCTTGAAGCGGGGCTCGACCTCACCTGATCGCAGGTATTTGCGGATCGTATTCCGCGACAGTCCCGTGCGCCGTGCAATCTCCCGGATCGAATGTCCATCTCGCAGATGCCAGCGTCGGATAACGCTCAGTAACGCCATGT
>NZ_SSNY01000033.1 GCF_004801285.1 Ollibium composti
CAAGGGCGGTGGCGACGTGGGTCTTTCCGGTGCCAGGGCCGCCGACAAGCACGACATTGTTGGCATCGCCCATGAACTCGCATCGATGGAGCTGACGCACGAGGGCTTCATTGATCTCGCTGCTGGCAAAGTCGAAGCCAGCCAGGTCGCGATAGACCGGGAAGCGTGCACTCTTGAGCTGATAGGCCACGGATCTGACCTCCCGCTCGGCCATCTCGGCCTTCAGCAGCTGCGACAGGATCGGGATGGCGGCCTCGAAGGCGGGAGAAGCCTGCTCGGTGAGCTCGGCGACGGCCTGCGCCATGCCGTGCATCTTCAGGCTCCGGAGCATGATGACGATGGCGCCGCTGGCGGGATCATGACGCATGACGCACCTCCCGAACCTGGCGCAGCGCATCGTAGCGCTCGACATTGGCCTGTGGCTCCTTGGCCAGGCTCAGCGCCTGCGGCGCATCCACGATCGGCGTCTCGGTCGGCTTGCCGTCGACCAGCCGATGCAGGAGATTAAGGATATGGACCTTGGTCGGCACGCCAGCCTGCAGGGCCATCTCCACTGCCGTCAGCACGACCTGCTCGTCATGTTGCAGGACAAGCGACAG
>NZ_SSNY01000034.1 GCF_004801285.1 Ollibium composti
GATTACATCGAGCGCTTCTACAATCCCCGGCGACGGCACTCGACACTGGGCTATATGAGCCCCGTCGAGTTCGAGGAGAAAGCTATGTTAGCTTAACCCCGTGTCCGAAAAACCGGCAGCAGGCCATATCGCGAAGCCGTGCAACCAGCTTCCGGATAATCTTCGTTTCGTCCACACTAATTGCGGACTGCCGCTGAGGACCGTCGATCTTCCGCAGCGAGTGCCGTCCTTCCCTGAGTGCATCAACATCTATCTCCGGGTGCTTCCGCAGTGCATCGACCATAATGTTCAGCTGTCTCTTGGCTTCGCGCGCTTTGGCAAGAACCTCTCGCAAAAAGGCTTGGTCGTGGATGTCATCGATGCAATCGATAATCTCGTCGGCTCTCCTAGATTGCGGTGTTGGCCTTTTGGATTTGCGAGGATGCGTCCGCTCGGCATTACGAAGCTTTACGTAAATCTGTTGATTTCCGCTGAGAGCTGACCCGGGATTGAGGGATTTTTCCATTGAGAAGTGACCCATGTTTGAACCCACCCCTGCTGGTTGATTGCAGGGGACTTTGGAGTGATAGACATGGCGTTACTG
>NZ_SSNY01000035.1 GCF_004801285.1 Ollibium composti
TGGTGCGCTCGTAGAGCGTGCTCAGTAGATGGAACAACAGCGCCCCGCCTGACGCGCTGAAGGGCAGATATCCGAGTTCATCGAGGATGACGAGATCGGAATGGGCGAGCCGGTTGGCGATCTGGCCGGCCTTGCCTTGGGCCTTCTCCTGCTCGAGCGTGTTGACAAGCTCGACGGTGGAGAAGAAGCGCACACGCTTGCGGTGATGCTCGACCGCCTGCACGCCAAGGGCGGTGGCGACGTGGGTCTTTCCGGTGCCAGGGCCGCCGACAAGCACGACATTGTTGGCATCGCCCATGAACTCGCATCGATGGAGCTGACGCACGAGGGCTTCATTGATCTCGCTGCTGGC
>NZ_SSNY01000036.1 GCF_004801285.1 Ollibium composti
GCCACGCCCGGAATCTCTTCCGTCTGGCCATTGTCAAAGAACAGACCTCGGTGAGTTGAGGTCGGGAAGACGGCGGTCGTCGAAACGCTGCCGAATGTTTGGTAACTGCGATCCGAAGACCGCCGCCCGGCGATTTCCGTTCCCGTCCGTTCCGCTTCACCGCAGCTCACGATGCCGGCATTGGCGCCTCCACCGGCCGATGGCTTGCAGCGCTCGTCCAGCGCACACGGGCCGTAATACCCGTAGGGGGTGAAGAGCGGTCCGCGCAGCGGACGAAAAGCCAATTGCTTGGCTTTTCGAGTGATGAACGCCCGGCATCGCTGGAGGCCTTGAACGACTGGCTGGAACAGCGGTGTCGGGCGCTGTGGCAACAGATTCCCCATGGCCTCAGGCCGGGAACGATCGAAGACATCCGGGCCGAGGAAGCGCGGTTCCTGATGCCGATGCCACGCCTCTTCGATGGCTTCGTCGAATACACCAAGCGGGTCTCTCCGACCTGCCTCGTCCATTTGGAGCGCAACCGCTACAGCGTGCCGGCGTCCTTTGCCAACCGGCCGGTTAGCCTCCGGGTCTATCCGGAGCGGATTGCGCCGTTGCGCAGAGCACCGGGCTTGCGCTGGATGACCGCCAGATAGTGACGCCAGTCGTAGACGGTGCGACCGGGGCCGTCATGCGACCGCTCGATGATGCGGCGGTGCTCGCACACGATCTGCCCTTCCGCAGCAACCACAATCCGCTCCGGATAGACCCGGAGGCTAACCGGCCGGTTGGCAAAGGACGCCGGCACGCTGTAGCGGTTGCGCTCCAAATGGACGAGGCAGGTCGGAGAGACCCGCTTGGTGTATTCGACCATGGCCAGCCATTATCTGTTCGAGGCCGAGTTCTGCAATCCGGCCTCGGGCTGGGAGAAGGGACAGGTCGAGAAGAACGTCCAGGATGCGCGCCACCGGTTATGGCAGCCAATGCCGCGCTTTCCATCGCTGGAGGCCTTGAACGACTGGCTGGAACAGCGGTGTCGGGCGCTGTGGCAACAGATTCCCCATGGCCTCAGGCCGGGAACGATCGAAGACATCCGGGCCGAGGAAGCGCGGTTCCTGATGCCGATCGGCATCAGGAACCGCGCTTCCTCGGCCCGGATGTCTTCGATCGTTCCCGGCCTGAGGCCATGGGGAATCTGTTGCCACAGCGCCCGACACCGCTGTTCCAGCCAGTCGTTCAAGGCCTCCAGCGAGGGAAAGCGCGGCATTGGCTGCCATAACCGGTGGCGCGCATCCTGGACGTTCTTCTCGACCTGTCCCTTCTCCCAGCCCGAGGCCGGATTGCAGAACTCGGCCTCGAACAGATAATGGCTGGCCATGGATGCCTCTTGCTTCGAGTTCTGCGCGGAACCAGGCGCTGTCGTATCCTCGATCGGCGATCAGGTGTGAAGCAGCCGGCAAAGCGTCGAGCACGAGACGCGCGCCCTTGTGGTCGCTCATCTGGCCTTCCGACAGGAGCAGGATGATCGGCCGGCCATCACCGTCGCAGACGGTGTGGAGCTTCGAGTTCAGCCCGCCTTTTGTTCGCCCGATACGACGGGGAACATCCCCTTTTTGAGCAGGCTCGCCGCCGTGCTTTGGATTGAGATGTGATTCACGGCTCCGAGAAGGAGACCGTGATGGGTGATTTGTTTCTGCTGAGCGAGCGCCAGATGGCGCGGATATCGCCGCATTTCCCTCTGTCGCACGGGGTTCCGCGGGTCAATGACCGGCGGGTGGTGAGCGGCATTGTCTACGTGATCCGCAACGGTCTTCAGTGGAAGGATGCGCCCGCAAGATATGGCCCGCACAAGACGCTCTATAACCGCTTCATCCGCTGGAGCCGGCTCGGCGATGCCGAGACGGTCGCAAGTCTCGAAGAGGTCATCGCGCTGCTCACGCGCCAGAGCCGCCGCATCGAGGGCGAGATCGCCTCGTTGATCGACGACGACCCGCTGTGGGCCAGGCTCGATCGGACCCTCCGCTCGATCAAGGGCGTGGCTTCGCGCACCGTGGCCCGCCTGCTTGCTCAATTGCCCGAAATCGGCATCCTTTCCAACAAGGCAATCGCCAAGCTCGCCGGGCTGGCGCCGATGGCCAACGACAGTCGACCTCACCTGATCGCAGGTATTTGCGGATCGTATTCCGCGACAGTCCCGTGCGCCGTGCAATCTCCCGGATCGAATGTCCATCTCGCAGATGCCAGCGTCGGATAACGCTCAGTAACGCCATGTTGGCCTGCTGCCGGTTTCGTGGACACCGAGATAAGGTGTTTAACGGAACTGGAGAGTTGGAATGCAGAGAAGGAAGTTCAGCCGCGAGTTCAAGCTCGAGGCGGTGAGACTGGTGAAGGATCGGGGGCACAGGCCGCAACGAGCAAGAAGGAGAAAGCCGCCCCTTGACCAAAACCTAAGACCCAAACCATACATGAAGGCGGGTCACTTCTCGGCGAAAATCCCGGGTCAGCTCTCAGCGGAAATCAACAGTGTCAAGTTGCATTTGCGAACTCGGTGCGCGCGTCGCGTGCTTTTGCGTTGAGGATGACGAGTAGCTTGCGGGCGAGCGCGATGCGGATGACCATCTTCTCTTTTCCGGCGGCCTGCAGCCGCTGAACATCGAGCGCTTCTACAATCCCCGGCGACGGCACTCGACACTGGGCTATATGAGCCCCGTCGAGTTCGAGGAGAAAGCTATGTTAGCTTAACCCCGTGTCCGAAAAACCGGCAGCAGGCCAGATCGTATTCCGCGACAGTCCCGTGCGCCGTGCAATCTCCCGGATCGAATGTCCATCTCGCAGATGCCAGCGTCGGATAACGCTCAGTAACGCCATGTCTATCACTCCAAAGTCCCCTGCAATCAACCCGCCTTCATGTATGGTTTGGGTCTTAGGTTTTGGTCAAGGGGCGGCTTTCTCCTTCTTGCTCGTTGCGGCCTGTGCTGAGCTGTTCTTGAAGCGGAAGCTGTCGTTTCCGGTTTCCAAGATGTGGCCTGCTGCCGGTTTCGTGGACACCGAGATAAGGTGTTTAACGGAACTGGAGAGTTGGAATGCAGAGAAGGAAGTTCAGCCGCGAGTTCAAGCTCGAGGCGGTGAGACTGGTGAAGGATCGTCTGGGCGGCGTTCCCCGGCGCGGGATCTACGACAACATGCGCACGGCGGTCGACAGGATCGGCCGCGGCAAGGAGCGGCAGGTCAATGCCCGCTTCTCGGCCATGGCCAGCCATTATCTGTTCGAGGCCGAGTTCTGCAATCCGGCCTCGGGCTGGGAGAAGGGACAGGTCGAGAAGAACGTCCAGGATGCGCGCCACCGGTTATGGCAGCCAATGCCGCGCTTTCCTCGCCAAGCTCAAAGACTGGCGGCGCATCGCAACCCGCTACGACCGCTGCGCCCACACCTTCTTCTCGGCAATCTGCATCGCTGCCGCCGTCATCTTCTGGCTATGATTAATGAGTCCTGAGCCTAGAC